>NZ_CP077249.1:1802500-4819779 GCF_019047325.1 Aeromonas sp. FDAARGOS 1403 | reverse complement strand
GCCGCGGTGATCACCGGTACCGACACCGGTGGCGTGACCGAAGATGAGACCACCCCGACTCTGACCGAGACCGGTACCCTGACCGTGACCGACGTGGACGGCGCGGATGAAGCCAAGTTTGTGGCCGGTAACGGCACCCCGAGCGCCGGTGCACTGGGCAGCCTCTCCATCACCGAAGGCGGCACCTGGACCTACAACGTCGACAACAGCAAGGTGCAGTACCTGGGCGAGGGCGAGACCAAGGTCGAGACCTTTGTGGTCGAGTCCGTGGATGGCACTACCCACACCGTCACCATCACCATCACCGGCGTCAACGATGCCGCGGTGATCACCGGTACCGACACCGGTGGCGTGACCGAAGATGAGACCACCCCGACTCTGACCGAGACCGGTACCCTGAGCGTGACCGACGTGGACGGGGCGGATGAAGCCAAGTTTGTGGCCGGCAACGGCGTGGCCAGCACTGGCGCACTGGGCAGCCTGACCATCGATGCCGATGGCAACTGGACTTACAACGTCGACAACAGCAAAGTGCAGTACCTGGGCGAAGGCGAGACCAAGGTCGAGACCTTTGTGGTCAAGTCCGTGGATGGCACTACCCACACCGTCACCATCACCATCACCGGCGTCAACGATGCCGCGGTGATCACCGGTACCGACACCGGTGGCGTGACCGAAGATGAGACCACCCCGACTCTGACCGAGACCGGTACCCTGAGCGTGACCGACGTGGACGGGGCGGATGAAGCCAAGTTTGTGGCCGGCAACGGCGTGGCCAGCACTGGCGCACTGGGCAGCCTGACCATCGATGCCGATGGCAACTGGACTTACAACGTCGACAACAGCAAAGTGCAGTACCTGGGCGAAGGCGAGACCAAGGTCGAGACCTTTGTGGTCGAGTCTGTCGATGGCACTACCCACACCGTCACCATCACCATCACCGGCGTCAACGATGCCGCGGTGATCACCGGTACCGACACCGGTGGCGTGACCGAAGATGAGACCACCCCGACTCTGACCGAGACCGGTACCCTGACCGTGACCGACGTGGACGGCGCGGATGAAGCCAAGTTTGTGACCGGTAACGGCACCCCGAGCGCCGGTGCACTGGGCAGCCTCTCCATCACCGAAGGCGGCACCTGGACCTACAACGTCGACAACAGCAAGGTGCAGTACCTGGGCGAGGGCGAGACCAAGGTCGAGACCTTTGTGGTCGAGTCTGTCGATGGCACTACCCACACCGTCACCATCACCATTACTGGCGTCAACGACAGCGCCGTCATTGGTGGTGTCGACAGCGGCAACGTGGTGGAAGACGAAAGCAACCCGACTCTGACCGAGACCGGCACCCTGACCGTGTCCGACGTGGACGGGGCGGATGAAGCCAAGTTCCTGGCCGGCAATGGCACCCCGAGTGCGGGCGCGCTGGGCAGCCTGACCATCACCGAAGGCGGCGCCTGGACCTATAACGTCGACAACAGCAAAGTGCAGTACCTGGGCGAAGGCGAGACCAAGGTCGAGACCTTTGTGGTCAAGTCCGTGGATGGCACTACCCATACCGTCACCATCACCATCACCGGCGTCAACGATGCCGCGGTGATCACCGGTACCGACACCGGTGGCGTGACCGAAGATGAGACCACCCCGACTCTGACCGAGACCGGTACCCTGACCGTGACCGACGTGGACGGCGCGGATGAAGCCAAGTTTGTGACCGGTAACGGCACCCCGAGCGCCGGTGCACTGGGCAGCCTCTCCATCACCGAAGGCGGCACCTGGACCTACAACGTCGACAACAGCAAGGTGCAGTACCTGGGCGAGGGCGAGACCAAGGTCGAGACCTTTGTGGTCGAGTCTGTTGATGGCACTACCCACACCGTCACCATCACCATCACCGGCGTCAACGATGCCGCGGTGATCACCGGTACCGACACCGGTGGCGTGACCGAAGATGAGACCACCCCGACTCTGACCGAGACCGGTACCCTGACCGTGACCGACGTGGACGGCGCGGATGAAGCCAAGTTTGTGGCCGGTAACGGCACCCCGAGCGCCGGTGCACTGGGCAGCCTCTCCATCACCGAAGGCGGCACCTGGACCTACAACGTCGACAACAGCAAGGTGCAGTACCTGGGCGAGGGCGAGACCAAGGTCGAGACCTTTGTGGTCGAGTCCGTGGATGGCACTACCCATACCGTCACCATCACCATCACCGGCGTCAACGATGCCGCGGTGATCACCGGTACCGACACCGGTGGCGTGACCGAAGATGAGACCACCCCGACTCTGACCGAGACCGGTACCCTGACCGTGACCGACGTGGACGGCGCGGATGAAGCCAAGTTTGTGACCGGTAACGGCACCCCGAGCGCCGGTGCACTGGGCAGCCTCTCCATCACCGAAGGCGGCACCTGGACCTACAACGTCGACAACAGCAAGGTGCAGTACCTGGGCGAGGGCGAGACCAAGGTCGAGACCTTTGTGGTCGAGTCCGTGGATGGCACTACCCACACCGTCACCATCACCATCACCGGCGTCAACGATGCCGCGGTGATCACCGGTACCGACACCGGTGGCGTGACCGAAGATGAGACCACCCCGACTCTGACCGAGACCGGTACCCTGACCGTGACCGACGTGGACGGGGCGGATGAAGCCAAGTTTGTGGCCGGTAACGGCACCCCGAGCGCCGGTGCACTGGGCAGCCTCTCCATCACCGAAGGCGGTACCTGGACCTACAACGTCGACAACAGCAAGGTGCAGTACCTGGGCGAGGGCGAGACCAAGGTCGAGACCTTTGTGGTCAAGTCCGTGGATGGCACCGAGCACACCGTCACCATCACCATCACCGGCGTCAACGATGCCGCGGTGATCACCGGTACCGATACCGGTGGTGTGACCGAAGACGAAACCAACCCCACTCTGACCGAGACCGGCACCCTGAGCGTGACCGACGTGGACGGGGCGGATGAAGCCAAGTTTGTGACCGGTAACGGCACCCCGAGCGCCGGTGCACTGGGCAGCCTCTCCATCACCGAAGGCGGCACCTGGACCTACAACGTCGACAACAGCAAGGTGCAGTACCTGGGCGAGGGCGAGACCAAGGTCGAGACCTTTGTGGTCGAGTCCGTGGATGGCACTACCCACACCGTCACCATCACCATCACCGGCGTCAACGATGCCGCGGTGATCACCGGTACCGACACCGGTGGCGTGACCGAAGATGAGACCACCCCGACTCTGACCGAGACCGGTACCCTGACCGTGACCGACGTGGACGGGGCGGATGAAGCCAAGTTTGTGGCCGGCAATGGCACCCCGAGTGCCGGTGCACTGGGTAGCCTCTCCATCACCGAAGGCGGTGCCTGGACCTACAACGTCGACAACAGCAAGGTGCAGTACCTGGGTGAAGGCGAGACCAAGGTCGAGACCTTTGTGGTCGAGTCCGTGGATGGCACCACCCATACCGTCACCATCACCATCACCGGTGTCAACGATGCCGCGGTGATCACCGGTACCGACTCCGGCAACGTGGTGGAAGATGAAAGCAACCCGACCCTGACCGAGACCGGTACCCTGACCGTGACCGACGTGGATGGGGCGGACGAAGCCAAGTTTGTGGCCGGCAATGGCGTGGCCAGCACTGGTGCACTGGGCAGCCTCTCCATCACCGAAGGCGGCACCTGGACCTACAACGTCGACAACAGCAAGGTGCAGTACCTGGGCGAGGGCGAGACCAAGGTCGAGACCTTTGTGGTCGAGTCCGTGGATGGCACTACCCACACCGTCACCATCACCATCACCGGCGTCAACGATGCCGCGGTGATCACCGGTACCGACACCGGTGGCGTGACCGAAGATGAGACCACCCCGACTCTGACCGAGACCGGTACCCTGAGCGTGACCGACGTGGACGGGGCGGATGAAGCCAAGTTTGTGGCGGGCAACGGCACTCCGAGTGCGGGCGCGCTGGGCAGCCTGACCATCACCGAAGGCGGTACCTGGAGCTACAACGTTGACAACAGCAAGGTGCAGTACCTGGGCGAGGGCGAGACCAAGGTCGAGACCTTTGTGGTCGAGTCCGTGGATGGCACTACCCACACCGTCACCATCACCATCACCGGCGTCAACGATGCCGCGGTGATCACCGGTACCGACACCGGTGGCGTGACCGAAGATGAGACCACCCCGACTCTGACCGAGACCGGTACCCTGACCGTGACCGACGTGGACGGGGCGGATGAAGCCAAGTTTGTGGCGGGCAATGGCACCCCGAGTGCCGGTGCACTGGGTAGCCTCTCCATCACCGAAGGCGGTGCCTGGACCTACAACGTCGACAACAGCAAGGTGCAGTACCTGGGTGAAGGCGAGACCAAGGTCGAGACCTTTGTGGTCGAGTCCGTGGATGGCACCACCCATACCGTCACCATCACCATCACCGGTGTCAACGATGCCGCGGTGATCACCGGTACCGACTCCGGCAACGTGGTGGAAGATGAAAGCAACCCGACCCTGACCGAGACCGGTACCCTGACCGTGACCGACGTGGATGGGGCGGACGAAGCCAAGTTTGTGGCCGGCAATGGCGTGGCCAGCACTGGTGCACTGGGCAGCCTCTCCATCACCGAAGGCGGCACCTGGACCTACAACGTCGACAACAGCAAGGTGCAGTACCTGGGCGAGGGCGAGACCAAGGTCGAGACCTTTGTGGTCGAGTCTGTTGATGGCACTACCCACACCGTCACCATCACCATCACCGGCGTCAACGATGCCGCGGTGATCACCGGTACCGACACCGGTGGCGTGACCGAAGATGAGACCACCCCGACTCTGACCGAGACCGGTACCCTGACCGTGACCGACGTGGACGGGGCGGATGAAGCCAAGTTTGTGGCGGGCAACGGCACTCCGAGTGCGGGCGCGCTGGGCAGCCTGACCATCACCGAAGGCGGTACCTGGAGCTACAACGTTGACAACAGCAAGGTGCAGTACCTGAGTCAAGGTGAGACCCGCATTGAAACCTTCACTGTCAAGAGTGTGGATGGCACCAGCCATACCGTCTCGGTCACTATCACCGGCACCAACGATGCACCGACCCTGAGTATCGACAAGGGGGCCGTGGTCTCCGAAGAGGGGCTGGCCGGCGGCATTGCCGACACGGCAGGCAGCAGCGATACCACCGACAGCGTGGCCGCCAGCGGCAAGATCACGGTCGGCGATGTCGACAGCCAGGATACCCTCACCATCAGCCTGAACGGGCCGGCCGGCCTGACGGCTGGCGGTGCCGCGGTGCAGTGGAGCTGGAATGCCGCTACCAAGGTGTTGACCGGTTATACCGGCACTCCGGGCGGCGCTGATTACAAGGCTGTCATGGATGTGAAGCTGACCGCACCTGCCAGCAACGGCAAGGGCGACTGGAGCTATGACGTGACGCTCAAGGCCCCGCTGGATCATCCGGTCAAGGGCAGTGAAGACGTACTCAACTTCCAGATCGGTGTGACCGTATCGGATGGCAAGACCACCACCACCGGCAGCCTGCCCATTTCGGTCGAGGACGACTCACCGGTGGCTGGCGACATGGCGGCCGTCTCTGTCATCAAGACCAACATCCCGGATACTCTGACCGGCCTGTTTGATCTGACCAAATACAGTGGCAGCAACCAGACGACCCTGAATGTGAGCGGCTTCAGCATCACGGCGCTGGGCTTTACCTCGTCGACCAACTCGGCCCTGACGACGGCCAATGTCAACGGTTCCAGCGCCGGCCTGGGGGTTTCCAGCGTTGGTTCACCGAACCACAACCTCGCCAACGAGGTGGACTTCCGCCACTTCGCAGACGGCACTTCGGCATCCGAGCAGCTGATCATCAAGCTGGATGCGGGCAAGGTGGCTTATGGCGCCAACATCAAGTTCAGCCAGATGTTCGGTGGCGAGCTGGAGAGCGGGGTGGTCGAGTTCTACCGCGGCGGCGTGCTGATCGGTACCCAGACCTTCAGTTCCAACGCGGCGGGTGGCGACTATGCCGGCAACTTCCAGGTGCAGCAGGGTGGCTTCGATACCATGGTCATCAAGGCCACCAACAATGGTAACGGCCTCTACGCCGACAACAGCGACTTCACCGTGAAGAGCATCGAGTTCCTCGGGGCGACCACGGCACCGGCCATCGCCTACGGTTCCGGCACGGTTACCCCGCAGTGGGGCGCCGACGGCAAGGGCTACATGCAGCTGGTCGGTTCTACCGAGACCGGGCTGACCACGGCGACCGGCAAACTGATCACCACCTCGATGGAATCGGCCAATACCCTGATCGGCACGGCCAGCGATGGCACCCTGGTGTTCCGTCTGGAATTTACCCCGGCCACCGGCAAGTGGGAGTTCTTCCAGTATCAGAACATGTCCAAGCCGCTGGGCGATGGCGACATCGACTTCCAGATCAAGGTGGTGGATGGCGACGGCGACTACAGCCTGGGCTCTTTCGCAACCAAACCGCTGTTTACGCCCATTGTGCAGTCGGTCTCCAGCGAGAGCGCGACCGAGGGTGGCAACCTGCTGCACACGGTAACGCTGTCGGATGCGACCCAGGAAGCGACCCAGTATGACTTCAACATCAAGGGCAGCGGCGCCAATCCGGCCTCCAGCCTTGATTGGGGCACCGCCCAGTTCAGCAACGGGGTGACCTACAACAGCACTACCGGCAAGATCACCGTGCCGGCCGGGGTGTCGGGCTTTACCGTGACCATCCCGACGGTGGACGATCGTCTGGTCGAGGCGAATGAAACCCTGACCGTGACCGTTGGCGGCCAGAACGGCACCGGTACCATCATCGACAACGATCGTGCGCCGGTGACCACGGGTGGCTACAGTGCTGGCAAGGAAGATACGCCGCTGGTGCTGAAGTGGGCCCAGTTTGGTGCCAGCGATGATCAGGCGGCCTCCGACCTGAGCGTGCAGATCAATACCCTGCCGCTGAACGGCAAGCTGGAGTACCTGAACGCAGCCGGCCAGTGGATTGCGGTGAAGGTGGGGGATCTTGTCTCCTACGCCGATATCGACAGCGGCCACCTGCGCTTCGTGCCGGGCCTCAACGAGTCGAGCACCAATGCCAGCAACGGCAATGGCGTCGTGACCGGCAACCTGCAGGGCGACTACGCCAGCTTTGGTTACCAGATCAGCGACGGCGCCAACCTGAGCAACAGCGGCAAGCTGGTGATCGATATCGCGGCGGTGGCGGACAAGCCGGTGGTCGACATCAGCCTGACCGGCAACGGTGTACCGCTCTATAGCCAGTACCCGTCGTCCGGCATCTCCACCGGGGCGTTCCAGAGCGGCAACTTCAACAAGGGCAGCTTTGGCATCACCAGCAGCTTTACCGACAGCACCACCACTCAAGACAGCGTGGTGGGTACCAGCGGCAACGACTACATCGTCAGCGTCAAGGGCGGCGGCGATTACTTTGTCGGCGGTGCGGGCAATGATGTGCTGGTCGGTGGCAACTCCACCTCAGGTGACACCCTCGACGGCGGTACCGGCAACGACATTCTGGTGGCCGGGCTGGGTGGCGACACCCTGTATGGCGGCGCCGGGACCGACCTGGCCGTGCTGATGGGGTCGCGCGCCAACTATGTCATCGAGCGCAGAAGTGACGGCGGTTTCAACTTCCTGGTCAAGGAGAACGGCGTCACCATCAGCAAGTCGCTCTACGACATCGAGCTGGTGCAGTTTGATGACGGCATCTACCAGTTCAACCAGACCGACGGCACCCTGACGGCGGTACCGCCCAGCGTGGTGGATTATCCGCTCGAGATCAGCGCCTCCCTGACCGACCGGGATGGCAGCGAGCAGTTCGACAGCCTGGTGCTGACCGGCATGCCGACGGGGTCGACGCTGTATCAGGGCTCCACCGTGCTTGGCACTGTGGGGGCCGATGGCAAGCTGACGCTGACCGGTCTGTGGAACCAGAGCGCGCTGGACGTCAAACTGACCGGTCTGACCCTGCGGGTGCCGGGCAGCAGTGCCGGCCAGTTCGACCTCAAGGTCGAAGCCATCGCCAAGGAAGTGGCGACCGATCAGACCAGCAGCGCATCGGATCAGGATTCGATCCGCATGAGCTACTTCCTCTCTACCGAAGGGGAGCCGGGCGATCAGAACCGTACCTACGGCAGCGAACACAATATCGTGGTCGGGGATCTGGATGGCAGCGTGGTGCTGCCGGGTCAGAACTACAACATCGCCTTCATGGTCGACAGCTCGGGCAGTATCGGCACCAGCGCCATGAACACCATCAAGAGCCAGCTGGCGCAGATTTTCGCCAGCCTCAAGGCGAGCGCAGGCAGCGAGGGGGCTGGTACAGTCAACATCATGCTGGTTGACTTTGATGCCCTGTCGAACGCCAGTATTAGTGTGAACCTGAAGGACAGCAATGCCTTGAGTCAGCTGCAGTCTGTCATCGACTCGATGAGTAGCGGGGGGGGGACCAATTATGAAGATGTGTTCAAGACGGTTGCCAACTGGTTCAGTAGTTCTACGGCTCAAAGTAACAGTAATGCCAAGAATCTGACCTACTTCATTACCGATGGTCAGCCGACTTATTACCTCGGTAGCGAAGGCTCCAACCCGAGAGTATTGAATTTCTCAGGCAGCAGCTATGACGTCTATCTCAACAGTCTGCTTGGTGGCACCTATATTCCGGGCCGGGTGTATAGCTCCAATGGTTACACCATCATCGACAGCGCGGGCCGAGTGTATGCCGATGGTAGATACAACAACCCGATCGGTTTTATGCGTCCTGATGGCAGGGGGGGATATACCTACTCAACACTGGATGGCGATGGCAGCACTACCTCCAGCTCAACCATCAATAACTCGGTAGCAGGTTTTGGGCTGCTTACTGGGATGGGGGTTACGGTAGAAGCGATCGGACTGGGAGCCAACATCTCCTACAACGATCTCAAGTCATACGACTCTGACGGTGTCATCATGACCGGTGTCAACGCCAGCGACCTGGCCAACGCCATCCTGGGCACTTCGGTGAACAACCTGCCGGGCAGCGACCGGATCGACGGCGGTGCCGGTGACGACATCCTGTTCGGTGATGCCATCCACTTTGCCGGCATCAATGGTGAAGGCTACGCGGCCATCAAGCAGTATGTGGCCGGCAAGCTGAGCGCAGGCTCGGTGACCGATGCCCAGGTCCATGACTACATCACGGATCATGCCAGCGAGTTCGATCAGTCCTCCAGCAACGACAAGGCAGACGTGCTGATCGGCGGGGATGGCAACGACATCCTGTTCGGTCAGGGTGGCGATGACTTCCTGTTCGGCGGGGCCGGCAACGACATCCTGTTCGGTGGTGCCGGCAACGACACCCTGTACGGCGAGAGCGGCAACGATACCCTGTACGGTGGCAGCGGCAACGATACCCTGTTTGGCGGCATCGGCGACGATACCCTGAGCGGTGGTCTGGGCAACGACATCCTGGTCGGCGGGCTTGGCAATGACATCCTCAAGGGGGATGGCGGCGCCGATACCTTCACCTGGCTGCAGGGCGATACTGCTGCGGGCAGCGTGGCCAAGGACTACGTGGTCGACTTCTCCAAGGCGGAGGGTGACAAGCTGGATCTGAGCGACCTGCTGGATCACGACGGTTCTCGCAACCAGAACGATCTGAAGAGCCTGCTCTCTGTCTTCCAGGACAGTGAAGGGGTGCATCTGCAGGTCAAGGAGAGCAGCGCCGCCCCCGTGACCCAGGAGATAGTGCTGATGAACCACACGTTCGACAGCCTCACCGGCAGTGCAGCGGCCACCTCGTCCCAGGTGATCGATTACATGCTCAACAACAACATGCTGGATATCGACAAGTAATCCGGTCGACCCCAGGCAAAAAGCGGCAGAGCAATCTGCCGCTTTTTTTATGGATGGCGCTACCGGGCTGGCTCGATGCTTACCCCCAAAGGGGGTGAATGTGCGCCAGGAGCGGGAATTTAGGTGAATGACTACTGACAGGCTTGAAGAGAGCATGGGCGCGAGCGGGGTCTCGCTTTTTTTAATCAAGTTCAGCCATCATCTGGCCGACATAGGATAAGAATACGGGTCGTGTTGGGATTCTGACCCTTCTATACTATGGCGAGACTCGGGCAACGGACGTAAGGGCTTTATATGGCGAGCATATTGGATTCGGTGGATCAGCGTACCCAGTTGGTAGGGGAGAACCGCCTGGAGCTGTTGATGTTCCGTTTGGGATCCCAGCAGCTGTTTGCGATCAACGTGTTCAAAGTACGGGAAGTGGTCAAGCTGCCTCACCTCAACAAGATGCCCGGTGCACACCACAACATCAGCGGGGTGGCCAACATCCGTGGCACCTCCATTCCGGTGATCAACCTGCGCAGCGCCATCGGCATGCGCCCCATGCCCATCGATGCCGAGTCCAACCTCATCATCACCGAGTACAACCGCACCATTCAGGGCTTTCTGGTCGGCCAGGTGGCCAACATCGTCAACATGACCTGGAAGGACATACTGCCGCCACCGCGTTCGGCCGGGCGGGCGAACTACCTGACCGCCATCACCCGCATCCCGGAGGACGGTGTCGATCAGATCGTTGAGATCATCGACGTGGAGAAGGTGCTGGCCGAGATCATCACCTACGACATCCGCATCTCGGAAGAGGTGCTGGATCGGGATATCCTGCCGGAAATGCACGGCCGCAAGGTGCTCATCGTCGACGACTCCAGTACGGCCCGCAACCTGGTGCGCGAGACCCTGGGCCAGCTGGGGCTGGAGGTGATCGAATGCCAGGATGGGCTGCAGGCGCTCAATCTGCTCAAGGGGTGGTGCGATGCGGGCAAGAAGGTGACCGACGAGATCCTGCTGATGATCACCGATGCCGAGATGCCGGAGATGGACGGCTACCGGCTGACCCACGAAATTCGCAGCGATGCTCGCATGTCCGATCTCTTCATCACCCTCAACACCTCTTTGAGCGGCAACTTCAACGAGGCCATGGTCAAGAAGGTGGGCTGCGATCGCTTCATCTCCAAGTTCCAGCCAGACTTGCTGGTTGGCGTGGCTCAGGAGCGGCTGCGCCAGATCCTGGAGCGCTGATTCAGGAGCAATAAAAAATCCCGCCAAGGCGGGATTTTTTATTGGGTCGTACGCCCCGGATGGCGGATGGGGAGCTATGGTGGGCTCATTGGGTCAGTAGCGGCTCGATGAAGCTGGCCACCCGATCGCGGATCTGCGGCTGGGCGGCGGCGGTGGGGTGGATGCCATCGTTCATCATGAGTTCAGGGCGCAGCGCAATATCATCCATGAAGAAGGGCATCAGCGGCAGCTGATTGGCGCTGGCCAGTTCCGGGAAGATCTGCTCGAACTGGCGCAGGTAGCGGGCGCCGTAGTTGCGGGGCAGCTGGATCTGGGTCAATACGGTTTTTACCTGTTGCGCCTTGGTCAGGGCCACCATTTTGGCCAGGTTGTCCCGGGTGATGGCGGGGGCGAACCCGCGTAACCCATCGTTGCCACCCAGTTCGATCAGCACCCAGTCCGGTTGATGTTCCTTGAGCAGGGCGGGTAATCTGGCCAGCGCCCCTTGCGTAGTTTCACCACTGATGCTGGCATTGATAAGCTGATGTTTACCCCCCTGCTGCTGCCATTTCTGATTGAGCAGGGCAGGCCAGCTCTGCTCCGCCGGCATCTGATAACCCGCACTCAGGCTGTCGCCCAGCACCAGCAGGGTCTGGGCCTGCACCGATGACACCAGGCAGCACAAGGCAAACAGGAAACGCGTCATGAATTCAACTCCCATTATCAACGTCAAGGGCCTGGGCAAGACAGTGCGCCTGGGCCAGGAAAGCCTCACCATCCTTGAAGGGATCGACCTGCAAGTCAATAGCGGCGAAACGGTGGCGCTGGTCGGTGCCTCCGGCTCCGGCAAGTCCACCCTGCTGGGGCTGCTGGCCGGGCTCGATCTGCCGAGCCAGGGGGATATCGAGATCCTCGGCCAGTCGCTGCTGCAGCTGGACGAGGAGGGGCGTGCCCGGCTGCGGGCCGAGCAGGTGGGGTTCATCTTCCAGTCTTTCCTGCTGCTGCCCACCCTGAGCGCGCTGGAGAACGTCATGCTGCCCGCCGAGCTGCGCGGCGAGACCCGCTGCGAGCCGCGGGCCCGCGAGTTGCTGGCGGCGGTCGGCCTCAGTGAACGGCTGCACCATCTGTCACCGCGTCTCTCCGGCGGCGAGCAGCAGCGGGTGGCCATCGCCCGCGCCTTCATGACGAAGCCCAGCTTGCTGCTGGCCGATGAGCCCACCGGCAACCTCGACAGCAAGACCGGGGAGCGGGTGATCGAACTGCTGTTCGAGCTCAACCGCGAGCACGGCACTACGCTCGTGGTGGTGACCCATGATCACGACCTGGCCCGGCGTTGCCAGCGGCAGCTGGTGATGGCGGCGGGGCGACTGGAGGCGGCTGCGTCAGCATCCGAAGACGCCTCTGCAGCAAGAGTCAGGGAGTTGTGATGAGTCAGTGGCGACTGGGATTGCGCCTGTTGCGGCGCGAAGGATTCAACGGCGAACTGCGCTGGTTCGTGCTGGCGCTGGCGTTGAGCGTGGCCTGTGTGCTGAGCGTGGCCCTGGTGGCGGATCGGCTGGATGCCGGGCTCAAAGCCTCGGGGCGGGACTTTATCGGTGCCGACCGGGCGCTGCGCTCTGCCACGCCGGCGCCGGCCGTCTGGCTCGAACAGGCGGCCAAAACGGGTCTGGCGGTGCAGACCACGGTCAGCTTCAACAGCATGCTGTTTCATGGGGATGCTCTGCAACTGGCCTCCATCCGCGCCGTGCCTGAGGATTTCCCCTTCTACGGCAAGCTGGAGTTGACCCCGCAGCGGGCACCGGCGCCTGGCGAGATCTGGCTCTCCGCCCGGGTGATGCAGCTGTTGGCGGCCAAGCCGGGGGATGAGCTGGAAGTGGGCAATACGGTGCTCAAGGTGGCGGGAGTGCTGGGTCAGGAGCCGGATCAGGGCTTCAGCCCCTTCCTGCTGGCGCCGAGGGCGTTGATCCACAGCGCCGATGTGGAGGCGACCGGCGCTCTGCTGCCGGGCAGCCGCCAGCAGTGGCGCTACCTGTTCAAGGGCGCCCGCGAGCAGGTGGCCGAGTATGAACGCTGGCTCAAGCCCAGACTCAAGGCGGGGCAGAAGCTGATCAAGCCGGATGACCAGGGCTCCCAGGTGGGCCGCTCGCTGGCCAATGCCGAGCGCTTCTTCCGGCTCGCCTCCTTGGCCGGGGTGCTGCTGGGGGCGCTGGCCATGGGTATCGCGGTGCGTCACTTCGCCGAGCGCCAGACCAACATGGTGGCGCTGCTCAAGACCCTGGGGGCTTCCCGTCGCACGCTTTGGCAACTGATGGGCACCCTGCTGCTGTCGCTGACCCTGGCGGGCGCCCTGCTCGGTCTGGTGGCGGGCAGCGCCATGCAGTGGCTGACCCTGCATCTGTTGGGCAACCTGCTGCCGGCCGATCTGCCGCCGCCGTCGTGGCGCCCCTTTGCGCTGGGGCTGGCAGTGGCCTTCTTCATCACCCTGCTGCTGGCCTTCGTGCCCTTCCTGCGTCTGCTCAAGGTGCCGCCGCTGCGGGTGCTGCGCCGTGAGCTGGAGGCGGGGATCCCGCCCTGGCTGGCGCTGCCGGTGGCGCTGCTCGGCCTGTTTGGGCTGGTGTGGGGCTTCACCGCCGATGCGACTCTGGCGTTGGGGCTGATCGGTGGCATGGGTCTGCTGATGGGGCTGCTGGCAGTGATCGCCTCCTTGTTGCTGCGACTGGGTCGCCGGGTACAGGGCCCTCATGCGCTGCGGCTTGCCATCAGCCACCTTTCCCGCGAGCGGGGCAGTGGTCTGTTCCAGCTGGCGGGCTTTGCGCTGGCACTCATGCTGTTCGGTCTGTTGTGGGCGGCGCGGGTCGACCTGCTCGGCGAGTTTTCGGCCCGGCTGCCGGCTGATGCCCCCAACCGCTTCCTGGTCAACGTGGCAGACGGGGAGCGGGAGGGGATCCTGGCCGATCTGCGCCAGGCGGGGGCCGTGACTTCGGACTTCTACCCCATGGTCCGTGGCCGGCTGGTCAGCATCGCCAGCGAGGCGGTGCGCGACACGGATGAAGATGGCCGCGAGGGGGTCAATCGCGAGCTCAACTTCACTACCACCGCCACCCTGCCGCCGGACAACACCCTGACCGCAGGACGCTGGCTGGACGGCCCCGGCCAGGTATCGGTAGACAAGGATCTGGCCAAGCGACTCGACATCGAGCTCGGCGACACCCTGGGCTTTACCATCGAGGGGCGCAGCTTCAAGGCGAAGGTGACCAGCCTGCGGGCCATCAAGTGGGACAACATGCGCCCCAACTTCTACATGATCTTCTCGCCGGACGTGCTGGCTCCCTTCTCCCAGACCTGGCTCGGCAGCTATCGTCTGCCGGAGCAGGGCCGGGTGGCCGAGGTGGAGCTGATCCGCCGGCACCCCACGGTGAGCCTGATCGATGTGGACGATTTGATCGTGCGGCTGACGGCGGTGTCGGATCAGGTGAGCCGGGCGCTGGGGCTGATGCTGGGGCTGGTGACGGTGGCGGCGCTGCTGGTGCTGCTGACCCAGACCCAGGCCAGCATGGCCCATCGGCGCCGGGAACTGCTACTGATGCGCACCCTGGGGGCCGGCAGCGAGCTGCTCAGGAAGATGCTGCGCTGGGAGCTGGTTGCCAGCGGCCTGCTGGCGGGATTGTGCGCCGCCATGGTGGTCGAGCTCTGCTCCCTCGGCCTGCAGTGGTGGTGGTTCGAGGGGCAGTGGCAGTTCCACTGGGCCATCTGGGCCGGTCTGCCGCTGCTGGGGGCCGTGCTGGTGACACTGGCCGGGCAGGGCATGCAGCGCCAGCTGCTGGCGGGCACCCTGAGCGATCGGCTGCGGGGACTGGGGCAGGGCCTGCTCTGAGCACCAGATCCTGCGCGGATGCCGCGAGGCACAACAACAATCAGCCCGGCCAATTGCCGGGCTGATTGTTATCCGGTTGGCTGAAGAGCCCGGTCAGCGGGCAGTAGTGCTGAGCAGATTGGCAAGGGCCTGGGGCAGTTCCGGGTAGGTGAAGTGGAAGCCGGCCTGCTGCAGACGGGTTGGCAGCACCCTCTGGCCGGTGAGCAGCAGATCGGCCGCCTCGCCCATCAGCAGCTGTAACAGGGGGGCTGGCACGAAGAAGAGGTGCGGCCGGTGCAGGGTGCCGGCCAGAGTCTGGCTGAACTCGCGGTTGCTGACCGGCTGCGGTGCCGTGCCGTTGAACAGGCCGTCGCACTCCTCGTGATCCAGCAGGAACAGGATGGCGCGCACCAGATCCTGAATGTGGATCCAGCTCATGATCTGGTTTCCCGTGCCCATGGGGCCGCCGAGGCCGAGGCGATAGGGAGGCAGCATCCTGGGCAGGGCGCCGCCGTCGGTGCCGAGCACCAGCCCGATGCGCACGATGCAGACCCGGGTATGCTTGCTGCGGGCCTCGCGGGCCAGGGTTTCCCACTGCTGGCAGAGCTGATGGGTGAATTCGTCGTGAGGGGTCTGGCACTGTTCGTCCAGCGGCGCATCGCCCTGGCGGCCATACCAGCCGATGGCGGAGGCGTTGATCAGCACCCTGGGCGGGGTGTCAGAGAGCTTGATGAGATCGACCAGCTGCTCGGTCAGCAGCCAGCGGCTGTCGCAGAGTTGCTGCTTGCGCCGCTCGCTCCAGCGGCCGGCGGCGATGGGTTCTCCCGCTAGGTTGATGACCGCATCCACGTCGTTGAGGTTGTCGAGCCGGTCCAGGGTATCGATCAGCTTGACGTCGTGGCCGAGCAGATCGTAGGCGCGGCTGCCCTGGCGGGTCAGCACCAGCACCTCGTGCGCCACCTTGAGGTGGGCCACCAGGCGGCGACCGATAAAGCCCGTCCCGCCCGTGATCAATATTTTCATATCCAGACTCCCTGACGCTGTTGGCTCTACTCTAGTGGGCCTGCGCAAGATGAACAAGCAACTGTTTTTGCAAAGATTATAATCGTCACTGCAGACGTGGGCGGTGCTCACCCAGGGTGTGAGCCGTCATGCCGCCTGCCCTGACGGGGCGCCTTGCCCTGTTGTCCAATGCATCAGAAGATGCTTGTCAGGAAAGGGGATAGGAGTAGACTCGTCCGCCTTTTCACCGTTGCAGCGAGGGGGAGTATGCCGTTTCGTCGTTTGAGGTTGCGCCAGTTTTATACCCGGCTGGGGGCGGCACTACTGGCCGGCCTGCTGCCCCTGCTGCTCGGCGTGCTGATCGTCTCCTGGCAGACCTTTGCCGGCATGAAACAGGATGCCGAAGAGCGCCTGCTCCATGCTCGCAACATGCTGGAGCGCACCCTGGATCACGCTCACCAGGCGGCCGCCATGGTAGAGGGCAGCGTCGGGCGTCCCTGCGAGGAGGTGGTGCAGGGGCTGCGGGATCAGGTGGCCACCATACCGGACGTGCGCACCGTCAACCTGGCCAGGGGGGAAGTGGTCTACTGCACCTCGCTCTATGGCTCCTATCATGGCCCCTTCAAGCTGGCCGACTACGCCAACGGCCAGCTGGATCTGATGCGGGGCAACCCGGTGACCCCGGATCGGCCTCTGGTGGTCTATCGCCAGCCGGTGGGGGAGTACAGCGTGCTGGTCGGGGTCGACGGTTACTATCTGCACAACATCCTCGACATGCTCAGCCGCAACTCGCCGCTGACCCTGGTGATCGGGGCGCAGAGCATGCTGGCCAACGGCCAGATCCATGACGAGGTGCCGCCCGTGGTGCTGGGCTCGCTGGAGCAGGTCTCCGGCAAGTACCCGTTTCGGGTCGTCACCGAGCTCTCCTATGACGAGTACGGCAGCCACATCTGGACCTACTCCCGCGCCAGCCTCATCATCTATCCCCTGCTGGGGCTGGTGGTGGGCTGTCTGGTCTACTGGCTGACCGGCCGCTCGACCTCTCCCTCCCAGGAGCTGCGACGGGCGCTGGATCAGCGGGAGTTCATCCCCTACCTGCAACCCGTGGTGACCGGTGACGACGCCCACTGGAGCGGCTGTGAGGTGCTGATGCGCTGGCTGCATCCGCGCCAGGGCCTCATCTCGCCGGATCGCTTCATCCCGCTGGCCGAAGACAGCGGCCTCATCGTGCCCATGACCCGCCTGCTGATGGAGCAGGTGCGCGAACAGTTCGCAGGCCGAGTGCACAGCCTGCCCAGAGGGTTCCACTTCGGCTTCAACATCAGCGCCAGTCACTGCAAGGATCTGAGCCTGGTGGAGGATTGTCGCCAGTTCATCAACGCGTTTAGGGAGAACCCCGTCAAGCTGGTGCTGGAGCTGACCGAGCGGGAGCTGATCGTGGCGGACGAGACGACTGACCGGCTGTTTGCCGAGCTGCATCAGCTGGGCGTCTTCATCGCCATCGACGACTTCGGTACCGGCCACTCCAGCCTCACCTACCTGCAGCAGTTCCAGGTGGACTTTCTCAAGATCGATCAGAGCTTCGTCGGCATGATCGGTTCGGATGCCCTCTCCAGCCATATCGTCGAGAACGTCATCGATCTGGCGACCCGGCTCGGTCTGCAACTGGTGGCCGAAGGGGTGGAGAACGAGGTGCAGGCCGCCTATCTGCGGGCGCGTCAGGTGACCTTCCTGCAGGGTTATCTCTTTGGCCGGCCGATGCCGATGAAGGAGTTTGCCGCCCTGCTGGCGAAGGCCTGAGCCAGCCCGCCACCCATAAAAAAAACCAGCGACCTAGTCGCTGGTTTTTTTTCATCCCGAGGCCTGTCAGAGCATGCGGGCGAGGGCGCGGCACAGACGCTTGACCCCCTCCTCTATGGTGGCTTCATCCACGCAGGAGAAGCTCAGGCGCAGGGTGTTCTGGATCTCGGGGCGCACATAGAAAGGCGCGCCGGGTACGAAGGCTACTTTCTCCTTGATCGCCTCGTCAAACAGCGCCATGGCGCTGACGCTGGCGGGCAGGGTCAGCCAGAGGAACATGCCCCCTTCCGGCCGGGTATAGCTGACGCCGGGCGGGCAGTGACGGGCCAGGGCGGCCTCCATGGCGGCGCGCTGGCGGCCATAGACCTCTTTGATCTTCTCGAGGTGGGCGTCCAGCGAGTTGTCGATCAGGAAGCGGTGCAGCACCTGCTGGCTGAAGGCGTTGCTGTGCAGGTCTGTCGCCTGCTTGGCGATGGTGACCTTCTTGCGCAGCCAGTCCGGCACCAGCATCCAGCCGAGACGGAAGGCCGGGACGACGGTCTTGGAGAAGGAGCCGAGCAGCACGGTATTGTTCGGCGCCAGCTTGGCGATGGGGGGCAGGTGCTCGCCCTCGAAGCGCAGCTCGCCGTAGGGGTCGTCTTCCACCATCAGCAGCTCGTGGCGTACCAGCCGCTCGGCCAGCGCCTCGCGATTGGCGCGGCTGTAGGAGACGCCGCTCGGGTTCTGGAAGTTGGGCACGCCGTAGAGCAGCTTGGCGTTGGAGCCGCTCGCCAGCAGCGCATCCAGCGCCGCCAGATCCAGCCCTTCTTCACCGAGGGTGATGGGCTTGAAGGCAGGTTGATAGACGGAGAAGGCCTGGATGGCGCCAAGATAGCCCGGCTCCTCGATGATGAGGTCTTGCCCCTCGTCGATCAGCACCTTGCCCAGCAGATCCAGCGCCTGCTGGGAGCCGCTGGTGATGAGGATGTTGTCCGGATTGACCTGCATGCCGTGGCGGGCCAGATAGCGGTCGGCGATGTACTGGCGCAGCGGGGCGAAGCCCTCGGTGGCTGCATACTGCAGGGCCGCGGCGCCCTGCTCGCGCAGCACGTCCTGGCAGGCCTGCTCGATGGCCTTGACTGGGAACAGGTGCGGATTGGGCAGGCCGCCGGCGAAGGAGATGATCTCCGGATTGGCGGCAACTTTGAGGATCTCGCGGATGAAGGAAGGCTCTACCTTCTCGAAGCGCTGGGCAAAAAAGGGCTGCATAGGATTCTCTCTGGCGTGGTGAGCGGTCGCTCCATTCGACCGCCAAGTTATCCGTTTGTATCAGATTTAAAAAATGAGGCAATGGCTGTAACAAAAATCGATAAAAAAGGGCAGGTTTGGCACCTGCCCGAATTTTATCGGCCGGGGAAGGCCGCGAGGCGTAAAAGCCCCGGTTCAGCGGCGAGATGGCAGGGTTACAGACCCGGCTCCCTGAGGAAGCGGAGCATCAGCTCGGTGTTGGCACCGAGTTGCTGCTGCGCCCGGCCAGGGAACAGCTCGGCCATCTTGTCGAGGCGGTCGTACTGGGTATGCCAGATCTTGCCCCACTGGGTTTCGCTGCCCCGATCGCAGGCGCTCTTGGTGGCCTCGTCGTAGCAGTCCCACAGCGCCGGATTGGTGGTCTGGGAGTAGCCGTCATAGCCATCTTCCCCGTTGATGGTGAAGTTGGTGGCCTCCACGTAGGCGACGGGCACCCCCAGGCAGGCGAACGGCGCATGATCGGACCAGCCGCCGGTCTCCCCCTCAGGGTAGCCATCATAGCTGGGATGAATGGCAAACGGGGTGGCGGTCTGTTTGGAGATGGTCAGCAGGCGATCCCGTACCTTGGGATCGAAGCTGTAGCGGCTCGGGTCGGCACACTTGTACTTGGCCACGTTGGAGTGGGCCGAGTGAACGTAGACAAGGTCGCCCCCGGCGATGGTGTCGTAGTTCACCATGGCCAGCAGCTTGGCAACGGCGGCGCTGTCGAGGCTGGCGGCATAGGCCTTGGAGCCGTTGAGGCCGTTCTCCTCGGCGCCGAAGAAGGCGAAGCGTACCGTGTAGGGCAGGGTCTGCCCCTTGAGCGCTTCGGCGACTGCCAAGAGGGCTGCGACCCCGGCACCGTTGTCGGTGGCCCCCTCGGAGCCCTGCTTGTCGCCTGTGCTGTCATAGTGGGCACCGATCAGGATCACCTTGTCGCTCTTGCCCTTGAGCTCGGCGACGAGGTTCTGGGAGGCCTTGCTGGTTCCGCTCTGGGTGTAGGTGAAAGGCTGGCGCTGCACCTCGTAGCCCCAGCCGGCCAGATGGTCCTGGATCCAGGCGGCGGCACGGGTCTCGGCCTCGCTGCCGGTGGGTCTGGCGCCGATCCCCTCGGCGGTGGAGCTCAGCTGCACCAGGTATTCATAGGCCTGCTCGGCGGCGGAGGGGGCCTGTGAATCGTTGCTGGAGGTGTTGCACCCGGCCAGCAGGGCTGTGATGGCAAACGCCAATGCTGTGTGTTTCATACTGCAATCCTTTGTTGTGTATGGTTTTATTTGCGCAGGTCAGGATGCGCCCGAGCCCCGGCAGATTCTGTGAACGGGGTGGCATTTGTCAATCGCGGTGGCGGAATTGGTCTGTGTCGGGGGATTTGTTGCGTGAAACACTTGCGCCTTGGGCCTATCTTGGGATAATTCGCTACCCTGTTTCGCCAAGCGATGAAATGACGAGCAATTTCGCGTTCATCGGCGAGGTGGAGCGATGAAACAACGAGCAATTCATCTCGGTCGTCTGTGACCAGCACGACGAGATAGCTAGCAATCCATTTATGTCGTCTGTGACCCAGACCGATGCAATAAACGAGCAATTTGATTATGCCTGTGACCCAAGATGTATTTAACGAAGACGGCAAGTTCATGCGCAAGATCCGCAGCTTTGTCCGTCGCGAAGGCCGCCTGACCAAAGGGCAGGAGAAGGCTCTGGAGGAGCTGTGGCCGGTCATGGGCATCGATTTCGCACCGGAGCCGCTCGATCTGGTTGCCCTGTTTGGCCGCGAGGCCCCTGTGGTGCTGGAGATCGGCTTTGGCATGGGCGCCTCCCTGGTGGAGATGGCCAAGAATGCCCCCGAGAAGAACTTCATCGGTATCGAAGTGCACTCACCGGGTGTCGGTGCTTGCCTGGGCACAGCCCAGGAAGCGGGGGTCACCAATCTGCGTGTCATCTGCCACGACGCAGTCGAGGTGCTGGAGCACATGATCCCGAACGGCTCGCTCGCCTGCCTGCAGCTGTTCTTCCCGGACCCCTGGCACAAGAGCCGTCACCACAAGCGCCGCATCGTCCAGCCGGCCTTTGCCCAGGACATTCGCCAGAAGCTGGCCATCGGTGGCGTGTTCCACATGGCCACCGACTGGGAGAACTACGCCGAGCACATGCTGGAAGTGATGAGCGCCGCCGAGGGGTACGAGAACACCTCCGCCACCGGCAACTGGGTGCCGCGTCCGGACTGGCGTCCGCTGACCAAATTCGAACAACGTGGCCACCGTCTCGGTCACGGGGTGTGGGATCTGATTTTCAAACGTGTCAACTAACTGAAGGAGCTATCATGGCCAACCGTAGCCGCCGCCTGCGCAAGAAACTGCGCGTCGATGAATTCCAGGAAATGGGCTTCGACATCAGTTTCAACTTCCCGGTCGGCACTGCCGAAGAGACCATCGATGCCGTAGTCGATGCGATGATCGATGAAGTGATCGAACCCCGCAAACTGGCCTTCGCCGGTTCCGGCCATCTGGCCTGGGAAGGGATGATCTGCACCCAGCAGCTGGGCAAGTGCAGCGAAGAAGACCGCGCCGCCGTCAAAACCTGGCTGGAAGGCAAGGGGATGGAAGCCGTGGTGGTTTCCGAGCTGTTCGACCTCTGGTACGGCGAACCCGCCTGATATCAGGCCGGCTGTGGCAGGCGCCCCGGTTCGACAGCCTGCGACAGCAGATAGACAAGTCCCGCCGCTGGCGGGATTTTTGTCGGTGGTGATGGGATCTCCACGTTAGTTATGGAATCGCTTATGGTGTTGTCATCCGAATTACTGGCCAGCATCCTGGATGAGGTGCGCCCGCTGCTCGGACAGGGCAAGGTGGCCGACTATATTCCCGCACTGGCCCAGGTGCCGGCCGATCGGCTCGGGATCGCCGTCTGTACCGTCGAAGGGGAGCTGTTCACCGCAGGTGACGCCCTTGAACCCTTCTCCATTCAGAGTATCTCCAAGGCCTTGAGCCTGACCCTGGCACTCACCCTCTATCAGGAGGAGGAGATCTGGGCCCGGGTCGGCAAGGAACCCTCTGGCCAGCCCTTCAACTCCCTGGTGCAGCTTGAGTTCGAGCAGGGTATTCCCCGCAACCCCTTCATCAACGCCGGTGCCCTGGTGGTGAGCGATCTGCTGGAGACCCGCCTCACCGCTCCGCGTCAGCGCACCCTGGAGCTGGTCCGCCGCCTCTCGGGCAACCCGGCCATCATGGCGGATCAGGTTGTGGCCCGCTCCGAATATCAGCACTCTGCCCGCAATGCAGCCATCGCCTATCTGATGAAGGCCTATGGCAACTTCGAGAACGAAGTGGACAAGGTGCTGCAGAGCTACTTCAATGCCTGTGCCATCCGCATGAGTTGCGTCGATCTGGCGCGGGCCTTCATCTATCTGGCCAACCGCGGCGTGCCGCTTGGAGAAAGCTCCCCGCTGCTGCCGGCCCGCACCACCAAGCAGGTCAACGCCCTGCTCGCCACCTGCGGCCTCTATGACGAGGCGGGGGATTTCGCCTATCGGGTCGGCATGCCGGGCAAGTCGGGGGTCGGTGGCGGCATCATCGCTCTGATCCCGGGGGAGTTGTGCGTCTGTGTCTGGTCGCCCGAGCTCAACAAGGCGGGCAATTCGCTGGCGGGCACGGCGGCGCTGGAACTGCTGGCCGAGCGTCTGGGCCGCTCCATTTTCTAACCTTGTCACTCTGAATCGAGAGATCACCATGAAACGAATAATGAGCTTGTTACGGGCCACCCTGGCGACCTTGTTGCTCTGGCATGCCCTGCCGACCCTGGCAGCCGAGCTGCCACCGCTCTCGCTGGCTGACGCCAAGGCCAAGGCGGCGGTCATTCTGGATACCCGCGCCAGCTACTTCTACCAGGGCTGGCCCATGGAGGGCGAGCAGCAGGGCGGCCACGTGGCCGGTGCCGAGAACCTCTCCGCCGACTGGAAGTACAGTGATGAAGAGTGGCCGGCGGCGCTGGCGACCAAGGGGCTGCAGGCCGAGCGGCCGGTGGCGCTCTACGGTGCTCCGCGCGAGGTGGCCGAAGTGGCCCGTCTGCTGCGCCAGCAGGGCATCAAGCAGCTGTTCGAGCTGCAGGGCTGGAAAAGTGCGCCGCGCGAGCATCTGGCCCGCTGGCAGCAACTGGTCCATCCGCGCTGGCTGGCCGACCTGCAGGAGGGCAAGCCGGTGGTGGCTGCGCCCAAGGGCGACTGGAAGCTGTTCGAGGTGGCGTGGGGTTCACCCAAGGCCTATCTGCTGAGCCATATCCCGGGGGCCGGCTACATCGACACCAACCGGCTGGAAGAGGAGCCGCTGTGGAACAAGGTCTCTGACGAGGCGCTCAAAAAGCTGCTGCTGGAGAACGGCATCCGCCACGACACCACCGTCATCCTCTACGGTCGCAACACCATGGCGGCGGCCCGCGCGGCCCACCTGATGATGTATGCGGGCGTCGAGGACGTGCGGCTGCTGGACGGCGGCCTGGATGCCTGGTTCGTGCAGCACCTGCGCACCGAGACCGGGCTGGCCAACACCTTCAAGCCGGCCAAGGAGTTCGGCGTCGCCATCCCGGCCCATCCCGAGTACTACACCACCCTGAGTCAGGCCAAGGAGCTGCTCAAGCAGCCCGACGGCGCCCTGGTCAGCGTGCGCACCTGGGACGAGTTCGTCGGCAATACCTCCGGCTACAGCTACATCAAGCCGAAAGGCGACATTCCGGGCGCCAAGTGGGGTCGTGGTGGGGTGGATGCCAACAGCATGAGCGACTTCCACAACCCGGACGGCACCATGAAGCCGGCCCGCGAGATCCTCGCCATGTGGGATGAGTGGAACATAGAGCCGACCCAGCAGGCCGCCTTCTACTGCGGTACCGGCTGGCGCGCCTCCGAGGCCTTCTTCTACGCCTGGCTGATGGACTGGAAACGGATCAGCGTCTACGACGGCGGCTGGTACGAGTGGAGTGCCGATCCCAAGAACCCCACGGTGACCGGCGAGCGCAAGCCAGCCAAGTAATTGATAATCCAGAGCAGGCCGGACTCATGTCCGGCCTTTTTGTTGCCGCATTCGTAGCACGGGCGAGGGGACACTACACTTTTTGCGAAGGGATATCAGATCGACGTGAGGAGTGACTGATGAAACGGATATGGATAGGCCTGCTGGTCGCGGGCGTGCTGGGACAGGGGGCGATGGCCGCCGAGCGGGCGCGTTATCTGGTGCAGCTCAAGCCGGGGGCGGAGGCGGCCGTACTGGCCCAGAGCCAGGGGATGGGTGGCGAGCTGGCCCTGGCGCTGAAGGAGCAAAATGCCCTGGCGCTCTGGTTGCCATCGGCCGCCGCCACGGCGCTGGCGCACAATCCCAACGTGCTCTGGGTTGAGCCGGATGCCAAGCGCTATGTCAGCGCCGAGACCCTGCCCTACGGCATTCCCATGGTGCAGGCGCCGCAGCTGAGCGATGCCGCCGCCGGCGAAGTGCTGGTGTGCATCATAGATTCTGGCTACAGCGGTGGTCACCCGGACTTGCCTCATGGCCCCCAGGTGCAGGGTTATGACGATGCCGGTACCGGCAACTGGGACAGTGACGAGAACAGCCATGGCACCCATGTGGCGGGCACCATAGCCGCAGTGGGGGGTAACGATCAGGGCGTGCTCGGGGTGTTGCCAAACCAGAGCGTGCCGCTGCAGATCGTCAAGGTGTTCGGGGCCAACGGCTGGGCCTACTCCTCCAACCTGGTGGGGGCGCTCAATGCCTGCAAGCAGGGGATGAGCAGCCGCGGTTTCACCCGCATGGTCATCAACATGAGCCTGGGGGGCAGCGTGCCCAGCAAGACCGAAGAGAGAGCCTTCAACCAGGCCTACAGCCAGAACGTGTTGAGCGTGGCGGCGGCGGGCAATGCGGGCAACACCAGCAAGTCCTATCCCGCTTCCTACAGCAGCGTGGTGAGCGTGGCCGCCATCGATGCCAACAAGCAGCTGGCCTATTTCTCCCAGCGCAACGATCAGGTGGAGCTGGCCGCCCCCGGCGTCTCTGTGCTCTCCACCGTGCCGACCGGGTACGCCTACTACAGCGGCACCTCGATGGCGACGCCGCACGTGGTCGGGGTGGCCGCCCTGGTCTGGTCGCAGCGACTGGAGTGCAGCAACGATCAGCTGCGCCAGACCCTGCGCAGCAGCGCCCAGGATCTGGGTGCCCTGGGGCGCGACAACAGCTTCGGCTACGGTCTGGTGCAGGCGAAGGCGGCCGCTGACAAGCTGGCACTTGGCTGCGGGTCCGGTACCGGAGGCGGTGGCAGTAGCAAACCGGGTGGGCGCAAGTAACTGATTCTTGATGTTGATCCCGTTGCGGCAAGGGCGGCAAACGGGCTCATCTGGTTGAGCTAGGCTTCAGTCACCACCCTCGTGGTGAGGGTGAAGCGGGAGGCGAAACAGGCGATGAAGCAACTGATGATGATCCTGGTGTGTGCCCTGGCGTTGGCGGGGTGTAGCTCGCAATACATCATGAGCACCAAGGATGGCAAGATGATCACCACCGACAGCAAACCCAAGCTGGACGAGAGTACCGGCATGTACCGCTACTACGACACCGAGGGGCGGGAGGTGATGATCAAGAAGGATGACGTCACCCAGATCATGGAGCGTTGAGGCTCTGCTCAAGCAACAAGGGCTGCCCGCGGGCAGCCCTTGTCATTTTTGGTGCTCAGGCCGTCTGGGGCACCTGGCGGTTCACCTGACCCACGAACAGCTGATGGAAGCGGGAGTGGGAGTTGGCCAGCAGGCTGACCGGCGAACCCTGCTCCACCACGGTGCCGGCCTCCATCACCACCACCTTGTCCACCGACAGCAGCGGCTCCAGATGGTGAGCGATCACCAGGTAGCTGGCCTCCGGTCGGTAGCGATAGAGCAGCTCCGCCATCTTGCGCATGCCGCCGTGGTCGAGGTCCGAGGTGGCCTCGTCCAGCACGATGAGCGGGCGGCGCGACAGCAGGATACGGGCGATCACCAGCAGCTGGGTCTCGCCGGCGGAGAGCTGCAGCTTGTCGAGCTCCTCGTCCAGCCGGCCGGCGCAGCGCTCGGCCAGCCCCACCCGGGTCAGTGCCTGCTCCAGTGCCGCGTCGTCATGCTCGGTCAGGGGCGCCAGGTTGGCCCGCAGGGTACCGAAGAAGGTGAGCGGGATCTGGGAGACGGTGTCGTAGAGATCGCGCACCGCTTCCGGTGCCAGCCGGGAGAGCGGCTGCTCGCCGTAGTAGATCTCCCCCTGGGTGGCGGGATACATGGCCTGCAGCACCCCCAGCAGCGAGCTCTTGCCGGCGCCGGTACGGCCGCACACGCCCACCTTCTCGCCGGGGGCCAGCTCGAAGTTGACCTTGTGCAGCGCCCACTGGCTGGCCTGGGGGTAGCGCAGCCCCAGGTTGTCGAAGCGCACCTTGGGGTGAGGGGTGGCGAGGGCCTCCCCCTCCTGGCGCTCGCTCTCTATTTCGCTGTATTCGCGCACCCGCTCCACCGCGTTCATCACCTGCTCCACCTCGGCGAAGGTGCGAATGAGGGAGTTGAGCATGGCCGAGGCGGTAAAGGCGTAGGTGATGGCCACGGCCCCCAGCAGCGAGCTGTTGCCAAAGGCCACCATCAGCGCCACGGCGCCCACCAGAGCGGCGGAGAGCAGGGTCTGGTGCATGCCGAGCCAGCGGTTGATGGAGGTGGTGGTGTACCAGCTGCGCAGGTTGTTGTCATAGTGCAGCAGAACCTGATCCAGCGCGAAGCGCTCGGCCCCGGCCAGGCGCAGGGCGGGGGCGCCACGGATGGTCTCGCTGATGCTGATGTAGAGCGGCGAGCGCAGCACCGATGCCTGCCGCCGCAGCTTGAGCTGCACCGCCCGGTAGCGGCGCTGCAGCACGTAGAGGGCCCAGCCCACCAGGGGGGCGATGAGCAACAACAGCGGCATGTTGATGCCGATCACCACCACCTGCAGCGCCACCGACACCAGCATGCCGAACAGCCCCATCAGCATCGACAGCAGGATCTCCTGGGCTTCCCCCAGATCCCGGTCGAAGCGGTTGAGGATGCGCCCCTGCGGCACCTTGTCGAAGAAGGCCATGGGGGCGCGGCTGATGCGCCCCAGCATGCCGTCAAACAGGGTCCAGGCCAGCTTGAGGCCGAGTTTGTAGTTGATAACCCGCACCACCATGATGCAGGTGAGGGAGCCTGCTCCCAGCAGCACATAGATGCCGAGCAGCTCGCTCACCTCGGTCACCCCGGCCTTGCCGCCGAGCCAGAGATCCGAGGCGATGCGCAGCCCCTCCTGACCCAGGGTGAGCAGCAGGGCGAGCAGGATGGCGCCGGGCGCGGCCAGGCGCTGCCACATGAAACCGAACAGCCCCCAGTCCACCTTGCCCTCCACCACCTTCTCCTCGCTGAACTGCTCCGCCTCTTGGGGCGGCACCGGCGGGGTGGGCTGGGGATGCTGGATAAGATCCGCCAGCTGGTGGGCATCGAGCTCCACCAGTTCACCCTGCTCGATGCGGATCACCCGATCGCAGTGAGCCAGCACGTCCGGGTCGTGGCTGACCAGGAGCCGGGTCGGCCCCGGCTTGAAGGCGAGCCCCCGCTCCAGCACCTGGGCCGAGACGATGGGGTCGAGCGCCGAGAGGGGGTTGTCCAGCAGCAGGATGTCGGCCCGGGCGTAGAGGGCGCGGGCCAGGGCGACTCGCTGCTGCTGGCCGCCGGAGAGGCGGGTGCCGAGCTCGCCCACCAGGGTCTGATCGCCGTGGCTGAGCAGTTCGAGGTCGGCGCCCAGCGCACAGGCCCCCAGCACCCAGCGATAGCGCTCGGCGTGCCAGGGCTGGCCAAACAGGATGTTGTTGCGGATGGTGTCGTTCATCAGCCAGGGCTTGTGGCCCAGATGGGCGACCCGGCCGTGGCGGCGGATGCTGCCCTCGAAGCTGTCGTCAAAGCCGGCGACCAGGTGCAGCAGGCAGCTCTTGCCCGCCCCGGTGGCGCCGGTGATCCCCACCAGTTCCCCCGGCTGGATAAACAGGCTGGCTCCCTGCAGCACGGTTTTTTGCTGGTGCAAGGCGGTGACGTTGTCGAGCTGCAGGGCCCCCACCGGCAAGCTTGAGTCGGTGAGATCCCGATGCTGCTCGGGGCTGTTGAGGAACTCGCACAGCCGGTTGAAGCCGGTGTTGAAGTTGATCAGGGTGCGGATGAGATAGGGCAGCCGCATCATGGGGATGCGCAGCACGGTGAACAGGGCGATGGTGGTGAACACCTGGGGCAGGGTGAGCTCCCTGCCCGACACCAGATAGGTGGTGAAGGTGGCCAGGGTCACCAGCAGCGGGGTGCTCAGCATCAGGCTCTCGTTGATGGCATCGAGCCGGAGCACTCGTCCCAGCACCCCCAGCTCCTGCTGGCGCTTGTGGCCGGCGGCCCCGGTGAAGAAGGCGCCGAGCCCGTTCTGGCGTACCAGCCGCAGCTTCTTGATGTACTCTGCCAGGATGCCGTTGCGCTCGTCCTGCTGGCGCTTGAGCTGCTGTTCCTGCTGGTTCATACGCCGCACCACCCGGGTGGAGATGAGCAACAGCAGGGTGAGCACTGCAAAGCCCACCAGGCCGGCGCTGCCCACCTGCCACACCAGCAGGGCGATGGTGCCGAGCAGTTGCAGCAGCATGGTGAGCGGCATGGCGGGGTCTGCCAGAATCCAGGTAATGTCCCACACGTCTCGGTTGATCAGGTTCTGCACCCGGCCACCGGCCCGGTCATCGAAGCTCTTGCCGCCCAGCTTCATCACCTTGGCGAGCAGGGACTCGGCCAGCAGGCGGCGGATGGGCACGTGCATCTTGAGCGCCAGCTGCAGCGAGTGCTCCGCCAGCATGCCGGAGGCGAGCACGGAGGCGAACAGGGCCAGGGCCAGCAACAGCTTGTGGCCGGTGTCAGCGCCGGTGCCAAGCTGGGTCATGCTGTGGTTGAGCAGCCAGGGGCTGGCCAGGGTGGCCAGCATGCCAAGCAGCTGCAGCAGGGTAAGCAGGCCGATGCGGCCGCGATACTGGCGCCAGATAAAGGCGGTGATGGGCCAGGGGCGCACCGGCTGGGCGGCGGTGAGCGCGAGGAAGGCGTCGGCACGGCCATCGCGCCTGTCTTCCGGCAACAGGGGATAGAGATCGTCGAGGTTGACCTGGGGCTCGGTCAGCCCCTTGCGTTGCAACGGGCCGGTCCAGTGATAGAAGAGGCGGCTCAGCCAGCCGGCCGATATTTCCGGATGATCCAATGGGTGTCCTTATTATTTTGTGCTGCTTCCAGGGGGCGGGGCGGCTCATGGGCCGCCCTCGATATTGTCGTCTTGCTGTGGGCGCGAGCCCGGCGGGATCAGCGATCCCGATTCATGCGGATGAGTCGGTCCAGGATCTGCTCACCATCGACCCGTAGACCGTTGTGCTCGTACTCGTTGGTGATCCAGGCGCGGCTGTTGCCAAGCCCCTTGAGGGTGTCGCGGCTGTAGTCGAACTCCACGTACATGTCCTCGGCATAGACGGCGCAAGCCACCGGCACTTGGTTGCGGGCCAGCTGCACCGGGTCGTAGAGGGGGCCCCAGTCCGCCTTCTTGGCCAGCAGGTGAGCGGCTTCCTTCAGCGGGATGAGCTCGCGGAACTGCTCGAACATCCAGGGGAAGATCATCTCGCCGGTGAAGGCGAAATCCTTGCCCGGCGCCCAGGCCAGGGCCGGGAACTCGCTCCTGACCCGCTCGGCCGCCCAGTTGCTGGCGCTCCCTTCGCAATAGATGGACTCGTGCAGGATGGCGAACACCGGGTTGGTGTTGAACGGCTGCATCGCCTGCAGCTGATAGAGGAAGGCGGGGTTGAGCCGCTCGCCGATGAAGGCGTCCTCCAGCAGGTAGTAGAGCTCCTCGAAGGCGCCGCTGGCACCCAGATCCAGCCCCTGCTGCTGCAACTGCTCCACCGTCAGGCGCTGGCCGTTGGGCAGGCGCACCTCGTGACTGTGCAGGTGGTTGGCCAGCCGGTTGGCGATGGCCTGGGCATGGGGGAAGCGGGCGAAGAAGGCGCGGTTCTTGTCTGCCACCCGCTGATAGGTGGCGCGGTAGACCTCGTCGGCATGGCGGCCGATGGGGGCCACCCCGCCGGTGAGGTAGACCTCGTGCAGGCTGCCTGGGAACAGGGAGAGGTAGGTGAGGCTGCAAAAGCCGCCGAAGCTCTGGCCGAGCAGGCTCCAGGGGCGACCCGGGCTCAGCACTTCGCGAACGTACTCGGCGTCGCGCACTATGCTGTCGGCGCGAAAATGGCCGAGGTACTCCGCCTGCTGCCGGCCAGTGAGCTGGGCCAGCGCATCGGCACTGATGGGGCTGGAGTGACCGGTGCCACGCTGATCGAGCAGCAGCACCCGAAACTCCTGCAGGGCCCGCTTGATCCAGCCGCTGGCGGCGGTCGGGCGCGGGGCGCCAAAGCCGGGCCCGCCCTGCAGGAACAGCAGCCAGGGCAGATCGTCATGCAGCCTGTCCTGGCGGCAGAGGGTGCGGCCGAACAGGGTGAGGGTCTCCTCCTCATCCGGTCGCTGGTGGTCGAGGGGCACGGTGAAGAAGCGGGGCTCGCAATGGATGCCGTCCAGCACGTAACGCAACGGGCTGCTCATCTGGGGTCTCCCTGAAGGTAGGAAAATCGTCGGCCTCATCATAGCCCTGGCGCAGGAGCGGGTCACGCCGGTTTTCCAAATTGTTAACATTGTTGCCAAGGGAAAACGGGGGGCCGCAGGGTGATGAATTTATTGTCGGCAAGGGAGTTGACGGCACCGGGCGGCTGCACAAAGATGGCTCGCCTGCCGACGGGGCAGGGGTCGTAACAGGATGAGGTGGGCGCGATGAAGCCTGGGTGGAGACGATTGCGCAAAAAAGAGAAACGGGTAAACCCGGAGGGTGTGCTGCAGACCGGCTTGTTGCTGTTCAGTGCCACCTGCGGCGCGACCCTGCTGCTGGCAACCTGCAACGGCAGCTGACCGGAATGAAAAAAGCCCGCTCGATGAGCGGGCTTTTCAAATTTGGCTCCTCCTACTGGACTTGAACCAGTGACATACGGATTAACAGTCCGCCGTTCTACCGACTGAACTAAGGAGGAATTGTGGTGCCCAGAGACGGAATCGAACCGCCGACACGGGGATTTTCAATCCCCTGCTCTACCGACTGAGCTATCTGGGCAACGGCGCGCATTAAACCCTTTCTGAACGGATGTGTCAACCGCATGGCGCAGATAGTCGTGTCGTTCGCTCGACAAGTGAGCAATTAGGGTGTTTGTTGGGCGGTTTGGCCTGTTTTCATCTCAGGTGGCGGGTTGGCAGATGAAAAAGGGGCCCAGGGGGCCCCTTGTCATGGCTGTCGTGCTCAGTGGCGGCTGACGATGATCCGTCCGGTACTCATGTCACGGGCCTGACCGGTGACGCTGATCTTGAGCCCGTACTCGGGCAGCAGGCGACCGGCATCCGGGATCTCCTTGCTCTGGTAGCTGCGGGAATCCTTGAACACCCGGTTCGGGGTGATCCAGAAGTCGCGCAGCAGGGAGCCGCTCGGGTGCTTGAGGTTGAGCGGCTGCTGGAAGCCCAGGCTGAAGGTGGCGTCGTGGATCTGGTAGCGGGTGCCAGCCACGGCGCCGTCGCTCCACTTGAGGGTGCGCTGATCCGCATCCACCACCCCGAGGAAGCCCTCACCCGGGTGGACACCCACCCAGTTGTTGACCTGGCTGTTGTCCACGTACCAGAGCAGCATGCCCGGCTCGTAGCGCATCAACTGGTCGGCCACGTTGATGTGGGCCAGCCCCTTGTCCACTCCCGCATGGTTGCGCCACTCGGCCAGGTAGTAGTGATCCTTGGCCTCGTTGCCGTCGCTCTTCACGAAGCCGGCGAGGGTGAAGGGGGAGTTGCCCTCGGCACCGTCGCTCAGCAGGGTGTCGCCATCGGCGAGGATCTGCAGCTCGTCCACGAACAGCCCGTTCTCGGCCACGCCGCCGTCGCTCAGGTATTGCAGGGTCAGAGTGACCTGCTGACCGGCCCAGGGGGTGAGGTCGAACTCGGCATCGGTCCAGCCATTGGAGTTGCCGGTGATGCCGACCCCGAAGCCGACCCCGTTGGGATCGTCACTGGTGGTCAGGTTGCCCGCGATGGGCTGGCCGTTGACCAGCACCCTGGCGTAATCGTACCCCTCTTCAATCTGATACCAGGCCTTGAAGTTGAGGCTGGCGCTCTGTTTGCCGCTCAGATCCAGCTTGAGGCTCATGCGGTTGTCGAGGTTGTTGCCCTTGCCGCCGTGATACTCGTACTGGCCGGCGTAGGGCGGGTTGAGCGGGATCTGCTTGGCCGGCAGGTTGATGCGCACCACGTCGTCGTTGCGCCCCTTGTCGTTGGCCTGATCCAGCATGTAGACGTTGCCGCGCGGGCTGAGATCGGCGAGCTGCACATTGCTGCCGTGCAGCCAGTTACCGCCGAGGGAGGCCTGCAGGAACTCCTTGGCCCAGGCGGAGAACCCGGTTGGCTCGGTGCCGCCGATGACCCCGGCCCAGGAGCCTGAGGACATGATGGACCAGGTCGCCACCGGTTCGCCCTTACCGGTGTACTTGGTGTCGTACTCGTCCGGCAGCCCCAGATCGTGGCCATATTCGTGGGCACAGACCCCGGCCGCCGCATCAATGGGCTGGATGGTGTAGTCGTAGGCGGCAAACTTGCCACCAAAGTTCTGGCTCGGACTGCTGGTGCCCGGGATGGGGTAGGGGGCACCCAGGTTCCAGCGGTGCGCCCAGATGGCGTCTTCGCCAAGATCGCCGCCACCGGCCTCCTCGCCGACGCTGGAGTGGAAGATCATCAGGTGGTCGATGAGACCGTCTGGCTCGTCCCGGTTGCCGTTGCCGTTGAGATCGTAGCGATCCTCCTGGTCAAACTCGGACAGATCGATGGAGGGGTCGCCCGCCACCTGGATCAGCGCCTCCTTCACCAGCTCCCGGATGGTGTTCGGAGTGGCATTGGCGCCGTAGTAGGCGGCGTTCTTGCTGGCGGTATACCAGCCCGCCACCTGGCCGCGCACGCTGTAGCTCTTGCCTGACTGCTGCTCGTAGAACTGGCGCATGGAGATGAACTGCTCGCCGTTCGGGCCGGCATAGCCCTTGGACGAGAACAGCAGGTCGTTGTAGTGCTCCGGGGTGTAATCCGGGTAGTACATCTTGGTGAGCTCGGGGCGGATGCTGTTCTTCGGGTAGTCGGGGAAGTCCACCAGGATGGCGAGGATCTTGTCCTTGCGCATCTTGCCCTGGTAGTGCTCCCGCTCGATGGACTTGAGCAGCAGAGTGGGCACCCGATCGCCAGGACGGGCGGTGCCGTTGAGGCGGATCTTCTTGAGGATGGTCTCGCGCACCTTGCCCTCTTTCACCGCCAGGGTACCGCTGTTGCCCTGATAGGCCCGCGACTTCTCGCGATAGTAGCTGGTGAGGGCCGCCTGCTCCTGCTCGGGGGAGGCCAGGGTGGGGATGCGGCCGCTTTTTTTAAGCATCTCCAGCACCTTCACCTCATCGGCCAGGGGGGCATCGAACGGACCGTGGACCGGGGCGGCCATGGCGTGGTTTCCAATCATAAGGGTTGAGCCGACAAGCAGGCTCATTATTGTTTTTTTAGGCATTATCTATGTGCTCCTTCACATGATAAAAAGGGAGCCTCACTGGCTCCTCTTTCCGTACGGGCGATGGATTGCCCGCGTCCCTTGATACACTCCGTGGATGGCCTTGTCACCGTCGCGCCGCTGGTGGATCCTGCTGATTTCAAACGGCTTGCTGGCGCTGTCGCGTGGTTTTGACACATCAGTTCAAAGCTCCATATGGAGCAATCTTGTTTTGGCGGCAGATTACCCTTTATTAACCTTTTGTGATGGCACCCCATTTGGGGTGGCTGTGGAGGGCGGCTTATCTTGGTCTGCCGCATTGAGCCGGATGGGCTGTGCGAGTATGCTTTGCCGCAACCGGGCCTGCGGGGCGGCAGATGGCCGAGATGGCACCGTCCGCGCTGGCATTTGATCACAACACAGTCGCATCTGGGGTTAATATGAGTCTTGATATGCAAGAGTGGCGCGAAGAGACCACCGCCATCGTCAACGAGTTGCTGGCCGATGGCAGCAACCCGGATCTGGAGTACGAGATTGAGCACCACTTTGCCTGCCAGGATTTCGATCTGCTGGAGAAGGCGGCGGTCGACCTGTTCAAGGCCGGTTTTGAAGTGACCGATGCCGAAGAGATGGAGCTGGATGACGGCGCCACCATCTTCTGCTTCGACGCCACCGTCGAGTGCAAGCTGGACATCGAGACCATAGTGGCGGATATCGCCACCATGCTGCCCATCCTCGAAAAATACGGCGTGGACTACGACGGCTGGGGCACCTACTTCCAGGAGTGATCCTGCTCAGGGGGCGTCATCGCTACCATGCTGCCCATTCTCGAAAAATACGGCGTGGATTACGACGGTTGGGGCACCTACTTCCAGGAGTGATCCTGCTCAGGGGGCGTCATCGCCACCATGCTGGCCGTTCATTCCTCGAAAAATATGGTGTGGATTACGACGGCTGGGGCACCTACTTCCAGGAGTAAGGCGCCAGCTCACGCACGCTTTGCAAAAACAACAAGGCCACCCTCGGGTGGCCTTGTTGTTGTGAGCATCACTCCTGTGGCAGCTGGTAGCTGCGGGCAAACTCGGCGGGGGGCAGCGGGCGGCTGAACAGGTAGCCCTGCAACCGGTCGCAGCCGGCCTGCACCAGCCACGCCTGCTGCTCTTGCGTCTCCACCCCTTCGGCGGTGATCTTGATGCCTAGCTCGTGGCCCAGCCCGATGACGGAGCGCACGATGGCGGTGGTGGCCTGGTTGGTGACCAGCTCCTGCGTGAAGCTCTTGTCGAGCTTGAGGGTCGCCACCTGCAGCCGTGGCAGGTAGGCCAGACTGCAGTAGCCGGTGCCGAAGTCGTCGATGGCGAGCTGAAAGCCCGCCTCGATCAGGCAGGCCAGGTTGCTCTCTATCTCGTCGGCGTTCTCCATCAGCACCCCTTCGGTGATCTCCAGCTCCAGCTGCCAGGGGGCGAGGCCGTGACGCTCGATGCAGGCGAAGATCTGAGGGCATAGCTCGGGGTCGCGAAATTGCAGCGGCGACAGGTTGATGGAGAGCACCAGATCCGGCGCATCGGCCTGCCAGCGGGCCAGCTGGGCACAGCCCTGCTCCAGCATGTGGCAGCCGAGCAGGCCGATGAGTCCCAGCTCTTCCGCCAGCGGGATGAACTCGTCAGGCGAGATCATGCCTAGCTCGGGATGGGGCCAGCGGCAGAGCAGCTCGGCCCCGTGCAGCTGGCTGGTGCGGGTGCTGATGATGGGCTGGTAGACGGCGGTCAGCTGGCCGGACTTGATGGCGAGCGGCAACTGGGCCGCGATGAGCTGGCGACGCTTGAGCTTGGCATCGAGTTCGGGGTCGAACAGGGTGCAGTGCTGCTGTTGGCGTTTGCCCTGGGCCAGGGCAGCCTCGGCGTGGCTCAGCAGCCGTTCGGCATCGTTGGCCTTGCCGTGGGCGATGCCGAGGAACACCGGGATCTGGATCCTGTGCTCTTCCACCTGGTAGGGGACCATCAGCGCCCCCTGCAAACGGCTGCTCCAGTTGGCCAGCGGCTCGTTCAGTTCGGGCAGCAGCATGGCAAAGTCGTCGGCGGCGACCCGGCACACCAGCGACTGGGGCGGAGCCAGCTGCTGCAGGCGACGGGCCACCTGGCTGAGCAGGCGGTCGGCGACCCGGATGCCGAAGCGATCGTTGATCTCGCGAAAGTGTTGCAGGTCGACCAGCACCAGGCTCGCCTTGCGGGCGCCGAGGTGACGGCTGGTCTGCAGAAAGTGGGAGAGCTTGAGCAGGCCGGTCAGGCTGTCGTAGTGCTGCTCCTGCTGCAACTGGGCCTGGGTGGTGCGTAGCCCGGTGATGTCGCGGCTCAGGGTGAGGATGCCGAGGGAGTTGCCCTCGTCGTCCGGCACCTCGACCCGGGTCACCTCCAGATGGCGGCCCTGGCCGTTGGCATCCACCAGGCAGTATTCACCCCGTCCCATCGGCAGTTCGGTGGAGAGGCGGTGGGCCACCCGCTGGCCGAGCGCCTCGCTGGCTGCCATCCCCATGAAGTCGAGAAAGGCCTGGTTGCAGTCGATCAGCAGCCCCTGGTGGTCTTCCAGCCGGATCGGATCCGGGATGGCGTCCAGCAGGCGGCGTTGCAGCAGCTGCTGCTGGCGAAAGGTCTGCTCCAGCTCCTTGCGCTGATCTATCTCGTTGACCATGCCAAACAGGGCCACCGGCTTGCCCTGCTCGTCGTAGAGCGGGATCTTGTGGATCTCCATCCAGCTGGTGGCGTCGCCGTTGTTGCAGTGCAACTGCTGATAGAGCAGGGGTTTGCCCTCCGCCAGCAGGCGCAGATCCTCTTCCCGAAAGATGTCGCCCCAGGGCATGTCGGCATCCGTCTTGCCGACGAGATCCGCCGGCAGCGGCAGACCCGCCTGCTCCGTGAAGGCACGGTTGGCAAACAGGTAGCGCCCATCCGTATCCCGGCAGAAGATATTCATGGGTAGCTGGTCGATGATCTGCTGCAGCAGGGGCAGGGTGAGCAAGGAGTTCACACAGACACTCACGGGGGAAATTTCGAGCAAATCTATGATAGCAGGCTGGTTTTGTAAAGCTTGGGTTAAGGCTGACTCATTTCTGCCGATCCCTGCTGACAGTCTGTGTCGCTGCCGCCATAATAGCCGCCGGTCGGCCGAGGGCCGGATTATATGGATGAGAGAAGCAGCATGAAAAAGATAGTGGGAGTAGCACTGGCCCTGTTGATGGCCGGTTGTGCCAGCGACAACAATGGCGGCGAGCAGTACCGCTATACCCCGCCGGTAGCCAAGGCGACCAACAACACCCAGGAGATGCAGATCCCGGTGGATCTGGTGTGGGCCCGCGCCGAGAAGTGGTTTGGCGATCATGGCCTTAACATCGAAAACAGCCAGCGTGGCTCCGGCCTGATGACCGCCAACGTCGAGAATTCGGCCGACGGTCTGGAGTGGCTGGACTGCGGTACCATGGGCTCCAAGGTCGCACTGGGCAACCCCAACCTGCAGATCAACCTGATCATCACCCAGAGCGGCAACAACAGCGTGGCCACCGTCAACGTCAAGGGCAACACCCAGCTCTACTTCGTCGAGTCCTCCGGTGAGCGGGTACCGGCTCCTTCCATCACCCCGGTGTGCGTCTCTCGCGGCAGCCTGGAACAGAGCCTGTTCTCCACCCTCGCCAACTAAGGTTGCGCCGAGTGCCAGCAAAAACCCCGTTGCCTGCAACGGGGTTTTTTGTTTCCGGCCTGGTGGAAGGGGACATGTGGGCCGCTGTTGATAGCCGCAAAAAACAACCCCCGGCAGGGCCGGGGGCTGGATAGAGTCGGGTGACTCAGCGGGCGACGTCGCCGTGAAACAGCGTCTGTTCGCCGGCTTTGAGCACATACCCCTTCCACGGGAAGAGGGTGTAGCCGCTGCCTTGCCACGACCAGTTGCCTTCTGCGCCTTGGCGGGTGAGCAGGTGTTGCTCGCCGCTCGGCAGGGTCAGCTCGGCCTGGCTCTGATCGGCGTTGAACAGCACGAAGGCGCTGCCGGTCTGGCCGGCATCGGTCGGATTGAGCCGGATGCCCTGCTCGAACAGCCGCACGCACTGCCTGGTCAGGGCTGACCACTGATAACCGGCGCTGGCTCGGCAGCCGTGGACATCCTGATCATTGCCGACCAGGTGTTGTTCCGGGGTACTGCAGGCCGCCAGCAGCAGGGAGGCGGCCATCAGGGTCAAGGTTCGCATGGTTACTCCTTGGCATCCCGCTCGATGACGATGTTTGAGAAGCCCAGCTCCTTGAAGTAGTTCTCCCGGTAATCCTTCACGCTCTTCTTGTCGCGCCGGCATACCTGGGCCAGCTGCTCTTCCATGGCGTGGAAGCTGGTCAGGTTGATCCCCTCGGCAGCGGCAATGGCATCGTAGATGCTGTTGAACTTGTCGTTGGCGTAGCCGATCTCTTTGGTTTTCTTGCCGTAGGTGTAGGTAATCTTGAACGCCATGGCGTTATTCCTTTGCTTTGGCCTGCTTGCGCTGGACGTACAGATAGAGATTCTCGACCTTCTCTCTGGCCCAGGGAGTTTTTCGCAAGAACTTCAGGCTGGATTTGATGCTGGGATCCTGGGTGAAGCAGCGGATATTGATCTCCTGCCCCAGTTTTTCCCAGCCGTAGTGTTCGACCAGGGCGGTGACGATGGCTTCCAGCGTCAGCCCGTGCAGCGGGTTGTTCTTCTGGGAAGAGACGGGCTGATCGCTCATGCCTGCTCCGCCAGCTTGGCAAAGGGCTGACCCATGCGGGTGGTGACCCCGTTGGCCAGATGGGGCTCGAAACCGGCCAGCATACCCGGGCCAAACAGGCAGACCACGGTGCTGCCCAGCTTGAACAGGCCCATCTCGGCGCCTTTCTGCAGGGTAATGGCCTCATCGCCGCTGTAGTCCCAGCGCACCACCTTCTTCTCTTTGGTCGGCGCTATGTTGCCGGCCCAGATGGTCTCGATGCTGGCCACGATAGTGGCACCGACCAGCACCAGCGCCATGGGGCCGTGCGGGGTGCGGAAGGTGGCCACCACCCGCTCGTTGCGGGCAAACAGGTTGGGCACGTTCTCGGCGGTGAGCGGGTTGACGGAGAAGAGATCCCCTGGCACGAACACCATGCTCTCCAGCACGCCATCCAGCGGCATGTGGATGCGGTGATAATCCTTGGGTGCCAGGTAGATGGTGGCGAAGTCGCCATCCTTGAACGGCGCCACCAGATCCTCATAGCCGCCCAGCAGCTCGCGGGCGCTGTAGTCGTGGCCCTTGGCCTGGATGATGCGGCCCTGCTGGATCGGACCGAGCTGGCTGACGGTGCCATCCACCGGCAGGGCCAGGGTCATGGCGTCTTCCACCAGGGGGCGAATACCGGGCTTGAGTTCGCGGGTGAAGAACTCGTTGAAGCTCTTGTAGTGGGCAGGACTCTCGTGCAGCGCCTCGCTCATGTCGACCTGGTACTGCTTGATAAAGGCCTCGATCACCCTGGTGGTGAGGTTGCCCGCTTCGGCGGCGGCAAGCTTGCCCACCAGGCGGGAGAGGGCGTGTTTGGGCAGACAGTATTGACCGGCAATTTTCAGGTTGTCAGTAATGCTCATGTTCATCATCAACGTAGGTTAAACAGGGTCACAGGCGTGCCTGTTGGCGACCGTGACGGGCTTCCTGCATGGTTTCCAGGATGCGGTGATAGTTGTGGAAGCGATCGGCGCTGATGGCGCCCGCTTCAACCGCGGCGCGCAGGGCGCAGCCGGGATCGTCCTTGTGGGTGCAGTCGCGGAACTTGCAACCGCCCAGATAATCGCGGAACTCGACGAAGCACCAGGTGATGCGGTCGGCCTCCAGATGCCAGAGGGCGAACTCGCGGATCCCGGGGGAGTCGATGAGATCGCCGCCGCTCGGGAAGTGGTAGAGCCGCGCCGTGGTGGTGGTGTGCTGGCCGAGCCCCGAGTTCTCGGAGATCTCGCCGGTGAGCACATCCAGCCCCGGCATCAGGGCATTGGTGAGCGACGACTTGCCGACCCCGGACTGGCCGACGAAGATGCTGATCTTGTCGGTCAGGGCGGCTTTCAGCTCATCGAGCCCTTCGCCGCTCTCGCAGCTCACCAGCAGCACCTCGTAATTGAGCTTGCGGTAGGTTTCGAGCTGGCGCTCGATGCGGGCGCGGGCGGCATCATCGAGCATGTCAACCTTGTTCAGCACGATCAGGGGGCGGATCTCCACATCCTCGGCGGCCACCAGATAGCGGTCGACGATGTTGGTGGAGAACTCGGGCATCACCGCCGAGACGATGATGATCTGGTCGATGTTGGCGGCGATGGGTTTGACCCCGTCGTAGAAGTCCGGCCGGGTCAGCACCGAGTGACGCGGGTGCACCGCCTCGATGACGCCGGCGGTCGCGGCATTGAGGCCGGGACGCCACACCACCTTGTCGCCGCACACCAGGCTGCTGATGCTGCTGCGCCGCAGGTTGCTGCGGTGGATGGTGCCATCGCTCGCCTCGACGTCTGCGTGCTGACCAAAACGGCTGATCACCACCCCTTCGATGGCCGGCCCGAACAGGGTGTCATCCACCTCTGTGGTGTGCTCTTTTTGCAGCCGACGCTCGCGGTTGGCCTGGACGCGCCTTTGTTGACCCAGATTGAGTTTTGCTTTCTTTGCCACTCGATTCGCCAGTTTATGAACAGATCCAAAGCCAGTATGATACATGCAAATTGGCAAAATTCCGCCATTCCTCCCAATAGAGAGAGCAATCATGACAGTCAGCGCGCAGAACCTGGTATGGATCGACATGGAGATGACGGGCCTTGACCCTGAAGAAAACGTGGTACTGGAGATTGCCACCATAGTCACCGACAAGGATCTGAACGTGCTGGCCGAAGGGCCGGTCATCGCCATTCACCAGAGCGACGAAGAGCTGGCCAAGATGGACGACTGGAACGTCAACACCCACACCAAGAGCGGTCTGGTGGCCCGGGTCAAGGCGAGCCAGCACGACGAGGCGAAAGCCGTCGCCGAGACCCTCGAGTTCATTCGCCTGTGGGTGCCGGAGCGCACCAGCCCGCTGTGCGGCAACAGCATCGGCCAGGATCGCCGCTTCATGGTCAAGCACATGAGCGATCTGGAAGCCTTCTTCCACTATCGCAACGTCGATGTCAGTACCATCAAGGAGCTGGTACGCCGCTGGCAGCCGGAGCTGCTGGATCAGTTCAAGAAGAGCGGTACCCACCAGGCGCTGGACGACATCCGCGAATCCATTGCCGAACTGCAGTTTTACCGCAGCCACGTCTTCAAGATCTGACGCCCAGGCAAGGGATTGCCCCGCTCTGGTTGCTAAAATCGACAGTTCGACCAGCTTTTGAGCGAACGCGCGCAACCAGACAAAAAAGCCCTTGCAATTGGAATGACTGCTCTTATAATTCGGCTCCCGTACAGTAGCGCAAGCAACCAAATGCTGTACGGCCTGTTTTAAGGCAGTTGCGGGAATAGCTCAGTTGGTAGAGCACGACCTTGCCAAGGTCGGGGTCGCGAGTTCGAGTCTCGTTTCCCGCTCCAAAATCTGATGATGACACTGGTGCAAACCAGCCCGATGCGGGAATAGCTCAGTTGGTAGAGCACGACCTTGCCAAGGTCGGGGTCGCGAGTTCGAGTCTCGTTTCCCGCTCCAATCATCAGCCAGCCTCAAGACAACCTAATGTTGCGGGAATAGCTCAGTTGGTAGAGCACGACCTTGCCAAGGTCGGGGTCGCGAGTTCGAGTCTCGTTTCCCGCTCCAAAAATTTGTAAGTGATATTCCGATGCGGGAATAGCTCAGTTGGTAGAGCACGACCTTGCCAAGGTCGGGGTCGCGAGTTCGAGTCTCGTTTCCCGCTCCAATCACTTGCAGATGACATCCTGTTGCGGGAATAGCTCAGTTGGTAGAGCACGACCTTGCCAAGGTCGGGGTCGCGAGTTCGAGTCTCGTTTCCCGCTCCAAAAATTTGTAAGTGACATTCCGTTGCGGGAATAGCTCAGTTGGTAGAGCACGACCTTGCCAAGGTCGGGGTCGCGAGTTCGAGTCTCGTTTCCCGCTCCAATCACTTGCAAATGACATCCTGTTGCGGGAATAGCTCAGTTGGTAGAGCACGACCTTGCCAAGGTCGGGGTCGCGAGTTCGAGTCTCGTTTCCCGCTCCAATCTTTCTTCAAATTCAATATCTCTCCCCCCAAGCTCACGAATCCAGTTTCTCAATACAATCGCTGCCACATTCAGTTGGTAGAGCATGATCCGCGCTTGCCAAGGTCGGGGTCGCGAGTTCGAGTCTCGTTTCCCGCTCCAATCTCTCTTCAAATTCAATCTCTCCCCCCAAGCTCACAGATCCAGTTTCTCCATACAATCACTGCCACATTCAGTTGGTAGAGCATGATCCGCGCTTGCCAAGGCTGGAGTTGCGAGTTCGAGTCTCGTTTCCCGCTCCAATCTCTCTTGGAAGTCCTCACCATCCATTTGAATTGCCCATTACATCGCGCTGCGATGATTTGTCGTATCCGGCGTTCAGCCAGATCAGATCCATGTTTGCTGTACTCGTGTCGTACACAAGGGCGGGAAGGGCTGTTGCTGCTGCGGGCAGGTTGATGATCGTGGCGGGGAAGGAGAAATGGCAGGCAAAAAAATAGGAGGGGCGATGGCTCCTCCTACCGGCTCACTGGCGCTGGCTTAGATAACGGTAACGTTCTCAGCCTGAGGACCTTTTTTGCCCTGGGTCACAGTGAACTGTACTTTTTGACCTTCAGCCAGGGTCTTGAAACCGGCGCTCTGGATGGAGGAGAAGTGAACGAAAACGTCCGGTCCCTGGGATTGCTCGATAAAGCCAAAACCCTTGGTCTCATTGAACCATTTTACTTGGCCGGTGCGAATGTCAGACATGTGGTAAGTCCTATCTATAACAAAATGAAACTAAGCCTGGTTGGGCAGCATTTGCCTAGAAAGCAGGGGTTGAAGCATGACTGACCACGTCAATTTGTCCCAGTAGCATGTAGCACAATCCCTGTCTAAAGCACAAACGATTGTACGTGAGCACGATCCCTTGTCAATTTGGCACTTTTCATTTTTTGAGCAAGCTAAAAATATTGTGAAGTCAGTAGCTTGTTTCACGGGAACCGGTCAAAAATCGGGAGGCGCCAGGCCTCCCGTTTCATCACTCCTTGAGGGCGAACCCTTCTCCCTGTCGGTCATAGCGATAGATGGCCTGACCGTAGGAGCGGATCTCGACCCGCTGGATGCGGCGGGTGTCGTCCACCAGGATGAAGATGGCTCGACCGGACTGCAGGCGGGTCAGCGGGCGATCAGGCCCTTCAATGGCAATGAGGCGGCTCAGCTCGGCGCCCGGCAGCTCGAACTTGCGGAAGATGGAGTAGAGGGTTTCACCGGCCTGCACATCGTGTTGCAGCCAGGTGCCGTTGACCTTCTCTTCCACCGGTTTGGCCGCGGCGGGGGTATTACCGCTGGCGCCGTTGCCCACGGTGAGGGCCTGGGCCGGCACGGCGATGGGTACCGTCAGCGAACCGGACGGCGCCGCCTTGGGTTCGGTCGGGGCGGGTTCCCAGGCCAGTACCAGCAGCCAGAGCGGGATCAGGATCAGCAGCCCTATGGTGTGCTTGCGGGGCAGCGGGCTGGCCAGTTTGAACTTGCCAGTCCTGGGTTCCTGGCCGCGTTGGCCAAGTCCGCTCATGCCCTGGCCGATGCGTTGGCGCAGGGGCAGGGTAGCGGCATTGATACGATGGAGCAGGGATCCTTGTGATTCGTCTTGGCGACGCTGCTGGGCTCGTCTGTTGTGGCCACGGGGGCGACGGTCCGGGGTGGGCACGGCATTTACCTCTCACTACATTGCCTGCCATCAGGCAAATTCGTGCCTATGGTAAACGGACTCGCCCCCGAGGGGGAGAGTCCTGACCGTGAAAATTATCAGCTGAGACGAAATTGTCCCAACAATTGCTGTAAACGCTCGGCCGCCTGACGCAATGCCTGGCTGGCTTTGGCCGTCTCGGTGGCATCCTGGGCGATGTCGTTGGCCAGTGCGTTGGTTTTTGACAGATTGCCGGAGACGGTCTCGGAAACCGAGCTCTGCTCCTCGGCGGCGGAGGCGATCTGGTAGGTCATGTCGTTGATGGTGGAGATGGCCTGATAGATGCTGCCGAGCGCCTCTTCCGCCAGATCTGCTTCCCCCACCGCCTGATGGGTCAGCTGCTGGCTCTGGTTGATGGCGTTGACCGCGTTGGCCGAGCTGTGGCGGATCTTCTCGATCAGCTCCTGGGTATTCTGCACCGCTTGCTGGGTGTTGCCCGCCAGCTTGCGCACCTCGTCGGCCACCACCGCAAAGCCGCGGCCCTGCTCGCCGGCCCGGGCTGCCTCGATGGCGGCGTTGAGCGCCAGCAGGTTGGTCTGATCGGCGATCCCCTGAATGACGGTGAGGATGCTGGTGATCTGCTCGCTGTCGTGAGCCAGCCCTTCCACCACCTCGGCGCCCTTGCCAGCTTCGGCGGCCACCTTGTGCATCGACTGGATCACCTGCTGGAAGCGCACCTTGCCCTGATCCGCCGCACCCTGAGCCTGTTTGGCGGAGTCGGCGGTGTTGTTGGCGTGGGTCGCCACCTCCTGGCTGACGTAGGACATCTCCTGCACCGCGGTCAGCATCTGCTCCATCTCTGCCTGGTGGTGCTGCAGGTTGTTGTCGGTCTGGCCGGCGATGCGGTCGGTGTCGCCGGCGTGACGGTTCACCTCGCTGGCGGTCTTGAGCACATCCCCCAGCAGCACCTGCAGCTTGTCGATGAAGCGGTTGATGCCCTTGGCCAAATCCCCCAATTCATCCTGGGACTGGGTATTGAGCCGCTTGGTGAGATCCCCCTCGCCATCGGCGATGTCATCCACCAGGCTCACCATCTGGCGGATGGGGCCTGTGATGCTGCGGGCAATGACCAGCATGGTGGCCAGCGCCAGCACCAGCACGACGACGGCGCCCACCAGTTGCTGGGTCATGGCGGCCCGGTTCATGTCGCTCAGCTGGGTTTCCAGCTGGTCGGCTCCGGCCAACACCACCTTGTAGGGCAGGGTGACGATGATGGCCCAGTTGCGGCTCATGCCCGGCACCGTGATGGGCACCGAGATCCGGAACGCATCGTCGAGCTCCTGGCGCTGTACCTCGGGTTTGAGGTACTGCTGCCAGCCGTTGCCGAGCAGTTTGTCGGCGCGACTGCCGAGCAGGCTGGCATCCCCGCTGGTGCCGGTGATGACGCCGGCGGCGCTGACGATCAGGGTCTCGCCCTTGCCGTCATAGATGTTGCTGTTGAGGGACTGGGCCTGACGGCTGATGGAGTCCACCGCCAGATCGAGGGCGGCTATCCCTTTGAACTGGCCGCCCACCATGATGGGGGTGGTGATGGTGCTCACCAGCACCTGCTGGCCGTTGATGTCCACCTTGAAGGGGTCGATGAGGCAGGAACGTCCCTCCCGTTTCGGGCAGGCGTAGTAGTCGTTGGCCGGATTGCCGAATTCATCCGGATCGCTCTTCTCGATGGAGAGCAGCAAATCGGTGCCGACCTGATCCTTGTCACGATAGAAGTAGGGGACGAAGCGCCCCTTGCTGTCGCTGCCCAGCGCCGTCTGGCCGGCAAAGCTGGCGTCCTGGCCGTCGAAGCCGTTGGACTCGAAGCCGGCGAAGGCACCGTAGAGCTGGGGTTCGAGGGCGAGCTGGGCCTTGAGCAGGTCGGTGGCCTGCTGGCGATCCAGCGGCAGCTTGCCCTCCTGCTGCAGGGCGAGGGCGCTGGCCATCTGCTGGGTATAGGAGAGCCCCTTTTGCAGCAGCTGGGTGATGGTAGCGGCCTCGGCACGGGCGTTGGCGCTGACCTTCTGCCAGGCCTCCTGCTGCAGGGCGGCGCGGCTGGAGCTGATGGTCAGCTTTTGGGTCTGTTGACCCGAGTACTGGTTGAGCAGGATCAGGATGACCAGGGCGGCGGTCATGGCGATCCCGGCCATCACCAGAATGCGATTCTGGATAGAACGGAACTGCATCGTCTCTTCCTTGTTGGTGAGCGTTATTTGAATATCGGCCGGAGGAGGCAGCTCTCCAACACTTTGCATAGCAAATAGGAAACGGGGATTTTGTTTTGCGATCCCCTTCAAACATCAGGTGGCAAGGGGGCGGACCGGTGCTTTGTTCCCCCTACTTTGGCTCGTGGCAGCGCCATGGTTTTCCCATCCGTCACTGTCGGTGCTAAAATGCGACGGTTTTTTTAACGAATTGGCCCAAGGCCCTCTACACAAGGCTTAAAGATGAAAGTCAAAACCCGTTTTGCTCCCAGCCCGACCGGCTTTTTGCATGTCGGCGGTGCCCGTACCGCACTCTATTCCTGGTTGTTTGCAAAGAACCAGGGCGGTGAGTTCGTGCTGCGTATTGAGGATACCGACCTGGAACGTTCCACTCAGGAGGCCATCGACGCCATCATTGAGGGCATGGAATGGCTGGAGCTGAACTGGGATGAGGGCCCCTACTACCAGACCAAGCGCTTCGATCGCTACAACGGCCTGATCGACGAGATGCTGGCCGATGGCCGCGCCTACAAGTGCTACTGCTCCAAGGAGCGGCTGGAAGCGCTGCGCGAAGGCCAGATGGCCAACGGCGAGAAGCCCCGCTATGACGGCAAGTGCCGCGACCACGCCCACGATCACCCGGCCGATGCACCCCACGTCATCCGCTTCCGCAACCCGACCGAAGGCTCCGTGGTGTTCGATGACCACGTCCGTGGCCGCATCGAGTTCGCCAACACCGAGCTCGACGATCTGATCATCCGCCGTACCGACGGCGCGCCGACCTACAACTTCTGCGTGGTGGTCGATGACTGGGACATGGAGATCACCCACGTGGTGCGTGGCGAAGACCACATCAACAACACCCCGCGCCAGATCAACATCTACAAGGCGCTGAACGCACCGGTGCCAGAGTTTGCCCACGTCTCCATGATCCTGGGTGACGACGGCGCCAAGCTCTCCAAGCGCCACGGTGCTGTCTCCGTGATGCAGTACCGCGACGACGGCTACCTGCCGGAAGCGCTGCTGAACTATCTGGTGCGTCTGGGCTGGTCCCACGGCGATCAGGAGATCTTCAGCCTGGACGAGATGATAAAGCTGTTCAGCCTGGACGCCATCTCCAAGTCTGCCTCCGCCTTCAACACCGACAAGCTGCTGTGGCTGAACAACCACTACATGCGTAGCCTGGATCCGACCTATGTTGCCAAGCATCTGGCCTGGCACATGGAACACCAGCAGATCGACACCAGCAAGGGCCCGGCACTGGCCGACGTGGTGACCCTGCTGGCCGAGCGCTGCAACACCCTGGTCGAGATGGCCGCCCAGAGCCGCTACCTGTTTGAAGAGTACGAGGCGATCGACGAAGCGGCAGCCAAGAAGCACCTGCGCGGCGTTGCCGCCGAGCCGCTCACCCTGGCCAAGGCCAAGCTGGCTGCCCTGGAAACCTGGACCACCGAAGCGCTGCACGAGCTGATTGAAGCCACTGCTGCCGAGCTGGGTCAGGGCATGGGCAAGGTCGGCATGCCGCTGCGCGTAGCCGTCACCGGGCTGGGTCAGTCCCCTGCCATCGATGCCGTGATGGCGCTGGTGGGCAAGGAGCGGGTGCTCGCCCGTATCGATCGCGCTCTGGCGTATATCGAAGCGCGCATGGCCGCCGAATAAGCGCCAACCATCGCTTGAAAAAGGGCTCCCGTGCGGGGCCCTTTGTTTTTGGTCAAGGGCCGGTTTTGTGACATAAAACAGCGAGATAGCTGTGCCATTGCCGGTTAAACCGGCTAACTGCTTGAATTTTGACTAAACGCGCGAATCGCTGTTATTTTTGGGTTGACAGCAAAGCGGCCGGTGCCTATCATGCGCCTCCGTTGCCGGAGATAACTTTGGTAGCGCCGAGGTGAGTTGGGGTTATAGCTCAGCTGGGAGAGCGCTTGCATGGCATGCAAGAGGTCCGCGGTTCGATCCCGCGTAGCTCCACCAAATTCTCCTCGAACAATCTGGAATCCAAGGGGTTATAGCTCAGCTGGGAGAGCGCTTGCATGGCATGCAAGAGGTCCGCGGTTCGATCCCGCGTAGCTCCACCAGGTTCCTGATTGAAATGAAGTACCCAGGGCAGTGCGGTGTGTATCACCCAGGCCGACCTTTGTGGGGTTATAGCTCAGCTGGGAGAGCGCTTGCATGGCATGCAAGAGGTCCGCGGTTCGATCCCGCGTAGCTCCACCATTATTTAGGATGATTGGCCGCCAGAACCATTCATTCAGTACCGAATTTGGGGTTATAGCTCAGCTGGGAGAGCGCTTGCATGGCATGCAAGAGGTCCGCGGTTCGATCCCGCGTAGCTCCACCAAATTCAGAGTGACTCAAGGTCACTCATACACATCGGGGTTATAGCTCAGCTGGGAGAGCGCTTGCATGGCATGCAAGAGGTCCGCGGTTCGATCCCGCGTAGCTCCACCATATTTCGTAATGAAAGTAGAAAAGGCCACCGCACTGCGGTGGCCTTTTTGTTTTGCGCTCCGTTCACCGGTCGTGCCGACGATCCATAAAAAAGCCCGCATCGCTGCGGGCTTGTGGCTTGATGGCAAGGGTCATCAGCCGTGGCGGCGACGCCAGGCCAGCGGCAACAGAGCCAGCAGCAGGGCGCCCATGGCACCACCACCGCCGTTGCTCTCCTCTTTAAGCTTGAGGTCGACGATGATGGGGTCGTGGTCGGAGGCACTGAACGGATTGTCCGATTTGATCATGTCGCCGGTGAAGTCCCGGCCGTACTCGAACAGGTTGCTCTCGAACGAGTTGATGTGCCAGTCGGCCACGGCGATCACCTTGCCGGCCAGCGCCGGGTTGGCGAGGGCATAGTCCAGGGTGCCGAGCTCGGCCTCGTAGCTGTAGGAGATGGCCTTCTCCTGGTTGAACTTGACGTTCATGTCCACCAGGCCGTAGCTCTTGGCCACTTCGCTGCCGGTCTGCTCAAAGACCTGGTCGCCGAGGAAGGTCTGGGAGGCAGAGACAATCTTGCGCTGACCGTCGGTCGGCACATAGTCGGTCAGCACCCGGATCGCATCTTCCCGGGCGTAGGAGTTGAAGTCGCCCACCAGCAGCACCTGGCCGGGCAGCTTGCTCACCGCCTCGCCCAGCACCTTGGCGGCACTGACCCGGAACTCGGTGCACTTGCCCTGCAGATCGGCCGGCTCCTTGCCGTCCAGGTTCTCCAGGCAGCCTGAGCCCTTGGATTTCAGGTGGTTGACCACCAGGGTCAGCGGATCCTTGCTGCCCTCGACGGTGAAGGTCTGCACCAGGGAGTCACGTTGGGAAGCCTGCTTCTCGACCCCTTTGGCATCCAGGTATTTCTGCACCGGCAGGGTGATGACGTTGGCGTCCCCTTGCGGGGTCAGCTTGGCCGGCCGGTAGAGCATGGCCACCATGATGGCGTCGCCGCCGAAGTAGTGCTCGCCCTGCAGCAGCGCCTTGGGCAGGGTGACGAAGGCGTACTGCTTGCCCGCCTCTTTCTGCTGGGCGTTGAGGGTCTGTACCAGGTCGCTGATGGCGGAGTGGCTGTCAAAGCCGTTGTTCTCCATCTCCATCAGGCCGAGCAGGTCGGCATCCATCTCGGTGATGGCGTTGACTATCTTGGCGCGCTGCTTCTGGAAGTCCTCCAGGTTCTTGGCGCCGCGGTTGCAGCCCTTGGCGCTGTCCGCATCCGCCTGATCCTTGCACAGCACGTTGAGGGCACCGCCCACGCTGGAGTGGCTGGTGAAGTAGTTGAGCACGTTGAAGCTGCCGACGCGCAGATCGGTGCCGTCGGCACGGGCCGGGGCGCTCTGGCGGTCGTTGTCGCTGGTGCGCAGCAGATCGCCGGCGGTGATCACCTGATCCTGCGGCACGATCAGCCGGTACTCGTTGTAGCTGTAGCCCACCATGGCGTCCAGATTGACCGGGGCATCGCCGATGCGCAGGTAACCCTGTTCCGGTTCCCAGGCCGGCAGCCAGGGCAGTTTGCCGTCGGCGGCCTTGAAGTCCGACTCGAGGAACACCCGGTTGCCGGCGTTGGCCTTGGCCAGCGCCTTGGCGGCCTTGCTGTCGGCGTCGTGCAGCTGGGTCGGCTTCATCAGCGGCGCCTGGTGGGAGAGCACCAGGTTGTTGCGTCGGGCGGCGTAGTCATAGCTGAAGTTGCGGCTGATTTTGAGCGCGCTGTCGGCATCGAGGCGTACCCGCATCCCTTCGTGGCGCTCCAGTGCCCGGGCCAGGGTCTCGTTTTCCAGCACCCGCAGCGGGATGGCGGCCGGGGCTGTGCCCTGGGCGATCACCTGCAGGCGCGGGGTGCCGCTGTCAGTCAGTGGCTTGAGCTGGGTATGGCCGTAATACTCCTCGACCTTGGCCTCCAGGCAGACTTCGGCGCCCGGCTTGATGTCCGGGTACTTGCTGGCGAAGTTTTTGTCGTTGAGGTAGACGAAGATGCCGTCCGAAGTCTGGGGGTTGCCGTCGCCCTGCACGTCCAGCAGGTAGAACCCCTTGTTGAGGCTCTCGCCCAGACCCGAGACCACCGCCTTGACCATGACGCTCTGGGGGCTTTCGAACTTGTCGGCGGGAATGAGCGGGCTCTTGTCACCGCTGCCCTGAATGACCGGGATCGGGGTGAGGTCGCTGTCGGCCGGGCAGCTGAAGCCGGCGGCATAGACGGACGGGGAGGCGAGCGCAATCCCCACGGCCAGCGACAGCAGGGTACGTGTTCCTTTCATATCTGTTCCTTTTTTATTTTTTGCCAGTGTTTCCATAGCCTTGGCGCATCGGCCAAGGGCGCGCATTGTCACATTTCTGGCATGTCGTACCAGTGAGCCAACGCACATTACGGGGATACAAATGAGGGCAATACCGGTTTTTTTGACTTGGCTAACAGCATGAAACTAATGACAATTTTGTTATTTCATCCGATTGGCGAAAATGTGATCCCGCTGGCATCCACATATTTTTCCTCGAGAATGAAGATTGAGACTCGGCTGGTTGATTCCTATACTCGGCTTGTTCCTCACGGAACCCAGGTAAAGGGCAAACCGGCCGAGACGCCGGGACGCAATGCCTCCGGTCTTCAGATCGAGCGATCCAGATAGCGGGGCTTCCCAGGGTGAGGGTGACGTTTGTGGCAGGTCCATTGCCAGTTGTCTGCGCCCATCACGCAGGTTGCGCTTGTGCTTTGCCTTGGAGACCAATGCCAAGACAAAACAAGGAAGATAACAATATGCAACAGATCCTAAGGCCCAGCAGGCTTGCCATGCTGGTGGCTTTGGCTGCCATGCCCGCCTGGGCACAGGCCGCTTATCCCGCCTATCAGGCCGGTACCGCCTACAAGGCCGGCGACATCGTCAGCAACGTCGGCAACCTCTATGAGTGCAAAGAATTTCCCTACTCCGGCTGGTGCGGGGCCTCGCCCTATCACTATGAGCCCGGTGTCGGGGTCGTCTGGGCGGATGCCTGGAAACTCTATGGCGGCGAGGTGCCGCCCCCGGCGCTCGGCGTAGCTGTCAGCTCGCCGGCTGCCGGCGCCAGTGTCAACGAAGGGGCCAGCGTCGCGCTGGCGGTGACCCTGAGCGGCCCGGTGACGGCGCTGGTCAAGGTCGAGTACCTCATCGACGGCACCCTGGTCGCCACGGCGAGTGCCTCGCCCTGGAACGGCAGCTGGCGTGCCGCCGGTGTCGGCGCCCACGCCCTCAAGGCGCGAGCGCTGGATAAAGACGGCAAGGTGCTGAGCGAAGCGGATTCCAGCTTCAAGGTCGCCGCCGTGGTGGCGCCAGAGGCGCCCAAGGTGAGCATCAGCAGCCCAGCCGCCGGCGCCAAGGTGACCCTGGGTCGCAGCGTGGCAGTGAACGGCAACGTCACCGATGCCAACGACGACGTCGCCAAGGTCGAGCTGTTCGTCGATGGCAAGAAAGTGGGTGAAGACACCAGTGCCCCCTGGCAGGTGAACTGGACGCCCCAGAGCAAGGGGCTGGCCGGCCTCAAGCTGGTGGCGACCGACAAGGAGAACCTGAGCGGCGAGTCGGCCCAGGTCGACGTGCAGGTGGAAGAGGCCGCCCTGCCGCCCACCGGCGGCAACCTCTCCTGCGACATTCGTCAGATCTACCGCCCGGATGGCTACGAGTGCATGGGGGATGATCACGCCCGCCGGGTCATCGGTTACTTCACCTCCTGGCGTACCGGCAAGAACGGCTTGCCCTCCTATCTGGTGAGCGACATTCCCTGGGACAAGATCACCCACATCAACTACGCCTTCGCGGCGGTGGACGAGCAGAGCCACACCATCAAGGTGGATGACTCGGCGACCAAGATGACCTGGGACGGGGTGCCGGGTGCCGAGATGGATCCGGAGTTCGCCTACCAGGGCCACTTCAACCTGCTGTCCAAGTACAAGAAGCAGTATCCGGACGTGAAGACCCTGATCTCGGTGGGGGGCTGGGCCGATACCCGCGGCTTCTATACCGCCACCACCAAGGGTGACTGCTCGGTCAACACCGACGGCATCAACGCCTTTGCCAACTCGGCGGTGAGCTTCATCCGCCAGTACGGCTTTGACGGGGTCGACGTCGACTACGAGTATCCCACCTCCATGAAGGATGCGGGCAACCCCAACGACTTCCCGCTCTCCAACCAGTGCCGCGGCAAGCTGTTTGCCAACTACAAGGTGCTGATGCAGACCCTGCGCAGCAAGCTCGACAGCGCCGGCAGCGAGGATGGCCGCAAGTACATGCTGACCATCGCCTCGCCGGCCTCGGCCTACCTGCTGCGCGGCATGGAGAACTTCCAGGTCACCCAGTACCTCGACTACGTCAACCTGATGACCTACGACTTCCACGGCGCCTGGAACAACTTCGTCGGTCACAACGCCGCCCTGTTCGACAACAAGGCGGATGCCGAACTTGCTCACTGGGGCGTCTATACCCAGAGCCAGTTTGGCGGCATCGGCTACCTCAACGCGGCCTGGTCTGCCCACTACTTCCGTGGCGCCCTGGCGGCCGGCAAGATCAACGTGGGCGTGCCTTACTACACCCGCGGCTGGCAAGGGGTCAGCGGTGGCACCCACGGTCTGGGTGGCAAGGCAGCCCTGCCGAGCCAGAGCGATTGTCAGCCGGGCACCGGTGGCAGCACCATTCCGTGCGGCAACGGGGCGGTCGGCATCGACAACATCTGGCACGATCTCGACAAGAACGGCAAGGAGATCGGCGGTGGTGCCGTGCCCATGTGGCATGCCAAGAACCTGGAGAACGCCGCCAGCCTGGGTATCACCACCATGCCGAGCTACGGCCAGGCCTGGGGTCTGGATCCCAACAACCCGGCTCACGTGATGCAGGGCAAGTACGTGCGTTACTACGATGACAAGGCGCAGGCACCTTGGCTGTGGAACGAAGAGAAGAAGGTGTTCCTCTCCACCGAAGATGAAGAGTCCATGGGCCACAAGCTCGACTACATCATCAAGCGGGGCCTGGGTGGGGTCATGTTCTGGGAGATGGCGGGTGACTACGCTTTCGATCCGGCCAAGAACGAGTACGGCATGGGGGATACCCTGACCACGCTCGCCTACGACAAGTTTGCCAAGGCGACCAAGTACGACACCAGGCAGAACGATCTGGCGGCGCCAACCGTCCAGCTCGACATCGCGGTGAGCCTCTCCGGCTTCAAGGAGGGGGATTCCAACTACCCGATCAACCCGACCCTGAAACTCACCAACAACTCGACCCAGACCATTCCGGGCGGTACCCGCATCGAGTTCCTGGTGCCCACCTCCACCTCCGACACCATCACCGACCAGAGCGGGATGGGGCTGAAAGTGGTGGAGAGCGGCGGCAACCAGAACTCCGACGGCATCGCCAACGAGAAGGACTTCCACAAGGCGGCCTTCACGCTGCCGACCTGGAAGGCGTGGGCGCCTGGCAGCGACGTGGAAGTGGCGATGACCTACTATCTGCCGGCCGCCGGTGTACCGAGCGGTATCCGCATCATCAGCGGCACCCAGACTGCGGGTCTCAAGGCCGAGTTCCCGACCCTGCCGGAGGCCGTGCTGGGCAGCAGTGGTGGCGGTGAGAACCCGGGCGGTAGCACCTGCAGCAGCCAGAACGTCAACCCGGCCGCCTACAAGGCCTATCCGACCTGGCCGCAGGGGGATCACGCCAACGGCGGTGATCGTATGACCAACAACAAGGCGGTCTGGCAGGCCAACTGGTGGACCAGCAGCGAGCCCAAGGCGGGCGATGGCAGCTGGAAGCTGGTGTGCAGCTACTGAGTTGTCCAAGTTGCCGCACCAGCAGCGAGCTCAGAGCGGGCGATAGCAGCTGGAAACTGGTATGCAGCTACTGAGTTGTCCAGGCTGCTGTACCAGCAGCGAGCTCAGAGCGGGCGACGGCAGCTGGAAGCTGGTGTGCAGTTACTGATGACCGTTTGAGAGACAGGCCGGCACTCTGCCTGGCCTGTTCTCTCGCAAGGCAATGACCCAATCCGGAGCCCAGGCTCCGGATTTTTTATGGCGGGGTAATAAAGGCAGGGGCATAAAAAAGACCGCTCCGGGGAGCGGCCAATTGCCACCAAGGCAATCTGCGGGGTAATCCCCTTGTTGTTGATCGGCAGGGCGGGAGCCCGTCCTGCCGAGTGTTGTTGCGTGCCTTGCCGAGGGATGGCCCCGGTCGGCACGCGGCTTGGTTACTGGGTGACGGCGCCGCCCTGCTGCTCTTTCAAGAAGCTGATCCAGGGGGAGGCGCGACCACTGACGTTGCCGTTCTGGGCAGCCTGGGTGAAGGCGGAGAGTGCCTCCTTCGGCTTTTGCAGCTCAAAATAGGCAACCCCGGTCAGGAACTTCAGATCCGCCCGCTGCTCGCCACTGGCGTTGGCGGCAGGCTTGGCGGCGAAGGCCACCAGATCCTGGTAGCGCTTGCTCTGGATCATCATGCGCGCCATCTTCAACTGCAGATCGGCACTGGGGGCCAGCTTGTAGGACTTGGCCAGGGTGTCGATGGCCGGGTCCAGCTCCTTGGCCTGGTGCCAGTAGTTGGCCAGGGTCTTGTAGTTGGCTGCGTTGCTCTCGATGGTCCCTTCCTTCATCGCCTTCTCCATCACGCGGGCGGCGCGGTGGGGAATGCCGGCGAAGGCCAGGTAGTTGGCGAGGCGCTGCAGCTCGCTGGCTTCGGTCAGCATGCCAAGGTTGTAGGCGCCTTCCAGCGCCGCCAGGGCCTTGGCATCGTTGCCCGCCTGCATGTGCATGGCCGACAGCTGGGTCCAGTACTTCTTCTTCTCCGGGTAGCGGTCGACCAGTGCGGTCAGCACCTCGGTGGCCGGCTTGTACTGCTTCAGCTCGTAGTGGGCCGCCATCTTCAGCAGGTACCAGGACTCCGGCGCCTTGCCCGCGGAGAGCTTGATCGCGTTGTCCACCGCCGGAATGGCTTCCCGATACTGCTTGAGCTGCACATGGGCGTTGGCCAGCGTGATGTAGGCGTGCGGGGTCGGCTTCTCGTCCTTGCCGAGGTTCGCGAACCACTGGTTCATGGTGCTGATGGAGGCCTTGAAGTTCCCCTCCGCCATGTAGAGCTGGGCCAGGTTGTAGCGCACCTGCTGGGCCACCGGCTGGGGCAGCCCGCCGGTGGCGATGGCATCGGCAAAGTACTTGGTCGCCTGACCGTACTTCTCCTGTTGCGCCGCCACGAAGCCCAGGGTCTGCAGAATGACCCCCTTGTCGTAGACCCGCTCGCCGGCGCCGGACAGCGCCTCCTGCAGCTTGGCATTGGCCTCGCCATATTTCTTCTCGGTGATCAGTGCCTGCGCCTTGTTGACCGCGCGGTAGGCGCGGTCAGAGAGGGCGGGCTGCTCGGCGGCCCAACCGGCGGTGCTGAGCAGCACCGCCATGGCGACCGGGGCGAGGATCAGGGTGTGTAACTTTTTCATCGCCACCTTCCTTAGTTGGTCGCAAACTCGATCTCTTGCTGCATGCGACTGGCCTGCGGCTTGCCATCCACCATGGCCGGTTTGAACGTCCATTTGGCGATGGTCTGGCGCGCTGCCTTGCCGAGGTCGTAGCTGCGTGGCTCTTCCTTGACGATCCGCACGTTGCTGACGGTGCCGCGCTCGGTGACGGTGAACTCCACCAGCACCTTGCCGGAGGCGAGGCCGGCCAGCGCCGCCTTGCGGGGCATCATGGGCTCGAAGGTCGCCAGTGGAATGGCGCCGTTGTTGCCACCCATGCCGCCGCCACCGCCACCGGTGCTGTAGGCACCGAGGGCGTTGCCGCCGCCGATGTTGACCGGGATGTCGAGTTTGGGCATGTCCATCGGCGAGCTCTCCATCTGCGGCCGGTCCGTACTCGCCACTTCCATCTCGGGAGGGGGCGGCGGGCGTTTCGGGGGCGGCGGTTTAGGCAGCTCACGTTGTCTCTCTTGCAGGGTCTCCTGAGGCTTGAGGCGAATGAAGTCGGTCATGGTGACGTCCTCCTTCTCCGTCAGCTCCCGGTGATCCGGCGTGATGAGCTTGTTCATTCCCAGGAACAGGAAGAACACCACCACGCAGGAGACCGCTAACGATATCAGGTATCTCATGGCATTCGCTCCGGCATCAGCTGCTCTTGTCGGCGGCGATGGAGATGTTCTGGACACCGGCCATGCGGATCTGATCCATGACCTGGACCACCAGACCGGAACGGGATTCGCTGTCGGCCTGGATCACCACGGCGCTCTCCGGGTTCTCTGCCCGCAGCCGCTCAATGTTGGCACGCACGGCACCCACTTCGACGATGCGCTTGTCGACCCAGACCTGGCCGTTCTCGCGGACCGCGACCATGATGTTCCCCTTCTTCACCGTTTCGGCCGTGCTGGCGCTCGGGCGGTTGATCTCCACGCCGGACTCCTTGACGAACGAGGTGGTGACGATGAAGAAGATCAGCATGATGAACACTATGTCCAGCATGGGGGTCAAATCGATGGCCGCCTCATCAGCACTGCTGTCGCTGTGACGTTTTCTCATGGCAAAAACTCCTTGCTTGTTCTGTGCCCCCGCCAGAACCGGGCCCGGCGGGGGAGTGCATCCTGCATCAGCCGTGTTTCAGGTTGTCTTCCAGCTTCTGCACGGCCAGCTTGGCCTTGTGATCGAGCCGGCTGACAAAAAACAGACCGGAAAGGGCGGCAATCATGCCCGCCATGGTCGGTACCGTCGCCTTGGAGATCCCCGAGGCCATTGCCCGCGGTGAGCCGGTGCCGGTGATGGCCAGGGTGTCGAACACCTGCACCATGCCGACCACGGTCCCGAGCAGTCCCATCAGCGGGCAGAGGGCGATCAGCACCTTGATGACCGGCATCCCCTTGTCCACCGCCATGGCCACCCGGGAGACCAGCTCGCGGCGGATCTGCCTGGCAGACCAGGAGAGGTGATCGCTGCGGGCCAGCCAGGCGGCCTTGGTCTGCTTCACCTGTTGCGGGTAGACCGCCATGAAGTAGAACCAGCGCTCCAGCAGCAGGGCCCACATCATCAGGGTCAGGAAGAACAGGGCGACCAGCACGTCGCCCCCCAATCCCAGAAACCGGCGGACCGACTCGACTTCTTCAATCAACCAGAACCACATGGGTGACTCCTTACGCTGCGGCTTTGGAGGCGTGCAGACGTTCCTGATAACGGGCGACGAAGCCTGCGCTCTGCTCTTCCAGCACCTGGATCAGACGGCGGCTCTGGGTCTGCACTATGGTGTAGAGGAACAGCATGGGCACCGCGACCACCAGACCCTGCATGGTGGTGACCAGGGCTTCGGAGATACCGCCTGCCATCAGCTTGGGATCGCCGGTACCGAACAGGGTGATGGCCTGGAAGGTGGCGATCATGCCGACCACGGTTCCCAGCAGACCCAGCAGCGGTGCCACCGAGGCGATCAGCTTGATGATGCTGATGCCCTTCTCGAACTTGGGCACGTTGCGCAGGATGATCTCGTCGAGCTTGGACTCCAGATCCTCGATGTTGTCGCCACGGTGCGCCTGGTAGGCGCCCAGCATCTCGCCGATGGGGTTGCCCTTGATGATCTGATCGGATTTCAGCTGCTTGCGCATGGAGCCGCCGATGAGGGAGAGACGGGCACCGCAGAACAGCGCCAGCAGGGTGCCGATGACCCCCAGTGCCAGGATCACGTAACCCACGGAGCCGCCCTGATCGATGCGCTCTTTGAGGGTTGGTGACTGCACCAGCAGGGAGAGGATCACGCCGCGGGACGGGTCGATGAAAATGGGTTCGACGCTGCCACCGCCCTGTTCAAACTTGGCGACCGGTTCCAGCACATTGTTTTCAGGCTGACGGGAGAGCTGTTCGAACTTGCCGGTCTCCGGCACGAAGGTCAGGTACTTGCCTTCGGAGACGGTGTTGAACTCGCCGATCTGGGTGACGGTCTTCTCGGCTTGGTTGCCTTCGCCATAGACCACGGTGGCCGGGATCTGGCTCACCTTGCCACCGTCGACCATGCGGCTGAGGGTGGTGGTCCAGAAAGCGGTCAGGTCATCGCTGGAGGGGAGCTCCTTGCTCTCGGCCAGGCGGGTCAGCAGGGCGGTCTGCTCCGGATGCTCGACCCGACGGGCGGAGGCGTTGAAGATCCCCTTGAACTCGCCGGCGAATTGGCGCAGTACGCCAAACATCTCGCCCATGTTGCCGGAACGCTGGCGCAGGGTCTCGGTCAGCTCGGTCAGCTGCTTGTCATTGGCATCAAAAGTGGCCTTGAGCTGCTCGCCTCTGGCGGTCTCGGCAGCCAGGTCGGCCTTGGCCTTGGCCAGCAGGGCGGTCTGCTCGTTCTTGTCGGCCAGGAAGCGGGCTTCCCGCTCCTTGTTGAGCTGGGATTCAGTGGTGCTGGCAGCCTTGACCTGATTGAGCAGGGCGTTCAGATCCACCGGTTTCTCGGCGGCGGTCACCGGCAGGGTGACCAGGGTAGCGCCCGCGATCAGCGAGGCGATGGCAAGTTTGATTCCTTTCATGATGCTTTCTCCGCAGTTTGAACCGGCAGCTTGATGAGGGCGGGAGGCGCCTGCTTCTTGGCGATGCGAAGGCCCTGTTCCACTGCACTGCGATACTCCTGGGGCAACTCTTCCCACTGGCGGGTCTGCTTGTTCCACATGCCGGTTTCCTGGCCGTCAGGGGACTGGTAGAGCAGGGCAATGCGGCCGACGCGCAGGAACTCGTAAGTCTTCTCGCTACCATCCTTGTCCAGGCTGGCCTTGTAGGACTCGATGGTGCGGCTGAAGCCCTCCTCGATCTGATAGGCCTCCAGGATCTTGCGGTACTTCTCGGAGATGGTGACATCGGCCCGGTTCATCAGGTCGGTCAGGGCCGCCACGCGGTCCTCCCGCTCAACCTTCTGGAACGGCAGGTCCAGCGAGACGAACTGATCGAGGGAGTCGATCATCTTGAGCATCAAGGGCACCACTTCGGTGCTGGTCTGATCGATCTGGGCGATCTGGCGCTGCATGGAGGCCAGTTCGCTGCTCTGGGATTCGACCATCTTGCCCACCTGCTCGTTGTAGGTGCGCAGGCTGTCGACCTGGCGCAGAGCGGCCTTGTACTGGGCGAGGGCGGATTCGGCAGAGTCGGCGTAGTTGTCGATCTTCTGCTGGGAAACTTTGGATGCATTGTCGGTGGCGGCTTGAGCGTCCACTGCCTGGCTGGCAGAGGCGGCACTCAGATTGAAGCTGGTCAGCAAGGCAGCAGAAACCAGGCTGCCGAGGAGCGCTTTCTTCATTGTAATTGTCCTTGTTTTCATAGGATTACCCTATCTCCGTAACTTCCTTGGACGTTGGGCAAAGCCGGCCCGACCGGGCCGGCTTAGGTTGGTATATCAACGGCAGTTGATTAGAACTTCTGGGTGTAGTCGAGGTAGACGATGCGTCCGTCGATGCCGTAGAGATCTTCGTCGTAGGTGAAGCCGTCGCTGGAGAGCGAGGGGCCTACGTTGAACATGTTCTTCACACCGGCTTGCAGCTTGCCGTTCCAGGGGGTGTCAACACCGACGTTCAGATTCCAGGTGGTCTGGGAGGCGATATGGCCCTCGGTCCGACCGTCAACATAGTCCTGGCTCTGGGAGTCGATATAGCTGGCACTCAGGTAGGTATCCATGTTCCACCACTGCGGCACATTGACCCCGACACCGGAGTTGAAGCGCAGTTCTGGCTTGGCGTTCCAGCCCTTCTTGTCGACCATGGGACCACCGGCGAACAGACCCTCTTCGTATTTCAGAATGTAGGTGCTGCCGAAGTCGTAGCGCACGGTCGCGACGTTGAAGTCGTACTTGTAGTCAGCCTTGAAGTCCAGACCGCTGGTCTTGAGCTGGCCCAGGTTGACCATGCCGGCGTAAACCTGCTCCACATCGCCGTTGGCATCGCGGATGACGTTCGGGTTGCTGCCGGTGTTCAGCTCCTGATAGAACTGGGTCTGGGTGGTGGCCAGCTGGATCACGTCATCAATCTTGATGTAGTAGTAGTCCAGCGAGAGGTTGAGGTCGTCGATCGGGCTGTAGGCGGCACCGATGCCGAAGGTGTCAGCCGTCTCTTCCTTCAGGTTCTTGTTGGATTGGCGAACCGTGGTGTACTGCTCTTCCGGGCAGTTGGCCACACCGTTCTTCTGGCAGGAGACATAGTCCTTGGCGAAGTCGGCGGAGTCGGCATCGGCCGCGTACAGGTCATCCAGACCCGGAGCGCGGAAGGACTGCGACCAGGAGGTGCGGAACAACAGGTTGTCCAGCGGCTGATAGCGCAGGCTCGCCTTGGGCGAGAAGGCGCTGCCAAAGTCGCTGTACTTGTCGAAACGACCGGCCAGGTTCAGCTCGATCTGCTCGGTGATGGGGATCAGGCTCTCGATATAGGCAGCGAAGACGTCGCGCACTCCACCGCCCGAGTTGCCGGAAGAGCCGATGACGTTGCCGGCCGCAGACTGGCTGTCATAGGTGTCGGAGTAGACCCAGTCGTTGTACTCGGCCCCCAGGTACCAGCCGATGGGGCCGGCCGGCAGTTCGCCCATGCTCCAGCCCAGGCCACCGTACCACTGGAAGAAGTCCATCTTGGAGGTGCGGCTGGTGTCGTAGGAGAGGCTGTTGGTGGCGGCACTGGAGAACTCGCCGTTCTTGAAGTTGCCGCTGTCGACCTCCTGCTGGACCGCCGGATTCAGCACATAGCCGGTCCCGCGGTTCTTGTTGTCGGTCTTGGAGTACATGTAGCCCGCATTCCACTCCACATCGCCCACCGCCTCGGTCGGCAGTGTGCCTTCGAAGCCCAGGTTCATGCTGCCGGTCAGGTCGGTGACGTCGTTGTCACGGGGGCCGACGTTGCTGAAGCGATAGTAGACGGTAGCCTTGTCGCCGATGAAGCCGTTGTCGGCCAGCAGCTGGGCGCCGCCCGGGGTGGTGCCGTCGATGCTGAAGGGACCGGCGGCCGGGGCGAAGCGGCCGAAGCTGGTGACCCGCGAGCCGATCAGCTGGGGTACGAAATCGACGTTGTCATTGATGTGATAGCGGCCGTTGACATAGACGGTGTCCCGGGTACGGGAAGCGGTCTTGGCGGCGACCTGGGCAAAGTCGAAGCGGCAGGCGGTACCGACCGGCACGAAGCCGGGGCCGGTATTGGCGCAGTCGATGCCGTCCAGGGTACGGGTGACCGTCTTGCCGGTGGCGGCATCGATGCCCTTGATGTTGCGGCCATACAGGCTGGGAGCAGACGAGCCCTGCAACGCCAGGTAGTCGCGATCCTTGTAGTAGATCTCGTCCTTGACGTCGTGCTCGTACACCATCATCAGGGCGCCCTTCTCCCCGGTGATGCCGCTGACGATGGAGCCGCTCTTCTCGTCACCACCCTCTTCGGTGGGAGAGCCGATACGGCCCTGGAATTCCAGCCCTTCATAGTCCTGTTTCAGGATGACGTTGATGACACCGCCGATGGCATCGGAACCGTACAGAGCTGAGCCGCCGTCCAGGTTCACTTCTACCCGCTCCACCGCCGCCATGGGGATGGAGTTGAGGTTGATGGCGCTGCCACCCATGGAAGGAGAACCGGCGACCCGCTTGCCGTTGAGCAGCACCAGGGTGCGCTCTGAGCCAAGCCCGCGCAGGCTGACGGTGGCCTGGGATTGGGCTGAGCTGCCGGAGGAGGGGGAGATACTACCGAAGGAGTTGTAGGAAGCCTGCTTCAGGTAGTCGGCTACGGTCTGCTGACCGGATTGTTCGATCTTGGCCTTGCTGACGGAGACGACCGGGGTGGCGCCTTCCACGTCGACACGGGAGATGCGCGAGCCGGTAACCTTGATCTTCTGGAGTTTTTCGACGTTTTGGCCTTCTTCGGCCAAGACAGGGGTGGCCACTACTGCCGCGCTCGCCAAGGCAAACGCAACGGCAGCAGAGAGTCTGCTTTTCCTAAGCATCGCTTATATCCTTCCTGGTTGTTTTTTTGTTTGCTTCCATACCGCCCTCGTTGGGGCGATGCGTAAGGCTTATCAAGGTTTGGCGGTTGACGTCAATTGAGGCGGTACGGATGGGGGCGTGGCGGGTAATAAGATGACTATGTTTTATTTGTTCGCATTTGGCAGCGATTTATTCTGATTTGGTAACGTTTTCCTATGTAAAGGTTTTGTTAAAGTAAATTGATTCCAGTTTATCGATTAATTTTGAACTTATCGATAAGGGTGGTGTCTTTCTGGGTTTTATATTGTTGAGTTAGGTGTTTTTAGCATTATTGTCTGTTTTGGTAGTGTGTTCGGCTGAGGTTCAGGCTGGGCGCCGGCTGCCTATTTATATGCAGCCATATAGAGAAGGTGTTCTTTTGTTGGTTTTGTTTTAAGTGGCTGTTTTTAATGGGTTATTTAATTTTCTTGCTAGTTTTTATTTGTTTTGTTGAATTCTTAAACGTTATTTAAGTTGTTCATCTTGTAGTTTTTTATCTTGAAGTTGCGAATTTCAGAAAAAACTCACGATAAATTCCACTGCACAAGCCGGGACCAGAATGCACCCCTAGTTCTACTTGATTTTTGTTGCAGAGCTTTTACAGTGACCGAGCGGATAGTCTGTCAATCATCGGCTATTCAGTGAGTAATGCCAGGAAGGACGGGCCCGTCACCGGATGTGACTGGCCATAAAAGAACAACAAGGACGAGGTTCCACCATGCTGTCGTATTTCCTACGTCGGATGCTTTTGATCATCCCGACGTTTCTCGGTATCACCCTGCTCGTCTTCACCATCACCCGTTTCGTGCCGGGCGGTCCGGTCGAACGCATGTTGCTGCAGGCCCAGGTTTCCCAGAATGAGTCCGGTCGCTCCAGCGGCAGCAAGGGGGCGCAGGCGCTCTCCGACGAGCAGATCGAGGAGCTCAAGGCGTTCTACGGCCTCGACAAGCCCATGCTGGTCGCCTATTGGGAGTGGCTGCAGAAGCTGGCGGTGCTGGATCTCGGCGAGTCGACCCGCTATTACGAGCCGGTGTGGGATCTTATCAAGGACAGGTTGCCGGTGACCGCCTTCTTCGGGCTGGCCACCTTTCTGCTGAGCTACGCCGTCTCCATCCCGCTCGGGGTAGCCAAGGCGCTCAGACACAACACCCGCTTCGATTCAGTCAGCTCCATGCTCATCTACATGGCCTATGCGTTGCCCGCCTATGTGGTGGGCATCTTCCTCATCACAGTGTTCGCGTTTCATCTGGAGTGGCTGCCCATGGGGGGCTTCCCGGGAGACGAGTTTGACGGGATGGAGAACAGCTGGGATCAGATCCGTACCCTCTTCGCCCACGCGCTGCTGCCGCTCATCGCCTATGCCATCGGGGATTTCGCCATCCTCACCATGACCATGAAAAACAGCCTGATGGAGAACCTGTCGGCGGATTACGTACGTACCGCCGTGGCCAAGGGCTTGCCGTTTCGCAAGGCGGTGACCGATCACGCCATGCGCAACAGCCTGATCCCCATCGCGAGCCACCTGGGATCTGTGCTCACCGTCTTCTTCGGCGGATCCTTCCTCATCGAGACCATCTTCAACATCGACGGCATCGGCCTGCTTGGCTACGAGGCCATCGTGGAACGGGACTACCCCACAGTGATGGGCATTCTGGCCATCACCTCCATGCTGATGCTGGTGGGCAACATTGTCTCCGACATCTGTGTCGCCCTTGTCGATCCCCGCGTGCGGTTTGGAGAGTGAACATGAACCTGAATCCGGTAACGCTGAAAAAACTCAAGCGTTTCAAATCGATAAAACGCGGCTACTACTCCTTTATCATCTTCACCACCCTGGTGCTGCTCTCCCTGCTGGCGGAGCTCTTGGTCAACAGCCGGGCACTGATGGTGAGCTATCAGGGGGAGCTATATTTTCCCACCTATGGCGACGTGATCCCGGGTCAGCAGTTCGGGCTCGATTACGAGTACGAGACCAATTACCGCCAGCTCAAAGACAAATTTTCCGCAGAGGGCAAGGGGAACTGGGCGCTGCTGCCACCTGTGCCCTGGAATCCCTATGAGCAGGACTTCAAGCAGGACGCCTACCCACCCTATGCGCCGAGCCTGGCCGAGCGCCACCTGCTCGGCACCGACACCAGCGGCCGCGACGTGCTGGCGCGGCTGGTCTACGGCTTTCGCATCGCCATCGGCTTTGCCTTCATCGCGCTGGTGGCCAGCTACGCCATCGGCGTCACCATCGGCTGCATGATGGGCTTTCTCGGCGGACGCTTTGACCTGGTGCTGCAGCGCTTCATCGAGATCTGGTCCCAGGTGCCGTTTCTCTACGTCATCATGATCCTGGTGTCGCTGGCCAAGCCCAACTTCGGCCTGTTCGTGGCCATCAACGTATTGTTCGGCTGGATGGGCATCACCTGGTACATGCGCACCCTCACCTACAAGGAGCGGGCGCGGGACTATGTGATGGCGGCGCGGGCCCAGGGGGCCGGCACCGGGCGGATCATCTTCAACCACATTCTGCCCAACACCCTGATGATGATCGTCACCCTGGCGCCGTTTGCCGTGGTGGGCAACATCTCCACCCTGACGGCGCTGGACTATCTGGGCTTTGGTCTGGCCCCGCCCACCCCGAGCTGGGGGGAGCTGCTCTCCCAGGGGATCAACAACCTGGATGCTATCTGGATCGTGAGCTCGGTGGTGGCGGCGGTGAGTCTGGTGCTGATCATGGTCTCCTTCATCGGCGAGGCGATCCGCGAGGCGTTCGACCCGCGCAAATTTACCCGTTATCAGTGACCTGTGGCGCACTCAAGGCGCCGGGTTGCTCACCCTTAAATTGCTAAACCCCCAGTGCAGGGGTATGACCAGGAAGTCAAACATGAACAATAAAATCAAATGGATAGGTGCTCTATTCTTGTTGGTGAACGGGACCTGGGTGTGGGCGGCCAGCCTGCCTGCGGATCTCAAGTGGGAAACCAACGACACCGACCCCGTGTTCGCCTCGCCCAAGGCGCTGCCCGGCGGCAGCATCACCATGTTTGTAGACAGCTTTCCGCTGACGTTTCGCACCGTGGGTCCTGACTCCAACGGCGCGTTCCGCTCCTTCATCATGGACAACCAGCTGAGGCTCATCAGCTTCCATCCCAATACCGGCAACCCCATCCCTGCGCTGGCGACCCACTGGGCTATCGCGCCGGACAACCAGACCGTCTACTTCAAGCTGGATCCGCAGGCCAAGTGGTCCGACGGCAAGCCGGTGGTCGCCGATGACTACACCTTCGGCTACGAGATGATGCGCTCCAAGGACATCAAGGGGCCCTGGTTCAACAACTACTACACCACCGAGGTGGTGGCGGTGGAGAAGATTGACGACCACACCATCCTGGTCAAGGCGGGCACCCGCAAGGCCAAGCTGGATCTGCTCAACACCACCGAGCTGTGGCCTCAGCCCAAGCACTACTACAAGCTCACCCCCAACTGGGTGAAGCAGTACAACTGGGCCGTGGTGCCAACCACAGGCCCTTACGTGATGACCGACGTGAAGAAGGGCAAGTCCATCACCTTCAGCAAGCAGAAGGGGTGGTGGGCCCAGAACTATCGCTACAACCAGCACAGGTTCAACCTCGACACCATCAAGGTGCAGGTGATCCGCGATCACAACATCGCCTTCCGTCACTTCCTGAAAGGGGAGCTGGATACCTTCGAGATGATCCTGCCCAACTGGTGGCATGAGAAAGCGGTCACCCCCGAGTACAAGCAGGGATACGTGCAGAAGGTGATGGCCATGACCGACACCAAGCAGGGCGGGCAGGGGCTGCATCTCAATATCGCCACTCCCAAGCTGGCCGACATCAACGTGCGGCTCGGCATTCAGCATGCCCTCAACATCGACAAGATGATCAAGACGGTGCTGCGTGGCGACTACGACAGAGCCACCACCTTCGGCTCGGGTTTTGGCGAGTTCACCGACATGCAGCTGCCGGAGCGGGCCTATGACATCAGCAAGGCGCGCGACTACTTTGCCAAGGCGGGCTACAGCAAACCGGGGCCGGACGGCATCCTGCAGAACGACAAGGGTGAGCGGCTGAACCTGGCGCTCACCTACACCAGCCAGGAGCACTCCAAGCGGTTGACCGTGCTCAAGGAAGAGGCCAAGAAGGCGGGGCTGGATCTGGAGCTTAACCTGGTGGATGGTGCCACCGGCTTCAAGGCGATGCTGGAGAAGAAACACGAGGCGGCCTGGATGGGCTGGGCCGGCGGCGGTCTCTATCCGCAGTATTGGGAGTCGTTCCACTCCGCCAACGCCAACAAGCCGCAGACCAACAACCTGTTCAACGTGGCCGACAAGGAGCTCGACGCGCTGATCGACGCCTACAACGTCGAGTTCGACATGGCCAAGCGGGCCGAGCTCTCTCGCCAGATCCAGCAGCGCATCTATGACTTGGCCATCTTCGTGCCCGGGGTACAGCTCAACTACGTGCGGGCCAGCAGCTGGCGTTACGTGATGCTGCCCGAGGTGCCCGCCACCAAGAACACGCCGGATCTGCTCTACTGGCCCATGGACGGCTACCCCCACAGCAGTGGCGGCCTGCTCTGGCTCGATCCCAAGGTGAAGGAAGAGACCCTGAAAGCCAAGGAGGCAGGGGAGGCGCTGGCGCCCATCAACCTGCTCGACAAGACCTATGCACGTCACTGATATGGCGCAGAAGGGAGCAGCAGTCATGCCCAACACACAGGCTCCCCACCCCGGCGCCCGGGATCATGGGAGGCAGCTCGGCGTGGATGATGGCCAGAGCAAGGCCCCGATTCTTGAGGTACGCGATCTCGAGGTGGAATTTGCCGTCGACGACGGCAAGATCAAGGTGCTCGACGGGGTCAGCTTCCAGGTTGCCCCCGGCCAGACGCTGGGGGTGGTCGGCGAGTCCGGCTGCGGCAAGAGCGTCACCTCGCTCGCCATCATGGGGCTGTTGCCCAAGCCCCATGGTCAGGTGGTGGCGGGCTCCATCCGTTTTCAGGGGGAGGATCTGCTCGCGCTGTCACCGGATCAGATGTACAAGGTGCGCGGCAACCGCATCTCGATGATCTTTCAGGAGCCGATGACGGCACTCAACCCGGTGCAGACGGTCGGCGATCAGCTGATGGAGGTGTTCCGCCTCCACCGTCCCGACTACAACAAGGCCCAGCGCAGGGAGGCGGCCATCGCCATGCTGCAGAAGGTGGGGATCCCCGAGCCCGCCCAGCGCTTTGCCGTCTATCCCCACAACCTCTCCGGCGGCATGCGCCAGCGGGTGATGATCGCCATGGCGCTCGCCTGCGAGCCGGCGCTGCTTATCTGCGACGAGCCGACCACGGCGCTCGATGTCACCATCCAGGCCCAGATCCTGGAGCTGATGAAGGAGCTGCAAGCCCAGACCGGCATGGCCATCATCTTCATCACCCACGATCTCGGGGTGGTGGCGGAGCTGTGCGACGAAGTGGTGGTGATGTATGCGGGCCGGGCGGTGGAGCAGGCCGACGTGTTCGAGCTGTTTGACCACCCGCGCCATCCCTATACTCATGGTCTGATGAGCTCGATCCCGCGGCTCGAGGATGAGCCCAAGAGCCTGCTCAAGACCATCAAGGGGCAGGTGCCCGCCCTGCACGAGATGCCCGCCGGGTGCCGTTTCTCCAACCGTTGTCCCCATGCCACCGAGATCTGCGTGAGGGCCATTCCGGCCACCGAGCAGCTCGCCGAGCGGCACGGGGTGGCCTGCCACCACTGGAGGGAGCTAGCCGTATGAAGACGCTTTTATCGGTGCGCGACGTGAAGCAGCACTTCCAGCTGGGCGGCGGCTTGTTGCGCAAGAAGTACCACGTCTACGCGGTGGACGGCATCAGCTTCGATCTCAAGCAGGGGGAGACGCTGGGGTTGGTGGGCGAGTCCGGCTGCGGCAAGTCGACCCTGGGGCGCACCCTGCTCAAGCTGTTCGAACCGACCGCCGGCACCATCACCTTCGAGGGGCGTGACATCACCCACCTCTCGCCCAAGGAGATGCGTTCCCTGCGCCAGGAGATGCAGATCGTGTTTCAGGATCCTGCAGAATCCCTCAACAGCCGCCACACGGTGGGGCAGATCCTGGAGGAGCCCTTCGTCATCCACGGCAAGGGCAACGCCGAACAGCGGCGGGTCTGGGTGCTGGAGCTGCTGGAGAAGGTGGGGCTGCCTGGCAGCGCGGTAGATCGCTATCCCCATGAGTTTTCTGGCGGCCAGCGCCAGCGCATCGGCATCGCCCGGGCCATTGCCCTCAAGCCCAAGCTGCTGGTCTGTGACGAGGCGGTGTCGGCGCTGGATGTGTCGGTGCAGTCCCAGATAGTCAACCTGCTGCTCACCCTGCAGCGGGAGATGAACCTCGCCATCATCTTCATCGCCCACGACCTGTCGGTGGTCAAGCACATCTCGGATCGGATTGCGGTGATGTATCTGGGCCGGATCGTCGAACTGGCCGAGGCCCAGTCGCTCTACCTGGCGCCGCGTCACCCCTATACCCAGGCGCTCATCTCGGCCATTCCGGTGCCGGATCCGCGTCGGCGCAGCCAGCGCATCCTGCTGACCGGTGATGTGCCATCCCCCATCTCGCCGCCGAGCGGCTGCCACTTTCACCAGCGCTGCCCCTATGCCGGCGAGCTGTGCCGCACCCAGTCACCGAGTCTGCAGTCGTGCGACGGGGCCGGTCACCAGGTGGCCTGCCACACGCCGTTGCCGCTGGCCGAGGCGATCCCCCTGGGAAAGGCGGTATGATGCCGGTGCCCGCATCGCAGCAAGATGGCACGGGAAACAACGAATAAAAAATGGGGCCTGCGGGCCCCATCTTCATGGTTGGAGTTCAGGTTTGGCCGTGGGACATCTGGCCAGGGCAGGACAGCGCCCCCGAGAGGGGATGGCTGCTGTGTGGATTGCTGTTGTTTGTAATTTTACTACTTAAATGCCCGGTAACTCTTTCACGAAATTGGCCGCCAGCGGTATCAGGCGCCATAGCGGAAGTAGTAGTTGCGGGTTGACGGTGCATAGGTATCTTTCTCTGCCACGCCTTTCTTGCTGGTTACACCCTTCAGGTGGAACAGTACTGCCAGATTCTCAAACATATTTTCACCTCATCGCTCTGTCGTTGACTTGTTATCTGTGACCTGGGTCACGCTTTGATCCTATGGCCTTCTGTGAGCTGGATCAACTTTTTGTGTTGTAAATTTACATAAATCATGGAAAGGGTTTTCAAATCCAGCGCTGCTTATGGAGACGGTTTCAGCAGGCACTCAGGTTGCGGTGCTGATGGCCAGGCTGACAGGCCTGGGTGAGTGGGAGATGGGGCATGTCAGAGCAGCAGAGCAGTCCGGCGGTTTCGAGGGGAAGCACGCCAAGGGCTGGCGGGAGCATGCAAAAAAATACCCCGCACGGGGCGGGGCATCTTGAGGCGTGACAAAAACGCTTATTTGGCCGGGATCTGTTCCAGCACGTGGACCAGCAGCTGCCAGAAGCGCTCGACCGCCGGGATGTGCACCTTCTCGCCCGGTGCGTGGGCGCCGCGGATGGTCGGGCCGAAGGAGACCATGTCCCACTCCGGGTAGGCGCTCTTGAACAGACCGCACTCGAGGCCGGCGTGGATCACCATGACGTTCGGCATCTCGCCGAACAGGGTCTGGTAGCTGTTCCGTACCAGCGCCATCACCGGGGAGTCCACGTTCGGTGCCCAGCCAGGGTAGGCGCCGGTAAACTCGCAGCTGGCGCCAGCCAGATTGAACAGGGAGCGGGTCATCTGCTCGACGCTCTCGCGACCGGAGTCGATGAGGGAGCGGATCAGGCACTGCACGTACACTTCGCCATCCTGAGTCTTGATGACACCCAGGTTGGTGGAGGTCTCGGTCACGCCCGGGATGGCATCGCTCATGCGGATCACCCCGTTCGGGCAGGCCATCAGGGAGTCCAGCAGGCGGGCCTGCAGGGACTCGCTCATCAGCTGGACTGGTTTCTCCTGGGCGGTGAGCAGCACGGTCAGGTTGGCTTCGGTGGCGGCCAGCTCGCTCTGGTAGATGCCGGTATAACGGTCAACCAGGGCCTTGAATTCGTTGACGCTGGCGGCGGGCACCAGCAGCTTGGCACGGGCCTCGCGCGGGATGGCGTTGCGCAGGGTGCCACCGTGGATCTCGGCCAGGCGCAGGCCCAGCGGCTCGGCGGCCTTGAGCAGACGCACCAGCAGCTTGTTGGCGTTGCCGCGGCCGCGATGGATGTCGACCCCGGAGTGACCGCCGCGCAGCCCTTTTACCTGCAGCTCGAAACCTTCGCCTTCAGTGGCGGCCACCTGCTCCAGCGGGAAGCGAATATTGGCATCCACCCCGCCGGCGCAGCCCATGTAGACCTCGCCATCCTCTTCGGAGTCGGTGTTGAGCAAGATCTCGCCCTCCAGCCAGCCCGCTTCCAGACCGAAGGCGCCGGTCATGCCGGTCTCTTCGTCGGTAGTCAGCAGCACTTCCAGCGGACCGTGCTTGATGGTCTTGTCGGCCAGCACGGCCAGGCAACCGGCCATGCCCATGCCGTTGTCGGCACCCAGGGTGGTGCCGCGGGCGGTGACCCATTCACCGTCGATGTAGGCATCGATGGGATCCTTGGTGAAGTCGTGCTGGGTGTCGGCGTTGGCCTGGGGCACCATGTCGATGTGGGCCTGCAGCACTACCGCCTTGCGGTTTTCCATCCCCGGCGTGGCCGGTTTCTTGATGATGATGTTGCCGACGGCATCTTGCTTGACCGCCAGCCCTTCCCCTTCGGCCCACTGCATGATCCAGGCGCTCAGCTGGGCTTCGTGCTTGGAGGGGTGGGGGATGGAGCAGATCTGTTCGAAGAAGTGCCAAATCAGTTTGGGAGAGAGAGAGCTAAGCTGTGCCACGTCGGGACTCCTTACCAGCACGGAAAATGACAGAGCCCCGGCAGCGGGGCGAGGAAGAGGATAACGATAATACAGTCAATCACACAAAAATGTGAGCGATCAGCGCAAATTGCGGGCAGCTTGTGCTGGCAAGCGGGGGATTGGCAGCGAACTGCTCCGATGGGGGCAAAATGAGCCAGCACAAAAGATTTTTTGTGATTCACATCACAAAAATATTGAGTTTATGGCGCCGACTGGTAAATTAACGACCGTGGTTCGCCACCCGTCAGGATGACGATGAATGCCTCCAGGGAACCGAAGCAAAGCAAGTGCGCCTCCATGGAACCGAGTGTCCGTTCAAGGATCTGAACCCGCATAAAGGTACGTAACTTGTTAAGCAATCAGGAGTTTATTATGTCAGGCAGCAATTCAACCTATTGGTTCGCCCAGTCTCTTTATACCCAGGGCTTCAGCTACCCGAACCCCTACGCCAACCGCCGTTGATGCGGGCCGTCAGCCAGGCTGACGACAGGCGTATCGAAAAAAGCAGGTGAGTGAGGAATCCATCCTCCCCCTGCTATTTTTTTATCTGCCGAGCGGCAAACCCCGCCGGGGAGAGGAAAAAGAGGGAGTCAGCCGGACTTGCTTCGATTTTTTTCCTGCATTTCGCATACGTTTGCCAGTCAATTTATCCGCAAACGATGGTATCATGCCCGCCCAACAGCCTGTCTGCGGTCCTGCCCCCGAGTGAGATGACCGCCAGCTCTGCCCATCCTGCTTTCATTGCATCTGTTTTCGCTGCCGAGGGTCTTCTCCCGAGGCGGCCGCGGTGCAAGCCGAATTTGGGGAAAAGGGCCGCCAGCATTAACGAAATCACGTGTGTTTGCACGGGGTTTAAAGTCTTAAGTGATTGTTTTTATAACTCGTTGAGATCGATAGTATGCCGAAAAAGTTTTATGTGTCGTGGGACAACCTGCAACGTGAAGCGCGCCGTCTGGCCCGTCGTCAACTGCCTGTCAGCCAGTGGAAAGGGATCATCGCGGTCAGCCGTGGTGGCCTGGTTCCGGCGGCGCTGATGGCCCGTGAACTTGGCATCCGCAACGTCGAAACCCTCTGCATCTCCAGCTACGACCACAACAACCAGCGCGACTTGGTGGTGGTGAAGGCCGCCAGCACCGCGGGTGACGGCGAAGGCTGGCTGGTGGTGGAAGATCTGGTGGACACTGGCACCACTGCCAAGGTGATCCGCGAGCTCTACCCCAAGGCCAAATTCATCGCCATCTTCGCCAAGCCCATGGGCGAGCCGCTGCTGGATGATTTCGAAGTGGCCATCCCGCAGGACACCTGGATCGAACAGCCGTGGGACATGGCGCTGGAGTTCGCCACCCCCATCTGCGACGAAGAGTAAGCCGCAAAGCTGCTGCAAAGGGCCCCTGTATGGGGCCCTGTTTTTTTGTGGTGCAACTGGCTGCCCGGCGGCAAAAGTGGTTAAGATGGAGCCATTGCATGACAGAAATGAGTAACAGCTTTGGACTTGAACGACGACCTAAACCTGACCGAGCAGCTCTTTACCCGGGTCAAGAAGGTGCTGGAGACCTCCGAAGTCTCCAACTCCAGCCCGGTGGAGGAGCGGGATCACAATGTGGACGAGAGCTTCATCGACGGTTCCATGTCAACGCGCTGGTATCGTCTGCTGCGCCGGCCGACCTGGGCCTGGCAGGGGGCGGATCCGGTCGAGGTGGAGCAGACTCTGGCCCGCATCGCCATGGGCGAGGGCGAGCGTACCCACGAGCGTTTCCTCGACACCATCAAGGGCTATGTGCCCGGCAACTGGGTCTATGAGTGGAGCCAGCTGGCCGGCCGCTACTTCAACCGGGGTCGCGAGCTGGTGGCGCAGGGCGAGCGGGGCGCAGCCCTGAAAAGCCTGCTCAAGGCGGTACGTTACTACTCCATTGCCAGTTATCCCCATCTGAAGAATGACGAGCTGGCGGATCAGGCCCAGTTGCTCGGCAACATGGCCTACCGCGAGGCGGGACGCCTGTTCAAGGTGCCGCTCAAGGAAATCCAGGTACCATTTCGCGGCAAGCACATTCAAGGCTACCTGCATTTGCCGACCACCGACAAGCCGGTACCCCTGGTCATCGTCAGCGGCGGCATCGACTCGCTGCAGGTCGACTTCCTCAATCTCTATCTCAAGTGCCTGGAGCCCAACGGCATCGGCATGCTGTCGCTGGACATGCCGGGCATCGGTTATGCCGAGCACTGGCCACTGGTGCAGGACACCAGCCGGCTCCACCAGGCGGTCTTGAACCATCTGTCCGAGGTGGCCTGGGTCGATCACCAGCGCATCGCCATGGTGGGATTCCGTCTGGCGGGCAATGTGGCGGCGCGGCTCGCCTTCATCGAACCGTTCAAGCTGCGGACCGTGGTCTGCATCGGCGCCGGCGTCAACCAGGTGTTTACCAATCATGAGATGTTCGCCCGCTGCCCCCGCATGATGCGGGACGGGCTGGCCAACCGCCTCGGCGCCGATGCGGCCGAGTGGGAGTCGCTGCGCACCAAGTGCCAGGTATTTTCACTCAAGACGCAAGGATTGCTGGGGACTCGCACATCCGTGCCGATATTGAGTATTGGGCACAAGCGAGATTTCATTTGTCCCGAGCAGGATGTACGGGCATTGGCCTCCGCCAGCCGCAACGGCAAGGCGGTGGTGTTCGACAAACAACCCTTGCTGGAGGTGTACGACGAGGCGTTGAAAGAGATGGTCGACTGGCTCAAGAAGCACTTATGTACATGATATAGCGCTAAAATTTATCGTCATCCCAGGGTGACGTGGCTTGTTCAACAGGGAGGTTAACATGTCAGAAAGAGTGACCTACAAGCGACTGCTGAGGCAGTTTGCCGCGATTGGCCCCTATTTACGTGAGGACCTGTGTGAAGAGGGGCGTTACCGTTTCGACTGCCTTTCCGTCTGTGTCAGTGCCAAGCCGGCACCGGACAAACGGGAGTTCTGGGGCTGGTGGCTGGTGCTGGAGCAAGACGATCACAGCTTCAGCTACCACTATCAGGTCGGCTTCTACAATGCGGACGGGGAGTGGCTCGACAAGCCGTTGCCCAAGAAGCATCAGGTGGAAGTCGAACGCACCCTCAACCACTTCTACAAGCTCATCAGCGACAAGCTGCACCAGCTTGGTTGCCAGCTCGCTCCCGCCGAGCAGGTCACCAACGAGCTGACCGTCACCGCCGCCTGATGACCCGCCGCCCCGCCAGCCACCCATCGGCTGGCGGGGCATTTCTTTGCCGCGCTGCCGGCCATCCTGATTTCCCGCCTACCGGGCAGCGTTAATTGCCTTGCAGGGCAACAGGGCCGTGGGTATAAAGGGATTCCTTACATTTCAGCCTTTTTGCTCCCATGGAAAACAGAACCATAGTCGTCAAACTGGGCACCAGCGTGCTCACCGGGGGATCTTCCCAGCTCAATCGTGCCCACATGGTCGAGCTGGTCAGACAGTGTGCAGCCTTGCACCGTCACGGCCACAGGGTCGTGATGGTCACCTCGGGGGCCATCGCCGCCGGCCGTGAGCATCTGGGCCACCCTCCGTTGGCGCCAACCCTGCCCAACAAACAGATGCTGGCGGCGGTGGGCCAGACCCAGCTGATCCGGGTCTGGCAGGATCTGTTCAACCTCTATGGGCTGCACATCGGCCAGATGCTGCTGACCAGAGCCGATCTGGAGGACAGGGAGCGCTACCTCAATGCCCGCGACACCCTGCGCACCCTGCTGGATCACCGCATCATCCCGGTCATCAACGAAAACGACGCCGTGGCCACCGCCGAGATCAAGGTGGGTGACAACGACAACCTCTCCGCTCGCGCCGCCATCCTGGCCGATGCGGATCTGCTGATCCTGCTTACCGACCAGAAGGGGCTCTTCACCGCCGATCCGCGCACCAATCCGGATGCCCAGCTCATCGAAGAGGTACAGACCATAGACGACACCCTGCGCAAGCTGGCGGGTGACAGCGTCAGCGGGCTCGGCACCGGTGGCATGGCCACCAAGCTGCAGGCGGCCGACGTGGCGCGCCGCGCGGGGGTCAACGTGGTGATCGCCACCGGCCAGATGCCGGAGGTGGTGGGGCGTCTTGCCAGGGGCGAGCGCATCGGCACCCTGTTCCCGGCGCTGGCCTCTCCGCTGGAAGGACGCAAGAGCTGGATCCTGGCAGGGCCGCCCCCTCACGGCGAGGTGCAGGTGGACCAGGGGGCTGTCGCCGCCATGCAGGAGAAGGGCTCCAGCCTGCTGCCCAAGGGCATAGTGGCGGTGAAGGGGGATTTCGTGCGCGGCGACGTGGTGCGCATTCTCGATCCCAAGGGGGCCGAGCTGGCGCGCGGCATCTGCCGTTACAATCATCTGGAGCTGGATAAACTGCGCGGCGTCCATTCGGACAACATCGAACAGGTGCTGGGCTACGGCTACGGCGCCGTTGCGATCCACCGCGACGACATGGTGCTGCTGTGAGGCGTCAGCCGCGGCAGAGCATGGGCAGCGGCACACCAGGATAAGAGAGGCGCCGCCATCAGGCGGCCCCGCAAGAACCAAAGGGAAGAGAGATGAGTCTGGAGAAAATGGGGCAGGCTGCCCGCGAAGCCGCCTATCAGCTGGCCACCGTCAGCACGGCGCAGAAGAACCGGGCGCTGGCCGCCATCGCCGACGAGCTGGAGGCGCGCAGCCACCAGATCCTGGCCGCCAACGAGAAAGACATCGCCGCCGGGCGAGAGGCTGGCCTCTCCGAAGCCATGCTGGATCGGCTGCTGCTCAACCCGGCCCGACTGGCCGGTATCGTGGCGGACGTGCGCAAGGTGATCTCCCTGGATGATCCGGTCGGCAGCGAGATCGACAGCCGGGTGCTGGAGAACGGCCTGCGTCTCTCCCGTCGCCGGGTACCCATCGGGGTCATCGGCGTCATCTACGAGGCGCGCCCCAACGTCACCATCGACATCGCCAGCCTCTGCCTCAAGACCGGCAACGCCAGCATACTGCGCGGCGGCCGCGAGACCTTCCACTCCAACCTGGAGCTGGTGCGGGTGATCCAGCGCGCGCTGGCGGCCTCCGGCATGCCCGAGGCGGCGGTGCAGTACATCGACAACCCGGACCGTGCCCTGGTGGGTGAGCTGCTGCGCCTCGACCGCTACGTGGACATGATCATCCCCCGCGGCGGTGCGGGTCTGCACAAGATGTGCAAGGAGAACAGCTCCATTCCGGTCATCATCGGCGGATTCGGCATCAGCCACATCTTCGTGGACGAGAGCGCCGATCTGGCCCGTGCCTTGCCCCTCATCGACAATGCCAAGGTGCAGCGCCCCTCCGCCTGCAACGCTCTCGACACCCTGCTGGTGCACGAGAAGGTGGCGCCGGCCCTGTTGCCGCAACTGGTTGGCTTAATGAACGAGCGCAAGGTGGCCCTGGTGGCCACGCCGGAGGCCATGCCGCTGCTGGCGGGCGCCGACAGCCTGCGTGCCGCCGGCCCGGAAGACTTTGATACCGAGTGGCTCTCGCTGACCCTGGGGGTCAAGCTGGTGGCGGACGTGAACGAGGCGCTGGCCCATATGCGCGAGCACAATGCCGGTCACTCCGATGCCATCCTCACCAACGACTTGGCCAATGCCGAGCGTTTCGTCAACGGCGCCGGTTCGGCGGCTGTCTACGTCAACGCCTCCACCCGTTTCACCGATGGCGGCCAGTTTGGTCTCGGCGCCGAAGTGGCGGTATCGACCCAGATGCTGCACGCTCGTGGCCCCATGGGGCTGACCGAGCTCACCAGCTACAAATGGGTGGGATTGGCGGATTATCTGAGCCGCGCCTGAGCCCCCGTTTTGCCCTGTGTGAAGATGCCGACCCTGGTCGGCATTTTTTTGCTTTTTTCTTGCGGGCTATCAGGGGCTTGCATATAACTATCCAGCAGGGTGTGGCGATAATTTGCACACTTTGCTAGCAACAAAAACGGGAGCAGATTCAAGGATGAAGCAGACAGATTGGATAAAGCGCTGGGGAGCGCTGTGGCTGAGCGTGCCACTGTTGCTGGGGGCGATCTGTTTCAGCAGCAGCAGCCACGCCAGCTGGGATCAGGATCTCTATCGCCAGTTGGGGCTGGCCGGCAAGCTCGACAAACAGGTGTTTCGCAAGGCTCTCAGCAGTTACCAGAGTGTGAGCCACAAGCGCAAACCCATTCTCACCATCATCGACTACAGCAAACCCTCAACCCAGCGCCGTCTGTTCGTCATCGACGTGAAACGCCACAAGCTGCTCTATCACACCTGGGTCAGCCATGGCCGCAATTCGGGTGAGCGGGACGCTCGCCAGTTTTCCAACCAATTCAACTCCATGAAGAGTTCGCTCGGGGTCTATCGCACAGCCGAAACCTATCAGGGCAAGCACGGCTATTCGCTGCGCCTCGATGGCCTGAGCCCGGGCCAGAACAGCAACGCCCGCAAGCGGGCCATCGTGGTGCACGGCGCCGACTATGCGAGCCCTCGCCATCTGCTCAAATATGACAAGCTGGGGCGCAGCTGGGGTTGCCCGGCGCTGCCCAAGGAGCAGTCCAGGGCCATCATCGACATCATCAAGGGGGGCAGCGTCATCTACGCCCACGGCTGAGGCCTGCCTTAGAGCCAAAAAAGAAGGCCAGCATATGCTGGCCTTCTTGTTTCGGGCGGTGGATTACTTGCGCACCACCAGCACGGGGCAGGGGGCGTGACGGACCACGGATTCGGCGACGCTGCCCACCAGCAGGTGGCTGATACCGGAGCGGCCGTGGCTGCCCATCACCACCAGATCGGCCTTCTCTTCTTTGGCCTGCACGACGATCTCGTCGGCGGCGCGGCCGAAGCGTACCTCGAAGGTGGCCGGAATGGGCAGGCTGGCGATCAGCTCCTTCATCTGGCTCTTGGCCTGACGCTCCATCTCGTGGGTGATCTCGATGGCGGTCATGTGCAGGATCTTGTAGCTGTCGAAGCCGTGCAGCTGGTCCACCACGTGAACCAGTTTGAGTTCGGCCTGATGGCTCTGGGCCATGAATACGGCATAGTCGAGCACGGCTTGCGACATCTGGGAAAAATCGACCGGGCAGAGCAGGGTTTTGATGGATGGCATATGAAGGCTCCCCTATGGTTGGGTTACTAATGAATCTCATTGTCAATAATACCCATTCGGTCGGCAATAACCCTCGACTCGCTCGCAAAACCGGTAAAAAGTGGTGCTTTGCCGACGGATCTTCATATCATGGGATATGGCCTGTGCACCCTTGCCAGATAGGCCGGCTCGATGGGTGACAGCGTTCGCCTCCGGAGAAATAGTCAAGACATGGTTCGTTTGCTGCTTTCATGGGTATTGCTGCTGCTCTGCTGGCCCGGTCGGGCCGATCCCCTCAATGTCTATTGCGATGACTGGCCGGGTTTTTGCCAGCGGGATGGGCGTGGCATCTATCTGGACATAGTGCGCGCCATCTACCAGCCCAACGGCTACGAGGTCATCCCCCGCATCGTGCCCTACAAGCGGGCGCTGGCGGTGATCGCCCAGCAGGGGGGGGACATGGCGATGGGGGTTTACCGGGATGAGGTGAGTGGCGTGCTGCAACCCCGTTATCCCGCCTCGGCCGATGACCTGACGGTGCTGATGCTCAAGAAGTGGCAGCCCCAGTGGCTGGGCGAGTCGAGCCTCAAGGGGCAGGGGGTGGTGTGGTTGCGGGGCTGGGCCTTTGACAAGTACATCCCGGTCTCCATGCGCTGGCACGAGATAGACAGCCACGATATGGCGCTGCAACTGCTGGCCAAGGAGCGCTACCGTTACTATCTGACTGCCGGGGTGCTCTACTCGGAGGACTCCATTCCTGCCAACATGCATCGTACCTTCCTGCGCTGGATCCCGACCTACCCCATCTTTGCCGATACCGAGAAGGGTCGCACCCTGCAGCAGCTCTGGGATCAGGGCATGGTCAACCTGGTGCGGCACGGCACCCTGGCCGAAATCTACCGACGCTATCGGTTGCACGACTACTACCGCGGTTTTATCGAAGAGCAGGAGCAGCGGCTAAAGCCTGACAACTAAAACGCCCTGCGTCGGGGAGGGCTGGTTACCTGTTCAGGAACTTTTCTGTCAGCTTGCCGAGTTGCCGCGCAGCTGCTTGGCCAGCCGATCGTAGAGGATCACGTTGACCGAGGCGGCTAGATTGATGCGACCCTGGGTATGGCCACGCAGATTACCTCCTGTTGCTCGTCTTTATCATCAGCGCCTCAACTGCTTGGCCAGCCGGTCGTAGAGGATCACGTTGACCGAGGCGGCCAGATTCATGCATCCCCGGGTCGGTACGTAGATCACCTCTTTCACCGCCTTGAAGCGGGCCGGCTCCAGGGTGCCGTCTTCGGGGCCGAAGATGTAGAAGGCGCGCTCGGGGTGGACGTAGTCCGGCAGCGAGGTCGCCCCCTCGATCAGATCCACCAGCACCGGCGTGCAGCCGGCCGGCACCATCTCCATCAGATCGTCGACCCCGAGCAGGGGGATCTGCTCCACCATCTGCTTGGTGTCGGTGACGAAGCGGCGCGCCAGCTCGAAGCGGTTGCCGGTGTAGTAGACCTCATCCGCCCCATAGCAGCCGGCAGCCCGCATCACGGCCCCCACGTTCTCCGGTGACTTGGGGTTGACCAGCCCGATGCAGCAATAGCCTGCGTCGCCATGCGGTGCTGACTCATCCCCCTGTGGTGGCAGGCATTCGTGGTCTGACTCTCTCATCTCGCTCTCCTCTGTGGCGGCCGCATTATAAGCCGTGCCCGCCGGCAAAAGCAGAAAAAGTAACAGGTAGAGGCCGAGATTCGCTTGCTTCCCATCGTCGAGTTTTTGTGCGCAAGCCGACAATTTTTGCACGAAGCGATGGCGGGTAAACGTTTTTCGGAAATAATGGACAAACGTTTGTAACTGGATGTTTGTCTATGACGGAACGTGAGCAAGAGATCCTCGCCCTGCTGCGCCAGGATCCCATGATTGCCCAGCAGGAGCTGGCGGACAGGCTCGGCATCAGCCGCTCGGCGCTGGCGAGCCACATCTCCAGCCTGATGCGTCAGGGCTATGTGCAGGGGCGTGGTTATGTGCTGCGGGAGGGCCCCTACGCCGTGGTGATCGGCGGTGCCAACATGGATATCTGCGGCTGCAGCCACGACAACCTGCGCATTGGCGACTCCAACCCGGGCCGGGTGCGCACCTCCGCCGGCGGGGTGGGGCGCAACATCGCCGAAAACCTGGCGCGCCTTGGCACCGACACCCGGCTGCTGACCGCGGTGGGTAACGATCAGTACGGCCATCACCTGCTGGAGGTGAGCCAGCGCGCCGGCGTCGACGTGCGCCAGGTGCTGGTGCTGGACGGCCAGGCCACTTCCTGTTACCTCAGCCTGCACGATGGCAGCGGCGAAATGAGCTGCGCCGTCAACGACATGGGGATCATCGACCAGCTCACACCGGCCCGGCTCGCCCCCCTGAGCGGCTTTCTCGGGGCTGCCCGGCTCTGGCTGCTCGACACCAACCTCGCCACCCACACCCTCGACTGGTTGTTCGAGCGTCAGGGGGAGCACACCATCTTCGTGGACACCGTCTCGGTGGCCAAGGTGGAGAAGATCCGCCCCTGGCTGCACCGCATCCACACCCTCAAACCGAATCGCAGCGAGGCGGAGCAGCTGTGCGGCTTGCGCATCGCCGGGCCCGACACCTGGCCCATGGCGGCGGCCTGGTTCCACCGCGCCGGGGTGCAGCGGCTGTTCCTGAGCCTCGGCGATCAGGGGATCTTTTATAGCGACGGGGAGTGCCAGGGCCATCTGTCCGTGCTCGGCAGCCCGGTCGTCAACGTGACCGGCGGCGGCGATGCCTTCATGGCAGGGCTGGCCCACGCCTGGTTGCAGGAGCAGGACATCGTCGAGACCACCCGTTTCGCCCTCGGCTGCGCCGCCCTTACCGTCAATTGTCCCGATACCGTCTTTTCCGGCCTATCCAAGGCCGCCGTTGAACGCATGCTGGAGGAGTACCCATGTTGAACGCTTACCTCGATATCCAACCGGTCGTCGCCGAAGCCCTGGCCGCCGGCAAGCCTGTGGTGGCCCTGGAGTCCACCATCATCTCCCACGGCATGCCCTATCCACAGAACGTGGAGACGGCGCGCCAGGTGGAGCAGGTGGTGCGGGACAACGGCGCCGTGCCGGCCACCATCGCCATCATCGATGGCCGCCTCAAGGTGGGTCTGGATGAGGGGGCGCTGGAGGCGCTGGGTCGGGCCGGCCACGCCGCCACCAAGTGCAGCCGCCGCGACATCCCCTTCGTGCTGGCCAACAAGGGGCTGGGGGCGACCACGGTTGCCTCCACTATGATCATTGCCGCCATGGCCGGGATCCGGGTGTTTGCCACCGGCGGTATCGGCGGCGTGCATCGCGGCGCCCAGGAGACCTTCGACATCTCCGCCGACCTGCAGGAATTTGCCCAGACCCCGGTGGCCGTGGTCTGCGCCGGCGCCAAGTCGATCCTCGATATCGGTCTGACCCTGGAGTACCTGGAGACCCAGGGGGTGCCGGTGATCGGCTACCAGACCGAGGAGCTGCCCGCCTTCTACACCCGCGAGAGCGGCTTCAAGGTGGATTACCGCCTCGAGAGCCCGGCGGCCATCGCCGAGGCGCTGCGCCTCAAGTGGGAGCTGGGGCTGGCCGGCGGCGCCGTGGTGGCCAACCCCATTCCGGCCCAGTTTGCCATGCCCAAGGCCGACATCGATGCCGCCATCGCCCAGGCACTGCGGGAGGCGGACGAGCTGGGAGTGAAGGGCAAGGCGTCCACCCCCTTCCTGCTGGCCCGGGTGTGCGAGCTGACCGGCGGCAACTCCCTGGCGGCCAACATCCAGCTGGTGCTGAACAACGCGGCGCTGGGGGCGCGCATCGCAGCCAGCTTGTAATGCGATGCGACGAATGAAAAAGAGGGCCGACTGGCCCTCTTTTTATTGTCAGATCGGCTGCCCTGTCACTGCAGCACCAGGCGCCCGTTGAGGGGCTGGACGGGTCGGTTGTTGGGGTGGTACATCACCGCCTTGAAGGCGTCGATCTGGGCCTGGCTTACCTGTACCGGCTCCTTCATCACCAGCCAGCGCACCCCTTCCGAGCAGGGCGGGGTGGTCAGCGAACCGCTGAAGCGGTAGTAGTCCCGTTTGGCGGGCAGCAACTGCTCCGCCGAGACCGCCTCCTTGAGCTGGCGCTGCTCCCCCGCCTTGGCTGGCAAGGATTGCCAGACCTGGCTCAGGGCCCCATTGGCCTTACCCGGCTCGAACATCACCGCCACCACCGCCAGCTCTCCCTGATCATTGACGTGCACCATGTGCCCCTCCAGGGGGTAGGATTTGCCCTCGATGAGGTTTTCGCTGGGAGCGTGGAAGTGGAACTGCTTGAGGGTGAAGTGCATGCCGTCGAGCTCCAGCGTGCTGCCCGGGGCATAGTCGACCTGCACCGTGTGGCCGTTGTTGGTGACGCTGCGGCCCCCCGCCAGGTAGTGAAACTGCAGCGGGGCCAGCTCGGCCTTGACCAGACCCGAGAGATTGACCGGCGACTGGTTGCTGCCCGCGCACTGGCCATATTCCGGGGTCAGGCTGGCCCATTTTGCCGGGCCGGCCTCGCCGCTGTATTCCCAGTGCACTGTAGCGGCAAAAGCGGCGGGGCAGAGCAACAGGGTGGCGGCCAACAGGGACTCTTTCATCATGCATCCTTATCTTGATTGAAAAGCACGGCGATCCGTTTCCTGCATTGACGAGGAAATAACGGAAGGCATCATCTGAATTGCGGGATACAGAAGGTCAGACGCTATTGTTATTATTGGCTGGGTGAACGCCGATGATATTTATGATGCATTTAATATGAATCTAAATAATGGGCGGTCACGCCTGCATATTGAATAATCGCTTTATTCAATGACAGCAATCTAATTAATTGGCTGTCATCGCGGATGAATTTGTTCATAATTCACTCATCAGAATTCAGCTCTTTTTTGCCGCGCAAGTCCCCGCCATTATTCCGTCCGCAATAAACTAATTCATTGTTTTAAATGTGGTTTTTGTTGGTCTCATTTGATCTTGAGCAAATAATACACAGGCTTTCCCGGGCAGGCTGAGGCTGCTGTTATGCACAGCCACAAGGGAGAGAGAAACAATGAATAAATATTGTCTGTTGCTGGCGCTGGGCCTGCCAGGGATGGGGTGGGCGAACGAGCCTATCCAGGCAGTGGAAGCAGCCAAGGTGAGCGCACCGGAAAAAGTCGAGTTGGGCAAGATGCTGTTTTTCGAGCCGCGGCTCTCGAAATCCAACGCCATCTCCTGCAACTCCTGCCACAACCTGGCGACCGGCGGAGTGGACAACCAGGTCAGTTCCCTCGGCCACAAGTGGAAGGAGGGGCCGATCAATTCGCCCACCGTGCTCAACGCCAGCCTCAACTTCGTGCAGTTCTGGGATGGGCGCGCCAAGGATCTGCAGGCGCAGGCAGCGGGCCCCATCGAGAACCCGCTGGAGATGGCCTTCAGCCACAAGCTGGCGGTGGAGACCCTGCACACCCTGCCCGAGTACCGGGCCCGCTTCAGCGCCGTGTACGGCAAGGCGGACTTCGGCATCGACGAGGTGACCGATGCCATCGCCGCCTTCGAGGAGACCCTGGTCACCCCCGATGCGCCGTTCGATCGCTGGCTGAAGGGGGATGCCAAGGCGCTGACTGCGCAGCAGCTGAAGGGCTATCAGCTGTTCAAGGAGAAGGGCTGCACCGCCTGCCACAACGGGGTGGCCATCGGCGGCAACTCCTACCAGAAGATGGGGCTGGTCAAGCCGTTCAAGACCGACAACCCGGCCCAGGGACGCGGTGGGGTGACCGGCGAGAAGCAGTTCATCGGCTGGTTCAAGGTGCCGACCCTGCGCAACATCGAGCTGACCTACCCCTACTTCCACGACGGCTCAGTGTGGGATCTGAAGGAGGCGGTGCAGATCATGGCGGACATCCAGCTCGGCCAGACCCTGAGCGAGCAGGAGGCGGACGACATGACCGCCTACCTCAAGAGCCTGACCGGCGAGCAGCCGCAGATCGTGTTGCCGATCCTGCCGCCCTCCCAGCCCGATACCCCCAGGCCTCAGGTCAAGAGCTGAGCGGGCGTGATGATTGCAGCGGAGCCGCCGGCTCCGCTTTTTTGTTCCTATCTATCTGATAAGCCTCTCGAAGTTACTGCACTACACAATGACAAAGGGATGACAATCCCCCAGCTGGCGACGGCGATTTTACCGATTTGCAGCCCTCTTCACATTTCCGACACGCTCACAATTCGTTCGATTGCCTTACTCATCCGACCTGGTGTCAAATCACTCCGCCTAACACAAGGAGTGGCATAATAATGAATAATATCAATAAATTAGTTCTGGCTATCGGATTCACTCTCACCACCTTCCCGAGCCTGGCGGCGGGCTTCCAATGCAAGGATCACGTCAAGCTCGGGGTACCCAGCCAATCCAGTCAACTGCTGTGCCGGGACGGCTATGCCGCCGGTTACAACTACGACACCAAGGTCTCTGACTGGGTCTCTTATCGGATGACGGCCGCCAGCGCCCAGGGTCAGGTGCCGCGCAAGGATGCCTTTGCCGAGGACAAGGAGGTGCCGGTGCAGTTCCGCGCTACCCTGGCCGACTACAAGGGCTCCGGCTATGACCGCGGTCACCAGGCGCCCGCGGCGGACATGCGCTCCACCGCCACCACCATGAAGCAGAGCTTCCTGCTGACCAACATGACCCCGCAGCTGCCGGCGCTCAACCAGGGGGCCTGGCGCATCCTGGAGGAGAAGACCCGGCAGTGGGCCATCGCCTATCAGGATGTCTATGTGATCACCGGCCCCATCTTCACCAACTCCGATGCCTCCATCGGCAACGGTGTGACCGTGCCCCACGCCTACTACCGGGTGGTGATGGATGTGGCCAACCAGGAGGCGATCGCCTTCATCCTGCCGCAGGAGAACGTGTCGGCCAGCCGGCTGGCGGATTACATAGTGACGGTGGATGAGGTGGAGCAGCAGACCGGGCTCGATTTCTTCGCCGAGCTGCCGGATGAACAGGAAGAGGCCATGGAGTCCCAGCTGATGGCCATGTGGAGCAACTGAGTTCACCCATGACGCTGATGAAAACAGGGGCCTGTCGGCCCCTGTTTCTATTTGCTCAGCTCATCACCGACCTTCTTGACGGTGTCCCGGGTGCCGTGACCGATCTCGCGGGTCACGTCCCGGGTGGTGTGGCCAATCTCGCGGGTCACATTGCGGGTGGTGTGCCCCACGGTTCTGCCCGCCTCCTTGATGTCGGCGCAGCCGCCGAGCAGGCTGCCCAGAACCAGGCCGAGGGCCATCAGGGCCATGCAGTCACGCCTCATGCCGTGCTCCTTCTCGTTTCATCATCGTTATGCCGATGGCGGCATTATGGCCTCGTGTGCAACGGGCGGGCAACCAGCAGGGTGTGGCCCGGGCCTGGGATCTCGTGCTCGGCTTCCACGTGGAAGTGGGCCTCGCGCAGGCACTGGTACAGCTCCTTGGAGTGGTAGAAGCGGCTGTTTCCGTTGGCCAGACAGGTGAAGTAGAGGGAGGTGGCGTTGAGACTGAAACTGGCGGCTTCGAAGGATTGGCGGTCCCAGAACAGCTCCAGGATGCAGACCCGGGCGTCCGGCTTCATGGCCAGCCGGATCCGGTTCAGGATGGCGACGATTTGCTCGTGACTGAAGCAGTCGAGGAACTGGCTCATCCACCAGATGTCCGCCTCGCCGGGCAGGGTGCCTGGCTGCAGCAGATCCACCGGGTGACCCTGTACCCGCTCCGTCAGCCCCGCCTCCTCGATGTTGCGGCGAGCCAGTGCCAGCTGCTCGGGCAAGTCCAGGATGGTGACTCGCAGCGCCGGATCCCGCTTGGCGCAGGCGATGGCCCACTTGCCGGTGTTGCCACCCAGGTCGTAGAGGTGGCGCGGCTCGTAACCGAACACCTTGTCCTGGGCCTGCTGGAAGGCCCAGTCGGAGTAGAAGTGATCGAACGCGAACCAGCTGCGGCGGGCAGGCTCGGGCAGCTCGCTCAGGTGCGGATAGAGGGTCTGCCAGGGGCCGAACTCCTGCAGGCCGGCCGGCGTGCCGTTGCGGATGGCGTCGAGCAGGTGGGCGAGGGGCTGGTAGCAGACGTGCTGGGTGAAGTCGAGATTGACCCGGCTCATGGTGTCGTTCAGCAGGTATTTGCCGACCCGCCCCAGCACATAGTGCTCCTCGGCCAGGTAGCAGAGCCCGCCGCCGAGCCCCATGTCCAGCAGCACGCTGGCGCCGTATTCACTCAGCTCGCATGCCTGGGCGATGTCGGCCAGTGGTGCCCCCCGCTGGCCACGGGTCTCGAGATAGGCCAGCACCCCGGTTTCGCGCAGGCACCAGCTGGCCTGAAACAGCATGGGCCCGAAGGCGATTTTCTGGGCCTCGCTGATGGCTTCCAGCGCGTTGTAGGGGTCTGTCTGATAGTGATTCACGGGGGGCTCCTGCCGGATCAGCGGCTCTGCGCGCGGGCGAGTTCCAGCTGAATGGCCTGGTTCAGACCCAGTACCCAGCGGTTATAACTGCGGTGGATGCTGCCCTTGCCCTTGTCGTCCAGATTGACGCTGCTCACATAATTGATGGAATAATCGCGAGCGCTGTAGGGAATATTGATTACCGCCTGATGCTGGCGCACATTGACCTGGCCCCGAATCAGTCCAGGCTGCTCCTGGCGCATTACCCAGCTCTTGCTGATACCGGCCGTAATAATGGCGTTGGCAACCTGCTCCTCGGTGAGGTTGGATGGCACCGGATTGGCCGCCATATTGCGGATGGGCTGGCTGGTGGAGCAGGCGGCCAGCAGGGCACAGGCCAGCAGCAGGGATATTTTATTAATAATTTTCATAATATTTTCCTTGAGAAGGATATTCATCAGTTGAGCGTGGCAATGAGACAACACAAATTGTTTATTTTCAATCACCAAGGCGGTGGATAATCCGGGCTGGCTATTATTTTTGATGAATAATGGTATTATCCGCCGGTATTAAGCCGATGACGCCATTCAATACCATGGCGCAGGCACTGCCCGTCGGGTGAGTGCCTTTTATGCTCTTCGCTCCCACCACGGTTTTAAGGACAGGTCGCCTGCAACATGCTCTCTTTCTCGCTGCTGGATAGTCAGGCGCTGTCACCCGGTCTGGCCGATGAGGCCGCCTGGCAGGTGTGGGCGCAGCAGGGGCGCTGGCCCGTCGACCCGCCGTTTCCCGCCACTCCCTTGCTGCCCATGATGATAGCGCGCCGCCTGAGCCAGGGCTCACGGCTGGCGGTGCAGGTGGGGCTGAGCCTGCTGGCCCGCCACCAGGTAGACAGTGCCATCTTCGTCAGCCGCCACGGCGAGCTGGCCCGCTCCATGACGCTGCTGCAGGCGCTGGCGGACGGGCAGGCGCTCTCCCCCACCGATTTTTCCATGTCGGTGCACAACACCGCCGCCGGACTCTGCTCCATCCAGGGCAAGGCCGCCATTCCCATGAGCTCGCTGGCTGCGGGGGAGAACAGCTTGATGGCAGGCCTGACCGAAGCGGTCGGCGCCCTGCAGGCCGGCGCCCGCCGGGTGCTGCTGGTGGCCTTCGAGGGGCCTGTGCCCGAATTTCATCGCCCCTGGCTGGCGGAGGAGGCGCCGCCCCACGCGCTGGGACTGGTGCTGGAGGCAGGTGAGCAGTGGCGCTGCGAGGGGGTTAGCCCCGTGGTTGAACCCACCCGTTCGCTGCCCCAGAGTCTCGCCTTGTGGCGCGCCTTGCTGCGGAGCGAGCCGACCCTGATCCTCGGCGATGACCGTCAGGCGTGGAGATGGCAGCGTTGCTGAACCGGGCCTGGCGGTTGATCGGCACGGCGCTTGGCTTCACCCTGTTCGGGGTGGGCGGCCTGCTGCTCACCCTCTTCTGGTTCCCCTTGCTGGCGCTCTGTCTGCGCGGGGAGCGGCGGCGCACCCTGGCCCAACTCACCATCCGCCACAGCTTCCGGCTGTTTCTCGCCATGCTGCGCGGCTGGGGGGTGCTCGACTATCGCGTCAGCGGCATGCCCGCCGATTTGCGTGGCGCCCTGGTGGTGGCCAATCACCCCAGCCTGCTCGACTACGTCATGCTGGCGGCCGAGATGCCGGTGTGCGACTGCATCGTCAAGCAGTCCCTCTGGCGCAACCCCTTCATCGGCGGCGTGGTGCGGGCGGCCGACTACCTGCCCAACGTGGCGGGGGAGGATCTGCTGGCCCTGTGCATGGCGCGGATCCGGGCTGGCGGCCTGCTGCTGATCTTCCCGGAAGGGACCCGCACCACGCCGGGCGAACCCATCAAGCTGCAGCGCGGCGCGGCCCAGTTGGCGGTGCGCAGCCAGGTGCCGCTGCAACTGGTGCGGATCCACTGCAGCACCCGATTTCTCACCAAGCAGGACAAATGGTTCAAGATCCCGGAAAATAAGCCGACTTTCACCATAGAATTCCTGCAGCAAGTGGCGGCGGACGAGGTGGTCGCCACCGGCCAGAGCAGTGCGCTGGCCGCTCGCCAGTTGACCCGGTTTCTCACCCGGGCCCTGCAACCCGGGCCCCAATGACAGCATATGGAACAGTTATGCAAGACCTGCATCTAGAGATAAAACAACTCATCATCGACAGCCTCAACCTCGAGGGGCTCACCCCTGACGACATCGACAGCCAGGCCCCGCTGTTTGGTGACGGCCTGGGGCTGGACTCCATCGATGCGCTGGAGCTGGGCCTTGCCATCAAGGGCCGCTACGGCATCGTCCTCTCCGCCGAGGATGAGAACACCCGTCGCCACTTTGCCTCCGTTGCGGCCCTGGTGGCCCTGGTGCAGGCTCAGTCGAAAGGGGAGGCCTGAGCCATGACCCGCGACGACATCTTTGCCCAGATCAAGGCCGCCCTCGTGGAGCTGTTCGAAGTCGACGAAGAGGCCGTCACCCCCGAGGCCCGCCTCTATCAGGATCTCGAGCTCGACAGCATAGACGCCATCGATCTGGTGGTGCACCTGCAGAAGCTGACCGGCAAGAAGATCAAGCCGGAGGAGTTCAAGTCGGTGCGCAGCGTCAACGACGTGGTGGATGCGGTCGAGCGTCTGCTGGCCGACGCCTGATGCCGGTGTCTGCCCTGCCATGATGCGCTGGCTCTCCTGGCTGGCCGGTGGTGCCCTGCTGCTCTACCCGCTGGCGGTTTACTGGGGGCTGACCCATGCCGGTCAGACCCCGCTGTTGCTCGGCCTGCTGCTCATCTTCTCGCTGCGACTCTTGCCCGGCCTGCTGAAGGGGCGAGTCCGGCTCGGCCCCTTGCCGGAGTGGCTCTGGCTGGGGCGCCTGCTGGCCTGCATCGGGCTGGGGCTGACCCTGCTCTGCGCTCTGTTCAGCGCCCGGCACTGGCTGCTCTACTACCCGCTGGCGGTGAGCCTCTGCCTGCTCTGCCTGTTTGGCTGGAGCCTGACCCGCCCCATGAGCCTGGTGGAGCGGCTGGCCCGCTTGCAGGATCCCGCTTTGCCGCCGGCAGCCATCGGCTACACCCGGCGGGTGACCCAGGTCTGGTGCGGCTTCTTCGTCATCAACGGCGCCCTGGCGGCCTTCACCATCTGGCACGGGGATCTGGCGCTCTGGAGCCTCTACAACGGCCTCGTCAGCTACCTCCTGATGGGCTGCCTGATGGGGGCTGAGTATCTGGTGCGTCGCCGCCTGCTCAAGAGGCTGACCCCATGAGCCTGCTGCAAGCCCTCTGGCAGCGCGATGGTGCCCAGCCGGTGGCCTTCGGCCCGCAGGGGGATGTGACCCTGGCCGAGCTGCGCCGCGCCAGCCTGCAACTGGCCAGGGCCATGTCCCGTCACGACGGCGCCGGCCAGCCAGGCGCGCGCTGGGCGCTCTGCTTCGATGACAGCCTGCTGTTCACGCAAGCGTTGCTTGCCTGCGCCCTCGGCGGCTATCAGGCTATTCTGCCGGGTCATCAGCGGCTGGCCGGCCTGCAGGAACTGCAGAGCCAGTTTGACGGCCTGCTCACCGACTCCGAGCTGCCGGGAGCAGCGCTCACCGTGCCTCAGCTCAGGCTGCCGCTGGCCGATGCCCACGAGGGGCTGGACGCCGCACACGGTGATCTTGGTGATCTTGCGCCCGCGCGCCTGGATATCACCCTGTTCAGCTCCGGCTCCACCGGCGAGCCCAAGGCGATCCCCAAGGCCTGGCCCCAGCTGGAGGCCGAGCTGCGGGTGCAGATAGCGCTGTGGGGCGAGCGACTGGCCGATAGCAGGGTGCTGGCCAGCGTCAGCCACCAGCACATCTACGGCCTGCTGTTTCGCATCCTGCTGCCGCTGGCCCTCGGTCGCCCGTTCGATCGCCGCACCATCGACTACCCGGAGCAGCTGGCGGCGCAAGGCGCCCCCTGGTGTTTGATCGCGTCGCCGGCGTTTCTGAGCCGGCTCGATCCGGCCATGCCCGCCGCCAGCTGCCGGTTGATCGTCTCCTCCGGCGGTCCCCTGCAGTTGGAGGATGCCCGGCAAGCCCGGTCGCTCTTCGGTCAGCTGCCGGTAGAGATCTTCGGCAGCAGCGAGACCGGCGGCATCGGCTGGCGCCAGCGCCACCAGGAGCAGACCCCCTGGACGGCGCTGCCCGGGGTCGAGGTACGGGTCGGCCCGGAGCAGGGGCTGCTGCTGCGCTCCCCCTTTCTGGAAGAGGATGGCTGGCTGGCCTGCGCCGATCGCATCGCCCTGCGCGAGGAGGGTTTCGAGCTGCTGGGGCGCCAGGACAGGATCGTCAAGCTGGAGGAGAAGCGCATCTCCCTCGACGAGGTGGAGGCGCGCCTGCAGGCCCTGGCGGAGGTGGAGTCGGCCGCCGTGCTGCCGCTGCAACAGGGCCAGCGCCAGATCCTCGGCGCCGTGCTGGTGCTAAGCGAATTGGGGGCCGCCCGCTGGGACGAACTTGGTCAGGGGCGTTTCCTGCTGGCCCTGCGCCAGCAGCTGCGCCCCTGGCTCGAGCCGGTCGCCCTGCCGCGCAGCGTGCGCCGGGTGGTGCAGATGCCCGTCAACGCCCAGGGCAAGCGCCCCTGGTCACAACTCAAGGAGCTGTTCGATGAGCCTGTCCGTTGACACGCTGCCAACCGAGCTGGGTTGCGAGGTGCTGGCCGATGGCGTGCGCCTGCGGCTGCGACTCGATCCCGCACTGCCCTGGTTTGCAGGGCACTTTCCCGGCGCGCCCCTGCTGCCCGGGGTGACCCAGATCCACTGGGTGATGCACTACGCCGCCAGCCGGCTCAAGCTGACACTGCCGTTTCACGGGGTGGATCAGCTCAAGTTCCAGCGCCCGCTGCGCCCCGGGGCCGAGTGCAGCCTGAGCTTGCAGTGGCAGGCGGACAAGGGCCAGCTTCTCTTCAGCTATCTGCTCGACGACGAGCCGGCGAGCAGCGGACGGGTGCGGCTGACCCCATGAACCCTTGCCTTCTTATTCCCTGTTACAACCACGCCGGACCGCTGGCCGTCGTGCTGGCGCGGCTGGCCGAATTCGAGCTGCCCTGCCTGCTGGTCGACGATGGCAGCGAGCCCGTCGCCGCCGCCGCGCTCGATGCGCTGGCCGCCCAGCACCCCTGGGTCAGCCTGCTGCGCCATCCCCACAACCAGGGCAAGGGGGGCGCCGTGATGACGGGGCTGCGCCGCGCCCATGAGCTGGGGTTCAGCCACGCCCTGCAGGTGGATGCCGACGGCCAGCATGATCTGACGGATCTGCCGGCCCTGCTGGCGGAGGCGCGCCAGCACCCGGCGGCGCTCGTCTCCGGCCGCCCGCTCTACGACGACTCCGTGCCCAAGGGGCGCCTCTACGGCCGCTATATCACCCATGTCTGGGTCTGGATCGAGACGCTGTCGTTCGCCATCAAGGACAGCATGTGCGGCTTTCGGGTCTATCCGCTGGCGTCCACCTGCGCCCTGCTGGAGCGGGTGGCCCTCGGCCGGCGGATGGATTTTGACACCGAGGTGATGGTGCGCCTGCACTGGGCCGGGGTGCCGATGCGCTTCGTGCCGACCCGGGTCATCTATCCCGTCGACGGCCGCTCCCACTTTCGGCTTTTTCGCGACAACCTCGACATCTCCTGGATGCACACCCGGCTGGTGTGCCGCCTGCTGTGGGATCTGCTGCTGCGCCTCTGCCGCTGGCCCGCCCGCTTGGGCGCCCAGCTGACCCGGCTGTGGCGCGAGCGGCGTACCCACTGGTCGCGCACCCCGGAGCGGGGTTCATTGCTCGGCATGCAGATCATGCTGGCCAGCTACCGCCTGCTGGGGCGGCGCGGCTTCTCCCTGCTGCTCTATCCGGTCATCGGCTACTTCTGGCTGACCGGCCGCGCCCAGCGGGAGGCATCCCGGGCCTATCTGGCCCGGCTCGAGACCTTCGCCAACGCACAAGGCGTTGCGCTGCCCGCCGAGCCGAGATCGAGCTTTCGCCACTTCCTGCGCTTTGGCGAGGCGGCCCTCGACAAGCTGGCGGGCTGGCGCGGCGATATCACCGAGCAGCAGGTGGAGCTGGTGGGGGCTGAGCACTACCAGGCCGCCATCGGCAGCGGCAAGGGAGTGTTGCTGCTGGGCTCCCACCTGGGCGATCTAGAGCTGTGCCGGGCCCTTGGCAGTCGCAAGCAGGGGCTGCGCATCAATGCGCTGGTGTTCACCCGCCATGCGGCCCGCTTCAACGCCCTGCTCAAGCAGATCAACCCGGATTCGCACCTCAACCTCATCCAGGTGCAGGAGCTGGGGGCCGATACCGCCATCCTGCTCAAGGAGAAGCTGGAACAGGGAGAGTGGGTGGTGATCGTCGGCGATCGCACCTCGGTGACCCGGGAGAAGCGGGTGATCTGGGCCGATTTCCTCGGCGCGCCGGCGCCGTTTCCCCTGGGCCCCTTCGTGCTCAGCAGCGTGCTGGGCTGCCCCGTCTACCTGATGTTCGGCCTCAAGGAGCAGGGGCGCTTTCGGGTGCATTTCGAGCCCTTTGCCGATGGCCAACCTCTGCCGCGGCAGGGGCGCCAACAGATTCTCGCGTCCCGGGTACAGGCCTATGCCGATCGCCTGCAGCACCACTGCCTGCGCGCCCCGCTGGACTGGTTCAACTTTTTTGATTTCTGGCAGCTGACCGATGAACAAGAGTGAGATGAGCAGGGTTGTCTTCGGCGCGAAGCCGCTGACCATCGAAGACGTGGTGGCCCTGGCCGAACGCCGTGCCACCCCCGCATTGAACCCGGATCCCGCCTTCATGGCCCGCATCCAGCGGGGTGCCGACTTCCTCGACCGGCTGCTGGCCGAAGAGGGGGTCATCTACGGGGTGACCACAGGCTACGGCGATTCGGTGACCCGGCCGGTGCCAACCGAGCTGGTGCCCGAGCTGCCGCTGCACCTGACCCGCTTTCACGGCTGCGGGCTGGGGGCGGATCTCGAGCTCGATGCCGCGCGCGCCGTGCTGGCCACCCGGCTCTGCTCCCTGACGCAGGGGGTCTCCGGGGTCAGCCCGGCCCTGCTCGAGCGGCTCTGCTGGCTGCTGGAACAGGATCTGGTGCCGCGCATTCCCGAAGAGGGTTCAGTGGGCGCCAGCGGCGATCTCACCCCGCTCTCCTATGTCGCCGCCGTGCTGGTGGGTGAGCGTGAGCTCCATCAGCAGGGTCGGCTGCGCCCTGCCGCCGAGGTCTATCGGGAGCTGGGGGTGACCCCCCTGACCCTGCGCCCGAAAGAGGGGCTGGCGCTGATGAACGGCACCTCGGTGATGACGGCGCTGGCCTGCCTTGCCTACGCCCGCACCGACTACCTGATGCAACTGGCGACCCGGATCACCGCCCTGGTGAGCGTCGCCATGGGGGGCAACGCCTTCCACTTCGACGAGCGGCTGTTTGCCGCCAAGCCGCACCCCGGCATGCAGGGGGTCGCGGCCTGGCTGAGGGCTGATCTGGTGGCCGGCGAGCTGCCGCGCCACAGCGATAGGCTGCAGGACAGATACTCGTTGCGCTGCGCCCCCCACGTCATCGGGGTGGTGGCCGACAGCCTGCCCTGGTGGCGCCAGCTCATCGAAAACGAGCTCAACAGCGCCAACGACAACCCGCTGATCGATGGCGAAGAGGAGCACGTGATGCACGGCGGCCACTTCTACGGCGGTCACATCGCCATGGCCATGGACAGCATGAAGGCGGCCGTCGCCAACCTGGCCGACCTGCTGGATCGCCAGCTGGCCCAGCTGGTGGACAGCAAGTTCAACGGCGGCCTGCCGAGCAACCTCTCCGGCGCGCCGGATGGGCGGCAGATGATCAACCACGGCTTCAAGGCGGTGCAGATCGGCGTCTCGGCCTGGACTGCGGAGGCGCTCAAGCAGACCATGCCCGCCAGCGTCTTCTCCCGCTCCACCGAGTGTCACAACCAGGACAAGGTGAGCATGGGCACCATAGCGGCGCGGGATGCCTTGCGGGTGCTTACCCTGACCGAGCAGGTGGCGGCCGCCTGCTTGCTGGCGGCGGTGCAGGGGGTGGAGCTGCGCCTCGCCCGGCCCACCCCTTTCACCCGCCCGCTCGGCTCGGCGCTGGCCGCCATGGTCGCGCAGGTGCGGGCCGAGTTTGCTCCGCTGCTGGAAGACCGGGGGCTAGAGCCCGAGCTGAGGGCGCTGATCGCCCGCATTCGCCAGCGCCACTATCCCCTCTATCAGGACTCTTCACTATGAGCCGTATCCAGACTACGCCTGAACCCTGGCAGATCAGCACCGAGATAGAAGTGACTATCCCGTTCCACGGCGTGGACTGGGTGGTTGTGTCGCTCTGGCGGGGGCACTACTTGTGAGAACAACCATGCAGCAAGAACCCTGGCAGATCAGCGCCGAAGTCGAGGTGACCATCCCATTCCACGACGTGGACATGATGGCAGTGGCCTGGCACGGCCACTACTTTCGCTACATCGAGCTGGCCCGCTGCGCCCTGCTCGACCTCATCGATTACAACTACCCGCAGATGGAGGCCTCCGGCTACCTCTGGCCCATCATCGACACCCGGATGAAGTACCTGGCGCCGCTGCGCTTCGGCCAGCGGGTACGGGTGCGCGCCACCCTGACCGAGTACCAGAACCGCCTGAAGATCGACTACCTGCTGAGCGACGCCGTGAGCGGCACCCGCACCAGCAAGGGTTACAGCATCCAGGTGGCGGTGAGCAAGGCGAGCGGCGAGATGTGTCTGGCCTCGCCCCAGGTGCTGCTGGACAAGCTGGGGGTGAGCCAGTGAGCCGGCTGATGGGGCCGCTGCTGGCCGGTCTGATCCTGTTGCTGACATGGCCGCTGCAGGCGGCGCCCCTGAGCCGGGCCGAGGTTCAACAGTTGCTCGCCCTGAGCCAGGCCAAGGAGGCCCGCTTCGAGCAGGAGAAGCAGGTGGCGGGGCTGAGCCAGCCGCTCAAGGCCTCCGGCGAGCTGCTGCTGGTGCGCGATCTGGGGCTCTGGTGGCAGCAGCAGAAGCCCTTCCCGCTGACCCTCACCCTGACGCCGACGCGCATGGTGCAGCAGATGGCGGGCCAGCCTGCCACCGTCATCGACAACCCCCAGCTGCTGGAGTTCAGCCAGATGCTGCTGGCGCTGTTTGGCTCGGACGAGGCGACCCTGGGGCGCTACTTCAGCATCGACTTTCACAGCACGGAGGAGGGCTGGCAGCTGGTGCTGGTGCCGACCCTGGCGCCGCTCGACAAGGTGTTTGCCAGCCTCACCCTGAGCGGGCAGGGGCAGCTGGATCAGCTGCTCATTGCCGACAAGCAGGGTGACAGCACCCGCATCCGCTTCAGCGACTGGCGCGAGCGCCCCCTGCCATTGACCCCTGAGGAGCAGGCCCGCTTTGCTGTCCACTAGTACCTCGCTGCGCCAGCGCGCCGTCCCCGCCGGGACGAGGAGAGCCCACCTTGCTGCACGCTGAAACCACCTGGCGCCGGCTCGGGACCCTCTGGATCGGGCTCTGTCTGCTGCTGGCGGCTGTGCTTGCCTGGCAACTGCCCCACAGCCGCATCAACACCAGCCTGATGGATCTGCTGCCCCACGAGTCCCGCAGCGATCTGGACCCGGCCCTGCAGCAGGGTCTGCTGCAGCAGCTCGACCGCCAGCTGGTCTGGCTGCTGAGCCTGCCCGCCGGCCAGGACGGGCGCGCGGCCGCCACCTTCTGGGCGCAGCAGCTCGGCGAGCTGCCTGCCTTGTCCCGCATCAAGGGGTATCAGCCTGAGCTGGCCCCCGCCTGGCAGCGCTATCTGCACGAGCTGGCCTGGCAGCGGCTGGATCCGGCGAGCCGGGCCCGGCTCGCCGGGGGGGCCGAGGGGTGGAGCCAGTGGGTACTCGGCCAGATCTACTCCCCTTTCGGCGGCGTCTCCCGCGCCGAGTGGCAGAGCGACCCTCTGCTGCTGACTCGGGCCGGGGTGCTGGCCGAGGCCCGCGGCCCCATGCAGCTCAAGGAGGGCTGGCTGGTGAGCCGGGACAAGGCGGGGCGCGACTGGTACATGGTGCGCGCCGAGCTGGATCTCTCCGCCTTCGACATCCAGCGCAACCAGGCGCTGCTGAGCGAACTGGCCGGGGCCGAGCAGCGCCTCGCCGAGGCCTATCCCGGCGCCGAGCTGCTGCGCCGTGGCACCCTCTTCTACAGCCAGCACGCCAGCCAGCTGGCCCAGCAGGACATCTCCACCATAGGGCTGGGCTCCATGGTCGGGGTCATCCTGCTCATCTGGGGCGTGTTTCGCTCCACCCGGGCGCTACTGCTCTCCCTGCTGCCCATCGGCGTAGGGCTGATGTGGGGGCTCGGCACAGTGCTCATCCTGTTCGGCGAGATCCACGTCTTCACCCTGGTGATCAGCAGCAGCCTCATCGGTATCGCCATCGACTACGCCATCCACTTTTTGTGCGAGCGGCGGCTGCACGGCGACGACGAGACACCGCACCAGACCCGGCTCAAGTTGCTGCCAAGCCTGTCGCTCGCGGTGCTGACCACCCTGATCGGCTATGGCCTGCTCTGGTTTGCCCCCTTCCCCGGCTTGCAGCAGCTGGCGGTGTGCGCGCTGGCGGGGTTGTTCAGCGCCTTCATCACCGTGCTTTGCCTGTTTCCGCGCTGGGCCGGCCCGCTGCCGACAAGGCCGCTTTTGGGTCAGCGCTGGTTGCAGGGCTGGCTGCTGGCCTGGCAGCAGCGCCCGCTGCTGCGCATCGGTCTGCCGCTCTGCTGCCTGCTGCTGGCGGCCCTCGGCATCAGCCGGTTGCAGGTGGATGACGACATCCGCCGGCTGCAGCCTCTGCCGGTGGCGTTGCAGGGGCAGGAGCAGCGGATCCAGGCCCTCACTGGCCAGCAGGGGGGCATGCAGGGCTTGCTGGTGACGGGGGCGGACGGCGAGCAGGCACTGCAACGGCTGGAGCGGCTCGATGGCCGGCTGGCCGAGCTGCAACAGCGCGGTGCGCTGCAGGCGTTCGTCTCGCTTGCCCGCTGGCTGCCTTCGCTGGCACGCCAGCAGGAGGATGCCGCCGCCATCCGGGCCCTGCTACCCGAGGTGGTGAGCCAGCTCAAGGCGGCCGGCCTGCCGCTGCAGACGCCCGTGCGCGAGCCGCACTGGCTGACCCCGGCCGCCTGGCTGGCCAGCCCGGTCAGCGAGGGGAGCCGCCTGTTGTGGCACGCCCTGGCGGATGGCCGTGTCGCCATCTGGGTGCCGCTGGTGGGGGTGGCAGACGAAGGAGCCCTGACGGCGCTGGCGGCGGCCGAGTCAGGGGTCTACTGGCAGGATCAGCGCAGCCAGTGGAGCCAGCTGTTCGCCCACTACCGCATCAAGCTGGCGGAGCTGCTGTCGGTGGCCATCGCGCTGGTGGCCCTGCTGCTATGGCGGCGGATGGGGGCGGCGCGAGCTGCCCGGGTGCTGCTGGTCAACCTGATTGCGCTGGCCATGGGGCTGGCGCTGCTCGCCGCCTGCGGCCAGCCGCTCACCCTGTTCGGGGTGCTGGCGCTCAGCCTCATCTTCGGCATCGGCATCGACTACGGCCTCTTCTTCGCCCACAGCGGGAGCGGGGTGGCGCGCCAGAGTTCCACCCTGCTCGCCATCCTGCTGGCCAACCTCACCACCCAGCTGGCCTTCGGTCTGCTGGCGCTGAGTCACACCCCCGCCATCGCGGGCTTTGGTCTGGTGCTGAGCGGCGGTATCTTTACCGCCTTCCTGCTCTCGCCCCTGGTACTGGACCGGGTGCGACCGCAGTTGCCGGGGCCACATGGCCGGGAGCCAACCTCATCATGAAAGCCTTGTTCGTGTTCGTCGTCCTGCTGCTGACCGGTTGCAGCAGCCAGCCGACCCCCACCGCCTATCTCGACAAGGGGACCGTCATGACGCTGCCGGCCCCCGTGCTGGCCGCCCCCTTCTATCGCCAGCAGCTGCTGACCGCCAGCGTGGGGGAGAGCAACTACCAGCTGATGACGGTGCTGGAGGCGGACGGCCACCAGCTGACCCTGGTGGGGCTGACCCCGAGCGGGGTACGGCTGTTTCTGGTGCGCTATGACCAGCAGGGCATCGAGACCCGCCAGCTCAGCCCGCTGCTCACCAGCGGCATGCCACCGGTGAACCAGGTGCTGGCGGACGTGATGCTCTGCTACTGGCCGCTGGCCAGCTGGCAACCGCAACTGCCGCCAGGCTGGACGCTGCGTGACGAGGGGCTGCTGCGCCGACTGCGCGCCCCCGACGGCACTTTGGTGACCGAAATCCGCTACCGCGACGCCGACGGCGTGCGCGAGCCGGTCGGCCTGCAGCAACACGTGTTCAACTACCGCCTGCAACTGGAGACCCTGAGCCAATGAGCTGTTATATCGCCGCCTATGGCCTCGTCTCGGCGCTGGGGACGGGGCGTGATGCCAGCGCCGAGGCGCAGCTGGCCTGGCAGAGAGAGGGCATCAGCCCGCTGGATCGCCACCGGGCGCCGCTGCTGGATGGCCGCCTGACTCCGGTGGGGCGGGTGGAAGGGGAGTTGCCAACCATCCCGGCGGCGCTGGCCCCCTATGCCTCGCGCAACAACCAGTTGCTGCTGGCGGCGCTGGCCCAGATCCGGCCCGCCCTCGATGAGGCGCTAGCCACCTTTGGCTGCGACCGTGTCGGCTTGGTGCTTGGCACCAGCACCGCCGGGATCGGCGAGGCCGAGCTGGCGGTGGCGGCTGCCCGGCGCGGGGAGGCCGTGCCCCCCGAGTTTGACTATCGTCAGCAGGAGCTGGGCTCACCGTCGGAATTTCTGGCCCGCCACCTCGGCCTGACCGGGCCGGCCTGGACGATTTCCACCGCCTGCTCCTCCAGCGCGCGCGCCTTCATCAGCGGCCAGCGGCTGCTGGCGGCCGGACTGGCAGACGCCGTGCTGGTGGGCGGCGCCGACAGCCTGTGCGGACTCACCCTCAACGGCTTTGACAGCCTGGAGTCCCTCAGCTGTGTGCGCTGCCAGCCCTTTGATGAGGCGCGCCAGGGGATCAACATCGGCGAGGGGGCGGCGCTGTTTCTGTTGAGCCGCACGCCTGCGCCGCTGGCCCTGCTGGGAGCGGGGGAGTCCTCCGATGCCTGGCACATCTCGGCACCCCATCCAGACGGTGTCGGCGCCGAGGCGGCCATGCGCATGGCGCTGGCCCAGGCGGGCCTGACGCCGGAGCAGGTGGGCTACGTCAACCTGCACGGCACCGCTACCCGCCTCAACGACGCCATGGAGAGCCAGGCGGTGCACCGGCTGTTTGGTGCCGAGGTGCCCTGCAGCTCCACCAAGCCGCTCACCGGCCACACCCTGGGGGCGGCGGGAGCCATCGAGGCCGCGCTCGCCTGCCTGCTGCTGGAGCGCACTCTGCCGCTGCCGCCCCAGCGGGTGGCCACGGCGGATCCGGCGCTGGCCCCCATCCGGCTGGTGAGCGGCGAGGTGCCACTGGCGGCGCCCCGGGTGCTCTCCAACTCCTTTGCCTTCGGTGGCAACAATGTCAGTCTGCTGTTTGGGAGCGCTCACCATGAATGAGCCAGGTTCACTGCCCGCCATCGAGACCCTGCTGCCCCATCAGGCCCCCATGCTGCTGCTGGACCGGCTCTGCGCGGCGGATGCCCAGCAGGCGCGCTGCGAGACCCGTATCGGTGCCCGCCATGCCTTGCTGCTGGATGGCGAGGGCAATCTGCCCGGCTGGGTCGGCATCGAGTTGATGGCCCAGACCATCGCCGCCTGGGCCGGCATGCAGGGGCGCCTGCGCGGCGAGCCGGTGCGCATCGGCATGCTGCTCGGCAGTCGCAAGTATCGCTGCCTGCGTCCCGTCTTCGCGGCCGGCAGCCTGCTCACCATAGAGGCGTGCTGCCTGTTGCAAGACGGCGGCATGGCCAGTTTTGATTGCCGGATCCTGCTGGAGGGGGAAGAGTGCGCCCAGGCGCGGCTCTCCACCTACCAGCCGAGCCCCGGCGAATTGTCCGATTTGTTAGCCTGAGGAAGCTTCATGATCTCTAGCGTATTGGTCACGGGCGCCAGCAAGGGGATAGGCCGCGCCATCGCCCTCAAGCTGGCGGCCGACGGTTTTTCCATCGTGGTGCACTACCACAGCGATCGGGCCGGCGCCGAAGCCACCCTGGCCAGCCTGCAGGCAGCAGGGGGAGAGGGGCGTCTGCTCCAGTTCGACATCGCCGATCGCGAGGGGTGCCGCGCGCGGCTGGAGGCCGACATGGCCGAGCATGGCGCCTATTACGGCGTGGTCTGCAACGCCGGCATCATCCGTGACGGCGCCTTTCCCGCCCTCACCGACGAGGAGTGGGACGGGGTGCTGCACACCAACCTGGACGGCTTCTACAACCTGCTCAAGCCCTGCATCATGCCGATGATCGGCCTGCGCCGGGGCGGGCGCATCGTGACCATCTCCTCGGTGTCCGGGCTGATGGGCAACCGGGGCCAGGTCAACTACAGCGCCGCCAAGGCGGGCATCATGGGGGCCACCAAGGCGCTGGCCCTCGAGCTTGCCAAACGCAAGATAACGGTCAACTGCGTGGCCCCTGGCCTCATCGACACCGGCATGGTGGACGAGGAGGTGAAAGCGGAGGCGATGAAGATCATTCCGCTCAAGCGGATGGGGCAGGCCGACGAGGTGGCCGGTCTGGTCTCCTACCTGATGTCCGACATCGCCGGCTATGTCACGCGCCAGGTCATCTCCATCAACGGAGGCATGGTATGAAGCGAGTCGTAGTCACCGGCATGGCCGGGGTGACCGCCTTCGGGCAGGATTGGCCGAGCGTGCGGGCCCGCCTGCAGGCGGGGCGCAATGCGGTGGTGAACATGCCGGAGTGGGCCATCTACGACGGCCTCAACACCCGGCTGGCGGCCCCCATTCCGGACTTCACGCTGCCGGCCCACTATCCGCGCAAGAAGACCCGCGCCATGGGGCGGGTCTCGGCACTGGCCACCGTCGCCACCGAGCTGGCGCTGGCGCAGGCGGGATTGCTGGACAACCCGGTGCTCACCGACGGGCGCACCGGCATCGCCTACGGCTCCTCCACCGGCAGTACGGACCCCATCCGCGCCTTCGGGGTCATGCTCAACGACAAGAGCACCGCCAGCATCACGGCCACCACCTATGTGCAGATGATGCCGCACACGGCGGCGGTCAACACCGGGCTGTTCTTCGGCCTGCGCGGGCGGGTCATTCCCACCTCCAGCGCTTGTACCTCCGGCAGCCAGGGCATCGGCTACGCCTTTGAGGCGATCAAGCACGGCTACCAGACCCTGATGGTGGCTGGTGGGGCGGAGGAGCTCTGCCCGTCGGAGGCCGTGGTATTCGATACCCTGTTTGCCACCAGCCAGATGAACGACAACCCGGAGCTGGCGCCGCGTCCGTTCGACCGGCAACGGGACGGGCTGGTGATAGGCGAGGGGGCCGGCACCCTGGTGCTGGAGGAGCTGGAACATGCGCAGGCGCGTGGTGCCACCATCCTCGCCGAGCTGGTGGGTTTTGCCACCAACTGCGATGCCGCTCACGTGACCCAGCCCCAGCAGGAGACCATGCAGCTCTGCATGGAGATGGCACTGGCCCAGGCCGGGCTCCAGCCTGAGGATATCGGCTATATCAGCGCCCACGGCACCGCCACCGAGCGCGGCGACATCGCCGAGAGTCACGCCACCGCCGCCATCTTCGGCGACCGCACCCCCATCTCGTCCCTCAAGAGCTACTTCGGCCATACCCTGGGGGCCTGCGGCGCCATCGAGGCCTGGCTGGCGCTGGAGATGATGCAGGAGGGGTGGTTTGCCCCCACCATCAACCTGACCGAGCCGGACCCAGCCTGCGCCCCGCTCGATCACGTGGTGGGCAGCGGTCGCACGCTGGCGGTGGAGTACCTGATGTCCAACAACTTCGCCTTCGGCGGCATCAACACCTCCCTCATCTTCAAGCGCTGGTCCTGAGTGTCGGTGCCCTGCCTGGCAGGGCACCGGTACAGGTTGGGTTTAGCCTTGATGAATTAATATGCCCCCCGTTTTTTTCGGGAGGCATCATGTCTGTGTTATCTGCTTTTTCTTTTTCTGCCAAGCGTCTTCGCGTCATTCAGAGCGTACTGTTATCCACCTTGTTGTGGGCGTTGGCCGCCCCGGCCATGGCCGATGATGAATTTCGGCTGGGCAAGACCATTCTGCTCGGGGTCGGCGATCATCCCGCCATCATTCCCATGCTCGCCTGCCGGCCGACCAAATCCATCATGGTCAAGGCTGGGCGGGAATTAACCCTGGAGCGGGTCAAGGTGTTTTATGGCAATGATCGCAGCAAGACCCTCTATTTCGGCAAGGATCTGAGAGAGGATCAGGAGTCGGAGTGGAAATCCCTCGGCAGCCGGCTCTGCATCAAGCGGATCGAGGTATACGGCAATTCGGAAGGGAGTCGGGCCGGGGTCAAGGTGTACGGCCGCAAATAAACGCTGGACGGGGGTTCAAATCCCCCGTCCAATCAGCCCTTATTTCTTCGGACGGAACGGCTTGATGACGGCCTCGTCGCACTCGAGATAGGGGCCTTCCATCAGATCGATGCAGTAGGGGATGGCGGGGAAGACCGCATCCAGACATTCGCGGATGGACTTGGGCTTGCCCGGCAGGTTGACGATGAGCGAGCTGCCGCGCAGACCGGCGGTCTGGCGCGACAGGATGGCGGTCGGCACGAACTTGAGGGATTCGGCCCGCATCAGCTCGCCAAAGCCCGGCATCATGCGATCGCACACCGCCTCGGTCGCCTCCGGGGTGACGTCCCGTTTGGCCGGCCCGGTGCCACCTGTGGTGACGATGAGGCTGCACTGCTCCTGGTCCGCCAGCCGGATCAGGGTTGCCTCGATCTGCTCCTGCTCGTCGGGGATCACCTCATAAAGGGGTTCCCATTCCGAGGTCAGATAGGCGTTCAGGGTGTCGATGATGGCCTTGCCGGAGAGATCTTCGTAGATGCCCGCACTGGCGCGATCGCTGACGGTGACGATACCGATTCTTGCCTTGCTCATGGTCTGCTCTTGGTTGCCGCTATAAGTGGCAAATAAAATAACATAATCAGCAAGATATGTTAAACCAGCCAGATCGCGGCGCGAAGGCGAGCGTCAAATGGCAAACTATATTGGCCGCTTCCTTTCAATAAGACATAACATCGGCATATTGCCGTGCCAAAAATGTATAAACGAACCCGCCGCCGATATTCAGGAATAATCGCTTGATCCATAACGAATAACCGGGTCGTGGTTTTCCTGCGCCGTCATCTTTTGGCGCAGCGGGAGGGGAAAGCCGGCCTCATGGATTGAACCGCGGCGGGGTTCGGCTTATATAACACCTGAAGCGATTGGTGAAAATATGAACCGATTGTTGTTGTTTGAGTATCACCATGCAGCGGCTGGCCGCGGGAGGGCATATGGAGTTGCCTGATTTTGATACCTTGAAACGGCTGGCGGTGGCGGAGCCCGAGCGGCTCGATGAGTTGCTTCAGCAAGAGATAGAAGGGCTGATAGACCGGGTCAGTCCGCAGCAGCAAATGCGCCTGCGCGGCCTGCAATTTCGCATCGACTGTCAGCGCCAGCTGGCCAAGAACAATATGGACAGCTGCATCCGGATTGCCGCCATGATGCACGACTCCTTTTATTCCATGCGCTGTGAAATGGTTCAGCTCAATAATCCTGATTATGTTGAACCGCTACCGGAATATAAAGAGAACAACATCCTCTATTTCAGTGATTATTATCGCAAGAGAAAATAATATTATTCTGGATGAGTCATTTTAATATATTCCCGCCATTGTTGTGGTTTCCGGGTGAGGCTATCTGACTGGCGTTGAACTGTTTGGGGTGATTTGTAATCTATTTGATGTATTTTTGTGTCGCTTTTTATTTTATTTGAGTTTGTTTATTGGCGTGATATGTGTAGATGAACGGCGCCGATAGTTAGGCTAACATGGCGACACTTTTTTAATTTGCTACGACTCGAAGGGATTATGAGAAGTATCACACCAAGGCGGGTGCTGTCGCGGGAACAGCAGACGGAGATCACCCGGATCATCGTCAAGGTGGGCCAGATGCTGGCCCAGTTCGGCGCCGAGAGTCGCATCATAGAGCAGACCACGGTCCGGCTCGGCATGGCGCTCGGGCTGGAGAGCGTCGAGATGGCCATCTCCTCCAGCGCCATCGTGCTCACCAGCCTCTATCAGGGCAGTTGCGTCACCACCACCCGGCGGGTGCGCGAGCACGGCATCAACATGCAGGTGGTGTGCGAGATCCAGCGTATCTGCATCATGGCGGAGAAGGATCTGATCGGCGCGCGGGAAGTGCGCCAGCGCCTGGAGGCCATAGTACCGTTTCACTATCACCCCTGGCTGGTGGTGCCCATGGTGGGGCTCTCCTGCGGTGCCTTCAGTCTGCTGTTTGGCGGTGACTGGCCCATCTTCCTGGTGACCTGCTTCTCGGCTTCGGTCGCCATGCGGGCGCGCCAGCTGATGGCGCGTCATCACCACAGCCCCCTCATCAATTTTGCCACCACCGGCTTTATCGCCACCCTGCTCGCCTCCAGCGCGACCTTCTTCAACTGGGGGGCCCAGCCCTATCTCGCCATGGCGGCCAGCGTACTGCTGCTGGTGCCGGGCTTTCCGCTCATCAATGCGGTCTCCGACATGGTGAAGGGTTACTTCAACATGGGGCTGGCCCGTTGGGGCACGGCGACTTTGCTCACCATCAGCGCGGCGATAGGCATCATCCTCGCAATGTCGGTGACCGGTATCTGGGGGTGGAAGGTATGAAGAGCTTTGACGCTGTATCGACCCTGTTGAGCGGGGTAAACCGGCTATCCATCAGCGCACGGAACCATATCGGGATCATTCTCGCCATGTCGGTGACAGGAAGCTGGGGGAGGGAGCCATGATGGATCTGCTCTGGCTGCTGGCCAAGGACGCCTTCTGGTCGGCCATTCCGGCGGTGGGCTTTGCCATGCTGTTCAACGTGCCGCCACGGATGTTGAAGTACTGCGCCATGGGCGGCGCCCTGGCTCACAGCCTGCGCACCCTGCTCATTCACCATGGCATGCCCATCGAGTGGGCCACTCTGGCGGCGGCGACCACGGTCGGTTTTGTCTGCGTCTACTGGTCGCGCCGGCTGCTGGCGCCGCGCCCGGTGTTCAGCGTTGCCTCCATCATTCCCATGATCCCGGGCAGCTACGCCTTCAAGGCGATGATCGCCGTGGTGGAGCTCAATATCTCCGGGGTGACCATGGAGCTTATCCAGAGCGCGGTGGAAAACGGCCTCAAGGCGTTGTTTATCGTGGGGGCCCTGAGTTTCGGTTTGGCGATCCCGTCCCTGGTCGTGTACCGTAATCGCCCCATTATCTGACAGACGGTGCGAGAGGTTGACCCCATGATGATTTCCATGATTGCCGCCATGGCCCACGATCGGGTGATCGGCCTGGACAACCAGATGCCCTGGCACCTGCCGGCGGATCTGGCCCACTTCAAGCGGGTGACCCTGGGCAAGCCGGTGCTGATGGGGCGCAAGACCTTTGAATCCATCGGGCGGCCGCTGCCTGGCCGCCGCAACCTGGTGATCAGCCGCAACCCCGACTACCGGGCCGACGGCGTGGAGGTCATCGACTCGGTGGACGCGGCGCTGGCGCTGCTGGCCGGCAACGACGTGGCCGAGCTGATGGTGATCGGGGGCGGTCATCTCTACGGCCAGCTGCTGCCACGGGCCGACAGACTCTATCTGACCCGCATCGATCTGGCGGTGGAGGGGGATACCCGTTTCCCGGCCTTCGACGAGGGCGACTGGTCCTGCATCGAGCGCGAGTCACATCAGCCCGACGAGAAGAACCCCCACCCCTACCGTTTCGAGACCTGGCAGCGGCGTTGAGACCAGTATGGTCGTGTGACCCCTATTCAATAATGGATTGACGTTTTTTGAGTGAATGACATGGATAGTGATTCAACAGTGCCTATTGCCGCCCTGCTCGCCCAATTTGATTACGCTTCCTGGCCCCGCTTTCCCAAGCGAGAGCCCTATTGTCGCAAGAAGTTGCTAGCAAGGGTTTCAAGTGAAAATCAACTTTACGATCATGCTCGACAATGGATTGACAAGACGCTCGCCAATATCCCCGTTCCTGAAGGGGATGAATACGCGTTGCTGCCAAGGGTCGAGAGTGTTTGCCTGGCGGAGCTGGATCACTTGGTGGGAACAAGCCTGCTGGCAGGCCGTTGGCCACAAACAGAATATCGCCGCTATCCGCTGCTCTATTGGCAACTGGTGCGTTACTACCAGATAGAGTTGCATCGCAGCAGACAGTTGAACCTGTTGCAACCTCATGCAGGATTTGACTTTAGGCGCATGGGGTATGTGGCGATGCTGCTGGCCTTGCTCGGGGATCGCCGTCGTTTGATGGATTGTGTGGCATTGGCTCATAGCGCCCCGGCTATCTGCCCAGCGACTAGGTTTATTCGCCCCTATTTTATAGAAACCTTTGCCTTGCAGCTCACCAGCCGCTTTCTGGAGTGGGGGCCCTTGCCACTGGGCGTCGACCTGGCTCAGGAGCCGCTCTATCTGGCGCTGTTGACCTTGTGGGACAGTGACGATGTTGGCACGGTGGGACATTTGTTGACTTAGGCATGTCATTTGCACACTTACTGCGAGCTCAAGGATCCCCGTTTCCATCGAAAGGAGGCGATCATCGGCTGGTGGTGCTACTGGCCGCTGGAGGTGCTGCTGGTATTGCGCCTGCGTCAATGGGCGGGGTTGCCCTTGCCGGTAGTAGAGCATCCTCTGATGGCTGCGCCTTTTGATGCGCTGCCACCTGCGCTGGAGGATCCCGCCGAGGTGTGGCCTTACGAAGCCTTGCCGCGCCACTTTGCCACCCACTATCCCGAAGCCCCGGCACTGTTGGCGCAGATGTGCCAGCCACCCGCATCCGCCGCGCCCGGTGTCTGGCCAACGCTGAGTGAACTGGAGCAGGTGCTCTCACGTGGTGTGCCCAAATGGCCGCCACAGCGTGGTGATGCTCCCACACCGGGCAGAAAGAGTGCCACGGCATCCTCATCGACCCCATAAGAGAATCTGTATGTCTCCTTGCCTGAGCGCCTTGCTCGCCCAATTTGATTACGCTTCCTGGCCCCGCTTTCCCAAGCGAGAGCCCTATTGTCGCAAGAAGTTGCTAGCAAGGGTTTCCAGTGAAAATCAATTTTACGATAGAGATCGACAATGGATTGACAAGACGCTCGCCAATATCCCCGTTCCTGAAGGGGATGCATACGCGGTGTTGCCAAGGGTTGAGAGCGTTTGCCTGGCGGAGCTGGATCACTTGCTGGGTACAAGCCTGCTGGCAGGCCGTTGGCCACATACAGAATATCGCCGCTATCCGCTGCTCTATTGGCAACTGGTGCGTTACTACCAGATAGAGTTGCATCGCAGCAGACAGTTGAACCTGTTGCAGCCTCATGCAGGATTTGACTTTGGGCGCATGGGGTATGTGGCGATGTTGCTGGCCTTGCTCGGTGATCGCCGTCGTTTGACGGATTGTGTGGCGTTGGTTCATAGCGCCCCGGCTATCTGCCCAGCGACTAGGTATATTCGTCCCTATTTTATAGAAACCTTTGCCTTGCAGCTCACCAGCCGCTTTCTGGGGTGGGGGCCCTTGCCACTGGGCGTCGACCTGGCTCAGGAGCCGCTCTATCTAGCGCTGTTGACCTTGTGGGACAGTGACGATGTGGGCACGGTGGGATATTTGTTGACCCAGGCATGTCATTTGCACACTTACGGCAAGCTCAAGGATCCCCGTTTTCATCGAGAGGAGGCGATCATCGGCTGGTGGCACTACTGGCCGCTGGAGGTGCTGCTGGTATTGCGCCTGCGTCAATGGGCGGGGTTGCCCTTGCCGGTAGTAGAGCATTCCCTGATGGCTGCGCCTTTTGATGCGCTGCCACCTGCGCTGGAGGATCCCGCCGAGGTGTGGCCTTATGAAGCCCTGCCGCGCCACTTTGCCACTCATTACCCCGAAGCTCCGGGACTGTTGGCGCAGATGTGCCAGCCCCCCGCATCCGCAGCGCCCGGTGTCTGGTCTGGTCTGCGCGAGCTGGAGGCAGTTCTGGCCCAAGGTCTCCCTAAATGGCCACCACGGCGGGGTGATGTACTCAAGACCACATGAAAACAAGATAACGGTGACTGCGGTTACTATTGCAAAAGTTCGTACAAGCCAATCCCAAAAGGTGCCGAACTGGTTACCAGATAACAGGACATGGCCTGTGCCCGGCCTTGGTATTGTCCAGTATGTGGAGCTTTTTTATTGCTTCACTTAACTGCCCTCTAGCATTCCCTTATTTATTGCCTGTCTATCAATAGAGCCGTAAGGAATTGCCTAGTCCTTCGGCCTGTGCGGGATCCTGTCTGGTTGCCCTCTCCAATCTGCCTGATTTTCACTTTTCTTGGTTTGTCAAAACGCAATAACGATTAGTTATCTAACGAATGCATTAGTCAATTGTCGATCTTTGCATATAAGTTTGTGTTTTTTGTTGCTCAAATTAACAAGCTAAATCAATTGCTTGTATGTATCTCATTCGGATGGGACTCTTTTGGTTATTTTGTTTTTGCTTTTAATTGCTTAGTGTTAAAAGTAATTGGCTCACGTTCGACGGTTTGCCAGGCAGCCCGTCGGCCAAGAAAAAAGGACAATATGACAGTCAAACTCGAGGTCAAATCACTCTACAAAATCTTCGGCGATCAGCCGGAAAAAGCGTTCAAATTGCTGGCCAAAGGCCATGACCGCGCCAGCATACTGCAAAAAACCGGGCAGACCCTGGGGGTCCAGGATGTCAATCTGGCCATCGACGAAGGGGAGATCTTCGTGGTGATGGGCCTCTCCGGCTCGGGCAAATCCACCCTGGTGCGTCTCTTCAACCGGCTGATCGAGCCGAGCCGCGGTCAGGTGCTGATCGATGGCGAGGATATTGCCGCCATCTCCGACAGCGAGCTGCGTCAGGTACGCCGCAAGAAGATCAGCATGGTATTCCAGTCCTTCGCCCTGATGCCGCACCTGAGCGTGCTGGAAAACACCGCCTTCGGGCTGGAGCTGGCCGGGGTGCCGCTGGCGGAACGTCAGCAGAGCGCCCGCCAGGCGCTGCAGCAGGTGGGGTTGGGGCAGTGGGTCGATGCCTTTCCCGATGCGCTCTCCGGCGGCATGAAGCAGCGGGTCGGGCTGGCCCGTGCCCTTGCCAATGACCCCGACATCCTGCTGATGGACGAGGCTTTTTCGGCGCTGGATCCACTGATCCGCACCGAGATGCAGGATGAGCTGCTCAAGCTGCAGGCCAGCCAGCAGCGTACCATCGTCTTCATCTCTCACGATCTGGACGAGGCGATGCGCATCGGCGATCGCATCGCCATCATGCAGGACGGCCAGCTGGTGCAGGTCGGCACCCCGGACGAGATCCTCAACCAGCCCGCCAACGACTATGTGCGTGCCTTCTTTCGCGGGGTGGATCTGGCCCATGTATTCAGCGCCCGCGACGTGGCCAGCCGCAAGCAGATGCCGCTCATCAAGAAGCACACCACCGACGGGCCGGGCAACGCTCTGCGCCAGCTCAAGGAGCAGGAGCGGGAGTTCGGTTACGTGGTGGATCGCCGGCGTCGCTTCCTCGGGGTCGTCTCGGTGGAGTCGCTCGGTCAGGCGGTAAGGGCCAAAGGCAGCCTGGAGCAGGCGCTGCTGGCGGACATCCAGCCCATCCTGGCGGACACCGCCCTCAACGAACTGATCAGTCAGGTGGCGGCCGCCCACTGTCAGGTGCCCGTGGTCGAGGAGGATGGCACTTATCTGGGCCTCATCTCCAAGGCCAACCTGCTGAACACCCTGGACAGGAGTACCCCGGCATGAAGCGGATGAATTCCCATTTTTTGCTGAGCGGGCTGTTGGCCCTGGTGCTGCTGGCGAGCCCCTCCCTGCGGGCCGATGAGGTGGCGGCCGACCCCTGGGGCGCCACGGCCTCCAGTGCCACCGAGGTGGCCGATCCCTGGAGCGATACCGCCACCGCCGCCACCGACTGGCAGAACCAGATCGAGACGGTGGATACCACAGCCGCCGTCGACTGGCTGGATCCCTTCCAGCAGGCGCTGGTGCCGCTGGACAGCTGGGTCGAGGGTGGCATCGGCTGGCTGGTGGAGAACCTGCGACCGCTGTTCCAGCTGATCCGCGCGCCGGTGGAGCTGACCCTGAACGGCATGACCCATCTGCTGCAGACGGTGCCCTCCACCCTGATGATCGGCCTGCTGACCCTGATCGCCTGGCAACTGGTGAACGGTCGCATGGCGCTGGGGACCCTGGTCTCGCTGGTGATGGTGGGGCTTATCGGCGCCTGGTCCGATGCCATGGTGACCCTGTCGCTGGTACTGACCTCGCTCTTTTTCTGCGTCTTGCTCGGGTTGCCGGCCGGCATCCTGCTGGCGCGGAGCGAGCGACTGTCGCGCTGGACCCGGCCCTTGCTGGATGCCATGCAGACCACCCCGGCGTTCGTCTACCTCATCCCCATCGTGATGCTGTTCGGCATCGGCAACGTGCCCGGGGTGGTGGTGACCGTCATCTTTGCGCTGCCGCCCATGATCCGGCTCACCATGCTGGGGATCCGCCAGGTGCCCTCCGATCTGGTAGAGGCGGCCCACTCGTTCGGTGCCAGCCCCTCCCAGCTGCTGTTCAAGGTACAGCTGCCGCTCGCCATGCCCACCATCATGGCCGGGGTCAACCAGACCCTGATGCTGGCGCTCTCCATGGTGGTGATCGCCTCCATGATCGCGGTAGGGGGCCTCGGCCAGATGGTGCTGCGCGGCATCGGCCGGCTTGACATGGGGCTCGCCTCCATCGGCGGCCTCGGCATAGTGCTGCTGGCCATCGTGCTCGACCGCCTCACCCAGGCGATGGGGCAGCCGGATCGCAACCGGACCGGACGCTGGTATCAGCGCGGCCCCGCCGCCCTGCTGCTGCGCCTGCTCGGTCGCGACAAGCCAATCGATTACAAAGGAGTAAATGCATGAGACTGATCACCAAGACGCTGACCCTGGGCTCCCTGCTGCTGAGCGCCCAGCTGTTCGGCCCGTTCGCCATGGCCAGTACCGAGCTGCCGGGGGAGGGCGTGCGCGTTCAGCCCCTGCAGAGCTCGTTGCCGGAGGAGAGCTTTCAGACCCTGTTGGTCAGCAAGCTGATGGCGCGCCTCGGCTATGACGTCCTGCCGGCTCAGGAGGTGGACTACAACGTGGCTTACGCCTCGGTGGCGCAGGGGGATGGCACTTTTCTGGCCTTCAACTGGATACCGCTGCAAAACAACAAGTACGAACAGGCTGGCGGCGACAAGGTGTTTTTCCGTGAGGGCACCTATGTGGCCGGGGCCGCTCAGGGTTATCTCATCGACAAGCAGACCGCGACCCGCTATGGCATCACCAACCTGGGACAGCTCAAGGATCCCAAGCTGGCTGCGCTGTTTGACGGCGATGGCGACGGCAAGGCCGATCTCATCGGTTGCAACCCGGGCTGGGGTTGCGAAGAGGCGATCAACCGCCATCTGGCCGAGTTCGGGCTGACCCCCACCGTCACCCACAAGCAGGGTAACTATGCGGCGCTCATCGCCGATACCCAGGCTCGCTTCAAGAGCGGCAAGCCGGTGCTCTACTACACCTGGACCCCCTACTGGCTCAGCAGCGAGCTGGTGCCCGGCCGGGATGTGGTGTGGCTACAGGTGCCCGCCGATGGCCCTGATGCGGCCAAGACCCGGCTGCCGAACGGCAAGAACTACGGCTTCCCGGTCAACACAATGCACATCGTCGCCAACAAGCGGTTCGCCGAGGCCAACCCGGCGGCCGCCAAGCTCTTCTCCATCGTCAAGCTGCCACTCAATGACATCAACGTGCAGAACGGCCTGATGAACAAGGGACAGAACAAGCCGGCGGATGTGGAGCGTCACGCCGATGCCTGGCTCAAGGGCCATGAGGCGCTGGTGAACGACTGGCTGACCCAGGCGCGCGCCGCCGCCAGGTAATGAGGGCGGTAGGTCGCTTTTTTGCGCAAAGAAAAACGCCCGGCAGTTGCCGGGCGTTTTTTATGGGAGCCGTGCGGGTGGAAAGTCCGGCTTAGATGCCGGAGCCATCGCTCTCGCCACTCTCCTCGTGCAGACCGCACTCGCGCTTGAGGCCGAAGAAGCGGGTCTGCTCCTCGCTCATGCCGGGCTCCCACTTGGTGGTGGTGTGCACGTCGCCGACCGACAGGTAGCCCTGCTCCCACAAGGGGTGGTAGGGGAGGTCGAACTCCTTGAAGTAGTAGAAGACGTCCTTGTTGCTCCAGTCGATCACCGGCAGGAACTTGAAGCGACCGCGCTGGATGGCCAGCACCGGCAGCTTGCCCCGGCTGCCGGATTGCTCCCGGCGCAGGCCAGAGAACCAGGTGCGGGCGCCCAGCTCGTTCAGGGCGCGGTCCATGGGCTCCACCTTGTTGAGCTGGTTGTAGCGGGTGATCCCCTCCACTCCCTGCTCCCACAGCAGGCCGAAGCGGGCCTCCTGCCAGGCAGGGGTGAGCGCGGCCCGGTAGATCTTGAGGTTGAGGGCGAGACGCTCGGTCAGCTCGTCGATGAAGCGGTAGGTCTCGGGGAAGAGATAACCGGTATCGGTCAGCACCACGGGCACGTCGGCCCGCTCGCGGCTCACCAGGTGCAGCATCAGCGCCGCCTGGATGCCGAAGCTCGACGACAGCACGTGCTCCCCCGGCAGGTTGGCCAGGGCCCAGTGCACCCGCTCGGGGGCGCTCATGGCGTCCAGCGCCCGGTTGAGGGGGGCCAGCGCCTCGACCTGCTCCTCCCGGCCCAGGGCCAGCAGGGCGTCGAGGTCGAGCCGGCCGTCGGCGGTGCGCGCCAGCCGGGCTGTATCAGTCTGTTCAGGCTGCATAGAAGTCCCTCGCGGAGTCGATGACCGGGGCTATGATCCCGGCGCGAATGGCGAAATCGCCGAAGCACTCGCCAGGGTTGCGATCCTTGGCCCAACGGCCGATCAGGGCGTCCAGCTCGGCCAGGATCTGCGGCTCAGTGATGTTCTCCAGGTGCAGGCGCGGGATGCGGGTCCCCTCCAGGTTGCCCCCCAGGTGCAGGTTGTAGCGGCCCGGCGCCTTGCCCACCAGACCCACCTCCGCCAGCATGGCGCGGCCGCAGCCGTTGGGGCAGCCGGTGACCCGGAAGATGATGGCGTCATCCGCCAGGCCGTGCTTGGCCAGCAAGCCTTCGATGTCGGTGACGAAGGCGGGCAGCATGCGCTCGGCCTCGGCCATCGCCAGCGGGCAGGTAGGCAGGGCCACACAGGCCATGGACTGCTTGCGCTGCTCGCTCACGCCGTCGTCGAGCAGGCCGTACTGGCGGGCCAGAGCCTCGATGCGGGCCTTCTCGCCGGCCGGGACGCCGGCGATGATGAGGTTCTGGTTGGCGGTCAGGCGGAAGTCCCCCTGGTGCACCTTGGCGATCTCCAGCATGCCGGTCTTGAGGGGCTTGCCCGGGAAGTCCAGCAGGCGGCCGTTCTCGATAAACAGGGTCAGGTGGTGCTTGCCGTCGATCCCCTCGACCCAACCGAAGCGATCACCACGGCTGGTGAACTCATAGGGGCGCACCGGCCCGAACTGGATGCCGGCACGGTTCTCCACCTCGGCCTTGAAGGCTTCGACGCCGACGCGCTCGAGGGTGTACTTGGTCTTGGCGTTCTTGCGGTTGACCCGGTTGCCCCAGTCGCGCTGGGTGCTGACCACGGCGGCCGCCACCTCCAGCACGTGGGAGAGCGGCACGAAACCGAAGTCGCTCGCTTTGCGCGGATAAGTGGTGGTGTCACCGTGGGTCATGGCCAGACCACCGCCCACCAGCACGTTGAAGCCCACCAGCTTGCCACCTTCGGCGATGGCCACGAAGTTCAGATCGTTGGCGTGGATGTCCACGTCGTTGTGGGGCGGGATCACCACGGTCGTCTTGAATTTGCGCGGCAGGTAGTTGGAACCCAGGATCGGCTCCTCGTCATCCCCCAGCTTCTCGCCGTCCAGCCAGATCTCCACGTAGGCGCGGGTCTTGGGCAGCAGGTGCTCGGAGATCTTCTTGGCCCACTCGTAGGCCTCCTGGTGCAGCTCGGACTCCACCGGGTTGCTGGTGCAGAGCACGTTGCGGTTCACGTCGCCGGCGGTGGCGATGGAATCGATGCCGGTGCTGTTGAGGGTCTGGTGCATCAGCTTGATGTCGCGCTTCAGTACCCCGTGGAACTGGAAGGTCTGGCGGGTAGTCAGGCGGATGCTGCCGTACAGGCTGTGTTCCTCGGCGAACTTGTCGATCACCAGCCACTGGGCCGGGGTGATGATGCCGCCGGGCAGGCGGGCACGCAGCATGACGTTGTGCAGTGGCTCCAGCTTCTGGGCCGCGCGCTCGGGGCGAATGTCGCGGTCATCCTGCTGATACATGCCGTGAAAGCGGATCAGCTGGAAGTTGTCGCCGTTGAAGCCGCCAGTGAGCGGGTCCTTGAGATCCTGCTCTATGGTACCGCGCAGGAAGTTGCTCTCGCGCTTGAGGCGCTCGTTGTCGGCCAGCGGTCCTTCGACCGGTCCCGGAATAACTTGTTTGCTCATCAGTAGACATCCCTTTGATAACGTTTGGCACGACGCAATTCGCTCAGATACTCTTCTGCTTCCTCACGGCTCTTCTGGCCATGTTCGGCAATCACTTCCAGCAGGGCTTCCTGCACATCTTTCGCCATGTGGTTGGCGTCGCCACACACATAGAAGTGTGCGCCGGCTTCCAGCCACTGGTAGAGCTCGAGCCCTGCCTCTCGCAGGCGGTCCTGCACATAAATCTTGTTGGCCTGATCCCGGCTGAAGGCCAGGGAGATCTTCGACAGCAGGCCGGATTTCACATAGCGCTGCCACTCCACCTGATAGAGGAAATCCTGGGTAAAGTGCGGATTGCCGAAGAAGAGCCAGTTCTTGCCGTCGGCCCCTTGCGCTTCCCGCTCCTGCAAGAAGGCCCGGAAGGGGGCGATGCCGGTGCCCGGGCCCACCATGATGACAGGGGTATCGGGGTTAGCAGGCAGGCGGAAGTTGTCGTTGTGCTCCACGAATACCCGCACCTCGGCATCTTCCGGCAGACGGTCCGCCAGATAGGAGGAGGCGGCGCCGCTGCGCACTGTGCCGTCTTCCTGCGGGTAGCGCACTACGCCGACGGTCAGGTGCACCTCTTCCTCCACCTCGCTCTGGCTGGAGGCGATGGAGTAGAGGCGCGGAGTGAGCGGGCGCAGCAGGCCGATCAGCTGTTCGGCTGTGAGCGCGGTCGGGAAGCGTTTGAGCACATCCACTACCTGGGCAGAGGCCACCAGGGCGTTGACCTGGGCCTTGTCGCCGGCCAGATCCTTGAGGGCCGCGTTGTCCGATATGTCAGCGAGCCCTGTGATAAAGCCGCCGTGCAAGCGGGTCAGCTCCAGCTCGCGGCTGAGCACCTCGCGCAGGCTACCGCGAGCGGTGGCTTCGTCGCCGGAAAGATGAGCCAGCGCCAAGACCTCACCGACCAGGTCGGCATCGTTGTCAAACCAGATGCCCAGCGCATCCCCTGGCTGATAGCGGATGCCGGACTCTTCCAGGCTGATCTCGATGTGGCGGATATCCTTGGTCGAGTCGCGACCGGTGATCTTCTGGTTGACCGAGAGCCTGGCCGGGAAGGGGTTCTCCTTGCTGTACTGGCTGTGGCCGACCGCCTGCTGTACCGCGCTGGCTACGCTGCTGCCGGCGGGGCCGGCAGAGAGGGTGGCGGCGATGGCGTTGAGCGCCTGTTCGCCCCACGCCTTGGCGGCATCCTGATAATCCACGTCCAGGCTGGCGAGTTCATGCACCCGGTCGGCGCCGGCCTTGGTCAGCAGGCTGTCAAAGTCCTTGCCGGTCTGGCAGAAGAACTCATAGGAGCTGTCACCCAGCCCCAGCACGGCGAACTTGAGCCCTTCCAGCTTGCCGACCTTGCCCTTCTTGAGCTGCTCGTACAGATCGACCGCGCTCTCCGGCGGTTCACCCTCCCCGTAAGTGCTCACTACCAGCAGCAGGTGGGTCTCTTTCTTGAGCTGCTTGGGTTTGTAGTCCGCCATGGAGGTGAGGGTCACCGGCAGGCCACGGGCCTCGGCCTGCGCCTTGATGGCGCTGGCCACGCCCTTGGCGTTGCCGGTCTGGGAGCCGTAGAGAATGGTCAGATTGCCGCTGGGGGTGGCTGCTGCCCCGGTCACGACAGGCTGGCTGCCCGCCTGGGAGAGACCGTAGAGATAACCGCTCACCCAGGCAAGTTGCTGGGTATTGAGGGTCGATAGCGCCTGGCTCAGCTGTCGCTGCTGCTCGTCAGAGAGGGGAGTCAGGTTGGTCAGGGAGTCCTTCAATTGCATCACACACGTCTTCCATGGTCTGATTTTTGGTCAGGTTAAGGGGTGTGATGGATAACAACAAAGAATAAAAATGTCTTTTTTATTCTATTACTGCATTAAAAAGATGATGGAAAGGGTCGCAAGGCGACTCAGGTCGACAGGGTTCACATGGTATAAAGGGCAATGAATGAGCCCGTATTACCCACACAGGAAGCGTGAATGTCGATCATCAGCTTGTTTCATGTCAATGCCTTCAGCCGCCACCCCTTTGGCGGCAACCCGGCGGTGGTGGCGCTGGGGCCGAATCAGCCGGATGCCACCCTGCTGGCCATGGCGGCCGAGTTCAACCAGTCGGAGACCGCCTTTCTGGTGCCTTTGGGCCGCTCCCGCTACCAGCTGCGCTGGTTCACCCCCGAGCTGGAAGTGGATCTCTGCGGTCACGGCACTCTGGCGGCGGCCCACGTATTGTGGCAGACGGGGGCGGTGGCAGAGGATGAGGTCATTGGCTTCGAGACCCGCAGCGGCGAGCTGCTGGCCCGGCGCGAAGGGGTGTGGATCTGGCTCGATTTCCCGCGCATTGCCCCGGCGCCGCTCGAGCTGGATCCAGCCTATGCGGCGGCGGTCGGTTGCCAGCCACTGCACACCCTGGCGGCTGGCGCCAAGTTCTTGCTGGAGCTCGCCTGCGAGGAGGAGGTCCGCGCGCTCAGCCCAGATTTTCAGGCCCTGCGTGCGCTGCCCGGTCGCGGCCTGATGGTGACGGCGCCTTCGCGCGATCCAGACCATGACTTCGTCTCCCGCTACTTCGCCCCCTGGGTCGGGGTAGACGAGGATCCGGTGACCGGCTCCAACCACTGCGCCCTGGTGCCCTTCTGGGCCGAACGGCTCGGCAAACAGCAACTGCGGGCCCGCCAGATCTCGGCCAGGGGCGGTGAGCTGCGGCTTGAATTGAAGGGAGATCGGGTGCTGATGGCCGGTCAGGCCGTCACCCTGTGGCAGGGGGAGTGGCAGCTGCCACCTGCCTCATAAGCGCGAGACTAACGGTGGCTTGAGTGTTCGCCAGCGGTTTGTGTCCACCATAAAAAACGCCCCGCAGTGGCGGGGCGTTTTGATTGTCATGGACGGCAGCGTTCTACCACGGCCTTACTTCTGCGGACGCAGAGCCGGGAACAGGATGACGTCGCGGATGGTGTGGCTGTTGGTGAACAGCATCACCAGACGGTCGATACCGATACCCTGACCGGCAGTCGGCGGCAGACCGTGTTCCAGCGCGGTGACGAAGTCGGCGTCGTAGAACATAGCTTCGTCATCGCCGGCGGCTTTCTGGTCAACCTGAGCCTGGAAGCGCTCGGCCTGATCTTCCGCATCGTTCAGCTCGGAGAAGCCGTTGGCCAGCTCACGGCCACCGATGAAGAATTCGAAGCGGTCGGTGACGTCCGGGTTCTGGTCGTTGCGACGGGCCAGCGGAGAGACGGCGGCCGGGTACTCGGTGATGAAGGTCGGTTGCAGCAGCATGTGTTCCACGGTCTCTTCGAAGATCGCGGTGATCACGTGGCCCAGCTCCCAGCTCTTCATCAGCTCGATGTGCAGGCGCTTGGCGACGGCGGTGGCCTTCTCCAAGGTCGCCAGATCGTCACGGGTCACATCCGGGTTGTACTTCAGGATGGAGTCAACCATGGAGAGGCGCTGGAACGGCTGACCGAAATCGATGGTCAGGCCCTCTTCGCCCTCTTTGGCGTAACGGATCTTGGTGTCGCCCAGGATGTCTTGCGCCAGGGTGCGCAGCATCTCTTCGGTGAGATCCATCAGATCGATGTAGTCGGCGTAGGCCATATAGAACTCGAGCATGGTGAACTCGGGGTTATGGCGAACGGAGATACCTTCGTTACGGAAGTTGCGGTTGATCTCGTAGACACGCTCGAAGCCACCGACCACCAGACGCTTCAGATAGAGTTCCGGAGCGATACGCAGGTACATGTCGATGTCCAGCGCATTGTGGTGGGTGATGAACGGACGGGCAGAGGCGCCACCCGGGATGACCTGCATCATGGGGGTTTCCACTTCCATGAAGCGCTTGTCGTTCAGGAACTTGCGGATACCGGCCACGACCTTGGTACGGGTCACGAAGGTCTTGCGGGACTCTTCGTTGGCGATCAGATCCAGGTAACGCTGACGGCAGCGGGCTTCCTGGTCGGTCAGACCTTTGTGCTTCTCGGGCAGTGGGCGCAGGGCTTTGGTCAGCAGGCGAATGTCGGAGACGTGAACGGAGAGTTCGCCTGTGTTGGTGCGGAACAGGGTACCTTCGACACCCACGATATCGCCCAGATCCCACTTCTTGAACTGCTCGTTGTAGAAGCCTTCCGGCAGGTCGTCACGGGTGACGTAGACCTGGATCTTGCCTGCCATGTCCTGCAGGGTGGCGAAAGACGCCTTGCCCATGATCCGGCGGGTCATGATGCGACCGGCAATCTTCACCCGTTTACCCAGTGCGGCCAGCTCGTCGGCGCTCTTGTCGCCAAACTCGGCGTGCAGATCGCCGGAGAGGTGGTCACGACGGAAGTCGTTGGGGAAGGGGTTGCCCTGGGCGCGCAAGGCGGCCAGCTTGGAACGACGCTCCTGCATCTCGTTGTTCAGTTCGAGAGTTTGGTCGACTTCCGGAGTGGTGGTTTGTTCAGACATGGTGATTCCTGCTGTTCTGTTTTTTTTACAGGCCTGACTTCAGGCTAGCTTCGATAAACTTGTCCAGATCGCCGTCGAGTACCGCCTGGGTATTGCGGGTTTCGACGCCGGTACGTAGATCCTTGATGCGCGCATCATCCAGCACATAGGAACGGATCTGGCTGCCCCAGCCGATGTCGGACTTGGTCTCTTCGAGGGCTTGCTTCTCGGCATTCTGCTTCTGAATTTCCAGCTCGTAGAGCTTGGCTTTCAGCTGCTTCATACACTGATCTTTGTTTTTGTGCTGGGAACGATCGTTCTGGCACTGTACCACGACCCCAGTGGGAATGTGGGTAATACGTACCGCGGATTCGGTCCGGTTGACGTGCTGACCACCGGCGCCGGAGGCACGGTAGACGTCGATGCGCAGGTCGGCCGGGTTGATCTCGATGTCGATGTCATCGTCGATCTCGGGGTAGACGAACACGGAGCAGAACGAGGTGTGGCGACGACCGCCGGAATCGAACGGCGATTTGCGCACCAGGCGGTGGACGCCGGTCTCGGTGCGCAGCCAGCCGAAGGCGTACTCACCGGTGAACTTGATGGTGGCGGACTTGATGCCGGCCACGTCGCCTTCGGAGCATTCGATGAGCTCCGGCTTGTAGCCGTGGGCATCGCCCCAGCGCAGGTACATGCGCAGCACCATGTTGGCCCAGTCCTGGGCCTCGGTACCGCCGGAGCCGGACTGGATGTCGATGTAGCAGTCGGAGGGATCGTGCTGACCGGAGAACATGCGGCGGAACTCGAGGTCCACCAGCTTGGACTCCAGCACGTCGGCTTCGGCCACGGCTTCGTTGAAGGTATCTTCGTCTTCACCTTCCACGGCCAGCTCGACCAGCATGGCCACGTCGTCAGCACCCTGGGTCAGGGTGTCGATGGTGCCGACCACGTTTTCCAGCGCGACGCGCTCCTTGCCCAGCGCCTGTGCGCGCTCGGGTTCATTCCAGACGTCCGGCTGTTCCAGCTCGGCGTTGACCTCTTCTAGACGCTCTTTCTTGGCGTCATAGTCAAAGGTACCCCCTAAGCAGCTCGGTCCTCTCAGACAGCTCCTTAAGCTTGTTTAATACAGGATTGACTTCAAACATCGTGAAAACTCTCGGGGTCGATGTGATTTAAAAACGGGATATTCTAGCCAATTGTGGAAGGAATAAACAGGGTCGGCTGTCCTTGTGCGTGCCCGGTAGTCAATTTCTGGTGCAGTTTTCCCCAACTCGGTGGAAAATATCGCCCACCGCCCCATTTTCCGGTTCAGTTTTGTGCCGACGGGTCGTTAATAACTACGCAGTGCTGTGCACTTTTTGGGAAATCCTGTTCCTGACCTCCATAAGAAGAACGCATGATGAAAAATCTATCACTCAAGCAGAAGATACTGTTGTCAGTGGTCATCGCCCTCTCGCTGGTGATCCTGCTGCTCTCCTGGCAGAGCTACACCAGCCAGAAGTCCCTGTTGCTGCAAGGCAGTCAGGAACAGGTGCAGCGCCTCGGCAACCAGCAGGCCGCCAGCGTCAGTGACTGGCTCGCGGCCCGTCGCGACGTCATTCAGGCGCTCGGCAACAAGGCCGGTGCCGAACCCCTCAACGCCCTGCAACAGGCGCAAGTCTCCGGCCGCTTCCAGCTCACCTACTTTGGCGAGAGCAGCGGCAAGATGAACGACTCCGATCCCTCCATCAATCGTGACGGTTACGATCCCCGCTCCCGTGGCTGGTATCAGGAGGCGATGGGCAAGGGCGGCATGATCGTCACCAAGCCTTACCTTGACGTGGCCTACAACATCATGGTGGTGACCCTGGCCCAGCCGGCGCAGGGCGGCGTGGTCGGTGGCGACCTCTCCATCGCCTCCCTGGTGGAAGACGTCACCAAGATGAAGCTGCCGGCCGACGGCTTCGCCATCATGATGCACAAGGATGGCACCGTCATCGCCTACAAGGACGCGGCCAAGGCGATGAAACCGGCCACCGAGATCGACAACGATCTGACCAATGCCCTGATCGAGCAGAGCAAGACCAGCAACAGCCTGGTGCCGGCCTACTTCGACGGCGAAGGGCGCGACAAGCTGCTGTGGGCGGTGGATATTCCCGACACCGACTGGGAGCTGGTGCTGGTGCTGGACAAGGAGACTCTGGAGGCGCCGCTCTCTTCCCTGCTGATGACTCAGCTCGGCCTGGCCCTGCTGGTGCTGGTGGGCAGCATCCTCGCCATCTCCTGGCTGGTCAGCCTGCTGCTCGGCCCGCTCGGCAAGGTCTCCCAGGCGCTGGCCCGCATCGCCGACGGTAACGGCGATCTGACCCAGCGCATCAAGATCGACACCAACGACGAGGTGGGTCAGCTGGCCAACAGCTTCAACCGCTTCGTCGGCAGCCAGCACCAGCTGATCGGCAACATCCGTCAGCTGGCCAACGAACTGAACGCCGATGCCGAGCGCAGTCTGGTGACCAACCAGGCCGCCGTGGACGAGCTGCAGCGCCAGCAACAGGAGGTGACCATGGTCGCCACCGCGGTCACCGAGATGGCGAGCGCCACCATGGAGATCGCCGGCAACGCCGAGAACACTGCCGCCGCGGCCCAGCAGTCTGCCCAGAGCAGTGAGCAGGGCAAGATGCTGGTGAACCAGACTCGTCAGTCCATCAACGGTCTGGCCGAGGAAGTGGGGCAGGCGACCGAGGTGATCGGCGAGCTGAGCCGCCACGCCCAGGCCATCTCCGGCATCCTCTCCACCATTCAGGGCATCGCCGAGCAGACCAACCTGCTGGCACTGAACGCCGCCATCGAAGCGGCCCGTGCCGGTGAACAGGGTCGCGGTTTCGCGGTAGTGGCGGACGAGGTGCGGGTGCTGTCGCGCCGTACCCAGGACTCCACCCAGGAGATCCAGTCCACCATCGAGACCTTACAGCAGACCACGGCCCGCGCGGTGAGCCTGATGCAGACCAGCCAGGGGCTGGCGGACAACAGCGTGAAAGACGCCGATGCCGCCGCCGCTGCGCTCGAAGAGATCACTCAGGCAGTCAGCCTCATCTCCGACATGGCAGGCCAGATCGCCACGGCCGCCGAGGAGCAGACCCAGGTGACCGGCGAGATCACCCAGAACACCACCGCCATCAAGGATGTGAGTGACGAGATCACCGCCGCCGCCATGCGCGATCTGGATCAGGCCGAGAGTCTCAAGGGGCGGGCCACCGACCTGAACAAGCAGGTCTCGACCTTTATCCTGTAAGTGCTTGAACGCGGCGAACACGGCCGCCATGACCAAGCCCCGCACTCTGCCGAGTGCGGGGCTTTTTGTTTATGGGTCTCGCCACGGCTATCCATGAAGGAAGTGGTGCAGAGAAGTTGGCCAGCAGAAATGGCACAGAGCCCACCAGGGGGTGGGCTCTGTTCATATACGTCTGACGGGAAAGGAATTACAGGAAGGGCAGTGCCAGGAACAGCTTGATCACCATGGCGTTGATGATGTCGATGAAGAAGGCGCCCACCATGGGCACTACCAGAAACGCCAGGTGGGAGGGACCGAAGCGCTGGGTGATGGCCTGCATGTTGGCGATGGCGGTGGGGGTGGCCCCCAGACCAAAGCCGCAGTGGCCCGCTGCCAGTACGGCCGCATCATAGTTGCGGCCCATTACCCGGAAGGTGACGAAGATGGCGTAGAGCGCCATGGCCACGGTCTGGGCCGCCAGCAGGATGAAGATGGGCAGCGCCAGGTTGGCCAGATCCCACAGTCGCAGGCTCATTAGCGCCATCGCCAGGAACAGCGACAGACTGACGTTGCCGAGCAGGGAGACTTCGCGGTCGCTCACCTCGTGCCAGTTGAGCAGGGTCAGCACGTTGCGCAGCAGCACGCCGACGAACAGCACGCAGACGAACACCGGCAGCTCGAAGGCGCCGCCCTTGAGGTAGGCGGAGAGCATCTCGCCCCCCTTCAGGCTGATGGCGATCAGCGCCAGGGTCTCGATCAGGCTGAAGGTGGTGAGCGGGCGCTCCATGTCCGGCATCTCGAAGCCTTGCGGCGCGTCGTCCCGGTTGTGCTCCTCGCCGGGCACCTGCACCTTCTTCACCAGATAGCGGGCAACCGGACCACCGATCAGGCCCCCCAGCACCAGGCCGAAGGTGGCACAGGCGATGGCGAGCTCGGCGGCGGATTGCACCCCGTACTTCTCGGTGAAGGTGGCGCCCCAGGCCGCCCCGGTGCCGTGGCCGCCGGAGAGGGTGATGGAGCCGGCCAGCAGCCCCATGTGGGGATCCAGACCGAGCAGGGTGGCCAGACCCACCCCCAGGCTGTTCTGCACCAGCAGCAGGCCGGTGACCACCAGCAGGAAGGTGAGCACCGCCTTGCCGCCGCGCTTGAGGCTGGCGAGATCGGCGGAGAGACCGATGGAGGCGAAGAACGCCAGCATCAGCGGGGTTTGCAGGCTGGTATCGAACTGCAGCTCCATTTGCAGGGTGGCGCGCAGCAGCAGCAGCACCAGGGCGACCACCAGGCCGCCGGCAACCGGTTTGGGGATGTTGAAGGTGCGCAGCAGCCCGACTCGGGTCACCAGCAGACGACCGAGCAGCAACACCAGGGTGGCTGCGACCAGGGTGGCGTAGGAATCAAGTTGTAGCATTCAGTACTCCCATGTTGATTGGCTGTGTCTTTCGTTGATGCAGACTCACAGATTCAGCCGGGATAAAAACAGTGTGGCTCAGGTGCCAACAAAGAAGGGGCGCCATGCCCCCGCCCCACGTAAGAATGGGACCGGTGCGGGCCTGAATTGATCAGGCATCCAGATGAGATTTATGAAAAATCGAGCGGATAGTAGCAAAAAACACCACTTATATCCACATTTGTCAGATAAATGGTCGCTCATTGTGTTTGTTGTGAAATTTAACACTATCGGGTTAGTCGCGGTGCAAGCCGGGGTGAGGGCTATTTCCTGGCTGTCATTTGGGGCGCCAGTCCCTATAATTCGGCGGTTTTTGGCCCGCGGACGGCACTGGTGGGATGTGAGCCGGCAGCCTGGCGCGCTATCATGTGCGGGCTTTCGGCCCATGGCGAATGCGGCAGGCAGTCGATGCCGCCGTTTCGTCCCGTTTGAGCCACGATTCGCGGCTGTTGTGCCCATCAAAGAGGAGAGGGTGTGAAGAAGTCCATCTATATCGCCTACACAGGCGGCACCATAGGGATGCAACGTTCCGACCACGGCTATGTGCCGATGGCGGGCTTCATGGAAGACTGTCTGGCGCGGATGCCCGAGTTCCATCGCCCCGAGATGCCGGATTACCATATTCACGAATATGCGCCTCTCATCGACTCTTCCGACATGACTCCGGCGGACTGGCAGCGCATCGCCGAGGACATTCGTGACAACTACGAGAAATACGACGGTTTCGTCATCCTGCACGGCACCGACACCATGTCGTTCACCGCCTCGGCGCTCTCCTTCATGCTCGAAGATCTGCACAAGCCGGTGATCATCACCGGCTCCCAGATCCCGCTCGCCGAGCTGCGCTCCGACGGTCAGCAGAACCTGCTCAACGCCCTCTACATTGCGGCCAACTACCCGATCCACGAGGTGACGCTGTTCTTCAACAACCAGCTCTATCGCGGCAACCGCAGCAAGAAGGTGCACGCCGACGGCTTCCACGCCTTCGACTCGCCGAACTACCCGCCGCTGCTCAACGCCGGCATCGCCATCTCGCTGGAGGCAGGCGAGCTGGGCGTGCCGTCCGAGCGGCCGCTGGTGCTGCACGACATCACCCCTCAACCCATCGGCGTGGTGACCCTCTATCCCGGCATCTCGGCCGAGGTGATTGCGAACATCCTGCAGCAACCGGTGCGGGCGCTGATCCTGCTCTCGTTCGGGGTGGGCAATGCACCGCAGAATCCGGCCATGCTGGCGCTGCTCTCCGAGGCATCCGCCCGCGGCGTCATCATCGTCAACCTGAGCCAGTGTCTGCACGGCAAGGTCAACATGGGGGGCTATGCCACCGGCAACGCCCTGTCGCGGGCCGGGGTCATCTCGGGTTTTGACATGACCGCCGAGGCGGCGCTGACCAAGCTGCACTTCCTGCTGAGCCAGGATCTGCCGGCGCCGCGCATCCGCGAGCTGATGCAGCAGTCCCTGCGTGGTGAGCTGACCCCCTGACTGGTGTCCCCCTCACCCTAACCCTCTCCCCAGGGGAGAGGGGATAGCTCGAGGTGCTGTTGGCCGCGAAGCTTGCCATGAAGATCGCCGGCAGGTGGCCCGCTTACGGTTCGCAGCTGCGAGCCTGCTCCCTTCTCCCCTGGCGGGAGAAGGGCTGGGGATGAGGGGGATCACTTTGCAGAGATAAAAAAGAGGGGAGCCATCATGGCTCCCCTCTTTCGTTTTGTTACCGCGATAGGTGACGTGCGGCCTGCCTCAGTGGCTGAGGTCGACCCGCACTATCTCTTCCTCGTCGCGATACTGGCGCTTGAGCTCGCTCTTGCTCTTCATCACGATCTCGCCGTCACGGCCGATGTTCATGTGCTCGGGGTTGTCGAGGTGCATCGCCTGCCAGGCCATTACCGCCTGCAGCGACGTGGCCTTCTGCTCGTCGGTGAGCGGTTTGCCATCGGGCCACTTGCCGAGCTCGACCGCGGTCTTGAGGCGCTCGTACACCTCTGCGGGCATCTGCCTGATTGCTTGCAAAAACTCACCTTGTTGAAATGACATCCGGCCTTCTCCTTGAAATTGAGCCATGAACCCGGGCTTAAGCGGCAGATCCTGGCGGGTTATGCAGGCAGATCCTGACGGACTGCGCCAGCCATCTGCTCCATCACCCGCACTACCTGACAACTGTACCCGAACTCGTTGTCATACCACACGTAGAGCACGCAGTGATCCCCCTCGGCGATGGTGGCCTGGGAGTCGACAATGCCCGCAAAGCGGGAGCCCACCATGTCGGAGGAGACCAGCTCGGTGCTGGCGCTGAAGTCGATCTGGCGATGCAGGGCCGAGCTCAGCGCCATCTGCTGCAGATAGGCGTTGAGGCTCTCCCGATCGGTGGTCTGCTCCAGCGACAGGTTGATGATGGCCAGCGACACGTTGGGGGTAGGCACCCGGATGGCGTTGCCGGTCAGCTTGCCCTTGAGCTCGGGCAGCGCCTTGGCCACCGCCTTGGCGGCGCCGGTGCTGGTCATCACCATGTTGAGGGCCGCGCTGCGACCGCGTCGCTCGCCCTTGTGATAGTTGTCGATGAGGTTCTGGTCATTGGTGTAGGAGTGGACCGTCTCCACGTGACCGTGGCGGATGCCGTACTTGTCCTGCATCACCTTGAGCACAGGGGTGATGGCGTTGGTGGTGCAGGAGGCGGCGGAGATGATCTTGTCATCGGGCCCTATCACCTCGTGGTTGACCCCGAACACCACGTTCTTCATCTCCCCCTTGCCGGGAGCGGTCAGCAGCACCCGGGCGGCGCCACGCGCCTTGAGGTGTTCGGACAGACCCGCCTCGTCACGCCAGACGCCGGTGTTGTCGACGATCAGCGCATCGTGAATGCCGTAGGCGGTGTAGTCGATGTCGGCCGGGCTGTTCGCATAGATCACCTGGATGAAGGTGCCATTGGCGATGATGGCGCTGCGTTCACTATCCACTTCGATGGAGCCGTTGAAGGGGCCGTGCACCGAGTCACGGCGCAGCAGGCTGGCACGCTTCTCCAGATCCCCGTCGCGGCCGCCACGCACCACGATGGCGCGCAGCCGCAGGGAGTTGGCGGCGCCGGTGCGCTCGATCAGCAACCGGGCCAGCAGACGGCCGATGCGGCCAAAGCCGTACAACACCACGTCGGTCGGAGCCGGTACGCCGCGACCCAGAGCCGGTGCCAGCTTGGCACGCAGGTAGTCGTCGATGCCGGCTTCATCCTGGTGATCCTGCCAGTAACCCACGGCCAGCTTGCCCAGATCTATCTCGGCGGCGGTCGGGTTCAGGGCCAGGATGGCTTGCAGCAGGGGAAAGCTCTGTTGGATCGGGAGGGGGGCTCCCTGGTGGCGGCGAACGACCCGGTGGGCCTTGAGGATATCGATGGTGGAGGCGTTTTGCAGCGGGCGTCCGAAGATGGTGATCTCGATCCCTTGCTGACGGTAGAGGCGACCGATCAGGGGTTGCATGGCTTCGGCGAGCTCCTGGCTCTCCTGCCACGCCTGCAGATAGTGCTCGTGGGTCATTAACCAGATCCTTTATTTCACGTTGTTGGGGCAAATAGAAATTCGTCGAATGCAGATCAGTGTAGGGGTGTATATTTCGTTATATTATTCTGCAATCGCGGCCTTATACGGCGCGCGCATTGTAATGGATATGTAATTCGTTTGCTAGCCAAGGGTGGCTATAGCGGGCTGCAATTGTTACCAACAAGATGTGAACCATGACCCCTTTTCCAGCTAGAACCCTGCTGTTCGGCCTCTGTTGCGGCCTGGTGCTCACCGCCTGTGACGATGACAGGATCCACAACATCTGTGCCAACTATCCGGCCCTCTGTCAGGATCTGGTGGACGACGGCTGGTGTCGTTATGAGCGCAGCGACATCATCCGGGCCCGCTACTATCTGCAGGCGGAGCAGACGGAGCGGCATCAGTACGAGTTGATGCGCAGCCTGGAGCGCTACCTCAAATGTGCCGAGCGCTCCACCAACATCGAGTACAAGAATGCCCGCGAGCAGAAGAGCCCGCGGGTGGAGGGGATGCTGGCGGCCGGCGACCAGCTGGCCCAGCTCGATGCCGCTACCCGCAATGCCAAGGATCCCTATCTGCTGCTCTGGCACTGGACCAACAACACCAACGAGCTGGCCCGCCAGCAGTTTCTGGCGCTGGAGGGGCAGCCCGCGCTCGAGGAGCCCGAACTGCAGCTGGCGCTCGGGGGCATCTATGCCAAGCGCGAGCCGCAAAAGGCTATCGCGCTGATGCAACACGCCCTCTCTCTCTACCGGGAAGGGGATCAGGTGAACGGCCGCATCCTCACCTCCCTCAGCACCCTCTACATGGGCCAGAAGGAGTACGGGCAGGCCTATCTGTGGGGCAAGGTGAGCGAGTCGTTCCAGAACGCTGCCGAGGTGTCGGCCAGCCGTTTCAGCCTCTACCACTCCCTGAGCAAACAACAGCAGGAGGGGCTGGACAGCCAGGCCGCCATCCTGGTCGAACAGCTGAAAAGCGGAACCTATCGTCCCTGAATCCTGATGAAGCACATTGAACCTCTGGCCAGCGACTGGCCGCACCCCTTCGATATCCGGCTCACCCATGGCCGGGTCAACACAGATGGCCGCCAGCTGGAGCGGGTCACCGTCCGGGCCATCGTGTTGCGTGGCGACCAGCTGCTGCTGGTGCACTCCAGTGTCAACGGCGATCTCATGTTTCCCGGTGGCGGCATCGAGCACGGCGAGTGTCACCGCACCGCTCTGGCCCGCGAGCTGCGCGAAGAGTGCGGCGCCGAGCTGGTGGCGGTCGGCGCCCTGCTCGGGCAGACGCGGGAGTACCGTCCGGCCCGCGAGGCCGACTACGACGCCTACTGCATCCGTTCCTTCTACTACCTCTGTCAGGTGGGGGAGAACTGGAGCGAGCCGCGGCCCCAGCCCTACGAGATCAGGCTCGGCTTTACGCCAGGCTGGTTCGAGCTGGCCGAGGCGCTGCAGACCAACAAGACCCAGCTGGCGGGCTCCTGCCCCCAGTGGACGGCGCGGGAGACGCGGGTGCTGGCCGAACTGCAGCACTGGCACTGTGCCGGCCTGCTGGGCTGAGCACTTTCACTGCACCATAAAAAAACCGCCGATTGGCGGTTTTTTTGCGTTGGTTGCCGATCAGGGTGTGCAGACCGGGCAGAGGGCGTAGGTGCCCTGCGGATCGTTGAAGCGGGTCAGCGGGTCCAGGCTGCGGTTCACCTCCACCAGCGCCTTGCCAAGGCCGGCCGGCAGCCAGCTCTGCAGGTGCGAAGCCAGCACCTGGGCGCTGCTGTCGAACAGCTGGCGCAGGAACTTGTCCTTGGCCGACTCTTCCTGCTCGATGGGGGCGACCTGCCACTCCTTGAGGTTGGCCAGCTCGGCTGCCGCCTTGATGGCCGCCTCCTGATCGCCAAACTCGTCCACCAGGCCCAGCGCCTTGGCATCCTGACCGGTCCAGACCCGGCCCTCGGCCGCTTTCTCGGTCTCTTCCGGGCTCAGGCCGCGGCCCTTGCTCACCAGACCGACGAAGCGCTGATAGGTATCTTCCACGCTCAGCTGGATCGCCTGGCCGACGTGTTCCGGCAGGGCACGGGTCAGGCCGACGCCGACATAGTCGGTGGTGCCGACGCCGTCGGTGTGCACTCCGTACTGGGAGAGCGCCTTGTCGATGGTGGCGAACATGCCGAACACCCCGATGGAGCCGGTGAGGGTGTTGGGGGAGGCGAAGATCTTGTCCGCATCGGCGGAGATCCAGTAGCCGCCGGAGGCGGCGTAGCTGCCCATGGAGATCACCACCGGCTTGCCGGCCTGCTTGAGGGCCAGCAGCTCGGCGCGGATCTGCTCGGCGGCGAAGGCGCTGCCGCCGGGGCTGTCAACCCGCAGCACCACGGCCTTCACCTTGTCGTCGCGGCGGGCATCGGCCAGCAGATCGGCGAGGCTGTCACCGCCTATGGTGCCGGCGGGCTGGACGCCATCCATGATGGCGCCGCTGGCGACGATGAGGCCCACTTCATCCTTGCCGCTCTGGGGATACTGGTTCGGAATGGCGGCCAGGTATTCTTTCAGGCCAACCCCCTTCCAGCCGTGGTCATCGCTCTCGCCCACTTCCTTGATCACCGCCTGGGTCATCTCGTCGCGGGTCGCCAGCTGGTCCACCAGACCGTTGTCGAGGGCGTAGTTGGCCGCGTTGCCGCCGGCCTTGCGCAACAGCTCGAGGAAGCGGTCCTTGCCCGGTGCCACGGCGTCCGGTTCGATTTCACGCTGCTCGGCCACGTCGGTCACATAGGATTGCCACAGCTGATCCAGCCAGCGCTGGTTTGCCTCCTTGCTCTCGGGGGACATCTCGTCGCGGGTATAGGGTTCGACGAAAGACTTGTAGGTACCGACCTTGAACACGTGCGGGGTGATGTTGAGCTTCTCCAGCGCCGACTTGTAGTAGGTCTGGTAGACGCCGAGCCCCTCGATCACCACGGCGCCGCTCTGGTTGAGCAGCACGTGATCGGCGTGGGCGGCCAGCAGGTACTGGCCCTGGGTGTAGAAGTCGGCCATGGCGATGACCGGCTTGCCGCTCTCCTTGAATGCATCGATGGCGCTCGCCACCTCCTGCAGTTTGGAGAAGCTGGTGCCCTGCAGCCCCTGGGGCTTGATCACCAGTGCCTTGATGCGATCGTCATCCTTGGCGTTCTTGATGGCCCACAGCAGATCGGAGAGGACGATCTCGCTGGGTAGTTCGTCGCTGTTGTCCACCTGGCGCAGCAGCTGCACAGTGGGATCGGTTTGCGAGCGCTGTTCCACCAGTACGCCGGAGAGATTGAGGGTGAGAGCCCCTTCGATGGGGGCGCTGGGGGCCTCTTTCTGGCTGACGCTGAAAACGATGATCAAGACCACGACGAGAAACAGCAGATTGACCAGCATCAGCCGGGTGAAATTGAGCAGGCGCCACAGGCTGCGAAACAGCCAACCCAGACCTTTGAAAATAGACATAGTCGCGTTATCGCCCTGTTAATGGGGAGGGAAGCGCCATTATTAACCAGTTGGCCGGTGAAATGCCATTTCCGCTTGGAGAGGATCGGAGCCGGTGAGTTCGGAACACGTCTGTTCGCCGAAAAATTGTCCAAACATTTGTTTGAAAAAGCATTTTTGATTCTTTACTCTAGCCTCGGTTTGATAACAAAAAATTAACTGGAGGCCCTGTGAGCCGCCCACCCATGCTGCCGCCTTGTTCCAGGCCTGAGTCCGGACGGCGGGGGATGGGCGTGGTGCCATCCAGCCCGGCCCCGACAAGGAGTTCATGATGAGCCGTTACCCGACCCTGCTGACCCCCCTCGATCTGGGCTTTACCCAGCTGCGCAACCGCGTGTTGATGGGATCCATGCACACCGGCCTCGAAGAGGAGAAGGGGGGCTTTGACAAGCTGGCCGCCTTCTATGGCGAGCGGGCCCGGGGCGGGGTCGGCCTCATCGTGACCGGCGGCATCGCCCCCAACCTGCGTGGCCGACTGGTGCCCCACGGCTCCCAGCTGAGCTTTCCCTGGCAGGTGGCCAAGCACAAGAAGGTGACCAGTGCGGTGCATCAGGAGGGGGGCAAGATAGCGCTGCAGATCCTCCATGCCGGCCGCTACGCCTATCATCCGTTCAGCCTGGCGCCGAGCGCCCTCAAGGCCCCCATCTCTCCGTTCAAGCCGCGCGCCATGAGCGAGCGGCAGATCCGCGGTACTATCCGCGACTTCGCCGCCACCGCGCAGCTGGCCAGGAGCGCGGGCTACGACGGGGTCGAGGTGATGGGCTCGGAAGGCTATCTCATCAACCAGTTCATCTGTGAGCGCACCAACAAGCGCACCGATGGCTGGGGTGGTAGCAGCGAAAACCGCATGCGCTTCCCGGTAGAGATCGTCCGCGCCATCCGCGAGCGGGTCGGGCCGGATTTCATCATCATCTTCCGCCTATCCATGTTGGATCTGGTGGAGCAGGGCTCGACCCTGGAAGAGGTGATTGCGCTCGGCAAGGCGCTGGAGCAGGTGGGGGTCACCCTTATCAACACCGGCATCGGCTGGCACGAGGCGCGCATTCCCACCATCGCCACCAGCGTGCCGCGCGGCGCCTTCAGCTGGGTGACCGCCGAGCTGAAAAAACACCTCAAGGTGCCGCTTATTACCACCAACCGCATCAATACCCCAGAGGTGGCCGAGCGCATTCTGGCGGGCGGCGAGGCGGATATGGTCTCCATGGCGCGCCCCTTCCTGGCCGACCCCGAATTCGTCATCAAGGCGGCCGAAGACAGGGCGGACGAGATCAACACCTGCATCGCCTGCAACCAGGCCTGCCTCGACCACATCTTCAAGCAGAAGCGTGCCTCCTGCTTGGTCAATCCGCGCGCCTGTTTCGAGACCGAGCTCAACTTCGGCCGGGTGCCCCAGCCCAAGAAGCTGGCGGTGGTGGGGGCCGGTCCGGCCGGGCTGGCGTTTGCCTGCTACGCCGCCGAGCGTGGCCATCAGGTGAGCCTGTTCGATCAGGCCAGCGAAATCGGCGGCCAGTTCAACTTCGCCAAGCAGATCCCGGGCAAGGAGGAGTTTCACGAAACCCTGCGCTACTTTGCCAAGCGGCTGGAGAAGTGCGGCGTCGAGCTCTATCTGGGCCAGCGCCAGAGCGCCGAGAGCTTGCTCGGCGGCGGTTTTGACGAGGTGATCCTCGCCACCGGCATCCGCCCGCGCACCCCCAACATTCCGGGTATAGAGCATCCCAAGGTGCTGAGTTACCTGGACGTGCTGCGGGATCACAAGCCGGTGGGCGAGAAGGTGGCGGTGATCGGTGCCGGCGGCATCGGCTTCGACGTGGCCGAATATCTGGTGGAAAAACGGGCGGATGGGGGCCAGAGCCGGGATCACTGGCTCAAGGAGTGGGGCATCGACAAGCAGCTCGGCGAGCGCGGCGGTCTGACGACCCCGGTGATCGACGCCCCCGAGCGCCAGATCTGGCTGCTCCAGCGCAAGGAGAGCAAGGTGGGCGACGGTCTGGGCAAGACCACCGGCTGGATCCACCGCACCGTGCTCAAGAACCGCAAGGTGGAGATGCTCTCCGGCGTGCAGTACCTGCGCATCGACGACGAGGGGCTCCACATCCGGGTGGGCGACCAGCAGCAGTGTCTGCCGGTGGATCAGGTGATCATCTGCGCCGGCCAGGAGCCCCTCAAGGAGCTGCAGGCCGGTCTGCAGGCGGCGGGCAAGCCGGTACACATCATCGGCGGGGCCGACGTGGCCGCCGAGCTGGATGCCAAGCGCGCCATCCGCCAGGGGGCCGAGCTGGCGGCCCTCATCTAGAAGAGGTTCAGGCACGGGAAAGTGAGAGGGGCGACAAGCCCCTCTTTGCATAGGAAATCTCCTTGCTCTGGCAGAGCCGGCGCTTGTGGCTTGACTGAAATTAACATAGGGTCAACAAATACCTGTCTGGCGTCATGAGGGATATACCGCCAGACGGGGGCAGGCTCAGCAAGCCAGATATGCCCCCTTGGTGCCACCATTGGCCTGAACGTGTCGGCCAATCCCCTCTCCCGGACAAGGCAATAAGGACATTACCATGTGCCCGGCAACACCCATAAACCCAGTCTGCAACCCTGCTCCTCGTGTTGGCTCAGTCGCATTGGCGGTGATGCTGTATTGCTCACCGGCGTTGGCGGATCCTGCCGGCAGATTGATCTTTCTTGGTTGGACCAGCGATCAACTGCATTCGGTCTGGCTCTCAGCCGTGTCATCCGGCCAGTTTGAGGTGGAGTCGGCCAAGCAGGGGCAAGTCTATGACAACTGGAGTCAGGACCGCAGAGGCCTGCATCTGACCCTGTCACCCGAGGTACAAAACGGCGGCACCCACAAGCTATATGCCTATCTGGATACGACATCAGGTAAACGAGTCCTGCTCGATACGGATAACCAGCAAAATGGACATTTCACCTTTCCCGGTAATTTCACTCCGCCCACTCTGCCGACCAGGCCGCTCCCTCCTATCGCTGTTTTGCCTCCCGAGAGCGGTGTAACACCGCCGATAGGTACTCTGCCGCCACAAGGGATGATGCCGACCCGGCCTGGCGGCGTAACACCGCCGATGGGCACTTTGCCGCCGCAGGGGATGATGCCGACCCGGCCCGGCGGCGTAACACCGCCGATAGGCACTTTGCCGCCGCAGGGGATGATGCCGACCCGGCCCGGCGGCGTAACACCGCCGATGGGCACTTTGCCGCCGCAGGGGATGATGCCTACCCGGCCCGGCGGCGTAACACCGCCGGTGGGCACTTTGCCGCCGCAGGGAATGATGCCGACCCGGCCCGGCGGCGTAACACCGCCGGTGGGCACTTTACCGCCACAGGGGATGATGCCGACCCGGCCCGGCGGCGTAACACCGCCGATGGGCACTTTGCCGCCGCTGGGGATGATGCCGACCCGGCCCGGCGGCGTAACACCGCCGGTGGGCACTTTACCGCCACAGGGGATGATGCCGACCCTGCCCGGCGGCGTAACACCGCCGGTGGGCACTCTGCCGCCGCAGGGAGTGATGCCGACTCGACCCGGAGTTTTACAGCCGCCCACAGGTCTGCTGCCCACACCTGTGCTCCCGATGGTAACGCATCCGGCCGGAGAGCTGGCGAGCGAGCGCGCCTGGAATGAAACCAGATTGTGCGTCATGGCAGACGAACGAGCACAGCTGCCGCCCACTCTGCGCGATCGATATCCGGATTGTCCCTCTTCCCGGGAGGCTGTGGTTGTGGTGGGGCAGCCACAGCCCAGACGCTGGGCCTTGTGGGGGGACGAGGTCTACTACGACATAGTGGATCACCGGGAAGGGAGCGATCTGTCCGGCAGTACCAATGTGTTTACCTTGGGGGCAGAGGCTCGTCTCGATCAGGCTATGTCGCTGGGATTTGCCGTCTCCCGACTCGACAGCAAGGCAAGTGCCTTCGAAGGGGGGATGAGGCTGGCTGCAGGGGGCTACAATCTGGGCCCCTACTTCACTTATCAATTGTCGGAACGCTGGATGCTGGATGCGACCCTGATGTATGGCTGGATGGACAACGAGCAAGGCTTGTTGTTTCTCAGCGGTGACTACGGTTCGACGTCCGTGAGCGGCAACCTGGGGGGCTCGGCCCAGTTCGAGTGGGACGCGTTCACCCTCCGTCCCCGACTAGCGATCAGTTACAGTCATGGCCGCAGTGACGGCTATCGGTTGCAAGGGGATTACCGTGGCCTGCCCCTGCAGCTGGAACGGGGGAGCGACAGTTACAACCAGGGCAACCTGACGGGGACGCTGGAGCTGAGCCGGCTCTATCATACCCGCGATGGTGTGCCGGTGATGCCTTATGGGGAACTGGGTCTCGATTATGGCTTTGAGAGACCTAACGATGGCTATATCCTGACGGGCAATCTGGACATGGCCCGCACCCAGCCGTTGAGCGGCACTATGCGGGTCGGGCTGCGCACTCTGCTGGGTGGAGACACCACGGTCACGGCCAGTACCGGTTATCTCAGCCTGGGTCAGGGGGGGCTGAATGTCTGGGAATGGAGGCTCAATCTTTCCAGGTCATTCTGAGCCTAGGCCCGACCTTTTCTCAATGAAGGAGATTTTGATGGATGCACTGACGTTATTGCTCAACCGCCACTCCTGTGGCCGTCTGGCCGAGCCCGCCCCGAGCGGTGAGGTACTCGACAATATCCTCAAGGCCGGGCTGCGGGCGCCGGATCACGGCACCCTGACCCCCTGGCAGTTCATCCTGTTCGAAGGGGAGGGCCGCGAGCGGTTGGGCACCCTTTTGGCGGAAGCCGCCCGTAGCCGCGGTGAGGATGAAGAGAGCATCAAGAAGTGCCGGGAAGCTCCGCTGCGCGCGCCCCTGGTGATCGCGGTGGCGACCCGCCATCAGGAGCACCCCAAGGTGCCGCGACTGGAACAGGAGCTTTCCGCCGGCTGCGCCCTGATGGCGATGCAGATGGCGGCCCAGGCCCAGGGCTTCAACGGCATCTGGCGCTCCGGCTGGTTTATCTTTGACGAGCAGATCCAGGCCGGCCTTGGCCTTGGCACAGACGATCAGCTGGTGGGCTTCCTCTACCTCGGCACCCCCATGCTGGAGGCCCGCAAGCTGCGCGAGCTGCCGATGAGCGAGTTCGTGCGTCGCTTCTAGTCTGATGAACTGTCGATAAAGCCCTGACTTGTCAGGGCTTTTTTGTTTCTGGCGACAGGCTGTACTGATAAATGAAAAATTGCCAAGAGGCAGGCCGTGGCTGGCAGGGAATTTTTTAAATAGTGAGATGCCGTTCTCAATCCTGGTTTATTACGCTATGTAAAACGTTTGCGCCTCGTTAATATCCCTGTGCCAGTTTAGAAGGTGACCCCTTCTAATTTTCTGCGATGAGAGTCGCAATTCCGTAGCACCTTTTTACAGCCCAACGTCTTGATGACATTGGGCTTCATTTTTTTGGGCGCTTTTTAGGTACCGGTACCCTCAACCTCCTAGGACCGGAAAGGTCACCTTTTTACAGACCATCATGGTCTTGATGACATTGGGCTTCATTTTTTTGGGCGTTTTTTAGGTACCGGTACCCTCAACCTCCTAGGGCCGGAAAGGTCGCCTTTTTACAGGCCAGCATGGTCTTGATGACATTGGGCTTCATTTTTTTGGGCGTTTTTTAGGTACCGGTACCCTCAACCTCCTAGGACCGGAAAGGTCACCTTTTTACAGGCCATCATGGTCTTGATGGCGTTGGCCTTCATTTTTATGGGCATTTTTTAGGTACCGGTACCCTCAACCTCCTAGGGCCGGAAAGGTCACCTTTTTACAGGCCAGCATGGTCTTGATGACATTGAGCTTCATTTTGATGGGCACTTTGCAGGTGCCGATCCCCTTAATTCCGTAGCGCCCGGCGCGCGCCGCTAGCTTACCGGCGTCTTGCCTTTGGCGGGCAATACGCGGGCCGGGTTGCCGGCCACCCGGGCACCGGCCGGCACGTCTTTGGTGACCACGGCTCCGGCGCCCACGATGGCCTCCCGCCCTATGGTGACACCGGGCAGCAGAATGGCGCCGCCACCGATCCAGACCCTGTCCTCGATGGTGACCGGCAGCGCGGTCTCCACCCCCTGAGTCCGCTCATCGGCATCCAGCGCGTGGGCGGCGGTATAGATCTGCACGTTCGGCCCTATCATCACCTCGGCGCCGATGCGAATGGGGGCGTTGTCCAGCAGGGTGGCTCCCATGTTGATGTAGCTGCGCTCGCCTAGGTGAATGTGGCGGCCATAGGTGCAGTAGAGGGGCGGGCAGATAAAGGCGCCCTGGGCCAGCTCGCCGACGATCTGCTGCAGCAGCGCCAGCTGTTCATCCTCCTCGTCGCTGCGATTGAAGCGGCGGTACAGGCGGGCCGTCTCCCGGCGCAACAGATCCAGTTCCGGTGCCATGCAGTTGTAAGGCTGGCTGGCGATCATCTTGTCGTACTCGGTCATGGGGGCTCCTGTGGCTTGTCTTTGTGGCGCCTGGGTTATACATGCTAGCGGCCCGGTCGCCGGATAACCGTGATCAGCGGCCCGCTACGGGCAGCACCAGATTGGTCGGCCTGCCCTCGGCAAAGGCAATCAGGTTGTCAAAGGCGGCCTGAAAGTAGAGTTGGTAGCTGTTGCGCTCCACATAGCCGAGATGAGGCGTAGCCAGCACATTGGGCAGGCGCAGCAAAGGCTCGCTCTGCACCGTGGCGGGCTCTGCGTCGAACACGTCGAGGGCTGCGCGCCGGGTCGGGTTGGAGGCGAGTTCGGCATAAAGGGCGCCGGGCTCGACAAGCTCCGCCCGACTGACGTTGACCAGCAGGGAGTCGGCCTTCATCCGCGCGAGATCGGCGCGGGTCACGCAGCCACGGGTGGCCTTGTTCAGGCGCAGATGCAAAGAGAGGACGTCGGCCTCGCGAAAGAAGTTCTCCTTGTCACAGGCGCTGGCATGGCCATCCTGCTCGGCCTGCCGGCGGGAGCCCTCGCTGCCCCAGATCAGCACCGACATGCCGAAGGCCCGACCGTAACCGGCCACCAGTCTGCCAATCTTGCCGTAGCCCCAGATGCCGAGCGTCAGCCCCTGCAAGGTACGCCCCAGCCCCAGTGTGCCGGACTGCTGCCACTGCCCCTGGGCGAGGGCATGGCAATAGGCCGGGAGGTGGCGGGAGGCCGCCATGATGAGGGCCCAGCAGAGCTCGGCGGGCGCCACCGGGCTGCCGATGCCTTCGGCGACGGCCACCCCGTGGCGCTGACACAGGAGGGGGTCGATATGCTGGCTGATCTTGCCGGTCTGGCTGATGAGGCGAAGGGAGGGGAGTCTGCGCAGCAAGGCTTCGTCGATGCGGGTGCGCTCGCGGATGAGCACCAGCGCCTCCACCCCTGCCAGCCTGGCGGCAAGGCGCTCGGGGTCAGGTTCGCTTCGGGTGAGAATGGTGACGTCGTGGCCCGCCAGGCGGGTAAAGCAGGGCAGATGACGCACCTGATCCTGATAGTCGTCCAGTATGGCAATCCGCATAAGCACTCCGTGTCGCAGGGGGGACTGGCGGCCTATCCTACCGGAAACGGGGTGAGCTGTGTGGTCAAATGAGCATGTATGGCGCTGGGTGGTGGAATCAGCGAAGAAGCGGCTGCCGCCGGCGGGCCGAAAACAGACGGGGCTCCCGTGTAGGAGCCCCGTTGATAGTTTGGCAAGTGCCGCTTAGCCGAGTTTGTAGCTGATGGGCTGGCAGCCGCCGTGGCTTATTGCTTATCAGCCGAGTTTGCGGCCGATGGGTTGGCAGCCGCCATAGCTTGTTGCTTCTCAGCCGAGTTTGCGGCCGGAGAGACGGCACCACTCTTCCTTGACGGCGGTCGGGTCCATCTCGAACCACTGGCCGTAGATGGTCTCCAGCTCCGGCGCCTGGCTTTCCAGCACGCCGGAGAGGGCCATCAGGCTGCCCGCCTTGCCGTGGCCGGCGATAAGCGGCGCCAGCTCGCGCAGCGGGCCGGCCAGAATGTTGGCAACCACCACGTCCGCTTCGACATCTTGCGGCTGATCCGCCGGCAGGTAGAGCTCGATCTGGTCGGCGACGCCATTGCGCTCGGCGTTGTCACGGCTGGCCTGGATGGCCTGCGGATCGATGTCGATGCCGATGACCCGGGCAGCGCCCAGTTTCAGAGCGGCGATGCCGAGGATGCCGGAGCCGCAACCAAAGTCGACCACGGTTTTTCCGGCCAGATCCAGCCCGTCCAGCCACTGCAGGCAGAGCGCCGTGGTGGGGTGAGTACCGGTACCGAAGGCCAGACCCGGGTCCAGCATGACGTTGACCGCATCCGGGTTCGGCACGTCGCGCCAGCTCGGGCAGATCCACAGGCGCTCACCGAACTGCATGGGGTGGAAGTGATCCATCCACTCGCGCACCCAGTCCTTGTCTTCCAGCTGCTCCACCTTGTAGCCCACGTCTTCGCCGAAGATCTGCTGGAAGAAGGCGATGGTGGGCGCCGGATCGGTTTCGGCGTCGAACAGCCCCATCACTTCGGTCTCGCCCCAGAGCGGGGTCTCGCCTGGCATGGGTTCATAGACGGGCACATCCTTGGCATCCATAAAGGTCACCGCCTGGGCACCACGCCCCAGCAGCATGTTGCTCACCTTGTCTGCGGTCTTGGCAGTGGCGTTGATTCGAATTTGTATCCAGGGCATGGCGTCGACTCTTCATAAATGTGAAACCGCGGGATTCTATCATCATGGGCGTGTGCTGTCGTGGTTTGCCCATGCAGTGTGGTGGAGGATACGGACTTTGCCGAGTTGGCACGGTTCATGTATTCCTCATTGGGTGACGGGAAGCAACCTGTTCCCGCTGAATGCTTTGCTCTAGGAAAGTTCCGTCATCTTTTTCAGCCACCTTCGGGTGGCTTTTTTTTGCCCGCAGAGTGGCCGGGGGCTACAGACCCAGGTGGCAGGGCACAATGTGGCAAGCAAGCGGGGAGAGGGGTGGGATTGGCACACTAGCTGCAAAGGTTCAGAGGTCCTGCATAAGGATATGTGTGTGATTGTTACCCCAACGTTCAGGTATTTAGGGCCATCCCGGCGGGATGGCCCCTTTTTTTGGCTTTTTTATGGTGAAGCTGCGTGGTGACTGTCTGTTGCCTGATATGTGCTGTGCAGTGATGGGGCTTGTCACTGGTGAGTTCACCCCATGATGGTGCAGTTTTTACCCATAAGGGATTAGTTGCCGAACCGACTCATGTCGATCACCAGCTTGCCCACCATGCGGCCGGCTTCCACCTCGGCATGGGCCTGAGCCAGGGTCGTCGGGGTCAGCTCGGGTACCACCTTGCTGAGGGTGCTCTTGACCACGCCCTGATCCACCAGGGCGGCGACCAGCCCCAACAGGTTGTGCTGCTCAATCATGTCCGGGGTCTGGAACAGGGAGCGGGTAAACATGAACTCCTGGCTGAAGGTGACGCTCTTGCTCTTGAGCAGGGAGAGATCCCAGGGCTCGCTCGATTCGGCGATGGTGCAGATATGGCCGAACGGGCTGATGAGGCTGGCCATGGCATCCCAGTGCTGCTCGGTGGCATTGGTGCAGAAGATGGCGTCCACCTGGTTGATGCCAAGGGCGGTGAGCTCCTCCTGCAACTGGTGATGGCTCACTACCTGGTGGGCTCCCATCTGCAGGCACCAGGTCCGGGTTTCGGGGCGCGAGGCGGTGGCGATCACCTCCATGCCGGTGAGCTGGCGGGCCAGCTGGATGGCGATGGAGCCGACCCCGCCGGCGCCGCCGATGATGAGCAGTCGTCCGCGGCTCTCGCGGCTGAGGCTCATGCGCTCGAACAGGGTCTCCCAGGCGGTGATGGCGGTGAGCGGCAGGGCGGCCGCTTCCACGTCGCTCAGGCTGGCGGGGGCGAGGGCGGCGATGCGCTCATCCACCAGTTGCAGGGCGCTGTTGCTGCCGGGGCGGCTGATGTCGCCGGCATACCAGACCCGGTCGCCCGCCTTGAACAGGGTCACCTCGCGGCCGACGGCGATCACCTCGCCCACGGCGTCCCAGCCCAGTACCCGCGGGCTGCTCTCGACCTTGGCCTTGGGGGCGCGCACCTTGGTGTCGACCGGGTTGATGGAGGTGGCGTTGACCCGCACCAGCAGGTCGCGCGGGCCCGGCGTCGGGTCGGCCAGATTGGCCTCGATGAAGCAGTCGGGATGATCGCTCGGCAGATAGTGGGTCAGGGCGATGGCTTTCATGGCAGTTCCTTTCAAATCGGTTGGATGGGGATTGCCAGCCACTCTAGTCTGGTTGATTATTCAGATTAAGATGGGTAATTGGTAAAGACTGTTTGAATATATGAACAATGTCGAACTGGAGCTGATGGGGCTGTTTGCCACCGTGGTGGAGCAGGGCAGTTTTACCGGCGCGGCCGAGCTGCTTGGCATGCCCAAATCCTCGGTCAGCCAGAAGATCTCGCGGCTCGAATCCCAGCTCGGGGTGCGCCTGTTGCAGCGCACCACCCGCCGGCTGAGCCTGACCCCGCAGGGAGAGGTCTATGTGGAGCAGTGCCGGGCGCTGCTGGCGCTGGCCCGCAGCGCCAATCTGGCGATGGCGCGGCTGCGCGCGGCCCCGGCCGGCCGGGTGCGGATCACCGCGCCGGAGGCCACTGGCACCCTGCTGCTCGGCCGGATCCTGGCCGAGTTTCGGGCCCTCTATCCAGAGGTGGTGCTGGAGCTGACCCTCTGCGATGAGCAGCTCGATCTGGTGGGGGAGGGTTATGATCTGGCGCTGCGGGCGGCGCCGCTGAAAGACTCCAGCCTCATCTGCCGGCGCATCGGTCAGGTGCCGCGGTACTTGGTGGCGGCCCCCGCCTATCTGGCGGCCCACGGCATGCCGCAACAGCTGAGCGAGCTGGGTCGATACGCCTGCCTGGTGCACACGTCGCTGCCGGTGTGGCCGCTGCAGGAGGGGGGCTGGCGGCCGCAGGGGGCCTGTATCAGCAACAGCCTGCTGGCGCTGCGGGAGCTGGCCATCAATGAAGGGGGAATTGCCCTGCTGCCCCATCACGTCTGCGAAGGGGATCTGGCGAGTGGCCGCTTGCAGAAGGTGTTGCCCGAGCTCGCCGTGCCGCCCAACCCCTTCTATCTCATCTACCCGAGCCGGGAGCACCTGGCCCCCGCCCTGCGCAGCCTGATGGATTTTGTGGCCGAGCGGTTGCCGTTTGCCTGAGGCTACCAGCCGCTCTGGCCGGCGGACTCCTGATTGGGCTTGAGGCCGAGCGGCACCGACTGACGCTCCGCCAGCATGCGGATCTGCCCCTCGATCAGGCTGGCGTTGGGGCCCAGCACCAGTACCAGTTGATGGTCATTGAGCTGGATCCAGGAGAGGCAGCCCAGCCCCAGCAGGCGGGATTGATCCACCTGCGAGATGTCGCGTACCCGCAGGCTGAGGCGGGTCAGGCAGACGCTCATGGCCTGCAGGTTGTCCATGCCTCCCAGCACCTTGAGGTACTGGATCGCCAGCATCTGGGGATCGGAGGGGGCGACGCTGGCCAGCCGTGGGTGTTCCGGGGCGATGGGCTTGCTCGGCAGGCTGAGGGGCGTGCGCTCCAGCAGCTGGTAGAACAGCAAGGTGTAGGCGACGAAGAACAGGATGCCGACCGGAATGAGCCAGAAGCTGTGCTCGCCGGCGTGGTAGCTCAGCACCAGATCCAGCAGGCCGGCGGAGAAGTAACTGCCCACCTTGATGCCGAGCGCGCTGCAGGTGGCGAGCGATAATCCGGTCAGCAGGGCGTGGGCCAGAAACAGCCAGGGGGCGGTGAAGGCGAACAGGAACTCGATGGGTTCGGTGATCCCCACCAGCGCCGAGGTGAGCGCCAGGGTGAGCAGCAGCCCCCCTTGCGGCAACCGCTGCATGCGCTGGCGGTGCAGCCAGATGGCGAAACAGGCGCCAGGCAGGCCGAACATGATGATGGGGTAGAGCCCGGCCACATAGCCTTCGTGCAGCGGCTGGGCGCTGGCCAGCGCCTGCAGGTTGCTCTCCCCCAGCCCGATGAGGCTGCCCAGCACCTGGTGCAAGCCGAGCGGGATCAGCAGCCGGTTCAGCACGCCGTAGCAGAAGGCGCCGAGCGGGGTGGTGAGCAGCTCGGAGGCGAGTAGGGTGATGCCCTGCTCCAGCAGCGGCCAGAGCAGCGCGAGGGGGAAGGCCAGCAGCAGGCAGGCCAGCGCCGAGGCGAGCAGGCTGGTGAAATCGCCATTGATCAGCCGCAGCCAGTGGGGCATGGGGTGGCGCTTGAGCCAGGGGTAGACGATGGCGGTGGTCAATCCCGCCAGCAGGCCGCAGATCATGTCGCTGTGCAGGCCGGGGGCCAGGGTGCCGAGTGCCGAGCTCAGCAGCAGGAAGTTGACCGCCCCGGCCAGCGCCTGGCTCCCCTCACCCTGGCGGCTCAGCCCGAAGGCGATGGCCACCGCATAGATGAGCGGCATCTGGCTGAACAGGGCGCGACCGGTGAGGGAGAGTACCGCCAGATCCAGCACGTCCGGCTGGCCGAGCCGATAGAGCAGGGCCGCCAGCGGCAGGATGGAGACCGGCAGCAACAGGGCGTAACCGAGTCGCTGCAGGGCTTGGGTCAGGATCTGTCTGGCGTTCTGGACGGGCATAAGAGTGCACTGTTTTGTGATATGGCGCACAGTTTACCCTTAAAACACCCATTTTGGGATAGTTTCGGAACCCTTTATTAATCCATTGCTGAACAAGGTTCGAAGAGTCGCCGCACGCTCTGGCTCGGAGCCGGGGTGAGCAGGCTGACCAGCACGAAGGCGACCAGCCCCAGCGCCAGGCTCGGCACGATGGCGTGCAGACCGGCCAGCTTGATCCCCCACTGGCTCAGGACGGCGTAGCAGAGGATGCCGCACACCATGCTGGCCAGGGCGCCCGGGCCGTTGGCCCGTGACCAGTAGAGGCCGAGCACCAGCGGCCAGAGGAACACCGCCTGCAGGCCGCCAAAGGCGAGCAGGTTGAGCCAGATGATCATCTCGGGAGGCTGCAGCGCCGCCAGCAGCACCAGGGTACCCAGGATCAGGGTGCAGAGCAGGGAGAGGCGCGGCACCCGTACCTCCAGCTTCTCCTGGCCGGCCTTCTCCGGGCTCAGGTAGTTGAGGTAGAGATCCTTCACCAGCGTGGCGGAGGCCTGGATCAGCTGGGAGTCGATGGTGGACATGATGGCTGCCATGGGGGCCGCCAGGAAGACCCCGGCCAGCCAGGGGGGCAGCACTTCCATCATCAGGGAGGGCATGATCTTGTCCGGGCTGTCCATGCCGGGCAGGATGGCGCGGCCCAGCGCCCCGGCCAGGTGCATGCCGAACATCAGGAAGGCGCTGACGACGGTGCCGATCAGGATGCCGCGATGCAGCGCCTTGCTGTCGCGATAGCCAAAACAGCGCAGGGCCGAGTGGGGCAGCCCCACCACCCCGACGCAGACCAGTACCCAGAAGCTCAGCATGAAGGGCTGGGTCAGCATGTCGCCGGCCCCCTGCGGGCTCACCAGCTTGGGATCGATCGCCTTGAGCTGGTGGATGAGGTTGGGCAAACCATCCCCCGCGATCAGGATCCCCGCCAGCAGGGCGCCGGTGCCGATCAGCATGATGATCCCCTGCAGCGCATCCGTCATCACCACGGCGCGAAAGCCGCCGATCACCGTGTAGAGCAGCACGCAGCCGGCAAACAGCAAGAGTCCCTGCTGGTAAGAGAGGCCGGTGGCGGTCTCCAGCAGGCGGGCGCCGCCGATGAACTGCACCACCATGGTGGCGATGAAGGCGAGGATGATGGTGACCGAGCCCAGCACCACCACGGCCCTGCTCTGGTAGCGGGCCCACAGCATGTCGTTGATGGTCACCGCATTGACCCGGCGGGCTATGATGGCGAACTTCTTGCCAAGCACCCCCAGGGTGAGCCAGACGGTGGGCAGCTGGATCATCGCCAGCAGCACCCAGCCGAGGCCAATCTTGTAGGCGGCACCCGGCCCGCCGATAAAGGAGGAGGCCGAGGTGTAAGTGGCCACCAGGGTCATGGCCAGCACTAGGCCGCCCATGCTGCGGTTGCCGATGAAGTACTCCTGCACGAAGTCACCGCCCACCCGGTGGCGGCTGGCCCAGAAACCGACCCCCAGCACCAGCACCAGATAGATGCACAGCGGCAGCAGCAGCTCAAGATTCATGGGGAGGCTCCTTGTCATCGAGGGGCTGGGAGTCGAGGGGGATATCCACGAACAGGCGATCCACCATCAGGCCGCACAGCACGATGAACAGCAGCGGCATCAGAATGCAGCTGAGCAGGAACCAGAGCGGCATATCCCAGAATTCGATCTCTTCGGGGATGAAATAGGCCGTGCCATACCAGGCAAGGAAGTAGAGCAGGGTCAGCAGCAGGCAGAGTGCTGCTTCCCGACGAGCGAGCGCAAAACGGTTCACCTTGGCCTCCGACAATTTCGAGGGGCGCAAGGATAACAAAAAAGGGCCATGTCGCCATGGCCCTTTTTCAGCAGAAGATCTGCGGACGCGAGTCTTACAGACCCAGCTTCTTGTGCAGGTAGTGGATATTGGTACCACCGTGCTGGAAGTTTTCGTCCTTCATGATCTCTTTTTGCAGGGAGACGTTGGTCTTGATCCCTTCCACCACCAGCTCGTCCAGTGCCTGACGCATGCGGGCAATGGCGACGTCGCGGTTTTCACCGTAACAGATCAGCTTGCCGATCATGGAGTCGTAGTAGGGCGGCACCTTGTAGCCGGCGTAGATGTGGGAGTCCCAACGTACGCCCAGACCGCCCGGCGCGTGGAAGCGCTGGATCAGGCCAGGAGACGGCATGAAGGTGGCCGGGTCTTCGGCGTTGATCCGGCACTCGATGGCGTGGCCACGGATGCGGATGTCCTGCTGGGTGATCGACAGGGGCTGGCCGGCGGCGATGCGCAGCTGCTCCTTGATGAGGTCGACGCCGGTGACCATCTCGGTAACCGGGTGCTCTACCTGGATACGGGTGTTCATCTCGATGAAATAGAACTCACCGTTTTCGTACAGGAACTCGAAAGTACCCGCACCGCGGTAGCCGATCTCGATACAGGCGCGCACACAGCGTTCACCGATGAACTTGCGCATCTCGGCGGTGATGCCCGGCGCCGGTGCCTCTTCGACCACCTTCTGGTGGCGACGCTGCATGGAGCAGTCGCGCTCGCCCAGATAGAGGGCGTTGCCCTGGCCGTCTGCCAACACCTGGATCTCGATGTGGCGCGGGTTCTCCAGGTACTTCTCCATGTAGACCATGTCATTCTTGAAGAACTGGCCTGCTTCGGACTTGGTCAGCGCGATGGCGGCAGCCAGCTCGGCTTCGCTGCGCACCACGCGCATGCCGCGACCACCACCGCCACCGGCGGCCTTGATGATCACCGGGTAGCCGATGCGCTTGGCAATGGCGGCGTTGTGCTTGGCATCGCTGTCAACCGGACCGTCGGAGCCCGGTACGCAGGGTACGCCCGCCTTCTTCATCGCCTCGATGGCGGAGACCTTGTCACCCATCAGGCGAATGGTCTCGGCGCGCGGGCCGATGAAGACGAAGCCGGATTTCTCGACCACTTCGGCAAAGTCGGCGTTCTCGGAGAGGAAGCCGTAGCCGGGGTGAATGGCAACGGCACCGGTCACCTCGGCGGCGGCGATGATCGCCGGCACGTTGAGGTAGGAGTCGGTACTGGCCGGTTTGCCGATACAGATGGTTTCGTCGGCCAGCAGCACATGCTTGAGCTCCCGGTCGGCGGTGGAGTGAACGGCCACTGTCTTGATCCCGAGCTCTTTGCAGGCGCGCAGGATCCGCAGGGCAATTTCACCGCGGTTGGCGATGACTACTTTGTCCAACATGGGTGGCGATTTCCCTTATTCGATGATGAACAGCGGCTCGTCGAATTCGACGGCCTGACCATTTTCAACCAGGATCGCTTTGATCACGCCGGCCTTGTCGGATTCGATTTGGTTCATCATTTTCATGGCTTCGACGATGCACAGGGTATCGCCGACATTGACGTGCTGGCCCACTTCCACGAACGGCTTGGCTTCCGGGCTGGAAGAGCGGTAGAAGGAACCGACCATGGGGGAGCGCATCAGGTGACCGGCCGGGGTGGCGTCGGCAGCCGGTGCTGCGGCGGCCGGGGCGGCGGCGACAGGAGCGGTTACCGGAGCAGCAACCTGCGGCATGATCATCTGCGGAGCAGCGGTCACCTGACCGGAGAAGTTGCGGCTGATGCGAACGGACTCTTCACCTTCGGAGATCTCCAGTTCGGCGATGCCGGACTCTTCAACCAGTTCAATCAGCTTCTTGATTTTGCGGATATCCATTAGCATTCTCTTTCTTCTTTATCTGATCAGTGATTATCAAGCCGCGCGCAACTGGTGCACGGCCGCGGTTAAAGCGAATTGGTAGCCATCGGCCCCCAGCCCACAAATGACCCCCTTGGCGACATCAGACAGATAGGAGTGATGACGGAAGGGTTCCCTGGCGTGGACGTTGGACAGGTGAACCTCGATAAAGGGGATGGCCACACCCAGCAGCGCATCGCGGATGGCGACGCTGGTGTGGGTGAAGGCGGCCGGATTGATGATGATGAAGTCCACCTGACCCATGGCCTGGTGGATGCGGCCGACCAGCTCATGTTCGGCGTTGGATTGCAGGTGTTCCAGTGTGACCCCGAGTTCGCCGGCACTTAGCGTCAGATCGGCGACGATCTCATCGAGCGTCTTGCTGCCGTAGATGCCCGGTTCCCGTTTGCCCAGCAGGTTCAGGTTCGGCCCGTTGAGCAGGAGAATTCGGTGTTTTTGCGACATATTGAGTACATCCTCGATGATAATGCTGCTATCTGTCAGCTATCTTGTGGACTACCAGAAATCTAGCCATTTTCTGCTCAAATCGGTGTGCACTGGCACACAGATTTCGCAATTATATTGATTTCGTGAAAATTAGCAGCATTTTACTGGTCTAATCTCTACATCTGTCTGTTTTTTGCTCTATTTGGTCGGTTGTCAAAACACTCACTAGCAGGAATGACAAAGCCGGCACAGGGCCGGCTTTGGAGGCAAAAGGCAGACGGGATCAGGCGGCTTCGGACTTCTCGCGAATGAGTTTGTCCACTACGCCCGGATCCGCCAGGGTGGAGATATCCCCCAGGCTGTCGGTCTCGCCGGTGGCGATCTTGCGCAGAATGCGCCGCATGATCTTGCCGGAACGGGTCTTGGGTAGCCCCTCGGCCCAGTGGATCACGTCCGGGGTGGCGATGGCGCCGATCTCCTTGCGGACCCACTCCTTCACCTCCTTGTGCAGCTCCCGGCTCGGCTCTTCGCCGGCGATCAGGGTGACATAGGCGTAGATGCCCTGGCCCTTGATCTCGTGCGGCACGCCCACCACAGCCGCTTCGGCGATCTTCGGATGAGCCACCAGCGCGGATTCGATCTCGGCGGTGCCCATGCGGTGGCCGGAGACGTTCAGTACATCATCCACCCGGCCGGTGATCCAGTAGTAGCCATCCTCGTCGCGACGGGCACCGTCGCCGGTGAAGTAGCGGCCGGGGAAGGTGGAGAAGTAGGTCTGCTCGAAGCGCTCGTGATCGCCGAATACGGTGCGCATCTGGCCCGGCCAGGAGTCGGTGATCACCAGGTTGCCCTCGGTGGCCCCCTCCAGCGGCTCACCCATATTGTCCACCAGCGCCGGCTGCACGCCGAAGAAGGGGCGGGTAGCCGAGCCTGGCTTGAGATCGGTGACGCCGGGCAGCGGGCTGATGAGGATGCCGCCGGTCTCGGTCTGCCACCAGGTGTCGACGATGGGGCAACGCTCGTCGCCTATGGTGCGGTAGTACCACTCCCAGGCTTCCGGGTTGATGGGCTCGCCCACCGAGCCCATGATGCGCAGGCTCGAACGGGAGGTACCCTCAACTGCCTCGTTGCCCTTGGCCATCAGCGCGCGGATGGCGGTGGGGGCGGTGTAGAGGATGGTGACCTGGTGCTTGTCCACCACCTGGCTCATGCGGTTGCTCGCCGGGTAGTTGGGCACCCCTTCGAACATGATGGTGGTGGCGCCGTTGGCGAGCGGCCCGTAGACCAGGTAGGAGTGGCCGGTGACCCAGCCCACGTCGGCGGTACACCAGTAGATGTCCTCCTCGTGGTAGTCGAAGATGTACTTGAAGGTGAGCGTGGCATAGACCAGATAGCCGCCGGTGGTGTGCAGCACCCCCTTGGGCTTGCCGGTGGAGCCGGAGGTGTAGAGGATGAACAGCGGGTCTTCGGCCCCCATCGCCTCCGGCGGGCAGTCGCTGCTGACGGCAGCCGTTGCCTCATGCCACCACAGGTCGCGGTGGTTGTGCCAGGCGATGTTGCCGCCGGTACGTTTGAGCACGATCACCTTGCTGACCTTGGTCTCCGGGTTGGTGAGCGCTTCATCCACGTTCTTCTTGAGCGGCACCGGGCGGCCACCGCGCAGCCCCTCATCGGCGGTGACGACGATGGTGGAGCCGGAGTCGATGATGCGACCGGCCAGGGCTTCTGGCGAGAAACCGCCGAAGACGATGCTGTGCACGGCGCCGATGCGGGTACAGGCCAGCATGGCGATGGCCGCTTCCGGCACCATGGGCATGTAGAGGCAGACCACGTCGCCGCGATGCACCCCTTGTGCCTTCAAGACGTTGGCAAACTTGCACACCTCGGTGTGCAGCTCGCGATAGGTGAGCTTGCGATCCTCGGCCGGGTTGTCCCCTTCCCAGATGATGGCGACCTTGTCGCCGCGCTCGCTCAGATGGCGATCCAGGCAGTTGGCAGAGACGTTGAGCAAGCCGTCTTCATACCACTTGATAGAGACGTGGCCCGGATCGTAGGAGGTGTTCTTGACCCGGGTATAAGGCTTCATCCAGTCGAGGATCTTGCCCTGCTCACCCCAGAAGGCATCCGGGGTCTGCACCGAGGCCTGGTACATGGCCTCATATCCCGCCTTGTCCAGCAGGGCGCCCTGGCTGATGTGGGCTTTGACCGGGTAGACCTTGCTCTCGCTCATGTGTCACTCCTTTGAATACATTTTTGTAATGATTGGATAACAACTTATACCTTTGGCGGGGGAGGGCAATTAGACTTTTGGATAGATGGCAACATCCGCTTACAGTCGCGTCGATGACAATTCATCGCCGATTGGGTAAAACGTCGCTTTTACCGATGGAGACAGCCCCCGTGTTGACCCTGCTTCTTTGCTCCTCCCTCTGGCAGTTCGAGGCCCCGAAGGCCACCGATGAGGCCGCATTGGCCGCCCCCCATGCCAACGGTCTTGAACTGACACCGACACAGCCCGACTCACCCTCACTGCGGGATCACATCAGCGGCCAGCTGAGCGAGGCATGGCTGGCGCGCAAGCCGCCGGTGTCCGTCACCCTCGGGGAGAAAAAGTCCTCCTATCCGCAGGACTCCTTGCTGGAAGAGTCACGCCGGCAGCAGGACGAAGGGTGGGACGCCAGGCTGACCTTCAACGATTGAGCCGGCAGTGGCTGTCACCCCCCTGGCGCGGGGGTCAGCACCAGTGATTCCTGCCCGATGCCAGCTGCGCCGCCAGATGGGGCTCGGCCAGCGGATGGCTGAACAGATAGCCCTGCCCCTCCTGACAGTGGAGGGATTGCAGAAACTGGCGCTGGGCCTGGGTCTCTATCCCTTCGGCGGTCACCATCATGCCCAGGCTGTCGGCCAGGTTGACGATGGTGCGGCACAGCTCCCGGCTGTGCTTGTCATCGGGCAGCGCCTGCACGAAGGTCTTGTCTATCTTGATCCGATCGATGGGCAGGCTTTTCAGCAGGCTCAGGGATGAGAAGCCGGTGCCAAAATCGTCGATGGCGATCTGCACCCCCAGCTCCTTCAGCCGCTTGAACAGCTGCAGACTCTGGTCGACCCGCTGGATGATGCTCTCGGTGACCTCTATCTCCAGCCGCTGCGGCGGAAAACCGGTCTCGGCCAGGATGGCGGCGACCCGCTCCACGTAACCTGCCGAGCGCATCTCCCGTACCGACACATTGACCGACAGTCTGGGCACCGCCAGCCCTGCGGCCAGCCAGGCTTGCCCCTGCTGACAGGCGGTACGCATCACCCACTCCCCGATCTGCTCGATGAGGCCGCACTCCTCGGCCACCGGAATGAAGCGGGTCGGCCCTATCATGCCCTCGCTGGGGTGTTGCCAGCGCAGCAGGGCTTCCAGCCCGCTCAGCTGGTTGCTGGCCAGATCCGTCATGGGTTGATAGAGGATGCAGAGCTGCTGCTGCTCGATGGCCTGGAACAGCCCCTGCTCCATGCTCAGTCGCTCCCGGGTCTGTTCTGTCATGTCCGGGGTATAGAAGAGGTAACCGTTGCGGCCCTGGTTCTTCGCCTCGTACATGGCGCTGTCGGCGGCACTGACCAGAGTGTCCGGGGTGGTGGCGTGTTCCGGATAGAGGGCGATGCCGATGCTGGCGGAGACGGCCACCCGCTCGTGATCCAGCTCGACCGGTTCGCGCAGGCGGGCCAGCAGCTGCTCGGCGAGCCTGGCCAGCTCCTCTGGCTGCTCGAAGTAGGGGATCAGCACCAGAAACTCGTCGCCCCCCAGCCGGGCCGCCACGTCATTGTGGTGCAGCAGTCGGCGAATGCGCTCGGCCAGCAGCTTGAGCAGCTCGTCCCCGGCCCGGTGGCCCAGGGTGTCGTTGATCAGCTTGAAGCCGTCCAGATCGATGAACAGCAAGGCGAGCTGCTGCCGGTTGAGGTGGGCGGTCTTGATCTCCAGCTCAAGCCGCTCCTGCAGCAGGTTGCGGTTGCCGAGCTCGGTCAGGGGATCGTGATAGGCGAGGTGGTTGAGCTGTGCCTCGGCCTTGCGAATGGCGCTGATGTCGGAGAAGGCGATGACATAGTTGGTGGTGTTGTGGCGGCTGTCGTGGACGGCGCTGACATGCTGCCAGGAGGTGAAGTAGCCGCCATCCTTGCGCAGGCACATCATCTCGCCATGCCAGGCGTGGCTGCCGGGCAGCAGGGTGTGCCAGGGGTAGTCGATGTCGGTGTGGCGGCGCGGGTGCATGATGGCTTCCGGTGACTTGCCGACGACCTCGTCCTCCTCGTACTGGGTCATGCTGCAGAAGGCCGGGTTGACCGAGATGATCTGGCGCTGGCCATCCATGATGATGATGCCTTCGGAGGCGGTTTCGAATACCACGTTGGCCTGGCGCAGCTTGTCTTCCTGGGTGCAGCGATCGGTGGCGTCGTGGATCACCCCGGTGATGCGTCGCCCCAGATGTTCGCTGGCTGCCACGTGATCGGCATGGATGTCGACCCAGCCTCGCTGCTGATCGGGCCCCAGGTAACCTAGGGTGAGATGAATGGGGGCCGTGCCCTTGAGCGCCGCCCTGAGCTGCTCGCCAGAGAGTGGATCGAAGCGCTTGATGAACTGCTCCATTCCCCCCTGAAACTCGCTGGCGGCGGTGCCGAGCAACTGTTCGACCCGGCCGTCAAACTGCAGTCTATCCTCCTTGACGTGCCACTCCCACACCCCGATCCGGCCGGCGTTCATGGCCAGTTGCAGCCGCCGCTGCGACTCGACCTGTTCGGTCACGTCGCGCACTATGGTGAGAATGCCGTCGGGCACGCCCTGTTCGTCGAGCATGGGGCTGTAGATCGCCTGCCAGTGGCGTTGCTGGCCCTGATGAGCCGCGGTATGGCCGCTCAGGTTCAGCTCGACCCGGGGGACGCCGCTGCTGATGATCTGCTGGAACAGGGGTTCCAGCACGGGGGCCAGGGCCGGGACGATTTCCCGCAGGGTGTGGCCGTAGTGCTCCTCCCGGGAGAGGCCGTTGAGGTCGGCCAGGGTCTGGTTGACGCTGCGGCAGCGAAAGTGGCGATCGAAGATGCCTATGCCAAACGGGGCCAGTTCGAACAGCTGCTGCAGCTCGTTCACGCTCAACTGCCCCGCCTGCGGCGGATCGGGCATGGCGTCGAAAAGCTCTTTCCCCATCACGGGACTCCGAAATTGACTGTTTTGTCATTTGAGGTGTTGTCAGTATGGCATGAAGCCTACTGGAGGGAAGAGGTGGGGGCTCATTTGCCCCCAATTTGGTTATTTTCCGAAGTGGTAGCTCAGGGTGAGGTTGATCATCGGTTGCCAGTCATGCTCCTTGATGAGCCACTGCTTGGCGCCGAACTCGGTGCCCAGTCGCCACTGCTGCCAGCACCAGCTGCGCTCCAGCGTGAGCCCCCAGTCCCGCAAGCCTTCGTTCGCCCCATAGGCGGCCATGTGGGCCTGACTGCCGCGGGTCAGCCAGAGATTGAGGGAGAGCCCGGCAGGCAGCGGCAGGCTGTGCTCCATGTACCAGAGCTGGCCATAGCGCCCGCTGACGTCATAGAGCTGGCCCAGGGTGAGCTGGTGATCGTCATCCAGTTGCCAGCCCAGGCGCCAGAGTGCGCTGAAGCGGGTACGGTCGATCACCTCCATCGGACTGACGCCGAGGGCGATAAAGCTCTTGTCGTAGAGCGGCAGCGCCACCCCGGCGCTCTGGCCGTCGGCGAAGATGAGGCCGACCTGGGTCTCCCGCTCGTAGCCGACCCAGAACTGGGTACTGTCGCTGCTGCCGCTGCCCGCCTGCTTGCTATCCAGCTGCCACTGACCGCCGATGGCCAGCTCCTTGGCGCAGACCGGCAGCGCCAGGAGCAGCACCAGCCAGTGCTTATTTGTTGCCATAGAGCCGCACCCAGTCCCGATCCTGATGCATGCCCATCAGGTGGCAGATGATGCCGGAACGCTGGAAGGCGTAGATGAGCAGCACGCTGGTGGCGCTGAGCGCCATGATGAGGCCGAAATTGTTGGGCAGGATAGTGCCCTGGCGGGCGGTCCACCACAGCAGGAGCGGGCCCCACAGGTGCACGAAGATGCTCTTGTGGAAGATGAAGACGGTCAGCGAGTACATGCCGATCCAGTTGAGCGGGCGCCAGCAGAGGCGAATGTTGCGCTGATGCAGCCAGAGCACGGCCCCGATCACCAGAAACTCCATGCCCCAGATGCCGGCACGCCCGATCATGTCCATCGCCAGCTCGTGCTCGTTGGCGTAGATGTCGCTGAGCTCGACCGTGCTGGTCTCGCCGAACATGAGATAGCAGGCCAGTGCCACCAGCGAGAGCGTCAGCACCAGCGTGTTGAGGCGGTCCCGCCATTGGGGCCGCTGATGCCAGCACCAGCCGTAGAGGAAGCCGAAGCAACCGCTGGCCATGAAGAGGTCGAGGCGGGCATCCAGCTCGTAGTCGGGGTGTACATGCAGCTTCATCCAGCCGTCGATGTGACCGAGCAGATCCTGCACGCCGAGCTGATCCAGCAGCAGGCTGAGCAGGGTCAGCAGCAGCATGCCGCGGATGCCGAACCAGGCGTAGACCAGCGAGAAGAGCGCCAGCAGGCACATCCACAGCATCACCGGATAGAAAGAGATCGCCTCGCCGAAGTTGGGAGCGATCACCAGTCCTTCCACATAGAGCACCAGTATGATGCTGGCGAACAGCACCAGCTTGCCGCCCAGCTGCGGTCTGAAGCTGGCCTGATCACGGCGACTGAGGTTGAAGGCGGCCAGCGCCAGGTAGATCTGGCTGACCCAGGGGATGAGCCAGGCCGACACCTGGGCCGTCAGATGATCCATGGGCAGCAGCTGACCGGCCATCGCCTTGTGGGAGAGGTAGAAGCTGTCCCACAGGGCGTGCTCCCGATTGAAGAAGTCGATGTACCAGTAGTTGAGGTAGCCGGTGTAGTGCTCGAAGACGGCCATGAAGATGACGAGCCCTCGCAGCAGATCGAGGCCCGTGATGCGCGCATCCTGTGGAGGCATGCTGATGCTCCTGTATCGGTCGGAAAAGGAGCGGCACTATAGCGGTTGTCGTGAAACTGAACGGGAGCTGAATGTAAGCGAATGTTACCTGCAATTACCCCGCTGACCTTGCCACAAGGGCAACCGGGGGGATCGGGCTGTCATGATTTGTAATAGTTTTGGCGCTTTTTCAGCCTTTCTGGCGGCCAAACGCCTGGATGCCGCGCACCAGGACCAGCCAGCCGACCACGTGAAACGGCAGCGCCATGGCGTAGAGCAGCAGCCAGTGGGCCTCGCTGCCACTGCTGTGGATGAAGTCGATCCAGGCGGCCAGCAGGGCCAGCATGCCCGCTATCTGGAAGCGGCGGCGCAGCACCACCTCGACGCCGAGGTTGGCAAGGTAAAGGGTCAGCAGTATGCCGGCGAAGCCGGTGAGCTGGGCGGTGCCGTAGAGTTCCCGATCCGGGTTCAGCAGCAGCGCGGCGAGGGGAGTAATGCCCTGATCCTGCGGGATCAGGGCCAGCAGCCAGCATGCGATCAGGAGCAGGGCTGTTTTCATCGGCTTAGTCGGCGGTTTGCGCCGGTTTGACCAGACTGAGGTAGTTGGCATCCATCTTGAGGAATACCCCCAGCAGCCGGGCACTGGCGCCGTAGAAGCCGAACTGGTCGGCGGCGCGGCAGGCGCTCTCGAATTTGTCGAACCAGCCGAGCAGGTGGCCGTGCAGCAGGGACTCCTGCTCGCCGAGCCAGCTTTCACGCTGGGCGGCGGTGGTCGCCTCGGCGGCACGGATGATGAGGTTGCCCATCAGATCCAACTCGATGGCCAGGTGATCGGCAGGCTCCTTGTATTTGTCGCTGACGTTGATGCCGAGGCGATCGAGGCGGGCCTGCATCTCGCTCATGGGGGCCTGCATCAGCAGCTTGCCCTCGCCGCGATAGAGCGACTCGTAGGGCAGGGCGCCCTGCTTGGGATCCACTAGGAACAGACCGGCGAAGTCGGCGGCGAGCTCCAGCTGGCGATCGGGGCGCACCAGCAGGCGGGCGATGGCCTCGTTCAGTTCGGCCACGGCCTCGCGCATCGGGTCGAGAGTGGAGAGGCTCTTCAAGAAGCTGCGCACGTCGTAGGTGTCGTATTCAGCGATCTGTGCATCACTGAGCTCGGCAGCGAACAGGGTGGAGAACCACCAGTAAAGCTCGGCCCGGCGTTCGCTGGTAGCCATGAATTCCTGCATTTATCCTCCGTGGATGACAATCGGGAGCCATAGAGGCTCCCGATTCTAACGACTTTAAAAATAAAGGAAACTCAAGGGGTGACTTTCGTCCCCTCGGGTCACAGTGCCGGGAACATGGGATCGATGCCCTTGGCGGATTCCGGCGCTCCGAAGGCGGTGACGGCCGGCGCCTGCCCGCGGAATTTCTCGATCTCCACCAGCGCTGTGTGGGCCGTGGTGGCCTGCGCCAGGCTGGAGGAACCGATATCGGCAGTCAGCACGTTGGGATCGCCATAGGTACACAAGGTCCCCACCTTGCCGCCTTCCTGCGGGCCGTACCAGGCCCCCTCCTGGATGCGCACCACGCCGGGGGCGTAGTCTTCGCTCACCACCAGACCGGCCAGCACCTGACCGCGGCCGTTGAAGACCCGCACCAGATCCCCGTCCTTGAGCCCGCGCGCCCTGGCGTCCTGCGGGTTCATGTAGACAGGCTCGCGCCCCTGCACCGTGTAGGTGGCACGGTAGTTGTCGGAGGAGCAGAGCTGGCTGTGCAGCCGCTTGTCCGGGTGACAGGATTGCAGGTGCAGCGGGAACTGCTGGCTGCCATGACCGCCGTGGGAGCGCTCGTAAGGCTCGATCCAGACCGGGTGGCCCGGGCAATCCGCGTAGCCGTAGTCGGCGATGGTCTTGGAGTAGATTTCGATGAGGCCGGACGGGGTGCCCAGCGGCTCCAGATCCGGCTCCTTGCGGAACGACTCGTGCCGCACCCAGGGCTGGCCCGCCGGGAAGCTGACGAAGCCTTCACCGTGCCAGAACTGGCTGAAGCGGGGCAGGCGGATACCGATGCCGCGGCCCTGCAGGCGGGCGTCGTCATAGATGCTCTGGATCCACTCCAGCTTGCTCTTGCCACCGGTGAACTCGGCCTCGCGATCGAAACGACGGCAGAGATCGGCGAAGATGTCGTAGTCGTCGCGCGCCTCGAACAGCGGCTCGACCACCTTGTGCATGGCCAGGATGCCGGCGTTGGAGTGGGAACCCCACTGCTCGATGTCATCCCGCTCGTAAGTGGTGGTGGCCGGCAGCACGATATCGGCGAAGCGGCAGCTGGCGGTCCACTGGTGATCCACGCTCACCACGGTTTCCAGCTTGCGCCAGGCGGCGATCATCTTGTTGCGATCCTGCTGGTGGTGGAACGGGTTGTTGCCGCAGAACACCGCCATCTTCATCTGGGGGTAGGTGATGGTCTGACCGTTGAAGGCAATCTGCTTGCCCGGGTTCAGGATGCAGTCGACGAAACGGGCCACCGGGATGAACCTGGAGTAGCCCTTCCAGTCGCCGTCGTGCAGCGGCTTGACCCCGGGGATGACGGAGCTGAAGCCGGACATGATGGGGCCCGTGCTGGTGATGGTACCGGCGCCGTTGTAGTGCCAGCCAAAACCGTAGCCGCCCCCCGGCAGGCCAATTTGGCCCAGCATGGAGGCCAGGACCACCAGCATCCAGGCGTACTGTTCGCCGTGGTGCATGCGCTGCACGCACCAGCCGCCGATGAGCTGGGTGCGGCCGCTGGCCATGGTACGTGCCAGCTCGCGAATGGTCTCGGCAGGCACGCCACAGATGGCGGCCGCCCACTCTGCATCCTTCACCTGACCATCCCTGGTGCCCAGCAGGTAGGGCAGGAACTTGTCAAAGCCGGTGGTGTAGTTCTTCAGGAACGCCTCGTCGTGACGCTTCTCGCTGTAGAGGGTATGGGCGATACCCAGCATCAGGGGGACGTCGGTCTGCGGGTTCAGGGTCACCTGATCGCAATTGAGGTACTTCTGGGTCTTGGACTTGACCGGGTCGACGCTGATGACCCTGATCTCGCCCTTGGCCACTTTATCTTTCAGCTGTGCCCAGTATTCGTAGACGCTGTGATCCGGCACCAGCCAGCCCACCTGCAGGTTCTTGATGGGATCAGAACCCCAGATGACGATGGTCTTGCTGTGCTCCAGCACCAGCGGCCAGGAAGTCTGCTGCTCGTACACCTCCATGGCGCCCGCCACGTGGGGCAGGATCACCTGGGCGGCGCCGGTGGAGTAGTCACCGGCCTTGGCCAGATAGGTACCGTGCAGGTTCATGGCGCGGCCCAGCATGGCGCCGGCGGAGTGCAGCTTGCCGACCGACTGCCAGCCTGAGTGACCGGCGTAGAGGGCGCTCGGACCATAGGTCTTCTGCACCCGCTCCAGCTCGTGATAGAAGAAGTCCAGCGCCTGGGACCAGGTCACCCGCACGAAGCGGTTCTGGCCGCGTTCGCGGGTGTCGGACTGGTGGCCCTTGCGCAGCCAGTCCAGCCGCACCATGGGGTAGCGGATGCGGGAGGGGTTGTAGACCACTTCACTCAGGGCCTTGAGCATCTCGGTCGGATGCTTGTCATGCTCGAACGGCAGGGTCTCGACCCAGCGGCCGTTGACCACACGGGCGCGGAAGGCACCCCAGTGGGAGCCGGACTGCACCAGTTTTTCGCCGGACTCGGCGGCCATCACGGCGCGACCGAGCAGGGAGGGGCCGATCAGGGCGCTGGCACCGCTGGCCAGCAAGCCACCCAGAAAACCACGACGGGAAATATTGATCATCTTGTTATTCCTCTTTCGAATCCGGAATTAGTGGCTGCCCTGACCACCGGTATCGGCGGCATGGTTTTGCAGGTACTTGAGCAGGGTGCGCTCCTCTTCCTTGCTCAGGCGGTAGTAGGCGGACATGGCCTTGAGACCCGAGATCCAGCCGTTGGCGGTGAAGTGAGCCGGATCCGGCGCCGCGTGGCAGGAGTTGCAGGTGGACTTGTACATCTCGCCGGCATAATCCCAGATCGGTTTGAGGGAGGATTCGAGGCCCTTGCCATCGACCCAGGCCTGCACCTGCACCTGTTCCCACTTGATATGGGTGGCGTTGTCGGTCTCTTGTTTCAGGATCTGCTCGTTGGCCCTGAGCTCGTCACGGATGGTGGCGACGAAGACCCGCTTGCCCATGTATTCGCTCAGTACGCGGCCCTTGCCTGCGGTTTCGCGCCAGCCTTCGATGGTCACCTTGAGGCGATCGCCGCTGCGAGCCACGACGTCGATGCGGGAGGCGGGCAGCAGCTTGCCGACCGGCTCGGTACTCTCTTCGCTTTCGTAGAGATCCTTCTCGCCCAGGGTGTAGAGGGTCTCGGCAGCCGGTGCCTCTTGCGCATCGCTTGCCAGGGTGGCGTAGGTGGCACGGAAGCCGCCCGCCATGTTCGGCAGCTCGTGGGCGATCCCCTTGTGGCACTCGATGCAGTTCATGTTCTTGGCGGCGGCATCCTTCATCGCCAGGGCGGCGGCGGGGGACTGCTTGGCGTGGTCCATGTTGTCGTAGCTGTGGCAGGACTTGCAGGTCTTGGAGTTCTGGCTGCTCATGCGGGCCCACACCTTCTCGGCCAGGTGCAGGCGCCTGTCCTCAAACTTCTCCTGGGTGTCGATGCTGTGGCCTATGTACTGCTGATAGAGGTCGTTGGCCGCCTCCATCTTGCGGGCCACCTTGCCGACGAAGTCCTTCGGCTGGTGGCAGTCGGTGCAGATGGCCTGGACGCCGGAGGCGTTCTTGAAGTGGACGGACTCCTTGTACTCGGGGTAGACGGTGTCCTTCATGGTATGGCAGGAGATGCAGAACTCGAGGGTACTGGTTTTCTCGAAGCCATAGTGCAGGCCGACGCTGCCGGCCAGGGTGACCCCGACGCCCGCCAGCACCAGCGCCAGTACCGACCAGCGGCGGCTGGGGGTGCGCAGGAAATGCCACAGTTTTTTCATCATGTTCTCTCACATCACTTTTTTGATGGAGGCCATGATAGGGAGGCGTTGTGAACAGGGCTGCCGCCGAAAATTAACGAAATAGGGGTATTTATGAAAAATTATGAATAGAATAATCCCCCTATGTTGAACTCTGTCGAACCCTGCGGACCCTGCCCATGAGCCACCACATTCTGGTTGTTGAAGACGATGCCGTGACCCGCGAGAAGCTGACCGGCTATTTCGAGCGGGAGGGCTATCGGGTGACCGCGGTCGAGAACGGCCAGGAGATGCGGGCCGTGCTGGCAGAGCAGGAGGTGGCCCTAGTGATGCTGGACATCAACCTGCCGGGGGAGGATGGCCTGCTGCTGACCCGCGAGCTGCGCGCTCGCAGCACGGTGGGGATCATCCTGGTGACTGGCCGCAGCGATGCGGTAGACCGGATAGTGGGCCTCGAGATGGGGGCCGACGACTATGTCACCAAGCCGTTTGAGCTCAGGGAGTTGCTGGTGCGGGTCAAGAACCTGCTGTGGCGCATCTCGTTGGCCGCAGCCCAGCCGAGCGAGCCTGTGGTGGCGGACGATGCGGTGCGTTTTGGCCCCTGGCGCTTCGACATCCCCCGCCGCCAGCTCAGCAAGGATGGGGTGCCGGTGCGCCTGACCAAGGCGGAGTACGAGGTGCTGGTGGCCTTCATCGCCAACGCCGGGCGGGTGCTGAGCCGGGAGCGGCTCCTGGCCCTCACCAGCCACCGCGGCGATGGCCCGAGCGATCGCACCATAGACGTACTGATCCGCCGGCTGCGAGGCAAGATGGAGCAGGATCCCCGGGATCCCCAGCTGTTTGTCACAGTGCACGGGGAAGGCTACCTGTTCGCCGGCGAGATAAGCAACTAGGCATCAGCTCACCATGCGGGTCTGCGGCCCGCTTCCCACGCCTGTGAGTCACGCTGTGCCCGTGTGACAGAGCGGCAAAAACTTCCCGCCACCATGTTTTATATCCTTTTGATCATAAAAAGGATGATCTCCTCATTGCGCCAAGCAACCGGCCCGAAGTACCTCGTGCGACAAGTCCATGATGGCCGCGCCCTGGTATGGCGCGGCTGCGCCCTTCTCCAGGGCGGAGAAGAGCTGGTAGGGGGACATGGCTGGCGCCGTTCAGGGTCTGGCATGTGCCAGCGCTATCAGGGTGTTGGGTCCAAGCACCTGGGGCAGCACCCTGGGCTCGCGCTGACCCGGCGTATACCAGAGATAGAGCGGTACACCGGAGCGGGCGTGCCGGGCCAGGAAGGCGGTGATCGCGGCGTCGCCACGGGTCCAGTCTCCCCGCATCACCACCACCCCGGCCTTGACAAAGGCCTCGTGGGTGGCGTCGCGATCGATGGCAACCTGCTCATTGACCTTGCAGGTCATGCACCAGTCTGCAGTGAAGTAGAGAAATACCGGCTTGTCGCCCGCTAGCAAGGGTTCCAGCTTGGCTTCATCGAAGGGGAGCAGGTTGGCAGCGGGCTGGGTGGGAACGGAGCGTTCGGTCACCTGGCTCAGGCCGAGGGCGATGGACAATACCGCCGCGAGCAGGGCGGGCAGCCAGGCCATCGGCTTGAGCGCTCGTTGGCGCAGACCGGTCAGCCAGAGACCGAGCGCCAGCAACATGGCGCAGCCCACGCTGGCGGTCAGCGCATTGACGGACACCTGTTGGCCGAGCACCCACAGCAGTGCCAGCATGGTCAGGAACATGGGAATGGCCAGCAGGCGGCGCAAGGTCGCCATCCAGGGGCCCGGTTTGGGCATCATGCGCTGCAACGCCGGGGTAAACCCCAGCAGCAGGAAGGGCAGCGCGATGCCAAAACCCAACCCGGCGAACACCAGCATGCCCGCTGCGGGGGGCAGGATCAGGGCCGTGCCGAGCGCCGCCGCCATGAAGGGGCCGGTACAGGGGGTGGCGACGAAGGCGGCCAGGGCACCGGTCCAGAAGGCCCCGGTGGCACCATCGCGTCGGGTCAGTCCGGCTCCGGCATCGACGCTGCTGAGCTCAAACAGGCCCGCCATGTTGAAGGCGATGACGCAGGTCAGCAGCAGCAACAGCAGGATCATGCGTGGATCTTGCAGCTGGAAGGCCCAGCCGAGCTGGGCACCGCCTGCCCGCAGGGCCAGCAGCACACCACCGAGCGCCATGCAGGTGACCATCACGCCGGCCGTATAGGCCAGCGCCTCGCGCCGTGCGGTGCGCGCACCGGTGCCGGCCCTCGCCAGGCTCATCGCCTTGAGACTGAGGATGGGAAAGACGCAGGGCATCAGGTTCAGCAGTAGCCCCCCTGCGATCGCCCCGGCCAGGGCCAGCAGCAGGGCGGTGACGCCGTGCTCCTGGGGCGCGGTGGCAAGTCGGGCGTCCAGGCTCAGCCCCAGGCCGTGGCCGAGGACCAGGGTTGCCTGGAACGGCTCGGTCGGGGTGGCGCCGGCCTGGGTCTCGACGATGAGCAGATCACCCTGGCGTTCGAAGTGCTGGGGGGCGGCATCGACGATGGCGTGCCCGCTGGCGCGAAAGAGATGGGGCTTATCGAGAGGGATATCGGCGGGCAGCGGCACCTCGAGGCGCAGCCGCTGCTGCTGCACGGTAAAGCCGACAGGGGCGCCGAGCGGCCTCGGCAGCGCCTGGCGCCACTTGGCAAAATCGGCGGCGAGGGCGACGTCGGGCTCGCCGTGGCCGACCCGCAGCGTGGTCTGCAAGCTGGCGCGTTCCGGCACGCAGGCGTCGTCACGGCAGGCCAGGTACTGCATGTCGAGGCGGATCGGCAGCGGTGTGCCCACGGGGATCCCCTCGGCGATGGTCAGTTCGGCCAGCAGTGCGTAGGGCTCGCCATAGACGTGGTTCATGATGCCGCCAAAGCGCTGGGTCTGTGGCAGCGGATAGGCGGGCTTGCCGACGCTGACGCCAGCGGGTAGGTGCCAGGTCAGTTGAGGAGCCAGGCCCGCATCCCCCGGTTGTTTCCAGTAGCCATGCCATCCCGGCTGCGGCGTCATCGCGATCGCCAGGGTGGTGCCGCCATGGGCGGAGGGGGTTGGGCTGGCGGCGTGCAGTGAGGAGGCGATCAGTGTCTCTCCGGCGCCGGGCATGGCGGCCGCGAGCAAGGGGGTGAGCGTCAGGCAAAGCGCGAGCAGTTGCCGTTTCAGGGTGTTGATTTTCATGGGGCGTCTTCTTTGGGTGCAACAGGACACCGGTCCATCGGAGCGGTGTCCATCACGGTTGGCGCTTATTTCAGGTTCTTGATGGCGTCGGCCAACTGGCGGTCCTGCGGGCCCAGGATGCGGGCGACGCGGTTCTGGCTATCGAGCAGCACCACGCTCGGGATGTCGCGAATGCCAAAGGCGCGAAACAGGGAGTCATCTTCGTTCAGCGCCAGCGGCAGGCTGCTGCCCCCGCTCTTCTGGTACTCCTGCAGATCGGCCTGGGAGACCCAGAGGCCGGAGGAGACGCCGACCCACTCCACGTGCTTCTCGCTCGCCATCAGCTTCTCGGCCTCCTCGCGCACGAACTGGCAGCTCTTGGCAGTCTGAGGGCGACTCTCGGCCAGGTAGGATTCACACCAGGGAGCGAAGAATACGATGGCGCGCGGCTTCTGGTTGGCGGCAGCGAAGTCCATGGGGCGGCCATTGAGCAGGGTGATCCCGAGATGGCTGACCTTGTCGCCCACGGTGAAGGTGGGGGCGGCGCTGGCACCGGCAGCCGGCGCGACGGGCTGCGCCTTTTCGGAGATCGCCTGTTGCAGCGCGGTGTGCAGCGCCTGATCGTCCAGATGGCCCACGTGCATGATCTTGCCATCTCGTCCGATCACCACGTGCTGGGGCGTGACCCGCAGGTTCAGCGCTGTCGCCAGAGTACCGTCATCGATGGCAATGGGCATGGTCAGGCCCTGCGCTTTGCGGTAGGCGCGGATGGCCTCTGCGTCGTCGGAGAAGCCTGTGTTGACCGCGATCACTTCGAGCTGATCGCCAAGTTTCTGCTTGATGGCCTCAAAGCCCGGCATCTGCTGGCGGCACGGCACGCACCAGGTGGCCCAGAACTTCAGATAGACCGGTTTCTTGCCATAGAGTTGGGCCAGATCGATCTGCTTGCCGTCCAGGGTGGTCAGTGTGACCGCCGGGGCCGCTTGGCCGATCAGGGGGCTGCCCGCACTCTTGGCGCGTTGCTCGCCTTCGGCGTCGTAGCTGTTGTCGTTCGCGTAGGCGGAATGGCCGAGGCTGAGCAGGAGCAACAAGGCAGCGAGTGGTTTGAGCAAGATGGACTCCTTAAATGCTTTCGAACATGTATCGGGGATGGTTTAATGACCCGATTGTATGCAGTTTGATAGTCCAAGAATAAGGACCAGGAATGCCAGTTTTCACTGTACCATCGCGTACTTTGGCCTGTGGCGATGCGTGAGCTGCACATCGTGCTGCGCCGCGAAACCGGCGGCTCTCTGGTCGACCAGATTGCCACGGCCATCGGCCTGTCTATCCGCCAGGGCACGCTCTATGCGGGGGCCAGGCTCCCCTCATGGCGCGATCTGGCCATCCAGCTCGGCGTCGCGCGGGGCACAGTCCGCGCTGCCTATGAACGGCTCATCGACGAACAACTGATCGTCTCACAGGGGGCGGCGGGGACCTTCGTCGCCCAGAGCCTGCCGGTGCACTTGCCACCCGACATTCCGACTCCCCGCAATCCCTTGCCCGAAATTTACCAGCACCCTTTCGGTGAGCCTCCCCGAGTGTTTCAGGTCGGCGTGCCCGCGCAGGATGGCTTTCCCGGCAAGCTGTGGTCGCGGGTGGCGGCCCAGGTTGCCAGTGAGGCTGCCGTTGGGATGGTCAGCTATCCCGATCCCCGTGGCGAGCTGCCCCTGCGCACCGAGATCGCCGCGTATCTCAGTGTGGCCCGTGGGATGAGCTGCTCGCCGGCTCAGATCGTCATCACCTCCGGTTACAGCGGCGCTCTCGGGCTGCTCGTCCATGCGCTTGAACTTAAAGGGAAGGCTGCCTGGCTGGAGGATCCCGGTTATCCCCTGTCTCGCATGGCGTTAGCCATGGCGGGGATGACGCCGGTGCCAGTCCCGGTCACGGCAGAGGGGCTCGATGTGGAGGAGGGGATAGCCCGGGCGGGGGACGCAGCGTTGGCCATCGTCACCGCCGGCCAGCAGGCGCCGCTGGGCATGACCCTCTCCCTGGCCCGCCGTCATCGGCTGCTGGAATGGGCGGCCAGTGGCTGCGGCTGGATCGTCGAGGATGATTACTTAAGCGAATTGCAACTCACCGGCCGGGCGGCGCCGGCGTTGGCCTCCCTCGACCGCCATGGCCGGGTCATTTATGTCGGCACCTTTAGCAAGACCATCCGCCCTGGCCTGCGGCTCGGGTTTATGGTGCTGCCCCCTGCCCTAGTCGAGCGGGTGGGGGAGGTGGCCGCCGCGCTGGCGCCCGCAGGCTCGGTGGCCAACCAGCTGGCCCTCGCCGAGTTCATGCGCAAGGGCCACTATCTGCGCCATTTGCGCAAGATGAAGCGGCTCTACCGTGCGCGGGCGGCGGCGCTGCAACAGGCTCTGCCGGTCCCCGCCGAGGCGGTCACCCTGGCGGGGCTGGCGCTGCTGCTGCGCCTGCCTGTGGGCTGTGACGATCGTGCCATCGCGCATCGGGCCGAGGCCTTCGGGCTGACGCCTGCCCCCCTGTCCGTCTGGTACGCCGATCCGGCGCGGGCTAGGCCGGGCCTGCTGCTCGGCATCACCAATCTCCCGCAAGAGGGGGTGGAGGCGTGCTGCGCCCACCTGATGGATCTTATCGGGCACCAGGAGGACGAAGCGGCGTCCTGAAGGATGAGCAGGCGCCCTCCCGTGACTCGTGCCTTGGGAGAACACAGGGTTTGCCGGCGCTTAGCGGCCGGGGCGTTCGGGGAACTGGGGCAGGTCATCGCCTATCTGGTGCCAGGGCGCCTTGGAGCCGACGAAGATGTGAAACGCGGGCTTCTGGCTCGGCGCCTCGTCCAGTATCCCCAGCCGTAGATTGATCTTGCCCGTGCTGCGCTTCTGGCTGAACAGGCTGGAGCCGCAGTGGCGGCAGAAGGCGAGGCTGGTCTCGTCCGATTTCTGGTAGCGGCCGATGGCCTCGCTCCCCTTCGCGATGGTCACCTTGTCACCATCCAGCCCGCCGACGGAGGCGTAGTCCGCCCCGGAAAACTTGCGGCACTCGCTGCAATGGCAGTTGCCCATGTAGTCGAACTGATCCGGCAGGGTCAGGGCCACGGCGCCGCACAGGCAGCTCGCATGCAATGTGTTCATCTCTTCTCCTTGAGTGCTGGGTTAGTTGCCGCTGGCGTCGAAGCCGACCCGGTAGACGGGGCGAAAGGTGCCATCGGACAGAGAGTTGGCGGGATTGGCCAGGGGGGCCTCCAGGGTCAGGATGGGGGGGCCCATCACCCGCGGGCACTGCTGCTCGCCGGCCTCGGGACTTTGCAACAGGCAGACCGCCTGGGCCACTGCAAGGCGCCCCTGCTGGCGCATCTGATCGCTGTTGGCGGCCAGGACCTTGCCCCGGCGCAGGCCGCGCTGCACCCCGTGGCTGAAGTAGGTGCTCAACACTTGGGGTTTTGTGAGTTGGCGCTGGGCCAGCTCGTTGACCGCCACCTCGGCGGCGATGGCGCCCCCCACCAGATAGTCGAGGTCGGGGTGGCGGGCCAGGGTCTGCTGCACCAGGGTGCGCTGGATCTCGCGGCTGTTGTCACCGCGCGCCGTGGTCACCAGTCTGATGGCGCTGCCCTGGATGGCTGCGGCAAAGCCGGGCTCGACGAAGTTGTTGCCGCCACTCGCCTGCGGGCCGGGAAAGAGCGCCACCGTCACCTGCGGGCTGCCGGCAGGGTGGCGCATTGCCAGCCAGTGGCCAATTTGCCAGCCCATCTGATACCAGGAGACCCCCACCTTGGCCTTGACCAGTCCGGCGGGCAGGTCGTTGACCAGGCCGAACACCGGCAGCGGGCTGGCGCCGATCGCCTCGCCGAGCCCATCGTAGCTCACCGCACCGAGCAGGATGGCGTTGCTCCCCTCGCTCACGCACTGCTGCAACTGGCGGCGCTGTTCGGCAAGGGCGCCGTAACCGCCCGCCTCGTGGATGCGCAGCTTCACGCGAAGCCGCTTGGCCTCCTCCACCATGCCCTGATTGAGCGACAGCCAGTAGGCGTCGCGCAGGTGGGGGTAGAGAGCGCACAGGGTCAGGGGGCGCGTGACGGGGGTGGGCCCTTGCCAGTTCAGGCGGGCCGGCTTGCCGCCGAAGGCGCCATCCGGCCAGTGATCCACCTCGAAGGCGAGGGCGCAGGCCGGGAGCAGCAGGAGCAACAGGGAGAGACAGACGCTTCGCATGGCCGGGGGTTTTGTTAAAGTGTGGGGCCATATTATCCGGTCAAAGTCGACCACAACCAAGGGGCTTCGCGTGAGAATCTTTTCCGGCCTGGGTGGCAAGCTGCTGCTGGCCTTCTCCCTGATGGCGCTGTTGACCCTGGGGGCCTCCCTGCTGGGCTGGTTTGGGCTCACTCATCTGCGCCAGCTGGAGCAGGGGGTTAAGCAGACCCTGGCGGATCAGGAGCTGGCCCGCACCCTGGCGCGGCTCGGCGGCGAGATCCAGAGCTCTTCCCACCTGCTGGCCTCCGCCACCAGCGAGGGGGAGCGGGAGCATCAGGGGCGGCTGCTCACCCTGCAGGGGCAGCAGATGCAACAGGTGCTGGAGCAGCTGGGCCATGGTGGCGGCAAGCAGACCCCAGATGAGCTGCATCGCCTCAGCCAGACCATCATCGGCAACCTGGGCCAGCAGGGCTGGCTGGTGGGGGAACGGCTCACGCTGATGGCCGAAGGTAGCGCCCTGCGCTCCCGGCTGGTGACGGCCGCCGGTCAGGTGGCGGAGCTGGCCCGCAGCCAGATGGAGAACGCCGAAACCGTGATGGTGGCGGGGCTCGGCTCCCTCTATTCACTGCAAGGGCGATCTGCAGATCGGGCGATCGACCGGCTGCTGGAGCAGGATCTCGACTGGCTGGAGCAGATGACGGAGCTGCGCCATCGCACCCTGATGCAGCAGCAGCGTATCGAGGAGATCTGGCGCAGCGACCGGCAGGACGGGCTGCAAACCCTGCTGCAGGAGGTGCGCGGTGAGCTGGCTATCTTGCGGCTGCGAGCGGGAGCGGTGACCGATCCGGCCCGCCGCCAGGCGGTGGAGCGGGCGCTGGACGAGCTGGAGCAGAGCGATCGGCTGGTGCAACTGCGCAGCGACTGGCTCGGCAAGGGGGAGGCGCTGCGGGTGTTGGCCGCCGCCAACGAGGCCCTGATGGGGAGTCTCAACCGTCAGGTCGGCACCCTGGTCAGTCAGGCCCGCGACTCCCTGAGAGAGAGCCAGCAGGCATTGAGCCAGCGGCTCAAGCTGCTGGAGCAGGCCCTGATGGTGATCGGCCTGCTCACCCTGGTGCTGCTCATCCTGTTGATGTGGCGCATGGTCTATGGTCGCATCGTCTGGCCGCTGCAGCGAGCGGTCGCCGGGATGAGCCGGCTGGCGAAGGGGGATCTGGCGCCGCTGACGCCGGTTGGGGAGGTCGGGCGTGACGAGCTGGCGGAGCTGGCGCGGGCGCTGCAGGTGTTTCGTGACAACGCCATCGAGCTTGGCCGCTACCAGCGGGAGCTGGAGTCGCGGGTCGAGGAGCGCACGGAGCAGCTCAGCCACGCCAATGCGCGCCTCAACGAGGAGGTGGAGAAACAGCGGCTGGCCCGCGCCGAGGCGGAGCAGGCCAACCGGGCAAAATCGGTGTTCCTTGCCACCATGAGCCACGAGATTCGCACCCCCATGAACGGCATCCTCGGTGGCCTCACCCTGCTGGAGGACACCCACCTCAGCGAGACCCAGCAGCGCTACCTGGCCGCCATCGAGCAGAGCGGCGAATCCCTGCTGGAGATCCTCAACGACATTCTCGACTACTCCAAGATCGAGGCCGGCCATGTGGAGGCGCGCCGCGAGCCCTTCTCCCTGCGCCCGCTGGCCGAGGAGCTGATCGCCCTGTTCGGGCCGAGGGCCGACGCGAAAGGGGTGACGCTGGCGCTGGAGTATGCCCCCTCGCTCCCTCCCGTGGTGGAGGGGGATCTGGGCAAGCTGCGCCAGGTGCTCTCAAACCTTTTGGGCAATGCGGTCAAGTTCACCGTCAAGGGGCGCATCACCCTGGTGGTGGCGCCGCTGGCCTGCGCGGGTCCCTGCACCGAGCCCTGCATCCGCTTCGTGGTGAAAGACACCGGCCCCGGCATCCCGTCCGGGGAGCAGGAGGCGGTGTTCGAGGCCTTTCGTCAGCGCAAGCGGGACATGGGTCATCAGGGGGGCACGGGACTGGGGCTCGCCATCAGCCGCCGGCTGGTGGCCGCCATGGGGGGAGAGCTCACGCTCTCCAGCGAGCCGGGGCAGGGGTGTGAATTCAGCTTCAGCCTGCCGCTGCAGCGCTCGGCGGCCCAGCTGCCGGCCAGTGCCCAGCCGGTGCGCCTCGGCCAGCCGCGGGAGATCCTGCTGGTGGAGGACAACGAGATCAACCGGCTGGTGGCCGAGGGCATGCTGGTGCGCCTCGGCCACAGAGTCACCTTGGCCGAGGATGGACGCAGCGCGCTGGCGCGGGTGACCGAGCGCCCCTTCGAGCTGGCCCTGCTCGACATCAACCTGCCGGACATGGATGGCATGACGCTGCGCGAGGATCTGGTGGCCATCAGCGAGGAGGAGCATGGCTGCGGCCTGCCCGCCATCGCGGTCTCGGCCCAGATGTACCCGGAGGATGTGCGCGCCTGTCTGGCGGCGGGGTTTGCCGATTTCGTCGGCAAGCCGGTGCGGCTGGGGGCGCTGGCCGCGGCCATCGACCGTTTGTCAGCGGGGGAGGAGGCGCCTCCCCTGGTGGCGGGCGAGCCGCTCGCTGGTAGCGGGACCTCCAACCGGGTGCTGGAGGCGGATCTGACCCTGCTCGGCAGTCAGCGCATCCGCCAGCTCATCGCCCTGTTTGCCGAGCAGGGGGCGCCCCTGGTGGCCGAGCTGGCGCACAGCGAAGGGAAAGCGCAGCGCGCGCTGGCCCACAGGCTCAAGGGCAGCGCCCTGGCGCTCGGGCTGGATGATTTCGCGGCGCAGTGCGCCGCCGTGGAGCAGGGGCGGCTGGATGGGGGGGCGCTGGCCGGGCCGTTTGAGCAGGCGCTGGCCGGTTTGCAGGCGTGGCAGACGAAGCATCTGCCGGATTAGCGGCAAGGGGGCGTGGTTCACACCCTCGCAGGAAAGTCATTGCTCTTCGCGGTAGAGCGGCTGCCTGCACTGGGCGCAGAGGTGCTGACGGCGAAAGTCGGCCTGGTGCACCAGGCCCACATCCAGCTGCTGATGATGGCCGCAGTGAATGCAGAAGATGATGTCGCCGTCGATGGCGTCCGGGTGGGCCGCCAGATACTGCTCGCGGGTGGGCAACTGATCCCATTGGGTGGTGAAAGGGCTCTTGCGACTGCCGGTGTAGTAGATCCAGTAGAACAGCGCGAATACCGAAATAATCAGAAACAGCATCAAGTTATCCAGCATGGCTTACTCCCGTGAGTCTGCGGTGTGACAAGACAAGAGGGTGACGCGAGCAGCAGTTGACCGGATGCGGTGAGGGGCCCTTCCGTTGCCGGCCTGCGCGCCGGGCAACTGCTGTGCCTGCTAAAGATGTTATCTGTTAGTAAATGCTATATCCATGATCTGGCTCTGGTTTTGGCCGGCTGATGAGCCATGCTCCGGCACTTGGCCGAGTGTATCGGCGGCAGATGAAGAGTGCGCCGGCCGGGCGGGCGTGGGCTCGCCGGCGGGTCGCAGCCCGCCTGGTCGGTGTGAAATTTGCGACGCATTTTACATTTTTTAAACAAATTTTTGGGTGGTTGGACTGTCTCTTTGATCCAGCTCACGTTACAATGCGCCTGCCCACTTCACCTATCGCGCAAACGATTTTCAGGAGAGAAACGGATGTTGAAACGTGACATGACCATTGCCGGCTATGATCCCCAGCTGTGGCAGGCCATCACAGACGAGACCCGTCGTCAGGAAGAGCATATCGAGCTGATTGCGTCCGAGAACTACACCAGCCCCCGCGTCATGGAAGCCCAGGGCTCCCAGCTGACCAACAAGTACGCCGAAGGTTACCCCTCCAAGCGCTACTACGGTGGTTGCGAGTATGTGGATGTGGTTGAAACCCTGGCTATCGAGCGCGCCAAAGAGCTGTTCGGTGCCACCTACGCCAACGTGCAGCCGCACTCCGGCTCCCAGGCCAACAGCGCCGTCTACATGGCCCTGCTGCAACCGGGCGACACCGTGCTGGGTATGAACCTGGCTCACGGTGGTCACCTGACTCACGGCTCCCCGGTCAACTTCTCCGGCAAGCTGTACAACATCATCCCCTACGGCATCGACGAGTCCGGCAAGATCGACTACGACGAGATGGAACGTCTGGCCGTTGAGCACAAGCCGAAGATGATGATCGGTGGCTTCTCCGCTTACTCCGGCGTTGTCGACTGGGCCCGCATGCGCGAAATCGCCGACAAGATCGGTGCTTGGCTGTTCGTCGACATGGCCCACGTGGCTGGCCTCATCGCCGCCGGCGTCTACCCGAACCCGGTGCCCCACGCTCACGTGGTCACTTCCACCACTCACAAGACCCTGGCCGGTCCGCGCGGTGGTCTGATCCTCTCCGCCGCTGACGACGAGGAGCTCTACAAGAAGCTCAACTCCGCCGTCTTCCCGGGTGGTCAGGGTGGTCCGCTGATGCACGTCATCGCCGGCAAGGCCGTTGCCTTCAAAGAGGCGCTGGAGCCCGAGTTCAAGACCTATCAGGCCCAGGTCGTCAAAAACGCCAAGGCGATGGCTGCCACCTTCATCGAGCGCGGCTACAAGATCGTCTCCGGCGGCACCGACAACCATCTGATGCTGGTTGACCTGATCGGCCGCGAGCTGACCGGTAAGGATGCTGATGCTGCGCTGGGCAAAGCCAACATCACAGTCAACAAGAACTCGGTGCCCAACGACCCGCGCTCCCCGTTCGTCACCTCCGGTGTGCGCATCGGTACCCCGGCCATCACCCGCCGCGGCTTCAAGGAAGCCGAGTCCATCCAGCTGACCCACTGGATCTGCGACGTGCTGGACAACCACGACAACGACGAAGTGCTGGCCACCGTGCGCGAGAAGGTGCTGGATATCTGCCGCCGTTTCCCGGTTTACGCATAATCGGCCTGCTTTTCAGGTTGAACCGCAATGCCACCCTCGGGTGGCATTGTTTTTTGTGGCGTCTGGCAACATGAGAGGGGCTATGAGTCAGCACAGCAAAGAGCAGTTGCAGGGCACAGGGGGTGGGGGAAAAACTGAGAGGGACTTGGCGTCGGCAGCGCTCAGGCAGGCGATCCGTGCCCAGTATCACTTTCGCGCCAGCGAACAGGGGCTGCTGGCCTGGGACGTGCGCCGGTTGGTGTGGCTGAGCCGCGATCTGCCGGTGCAGGCGGTGGCACTCGGTGAGATTGCCGAGCTCGACCAGCTGCACTGGTACGGCCATGGCGCCGCCAGCCCCACGGTGCGCAGCGTGGTGGAGCACTGCCAGCTCATGATGGCGGCCGATCTCGCCTATCCCATCCTGCTGGACAGCGCCGGCCGGGTGATGGACGGCATGCACCGGGTGGGCAAGGCATTGATGCTGGGCCACAGCCATATCGAGGCGCGCCGCTTTGCCGTGGATCCGGCGCCCGACTATCAGGATTGTGACCCGGATACCCTGCCTTATGATGACTGAGCCCGGTCGAATGGATGACTGGGATGGGCGCCTAAAACAGCTTTGATGTTCAAGAAACGGATGGCAGGAGATAGCTCAATGAAGAGAGTGCTGGAGATCCGGAACTACCGGCTCAAGGCCGGTAGCCGGGCAGAGTTTCATAGGCTGGTTGCAGAGCAGAGTTTACCGCTGCACCGCGAGTGGGGAATGGATGTGGTGAATAATGGCCCTTCCTTGCACCATCCGGACGTCTATTTTTTGATGCGGGCTTACGCTGATCTTGACGATCTGACCCGTTCACAGGCGGCATTCTATGCCACGGATGCATGGAGAAAAGGTCCGAGAGACGCCATCGTCGAGCTGATAGAGAGCGACACCAATACTGTGCTCTGGCTGCCTGATGTCGCCATTGATGCACTTCGTGGTTGCTGATGGCATCTGTCACTTCCCTTGTTTTCACGGGCTTTTACCGGTTCCGGATGGCCGTGCTACACTGGCCGGCCTAGAGCCGGCCCCGGTGGTCGGCGCCCTTTTCCGTCAACGCCGGAGGTCCGATGCATTGCCCTTTCTGTAGTGCGGTAGATACCAAGGTGATCGATTCCCGTCTGGTGGCCGAAGGCCATCAGGTACGCCGCCGTCGCGAATGCCTGCTATGCCACGAGCGCTTCACGACCTTCGAGATGGCCGAGCTGGTCATGCCCCGCGTCATCAAGTCCAACGGCTCGCGCGAGCCTTTCAACGAAGACAAGCTGCGTGCCGGCATCCTGCGGGCACTGGAGAAGCGGCCGGTGAGCATGGAGGCCATCGAGAAGGCGGTCAACCACATCAAATCCCGCCTGCGGGCCACCGGCGAGCGCGAAGTGGCCTCCGAGCTGGTGGGCAACCTGGTGATGGACGAGCTCAAGGGGCTCGACAAGGTGGCCTATATCCGCTTTGCCTCCGTCTATCGCAGCTTTGAAGACATTCGTGAGTTTGGTGAAGAGATCGCCAAGCTGGAGAAGTGAGTCTTTCTTCCAAACCAGGTTGCCGCGTTCGATTACGCTGCGCTAATCGAACCTACGATATTGCGTAAGCCTGGATGTGCTGTCAGAGGAGCCCAGATGTTTAGTCAAGACGATTACCAATGGATGAGCCGGGCCCTCGAACTGGCCCGCCGCGGCCGTTACACCACGGCCCCCAACCCCTGTGTCGGTGCCGTGCTGGTGAAGGCTGGCGTGGTGGTGGGAGAGGGCTGGCATCAGCGGGCCGGCGAGCCCCATGCCGAGGTCTATGCCTTGCACGCGGCCGGTGAAGAGGCCCGCGGCGCCACCGCCTACGTGACCCTGGAGCCCTGTTCCCACCACGGTCGCACCCCGCCCTGCGCCGAGGCGCTGATCAAGGCCGGTGTGAGCCGGGTGGTGGCCGCCATGGTAGACCCCAACCCTCAGGTAGGGGGGCGCGGCCTGCGCATGCTCTCCGAGGCGGGCATCAAGACCGATTTCGGTCTGCTGGCAAGCGAAGCCGAGGCGCTCAACCCGGGCTTTTTCAAGCGGATGCGTACCGCCTTCCCGCAGGTGACGGTCAAGCTCGGCGCCAGCCTGGATGGCCGCACCGCCATGGCGAGCGGCGAGAGCCAGTGGATCACCTCCCCGGAGGCGCGCCGCGACGTACAGCGACTGCGGGCCCGCCACGATGCGGTGCTCTCCAGCGCCGAAACCGTGCTGGTGGACAACGCCTCCCTCACCGTGCGCTGGGACGAGCTGCCCCCCTCGGTCAAGGCTGTCTATCCCAAAGAGACCCTGCGCCAGCCGCTGCGGGTCATCGTCGACTCACAGAACCGGCTGACCCCGGATCTGCCCCTGTTCCAAAGCGAGAGCCCGGTGCTGCTGGCCCGCCACAAGGCGGACGGCGACTGGCCAGCCTGGGTACAGCAGCTGGAGGTGCCGCTGCTGGATGGCAAGCTGGATCTGGTCAGCCTGTTCATGCTGCTGGCGAAACAAAACGTCAACTCGGTACTGGTGGAGGCGGGGCCCCGCCTGTGCGGCGCCCTGCTGGACAAGGGGTTGGTGGACGAGCTGGTGCTCTATCAGGCGCCCAAACTGATGGGGGACGAGGGGCGCGGGCTGTTCCACCTGCCGGCGCTGACCCGGCTGTTCCAGGCACCCAAGCTCAACATCAAGGATGTGCGCATGGTTGGCCAGGATATTCGTATTACCGCCAAAATAGCCTGATTTATCAATGTTAAAGGGGGCATTGTCGCCCCCGTCATCAGCAAGGTGATCTGCATGTTTACCGGAATTATCGAAGCGGTGGGAACCCTGGCCGAGCTGCGTCGCCAGGGCGAAGACATGGCCCTCACCGTGCACGCGCCCACCCTGGATTTTGGCGACGTCAAACTGGGCGACTCCATCGCCACCAACGGCGTCTGTCTTACCGTGATCGCCTTGGGCGACAAGCGCTACACCGCCGACGTCTCGCTGGAAACCCTCTCCCGCACCGGTTTTTCTGCCGCCAAGGTGGGCGATCGGGTCAACCTCGAGAAGGCGCTGATGCCCACCTCCCGCCTCGGCGGTCACCTGGTCTCCGGCCACGTGGACGGGGTGGGGGAGGTCAAGAGCGTCTCCAGCAGCGGCCGTGCCATCGAGTACTGGATCAAGGCGCCGACGGAGCTCTCCCGCTACATCGCCGAGAAGGGATCCATCGCGGTGGACGGCATCAGCCTTACCGTCAACGCCGTGCAGGGGGATCTGTTCCGGCTGACAATCGTGCCCCACACCGCCCAGGAGACCACCATAGCCGGCTGGAAGCCGGGCAGGAGCGTCAATCTCGAGGTGGATCAGATAGCCCGCTATCTGGAGCGGCTGATGACGGGTCAGCGCCAGGAGAGCAGTGCTTCCACCCTGACCCTGGAGAAGCTGGCCCGCTCCGGTTTCCTGTGACGGAACCTCGGCGGGAAAAACGCTTTTCTGTGATCCCGCTCCGATTGAAATGGGGCCCCGCGTGCCCCATCTAGAGCACAATAGGCAGTATCACGTCGAGCCGACTGGCTCAATCCCCGAAGCATGTTGATGGAGTAGCCCATGGCGCTGAGCACGACCCAGGAAATCATTGCCGATATCAAGGCTGGCAAGATGGTGATCCTGATGGATGACGAAGACAGGGAGAACGAAGGGGACCTCATCATGGCCGCCTCCTGTGTCCGCCCGGAAGATATCAACTTCATGGCCCGTTACGGCCGGGGGCTCATCTGTCTGACCCTGACCCGGGATCGCTGCAAGCAGCTGGCGCTGCCGCTGATGGTCGACCGCAACAACGCCCAGTTCTCGACCGCCTTCACCGTGACCATCGAAGCGGCCGAAGGGGTGACCACCGGCATCTCCGCCGCCGACCGGGCCGTCACCGTGCAGGCGGCAGTGGCGCCCGATGCCAAGGCTTCCGATCTGGTGCAACCCGGCCACATTTTCCCGCTGATGGCCCAGGATGGCGGCGTGCTGACTCGCGCCGGCCACACCGAGGCGGGTTGTGACCTGGCCCGGCTGGCCGGTTACGAGGCCGCTTCCGTCATCGTCGAGATCTTGAACGAGGATGGCACCATGGCGCGCCGCCCTGATCTCGAGATCTTCGCCGAGCAGCACGGCATCAAGCTTGGCACCATTGCGGATCTCATCGAATACCGCAACCAGCATGAGACCACAGTCGAGAAGGTGGCCGAGTGCAAGCTGCCCACCGAATATGGCGAGTTCGACCTCATCACCTTCCGCGACACCATCGACAACCAGGTGCACTTCGCCCTCAAAAAAGGCGAGGTGAGTGCCGACCAGCCAACCCTGGTGCGGGTCCATCTGCACGACGTGCTGAGCGATCTGCTGCAGACCGACCGCCACGCCGCCCGCAGCTGGCCGCTGCCCAAATCCATGGCCCGCATCGCCGACGAGGGCGGGGTGCTGGTGATCCTGGGGGCGGAAGCCCACGGTGCCGAGCTGCTGGCCAGGGTCAAGGGCTTCGAGGCCGCCGACAAGGGGCTGGCGCCGGAAGGAGCCAAGTGGCAGGGTACCTCGCGCCGGGTCGGCGTCGGCTCCCAGATCCTCAAGGCGCTGGGGGTGGGCAAGATGCGCCTGCTGAGCTCGCCGAAGAAGTATCACGCTCTCGGCGGCTTCGGCCTGGAAGTGGTGGAGTACGTCGGCGAGTAAGCGCCGCATACGGCTGAAATCATCCTCATGGCCGCCCGTTGCGGCCATGGTTTTTTGTCGTGGGTCTGTTGTGCTAGAATGTGCGCACTTTTGACTCCGGCCCTTTTGCTTTCACAGATACAGGATTTCCAATGAAGGTTATCGAAGGAAATATCGCCGCTCCTGAAGCGCGCGTTGCGATTGTCGTTGCTCGTTTCAACAGTTTCATCAACGACAGCCTGGTGAGTGGTGCACTGGACGTACTGAAGCGTCAAGGCCAGGTACAGGACAGCAACCTGACCCTGGTGAAAGTGCCGGGCGCGGTTGAAATGCCGCTGGTCATCAAGAAACTGGCCAAGAGCGGCAACTATGACGCCATCGTGGCAGTCGGCACCGTCATCCGTGGCGGCACCTACCACTTCGATCTGGTCGCCAACGAGAACAGCAAGGGCATGGCCCAGGTAATGATGGAATATGAAATTCCGGTTGCCTTCGGCGTACTGACCACTGAAAACATTGAACAAGCCATCGAGCGTGCAGGTACCAAGGCGGGTAACAAGGGTGCAGAGGCTGCACTGGCAGCGCTCGAAATGATCAACGTCCTGAAAGAACTGGACGTGTAACGAGGAGAAATGCATTGAAACCGTCTGAGCGCCGCAAGGCCCGCCATTGCGCCACCCAGGCCATCTACCAGTGGCAGATGACCAAGGCCAACGTGGGCGACATCGAAGAGCAGTTCAAGATCGATCAGGACACCAAGGGTGTGGATCTGAACTACTTCCGCGATCTGCTGTTCGGGGTAGCCCTCCACTGCAACGAGCTGGACAAGGTCTTCGCACCTTTCCTCTCCCGTCCGCTGGAAGAAGTGGACATGGTGGACAAGGCGATCCTGCGTCTGGCGACCTATGAGCTGACCCGTCGTGATGATGTGCCGCCGCGCGTGGTGATCAACGAAGCGATCGAGCTGGCCAAAGCCTTTGCTGCCGATGACAGCCACAAGTTTGTCAACGGTGTACTGGACAAGGTGATCAAGTCGCTGGACAAGCGCTGATCCCTGTTCATCAGCATTCCATGCTGATCGATGCTCTGTCGCGAGCCGTCGTCAGCAAGGTGAAGCGCAGCGCCAGGCCGACGTGTATGGCAATACATGAAGAGCCCGGCAGCGACCAGCCTTGAACACGGTCTCGCAGCAAGAGCCGCAACAGCATCTAATAGAGGAGCCAGCTTAATCGCTGGCTTTTTACTGTATGGGTGAATTTGAGCTGATTGATAAGTACTTCAAGGTCCCCCACGCCCGCAAGGACGTGGTGATGGGCCCTGGAGACGACTGCGCCCTGCTGACCCTGCCCCCCGACACCCAGCTGGCGGTGAGCACGGATACCCTGGTGAGCGGCGTACACTTCTTTCCCGACATGGATCCGGTAGACCTCGGCTACAAGGCGCTGGCGGTCAATCTCTCCGATCTGGCCGCCATGGGCGCCGAGCCGCGCTGGGTGTCGCTGGCGCTGACCCTGCCCACCATCAACGAAGCCTGGGTGGCCGGTTTTGCGGAAGGTTTCCTCGAGCTTGCCGAATACTACAACGTGGCGCTGGTGGGCGGGGACATGACCCGCGGCCCCCTCTCCATCACGGTATCGGTCAAGGGCTCGGTGCCGGCCGGCCGTGCCCTGCTGCGCAGTGGTGCCAAGGCCGGCGACGGTGTCTATGTGACCGGCACCCTGGGCGATGCCGCGCTGGCGCTCTCCCACCTGCTGGCCAAGCGCACCCTCAACGAGAACCAGCTGGCGGCCGTGCTGCCGCGCCTCGATCACCCCCATCCCCGCATTCTGGCCGGTCAGGCCCTGCGCGGACTGGCCAGCAGCGCGCTGGATCTCTCCGACGGCCTGGCCTCGGATCTCGGCCACGTGCTCAAGGCGTCCGGCGTGCGGGCCCAGATCGATCTCGGTCTGCTGCCGCTCTCACCCGTGCTGCAGGATGCGGTGAGCGAGCAGGATGCCTGGCAGCTGGCGCTGGCCGGTGGCGATGACTACGAGCTCTGCTTCACCGTGCCGGAGGAGCATCGCGGCGCGCTGGATACGGCGCTGGCCAACTGCGGCGTCAAGTTCACCCGCATCGGCCGGATCCTGGCCGGTGAGCCCGGCATCGACTATCTGCACGGCGAGCAGCCGGTCGAGCTGACGCTGAAAGGGTGGGATCACTTCGCATGAGCTGGTTCATGATAAAGCCCGAGCTGAAGCGGTTGAACCTCAGGAACCCGCTTCACTTCCTGGCGGTGGGGTTTGGCTCCGGCCTCTCGCCCAAGGCGCCCGGCACCATGGGGACGCTGGCCGCCATCCCCCTCTATCTGCTGGTGAGCGGCTTGCCAACCTTCTGGTTCATCGCCCTGCTGGTGGCGGGTTTCGTGGCGGGCATCCGCATCTGCCAGAGCGCCACCGATGCCATCGGCATGCCGGATCACGGGGCCATCGTCTGGGACGAGGTAATCGGCTTTGGCGTCACCATGATAGCGGCGCCGGCCGGTTGGGAGTGGATACTGGCCGGCTTCGTGCTGTTTCGCCTGTTCGACGTGCTCAAGCCCTGGCCCATCTCCTGGTTCGACCGCCGTATCCACGGTGGCTTCGGCATCATGCTCGACGATCTCATCGCCGCCCTGTTCGCCCTGTTTTGTATGCAATCGCTGGCATACTGGCTGGGGTGACGGGGATTACGAGGGGGAATGCAGCGCTGGCATCCCCCTATTTATCTCTGTTTAGTTTTCATTCATCGGCATATGCTGCCGTTAAAAAATCATTTCACATAAATATTCACTACTCATTCGAGGCTTGAGACTATTGTGTCAATAGTGAATATTCCCGCCTGTTACACCCTTGTTGAAAGTAAAAGCACTAGATCATCATTTATGTGGTCATAAAGTCTGGATATGTGATTGCAGTCATCATTTATGACTGTAGAGCTGGCTGCTAACTGAGCAAAGTATTGCGAAATTGTATAACCCGATCATTTACACTCGCCGTCAAACCGTCTAAGTTACTCGCGGGTTATTCCAAAAAAATGCAAAAAACCCGCCCGGATCGCTGGTTTCGTTGTCTCATGGATTGAGCGTTTAGTCGTCATATCAAACACTCACGATCACGCCAAGGCACGACCGGCATCTGCGGCCGATTTACGGACGAATTATTTGGGACGGATGTCCCCCGCAGAGGTAACCATGTCCTTGCTCGAAGTGAAAAACTTGCGGATCGAGTATCCCTCCCGCTACGGGGTACTGGCCGCAGTGAAGGATCTCTCTTTTTCCATCGAAAAAGGGGAGATAGTCGGTGTCGTGGGTGAATCCGGCGCCGGCAAGTCCACCATCGGCAACGCCGTCATCGATCTCCTGAGCCCGCCGGGTCGCATCGCCCGTGGCGATATCTACCTCAATGGCGAGCTCATCTCCGGCAAGAGCCAGAACGAGATGCGGGCCATTCGCGGCTCGCGCATCGGTTTCATCTTTCAGGACCCCATGACCTCCCTCAACCCGCTGTTCACCGTCGAACATCAGCTGGTTGAAACCATCCTCGCCAACACCGACCTGTCACGTGAGGCGGCCTTTGCCAAGGCGCTCGAGTTGATGAAGGCGGTCGGGATCCCGAGCCCGGAGCTGCGCATCAAGCAGTATCCGCACCAGTTCTCCGGCGGCATGCGCCAGCGGGTGGTCATCGCCATCGCCCTCTCCGGCGATCCCGAGCTCATCATCGCCGACGAACCGACCACGGCGCTGGACGTCTCCATCCAGGATCAGATCCTCCAGCTCATCCGCACCCTCTGCAAGGAGCGGCAGGTGGGCTGCATGCTGGTGACCCACGACATGGGCGTGGTCTCCAACGTCACCGACAAGGTGGCGGTCATGTATCGCGGCGATCTGGTGGAGTTCGGCACCACCGAACAGGTGCTGGGTCGCCCCAACCACCCTTACACCCGCAGCCTCATCTCGGCGGTGCCCCGCTCGGATGTGAAGCTGGTGCGCTTCCCGCTGGTCTCCTATATCGAGGATGCCGGTGCGGCGGATACCAGCATCGATCTCAAGACCCACTGGCTCGGTCAGAGCCAGGACGAACGCGCCTATGAAGGGGCGCTGTTGCGGGTGGAAAACGTGGATCTGAAGTTCGTCACCAAGGACTCCTTCTTCCCGAGCCGCCGCCAGTATGTACGGGCCTGCAACAATATCAGCTTCGAGATCTTCGAAGGTGAGACCTTCGGCTTGGTGGGGGAGTCTGGCTCCGGCAAGTCGACCATCGCCCGCGCCATCACCGGCCTCTATCCGCCCGATACCGGCAAGATCTTCTTCGAGGGGATCGATCTCACCGCCCTCAAGGGCGAGCATGAGCGTCGCCCGCTGCGTCGCCAGATGCAGATGGTGTTCCAGAACCCCTACTCGTCGATGAACCCGCGCATGAAGGTGCGCGACATCATTGCCGAGCCGATCCGCTTCCACAAGCTGGCGGGCAGCGAGAGCCAGATCGCCGGCATAGTGGGGGATCTGCTGGATCACGTGGGGCTCGGCCGCGGCGCCGGGGTCAAGTACCCCCACGAGTTTTCCGGTGGCCAGCGTCAGCGCATCTCCATCGCCCGGGCCCTGGCGACCCGGCCCCGTTTCCTCATCTGCGACGAGCCCACCTCGGCGCTGGATGTGTCGGTGCAGGCCCAGATCCTGAACCTGCTCAAGGATCTGCAGCAGGAGCTTGGCCTCACCATGCTGTTCATCAGCCACGATCTGCCAGTCATCCGCCAGATGTGCGATCGCATTGGGGTGATGCAGCACGGTCACCTAGTGGAGGTGGCCGAGACCGAGAAACTGTTTACCAATGCCGAGCATGAGTACAGCCGCAAGCTGATCTCCCTCATGCCGGAGTTCAAGGGAATGTCCCGCGAGGGGCTGGAAATCGCAAGCTAGGAAAGCACCGGCTCGCCGGTATCTATGTCAATAAAAAAGCCAAAAGCATGGAGAAAACAATGAAAAAAGGATTGTCCAAGATTGCACTGGCGCTGTTTGCCGCTGGTTTCGCCTTTAACGTCTCCGCTGTCGACATCAAGGTCGGTGTCGCCTCTGACGCCACCTCGCTGGACCCGCAGGAGCAGCTCTCCGGTCAGACCCTGGAGATGTCCCACCTGGTGTTCGATCCGCTGATGCGTTACACCCAGGACCTGCAGTTCGAGCCGCGCCTGGCCGAGAAGTATGAGCGCATCGACGACAAGACCGTCCGCTTCTTCCTGCGCAAGGGCGTCAAGTTCCACTCTGGCAACGACTTCACCGCCGACGACGTGGTGTGGACCGTCAACCGTCTGAAGTCCTCCGTCGACTTCAAGGCCATCTTCGACCCCATCGCCGAAGTGAAGAAGGTCGATGAGTACACAGTGGATCTCGTCACCGCCAAGCCATTCCCGCTGGTGCTGCAGACCGTGACCTATATCTTCCCGATGGACTCCAAGTTCTATACCGGCAAGACAGAGGCGGGCAAGGACAAGGGCGAGATCGTCAAGAACGGCGACTCCTACGCCTCCACCCACGTCTCCGGTACCGGCCCGTTCAGCGTCAAGTTCCGCGAGCAGGGCGTGAAGCTGGAGTACGTGCGCAACGCCAACTATTGGGACAAGGCCTCCAAGGGCAACGTTGACAACCTGACCGTGGTGCCCATCAAGGAAGACGCCACCCGCGTGGCGGCCCTGCTGGGTGGCGACGTGGACATGATCTATCCGGTTGCGCCGAACGATCTGGAGCGCGTGAAGAATGGCAAGGACACCCAGCTGGTGACTCTGTCCGGTACCCGCGCCATCATCATCGAGCTGAACCAGAACACCAACCCGGCGCTGAAAGACAAGCGCGTGCGTCAGGCGATCAACTACGCCATCAACCAGGTGGGTATCGTCGAGAAGATCAACAAGGGCTTTGGCACCCCCGCCGGCCAGCTGAGCCCGAAAGGCTATGCCGGTCACAACGAGGCGCTCAAGCCCCAGTATGACCTGGCCAAGGCCAAGGAGCTGATGAAGGAAGCCGGCTACGAGAAGGGCTTCAAGATGAGCTTCATCTCCCCGGCTGCCCGCTACGTCAACGACGTCAAGATTGCCCAGGCCGTCTCCGCCATGCTGGCCAAGATCAACATCAAGGTTGATCTGAAGACCATGCCGGTGGCCCAGTACTGGCCGGAGTTTGACAAGTGCGCCGCGGACATGCAGCTGATCGGCTGGCACTCCGACACCGAAGATACCGCGAACTTCTTCGAGTTCCTGACCTTCACCAAGGATGCTAAGACCGGCATGGGCCAGTACAACTGTGCCGGCTATGCCAACGCCGAGGCTGACAAGCTGGTCGAGCAGGCCAACGCCGAGACCGACCCGGCCAAGCGCGCCGAGATGCTGAAGAAGGTCGAAGCCATGCTGATCGACGACGCCGCCTACGTGCCGCTGCACTGGGAAGATCTGGCCTACGGCGCCAAGAAGAACGCCGACATCAAGCCGGTGGTCAACGTAATGAACTTCCCTTACCTGGGTGACCTGGTGGTCGGCAAGTAAGCGCAAGTCGCAAGGAAGGACGGGGCGGGGTGGTCAGCCGGCCACCCCGCCTGCTAACAGAAGCCTGTGCCATGACACAGGCCACGTAGAAGGACAAGCATGTTTACATTCCTGCTGAAACGGTTCTATCAGGCCGTGATAGTGATGTTCGTCATCAGCCTGGTCGCCTTCTCCATCCAGGACAACCTGGGGGATCCGCTGCGCGAGCTGGTGGGACAATCCGTCTCCGAAGCCCAGCGCCACGAATTGCGCGAGAAGATGGGCCTCAACGATCCTTTCCTCGTCAAATACAGCCGCTTCTTGAAGAACGCGGTACACGGGGATCTGGGCACTTCCTACTTCTTCAAGCGACCCGCTCTCGAGGTTATCCTCGACAAGCTGGTGGCTACTCTTGAGCTGGTGTTTGGCGCTGCGCTGATCATCGTGGTGGTCTCCATTCCGCTTGGGGTCTACTCGGCGATCCGCCCGCACAGCATACCGACCAAGATCATCATGGCGGGGAGCAGCATCGGCATCTCGATCCCGGTGTTCCTGACCGCCATCATGCTGATGTACCTCTTCTCCATCCAGCTGGGCTGGCTGCCGGCCTATGGCCGCGGCGAAACCTACAACTTGCTGGGCTGGGAGTCGGGCTTCTTCACCTGGGACGGCATCAAGCATCTGATCCTGCCGGCGGTGGCGCTCTCCTCCATCATGCTGCCGCTGTTCATCCGGCTGGTGCGCTCCGAGATGCTGGAGCAGCTCTCCTCCGAGTACGTCAAGTTTGCCCGCGCCAAGGGACTGGACAACAACAAGGTCTATTACCAGCACGCCCTGAAGAACACCATGCTGCCGGTCATTACCGTCGGTGGTGTGCAGATCGGTACCATGGTGGCTTACACCATACTGACCGAGAGCGTGTTCCAGTGGCCGGGGACCGGCTTTTTGTTCCTCGAGGCGATCCACCGGGTCGATACGCCCCTCATCACCGCCTACGTCATCTTCGTCGGGCTCATTTTCGTGGTGACCAATACCCTGGTCGACCTGCTCTACGGGTTGATCAACCCGACCGTCAACTTGACCGCTAAGGGGTAAGCACATGAGCAATGCAGTAACTGCAAGCCCAAGCCGTTGGGCTCGATTCAAAAATTCCGACATCGTCTACTACTTCCTGCGGGACAAGGTAGCCATGTTCAGCTTTGCGGTGTTCGTGGTATTCGTGCTGGCCGCCATGCTGGCGCCTTGGCTCGCCCCGTACAACGTCTATGACCAGACCAGCTTCGATCTGATGGATGCCGAACTGCCGCCCTCCTGGCTGGCAGGGGGTGAGGAGCGTTTCTGGCTCGGTACCGACAACCAGGGTCGCGACATCTGGAGCACCATCCTCTATGGCGCCCGCATCTCGCTCACCATAGGTCTGTTCGCGGTGGGGCTGCAGCTGGTGCTCGGCATCGTCATCGGCCTGCTGGCCGGCTACTTCGGTGGCCGCATCGACAGCCTGCTGATGCGCTTTGCCGATGTGCAGCTGTCGTTTTCCACCATGATGGTGGCGATCATCATCTCCGCCATCTTCCAGGCTACCTTTGGCTCCGAGTTCTACTCGAAGTTCGCCATCCTGATGCTGGTGGTGATCATCGGTATCGCCGAGTGGCCGCAGTACGCCCGAACCGTGCGCGCCTCGGTGCTGGCGGAGAAGAAAAAGGAGTATGTGGAAGCGGCCAAGGTGATGGGCTTTCGTGCCCCGCGGATCATGTTCCGCCACATTCTGCCCAACTGCCTGTCGCCGATCCTGGTCATCTCCACGGTGCAGGTGGCCAACGCCATCATGAGCGAGGCGGCGCTCTCCTTCCTGGGGTTGGGGATGCCGGTGGATCAGCCGTCGCTGGGCTCGCTCATCAGCGTAGGCTTCAACTACATCTTCTCCGGCTCCTGGTGGATCACCGCCTTCCCGGGCATCTGCCTGGTGGTGCTGGTGCTGGTCATCAACCTGTTGGGTGACTGGCTGCGGGATGTGTTCAATCCCAAGCTCTACAAGGGCTGATGGTCACAGATAAACAAACGAGACAGACAAACGAAAAGGGCGCCATAACGGCGCCCTTTTGCTATGTGTGCTGAGGGATCAAGCCTGCAGCCACTGCTCGATGCTGCGCTGGATGCCGGCGCCATCGAGCCCCAGCAGAGCGTAGATCTCCTCCTGGGTACCCTGCTCCACGAAGCGATCCGGCAGGCCGAGGTTGAGCACCGGCTTGCACTGTTTGCTGCGCATCAGCAGCTCGTTCACCGCAGAGCCCGCGCCACCCATGATGGCGTTGTCCTCGAGGGTGACGAACTGATCGTGGGTCGCGGCTAGGGAGAGCACCAGGGCCTCGTCCATCGGCTTGACGAAACGCATGTCCACCAGGGTGGCGTCGAGCGCCTCGGCAGCCGCTTTGGCCTGTTGCAGCAGGGTGCCGAACGCCAGGATGGCGGTGCCCTTGCCCTGACGCACAATCCGCCCCTTGCCGAGCGCCAGCGCCTGCATCTCGCTCTCCACCTGGATGCCGGTGCCGCTGCCGCGGGGGTAGCGTACCGCCGCCGGCCCGTTGCACTGGTAGCCGGTGTAGAGCATCTGACGGCACTCGTTCTCGTCGGACGGGGTCATGATCACCATGTTGGGCACGGTGCGCAGGAAGCTGATATCGAATGCCCCCTGATGGGTCGGGCCGTCAGCCCCCACCAGACCGGCTCGGTCGATGGCGAACAGCACCGGCAGCTCTTGCAGCGCCACATCGTGGATCAGCTGGTCGTAGGCCCGCTGCAGGAAGCTCGAGTAGATGGCGACCACCGGCTTCTGGTCGGCGATGGCGAGACCGGCGGCGAAGGTGACCGCGTGCTGCTCGGCGATGGCCACGTCGAAGTAGCGATCCGGATACTGCTGGCTGAACTTCACCAGGCCGGAGCCTTCGCGCATGGCCGGGGTGATGCCGACCAGCCGCTCATCCTTGGCTGCCATGTCGCACAGCCACTGGCCGAAGATGGCGGAGAAGCTCGGCTTGCCGCCACTCGCCTTGGGCAGGGTGCACTCGTCCGGATTGAACTTGGGCACGCCGTGATAACCGATGGGGTCCTTCTCGGCGGGCTCGTAGCCCTTGCCCTTCTTGGTCTTGACGTGCAGCAGCTGCGGCCCCTTGAGATTGCGCATGTTGCGCAGGGTCTCGACCAGAGCCTCGATGTCGTGGCCGTCGATGGGACCTATGTAGTTGAAGCCGAACTCCTCGAACAGGGTGCCGGGCACCACCATTCCCTTGAGGTGTTCCTCGGCCCGCTTGGCCAGCTCCTTGACCGGCGGCAGGCCGGCCAGCACCTTCTTGCCACCCTCGCGGATGGTGGTGTAGAGCTTGCCGGACATGATGCGGGCCAGGTGGTTGTTCAGTGCCCCGACATTCTCGGAGATGGACATCTCGTTGTCGTTGAGCACCACCAGCATGTCCTTGTGAACATCGCCGGCGTGATTGAGCGCCTCGAACGCCATGCCGGCGGTGATGGCGCCATCGCCGATCACCGCCACCACCTTGCGCCCCAGCCCTTCGCTCTCGGCCGCCACGGCCATGCCGAGCGCCGCACCGATGGAGGTGCTGGAGTGACCGACGGAGAGCACGTCATACTCGCTCTCGCCGCGCCAGGGGAAGGGGTGCAAACCGTCTTTCTGGCGGATGCTCTGCATCCGATCGCGGCGACCGGTCAGGATCTTGTGGGGATAAGCCTGGTGGCCCACGTCCCACACCAGCCGATCGAACGGGGTGTTGTAGACGTAGTGCAGCGCCACCGTCAGTTCGACGGTGCCGAGCCCGGAGGCAAGATGACCACTGGAGCGACTCACCGAACGCAGCAGATATTCACGCAGTTCGTTGCACAGCACAGGCAGTCGCTCGAAGGGCAGGGATCGCAACTCGACCGGCGTATCCGCGAGGGCCAGGTTGGGGAAATTGCTTATATCAACGCTCATATTGTTACTGTTATCCAGCGTTTAGTGGGTTCGCTCGATGATGTAATCGGCAAACGCTTCCAGAATGTCGGTATTGTAGGGCAAAGATTGCAAGGCTGTTAAGGCTTTACCATGCAGTTCGCGAGCCAGCTCACGGGCATTGTCGAGCCCAAGCAGTGCCGGATAGGTACTCTTTTCCAGCGCCAGATCGGAACCCTGTCGCTTGCCGAGGGTGGCGGTGTCACCCGTGATGTCGAGGATGTCATCCTGCACCTGGAAGGCGAGACCGATGGCGGCGGCATAGGTTTGCAGCGCGCTCAGGGTAGTTTCATCCACGTCGGCCTTGCACAGGGCGCCGAGCGCCACGGCGCACTCGATGAGAGCCCCGGTCTTGTGGCGGTGTACCTGCTCCAGCTCGGCCAGGGTGATCTGACGCCCCTCCGCCTGCAGATCCAGCGCCTGGCCACCGCACATGCCGAGATAACCGGAGGCGCGCGCCAGCCGGCTCAGCATCCGCACCCGGTTGGCCAGCAGTGAATCCGGCATCGGGTGATCGGCCAGAATGGAGAAGGCCAGGGTCTGCAGGGCGTCACCGGCCAAAATGGCGGTGCCTTCATCAAACGCCTTGTGCACCGTCGGTTGGCCGCGACGCAGATCGTCGTCATCCATGGCGGGCAGATCGTCGTGCAGCAGGGAGTAGGCGTGGATGCACTCCACCGCGGCGGCGGGGCCGTCCAGCAGCTCGCGCTTTACTCCCAGCATCTCGCCGACGGCGTAGACCAGAAAGGGGCGTACCCGTTTGCCACCCAGCAGCAGACCATAGCGCATGGCATCGCGCAGGCGGGGGGCCATGGGTGGCAAGGATTCAAGTTGTGCAGATAGACAGTCGTCAATACGTTGCCGGTGCAGGCGGGAAAAATCGTCCAGCGTCACTCACTCCTCTCCTTGCTCTGGCTGGAAGGGAACTGCGTGCTCGCTGCCATCGGCCTGAGTCAGCAGGATCTGGATCTTCTGCTCGGCCTGCTCCAGCTTCTGCTGGCCGGCACGCACCAGGTGAATGCCCTGTTCGAACTGCTTGAGGGCCTCTTCCAGCGGCAGGGAGCCCTGTTCCAGTTGATGAACTATGGTTTCCAGCTCTTCCAGAGTGGCATCAAAACTCAGGCGGTCGATTTTTTTACTGGCCATGTCCATCCTCGGGGATTGAAAAAAACGGCTTATCTTAACATCGACGGCGGGCAGGGGGGAGGCAGAAAAATGCCATCGGCTTAAACTCTCGGAAAAGTGGCCGATAATAAGCCATCTTCCAAAGGGGAAAATGGTAGCGGCCCTTGCCGCTGGTGAGCCAATAGCAGAAAATTCAACAAACTACAGATACAACAAATTTCAGCTGACAGGAGTAGGGATGTGGATCTAGGTAGTCTGATTGGCATAGTGCTGGGATTTGGGGTGGTCATCTATGGCATGCTGCTGGGTGGCCCTGTGGGGATGTACATTGACGTTCCTTCAATCTGCATCACGGTGTTAGGCTCCATCTTTATCGCCATGATGAAGTTCAACATCGGCCAGTTCCTGATGGCGTTCAAGGTGGCCGGCAAGGCATTCATGTACAAGGGAGACAAGCTTGACGATCTGATCGTCAAGGCAGTCGAGCTGGCCGATGCGGCCCGCAAGGGCGGTTTTCTGGCGCTGGAAGCGGCCGAGGTGCCCAACCCCTTCATGAAAAAGGGCATCGACATGCTGGTGGACGGTCACGACGCCGACGTCATCCGTGCCGTGATGGAAAAAGACATAGAGCTCACCGCCGAGCGCCATGTCATCGCCATCAAGGTGTTTCGCTCGCTGGGGGATCTGGGGCCGGCCATGGGGATGATCGGTACCCTGGTCGGGCTGGTGGCCATGCTGGCCAATATGAGCGACCCCAAATCCATCGGTCCGGCCATGGCGGTAGCCTTGCTCACCACCCTGTACGGCGCCATCGAGGCCAACATGCTTGCCATCCCCATCGCCGACAAGCTGGAGCTGCGCAGCGGTGAGGAGAAGCTGAGTCGCTGCCTGGTGCTGGACGCCATCATGGGCATCCAGGATGGCCAGAACCCTCGGGTGATCCAGTCCATGTTGCAGAACTACCTCAACCAGTCGAAACGCAACAATGGCGATGAATAGGGGGCTGTATGTCTGATTGCAAATGTCCGCCCCCCGGGCTGCCCGGTTACATGGGGACTTTCGCCGATCTGATGTCGCTCTTGATGTGCTTCTTCGTGCTGCTGCTCTCGTTTGCCGAGATGGATGTGCAGAAGTTCAAGCAGATTGCCGGCTCCATGGAGAAGGCGTTCGGGGTGCAGAACATTCTCGAGGTGAAGGACATCCCCAAGGGAACCTCCGTCATTGCCCAGGAGTTCAGACCGGGTCGCCCGGAACCAACGCCCATCGATACCATCATGCAGCAGACCATCGACATGACCCAGACCGAGCTGGAATTCCAGCCCGGTGACGCCGACAAGGCTGGTGGTCATGACAAGAGCGAAGACAAGCTGGTGGGGGGCGATACCCAGCAGGAGGCGCAGAAACAGCAACAGGAGCAGTCCAATGCGCTGGCCAAGGCGCTGGCGGATCAGATGAAGGCGCAGATCCAGGATGGGGCGATCGAGATCGAGGCGCTGGGCCAGCAGATCATCATCCGGATCCGCGAGAAAGCCGCCTTCCCGGCGGGCTCTGCCTTCCTGCAGCCCCAGTTCTGGCCTGTGGTGCGCAAGGTCGCCGCCTTGCTCAAGGATGTCCCCGGCGAGATCACCATCTCCGGCCATACCGACAATGTGGCCACCGAGGATGAGCTGTTCCAGTCCAACTGGGATCTCTCCTCCCAGCGGGCGGTGGCAGTGGCCCACCAGATGATTAAGGTGCCCGGTTTTGATGGCAGCCGGCTGGTGGTGCAGGGCATGGCGGATACTCAGCCGCTGGTGCCCAACACGACACCGGAAAACCGGCGCATGAACCGGCGGGTGGAGATCTCCATCATGCAGGGCAAGCCGACCGTATCTGCGCCGATCAGTGCCCAGGAGCAGAAATAGTCACAGACAATTGTGATGCCAAAGCGCGATCTGCCTCGCAGGGACCGACATGGATTTTGTGCCGGCTTCATATTAAGATGCCTCATCCGAACCGACAGCTGCGGCTCTCTCTGATAGCCGCAGCTTCTCTTTTCAAGCAACCCAGGTTTCGACTATGAATCATACTCCGATGACTGTTCGCGGCGCTGAAAAGCTGCGTGAAGAGCTCGAATATCTCAAGACCGAGCTTCGTCCGCAGATTATCGAAGCGATTGCAGATGCCCGTGAACATGGTGATCTGAAAGAAAACGCCGAATATCATGCTGCCCGTGAGCAGCAAGGCTTCTGTGAAGGCCGTATCCAGGAAATTGAGAGCAAGCTCTCCAACGCCCAGGTGATCGACGTCACCAAGATGACCAACAATGGTCGCATCATCTTCGGGGCGACCGTGACGCTGCTCAAGAGCGAGACGGAAGAAGAGGTGGTCTACCGCATCGTGGGTGACGACGAGGCGGACATCAAGCAGAACATGATCTCCGTGAATTCGCCCATTGCCCGCGCCCTGATCGGCAAGGAAGTGGACGATGTCGCCATCGTCAAGACACCGTCCGGCGACGTGGAGTACGAGATCCTGGAAGTCGCCTACCTCTGAGGTAGCGACCAGCCAGCAACAGGGGAGCCCGGCTCCCCTGTTTGTATTCAGCGGGGCTGATAAGCCTGGGTGAAGGCGTCCTGATGGCGCTGAAACATCCATCCGCGCAGTTGTTCAAGATCCTCTCTGGCCATCTGGAAGTGCAGTGCCCAGCCCTGTATGCCGTTGCGACGGTGGATCCGCCTGACCGGCTCTGCGCTGAGGGGCAGAGGAGGGAGACCTTCGATCAGCAGGGTGCCTGCCAGCGTGGTATCCATGGCCAGCTCCGCCGGCAAGCCTTCCACCACCAGCCCGTCCAGCGACAGGCTGTGCACCAGGTAGTCCTCTTCTCCCATCTGGAAGCGGGCCTGTTCATCCAGCCGCCAGGTGCGCGGATGAGGGTAACCCAGCTCCTTGATGACGGGGGCGGCGATGCGTGGTTCGACGAAGCCGTCATCGCCCTGAGTAAAACGCAGTGGGAAACGGAGCTGGTGTCCGGCGAAGCGGGCTTCTAGCACCAGCTGGTCGGCGCGTTGCAACAGGCCAAGCAGGGGAGTGGCGAGATAACCGCTCAGGGGTTGCCCGGCGGCCGTCTCCTGATCGTTTCCCAAGTCCCGTAGCATGGCCAGTTCATCTTCGGTGAGAATCTGATGGTGATCCATAGCGGGTTTCCACGAGTATTCATCGCAGGTTAAGGGCCTGGCGACTACTTTGGCAAGCGACTTGGGAAGAGAGAAAATGAGAGGAAAGAGCGATGCTCTTTCCTGTTACTTGCGGGGCAGTTGGATTTTCGGCTCGTTGGCCTGACGGTAGATGGTCAGCACGTGGCCGATGCTCTGTACTTTCACCGCGCCGGTTTCACGGACGATGGCATCCATAACCAGCTGTTTCATCTCACGATCTTCAGACGCAACCTTAACCTTGATCAGCTCGTGGTGGTTGAGCGCCAGATCGATCTCGGCCAGCACACCTTCGGTCAGACCGTGTTGTCCCAGCAGGACGACCGGCTTCAGACTGTGGGCAAGGCCCTTGAGGTACTGTTTCTGTTTATTGTTGAGAATCATGGCAATTTCTTCATAAGTCAGGGTTGAAAGGGGCGTATTCTACCCCCACTTAGCCCTTAATACTAATAACCCTTGTGGTTTTTTAAAGTCGACAATCATGACCCAGAAAAAACATTCCCCCAGTTCAACCCGCTGGTTAAAAGAGCATTTTGACGATCAATACGTCAAGAAAGCCCAGAAGTTGGGGCTGCGTTCCCGTGCCGTGTTCAAGATCGACGAAATCCAGGGCAAGGACAAACTGCTCAAGCCCGGCATGACGGTGGTGGACCTGGGGGCGGCCCCCGGTGGATGGTCCCAGTTTGCCATCGATCAGGTCGGTGACAAGGGCCGGGTGATCGCCTGCGATATTCTGCCGATGGATTCCATCGCCGGTGTCGATTTCCTGCAGGGAGACTTTCGGGAGGAAACTGTACTGGGTGCACTGCTTGAACGGGTTGGTCCGGACAAGGTTGACGTTGTCATGTCCGACATGGCACCCAACATGAGCGGTACCCAGCAGGTGGATCAGGCCCGTTCCATGTATCTGGTCGAACTGGCGCTGGACATGTGCAATCAGGTCCTGCGTTCCAACGGCAGTTTCGTGGTCAAGGTATTCCAGGGGGAGGGGTTTGACATCTATCTCAATGAAATCCGTAAGCTTTTCTCTGCTGTCAAGATTCGTAAACCAGACTCGTCTCGTGCCCGTTCACGAGAAGTCTACATTGTGGCTACCGGTTTTAAACTGTAGTACCCTAACCTTCATCGTTAACTGTCAGTCTGCGAGGTTACTGATTTGAGTGACATGGCGAAAAACCTAATCCTGTGGCTGGTCATCGCCGTCGTGTTGATGTCGGTGTTCAATAGCTTCAGCCCCAGCGATACCACCAGTCGCCAGCTGGACTATTCCAGCTTCGTTAAAGAAGTGACCCAAGAGCAGATCCGTGAAGTACGGATGGATGGCAAGGTCATTAATGGCGTCAAGCGCACCGGTGAACGCTTCACCACCATCATCCCGGCGCCGGATCCCCAGCTGCTCAACGACATGCTCAATCACAATGTCAAAGTAATGGGCGAGAAGCCGGAAGAGCCGTCTCTGATCACCTCTATCTTTATCTCCTGGTTCCCGATGCTGTTGCTGATCGGTGTCTGGGTCTTCTTCATGCGTCAGATGCAGGGCGGCGGTGGCAAAGGTGCCATGTCGTTTGGCAAGAGCAAGGCTCGCCTGATGAGTGAAGATCAGATCAAGACCACTTTCGCCGACGTAGCCGGTTGCGATGAGGCCAAGGAAGAGGTCAAGGAGCTGGTCGACTATCTGCGCGACCCGAGCAAATTCCAGAAACTGGGCGGCAAGATCCCGACCGGCGTACTGCTGGTAGGTCCTCCCGGTACCGGTAAGACCCTGCTGGCCAAGGCCATTGCGGGTGAGGCCAAGGTGCCTTTCTTCACCATTTCGGGTTCCGATTTCGTCGAGATGTTCGTGGGTGTGGGTGCCTCCCGGGTACGCGACATGTTCGAGCAGGCCAAGAAATCCTCCCCCTGCATCATCTTCATCGATGAGATCGACGCCGTCGGTCGCCAGCGTGGCGCCGGTCTGGGCGGTGGTCATGACGAGCGTGAGCAGACCCTGAACCAGATGCTGGTCGAGATGGACGGCTTTGAGGGCAATGAAGGCATCATCGTCATCGCCGCTACCAACCGTCCTGACGTATTGGATCCTGCCTTGCTGCGTCCGGGCCGTTTCGACCGTCAGGTCGTGGTCGGTCTGCCGGATGTGCGTGGCCGCGAGCAGATCCTCAAGGTGCATATGCGCAAGGTGCCGTTGGCGGATGACGTCAACCCGGCGCTGATTGCCCGCGGTACTCCTGGTTTCTCCGGTGCCGATCTGGCCAACTTGGTCAACGAAGCCGCTCTGTTCTCTGCGCGCGAGAGCCGCCGTGTGGTGTCCATGGCCGAGTTCGAGAAGGCGAAGGACAAGATCATGATGGGCGCAGAACGTCGCTCCATGGTGATGAAAGAGTCCGAGAAGGAGATGACGGCTTATCATGAAGCGGGTCACGCCATCATTGGTCGCGTGGTACCGGATCATGACCCTGTCTACAAGGTCTCCATCATTCCGCGCGGCCGTGCGCTGGGTGTGACCATGTACCTGCCGGAACAGGATCGCTGGAGCCACTCCAAGCAGCATCTGGAGTCCATGATCTCCAGCCTGTACGGTGGCCGTCTGGCGGAAGAGCTGATTTACGGTGCCGAGAAGGTATCGACCGGTGCATCCAACGACATCGAGCGTGCCACCGACATCGCCCGCAAGATGGTGACCCAGTGGGGTATGTCCGAGCGTCTCGGTCCCATGCTCTATGCGGAAGAAGATGGCGAGGTGTTCCTCGGTCGCAGCATGGCCAAGGCCAAGCACATGTCCGATGACACCGCCCGCATTATCGATGCCGAGGTCAAGCAGGTGATCGACCGCAACTACGACCGTGCCAAGCAGATCCTGCTGGACAACATGGACGTGCTGCACAGCATGAAAGATGCGCTGATGAAGTACGAAACCATCGATGCCAAGCAGATCGATGATCTGATGGCTCGTCGCGAAGTGCGTGCTCCCAGCAACTGGCATGACGAGCACGGCGATACCCCGCAGGGTGGTGCGACTGTGGCACCCGAGCCCAAGCCGACCGTGACCGAGGCGGAACAGGTTGCCGATGTCGATATCGACAAGGCCAACGACCTGCCTGCCAAATAAGTCGTGATGATACAAACCCCGGGCTGGCCCCGGGGTTTTTCTTTATGTCCATGGAAGTGAAGATGCAGCTAATCAGCAAGGGGCTCAGCCTCTCCCTCGAACGTCCCCACGTCATGGGGATCCTCAACGTGACGCCGGACTCCTTCTCCGACGGCGGCCATTTCAACCAGCTGGAGCGGGCGATGACCCATGCGCGCCAGATGGTGGCGGAGGGGGCAACCCTCATCGACATCGGTGGTGAATCGACCCGTCCCGGCGCTCCCGACGTGAGCGAACAAGAGGAGCTGGACAGGGTCCTTCCCGTGGTGGAGCACATGGTACGTGAGCTCGACGTGATGATCTCCCTCGACACATCCAAGGCGGCGGTCATGCGGGAGGGCTGCGCGGTGGGGGCCCATCTTATCAACGACGTACGAGCCCTGCTCGAACCTGGTGCACTGGCTGCGGCGGCCGCTGCCGACGTCCCCGTGTGTCTGATGCACATGCAGGGGCAACCGAGAACCATGCAGGCCGAGCCCCATTACGATGATCTGTTGGGGGAGGTGAGAGCCTTCTTTGATGAGCGGATCGCCGCCTGTTTGACGGCCGGCATCGCTCGTGAACAGCTGCTGCTGGATCCTGGCTATGGTTTTGGCAAGACCCTTGCGCACAACTATCAGCTGCTGGCACAGCAGGAGTCATTGCTCGATTACCAGCTGCCGCTCTTGGTCGGGATGTCGCGAAAGTCTATGATAGGCAACCTGCTCGGTCGCCCGGTTGATGAACGGCTGGCCGGCAGCCTGGCCTGTGCCCTTATCGGGATGCAGCGTGGTGCCCGGATCATCCGGGTGCACGACGTGCGAGCGACCATGGATGCTCTGCGCACCGGCTGGATGGTCATGACGGGACAAGATTTCATATCCAAATAAAAAAACGAGAACAGACAATGGCAAGAAAGTATTTTGGCACCGACGGTGTACGCGGCAAGGTGGGTGAATACCCGATCACTCCGGATTTCGTGATGAAACTGGGCTGGGCCGCGGGCAAGGTGCTCTCCAAGAAGGGTACTCGCAAGGTGCTGATCGGCAAGGATACCCGCATCTCCGGCTACATGCTGGAGTCGGCGCTGGAAGCGGGTCTTTCCGCCGCCGGTCTCAAGGCCATCCTGATGGGCCCCATGCCCACCCCGGCCGTTGCCTACCTGACCCGCACCTTCCGTGCCGAGGCAGGCATCGTCATCAGTGCTTCCCATAACCCCTATTACGACAACGGCATCAAGTTTTTCTCCGCCGATGGCACCAAGTTGCCTGACGAGGTCGAGCTGGCCATCGAAGCCGAGCTGGATCACGAACTGAAGTGCGTGGAGTCCGCCGAGCTTGGCAAGGCGCTGCGTATCGACGATGCCGCCGGTCGTTACATCGAATTCTGCAAGAGCACCTTCCCCTCCAATCTGAGTCTGGAAGGGCTGAAAATGGTGGTGGATTGCGGCCATGGTGCCACCTATCACATCGCGCCTTCCGTTTTCCGCGAGCTGGGGGCCGAGGTGATCGCCATCGGCTGCAGCCCGGATGGTCTCAACATCAATGACGGCGTCGGCTCAACCGCCCCGGAGGCACTGGCCGCCAAGGTACTGGAGTGCAAGGCTGATCTCGGCGTTGCCTTCGACGGCGATGGCGATCGCCTGGTGATGGTGGATCATACCGGCTACATCATCGACGGTGACGAGATCCTCTACATCATCGCCCGCGATGCCCTGCGTAACGGCCGCCTCAAGGGCGGTGTTGTCGGCACCCTGATGGCCAACATGGGGCTGGAGCTGGCGTTGCAGACCCTGGGCATTCCGTTCGCCCGCGCCAAGGTGGGTGACCGCTATGTGCTGGAGATGATGAACGAGAAGGGCTGGCGCATCGGTGGCGAGAACTCCGGTCACATCATCTGCCTGGATCAGACCACCACCGGGGATGGCATCGTCGCCGCCCTGCAGGTGCTGACCGCCATCTGTACCGCGGAGATGCCGCTGGCCAAGCTGCGCTCCGGTATGAACAAGTTCCCGCAGGTGCTGGTCAACGTGCGCTTTGCCGAAGGCAAGGACCCGCTGGCGGCTGACGCCGTACAGCAGGAAGTGGCCAGGGTGGAACAGGAGCTGGCCGGTCGTGGCCGTGTGCTGCTGCGCAAGTCCGGCACTGAACCCCTGATCCGCGTGATGGTGGAGGGGGAGCACGAGCAACAGGTGCGCGATATGGCACAACGCATTGCACAACAGGTTGAATCGGCGTTTTAATGAACAAATGGGGCGGCTTTTTAGCCGCCCTGGTTGTATCTTGTTCAAACGATTCAAAAATTTAAAAATAGCGCTTGTCAGCTGACAATCCTCTGGATATTATCAGCCCCGCTTTCGCAAGGGAGTTGCCGATGGGACATCGCAAGCCGTTTGTAGCAGCCAACTGGAAGTTACACGGTAGTAGGTCGCAGTTAGAGCAGTTTGCCGGCCAATGCCTGAAAGGCGTTGATGAACAGGTAGACGTGGTCTTGTGTCCATCTCATGTGCATCTCGACTTCACGGCCGCTCTGCTCGATGAGCAGAGGGTGATGAAGTTGGGGGCTCAGAATGTGAGCCAGCACAGACAGGGCGCTTACACGGGTGAAATCTCGTGTCAGATGCTGGTCGAGGCAGGGTGTCGATACGTGTTGGTAGGGCACTCCGAGCGCAGGCGTCTCTTTGGTGAGACCAGTTTTATCGTCGCAGAGAAGTTTGCGGCGGCCAGGTCGGCAGGGCTTGTTCCAATCCTCTGTTTGGGCGAGTCGGGTGCGGCAAGGCAGGCAAGAAGAACCTTCGAGGTGATTGCCGAAGAGCTGGATATCGTCATAGAGAAAAATGGCGCGATGGCTTTCGATAATGCTATCATCGCCTACGAGCCGATTTGGGCTGTAGGTACAGGTAAATGCGCCACACCCGAGCAGGCACAAGAGGTTCATTCCTTTATACGTGGTCGCTTGGCGGAGGATACTCCGGTCATAGGTGAGAAAGTCAGAATCATCTATGGTGGGAGCGTGACACCGGCCAATGCGAGAGAGTTGTTTGCCCAGCCCGACGTTGACGGCGGCCTGATTGGTGGAGCAAGTCTCGATGACCAGACGTTTTTGGGAATTGTTGAAGCGGCAAAGGGTGCAAGTTAAATGTACGAGATTCTTTTGGTCGTTTATCTGCTGGTATCACTGGCTCTGATTGGTCTGGTGATGATTCAGCAAGGTAAAGGGGCTGACATGGGCGCCTCCTTCGGCGCAGGGGCATCGAATACCGTATTCGGCTCCGGTGGTTCAGGCAGTTTCCTGACCCGCACAACAGCGATTTTGGCTACTCTGTTCTTTTTGATTAGCCTGGTGCTTGGCTCTATGTCCAGCAACAAGGTCAAACAGGGTAGTGAATGGGAAAATCTGCAACAGACCCAACAGGTTGAGCAGAGCAAAGCGCCAGTAAAAAAAGACACTGACGTTCCCGAGTAAGAGTTTTGCCGTGGTGGTGGAATTGGTAGACACGCTATCTTGAGGGGGTAGTGCTCTAGGGTGTGCGGGTTCGAGTCCCGCCCACGGCACCAATTAAGCAGTAAGCCTGGGTGACCAGGTGTGTTATAGCCAGTCAGTCTTGTGTGACGAGAGTGAAGTGGCTATAATCTCGCACGATTTCGGACGCGGGGTGGAGCAGCATGGTAGCTCGTCGGGCTCATAACCCGAAGGTCGTCGGTTCAAATCCGGCCCCCGCAACCAAATTTCACGCATTTCCTACGCTCAGGAAGGCGGTCGCTGCGAGGCGACAATCAGGGTAAAGCGCAAAGCCCCGATTTGACATCGGGGCTTTTTGTTATGTGCAATTTACTCTGAATCTATTTCTATCTGGGCTTTATGCCCTTTTTTTGTTTTTCGGAGGGTGACTTTGGCTACGTTGGAACAACGTTTGACCGATCTGCTCGAGGCTCCTGTCGTTGCCTTGGGTTTTGAACTGTGGGGTATCGAGTTTATCCGTGCGGGTAAACACTCCACCTTGCGCGTCTACATCGACGGCGAGCATGGCGTGAGCGTCGAGAACTGTGCAGAAGTCAGCCATCAGGTTGGCGCCATCATGGACGTCGAGGATCCCATCACCGAGGAGTATTACCTCGAGGTGTCCTCCCCGGGTCTGGATCGTCCCCTGTTCAAGGTTGCCCAGTTCGAAAAATACGTTGGCCAAGAGGCGGCGGTTTCGCTTCGGATGGCAACAAACAACCGCCGCAAGTTCAAAGGCGTAATCAAAGCCGTGCAGGGCGACATGATCACTCTGACGGTAGATGGTAAGGACGAAGTGTTGGCTTTCACCAATATCCAAAAAGCGAACATAGTGCCGAACTTTGGTTAACGAGGCTATCGGATATGAATAAAGAGATTTTGCTGGTCGTTGACGCAGTGTCCAACGAGAAGGCGGTTCCCCGCGAGAAGATTTTCCAGGCTCTGGAAACCGCACTGGCGACGGCGACCAAGAAAAAATATGAAGGCGAGATCGAAGTTCGGGTAGAGATCGATCGCAAGACCGGCGACTACGACACCTATCGCCGCTGGGTCGTCATCGCGGATCAGGCCGCCATGGAGAACCCCTACGCCGAGATCACCCTGGAAGCGGCGCAGATCGAGCAGCCGGACATCCAGATCGGTGAGTATGTTGAAGATCAGATCGACTCCGTCACCTTCGACCGCATCACCACCCAGACCGCCAAGCAGGTCATCGTGCAGAAAGTGCGCGAAGCCGAGCGTTCACAAGTCGTTGACCAGTTCAAGGACAAAGAAGGCACCATCATCAGTGGCGTGGTCAAGAAGAGCAACCGCGACAACGTGATCCTGGATCTGGGCAGCAACGCCGAGGCCGTGATCTTCCGTGACGACATGCTGCCGCGCGAGACCTTCCGTCCGGGCGACCGCATCCGTGGTCTGCTCTACGCTGTGCGTCCGGAAGCCCGTGGTTCCCAGCTGTTCGTCAGCCGCTCCAGCCCGGACTTCCTGAAAGAGCTGTTCCGCATCGAAGTGCCGGAAATCGGCGAAGAGATGATCGAAATCATGGGCGCCGCCCGTGATCCGGGTTCCCGCGCCAAGATCGCGGTCAAGACCAACGATCGCCGCATCGACCCGATCGGTGCCTGTATCGGCATGCGCGGTGCCCGCGTTCAGGCGGTCTCCGCCGAGCTGAGCGGCGAGCGCGCCGACATCGTGCTGTACGATGACAACCCGGCCCAGTACGTGATCAACGCCATGGCGCCGGCTGATGTGGCCTCCATCATCGTCGATGAAGACAACCACACCATGGACATCGCCGTGGAAGCCGCCAACCTGGCTCAGGCCATCGGCCGCAACGGTCAGAACGTGCGTCTGGCCTCCCAGCTGACCGGTTGGGAACTGAACGTGATGACCGTCGAGGACATGCGTGCCAAGCACCAGGCCGAAAACGACCGCATCATGAACCTGTTCACCAGCACCCTGGACATCGATGACGATTTCGCTGGCCTGCTGATGGAAGAGGGCTTCTCCACCCTGGAAGAGATCGCCTTCGTACCGGTCAACGAGCTGCTGGCCATCGACGGTCTGGATGAAGACATGGTCGAAGAGCTGCGCAAGCGTGCCAAAGACGCCCTGACCACCAAGGCGCTGGCCAAAGAAGAATCCTTTGAAGGTGTTGAACCTTCCGAAGAACTGCTCAATCTGAACGGCCTCGGTCGTGAAATGGCGTACGCCCTGGCCGCTCGCGGCATCGGTACCCTGGAAGATTTGGCAGAGCAAGGCATCGATGACCTTGCTGATATCGAAGGGCTGACCGCCGAGAAGGCCGGTGAGCTGATTATGGCTGCTCGCAATATCTGTTGGTTCGGAGAAGAGCAGTCTAGTTAAGATCAAACGGAGGAAAATGAATGGCAGAAGTATCAGTCAAACAACTTGCCACTGACATCGACACACCGGTTGATCGTCTTCTCCAGCAGTTTGTCGATGCCGGTATCAGCAAGAGCAAGGCCGACGACATGGTCAGCGAGTCTGAGAAACAGACTCTGCTGACTCACCTGAAGAAACAGCATGGAGGTGACGAGGTCGCCGCACCTGCCCGCATGACCTTGCAACGCAAGACCAAGAGCACCATCAGTGTTCAGGGGACTGGCGGCAAGAACAAGGAAGTGCAGGTAGAAGTGCGCAAGTCTCGCACCTATGTAAGACGCTCGGCGCTGGAAGATGAACAGCGTCAGGCGGAAGCCGAGGAAAAAGCGCGTTTGGAAGCAGAAGAAAAAGCTCGTCGCGAAGCCGAAGAGAAGGCTCGTCTCGATGCTGAAGAGAAGGCTCGCCGTGAGGCTGAGCAGGCTCGTCGTGAAGCTGAGGAAAAGGCGCGGATCGAGGCACAACAAAAGGCTCGACAGGCTCAACAGCCCGCCAAAGCAGCCAGTAGCACAGCTCAGCAAGAGGCAGAAAAGATGGCCAAGCGCGAAGCAGAAGAACTGAAGCGCCAACAGGAACAAACAGCTTTGCAAAAGGCTGAAGAACTCGCCGCCAAGAAAGCCGAAGAGGCTCGCGTCATGGCGGAACAGAACGCAGCCCGCTGGGCTGAAGAAGAAGCCGCTCGCGCCAAAGAGAGCAGCGATTACCATGTGACCACCTCCAAGCACGCCCAGGCTGCTGAAGACGAGCTGGATCGCAAGGAAGAGACCAGCCGCCGCACCGCTGCTGCTGCCAAGGGGCCGAAGAAGGCCGGTCGCCGCGACGACGATCGCAACGACCGCAACTCCCGTGACCCGCGCGCCCGTAAAGGCAAGCGTGGTAAGGTGGCTACCCCGAATGCGATGAAGCATGGCTTCAACAAGCCGGCTGCCGCCGTCAACCGTGACGTCATCATCGGCGAGACCATCACTGTGGCAGAGCTCGCCAACAAGATGGCCGTCAAGGGTGTTGAAGTCATCAAGGTGATGATGAAGATGGGTGCCATGGCCACCATCAACCAGGTGATCGACCAGGAGACTGCTCAGCTGGTCGCCGAGGAGATGGGTCACAAGGTGGTGCTGCGTCGTGAGAACGAGCTGGAAGAGGCGGTGCTGTCCGATCGTGACGAAACCTCCGAAGCCAAGCCGCGCGCGCCGGTCGTGACCATCATGGGTCACGTTGACCACGGCAAGACCTCGCTGCTGGACTACATCCGTAAAGCCAAGGTGGCTGCCGGTGAAGCCGGTGGTATTACCCAGCACATCGGTGCGTACCACGTACAGACCGACAGCGGCATGATCACCTTCCTGGATACCCCGGGTCACGCGGCGTTTACCTCCATGCGTGCTCGTGGTGCCAAGGCAACCGACATCGTGGTGCTGGTTGTTGCTGCTGACGACGGCGTGATGCCGCAGACCATCGAAGCCATCCAGCACGCCAAGGCTGCCGGTGTGCCGCTGGTTGTTGCGGTCAACAAGATCGACAAGCCGGAAGCGGATCCGGATCGCGTCAAGACCGAGCTGGCCCGCTACAACGTCATGTCCGAAGACTGGGGTGGTGACTGCCAGTTCGTGCACGTCTCCGCCAAGTCTGGCGAAGGCATCGACGACCTGCTGGAAGCCATTCTTATCCAGGCTGAAGTACTGGAGCTGAAAGCCGTGGTTGACGGCATGGCCAACGGCGTCGTGATCGAGTCCTTCCTCGACAAGGGCCGTGGTCCGGTTGCCACCGTGCTGGTACAGGAAGGTACCCTGCGTCAGGGCGACATCGTGCTGTGTGGTCTCGAATACGGCCGTGTCCGTGCCATGCGTGACGAACTGGGTCGCGAGATCAAAGAGGCCGGTCCGTCCCTGCCGGTGGAAATCCTCGGCCTGTCCGGCGTTCCCTCTGCCGGTGACGAAGCCACCGTCGTGCGTGACGAGAAGAAGGCCCGCGAAGTGGCACTCTATCGTCAGGGCAAGTTCCGCGAAGTCAAGCTGGCTCGCCAGCAGAAGGCCAAGCTGGAGAACATGTTCGCCAACATGACCGAAGGCGAAGTGTCCGAAGTGAACGTGGTGATCAAGGCCGACGTACAGGGTTCCGTGGAAGCGATCTGCGATGCGCTGGTCAAGCTCTCCACCGACGAAGTGAAGGTGAAGATCGTTGGTTCCGGCGTGGGTGGTATCACCGAGACCGACGCCACCCTGGCGGCCGCGTCCAGCGCCATCCTGGTGGGCTTCAACGTCCGTGCCGATGCTTCTGCTCGCAAGGTCATCGATGCCGAGAGCCTGGATCTGCGTTACTACTCCGTCATCTATGACCTGATCGACGAAGTGAAGCAGGCCATGAGCGGCATGTTGGCCCCCGAGTACCGTCAGGAAATCATCGGTCTGGCCGAAGTGCGCAGCGTCTTCAAGTCACCGAAGTTCGGCGCCGTTGCCGGCTGTATGGTTACCGAAGGTGTGGTCAAGCGTTCCAACCGTATTCGCGTTCTGCGCGACAACGTGGTTATCTATGAAGGCGAGCTGGAATCCCTGCGTCGCTTCAAGGATGACGTCAACGAAGTCAAGAATGGCTACGAGTGTGGTATCGCGGTCAAGAACTACAACGACGTACGCGAAGGCGACCAGATCGAAGTTTACGAGACCGTTGAAATCCAACGGACTCTGTAAGCCAAGAGTCAGATTAAATAGGGGGCCGCGGCCCCCTTTTATCGCAGGATAGAATATGGCCAGAGAATTTAGCCGGACCCGTCGGGTCGGACAGCAGATCCAGCGCGAAATCGCGCTCATTCTGCAGCGCGAGGTAAAAGACCCGCGCATCGGCATGGTGACCGTTTCCGATGTGGAAGTGTCCCGTGACCTCAATTACGCCAAGGTGTATGTCACCTTCTTGCAGCTGGAAAATGATGCCGAGCGCATCAAGGAAGGGCTCAAGGCTCTGACTGAAGCCGCCGGCTACATCCGCAGCCTGCTGGGCAGTGCCATGCGCCTGCGCGTGGTGCCCGAGTTGCGCTTCTTCTATGATCAGACCCTGGTTGAGGGGATGCGCCTCTCCAACCTGGTGACCAACACCATCCGCGAAGACAAGCGTCGCATGGCCGAATCCGGTCGTGAAGAAGACGAAGCCGCGCCGGATGACACTACTGAGGATAAAGCCTGAGATGTCTCGTAGACGTCGTTTCAAGGGCCGTGACGTACACGGTATCCTGCTGCTGGACAAGCCGACCGGCCTGACCTCCAACGATGTGTTGCAGAAGGTCAAACGGATTTACAACGCCGCCAAGGCTGGTCACACCGGCGCCCTGGACCCGCTGGCAACCGGCATGCTGCCGATCTGCCTCGGCGAGGCCACCAAGTTCTCCCAGTATCTGCTGGAGGCGGACAAGCGCTATGAGGTGACCGCCAAGCTGGGCGAGCGTACCAACACCAGCGACTCCGATGGCGAGGTGGTCTCCACCCGTCCGGTGAACGTGGCCGTGGGTACCCTGATCGAGGCGCTGGACCAGTTCCGCGGCCCCATCATGCAGGTGCCGTCCATGTATTCGGCCCTCAAGCACAACGGCCGTCCGCTCTACGAATATGCCCGTGAAGGCATCGAGATCGAGCGGGAAGCCCGTCCTATCACCGTCTTCGAGCTCAAACTGCTGAGCTTTGAAGGAGATGAGGTGCGACTTGAGGTGCACTGCAGCAAGGGTACCTACATCCGCTCCCTGGTGGACGATCTGGGGGAAGTGCTGGGCTGTGGCGCCCACGTCACCCAGCTGCGCCGCACCCAGGTGGCCAGCTACCCCTATGAGCGGATGCTGACCCTGGAGCAGCTCGAGTGCATCTTCGAGCAGGCCAAGGCCGAGAGCATTCCACCGCGCGAGCAGCTGGATCCCCTGCTGCTGCCGATGGATACCGCGGTGGCTTCCCTGCCCGAGGTGAACATGCTGGCTGCCGTGGCCGCCTATGTGAACCAGGGCCAGGCCGTGCAGGTGGCAGGTAGCCCGCAGAGCGGCCAGGTCCGCATGACGGTCGGCCCGGAGCGCGAATTTATCGGGGTTGGCGAGATCGACGACGAGGGACGCGTGGCGCCCAAGCGTCTGGTGCGCTACCACGACGAGGAGTGATCCTCCGGCGGTATCAGGTTGCTTGCCCGTTGCGCGTCTTTATCGTTGCGAAAAGGGGCGGGGACGATTATGATACCGCCCTCATTTCACGGCTGAATTAGAGATTGGCTGTGAACCTTTAAACACTCTACTGGAGTATTACCATGTCTCTAAATGCTGAGATCAAAGCTCAAATCGTTGCTGACAACGCTCGTTGCGCCAACGACACTGGCTCCCCCGAAGTGCAAGTTGCCCTGCTGACTGCCCAGATCAACCATCTGCAAGGTCACTTCAAGGAGCACTCCAAGGACCACCACGGTCGTCGCGGTCTGCTGCGCATGGTTTCCCAGCGTCGTAAGCTGCTGGACTACCTGAAGCGTAAAGACGTTCAGCGTTACGCTGCTCTGATCGCCAAGCTGGGTCTGCGTCGTTAATCGACCATCAGATTTCGCGAAAAAGGGGAACCTCCGGGTTCCCCTTTTTTATTGCGCGTCAGGCTGTTGCCGCCCTCACAGAATTTGTGTCACTGCTTACCTTTTGCATCGAATCAAGTATACTTGCACGCGAATTTAAAGCGCCAAATTGTAAAAAGGAAATTCACGTGAATCCTATTGTAAAGTCATTCCAGTACGGTCAACACACCGTCACTCTGGAAACCGGTGTGATGGCCCGTCAAGCCACTGCGGCCGTCATGGTCAGCATGGACGATACCTGCGTATTTGTGACCGTCGTTGGCAAGAAAGAGGCCGATCACGGCCGTGATTTCTTCCCGCTGACCGTCAACTACCAGGAGCGTACCTATGCTGCTGGTCGTATCCCGGGTGGTTTCTTCCGTCGTGAAGGTCGCCCGAGCGAAGGCGAGACCCTGATCTCCCGTCTGATCGACCGTCCTATTCGTCCGCTGTTCCCGGAAGGCTTCCTCAATGAGGTTCAGGTGGTTGCCACCGTCATGTCCGTGAACCCGGCCGTCTCTCCTGACATCGTTGCCATGATCGGTGCCTCCGCGGCACTGGCCATCTCCGGCATCCCGTTCGGCGGCCCGATCGGTGCAGCCCGCGTGGGTTACATGAACGGTCAGTACGTGCTGAACCCGACCACTACCGAACTGCCCCAGAGCGATCTGGATCTGGTGGTTGCCGGTACCGCCAACGCCGTGCTGATGGTGGAATCCGAAGCGGCCATCCTCTCCGAAGAGGTGATGCTGGGCGCCGTGGTCTTTGGTCACGAGCAGATGCAGGCCGTCATCAACGCCATCAACGAATTCGCTGCCGACGTCGGCACCAAGCCGTGGAACTGGACTGCGCCTGCCGTCAACGAAGCGCTGAAAGCCAAGGTTGCCGAGCTGGCGACAGCTGAGCTGGGTGAAGCCTACCGCATCACCGAGAAGGCCGTGCGTTACGAAACCATCGGTGCCATCAAGGCTCGCGTGGTTGAACAAGTCATCGCTTCCGGCGTGGAAGAAGATGCCAAGAAGATCGGCGAAGAGTTCCACAGCCTGGAAAGCCGCATCGTCCGTGGTCGCGTCGTTCGTGGCGAGCCGCGTATCGATGGTCGCGATCCGGAAATGATCCGCGCCCTGTCCGTCGCCACCGGCGTACTGCCGCGTGCCCACGGCTCCGCCCTGTTCACCCGCGGTGAAACCCAGGCCATGGTCGTTGCGACCCTGGGTACCGAGCGTGACGCCCAGAACATTGACGAGCTGACCGGCAACCGCGCCGATCGCTTCATGCTGCACTACAACTTCCCGCCATACTGCGTCGGTGAGACCGGCATGATGGGTAGCCCGAAGCGTCGTGAAATCGGTCACGGTCGTCTGGCCAAGCGCGGCGTTGCCGCCGTGATGCCGAGCGCCGACGAGTTCCCGTACGTGGTACGCGTGGTCTCTGAAATCACCGAATCCAACGGCTCCTCCTCCATGGCCTCCGTCTGTGGTTCCTCCCTGGCGCTGATGGACGCCGGTGTACCGATCAAGGCCTCCGTCGCCGGTATCGCCATGGGTCTGGTGAAGGAAGAAGAAGGTTTCGTCGTGCTGTCCGACATCCTGGGTGACGAAGATCACCTGGGCGACATGGACTTCAAGGTTGCCGGTACCACCGAAGGTGTGACCGCCCTGCAGATGGACATCAAGATCGAAGGCATCACCAAAGAGATCATGGAGATTGCCCTGAAGCAAGCTCGTGGTGCTCGCCTGCACATCCTGAAAGTGATGGACGAAGCCATCCAGGCGCCGCGTGCCGAGATCTCCGATTTCGCCCCGCGCATCCACACCATCAAGATCAACCCGGAGAAGATCAAGGACGTCATCGGCAAGGGCGGTTCCGTGATCCGCGCCCTGACCGAAGAGACCGGCACCAACATCGAGCTGGATGATGACGGTACCGTCCGCATCGCCGCCGTTGACGGTGACGCTGCCAAGGAAGCGATCCGCCGCATTGAGGCCATCACCGCCGAGATCGAAGTGAACCGCATCTACGAAGGCAAGGTCGTCCGTCTGGCCGACTTCGGCGCCTTCGTCAACATCCTGCCGGGCAAGGACGGTCTGGTACACATCTCCCAGATCACCGATGCGCGCGTGCAGAACGTGGCCGACTACCTGAAGATCGGTGACGTGGTGAAGGTGAAGGTACTGGAAGTGGACCGTCAGGGCCGCGTACGTCTCTCCATCAAGGAAGCGAACGCCCCGACCGAAGCTGCCGCCGCTCCGGCTGCCGTTGCCGTCGAAGAGCCGGCTGCCGAATAAGCCGCTGCTTGCTGAAAAAGCCGACCTCAGGGTCGGCTTTTTTATATTTACTGCCTGATGTTGTCTCTCTTGAGGCCCCTTGTTATAACGAAAGGCTTCTCGCACGACGGGCAACAAGGAGCAGTGTGATGTCGTGGGCCCTCCTCAGACAGTTTCCTCCCCTGGTCTGGACCGTGATCCTGGGCACCTTCATGGTGCGCACCAGCTATTACATGGTCTGGCCGTTTCTCTCCATCTTGCTCTATCGGGAGTATGGTCTCTCGGCGACCGCCATCGGCGCCATGCTGGGGGCGACCGCAGCCATCTCCACTCTGGTCAGCTTCTATGGTGGCTGGCTCTCCGACAAGCTGGGGCGGCGCAACATCCTGCTGGCGGGCTGCCTGGTCTCCGTGCTCTGCTACGGCCTGCTCGGCTTTTCCCACTCTGTGTTCTGGCTCGGGCTCGGGGTGCTCGGCAGCGGCCTCTCCTCCGGTCTCATCGATGCGCCCGGCAAGGCGTTGATGGCCGACAGCCTGGCTTCGGCCAAGGCCCGCGAGCTGGCGCTGCACCTGCGTTACTTTCTGCTCAATCTGGGGGCGGCCCTCGGCCCCTTGCTGGGGGTGACCCTGGGCATCAATGCCCAGCAGCAGACCTTCCTGCTGCTCAGCGGCAGCTATCTGCTGCTGGGGGCTGCCTTCCTCTGGGGATTTGCGCAAGGGATGGTTGCGGCGACCCGTGGCAACGAGCTGGGCTTGCGGGTGGCTATCAAGGTGCTGTGGCGGGATCGGGGCTTCTTGCTGCTGGTGCTGGCCAACCTGCTGATGAACCTGGTCTATTCCCAGTTCCACTCACCGCTGGTGCAGTACCTGACCCGGGCCGGGACCCCGGAGGTGGCGAGCCTCATCGCCATCCTGGTAGCCACCAATGCCCTGACCGTGGTGCTGTTGCAGTTTCCTCTGCTGCATCTGCTGGCCCGCTGGCCGGGCAAGGTGCGCCTGCAGGTCGGCATCACCCTGTTTCTGGGGGCTCAGGTGCTGTTTGCGCTGGGGGATCCGCAGCAGTGGTCGCACTGGATCGGTGCCGTGCTGATGCTGAGCGTGGGGGAGACCATACTGTTCCCGCTGCTCAACGTGCTGATCGATCAGATGTCGCCCCCGCATCAGAAGGGGAGCTACTTCGGGGCCGGCGCGCTGGCCGGGCTGGGTGGCGCCATCGGCGCTCTGCTGGGAGGCTGGATCCTTGCCCAGTGGAACGGGCAGCTGCTCTATGCATTGATGGCGCTGCTCTGCCTGCTGACCTTCCTGCTCTATGAGTGGGGCGCCCGCATTCCGCGCCCCGAGCTGGCCCGGGCCAACCCGGGTCAGTGAGTACCCTTCTGGGCGACCTGTTTCATCGCCTTCTTGGCGGCATACATGCGCTCGTCCGCCAGCCGGATCAGGCTGTTGCCCTCGTCGAACTGCACCGGCCCGGTCTGCACCAGCCCTATGCTGAGGGTCACGTCACCGGTCCGTTCGGCCAGTGTCTTGTTGAGACGGGGCAGAAAGACGTCTCTGGCCTGATCCTCGTTGCAGTTGGGCAGGATCAGGCAGAATTCGTCCCCGCCGTAGCGGAAGCAGCTATCTTCCACCCGTGACACCTGGCGGATGCAGTCGCCGACGATGCGCAGGATCTCGTCCCCGCGCTGATGGCCCTGAGTGTCGTTGATCTGCTTGAAGTCATTGATGTCGAGGTAGGCGATGACCACCGGCTCGGAGCGACGCTGGCAGGTGCGCAGGGTGCGGGTGAGGTTCTCCTGCAGATGGCGCACGCTGAGCAGGCCGGTGAGGGCATCGGTCCGGCTCATCTCCTCCAGCTGCTGGGTGCGTTCGCGTACCTTCTCCTCCAGCGCCTTGGCGTAAAGCTCGGATTTCTCCTTGGAGGACTCTATTTCCGACACCAGGCTGCGGATATAGGTCTCAAACACCAGGGTGATGTCGAACAGGAACAGCTTGTCGAGGGCGGTGAGCATGGTGACCCGCTCCTGCTCGCTGGGGATCTGGGTGAAGATATCCTCGATGAGCAGCCCTTTCAGGGTGTTGATGGCGGCCAGGTAGAGCTTGGGTTCCACCCCGATCCGCTTGTGCACCAGCCCGATGCGCAGCCGGTTGTTGACGTACTCCAGGTCATACAGGCCGCTGAACAGGTCGAGAATGTAGCGGCGCTGGGCCGCCCGCAGCCGGGTCAGGGTGTCGGCGTCGCCGATCAGCAGGGCAATCTCGGTGATCCCGGTCTGCAGGGTGTAGAACTTGTCGACCAGGGCGTCGATGTGGGGCTCGATCTTGGGACGATAGCTGGCGAGCAGGAGGAAATCCTGCTCGTCCAGCAGCAGTAGCTCCTTGCGATGGGCGATTTCGAACTCTGTGATCCGCATCTGTTCCAGCAGCGTCTGTTCGGTTGGGTTCATGACAGTTTCCCGAGCAAAAATGAAGGCGCACGCATTGTTATGTAATTGACAGTGTAGACAGTAACAGTCTGAAGCAGGTTTTCAAATGGCGCAGTGTTGTGACAGATCAACTCTGCGCCCATTTTTGCCTTGTGCTAGAAGGTGAGCACCTTGTGGGCGGCCAGAGTCCATTGGGCCAGCAGCGGCAGGGTGCCGATCTCGATCCCCTCGATCAGCGGCAGCGCCGTGATGCCGCGAGCATCGGTACAGGTCTTGCAAAGTCGGATGGTGACCCCCTGGGCCAGCAGGATCTCCAGCATCTGGCGCAGGTTGTAGCCCTCGGCCGGGGCCTGGCCCGCCAGGGCGGCGCTGACCGCATCGGACATCAGAAACAGTTTCAGGCTGGTACCGCCCTGTTCGCCCAGGGCGATGGCCAGGCGCAGGGCATTGAACAGGGATTCGCTGCCATAGGGGGCGCCGTTGGCGATGATGACAATCTCTTGATTCATAACAGACTCCTCATGAAAGTCGCCATTGTAGACCCAGCAGCCCACCATTGGCGTGACGTCGCACAAACTCTGTCGTAGCGGTTTGCCCGCGCCTTGACCCGGCCGGCTGAGTACGGTCTGATAGGCGGCCATCAAACATGACAGGGGAACGAGGTCGTTATGTGGAAGGTTATCGGAATGAGCATGCTGCTGTTGGCCGGTCAGGCCTACGGCAGTGAGGCTGTCGGTTGCAAGGCGCGCCAGCAGGCCGTCAAGGAGCAGCTGGCCATTGCCAAGGCGCACGACAACGGGGACCAGGTGGCCGGGCTGGAGCGGGCCCTGCGCAATATCGAGACCCATTGCACCGATGCGGGCCTGTTCAAGGAGCAGCAGCAGCGGGTGGCCGAGCTCAAGGAGCAGGTCAACGAGCGGTTGGTCGAGCTGCAGAACGCCCGGGTGACGGGCAAGCCCGACAAGATCGCCAAGAAGCAGGCCAAGCTGGAAGAGGCCCAGACCAAATTGCTGGCCGCCCAACGCGAGCTGGACGCGCTCAGCAAGCTGATCAAATCCTGATTTGTCGATAAAAAGAAGCCGGTGCAGCCCGGCTTCTTTTTTATCTCGTCTCTTCCGCCAGGGTGCTTCAGCTGCCGTGTCGGCCCACCATGTCGGCCGGCAGCACCCAGGCATCGAACTGCTGCGCCGTCAGGTGGCCGGAGGCGATGGCCGCCTCCCGCAGGCTGAGCCCCTCATGGTGGGCCCGTTTGGCGATCTCTGCCGCCTTGTCATAGCCGATATGAGGGTTGAGCGCCGTTACCAGCATCAGGGAGCGGGCCAGCAGCTCGTCGATGCGGGGCTGGTTCGGGCTGATGCCGACCGCGCAGTGATCGTGGAAGCTCTGCATGCCGTCCGCCAGCAGCCGCACGCTTTGCAGGAAGTTGTGGGCGATCATCGGCCTGAACACGTTGAGCTCGAAGTTGCCGCTGGCGCCGCCGATGTTGATGGCCACGTCGTTGCCCATCACCTGGGCGCAGAGCATGGTGAGGGCCTCGCACTGGGTCGGGTTGACCTTGCCGGGCATGATGGAGGAGCCGGGCTCGTTCTCCGGGATGAGCAGCTCCCCCAGCCCGCTGCGGGGGCCGCTCGCCAGCCAGCGCACGTCGTTGGCGATCTTCATGAGGGAGGCGGCCAGCGTCTTGAGGGCGCCGTGGCCATGCACCAGGGCGTCGCTGGCGGCCAGCGCCTCGAACTTGTTGGGGGCGCTCACCAGCGGCAGGCCGGTCTGCTCGGCCAGGGTGGCGGCTACCGCCTCGGCGAAACCGGGCGGGGTGTTGAGGCCGGTGCCGACGGCGGTGCCCCCCAGCGCCAGCTCGCACAGATGGGGCAGGGTGGCCCGGATATGGCGCTCCCCCTGCTCGAGCTGGGCCACCCAGCCGGAGAACTCCTGCCCCAGGGTGAGCGGGGTGGCATCCTGCAGATGGGTGCGGCCTATCTTGACGATGTCGTCGAAGGCAGCCGCCTTGCCGGCCAGGGTAGCGCTCAGGGTGGCCAGGGCGGGCAGCAGTTGCTGGGTGAGGGTGGTGACGGCGGCCAGGTTCATGGCGCTCGGGAAGACGTCGTTGCTGGACTGGCTCTTGTTCACCTCGTCGTTGGGGTGCACCAGCCGCCCCTCGCCACGGGTTCCGCCGAGCAGCTCGCTGGCCCGGTTGGCCAGTACCTCGTTGAGGTTCATGTTGGTCTGGGTGCCGGAGCCGGTCTGCCATACCCGCAGCGGGAACTCTTCATCATGCTGGCCGCACAGGATCTCGTCGGCGGCGCTCATGATGGCCTGCGCCGTGCGGGCGGGCAGCAGCCCCTTGGCGTGATTGACCCGGGCACAGGCCGACTTGATGCGGGCCAGCGCGTGGATCAGCGCCATCGGCTGGCGCTCGCCGGAGATATCGAAGTGCTGCAGGGAGCGCTGGGTCTGGGCTCCCCACAGCCGGTCGGCCGGTACGGCTATCTCGCCGAAGCTGTCGTGTTCACTCCTGCTCTTCATCTCGTTCTCCCTTCATTGCGAAAAAGGGGCGACATCCTGCGCCCCTGTCGAATTATCCGCCGGTCAGTGCCAATCAGCCGCGCAGGCGAAACGGCGTCAGCTCGGCCAGCGGCGCCGCCGTGCTGAACTCCTGGGTGGTCTCGGCGTGCTTGAAGATCTTGAAGCCTTCGCCGCGGGCGCTCCAGTACTCGATCTGCTCGCCACTTACCTGCAGCAGGCTCGCCTCGCGCAGGGCCACCACGTGCTCGCTCGGGTTGATGGCGCAGAACTCGGCCAGGCGCTCGTCGCGGGTCTCCCCCATGTGGCCGCTGATGCTGGCGTCCAAGTAGTGGGGGTTGATCTGCAGCGGGAACAGCCCCAGCGCCGGCAGCACGGCGGCGCTGCAGACCGGCATGTCATTGGTGGTGCGAATGCTTGGGGTCGCCACGTTGCAACCGGCGCTCCAGCCCACATAGGGCACGCCTCGCTCGCGCACGGCGCGCTGGATGGGCACCACCAGGCCGTTTTCGTGCAGCAACTGGTTGAGGCGCCAGGTGTTGCCGCCGCTGATGAAGATGGCCTCCGCCTGCTGGATGGCGTCCACCGGATCGTCGAACTGATGGATGCTGATGGCCTCCACTCCCAGGCTCTCGCTGAGCTCCAGGGCTCGGGCATCCCAGTCGCTGCGGATCACCGCGTAGGGGATGAGCAGGATGCGCTTGACCTGTTTACGGGCGAGCAGGGTCTGCACCCGATCCCGGGCCCAACCGAGCAGGCCCGGGCATTCGGTGGCTTTGCCGTTGCTGAGAAGAAGCAGTTCCATGAAGCGTGTCCTCGATAAGTGAAAGCGCGAAGAGGTCACCGGCCCCGGCCGGCTGACGGAAGCCCCCATTCTAGCCCGATCCGGCGTCGGGTTCTGTGATCGACTCGCCATGTACCCTGATGAGACCGATTTTTAACCAAAGAGAGGCCAGGCACTGCTGGGCCTGCGACAGGCGTCATGGTGCCGAACGGGTGGGTGCCGGGGACGATGAGGTGGCAGATCAGAGGAGATCCAGGGGTCAGGGGCCTCTTTGAATTTCGTCGGCGGCCACAAAAGCACAAGGGGGCCCGCAGGCCCCCTTGGTCTGCCTGGCACGATCAGTCGAGCTTGAAGTCGACCCACACCAGGCGGTGATCCGAGCTGACTCCCTTGGCGATGCCGAGCTTGGCGTCATACACCAGGTGGTAGCCCGGCTCGAAGCTGGCCGGCCAGAACACGCCGGAGGCGACCGCATTCAGGTTGGCGGAGGGCAGCACGTGGTCGAGTTGCAGGCCGCTGCTGCTGGTGATGCGCTCCGGGGTGGGACGGTTGTTGTTGCGCTTGCACTGATCCGGCTGGCTGGCGAGGCACTCGGGGCCGCCCTGGCTGACCGGGATCAGGGCGCCGTTGGTGACGGCCTGATTGACCAGCACATGGTTGTGCAGATCCTGAATGGCGGTGAGGTCGCCATCGCCAATCTGGGGATCGGCGTTGAGATCGCCGGCGATGACGAACTTGGCGCCCGCGGGCAGGCCACCGGCCTTGCCGGCGTCATCCACCATGTAGCTGGCGGTCTCCACGTAGTCCTGCCAGAAGGCGACTTCGGCCCGGTTGTGCTTGACGTTGTGGCGCGCCGCGTTGCCGAAGATGGGCGGGGTCGGGTGGGAGATGAGGAAGTGGATCACCTCCTCCTTGTTGCCGCGCTTGATGCGCACCGGCACGTCGGCGTGGTTCTTGGACGAGAGCGGGAAGGCCTGCCAGGCGGCGTCGTCATACCAGGCATCGCCGCACTGGCGGCCGGCCGGGATCGGCGCCTTGGCATTGTTGCAGTCGTCGATGACGGGGTTCGTTTCGCCCGGCATATCCTTCCACTTGAATTTCTGGAAGGTGCGGATCTGTTTGGTATCGATGGGGTACTGGGACATCACGGCGAAGGCGTACTGGCCGTGATAGTTGCCAAAGCCCCAGGCGTCGTCCGGCCCGTTGTTGACCTTGCCGTCCAGGTTGAGGTCATGGCCGCTCATCAGGCCGGTGTTGGTGGCGAAGTTCTGCAGCACCGGGTAGCTGATGGCCTTCACCTCGTCGTGCTGGGCGTGGGCCAGGTAGTTGTCGTTGAAGGCTTTGAGGTCCTTGGTGTCGCTGCCCTTGCCGTCATTGTCGAATTCGTTGAGCAGGAAGACGTCGGGTCGGGTGCGCTGGATGATTTCGGCGATGTTGCGGATCTGCTGCACGTCGAGGGCCTTGGTCTTCTCGGCGCCGCTCAAGGTGCCGTCGGCGAGGCGGGCCAGCAGGGCGTCCTGCTCGGTGCGGCTCAGAGCCAGTTCACCGGCGAGCATGCCGGCGGCGGTGCGATCGAAGGAGAGGTTGAAAGTAGCGAAGCGAACCATGGGCGTCGGGGTCTCGGAGTCATTCTGGCTGTTACAGCCTGCCATCAATCCGAGGGAAATGGCAGCCGCGAGCAGGGACTTGCTGATATTTTTCATTGTAATATTCCGTAGCATCAATAAGTTATACCTTGCTCATGGGGAGCGAAGGAGGGCCCATTATAGGGATCCCGGCAGGCAGCCGGGCTCTGAATGGGCCAAAGTGTGAGACCATTCACAGAGCAAAACGGGGAGGCGAGATGAGTCGGCGACAAACGGCCCTGGTGGTCGAGGGGGGCGCCATGCGCGGCATTTTTGCCGCCGGGGTGCTGGATGCGTTTCTGGCCAAGGGGCGCACGGCGTTTGATCACTGCATCGGGGTATCGGCCGGGGCGGTCAATCTGGCGGCCTTTCTGGCCGGCCAGCAGGGGCGCAACCACAACGTCATCACCGACTACTCCTGCCGTCCCGAGTTCATCAACCTGGCCAAGTTCGTGCGCGGCGGTCACTGGCTCGATCTCGACTGGCTGTGGGCGATCACCATTCGCGAGTGCCGGCTCGATCTGGCGCGCTTTGCCGCCAACCCGGTGCCGCTGACGGTGGTGACCACCCGGGTCACGGACGGTCAGGCCGCCTACCTCAGGGCCAATGCCGCCGAGCTGGAGCAGCAGATCAAGGCCTCCTGCTCGGTACCGCTGGTCTACCGGGACTTCGTGCGCATCGACGGGGAGGCTATGACGGACGGCGGGGTGGCCGACTCCATTCCGGTGCGCCACGCCTATGAGCAGGGGGCGCGCGACATCACAGTGGTGCTCTCCCGGCCGCTGGGCTATCGCAAGCGGGCGCCGCGCCTGCCTGCCCTGCATCGCTACCTGCTGCGCGAGACGCCGGCGCTGGCTCGCGCCAGCCTGTCGCGCCATCAAAGCTACAACGATGCCATCGACTTCATCCGCCAGCCGCCGGCCGATTGCCGCATCCGGGTCATAGTACCGCCGGCACACTTTCGGGTCGGCCGCATGACCACCGACCGGGCGAGGCTGGAGCAGGGTTACCGGATGGGCTGGCAGGCAGCCCTCGACTATCTGGCGGCGGAGCCGGTGCCGGCCTGAGGAGATTCGGTCGACCATAGGCAGCGTCGCTGGGACGAGATGCAAAGCACCGGGGCAACCCGGTTTTTTTGTGTCTGCGCCATCCCGGAACCCGGCCATGGCGCATCGGCTTATTATGTGAATAAATAATTGTTTGCGATATTTTCGGCGAAGTGGTCACTATTATTCCGTTGAGCCGCTATCACTATTAAGCTCTGCTAAATAATGGCTGAGTCAACTTGTGACCAAATAAAATAATGGCTAGGGAACTTTTTGGAAAAAGGGTTTTTTGTAACCGCTTTAATATTCATTATTTTGTTTTTATTCATATAGATAAATGTGAATTGCTTATGCGGTAAAGATTATTAGCGCAGGGTTGAAGCTGTTTACATCAATGGCGAATTGATAGCCTGACTTTATCTCGGCTACTGTCCCCTCTCGATTCGTTTGGGTAGCAAACGGATACACAAATAATAACAACAGAGACTGGACGCATTGATAAAGAGTCATCTTTATTGATTTTAATCCTGCCAAAGGAGCCGGAATAATGAGTGGTTTATCTTCCCATCAAATTGCCCAGAATATATTTGCCGAGCTGTTGCCCTATCGCCGCCGCTTCCCCGATCCCATCCTGGATCGGCAGCAGGAGGAGGCAGAGGTGGCCGCCATCCAGATCCCCCGTCTGCAAGACTTCATCGAGCGGGGCGAGACCATCCTCTGCGTGTTGCCCGCCTTTCCCACCAAGTCGCCCAATCCTAACAAGGTGCTGGGCTCTCTGCCGGACATGGCGGAGCGGCTCTCCCTCAGTTTTCTCAACCACCTCTGCCAGCGCATCCAGCTGCACTATGCGCCCGGCATGCGGATCCTCATCTGCTCGGATGGCCACGTGTTCGGTGACCTCATCCGGGTGCCCGATCCGGCCATCGATGCCTATCAGGCCCATATCGAGCAGCTGATCCTGGAGCTGGGGGCGACCCATCTCGGGGTCTTCCACCTGGGCATGGTGGCGGGTATGGCCGAGTTTTGCGCCAGCCGCGACTTCGACACCCTGCGCGAACAGCTGGTGGAGCGCTACGCCGAGCCGCTGGAACTGATTGCGCAGGAGGTGAGAAGCACCGAGGAGGGCATTCGCCTCTATCGCGCCATGACCCGCTTCCTCTATGAAGACAGCCAGCTGCCGGACACCCCGCTCTCCAACACGGCGCTGCAGCGGGATGCCAAAGGGCGCACCCATGCGGTGATCCAGCGCAGCCGCGCCTGGGGCAACCTGCTGGCGGAGCGCTTCCCCGAGGCGATCCGTCTCTCCATCCACCCCCAGGCGAGCCACAGCCTGAAGATGGGCATCCACATGCTGCCGACCCGGGATGACTGGCTCACCCCCTGGCACGGGGTGGCGGCCAACCTGGATGGCCAGTTCGTGCTGATGAAGCGGCGTGACGTACTGGCGATGGAGCATGAGCTGGTCCACATCCACGGCCGTCCGAGCCACTACCTGATCAACGGCAAGCAGGCCGCCGCCTGAGGAGTTTCCCATGACTGCATCCATCGTTACCCTCGGCGGCGAGCGCTGCCGCATTCTGCCGCAGGCCCCGTTCGGCCTGCTGATTGAGCCGACCCGCAACGGCCAGCCGGTGCAGAGCCTGGCTATCGAGGCGCTGCGCGAGCTGGCCCGCCGCCACGGCGTGCTGATCCTGCGCGGGTTCGAGTCGGGCTTCACCGATCCCGAGCGGCTGACCCGCTACGGCGAGGAGTGGGGCGAGATCATGATGTGGCCCTTCGGCGCCGTGCTGGACGTGAAGGAGCACGAGAACGCCACCGACCACATCTTCGACTCCAGCTATGTGCCGCTGCACTGGGACGGCATGTACAAGCCGACCCTGCCCGAGTTCCAGTTGTTTCACTGCGTGCACGCCCCGGCGGCGGACGAAGGGGGGCGCACCACCTTCATCAATACCCGCCAGCTGCTCACCGAGCTCGATGGCGAGCGGCTGGCCCGCTGGGAGCGGGTGCACATCACCTATCGCATCAAGCAGGTGGTGCACTACGGCGGCCAGGTGCGCTCGCCACTGCTGGTGCCCCACCCGGTGAGCGGCGAGACGGTGCTGCGCTACAACGAGCCGCCGCGCGAGGGAGTGCGTTTTCTCAACCAGCATGCCCTCGACATCGAGGGGGTGGCGCCGGCCGAGCAGGCCGCCTTCCTGCAGGATCTGCACGAGCGGCTCTATGACCCGCGCTATTTCTATGCCCACCAGTGGCAGGGGGGGGACGTGGTGATCGCCGACAACCTCGGCCTGCTGCACGGCCGCGAGGGGTTCACCGCCCGCTCCGCGCGCCACATCCAGCGGGTCCACATCCAGGCCAGCCCGGTCTGCCTCAACCCGGCGCTGGCGCCGCAAGGGGCGGCGTGATGGCGACCCTGTTGCTGGCGGCCACCGCCACCCCGGGCCACGTCAATCCCATGCTGGCGGCGGCCCGTCTGCTGGTGGCGCAGGGGCATAGAGTGCTGATGCTGTGCGGCGCCCTGTTCGAGCAGCGCATCCGCGCAACCGGTGCCGAGTTCGTGCCCTTCGCCCCCGAGGTGGACTTTGACTACCGGGTGCTGGAGCGGCATTTTCCCGAGCGGGCCAGCTTGAGCGGCACCGCCCAGATGGCGCTGGCACTCAAACGCTTCTTCGCCGCCCCCATGGCGCAGCACGACAGTCAGCTGCGGGCGCTGATCGCGGCGGAGAGGGTGGATCTGCTGCTGGTGGAGAACGGCTTCTACGGCGCGCTGCCCTTGTTGCAGCAGCCCCATGGCCGGCCGGTGCCGATCCTGATGCTGGGGGTGAACCCTGTCTCTTTCTCGAGTCCGGACGCCATCTTCTACGGCCCGCGCATTCCCCCCGAGCTGCGCCGCTCCCTTGGCGAGCTGCCCTGGCTCGATGAGCCGACCCGGCAACTGCAAAGGGAGGTGCAACAGCGCTTTGATGCCGCCCTGGCCGAGGCGGGGGCGCCGCCGTTGACGGCCCCCTTCACCGACGTGATGGTGACGGCGCCCGATGCCTTTTTGCAGCTCTCCTGCGCCGGCTTTGAATACGAGCGGCCGGAGCTGGAGGGGGTGATCCGTTATGTCGGCCCGCTGCTGCCACCCCGGCTTGAGCTGACACCGCCGTCCTGGTGGGAGAGGCTCGATGAGCGGCCGCTGGTCATCGTCAGCCAGGGCACCCTGGCCAACGTGGATCTGGGGCAGTTGCTGCTGCCGGCCATGCAGGGGCTGGCCGGCGACGAGCTGCAACTGCTGCTGACCACCGGCGGGCGGGATCCGGCGCTGCTGGGCGATGCCATCCCGGCCAATGCCATCGTCACCGACCACGTGCCGTTCGAGCTGGCGCTGCCTCGCGCCACCGCCCTGGTGACCAACGGCGGCTACGGCTCGGTGCAGTCCGCGCTGGCCCACGGGGTGCCGCTGGTGGTGGCGGGCACCGGAGAGGACAAGGCGGAGGTGGCGACCCGGGTGGCCTGGAGCGGGGCCGGCATCAATCTGCACAGCAACGAGCCGACGGCGGCCATGGTGGCCACGGCGGTACGCAAGGTGGTGAGTGAGCCGCGCTATCGGGCAAGGGCAAGGCTGCTGGCCGAGGAGATGGCGGCGCTCGATGGCCGCGCCGCCATCGCCGCGAGCGTGGCGGATCTGCTCGGCGGACGACCTTGATACCGTGATGAAGGGGAGGCCAGACGGCCTCCCTTTTTGTTCAGCTTCTGCTCAGTTTGTGGCTGCTAGCGTGGCCATCATGACAGCAGGCTGCGCCAGTGGCGCCGGATGCGCCTTTTCATGCAAAAAAGAGCGTTTTCGACGTTGAAATTTTGGCCGACTCAGGAAAGAATGCGCGCTCGGTAATCGACCGCGGACGCCAGCTTCGCGCCCCGGCGCAACCGAGGATGACACGGCCTTCGGCCAACTTGGTACAGGAAACCACACAGGAATTTTATGAATCCCCTTCGCATTGCCGCTTCGGCTCTTTTATGTACGCTGGCACTGGCCGGCCAGCAGGCTGCCGCCGTTGAATACCAGCTGCCCGCCGCCAACAGCCGCCTGATCGGCGAGAACCAGGAATACGTGGTGCCCGCGGACAACCGTCCGCTGGAGCAGATCGCCTCTGACTTCCAGCTGGGTCTGACCAACATCATGGAAGCCAACCCGGGCGTCGACCCCTACCTGCCCAAGGCTGGCAGCAAGCTGATCATTCCCCATCAGCTGATCCTGCCCAACGCTCCCCGCGAAGGGATCGTCATCAACGTGGCCGAGATGCGCCTCTACTACTACCCGAAAGGCAAGAACGTGGTGCAGGTGCTACCCATCGGCATCGGCCAGCTGGGGGTCAACACCCCGGAGAACTGGATCACCAAGGTTGAGCGCAAGCGTGCCAACCCGACCTGGACCCCGACCGAGAATATCCGTCGCCGCTACGCCGCCCAGGGCAAGACCCTGCCAGCGGTCTGGCCGGCCGGCCCGGACAACCCCATGGGCCTGCACGCGCTCTACATCGGCAACCTGTACGCCATCCACGGCACCAACGCCACCTTCGGCATCGGCCTGCGGGTGAGCAGCGGCTGTGTGCGCCTGCGCGCCGACGACATCAAGTACCTGTTCGACCACGTGCCGGTCGGCACTCGCGTCCAGTTCGTCAACCAGCCGGTCAAGACCACGGTCGAGCCGGATGGCAGCCGCTACATGGAAGTGCACGAGCCGCTGTCACGCACCGAAGCGGAGTTCAACTCCACCGCCTCCGTGCCGCTGCCCATGACCCCGGCCACCACCCGTTTCATCGCCCACGCGGAGAGCGACTCCAACGTGGTCAAACAGGTGCTGGAACAGCGTACCGGCATGCCGACCCGTCTCAACCCGCAGGTCTGATGACCCGGGAGACTGGCTCATGCACAACGGCGACCATCAGGTCGCCGTTGTTGTTTCTGGGTGCAGCCGTCGTCAGCCGGCCGGCGGCGCATAAAGGGCCAGCCAGTTGCCCTCGGTATCTTCGATGATGACCCGGGAGCCATGGCCGCTGCCGATGCTGTGCAGGGGCTCGAGCACTCGTCCGCCGATGCTGGGCACCAGCTGCTCGGCCTCCTGCAGGCGATCGCCCAGGGCGAGGTAGATGAGGGGGCCCGAGTGCCCCGGCTGGTGGTACTTGTCCATGGGACCGAGACAGGCCGCCGCGTTGTTGCCGTCGTGGCGCAGCATGGCGAAGCGGATCTCCTCCTGTATCGGCGTGACCGGCACGTCGAGCAGGGCCGAGTAGAAGGCCATGGCGCGATCCAGATCCCGTGTCGGAATGTCGGCCCAGACCAGGGTATTGTCCATCTTGGTGATCTCCTGCATGTGCCGGCCGATGCGACCGGCGGCTCTGTTCCTTGCTGACGGCCTCTCGCGGCAGGTCGTAGACAGCTTCTTAGAGGTTAGGAGCGGCCCATCAGGGGCGCCAGAGCTAAAAAAGCGGCGCCATCAGGCGCCGCTTTCGGGTGGGGAACTGGAGGTTTTTTCCTCGATATACAGTTACTTGCCGGCAATGCTCAATCCGCCAAAGCGGATTAGCGGAGAGTAGAAGCTCTTGCCATCATCGTGGTGCAGCAGGTTGCCGACAGCTTCCAGCTCGCCCAGCAGGCGATAGAAGTTGCCCGCTACCGTGATGCCGCGTACCGGTGCCACCCGCACACCGTCCCGGCACAGGAAGCCGGAGGCGCCGAACGAGAAGTCGCCGCTCACCGCATCGGCGCCCGAGTGCAGGCCGTCCAGCTTGACCAGCTCCAGATACTCGCCGGCTTGCGCCTCGGCCTCGCTGTGGGGGCCGAGCCCGAACACCAGGTGGCGCGGGCTGACATCCAGCGCACTGCGGGCACTGCGGGCCGCCGAGCCGTTGCTGGCCACACCGAAGTGGCGGGCGGTGGCGCTGTTGTGCAGCAGGGTCTTGAGCTCCCCTTCGCCGATCAGCAGCAGATCCCGGGTGGGGGCACCCTCGCCATCGAAGGCCTTGATGTGCATGCCGCCCGGCATATAGGCCCGGCTCTCCAGGGTGAGCCAACGGGAAGCCACCGATTGGCCCAGCTTGCCCCGCCAGGGGTTGATCCCCTGCTGGGCCCACTTGCCCGACAGCGCGGCCTGGAAGCAGCCGAACAGGCTGGCCAGGGCATTGGTGTCGAAGATGGCGCTGTAGTGACCGCTCGGCACCGCGTCTCCCGCCAGCAGGCCGTCGGCCACGGCGTGGATCTGCTGGATGAGGGTCTGGCTGTCCAGCGCATCGAAGCGGCGCTCATACTGCCCCTGGGAGAACATGGACTGACGGCCGTCGCGCTCGATGAGGGCGGAGCTGTAGCAGCCGACGCTGAATGCCTGATGCTGGCAGAGGCTGCCCTGGCTGTTGGCGAGCCACAGCCGGCCCTCTCCCTCGAAGAAGCTGTTGTAAGGGGCGCCGGTCACGTCCGGCAGCGCCAGCATCTCCGATTCGAGGCGCAGGGCCAGGGCAATCTTCTCCTCCACTGGGGTGGTGTCGGGCTGATTGATCTCGGCGCAGTCGGTGGTGAGCCGGCTCTGCTGCACGGCGATGGTCTGATCCGGGTCCACCTTGGCGAAGCGGCTGGCATCCAGCGCATCCTGCACCATGGCGGTCAGCGCAGACTCGTCGAGAGACTCCGAATAGGCGATGCCGACCCGGCCCTCTTTTATCAGCCGAATGCCGATCTGCTGGCTGCTGGTGACCTTGTATTCGCTGAGCTCGCCCTTGTCGGCCTTGAGGGAGAAGGCCTTGTCCTGGTTGGCGATGATGTCCGCCTCGGCATCGAGATCGGCGATCTGGTCCAGCAGGCGGGTCAGCAGTTGGTTCATGTCGAGTTGGCTCATCAGGCGTTCCCCCCCACCAGAATATTGTCAACCTTGAGCGGCGGCTGGCCGACCGAGGCAGGAATGGAGCCGGAGACCGAGCCGCACATGCCGGCGGAGAGGGCGAGATCGCGCCCCACCATGGAGATCTCCTTGAGCACCTGCGGGCCTGTGCCGATCAGGGTGGCCGACTTGAGGGGCCGGGTGATCTTGCCGTGTTCGATGAGGTAGGCCTCCTGCACGTTGAAGTTGAATTCGCCGGTGCCGGGTTGCACCGAGCCGCCCCCCATCCGCTTGGCATAGATGCCGTGCTCCACCGTCGCCAGCATCTCGTCCAGGCTGTGATTGCCCGGCTCGATATAGGTGTTGCGCATGCGCGAGGCCGGTGCGAACTTGTAGGATTCGCGCCGCCCGGAACCGGTACGGGCGTAGCCGGTGCGAAGGGCCCCCATCCGGTCCACCAGGAAGCCGGTGAGCACGCCATCCTTGATGAGCTGGGTGTGCTGGGTCGCCATTCCCTCGTCATCGACGTTGATGGAGCCCCAGGCGTTGCCCTGCAAGCCTTCGTCCACCGCGCTGACCGCCGGATTGGCGATGAGCTGGCCCATCTTGTCGTGGAACACCGAGGCCTTCTTGGCCACCGAGGTGGTTTCCAGCAGGTGGCCGCACGCCTCGTGGAAGATGACGCCGCCAAAGCCGCTCTCCATGATGACCGGCAGCTTGCCGCTCGGGCAGGGGGCGGCCCCCAGCTTCACCAGCGCCTGGCGGGTGGCGGTGAGGGCCAGCTCGCGGGGATCGATACTGGCGGCGTGCTCCCAGCCCATCATGGCGCCGGGGGCTTCGTAACCGACGCTCTGCTCGCTGCCAAGGGCGGCGATGGTCTGGGCCATGATGCGGTTGTAGTGGCGGCGATCGCTCACCTGCACCCCTTCGCTGTTGAAGATCTCCACCTCCTGCTCCCAGCCCAGCACGTTGCCGGCAAACTGACTCACCTTGTTGCTCTCGGCGCGGGCCGCGGCATCCATGGCGTGCAGGTAGGCGATCTTCTGCTCCAGCAGCTTGTCGGCCGACAGGGGCAGGGCGATCGGGTTGCGATCGTTCAGGCGGGTGAAATCGAAGGCGGTGGCGGTGACCACGGGGTCACGCCTGTCCTTGGCCGCCAGCAGGGTGACGATGCGCAAGAGTTCGTTGCGATCGGCCAGGTTGGTGTAGCCGTAGAGCACCTTGTGGCCGTAGCACAGGCGCACGCCGATGCCGAAATCGAGGCCGCCGCTGATGTTTTCTATCTGGCTTGAGAGCAGGCTGAGCTGGCTGCGGCGCTTGCGCTCCACAAACAGCTCGGCGAAGTCGGCACCCAGCGCCAGCGCGTGATCGAGCACGTCGCGGGCGATGGCGGGGGCCAACAGGGAGAATGGGGTCATAGAATGTCCTTTTCTGGTCTGTCCGTTTGCTTCCGACACCCGGCTGTGATTGTTATGGGGTGTCGCTTCCATTGTTGCAGACCAGCATAAAAAAGTCGCTATAGCGTCATGCGATGATACCGATTGAGAAAATCGGTGCGATTTATGCGCCCGGTGGTCCGAAACCTGGGGCGGCAGGCGGGGAAGCGTCGCAGCTGACGTCTGTTCAAGGGGCCTGTCACAAGGCCTTTTTCGACATGCCGTACGGGGAGCGGGCGATGGCAGGGGGCCATCGCCACTGCTGTCAGAAAACCCGGCGTCACAGCAGTTCGTGGATCTCGCTCAAAATCTGGTCGACCCACTGCTCGATGCGCGATTCGGTCTGGTCGTACTGATTGGCGTCGTCGAGGGCCAGGCCGACGAAGTGACGACCATCGTCGATGAGCGCCTTGGAGGCGTCGAACTCGTACCCCTCGTTGGGCCAGTAGCCCACCAGCTTGACCCCCTTGGGCACCAGCTGGTCATGGAGCATGCCGAGGGCATCCTGGAACCATTCGCCATAGCCCAGCTGATCGCCGAGGCCAAACAGGGCGATGATGCGCCCCTCCAGATGCAGGTCGGCAATGTCTTCCCAGCGGGATTCCCAGTCCTCCTGCAGCTCGCCGAAGTCCCAGGTGGAGATGCCCAGGATCAGGATGTCGTACTCCTGCATGCGGATGAGGGGCACGTCCTTGATGTTGTGGAGATCGACCAGCTCCGGGCCAATGAGGGTGCGGATCTTCTCGGCGGCCATCTCGGTGTAGCAGGTGGTAGAGCCGTAAAACAAACCTATCTTCATCGCTCTTCTCTTGATCGCAGTAGGCAAGGGGCGTGACCGGCACAGCGGCGCCCGGGGGAGGGCGCCAGTCTAGCAGATTGCCCGGCGCGCTTCACTTTTTGCCGGGCCATGGACAAGCCTGCCTTGCGGGCCGGGTGGGTCGACACGTTACAATGGGGGCCTGTTTCCCTGAGCGTGGCGTACCATGAGCAAAGCTGAATCCCATCCCCTGATCGAGCCGTTTCTCGACGCCCTCTGGCTGGAGCGGGGCCTCTCCGACAATACGGTCAGCTCCTATCGCAGCGATCTGGAAAAATTCTCCCTCTGGCTCGACGAGCAGGGGGGCTCCCTGTTGCTGGCCGGGCTGGACGACATCCAGCACTACCTCGCCTGGCGGGTGGACCACCAGTTCGCGGCCAGCAGCACGGCCCGCTTCCTGTCGGCCCTGCGCCGCTTCTACCAGTATCTCAATCGGGAGAAGCTGCGCAGCGACGATCCCACCGTACTGCTGGAGGGGCCCAAGCTGCCCAAGAAGCTGCCATCGGATCTCAGCGAAGCCGAGGTGGAGGCGCTGCTGCAAGCGCCGCTGGTGGATGACCCGCTGGAGCTGCGCGACAAGGCGATGCTCGAGCTGCTCTACGCCACCGGGCTGCGGGTCTCCGAGCTGGTGGGGCTCACCGCCGAGCATGTCAGCCTGCGCCAGGGGCTGGTGCGAGTGGTGGGCAAGGGCAATAAGGAGCGGCTGGTCCCCATGGGCGAGGAGGCGGTGCACTGGCTGGAGCGCTATTACCGTGAGGGGCGCGGCCTGCTGCTGGGGGGCACCAGCTCGGACGTGGTGTTCCCCTCCAAGCGGGCCCAGATGATGACCCGCCAGACCTTCTGGCACCGCATCAAGCTCTATGCCCTGCGGGCCGGGATCAGCGGGGAGCTATCTCCCCACACCCTGCGCCACGCCTTCGCCACCCACTTGCTCAACCACGGCGCCGACTTGCGGGTGGTGCAGATGCTGCTGGGTCACGCGGATCTCTCCACCACCCAGATCTATACCCACGTGGCCAACGAGCGGCTCAAGGCGCTGCACGGCCAGCACCACCCGCGCGCCTAGGCCAGACAGAGGCGATCTTTCCCCTCCTGCTTGGCACGATAGAGGGCGGCATCCGCCCGGGCCAGCACCTCGGCGGGCGGGGCATCCAGCGCCTCGGCCAGCCCGCCGCTGAAGGTGACGGTCAAGCCCGGTTCGCGCCAATTCTGCGTGGCCATGGCGCGGCGCCACTGATCCATCTGCTGCTGTGCCTCCTTAAGCCGCCCCTGCTCGAAGATGGCGACCAGCTCCTCGCCGCCAAAGCGGCAGAGGGTGGCCTTGCCCTCCAGCAACTGGCTGCCCAGGGAGGCGGTGCGTCTGAGCACGCTGTCGCCGGCGGGGTGGCCATGACGGTCGTTGATCTGCTTGAAGTTGTCGATGTCGATGATGGCCAGCACATAGGGGGTATGTTGCTGGTGCAGCTCGCTCAGCAGGGTGTCCATGTAGCGGCGGTTGTAGAGCCCGGTCAGGGCATCGCGCTGGGCCTTCTCGCTCTCCGCCTGCATCTGGTCCGAAATCAGGGTGATCTCGTCCTCCAGCTCCTCGATGCCCGGAATGCGGGGGATGATGAGGGGCTGTCCCGGCGGGGTGACCCGCAGCTGGCGCACCACCTGCACCAGCATGCCGATGGTGTTCTCCAGCCGCTGATGGAAGATGACGGCCACCAGGATGAACATGACCAGCGACAGCAACAGCCCCATCATCATGTTGGGCAGCAGCTCCCTGATGACGAAAGAGTTGCTGAAGGGGTAGATGATGATGACCTGCCAGCCGGGGTTGTTGGCCAGGGTGTAGTAGGCGATGAGTTCGTCATCCTGGCTCTGGATCGCGCCATTTTTCCCCTGGAGCCGGGATAACCAGGGCTCGTCGAGCGGGGTGGCGTTCAGCAGCGGGTTGCTGTGCGCCACGATGTGCTGATACCTGCGATCGTAGAGCTGGTAGGTCATCTGCTTGCCGCCCTGCAGCATGCGCCCGATCCGGTCCGAGACTCGCGACAGCTCGACGTCCAGACCAATCACGGCCACTATCTTGCCGCTGTGGTTCAAGACCGCCCGCGACAGGGTCACCACCGGAATGTGCTGGACGGTGTCGAGATAGGGGGCACTCCAGATATTGATACCCGGCGTATGGATGGCCTCCAGATACCATGCCTGTTTGGCCATTGCCTGGGGGGAAGGGGGGAGCTGGTGGTTGAAGTTGACCAGGGTATTGTCCCGCTGCACATAGTAGAGCCCCTTCAGCAGGCTGCCCGAGCGGCTGAGCTGCTGCCACACCGAGTAGTGCCGCGCCCGCATTTCCGGCGGGAGCACGCCGTCATGGTTGGCGAGATCCACCGCCAGAATATTGAGTTGCTCTTCGACCGAGCTCAGCGCGTTGTCCCATTGCTGGGCCGTACTGCTGCTGAAAAATTCCATGCGCTCGCGTACTACGTTCTGTTGTTTGATGAAAAACAGATAGAGGTTGCTGGCTGTCATCAATAGCAGGGGCAGGGAGAGCAACAGCAAATAGCGCAGAATGAAACCATGTTTCGCTCTGGTCTTCACTGTCGGGGATGTCATGGCGATGATTCCTGTAGGTTTACATTCATTCAAGCATGATGTGCGTGGGATGGGGGCAGATGCAGTTCAGGGTCTGGGTGATGCCAAGTGTAAAGTGTTCCGTTGCTGATGTAGCTAAAAAACCGCCCGAAGGCGGTTTTTTTCCAGTACACGACAGGAGCTGGCGCTTATTTTCCCTGTTGGGATTTGAGCAGATCGCGGATCTCGGTCAGCAGCTCCTGATCCTTGGTGGGGCCGGCCGGTGCCGCGGCTTCCTCTTCCTGCTTCTTCTTTAGGGTGTTGATGGCCTTGAGCCCCATGAAGATGGCGAAGGAGATGATCAGGAAGTCGATGATGGTCTGGATGAACTTGCCGTAGGCGATGACCACGGCCGGCGCACTGCCCTCGGCGGCCTTCAGGGTCACGGCGAGGTCGCTGAAGTCCACGCCCCCCAGGATCAGGCCGATGGGCGGCATGATCACGTCACCGACGAAGGAGGAGACGATCTTGCCGAAGGCGGCCCCGATGATGATACCGACCGCCATGTCGATGACGTTGCCTCTGGATGCAAAGGCCTTGAACTCTTGAATCAGACTCATTTTCCCCTCCAAAAATGGGCTAGCAGCGGCCTGGGCCGCCCTGGTGTTTGAATAATAAAACATCAGGAAAACAGAGGATGACCGTCGTGTTTCCTGTCGTCCCGGTTAGCTTGCTGGGGCTTTGCCCGATTGGCAACCTGTCAGATCGGGATTTTTTGCGACCCTTCTATTAATCAATCAGTAATCAATCAGTAATCAAGCAGTTGAGGCGAGCATATTTGCTGAGTAACCTTGTGAGTCCATTCGTTCATGCCAAGTGAGTAAAAAAGTGCACTATTTACTGCTGGGAATGATGCTGCTGGGCTCTTTTGCCGTCAGCGCGGGGATGGATCCCCAACTGTTGAAACAGACCATAGAGCGGCGGCTCGGGGTGCAGGTCTACCTGGTGGACGAGACCCCGGTCTCCGGCCTCTATCTGCTTGGCACCGCGCAGGGGCCCCTCTATACCGATGCCAGAGGCGACCATGTGCTGCTGGGCACCATGCTGGATCTGGCCCACGACATGAAGAACCTCACCATGCTGGGCCAGCGTCAACAGCGGCAGCTGGCCCTGGCCCAGATCGGCGAGCGGCGGATGCAGCTCAAGGCCGTGCCCGAGCGCCACCGCCTCACCCTGTTTACCGATCTCGCCTGCCGCGGCTGTCGCGCCACCCTGGATGAGCTGTCCGCCTTGCAGGCGAGGGGGGTGAGCGTGCAGCTGCTGCCGGTGCTTGGCCCCTTTGCCGATCTGGCCGAGGCGCAGGCGCGCTGGTGTGATCCCGGGCTGCTGCGCGAACTCGAACTCAGTGATCGTTTGCCTGAGAGCGGCTGTAATGAGATCCTTGCCCATCATATCGGCCTGAGCCAGTGGCTCGGGATCAAGGCACTGCCGAGCTGGGTCCTGCCAAATGGCGACCTGCTGCGCGGTTATCAGAGCCCTGAACAACTGCTCAAGATACTGGATCACATCGATGCCCCTGCTAATCCGTCGTCGTCCGCGCGTGGATGATACCCATCTGCCCGCCACCCTTCATCCCTTGCTGCGGCAAATCTTCGCCAGCCGTGGAGTCGAAGACCCTGCCCTGCTGGAGCGCAGCGCCAATCAGCTGCTGCCACCCCAGCGCCTGTTCGGCATGGCGCAGGCAGTGCCCCTGCTGGCCGAGGCGCTGACGGCGCAAAAGCGCATTCTCATCGTCGGTGACTTCGATTGTGACGGCGCCACCAGCTCGGCCCTGTGCGTGCTGGCCCTGCGCGCCATGGGGGGTCGCCACATCGATTTTCTGGTGCCCAACCGCTTCGAGTTCGGGTATGGCCTCACCCCCGAGATCGTCGAGCTGGCGGTGGCCCGCGGCGCCGAATTCCTCATCACGGTGGACAACGGCATCTCCAGCATCGCCGGGGTGGCGGCGGCCAAGGCGGCCGGCATGCAGGTACTGGTTACCGATCACCATTTGCCGGGCCAGGAGCTGCCTGACGCCGACGCGATAGTGAACCCCAACCAGCATGGCTGCGACTTCCCCTCCAAGTCGCTGGCCGGGGTCGGGGTCGCCTTCTATCTGATGGCGGCCCTCAACACCCATCTGCGTCAGAGCGGCTGGTATGAGCGGCAGGGGCTGCGCGCCCCCAACGTGGCGGACTACCTGGATCTGGTGGCCCTCGGCACCGTGGCCGACGTGGTGGCGCTCGATGGCAACAACCGCATCCTGGTCCATCAGGGCCTGCAGCGGATCCGGGCCGGCCGCTGCCGCCCCGGCATCCAGGCGCTGGTGGACGTGTCCGGTCGCGATGGTCGTCGCCTGTGCGCCGCCGATCTCGGCTTTGCGCTGGGGCCGCGCCTCAACGCGGTGGGCCGGCTCGACGACATGTCGCTCGGGGTCGCCTGCCTGCTGAGCGAAGACATCAACCTGGCGCGCCAGCTAGCATCCGAAATGGACAGCCTCAACCAGGAGCGCAAGGAGATCGAGCAGGGGATGCAGCAGGAGGCGCTGGCCACCCTGGAGCAGATCCGGTTTCGTGACGGCGAGGTGCCGTCGGGTATCGTGCTGCACCGGGATGAGTGGCATCAGGGGGTAGTGGGGCTGGTGGCCTCCAAGGTGAAGGAGAAGTACTACCGCCCGGTCATCGCGTTTGCCGAGAGCAGCGACACCGAGCTCAAGGGCTCCGGGCGTTCCATCCCCGGGGTGCACCTGCGCGATGCGCTGGAGCTGCTCGATACCCGTCACCCCGGCCTGATGGGCAAGTTTGGTGGCCACGCCATGGCGGCGGGGTTGACCCTGCCCAAGGCCAATATCGAGGCCTTCGGTCGCGCCTTCGAGGCGGTCATCGGCGAGCTGGTGACCCCTGAGCTGCTGACCGGGGTGCTGCTCACCGACGGCGAACTGCTGCCGGACGAGCTCACCCTCGAGCTGGCGGAGCTTATTCGTGCCTCCGGCCCCTGGGGTCAGGCCTTCCCCGAGCCGCTGTTCGATGGCGAATTCGTGCTGGTGCAGCAGCGGCTGGTGGGGGAGAAGCACCTCAAGATGATGCTGACCACGGATTCCGGCCACGCGGTGGATGCCATCGCCTTCGGGGTCGACTTGCAGCGCTGGCCCGATGCCTCGGTCAAACGGGTGCGGCTGGTCTACCGGCTCGACGTCAACGAGTGGCGCGGCAACCGCAGCGTGCAACTGCTGGTGGAGCATCTGGAAGCCGCCGGCCTCTGATCCGTGAGTCTCTCTTGCTGCCGATGACGGCCACCTCAGGGTGGCCGTTTTTTTATGGTATGAACCCGGATTTTGCCGTTGACCCGTCTATTGCTTCACAGTTTAAGCTTTCCTTCATCGGGTCACGGACCCCACTGAGAGTCGCTGTCATGAAAATATCCGAACTGGCCAGGCGCTGCGGCCTGGCCCGCTCCACCCTGCTCTATTACGAGAAGCTGGGGGTGATTGCGGGAACGAGGGGTGCCAACGGTTATCGCCACTACGACGATGAAGATCTGCAGCGGCTGCGGATGGTGCAGGCCCTGCAGGCGGGCGGGCTCAGCCTCAAGCAGTGCCTCGCCTGTCTGGCGGGGGAGATAGATCAGGAGGTATTGCAAGCCCGGGTCAGAGAGCTGGACGGCGAGCTGGCGCGGATGCAGAGAGCGCGGGATCTGCTGGCAGACCTCGCTGGCTTGCGTGCGCACTCCGGCAACGAGTTCAAGGCCTGGCAGTTGCAACTGCAGCGTGAAGCGCCAGAGGCCTACTTCGACTGGGTGATGAAGCAGGGATTCAGTGAAAAGGAGCGTTATCACCTGCAGTGGCTGAGCAAAGACATGAACGAGCATGATCGCTACATCCAGGATTTTAAACAGTTGCTGGATGGCATGAGCTATTGGGGACCGGGAGATCGCACCTTCACCCAGCAGCAGTTTGCCGCGCTGCCTATTCAACCGCGCCGGATCCTCGACATGGGCTGCGGGCGCGGCGCCGCCACAATGGCGCTGGCACAGGTGACGGATGCCGCCATCGTGGCCATTGATCTCGACGAGGAGGCGCTGGCCGCCGTGGCCAGATCGGTCAGCGCGGCTGGCTTTGAGCACGTCACCACCCTGTGCGTCAACATGGCGGCGCTGCCGCTGGAGCTGGCCCCCGCCGACCTAATCTGGGCCGAAGGGAGCGCCTACACCATAGGGGTGGCCAATGCGCTCAAAGCCTGGCGGGCGCACCTTGCCGGCCCTGATGCCTGCATCGTGCTGAGCGACCTGGTGTGGCTGACAGACACGCCGCCAGAGGAGGCGCTGGCGTTCTGGCTGCGGGATTATCCCGCCATGCAGACCCTGGCTGGCCTGCTGAAGACGGTGCAGGAGGCGGGGTATCGCTGCCTGTGGCACACCCAGTTACCGCAAAGGGCCTGGCACAACTATCAGGATCCCATCGAACGCAATCTGGCGCGCCATCGCGCCGAGCTGGGGGATAGCCCAGCCTGGCAGGATCTGAGCCGGGAAGTGGCTATCCACCGCCAATACCTGGGCAGCTATGGCTATGTGATCTGCTGCCTGCAGGCAGTCTGATCAGGCCATCCATTGCAAGATAACAAACGGAGAAAACCTTATGAACATCCTCATTCGACCCGAAACGGGCGCCGATCACGACGCCATTGAAGCGGTGACAGTGGCCGCATTCCTCAAGGCTCCCCATACCGATCACAACGAGCAGCTGATCGTGCGCGACCTGCGCCAGGCCGGGGCACTCAGTCTGTCGCTGGTGGCGGAGCAGGAGGGGCAAGTGGTCGGCCACCTCTGCTTCTCGCCGGTGACCATCAGCGATGGCAGCCCGCACTGGTATGGCCTTGGCCCCATTTCCGTCTCCCCCGAGCTGCACGGCAAGGGGCTGGGTTCACGGCTGATGGAGGCGGGTCTGGCCGAGCTCAAGGGGATGAGGGCGGCCGGCTGCGTGGTGCTGGGGGAGCCCGGCTTCTACGGCCGTTTCGGCTTCGTGTCCGAGCCGGGGTTGACGCTGCCCGGCGTGCCGGCCGAGTACTTCATGGCCCGCTCGTTCGGCGCCGCCATGGCCCATGGTGAAGTGCGCTACCATCAGGCCTTTGAGCAGGGGTGAGTCCTCACCATGAGAGCAGACGTCATGGCGCTTGCTCTCATGGTGGTTTTTAATTGCTGGATTTTTTGATAATCAGGGCTTTTAGCATCGATTAAAGCTGATTTCCCATATGGTAAATTCAATAAATCGAGGAATTGTGATAAATTTGCCCCTCTTGTTCCTCTTTGTTTGAACCGGATGCATCCCTTGCTGCCCCCTGGCCGACTGTCGACCTGGTCGATGGCCCTCGCCATCGCCTGCCTTCTCTGGCTTGCCGCCTCTGCCGCGGCAGGGGTCGTTGCAACCCCGGGGCCGGCAACGGGAGGGCAGGGAGGCTCGATGCAGCTGCACGAGCCGGCCCAGCGGGGGCTGCTCGACAGCGCCAGCCTGCCGCCAGCCTCCCAGTGGCGCCTCGGCTTCGAGCAGGGGCGGCGACTGGAAGGGGCCGCTCATGCCGAGCTCTACCAGATGCTGCTGGCCTGGTTCCAGCACGAGATCCTCGGCCTGCTCTGCGGCCTGCTGTTCTTCCTGCCCCTCATCTACCTCAGGCAGCTGGCCGAGCACTTCGGCTATCTGCATCGGCGGCTGCGATGCTGCCACCATCTGCAATTTCGGTTCTGTCACAGCGACTAGAGGCCGGCTGTATGCCGTGCGCCCGTTCGATCCGATCCTGATCCCAGCCACAGAGTACTGCCTGCGGGCCAGGCTCCGATCCGGCGCCTCTTGCTCCGCCTTCGTGCCCGCTTGCGCGCAGGGAGGCGGCTCCCGTTCGTACCCGTTGTGAGCCGACCCGATGGACTATTACGTAAACCTCTTCATTCAATCGATCTTTGTCGAAAACCTGGCGCTGGCCTTCTTCCTTGGCATGTGCACCTTCCTGGCCGTTTCCAAGAACATCAACACCGCCTTCGGCCTTGGCCTGACGGTGCTGGTGGTCATGGTGATCGCCATCCCCCTCAACAACCTGATCTACCGCCATATCCTGCGCCCGGAGAGCACCTTTCTCGGCGAGTTTGATCTGAGCTTTCTCGATTTCATCGTCTACATCGGGGTGCTGGCAGCCCTGGTGCAGGTGATGGAGATGGTGCTGGACAAGCACTTTCCGGCGCTCCATCACGCGCTCGGCATCTATCTGCCGCTGCTGACGGTGCACTGCGCCATTTTCGGCGGGGTGATGTTCATGGCGCAGCGGGACTACGACTTCATCGAATCCGTGGTGTATGGAGCGGGCTCAGGCCTTGGCTGGCTGCTGGCCATCGTCGCCATCGCCGGCCTGCGCCAGAAGATGAAGTATGCGGATGTGCCAGAGGGGTTGAGGGGGATTGGCATCACCTTCATCGTGGCCGGGCTGATGTCGCTCGGCTTCATGTCCTTCTCCGGCATGTCGTTCTAGCCGGGTCGAAAACAACAACGGCCACCCTGGTGGCCGTTGTTGTCTGCCTCAGCCCTCCGCCAGCATGGCGAGCAGCCGGTCGCGCACCAGCGGCAGGGTCAGAAAGCCGTCCCGGTCGAGGAAGTGGCCGCCATGCTCCAGGCTGTAGAGCGGCGCAGCCAGCCGCTCGCTCAGGTGCTGGCTGTAGGGATAGGGCACGATGGCATCATCCCGGGAGGCTACCACCACCCGGCGGGGGGCCAGCGCCATGATGCGGGCCGGGTCATAGTCCGGGGTCATGAAGGGATCCAGCTCCGGCAGGGTGTGCAGCGGCTGATCGAAACCCGAGACCAGCAGGATCCCCCCCACCTGGCTGCCGGCGGGCAGCCGGTCGAGCTGGCGCAGTATGGTGATGCAGCCGAGGCTGTGGCCGAGCAGAAAGGTGCGCTCGTCGTGATCCTGCACCAGGCTGTCCATGGCCGCGTCCCAGGTGGCGGGTTTTGGGTGGTGGGGGTCAGGCATGGCCAGCACCTCGACCCGGACATCCCGGGCCTCGAGCTCGGCCTTGAGCCAGGGAAACCAGTGAGCGTCGGGGGAGGCGGTATAACCGTGCACGATGAAGAGGCGGGTTTGAGACATGGTATATCCTGGGCGGTTGACGATAACGGCGGCCACATCATAACAGCGACCAAGGCCCCTCGACATGCCCGTTTCGGGGGCGCCAACCAGCAGGATGTGCTTTGCGACCTGCATAAAAAAGAGCGCCATAAGGCGCTCTTTTGCTGTCGGCGGGCAGAGGCTTATTTGACCTCTTCCCCCTTGGCCTGCAGATCCGCGTGGTAGGAGGATCGCACGAAGGGGCCGCAGGCGGCGTGGCTGAAGCCGAGCTCCATGGCCACATCTTTGAGCTCATCGAACTCTGCGGGCGGCACGTAGCGCTTCACCGGCAGGTGGTGGCGGCTCGGCTGCAGGTACTGACCCAGGGTCAGCATGTTGACGCCGTGCTCGCGCAGGTCCTTGAGCACCTGGACTATCTCTTCATTGGTTTCGCCCAGCCCCATCATGACGCCGGATTTGGTCGGCACATGGGGGTGCATCTCCTTGATGCGGCGCAAGAGCTCCAGCGACCACTTGTAGTCTGCACCCGGGCGGGCGACCCGGTACATGCGCGGGGCGGTTTCCAGGTTGTGGTTGAAGACGTCAGGCGGGGTCTCGCGGAACACCTCGAGGGCCTGCTCCATCCGGCCGCGGAAGTCCGGGGTCAGGATCTCGATGCGGGTCTGCGGGCTGTGCTCGCGGATCTGCTTGATGCAGTCGGCGAAGTGCTGGGCACCGCCGTCGCGCAGATCGTCGCGGTCCACCGAGGTGATCACCACGTATTTCAGCCCCATCTCCTTGATGGTCAGCGCCAGCTTCTTCGGCTCTTCCGGGTCGAGCGCCAGCGGGCGGCCGTGGGCCACGTCGCAGAAGGGGCAACGACGGGTGCAGATGGCGCCCATGATCATGAAGGTGGCGGTGCCGTGGTTGAAGCACTCCGCCAGGTTGGGGCAGGAGGCTTCCTCACACACCGAGTGCAGCTTGTTCTTGCGCAGGGTGCTCTTGATGTGCTCGATCTTCTGGCTCGACGGTGGCAGCTTGATCCGCATCCAGTCAGGCTTGCGCAGCACTTCCTCGTTGGGATCCGGCATGAATTTCACCGGGATCAGGGCCATCTTGTCGCCATCGCGCAGCTTGACGCCCGGCTCCATACGAACGGGTTTGCTCATGATTCACTCTCGGTGTTTGTTATTGTTTGATAACCAATCAGGCGGGCCAGTTCGGCCACCAGGATGGATTGCGCCTCGGCCACGCTCTGCGGGCCGCCCAGGGCGCTGGTCTGGGTCATGGCCATGCCCGCATAGCCGCACGGGTTGATGCGCAGGAAGGGGGTCATGTCCATGTTGATGTTGAGGGCCAGCCCGTGGAACGAGCACCCCTTGCGAATGCGCAGGCCAAGGGAGGCCAGTTTGGCCTCCATGCCGAGCTCGTTCTTCACGTAGACCCCGGGGGCATCGGCCTTGGCATAGGCGCTGATGTCGCTGTTGGCCAGGGTGTTGATGATGGCGGTCTCCAGGCAGGTCACCAGCTCGCGCACCGTCAGCTTGCTGCGGCGCACGTCCACCAGCACGTAGAGCACCAGCTGGCCTGGGCCGTGATAGGTCACCTGACCGCCGCGATCGCTCTGCACCACCGGGATGTCGCCGGGGGCGAGCAGGTGTTCGGCCTTGCCGGCCTGCCCCTGGGTGTAGACGGGGTCATGCTCCACCACCCAGAACTCGTCCGGGGTGTCGGGGGTGCGGCTGTCGGTGAAGGCCTTCATGGCATCCCATACCGGCTGGTAGGGACGACGGCCCAGCTGTCTCACCAGCAGCTGGCTGGCGGACTGTGATGACTCGGCGGGAGTTTGGGGTGACATCTTTCCTCACTGACAGGCGCTTGGGTCGGCCGGCACGGCGCTGGTCGCCGGCGGCAAATAATCAGTCGCCCCGGTGGCGGGGCGAAAGAGGCGACTTACAGGACGTAGCGAACCAGTTCTATGTTGCCGAGGGCGGTATACATGGCTTCGATATGTTCCTTGCTCTGGGCAGTCACAGTGACCCGGACCGAGTGGTAGTTGCCCTTGGAGCTGGGCTGGACGGTCGGGCTGTAGGTGCCGGGGGCGTGCTGCTGCAGCACTTCCACCACCATGTCCGGCAGGGCCGGGTCGGCAACGCCGAGCACCTTGAACGGGAACTTGCAGGGGAACTCCAGCAGTTCATCAAACTTGGTATTCATTTACTCACCTTTTGCGGTCGTCGCGAGACGACTTTCTTGCTTGTGGCTAATGGCCGTTGGCCCCTCGGGGCCGCCATGCCCCCGTCTGTGCGGGGCACTGCTCAAGTGTATATGGGCATTGCCCGGGCCGGGATCAAGGCCGGACCGGCAGACAAGGGATGGAGGTGCTGCTTTTTACCACAAATCGTCAGTCGGCGGAACCTGCAGTTTACAGGGTTATTGACTGGCCCGACCCCAAAAAGACAGCAGCGGCGCCTGTTGGCGCCGCTGTTTGGTCGGGATCCTGCGTGCGGATTACTTGAACCAGCTGGAAACCAGCATCACCAGGTAGTCCCACAGACGGCTCATCAGGCCACCCTCTTGCACCTCTTCCAGGGCGACCAGCGGGACCTGCTTGATCTCCTTGTCCCCTTGCTTGAGGAACACGGTGCCGACGCGCTGACCCTTGGCCAGCGGTGCCTTCAGCTCGCTTTCGAGCTGGAAGTCCGCCTTGAGGTTGTTGCCCTGGCCACGGGTGACCAGCACGGAGACGTCCTTGTCGACGCCCAGCTTCACTTCCGGCTTGTCGCCCATCCAGATCTTCTGGGTCACCAGCTCGGTGCCGGCCTTGTAGGGGGTCAGGCTCTGGAAGAAGCGGAAACCGTAGGTGAGCAGCTTCTTGCTCTCGGCGGCGCGGGAGGCTTCGCTGCTGGCGCCCAGTACCACGGCGATCAGGCGCATGCCTTCGTTGTTGGTGGCGGAGGAGACCAGGTTGTAGCCGACCTGGCTGACGTGGCCGGTCTTGATGCCGTCAACCTGCAGGGATTGATCCCACAGCAGGCGGTTGCGGTTGTGCTGGGTGATGCCGTTGAACACAAAGGATTTCTGGGCGTAGATCTTGTACTCCTCCGGCAGGTCGCGGATCAGGGCCTGGCCCAGGCGCGCCATGTCGTGAGCGGTACTGTAGTGACCTTCCGCATCCAGACCGTGCGGGTTCATGAAGTGGCTGTCGTTCATGCCGAGCTTGGCGGCCCAGCTGTTCATCAGGCTGGCGAAGGAGTCGGTGCTGCCCGCCAGGAATTCGGCCATGGCGACGCAGGCGTCGTTGCCGGACTGGATGATGATGCCCTTGTTGAGATCATCGACGGAAACCTGCTTGCCCACCTCGATGAACATCTTGGAGGAGTCGGAGTAGTTCTTGGACCAGGCGTTCTGGCTGATGGTCACCATGTCGGTGCGCTTGATGTTCCCCTTCAGCAGCTCCTGGCCGATGATGTAGGAGGTCATCATCTTGGTCAGACTGGCGGGCGGCAGACGCTCTTCGGCGTTCTGCTCGGCCAGTACCTGACCGGAGTAGTAGTCGATCAGGATGTGGGCCTTGGCGGAGATCTCCGGCGCGGCGGGAACCACCACGGGGTTGGCGTTCGGCGTCGGGGTCGGTACAGGCGTGTTGGCCTGGGCGGTGGCGCTTATCAGGGAGGCCAGAATAACTGAACGGGCAAATTTGGACATCTTGAAATTCCTGGTGCCTGGTTGGGGTAACCCAAGTTAAAAATGCGGGCTTCACTATACCAGAAGCGACCGTCGGTCAAAGCCCGACGTGCCATCTGGTCTGGTTTTTTCTCCCTCCGTAGCCGCCATCACGCCGGGAAACGACGTGATGGCGGGCCACAGAGGGCGGTTCGGTCAGCTTGAACCTGAGACGCTCAGGGGACGATGAAGGCTTGCTCCAGCCCCCCCTGGCGCACTTTCTCCAGGGTGGCGGCCTGCTGGTCGGCAGGCACGGGGCCGATCAGCACCCGGAAGATGGCACCATGGGCGTCCACCCGATAGGGCAGGCCGTGACGCTGGGTCATCACCTTGCCCATCGCCTCCGCCCGTGCCTGCGAGCCGCTGGCCAGCACCTGGATCATCTTGCCCTCGCCGCTGCTGGCGGGCGCCGCCGTCTTGGCCGCTGCCGGTTTGGCGGGTTTGGTGACCGGCGCCTTGACGGGGGCCTGTTCGGCGGCGGCCGGCGTGGCCATGGCCAGCTCGGTGGGCTGGTCGACGAAGCCGTCCTGAGCGACGGGGGCCGCGGCGGCCGGTGTGGTCGGCGTCATCTCGATGGGCTTCATGGGGGCCATGAGCACCATCTGATCCGGAGTGTCGTTGATGAGCTCGAGCCGTACCCGCGCCTCACCCCCTTCCACCATCCCCAGCTGCGTGGCGGCGGCATGGGAGAGGTCGATCAGCCGATCGCTGCCGAAGGGGCCGCGATCGTTGACCCGCACTATGGTCTCCTGCCCGTTGTCCAGGTTGGTGACCCGCACATAGCTTGGCAGCGGCAGGTTGCGGTGGGCGGCGCTGAACAGCTTGCTGTCCTGCACGTCGCCGTTGGCGGTCTTCTGGCCGTCCAGATCCTGGGAGAGCCAGCTGGCGGTCCCCTCTTCGCTGTAATGCTTGATGTCGCGCCACACCTCGTTCTTCTGCTTGCCAATCCAGTAGTCACGGTTGCCGCTGGCGCTCAGGGGCTCGGGACGCGGGATGGCGCCGGTGGCCTGCGGGATCTCGATGACCTGGGGTTTTTCCGGCTGGACCGGTTCGGGAGGCGGGGGAAGCTGTTCCGGCTGGCTGCTACAGGCGGCCAGCAACAAGGTCAGGCTGAGCGGGAGAAGTTTGTGGCTGTAATGCATACGCGTCCTGGATTGCTTGACTGAGTTGATGCACCGCCATCGCATAGAGCGGGCTGCGGTTATAGCGGGTGATCACGTAAAAATTGTGGCGCGCGACCCAGTATTCCGGTCCATCGGCCTGTTCCAATGCCAGCAGTTTCACCGGCGTGTCGGGTGCCAGCGGGGTGGCGAGTTCAATGCCCGCGGCGGCCAGCTCGGCCCAGGTCTGGGTCAGCTCGGGGGCCGGCCTCAGCAGGGTACCCACTGGCGCCAGTCCGATCAAGGCGGGTTCGACCGCCGACTCCCCCCAGCGCCACTGATGCTCGGCAAAATAGTTGGCGACGCTGCCGATGGCATCCACCGGGTTGGCGAACAGATCGCGCTTGCCGTCGCCGTCGAAGTCGACCGCATAGTGGCGATAGCTGGAGGGCATGAACTGACCCATCCCCATTGCGCCGGCATAGGAGCCCTTGAGAAGGGTGAGTGGCCACTTCTCTTCCCGGGCAAGCAGCACCAGCTGGGCAAACTCCTTGGCGAAGAAGTCGGCCCGCTCGGGGTAGTGAAAGCCCAGGGTGTAGAGGCTGTCGAGCACCGGATGGCGGCCCATCTGGCGGCCGTAGAAGGTCTCGATGCCGATGATGGCGACGATGAGGGAGGCCGGCACCTGATAGGTCTGCTCGGCCCGCGCCAGGGTGGCGGCGTGGCGTTGCCAGAAGCCGACCCCGTCCCGGATCCGCTCCGGGGTGATGAACAGCGGCCGGTAGCGATGCCAGGGTTTGGCCTCCCAGGGGCGGCTGATGGTGTCGAGCACCTCCTGGCGCAGGCTGGCCTGGGCGGTGGCGGCCTGCAACTCGGCCAGCGGCACCTGCTGCTGCTCGGCGAGCCGGGCGAGCCCGGGGGGCTCGACGGCCGCCGTTGCGTTCAGGGCAACGAGCGAGAGCAACACACCGGCCAGTCGCATCAGGCCAGCAACCTTCTGTGGGTCTGGATAGACATCAGGATGCCGAAGCCGGCCATCAGGGTCACCATGGAGGTGCCGCCGTAGCTCACCAGCGGCAGGGGGACCCCTACCACCGGAAGGATGCCGCTCACCATCCCCATGTTGACGAACACGTAGACGAAGAAGGTCAGCGTCAGAGCTCCGCCCAGCAGGCGTTCGAAGCTGTTCTGGGCCTGCATGGAGATAAACAGACAGCGGCTGATGATGTAGAGGTAGATCACCAGCAGGAGGGCGACTCCCACCAGGCCGAACTCCTCGCTGAACACCGCGAAGATAAAGTCGGTATGCCGCTCGGGTAAAAATTCCAGCTGGGACTGGGTGCCCTGCAGCCAGCCCTTGCCGAATACGCCGCCGGAGCCGATGGCGATCTTGGACTGGATGATGTGGTAGCCACGGCCGAGCGGGTCCTTCTCCGGGTCCAGCAGCATCAGCACCCGCTGGCGCTGGTAGTCGTGCATCAGGAAGAACCAGAGCACCGGCATGAAGGCGCAGATGAGCAGCACCGCGAGGCCGATGAGCCACCAGCTGATCCCCGCCAGAAAGATCACGAAGAAGCCGGAGGCGGCTACCAGGATGGAGGTGCCAAGGTCGGGCTGGGCCGCGATCAGCAGGGTGGGCAGCAGCACCATGATGAGGCTCAGCACCAGGTGGCTGAACTTGGGCGGCAGCGAATGACGACTGAGCCAGGCGGCCACCATGATGGGCATGGAGAGCTTCATCACCTCGGAGGGCTGGAACTTCATGAAGCCGAGGTCCAGCCAGCGCTGGGCCCCCTTGCCGATGTGGCCGAACACGTCCACCGCGATGAGCAGCAGCACCACCACCGCAAACAGGGGCACCGACCAGCGGGCATAGAGAGAAGGTGGCAGCTGGGCCATGCCGATCATCAGGGCGAACGCCAGTCCGCCGCGCACCAGCTGGCGCACGATGGAGTCGACGTCCTGACCGGAGGCGGAGTAGAGCACCACCATGGAGAGGGACATCAGGGTCAGCAGGCCGAGCAGCAGCGGCAAGTCGATATGCAGCTTGTACCAGATGCTCTGCTGGCGAGCGGAGTTACTCATGAGAGGCAACCTCTTCGGATTGGGGCTTCTTGGCCGGTGCCGGCGGCAGCTGGGGCTCCGGCGGCAGCAGATAGGCATCCAGCATGTTGCGGGCGACCGGCGCCGCCATGGCGCTGCCGCCCCCGGCGTTCTCCAGCACCAGGGCGACTACCGCCTTGGGTGCTTCGAACGGGGCAAACGAGACGAACAGGGCGTTGTCGCGATGCTCCACCTTGGTGGTGGCCGCGTTGTAGACCTGGTTCTCCTTGAGGCCCACCACCTGGGCGGTGCCGGACTTGCCCGCCGCCTTGTAGGGGGTGTTGGCAAAGGCGCGTCGACCGGTCCCTTCGTGGCCGTTGATGACCCGCCACATGCCGTCCTTGGCCACCTGCCAGTAGCTGTCGCTCTTGGTTTGGATGGCCATGTTCGGGTTGATGGGGGCGTTGACCACGCCATCGATGGAGGCGGTGCTCTTGAGCAGGTGCGGCGTCACGTCGTGGCCGTTCTGGGTCAGGATGCTGATGGCCTTGGCCAGCTGGATCGGGGTGGCGCTCCAGTAGCCCTGGCCGATACCGATGGAGATGGTGTCACCCTGATACCAGGGCTGGCGCCAGCGGGCCATCTTCCAGTCGCGGGACGGCATGACCCCCTTGGTCTCTTCGTAGATGTCGACACCGCTGTACTGACCGAAGCCGAACCTGGTCATGTAGCTGTTGATCTTGTCGATGCCGACCCGGTAGGCGAGATCGTAGAAGTAGGTATCAGCCGACACCTCGATGGCGCGATAGACGTCGAGCCAGCCGTGGCCCCAGCGGCGCCAGTCGCGAAACTTCTTGGTGGTGCCGGGGATGGAGAAGCTGGGGCCGCCGAAGTAGCGGTAGTTGGGGGTGATGGCCCCCTCGTTGAGCCCCATCACCGCCATCATGGGCTTGACGGTGGAGGCGGGGGCATAGATGCCCTGGGTGGTGCGGTTCACCAGCGGCCGGGCCGGATCGTTGAGCAGCGCCGAGTAGTTGGCGCTGGAGATGCCGGTCACGAACAGGTTGGGGTCATAGCTCGGGCTCGACTCCATGGCCAGGAGGGCACCGGTATTGGGATCCATCATCACGATGGCGCCGCGGCGGCCGGCCAGCAGTTGCTGGGCCTTGAGCTGCAGGCGGATGTCGATGTTGAGGTAGATGTCCTTGCCAGGCTCGGGCGGCTGGAACTTGAGGGTGCGCACCACCCGGCCGCGGTTGTTTACCTCGACCTCCTGGTAGCCTGCCACGCCGTGCAGCTGGTCCTCGTAGTACTTCTCCACCCCCTGCTTGCCGATATCCTTGGTGGCGGCATAGTTGGCGAGCTTGTCCTCCTTGTCGAGGCGCTCCACGTCGCGGGTGTTGATCTTGGCCACGTAACCCAGCGCATGGGTCAGGGTGTCGCCAAACGGGTAGTAGCGCTTGAGGTAGGCCTCGATGCTGGCACCCGGGTAGTTGTGCTGGTTGACCGAGAAGAGGGCGACCTGATACTCGGTCAGCTTCTCGTACAGGGCGACCGGCTTGAAGCGGCGCTGGCGTTTGACCTCCGCCAGGAACTTCTCCTTGGTCCCCTCCGGCAGCTTCAGCAGGGCGATCAGCTCGTCGGCGGTCTTCTCCAGATCCTTGGTCTCTTCCGGCACGATCTCGAGGCTGTAGACCGGGCGGTTTTCCGCCAGCAGCACGCCGTTGGTGTCATAGATGAGGCCGCGCGGCGGCGCCACCGGCACGACGCGGATACGGTTGTCGTTGGAACGGGTCTGGTAGGTGTCGTAAGACTCTACTTGCAGGTAGTAGAGATTGCCCAGCAGCACCAGCATCAGCACTATCATGCCAACGTAGGCGACTAGGGTTCGTCGGAAGAAGAGGCGACCCTCGGCGCTGTGGTCGCGCATTTCGATGCGAGTCTTCAGCATGCCGCTACCTTATGACTGTCGAGCAGGTGAGAAACGGGGTGCAGATGTGCATGCTCACGCTCTGTGATTCGGGTTTGAGAGAGGAATCCTTGGATAGTGCATGGCTCACTCTCTGTGATACGGGTATGTGAGGGTGATGCTGGAATAGCGCATGGTTCACTCTCTGTGATACGGATGATTGGTTGTGATGCTCCAGGCACGATAGAGGCTCTCGGCCACCAGCACCCGCACCAGCGGATGGGGCAGAGTCAGCGGCGACAGCGACCAGCTCTGCTCGGCGGCAGCCTTGCACTCGGGGGAGAGCCCTTCCGGGCCACCCACCAGCAGGGCCACGTCGCGGCCATCGAGCTTCCAGGCTTCCAGTTGCACGGCCAGCTGCTCGGTAGTCCAGGGTTTGCCGGGGATGTCCAGGGTCACGATGCGCGAGCGGCCGGCGGCAGCCAGCATGGCTTCCCCCTCTTTTTGCAGAATGCGGGGAATGTCGGCATTTTTACCACGTTTTCCGGCGCCGATCTCGACAAGTTCGAATGGCATGTCTTTGGGGAAACGGCGGCGATACTCTTCGAAGCCATGCTCTACCCAGGCGGGCATCTTGGTGCCCACCGCAATCAACTGGATTTTCATCGGTCGTTACACTTGTGCTCGTTTATTGCGCATTCACCTGAGCGGTGTTGCTCCAGAGTTTTTCCAGCTGATAGAAATCGCGATGCTCATCCTGCATCACGTGGACGATGACGGAGCCCAGATCCACCAGCACCCACTCGCCGGTGAGCTGGCCTTCCACGCTCAGCAGATCGAGCCCGGCATGGCGAGCTTCGCTGGCCAGATGGTGGGCGATGGCGCTGACGTGACGGCTGGAGTTGCCGGAGCAGATGATCATGGTGTCGGTGATGCTGGATTTGCCGCGCACATCGAGGGTGATGATGTCGCGGCCTTTCATGTCATCGATCTTGTCGACGATAAAGGCATGCAGTTCTTGGCCTTGCAATGAGTCTCTCCTGTATTCCGGCGCGCTTTCACGGCGTGAGGGCGGCGGATTATATCATGGTCACTCCCGTTTCCCAGTCCGGTGAAGGGGAGTGGAACAGGGGCCGTGCCCGTTCGGAAAACGGCCCCCTGTTGATCACTATAGTGCGCGATCCGCGTCGGACAACCACCTCGGCAAACCGGGTTCAGGCCGGTCGATAGAGCCCCTGCTGGCGGATGTACTCCGCCACCGATGGCGGCAGCAGATAGCGGGGATCCACCCCCGCCGCCAAGCGCTCTCTGAGCCGGGTGGCCGACAGCTCGACGGGCAGGTTGTCCGCCAGCCAGATGCGGCCGTGGCGCAGCTGGTGCAGCTCCGCCACTTCGCAGGTCTGGTGGCGGGCCAGCAGCGCGACCACGTCGGCCGGGTAATCCGGCTGCCAGCCGGGACGGGTGCTCACCACCAGGTGGGCGTAATCGAGCAGCTCCTGCCAGCGATGCCAGCTTGGCAGGCTCAGCAGGGAGTCCATCCCCATCAGAAAGCAGAGCGGGGTGTCCGGCAGCTCGCTCCTCAGCTCGATCAGCGTGTCGATGGTCCAGGAGGGGGTATCGCGCTTGAGCTCCCGCTCATCCACCACGAAGCCCGGGTTTTCCGCCGCCGCCAGGGCAACCATGGCCAGACGCTGCTCGCTCGAGCAGAAGGGGCTGGCGCGGTGGGGCGGGATATGGTTCGGCAACAGGTGCACTTCGGCCAGACCAATGGCGTCGCGGGCCTCGATGGCCGGGCGCAGATGGCCGATGTGGATGGGATCGAAGGTCCCCCCCAGGATGCCGATGGGCGGCTGCAGCATGGGCTCCCCTCCGGGGATGGCCGGGATGTCGACGGGCTGGCTCATGCGTCAGATCCCGCCAGCGGCAAGGGGGTGCCATCGCGAAAACCGAGGGCGATGGTCTGCAGCATCAGCCAGGCCTGCTCGGTATCGAAGCGACGCTGGGCGTCGTCGAGGCGGGCCATCAGCTGCCACAACTGCTGCAGCTTGGCGAAGGGGAGCCGGGTCAGCGCCTGCTGAATAAGCTGCTGGCGGCTCTGCCAGATGCGCAATCGGGAGAAGTGCTCCACCAGCGGCTGACCGGCGCGGGCCGCCAGCGCCAGCTCGGTGAGCTGCTCCAGCTCGCGGCACAGGGTCCAGGCCAGCATGCCGGGCTCGGTGCCTTCGGCGCGCAGGGCCAGCAGGATGCGCTGGGCCCGGTTCACCTTCCCTTCCAGCAGGGTGTCGATGAGCTGGAACGGGGTGAAGTGGGCGTGGCGGATGATGGTCTCCTGCAGATAGGCGACGCTGATGGGCTGGGGCGGCGAGAGCAGGGTCAGCTTCTCGATCTCCTGGCTGGCGGCCAGCAGGTTGCCCTCGTAGGAGTGGCACATGAAATTGACCGCATCCGGCAGCGCCTTGAGGCCGAAGCGCTGGAAGCGGGCGCTCATCCAGCGCGGGAAGAAGCGGGGCTCGGGGTGGTTGACCGGCACATAGGTGCCGCTCTGGCTCAGCTTGTCGAACCAGGCTGCCTTCATCTGGGTCTGGTTGAGACGATTGCCGCTAAGTACCAGCAGCAGGTCGGGGTGGAGCTGCTTGCCGATCTCGCTGATGCGCGCGGCCAGATCCTTGTCGACCTTGGCCGGCAGCTCCAGCTCGATGATCTGGCGGGCCGAGAACAGGCTCATGGCCTGGCAGGCATCGTAGACCTGACTCCAGTCCAGCCCCTGTTCCACCACGAAGCTGTGGCGCTCATCGAAGCCCTGTTTGCGCGCCACCTGGCGCACGGCGTCGATGGCCTCGAGCTTGAGCAGGGGCTCGTCCCCAAAAATGAGATAGCAGGGCTTGAGCCCTGCCTTGAGATGATCCGCAAACTGCTCGGGATAGACTCTCATCAACACACTCTCATCAGGATGGGCGCATCAGAATTTGACCTGACTGAGCTGGCGGATCACCAGGTTGGCGGCCTGCTCCTGCATCTCCTTGCCGAGCTGCTCCTGCTCGCGGGAGGAGGCGAGCGCCGCGTCCGGCTTGTTCAGGAAGCTGCGGTTGAAGGCGATGGGGAAGACCTGGGTCGGTTTGCCCGGCATGGAGACGGTGAACTGGGTGTTGTAGCCCAGCACGTACTCACGGGCCTGGCCGATGGAGTCGACGGAGGCGACCTGACTGGTGCTGCCGACGCCGGACAGGGTCAGCACCGGAATGCCTTCCTTGTCGGCGAGTTCGACGCCAGCGGCTTTGAGGCGGGTGGTGACCAGCCGGTAGAAGTCGCTCTTGTTGTCACCGACCACCTTCATGGTCATCAACTCGGGCGGGATGGCGGTGCCGCGCATCTGGAAGCCGCAGGCCTGCAGCAGCAGACCGGTCAGCAGGATGGCCATCCAGCGGGTGAGGGTGGTGCCCATAGAAAATCCTCTTTGCATGAAGTGAAGAGCGGCGGGCGCAGGGCCCGCCGTTATCATCCGTTTGCTGTGACCGCTTGGCAACCGCTCCGTTGGCGACGCAGTTGCGTCGACCCGAACCGGTACCCGGTTGCCAGTAAGCGATATGGCATCAGTTGGCTACGATGTTGAGCAGCTTGCCCGGCACGTAGATCACCTTGCGCACGGTCAGACCGTCGGTGAACTTCTGGACCGAGGCATCGGCCATGGCCAGCTTCTCGACGTCGGCCTGGCTGATCTCGGCCGGCACGGTCAACTTGCCGCGCATCTTGCCGTTGATCTGCACCACTACCAGCTTCTCGGTCTCGACCATGGCGGCCTCGTCGGCCACCGGCCAGGCCGCGTGATCGATGTCGTCGCCCTTGCCCAGCATCTTCCACAGCTCGAAGCCGATGTGTGGGGTGATGGGGTAGAGCATGACCACCACAGCTTCCAGCGCTTCCTGCATCAGGGCGCGATCCTGAGCGTCGCTGCCCAGCTTGGCCAGGTTGTTCATCAGCTCCATGATGGCGGCGATGGCGGTGTTGAAGGTCTGACGGCGACCCACGTCGTCGCTCACCTTGGCGATGGTCTTGTGCAGCTCGCGGCGCACGGCTTTCTGGTCGCTGGTGAGGGCGGCCAGATCCAGCGCGGCAACGGCGCCACCGGAGACGTGCTCGAAGGTGATGCGCCACAGGCGGCGCAGGAAGCGCTGGGCACCTTCTACGCCGGAGTCGGACCACTCCAGGGTCATCTCGGCCGGGGAGGCGAACATCATGAACAGACGGACGGTATCGGCGCCGTAACGCTCCACCATCAGCTGCGGGTCGATGCCGTTGTTCTTGGACTTGGACATCTTGGTCATGCCGGAGTGCATCACTTCACGGCCTTCGAGGTCGACCGCCTTGGTGATGCGACCCTTGTCGTCGCGCTCAACCTTGACGTCGAGCGGGCTGACCCAGACGTTACCGCCCTTCTCGTCCTTGTAGTAGAAGGCGTCAGCCAGCACCATGCCCTGGCAGAGCAGGCGCTTGAACGGCTCGTCGCTGTTCACCAGGCCCGCATCACGCAGCAGCTTGTGGAAGAAGCGGGCGTAGAGCAGGTGCATACAGGCGTGCTCGATGCCGCCGATGTACTGATCCACCGGCAGCCAGTGGTTGGCAGCAGCCGGATCCAGCATGCCCTTGTCGTAGTCCGGGGAGCAGTAGCGCGCGTAGTACCAGGAGGACTCCATAAAGGTGTCAAAAGTGTCAGTTTCCCGGAACGCTTCCTGGCCGTTGTAGGTGGTCTTGGCCCACTCGGCATCGGCCTTGATCGGGCTCTGGATGCCATCCATCACCACGTCTTCCGGCAGCAGCACCGGCAGCTGGTCTTCCGGCGTCGGCACTACTGTGCCGTCAGCCAGGGTCAGCATGGGGATGGGGGCGCCCCAGTAGCGCTGACGGGAGACACCCCAGTCGCGCAGACGGTAGTTGACGGTGCGCTTGCCGTGGCCGAGGGCTTCCAGCTTGTTGGCGATGGCATCGAAAGCTGCCTGGAAGTCGAGGCCGTCGAACTCGCCGGAGTTGAACAGCACGCCCTTTTCGGCGTAGGCGGCTTCGATCACGTTCGGCGCTTCACCGTCGGCCTGCTTGATGACCGGCTTGATCTCGAGGCCGTACTTGGTGGCGAATTCGTGGTCACGCAGGTCGTGACCCGGTACTGCCATCACGGCGCCGGTGCCGTAGTTCATCAGCACGAAGTTGGCGACCCAGACCGGCACCTTGCGGCCATCCAGCGGGTGAATGGCGTAGAGGCCGGTGGCCATGCCCTTTTTCTCCATGGTGGCGAGCTCGGCTTCGGCCACCTTGGTGTTCTTGCACTCTTCGATAAAGGCGGCCAGCTCCGGATTGCTTTCGGCGGCCTGCAGCGCCAGCGGGTGACCGGCGGCGATGCCTACATAGGTCACGCCCATGAAGGTGTCCGGACGGGTGGTGTAGACCTCCAGATGCTCGGCCTGACCGTCGATGGCGAAGCTGATGTTGACCCCTTCGGAGCGGCCAATCCAGTTGCGCTGCATGGTCTTGACCATCTCAGGCCAGCCTTCGAGGTTGTCGATGTCGTTGAGCAGCTCTTCGGCGTAGTCGGTGATCTTGATGAACCACTGGGGGATCTCTTTCTGCTCCACCGGGGTATCGCAGCGCCAGCAGCAGTTGTCGACAACCTGCTCGTTGGCCAGCACCGTCATGTCGTTCGGGCACCAGTTGACGGAAGAGGTCTTCTTGTAGACCAGACCCTTCTCGTAGAGCTTGGTGAAGAACCACTGCTCCCAGCGGTAGTAGTCCGGCTTGCAGGTGGCCAGCTCGCGATCCCAGTCATAACCCAGACCCAGCATCTTCAGCTGGTTCTTCATGTATTCGATGTTTTCGTAGGTCCAGGGCGCCGGTGCCGTGTTGTTCTTGATGGCGGCGTTTTCCGCCGGCAGGCCGAAGGCGTCCCAACCGATGGGTTGCAGCACGTTCTTGCCATTGAGGCGTTGATAACGGGAGATCACATCACCTATGGTGTAGTTGCGAACGTGCCCCATGTGTAGACGACCAGACGGATAGGGGAACATGGAGAGGCAGTAGAACTTTTCCTTGTCTACTTTCTCCACCGCCTTGAAGGTTTTCTTGGCATCCCAGTGCTTTTGCACTGCTGGTTCTATGGATTGGGGAACGTATTGCTCTTGCATTGGTGACATCCGGATCTGTGAAATGGATAGATAAATCAGCTGGGAAATCGCAATAGAATACCCATATCCTGCGGCGGCAACAACCGCCAGCGTCCCTCGGGCCTTAAGCCGGGCTCGATCAGGGTTCAGTAGAGGAGTAACGGCCATGGACAAACGTCAAAAAGGGTACGAAGCCTTCATTGCCGAACTGCAAAAGCAGTGGCAAGAGACAGAACAGTTCCAGGGGGAGCGCCTCAACCGGATGATCGCCAAGGTACAGGCCTATCTGGAGGCGGCCGGGGATCTGACCCAGGACGAGCTGGCGCTGATCGCCGAGTATGTGAAGCGGGATCTGGGCAACTATGACGAGGGGCGCAAGGATGAGCAGGTGGAGGAGTCCGCCTTTATGCTGGCGCTCAAAGATACCGCCTGGTCCTGGCTGGCGGACGTGACCGACCGCACCCAGGTGGAGTGGCAGGAGCTGGCGGACGAGCTGGAGCACAAGGGGGTCTACCGGGCCGGCGATTGGGTGGGGCTCGGGGTCTTGGTGTGCGATCACTGCGAGTGGCGCCATACCGTGCTGCACCCGGAACAGCTTGGCACCTGCCCCGAGTGCGGGGCCGATGAATATCACCGTGAGCCGCTCTCTCCCTGAGCAGCCAGATGGTGTCAAGCCATAAGCCAAGCCATAAAAAGAGGCGCCCAAGGGCGCCTCTCTCATTTATCGAGTTGTACGACTGGGTCAGTCCTTGCGCGCCCAGGGGTGGGCGCGGGGACGCAGCCACAGGGCCAGTGCCAGCAGGGCGGCGGCGATGCCGTACATGGGCCAGCTGCCAAAGCGCAGATAGGGGGTCTCGCCGTGGGCGGGACGTACCTCGGTGCGCAGCACGCCAGCCTCGAACTGCGGGATCTGGGCGATGATGCTGCCGTCGATCTCGGTGACTATGGTGATGCCGGTGTTGGTGTCGCGCAGCAGCGGGCGGGCCAGCTCGAGGGCGCGCATGCGGGCGATCTCCATGTGCTGCCAGGGGCCGATACTGGTGCCGAACCAGGCGTCGTTGGAGACGGTCAGCAGGAAGTCGGTGTCCGGCTGCACGTTGCGGCGCACCTCGTCCGGGAAGATGATCTCGTAGCAGATGGCGGCGGCAAACTTGAGTCCCTTGGCGATCAGGTTCGGCTGTACCTCGTCCCCGCGGCTGAAGGAGGACATGGGCAAGTTGAAGAAGGGAGCGATGGGGCGCAGCAGATCTTCAAACGGCACGAACTCGCCGATGGGCAGCAGGTGATATTTGTAGTAGCGGTTCTTGTGCTGGTAGTAGTAGGACTCCTTGCCTTCCGCATCCTGCACCCCCATTCCGAGCACGGTATTGAAGAAGCGCTGCTGCTCGAGGTCGTAATGGATGATCCCCGCCAGCAGGCCGGTATCGTTCACCTTCATCGCCTTGTCCAGGCTCTCCAGGTAGTTGCCCATCTCCTTCTCGATGGCCGGGATGGCGGATTCCGGCCAGACGATGATGTCGGCATCCTGATTCTCGCGGCTCAGATCCTGATACTTGCGCACCGTCGGCACCAGGGCCTCCGGATCCCACTTGAGGGACTGCTCGATGTTGCCCTGCACCAGCGCCACCTTGACCGGTTCACCTCGGGTCACCCAATTGAGCTGCATCAGCCCCTGGGCGGCGCCCACCAGGGCCACCGGCACCAGCAGCCAGGCCGGTTTGCGGCTCTGCCAGAGCAGCCAGAGGGCGGAGGCGGTCAGCAACAGCGCGAGGGTGATGCCCTGTACGCCGAGGATGGGGGCAAAGCCCTTGAGCGGCCCGTCGATCTGGCTGTAGCCAAACCAGAGCCAGGGGAAGCCGGTCATCACCCAGCCACGCAGCCAGTCGGCCATCAGCCAGAGCGCCGGGAAGGCGAGCAGCCAGCGGCTCCAGTGACGTTCGCGGAAGAAATGGGCAAACAGCCAGCAGGCCAGGGTCGGATAGAGCGCCAGATAGGCCGACAGCCCGGCCAGCAGCACGAAGGCGACCGGCAAGGCGATGCCGCCGAACATGGTCATGCTGACGTGGATCCACCACAGTCCCGGCAAAAACAGCCCCATGGCGTAGCCAAAGCCGCGCCAGGCCGCCTGCTTGGGGGTGGCCTTGTCCAGCAGGGCGTAGAGGCCGAGCAGGGACGGGATCACCAGCGGCCAGTAGTTGAAGGGGGAGAAGGCCAGCACGGCGATGGCGCCAGAGGCCATGGCAAACAGGCTGGTCAGAAGTTTCGATTTTGCGGGCTGTAATTTCACGGGCGATGAGGCTCGGATTGGACTGCTATGGGTTGAATGGCCGGTATCTTAACCCGTAAAGGCGGTCAACGGCGAGCCTCCCGGCCGACGGCCCGAAGCGAGGGGATAAAAGGGTGATGACGGGCCCGGTAGCCGGTGGGAAACAGGGGGCACGTGGTCAAACGAACAGCGCCCCGACGGGCGGGGCGCTGTTGACTCGGACCAGGGCTTATTGGGCCTCGGACTGTGCCGCGACATGGTTGTCGGGGATCTTCACCTGCAACTGCTGCAGACGACGCTTGTCGGCATGCATCACCTTGAACAGGTAGCCGTCCAGCTCGATCTCCTCGCCCTTCTTGGGCAGGTGGCTGAAGGCGTGCATCACCAGACCGCCGACGGTATCCACCTCTTCATCGCTGAACTGGGTGCCGAAGAAGTCGTTGAAATCCTCGATCTCGGTGAGGGCGCTCACCGAGAAGACCCGTTTGCTGATGCGGCGGATCTCGTCCGGCTCGTCTTCGATGTCGTCGAATTCGTCGTCAATCTCGCCGACGATGAGCTCAAGGATGTCCTCGATGGTCACCAGACCGGAGACGCCGCCGAACTCGTCCACCACGATGGCCATGTGGTAGCGCTCTTCGCGAAACTCCTTGAGCAGCCGGTCGACCCGCTTGCTCTCGGGCACGATCACCGTGGGGCGCAGGATATTCTCCAGTTGCAGCGGCTCGCTGGCGTGGTGGCCGCCGAACCCGAACGGCAGCAGATCCTTGGCGAGCAAGATGCCCTCCACGTGATCCTTGTCCTCGTTGATCACCGGGAAGCGGGAGTGGCCCGACTCGATGATCACCGGCAGGATCTCGTCCACCGGCTGGGATTTCTCGATGGTCACCATCTGGGAGCGGGGGATCATGATGTCGCGCACGCGCAGCTCGGCAATTTCGAGCACCCCCTCGATCATGTCCTTGGTGTCCTGATCGATGAGATCGCGCTCTTCGGCGTCGGCTATCACTTCCACCAAATCGTTGCGGTCTTTTGGCTCGCCCTGGAAGAGTTGGCTGAGTTTGTCGAGCCAGGTTTTCTTCGGCGAGCCGGTACTAGGGTGATCGTCGGTCATTTTCTCTCTTGGTTACTCGTATGAACACACTTGAAATCGTTGTGGCTATATGAGGATGACCATCGGCTGTTTCAAGGCGATGACCATCCCGCGGTTTACTCTTCGTCGTTCAGATAAGGATCGGCGAAACCGAGCTCCTGCATGATGTCGCGCTCGAGCGCTTCCATCTCTTCGGCCTCGTCATCCTCGATATGGTCATAACCTAGCAGATGGAGACTGCCGTGCACAACCATATGGGCCCAGTGGGCCATCAGCGGCTTGCCCTGCTCGATGGCTTCGTGCTCCACCACCTGGCGGCAGATCACCAGATCGCCCAGCAGCGGCAGCTCCAGACCGGGTGGTGCCTCGAACGGGAAGGAGAGCACGTTGGTGGGCTTGTCCTTGCCGCGATAGGTGAGGTTGAGCTCGTTGCTCTCCGCCTCGTCGACGATGCGTACCGTCACTTCGGCCTCCTGCTGGAAGCCGAGAATGGTGCCGTCGAGCCAGCCCTGCAGCTGGGCCTCGCTCGGCAGGCCGTCGGTGCTGGCACTGGCCAGTTGCAGATCCAGGGTCACGCTCATTGGGCACTCTCTTTACTGGTGTGGGTGGCGACCTTGTCGGCCGCCTGTTTGGCATCGAACGCCTCGTAGGCCTGCACGATGCGGGCCACCACTGGGTGGCGTACCACGTCGGCGGACTGGAAGAAGTTGAACGACAGGCCATCGACATTCTGCAGCACTTCCAGCGCATGGCGCAGGCCCGACTTCTGGTTGCGGGGCAGGTCTATCTGGGTGATGTCACCGGTGACCACCGCCTTGGAGTTGAAGCCGATGCGGGTCAGGAACATCTTCATCTGCTCGGTGGTGGTGTTCTGGGCCTCGTCCAGGATGATAAAGGCGTCATTGAGGGTTCGACCGCGCATGTAGGCGAGCGGCGCCACCTCGATGATGTTGCGCTCCATCAGCTTCTCCACCCGCTCAAAGCCCAGCATCTCGAACAGGGCGTCGTAGAGCGGGCGCAGGTAAGGGTCCACCTTCTGGGAGAGATCGCCGGGCAGGAAGCCGAGCTTCTCGCCCGCTTCCACCGCTGGCCGGGTCAGCAGGATGCGACGGATCTCCTGGCGCTCCAGCGCATCCACCGCCGCCGCCACCGCCAGATAGGTCTTGCCTGTTCCTGCAGGGCCTATGCCGAAGCAGATGTCGTGGCGCACGATATTGGCGATGTACTGGGCCTGATTGGGGCTGCGCGGCTTGATGAGGCCACGTTTGGTCTTGACCGTCACCTCCTTGCCGTAGGGGATGCTCGGCGCCGGCTCGTCATCCTGCTCCAGCACCCGCGACTCCTGAATGGCCAGATGGACCATGTCGGGGGTGATGTCGGTCACCTTGCCGCCCTTGAGCGGCTGGGTTTCCACATAGAGGTGCTTGATGATGACGGCGGCCGCGTCCACCTGGGCCTGTTTACCCAGCAGCTGGAAGTGGTTGTCGCGGTAGCTGATCTCGACGCCGAGGCGGCGCTCCAGCTGTTTGATGTTGTCATCGAACGGGCCGCACAGACTGGCGAGACGCTGGTTGTCGGCGGGTTCCAGATGCAGATTCAGGGTCGAGATGTGTCGGCTCAAAGTGTCCTCGTCTTGACGCGACCCCATCCGGCCGGGGCCGGATGGGGTGAACAGATTAGTGGGGAGTGAAGGCGGCCACGCCCAGCTGGTCCGGTACGTTGTCCGGGCGGCGGGCCAGGATTTCGCTCGGGGCGGTGGCGATGCGCAGGTTCATCTCGTTCTCGCCGCGCAGGAATTTGCCGCGCAGGGAGTTGGGGCGCACCTCGGTGATCTCCACGTCGGCAAAGCCGCCGATCAGGGTGTGCGGGCCTTCGAAGTTGACCACCCGGTTGTTCTCGGTGCGGCCGCACAGCTGCATGGGGTCGAGCTTGGAGGGCCCTTCCACCAGGATGCGCTGGGTGGAGCCCAGCATGGCGCGGCCAATCTGCATCGCCTGGTTGTTGATGACGTGTTGCAGGCGGCTCAGGCGGGCTTTCTTCACCTCCATGTCGACATCATCGGGCAGATCGGCGGCCGGAGTACCGGGGCGCGGGCTGTAGATGAAGCTGAAGCTCATGTCGAAGTTGATATCCTCGATGAGTTTCATGGTGGCCTCGAAATCCTCGTCCGTCTCGTTCGGGAAGCCGACGATGAAGTCGGAACTGATGGTGATGTCGGGACGGGCGGCGCGCAGGCGGCGGATCTTGGACTTGTACTCCAGCACGGTGTGCGGGCGCTTCATCATCGTCAGGATGCGGTCGGAGCCACTCTGCACCGGCAGGTGCAGGAAGCTGACCACTTCCGGGGTGTCCTTGTAGACCTCGATGATGTCGTCGGTGAACTCGATGGGGTGGCTGGTGGTGTAGCGAATGCGGTCGATGCCGTCGATGGCTGCCACCAGTCGCAGCAGCTCGGCGAAGGTGCAGATGCCGCCGTCGAAGGTCGGGCCCCGGTAGGCGTTGACGTTCTGGCCGAGCAGGTTCACTTCGCGCACGCCCTGCTGGGCGAGCTGGGCAATTTCATAGAGCACGTCGTCGAGCGGACGGCTCACCTCCTCGCCGCGGGTGTAGGGCACCACGCAGAAGGAGCAGTATTTGGAGCAGCCTTCCATGATGGAGACGAAGGCGGTCGCCCCTTCGGCGCGCGGCTCGGGCAGGCTGTCGAACTTCTCGATTTCGGGAAAGGCGACGTCCACCTGGGCGCCACGTCCCTCTTGGACCTGCTTGATCATGGTGGGCAGGCGATGCAGGGTCTGCGGACCGAACACGATGTCCACATAGGGGGCGCGGGTGCGAATGTTGTCCCCCTCCTGGGAGGCGACACAGCCGCCCACGCCGATCACCAGACCGGGCTTGTTCGCTTTCAGTTTTTTCCAGCGTCCCAGCTGGTGGAACACCTTCTCCTGCGCCTTTTCGCGGATGGAGCAGGTGTTGAGCAGCAAGACGTCTGCCTCTTCGGGCTCTTCGGTCAGCGTGTAGCCATTGCTGGCATCCAACAGGTCGGCCATCTTGGACGAGTCGTACTCGTTCATCTGGCAGCCCCAGGTTTTAATGTGAAGTTTCTTGCTCATTGCTTCTCTTGACTTGTTTTGAATGCGGCATGGTCAAAGGACCGGGCATTTTACTCCGCAATCCGGAGACTGCCTAGCAAATATCCAGCCCGCCATGGTCGGAACGCAGCCGTAGCCACCTCGGCAGGCATCGGCTTTCTCCTTGATTTGGCGCACTAATTCTCCACGGCCTTCACTGTTTCTCGGCGCCCCTTGCGGTATCATGTGACCATTCGGTCCGGCTGCGCTCTCCCCTTGCCCGGGCCCACCCCTTGCAGGAATCAAGTTATGGAACAGTGTGATATCGCCATTGTCGGGGCCGGCATGGTCGGCGCCGCCACCGCCTGTCTGCTGGCGGCGCAGGGCCTCTCCATCCGGGTCATCGAGACCCGGTTGCCGGAGCAGTACGCCGCCGAGCAGCCGCTGGATCTGCGGGTCTCCGCCATCAGTCAGGCCTCGGTGGCGCTGCTGGAGCAGGCCGGTGCCTGGCAACACCTGCAACAGATGCGGCTGTGCCCCTATCGCCGGTTGGAGACCTGGGAGCTGGATGGCTTCGCCACCCACTTCAACGCCGCCGACCTCGGCCTGCCCCAGCTCGGCTACATCATCGAGAACCGGCTGGTGCAGCTGGCGCTGCTCAGACGCATGGAAGATTTCCCCAACATCCAGACCCACACCCCGGCAGCGGTGACCAGCCTGCGCCAGGGCGCGGACGAGGCGGTGCTGACCCTGGATGATGGCAGCGAGCTAGCCGCCCGCTGGGTGCTGGCGTGCGATGGCGCCGAATCCCGCACCCGCCAGCTGGCCGGCATCGGGGTGTCGCGTTTTGAATACCGCCAGCACTGCATGCTGATCAACATCGACACCGACTTCGAGCAGGAAGACATCACCTGGCAACAGTTCACCCCGAGCGGTCCGCGCGCCTTCCTGCCGCTGCCGGGCCGGCACGGCTCCCTGGTCTGGTATGACAGTCCGGCCCGGATCCGGACGCTGGCGGCCATGAGCAACGAGGGGCTGGCCGCCGAGGTGCGCCGCCACTTCCCGGCTCGCCTCGGTGGTTTTTCCGCGACCGGCAAGGGGAGCTTCCCGCTGGTGCGCCGCCACGCCAACGACTACCACGCCGGCCGGGTGGTGCTGCTGGGCGATGCCGCCCACACCATCAACCCGCTGGCGGGGCAGGGGGTCAATCTCGGCTTCAAGGACGTGGCCTGCTGGGCGGATCTGTTGCACAGTGCCGGTGCCGAGTGGCACAAGCCCGAACTGGCGACCCGCTATGAACGGCGGCGCCGCCCGGACAACCTGCTGATGCAGTCGGGGATGGATCTCTTCTACGGCGTCTTCAGCAACGAGATAGGCCCCCTCAAGCTGGCCCGCAACCTGGCCCTCAATCTGGCGGACAAGGCGGGCCCGCTCAAGGAGATGGCGCTACGCTATGCGCTGGGGCTGGTTTAAGGCGCGTGGCGCCATCATGAGGGAGGAGAGCCCATGAACAAGGCATTGCTGGTGATCGATTTCATCAACGACATCGCCCACCCGGACGGGCGCATCGCCGCCTCGGCGGCCCATGTGCTGGAGCAGGACGCCATCGCGCACGCCAACCAGGCGCTGGCCCATGCCCGCGCCCACGGCTGGCTGGTGGTGCAGGTCAAGGTGGGCTTTGACCCGCACTATCTGCTGCAGCCCAAGGGCTCCCCCATGTTTGGCCGGGCCCACCAGTTCGGGGCGCTGTCGCTGGCCGATCCCGGCACCGACTTTCACCCTGATCTGGACGTGCAACCCGGCGATCTGGTGCTGACCAAGCCCAGGGTCAGCCCCTTCTACGGCACGGCGCTGGAGCCGGCGCTGCGGGCCAATCGCATCGAGCACCTCTATCTGTGCGGGGTGAGTACCGGCTGGGCCATTCAGGCGGCGGCGCGGGAGGGTCACGATCGGGATTACGCCATCACCATCCTGGAAGATGCCTGCGCAGCGGCGGATGCCAACGAGCACCACGCCTCGCTGCGTCTGCTCGGTCGCATCGCCGAGATCATCAAGGTGGCCCAGCTGGCCTGATCCCGGCGGCAGGCGGAGCTTGCTCACTGTTTTGACATTTTGTCTGCGGCCCCCTGTCGGGCCGCAGCCATTTTGGGCAACATGAAGCGAGCATCGATGGCCACAAGGATGGGGACATGCGTTATCAGGGACGGATCGTGCGCTGGAACGAAGCGCGCGGCTTTGGTTTTATCGCACCCGAGCAGGGGGAGGGTGCCCCGAAAGGGGCTGAACTGTTCGTGCACATCTCGGCACTGAGGTGCGACGGCCTGCCGCCCATGGCGGGGGAGCGGGTCTCCTACCTGGTGGGGGCCGGCCAGGATGGCAAGCCCAGGGCCGAGCAGGTTTTTTTCCCCGAGCGTCCCTTGTCGCTGGCAGACGGCAATGAGAGTCGACCCACTCCGGCGGGTCGCCGCATGTCGGAGGGCAATCGCATCCCGGCGAGCAGCGGGCCTACCCCGCAGCACACGCGTCCTCGCCCCGCCAACCGGCGCCGCAGCCACTGGCTCGGCAAGCTCATCCCGCTGCTGGTGCTGATCGGGATCTTCTCCCTCTACTCCCGTTTTTCGGTTGAGTCGGTTTCACCTACCTCCACTTCCTCGTTCAGCCAGGCAGAGGCCAACCCCTCGGACAGCCCGCAGCAGGCCGCCACCTTCGTCCGCCAGTGCGACGGTCGGCAATACTGCTCCCAGATGACCTCCTGCGAGGAGGCGACCTGGTTTTTGCAAAACTGCCCCAATACCAGGATGGACGGCGAGGGCGACGGCATCCCCTGCGAGCGGCAGTGGTGTGGCCACTAGCGGACTCGGAGGCCGACTCAAGTCGTTGATCATCTATCATTATCTTGTTGGTCGGGTCATGGCAGGTGTGGCCCCGGTCATTGGCAACACGCGGGCGGGCCGGGATGGCTCTGGTTGTCGCGGTCATGCCGGGGACGTCGTTTTTGGGTGAGGAGTGCGGTCATGGCGGACTATTTTCAGGGCTCACTGTTTCACTTCTCCGATCGGGCGCAATACCTGGCCGCGCTGCTCAATTCGCTGGAGGAGCAGATCTCGGTGATCGACCGGGATGGCGTCATCCACTACACCAACCTCGCCTGGAATCGCTTTGCCGAGCAGAATGGCATGCCGGCAGGCTATGACTGGCTGGGGGTCAACTACTTGCGGGTGTGCGACAACTCGGTGGAGCCGCTGGCCCTGATGGCGGCGGAGGGGATCCGGCGGGTGCTGCGTCATGAACAGCAGCACTTTCATCTGGAGTACCCCTGTCACAGCCCGGACACCCAGCGCTGGTTCATGATGCGGGTCTCCGCCATCCCGGGTATCGAGGTCGAGTTCTACACCATCAGCCACATCAACGTCACGGAGCGCAAGCTGCAGGAGCTGGATATGGCCTACCTCTCCCTGCACGATCCGCTGACCGGGCTGGCCAACCGACGACTGTTCAACAGCTTTTTGCACAACGAGTGGCGGCGCAGCATGCGCGAACAGACCCCGCTCTCCTTCATCATGCTGGATCTGGACAACTTCAAGCTGTGCAACGACCATTTCGGCCATCAGGTGGGGGATGACTTCTTGCAGCAGGTGGGCCGGTTGCTGAGCACCTTTTGCCAGCGAGCCACCGATCTGCCGAGCCGTTTCGGCGGCGACGAATTTGCCCTGATCCTCGGCAACACCGGGGCCGAGGCCGCCGCCCGCATGGGGGAGGCCATTCGTCTCGGTATCGGCGAGCTGCTGATCCAGGGGGCGGACACCCTTAGGCTCAGCGCCAGCGTCGGCATCGCCACCCTGCTGCCGCAGCAGGCCCGCGCCTCGGAGGAGGAGCTGCTGAGCGCCGCCGACATGGCGCTCTATCTGGCCAAGCAGGGGGGCAAGAATCGCTGCCACAGCGTCAGCTGCAGTGCCCTGCCATCCCCCTGATATTCTTCGTTTTATCCTGCCTGCGACCCTGCTCTCTATGAACGACTCTGCTTGCTGTTAACGCTGTTGCCCGGCCGGCTGCGGTTCGGGATGGGCATCGACGACCAATTGCAAGAAACGGTCGCGGATCGGGTCGGCAAAGTCGGGGTTCCACACCAGGCTTATCTCCCACTCGGAGCAGGGGCCGGAGAGGGGATAGAGGGTGACGTCCCGGCCCGCGATGAAGCTAACGCTGCGAGGCAGGATGGCGTTGCCGATGCCGGCGGCCACCAGCGCCACCAGGGTCTGGATATCTTCCGCCTCCTGCACCATGCCAGTCAGCCGGTTGGCGCCGAGGAAGCTGGCGATCTGCTGGCTGAGGCCGGGGCAGCGGTGCCCCACCATCTGCAGCAATGGCTGGCTGGCCAAGGCTTGCTCGATGTCGAAGGCGGCCGGATCCGGCTGCGTCATCTGGGTCGGCACCGCTAGCACCAGCCGGTCGGTCAGCAGCCTGTGCTCCCTAAGCTGCGGGGCCTGGGGCCGGCGCATGAAGCCGAGCTGCAGCTGGCCCGACAGCAGCCGCTCTTGTTGGATGGCGGAGGTCATGTCCTGCAGGTGCACCATCACATCGGGGGCCTGCTGTTTGAAGCGGGCCACCAGCGCCGGCGCCAGCGCAAAGCTCGACAGCCCGAAACCAATCTTGAGTCGCCCGGCAATGCCGCTGGCCAGCGCCAGGGCGTGGCGCTCAAAGCCCTTGCCATGCTCGACCAGCGCCCTGGCCTGGGTGAGCAGCTGGGTGCCGATGGCGGTCAGCTCGGCGCCGTGACGCCCCCGGTTGAACAGGGTGCTGCCGAGGGTCTGCTCCAGCCCCTGGATCTGCTTGGTGAGCGCCGGCTGGGTGATGAACAGGCGGTTGGCGGCCTCCCGGTAGTTGGCGGTCTCCGCCAGGGTCACGAAGGCCTGCAACTGTCTCAAATCGAATTTCATTCTGTTTGGTTATCGAAAGTGGCCATTTTGTGATTATAAATTATCTAACTGCCTTGTTCTAATAGACCTGAAGCGGGCCCTGTCGGCCCCGTCAGCTTGCTAACAAGGAGTCATTCATGCCTGCCGAACGCTATCTGTTTTTGATCAAGGGAGATCTGGTGCTGGCCCAGCCGCTGGCTGCACCGGAGACGGGGGAGCTGCTGACCAGCCTGTTGCAGCAGGGCTTTGCGGTGGGTCCGCTGCAAGTCTGGGCGAGCAATGCCGAGCAGGCGCTGGCCTGTTATGAGCAGGCTGCCCAGCGGCGGGCCTTCGGCGAGATCCTGGCCGGGGCCGAACCCGCCGTGGCCGGAGCCGTTTCATGAGCATGCTCACGCTGCGGGCCCGCGCCCTGCTGTTGGACATGGATGGCACCCTGGTGCACTCTACCGGCGAGGTGGAGACGGTGTGGCGGCTCTGGTGTCGCCGCCACCGGCTGGATCCCGAGCCCGTGTTGACCATGTGCCACGGGGTGCGCTCGCGGGAGGTGATCCGCACCCTGGCTCCGCAGCTCGACCTGGCGCAGGAGGTGGCCCTGCTCGACGATCTCGAGATCCATCACACTGGCCAGGCCGAGGCCCTCGCCGGCGCCCGGCCCCTGCTGGCAAGTCTGCCCGTCGAGCGCTGGGCAGTGGTGACCTCCGCCAGTCAGCGGGTGGCCAGGCATCGATTGCGCAGCGCCGGTCTGCCGCTGCCCGTTCTGCTGGTGGGGGCCGAGGATGTAGAACACGGCAAGCCGGATCCCGAATCCTATCTGTTGGCGGCAGAGCACCTGGGGCTGGCCGCCGCCGATTGCCTGGTGTTTGAAGATGCGCCCGCCGGCATCAGCAGCGCCCTGCGGGCGGGTTGCCGCGTGGTACAGGTGGGGGGCAGGCAGCGGCTCAGTCCCGGCATCAGCGCCCTGATCCAGGACTGGCGCCAGGTGAGCGTGGTGGTGGAGGCTGAGGGTCTGCAGCTGACGCTGCTCACCTGACAACAAAAAGCCCCCGCGAGCGGGGGCCTGACTGGCGACGGGACTATTACTTGAACACGCGAAAACGCACGGCGTCGTCCATGAAGGTCTTGTCACCGGCCGGTTGCTGGATGCTGCCAAAGGGCATCTGGGCGCGCAGCAGCCAGCTGGCGGGCAGGTTCCACTCCTTGCGCACCGCCTCGTCGATGAGCGGGTTGTAGTGCTGCAGGGAGGCGCCGATCTTCTCCTGGGCCAGGGTGGTCCAGACCGCAAACTGGGCGATGCCGGTGGCATGTTCCGACCAGATGGGGAAGTTGTCGGCGTAGAGGGCGAATTTTTGCTGCAGATCCTTGATGACGTCGGTATCTTCGAAAAACAGCACTGTGCCGACACCTGCGCGGAAGCTGCCATTCACCTTGGCTTCGCTCTGGGCGTAGGCTTCCGGCGGCACGATCTTCTTCAGCTCTGCCTTGACGATATCCCACAGCTTGTGATGCTGGGCACCAAACAGGATGACGGCGCGGGAGCTCTGGGAGTTGAACGAGGAGGGACTGTGCTTGATGGCGTCCTGGATGAGGGCGGTCAGCTGCTCCGGCGTATGGGAAACCTGGTCACCCAGGGCATAGATGGTACGACGTACTTTGATCTGTTCGATAAACGGACTGCTCATAACATCTCCTTTGTTTGACGGGGAATCGTCTTCGGTGATCCTTGGCAAGGCCATCCGGCTCCGATTGCTCGAGTTGTAGACTATAACACCCTCTTGCGGGTTAGCCGTCAACGCACAGTGGTCACTGTTTTTACTTTTTGTTGATATACATATCTACCGTATGGATGAGCAGTATCACGTTTATGTGTTTTTTGTCAGTTAGCCGAAATCAGGCTGATATCAATCAATGAATAATTCCGTTTGAGCACCATAAAATTCTCGCATTTCAGTTTTTGTTGCGGAGTGTTGATGATCCAGTGGTTGGTTAGTCGGCGTTATTATCTGTTGACCTCGTTTACCCTCTTGTTGGGGGCCCTGGTGCTGGTGGTCACCCTCACCCTGGCGATGGCCAGCTATCTGCGCAGCATCGACAAGACGGTGACCGGCTACGGTCACATGCTCTCCTCCCTCGAAGCGGCCCTGATCCACGAACTGGTGCTGGCCAACCAGCGTCAGATCGCCGTGCTGGAGGCATCGCTGGACAAGGCCGCCATCGCCCGCGGCGAGCCGGCCGACAACCCGCTCTGGGCCATTGCCCACCAGATCAAGCGCGACAGCCACTACATCTACTTCTATCACCCGCAGACGGATCGCCTCAGCAGCTACCCGGCCTGGCTGCAGCCGGTCGAGTATCGTGCCGCCAGCCGGCCCTGGTATCGGGCGTTGTCGATGCCGGGGGCGGATCTCGTCTGGTTCGGCCCCTATCCGGCGTTCGACACCCAAAAGCCGATCCTGACCCTCATCAAGCGGGTAAAGGGGCTGGACGATCAACTGCTCGGCCTGCTGATGGTCGACATGTCCTTCAACACCATCGAACAGGCGTTGCAGCGGGCCATGGGCAGCAACCGGGCGGCCATCTACATCAGTGCGCGGGAGGACGGAAAGCTGGTGGTGGGCAGCAACATGGGGCTCTATCAGCCGTCAGCGGCCGAGCCGGGCGGTGCGGACAAGGGGCTGGCGGTGATCTGGCACGGCAGCCATCTGCGCCGCGAGCTGGAGGATATCGACTGGGATCTCAACATCTATCTGCCGCCAAGGCTGTTTCATGACGACCTTGAAGAAGCCCTGCTGATGGTGGCGCTGCCGCTGCTCCTGCTGTTTGCCATCTGGTTTTGCAGCATCAACTTTCTGGTGCGGGTGTTCAATCAGGAGCAGGCGCTGGTGGCGGGCTCGCTGACCGGCATAGTGCGGGATCCGACCCAGGCCAGGAGACCCGGCCGGCTGAAGACCTGGTTCGTACACGACAGCCTCAGCGAGATAGATCAGGTGCGGGCGAGTTTTCTGCAGGGGCAGGATGCGCTGCTGCACGATCCCCTCACCGGCATCATGAACCGGCGGGCCTTCACCCAGCGTCGCGCCGAGCTGGAAGAGCGCGCGACACCCCACTGGCTGCTGCTGTTCGACGTGGATCACTTCAAGCGCATCAACGACAGCTGGGGGCATGCGGTGGGGGATGGCGTGCTCTGCCGGGTGTCCGAGCTGCTGGTGAGCGAGCTTGGCAGTGGCGGCGTCTTCCGGATTGGGGGTGACGAATTTGCCGCCCTGCTGCCCTGGCCGCGCGGCGAGCTGGAGGCGGGGCTGACCCGGTTGCTGACCAGGGTGCGCAACCAGCGCTGGCGCGAGTTTCACGAGGCGGTGACCCTGAGCGTGGGCGGCGCCCACTGCCCGGAGGACGGGACCCTGCTGTTCGAGCGGGCCGACGAGTGCCTCTACCGGAGCAAACGGCTGGGGCGCGACGGCTGGTCGCTGACGCAGTGGCCCCGGCCGGACGGAGATGCTGACAGATCCTGTCATATGGATAACGGCTAAGCGACCGCTGCCGCTCGGTGGGCCTCAGCACCGTTCGCTGTCCAATTTCCATCTGATGTCATTTACGTATTTATATTCAATATCTTATGAGCTAATTGACCGACATCGAAGGCGGCGCGGGAGGCGGTGTCGCTCTGCTGCGACAGTGGCGCCCTTTGCCGGGAATCGTATAGTTCGGGGAAATTAATCAGGTTTGACAGGAGTACCCCATGGAGATGAACAAGCACGGCATGCGCGCCCTGGCCCTGTTGGGCTCACTGCTGCTGGCCAGCGGTGCGGCGCAGGCGTCGGAGACCCTCAACACCATCCTGGGCGGCGGTGCGGGCGGCGTGGCCGGCACCATGATCGGCAAGGAGCTGGGCGGTGACACCGGCGCCCTGGTGGGGGCGGCACTGGGCGGGGCGGCCGGTGGCGCGGCCACGGCCAACAAGGGCAACAAGAATGAAGCTGCCCTCGGCGGGGCCGTCGGGGCGCTGGGCGGGGCCGCCATCGGCAAGAGCGTGGGCGGCAGCACGGGTCAACTGATCGGGGCCGGCGTCGGCGGGGCCAGCGGCTCTGCCATCGGGGCCAAGACCGGGGATGGCCACAAGAGCAACGATCGCTACTACGACGATGATCACAGGCACTACAAGAAACACAAGAAGCACAAGAAACACAGATGGCACGACGATGATTGATCGCCGCCAGCATTGAGAGAGGGGCCGACGGGCCCCTCTCTTGTTTTGGTCGCCAGAGGGGTCACACCAGCCGGTGCTGGCGGCGCCCCTCGGCGAAGGCGTTGATGTTGTCGATGAGCTGATCGGCGAGGCGCTGCATCGACTCCTCGCTGGCCCAGGCCACATGAGGGGTGAGGATGAAGTGGGGGTACTGCAGCGCCTTCATCAAGGGGTGGTCGGGGGGCGGCGGCTCGACGCTCGCCACGTCGAAACCGGCGCCGCCGAGGCGACCGTTGGCCAGCGCTCGCAGCAGGGCCTCCTCGTCCACCAGACCGCCGCGGCCGACGTTGATCAGCAGGGCACCCGGCTTCATCAGCCCCAGCTCCCGCTCGCCGATGAGGTTGCGGGTATAGGGGGTGAGCGGGCAGTGCAGGCTGATGACGTCCGCGCTTTGCAACAGCTCGTCCAGCGGCAGCCGATCCTCGTCGTGGCTGGCACCGACCTGGCTCTGGGCGTAACGCACCTCCATGCCGATCCCCCTGGCCCGCTCGCCGAGGGCCTGGCCGAGCGTCCCCTTGCCGATGATGCCGAGCCGCTTGCCGTGCAGATCCGTGATGTGGTGATCGAAGAAGCAGAACTGGCCGCTCTGCTGCCAGCGCCCCTCCAGCAGCGACTGGCGCCAGCAGAAGAGGTTGCGCGCCAGGGCCAGCATCAGCGCCATGGCGTGCTCCGGCACCGAGGGGCCCGAGTAGTTGCGGATGTTGCAGACGCCGACGTTGGCGGCGCGGCACGCCTCCAGATCCACGTTGTCGCTGCCGGTGGCGGCCAGCGCGATGAGTCTGAGCTCCGGCAGCTGGGCCAGCTCGGCTGCGCCGATGCGCACCTTGTTGATGATGGCGATGCTGGCGTCTTTGAGCCGCGCCACTACCTGTTCGGGGGCCGTGCTCGGGTAGCTCTGCCAGTGGTGGGGAAAGTCGGGGTGGCGCAGGGTGATGCCGGTATCCAGGGTATCGCTGTCGAGAAACACAATTTGCTGCATGAAGCCTCCTGCCGTTGAGGCGTCCATGATGCCAAACATCGGCGGCCGAGGGCCAGTTTGCTGCACCTCAAGGCCTTGGCAATCGCGCCGGATGTGAGACAGACGGCATTTTTGGGGTCAGAGCCAGCCGAGGTGGGTGAGCCAGCCCTGGATCCGGGTCGGCGTTTCATCCAGCTCCAGCAGGGCGTAGGGGCGGTAGTTGAGCTTGTGGCTGCGGCGGCTCTCGCTTCTGCGCGCCTCGGCGGCCAGCAGTGGCCAGCGTCCGCCATCCTCCTGATAGAGGTCGAGGGTCGGCATGGTGGCCTGGGCGATCTCCTTGGCGAAGATCTGGTTGCTCTGCTGGTCGGGGAAGAAGCCGTCGAGCAGCACCAGCGCATCGGGGGCGGGCAGCTGTTCGCTGGCGATGAGGTTGGTGGCCCAGGCGGCGCCGGTGCCTTGCGCCAGTATCAGCTTGAAGCCCCCCTCCTGCAGCTTGGCGTCCCCCAGCTTGCTGATGCGGGTGGCGAACTGCTTGCGAAAGTCGTCGATGGCCTGCTGTTTCTTCTCGGCGGCGGGGTCCAGTTCGGTCTGCTGGGGCGAGGGGAGCAGCAGCAGAGTATCGAAGCCGAGCCGGCCGAGGGCTCGGGTCAGCTGCCACAGCTGGCCGCTGCGCTGCCAGTCGGGCAAGAGGATGGCCAGCCCCACATAGCTGTCGCTGTCGTGCTTGGCAAACAGCACCGTCTGCTTGTCGATCTGGGTGCTGTTGGGCAGCCCCTGCCAGTCGCTGTTCTGCCAGTAGTCGAGGGGCGTGAGCGGTGTGCCCTCGCTGGCCTGCAAGGGGTTGCCTGCCAGCAGGGTCAGTAACAGCAGTGATAAGAACAGTCTGGTCATAGTGCGCTCCCCCGGTTATTCGGGTTAGCGGCACCAGGCCGGTTTTCTGAAGGGGTAAGTGGCAGCGCTAGGGTGACGGCCGGTCGGTGCTGGCGAGCCTGGCCAGCTGGCGGTCGTGCAGGGGGGAGAGCAGCAGCAGGGCAGTGACGGCGCCAATCAGGGCGAAGAACATGTCGGACTGGGTATCCCAGGGATCGCCCTGGGTGCCGAGAAACTCATCCGCCCCCTGACCGAGCGCGAGGGCGGCTCCCCACTCGATGAACTCGTAGGTGGCGCTGATGGCGAGCACCACGCAGACCACCAGAAACGCCAGCATGCGCCGGCCCTGCACATAGCCTCCGCGCAGCAGGATCTCACGGCACACCAGGGCGGGCACGAAGCCCTGGAAGAAGTGGCCAATCTTGTCATAGGGGTTGCGACCGAGCTCGAGCCACTGCTGCAGTTCGAACCCGAGCGGGACGCGGGCATAGGTGTAGGCGCCGCCCAGCATCAGTACCATGGCGTGCAGGGTGATGCACAGATAGAGCAGGCTGGTGAGCGGAAAAGAGCGGTGCGTCAGGACAAGCAGCGGCATGGCGATGAGCACGGGCGCGACCTCCATCAGCCAGGTCGCCCTGTCATAGGGTTGCCAGCCGGAGAGGACTAGCAGTAGCAGGGTCAACAGCAGTAACAGCGCTTTGTGCAGGGATGTCATGGGGCGCTCCGGAGGATGGCACAAACCAGCATGCCCCATTTAGCCATGTTTGCGCCGCGAATACAGCCAGGGGGCCGATACGCCCATAAAAAAAGCGAGCCGACGGCTCGCTTTTTTACCACTGATCCAAGGGGTCAACTTAGTTGACGCGACGCTTGAACTCACCGGTGCGGGTATCGATTTCGATCTTGTCACCGATCTCTACGAAGGCGGCAACGGCCAGCTCGTAGGTGGTGCCCTTCAGACGGGCAGGCTTGGTCACTTTACCGGAGGTGTCGCCACGGGCAGCCGGCTCGGTGTACTCAACTTCGCGCACGATGGTGGTCGGCAGCTCTACGGAGATGGCTTTCTCGTTGTAGAAAGTCACTTCACACAGATCTTCCATGCCGTCTACCAGGTAGTTCAGCGCGTCACCCAGGTTGTCTTTCTCGACGTCGTACTGGTTGTATTCGGTATCCATGAATACGTACAGCGGGTCGGAGTAGTAGGAGTAGGTGCACTCTTTACGTTCCAGCTGAACAACGTCCAGCTTGTCGTCGGCCTTGAAGACGGTCTCGGTGGCGCTGCCGTTCAGCAGGCCTTTCAGCTTCATTTTGACCACGGCGGAGTTACGGCCGGATTTGTTGAATTCAGCCTTCTGGACCACCATCGGCTCGGTGCCGATCATGACTACGTTACCAGCGCGGATTTCCTGTGCGGTTTTCATGTAAAAAATTCCTGTTCGTGAAACGGACGGATAAAAACTGCCAGATTATATACGGCTTTCTAAAAATTTCACCAACCTCGTGACGAGATCCCCGTCCTGGAGCAGCTTATGTGACCAGTGTCGCCCATGTTGCTGCCATATCGCGGCGTGATCCGGCCATTGGGCCCACCATTCACGGGTATTTTCCCCCTGATTGAGGGCATGGCTGAAACCGCGCAGCCACTGGCCGGTGGCGGTGGGCAGCTCTGCCAGATAGTGGTCGAGAAAGCCGTCCAGCTTGACCATGTGCGCCTGCTCTTCCTGCGGGTAGATATGCCAGAGGAAGGGGCGGGCAGCCCACTGGGCCCGCACGAAGGAGTCTTCGCCGCGCACCAGGTTGAGATCGCAGCTCCACAGCAGCCGATCGTAGCCGGCCTGATCGGTCATCGGCAGCAGCTTGATGGTGAGGTTGCCCACGCGCAGCAGATCCCCCGCCCGGGCCGTGGGGACGGCATCTGCCAGCCCGGCGCCGGTGAGCACGTCGTTGAGGGAGCGCCCGAGCGGCAGCAGCAGGGTGACGGGCGTGGCGCCCTGGCACCAGCTCTCGACCAGGCTGGTCAGGGCGGCGCTCTCGTAGGTAAAGAGGCTGACCCGCAGCTCGAGCTCCTGTTTGGGGGGCAGGCCCAGGCTCGCCCAGTAGGCGGCAAGGCCCGCCTTATCCTGTTGCCAGCGCTCGCGCTCGACGATGAGACCGCGCTCGCACAAGAGGCCGCCGGTTCTGGCGGTGAAGCCCGGGAAGAAGAAGTATTTGTTGAGACTCAGGCTGCCGAGACTCTGGCTCTCGAGACGCTGGGGTGAGGCGAGGCCATGGCAATCCTCGACCCAGCTCTCGGCCGAGAGGTATTCGAGGTTGAGCCAGCAGGGGGGCCTGGGCTGGTTCGCCATTCGCTCAATGAAGGGGGCGGGCAGTTCACAGGCGAACGCCTCGATCACCACCCGGGCCGGGATGGTGTCCGCCGGCAGGGTCTCGTGCCAGTGCTGGATATGGATGCCGTCGACCCACTGGCTCTCCAACGCCGGGTCTAGCCCAGGGCAGATGCGGGCGAAGCTCGCCAGATCGTCCACCCAGAGCCGCACCTGAACCTCACTCTCCTGTGCCGGGAGCGCTCCTTCCTGTTTCAACTGGCGGGCCAGCCGCCAGGTGACACCGATGTCACCGAAGTTGTCCACTACGCAGCAGAAGATGTCCCAGTCAAACGGGGGGAGGGGGCTTGTCATGTCGTGGGGTTCCAGATGCAAAAAACCGGTGCGCAGGGTAGCACACCGGTTGGCTGGCTTCTAACCGTCAGCGCGTGACGGTGGCTGCGGCGAGTTACTCCTTGCCGTAGACGTTGTTCTCTTGCTCGCGCACCCGGATAAAGGTGGTGCGCTTGGTGAGTTCCTTCAGCTGGCTGGCCCCCACATACGTGCAGGTGGAACGCACGCCGCCCAGGATATCGCGCACCGTGTTCTCCACCGGGCCGCGGTAGGGCAGCAGCACCGTCTTGCCCTCGGAGGCGCGGTACTCGGCGACGCCGCCGGCGTGCTTGTCCATGGCGCTGGACGAGCTCATGCCGTAGAACTTCATGAAGGGTTCGCCATCTACATCGACGATCTCGCCACCGCACTCCTCGTGGGCCGCCAGCATGCCGCCCAGCATCACGAAGTCGGCGCCGCCGCCAAACGCCTTCGCCACATCCCCGGGGCAGGTGCAGCCGCCGTCACCGACGATCTGGCCGCCCAGGCCGTGGGCCGCATCGGCACACTCGATGATGGCGGAGAGCTGCGGGTAGCCGACGCCGCTCTTGACCCGGGTGGTACAGACCGAACCCGGGCCTATGCCCACCTTGACGATGTCGGCGCCGGAGAGGATCAGCTCCTCCACCATCTCGCCGGTCACCACGTTGCCCGCCAGGATGACGTGGTTGGGGCAGGCCTCGCGGATCTTGCGCACGAATTCGACGAAGTGCTGGGAGTAGCCGTTTGCCACGTCGACGCAGATGAAGCGCAGCGCCTCGGACATGGCCAGGATCTGGCGGGTCTTGTTGAAGTCATCCTCGGAGGTGCCGGTGGAGACCATCACATGGCCCAGCAGCGCCGGGTCGGTTTCGCTCACGAAGGTTTGCCACTGCGCAAGGCTGTAGTGCTTGTGTACTGCGGTCATCATCTCGAAGCCGGCCAGGGTACGCGCCATGGCGAAGCTGCCGACGGTATCCATGTTGGCGGCGATGACGGGCACGCCCTGCCATTGGGTCTGGGTATGCTTGAAGGTGAACTGGCGGGTCAGGCTGACTTGGGAACGGCTCTTGAGAGTAGAGCGCTTGGGGCGGAACAGGACATCCTTGAAACCGAGCTTCAAGTCTTCTTCGATACGCATTACGAATTCCTTATTGAGCCTTGTTTGATAGGTCACTTTGCAGTGGCAACTTTTCGGCAGGCACAAAAAAACCGGTGGTTTTCAGGGCCTCCGGTTTACAACAGTGTAGGCAAAAATCCCTCCGGAACAAGACTGATAATTCGCGAAGCCTTGTGGTAGCCTTTGGCGTCACAACCTGAGCACAGCCTCGGGTTTCATCCAACGCCAATCTTGCCTCCCTCCTTGCCTGCCAGGTCAGCTTCTGATGACTCTGTTCTGCTCCGTCACCGCAGGCTGCTGACGCACCGCATCCGGCCACTCGTCACTCGCTGGTCTGCCGTGCTTTTCAGCGGTTGACAGCGGCGCCTTCCATCCCCACTCTGGGCGGCTCGGGCCTGTGTCGGCCCCGTCCTGACAAGGAGTAGACATGATCCGATTGCGAATGATACCGCTGCTGCTGGCCGGGTTCGCCCTGCCGGCCCTCGCCGCGCCGGCGCCCGCCATCTATGGCTGGATTGAGAAGGGGCTCATCATGCCGAGCGGGGTGGCGGTGAAGATGAAGCTGGATACCGGGGCGCTCACCTCCTCGCTCGATGCGCGGGATCTGCGCCACTTCAAGCGTGACGGCAAGCCCTGGGTGCGCTTTACCCTGCTGGTGACCGATGCCAATACTGACCGGCAGGTGAGCCAGACCCTGGAGCGGCCGGTGGAGCACATGGTGACGGTGCGTGGCGCCGGCGGCATGGAGCAGCGCCCCACGGTCACCATGTCCATCTGTTTGGGCGACAAGGTGTACGAGGAGTGGTTCACCCTGCGGGATCGCAGCAAGATGATCTATCCGGTGCTGCTGGGACGCCGCCTGCTGGCGGATCTCGGCGCAGTGGATTCGAGCCGCACCTTCACGGTGCAGCCGAGCTGTCGCTGAGGCGAATAGCAGCATGAGAAACGGGGGCCAGGCCCCCGTTTCTCATTGCGCTGGTTGGGTCTGGCGGGCAGGGGCGGGCAGCAGCACGCTCACCTCCAGCCCCCCTTCTGGCCGGTTGTGGATGTCGAGATCGGCGCCGTGCAGCTGGGCGATGCGCGAGACGATGGCCATGCCGAGGCCGACCCCGTCCCCCTGCTGGGGATTGACCCGAAAGAAGCGCTCGCACAGGCGCGACAGGGCGGCGGTGGGGATGCCGGGGCCGTTGTCGCGAATGTCGACCCTGACCCTGTGCCCCTCCTGGCACGCCTCGACCACGATCTCGCCCTGCGCCTGGGTGTAGCGCAGGGCGTTGTCGATGAGGTTGCTGAACATCAGCTCCAGCAGGGTGGCCTGCCCCATCACCGTCAGTTGCTCGGTGCCCTCCAGCGACAGCTGTTGATCCTTTTTCAGGGCGATGGGGGCCAGGGTGGCCAGGGTGCCCTGCAGCAGCTGGTTCAGGTTGAGCTCGCTCAGCTCCAGCCCCTGCTGGTTGTCGATGCGGGCCTGGGTCAGCAGCTGGCGCAGCAGCCGATCGCTGCGATCGAGCGCCAGCAGCATCTTCTGCAGGGATTGCTGACGGCTCTCGGCATCCTCGGCGGCCAGCGCGTTCTCGCTGTGGATGCGCAGCACCGCCAGCGGGGTGCGCAGCTCGTGGGCCGCCTCGTTGGTGAACTGCTTCTCCCGCTCTATGGTGTCGGCAAGGGCGTACATCAGCCGGTTGATCTCGTTGGTGAGCGGGGTCAGCTCCTGGGCCCGGATCTTCAGGTTGAGCGGGCTCAGGTTGGCCGGGTGGCGCTCACCGATGGCCTGGGCCAGCTGGCGCAGCGGCGCCAGTCCGCGGGAGATGAGCCACCACAACAGGCCGAGCAGGAAGGGCAGGGTGATGAGCAGCGGCAGCATGGTCAGGGTAGCCATCTTGCTGGCCAGCTCGCTGCGCTCGTCGTCCCGCTCCGCCACGATGAGCCAGGTCTGCGCATCCTGGTTGTAGAGGGTGAAGGTGCGCCACTCGTGGTTGTCCTTGGTGACGCTGTTGAAGCCGGGGGCCAGGGTGCCGAGGGGCTGGCTGGGGGCGCTGGGGGAGCGCAGCAGTATGCCGCCCTGCTCGCTCAGCAGCTGGAAGTAGAGGTTGCGCTCGAACTCGTGGCCGAAGGGGGTGAGCTCTCTGTCTTCCCCCCGCAGGTTGAAGCTCTTGTCTTTCTGCCACGGCTCCGGGTTGCTCTGCTCCCACTCCTGATAGACGGTGCCGTTGGCGGGCAGCTCGCCGTTTTGTTCCAGATAGCGGCCGAGCAGCTGGTTGGTGATGCGGGCCGACTGGGCGAGCCTTGCATCGAACAGCTCCTCCATTTCGTGGCTCGCTTCCAGATAGCCGATGAGGGCGCTGACGGCCAGGCTGGCGCTGACCAGCGCCAGGATGCCGGAGAGCAGAAAGCGGCGGATGGAGCGGGGACGCGTCATGCCCGGCCGTCCCGGCGCTGGGCCTGTTCAAGCTGGGGAATGATGTAGCCGACCCCGCGGATATTGCGGATGAGGTCGCTGTAGAACTTCTTGCGCAGATGGTGAATGTGCACCTCCACCGCGTTGCTCTCGGCCCCCTCGTCCCAGCCGTAGAGGCTCTGCTGCAGCTGATCCTTGCTCAGTACCCGGCCGCTCTGGGTGATGAGCTCCTGCAGCAGCTTGTATTCGTGGGGGGTGAGCTTGACCGGCTCGCCCCGATAGGTGACCTGCTGGGACTCGGGATAGAGCTGCAGCTCGCCGTACTCGAGCACCGCCTGGGCCTGGCCCTTGCTGCGGCGCACCAGGGCGCGCAGGCGGGCGTTGAGCTCCTGCAGGGCGAACGGCTTGACCATGTAGTCGTCGGAGCCCGCATCCAGCCCCAGCACCCGGTCGTCCAGGGCGTCGCGGGCGGTGAGGATCAGCACTGGCAGCGTCTGCCCTTCCCGGCGCAGCTTGCGCAGCAGGCTGATGCCGTCGATGTCCGGCAGGTTGAGATCCAGAATGAGGGCGGCAAACTCCTCGCTCTTGAGCACCGACAGGGCGGGCAGTCCCTGTTGCAGCCAGTCCACCGTGTAGCCGCTGCTGCGCAGGGCATCCACCATGCCGTCGCCCAGCATCACATCATCTTCCACCAACAGGATCCGCATTGTTATTCCCCTCAAAAGACGCTGCCCACCAGTATGCAAGCTGGTGGGCAGAGTTTAAATAGCCCGCTGATCCCGAACGGATTTACAGCTTGTCGAGGCGGTCGCGGATCTCGATGCGCCGACCCAGATCCGCCAGCTCGCGACCCGGTCGGGGCGGGGCGGCCAGCGCCTTCTCCAGATAGCCCTTGGCCTCGGCCTTGCGGCCCTGATCCAGCAGGAAGTCGCCGTAGAAGAAGTTGGGGTCGATGCCGGTCGGGTTGATGGCCAGCGCCTGCTTGAGCAGCTGCTCGGCCTTCTCGTCATCGCCAAAGCCCACCGGCCAGCCCGGCACCTGGTAGTAGAGCGAGCCCAGGCTGGTGTAGGCGGAGCCGTCCAGTGCCTTGGGGTCCTGCCTGAGGGCGATCTCCAGCTTGGCCTTGGCCTCCTTGACCAGACCGAGCGCACCCAGCCCGCCCTTGGCGCCGGCCCAGGTGCTCTTGACGATGGCCGACCAGATCAGCAGATCGGTGCGAAAAGCCTCCTTGGCGCTGGCCTGATCGGCCTCGCTGCTCAGCTGTTCGAGGCAGCTCTCCTTGGCCTTGCCGGTCTGTTGATACTGACAGACGGCCCACTGCTGCTGGATGGCGGGCAGGGCGTCGGCGGCCTGGGCCATCCCCGAGCCCAGCATGAGCAGCAGGAGGGCGCCGTGGGTGAAACGGGGGCGGAAAGTGGCGTGCTTCATCTTAACGTTCCTTCTCTGTCATGACGGAAGTGGCGTGCCCCGACGTGCCGGCAGCGGGCGCCGGGTGGCGGGCATAGCGCTCTATGATGGGTTTTTGCCTGGCCAGCGCCCGGTCGACCAGGCCGGGCAACAGGCCGTTGAGCCGCACGAACAGCTTCTCCGGCCAGCCGAGCCAGCTGCGGCGGGTTTCGTTGCACAGGGCGATGACGGCCTCCTCGGCCACGTCCTGCGGGCTGTCGGTGTGGGTGCCGAGCTCGGCATTCATCTCGTAGGCCGCCTCCGAGTTGAGGCGGGTACGGGTGGCTCGGGGGGCAAAGTGGAGCACCTGGATGCCGGTTCCCTCCAGTTCGCGGCCGAGTGCCTCGCTGAAGCCGCGCAGGGCGAATTTGCTGGCGCAATAGACGCTGTAGCCGGCGTAGCCGATGGCGCCGAAGCTGGAGCCGATGTTCATGATCACCGCAGGCTTGCGCAGACGGGGTAGCAGCATGCGGGTGAGCTGGATCGGCGCCTCGACGTTGAGCAGCAGCTGGCGCTCGACCTGCTCGCTGCTCTGATCTTCCAGCCAGGCAAACTGGTTGCAGCCGGCGTTGTTGATCAGCACGTCCAGCCCCTCGTCCAGCGCCGGGTGCTGCAGCAGTCTGGCCCGCTCCTGGGGCGAGCCCAGATCGGCGATCACCGTCTGGTGGCGCTCCGGGTGCGGCAGCTCCTTGCACAGCCGCTCCAGTGCACCGGCCCTGCGTCCGTGCAGCAACAGGTGCGCTCCCTGGGCCGCCAGCTCTTGGGCCAGCGCCTCGCCGATCCCGCCGCTGGCGCCCGTGAGCAGCACGAGTTTTCCTTCAAGCTTCATGATGTCTGGTTTTCCGTCAGTTGATAGAGCATGTCGGCGTAGAGGCGGTAGACCACCCTGGCCGAGTGAATGATGGCCGCCTGATCGGCCGGGGCTTCCACCCGGTTCATCAGGGATTCGAAGAACTTGAGGTGATCCTGATCCAGTGCGCCGTGGGAGCTCAGGTAGCTCATGGCCTGGGGCGGCAGGCCGAGGCCCGCCTTGAGCTGGTCGGCCACGGTCAGGGCGATGGCGACGCTGGTCCCCTCCAGCACCTGTACCATGCCGAAGAAGCCCATGGGGTTGCCGCGCTGCACCTGGTCATAGAGAAAGGCCACCATCAGCTCGATGGGCAGCTCGGGCTGGCCGTGGCGCACCGCTTCGGCATCGCCGCCGCAGGCGCGGATGTCGCTCAGGATCCACTCCTGATGGCCGTACTCCTCGTCGATGTACTCCTTGATGGCGCCGCGCACCCACTCGTACTCCTGGCCCAGCTTGCCGCCGGTGGCCATCAAGAGCGGCACAGTGTGGCGCACGTGATAGAAGGCCTGGGCGAGGAAGCGCAGGTAGATGTCGCGGGAGATCTCCCCCTTGCGGCACGCCTCTATGATGGGGGCGTTGAACAGATGCTCCCGGGCCGGGGCGGTGGCTTGTTGCAGCACTTGATAGAAGCTCATGAGGTCTCTCCTGTAAGGCATTGGCTGATCTGCCGGGAAAAGTGGTGATAAATCCGTTCGCGACGGGGGCGGCCGTTGGCGGTCAACAGCTCCGGATGCTGATCCAGCGCCACCGGCAGCCAGTGATGGATGCGGGCATAGTCGGGCAGGCGATGGTTGAGCTGCTCGATCTGCTGGGCCAGCTGGGCGTCGGCGCCGGGCAGTGGCTGGATCAGGGCGACGTTGGCCGGCTGGCCGTCGCCGAAGATCACGATGCGGGCGATGGCCGGACAGAGCTGGGCTTCCGCCTCGACCCACTCGGGGGAGAAGTTGCGGCCAAAGGCGGTGATCTGGACGTTTTTCTTGCGCCCGGTGATGTGCAGATAGCCCTCATCATCCAGGTGGCCCAGATCGCCGGTGGTGACCCGTGTTGGCGCCGGTTCGTCGCTGCCCAGATAGCCGAGCATGGCGGCTCCCTCCACCAGGATCTCGCCGTCGGCGGCGATCGATACCCGGCAGTGGGGCAGTGGCTGGCCGACGCTGCCCAGGCTGTGGCCGTCGGGGCCGTTGAGGGCCACGACGGAGCCGCACTCCGACAGGCCGTATCCCTCGTAGACCGGCAGCCCCAGCTTGCGGGCCCGGCTGATGAGCTCGGGCGAGACCTTGCCGCCGCCCACCGCGACGAAGCGCAGGCCGGCCAGCTGCTCGGCCAGCGCCGGGTTGGCGCTGCACAGGGCCAGCAGCAGGCGCAGCAGCTCGGGCACCAGCACCAGGCTGTGGGTGGGCCAGCGCAGCAGGGCCTGGGCCAGGGTGGCCGGATCCAGCTTGCTGGAGCCGGCAAAGCCGAGCTCTGCCAGCGAAGGGATGCGGCTGCAGGCACCGGTGAGCAGTGGCACGTAGAGACCGGTGAGGTTTTCCAGCAGGGTGGTGAGCGGCAACAGGGTCAGGTGTTTCTCAACCTTGGCCGGGGCGACCCGTTCGGCCAGCGAGCTGCAGACCGCCATCATCTGGGCCAGCGACAGGCAGACCCCCTTGGGCTGGCCTGTGGTGCCGGAGGTATAGGTGATCTTGGCGGTGCCGGCCGGCAGGGGGGGCAGCCGGGCAGGCGTACGGCGCCACAGCGGCAGCTCACCGACCGCGAGCGTCAGCGGTTCGCTGGCCTGCCAGCCCGGATGGTGGGGGCCGATCAGGGCATCGGCGCCGCTGCTCTCCAGCAACCACTCCTGCTGCTCCAGGCTGAAGAAGTGGGGGATCGGGATCACCACGATACCGGCCATGGCGCAGGCGAGATCGATGAGCGCCCAGGGCAGGCCGTTGTCCAGTTGCAGCGCCAGTCGGCTGATCCCGGCCATCTGCAGGCGGTCGGCCAGCGCTGGCAACTGCTGCCACAGCGCCTCGTAGCTGAGGCTGTGCTGGCTGTTGGCGAGGGCCGGGCTGTGGGGCGTCTGGCGGGCGAAGTAGGCGATTTGGTCAAACAGCATCATAAGGCGCTCCGGTGCGGGCAGTTGAACAGGGAGGGCATGGGGGCCAGCAGGGAGAGCAGCAGGCTGCCCTGTGCCAGCGCTTGCCGTCCGAGGCCGAGGTCGCCGACCATCACCTTGGGCTGGCAGTGGTAATAGGCGCCCCATGCGCTGGCGTCGTCACCCACCTTGTCGGCCTGGGCGGGGGCCAGCTCCACCGGGGTGAGGTGAAGGCGGTGGAAGCTGTTGCGCAGCTTGGCGGTGCCGGTGAACACAACATAATCGAGATCGTTGTCGCACAGCAGACGGCAGAGCGCCGCAAACATCAGGCGGGCGTTGCCGGGCTCGCTGCAGGCGAGGTTGCCCACCTCGACGATGCGATCTCGCCGGGCGGGGGCGCCGAGCCGGGTTTCAATGGCGGCCTCGATGGGTTGTTCCAGATACTGTTCCAGATAGAGGCGCTCGCTGCCGGCCAGCTTGAGACCGCAGGCGCCGACCAGCAGGCCGTCGGCCCGGTAGAGGCCGAGCAGGCAGGGCAGAAAATGGGGAATGCGGGCGTTGAACTCCTGGCTGTAGGCCGCCTGGATGTAGCCCTGCAGTGCCATGACCTGTTGCGGGGTATCGGCCAGCGCCAGCCGATAGGGGGCTTGAATGTCGGTGGTCATGGATGGCTCCTTCTTGTCGATTGTCATCAGACTAAAGGGGCAAACTTAAGAAACCCTTAAGAGGTAAAAAATCTGTTTCACACAGAGGCAACTGATTGAAAAGAGAGGTAAAGCTGTGACCCGATTGCGGGGCGGCCGGACAAAAACCTTGTCAGCCGCCAGCCTGGCAGGCAAGCTGCGGCCACTTCTGCCCGCCCCGCTTTCGAGAGGAGATGCCATGACCCCCTTATCCTGCCCGCTCTGCTGCGCCACCGATGCCTATGAGCTGCCGGTGGCCGGCAAGCTGTACCATCGCTGCCGGGTCTGCGAGCTGGTCTGGCTGGATGCGGCCGAGCACCTGGATCCCGAGCGCGAGAAGGCGGTCTATGACGGCCACGACAACCAGGTGGATGACCCCCGCTATCGCGCCTTTTTGCTGCGAGCCTTCGGCGAGGTGCAACGCCGGCTGCCTCCGCCGGCCAGTGGCCTCGATTTTGGCTGCGGCCCGGGCCCGGCGCTCATCGCCATGGGGCGGGAGGCGGGCTACCAGATGGCGGGCTACGACAAGTTCTATGCCGATGAGCCCGAATTGCTGACGCGGCAGTATGACTTCATCACCAGCACCGAGGTGGTCGAGCACATCGCCGAGCCGCGCGCCGTGCTGGAGACGCTGTGGGGCTGCCTCAAGCCCGGCGGCCTGCTGGTGCTGCAGACCCAGCGGGTGCTGGGGGACGAGCGCTTTCGGCAGTGGCGCTATCGCCACGATCCGACTCACATCGTCTTCTTTGCCGAAGCCTCCTTTCGTGCCCTAGCAGACCGCTGGCAGGCAGAGGTTGAGTTTCCCCATCAGGATGTGGCGGTGTTCACCAAACCCTGAACGGGGCATTTCCATTTGGTGGCGGCTTGGGCATGCTGAGGGCCTGATTGGCGGGATCCGCCTGCCTGTTTCCCTGTATTGACCCCCAAGCGTTGCCAACCGCCCGTATCCCGACACCAAGGAGTGGTTCGTCATGTCGATTCCCCATCTTTCACTACAGGATGCCCGCCATCTACAACTGGCGGCCCAAGGGCTGCTGACGCCGCGCCGTGGCAAGGCGAAACCGGCCGATCTGCTGGCCACCATCCGCCGCATGGCGCTGCTGCAGATAGACACCATCTCGGTGGTGGCCCGCAGCCCTTACCTGGTGCTGTTCAGCCGGCTGGGGCAGTACGAACCAGGCTGGCTGGAGCAGTTGCTGGCCGAGGGCAATATCTTCGAATACTGGGCCCACGAGGCCTGCTTCGTGCCGCGGGAGGATTACCGCCTGCTGCGCCACCGCATGCTGGATCCCGCCGCCATGGGCTGGAAGTTTTCGGCCAACTGGCTCGCCACCCATCAGCAGGAGATCGGCGAGATCATCGAGCGCATTCGCCAGCATGGCCCGGTGCGGGCGGCCGATTTTGAACGCAAGGGGGGCAAGGGGAATGGCTGGTGGGACTGGAAGCCGGAGAAGCGCCATCTGGAGGTGCTGTTCACCGCAGGCCAGCTGATGGTGCGCGAGCGGCGCAACTTCCAGCGGGTTTACGATCTGGCCGAGCGGGTGATGCCCGAGTGGCGCGACGAGCGGGATCTGCCGAGCCCGGAACAGGCGCAAAGGGACATGGTGCGAGCCAGTTGCCGGGCGCTGGGGCTGGTCAAGACCGGCTGGGTGGCCGACTACTATCGGCTGCGACGCGGCAAATACGACGCCCTGCTCCACCAGCTGGCGGACGAGGGAGAACTGTTGCCGGTGCGGGTGGAGGGATGGCAGCACGGCGCCTTCGTGCACGCCTCGCTGGCGGACGAGCTGGCCCGGGCTCAGGCTGGCACCCTCAAGGCCAGCCACACCACGGCGCTGTCACCGTTTGATCCGCTGGTCTGGGATCGCAAGCGGGCCAGCGAACTGTTCCAGTTCGACTATCGCATCGAGTGCTACACCCCGGCCCCCAAGCGCCAGTACGGCTACTTCGTGCTGCCGCTGCTGCATCGCGGCAAGCTGGTGGGCAGGATGGACGCCAAGGCCCATCGCCAGCAGGAGACCTTCGAGATAAAGAGCCTCTATCTGGAGGCGGGGGTCAGGGTGACCCGGACCCTGGCGCAGGAGCTGGCCAAAGCGCTGCAGCGGCTGGCCGACTGGCACCAGACTCCGACCTTGCGCTACGGCGCCATCCCCGCGCCCCTGCTGGCCCTGTGGCAGGAGGGGGCACCCTGACGGGGAGCATCACCCCCGTCTGCACTAAGCTGCAAGGGAGGCGAAGGAGGGAGACAATGACGCGAGCCATGTTGTTGCTGCTGGGATGGGGCCTGACCGGGCTGGTGGAGGCGGCCCAGCCCGAGGTGCAGATCTGCCTGGGGGAGGGCAACGAGTGGGCCCCCTTCACCTACTGGGAGCGCAAGGATGGCGTGCCCGATACCGGCCGTCTCACCGGCTCTGCCACAACCCAGGTGCTCGAGGCCCTGAAGCGGCTCGGTTTGTCCTACAAGATCCGCTATCTGCCTTGGGCAAGGGTGCAGCAGGAGCTGGCCGACTATCGCCAGAACCGCTTGTGCGAGCTGACCTGGGACGCCAGTTACAAGCCGGAGCGGGCGGAATATGCTTTCTACAGCGTGCCGCTTTACTACACCCACCTCGGATTTTTCTACCTCAAGCGGCGCTTCCCCGAGGCGCCCGATCTGCAGACGGTCAATCGCTCACGGGTGTGCGGGGTGCTCGGCTACAACTATGCCCCCTACGGGCTGGCGCAGGAGCCGCGACGGCTCAAGCAGTTGCAGCAGGCGCTGGACATGCTGGGGCGCGATCGCTGTGACTTTTTGCCCAGCGAGATTGAACCCCTGATGAGCGGTATCGGCCTTGGCATCTACCAGAGCGAGAGCGGGCTGCTCCACCTCGCCCTGCCCAGCCGCAAGGGCTTCTATCTGCTGGTGAGCAAGGGGTCGCCGCGCTCCTATGAGCTGGTGACCCGCCTCAACCAGTTGCTGATCGAGTTTCAGGACAGCGGTTACAGCGACGAGGTGATGCGCCGTTTTTTGCCGCCGATGGAGTGATGACCATAAAAAACCGGGCCTGATGCCCGGTTTTTTATGGCTGTGATGGCGCTGACTGGGGCGGCAACTTCTCGGCAGGTTTCGCGTTCTGATGTCATCTCGCCCTTTGCCGTGACGCGGCCTCCTGGCCGAGGGGGCTTTACCCTCGTACCAGGCCGGGCAGGACCAGAGCAACGGCGGCGGCGATGCGCGCGCGGATATCGCTGCCCGGCGCCAGCAAGCCGAGCGCCATCTGGCGCAGCGGCTCCGCCATGGTCATCGCCAGCAGCAGATCGCTGGTCTGGGCTGAATCAAGCTCGCGCAACCAGCCCAGTTGCTGCTGGCGCTGCAACCACGCCGCCAGCGTCGCCCTGCCGCGCGCAATACCGTTCTCCTGATAGGCCATCAACAGGGTATCGCGCCCCGTGAACTCATGCTGCAGCAGCCGGAACATGCCCACCGCCTGAGCACTCAGCACCTGATCTGCAATCGCCTGCAAGCCCTGCTCCAGCATCTCCCCCAGGGCGCCTGGGTGAGTGGCATCCTGCTCGAATGCGGGTTGAAAGGCATCGGTCCAGCTGCGCACCGCCTGCGCCACCAGTTCGTCGCGGTTGGCGGCAAAGCGGTAGAGGGTCTTCTTGGCGACCCCCGCCTGTTTGGCCACCGCATCAACGGTCGTGGCGCCGTATCCTCCCTTGAGCAGCAAGGTCAGCGTTGCCTCGGCGAGGGCGGCACGCAGGTCCGCTTCCGGGGTGACCGGACGGCCTCGTGAGCGTGTCTCTTCATCGGTTTGCTGTGACATGATGGGCTCCTGGAAAGCATTGACAGACTCAGCATACAGGCATAGCGTAATTTAAGAAACGAACTTCGTTTCCTAAATTTATCGGAGTCTCATCATGAATACTTCCGCCTTGCTTGCCCCCTGGGGCGTCCATGACATCAATGAGTTGCTAAGACCGCAGCCGCTGCGCCTGGAAATGGGCCTGACCCGCAGCACCGAGGGCCTGCTGACGGTCGCCATCCGCACCGATCTGCACGGCTGCAAGGGGCGCATGCTGGATTGGTGGTTCACCTTCTTCGAGACGACCCAGCACATCCGGTGGTGGCACCCCCACGACCACGTCGAGCACCGGGGCTGGGATCATCACTGGAAGAGAGGTGAGCGTTATGTGGGAGCCAGCATAGAGGCGGTGGAGTGGCTTGCCGAGCTGCCGCCGGTGGCGGCTCGCCTCAAGTTCCACGGCGCCGAAGAGGTGTTCGCCCCGCAGCCGCTGCAGGAGGCGCGGGAGACACAGGCTCTCTCTGCCGCCATCTGTGCCCGTATCGGCTTTGGCGATGAGGTGGCGCTGGATGAGAACGGGGCGCCGCTGGATGGTGAGATGTTGCACCTGGCGCGCGATACCCCATACGGCTGTGTGCTGCGCAGCCGCTTCCTGCTGGGCAAGGCCTGCACCAATCCGCTTGACGAGGTGCCGGACGAGATAGGCTTCAATCTGATGCGCCACTGCTACAGCGAATTCAGCTATCTGGCGCAGTTTCTGCCGTCGCTCTACTACGCGGAAAACGGCCGTGAGCCGGCACCGCGGCTCTGGTGAAGGGATGTTGAAAGCTGTCTCATCAAACGGCTGGCCTGCTATCGGGCGGAGATGAGCAGCAGAGATGAACATAAAAAACCGGGCACTTGGCCCGGTTTGTCATGCAGTCTGGATGTGCTTACTGGAACACCAGCACCATCAGCAGACCCAGGGTGATGGCGGACACCAGGAAGGCGAAGCCATAGAACACATAGTGGTGCAGCTTGGTGGTGTGGATCCCCAAGTCATGCAGGCCGTGGTAGATGCGGTGCATGCCGTGCCAGATGGGCAGGGCGATGATGGCCAGCAGGATGCAGGCACCCCACCAGGAGCTGGCGAATTCCAGCACGCGCTCGTAGCTCATGGTCTCCACGTCCATGATGCCCATGGGCACCAGCAGACCTGTGATGAGGACAATGACCGGCAGCAGCATGGCAACGACCATGCCGCCGGCACCAAACAGACCCCAATATATAGGCTCGTCAGAACGTCTCATATTTTTTCCTCAAATCATGATTGAGTGATCGTGGCCAACGTTTCTGAATGAGAACCCGGTACCAAAAAGACACCAATAACCAGGCTCGTCAGAACGTCTCATTGTTTTCTCCTCAGGCCACGATGATCAGGACAAGCAGGGATACCACCGCCAGCGCCACATACTGGGCGATGACGATCGGCTTCTCCGGCACCAGGTCTTCGCCACGGAAGATGCGCATGGCTTTCGGCGCCAGTGCGAACCAGGTCTTGGCGTGGAACAGGCAGGCTGCCAGGGCGATGACATGGAACAGGATGGCGATCGGGCTTTGCAGGGATTCCAGCCAGCCGTTGAACGCCTCCTGACCCTGTACCAGCCGCAGCAGACCCCACATCAGCACGACGGCGTAGATGGAGACGAAGATGCTGGTGCCCTCGCGGATCATGTAGCCGGTGTAGAAGGCATTCTTCAGCCACCAGTCTTTCTTCATTTCGCGGACGTAAGGCTTACGCTTGCTATTGGTGTTGTTCATGGTCTCATTCCTGCTCTCAATCTGGCTTGAACATGGCGATCATGTAGTCCTTGGCGCTCTCGACCTTGCCAAGCTGGATGGCCGCCGCCGGATCCACGCCTTTCGGGCACACTTCGGAGCAGTAGCCCACGAAGGTGCAACCCCAGACGCCCTCGTCCTGGCTGATGATCTTCATCCGCTCTTTGGACGCGCTGTCGCGGTTGTCGGCGTTGTAGCGATAGGCCAGCGCCAGGGCCGCCGGACCGGTGAACTTCTTGTTGATGCCATACTGTGGGCAGGCCGCGTAGCACAGACCGCAGTTGATGCACATGGAGAACTGGTGATACTTCGCCATGTCAGCCGGGGTCTGGGTGTACTCGCCATCGCACAGGTTGCGCGGCTCAGACGGGATGATGTAGGGCTTGATGCTCTCCAGCTTCTCGATGAAGTCGGACATGTCGACCACCAGATCGCGCTCGATCGGGAAGTTGTTGAGCGGCTCTATGGTCATCTTGCCCGGCAGGTAGTCGCGCAGGAAGGTCTTGCAACCGAGTTTCGGAATACCGTTGACCATCATGCCGCAGGAGCCGCAGATCGCCATCCGGCAGGACCAGCGGAAGCTCAGGGTAGAGTCCAGATGATCCTTGATGTATTGCAGCGCATCCAGCAGGGACATCTCTTTGAGGTAGGGCACCTGGAAGGTCTGCATCCAGGGCTCGTTATCCTGCTCGGGACGGTAGCGCAGGATTTCAATTTCGATCATCTCAGCCATTCTTCTTAGCCTCGTCTTGTTTCTCACCCTCGGAACCGTACACGCGCTTGGCCGGTTGGGATTTAGTGATCTTCACATCGGAATAGTCGATGGTCGGGGCCCCTTCGCCGTTGTAGAAGGAGAGAGTGTGCTTGAGGAAGTTGACGTCATCGCGCTCCTCGTAACCGTCCAGACGCTGGTGGGAACCGCGGGACTCTTTCCGGTTGATGGCGGAGTGCGCCATGGCTTCGGCCACGTCCAGCATGTAGCCCAGTTCGATGGCGTACAGCAGATCGGTGTTGAAGACGGAGGACTTGTCGTTGATCTTGATCTTCTTGTAACGGGCTTTCAGCTCGTTGATCTTGTCGATGGTGCCCTGCATCAGCTCTTCGGTACGGTAGATACCGACCCCGGCTTCCATGGACATACCCAGTTCGTTGCGGATATCCGCCGGGTTTTCGGTGCCGTCGATATCGAGCAGGGAGAGGTGCTGCTTGATGAGCGCCTCGGCCTTGGCGGCCAGCGCCTGGGTGTTGCCATGAGACTGGGTCTTGGCAAATTCACCGGCGTGCTCACCGGCCACCTTGCCGAACACCACGATCTCGGACAGGGAGTTGGAACCCAGACGGTTGGCGCCGTGCAGACCGACGGAGGCACACTCGCCCAGGGCATAGAGGCCCGGCAGACGGGTGGCGCATGCGCCGTTGGTCTCGATGCCGCCCATGGTGTAGTGGGCAGTCGGACGTACCGGGATCGGCTCCTTGACCGGATCCACACCCACGTAGGCCTTGGCCAGTTCGCAGATAAACGGCAGACGCTCCTTCAGGTACTTTTCGCCAAGGTGGCGCAGGTCGAGGTGAACCACGTCGCCCATCGGGCCCTGGATCACGCGGCCTTTCTGCTGCTCCTGCCAGAAGGCCTGGGAGAGGCGGTCACGGGGACCCAGCTCCATGTGCTTGTTCTTCGGCTGGCCGACCGGGGTTTCCGGGCCCAAGCCGTAGTCTTGCAGGTAGCGGTAGCCATCCTTGTTGAGCAGGATGCCACCCTCACCACGACAACCTTCGGTCATCAGGATGCCGGTGCCCGGCAGACCGGTCGGGTGATACTGGACGAACTCCATGTCGCGCAGCGGTACGCCGTGGCGGTAGGCCAGCGCCATGCCGTCACCGGTGACGATGCCGCCGTTGGTGTTGTAGCGATAGACACGGCCGGCGCCACCGGTGGCCAGGATGACGGATTTGGCCTGGATGAAGCGGGTGATGCCGTTCTGGATGTCAAAGGTCAGTACACCCTGGACGCGGCCATCTTCCACGATGAGATCCATGCAGAAGTGCTCGTCAAAGCGCTTGATGCTCGGGTACTTGATGGAGGTCTGGAACAGGGTGTGCAGAATGTGGAAACCGGATTTGTCTGCCGCGAACCAGGTACGGGGGATCTTCATCCCGCCGAAACGGCGCACGTTGGCCTTGCCGTCCGGCTTGCGGCTCCAGGGGCAACCCCAGTGCTCCAGCTGGATCATCTCGTTGGTGGCATTGTTGACGAAGTAGTCGACCACGTCCTGCTCACACAACCAGTCGCCACCGGAGACGGTGTCGTTGAAGTGGTTTTCGAGGGAGTCATCATCACGGACGACACCGGCGGCGCCGCCCTCTGCGGCCACTGTGTGGCTGCGCATCGGGTAGACCTTGGAGATCAGGGCGATCTCCAGCTCCGGGTGAGCTTCCGCTATGGCGATTGCGGCACGCAGGCCACCACCACCAGCACCGATGATGGCGACATCGGTCTTGATAATATCCACATCTGCCTCCTTAGGGATAGATTTGCTGGGCACGATTTTGCTCTATGAAAAAAATTCAGGCTTGATGCAAGTCAAACTGGTCTGTTTTAGTGCTTGGCAATGGTGATCTTTATCAAAATCACCCCATTCCTTGGATGAAAACGCCGTAATTATCGCCATCCTGCAGTTATCGGTATCAGCCGCTGTCATTACTATGGTTATTTTAAGCTCAGGATTATACGTAGTTTTCTTTCAAAAAAATGAGAAACACCTCTCTTTTTAGGTATTACCCCCAAAGTTTTTAAGTTTTTTATCAAAAATATTTAATAAGAATTATTCACGGATAGAAGAATGTGGTGATTGAGTTCAAAAAACTAATCCGAATGTCACGGTGAGTTAGCTGTTGCAGGATCGAGGGCTGACCGGTTTCGTGCAGGAAAGTCGGTAATCCCTGCGGGTTGATGTGGTAATAACTATTGAAACCAAAGCATTTTTTCATAAAAAAAGGGGCCTGCATGGCCCCTTTTGTCGATCAGCATCAGATGCGGAACATGCCGACCTGATTGCTCAGTTCACCTGAAATATTTTTAAGTTGTTCAGAGAGATGGCGTGAGCTGTCGGCATCGACCGCCAGCTCGTCCGAGACGTCCTTGACTGCCTGGATGTTGCGGCTCACCTCGTCGGTAACGGCCCGCTGCTCCTCGGCGGCGCTGGAGATCTGGGTCGCCATGTCGGAGATCTGGTTGATGGAGGCGGTGATCTGCTCCAGTGCCTGGGTGGCATCGTTGGCATCTTCCACGCTGTTCTGGGCCAGCAGCTGGCCTTCGTGCATGGTGCTGACGGCGCCCTGGGTGTTGCGCTGCAGGGTCTCGATCATGTTGCGGATCTCGACGGTGGAGCTGTGGGTGCGCTGTGACAGCACCCGCACCTCGTCGGCCACTACCGCGAAGCCGCGGCCCTGCTCGCCGGCACGGGCTGCTTCGATGGCGGCGTTCAGTGCCAGCAGGTTGGTCTGCTCGGCGATGCCCTGTATGGTGGAGAGGATGGTGTTGATCTCCTGAGCGTTCTTCTCCAGCTCCTGAATGATGCCGGAAGCCTGTTTGACCTGGGTGGCGAGATCCGTGATGGAGCGCTGGTTGCGGGCGATCACCTGCTTGCCGTGCTCACAGCTGCTGGAGGAGCTGCGGGCCGCATCGGCGGTCTGCTCGGCGTTGCTGGCCACCTCCACCGCTGTGGCGGACATCTCGTGCACCGCAGTCGCGATCTGGGAGATCTCGTTTTGCTGGCGGGCCAGACCCTGGCTCGATTTCTCCGCCATGTTGTGGGACGACTTGGCCTGCTGGTTCAGTTGCCCGGAGGAGTTGGAGATGTCCTGCACCATCACGTGGATGCGGTCGATGAAGGTGTTGACGTGTTTGGCGACTATACCCACTTCGTCTTCCCGCTCGATCTTGACGCGGCGGGTCAGATCCCCGTTGCCGCGGGAGAGATCGGCAATCGCCTCGCCAAGGGTCTTCAACGGTGCCAGGGAGCCGCTGATGGCGACGTAGGAGAAACCGGCCACGATGAGGATGGTCAGCAGGCCTTGCAGCAGAGCGGAGGTGACCATGCGCGAGACTGACTGGTAGGCGACCGCTTCGTCCACCACGATGCCGAAATACCAGTTGGTGTTCGGGATCTCGGTCAGGTCGAATACGCTGGGTTTGCCGCTGATCTCCATCTCGGAGATGGTGTTGTCATGGGCCAGTTCGTTGACTTTGGCTGCGGTCAGATCGGGGGAGAGGGCGGTGGCTGGCTTGAGCGCCAGCTCCTTGTCCGGGTGGGCGATGATGGTGCCATTACCGTCAACCAGGATGGCGTAGGTGCCTTCCGAATTGAGGGCCAGCACATCGCGTACCAGGGCATCGATGGAGACGTCACCGGCGATGACCCCCTGGGTGTTGCCCCGGGTGAAGGGCTCGGCGATGGTGATGATCAGCTGACCCGTGGTGATGTCGGCGTAGGGCGAGGTGATGGCCAGCTTGCCGGCTGCCATGGCGTCCTTGTACCAGGGACGTTGACGGGGGTCATAGCCGGCCGGCAGGTCGGTCGGCTTGCTCTGGATCATCTTGCCATCCTTGGTGCCCACGTAGACCAGGTCGAAGTTGCCTGCGTTCATGGTCTGGGCCAGATGGCTGATGGGTTCGTCTTCCTTGGCGAAGGCCTCCTTGGTGGCGGTGACCATGCCGATGCGGGCATCCAGCCAGCGGGAGATGCCTTTGACATTCGAGACCGAGCTGTCGTCGATGAAGCTCCAGATCAGACGCCGGGTCTCGCTTTTCAGTTGACTTGTGTTGTACCAGACCTGCAGGCCTGTTATGACCAGGATAATGACCCCGATGGCGAGGACAAGCTTGTTCTTGATGGATAAGTTCATGTTTACATCCTTGTGAGCTTCAGTCTGCGATGTGTGGTTTTATTGTTATGGGCCAACACTGTATCGGCCAAAGTCGAACTTTTTGTATCCCGGTGCGCCATTAAATTTATAGCTTAAATCAGCGGTTATCGATCACCCCCGACACAATGAGTCCAATTTGGCGGATGGCAGAAAACGATCCGGCCGGTTGGTGAAGATGCCGTCGACGCCGATGGCGGCCAGCATCGCTTGATCGGCGGGTTCATCGACCGTATAGACCAACACTCTTAGCCCGCGTTTGTGGGCATCCTGTACCAGCTGTTGATCGACAAAATCCACGTCGCAGTTGAGCGACCAGGCACCCAGCTCGGCCGCAAAGGCCGCCTGGGTGAGGGGGATGGTGGAGGTGAGCGCCCCCAGCCTGATCTCGGGGCGCAGTGCGGCGAAGCGGGCAAGCTCGGGATGGTGGAAGGAGGAGACGACCCACTGGGCGGTCGTGAAGCCAAGCTCGGCCTCGGCACGCCGGGTCAGTCGGGCCACCTCGTCGGCTGTTTGTGCTCCTTTCAGCTCGATATGCAGCTCGACCTGGCCGGCGATGGCCTCCATCACCTGCCACAGGGTCGGGATCCCCTCTCCCTCGCCGGCATTCAGGCTTTCCAGATAGGTGCGTGACTGGGCCATCAGCACGCCGCGGCCGTCGGTGCAGCGCTCCAATCTGCGGTCATGGAAGACCCACAGTTCGCCGTCGGCCTGCTGCACGTCGATCTCGATGGCTTCAGCCCCCAGCGTCAGCGCTAGCCTGATGGCCTTGAGGGTGTTCTCCGGTGCCAGTCCGCTGGCGCCGCGATGGGCGATGATCTGCATGTTGTGCTCCTGTGAGGGCGACTCAGGCCCGGCTCAGACGAATGTCGATCTGCTGGTGCGGCAGCCCCAGCCCCTGTTGCTGCAGTTTCTCCAGCACCAGCGAGTGGACCTCGTGGGTGATGGGCATGCGGTGATCCATGCTGTTCACGTAGAGCCGGATCTCGTAGATCAGGGCCGAGTCGGTGAATTCGATCAGGAACACCTCGGGGGAGGGGGTCTCCAGCACCAGGGTGGAGGCCTTGATCGACTCTTCCAGAATGGTCTGTATCTTTCTCGGCTCCTGGGTCAGGCCGATGCGGATGCGCAGCCGTACCCGGGTGATGGCGTCGGACAGCGACCAGTTGATGAACTGCTCGGTGATGAAGGCCTTGTTGGGGACGATGATCTCCTTCCTGTCCCAATCCACTATGGTGGTGGCGCGGGTCTTGATCTTGGTGACGGTGCCGGTCAGCTCGCGGATGGTGACTGTGTCGCCGAGCCGGATCGGTTTCTCGAACAGTATGATGAGGCCGGAGACGAAGTTGGCGAAGATCTCCTGCAGCCCGAAACCCAGGCCCAGGGAGAGGGCCGCCACCATCCACTGCGCCTTGGACCAGTCGATGCCGAGAATGGAGAAGCCGGTCAGCGCCCCCACCACCAGTACTATGTACTTGGTCACTGTGGTGATGGCAAAACCGGTGCCGGGAGAGAGGCTCAGGTGCTGGAGCAGGGTCAACTCCATCAGGCCCGGCAGGTTGCGGGCGGTGACCACGGTCAGGATGAAGGTGAAGGCCGTCAGCATCAGATCCTGCAATGTGATGGCGACGACCTGCTCGATGCCGCCGATCTTGCTGCTCACCTGCCACACCTCGATGCTGCGCAGGAAGCTGAACGCCGAGTTGAGTTCGGACCACTGCACCACCACCAGCATGGTGAAGCCCAGCATCAGCAGGGTGCGCACCAGCCCGAGGGACTGGGCACTGATGGTGTCCAGATCCAGTTCGGTGTCCTCCACCACGTCCGGGATCTCGGAGCTGAGCTCGTCGTGTCCCTCTTCCCGGCCGCGCAGGGCCAGGATCTCGGCGCGCTTGCTCTTGGCCCGCTCGAAGGCGAGGCGGCGGCGCTGGATCAGCATCCAGCGGTGCGCCAGATAGTAGACGAGCAGGCAACCCAGCCCCATCAGCAGGCTCAGCTCCAGCTGGCGCAGCAGGATGCGGGAGGTATAGAAGTAGCCGAGCAGAGAGCCGATCACCGCCAGCAGCGGCGCCAGCATCAGGCTGTTCCAGATGAAGTGGTGCAGCAGGTGGGGCTTGCTCATGTCGGCCTGGCCCCAGGTGAGCGGCAGCCGCTCCCGGTTGAGGCGGGCGAAGAACAGCAGCAGCCAGAGGGCGCCGACGATGAAGGCCAGCCGGCCGAGGGAGTCGTAGAAGGCGTGCTCCTGATAGCTGTTGGCCATGCCCTGCACGAAGAAGCTCGGGATGATCACCAGCAGCAGGGTGCGAAACTGGCTCCACACCTTCTGCACCCTCTCCTTCTGCCAGCGAAAATGGAGGATCAGGATCCCCTTCTCCAGCGTCAGGTGGCGGGCCATCAAGAGCGCCAGCAGCAGGAACCAGATCTCGCCGAGGCCGCGGGCCACCGCCACCGCGAACGGGTATTGCCAGGCGCCGTCGAGCAGGCCGCGCACCATCAGCACCATGGCGGGCAGCGGCAGGGAGGCCAGCAGGGAGCGCATCAGCAGCCGGCTGGTGAGGCTGAACTTGTCCTGGGTCACCTTGCCGATGCGGGGCGCTATGTACTGGCTGTAGTGGGTCAGGTGGCGAGCCAGCTTGAACCAGCACCAGGCCAGCACCAGGATGCCGATACCGGCGAAGGTGAGGGTGATGGGGTTGTTCTCGGCGATGGCCTGGGGCAGCTGCAGCCAGTTGACCGGGTTGAGGGCGAGGCCGAGGGCGGCCGGCACCCCGAGCAGCACGGCAGGGGTGAGCGGTCGCACGTCCGGCATCCAGAACAGGTGGCTGGCGCTGAGCTCGCGGATCTCGTCGATCTTGCTGTTCTGGCGGCTGTAGAGCAGCTTGAGCCGGGTCTGCTCCTGAATGAGGCTGTCGGCGGCGTCGTTGAGTCGGGTCAGCAGCTGCCGCCTGGCCTTGAGCAGGTTGTCGAGCACCGCCAGCTGGGCGCGATCCAGGGTGATGCCGTCGGTGGTCAGCAGCTGATCGCGCAGCTGACGCGGATCCTTGAGGGCATCCTGCTCGGTCTCGTACTGGTATTTGGCCATGCGGGCGTTGACGATGGCCGACTCCAGCTTGTCGAGGGGGAAGTAGGCGGGCAGATCCGAGAGTTTGCTGCGCAGGTTCTCGCCGTAGGCGTTGCTGATCTGCAGCCACTCCAGTTGCTCGCGCACCGAGTTGACCAGGTCGTTCAGGGTCGAGAGGTTCGTGTCGATCACCCGCTGCTCGTCCTGCACCCGCTCAATCTGATCTTCGAGCGCGCCGAGCTGGATGGAGAGCGCCTGGTTCTGCTGTTGCTGCTCCAGCAGCAGCGGCATGTCGGAGGTGAGCTGCTTGCGCAGCCGCTCGCTCTCCGCCAGCGCCTGTTCTGTCTTGTCGCGGCGCAGCTGGTTCTGCTGGTTGAGCAGGCTGGTCTGCCACTCGTCCTCGTCGGTGATGGCGAGGTTGAGCTCCTGCAGCCTGAGCTTGCCCAGATCGTTGCGCTGCTGGGCGGAGAGCTGCTCCAGCTCCAGCATCTGGATCCGGTCGGAGAGGCTCTGCTCCTTGAGGCGGGTCACCAGCTGCTGGGCATCCTGCTGGCGGTCAGACTCGCTGCTGAAGCTGAGCCGATCGAGCAGGGCACGGGTCTGCTGCAACTGCTTGCGCAGCTCGTCGACCCGCAGGTGATACTCCTGGCCTGTGCTCTCCAGCTGGTTGAGGCTGTCCATCACCCCCTGGCGCTCCTTGCGCAGGTTGAGCTGGCGGTTGCTGCTCAGGCCGATGGCCTGGCGCAGCGCCTCCTCCTTCAGGGAAGAGAGGGCAGGGCGAGGCTGGGGCTGGTAGTTGTGCAGGCTCTCCTTGAGGCGGGCCGACTCCTTGGGATAGTCGATGAGCACCTGCTGATAGGCCTTGCCCTGCTCGCGGTAGCGCTGGGCTTCCCGGGCAAATTGCAGCGCCTGCTGGTAGCTCTCCCGCAGCTTCTGGTTCTCCGGGGTGTCCGTCTTGGGCACGCTCTGCAGCAGCTCTTCCACCTGGGTGATGGCGTCATCGGCCTGGGCAAGGGGAGAGAGAAGAGTAAGGCAGAGCAGCAGGGAGAGCAGGCGTTGCAACATGGCGCACGTTTCCGTTCAGGTGGAGTCGCCCTAGCCTAAAGCAGGGGCTTGGGCGGGTAAAGTTTTCCATATTAATGATTTGTAACATAAATAACGGGCGATCCCGGCCCGCTTTGGCTATCATTCCGGCCGTTTTCCCCTCCATTGAGCATCCTATGTCCGCAGTCGATCTGGGCACGGCCCCCCTTTCCCGCCTGTTCTGGCGCTACGTCACTCCGACCGTGGCCGCCATGCTGGTCACCGGCATCTATGTCACCATAGACGGCATCTTCGTCGGCCATATCCTGGGCCAGGACGGCCTGGCCGGCATGATGCTGGCCTACCCCATCTGCGCCGTGCTCTATGCGGTGGGGGCGCTGATCGGCATGGGCTCCTCGGCGCTCGCCTCGTTTTATCTGGGCAAGGGGGAGCAGGCCAGGGCCCGTCACATCGTCGGCAACGCGCTGGTGATGGTGCTCATTGCCTCGGCGCTGCTCGCCTTCATCGGCATCCACTACGGTGACGAGATGCTGGTGTGGATGGGGGCGGAGGGGGCCATCTTCGACGCTGGATACGCCTATCTGCAGTGGTATTCCTGGCTCGGGGTGTTCGCGGTGCTCTCCATGGCCTTTACCGCCCTGCTGCGCAACGATGGGCGACCCGGCCTCACCACCTGGATCCTGGTGGGGGGCGGCGTGCTCAACGTGCTGCTCGACTACCTGCTGATGGCGGTGATCCCCTGGGGGCTGGCGGGGGCCGCCATTGCCACCATGCTCTCCCAGGCGGTGACCGGGGGGCTGTGCCTGTGGCACTTCTTCACCCCGCGCAGCCAGCTGCGCATTCGCTGGGATACCCTGCGGCCAGACTGGCGGCTGATGGGGGAGACATTGCGACTCGGGGTGTCGAGCTTTCTGATGTACCTCTACCTGTCGGTGGTGCTGGCGCTGCACAACAAGGCGCTGCTCTCGGTCGGCACCTCGCTGCACGTGGCCGCCTACGGGGTCATCAGCTACAGCGAAGCCTTCTTCTATCTCATCTTCGAGGGGATCGCCATGGGCATCCAGCCCATCGCCAGCTTCAACGCCGGGGCGGGCAACTGGGCACGGGTGCTGCGGGTGCGCAACCTGGCGCTCGGGGTGACGTTGCTGGTGGCCCTGTGCGGCATGCTGCCGCTCTATCTCTGGCCGGAGGGGGTGGTCTACCTGTTTGCCGGCGACAACGCGGCCCTGTTGCCGGTGGCCAGCCTGGGCATCTGGCTCTACTTCTGGGGCTTGCCGATGGAAGGCCTGCTGCTGGTGGGGGCCACCTACTTCCAGGCCATCAACCGGGCTCGCATCGCCTCCCTGCTCACCGGCGGCAAGCTGGTGCTGATCGGCGGCTTTCTGTGGGGCTTCTCCTCCCTGTGGGGGGTACCCGGCGTCTGGCTGGCGCTGCCCACCTGCAGCACCCTGCTGGTCCTGGTGATGTGGCGGGCGATGAACAGGGAGGCGCGCCAGCACAGCGCTGCCTGACATGTGGTCATTCGTCCATGAAAAAGGCAGCCTCGGCTGCCTTTTTCGTTTTGAACGCCCCTGCCTGCGCGCGACAGGTCTCCGGCCTCAGGGCTTGAAGGCGCCGATGAAGATGGCGGGGTCGACGCGGGCGTCGTTGAGACTGACGTTCCAGTGCATGTGGGGACCGGTGGCGCGGCCGGTGGCGCCGACCCGGCCGACGATGCCGCCGCGGGGCAGGCTTTGGCCCAGCTTCACGTCGACCTTCGACATGTGGCAGAACATGCTGATGAGCCCCTGGCCGTGATCGACGAACACCGTGTTGCCGTTGAAGAAGTAGTTGCCGATCAGGATCACCTTGCCAGCGGCTGGTGCCTTGATGGGGGTGCCGGCACCGACCGCGAAGTCGAGGCCGGAGTGGGGGTTGCGCTCCTCGCCGTTGAAGAAGCGGCGCAGCCCGAACGGGCTGGAGAGCGGACCCTCCACCGGTTTGTCGAACAGCAGGTTGCTGGGCTGGGCCGGGCTGAAGGTCTGGTAGGCGCGGGTCTGTTCCGCCAGCTCGCGGTTGATGCGGGCCATGTCCTCGGCCAACGGGTTGACCTGACGGCCGTTCTTGAGCTTGATGTGCTGCTCCCGGTAGTGCTTGCTGCCGACCGTGAAGCCGAGGGGGCGGCCATCGCTCACCTGCAGCTGGTGGGGGCCGGGCTGGCTCTTGAGGGGGATGCCGACGATGGCAATCCAGCGCTTGCCCTCTTCACGCACCACCAGCACCGGCTTGTCCTGATAGCGGGCGGTCGGGGCCTGCGCCTCGCTGCCAAGGGGCACCACGGCGACACCGCCAGGCACCGGGTGGTTGAGCAGGAGACTGATGAAGCCCTCGGCGAGGGCGGACTGGCTGGCCAGCAGCAACAATAGACAACAAACGACTCTCATGATGATTCCAGGCTGGGTTGACTAAGACGAAAAGGTAACGAAATCAGGAGGCTGGCTGGAAGCGCTGGTAGATGGCTTCCATCTGAACCGAGACTTCCTGGCGCACCAGATCCAGTTCCAGCATGTCTTGCAGCACCTTGAGCTGATCCGGGCTCAGGAAGCCGCGGCTGCTCTCCAGTACCCGCTGGGTATAGGCGCGCTGGTTCTCCAGATAGGTGCCGGCATCGCCGCTCTCCTGTTGGGCCAGCTGCTGGTTCGCCTCGCTCAACAGGCGCGTCAGGGATTGGCGCTGGGCCGGTGCCAGCAGCTCGCCGCGCTCCGCCAGGCGGCCCTGGATCTCCAACAGACGGTTGGTGTCGCCCGAGTAGATCTCCTGCTCGAGCCGGGTGCGGGTATCCTCCCCCAGCAGGTTGCTGAGGTTGCTCCAGATGCGCTGGCTCTCCTGCTCATAGGCGTCGGGATGATCGAAGCCGAGGCGATAGAGCTCGCGCAGCTGCTCCTGCACCTGGCCGCGCACGTCCTCCACGATGTCGAGCCGATCGAATACGGTGGTGAGCTGGCTGCCCTGCTCGGCGTCATAAAGCCGTTCGATCAGCACGGACCCTTCGCTCGACTGGCTCCACTGGCTGATGGCGGCTTCCAGCTCGGGGTTGGAGGGGAGCGCCTCCTGGGTGGGAGCTGGCTCGCTCTGGGGGCCCTTGCCGGGCAGCTTGGCCAGCAGGCTTTGCCCCGGGTTCTGGCTGCTGCTCTGGGAAGCTGACGCGTCGCACTGGGCTGAGCGGGCGGTGCCGGCGGCCTCTGATTCCGGCTGGGCGGCGGTGTGGTCGGCTTGCCACTGCCAGAGGTTGAGCAACAGGGAGGCCAGCAGCAGCGGCGCCAGGTGAGATGTACACATTTTGGATTCTCTTGAATAAGTGAATGCCCCTTGCAGAGGGGTCTCTTATGATAACCGTAACGTCTGATACAAGCAGCCATGACGTGCACCTGCGGTGTCGACGGCGGCCCGCCATTGAGTCGGGGGCCCCATGGCTCTAGAATCGGCAACCAGCCGTTTTCATCCGAGGAAATGTTATGAATGGATTGTCCCCCCTGCGCACAGCTCCCGCTCGTCACCCCATAGGGCGTGGCTGGGTCTGGGTGCGGTCCGGCTTCGATATCTTCAACAAGGGGATGGGGGCCAGCGTCGGCATGGTTCTCGTCTGGTTTGCGGTCGGTCTGCTGCTGGAGCGCCTGCCGGCGGGCAGCCTCATCTCCCAGCTGCTCTACATGGTGTGGGGCGCCGGCTGGGTGGCGGTGGCCCACCACGGCTATGAAGGCAACCCGCTGCGCTTCGCCGACTTTTTCTCCGGCTTTCGGCACAAGCTGACCCCGCTGATGCTGGGGGGGCTGCTGGTGCTGGCCCTGTTCAGCCTGATCGGTCTCATCTGCCTGGGGCTGCTCTCCATGTGGGGGCTTACCTCCCTGCTGACCCAGGATCCCGAATCCCTGGTGGTCACGGCGGCCCAGGCCCAGGGGCTGCTGCTCTGCCTGCTGCTGGGGCTGGCGCTGCTGATCCCGGTGCTGATGGCCGTTACCTTCGCCCCCGCGCTCATCTATTTCCACGACGTGGGGATCCTGCAGGCGGCCAAGCTCAGCTTCAAAGGCTGCCTGACCAACATGTGGCCCTTCCTCTGGTGGGGCATAGTCGCCGCCATCCTGATGCTGTTTGGTGCGGCGCTGATGCTGGTGGGGCTGCTGGTAGTGATCCCGGCGCTCAACTACTCCATCTATGTGGCATATCGGGAGATCTTCCTGGATGTGGCGCAGGAGACGCCGGCCGAGGCCCCGCTGAGCGGTTTCGAAGCCTGAATGCGGCCAGCGAGTCTGGCATATTGAACGAAAGGGGCCTGCTGGCCCCTTTTTCATGCCGGTTTAATCACGCCACATGGGGTCGGCGGCCATTCGCTCCACCATAAAGTCGAGGAAGCTGCGCAACAGCGGTGACATCTGCTTGCGGGTGCCATAGACGGCGTAGACGCCGAGTCGCTTGGGCTGCCACTGCTCCAGCAGCGGTACCAGAGTGCCGGTCTCGAGATGGGGCTGGGCGGAATAGCGAGGCTGCAGGCTGATGCCGGCACCTTCCAGGGTCGCCTCCAGCAACAGGTTGGAGATGTTGGCGCTGAGGTTGCCGCTGACCGGCACAGATTCGGGCCCGTCCGGCCCCTGAAATTCCCACAGGCTCTTGCCAAAATAGGTGTAGGTGAGGCAGTTGTGCAGGGCGAGCTCCTGCACCTTGTGCGGCGTCGGGTGCCTGGCCAGATAGGCCGGGCTGGCACAGACCACGGAGTGGCAGGTGCCGAGCCGGCGGGCCACCAGGTTGGGATCGAGATCATTGGTGATGCGGATGGCGAGATCGATCCGCTCCTCCACCAGGTTGACGGTCCGGTCCAGCAGCAGGATATCGATGGCGGTGCCAGCATAGCGCGCCAGGTAGTCGTTGGCGGCCCCCACCAGCAGGGCTTCCGAGAGCGAATAGCTGCTGGTGATGCGCAGCTGCCCCTTGGGCGCCTCGTCGCCGCGCACGGCGATCTGCTCCATCTCTTCCCCCAGCGCCAGCATGGCCCGGGCCCGGTTCAACGCCTCTTCCCCCGGGCCGGTCAGGCTGAGCCGGCGAGTGGTGCGGTGCAGCAGCCGTGCCCCCATCCACTGCTCCAGCTCCGCCAGATAGCGGGTCACCATGGCACGCGACATCTCCAGTTTCTCCCCGGCGCCGCTCAGGCTGCCCTGTTCGACTACGCTGACAAAGACCCGCAATGCGGTCAGTCGATCCATGTTCAGGCTCTCTATATGCTCGATTAATGCAACAGTGATGCGCTCATTATGCTGTATTTGTACCGAAAGTGATCCAATAAACTGTGTCCATCTGATGAACCCCTGATGACTTGATGAGGAATACCCGATGAACAATACCCTGATCCGCAATCTGACCCTGGCTACCACCCTGCTGAGCGGTGCCGCCATGGCTGCCCCACTGACCGTAACTGTCTACAACCCTGGCGAGAAGGCCATCTTCCCGGTCTCCTCTTCACTGGTGGCCGGTGACAAGGAGGCGATCCTGATCGATGCCCAGTTCGACGTGCAAAATGGTCAGGCACTGGTCGACATGATCAAGAAGAGCGGCAAGAAACTGACCACCGTCTATATCAGTGCCGGTGACCCCGACTTCTACTTCGGTCTGGAACCTGTCATGGCCGCGTTCCCCGACGTCAAGGTGCTGGCCGACCAACATGTGGTTGACCACATCAACCAGACCAAGGATGCCAAGCTGAGCTACTGGAGCCCCATTCTGGGCAAGGGTGCACCCAAAAGCCTGACCGTGCCGCAAGTGATGACGGCCAGCCACCTGACCCTGGATGGCGAGAAGATCGAGATCAAGGAGATGAACACTCCGAATGCCTACCTGTGGGCGCCGTCTATCAAGACTGCCTTGGGTGGTGTGCCGGTCTACAGCGGCGTACATGTGTGGATGGCGGACAGCCAGACCAAGGCCGCTCGCAGCAACTGGGTCAAGGCGCTGAACAATCTGCTGGCTCTGAAGCCTGAGCGCGTGGTGCCGGGTCACTTCCTGGGGACTGCGCCCAAGGGTACCGAAGCCGTGACCTTCACCCGTGACTACGTAGAGCGCTTTGAGCAGGAGCTGGCCAAGGCCAAGAACTCCGGGCAGCTGATTGAAGCGTTGAAGAAGGCTTACCCGTCCCTGCCGGTCGACGATGGTCTGGCCATCGGTGCCAAGGTCAATACCGGCGAGATGAAGTGGTAACCCCCTGACGCCTACTTCCCTGTGTTTTTTTACCGGGCCCGAGGGCCCGGTTTTTTATCCAGAATTGAAGCGAGAATGATGATGAACGAAGTGCAAACAACCCTCCATTATGTCTATGACCCCCTCTGTGGCTGGTGCTATGGCGCTGCCCCGCTGCTGAAAGCCGCGGCCGATGTCGCCGGCTTGCAGATCGAACTGCATGCCGGCGGTCTCTGGCTGGGTGGCCGCCGCCAGGCCATGGGTCAGGCGCTGCGCGACTATGTGCGCCCCCATGACGAGCGGATCCAGGCGCTGACCGGTCAGCCTTTCGGCGAGCGCTATTTCAACGAGCTGCTGCTGCGAGATGGCCTGCTGCTGGATTCGGAGCAGCCGATCCGCGCCATCCTGGCGGTGGCATCCTTGGGGGGCAATGGGTTGGTGATGCTGCACCGCATCCAGCAATCCCACTATCGCGATGGCATCTGGATCGGTTCTCTCGAGCATCTGACCAGCCTGGCGGCGGAGCAGGGCATTGCGCAGGAGGCCTTCGTGCAGGCTTATCAGGCGGTTGAGCTGGCAAGCCATCTGGCGGACAGCCAGGTCTGGATGCGTCGTCTCGGCGGGCAGGGTTACCCGACTCTGGGGCTGGTGCGGGGGGACAAGGTAACGCCCCTGTCAGCGTCCTCTTTCCTGGGCGAGCCGCAAGCATTTGCCCGCCATATCCAGCAGCTGATGGGGCGCTGAGGGGGGAATTGGTGTCCTGCCGAAGATAACCTTGATCGGATGAGTCCTGAGTGGATTTTCTTGCCTGGGCGACCCTCATGCTATCCCCGTGAAGGGCGATATATTGAGCCGCGGATAGTTTGAAAATCATCCGCTTGCAATCATCGCGCTATGCTCTATGGGGATAGCCCGGACGTTCGATGTCAGGGGCTTGCGTCTAGCCGCCAAGGATACCAATCATGTTCAAAAATATGTCTATAGGTCAGAAGTTGAGCGCCGGTTTTGCGGTGTTGGCATTATTGGTGCTGGTCATCGCCGGATTTGGGATCTCCAGGCTCTCCTACCTGAATGCGAACACTCAGCTTATTGTCAATAACCTGGTGCCTTCCATTCGCTATGCCAGCCAAATGCACGTTGCGCTGCTGGATGCGCGTCGAGCCGAGCTGGCCATGGTCATTGCGTTGACCAACAATGACCAGGCGGATATCGCCAAACGGAACGACAGTTTCTCGGATGCCAAGGCTCGCTTTCTAAAAGCGTTGTCGGATTATGGCCGTTTGGCTTTCAACGACGCAGAAGAAGAGCAGACCTATCGTGCCTTGCAACCAGCAGGAGAGGCCTACTTCAGCGCCCATGATCAGCTGTATCAAGCGGTCATGAACAACGAAGGCGCCAAGATTGGCGAGTATCGGGATGGCATTACCCGCACTACGTTGGACCAGACCACTCAGCTCACAATGACGTTGCGCGAGATTAACGACCGCATTGGTAGTGCCATGCATACCAGCAGTGAGCAATCATATGAGTCAGCCAAACTGCTCAGCATAGCGATTGGACTCGTGACGCTGCTTTTCGTGGTGTTGGTGGCTTGGTATCTGACTCAGCAGATCAAGCGCCCGGTCAACGCGTTGCTGGAGGTGGTTGGTAAAGTGTCGGGAGGTGATCTGGCGACCCATCTTGACACCAGCCAGTTCAACAATGACGAGCTGGGTCAACTGGCCAAGGGCTTTGGCGAAATGCAGAAAAACTTGCGCAATCTGGTCAGTGAAGTCTCCGGCTCCGTGGTGCAACTGAGCTCTGCGGCCGAAGAGATCAGCGCGGTTGCCCGTCAGTCCGCCAACAACATGAACAGCCAGCAGCACGAGCTGAACCAGCTGGCCACCGCCATGAACGAGATGCAGGCGACGGTGCAGGAGGTGTCCCGCAACACCAGCGATGCCGCCAGTGCCGCCAGCGCCGCCAGCAGCACCGCCGAGCTGGGGGCCCGCACCGTCAACGACTCCATCAAGCGCATTGAGCAGGTGGCCGGAGCCATCGAGAGCACCGCCGTGGTGATTCATCAGTTAGGTGACGACAGCCGCAACATCGGCATGGTGCTGGAGGTCATTCGCGGGATCGCCGAGCAGACCAACCTGCTGGCACTGAACGCCGCCATCGAGGCGGCCCGGGCCGGGGAACAGGGGCGCGGTTTTGCGGTGGTGGCCGATGAGGTGCGCACCTTGGCGAAACGGACCCAGGACTCCACCTCCCAGATCAACACCATCATTGCCGAACTGCAGCAGCGGGCCGAGCAGGCCGGCACCACCATGCAGCAAAGTCAGGATATGATGAACTCCACCGTCAGTACGGCGCGTGAGGCGGGGGCGTCCATCTCCGAGATCAGCGGCTCGGTGGAGAGCATCTCCCACATGAACATCCAGATTGCGACCGCCACCGAAGAGCAGGGGGCGGTGAGTGAAGAGCTCAACCGCAACGTGGTCAATATCAGCCATGCCTCGGAAGAGGTGGCGGCCGGGGCGACCCAGATGGCGCAGGCCTGCAACGACCTGAACCATCTGGCCACCCAGCTGCAGGAGCTGGTACGCCGCTTCCGGGTGTGATGAGGCGACGCTGACCCGACGGGCCAGGATCCGGGCCCGTTTTATTTATCCCCTGTGCATGGTCTGTCCAATCTCACCATCCCTTGTCCCTCCCGCCGTTCTTGGGCATGCTAATGGCCCCATTGGTTGGCAGGATTCTGGATGTATGAACCTTCGCGATCTCGAGTATTTGGTGGCGCTGGAAGAGGAGAAGCACTTTCGCAAGGCGGCCGAGCGCTGTTTCGTCAGTCAGCCGACCCTGAGCGGCCAGCTGCGCAAGCTGGAGGATGAGCTGGGGGTGATCCTGATCGAGCGCACCTCCCGCAAGGTGCTGTTTACCCCGGCTGGCGATGCCATGGCGCAGCAGGCTCGCAAGGTGCTCAAAGAGGTGCGCGAACTCAAGAGCATAGGCCAGCACTTTGCCGAACCCATGTCTGGCGAGATCCACATCGGCTTCATTCCCACCGTCGGTCCCTATCTGTTGCCACACATCATCCAGGATCTGCGCGAACATTTTCCCAAGCTGGAGTTCTACCTCTATGAAGAGCAGACCCAGGTGCTGCTCAAACGGCTGGAAGAGGGGGAGCTGGACTGCCTGATCCTGGCCGAACTGGAGGGGATGGAAGGGTTTGGCTCCATCCCTCTCTATCAGGAGCCCATGTGGCTGGCGGTGCCCCAGCAGCATCCGGAGGCGAAGGCCAAGGCGGTGCCGCTCAGCAATCTGAAGGGCAAGAAGCTGCTGATGCTGGCCGATGGCCACTGTCTGCGGGATCAGGCGATGGGCTTCTGTTTTGCCGCCGGCATCGGCGAGGATCAACGTTTCAAGGGCACCAGCCTGGAGACGCTGCGCAACATGGTGGCAGCCGGCAGCGGCATGACGCTGGTACCCAGGCTAGCGGTGCCTGCCAATACCGAAGAGGGCGGCGTGAGCTACCGGCCGGTGATCGATCCGGTACCGGGGCGTACCATAGCGCTGCTCTACCGCCACTACTCGGTGCGCCGGCCCTGCTTCAACGAGCTGGCGGCCCGCATCTCGAGCCTGATGAAAAGCCTGCTCGGCTGACGACAACGCATTCGTGTTCACCAAAAGAAAACCGGCGCCTGGGCGCCGGTTTTTGTCTGCTGCGGTTGCTTAGAAGATATCGTCGGTGGAGACAGGGCCGTCAGTGTCCGAGCCGTCGCCGCCATAGACCTGATTGCCATCCGAGCTCTGGGTGGCGAAGCGGGTCGGTTCGGTGCCTTCCTTGAAGAACTCGTCCGTACTGCTGCCATCGGTGCGGTTGGTTAGCAGGCCGGTTTCACGGTCGATGCGCACCGTGATGATCCCTTCCGGCACCGGCATCTTGCGCTCGGGGATCTGCTTGAGCGCCGTCTTCATGAAGTCGATCCAGATGGGCTGTGCGGCGCCGCCGCCAAACTCGGCCCGGCCCAGGCCACGCTGGTGGTTGTCAAAACCGATCCAGGAGGTGGCGACCAGGTTCGGGGTATAGCCGGAGAACCAGGCATCGCGTGACTCGTTGGTGGTCCCGGTCTTGCCCGAAATATCGTGGCGCTTGAGATCGCGAGCCGCCCGCCAGCCGGTGCCGCGCCAGCCATTGCCGCCCCAGATGGCGGTGGTCAGGGTATCGGTGACCAGGAAGGCGCTCTGGGCACTGATGGTCTGCGGCGCCATGTTGTTGGGCACGACAGGATCGATGGGGCACTGGGCCTTCCAGTCGGGGGCCGTATTGGCATAGGCATCCGCGCTGTCCAGACCGGCGGCGGCCAGTACGCCACAATCACGGCAGGCGGCGGCCGGGTTGGCCTGATAGAGAGGCGCGCCGAAGCTGTCAGTCACCTCGGTAATGAAGTAGGGGGTGACCTGGAAGCCGCCGTTGGCCAGCACCGAATAGCCGCGCACCACTTCCAGCGGGGTGAACTCGGCCGCACCCAGCGCCAGCGATTCGTTGGGCGAGATGGTGTTGCGGGCAAAGCCGAAGCGGGTGAGGCCGTCGATATAGGTATCCAGCCCGATGGCGCGCATCAGTCGTACCGACATCACGTTCTTCGACTTGGCAAGACCAAGGCGCAGCGGTGTGGGGCCGTCATAGATGGCCGGGGAGTTCTTGGGCTGCCACATGGGGCCCTTGGAGGGATCCCACTGGTTGATCGGCGCATCGTTGATGAGCGAGGCCAGGGTATAGCCCTGCTCCAGCGCGGTGGCATAGAGGAAAGGCTTGATGTTGGAGCCTATCTGGCGACGTGCCTGATCGACCCGGTTGAACTTGGACAGCTCGAAGCTGAAACCGCCGACCAGCGCCTCGATGGCGCCATCCTGCGGATTCATGGCCACCAGGGCGGCGTTGACCTCGGGGATCTGGGAGAGCAGCAGCTCTTCACCCTTCTCCCGTATCCAGATCTGGGCGCCGACCTTGAGTACGTCCCGTGCCGATTTCGGGGCAAAACTCTGGCGATCGTCGGTGATGAAAGAACGAGCCCACTTGATGCCGTTCCAGCCAAGCTCGGCCTGCTTGCCGTTTTTCAGCACTATGGTCGCGCTCTTGTCACCCAGCTTGGTGACCACGGCGGCCATCAGCGGCTGATAGGTCGGCTGCTTGGCCAGATGGGCCATGATCTTGTCGTAATCCCAGTCGGCCTCGCCGCTCTTCCACAGCTGGGCGGTCACCCCCTTGTAGCCATGGCGGGTGTCATAGTCGAACACGCCGTCGAGCAGAGCCTGACGGGCTGCCCGCTGACGCTTGGCGGTGACCGTGGTGTAGACGTGCAGGCCCATGGTGTAGGCATCTTCCCCAAACTGCTCCACCATCTTCTGGCGAACCATTTCGCCGAGATAGGGGGCGTTGAGGGTGGTCTCGGCACCGTGATAACGGGCCTTGATCGGCATCTTGGAGGCTTCGTCATACTGGGCCTGGGTGATCTTGCCTGTCTCCAGCATGCGACCCAGCACCACGTTGCGACGGGCGAAGGCCCGCTCCGGCGAACGGATCGGGTTCAGCATGGAGGGGGCCTTGGGCAGACCGGCAATGATGGCGATCTCGTCCAGAGTGAGCTCTTTCACCTCTTTGCCAAAATAGACCTGGGCGGCGGCGCCGACCCCGAAGGCCCGATAGCCGAGCGGTATCTTGTTGAGGTAGAGCTGCAGTATCTCGTCCTTGGAGAGGTTCTGCTCGATGCGCCAGGCGAGGAACACCTCCTTGATCTTGCGCACCAGGGTCTTCTCGTTGCTCAGGAAAAAGTTGCGGGCAACCTGCTGGGTGATGGTACTGGCGCCCTGGCGTGCCTGGCCGGAAACTGCCCAGACGGTGGCAGCCCGCAGAATGCCGATGGGGTCGATGCCGGGGTGCTCGTAGAAGCGGGCATCTTCGGTAGCGAGCACCGCATCGATCATGGACTGGGGAATTTCATCCAGATGCAGGGGGATGCGACGAATTTCGCCAAATTGGGAGATCAATTCCCCATCCCGACTGTACACCTTCATCGGGGTGGCCAGCTTGACGTCGCGCAGTGCGGTCACATCCGGCAACTGGGGCTTGATGTAGAAGTAGATACCGATGAGGCTGGCAACACCCAGCACAGCACCCAGCATCATGACAATAAACAGGCGTACGAGCCATTTCAGCATGGAAGAACTACCAATCGTCTTAAAATTAGCCAACGGGCGCAGAGTATAGCCCTTTTGCCTTCGTGAATTCGAGGTTTTCCTGACGATGGTCCGGCTCCTCGAGAAGAGGCGGGAGGTTAGCACTCTGCGACTCAATAACCAAGGGGAGGAGGGCGCGGCTCGGAAAGCGAGTTGCATCACTTTTCGGCATAAACTTTATGACATTGATAGATAGAGCATTTAGGATGAGTTAAGCCATCATCTTCTGATTAGCTGTCCTACAATCAATCCTAAAACCCATATAACGCATGGATGTGTATATGTTTGGGCTATTCAACAAGGGTTCTCTGCTTCCACTGGCAGGCATTGATTTTGGAAGTCAGACCATCAAGGCCGTGACCATCACCGGCCGTCCCGGCAAGCTGCACCTCGAATCCGTGGCGGAGGTTGCCACCCCCAAAGGCACCCTGGTCGATTATCAGCTGCAGGATATCGAGCGGGTCGGCCAGTCTCTCAAGGGCCTCAAGCGCCTCATCTCGGGCAGCAGCCAGTATGTGGCTACTGCCGTTACCGGTTCCAACGTGATCACCAAGGTCATTCAGGTGGATGCCAGCCTGAGTGAAAGCGAGCTGGAAAATCAGGTCCAGCTTGAGGCTGAACAACTCATTCCTTTCCCCCTCGATGAAGTGAGCCTGGATTTCGAGATCCTGGGCAAGGTCGCCGATCAGGAGCGCCAGGAGGTGCTGCTGAGCGCGGCCCGCACCGAGAGCGTGAATGGTCGGGTCACCGCGCTGGCGGAAGCCGACATGACCACCAAGGTGGTGGATGTCGGGGCACACGCCTTGGGGCGGGCGGTACTCGCCTGTCTGCCTGAGCTGCAGGAGTGGGACAAACCGGTCGGTGTCATCGACATCGGCGCCAGCGCCATGACATTTGCCGCGCTGGTGAAGGGGGAGGTGATCTACTCCCGCTTGCAGAACTTCGGTGGCGACCAATACAGCCAGGCACTGGCCTCTTTCTACAGCCTCTCTCTGGATGATGCCGAGCAGGCCAAGCTGCAGGGCAAGTTGCCGATCGATCACGAGCTGGATGTGTTGCTGCCCCACATGAATGCGTTGCTGCAGCAGGTGCGGCGCAACGTCCAGCTGTTTTGCAGCTCTTCCGGCCACCGGGAGCTTTCCAAACTGGTGTTGAGCGGAGGGGGCAGCCTGCTGCCCGGGTTGGCGGCTCAGATTGGCAACGAGCTCAGCTGCGAGGTGTTGCATCCCGATCCCTTTACCCTGTTCGGCAAACCCAAGGGAGAGGTCGCTGCCCATGGTGCCAAGTACATGACGGCGCTGGGTCTGGCATTGAGGAGCTTCACGCCATGTCAAATATAAACCTCTTGCCCTGGCGCGAGGCCAGGGCCCAGCGGCAGAAGAAGCAGTTCGGCGTCATGCTCGGTATCTTCATGGCCATCACGGCATCCCTCGGTTTTGCCGCTGACTGGCTGGTGGAACAGCAGATCGGCCATCAGCAGCAGCGCAACCAGCGCCTGCAGCAGGAGATGACCATACTCGATGCCCAGCTTGGCGAGATCCGCCTGCTCAAGGAGCGGCGCAAGGAGCTGATTGACCGCATGCAGCTGATCGAGCATCTGCAGATGCGTCGCAACCTGCCGGTTCGTCTGTTCAACCAGCTGCCTTCGTTGGTACCCAATGGGGTGTATCTCAACACGTTGGCTCTGCAGGACAACCGGATCGACGTGAACGGCAAGACCGAAGCCTATGGCAGGGTGGCCAGCATGATGCGTCGCATCGATGGTTCCGGTTGGCTGGGGCAGTCGCAGATCAGCACCATCTTTGCGGCCGATGTGGCACCCGTCTCCCTGAGCCAGTTTTCCATGATGTTCCAGGTCGCCGTGGCGGCTGGAGCCAGCCTCGAGATGGCTAAGGGGCAGAAATGAACCTGCAACAGCTCAACGAACTTGATTTCAACAACATTGCCAGCTGGCCCAAACTGGCCAAGGGGATCTTCATCCTGTTCTTCTGTGCCCTGCTTGGGGGCGCCATCTATTACTACGTGATTGCCAAGTCGCTGACTCTGTTGACCCAGGAAACCGACAAGGAGGCGGAGCTCAAGTCACAGTTTGAGAGCAAGGCGATGCTGGCCGCCAATCTCGGTGCATACAAGGCGCAGATGGTGCAGCTTGAACAACTGGTCGATACCCAGCTCAAACAGCTGCCCAATACCCATGAAGTGGCCGGGCTGCTGGATGACATCAGCTTCATCGCCACCGACAATGGCCTCAAGTTGAATCGCATCAACTGGGAGCCGGAGATCAAGCACGAGTTTTCCACCGAGCTGCCCATGCGAATAGAAGTGGTGGGTACCTATCATGAGATCGGCAAGTTCACGGCTGACATGGCGGCCTTGCCAAGGATCGTCATTCTGGAGTCGTTCACGCTGGGTCAGGGCAAGGAGCAGGATGACATGATCGCCATGTCGATGCTGGCCAAGACCTATAAATACAACGGCAAGACGGTGGAGCAGAAAAAATGAGGATACTCTGCGTTTTGTTGCCGGCATTGTTGCTGACGGCCTGCGGCGGTCAGGATGACATGGATAATTACGTGGCCGAGGTGAAGGCCAGAAAGCCGGTTCCCATTGAACCTCTTCCCGAAATAAAGCCCTTCTCTCCCATGGCTTATCATCTCAGTGACCAGCGCAGTCCCTTCATCGCTCCCCAGCCCGAGGCCAGCAGTGCCAAGACGGATGCCAAGGTGAAACCGGATTGCGCCCAGATTGTCGCCAACAGAGAGAAAGAGGTGCTGGAGAACTATTCACTGGCCAGCCTGAGCATGCAGGGTTCCCTTGGCAAGCAGGGGCAGCTCTGGGCCCTGATCAGAACGCCGGATGGTCAGTCCATCCGAGTGGGCCTCAACCAGCATATGGGGCTGGATCAGGGGCGGGTGATCAGGATCACTGACACTTATGTGGATTTGATTGAGACTATACCGGACGGCAAGGGATGCTGGGTGACTCGAGAAACCCAGCTGGGCATGGCCAATCTTGAAGCAAAACGATAATCAGGGATGAACTGCGATGAGAACAACAATAGGTAAGGCAACCAGAGTGGCCCTGCTGTTTTGCGTCGGTGCATGGGGCCAGGCCTGGGCGGTGGCCACCCTGCAGGAGGTCAAAGTCAATCCGCTGATGGCCGATCAACTGCTGCTGGAGCTGAGTTTCAGTGAACCGGTCAGCGGGTTTACCGATCGGCTATCCTATGAACCCAACCAGTTGCTGCTGCATGTGCCGGGGGCGGTGGGGGCACTCAACGTGAATCCCCTGCCCATCAAGCAGCAGGGGGTGGATAACATCAAGGTAGAGGGCAAGGGGGCGGGTCTCGATATCAAGATTGCGCTCGATCAACTGACTCCCTATCAGGTGCACCAGCAGGGCAACAAGCTGTTAGTTGCGTTGGGGGACAAGGCGGCCATGCCGCTGCCAACCACGACCTCTTCCTCCGGGATGGTGGCTCCCCAGCCGAATTCGTCCGCCCTTATCAATACCCCGCCGGCAACCTCGTCGGCATTAATCAACAGCCAGCAGCTTGCCCGCCAGAGTGCCCCGGTGGCGGCGCCGGTTGCCAGCAAACCTGTGTTGCCAACCCCGCAAACTTCGGCCAGTGGCGCTTACTTCAACTCCGTCAAAGGCGTGGATTTTCGACGTGGCAAGGACGGACAGGGGGAATTTCTGGTGACGCTGGATAACAGCTCTGCCGCCGTGGACGTCAGCAGCCGCGGTCAGACTGTGCTGGCCAAGTTTCACGGCACCCGGGTTCCGGACGACCTGCTCAATCTGATCAATGTGCAGGATTTTGCCACCCCTGTTTCTCAGGTTGAGGTGTTTCGCCAGGGCAATGACACCCTGTTCGAGCTGTCGGTCAATGGCCAGTTTGATTATCGCTACGACCAGGCAGACAAGATGTTCATCGTCGAGGTGAAAAAGCGCACCGCAGCGAGTGCCGGCAAGCAGTATCAGGGCAAACCCATCTCTCTCAATTTCCAGGATATTCCGGTCAGAACCGTGTTGCAGCTCATCGCGGATTTCAACAATCTCAACCTGGTGACCACGGACTCGGTGTCGGGCAACATCACCCTGCGGCTGGATGGGGTGCCCTGGGAGCAGGCCCTCGACATCATCTTGAAGGTGCGTGGACTCGACAAGCGGCTCGACAACAACATTCTGCTGGTTGCACCGGCAGAAGAGATTGCCGCCCGCGAGAAACAGCAGCTGGAGAGTCGCAATCAGGTCGCCGATCTGGCTCCGCTCTACACCGAATACCTGCAGATAAACTATGCCAAGGCATCCGAGGTGGCGGCGCTGCTTTCGTCTGAAAGCACCAAGCTGCTCTCTGCCAAGGGGGCGGTGAGCGTGGATGAGCGGACCAACGTGCTGGTAGTCAAGGACACCGCCGACGTCATCAGCAACATCAAGCGCATGCTGGATATTCTGGATATCCCGGTCAAGCAGGTGGTGATCGAAGCGCGCATGGTGACCATAGACGACGGCTTCGACGAGGCACTCGGGGTACGCTGGGGGGTGACCAAGAACGATGGTCACGGCAACAGTACCTCGGGCTCCATCGAGGGCAATGATGGTTCCGGCAACAACAACGGTGGCTCGACCATTACCCGTCCCGGGGTGGACGATCGGTTGAACGTCAATCTGCCGGTGACCAACGCCGCCGGTACCCTGGCCTTCCAGGTGGCGCGGCTGGCGAACGGCACCTTGTTGGATCTCGAGTTGTCGGCACTGGAGAAGGAGAGCAAGGCCGAGATCATTGCCAGCCCCCGGGTGACTACCGCTAACCAGAAGCCGGCGCTGATCGAACAAGGGACCGAGATACCCTATGTGGAGTCCTCCTCCAGCGGGGCTACCTCGGTCACCTTCAAGAAGGCAGTGCTGAGTCTCAAGGTGACACCGCAGATCACTCCCGACAACAGGGTGATCCTGGATCTGACCGTGACCCAGGACACCAAGGGTGAAACCGTACCTACCGGTACCGGCGATGCCGTCTCCATCAACGCCCAGTCGATCACCACCCAGGTGCTGGTCAACAATGGCGAGACACTGGTGCTGGGCGGTATCTATCAGCAGACTATTACAAACGATGTGACCAAGGTCCCCCTGCTGGGTGATATCCCGGGTCTGGGGGTACTGTTTCGCAAGACGACCAGCGCGAACAAAAAGCGGGAGCTGCTGATTTTCGTGACACCGAAGATAGTCACCGAGACTTTCTGAAGACTTTACATGTGAAGGTAAAACACATATAACCTTACGCCCCAATGAGGCTGGGGCGTAAGGGCTGCGGTTGCCAGTCCTGATTTCTATTGAGATAATCCCCCTCCTGATCCATCGCAAGATAAGGTTCATAGGTACCCCGATCGAGAGTTTGTCGGGGTCGTACAGTTTGTAATTACTAACGAAAAGACATGGCTGAGAAACGCAATATTTTCCTGATAGGTCCCATGGGTGCGGGCAAGAGCACCATAGGTAGACATCTGGCAGAACAACTGCATATGGAGTTTTTCGACTCAGATCATGAGATTGAGCGCCGCAGTGGTGCCGATATCGGCTGGGTGTTCGATGTTGAAGGCGAAGAGGGTTTCCGGATCCGCGAAGAGAAGGTCATTGGTGACCTTTCCGAACAGCAGGGTATCGTGCTGGCAACGGGTGGCGGTGCCATCAAGAGCCGTGAAACACGCAACAAACTCTCTGCTCGCGGCATCGTGGTGTACCTCGAGACCACCATTGAGAAGCAGCTGGCCCGGACGCAACGTGACAAACGTCGCCCGCTGCTGCAAACCGAAGAGCCGCCGCGCGAAGTACTCGAGCGTCTGGCGCAAGAGCGCAACGCCCTGTACGAAGAAGTGGCTGACTTTGTCATCCAGACTGATGACCAGAGCGCAAAAGTTGTTGCCAATCAAATCGTCAAGTTGATCGGCATGTAATCAAGAGGACGTCCATGGAAAGGTTGAAGGTCGAACTGGGTGAACGCAGCTATCCCATCGAGATAGCGGCAGGTCTGTTGCAGCATGCAGAGGTGCTGACGCAAACCATCAAGGGCAAGCGGGTCATGATAGTGACCAACATCGTTGTCGCCCCCTTGTATCTTGAGCGCATTACCCAGCTGCTGTCCGGTTATAAGGTTGAACACCTGATCCTGCCGGATGGCGAGGCCTACAAGAACCTGGCAACCTTCGAGCGGATCATGTCCGCTCTGCTGGAAACCAACCATGGCCGTGATACCACTCTGATCGCCCTGGGGGGCGGTGTGATAGGCGACGTGGTCGGCTTTGCTGCGGCAAGCTACCAGCGTGGCATTCCTTTCATTCAAGTGCCTACCACACTGCTCTCCCAGGTTGACTCCTCCGTCGGCGGCAAGACCGCCGTCAACCATCCTCTCGGCAAGAACATGATCGGGGCCTTCTATCAGCCCAGACACGTGGTCATCGACACCGAGTGCCTTCAGACCCTGCCTGCCCGTGAATTCGCCGCCGGCATGGCCGAGGTGATCAAGTACGGCATCATCTGGGATGTCGAATTCTTCTGCTGGCTCGAAGCCAACATGTCCCGTCTGCAGGCGCAGGAGCCGGCCGCGCTGGCCTATGCCATCCGCCGCTGCTGCGAAATCAAGGCCGACGTGGTCGGTCAGGACGAGACCGAGCATGGCGTGCGTGCCCTGCTCAACCTGGGTCATACCTTCGGCCATGCCATCGAAGCCGAAAAGGGCTACGGCAACTGGCTGCACGGCGAAGCCGTGGCGGCGGGCACCATGCTGGCTGCCTGGACCGCACAGGCCCGTGGCGATGTGACCGAGCAGGACGTAGCCCGTATCCGGGCGCTGCTGCTGGCGGCCAATCTGCCGGTACAGGCCCCGCCCGAGATGGATTTTGCCGCCTTCATTCGCCACATGCGTCGCGACAAGAAGGTACTGGAAGGCAAACTGCGTCTGGTGCTGCCGGTTGGCATCGGTCATGCCCAGGTGGTGGCCGATGTCTCCGATGCTGAACTGCTGGCGGTGATCGAGTCTGGTCGTGACAAATAAACTGCTGAAGCTTCCTTCCCAGCGGCAGCTGGTTGACCGGCTGCTGCATCTGATTGAATTCAATCATCCTTTCATTTTTCTTTCCGGCAAACCCGGCAGCGGTCGCGGCACCTTGTGCCAGGACATGCTCGATCGTCTGCCTGAAAAAGTCCGCGTCGCCAGCCTCATCGGCAGTCCGGCCATGAAGATGGTGGACGTGCGTCAGCTGTTGCTGCCCCAGGTGGTGGCCCGCCCGCTGTTCAATCCACAGGATGCGCTGGCAGACAGCTTCTTTCGCATGCTGGAGGGCAAACCGGCCACATTGCTGCTGCTGATCGAACGGGCAGACGAGCTGCCGGCCGAACTGGTTGGCGAGCTGTGGAGTCTGTGCCGCCACAACGACACCCTGGCTGTGCCCCATCAGCTGGCGATCATGGTGTCCGGCAGTGACGTCTGGTGTCGCACCCAGAAGGCGTTGCTCAAAGGGCGTGCCATGCCGGCACTGGAGCTGGAAGTCGCGCCGCTGAGCGCCCCCGAACAACGTATCTTCTTGTATGAGAAGGCCAAAGAGCTCAAGATCCCGACAGCCCTCTTGCCCAAGCCGAAAGTGGAAGAGATCCTGAAAGTGGCGAATGGACATCCGTCCACCATCATGCAGTTACTGGAGGATATCATGACCGACAGAAGGCCCAAGAAACGTCAGGCCGATTTGCCCGTCAAGAAGATTGCGACCCTGCTGGCACTGGTTGCCGGCGGCCTGCTGGCCCTGAGTTATCTGCTGCCGGCCCTGTTCAGCAGTGATGACAAAGGGGCCGTGTCTGAACCCGCCCAGAGCACGGCGCTGCCGATCCCCGTGTCGGGTGGCGATCCGCTCACCGTCGGCGGCAGCAACAGCAGCCAGAACGGCAATCAGAGTGTGAACAATGATGGTGCCGCCACCAATCAGGGTGGTGTGGTTCGTGACTGGCAGCCCGATGCCAAGGCCTTGCCCAAGGCGGTGGAGAGCGACACGGTTACCACCGAATCGACCAACTACGAGGGGCGCCGGGTGGTGATCTCCGACGAGGTGGTCGAGAAGCTGATGAAGCAGCCCAACGTCAGCGGAGCCCTGCCCACGGCGGTTGTGGATGAGCTGACCGGTGCCGATTCCCGGGCTGCAGCCACCCAGGATGCGCCTGCCAAGCAGGCGGCCACACCCAATGCCACCGCCCAGGCTGCCCAGCCAGTAACAGCCGCCAAGGCTCAGTCAGCGCAGGCTACCAGCAAGCCGGTGGTCAAACCGGCTGCCGCCGAGCCGCTGGCGACACCTGCACCCAAGGTGGCGCTGACTCCCGCCGCTACCCTGAACAAGAAGCCGCGCAGCCACTACAGCATCCAGCTGATGGGGGCGAGCAACACCAAGGCGGTTGACAAGTTCGTGGCCGAGAATGGCCTTGCCGGCAAGATCTGGGTCTATCAGACCCAGTTCCGCGGCAGCCCCTGGTATGTGGTGCTGCAGGGGGACTACGCCAGCAGCAACCAGGCCAAGGCCGCCATTCGCAAGCTGTCGCCCGCCTTGCTGAAGGGTCAACCCTGGCCCAAGTCGTTTGCGCAGGTACAAAAAGAGTTGAAGCAATAGCCATTTTGGCCGGGAAGGGGGTAGAATCGTCCCCCTTTTTTGGTCGATGCCTTCTTAACACCGGATTTCCATGAAAAAAACACGCGCTTTTTTAAAATGGGCCGGGGGAAAATACTCCCTGGTTGAAGAGATTGCCGAGCGTTTGCCGGCCGGGCGTGTGTTGCTGGAGCCCTTCGTCGGGGCCGGGTCCGTGTTTCTCAACACCGACTACGACGCCTATGTGCTCAACGACATCAATCCGGATCTGATCGGGCTTTACAACCACCTCAAGCAGACGCCGGACAGCTTCATCGCCGAGGCGCGCAAGCTGTTCGTGGCCGAGCACAACCACAAGGCCGCCTACTACCGGCTGCGTACCCAGTTCAATCAGGCCGATACCAGTTTCGAGCGTGCTCTGCTGTTCCTGTTTCTGAATCGGCACGGTTTCAACGGCCTGTGCCGTTACAACAAGAAAGGGGGCTTCAACGTCCCGTTCGGTTCCTACAAGAAACCCTATTTCCCGGAAAAAGAGCTGTGGGCCTTCGCCGAGAAGGCACAGAAGGCGACCTTCATCTGTGAAAGTTATGCCGACGCCATCCAGCGCGCCGAAGAGGATTGGGTCATCTATTGCGATCCGCCCTATGCGCCGCTTTCCACCACGGCGAGCTTCACCACCTATTCGGCCGGCGGCTTTACCCTGGACGATCAGGCCGTGCTGGCCAGGCTGGCCCGCCACACCGCGGCCCGCAAAGGGGTGCCCGTGCTCATCAGCAACCACGACATCGAGTTGACCCGCGAACTCTATCGCGGTGCCCGCCTCGACGAGATCCTGGTCAAACGCACCATCAGCCGCAACGGTGGCACCCGCAACAAGGTAGCCGAGCTGCTGGCGCTCTATCCGCCCGGCATCGAGCCGGAGCAGGGCTACTACCCGAGCGACGCCGAACTGGCGCCACTCGGCTGAGACAGGCGGCACCTTGGGTGCCGTTTTTTATGTCTCCCGCGGGTGATGATGGCATTCGCTTTTTCCATACCGTGTGCGGGTCGCTTTCAGCATCCATTTGTGGTGATGATGGTGTCCGCTTTTTTCATACCCTGTGCGGGTCGTTTTCGGCGCTCGTTTGCGGTGATGATGGCGTTCGCTTTTTCCGTACCGTGTGCGGGTCGTTTTCGGCGCTCGTTTGCGGTAAAATTGCGCCGTTTTTTCTGCCACGCTGCCAATGGATGACGCTGATGAAAGACTTTCTGATTGCCCCCTCGATCCTCTCCGCCGACTTTGCCCGTCTGGGGGACGATGTCGCCAAGGTGCTGGCCGCCGGTGCCGACGTGGTCCATTTCGACGTGATGGACAACCATTATGTGCCCAACCTGACCATAGGCCCCATGGTCTGTCAGGCCCTGCGTGACTACGGTATCGAAGCCCCCATCGACGTGCACCTGATGGTCAAGCCGGTGGATCGCATCATTCCCGACTTTGCCAAGGCTGGCGCCTCCCTCATCACCTTCCACCCGGAAGCGTCCGACCACGTCGACCGCTCCCTGGGCCTCATCAAGGAGCAGGGCTGCCAGGCCGGTCTGGTGCTGAACCCGGCCACCCCGCTCACCTGCCTGGAATACGTGATGGACAAGCTGGACGTGATCCTGCTGATGTCGGTCAACCCGGGCTTCGGTGGCCAGAGCTTCATTCCTGGCACTCTCGACAAGCTGCGCCAGGTGCGCCGCCTGATCGACGAGAGCGGCCGTGACATCCGTCTCGAGATCGACGGCGGGGTCAAGGTGGAGAACATCCGTGAAATTGCCCAGGCAGGTGCCGACATGTTCGTGGCCGGCTCTGCCATCTTCAGCCGCCCGGACTACAAGGCGGTGATCGACGAGATGCGGGCGGAGCTCTCTCATGTCAAACGCTGAACGTAATTTTGACCTGGTGCTGTTCGATCTGGACGGCACCCTTATCGACAGCGCCCCGCAACTGGCGTTGGCGGTCAACCGTACGCTGACCGAACTCGGGCTGGCCGAGGCCGACGAGGCCGTGGTACGGACCTGGGTCGGCAACGGTGCCGACAAGCTGATCCAGCGTGCGCTGGACTATCGCGCGGCGCCCGAGCTGTTTGCCAGCGCCCGTCCGCTGTTTGATCGTCACTATCAGGCCTGCCTGCTGGAAGGGCTGGCCATGTATGACGGGGTCGAGCAGAGCCTGCGCCGCCTGCAGGCGCTGGGCTACCGGCAGGGGATCGTGACCAACAAGCCGAGCCACTTCGTGCAGCCGATCCTCGATGCCCTCGGCATCGCCGATTGCTTCGCGCTCTGGCTGGGGGGCAACTGCGTGCCCGTCAAGAAACCGAGCCCGGAACCGCTGCTGCTGGCCTGTCACGAGCTGGGCGTCAGCCCGTCGCGCACCCTGATGGTGGGCGACTCCGAAAATGACGTGCTGGCCGCCCAGGCCGCCGGCATGAAGGTGGTGGGGCTGACCTACGGCTACAACTATGGCCGTCCCATCGCAGAATCCCGCCCGGACTGGGTATGCGAGCAGTTTGCCCAGCTCGACGCGCTGCTGGCCGAATAAGCTGGCCAGGCAGGCCGAATAACAAGGATCAACACTCTGATGACTAAACCTATCGTATTGAGCGGGGCCCAACCGTCGGGCCAGCTGACCATCGGCAACTACATGGGGGCCCTGCGTCAGTGGGTCAACATGCAGGATGACTTCGACTGCCTCTACTGCATCGTCGATCTGCACGCCATCACCACCCGCCAGGATCCGGCCGCCCTGCGCAAGGCCTGCCTGGACGCCGCTGCCCTCTATCTGGCGGTGGGGATCGATCCGGCCAAGAGCACCGTCTTCATCCAGTCCCACGTGCCGCAGCACGCGGAGCTCGGCTGGATCCTGAACTGCTACACCCAGATGGGCGAGCTGTCGCGCATGACCCAGTTCAAGGACAAGTCCGCCCGTTTCGAGAACAACGTCAACGTCGGCCTGTTCGGCTATCCGGTACTGATGGCGGCCGACATCCTGCTCTATCAGGCCAATCAGGTGCCGGTGGGCAACGACCAGAAGCAGCACCTGGAGCTGACCCGCGACATCTGCACCCGCTTCAACAACCTCTACGGCGAGGTGTTCACCCTGCCGGAGCCCTTCATTCCGACCGAAGGTGCCCGGGTGATGAGCCTGCAGGATCCGACCAAGAAGATGTCCAAGTCGGATGACAACGAGGCCAACTTCATCGGCCTGCTGGAAGATCCCAAGCAGATCGTCAAGAAGATCAAGCGCGCGGTGACCGACTCCGACGAGCCGGCGGTGGTGCGTTTCGATCCGGAGAACAAGCCGGGGGTCTCCAACCTGCTGACCCTGATGTCCGGGGTGACAGGTCGCTCCATCCCCGAGCTGGAGCAGCATTTCGAAGGCAAGATGTACGGTCACCTCAAGACCGAAACCGCCGAGGCCGTGGTTGCCTTGCTGGAGCCGATCCAGGCGCGCTTCCACGAGCTGCGTCAGGATGAGGCTCATCTGCAGGCCATTTTGGCGGCAGGTGCACAAAAGGCGCGGGAAAGGGCTGAAAAAACCCTGGCCAGCGTATATGATGTAGTCGGCTTCGTTCCTCGAGCCTGACATACTGGGAAGGTGTAGTAGAAGAGAGCTGGGTATTTGCCTGGCTTTCTTTGTTTTACCCGACCTGCTATTCGTTGTTTTCATCTTCCAATTTCAAACGCGGGCGTCTGCCCCAAGAGTTAGCATGTCTGTCGAATCAAATACCACGATTGAAGAGTTGGGTGACAAGGGTCACTGGCTGCGCAAGTTCCGCAAGGCCAAGAACCTGCATACCCTGCAACTGATGGTCTCCAACGCCATCGACAAGCACCACAAAATCCCCGCCATCGCCGCCGCCATCTACCTGGCCGAGTGCCAGCGCGAGCGCGAGATGGAGCAGGGCCGCTATCTGGATCGTTAATTCTCTGCCCTGGTTGACCCATGCTGTTGTTGATCGATAACTACGACTCCTTTACCTGGAATCTGGTGCAATATTTTGGCGCCCTGGGACAGGAGGTGGTGGTGAAGCGCAATGACGAGCTGACGCTGGACGCCATCGCCCGGCTCTCTCCCCGTTATCTGGTGATCTCTCCCGGCCCCTGCACGCCAAACGAGGCGGGCATCTCTCTGGCGGCCATCTCCCGTTTTGCCGGCCAGCTTCCCATTCTCGGCGTCTGTCTCGGCCACCAGTCGCTGGCGCAGGCCTTTGGCGCCCGGGTGGTGCGCGCCCGTCAGGTGATGCACGGCAAGACCTCGCTCATCCGCCATCGGGGGGAGGGAGTCTTCAAGGGGCTCAACGACCCGCTGCGGGTCACCCGCTACCATTCGCTCATCGTGGAGCGCGACACCCTGCCCGATTGTCTCGAGATCACCGCCTGGAGCGAACATGCCGACGGCAGCCCGGACGAGATCATGGGCCTGCGCCATAAGCAGTTGAATATAGAGGGGGTTCAGTTCCATCCGGAGAGCATTTTGAGCGAACAGGGCCATCAATTGCTGGCCAATTTTCTGGCAAATTCCTGACAAGTTGTGATCGGCCTCTCAAAATCGTGATGAGGCCAAAAATATTTTCCCTGACACTTTATTCACCTGCCTCCCTGTCCAAATTATCTCTTGCCAACACCCCCTGAGCCGTTATGCAATGCGGTTGCCTAAAATCTCACGGGCAATCGAACATTGTTCCCTGTAACGCGCTTTGTTGCAGACTTTTAGCTTTTTTTCTGTGACAATGCCGATGTGTTTACATGGATTTAACTTTTGGGCGGTGGATTATTCTGTCGCCAGATCGAAGGAGAGCAATATGTCAGAGTTGTTGGCAGTGACACGTGAAGTGTTTGATGAAGTGATGGTTCCCAACTATGCGCCCGCCAAGATCATCCCGGTGCGTGGTGAAGGGTCACGTGTCTGGGATCAGGAAGGCCGTGAGTATGTGGACTTCGCCGGCGGGATCGCCGTCAATGGCTTGGGCCATTGCCATCCCAAGCTGGTCGAGGCCCTGAAAAGCCAGGGCGAGAAGCTGTGGCACCTCTCCAACGTGATGACCAACGAGCCGGCTCTGCGCCTGGCCAAGAAGCTGGTCGCCGCTACCTTCGCCGACAAGGTCTATTTCTGCAACTCCGGTGCCGAAGCCAACGAAGCCGCCCTCAAGCTGGCCCGTCGCTACGCCATCGAGAAGTTTGGCGCCCACAAGACCCAGATCATCGCCTTCCATCAGGGTTTCCACGGTCGTACCTTCTTTACCGTCAGTGTCGGTGGCCAGGCTGCCTACTCCGATGGTTTCGGTCCCAAGCCCGCTGACATCACCCACGTGGCTTACAACGATCTGGCCGCACTGGCTGAGGTCATCTCCGACAATACCTGCGCCGTGGTGATGGAGCCGCTGCAGGGCGAGGGTGGCATCATTCGTCCCACCGACGAGTTTGCCAAAGGGGTGCGCGAGCTGTGCGACCAGCACAACGCCCTGCTGATCTATGACGAAGTGCAATCCGGCGTCGGCCGTACCGGCGATCTGTTTGCCTACATGGGTCTGGGCGTCACGCCGGACATCCTCACCAGCGCCAAGGCGCTGGGCGGTGGCTTCCCCATCGGCGCCATGCTGACCACCACCGAAATCGCCTCCCACCTGAAAGTGGGCACTCACGGCTCTACCTACGGCGGCAACCCGCTGGCCTGTGCGGTGGCCGAGGCGGTGATCGACGTGATCAACACCCCGGAAGTGCTGAGCGGCATCAAGCAGCGCGAGCAGCTGTTCCGCGAAGGGCTGGAAGCCATCAACGCCAAGTACCACTGCTTCAGCGAAGTGCGTGGCAAGGGGCTGCTGCTGGGCGCCGTGCTGAACGACGACTACAAGGGGCGCTCCCGTGACTTCCTGCTGGCCTCCATCGATCAGGGCCTGATGGCGCTGGTTGCCGGTACCAACGTGGTACGTTTCGCGCCGTCCCTGGTGATTCCGGAAGCGGACATCAAGGAAGGGCTGGCCCGGTTCGAGAAAGCGGTTGCCCAGGTGGTTAACGCCTGATCCAAATTGAGGTGGGGAACCCGCCCGGCAGGAGCCGGGCCCCCACCTGTCGTCAATGAAAGGGAGTTGTCATTTATGTTGGTTATCCGTCCCATCGAGCAAAAAGATTTTGCCGGTCTCAAGACCTGTGCCATCGAATCCGGCACCGGCATGACCTCGTTGCCCGTCAACGATGAACTGCTGCAGCGCAAGATAGACGCCTCCACCCAGACCTTCTCGGACAAGCCTGCGGGCAAGGGTGACTGCCTCTATTTCTTCGTCGCCGAGGATCTGGAGACCGGCGAAATGGTCGGTACCTGCGCCATCGATGCGGCCGTGGGCCTGTCCCAGCCGTTCTACAACTATCACATCGGCAAGGTGGTGCACTCTTCCCCCAAGCTCGGCATCTACAACGTGGTGGAGACGCTCACCCTCTCCAACGACTACACCGGCAATTCCGAGCTCTGCACCCTGTTTCTGCGCGAATGCGCCCGCGAGGGGCTCAACGGCCGTCTGCTCTCCAAGCACCGCTTTCTGTTCATGGCCGAACACCCCGAGCTGTTTGACGAAACCGTCTTCGCCGAGATGCGTGGCGTCTCCGATGGCGATGGTCACAGCCCTTTCTACGAGTGGCTGCAAAAGCATTTCTTCTCGATGGATTTTCCCACCGTCGACTATCTCACCGGCATCGGCAAGAAGCGCTTCATCGCCGAGCTGATGCCCAAGTACCCCATCTACGTCAATCTGCTGAGCAACGAGGCGCGCGCCGTCATCGGTCAGACCCACGAGAAGACCCGCCCGGCCATCAAGATGCTGCAGGACGAAGGGTTCGTGAATCGTGGCTATGTCGACATCTTCGATGCCGGCCCCACCGTCGAGTGCGACGTGAAGAACATTCGCAGCGTGCGCCGCAGCCAGAAGCTGCGGGTACTGGTGGGCGAGCCCATCGGCGGCAAGACCCACCTGATCTGCAACACCCGCTACGAGCACTACCGCGCCTGCTACGGCAACATCCGGGTCGATCTCGACAAGCATGAGGCCATCATTCCGCCCAAGATGGCGGCGGCGCTCAAGGTGCAGGATGGCGACATGGTGCGTGCCGTCGATCTCGACTGATCCGGCTGGCGACGAAACCGAATATGAAACAGGCAGCCTCGGCTGCCTGCATACCACAGGGAGTGATTGGATGACTCATTTAGTGCAGTTTATCGACGGTCAGTGGCTGGCCGGTGAAGGCAAGCCGTTCGAATCAAAGGATCCGGCCAAGAATCAGGTGATCTGGCAAGGGGAGGCCGCCAGCGCCGCCCAGGTTGATGCCGCCGTCAAGGCCGCCCGCCAAGCCTTCTATCATTGGTCCGATCTGGCCCTCGACGATCGTCTGGCCATCGTGCGCCGCTACGCCGACCTGCTTGGCGAGCACAAGGAGGCGCTGGCCCTGACCATCGCCCGCGAGACCGGCAAGCCGCTGTGGGAGACCCGTACCGAGGTCGCCGCCATGCAGGGCAAGATCGCTATCTCCATCCGCGCCCATGACGAGCGCACCGGCACGGTGGAGAACCCCATGCCGGGCGCCAAGGCATTCGTGCGCCACAAGCCCCACGGCGTTGTCGCCGTGTTCGGCCCCTACAACTTCCCGGGCCACCTGCCCAACGGTCACATCGTGCCGGCGCTGATCGCTGGCAATACCGTGGTGTTCAAACCCTCCGAGCTGACCCCCATGGTGGCAGAGGCCATGGTCAAGGTGTGGCAGGAGGCGGGGCTGCCCAAGGGCGTGCTCAACCTGGTGCAGGGCGAGGTGGACACCGGCAAGGCGCTGGCCGGCAACCCGGACATCGACGGGCTCTTCTTCACCGGTTCGTCCCGCACCGGCCACTTCCTGCACCAGCAGTTTGCCGGCCAGCCGGGCAAGATCCTGGCCCTGGAAATGGGTGGCAACAACCCGCTGATCGTGAAAGACGTGAGCGACATCGACGGCGCCGTCCATGCCATCGTGCAATCCGCCTTCATCACCTCGGGCCAGCGCTGCACCTGTTCCCGTCGCCTGTTCGTCGAGCGCGGTGCGCGGGGCGATGCTCTGGTCAAGCGCCTGGTGGAGGTAGTCGGCCAGATCAAGGTCGGTCACTACGATGACGAGGCTCAGCCCTTTATGGGCGCCATGATCAGCGAGAAGGCAGCGCTCGGCATGGTCGAGGCGCAAGCCAACCTGCAGCGCCTCGGTGGCGAGAGCCTGCTCACTCTCAAGCACCTGGATGAGGGCACCGGCTTCGTCTCCCCAGGCATCATAGATGTCACTGCGGTCAGCGCGCTGCCGGATGAAGAGTACTTCGGCCCGCTGCTGCAGCTCATTCGCTACGACGACTTCGATGCCGCCATCGAGAAGGCGAACGCCACCAGCTTCGGCCTCTCGGCCGGCCTGCTCGGCGACAGCGAGGCGGACTGGAACCACTTCTTCAAGCGCATTCGCGCCGGCATCGTCAACTGGAACAAGCCCATCACCGGTGCCTCCAGTGCCGCCCCGTTCGGCGGTATCGGTGCCTCCGGCAACCACAGGGCGAGCGCCTACTACGCCGCAGACTACTGTGCGTATCCGGTCGCTTCCGTCGAAGACAGCAAGGCTGCTATGCCGGATCAGCTGTCTCCCGGCCTGAGCTTCTGACAACAACGAAAAGGGGGCACCTCAGGGTGCCCCTGTCTGTACCCGCAATCAAAGGAAAGAGAGATGCAAAAGGATATCGACACCCTGTTCAGTCATCTGTGGGACAACTACATCAAGGTGACCCCGAGTGCCCACAAGGTGCACACCCTGCTGGGGGGCGGTGAACCCATCGTCAACGATCACGTGGCGTTTCGTACCTACAACCTGCCCAAGCTGGGGCTGGAGAAGCTGGCGGCCCACTTCCTGGCGCTCGGCTACGAGCAGAAGGGCGAGTACGTGTTCAAGGCCAAGAAGCTCTACGCCAAGCACTTCGAGCACAAGGATCCGGACGCCCCCAAGGTGTTCATCAGCGAGCTGAAGGTTGAGGAGCTCTCCGAAGGCGCTCAGGCCATCATCCACAAGCTGGTGGATCAGGTGCCCGATCATCTGACCGATACCGCCGCCTTCCTCTATGCCGGTGCCCCCTGGCAGGTCTCCTATGCCGACTACCAGACTCTGCTGGCCGAAAGCGAGTATGCGGCCTGGATGGCGGCCTGGGGTTATCGCGCCAACCACTTCACCGTCAACATCAACCGCCTGCGGGATTTCGACACCATAGAGCAGGTGAACGCTGCTCTGAAGGCGGCCGGCTTCGTGCTCAACAGCGTGGGCGGCGAGGTGAAAGGGGACCCGCAGGTGATGCTGGAGCAATCCTCCACCATGGCCGACAAGGCGGACGTGGCCTTCAGCGACGGTGTGCGCACCATCCCGAGCTGCTTCTACGAATTCGCCCTGCGCTACCCGCAGGCCGACGGCGTGCTCTATCCGGGCTTCGTCGAGGCATCGGCTGACAAGATCTTCGAGTCCACCAACGCCATGTAAGCCGGGGCCGGGTGATTCCGGCACTGCTGCATGCAAAACGCCTCCCTTGCGGAGGCGTTTTCATTGGTGACCGCGAGGGTTGTGTGGCCTAGCGCTGGTAGAGCTCCCCCTCCAGCACCAGTACCGTCTCCATTCCAGCAGCGCGGCCGGCCTGCAGGCCGATCTGGGTATCTTCGAACACCAGGCAGTTGGCGGGGTTGGCCCCCAGCTGCTCGGCCACTTGCAGGAAGGTGTCGGGGTGGGGCTTGTGGTTGATCACGTCGTCGGCGCTCACTACCACCTGGATATAGGCATCGAGCCCGGTGCTTTTGAGGATCGACTCCGCCTGATTGCGCGGCGAGCCCGTGCCGATACCCATGGGGACCTTGCCGTGACAGCGCCTGACCAGCTCCCACATGGCAGGAAAGACGCTCACTTGCTGGATATGCTCCATGTAGAGGGCCACCTTGCGGCGGGCGAAGGCTTCCACATCGATATCCAGCCCATGCTGTTCGGCCAGGATGGCGACGATCTTGCGGGTGGGAATGCCGCCGTACTCGTTGAGCCGGGCGCGATCGAAGGGCAGGCCGAATTCGGCGCTGGTGATTTCCCAGGCATCAAGGTGGCGCGGCATGGAGTCCACCAGGGTGCCATCCATATCGAAAATCAGGGCGTCGTACTGCTCAAACCGGAACTGCTCGGACATGGGGCTGCTTCCTCTCGGGGTAAAAGGGCAGCCTACCAGAGCGGGGGGCACATTGCCGCGACCGGGGTCATGCTTGCCGGCACGGATGCCTTGGTTTTGGTCATCTGCCGGTGATGTATGAGACAATAACAAGTTCTGCGCCGCAGACGCTGGAGCAACAAAGGAGCGAGCCCGTCTTATGTCCCCCAAAACCATCTTCTCGAGCGTGGCCCTGGTGATCGCGCTGGGTTCACTGGAAAAGAGCATAGTCACCACTCCGCTGCCCATCATAGGGGCCGAGCTCAATGCCGGCGCCGCCCTCACCTGGGTGGTCACCGCCTACCTGCTGGCGGCCACCGCCGCCCTGCCCATCTACGGCAAACTGAGCGACATGTTCGGTCGTGTGCGCATGCTCAACATCGGTATAGGCCTGTTTTTGGCCGGCTCGGTGGCCTGCGGCCTGGCCCAGGATCTACCGACCCTGCTGGCCGCCCGGGTGCTGCAGGGGCTGGGGGGCGGCGGCCTGATCGCGCTCGCCTTCACCGTCATCGCCGACAGCATACCGCCGCGGGAGGTGGGCAAGTATCAGGGCTACATCTCGGCGGTCTATGCGGTTTCCAGCATCGCCGGCCCCTTGCTCGGCGGTTATTTTACCGAGCAGCTCAGCTGGTGCTGGATCTTCTGGATCAACCTGCCGCTCGGGGCCATCGCCCTCTGGCTGGTGAACCGCAACCTGGGCCACCTCAATGTGCGTCGTCACAGCCGCTTCGACTGGAAGGGGGCGGCGCTGCTCATCACTGTCACCACTCTCACCCTGTTGCTGCTCTCGCCTGAGGCGGCGCTACCCGCTATCTGGCTCGCGGCCGCGCTGGTGGTGGCCCTGCTGTTGCTGGTGCTGATCGAGCGGCGGGCCCATGACCCCATCCTGCCGGCCCACCTGGCGCGTCAGCCCGGTTATCTGGTGAGCGTGCTGCTGGCGCTGGCCTCGCAACTGCTGATGTTCGCCGTGCTGGTCTACCTGCCGCTGCAGATGCAGTGGCAGAAGGGGATGAGCGCCAGCGACAGCGGCGAGATCATGGTGATCTTCATGGTCTGCATCACGGCGGGGGCCTTCGTCGGCGGCAAGCTGATCGGCCACACCGGTTACTACAAGCGTTTCGTGGTGGTGGGGTTCGCCCTGGCGGCGCTGGCCCTGTGGCAGATCCACTTCGACGTCTGGATCAGGCTGGGACTGGCGTTTGCCGGCATCGGCCTTGGCCTGGTGCTGCCCGCGCTCTCGGTGGTGGTGCAAAACGCCCTGCCGCGGGAAGATCGCGGCATCGGCATGTCGCTGTTCAACTTCGGCCGCGAGCTGGGGGGCGCGGTCGGGGTGGCCATCTGCGCTGTGCTGTTCCACTCCGCCCTGCCAGCGGGCAGCAGCCACAACCTGGCCAGCCTGAGCCCGGTCGAGCTGGCGCCCGGCTTCAGCGCCACCTATATCGGCATGGCGCTGATCGCCAGTGCCGCCCTGCTGGTCACCCTGCTGGCGTTGAAGCGCCACGAGCTGGCCGACATGCCCGCCTGATGGCCGCCAGCCGATAAAAAGAGGGCTCCCCGTGGGGAGCCCTCTTTATTGGTGGCAACTTGAGCGCTTACTCCTGCGCCGGCGCCTCTTTGCCGGCCAGCTGGCTCAGCCAGGCGAAGCGGCGGTGGGCATCCTCCTGCGCCTCCTCATAGAGCCGGCTGGCCACCTCCGGCAGCTGACGAGTGAGGCGCTCGAAGCGGGGCTCCTGCTGCAAGGTGTCGGCCAGCGACGCGCTGGGGGCGCGGGAGTCGAGCGCCAGCGGCGCCTTGCCCTCTTCCTTGCGGCGCGGATCGTAGCGATAGAGCGGCCAGAAGCCGGTGGCGGTCAGCTGCTTCATCTGCTCGTGGCTCTGGGCCAGATCGTAGCCGTGCTCCTCGCAGGGGCTGTAGGCGATGATGAGCGACGGACCTGGGTAGGCCTCCGCCTCCTGGATCGCCTTCACCGTCTGGTTCATCTGGGCGCCGAGGGAGATCTGCGCCACGTAGACGTGACCGTACATCATCACGTTGGCACCGAGATCCTTGCGCCCCTTGCGCTTGCCCTGCTCGCCAAACTTGGTGATGGCGCCGAGCGGGGTGGCCTTGGACTGCTGGCCGCCGGTGTTGGAGTAGCACTGGGTGTCGAGCACCAGTACGTTGATGTTCTCCCCCAGGCTCAGCACGTGATCCAGCCCGCCGTAGCCGATGTCGTAGGCCCAGCCGTCCCCGCCGATGAGCCAGACCGATTTCTCCACCAGGTAGTCCGCATCGCGGGCCAGCTCCCGGGCCGCGGCGTCGGTGCGCCCCTCCAGCAGTGCGCGCAGCTGCGCGATATGGGCCCGCTGCTCGGCGACCGGCAGGCTGGCGTCCTGCAGCCCCTGTTGCAGTTCGGCCGGGACGGCGTCCCCCAGGCTCGCCAACAGGCGGCGCACCCGCTCGCGATGCTGATCCACGGTGAGCCGAAAGCCCAAGCCAAATTCGGCGTTGTCTTCGAACAGGGAGTTGGCCCAGGCCGGCCCGCGCCCGTCCGCATTGGTGGTATAGGGAGTGCTGGGCAGGTTGCCGCCATAAATCGACGAGCAGCCGGTGGCGTTGGCGATGAGCAACCTGTCCCCGTAGAGCTGGGTCAGCAGCTTGATATAGGGGGTCTCGCCGCAGCCGGAACAGGCGCCCGAGTATTCAAACAGCGGCGAGATGAGCTGGGAGGTGCGGATGTCGATGCGCTCCAGCTGCTCGGCGCTGCGCTCGGGCAAGTCCAGGAAGAAGTCGTAGTTGGCCTTCTGGGCCTCGAGGTGATCCAGCCGCGATTCCATGTTGATCGCCTTGCGGCTCGGCTCGGCACGATCCTTGGCCGGGCACACCTCGACGCAGAGGTTGCAGCCGGTGCAATCCTCCGGCGCCACCTGCAGCACGTACTGTTGACCGCGCATGTCGCGGGCCTTCACATCCAATGCATCCAGGGTGGCGGGGGCATCGGCCATGGCCGCCTTGTCAACCACCTTGGCGCGGATGGCCGAGTGGGGGCAGGCCGCCACGCAGTAGTTGCACTGGGTGCAGAGGTCTGCCTGCCAGATGGGCACCTCCTTGGCGATGTTGCGCTTCTCCCAGCGGGTGGTGCCCACCGGCCAGGTGCCGTCTGGCGGGAAGGCGGAGACCGGCAGGCTGTCGCCAAGCCCCGCCAGCATGGCGGCGGTGACGGTCTGCACGAAGTCAGGCGCCTTGGGGGAGACCACTGGCGGGCGGGGCCGACTGCCGGCCTCCATCTCGCCGAGGGGCACCTGAGTCAGCGCCTCACAGGTGGCGGCGAGGGCCTGCCAGTTGCGCTCGACCAGCGCCTGCCCCTTGCTGCCGTAGCTGTTGGCGATGGCCTGTTTTAGCAGCCGGATGGCCTCATCCAGCGGCAGGATGGCGGTGAGCTGGAAGAAGGCCATCTGCATGACGGTGTTGATGCGCTGGCCGAGTTGGCAGTCGCGGGCAATCTTGGCGGCGTTGATGGTGTAGAGACGGGCCCCCTTCTCGCGCAGGGCATGTTGCACCTCGAGGGGGAGGCGGCCCCAGAGCTCGGCCGCACCATAGGGGCTGTTGAGCAGGAAGATGCCCCCCGTCTTGAGCCGCTCCGCCATCTGGTAAAGGTCGATGAACTGCCACTGGTGGCAGCCGACGAAGTCTGCCTCCTCCACCAGGTAGGCCGACTGCAACGGCCGCGTTCCCACCCGCAGGTGGGAGACGGTGAGGCCACCCGCCTTCTTGGAGTCGTAGACGAAGTAGCCCTGGGGGTAGAGCTCGGTGTGGTTGCCGAGGATCTTGATACTGTTCTTGGCCGCCGACACGGTACCGTCGCTGCCAAGGCCGTAGAAGAGCGCCTCCAGCTTGAGGTGGCTGGCCGGGGGCACTGAGGTCGGCAGCGGCAGGGAGAGGCCGGTGATGTCGTCAAAGATGCCGACGGTAAAGCGCGGGCGTGGGTTAGCCAGCGCCAGCTCGTCAAACACCGCCTGCACGCAGGCCGGGCCGAACTCCTTGGAAGAGAGGCCATAGCGTCCGCCGATGACCCGCGGCAGGCTGGCCCGCGCACCCCGGCTGACCGCCTCGGCCAGTGCCGCCATCACGTCCAGATAGAGTGGCTCGGCCTGGGCGCCCGGCTCCTTGGTGCGATCCAGCACCGCTATCTTGCTGGCGCTCGCGGGAATGACCGCCAGCAGGTGCGCGGCCGAGAAGGGGCGGTAGAGGCGCACCTTCACCAGCCCCACCCTCTCCCCTTGGGCCAGCAGATGTTCGATCACCTCCTCGCAGGTACCGATGGCGGACCCCATCAGCACCAGCACCCGCTCGGCCTCTGGGTGACCCAGGTATTCGAACGGCCGGTAGTGACGGCCGGTCTGCGCGCCGAAGGCGTCCATCGCCTCGCTCACGTGGCGATAGCCCTCGTCATACCAGGGGTTGCTCGCCTCCCGACACTGGAAGTAGGTGTCCGGGTTGGCGGCGGTGCCGCGAATGACCGGCTTGTCGGGGGTCAGCGCCCGCTCCCGATGGGCCCGGATCGCCTCGGCGGGCAGCAGGGCGCGCAGGGTGTCGTCAGCGAGCGGCACTATCTTGGCTATCTCGTGGGAGGTGCGAAAACCGTCGAAGAAGTGGATGAAAGGGAGCCGGCTGTTGAGGCTGGCTATTTGGGAGATGAGGGCGAAGTCCTGGGCTTCTTGCACATTGCTGGCACAGAGCAGGGCGCAGCCGGTCTGGCGCACCGCCATCACGTCCGAGTGGTCACCGAAGATCGACAAGGCGTGGGTCGCCACGGTGCGCGCCGCCACGTGCAGCACGAAGGGAATGAGCTGGCCCGCCAGCTTGTAGAGGTTGGGGATCATCAGCAGCAGCCCCTGGGACGAGGTGAACGAGGTCGCCAGTGCTCCGGTCTGCAGGGCACCGTGGACGGTGGCGATGGCGCCCCCCTCCGACTGCATCTCCACCACCCGTGGCACATCCCCCCACAGGTTGGCACTGCCCTGGCTTGCCCAGGCCGACGACTGCTCGGCCATGGCGGAGCTGGGGGTGATGGGATAGATGGCGATCACTTCGCTGGTGCGATAAACCACGGAGGCAACGGCGCTGTTGGCGTCCGTCGTTAGCATGTCGTGTTTCATTCTCAAACCTTGGTTGCACAGTCGGCGTGGGTACGCAAACGACAAAAGAGACCGGGCCTTGCCCCGGGGGAGCGAAAGCGTGCTGTGCCCTTCCTTGTGGCAATCTGTGTCACTGACCTGTGACGGTGAATTCGCTGATCCTGCGCTGGGGTGAATCAATGTTGCGGCAAGAAAAATATGTGATGGAACACTAATATGAGTAATGTCTCGCCGTTGTGATTGTCAATATTCAAATTTATCCGCTCGATGAATTAAGGCTTCATATTTATTAAGCAAGAGTCGGCATTGCCAAAATAAATATCTGATGAATCAGACCATCCTGTTTATGGGGTAATAGATGCCAATGCGTCCCTGCACTGGCATGCAATAATAGTCATCAGAAGGTCATCATTCTCTTGTCATTAAAATTTATCGGACCAGCCCAGCTGCTGAAAAATCTGCTTTGATTTTCCCCCTTTCAAATATTCGGCGAAACGTACCGCATCCTGGCTCGGATTCTTGTTAAGGACGATGTTCACATCCCGATATACCACCAGCTGTTCTTCAATCGCCACCACGTCGCCCACGTCCGGGTTGCTCCTGGCCCAGTCAATCCAGGTTATCCAGGCATCGACACGGGGATCTTCCTGGAACGCCTTGCGGGCGCTGCCGCTGTTGGGGGTGTATTGCACTATGTTGTTTCGAAAATCGGCGACCAGCTTGATGTCACCGGTGCGACCTATCATGTCTTCCCACACCCCGGTTCCCGAGGTGTTGCTGACCCCGGCACCCTCCGGCACGACTATGCCGATACCCGGTTTGGTCAGATCGGCCAGCCCCTTGATATTCTTGGGGTTGCCCTTCTTGACCAGAATGATGGCCGGGCGCAGGTAGAGCGGGGTAATCTTGTTGATGTCGAACTGCTGCTGATGGTCGGTGGCGATCGCCAGGGCCGATTGCTCGGAGGCGCCGAACAGCATGTCGGCGTTTTTGCTGGCATCGTCATTCCAGGTCGCCTGCGGCCCGAAATGGACGTTCACCTTGATCCCCGTCTCCGCTTCAAAGGCGCTGCCCACCTTGATCAAGGCGGTGTGCGGCCCGCCGGGGCCATATAAGTTGACGTCCGCCAATGTGGCATAACTGGTCAGCATGGTTACCAATGCGGAAGCCGTCATAAATATATTTTTTTTCATTATCTACACTCCTTTTGGACTGATGGTTCAAGCGAAAAGGACCGGTCGTTTATCGAATTTATTTCAACGAAATATGAACGGTGAAATATTTCATGGTCAGGCATCAATACTATTTAAAGCGGCACAAGCCATGATTTGACATCTCTTCTTTCTTATATTCTGACGCCCACCATACCGGCAATGATGGCCAGCGCGAGGGCTGCCGAGCCGGCCAGTCCGGTGTACCACAGCAGCCTGATGCGGCTCGTTGCCACGCCGTGGGCCGCGAGCACCACCCGCAACCCGGCCAGCAGATGCGCCAGTACGAAGAAGACGCCGAGGGTGTAGTGGGGCACCAGGCGAATATTCCAGGGATCCATCAGCAGGCCCGCCTCGCCACCGGTGGCAAAACTCCAGTCGGTCGGTATGCCGAGGAAGCTGCGGGCATAGATGAACACCGAGTTCATGTGCCCTAGCACGAACACCGACAGATAGACGCCAGAGGCGATCTGGAAGGTGGTCAGCCAGTTATGTCGGGTACTGCTCCAGCGCCAGGCAAGGTAGAGACCTGAGCCGACCTGGAAGAGAAACGCCGCCACCAGCAGGGGTTCGACAACGCCGGCCCGGTAGACGGTGCGACCCGCCTCCATGACCCGGGCATGAAGCTCGGGGCCGACCAGCCCGGTCAGATGATTGGCCAGATGAAAGATCACATAACAACAGAGCACCAGCGCGCTGATGCCATGGGCGACGCGCCAGCGTCCCAGTCCGCTCACGGGACGGGCCTGCACTGCCTCTGTCTGGTGTGACTCCCACCCCAGCAGCATGGCGCCAACCCAGAACAGAGACCACACCAGCACATCGGGCAGCGGGCTGCCGACCAGCGTTTGCACCACTCCGAGCAGGACATAGAGGCTGGGGGCCGCCACGCTCAGGTAAGCCAGTCGACGCATGCCTGTGGCGATGCCGGGCCGATTGGCGACGATCAGCCCCGCCAGGGGAACGGCCAAGGCCAGCAGCAGCGAGAGCAGGGCGCCGAGCAGACTGGCAGCGCCGCTCTGGCCGACCCATTTGTTGAAGATCATCAACAGAAACGGATAGCCGAGCGCGGCCAGCGGGGGGAGCAGACAGAGTGAGTGAGGGCGCTGCACCATGATGTGCTCGCGGCTCTCGTCCGCGATCCTGGAAGGTAGGGACATACTGATATTCCTGCTTGATAGGGCGGAAAACCACCTTGATTCGGGTCTATTCAGATAACCGCGGCGCGATATCCTGCGCGGGGCAACCCGTCATGCCGCCATGAGCGAGCGGCCGCAGTGACCGAGAGTCGGCTCCCAGCAATCGGGGCCGGAGAGAGGTGGGCCAATCTATTCCAGGGAATATCTCAGCAAGGAGGTCAGGTAATGCATATGTTTTATTTCCCCTTTAACTGAGTGCCAGGTTGATAATGTGAGGATAAAAAAAGCGGCCAAGGGGTAACAGGGACAAGAATGGTCATATGGAGTAGTCCATACAGATAACAGGGAGTAATGAGATCTCTTTTGACTCCCTTTTATTGATTGCCGACAACCGGCAGGCTGGCAGAGATAATTCGGCCATAGCGTGATATAAAGACGGGCGGGAGGCGATGGATTTTAATCTTGACGTATTGAGCAGGCTTGTATAAAAAATACGCCAACTGATAGCGCTATACCAAGGAGAGTGTGTCGTGTTCGAGTTCACTGTTAATAAGGCGGCGCTGCTGTCTCTTTCACTTTTATTTACCTCCTCGGCCATGGCCATGGAAATATCTTCAGATAAAACCAGAACGGTTCAGGAATTTACCGGTAATGTCATATTGAAGGTAAATGATAATGAGTCTGTGACTGTCTCTGCCGATTCGGTCAGAAAAAGCCAGGATGGCATGGAATATTCTGGCAAGGTCACCTTGTCTGCCGAAAAATTCAATGCTGAAGCGGATAAAATAAAGTCGGCGACAGATGGCCACGGTACGACCACCTTTACCACTGACAAGCTAACGCTGATCAGCAAATAGCGGTCAGCCAATGCACGCCCGTGATGGCGCCATATACCATGTTTTCATGGTACAGGGTGTTATCAGCCAATATTGTCATGCTGCTCTTCTATCGTGATGCCAACAGGAGTGGATAATGGATAAACAACGGAAGTGATAGAATACAGAGCCATATTTCATGGACCCTTCTCATGGACATTCAGGATCTGAACCTCAGCCGGGAGCAGGCAACCCCGCTCTATCTGCAGATATACCAGCGCTATTGCCATGCCATCGCGAGCGGAGCCTTGAACGCCGGTGACCGTGTGCCCTCGGTGCGCAGTCTGGCAAGCGAACTCAACCTTGCGCGCGGCACGGTTGAAATGGCCTATCAGATGCTGATCGGTGAAGGGTATCTGATATCCCGTGGTGCCGCGGGCACTGTGGTTGCCGCCGGGCTGAACAGGCTCGTCGAGGCGCCGCCCTCTCCCCGACCCGCCGCCGCGCCTGCGCCGACCCAGGGGATCCCTCACAGCGAAATCCTGCCGTTCCAGCTGGGTGTGCCCGCGCTGGATCTGTTCCCGCGCAAGAGCTGGGCCCGGCTTGCCACCCGGCATCTGCGCAATATGGAGATGGTGACGCCGGATCCGGCCGGGCACCCGGCCCTGCGCCGCGCCATCGCCACCTATCTGGGCATTTCGCGGGGGATCCGCTGCAGCCACGAACAGGTATTCATCACGGTTGGTTATCGGGGGGCGCTGGATCTGGTGTGCCGCGCCCTGCTGCGAGCGGGAGATCTGGGCTGGTTTGAAGAGCCTGGCTATTTTCATGCGCGCCAGTTTTTGCAGCAGGCGGGCCTGCGGTTGCACCCGGTGCCCGTCGACATGCACGGCATGGATGTCAGCCTGGGTGAGCAAACCGCCGACGAGGCCCGGTTTGCGGTGGTCACCCCCACCCACCAGAGCCCGATGGGGGTGGCCCTCAGCCTGCCGCGTCGACTGGCGCTGCTGGAGTGGGCAGAGCGGCGCCATGCCTGGATCATCGAAGATGACTACGACAGCGAGTTTCGCTACCACGGCCGGCCCTTGCCCCCTCTCAAGAGCCTGGATCATCAGGGGCGCGTGCTCTACACGGGGACCTTCAGCAAGGTGCTCTACCCCGGCCTTAGGCTGGCCTATCTGGTGGTGCCCGAGGCGCAGGTCGCCCGTTTTCGCGAGCTGGTGGCGCAGCTGCCCGGCGCGGGTAATCCGGTGCTGCAGGCCACCCTGGCAGACTTCATGGATCAGGGGCATTTCACCCGCCACCTGAGCAAGATGCGCAGAGTCTATGCCGAGCGGCATGGCTATCTGGTCGATGCCTTGGCCACCCGCCTGGGCGACCGGTTGCGGGTGCAGCCGCAGGCTGGCGGGATCCAGCTATTGGCGCAGGTTGCCGGGGGCGTGACGGATCAGCAGCTGGTCGAGGTCGCCCAAGCCAATGGGCTGGCGTTGCACGCCCTGAGTAGCTGGTACATGAACCCGGCGCAGCAAAGGGGGGTGATGATGGGGTTTGCCAACTTTGCCAGCGCAGAGCAGGCCGATCGGGCCGTGCAGCAGCTGTTGTCCCTGTGGCCGGCAGAGTGAGCGCCATCCTTGGGTGATGCACATCCCTCGGCTTGTGAAGAGGAGGGGCTGGTTATCAAGCGTCGTCTGCCACATGGCAGAGGTCATGAAGAGGGCTCCCGCGGGAGCCCTCTTGTCATTGTGCCTGTTGTACTCAGCCCGGCAGCCGCACCGGGCGCAGGGCGAGGATGGCCCCGCCAAACAGCAACAGGGCCAGCAGGGCCATGGCCATGGGGCCGGCGCTGTAGGCAAAGCCGGCGACGGCGGACCAGAGCGCTACCCCGAGGTGCATCAGGGTCATGGCCAGCGACATCAGCATGCCGCGCTGGGCCGGGGCGAGCTGGGCGATGTAACCCTGCAACGCCGGTGAGCCGATGCCGCCGGCCAGCGCCCACAGGCCCAGCGGCAGGGCGAGGCTGGCCAGGCTGCCGGCCGGATAGAGGTAGAAGAAGGCGCTGACCAGGGCGCACACCACCAGGGCGCCGCGCATCAGGGGGCGGCCGCTCTCCACATAACCGGCCAGGCGCGGCATCAGCACGTTGCCGACCACGCTGATCACGCCAAGGGCGCCGTAGAGCAGCCCCACCGACCAGACCGGCAGCCCCTGGCTGTCGTGCAGGTGCTGGCCGACCAGGTTGAACAGGCCGATGCCGCCCCCCAGTCCCAACCCCATGGCGAGCAGGGCGCCGAGAGCCCCCGGAATGGCCAGCACCGAGCCCTGCGCAGCGGGGGGCGTGCCGCTCCCATGCACCTGCGGCGTGCGCGCCGTGAGCCAGGCCAGGGCCGCCGCCACGGCCCAGGCGCAGAGGCCGAGCACGATGAAGGGGGTGCGCCAACTGCTGAGCTGGGCCAGCAGGGCGCCCACCGCCGGACTAGAGATCATGCCGAGGGTGAGCCCCGACTGCACCCAGGCGATGCGCTTCATGGCGTCGGCCGGCGCGCCGTCCGCCGCCATGGCGAAGGCGATGGGGAGCATGCCGGCGCTGGCCAGCCCGGTGATCACCCGGGTCGCCAGCCCAACCTCGAAGTTCGCCACCAGGCCGGTGGCCACCGAGGCGGCGCCAAACAGCAGGGAGGCCGGCAGCATCACCCGCAGCCGGCCGTGGCGATCCGACAGGCCGCCGAGCAGGGGGGCGATGAGGGCCAGCGCCACGCTGTAGGCGGTGATGAACAGGGTCACCCGTTCCGGGGCGACCCCCAGCTCGGCGCCGATGGGGGCGAGCAGGGGCCCCAGCATCAGCTCATCGGCCCCGACCAGAAATGCAATCAAAAACAGCAGTACTTTCAGTAACATAATTTTTATTCCTTAAACTTGGGTCGACACGGCGGCGAACTGCTGGATGTCCACCACCCGATCCGGCCAGTCGGCCACAAAGGCCGGCTCGTGGCAGACGGCGAGCACGCTGCCCGGGTAGTCGCACAGGGCCTGGCGCAGGGCGGCCTTGGTGCCGGCATCCAGGTGGGTGGTCGGCTCATCCAATATCAGCAGATGAGTGGGCTGCAGCGCCAGTCGGCACAGCTTGACCCGGGTCTGCTCACCGCCGCTCAGGGCACTGATGGGCTGGATGGCCAGCTTGCCGCCGATGCCAAGGCGCGCCAGCTGCTGGCGGGCACCCTTGTCATCCAGCCCGGGGGCGGCGGCCTTGACCAGGGCCAGCGGGGTGGCCGCGGGATCGGGCCAGTGCAGCGCCTGCTCGAAGTAACCCGACTTGAGGCCGGGGGCCAGGGCCAGTTCACCGGCGAGCGGGGCGAGGCGGCCGGTCAGGGTATTGAGCAGGGTCGACTTGCCGATGCCGTTGAAGCCGGCGATCACCACCTTCTCGCCGCGGCGCAGCTGCAGGCTGAGCGGCGCCAGCAGGGGCTGGTTGTAGCCGATCTCCAGCTCGCTTGCGGCCAGCAGTTGCGGGTGGCCTCCCTGGGCGGCGCGAAAGCTGAGGGTGACCGGTTTGATCTGCTCGGGGGCGGCCAGGCGCTCGATGCGCGCCAACTGTTTCTTGCGGCCGTTGGCGATGCTGGCGTTGACCCCGGCCCCGTTCTTGGCGATGAACTGCTCGAGCCTGTCGATCTGCCGCTGCTGGGCCTGGTATTGACGGGCGTGCAGCGCCTCGGCGGCGCCCTTCTGGGCCAGCGCCTGGTCTAGGTTGCCGCGATAGGTGTGGATCTGCTGGCGGTCGATGTCGGCGATGGCGGTGGCGATGCGGTTGACGAAGGCGCGGTCGTGGGAGACCACCAGGAAGGCGCCGGGGAAGCGCTCCAGGTAGCCCGCCAGCCAGTCGACGTGGGCTGTGTCCAGGTAGTTGGTCGGCTCGTCGAGCAACAGCACCTCCGGCGTGCGCAGCAGCAGACCAGCCAGCATCACCTTGTGGCGCTGGCCGCCGCTTAAACTGGCGAGCAGGGTCTGCATGCCGAGCTGGGTCAGGCCGAGGCCGGCCGCCACCTCGTCGATGCGCGGATCTAACTGGTAAAAACCCTGACTCTCCAGGTGCGCCTGCAGATCGGCCGCCCGGGCCAGCTGCCGCGGCCCCAGTTCGGGGTCGGCGTAGAGGGCCAGCATCTCGGCTTCCGCCTCATAGAGATCGGCGAACACCGACTGCAGGTAGCCCCGCAGGGTGAGGTGGCCATCCCGCGCGGCGTGCTGGTCGAGATAGCCCGCCTTGATGCCGGGCTGCCAGAGGATGTCGCCGCCGTCTGGCAGGCGTTCCCCCTGGATCAGCTGGAGCAGGGTGCTCTTGCCGGCGCCGTTGTGGCCGGTGAGGCAGACATGCTCGCCGGCGTTGAGACGAAAGCTCGCCTGCTGGTACAGGGTCTTGTCGCCGATGTGATAGGTCAGGTTGTGGATAGTGAGCACACTCATGGTTGTAACATCCATAAAAAACGGGGGGCAGGTACGCGACGTACCGGCCCCCCGTCTCAGCAAGGTGAAACGCTGCCAAATGGCAGAGACAAAAAGGCCGGCGATGAAGCATCTCGCCGGCCTGTGTCTCCTGTTTTCATCAGATGCGGGGCAGCCTCCCAAAGAGAGGGCATTCGCGCAGCTGATGAAGATTCAGTCGATGGGCTCCGGGCAACACTTCATCGTGTTAGTGCACGGAGCACAGCCTCCTGACCGAGCATTTGAACAGGATGTACAACATTGAAAAACGGTCCAACAAAAATTCTGGTCGCAAAATACCCAGAATTTGCCGGTGAGTCAAATCTGCGACCCTGGCGCTACTCGTGGTGCAGGGTGATGCAGTCCAGTCCGCCGCTGCCGCGCAGCAGGGCCTCCGCCTGGTTCAAGCCGTCCCGTCGGTTGCTGGCAGCCTGCCCCACGAAATAGGGGGTGATCCCGGCTACCTCGCGTTGCAACCAGGCGGCGAACGCCTCATTGAGGGGGGCGATGCTGGCGGCATTGGTGATGTAGAAGGGCTGCTGACGGGTGCCCATGATGCCGTTCATCCAGTTCACCTGCCGCTTGTCCACGCTGAAGGCGCCCGGGGTGGCGATGGGGGTCAGGCCGGCATCGCGCAGTTGCTGATGGATGAGGGCATGGATCTTGTGCCAGCGCTCGCCCTGCTGGCGCAGGTCGGTCACGCTCTTGGCAAGTTCCTGCCGCTCACTGTCGCTCAGGGTGGCATCGCTGGCCAGCACCTGCTCGATCAGCGCCGCGCTGGCGGCGTGATCGTTGAAGAGGATACGGCCGTCGGCCAGCGGGCGCATGGCCATGTCGAGGTGGAAACCGGGCTGGGCCAGGATCACCAGATCCCGCTCGGCCACCTTGAGCTCCTGCGCCATCAGGCGCTGGCTGATGGCCATCATGGCGAGGAAGCGGCGGGTCTGGTGCGCTTGCTCGGCCTCGGTCAGCCCAGTTCGCTGATAGCCGCCGGCCTGCAACATGCGGCCAAGCCGGGTCAGGGTGGCGGCATCGGCCGTCAGCGTCTGCAGCGCATCGGATATCTGCTCATCGCCGAAGTCGGCGTGCAGCCCGGCGGTTACCACCAGCCCTGCGTACTCCCGTTTGAGCTGGGCCAGCAGGTCGAAGGAGGCCGGCAGCGGTTGGCCGTGGATGGCGCGATAGCGCTCGGCGATGCGCTCCCCTTGCTGCGTGCTCAGAAACATGCGCTGCTCCGCCGCCTGGCGGGTCACCCAGTTCACCTCGGACTGAGCCAGCTCGGCCTTGGCTCGCGCGGTTTTGGCAAAGGCGTGGCGCTGCGGCTCATCGAGCCCCTGTGGCAGCAGGTTGGCCGCCTCCAGGAGGATGAGGTCCACCTCGGTGTCATGGCCCTTCTGGAAGGTATGGGGGCTGCCCAGCCACTCCTCTTCGCTGAGTTGCAGCCGAAACTCGCCGTCGCGATCCATCTTCTGCTGGCGGGTGGCGATACGCTCGCTATCCAGCCGGCTGTGGTGCAGGGTGGTTTGCAGCAGGGCGTCTCGACCGATCAGGGCATAGGGGGTACCGTCTGGGCGCTGGCCGGTCAGCATGTTGCCGCCATCGATGATGGAGAAGGTGGGGATGAGCTCGCGTCCCTGCGCCTCGGCGAAGGTGTTGGCCTGGGAGAGCATGCTTTCGTTGAGCCCCTGGGAGGCCTGGCTGCCGAGGCTGTGGTGCCCCTCCTGCTCGGCCTCCGGGCTCTGCTCGGTGAGGGCGGTGACGAAGGCGTGGTAGCGCCCCTTGTCGGCCAGCGGTGCCTGGGGACGGAAGACGAGGGCGCCATCGCGCGACAACCACATGTTGTCCTCGGTCCAGGCGTACATGTCAGCGTGGGTGCTGACCGAAAAGCCCTGTTCCCTGCCAATCTGCTCCAGCTCCGCCACCAGTTCCGGCTCGGTCTGGAGGGGCAGGTGGAGCTGGTGGATCCGGTTGCCCAGATCGTCCTGGGCCAGCTGGAAGCTGCGCTCGAGGGCAGGGGAGTGCTGGCCGTTGCTGAGGGCAGGGTCGTCCGGGAAGATCAGAGGGGCCGCCATGGCCGAGTGGAACCAGAAGAGGCTGGAGATGGCGAGTGCCACGCCGGTTTTGCGCATGATGATGTCCTGTTGTTATGGCGGGCTGGTGCCCGCAAGCCTGAACGTCGGCGTACGGCGCTGCGCTGCACGCTTCGGATGGAAACCATAAGGAGCTCGCCAAGAACCACAAGAGCGCAAATCTGAATTGACTTTTAACCCAGGCTAAACCGCGTTGAATATATTCACTTGATGACAAACGAGTCTTTTTTGATGCTGCTTATTTCCAGCAAAAACAGGGTGTTGCACTATTTCAATTGTCGATAGCGAGGCAGGGTCGGATATTTCAAAGCGGTGTCGTACGAGCCGTTAAATGCGAAGTTTTTAAGTGACTAAATCGCCGGTGCGGGTCGGCAGGGTCGGCGGGAGGGGAATAACCAGAGGGAAGCACAGGGGCCAGCCCCCTTGACGAAGGCTGGCGCCGAGCCAGGGAGTGCCGTTACTCCCTTGCTGGCAGCAGCCAGGCCGCCGCCTGATAGGGGGCAAAGGTGGCGGTGGGCTGCCCCGGGTAGTTGCTTGTCAGCAGGGTGGCACCTGCCTCCACCTGGTCAAGGTGCGGCATGACCAGGGGGGGCGCTGTGAGGTTGGCAAGCAGCAGCAGGGTGTGCCGTTCTCCACTCGCTGGATCCTGCCAGCAGCGGCGATAGCCGATGCGCTCCGGGTCGTCCCCATCCAGCAACTCGAAGTCGCCGTGGCGAATGACCGGATGGGCCTTGCGCAGGGCGATGAGCTGGCGATAGCAGTGAAACGGCGAGTCGGGGCGGGCCAGCTGCTCGGCGGCGTTGATCTCGAGGTGATTGGCGTTGAGGGCAATCCAGGGGGTGGCCGTGCTGAATCCGGCGTGGGGGCCGGCGTCCCACTGCATCGGGGTACGGGCGTTGTCGCGGCCGATGGCATCGAGGCGGCGGGCGAGCTCGGCAGGGTCCAGCCCCGCCTGGCTGGCGCGGTAGTTGATCGCCTCCAGGTCGCGCAGCTCGCCCGGCTGCCAGTGGCGGTTGGTCATGGCGAGCTCCTCCCCCTGATAGATGAAGGGGGTGCCCTGCATCAGATGCAGCACCATGGCCCACAGTTTGGCGCTGGTTTCCCGCCACTTCGGGCTGTCATCGCCAAAGCGGGAGACGGCGCGGGGCAGATCGTGGTTGCCGAGAAACAGGCTGTTCCAGCCACGCCCATGTAGCCCTTGCTGGTGGCGGGCCATGGCTCGCTTGAAGGCGAGGGGATCGAAGCGGGATGACCACTTGTCACTGCCCAGCCCCAGATGCTCGAAGTTGAACACCATGCTGAACTCGCTGCCGTCGGGGTTCGAATAGTTCTGCATATGGGCGAGAGCGGCCGACCAGGTCTCCCCCACCGTGATGATCCCCTTGCCGCCGAAGCTCTCGGCATTGAGCTCGCGGATATAGTCGTGCAGGCGCGGGCCATTGCTCATGGCAAGCCGGTCCCAATCCTTGCTCACCATGTCGATCACATCGAAGCGAAACCCTTTTACTCCTTTGCCCAGCCAGAAGTGGATCACCGCCGCCATTTCGGCCCGCACCGCCGGGTTGTCCCAGTCCAGATCGGCCTGACTCGCATCGAAGTTGTGCAGGTAGTAGCGATCAAGCGCCGGCACATATTGCCAGCCGCTGCCGCCAAAAATCGAGGTAACCGGGTGGGCGTCGACGAAGGCTTGGTCGCGAAACACGTAGTAGGCCTGATAGCGGGGATCGCCTGCCAGCGCCTGCACAAACCACGCGTGCTCGGTGGAGGTGTGGTTGGCGACGATATCCATCATGATGCCGATGCCGTGGGCGGCCGCCTCGGCTATCAGCTGCTCCATCTCGGCCAGGGTGCCGAAGGCGGGGTCGATGGCGCGGTAATCCGCCACGTCGTAGCCGTTGTCCCGCTTGGGAGAGCGATAGAGGGGGGTGAGCCACAGCATGTCGACCCCCAGGGTGGCCAGATAACCGAGACGCTGGCGGATGCCGTTGATGTCGCCCATGCCGTCGCCGTCGCTGTCCTGAAAGCTCATGGGGTAGATCTGGTAGATGACGCAACTATCGAGATCGATGTCGGGTGTGTGGAGAGGTTGCGGGTTCATCAGCCGGGCCGGTTGGGGGAAGCGATGGTTTATCTTACGCAAATGAGCGGGAAGTCAACAGGGTAGGGAAAATCTTGAAAAGGGTTCCATTGGTGGCTTGTTGTCAGAAGTGAGGGGAGGATCACAGCTGGACCATCCCGAGCCACGGGGGGGGGTCGGGATGGCACAACACTCAGCGATGATGCTGTGCAAGGAAACGGGCTACTTGGGCGCCTTGACCTGCTCGCTGTGTTGCTCCTGCTGGCGCTCTGCCTTGTCTTGCTGGCGTTCCGCTTGGGCTTCCAGCTCCTTGCCGAGGAAGTAGTTCAGGAAGGTGCGGATCACCGCGATGATGGCGAGACGGATCAGCTCCTCCTTGCTCGGCGCCACCGTGGTGGCCAGGATGTCGGCGGCGAGCTGGAACTCCAGCGCCAGAATGAGCCAGCTGCCGAAACAGAGCCGGATATGGGGAAAGCCGGGCTCGTGATCCCGCACCCGCGCCGCCAGCCAGAGGGTCTTGCCCAGCCCTATCACCACGCAGGCGATGGAGATGATCTCCAGCAGCAGCTGGAACAGCTCGACCCCGTGCATCATGCCCTCTCGCAGGCTCGCTATCTCAAACACTCGGGTCACCTCCCTGATTCAAAAGAGGACACTATTAACACATCGCTCGGCAAAGACCAAATCCGGCTCAATCAAGCAGTTTGAATTCAATGACATAGAGCGGCGACAGGGTGGGGTAGATGTCACGGATCACCTGTTTGAGCTCGGGGAGGGTCATGTTCTCCTGGCGGGCGTGCTCGTCATTGAGCTCATCGAAGGCGACCGCCTTGACCGAGAGCACCTCTATGGTGCCAAAGGGCTGGTGCTCCGGGTTGGTGAACAGCGCCAGCCGCTGGCCGGGTTGCCAGTTGGCCTCGCTCTCGTCGCGGATGGTGATGGTCTTGCGGCCGGCCTGGATGTCGGCGACGAAGCGGCTGAAGAAGGTGAACTCGGGATGGGTAGACATGGCACTCTCCTGACAGGGTGAATCGAAATGGGGTGAATGGAAATCAAAGGTCGAGGTAGGCGCGCAGCCTGGCCAGATCGGCGATGACCGGGCCGTCGCTGCCGTCGGCAACTATGCCCTGTTCGATCAGCTCCTTGAGGGCGCGCCGATAGACCCGCTCGGTGGTACCGAAGCGCGCCGCCTCGTGGGCCCGCTTGCGCGAGCCGAGCATGGGGGTACGCTGGCGCTCGCGCCACAGCTCGAAGGCGATGTTGTAGGCGATGGGGTGCAGCAACCGGCTGGTGGTGATGTCCAGGGTATCCAGATAGTCGCTGGCAAGCGCCGCGGCGAAGAAGAGGGTCAGCTCGGGCTCGGCCAGCAGCCGTTTGGCCAGCTTGTCGGCGCAGATGACGGCGGCGTCCAGCTCGGTCTCGGCCACCACGCTCCACTGCACCGGGGTGGCGCTGAAGAACTCCATCTCGCCGAAGATCTGCTGGTGGCACTCGATTTCGCCGAGTTGAAACAGCCGCCCCGAGTGCACCGCACTGTTGAGGGAGATGCGGCCCTGCGCCACCAGATAGAGGTGCTCGCACAGCTCCCCTTGGCGCATGATGGGTTCACCGGGCAGAAAGCGGCGCGAATGGAGGGTGCAGGCCGCCAGCGCCGCGGCAAAGCGCGGTTCGAGGGCGGCAAGCTCGGCGTGAAAGCGACCGAGCGGATAGGGTTTTTGCTGCATGGGGAAGGCCCGGCTTGACGAGGGCCATGAGGCTAGCAAGGGCGGGGGCGGGATGCCAGCGCTGGTGCCCCCGAATGTGCCGGGCTTAACGTTTTGCCGGGGCTGGCTACTGCCCCGGCAGACCCGGCCTATTGGGTCAGGGCGTGGAGGGCGGCGGCAATGGCCAGCCGCTCGCCGGTCATCATGGCGGCCTCGCTGGCCGCGTAGTCGCTCACCCCCTCCTGCACATCCTGCTCGAAGGTCACCACGTTGCAGAGCACGGCGGCTACCCGCACCTTGCGCAGGCGCCCGACGGCGAGCAGGGAGGCGCTCTCCATGTCCGCCCCGAGCACGCCGCGGGCGTGCCAGTAGCGACACACTTCCTGCTCATCATCCCGGTAGAAGCTGTCGTGGGAGCGCACCAGCCCGTGCCAGTGAGGCTGGCCGCTGGCGCCGAGATGGGCGAGCAGGGCGGCCTGCAGGCGGATGTCGGCGCAGGCGGGGTACTCAGGCGGCAGATAGGCCTGCGAGGCGCCTTCGCTGCGCACCGCCCCCTCCACCACGATGAGATCCCCCAGCGCTATCTCATGCTGCAGGGCGCCGGCGGAGCCGACCCGGATGAGGGCGCGGGCACCCGCCTGCACCAGCTCCTCCAGCGCGATGACGGCGGAGGCGCCACCGATACCGGTGCTGCACACCGTAATGGGCAGCCCTTGGTAGCGGCCGTTGATCAGACGAAACTCCCGGTGCTGGCCAAGCACGTCACACTCATCGAGCTGGCTGGCGATGCGGTCGACCCGGGCCGGGTCGCCGCACAGCACCACCCGCTCGGCGATCTGGTCCGGGCGGCATTGCAGATGGGGCAGCAGGCTCATGCGATCACTTCCTGTTGCGGACGTTTGGCGCTGACCATCCACAGGCGAGTGCCGTTGGCGGCGATGAACAGCAGGATCAGGTACTCAAGGGACATGGCATAGACCCCCTGGGCGGCATAGACGCCGATGCTGATGATGTTGATGACCACCCAGAGGATCCAGTTCTCCACGTACTTGCGGGTCATCAGGATCTGGGCCACCACGGAGAGCACCGTCATGCTGGCATCCCAGAAGGGGAAGGCATCGGGGGAGGGCTCGGGCGTGGCGAGGTTGGCGCCAAACAGGTTGAGCAGGGCGACCGAGGTGCGTGCCAGGGCGGCGAAGACCGGGTCGATATAGAGGGTCAGCAGGGCGATGGCCAGCACGCTCACGGCAGCGGTGGCGACGAGCTTGGACTTGCTGAGCCAGCGGATCTGCAGGGTGTCCCCCTGGGCGTTGGCCGGGCGGGTCCAGGCGTACCAGCCATAGAGGTTGGCGCAGAAGAAGAACAGCTGCAGCAGCAACAGGCCGTAGAGCTGGATCTGGAAGAAGATGATGGCGAACAGGCTGACGTTGATGAGCCCGAACAGGTAGTTGATGGTCTTCTCCTGGCTGGCGCACCAGATGCAGGCCAGCCCGAACAGGGTGCCGACGGCTTCGATCCACGACATGGCGTAGCCGCCACCCAGCGGTATGGTCACCAGGGTGTGATTGATGCTGAACCACTCGAATATGCTCATTTTCATTTCCTTGGAAAATAGGGGGGCGTGAACCGGGCCTATTCTAGGGGCGGCGTGGGGGTCTTTGCAGGACTTTTGTCCGTGCAGGGCCGAGCCACCTCAAAGAATGGACAAACCGCAAGCAACTTTAGGCCCCCGATGACACCCTGATATGCGATGATGCCCTGCCCTTTATTGACATGTCACAAAATGGGGATGAGTGGGCTGTGGTTTGATGGAATCCCCCCGCTGCGGTCGGGGTGGTGTTGAACGAAAGGAGCGAGCGTGAATTCCGAGTTGGTCTGGGTCCTCTGCATGCTGGTGGGCGCCATTTATCTGTTTGTGAGCAACAGGGTCCGCATGGACGTGGTTGCCTTGCTGATCATCATACTGTTCGTGCTGAGCGGCACCCTGACCCTGCCACAGGCGCTGGCGGGGTTCAGCGATCCCAACGTCATCCTGATTGCCGCCCTGTTCGTGGTGGGAGAGGGGCTGGTGCGCACCGGCATCGCCTATCAGGTGGGGGACGCGTTGGTGAAGGTGGCCGGCAGCAGCGAGACCCGATTGCTGGTGCTGCTGATGGTGGCGGTCGCCCTGCTGGGGGCCGTGATGAGCAGCACAGGGGTGGTGGCCATCTTCATCCCTGTGGTGCTGAGCGTGGCGAACCGGATGGGGATCCCGGCCGGCCGGCTGATGATGCCGCTCGGCTTTGCCGGCCTCATCAGCGGCATGATGACCCTGGTGGCGACGCCGCCCAACATGGTGGTCAACAGCGAGCTGATGCGCCACGACATCCACGGCTTCGGCTTCTTTGGTTTCACCCCCATGGGGGTCATCATCCTGGGGATGGGGATCCTCTACATGCTGCTGATGCGCACCTCTCTGGTACGTAGCGAGGAGGAGGGCAAGCACAAGCAGAGCGGGCGCAGTACCATGCGCGATCTCATTCGCGACTATCGGCTGGCCGGGCGGGCGCGCCGGTTGGCGTTGCGGCCCGACTCTCCCCTGATCGGCCAGACCTTGGACGAGCTGCAACTGAGGGCCCGCTACGGGGCCAATGTCATCGGGGTGGAGCGCTGGCGCAAGTTCCGGCGGGTGATGGTGACCGTCTCCGGCGTCACCGAGTTCCAGGCCAAGGATGTGCTGCTCATCGACATGTCCGACCCCGATGCGGACGTGCGGGAGTTCTGCAGCGAGGCGCGGCTCGAACCCATGATCCTGCGCGGGGAGTATTTTTCCGATCAGGCGCGGGAGGTGGGCATGGCGGAGGTGTCGCTCATCCCCGAATCCCGTCTGCTCGGCAAGAGCATCCGCGAGGTGGCGTTTCGCTCCCACTACGGCCTCAACGTGGTGGGGATCCGCCGCGCCGGCGAGGCGCTTGGCGGCAAGCTGGTAGACGAGGCGCTGCAGATGGGGGATACCCTGCTGGTGGTGGGCAACTGGAGCCTGATCCGCCTGCTGCAGACCCACAGCCGCGACTTCCTCTTGCTGGGGCTGCCGGCCGAAGTGGACGAGATGGCGCCGGCCCGCAGTCAGGCGATTCACGCCCTGATCGCGCTCGGGGTCATGATAGTGCTGATGGTGACCGATCCCGTGCCCAACGTGATAGCGGCGCTGATCGCCTGCCTGCTGATGGGCAAGTTTCGCTGCATCGACATGGAGAGCGCCTACAAGTCCATCCACTGGCCGACCCTGATCCTCATCGTCGGCATGCTGCCCTTTGCGCTCGCGCTGCAAAAGACCGGCGGGGTGGATCTCATCGTCGGCGCACTGATCTCGGCGGTGGGGGAAATGGGGCCGCGGGTGATGCTGGCCAGTCTGTTCGCCCTGTGCGCCGTCATCGGGCTGTTCATCTCCAACACCGCGACGGCGGTACTGATGGCGCCGATCGCGCTCGGCACGGCCCAACAGATGGGGGTCTCGCCCTATCCGTTTGCCATGACCATCGCCATCGCCGCCTCGGCGGCCTTCATGACGCCGGTCTCCTCGCCGGTCAACACCCTGGTGCTGGGCCCAGGCAACTACAAGTTCGTGGACTTCGTGCGCATCGGCGTGCCCTTTACGGCGCTGGTGATGGTGGTGAGCGTCATCGCCATCCCCTGGTTCTTCCCGTTCTGACGACGCACATGACATGGCGGCCTGCGGGCCGCCTTTTTATTGCCCGCAGTAATCTGACATGAAAAGGACGGCATAAAACGGGAGCGGGGCATGAGCGTCGTCGCAGAGGAGAGCACAAGGCCCAGCCGCTGATACATGGGAGGGGTTGTAGAGGTGCAATGGCATGGAGAGGGGAAGAGAAAAGTGGCAAACGCCGGATACAAAAAAACCAGCCTGAGCTGGTCTGTTTGGTACTGCTTTCGATGGTGCGGAAGGAGAGACTCGAACTCTCACGCCTAGGGCGCCAGAACCTAAATCTGGTGCGTCTACCAATTTCGCCACTTCCGCAAGAGTAATGGTGGCTATGACGGGATTCGAACCTGTGACCCCCGCATTATGAGTGCGATGCTCTAACCAACTGAGCTACATAGCCGTCTTGTGCACGACTTTCGTCGAATACAAGTAAAAATGGCTGGGGTACTAGGATTCGAACCTAGGGATGGCGAGATCAAAACCCGCTGCCTTACCGCTTGGCGATACCCCAACAGTGTTCTTTGCAATCAGATGATTGAAGGAACGTTCTTCAAAATGGTGGCTATGACGGGATTCGAACCTGTGACCCCCGCATTATGAGTGCGATGCTCTAACCAACTGAGCTACATAGCCGTTTGTTGTCAACCACTGGGTGGAAGAGAACAGAATAATGGCTGGGGTACTAGGATTCGAACCTAGGGATGGCGAGATCAAAACCCGCTGCCTTACCGCTTGGCGATACCCCAACAGCAATGTCTGACAGAGACTATCAAACATCTTTTTAAGAATGGCTGGGGTACTAGGATTCGAACCTAGGGATGGCGAGATCAAAACCCGCTGCCTTACCGCTTGGCGATACCCCAACAGCAATGTCTGACAGAGTCTATCAAACATCTTTTAACAATGGCCGGGATACCAGGATTTGAACCTGGAGACATTGACGAGTTCAACACTCATCACTGCTTCCCTTGACCTGTCACCGACACCTTAATGCCGACAACTGAAATAATGGCTGGGGTACTAGGATTCGAACCTAGGGATGGCGAGATCAAAACCCGCTGCCTTACCGCTTGGCGATACCCCAACTAGAGATGGTGGCTATGACGGGATTCGAACCTGTGACCCCCGCATTATGAGTGCGATGCTCTAACCAACTGAGCTACATAGCCAACCTTGCTTCCAGTGCCTCGTTGCCTCGTCACTGTGCGGGCCGAATTATGCGTATCTGGCTCTGGGGCGTCAACCCTTTTTTTGTTTGAAAAAACGAATTTGAGTGCGTTTGGCGAGTTATTGGTCGCTGTCGCGCAAAAGCCCAACAATCTGGTTTTTTTTACGACATATCCAGCAGATAGGTGCTTGGGCCAGATAAAAAAAGAGGCCAGCAAATGCTGGCCTCTCATGGGATTAGACGTTGAACAGGAAGTTCATGATATCGCCATCCTTGACGATGTAATCCTTCCCTTCGGCGCGCATCTTGCCCGCTTCCTTGGCGCCTTGCTCACCCTTGTAGGCGATAAAGTCTTCGAAGGCGATGGTTTGGGCACGAATAAAGCCTTTTTCGAAGTCGGTGTGGATCTTGCCCGCTGCCTGCGGGGCGGTGGCGCCCACCGGAATGGTCCAGGCCCGCACTTCCTTCACGCCGGCGGTGAAGTAGGTCTGCAGCTTGAGCAGCTCGTAACCGGAGCGGATCACCCGGTTCAGGCCCGGCTCTTCGATGCCCAGATCCGCCATGAACTCGGCGCGATCTTCGTCATCCAGCTCGGCGATGTCCGCTTCGATGGCGCAGCAGACCACCACCACGACGGCATTCTCGGCGGCGGCGATTTCACGCACCTGATCCAGGTAGGGGTTGTTCTCGAAGCCATCTTCCGCCACGTTGGCGATGTACATGGTGGGCTTGAGGGTCAGGAAGTTCAGGTGGCTGACGGCGGCCAGCTCGTCCTTGTCCAGCTTCATGCCGCGGATCATCTGGCCGTCTTCCAGTGCCACCTTGATCTTCTCCAGCACTTCCACTTCCAGCTTGGCATCCTTGTCGCCGCCCTTGGCGCGCTTGGACTGGCGGTTGATGGCGCGCTCGCAGGCATCCAGATCGGAGAGGGCCAGCTCGGTGTTGATCACCTCGATGTCGTCAGCCGGGGAGACCTTGCCCGCCACGTGAACGATGTTCTCGTCCTCGAAGCAGCGCACCACGTGACCGATGGCCTCGGTTTCACGGATGTTGGCCAGGAACTGGTTGCCCAGGCCCTCGCCCTTGGAGGCACCGGCCACCAGGCCGGCGATGTCCACGAATTCCATGGTGGTCGGCACAACGCGCTGCGGATTGATGATGGCCGCCAGCTGGTCGAGGCGGGGATCCGGCATCGGTACCACGCCGGTGTTCGGCTCGATGGTGCAGAACGGGAAGTTGGCGGCTTCGATGCCGGCCTTGGTCAGCGCGTTGAACAGGGTGGATTTGCCTACATTGGGCAGGCCCACGATACCGCATTTAAAACCCATGGATTGTTACCTTACGTGATGGATGCTGTGTGAGGGCCGCGCGGGCAGCCCTGTCATATTGTGCGAGCCTGACGCGTGTCAGGCATCTCTATTCAGACTTTCTCGGCCTTGAAGCTGTGCAGCCGGTTCATGGCCTTGGTCATGTCCTGCTTGAACAGAATGTCGGTGGCGCGCAGGGATTCGTCCAGCGCGGCGTCGATCAGGTTCTGCTCGCTGCTGGGCGCTTTGGTCAGCACGAAACCGGCGACCAGCTCCTTGGCGCCCGGGTGACCTATCCCCAGCCGCAGCCGGAAGAAATTGTTGTTGTTGCCCATCTTGGCAATGATGTCCTTGAGGCCGTTATGGCCGCCGTGCCCACCGCCCTGCTTGAATTTGGCGATGCCGGGGGGCAGGTCCAGCTCATCGTGGGCCACCAGCATGGCTTCCGGCTCGATCTGGTAGAAGCGGGCCAGCGCAGCCACCGCCTTGCCGGAGAGGTTCATGTAGGTGTTCGGGATGAGCAGGCGCACATCCTGGCCATCTACCTGGATGCGGGCGGTGTGGCCGAAGAACTTGGGCTCTTCGCGCAGGCTGACATTGTGCCAGCGTGCCAGTTGCTCCACATACCAGGCGCCCGCATTGTGGCGAGTCTTGGCATATTCCGGGCCGGGATTGCCCAGCCCCACGATCAGTTTGATTTGGCTTGTCACGCTTGATTTCTTCACTCGCTGCTTGCAATGGGCCGACTGCCCAGGGCAATGGGACGCAATATTCTAGCCGCCGACTGGCGATCACTCAACCAAAGCTCGGCCAGTGCCGGGGAAAAGCGGGGAACCGGTGGCCAACGTCAGCAAAACGGGCCCCAGTGCGGGGCCCGTTTTGTAGCTTGCCGGCGGGGGCCGGGTTACTGCGCGGCACGCACCAGGGTGACCGTCTCTTCGTTCAGGGCGGTCAGGGTGGGACGCGCATCGCGCACGTAGGCAACGAAGGAGGCGGCGTCGGTGCCGCAATCCACGCCGCTCGCCTTGCAGTCAAGCTGATGGCCGGTGGCATAGCGGGCGCTGAGCTGATCGCCGCGCTGCTCCACCCGCTCGACCGGGAAGCCGGTCAGCTTGCCATCCTGCCAGGCGAGATCCAGCCGCTCGGCTTGCTGCGCCTGGGCGCGGGCCAGCGCCTGCCAGCCATCGTTGCCGTTGGCGCTGTAGGCATTCATCACCACCCGATAGCGCTGGTTGTCCACCAGATCCTGCCACTGGCCGTCGGCATTCTGCCACTGCAACTGGGTCAGGGCGCCGCCCTTGCCCGGGGTGGTCTCGGTGAAGGTGTAGCGCAGGTGGCCGCCGTAGGGGAACTTGCCGGCGTGGGCGCTGGCGGGCAGGGTGGCGGTGATGGTCTCGGTCAAGAGGGAACGCACGTCGGCGCCGGTCAGGGTCAGCACCGAGAGCTGGTTCTTGAATGGCAGCAGGGTGAGCGCGGCATCCCCTTCGCGCAGCTCGCCGGCCGGCAGATCGGCGCGCACGCCGCCCACCGCCAGCAGGGCGAAGTGGACCGGACCGCCGGTCAGCGCCTGCACCGCCGGGGTATTGGCCCAGTAGTACTGCCCTTCGGCCACCAGCGGGGCGACGTCGGAGCCGTGGCTGTCGCTGCCATTGTCGCCGGGGCGGCGGGCATTTTGCAGGGCGGCCGGGATGGTGGCGATGACGGGGCCGAACGCCTGCTCCAGAGCAGGCTTGTAGTGGCTGTCGATGATGCCGCGCAGGCGCGGATCCTCATCCACGGTCACCAGGTTGGGCTGAGCGTCGATGAACTTGCCAGCCTGCTTGCTGCGGGCCTCATCCAGTGCCTGCTTGCGGGCGGGGTCGGCGAAGAAGTCGCGGCTGGCCAGCAGCTGGTTCTGACCCTGACAAGAGATGACCCTGCCCTGAGCGTCGAAACTGACCCGGGCCAGCCCGATGGCCTGGGCATAGGAGCCGGCCTGTACCACGCAGGTCATGCCGACCCCGTCCGGGTTGGTGACCAACTGGGCGTACTCGCCGGTGTTGCCCCAGCCGATGTTGCGAAAATCGCCGAGCAGGCTGTGGGAGTGGCCACCGACGATGGCGTCGATGCCGTTCACCTTGGCCGCCAGCGCCAGATCCCGCTGGTTGCCGATGTGGGTGAGCGCCACTATGTGGTCGATGCCGTGCTGGCGCAGCAGATCCACCGTGGCCTGGGCCGAGGTGACTTCATTGCCGAACCGCAGCTTGCCGACGTTGGGGGAGATGTTGGCCATGTCTTCCAGCACCAGCCCCATCACGGCGACCAGTTGCTTGCCCTGGGGCAGGTTGTTGATGTCGGTGACCGGGCTCTTCTGGTTGCCGTCGAAGGCGTAGATGACGAATGGCTTGAGGTTGGCGGCGTGGCGCAGATCCGGATCGTCACGAGTATCCAGGTTGGCGGCCAGCACCGGGAAGTTGACCCCCTTGATGAAGCGGGCCAGCTTCTGGTTGTCGAGATCGAATTCGTGGTTTCCCAGCGCCATGGCGTCGAGGCCGAACTGGCTCAGCAGCTCGGCGTTGGCCATCCCCTCGTTGAGCTTGAAGTAGCCGCTGCCCTGCCAGGCATCACCGCCGTGCAGCAGCAGGAGCGGCTGGTTCTTGGCCAGCGCGTCGGCCTGGAAGGATTTCGCCATGGTGAGCAGGCGCGGATAACCGCCGAAGCGGGTGTAGAGAGTGTCGGTCTCCCCCTGCTTGCCAAAGAGAGGCCCCTTCAGCTCGGCGTTGACCGGGTCAAACTGGGAGTGGGTGTCGTTCATATGAGCCAGGGTCAGCACGAAAGGCTGGTTTTCATTGTTGGGCTGACAGGCGAACAGGAAGCTGCAGAAGGCGAGGAGCAGCAGCGGGCGCAAGCGATTCATGGAACAATCCTTAACCTGCGACGGGGCAGGGCAATACCGGGTGTAACTGGGACTAGAAAGACAAAAACCGCCAGCTGGCGGTTTTTGTCACAACAGGGTCTATCAATGCTCAAACATGGCAGAGATGGACTCTTCGTTGCTGATGCGGCGAATGGCTTCGGCCAGCACGGAAGAGAGCGTCAGCTGCTTGACCTTGTCGACCGCCTTCATCTCCGCGGTGAGCGGGATGGAGTCGGTGATGATCAGTTCGTCGATCACGGAGTTCTTGATGTTCTCCACGGCGGAACCGGAGAAGACCGGGTGAGTGGCGTAGGCGAATACACGCTTGGCGCCGCGCTCTTTCAGGGCTTCTGCGGCTTTGCACAGGGTGCCGCCGGTGTCGATCATGTCGTCGACGATGATGCAGTCTCGGCCGGCCACGTCACCGATCAGGTGCATGACCTGGGAGACGTTCGGGCGGGGACGACGCTTGTCGATGATGGCGATGTCGGTATCGTCCAGCAGCTTGGCGATGGCACGGGCACGTACCACGCCGCCGATGTCCGGCGACACGACCACGGGGGATTCGAGGTTCTTGGACTTCATGTCTTCCAGCAGCACCGGGCTGCCGAACACGTTGTCGACCGGGACGTCGAAGAAGCCCTGGATTTGCTCGGCATGCAGGTCAACGGTCAGCACGCGATCCACACCGACGCTGGAGAGGAAGTCGGCGACGACCTTGGCGGTGATGGGAACACGGGCGGAGCGGACGCGGCGGTCCTGACGGGCATAGCCAAAGTAGGGAATTACGGCAGTGATACGGCCAGCTGAAGCACGACGCAGAGCATCCACCATCACGATCAATTCCATCAAATTGTCGTTGGTCGGGGCACAGGTGGATTGAATGATGAAGATATCGCCACCACGTACATTCTCGTTGATCTGTACGCTGATCTCGCCGTCGCTAAAGCGACCTACGGCAGCATTGCCGAGTTTGATAAACAGGCGATCTGCGATCTTCTGGGCTAGTTCCGGCGTTGCGTTACCAGCAAACAGCTTCATGTCAGGCACGGTTTGAAACCTCGGGGTTGCATCCAGTATGTGGGGAGTCTGATTAGACCCTTATCGTTTGGGGGCAAACGATTTATCAAGTTGACGGGTCAGACCACTATAGGCTGCTTTCAGGTCAGGTGCCCACGTTACATGCGGCAAGCCGGTTGAGCGTCGTGCTGGTCGACGCCCCGTCATCCATGATGACCAGTGACCTTCCCGAAGACGACAGGGTAACGATGGGTGCTGCAACCGGCGAGGGGGAGTGTGCACTCCCGGCAAGACTGCTGCGGCAGGTGAATCGATATACCCTGTTCGATGTTCAGGAGATGGCTGGGGTACTAGGATTCGAACCTAGGAATGGCGAGATCAAAACCCGCTGCCTTACCGCTTGGCGATACCCCAATCACTGACTTGTTGCAATGTAGCGAAGAGTGGTGATATGTTCTCGCCCTTGGCGACAAATCCATCCCACTCTCTCGGCACTTTTGCCAACACTTCCCGAGCAGCCACTTCGTCTTCAAACTGAGCAAAGACGCAGGCTCCTGTGCCCGTCATTCTTGACGGCGCGTATTCTAGCAACCAGCCGAGCGCATTGGCAACCTCGGGGTGGCGCTTTTTCACCAGCAATTCGCAATCGTTTTTCCACTCCCCTTCCAGCAGATTGTGCAATGCCATTTTCGGGGTATCTCTGGGCAGGTCCGGATCCTGGAACACGGCGGCGGTCGCCACATGGCAATCGGGCTTGAGCACCAGATACCAGGCGCTCGGCAACTCGACCGGCTGCAGCCGCTCACCGACCCCCTCGGCAAAGGCGGCCTTGCCGCGCACGAACACCGGCACGTCGGCGCCCAGCTGCACGCCGAGCTCGGCCAGCTCGTCTTCGCTCAGGCCGGCTTGCCAGAGGTGGTTGAGGGCCACTAGCGTGGTGGCGGCGTCCGATGAACCACCGCCGATGCCACCGCCCATGGGCAGCACCTTCTCCAGCCTGATATGGGCCCCCTGCGGGCTCGGCAGCCTGGCCTGCAGCAGACGGGCGGCGCGGATGATCAGGTTCTGTTCATCGGGCACGCCGGGAATGGCCGGGCTCAGGGTGAGCCTGTCGCTGGCCGGGATCACCTCGAACTCGAGCCAGTCGCCGTGGTTGAGGAAGATGAACAGGGTCTGCAGCTCGTGGTAGCCGTCCGGGCGACGGCCGTTGACGTGTAAAAAGAGATTGAGTTTGGCCGGAGCCGGCCAGCGCATGGCGCTCATGGGGGAGTCCTTGTCGATGGCCGCCATCAGCGGGTGATGGTCCACTGGTTGATCTGCAGCTTGAGGCGGCTGCCCTGGCCGGTCATGGTGAGCAGGTGCGGCAGGCGATAGCCGTCCTGATCCCGGTAGTCGCCATAGACGATCTGCCACTGACCGTCACGCACGCTGGCCAGACTGCGGTCGGGGTTGAGCTCGAACTCGGCCTCGCCCGGCAAGCCCTTGATCCACGCCGGCAGCCCGGCCACCGGAATGTTCCAGCCGGTGAGCTGATAGACGAGCGCCTCGGCATCCTGGCTCTGGTGTGGGTTGCCCTCGTTGTCGATCAGGGTGATCTCGCCCTTGCTGCGGGAGAGTTCGAGGATGTGGGTGCCGATCAGGCTGGTGAGGTTGAGGCGATAGTCGTCGCCATCCTGCTGCCAGTTGACCCGGGCGCTGCCCTTCTGCTGGGCGGTGATGATGGCCATCTTGCCAGACAGCTGCCAGTGGGTCAGCTGCTCGAGCCGGGTACGCTCCTGCTGCCAGTTGACCTGATCGCGCTGGGGTTGGGTAGTGGCACAACCGGCCAGCAACAGCAGGCAGCCAAGGGTGAAAAGACGCAACAACAAGGTCATGCTCCGGAAAAGGTGATTTGGCACAGTATACGGGGGGGCCGTATCGCTTTTAAAGACTTACCCTTTCTCGTACAATTGGCAGCCTTTACTCCCTGCGCACAGAAACGATCCACGCCCACTCATGAGTTTGCTTGCCCTCGGAATCAACCACAACACCGCCAGTGTCGCCTTGCGGGAGCGGGTCGCCTTCGGCCCGGACTGCATCGATCGCGCCTTGCGTGAGCTGGTCGCCCAACCCGGTGTAAGCGAGGCGGTGATCGTCTCGACCTGCAACCGCACCGAGCTTTACTGCAGCCTGGAGCAGGGGCAGGGCGAGCAGGTGTTGCAGTGGCTGCAGCGGTTTCACGACCTGGATGCGGCCGAGGTGGTCTCAGCCATCTACCGGCATCAAGACGAGGAGGCGGTCCGCCACCTGATGCGGGTGGCCTGCGGGCTCGACTCCCTGGTGCTGGGAGAGCCGCAGATCCTGGGGCAGATCAAGCAATCCTATGCCCATGCCCAGCAGTCCGAGGCGGTGAAGGGGGCGCTGGAGCGTTTGTTCCAGAAATCCTTCTCGGTGGCCAAGCGGGTGCGCACCGATACCGAGATCGGCGCCAGCGCCGTGTCGGTGGCCTTTGCCGCGGTGAGCCTGGGACGGCGGATCTTCTCCGATCTTTCCCAGACCAAGGTGCTGCTGGTCGGCGCCGGCGAGACCATCGAACTGGTGGCCCGTCACCTGCGCGAGCAGAACGTCACCCAGATGATGGTGGCCAACCGCACCCTGCAGCGGGCCCAGCTGCTGGCCGAGGAGTTCGGCGCCCAGGTGATGACGCTCGAAGAGATCCCGGACTACCTGCACGAGGCGGACATCGTCATCAGCTCCACCGCGAGCCCGCTGCCCATCATCGGCAAGGGCATGGTGGAGCGGGCGCTCAAGGCTCGCCGCTTCAGGCCCATGTTCCTGGTGGACATCGCCGTGCCCCGCGACATCGAGGCGGAGGTGGACGAGCTCTCGGACGCCTATCTCTACACGGTGGACGACCTGCAGGGCATCATCGAGCAGAACCTCGAGACCCGCAAACGGGCCGCCGCCGAGGCGGAGCTCATCGTGCAGGAAGAGCGCGATGACTTCATGGGCTGGTATCGCAGCCTCCACTCGGTGGATCTCATCCGCGATTACCGCCACCAGTCCCAACAGGTGGCCGATGAAGAGCTGCAGCGCGCCCTGCTGGCCCTGCAGCAGGGCGAGCCTGCCGAGCAGGCGCTCAAGGCGCTGGCCCACCGCCTCACCAACAAATTGATCCACGCACCGACCCAGGCCCTGCGCCAGGCCGCCGCCCAGGGGGATCACCACCAGCTGGCCCAGTTGCGCCAGGTGCTGGGGTTGTCACAAGAGTCATAGTTTGGGGGCGATCACCCGGTCGTCCCGTCCTCCATCGAGAACACAAGATTTATGAACCCGTCACTGATCAGAAAGCTGGAAGGCCTCATCGAGCGCCACGAAGAAGTACAGGCCATGCTCGGCGAGCCGGACGTGGCCGCGGATCAGGATCGCTATCGCGCCCTGACCCGGGAATATGCCCAGCTGGAAGATATCGTTCACGCTTTCCAGCAATTCCGCCAGGCCGAAGAGAACCTGGACGCCACCCGCCAGATGCTGGAAGAAGAGGATGCCGACCTGCGCGAGATGGCGCAGGAGGAGCTGCCGCTGGCCAAGGCGACCTTCGAGGAGCAGGAGCAGGCGCTGCAGGTAATGCTGTTGCCGCGCGACCCCAAGGATGACAACAACTGCTATCTGGAGATCCGCGCCGGCGCTGGTGGTGACGAGGCGGCGATCTTTGCGGGCGATCTGTTTCGCATGTATTCGCGCTATGCCGAGCGCCAGGGCTGGCGGGTCTCCATCGTCAGCTGCAACGACGGCGAGCATGGCGGCTACAAGGAGGTGATCGCCAAGGTGGAGGGCGAGCACGTCTACGGCCGCCTCAAGTTTGAATCCGGTGGTCACCGGGTACAGCGCGTGCCGGAAACCGAATCCCAGGGCCGGGTGCACACCTCCGCCTGTACCGTCGCCGTGCTGCCGGAAGTGCCGGAAGCCGAGCAGATCGAGATCAACCCCTCGGATCTGAAGATCGACACCTTCCGCGCCTCCGGGGCCGGTGGCCAGCACGTCAACAAGACCGACTCCGCCATCCGCATCACCCACCTGCCCACCGGCCTGGTGGTGGAGTGTCAGGATGAGCGCTCCCAGCACAAGAACCGCGCCAAGGCGATGTCGGTACTCTCCGCCCGTCTGCAGGCGGCCGAGGATGAGCGCCACCGCGCCGCCGAGCAAAGCACCCGTCGCAACCTGGTGGGATCGGGGGATCGCTCCGAGCGCATCCGCACCTACAACTACCCGCAGGGGCGCCTCTCCGAGCACCGCATCAACCTCACCCTCTATCGCCTCGGCGAGATCATGGAAGGGGACCTGGACTGCGTCATCAGCCCGATGATCCAGGAGTACCAGGCCGACCAGCTCGCCTCCCTGGCCGAGAGCAACTGATGCAGATCCAGCAGGCTCGCGCCCACATCATGGCGACCCTGGCAGGGGGGGAGTCCCCCCGCGCGGATGCGGATGCGCTGCTCTGCCATCTGCTGGAGTGCCGGCGCAGCTACCTGATGACCTGGCCGGAGCGCGAGCTCGATGCCGCCCAGCAGGCGACCCTGCAGGGCTGGCTCGAACGCCGTCTCAATGGCGAACCCATCGCCCACCTGATTGGCGAGCGGGAGTTCTGGTCGCTGCCGCTGAAGGTGAGTCCCGCCACCCTGATCCCGCGCCCCGACACCGAGGTGCTGGTCGAGCAGGCGCTGGCGCGGCTGCCAGCAGGCCCCTGCGCTCTGCTGGATCTGGGCACCGGCACCGGCGCCATCGCACTGGCGCTCAAGTCGGAGCGACCGGATGCCGATGTATGGGCGGTGGACAGGATGCCGGCGGCAGCCGCCCTGGCGCGCGCCAACAGTGCCGCGCTGGGTCTGCCCATCGAGGTGCGCGACGGCAGCTGGTTCGAACCGCTGGTCGAGCCCTCGCCAAGCCAGGCGCCGCGCTTTGCGATGATCGTCTCCAACCCGCCCTACATCGACGGGGCGGATCCGCACCTCGATGAGGGGGATGTGCGCTTCGAGCCCCGCTCCGCCCTGGTGGCGGACGAGCAGGGGCTGGCGGATATTCGCCTCATCGTGACCGGCGCACCGGCTCATCTGCTGCCGGGCGGCTGGCTGTTGCTGGAGCATGGCTGGCAGCAGGGGGAGGCGGTGCGTCAACTCCTGCTGCAACAGGACTACGTGCAGGTGGAAACCGTGCGCGATTACGGTGATAACGAGCGGGTGACCCTGGGGCGGCTGGCTCGGTGATGATGACGGGCGGGCCGGGCCTGCCTCTGTTCAAGGACACGTTATGTATTTTGCTATCAAACATCTGCACCTGCTGCTGATTGGCTTGGCCGTGCTGATGTTCATGTTGCGCTTTTATTGGCTGCAGACCGGCTCGAGCCGCGCCGCCAGCGCCCGTACCCTTCGGTTGAGCGGCTGGCTCAACGGCCTGGTGGTGCTCTCAGGCGTGCTGCTGTGCATGGTGCTGGATCTCAATCCGCTCAACAACGCCACCCCCTGGCTCAGCGAGAAGCTGACCGCCATCCTGGTGGTGGCCTTTCTGGCCATGATGGCACTGCGCCTGGCCCGCAGTAACGGCATCCGCTGGTTTGCGTTTCTGGGAGCCCTCGGCTGGCTCTTCTTCATCGCCAAGCTGGCCGTCTACAAGCAGGCCAGCCTGTTCGGTTAAGGATGATGATGACGATGATACGCGTAGACGAATGGACCGATTTCGAAGCCCATGACATCGCCGAGCTGGCGCTGTCGGTGAGCGACGAGATCCATGGCATCAGCGGCCGCGGGACGGCGGAGCTGGCCCGGCTCGACGCCTGGCTGGACGAGGCCATCGAGGAGGGGGATTGCGACCAGGTGCGCCGTCAGCTGCTGCAGGGCTTCTACCAGACCTTAGGGTTTCACGGCGACTGGCAGGACTACTTCTCGGTGGCCAACTGCGATCTGGCCCAGGTCCTGGCCCGCAAGCAGGGCATTCCGGTCAGCCTTGGCATCCTCATCATCCAGCTGGGGCGCAAGCTCGGGCTGGACGTGGAGGGGATCTGCTTCCCCGGCCACTTCCTGGTGAGCTTCGCCGGCAGCGAGGGAGAGGTCTATGTGGACCCCTTCACCGGCGATGAGCTGAGCCTGCACCACATCGAGCTGCTGCTGCGCGGGGCCCTCGGCAATCTGGCCACCCTCACCTCGGATCACCTGCAGCCTGCCGGCCAGTGGGAGATCATCGAGCGGCTGCTCAACGTGAGCAAGGGCGCCCTGCTGCGGGAAGACCGGATGACAGAGGCGCTGCGCTGCAGCGAACTGCTGCTGCGGATGAAGCCCGGCGACCCACTGGAGACGCGGGATCGCGGTTTCATCTACGAGCAGCTCGACTGCCCGCGCTTTGCTGCCGACGATTTTGAGTACTTTATTGAACAGTGTCCGGACGATCCGGTGGCCGACGTGCTGAAAGCCCAGCTGGCCGCCCTGGATCTGAGCCCCAAGCCCCTCCACTGAGGGGCTGACGGCCCCGCTGCATGCGAGGCCCTGGCCGAATGAAGAGTCCCATGCCGCTGCATGCAAGGCCTGGGAGATGCAACAGACGAGTATCGAGGCCGCGCAGCCCTGGGCTGTGCGGCCGGATGTGGATTCAAGCCCTGCAAGCCCTTTTACCTAAGGAAGCCTGAGATGGAACAGAAGAATATCAAGGTCAATGGCATCGACGTCGCCAACGACAAACCGTTCGTGTTGTTCGGTGGCATGAACGTGCTGGAATCGCGCGACATGGCGATGGCCGTGTGCGAGAAGTACGTGGAAGTGACCTCCAAGCTGGGTATCCCGTTCGTGTTCAAGGCGAGCTGGGACAAGGCCAACCGCTCCTCCATCCACTCCTACCGCGGTCCGGGTCTGGAGGAGGGGATGAAGATCTTCCAGGAGCTGAAAGCGACCTTCGGCATGCCGGTCATCTCCGATCTGCACGAGCCCCATCAGGCCAAACCGGTGGCCGAGGTGGTCGACGTCATCCAGCTGCCCGCCTTCCTGGCGCGCCAGACCGACTTGGTGGAGGCCATGGCCCGCACCGGCAACGTCATCAACATCAAGAAGCCGCAGTTCCTGAGCCCAAGCCAGATGAAGAACATCACCGACAAGTTCGAAGAGTGCGGCAACGATCGCCTGATCCTGTGCGAGCGCGGCGTCAACTTCGGTTATGACAACCTGGTGGTGGACATGCTGGGGCTGGGGGTGATGAAGAAGAGCACCGGCGGCTACCCGGTCATCTTCGACGTGACCCACTCCCTGCAGTGCCGTGACCCCATGGGCGCCGCCTCCGGCGGTCGTCGCGAGCAGGTGGCCGAGCTGGCCCGCGCCGGCATGGCGGTGGGCCTGGCGGGTCTGTTCATCGAATCCCACCCGGACCCCAAGGTGGCCCGTTGCGACGGCCCGAGCGCGTTGCCGCTGGAGAAGCTGGAAGGCTTCCTCAAGCAGATGAAGGCTATCGACGATCTGGTCAAGGGCTTCGAGCCGCTCGATACTTCCATCTGAACCTGGCCCACGCTGGCCCCATAAAAATGCCCCGCACTGCGGGGCATTTTTGTTTTCGCGCTGTTTTTATTTCCTGGGCCAGCATAAATCAATCGCGGAATAAATACATCCTGGTTGCTATGGTGTTAATGTTGTTAAATCTGTTGTGTGATTGATGTCTATTAATTGCTTCTTTCAACATGTGAAAGTAGCCCCTGTTGTGATGAGGGAACGGCACGAACCGGGCGAGATAATCCATATTTCGTCACGGCTTGCTGCATGCGTATTTCTGCCATGACACATCTCATTAAACTGACAGGACGTTAAGAATGCAGAAAAAAATAGTCAGCAGCCTGTATTTTCAGGTGTTGTTAGCGATCACCCTCGGAGTCATCCTGGGACATATATATCCCGACCTCGGAGCGGACATGAAACCGCTCGGAGATGGCTTCGTCAAATTAATAAAAATGATCATCGCCCCGGTTATATTCTGCACCGTGGTGACCGGCATTGCCGGCATGGAGAGCATGAAAGCGGTGGGCAAGACAGGTGCCATCGCGCTGCTCTATTTTGAAGTGGTCAGCACCATCGCCCTCATCATCGGGCTGTGCGTGGTCAACCTGCTGCAACCGGGGGCTGGCATGAACGTCGACCCCGCCACGCTGGATGCCAGCGCCATCTCGGCCTACGCCGAACAGGCCAAGGCACAGGGCATCATCCCCTTCCTGCTGGACGTGATCCCGGGCAGCGTGATCGGCGCCTTTGCCAGCGGCAACATTCTGCAGGTGCTGTTATTTGCGGTGCTGTTTGGCTTCTCCCTGCACCATATCGGCGAGAAGGGCAAAGTGATATTCAATGTCATCGACAGCTTCTCCCAGGTTATTTTCGGGATCATCAACATGATCATGCGGCTGGCGCCGGTGGGGGCATTTGGTGCCATGGCATTTACCATCGGTAAATATGGTATCGGCTCGCTGGTTCAGCTCGGACAATTAATCGCCTGCTTCTACATGACCTGCCTGCTGTTTATTTTCCTGGTGCTGGGCAGTATTGCCAGAGCGAATGGTTTCAGCATCCTGCGTTTTATTTCCTATATCCGGGAAGAGCTGCTGATCGTGCTTGGTACATCCTCTTCTGAATCTGTATTGCCGCGCATGCTGGTCAAGATGGAGGCGCTCGGCTGCAAGAAGTCGGTGGTGGGGTTGGTGATCCCGACCGGTTATTCCTTCAACCTGGACGGTACCTCCATCTATCTGACCATGGCGGCCATCTTCATCGCCCAGGCCACCAATACCCCGCTCGATCTGTTCCAGCAGATCACCCTGCTGGTGGTGCTGCTCATCTCCTCGAAGGGGGCGGCCGGGGTGACCGGCAGCGGCTTCATCGTGCTGGCGGCCACCATCTCGGCGGTGGGCCACTTGCCGCTGGCCGGGCTGGCGTTGATCCTCGGCATCGATCGCTTCATGTCGGAAGCCCGCGCCCTGACCAACCTCATCGGCAACGGGGTGGCAACCCTGGTGGTGGCCCGTTACTGCGATCAGCTTGACGAGCAGCAGATGCACGAGGCGCTGAACAACCCGCCGCTGGCGGTCAAGGTGGATCTGCATTGAACCACCGATACCTGCGTCGTGCGCTGCCAGCCTGTCGAGCACGGGCTGCCAACGGGGGTGGGTGAATTCAAGCCATAAAAAAACGGCCCGTTTGGGCCGTTTTTCATGATACCGGTTGTTGCAGAGCGACTTACAGGCTCTGGGTGAAGGTGCGGGTCACCACGTCACGCTGCTGTTCCGGGGTCAGTGCGTTGAAGCGCACGGCGTAGCCGGAGACGCGGATGGTCAGCTGCGGGTACTTCTCCGGGTTGGCGATGGCGTCTTCCAGGGTCTCGCGACGCAGGACGTTGACGTTCAGGTGCTGGCCACCTTCGACTGCCGGCTCGGCCTGTACCGGCAATTCACGGTATTCGAACTGGCCCAGGTCGGAGAGGCTGACTTCCTGATCGGCGGCAAAGGCATCACCCTTGGCGCAGATGCAGCGAGCCTGTTGCTTCTCTTCGTCCAGCAGCCAGAACGAGTTCAGCAGAGCGGCGTTGGCAGACTGGGTGATTTGGATGCCCTTGATCATGGTATGACTCCTCATAGGAAAGCGGATTCAACTGTAAGGACATTACCCTGATGTATTTAAACCACCGAGATGATTTAAAGGGCCCTTGCCTTACACCTTTACTTTGTTGGGTCATATATACCACGATGGTAATATTACGAAAATTGATCTAAATCAAAAAATACGCGATTTGCGCGGATGTGAAGGGATTAAATTATTGAGATTAATCAAAAATAGTTCATTTTTCTGATTATGAAAGATATCCAAATTATGCATCTTTCATTAATTAAATCTAGTAATTTAACTACATCTTTTCATGTTCCAGCCCGCTCGAAGCTGGATTCGCCATACAGTAGGTGAAGGGGATAAGCCAATGATGGGGATACGCCAAAGAGGTGAAGGAGAGGCTTAACCAAGGATAAAGAGGGCGATGGGGGTCGGCAGGCGAGCGGGAGAGTGGCCCAGCCATCGCCAGACGAGGCCATGGGGAGTCACGTGGGAGTTCGGTGCCGACCTCTTGCTCACCCGAAGATGGCCAGCAGCGACCGAAAGGTGAGCGCGGTGGCCACGGCTTGGCCGGGAGAAGGAACCCGCAGGGGCATCCTGGTTGCGTCTTGGGGGCTGGCCCCCTATCCTGAGCCCCTTGCTGCATTAATGGGGGCAGGGGGCGCGTGCTGGCCGATTGGCCTGCGTAAAAAGCAAGGTGACCCCGGGCCTGCCGTATTCATCGAGGATGGTGGCGTGCTGCGCTGTGCCCGTGTGGATGGACAGGGCGCAGGCCATCCATCCGGCCCTGTATATCGAGGAGAGAGGCGCACCGGCCTGCACGCATGAGCGGCTGAGTCGAAAGATAGCCTCCCCCGACAGATTCAATGAGGAGATTGGGGTGCTGACCTGGACTGATGTGATTGGCTCCGAGAAGGAGCAGGACTATTTCAAGGCAACCCTGGCGACCGTCAGGAGCGAGCGGGAGGCGGGCAAGGTGATCTACCCGCCGGCCACCGACGTGTTCAACGCCTTCAAGCTGACCGAGCTGGATCAGGTCAAGGTGGTGATCCTGGGTCAGGATCCCTATCACGGTCCGAACCAGGCCCATGGCCTCTGCTTCTCCGTCCTGCCCGGGGTGCGCACGCCTCCCTCGCTGGTGAACATCTACAAGGAGATGCAGCGGGATCTGCCGGGTTTTGTCACACCCAGTCACGGTTTTCTGGAGTCCTGGGCCACCCAGGGGGTATTGCTGCTCAATACCGTGCTGACGGTGCAGGCGGGCCAGGCCCACTCCCATGCCCATCTGGGTTGGGAAACCTTCACCGACCGGGTCATCGAGCAGATCAACGCCAGCTGTCAGGGGGTGGTCTTCCTGCTGTGGGGCGCCCACGCCCAGAAGAAGGGGCGTTTCATCGACAGGCAGCGTCATCACGTGCTGAGCGCGCCGCATCCCAGCCCGCTCTCTGCCCATCGCGGCTTCATCGGCTGCGGCCACTTCTCCGAGACCAACCGCTTGCTGAGCCAGCAGGGGATGAGCCCCATCAACTGGCACTCGGTCTGCGAATAGCGCGGGGCAGGCAGCTGGATTTGCTCCATCGGGAGGGCGAAACAGCATGTGCCATTGGCCGTTTTGTCTGCAGCTGACTTGATTGAGTGCAAAGTTGGCGCGATAAATGGCCGTATACTCGGATCAGAATCGTTTCATTTCAGCGCAAGGAGTGCCTATGTTAGCGAGTCTGCACAAGGATCATCTCAACATCGCCCGGTTGCTGGGTCTGCTCAAGCAGAAGCTGACAGCCATTCGCAGCGAAGAAAGGGTCAGCTATTTCCTGATCCGCGATGTGGTTGATTACCTGCGGGAGGTATCGGACAAGTATCACCATCCGAAGGAAGACATCATTTATGACTACTACCTCAAGTACCGGGTAGTGGAAGGGGATGTGGCCAACCGGCTGCAACAGGAGCATGCCAAGCTGGTGGAGGCCGGTGCCGAGCTCAGGGAGATGGTGGAGATGATCCTGATGGATGCGGTCATTCCGCTCGATCAGTTCACCGCCAAGCTGGAGCAGTTCGTGGCGCTGCAGGAGGCGCACATGAACTACGAAGAGGGGGTCATCTTCCCCCATCTGCGCGACTCACTGACCGAGGATGACTGGCGTCACCTCGAGCAGGTCTGGCAGAACCGCGCCATCGGGGATCCCCTGTTCGGGCCCGAGATCAGCCAGCACTTTCAGGATCTGGCCAAGCGCCTGTCGCTGCCGATCTCTTCCTGAGGATCGACACTCTCTTGAAAAACAAGGCCCCGGTTAACCGGGGCCTTGTTTTTACAACTCGATCTCGTCTGAGAGACCTTCGTAGGCGATGTCGATGGATTGCAGCTCCTTCTGCAGGCGATGCTTGTCTTTCAACGCCTCTATCTCACGCCATTTACGTTTTTTTCCCGTTGTCCCGCGGCTACGTGAACCGAGCTCAACTACATCTTCATAATCGAAGTTGAACATTTCCATGGCTCCCTCCTTGGTTATTCTCGTTTTCACCATCCGTATAACATACCGGCATTGAAAATAAAACGTTTTCGTGACGAACCCATGACAGCGGATCCTGCGCCCATAAAAAAAACCGGGTGCCCTTGCGGGAACCCGGTTTTTGTCGGCAGATGGCGCAGCGATCAGAGGCGGCTGGCCAGCATGGTTTCCAGCTTGCCTTGGTCGATAGCAAACATGCGGATGCCTTCGCCCAGCTTCTCGTGAGCCATGGCGTCCTGGTTCAGTTCCCAGCGGAATTCGGCTTCGGTCATCGGGGTCGGTTTGGCCTTGCGCTCGCCGGTGTAGTCCAGTTTGCGTACCACGGCACCTTCAGCCTTGCTCAGCTCTTCCAGCAGGGCCGGGCCAATGGTCAGGCGGTCGCAGCCGGCCAGTTCCAGGATCTCGCCGGTGTTGCGGAAGCTGGCACCCATGACCACGGTCGGGTAGTCGTGCTGCTTGTAGTAGTTGTAGATGGAGGTGACGGAGACCACGCCCGGATCTTCGCTGGCGGTGTAGTCACGGCCGTTCTTGGCCTTGTACCAGTCGAGGATGCGACCCACGAACGGGGAGATCAGGAAGGCGCCGGCTTCGGCACAGGCACGGGCCTGGGCGAAGGAGAACAGCAGGGTCAGGTTGCACTGGATACCCTCTTTCTCCAGTACCTCGGCGGCACGGATCCCCTCCCAGGTGGAGGCCAGCTTGATCAGGATGCGATCGTTGCTGATGCCGGCGTCGTTGTAGAGACGGATCAATTTGCGGGCCTTGGCGATGCTGGCCTCGGTGTCGAAGGAGAGACGGGCGTCCACTTCGGTGGAGATGCGGCCCGGGACGATCTTCAGCACTTCCAGACCGATGTTGACCGCCAGCTTGTCGCCCGCGTCGATGATTTGCTGTGCCTTGTCCTGGCTCTGGGCCTTGGCCCAGGTGACGGCGTCTTCGATCAGTGCCGCGTACTCGGGGATCTCGGATGCCTTCAACACCAGAGAGGGGTTGGTGGTGGCATCGATGGGCTGGTAGCGCTTGATGGCTTCGATATCGCCGGTGTCGGCGACAACTGTGGTCAGGGCTTTCAGCTGGGTTAATTTATCGGCCATGGCAAATATCATCTCTTTATGAGGGCGCACTCTCTTGGTGAGGACGCAGGCTCGGGGGTGGCGGGCGTGAGACGACAGTTCTGAAATAAAATTACAAAATCCCGGCGACTCAGGCTCAGAAAAGCGCGATGGGCAGGCCCCATCGTCATTGCCTGCCTAATTAATACGGATGTGGCGCATCCTGCAATAGGGGGGGCTGTATGCTTATCAGCCACTCCCTGGCGCAGGCGGGAAGGAGTGGATAAAAGTGTTTGATAAAAAACGACTTTTATCTGTTTTTAGTCGCTGAAATTATCCTTCGTCAAAAACAACTTTTTTGGTTGATTATCTGTTTTGTGCCCTCGATCACATAAATTGTGTGGTCAGCCACTTGAAATTTTATTACGTGTAAAACGTTTGGCGAAACCGGGCCGTTTTGGCATCCCCGATGGGTAAACGCTTGCGTAATGGTTTGCCTCCGTTTTCCCGCTTCTACCTCTATGTAGATAATTGCCAAAAGGTTTTCTTATGGGTCTAATTTGTTGGCCGATTGATTGGATTCTCAGTTTTGTTGAAATTTTGCGAGTTAAATGAAGCTTTATTGCGCTAAAACGCTCGTTTTTTGTTTCCGCAGTGATCCCGATCACTATTCTGAACTCCTTCGCTATGCTAGATTCCGCCCCTTTAGTGAACCGCAAATTCAGAAATCGACAGCAAGGGGTCAGCGCAGACTGACCATGGATGTGATAACAACGAGAGAAATATGGACACCTTGATCGCAATGATTAACGACCTGATGTGGGGAGCCGTGCTCATCTACCTGCTCATCGGCGTCGGCATCTTCTTTACCTTCCGTCTGGGTTTTATCCAGGTCCGCCACTTCGGCCACATGTTTTCCGTTTTGCGCAACAGCCGCAAATCAGACAAGGCCGGTATCTCCTCCTTCCAGGCCCTCTGTACCAGCCTCGCCGCCCGCGTCGGCACCGGCAACCTGGCCGGTGTGGCGGTGGCCATCTATCTGGGTGGCCCGGGCGCCATCTTCTGGATGTGGCTGATCGCCTTCATCGGCATGGCGACCGCCTTCGTCGAAAGCACCCTGGCCCAGCTCTACAAGGTCAAGGATGAGGATGGCAACTACCGTGGCGGCCCAGCCTACTACATGGAGAAGGGGCTCGGCATGCGCTGGATGGGGGTGCTGTTCTCGCTCTGCCTGATCCTGGCGTTCGGTCTGGTGTTCAACGCGGTGCAAGCCAACTCCATCAGCCTGGCGATGAACGTGGCCTTCGGCATCCCCGACTGGGTCAGCGGTCTGGCTCTGGTGGTGCTCTCCGGCCTCATCATCTTCGGCGGCATCCGCGGCATCGCCCGCTTCGCCGAGCTGGTGGTGCCCTTCATGGCACTGGCCTACATCCTGATGGCGCTGTTCGTGGTGCTGGTCAACATTCACGAGCTGCCGGGTGTGTTCAGCCTCATCATCAAGTCCGCTCTCGGCCTTGAGCAGGCAGGCTCGGGTGCACTGGGTTACGCCATCTCCCAGGCGATGATCAACGGCATCAAGCGCGGCCTCTTCTCCAACGAAGCCGGTATGGGCTCCGCCCCCAACGCCGCCGCAACTGCGACCCCCTATCCGCCGCACCCGGCCTCCCAGGGCTATGTGCAGATGCTGGGGGTGTTCCTCGACACCATCGTCATCTGTACCTGTACTGCCGCCATCATCCTGATGTCCGGCCAGTTTGAGCCAGGCTCAGGCATCACAGGTGTTGAGCTGACCCAGCGGGCGCTCTCCTCCCAGATCGGTGGCGGTGGCAACATCTTCATCGCGGCGGCCATCTTCTTCTTCGCCTTCACCTCCATCGTGGCGAACTACTCCTACGCCGAGACCAACCTGGTGTTCCTCGAGCACAACCACAAGGGCGGCCTGATGCTGTTCCGCCTGTTCGTGCTGGGCATGGTGATGTTCGGTTCGGTGGGCGAGCTGCCGACCGTGTGGGCCATGGCGGATGTCTCCATGGGGCTGATGGCCATCGTCAATCTGGTGGCGATTCTGCTGCTCTCGGGGGTAGCCATCAAGCTGGCCAAGGATTACAACGACCAGCTCAAGCTGGGCAAGCTGCCCACCTTCGATGCCAACAAGTACCCCGAGATCCGCAGCCAGCTGGAAGAGGGTATCTGGGACAATCCGGCGCAAAACAGCAAACAGGCATAAGCCTCGCAGTCGCCGTTGTCTGATAACAAGGGGAGCCATGGGCTCCCCTTTTGTTTGGGCGCCGTTTCATCGTCGTCACCTTTGGGCATCCCAGCGCCGGCAGATCTGACGCAGTCGTCGCCGTACCTTGTGCAAGGTGTGTTGACGCTACACTGCCGTCAGCTGTTGGCATCCCAGCACCGGCAGATCTGACGTAGTCGTCGTCGCAACTGGCACAAGGTATGTTGACGCTGCCTGGCCGTCAGCCGTGTGCATCCCAGCGCCGGCAGATTTGGTGCAGCCGGCGCCGCAACTGGTGCAGGGTGCGTTGGCGCTGCGTGGGAGACAGCGGGGCATAACGCCAGCGCCGGTAGAGCCAGGCCCCCTGTCGCAGCGGCCGCGCCAGCGAGGGTCTGAGATCGGCGAGGCGCTCGCACCAGCTGGCCAGGCTCTCCCCCGCCTGCGGTTGCCAGCCGTGGCGGGCGGCGCGCCGGCGCAGGGGCTGCCATAACCGCAGCCTGGCCGGGGTCGGGCCGCGCCAGAGCAGCAGGCCGCCCACCAGGCTGGCTACCCCCATCAGTGTGGCCAGAATAAGCCAGTGGGTATGGCCTGAGAGTGCCGGCCAGCGTTGCCCCAGCTGTTGCCACAGGCTGGCCGCATCATAGTTGAGTACCCAGCGGGTCCATTGGTAATCGAGGTTGGCCCCCCACCAGCGCAGCTGGTTGAGCAGGACCCAGTTGCGATAGCGCTGCAAAGAGAGCGGGTCAGCAGCGGCGAACTCGCCGCCAAGGGCCGCCGGCACGCCCCCCTCGATGCGCTGGGGCGCCACCGCGGCGGTGGGATCGAGCCGCTGCCAGCGGTTCTGCTCATCCAGATACTCCACCCAGGCGTGGGCGTCGAACTGGTGCACCTCCAGATAGTTGCCCCTCGGATTCCACTCGCCGCCAAGGTAGCCGGTCACCAGCCTGGCCGGGATGCCGGCCGCCCGTAGCACGAAGGCGGTGGCCATGGCGTAGTGGCCGCAAAAACCGCGCCGGCTCTCGAACAGAAAATCATCCACCCCGTCCTGCCCCAGCCGTGGTGGCTGCAGGGTGTAGTAGAAGTCGCCCTGACGAAACTCGCCCAGCAGGGCGGCGGCGAGCGCCTCCGGCGTCGGATGGCGGGCCTTGAGCATCAGGGCGTGGGCCCGCGCCTTGGGGTTGCCGGTGGCGGGCAACTGCAGGTTGAGCTGGCGGGTCGCCTGGCTGGCTGGTGGCGCCGTGGCGGCCGTGCTGACCCGGTAGCTGACGCGGCTATCCCCCCGATCGCGACGATAGAGGGTGGCGAGGGGGCTCAAGGTGACCGGGCCGCTCAATACTTCGGGGTTGGCCAGGGCCAGAGTCCAGCGGTGGCGCTGGGGCTCGGCGATCACCTGATAGCCGCCGGCAGGCAGCGGTGTCGCCGGGTTGGCCGCCGGCTGCGTCTGCACGGACTGAGACTGTTGCCAGCGGCGCACCTCATCGCTTAACAACCAGCGGCGGCCATCGAACAGCTCCTGGCGCATCAGCGGGAAGTAGCGCTCCTGGGGCAGGGGGGGCGCTGAGGCGAAGCTGATGCGAAAAGCGAGCTCGGAGGAGTTGACCAGCTCGTTGATGTCGCCGGGGGCCACCTCCTCCGAGAGGCCGGAGAGGGCGCGGTTGCTGCTTGGCATCTGCCAGAGCGGCGGTAGCCTTGGCAGCAGCAGAAACAGAGTGAGCAGCAGGGGTGCGGTCAGCAGCAGGGTGACGCCGGCGCGCAGCCATAGTCGCTGGCCGAGGGGCTGCACCGCCGCCAGCAGGGTGGTGACCGCCAACCAGAGTGCCCCCGCCATTGCCAGGGCCCAGCCCATGCTTTGCCGCTGCACCAGCGCCAGCGCGACCAGAAAGAAGGCGAGCAGCAGCACCTGCTCCACATCCCGCTCCCGCCGTACCTCGATGAGCTTGAGACCGTAGCCGAGCCAGAGCAGGTTGATGAGGGCCGGCAGGGTGCCGAGCTGGCGCCACTGCCAGCCCAGCAGTGCCACACCCAGTATGGCCAGCAGAGCCAGTGCGGCGGCGGGCAGTGGGCGCCAGCCCCGCCACAGCATCATGGCCCGCACGCCCAGGGCAAGCAGCGAGACGGCCATCACCCAGAGCTGCAGCTGGGGCCAGAGGGCCGGGATCAGCAGCAACTGCAGCAGGGCGAGCAGCGGCAGCAGGCGCCGGTTATCGAGCAGCATCGAGGTCGACCTCCTGCGGCGACTCCACGGCATCGACGCGAGCCAGCGCCAGCTGGCAGCGCTGCAAAAAGGCGGGGCCACTGTCCGGCCCGAGCGTCCGGCCCGCCAGGGTCAGGCTGAAGGGAATGCCCCGTTTGGCATAGTCGTCACACCACCAGGCGAGCACCGCCAGCCTCGCTTCGAGATCCTGGCCGCCAACCCGGGAGAGGGAGAGGTGGGTATCATCCTGCCCCGGCTCGCAAAACTGCTTCACCAGCAGGCCGCGCCCCTGGGCGAGCTGTTTCCAGGCAACCCGGCTGAGCGGCTCGCCGCTCTGGTGGGCCCGCAGCATGTCGAAATCTCCCATCGAGGCCGGGGTGGGTTGTCCCCGGTTGCCCGCCGCGTCGGTCGCGGCCTCCCCGCGCAAGGGGCCGTACGCGGGGGCCGGGGCGAGCCAGCCCTCCAGTTGCAAATCCAGCAGCGACCAGCAGCGAAACAGGCCGAGGGGGTAGCGGCTCTCCACTCGCAGCCTCTCCAGCGACAGGCGCCCGCGCCGGCTACCCAGCACCGGCAGGAGCAGGGGTTGGGGCACCGCATCCACCTGCGCCAGCCAAAGCCGCCCTTCATTGAGGGAAAACTGCAGTGCCTGCAACGGCCGTTCGCTGCGCACCGTGATGCGCATGGGCAAGGGGCTGCCCACCTCTCCCAGCACGGCAGACCCCCCCAGCAGGGCCAGCCCCAGCAGGTTGCGGTGGGTGAGCCACATGGTGACCATGAACAGGCTGCCGAGGCCGTAGGCCAGCAGCAATACCAGGTTGTTCTGGTAGTTGGTGCCGAGCAGATAGATGGCCAGCATCACCAGCAGATAGCAGAGGCCGAGCCGGGTAGGCAGAATGAACAGGCAGCGCCCCTGCAGGGTGAGCTGGCGCGCCGGCGGGATGCGCCTGGCCAGCCAGCCTTGCTGCCACCTGGCTCTGCGCTGGCGCCAGTTCATCAGGGGCGATCCGGATCGACCCGGGCCAGCAGGCGCTGGCTGAGCGGGCAGGCTTCACCGCGCTGCACCCCGAAGCTCCCCCTGAGCCTGTGCTCGGCCACGTAGGGGAAGACCGCCTGCACATCCTCCACGCTGACGAAGCGGCGGCCCGCCACCAGCGCCCAGGCCCGGCTCACCGCCAGCAGGGTCTGGGCGGCGCGGGGCGAGAGCGGCTGCGGCAGCTCGGCGTCGAAGCGGCTCTGCTGCACCAGTGCCAGCAGGTAGTCGAGGGTGGCATCGGCGAGGTGGATCTGCGCCGCCTCGGCCTGCAGGGCGGCGAGATCTGCGGCATCGAGCTGGCGTTCGAGGGGGGCGCTCTGGCTGGCCCCACGCAGCAGCCGCCGCTCCGCCTCCGGGGTCGGAAAGCCCAGAGAGAGGCGCACCGCGAAGCGATCGAGCTGGGATTCCGGCAAGGGGTAGGTGCCCGATTGATCCGCCGGGTTCTGGGTGGCGATGACGAAGAAGGGGGAGGGGAGCGGGTGGCTCTGCCCCTCGATGCTCACCTTGCCCTCGGCCATGGCCTCCAGCAGGGCGCTCTGCACCTTGGGGCTGGCGCGGTTGATCTCGTCCGCCAGCAGCACCTGGGCAAAGACTGGGCCGGGGTGAAAGCGAAACTGCTGCTGCTGGGGGTCAAAGATCTGCAGCCCCAGCAGGTCGGCCGGCAGCAGATCGGCGGTGAACTGCACCCGCCGGCAGTCGAGCCCCAGCACCTGCGCCAGGGCGTGGGCCAGGGTGGTCTTGCCCATGCCGGGCAGATCCTCGATCAGCAGGTGGCCGCGGGCCAGCAGGGTCACCAGGGCAATCTTGAGCTGCAGCGGCTTGCCCAGGATCACCTGCTCCAGCGCCGTCAGCAGCCGGGTTATCTGTGGTTGTGTCTGCACGGGTGCCTCCCCTCGGTGTCGTTGCCCCTACAGCTTATACGCCAGCGGCATGACAAGGGGGACAAGTCATGGATAACTCATTGAATCTGGATGGTTTGGTTGGCAACTTCACATTGGCTTCACAGAACTTCATACTCCACACATGATTCGAAGATATGCTCTCACCACTGCTAGTTATTGAGTCAGCAAACCTACATATAGATTTAGGAGAAGGTTCTATGAAACAACGAAAAACCATCCTGTGGGGGGCTGTGGCCACTCTGATGTGGACCGGTCTGGCCCATGCCGAAGCCACTTCACCGGCCGATCCCCTGCGCTCCGTGGTCGATGCCAGCATCCAACCGTTGCTCAAAGAGCAACGGATCCCGGGCATGGCGGTGGCAGTGCTCAAGGATGGCAAGGCTCACTACTTCAACTACGGGGTTGCCGAGCTGGCGACGGGGAAGAAGGTCAGCGAGCAGACCCTGTTCGAGATTGGCTCGGTCAGCAAGACCCTGACCGCTACCCTGGGGGCCTACGCTGTGGTCAAGGGGAGCATTGGGCTGGATGACAAGGTGAGCCGGCACGCTCCCTGGCTCAAGGGCTCCGCCTTTGATGGCATTACCATGGCCGAGCTTGCCACTTACAGTGCCGGGGGTCTGCCGCTGCAATTCCCCGACGAGGTGGAATCGCTCGAGCAGATGCAGGCTTACTATCGCCAGTGGACGCCGGCCTATCAACCAGGCAGCCATCGCCAGTACTCCAACCCCAGTATCGGCCTGTTCGGCTATCTGGCGGCGAGCAGTCTGCAGCAGCCGTTTGCCCAGTTGATGGAGCAGACCCTGCTGCCCGGGCTCGGCCTGCATCACACCTATATCAATGTGCCGAAGCAGGCGATGGCGAACTACGCCTATGGCTATTCGAAAGAGGACAAGCCCATCAGGGTCACGCCAGGGGTGCTGGCGGACGAGGCCTACGGCATCAAGACCAGCTCGGCTGATCTGCTCGCCTTCGTGAAGGCCAACATCAACGGGGTGGATGACAAGGGATTGCAGCAGGCCATCGCTTTGACCCACCAGGGGCGCTACTCGGTAGGCGAGATGACCCAGGGGCTGGGCTGGGAGAGTTACCCCTATCCGGTCAGCGAGCAGACGCTGCTGACGGGCAACTCGGCCCAGGTGATCATGAAGGCCAATCCGACGACGGCCGCGCCGAAGGAGATGGGGAGCCAGCGGCTCTTCAACAAGACCGGCTCGACCAACGGCTTTGGCGCCTATGTGGTCTTCGTGCCGGCCAAGGGAGTGGGCATCGTCATGCTGGCCAACCGCAACTACCCCATCCAGGAGAGGGTAAAGGCGGCCCACGCCATCCTGAGCAAGCTGGCTCCCTGAGTCGGCACTGGCCGCGGGTCACGGCGCCATTTGCTGTAACCCACCTGTTCTGAAAAACGCCGGGCTTTGCCCGGCGTTGTCATCTGGTCTGGGGGTGGCAGTAAAATAAAGACCCGTTTGAGATTAACAAAACTAATCCCGCCGTATTAGAAAACTTCACTGATAGTTTAGTTACAAGTGTGATCTACGGCTTATTTGCTTCATATGTAGTTAATTATCATAAATAGTAATGATTGCTCGATGTTTTAACGTTATGCGGTGAATGCCGGGCCATCTTGACTGGAAGCGAGTCGCGGCAGGAGAGGAAGGCCCGTTCGATCCCCATTTTTGGTTGCCCGCCGATATTCGGTCTGCCGCCAGCAAGGGATCGATGACCCGAGCAGGGAGGTTCATGGCATGGCGAAAACCATCGCCCCCTCAGCATCACCCCATCCGGGCCAGTCGGCCTGTTCCCCCCTTCGTCTGCATCGCGGCAGCAAGCTTGCGACCCCTGGCCAACCCGGCTGCGGGGCCGCTCACATGAATAAGAAAATACATACAGACAGGTAGGTTAGCATGCGTCCATCCACCCCGACCGGGTTGTTGCAACAACCAAAACCCTTTTTCATGATCTTCTTCGTCGAGCTCTGGGAGCGCTTCGGCTATTACGGCGTCCAGGGCCTGCTGGCGGTGTTCTTCGTCCAGCAGCTGGGCTTTTCCCAGGAGCAGTCCTTTATCACCTTCGGTGCCTTCTCGGCGCTGGTGTACGGCCTCATCTCGGTGGGCGGTTACGTGGGTGACCATATTCTGGGGACCAAGCGCACCATGGTGCTGGGGGCCATTGTACTGGTCATCGGCTACTTCATGACCGGCATGTCCATCTACAACCCCGATCTCATCTTCTATGCACTGGGTACCATCGCCGTCGGCAACTGCCTGTTCAAGGCCAACCCCGCCAGCCTGCTCGCCAAGTGCTACGAGCCCGGTGATCCCCGGCTGGATGGCGCCTTCACCCTGTTTTACATGTCGATCAATGTCGGCTCGCTCATCTCCCTGTCGCTGGCTCCCGTGGTGGCCGATCACTACGGCTACACAGTGACCTACAACCTGTGCGGGGTTGGCCTGGTGATCGCCCTGCTCACCTTCTTCGCCTGCCGTCGCATGGTCAAGGGAATAGGCTCGGCCCCCGATCACCTGCCGCTCGACTACGGCAAGCTGCTGCTGGTGCTGCTGGGCTCGGTCGCCCTGGTCTTCTTCTGCGCCTGGTTGATGCACCACGTGGTGATCGCCAACATGGTGCTGATGACGGTGACCCTGGCCGTGGTGGTCTTCTTCTTTCGCGAGGCGTTCAAGCTTGACAGCGTCGGGCGCAACAAGATGTACGTGGCCTTCGTGCTGATGCTGGAGGCGGTGGTGTTCTACGTGCTCTATGCCCAGATGCCGACCTCGCTCAACTTCTTTGCCATCAACAACATGCACCATGAAATGCTGGGGGTGACCGTCAACCCGGTCAGCTTCCAGGCGCTCAACCCCTTCTGGGTGGTGCTGGGCAGCCCGGTGCTGGCGATGATCTATACCCGGCTGGGCAGCCAGGGGCGGGATCTCACCATGCCGCTCAAGTTCACCCTGGGCATGCTGTTCTGTTCCCTCGGTTTTCTCACCGCGGCGGCGTCCGGCATCTGGTTTGCCGATGCGCAGGGACTCACCTCACCCTGGTTCATGGTGCTCATCTATCTGTTCCAGAGTCTGGGGGAGCTGATGATCAGCGCCCTGGGGCTGGCCATGGTGGCGGCGCTGGTGCCGCAGCGGCTGATGGGCTTCATCCTCGGCATGTGGTTCCTGACCCAGGCGATGGCCTCCCTGCTCGGGGGCTATGTGGCGACCTTTACCGCGGTGCCGCAAGGGGTGACGGATCCGCTGCAGACCCTGCCCATCTACACGGACGTGTTTGGCAAGATTGGTCTGGTGACCCTGCTGGTGGCGGGGGTGATGGGGCTGATGGTGCCCTGGCTCAACCGCATGATGCAGGCCGGTGAGCGCCATGGCGAGGAGGAGGAGCTGTCGCAGGCCAAGGCCTGAGAGGGGCAGAAGGGGTGAGGCGCACGAGCGCCTCACCCCGGCAGATCAGTCGTATTGCTCTTCCATCCAGGCTTCCAGGATGAGCTGGGCGGAGACGCCATCCACGCTCCCCTTCTCCAGCGCCCTATAGCCACCCTGTTCGAACAGGCGGGCGCGGGCATCGGTGGTGGTGAGCCGCTCGTCCTTGAACTCCACCTGCTTGCCGAAACGGCCGTGCAGGCGGTTGCCGAACTTGCGGGCGCGCACCGTGATCTCCTGCTCGGTGCCGTCCATGTTGAGCGGCAGACCCACCACCAGCAGGTCCGGTTGCCACTCCTTGAGCAGCTTGTCTATTTCGTCCCAGTTGGGGATGCCGTCGTTGGCCTTGAGGGCGCGCAGCGGGCGGGCCGTGCCGGTGAGCTCCTGACCGATGGCGACCCCTATGCTCTTGGTGCCGTAGTCAAAGCCCATGATACTGCGTGATGACATTGGGTAATTTCCTCAGAATGCGTCGCAAATTGCACAGCAGATTGCATCAGCCGTGGCCGATGTCGCTGGACAGGTGAACGGGATTGACCCCGATGCTGGCGGCGGCGCGTTGCCAACGCTGGTGGATGGGGGTCTTGAACACCAGATCCGGATTGGGGGGGATCACCAGCCAGGCGCCGTCCACCAGCTCCTGTTCCAGTTGCCCCGCGCTCCAGCCGGCGTAACCGAGCGCCACCAGCCAGTGTGCCGGTGCCTCCTCGGTACCCAGGGTCTCCAGTATGTCCTTGGAGGTGGTGACCATCAGCTCATCCCCCACCTGCAGGGTGGAGTTGAAACCGGGGCGGAAGCTGTGCAGCACGAAGCCGCGATCGGCGTGAACCGGCCCCCCCTGCAGCACCGGCTGCTTGAGTTCCGGGTTGGCGGGCGGTGCCAGCTTGAGCTGATCCAGCATGGTCTCCAGCGACATGTCCACCGGAATATTGACCACCAGCCCCATGGCGCCCTCTTCGTTGTGCTCGCACAGATAGACCAGCGAGCGCTCGAAATAGGGGTCGGTGAGGCTCGGCATGGCGAGCAGGAAGTGATTTTGCAGTGTTTGCATATGGGCCAAATATTGCAAAGGTATTTGAAGTCAATTATGGCAGCTCGCTTCGTCTGGCAAAACCGCTTTTTGGGCGGCTGGCTCAGACCAGTCAATCTGTTTCAGTGGAGAGAAAGCCATGGAAGGTATTTCAATCAGGCAGAAGTTGATCCTGGGCTGTGTGGTTCCCCTGCTGGCGCTGTTGCTGCTGGTCATAGGAGCAACCCAGGCGATGTCCCGGCTGATGACCGGCATCAACGCCATGTATCAGGGGGAGGTGGTCCAGCTCAAGGAGCTCAAGCAGATCGCCGATCTCTATGCGGTCAAGGTGATCGATGCCGCCAACAAGGCCAACGTCGGGGGCTTCGAACCGGCCCGTTCCAAGGCCGACATGAGCGCCGCCCAGCAGGAGATCGCCACCATCTGGCGCCAGTATCGCAGCCACGACATGAGTGACGAGGAGCGCAGGCGGGCGGACAAGGTGGAGGCGCTGTTTACCGCCGCCAACCGGGAGATAGAAAAGGTGATGGGGCTGCTGGAGGGCTCGCCGGGCGAACACAACGCGGCGCTCGCCGCCGCCATCATGCCGCTCTATCAGGTGATCGACCCGGTCAGCGACGCGGTGAGCGATCAGGTGGCGTTCCAGCTGCAGGAGGCGGAAGAGAACGTGGCCGAGCTCAACCAGCTCAGGCAGCAGCTGACCCAGCTGTTTGTGGTGCTGTTTGTGGTGGCGGGGGGCTGCGTCCTGTTCATCGGGATCTGGGCCGGGCGCAGCGTCAGCCAGCCGTTGGCGGCCATGGGGCAGATCCTGCGCGGCATGCAGACGGATCTCGACTTGAGCCGGCTGGCCCCCGTGCTGCGCAAGGATGAGATGGGCAGCCTGGCGCACTCCCTCAACGAGGTGATCCGCCATTTTCGCGGCCTCATCGCCCAGATCAACGAGACCGCCGAGCAGCTTGCCAGGGCATCGGCCCAGCTGGCCCATATCGGGGTCGAGAGCCGCCAGCGGTTTGCCCAGCAGCAGGCGGAGACGGATCAGACCGCGACCGCCATGAACCAGATGAGCAGCACGGTGGCCGAGGTGGCCAACAGCTCCAACCAGGCGGCCGATGCGGCCCGTCATGCCGACGACAGCGCACGGCACGGCCATCAGATAGTGGAGGATGCCATTGCGCGCATGTCACACCTCTCCTCCCAGATCCAGAACACGGCGGCCATGATCACCCAGCTGGCGGATGACAGCCGGGACATCGGCAGCGTGATGGACGCCATTCGCGGCATCGCCGAGCAGACCAACCTGCTGGCCCTCAACGCCGCCATCGAGGCGGCGCGGGCAGGGGATCAGGGGCGTGGCTTTGCGGTGGTGGCCGACGAGGTGCGCACCCTGGCCCAGCGTACCCAGCGCTCCACCGAAGAGATCGGCAAGACCATCGTCAAGTTGCAGCAGGGGGCCAATCAGGCGGCCAGCAGCATGGAGCAGGGGCTGGAACAGGTGGAGGAGTCCAACCGAACCGTGCTGGCCTGTGGTCAGGCGCTCGGCGAGATCGTCAGCTCGGTCAACGTAATAAACGAGATGAATACCCAGATTGCCACGGCGGCGGAGGAGCAGAGCAAGGTGGCCGAGGAGATCACCCGCAACGTGGTCAACATCGCCCATATCGCGACCGAGTCGACCGGGGCGGCCACCCAGCTCAACCAGAACTGTCACGAGCTGGAGCAGCTGTCGGGGGATCTCAAGGAGAAGGTGGGGCAATTCCGCTGCTGAGGGGACTGACGCTGGATAGATGGATTGATGGATGGATAGAAAAGAGGCGGCCCCGGGGCCGCCTCTGTTGTTTATCATCTGTCGTCACAGCTGGGCTGGGACGGATTAAGCCTTGGCCAGCCGGCGCTCGATGGCGTCCATCAACATGCCGGTGATGTGCACGTCGAAGGCCGCTTCAATCTCGCGGATGCAGGTCGGGCTGGTGACGTTAATCTCGGTCAGCCGATCGCCGATGATGTCGAGGCCGACGAAGATGAGCCCCTTCTCTTTCAACGTCGGGCCCACCGCGCGGGCGATGGCCCAGTCCGCCTCGCTCAGGGGGCGCGCCTCGCCACGGCCGCCGGCCGCCAGGTTGCCGCGGGTCTCCCCCTGGGCCGGGATGCGGGCCAGACAGTAGGGCACCGGCTCACCGTCCACCACCAGCACCCGCTTGTCGCCATCCTTGATGGCGGGCAGATAGGTCTGCGCCATGCAGTATTGGCTGCCGTGAGCGGTGAGGGTCTCGATGATGACGCCGACGTTGGCGTCATCCTCCTTCATGCGGAAGATGGAGGCGCCGCCCATGCCGTCCAGCGGCTTGAGGATCACGTCCTTGTGCTGGGCGTGGAAGGCGCGCAGCTTGTCGGCGCGGCGGGTCACCAGCGTGGTCGGGGTGTGTTCGGCAAACCAGGCGGTGTAGAGCTTCTCGTTGGCGTCGCGCAGGCTCTGGGGCTTGTTGACGATGAGGCAACCCTCGTCCTCGGCCCGCTCCAGCATGTAGGTGGCGTAGATGAACTCGGTGTCGAAGGGGGGATCCTTGCGCATCAGGATCACGTCCAGGCTGGAGAGCGGCTGATCCACCACCTCGCCCAGGCTGTACCAGTCGGCATAGTCATATTTGACGGTGAGCGGACGCATGGTGCCGAAGGCGCGACCGCCCTCCATGTAGAGATCCTTCATCTCCAGATAGAACAGCTCGTAGCCGCGCTTTTGCGCCTCTTCGAGCATGGCGAAGCTGGAGTCCTTCTTGATGTTGATGGCCGAGATGGGGTCCATCACGATGCCGAGTTTAATGGTCATCCGCTGTTCCTTCTTAATGGCTCGAGGGGGTTGTAGGGTCGATTAGCGCAGCGTAATCGGCCGCTTGAGGCTGCATCGATGTTGCCATGGGGCTGATCGATGCGGCCTATGGTATCAAGCGAGATCGCCGAAGCGGCACTGCAGCGCAGTAATCGCGGTCAGGGCGGCGGTTTCGGTGCGCAGCACCCGCGGCCCCAGCAGCATCTCCTTGAAATCTTCCTGCACGGTACGGGCGATCTCGTCGCTCGACAAGCCCCCTTCCGGGCCGATCAGCAGCCGCACGCCATGCTCGGGAACCGGCAAGGTGTTGATGTTGTAAGGGGCGCGCGGGTGCAGGTTGAGCTTGAGCTCCTTGGTCTCTTCCGCCAGCCAGGCGTCCAGCTCCATCGGCATGCGCACCTCGGGCACGGTATTGCGGCCGCACTGCTCGCAGGCGCTGATCACCACCTTCTGCCACTGTTCGCGTTTTTTCTCCAGCCGATCGGCCGGCAGCTTGACGCCGCAGCGCTCGGAGAAGAGCGGGGTGATGCAGGTGACGCCCAGCTCCACCGATTTCTGGATGGTGAAGTCCATCTTGTCGCCGCGGCTGATCACCTGACCGAGGTGGATGGCCAGCGGTGACTCCACCGAGCGTTGCTCGCAGCTGTCGATGGTCACCTCAACGGACTTCTTGCCCACATTGGCGATGGTGGCGGGGTACTGGTTGCCGTCGCCGTTGAACAGCTCGAGCTGCTGACCCGGCTGCATGCGCAGCACCCGGCCGATGTGGTTGGCGCCGTCTTCCGACAGGGCGAGGGTCTGGCCCACCTGCAGGGCGGCCGGTTCATAGATACGTGGAATACGCATGGCTGATAGTCAGTCTCTTGCTTGGAAACCCTTCAATATCCTACTGCACGGCGGCGAGCAAGGCTCACGAGACAGAGGGTGAAGGGTTTCATGATAAGAGGGGGCGATCCCCCTCCCAGGTCAAATGGGGTTACTGGCACTGCTTTTCAATAAAGGGGTTGGTATTGCCCTGCAGCTTGCCGATGCGGCGATTGCGCTCGCACTCCCAGCCGTCGGCCGGGTACTGCCTGTCCCAGGCTTCGAACAGTTTACGCTGTTGCGCCGCCAGACGCAGCCCATACTGCTGGCTCATGTAGAGGTAGGCGCGGGCAATCTGGCCCCGTACCGGCCCCTTGGGTGGCTGCACCCGGCGCTCCTTGAAATCCACCAGCATCCGGCACTGGCCGTACTGATCCGGGGTGCCGTTCCAGTCGGAGAAGCGGAAGTTGGCCCGATCGCCGTTCACTTCGCCAACGGCGGGGAAGAGGTTGTGCATGTCCCCCTCCATCTGGTTGAACTCGTCGCTCTTGCCGCAGTTCTTGCGGCCGCCCTGCTGCCAGCACTTGAGCTGGTGGCCGAACTCCCAGGCCGGCACCACGTGTTCCCACTCGATGCGGGCGGCGCGCTTGGGCTGCTTGCGCGGCTCATAGCCGCAACTGGCCAGATCCGGGCTCATTTTCTTGCCCTGGTAGTCGATGTTGCAGCCGCAGTAGATGGTGGTGACAGCGGGCTGGCTCCGGTAGAGCTTGACCAGATCCTGCTTGGCTTCGCGAAAGGTCTGGGCATGCAGGGGCGCGCTGAGCAGCGGCAAACCGGCCAGCAGGGTCAGGGCGAGGGAAGAGATGAGACGCATGGGATTCCTTGCAAACGGGATGATAGACGAACGATGGCGGGCACCCTACCACAAGGGCGCGACACCGGCTGGCTTACTGCGAGGTGACGACCCGCTCCAGCGGCTGCTTGCAGCGACGGCAGTGGTAGCGGGCCTCGCCGCGCACCACCTTGTTGTGGCGGCGCACCGACAGCTGGTGCTGCTGGCAGAGGCAGCGATAGGGGATGGTCGGCTGCGCCAGTACCGCCAGATCGAAGCTGTGGGTGGTTCTGGGCTCGAGGCCGAACAGCTCCCGCATCACTGATTGCCACTGGCGGCCGTGAGGCAGCACCCGCGATCTGCCACGCCCTTCGCCCCACAGGGCATAGACCAGCAGATGGGCCACCTCGTGGGGCACCACCTCGGCCAGAAACGCCTGCTGGTTGGCCTGATAGAGGGCCGGGTTGAAGCGCAGCTCCCAGGTCTGCAGCCGCGCCGAACCCGCCGCCCGACCGCGCATGTTGCAGTGCACCTGCGGGCGGGGAAAGGAGCGGCCAAGGCGTGCTTCGGCCTGCACAAAACAGGCGTCGACGCGCGCGAGCAGCTGCTGGTGCAGGGTGGGGTCGAGGCGGGTAGCGGTGGCGGACATCGGGTTCTCGGCAAATGGCGGACAAGCAAAAGGGGAGCCAGGCTCCCCTTTATACCACAAGCGCGACGCTTACAGGCCGGCGGCGGAACGCAGCAGTTCGGCCTTGTCGGTCTGCTCCCACGGGAACTCGTTGCGACCGAAGTGACCGTAGGCGGCAGTGGCCTGGTAGATCGGGCGCTTGAGATCCAGCATCTGGATCAGGCCGTACGGACGCAGTTCGAAGTGCTCGCGCACCAGCTTGACCAGCAGATCCTCGGCCACCTTGGCAGTGCCGAAGGTTTCGACGCTGATGGAGGTCGGCTCGGCCACGCCGATGGCGTAGGAGACCTGCACTTCACAGCGATCGGCCAGACCGGCGGCGACGATGTTCTTGGCCACGTAGCGGGCGGCGTAGGCAGCGGAGCGGTCAACCTTGGACGGATCCTTGCCGGAGAAGGCGCCACCACCGTGACGGGCCATGCCGCCGTAGGTGTCGACGATGATCTTGCGACCGGTCAGACCGCAGTCACCCATGGGGCCGCCGATGACGAAACGGCCGGTCGGGTTGATGAAGTATTTGGTGTCCTTGTTGATCCACTCGGCCGGCAGCACCGGCTTGATGATCTCTTCGCGCACCGCTTCAACCAAGTCTTTGTGGCTGATGGATTCGGCGTGCTGGGTAGAGAGCACCACGGCATCCACACCGATGATCTTGCCGGCGTCGTCGTAGGCGAAGGTCAGCTGGCTCTTGGCATCCGGACGCAGCCACGGCAGGGTGCCGTTCTTGCGCACTTCGGCCTGACGCTTCACCAGCAGGTGGGAGTAGGTGATGGGAGCCGGCATCAGCACGTCGGTTTCGTTGGTGGCGTAGCCGAACATCAGGCCCTGGTCGCCCGCGCCCTGTTCCAGCGGATCGCTGCGGTCAACGCCCTGGTTGATGTCCGGGGACTGCTTGCCGATGGCGTTCAGCACGGCGCAGGAGTCGGCATCGAAGCCCATGTCGGAGTGGGTGTAGCCGATCTCGCGCACGGTGTCGCGCACGATCTGCTCGATGTCTACCCAGGCGGTGGTGGTTACTTCACCGGCCACCATGACCATGCCGGTCTTGACCAGGGTCTCGCAGGCAACGCGTGCCTTGGTGTCTTGCTTGAGGATGGCGTCCAGGACCGCATCGGAGATCTGATCCGCAATCTTGTCGGGATGGCCTTCGGAGACCGACTCGGAAGTAAACAGCTTTGCCATGATGGGATTCTCAGCTTGTCTGGGGTTATCGCCGCAGCAATAACCGGGTGATGATAGGATGATTGTAGAGGTATCTACATCTGGACGTCCATTTTAGTTAGCGACCCCCTCGATTGCCAGCACTATTTTGGTTTTGCCGCCCCCTGGCCGAACAAGATCCGTTCTTCACCCCATTTGGGGTAGATAGTGGTCATGACTCAATCGTTTGCCCCGTCAAGAAAAGCGATTGAGCTCCCAAAGCGGCTTTATTCGCCCAGATAATATTTGCACGCCGCGCCCCCTGCTGGGACAATGACGCGCCTTAATCTTGGCCATCAAATGAAGCAATCGCAGGAGATACAGATGCCTTCTCGTAAAGAGCTTGCCAATGCCATTCGCGCATTGAGTATGGATGCCGTTCAAAAAGCCAACTCCGGTCACCCGGGCGCCCCCATGGGAATGGCGGATATCGCCGAAGTATTGTGGCGCAGCCACCTGAAACATAACCCGAACAACCCCAAGTGGGCCGACCGCGACCGTTTCATCCTCTCCAACGGCCACGGCTCCATGCTGCTGTACTCCCTGCTGCACCTCTCCGGTTATGACCTCTCCATCGACGATCTGAAAAACTTCCGCCAGCTGCACTCTCGCACCCCGGGTCACCCGGAGTACGGTTACGCGCCGGGTGTTGAGACCACTACCGGTCCGCTGGGTCAGGGCATCACCAACGCCGTGGGCATGGCGATCGCCGAGAAGGCCATGGCCGAGCAGTTCAACCAGCCGGGTCACGACATCGTTGACCACTACACCTACGCCTTCATGGGCGACGGCTGCCTGATGGAAGGTATCTCCCACGAGGCTTGCTCCCTGGCCGGTACCCTGCAACTGGGCAAGCTGATCGCGTTCTGGGATGACAACGGCATCTCCATCGACGGTCACGTGGAAGGCTGGTTCACCGACGACACCGTCAAGCGCTTCGAAGCCTACGGCTGGCACGTCATCCCGGCCGTTGACGGTCACAGCCCGGAAGCGATCAACGCTGCCATCGAAGCCGCCAAGGCAGAGACCGGCAAGCCGACCCTGATCTGCTGCCGCACCATCATCGGTTACGGTTCCCCGAACAAATCCGGTTCTCACGACTGCCACGGCTCACCGCTGGGCAACGACGAGATCGCCGCCGCTCGTGCCTTCCTGAAGTGGGACCACGCACCGTTCGTTATCCCGGCCGACATCGCTGCCGAGTGGAACGGTCAAGAGAAGGGCGCCAAGCTGGAATCCGACTGGGCTGCCAAGTTCGCCGCCTATGAAGCCGCTCACCCGGCACTGGCTGCCGAGTTCAAGCGCCGCACCGCAGGCGACTTGCCGGCCAACTGGGCTGCCGACTCCGCCAAGATCATCGAAAACCTGCAGGCCAACCCGGCCAAGATCGCCACCCGTAAAGCGTCCCAGAACGCACTGGAAGCCTTCGGCAAGCTGCTGCCGGAATTCATGGGTGGTTCTGCCGACCTGGCTCCGTCCAACCTGACCATGTGGTCCGGCTCCAAGTCCCTGACCAACGACGATGCCTCCGGCAACTACATCCACTACGGTGTACGCGAGTTCGGCATGTCCGCCATCATGAACGGCATCGCCCTGCACGGTGGTTTCATCCCCTACGGCGCCACCTTCCTGATGTTCATGGAGTACGCCCGCAACGCCCTGCGCATGGCCGCCCTGATGAAGCAGCGTTCCATCTTCGTTTACACCCACGACTCCATCGGTCTGGGTGAAGATGGCCCGACTCACCAGCCGGTCGAGCAGATCGCCTCCTTGCGTCTGACCCCGAACATGAGCACCTGGCGTCCGTGTGACCAGGTTGAATCCGCCATCGCCTGGAAACACGCCATCGAGCGTACCGACGGCCCGACCTCTCTGATCTTCTCTCGTCAGAACCTGGCCCAGATGGACCGCACCGCCCAGCAGCTGGCCGACACCGCCAAGGGTGGCTACGTGCTGAAGGATTGCGCCGGTACCCCTGAGCTGATCCTGATCGCCACCGGTTCCGAAGTGGAACTGGCGGTGGCCGCCTATGAGCAGCTGACTGCCAAGGGCCGTGCCGTGCGCGTGGTCTCTCTGCCGTCTACCGACGTGTTCGACGCCCAGTCTGCCGAGTACAAAGAGTCCGTGCTGCCGTCCTCCGTCACCAAGCGTGTGGCCATCGAAGCCGGCATCGCCGACTACTGGTACAAGTACGTGGGCTTTGGCGGCAAGATCATCGGCATGCGCTCCTTCGGTGAGTCCGCGCCGGCCGAGCTGCTGTTCAAGGAATTCGGCTTTACCGTGGAAAACGTGGTTGCGACCGCAGAGTCCCTGTAATAGCCCCTGTAATTCCTGAACGTTGGGTCGCGCAGGCCCAATAGTCGGAAAATAAAACGCCCTCCATCGCAAGATGGGGGGCGTTTCTTTAGGTGTAAAACAGAATATCTTTAACCGTATTTCAGGAATAAGTTGATCTGTGTTGTCTTTTAATAAAGTTTGGCTTCCCTTTTTAGAGTCATTCGGTACGCTTAGATATGTTAATACTTCTTGAGTTGTAGGACGAAAATAGGGTGCACATCCTGCGCTCATGTTTTTTCTGTGTAGCATCGCTAAAGGGAGCGCTGTTTTGACAACAGATAGTATGATAACTCTTATCGGAACAGTGGTAACAGTTATCGCAACAGGAATAACGATAATTCAAGCGAGAAAGACAAAAAATTACAAAGAACAGATTAAGTGTGATGTTCGTAAAATTAATCTATTAGGTTCTTCTGAAAGGCTAAAAAGGGCTCAAGATGATATTCGCATGTTGCCTACAAGTTCTTCCAATATTCCAAGAGGTTTAAAGGTTAACGAGTTAATATTAAATATTAAGTCACATTTTGATTTTTCTCTAGGGGCATTGGATTCAAACGGTCTTGATGGCGATATTCGCTTAATATTAACGAATGCACAACGCAAGTTAAATAACTATGAATTAGGTTTGAATTCAAAGAATATTAATCCTAGTGATACACATGATCTACAAAGCTTGGTGCAGGATGCAATTTCTCAATCTGGAACGCGTATATTTTCATTGGAGGGTAAAGCATGAATGTTGATGATGTAATTTTAAAGCTCAATAAACTTGAGTATCATATATCTATTCTGTCTGAGTGTATTGATTTTGAACGTTATCCCGTTCAATCTCTAATTTTATCTATGGGGTGGGATGAGGCTCAATTAGATAAAGCTCACGATATATTCCAAATATATGATGAGAAGTTGAACTCTGGAGAAACCATCAATTGGTCAGAGTTTGAGCATGCTTTGAGAAACGAATTTTCGATAGGTTATCAAACGGTCAAATCAATTATCTTGGCTTTTTATAACAACCATCAATGGGTAGAGGTATGCCATGGTTATGCAATGAGTTTCGAACCATCAACTCCAATTGAATTTCACTCAATCACTCGAAGATGAGTTCGTAGGTTCGATTAGCGAAGCGTAATCGGACGTTCGCGTTTTTTAAGTTGATACCATTAAAATCATATCCCTTCGTATTACCTAAAAAGAGACCGGCATATAGCCGGTCTCTTTATATTATTCAGGGCATGTCTTATGCCTGCGGCGGGGTACTTTCCGCGTTGGACATCACAGCATCAATCTGCACCAGGGCGCCACCGGGCAGCTCGCTCACGCCAATCACGGTGCGGGCCGGCAGGTAGGCCGGGAAGTATTTGGTGTAGATGGCATCCACCTCCGCCAGATCCGCGATGTTCTTCAGCTGGATATTGACCTTGACGATATCGTCCATCACATGGCCGATGCTCTCGACGATGGTCTTGATATGGCCGAGGCACTGGGCGGTCTGCTCCTTGACACAACCGGTCAGGATCTTGCCGGTGGCCAGATCAACCGGCAACTGGCCGGCGATGTGGTTGTAGTGGGAGAAGGCGACGGTCTGGGTGTGCAGCGGGCTGCGCGGTGCCTTGTCGGTGTTGCGGGCGCTGATCACCAGATTGTGTCTGTCTTCCACCAGCTGCGGCGGGGTGCCGTCACCGTGGGAGATGACCGCATCCATCTGCACCCGGGCGCCCAGCGGCAGGGCGGCGGCCACGATCACGCTGCGCGCCGGCAGATAGGCGACGGCGCGGGCAATCGCGGAGTCCGGGAAGAAGGTGGTGTAGACGTCGTTGACGGCGTCCAGATCGGCCAGGCTGGTCAGATAGACGGTGACCTTGACAATATCGTCAAACGGTACATCGATGCTCTCCAGCACGTGCTTGATGTTGCGCAGGCACTGTTCCGCCTGCTGCTGGATACCGCCGGCGACCAGCTGGCCCGACGCGGCATCGACCGGCAGCTGGGCACCGATATTGTTGTAGTGGGAGAAGGCGACGGTATGGGTCGAGTGCGGATCCTGCGGCGCCTTGTCGCTGTTGCGAGAGAGCTTCAGCAGCGGGCAGGGGGCCTGCGGGAAGGTGCCTTCGCCGTTGGAGATGAGCGCGTCCATCTGCACGGCGGCGCCGAGCGGCAGACCGGCCACCGCCAGCACTGTGCGAGTCGGCAGCAGGTGGGGGAAGAACTCGCCATAGACGGCGTTGACCGCGTCGAGATCGGCAATCTCTTTGAGAAATACAGTGATTTTGACCACGTCATCCATCACATGATCGATGCTCTCGACGATGGCCTTGATATTGGTGAGGCACTGTCTGGCCTGCGCCTTGATATCCCCTGCGACCAGTGCGCCCGTTTTCGGGTCGACCGGCAGCTGGGCGGAGATATTGTTGTAGTGGGAGAACGCCACGCTCTGGGTGCTGGGGCTCAGATCCTGCGGTGCATTGGCGGTATTTCTGGCTGACTTGATGATGGTACCACTCATGGCGATACTCCTTTTTCAATCATTATTGGTGTAGGTACGGGTCACCCTCCCTCATCTTCTGATGGCCGCCCGGCTCGCCAGCGAGCGGGCTCTCCTCTTTATTTCGGCAATAGCCGGCCATTCCCGCCAATTATGACGGGTGGCAAACATCGCCTCGCATATTGAGTCAAGGTCGCCAGTGCAGGCGATCGGATAACAGAGGTATGGATTGGGTTGGTTATCTCAGACGAGAGGATTCTATGAAGGGTATTCAGGGGATGCAAACCGGGATCGCATTTCTATGAGGTGGCTCAACGCTCTGAAATATAGCCAGAATGGCATTCAATGCACGATAAATGACGGGATAAATGGCTTCATATAGTGCGTTATGGTGGTGAAGGCCGAATGGCGTGGCTTCCCGTCATCATGCTCAGCGATCGGCCATGTGAATAAAGCGTTAATGATTGGCACTATTTCGCTGTTAATGCAAAAAACTATGCATGGCTATGCATTTCATTGCGTTGAAAGGGGCTGTCATATGCATGGAAAATATGCTAGCCGGGGGCGGTTATTGTGCCCATTCGTCGGCTCCTGACATATCATTCAGTGATTTTGCATAGCTGTCGGCTTATTTGCAGGCAAAGCTCGCCGCGGGCAGCCGTTATTTGCCAGATATTAGCTGCCGTTATTTTCCAGATGGCACCCGTCAGGTTTATGCAATGAAATTGCAGCGTGGGACAAGCGCCATCAGGGGCAAATATCAGGACGGATGTTCCAGCCCAGCCGATATCGGGCGAAGGGTGCTACAGGGGGGGCAGGCTGGTTCAGCGGGTGTGAACCTTGTGCCTGGAGCCCGGACAAGATAGCGCTGCCGCGTTGCCCTGTTCTGGCGGAAAAACCCGGCATCGCCCCATGGGCGGCGCGACAGGGTCTGGTGTTTGAGAGGTCGGCCGCCTGGGTTGCAGGTGCCTTGTTCAGGCGGCGCCTTGGACCAGGTATGGCTCAGGTGGGATAGAGGGCACCCAGTATCGCGGGGCGGCTGGCACCGGCATATGGGAGGGCAGGTTGCCCTCCTTGTTCAGGCGGCGCCTTGGGCTAGTCCTGGCTCAGGCGGGATAGAGAGCACCCAGCACGGCAGGGCGGCTGGCGCCGGTGACAGCCGGCAGGTTACCGGGTTGGCGGTGGATAAAGCGCTGTGCCAGCCAGGCAAACGCCGCGCCTTCCATCCAGTCGGGGGCGATCCCCAGCTCGGCCGTGTTGGCGATGCGCCAGCGGGGCAGCAGGCTGGCCAGCTCCGCCAGCAGCGGGGCGTTATGGGCGCCGCCGCCGCAGACATACAGCTCGGGTTGGCTCTGTGCATCAGCCAGTGCGGGCAGCTGGCGGGCGATGCTGTGGCAGGTGAGCGCCTGTAGGGTGCGCTGTACATCCGCCGGGGCATGGGCGTGGCCGGCCAGCTCGCCATCGAGCCAGTCGAGGGTAAACATCTCCCGTCCTGTGCTCTTGGGGTGAGGGGCGGCAAAGTAGGGGTGAGCCAGCAGCTGCTCCAGCAGTGCAGGGATAAGCTGGCCGCTGGCCGCCCACTGGCCGCCGGCATCGTAACCGGCTCCCTGGGGGTGATGGCGGCGATACCAGCCGTCGAGCAGGGTGTTGGCCGGGCCGGTATCAAAGCCATAGACGCCATCGGCCTGGCCCGGCAGTACAGAGATATTGGCGATGCCGCCGAGGTTGAGCACCACCCGCAGGGCGCCGGGGCGGGCAAAGAAGGCTTGATGGAAGGCGGGCACCAGTGGCGCCCCCTGACCGCCGAGGGCCATGTCCATGGTGCGAAAATCGGCCACCACGTCGATACCGGTCAGCGCCGCCAGCAGGGCCGCGTTGCCGATCTGCAGGGTAAAGCCGAGCTGGGGACGGTGGCGGATGGTCTGGCCGTGGCTGCCGACGGCGCGAATATCCCTGGGAGTCAGCCCTGCCTTGGCCAGCAGGGCGTGGGTGGCGGCGGCAAATTCGCGGGCGACCAGGTTGTCGGCCACCCCCATGCGGTCGATCTCGTTGTCGCCCGGGGTGCTGAGTGCGTGCAGCTCGTGGGCGGTGGGCCAGGGGTGGCTGACGGCCGCCTCGACCCGCAGTTCATCCCCCTCGATCAGCACCAGCACGGCGTCAATGCCATCCATGCTGGTACCGGACATCAAGCCTATATAGCGTTCAGTCATGGGGCTTCCTTACTTGCAGGGCGGGAAAAAGTACGTGAGAGAGGGAGCGGCCTCGATCCCATGCCGTATTCTGGTCCCGGACATCAAGCCTATATAGCGTTCAGTCATCAGGCTTCCTTACTTGCAGAGCGGGAAAAAGTACGTGAGAGAGAGTGCGGCCTCGATTCCATGCCGTATTCTGGTACCCGGCATCAAGCCGATATAACGCTCGCTCATGACTGCTCCTTGTGGCTCTCTGGCATGGTGGCTCAGTTGCCGCCGTTGGCCCGCTTGTTCTGGGCCAGCTGCAGTTCGGGGCTGTCCAGCTTGGCCAGCTGGGGCATGGCTTGTGCCTTGAAGCTGGCCAGCGCCCGCCCGCTCAGAGACTCCGCCTGCGGCAGGTTGAGGGTACGCGGGTTCTTGTGCACGCCGCCCACCACGAATTCATAGTGCAGGTGCGGCCCGGTGACCCGGCCGGTGCCGCCGAGCAGGCCGATGGTCTGGCCCTGCTTCACCCGCTGCCCCTTGTTGACGGTGCGCTTGGAGAGGTGCAGGTACTTGGTCACGTAGTTGCCGGCGTGCTTGATGAAGACGTAGTTGCCGTTGAACTGGTTGTAGCCGGCGGCCACCACGCTGCCGCCACCGGCCGCCATGATGGGGGTGCCCACCGGCGCCACGTAGTCGATGCCGTTGTGGGGGCGTACCTTGCCGGTGACCGGGTGCAGACGGCGCGGATTGAAGTTGGAGCTGATGTATTTGAAGTTGACCGGCGCACGCAGGAAGCTTTTGCGCATCGCCTTGCCATCCGGGGTGTAGTAGTTGCCATCCTCGTTCAGCACGGCGCGGTAGATGGCGCCCTGGTTGACGAACTCGGCGGCTAGGATGTCGCCGGAGGCGACCCGCTCGTCATCCTGGAATTTCTCCTCGTAGACCACCCGGAAGCTGTCCCCCGGTTGCAGGTCCTGGGCAAAGTCGATATCCCAGCCGAAGATGGCGGCGAGATCCATGATCTGATCCTCGGTCATGCCGGCGTCGACGGCGGCGCCCCAGAAGCTGGAGCGGATCTCGCCCTTGGCTACCTGTTCGCGAGTGTCGAGCTCGAGCTTGACCGCCCGGGCGACAAACCCCTCATCCTTGCGGATCACCTTGAGCGCCTGCTCCAGGCTGTGGGGATAGTAGAGGCTGTGCAGCTCGCCGCCTTTGGTGAGCTTGAAGGTGAGCTCCTGGCCTGGCTTGAGCAGGCGCAGGGTGTCGGTGCCGTTCAGCTGATCGATGAGGTGCAGATCCGTGGTGCTGAGGCCCAGGCGCTGGAAAATGACCCCCATGTTGTCGCCGCTGCGCACCTTCACCAGCTTGGTGATGTAGCTCGGTTTGGGCGGGGCGACCACGGGCTCGGTCCGGGCCAGCAGCGCCTCCTCGTCGACCTGCTGCTCGATGGCCAGCTCGTTGCCGTTATCATCGACCCGGGTGGCGACCGCCTGTTCGCTGGGCCAGGCCGCCAGCATCATCACCATGATGCTCAGGATCAGCACCATCTTGCGGTGCCAGTGGGGGAGAGAGTTGAAGGCGTGCCAAATGACCATGAGAAGCAGACGAAGTTGAGCCGGGAAGAATGTCGGAGTTTACCGCCTTTCCAATTGGCCCGCCATTCCAGTAATATGTCTGGCCCTGTGGAATCGTGATTGGAGAGTCAAAAAATGTCCCAGCTCGAGGTGGCGCTAGCCGAGATCAAGCGCGGAGCGGAAGAAATTCTGGTGGAAGAAGAACTGGTCGCCAAGTTGAAGGAAGGGCGCCCGCTGCGCATCAAGTTGGGGATGGACCCGACGGCTCCCGACATTCATCTGGGTCATACCGTGATCCTCAACAAGCTGAAGACCTTCCAGGATCTGGGCCATGAAGTGATCCTGCTGATCGGGGACTTCACCGCCATGGTGGGTGACCCCTCCGGCAAGAACGCCACCCGTCCGCCGCTCTCCGAAGAGGCCATCAAGCACAACGCCCTCACCTATGCAGAGCAGGCGTTCAAGATCCTCGACCCGGCCAAGACCCGCATCGAGTACAACTCCACCTGGCTCGGCGAGCTGGGCGCGACCGGCATGATCAAGCTGGCGGCCAAGCAGACCGTGGCCCGCATGATGGAGCGCGACGACTTCAAGAAGCGCTACAGCAACGGCCAGTCCATCGCCATTCACGAATTCCTCTATCCGCTGCTGCAAGGCTATGACTCGGTCGCGCTGAAGGCGGACGTCGAGCTCGGCGGTACCGATCAGAAGTTCAACCTGCTGATGGGCCGCGAGCTGCAAAAAGATGCCGGCATGGCGACCCAATGCGTGCTGATGATGCCGCTGCTGGTGGGCCTGGACGGCGTCAAGAAGATGTCCAAGTCCGCGGCCAACTACATCGGCGTGCACGACGCTCCGGGCGAGATGTTCGGCAAGATCATGTCCATCACCGACGATCTGATGTGGAACTACTACGAGCTGCTCTCCTTCCGTCCGCTGGCTGAAATCGAAGAGTTCAAGGCGGGCATCGCCGCCGGCACCCTCAACCCGCGTGACGTGAAGATCTGGCTGGCCAAGGAGATCATTGCCCGTTATCACGACGAAGCGGCGGCCGAAGCGGCCCACGAAGACTTCACCCAGCGCTTCTCCAAGAACGCCATTCCGGACGAGATGCCGGAAGTCGAGCTGGCTTTGGAAGGCGAAGGGCTGGCCATCGCCAACCTGCTCAAAGACGCCGATCTGGTGGCCACCACCTCCGAAGCGCTGCGGATGATCAAGCAGGGCGCGGTCAAGGTGGACGGCGAGAAGCTGGAGGATGGCAAGGCTCTCATCGGTGCCGGCACCGCCGTCTACCAGGTCGGCAAGCGCAAGTTTGCCCGGGTGACCGTCAAGTAAGTCGCCAGCCCTTGGCGCTGCCATAAGAAAGGCCTCCCTTGCGGAGGCCTTTTTGTTGGCTCATTGCTGCAAAGAGGGATCAGCCCTCTGTTTTCAGGAAGTTGCGATAGAGCATATAGAGGTGGGCCGAGCTCCAGCTGAAGTTGCTGGCCCCCTGCATGGCGCCGGTTTCCGGGTTGTAGTTCTCGCGGATGGGGCCGCTGCCCGCCAGCCCCTCGGCATTGCTAAACAGCTTGTTGACGAGCGTCTGGGCATCGCTGCGATAGCCGTAGTTCTCCAGCCCCTTCACCCCGAAGTAGAACTGGTCCAGCCAGACCCGGCCGCGCCAGTAGATGTCGGGGTCGTAGGCCGGGTTGGTCAGCGCCGCCGTGCCGAGCGGCACCCTGGTGTTGAACTCCTGGGCATTGAGCATCACCTCGCGCACCCGCGCCGCCTTCTCCTGGTCCGCCACCTCGGCCCAGAGCGGGCTCCACCCTTCCGGGCCGCGGCCGCGGGCGGTCAACAGCTTGCCGACGCAGCCGTTGGCATCGGGCAGATCCCCCTGGGCTATCTGGCGGTCGTAATAGAAGCCGGAGGCCTCATCGAACAGGCAGCTGTTGATATAACCGGCCAGCTGGGTCGCCCCTTCGCGATAGCGGCTCGCCTCGTCCGGCTTGCCGAGCAGCTCGGCCATGTCGGCCAGGATGCGTTTCTCCTTGGCGAGGAAGGCGTTGAGCTCCACCGACTCCTGATCGATGGAGAAGCCGATGAGGCTGCCGTCGTCCTGATGGTTTTCGAAGAAGAAGACGTTCCAGTCCTGGCGCGCCTTGGCCAGGTCGCCGCCATAGGTCTTGTCGGCATAGCGCTTGAGCTGGTCGGGTTCGATAAAGCCGAAGCGGGCGGCATTGTCCATGCCGGACTCCCAGCCGGCCCCGTGCTGGGCGCCGATATCCATGTCGGCGTAGCCGCCGACGCTCAACACCTGCTGGTAGAGCGCCATGCCGGCGCAGCCATACCAGCCATCACCCTCATTGGTGCAGCTCGACAGATCCAGCCCGGCCGGTACCCCCGTCGGGTACTGCACCTTGAAGGTGATGTTGCCGAACTCGTCGTTGTGCTCGACGTGGCGGGTGGCGCCATATTCGATGATGCCGTTGCGGTTGTTGTCCCGCGCCCGATACCACCAGTCGTGATAGGCCTGGATCTTCGGATACATCTCGGCGATGAAGGCCTTGTCCTGGGTGGCGCTGTAGATCTCCCAGATGGCCCAGGCGGAGAGGGGCGGCTTGGTGTCTCGCTCGTTCCAGTTGCCGCCGTCGCCACCGCGATCGGCGAGCTTGTTGTAGAAGACGGCGTCTATCACCATGCCGGCATCCTGCGGCCGGACCGGGTCATCGGCCTGGATCTGGTAGTCATACATGGCGCGTACGTTGTTTTTGGCCACTTCCGGGTTGAAGTGGGCCATGGCGTAGGCATGCTTCCAGCTGTCCCAGGCCCAGACCCCGTCGAACCAGCGGGCAGTGTTGGAGGGGGTCACCCCGTCGTGCAGGATGGCACCGGCCGGTGAGCGCCAGTTGCCGTTGAGGGTCTCCATTGCCTTGACCGCGATGCGCCGCTCCGATTCCGGGATCCCCTGATTGGAGAGGCCGCGCGCCAGGTAATCCTCCCAGCGGCGAATGGAGTCATCGAAATGGCTGGCGGGGTCGGCTAGCAGCGCCTGGCGGCTCTGCTCGAAGCGGTCGGCGTCAGCACTGCTGTGGACATAGCTCTGCAGGGTGTAGATGTCCTGCTGGCCCTTGGCGGCCAGGGTGAGGCTGGCCTCGCTCACGTAGCCGAGCCCCTGCTCGTCGAGGGTGGTGCGACTCGGCAGGGTGCGATCGATGCGGTAGCTGGCGCTGCCGCTTTGCATGATGTTCCAGGTGCTGCGCAGTTTGCCGAACTGGAATGCCACGCCGCGCTCGGTCTGGCTGATGGTGCGGGTCCAGGCGGGGTACTGCTCGGCGACCGTCTTGTTGGCATCCCACTGGTTGAGCAGCTCGCCCTGCCAGTTGAGCTTGAGGGTGAGGGGGGCGTCAGTGTGGTTGATGAGGCGGGTGCGAACCAGCGCAGTGCGGGCATCGCCATAGCGCAGCTCCAGCTCCAGGGTGAAGGGGTCAAATTCGAAGCGTTGCACCAGGGCCCCTGGGATGGCGTACAGCGCCTGCTTGCTGGCGCTGGTGAGCGGGAAGGCGCGGCCGCTCTCGTCGCTCAGGGTCAGCTTGTCCAATTCGCTGGCGAAGAACAGGCTGTACTCCTCGGCGATGACCATGGGGCCGGTAAAGCCACCCCATTCGCTGTCGCTGGCGGGCAGCAGGAAGCCGTGCCAGGCGCCGAGATCGAGCAGCGGGTTGTATTTGAGGTTGGAGTAACTGTCAAAGTCACGGAACTGGAGCGGGGTGCCGCTGCGGTCGATCACGTTCTGATACTGGTTCGCCAGGGTGGCGCTGGGGGTGGCCGGGCTGCTGGAGTCATTGCCGTTGCAGGCAGTGAGGCCGAACAGGGCGACGCTCAGGGTGATGGATAGTAAACTTTTACGAAACATTTCTCGCTCCAATGACAATTTCTGTAGGTTAAGGAAGGTGTTTTTTAGTGCTTGTTTTAGTGAAAGCGTTTGCGAGAGCCATTATAGGGCGATGGTGACGGGATTTTTGGCGCTGCGTCACAGTGCAGGAGGGGGTGGTGTGAGCCGGATCACCCGGTTACACGAGGTTACATAACTCGATATTTTAGTAACTATTTACTTTTCTGGCGGCAGTCAGCGAGAGGGAGGAGGGGCAGGTGCGCAGGTATTGATAGGGGGTCAGGCCGAACTCCTGCTTGAAGCGGGCGGCAAAGCGGCTGGGGGAGTCGTAGCCACAGGCGAGGGCTGTCTCCAGCGGGGTGATCCCCTGCTGTAGCAGGGTGAGGGCATGGCTCATGCGCACCTGGGTCAGCAGCTGGCGAAAGCTGCGCCCCTCGGCGGCCAGCTTGCGCGCCATGGAGGCGCGGCTCATGGCGAAGTGCGGTGCCACTCCCTCCAGGGTGTGGTCGACGCCCGGCTCCACCCCGAGGTAGCGGGCCAGCCGCTCGCCGAGGGTCATGGTATGGGCGGGAAACAGCAGGTCGAGCCCGCCGGCGGCCTGCAGCTCGGCATAAAAGCCCTGCAGCAGCTGGGCCTGGGTGGCCTCATTGAGCCGCCGATCCGCCATGGAGCAGACCAGCTCGAAACAGAAGGCCAGCGCCGGGCTGACCGCCAGGCGCGGCTCCCTGAGCGGGCCGGCCTGGGCGGCGCTAAGCCATTCGATGGGGGGCGGGGTCAGCAGGGTCAGCGCGCGGGAGCGAAACTTGCCCTGCTCCGGCTGGTTGACGAAGGTGAGCTGGTGACCGGCCGGGATCAGCAGCCAGCTCGCCTGATCGAATGCCAGGCGCTTCTCCTGCCACCACAACTGCTTGTGACCCTGCTCCACCCAGATGATGGTGGGGGCGTAGATGAGCACCCGGTGCAGCGGCTGCTGGCGGATCCCGAGATAGTGGTGCAGTTGCAGCAGAGGCGTGCTCATCCGGCGGACTCCTAGGGGGTGACGAAGGTGGCGGTCAGGGTGGCCTTGCCAAGGGCCATGCTGTTGAGCATGTAGCCTACCATGGCGGGCGGGGTGTCTGCCTTCACCTCCAGGGCCTGGGGCAGAGCCCAGGCGGTGAACTGGTAGCGGTGCATGCCGTGGCCGGCGGGCGGGCAGGGGCCGCCGTAACCCTGGTTGCCGAAGTCTGTTTTCAGCTCCAGCCCCTGCTTGAGCTTGCCCGAGGCGTTGCTCGGCAGCTCGTTCTGACTGGCCGGCAGGTTCACCACCAGCCAGTGCCACCAGCCGCTGCCGGTGGGGGCATCTGGATCATAGGCGGTGATGGCGACGCTCTTGGTGCCGGCGGGCAGGCCTTGCCAGCTGAGCTGGGGCGAGCGGTTGTCGCCGCTGCAGCCAAAGCCGTTGAAGCTGAAGGCCTTGTCCATCAGCTGGCCTTCGTGGATGTCGCTGCTCTTCAGGGTCATGGCACTGGCGGGCAGGGCTGCCAGGCACAGCAGGGAGAGCAGGGTGGTACGCTTGGCAATCTTCATGGTGAGGCTCCTCGGTGGATGATGGGATCAGTCTAGCGAAGAGGGGGAGAAGGTGAGTGACCAAACCGCTCAAAGCGGTCGTCTTGCCGCCATGATATGAGTTGTTGTGTTGATTGCTGGTGAGCGCTGCGAAAGCGCGGTGGTGCCCTCGGGCATAAAAAAACCGGCATCATGGATGCCGGTTTTTTACTGTGCTGACAGCTGGTCGCGCGACTTAGCGCAGGATCATCTCGTCACGGCCCGGGCCGACGGAGACCATCGGCACCGGTACGCCCAGCAGCTCTTCGATGCGCAGTACGTACTGCTGAGCCGCTTTGGGCAGCTCGGCGAAGGTGCGGCAGCCGGTGATGTCTTCGCTCCAGCTTTCCATCACTTCGTAAACCGGCTTCAGACCGGCAGTTTGCGGCCAGATCGGGTTCTCGGTGTGGGCACCTTCGTAGGCGACGCAGATCTTCAGATCCGGCAGGCCGGTCAGGCAGTCCAGCTTGGTCAGCGCCACTTCGTTGGCAGCCTGCAGCTCGACACCGTTCTTGGTGGCGACGGCGTCGAAGTAGCCGACGTCACGGGGACGACCGGTGGTGGCGCCGAACTCGTTGGCGATCTTGCGGAACTCGTCCTGGTTCTCCATGGCGGTCAGCAGGGTGCCGGTACCGACGGAGGTGCTGAACGCCTTGGCGACGGCGATGACGCGCTCGGGACGCAGACCCGGCAGGCCGCCACCGATGCCGGCATAGGCGCCGGAAACGTGGGAGGAGGTCACCCAGGGGTATTCGCCGTAGATCAGGTCACGGCCGGCGCCCAGCTGGGCTTCGAACAGCAGGGTCTTGCCTTCGGCCTGCAGCGCTTTGAGCGGCATGCTGACGTTGCAGACGGAGTCGATCCAGGGGGCGGACACTTCCAGCAGCCAGTCGGCCATCTCCTGGGCGGTCTGGTTGAATTCGAAGGTCGGGTAGAGGGCCTTGAGCTGCGGCAGTTTCCAGTCGAGGAAGAATTGAATGCGCTCGACCAGCACTTCCGGCTGCTTCAGCCAGCCCACCAGGATCGCTTTCTTCATGACGCGATCGCCGTAGGCAGGGGCGATGCCCTGACGGGTGGAACCGTAGGCGCCGTCGCCCAGACGCTGCTCTTCCAGGGTATCTTCCATGGCGTGCAGCGGCAGGCAGAGGGTGGCGCGATCAGAGATGGCCAGCTTGGGAGTGACGCCGGAGGCTTTCACTTCGTCCAGCTCGACGGTCAGTTTCTCGGGGCTGATCACCATGCCCGGGCCCAGCACGACCAGGCAATCCGGGTTGAACACACCGCTCGGAACCTGGTGCAGCTTGAAGGTGCCAAGGTCGTTGACGACGGTATGGCCGGCGTTGTTGCCGCCCTGGAAGCGAATGCTGGCGCCTGCTTGGCCTGCCAGATAATCCACGATGCGGCCTTTGCCTTCATCACCCCAGTTGGCACCTACGACTACGATAGACGACATGACTCTTTCTCCTAAGACGTTAGGCGATCATCCTAGGAGGCCGGGGCGGATTAGAAAAATTAATTATCTTTATAATTCTGATAAGAGAGTCATATAATTGCGGCGAATTTATCGGCAAACTGCCCCCTGGTCGCGCCGCCTCGCCGTTGTTGAGCAGGGGGGCCGCTGCCGGGCGGCACAGGAGGACCCTCATGCTGGACATCCACTGGCTGCACACCTTCGTCACCCTGGCCCGGTTGCAGCACTTCGGCCAGACCGCCACCGAACTGCACATGACCCAGCCCAATGTGAGCCTGCACCTCAAGAATCTGGAGCAGGCCACCCGGGTCAAGCTCATCGAGCGCAGCCCGTTTCGGCTGACCCAGGCCGGCGAGCGGCTGCTGCAAAGTGCCGAGCGCGCCATCGCCGAGCTGCAGCTCTGCCAGTCCGATCTCAACGCCCTCAACCAGCTGAGCCAGGGGACGCTGGCCATCGCCGCCAGCGACATCATCTCGCGCCTGCTGCTCATTCAGCCCTTTCAGCGCTTCAAGCAGGAGTTCCCCGGCATCGACCTCACCCTGTTCAACACCACTTCGGATCAGGCGGCTGAGCTGGTCAGGGCGGGCAAGGCGGATCTGGGCTTCGTGATGGCGCAAAAGCGCAGCGAGCCGCTCTTCTACACCGAGTTGCAGCAGGTGACCTGGTGCGCGCTGGGCCACGGTCTCGCCCGCTGGCAGGCGCGGGCGAAGGCGGGGGAGAGCGATCCCCTCGACGAGCCGACCCTGATCCTGCTGGGCCACGACACCCGTACCCGGGCGCTCATCGACCCCTCTTTGCCGCTGCTCGGCCTGCCCAGCTGCCGCATCATGGAAGTGGGCAGCGTGGACGCCCAGCTCGACTGGGCCGAGGCGGGCTTCGGGGTGGCCATAGTGCCGGACTTCTCCATTCACCCGCGGCTCAAGCTGACCGCCCCGGTGATCCGGCTCACCGACTTTCCCGGCACCAGCTTAGGGTACGTGGTGCGCCAGAACCAGGTGCTGTCGCGTGCCATCAAGCAGCTGCTGCACTGGGTGGAGCAGGAGATCCAGCGCCCGGCACCGTTGCCGGACACCGGGGCTTGAGCCCACCCAATATGGAAACAAAAAGAGGCCACCCTTGGGTGGCCTCTGTCGTTGTGGCTGTTTGGCGGTCTTACTGGGCAGGCGTGCCCTCTGCGGTCGGTGAGGCGCCGCTTGGTGCGGCCGGTGCCGGTGCTGTCGATGCCGGTTCGGCGGGGGCCGGCGAGGCGGGTTGTGCCCCGCTCATCACGGCAGAGGGGCTTGGCGCAGCCGTGCCCGTCAGCGTGCCGCCCTGCTCCACGGCGGCCCCTTCGAGCACGTTACTTGCGCCCGGCTCGGTGGCCGCGGCTGCAGAGGGGGTCGGCAGCAGGGCGCCAGGGGTCTGCCCGGATGAAGTGGCGGGCGTGCCTTCCGGGGAGGGGGCGCCTGTCTCGCCGGCGGCTTGTTTCGCATCCTCACCGGCGGGGCGTGCCATCTCGGTGGGCTGCGCCGCTGAAGTAGCCAGGGCCTCCGAGGTCGCCGGAGCCGGGCTCAGGCTCTCGGGCAGCAGGGTGGGCGGAGCATCCGTCATGCCGGCGTGGCGCGGCACTTCCGCCTCACCCAGCATCCCTTCCAGGGTGAGCTGGGTCAGTGCCGGGTGGAGGCGGGTGAACTGCTTGAGCCGGCCGCTCAACACGTCGCGCACGGTGCGCACCTCGCTATCCGGCAGGCTGGCCAGCGCCACCAGCTCGGCGGTGACGGCGAAGGTGTTGATCCCGCTGGTCTGGCCCGGATAGAGGTTGGCGCCGATGCGGCCGCGCTGATAGTAGGGGTGCTGCTTGAGCAGCCTGTCTATCTGTTCCCCCTCGATGGGGATGAGGCGCGCCTTGCAGCGGCCGGTGAGATCGCCGATGGCCTGATTGGGGTGGCCCGCCACCACGAAGGCGGCGTCCAGGGTACCGTCACAGAGCCCCTCCAGCCGGTTGTTGGCCGCGGCGGGGATGAGGGGGGCAAAGCTCTTGGCCTGCCAGCCCATGGCGTCGAGCAGCGCCTGGCTGGTGACCCGCTCCCCGGAACCCGGGTTGCCGAGATCGACCCGCTTGCCTTCGATGTCGGCCAGGGTGTTGATGTTGCTGGTGGCGCTGGCAAGCAGGGTCAGCGACTCCTGATGGAGGCGGTATAGGCTGCGCAGCTGATCGGCGGGGGGCTGGCCCTGGAAGGGGCCCGTGCCGTGAGCAGCGTGATGCAGTACGTCCGACTGCACCAGTGCCAGCTGGATGTTGCCCTGCACCAGCGCTTTCAGGTTGGCGAGGGAACCCGAGGTACTCTGCACCGAGCAGTGCAGGCCGTGGCTGCCGCTCTCTTCATTGAGCAGCCGGCAGATGGCGCCGCCGGTCGGATAGTAGACGCCGTTCAGCGGCCCCGTGCCGATGGTGAGATAGGTGGCGGCCTGCAGAGGCAGGGCCAGGGTCGCTGCCAGCCAGGGCAGGGCTCGGCGCAGCCGGATGGGCAGAAGGTGCAAGACGCGTTGGAACATAGTGAACCGGATCATTGGCTGATAAAAAGGATGGGTCAGTCCCATCCCGGTTGGCATCGGGCCGTTGCCCGCAAGAGGGCGGCCGGTGCCGTGTTGGGTGGCCCCTGGCGCCCCGGGATGGCCGGGGTGGGGCGTCGCCAAAATATACCCTATTGCGTGCGGATACGGATCAGGTCGGACAGATTATATTGCGGGGTCGGCCGGCGCCGCCCCGCAGGGGCTCAGCGGCGAGCCAAGATGGCCTTCTCCATGCGGGCCAGCGCCTCGACGAGGCGGGCCCGGGTGCAGCCGAAGTTGAGCCGCACGAACTGGCCGTCGCCAAACTGGGCACCGGGGGAGAGCCCCACCCCGGCCTGCTCGAAGAAGGCGATGGGATCGTCCAGCCCCAACGCGCTCACGTCGATCCAGGCAAGGTAGGTGGCCTGATGGCGCGCCAGCTTGATGCCGGGCCAGCGGGCGACCGCCTGCTCGATCAGCGCCAGGTTGGCGGCCAGGTAGTCGAGCTGTTCGCTGAGCCACTGTTCGCCCCCTTCATAGGCCGCCTCGGCGGCCACGAAGCCCAGCAGGTTGACGTCGGCACTGATGCCGCGCATCGCCTGCTGCAGCTTGAGGCGCAGACGGGCATTGGGCACCACTGCGAAGGCGCAGCAGAGCCCGGCGATGTTGAAGGTCTTGCTCGGGGCCATCATCACCGCCGAACGCTCGGCCGCCGCCGGGCTGAGGGCGCCGTAGGGGATGTGGCGGGCGTCCTTGTCCAGCAACAGGTCGCAGTGAATTTCATCGGAGCAGATCACCAGGTTGTGGCGCTCGGCGATGGCGTCGATGGCCAGCAGCTCCTCGCGGGTGAAGACGGTGCCGCCCGGGTTTTGCGGGTTGCACAGCAGCAGCAGATCCGCCGCCGGCGCCTGGCGTTCCAGCTCCTCGATATCCAGCACCCAGCGGCCGGCCTCTTCCACCATGGGCACGGTGAGCAGCGGCCGGTCGTTGAAGCCCGGCGCCTGCAGGAAGGGGTAGTAGACCGGCTTGGGGGTGATGATGCCACGCCCGTGCTGGCTCCAGGCCTTGCAGGCCAGGTTGAGACCGGGCACCACCCCGGGCAGAAAGACGAGCCACTCGGGCTGGATGGTCCAGCCATAGCGGCTGGCCAGCCGCGTGATGATGAGTTCGATCAGCCGGGGAGAGGGGCGGGAGTAGCCGAAGATGCCGTGGGCGACCCGCGCAGTGAGGGCCTCGACGACGGCAGGGGGCGAGACGAAGTCGGTGTCGGCGACCCACATGGGCAGCACGTCCTGTCCCTTGTACTTGTCCCATTTCAGGCTCATGGTGCCGCTGCGATCTATTTCCCGGTCAAAATCAAACATGTGAAATCCTTATGCTGGCCAGTGGGCTTTCACTGTACGGGGTCGGCGACGGGGTCGCAAGCCTTGAGGTGGCTCTTGATAATGGCATAAAATAAGCGGCGCCATTTCATGCACTTGCCGAATTTTGGCCAGTTTTCTTCCCTCCAATCAGTGGTAATTCTATGCGCTTGTTGACTGCTGCCCGCAACAGGACGGATCCCGTCTCTCTCTCTTTTCTGGCCGTGACCTTCATGACCGGGGTGGCGGTGGCGCTGCAGGTGCCCACCCTGAGCCTGTTCCTGGCCGAGGAGGTGCAGGTGCGCCCCTTCCTGGTGGGGCTCTTCTATACCGTCAACGCGGTGATCGGCATCCTCATCAGCCAGTGGCTTGGCCACCGCTCCGACAACAAGGGGGATCGCAAGCGGCTGATCCTGCGCTGCTGCTTCGCCGGCGTGGTGCTCTCCCTGCTGTTTGCCTGGAACCGGCAATACTGGCTGCTGGTGAGCCTGGGGGTGCTGCTGGCGAGCCTGGCGGCCACCGCCAGTCCTCAGCTGTTTGCGCTGGCGCGGGAATACGCCGACAGCCGCAACAAGCGGGCCGACATGTTCAGCTCGGTGCTGCGGGCCCAGTTCTCGCTGGCCTGGGTGATAGGGCCCCCCATCGCCTTCGCGCTGGCCATCGGCTACGGCTTCGAGGTGATGTACCTTGCCTCCGCACTCGCCTATCTGCTCTGCGCCTTCGTGGTGTGGCGCTGGCTGCCCTCGTTGCCGCTGCCGGTGATGGACAGCGAGGTGGAGCGGGTCAGCAGCTGGCGGGATCCGTCGGTGCGCGCGCTCTTCATCGCCTCCACCCTGATGTGGACCTGCAACAGCATGTACCTCATCAACATGCCGCTCTACATCACCCGCGAGCTGGGGCTGGAGGAGAAGCTGGCCGGGGTGTTGATGGGCACGGCGGCGGCTCTCGAGATCCCCTTCATGCTGCTGGCGGGTCACTACACCCAGCGTTTTGGCAAGCGCCCCATGATGCTGCTGGCGGTGCTGGCCGGGGTCGGCTTCTACGTGGGGCTGGTGACCCTGTCGAGCCAGCATGCCCTCATTGCGCTGCAACTGCTCAACGCCATCTTCATCGGCATCGTCGCCGGCATCGGCATGTCCTACTTCCAGGATCTGATGCCGGGCCGCGCCGGGGTGGCGACCACCCTGTTCGCCAACAGCATCCGCACCGGCTCCATCATGGCGGGGGCGATAGCGGGGACTGTGGCGGAGATCTGGAGCTTTCACGGGGTCTTCATGGTGGCCATGGGGCTGGCGCTGCTGGCACTGGCCGCCTGCTGGCGGGTGCCGAACGTCTGAAGCCAAAGGGGTGGGTCAGCCCCGCCTCACTGCCTGATGGCGGCGGGGGAGCGGGCTAGCGGTCGCTGTCGTCCTGATATTCGTTGCGCAGGCAGCGCAGCAGCAGCTCGGTGGCCGGGCCCAGGGCGTCGGCCGACGGCGTCAGCAGATAGGTATAGAGGTGGCGCTCGTTGCCACCGGCCAGATCCAGCGCCACCAGCTCGCCGCTCGCCAGCTCCTCCTGCACCAGGTGGCGGGGCAGCCAGGCATAGCCGAGGCCGAGCCTGAGCATGGCGATCACCTCGTGGTAGTGGGTCGCCTTCCAGCCGGTGTCGTCCGCGTCGTTCCAGTCCACCGAGCGGTGAATGGGGGGATGCAGGCTGATCTGGTTGTGGCCGGCCAGCGCCTCGGCGGCGATGGCACCCCCCTGGGTGGCGAGCGGGTGCTCGGCCGAACAGAGCGGCAGCAGACAGACCTCGTCCAGTGGCAGACCGGTGCGATCGTGGGGCAGGTGCTCCGAGAGCATCAGATCCCCCACCTGCAGGGCGTTGAAGTGGCAGTGGATGCGCTCGTGCAGATTGACCCGGCAGCCCCGGCTGCGGGGATAGAAGTGGGCCAGCGCCCGATAGAGCCGCTCGCGCGGCTGCATCACCGACACATAGAGGTTGATCTGCGGTTCCCACTGCCGCTCCAGGTTGTTGGCCAGGTTCTCCAGCTCTTCCACCTGCTGGCTGAGCTGACGGGCACGCTTGAGGAAGATCTCCCCCGCCGGCGTCAGTACCGCCTTGCGCCCTCTCACCTCCAGCAGGGCCACCCCCAGACTCTGCTGCAGTTTGGCTACCGCATGATTGAGGGAGGACTGGCTCTTGTTCAGCGCCTCGGCGGCCTGGGCGTAGCCGCCACAATCCACCACGGCCTGAAAGATCCGCCATTGCTCAAACGTGCTCTTGGGACGAAACATATCTCAACCTGATAAGGGACTGGATGGAACGGGCCTTGCCATATTCGCAATAGGGTGCCGACGGCACCCTATTGAATTTAACCCCATGCCGCGCAGGGTTGGGGTTATTTTGTTGATTTATTTGGGCTGGGCCACAAAGGTCTGGCCGGTTTTGCCCTTGCTGTCCACTCCCATCAGATAGAGATAGAGCGGCATCAGGTCGGCCGGGGTCTTGAGGGTTTGCGGATCTTCGGCCGGGAAGGCGCTGGCCCGCATCTTGGTGCGGGTACCGCCCGGGTTGAGGGTGTTGACCCGCACCGAGGTGTTCTCCAGCTCGTCCGCCAGCACCTCCATCATGCCTTCGATGGCGAACTTGGAGATGGCATAGGTGCCCCAGTAGGCGCGGCCCTTGCGACCCACGCTGGAGGAGGTGTAGACGATGGAGGCATCGCCGTGCTCCTTGGCGGTCTGGCGGATGAGCGGCAGCAGCGCCTGGGTCAGCAGGAATTCGGATTTGACGTTGACCTGCATCACCTCGTCCCACTCCTGCTCCTGGATGTGTTCGAACGGTGACAGGGTGCCGAGCAGGCCGGCGTTGAACAGCACGCCGTCGAGGCGGCCGAACTGCTGGGCGAAGGTCTCGGCCATGCCGCGATAGTGGGCGGCGGTCGCCCCCTTCAGATCCACCGGCACGATGGCGGGCAGCGGGTGGCCGGCCGCCTCGATCTGGTCGTAGACCGCCTCCAGCTTGGCGCTGGTGCGTCCGAGCAGGATCACGGTGGCGCCGTGGGCCGCATAGGTGAGTGCCGCTTCGCGGCCGATGCCGTCACCGGCACCCGTGACCAGAATGACCTTGTCCTTGAGCAGATCCTGGGGGGCCTGATAATCGAACATGACAACTCCTGTTAACAATTCGTGGCTGATGCGCCCGGCAATAGAGGGGCAAGTGTACTGATCCCGCACGGCGTTTGACCAGTATGAGATGGCAAAAATGTGAATAAATCAGAGGGGTTGTGATTGTCGATTGGCATTTCTGACGGGTTGACGCAGAGTTTTTGCGCGCACCGGGCAAACTCCCTAGAATGTGAAAAAATCGTCCCCCCGGGGGCACACCAGTGGAGCATCAAGTGGCATTTTTGACCGAATATGGCCTGTTCCTGGCCAAGACCATTACCCTACTGCTCGCCATCGGCGCCGTCATCCTGATGGTGGTAAGCAGCCGTCAGCCCAAATCCCGCAAGGGGGAGCTGGTGGTCACCGATCTATCCAGCGAGCTGGAGCAGGGGCGTCACCAGTTGCAGGCTGCATTGGCCGGCAAGGCGGAGCGCAAGCAGCTGGAGAAGGCGCGCAAGGCCGAGCACAAGGCGCGAGCCAAGAGCGAAGATGCCCGCAGCCGGCTGTTCGTCATCGATTTTCACGGCAGCATGGATGCCAAGGAGGTGGCCTCCCTGCGCGAAGAGGTGAGCGCCGTGATAGGGGTGGCCCAGCCGGGGGACGAAGTGCTGCTGCGGCTCGAATCCGGCGGCGGCGTGGTGCACGGCTACGGTCTGGCGGCCTCCCAGCTGCAGCGGCTGCGGGATCGTGACATCAAGCTGACCGTGGCCATCGACAAGGTGGCGGCGAGCGGCGGCTACATGATGGCCTGCGTGGCTGATCAGATCTTGGCGGCGCCGTTCGCCATCGTCGGCTCCATCGGGGTGATCGCCCAGCTGCCGAACTTCAACAAGCTGCTGAAAAAGCACGACATCGAGTTCGAGATGCACACCGCCGGCCAGTACAAGCGCACCATCACCATGTTCGGCGAGAACGACGACCTGGGGCGCGAGAAGTTTCGCGAGGAGCTGAGCGCCATTCACGAGCGCTTCAAGGCATTCGTGGCCGAGCACAGACCCAACCTCGACATCGACAAGGTCACCACAGGCGAGCACTGGCTGGCGAGTCAGGCCAAGCAGCTCGGGCTGGTGGACAGCCTCTGCACCAGCGATGACTATCTGCTGGCCCAGGCCAGCCAGCACAAGGTGGTCGGCATTCGCTACAGCAAGCCCAAGAGCCTGACCCAGAAGCTGGGCCAGCAGGCTGCCGTGGCGCTGGAGTCCGGTCTGGGTCGGCTGTGGCAGCAGGGGCCCTGGCGCTGAGGCGCAGTTCAAGGACGGAAAAAAGAGAGCCGGGCACTTGCCCGGCTCTCTTTTTTATAGGGTTGTAGCGCTTTAGCGTTGGAACGGGTAGACGGAGCCCAGTTTCAGGATCTGGGTCAGCTCATCCAGCGCGGTGCGGGACTCCATGACCAGGGCCGGGTCGCGCAGGTCGTCCAGCGCCAGGCTGTCGCGGTAGTGTTTCTCCACCCAGGCGTCCAGGCGGGCAAACTGACTGTCGGTGATGAGGCAGGCCGGGTTGACTGCGGCGAGCTCGGTGTCGTTCATGGCGACCCGCAGCCGCAGACAGGCGGGGCCGCCGCCGTTTCTCATGCTCTGCTTCACGTCCATGTAGTGGACGTCCTTGATGGGGGTGCCCAGGGTTACCAGATTGGCCAGATAGGCTGACACCGCCGGGTTGTCGCGGCACTCGGTAGGGGCGATGATCGCCATCTCACCGGACGGTAAGGTCAGGATCTGGGTGTTGAACAGATAGGACTTCACCGCATCCTGCACCGACACCTCGGCAGTGGGCACCTCGATAAAGTGCAGCTCGCCGTCACCGAACTTGGTGCGCACCTCGGCCAGCGCCGAGGCGGTGTTGAGAAACGCCTGCTGGTGGAAGAACAGCACGTTCTGGTTGCCCACCGCGATCACATCGTTGTGGAACACCCCCTGATCGATCACGTCCGGGTTCTGCTGGATGAAGACGGCGCTCTCGTCCCCCAGGCCGTGCAGGCGGGCGATGGCCTGGCTCGCTTCCAGGGTCTGGCGGGCCGGGTAGCGTTTGGGGGCGGGCTGGGAGACGTCGAAGGCGCTGCGGCCATAGACGAACAGCTCGACCCCGGACTCGCCATAGGCGCGGCACAGCCGGGTGTGGTTGGCGGCCCCCTCGTCACCGAAGTGGTCGTTCTCCGGCAGGTGCTGATGGTGATAGAAATGGCGGTCGTTGTTGAACACGGCGCGCAGGATGCGGCCAGTCACCTCGGGCTCGAGGGAGCGGTGAAACTTGTTGGTCAGGTTGGCGGGGGTGAAGTGGATGCGGCCATCCTGGGTATCGGCACTGGGGGAGACGGTGGCGGCGTTGGCGGTCCACATGCTGGAGGCCGAATAGCAGGCGGCCAGTACGGCGGGCGCCTGTTTGGCAGCCTGGGCCAAGACGCTTGCATCGTTGCCGGTGAAGCCGAGGCGGCGCAGGGTGGCGAGATCCGGCCGCTCCTGCGGGGCCAGTACCCCCTGCACCATGCCGAGGTCGGTCAAGGCCTTCATCTTGCGCAGACCCTGCTTGGCGGCCTCCTTCGGATTGGACGCTTCCTTGGCATTGTTCTGGGAGGCGACGTTGCCATAGGACAAGCCGGCATAGTTGTGGGTCGGGCCGACCAGGCCGTCGAAGTTGACCTCGAAGTGCTTCATTGAGTACATCCTTTCGATTTTTATATGGGTAGCGGTTCCTTCCGCGCACAATGCTGCGGGATGCAGCCATTATAAGGAGATTTTGTCTTTTGTAACAAGCTGATAACGAAACTGGTTTGTTATGTTACAAGAGCGGTTGGTTATGTCGTTTCCAATATAAAAAGAGGGTGGATATAGCATAAAAATAAAAAAGCGGTTGCTTCCCGCGGCTCGGCTTCGCATTAATAAATAAAGAAGCAAGGTGGTTCGGGCTGCTGGGCAAATTTGCTCACAAGATTGCTTTTTCCCGTCAAATCTCTTATACAGCCCCACAAAACCGCACACCAACCCCGTCGGGTGCAATGAGGATAATAGTTACAGCATGGGCAAATCACTGGTCATAGTGGAGTCTCCGGCCAAGGCCAAGACCATCAACAAATATTTGGGCAAGGACTACGTGGTGAAATCCAGCGTTGGTCACGTGCGCGATCTGCCGACCAGCGGCAGCGCCAGCAACGAGCCCAAAAAACCTGTCATTCGCGGCATCAAGCTGAGCGAATCAGAAAAGGCTGCCAAGGAGCGCAATGCCCTGTTCTCACGGATGGGGATCAATCCGACCGCAGGCTGGCAGGCCAACTACCAGATTTTGCCCGGCAAGGAAAAAGTGGTCAGCGAGTTGCAGAGTCTGGCCGAGAAGGCCGACACCATCTATCTCGCAACCGACTTGGATAGAGAGGGGGAAGCGATCGCCTGGCACCTGCGCGAGATCATCGGCGGCGACGACAGCCGCTACAAGCGCGTGGTGTTCAACGAGATCACCAAGACCGCCATCCAGGAGGCGTTCGCCCAGCCGTCCGAGCTGAACATTCACCGCGTCAATGCCCAGCAGGCCCGTCGTTTCCTCGACCGGGTGGTGGGTTACATGGTCTCTCCGCTCTTGTGGAAGAAGCTGGCTCGCGGCCTCTCCGCCGGCCGGGTGCAGTCGGTCGCGGTGCGCCTCATCGTCGATAAAGAGCGCGAGATCAAGGCGTTCGTGCCGGTGGAGTTCTGGGATCTCAACGCCGATCTGCTGACTGCGGACAACAGCGATCTGCGCATGGAAGTGGTCAGCCGCAATGGCGCCGACTTCAAGCCGGTGACCCAGGCCGAGACCTTTGCCGCCGTGGCCGCCCTGGAAGGGGTCGACTACAAGGTGGTGAACCGGGAAGACAAGCCGACCGGCTCCAAGCCGTCCGCTCCCTTCATCACCTCTACCCTGCAACAGGCGGCCTCCACCCGTCTGAGCTTCGGGGTGAAGAAGACCATGATGATGGCACAGCGTCTCTATGAGGCGGGTTACATCACCTATATGCGTACTGACTCCACCAACCTCAGCAAAGAGGCGGTCGACGCGGTGCGGGAATACATCGGCGAGCAGTATGGCGCCGCCTATCTGCCGGCCGAGCCGAATCTGTACGGTGCCAAGGCCAATGCCCAGGAGGCCCACGAGGCGATCCGCCCCTCCAGCGTGCTGGTGACGGCCGAGATGCTGGAAGGGATGGAGCCGGACGCCATGCGGCTCTATGACCTCATCTGGCGTCAGTTTGTCGCCTGCCAGATGACCCCGGCCCAGTACGACTCCTCCACCCTGACCGTCAAGGCGGGCGAGTTCGAGCTCAAGGCGCGCGGTCGCACCCTGCGCTTCGCCGGTTGGACCAAGGCGCTGCCGCCAATGGGCCGCAAGGGTGAAGACAGCCAGCTGCCGGCGGTGACCGTCGGTGAGGTGCTGAAACTGGTCAAACTGGATCCGCGCCAGCACTTCACCAAGCCGCCCGCGCGCTTCACCGAAGCGGCGCTGGTGCGCGAGCTGGAAAAACGCGGCATCGGCCGCCCGTCCACCTACGCCTCCATCATCTCCACCATCGTCGACCGTGGTTATGTGCGGGTCGAGAGCCGCCGTTTCTTCGCCGAGAAGATGGGCGAGATCGTCACCGACCGGCTGGTGGAAAACTTCGTCGAGCTGATGAACTACGAGTTCACCGCCAAGATGGAAGACAAGCTCGATGGCATCGCCGAGGGGAGCCTGGAGTGGAAGAAGGTGCTGGACGCCTTCTACGCCGAGTTCACCCAGGAGCTGGAAAAAGCGGATCTGCCGGTGGAAGAGGGGGGCATGCGTGCCAACCAGATGGTGCTGACCGACATCGACTGCCCGGATTGCGGCCGCAAGATGGGCATCCGCACCGCCACCACCGGGGTCTTCCTCGGCTGCTCCGGTTACGCCTTGCCGCCCAAAGAGCGCTGCAAGAAGACCATCAACCTGGTCTCCGCCGACGAGTTCGTCTCCGCCACCGACGGTGACGAGGCCGAAACCGAGGCGCTGCGCGCCAAGCACCGCTGCGGCGTGTGCGGTACCGCCATGGATGCCTACATCATCGACGACAGCCGCAAGCTGCACGTCTGCGGTCGCAACCCGGATTGCGACGGCTACGAGATCGAGAAAGGCCAGTTCAAGCTCAAGGGCTACGAAGGGCCGAGCATCGAGTGTGACCGCTGTGGCAGCGAGATGCAGCTCAAGAACGGCCGCTTCGGCAAGTACATGGGTTGCACCAACGACACCTGCAAGAACACCCGCAAGATCCTGAAAAATGGTGATATCGCGCCGCCGAAGGAAGATCCGGTACCGCTGCCGGAGCTGAAATGCACCCAGTCCGACGCCCACTTCGTGCTGCGTGACGGGGCCGCCGGCCTGTTCCTGGCCGCCAGCAACTTCCCGAAATCCCGCGAGACCCGTGCGCCGCTGGTGGAAGAGCTCAAGCGCTTCAAGGAGCGCCTGTCGCCCAAGCACCAGTACCTGGCCGATGCCCCGGCGTCAGATCCTGACGGTAACGCCTCCATCGTGCGCTTCAGTCGCAAGACCAAGGAGCAGTACGTGATGACCGAGGTCAACGGCAAGGCGACCGGCTGGACGGCGCACTACGACAACGGCAAGTGGCAGGAGAGCCTGGCCAAGTCGAAGAAGGCGTGATTGCGCAGCGCGCACACTCTGATGAAAGAGGCCCCTCGCAGGGGCCTTTTTGTTTTCAGATGGCGGTATACTGAAACCGCTGCAAGGATGGCAGCGCTGGACACGGAGGTTGTGATGGAGATTAACGAGATCCGGCCGGGAATGACCTGTCTGACCCGGGAAGGAACCGCCTATGTGCTGGAAGTGGACAAGCAGAGTCTGCTGGTGCTGTTGCAACGGGAGTATGAAACCATCCCGGTGCAGGTGCGCAGTGACGAGATCCTGGCCCCCATCACCCGGTGAGGCGGGCCGCCATCGTCAGAAGGGCAGGAGAAACAGCAGCTCGGCGAGGTCGGGCTGCCACTGCCACTCCTTCATCCTGACCCGCCCGCCAATCACGGGCACCCCCTCTTCCTGCAGCAATCCCGCCTGTCTGTCAAAGCCTGCCGACCCCTTGGGCAGTGAAATGGTGCCCGCCGCGCCCAGCACCCTGTGCCAGGGCAGCACCTTGTCGGTCTCCCGCAGCACCTTGCCCACCAGCCTGGCCCGGCCTGGCAGCCCCGCCAGATCCGCGACCTGGCCATAGCTCACCACGCGACCGGCCGGGATCAGGGCGAGGATCGCCTCGATGCGGGCCACCTTGTTCAGCGGGGTGGGGGTCGATTCCGTTCTCATGAAGTTGACTCGTCAAAAACAACAGAAGCGCCATTGTGGCGCTTCTGTCGGGTGACTGGCAAATGTGTCAGCCGAAGGTCTGGCTGAGCCCCTTGAGCTGCCTGGCCCGCTCTAGCAGCTCCTGACTGGAGTCGTCGACCTCCTGCATCTTCTGGCTGTTGGCGTGGGAGTACTCGGAGATCTGGTGGATGCTGCGGCTGATGTCCTCCACCACCGTCTGCTGCTGCTCGGCGGCGGCGGCGATCTGGGTGGAGAACTCGGTCACCAGCTCGATCTCCTGCAGCACGGTATGCAGGCTGCTGGAGCCCTGACGGGTCATCTCGGCGCACTCGCGGGTCTGCTGCAGGTTCTCCTGCATCATCCCCTTCCAGCGGCCCAGGGTGTGCTGGATCTGCTGGATGCTGCCCTGGATCTGCTCGGTCGCCTTGTGGGTGCGGGTGGAGAGGGTGCGCACCTCGTCGGCCACCACAGCAAAGCCGCGCCCCTGTTCGCCAGCCCGGGCCGCCTCGATGGCGGCGTTGAGCGCCAGCAGGTTGGTCTGGTCGGCGATGCCCTGGATCTCTCCCATCACGCTGCCGATCCGCTCCGACTCGCTGGCCAGCTCCACCGCCGAGTTGAAGGCCAGCTCCGCCTGTCTGGCGAGCTGCTCGATGCGCTGCTCGGTCTGGGCCAGCTGCTTGTCCGTGTGCTGGCAGCGGCTGCGGGCTTCGCTCACCTGACCGTTGGAGTCCTGGATGTTGCGGGCGATCTCGTGGGCCGTGCTGGCCATCTGGGTCATGGCGGCGGCCATCTGCTGGGTCTGGGCATCTTGCTCGTTGATGTCGAGGCAGGCCTGATGGGAAGCCTGTTTCAGGTTGCTGGCCAGGGCCTGCAGCGGGTTGGTCGCATCGTTGACCCGGCCCAGCACGGTGCGGATGCGGGCCTGCAGCATCTTGATGTGAAAATCGGCAATGGCGCCGGGGCCGTCACCTGAGTAGACCAGCCGGGTCAGGCTGTCGTATTCGCGGCCCAGCTGCTGCAGATAGAGCGGCAGGGCGAAGATCTCGCGCCAGTAGGCGCCGCCAATGAGCAGCAGGGGCAGCAGCATCAGCAGGGCGGTCATGGCCCCCTGGCTGGCGAAGGCCCAGCCCATCAGGCCGAGCAGCAGCAGGGCGATGGCCGGTGCGCGCACCCGGGCAAGGGAGGGGAGGCGGCTGCCGGTACCGCGCTCGGCCTTGAGCAGGGCCTGGTAGGCCTGGCCGGCGATGCGCTTGAGCTGGGGATCCGGCTTGCAGCGCACCGACTGATAGCCGCTGATCCGGTTGCCCTCGTAGATGGGGGTCACATAGGCATCGACCCAGTAGTAGCGGCCATCCTTGCAGCGGTTCTTCACCATGCCACGCCAGGGCTTGCCCTCCTTGAGGCGGGCCCAGAGATCGGCGAAGGCCGCCTTGGGCATGTCTGGGTGGCGCACCAGGTTGTGGTTGTGGCCGACCAGCTCGTCGACCGAGTAGCCGGCGATGCGGCAGAAGGCGGGGTTGGCGTAGGTGATCACCCCGCGCAGATCCGTGGTGGAGACCAGTTGTTCGTCGGCAGGAAACTCCACTTCGCTGTCCAGGGTATGGACGTCTCTGCGGGCCATAGGAATACGCTCCGATGTTCTTGTTGATAACTTTGTCGTTGTTATTGTGGCAGATCTGGAGATGGCCGCTGGCTCGCGCCAGCAGGCGGCAGACCGGCTTCATAGGGGGCTGAATTTTGCCAACAATGGCGGATGAATGGTAGGGGCAAGTTGATGTTTTGTTGGTTAATCGTAAAAAAAGGCGGCCATCAGGCCGCCAAGGAAAAAAGATAACACTACCTCTGCGGTACCCGGTAACGCACCTGGAGCTGGTCGAGGATCTGCAGCTGGCCCGGCAGACGGGCGGCGAAGTGCTCCCACCCCTTGCGGGCGGGGGCACTCCAGGCCACCTCGGCGGTCGCCAGCATGCGCGGGAACAACATATAGTCGAGACGATCGCGAGAGGTGATCAGTTCCGACCATAAGGGGCTCAGCACCCCCAGGATGTTATCGTTGGCATGGAAATCGGCTGGGGCCGGGTCGCACGCGTAGACCTGCGCCAGATTGAGGGTGCCCGCCCAGTAGAGGCCGGGTTCCTGGATGTCCTGACTCCAGGCAAGGTCCAGATAGAGGTGCTGGGCCGGCGCCATCACCACCGGATAGCCCGCCGTCGCCGCATCGAGCCCGGCCTGGAAGCTGGTCCAGGCGAAGATGGTGGCGTCCCGGCTCACCTTGTCGCCATGCAGGATCTCCTCCCAACCCAGCATCCGCTTGCCCTTGCCGGCCAGGTACTGCTGGCAGTGGCGCAGCAGGTGGCCCTGCAGCTCGCGGCAATCCTGATAGCCCTGCTGCTTCATCAGTTGCTGGCAGGCGGGGCTGTCGGTCCAGACCCCGCTGGGCACCTCGTCTCCCCCCATGTGCACCAGTGGCCCCGGGAACAGCTCGCACACCTCGTCCATCACGGCTTCCAGGAATTGATAGGTGCCGGGCAGCGCCGGGTTGAGCACGTTGTCGTCAAAATATTGCACCGACAGGTAGCGGGAGCGGTCGGCCTCCTCCACCAGCAGTTCGGGCAGCGCCTTGATGGCGGCGTGGCAGTGACCGGGGATGTCAATTTCCGGAATGATGGTGATGCCAAGCCCGGCGCCGTAGGCCACCAGCTCGCGCACCTCGCTCTGGGTGTAGTAGCCGCCGTAGGGCTCCGGGCCGCCGCTCAGCTGGGGCCCGACGGCCAGGCCGTGGCCGCGCCAGGCGGCCAGCTCGGTCAGCTGGGGGAAGGCCTTGATCTCGAGGCGCCACCCCTCGTCATCGGTCAGGTGCCAGTGGAAGCGATTGAACTTGTAGAGGCTCATCAGCTTGAGCAGGCGCTTGAGGGTGGTGAGGGAGTGAAAGTGGCGGGCACAGTCGAGAAAGATGCCGCGAAAGCCAAAGCGCGGCGCGTCGCTGAGCTCGATGCAGGGCAGGCTCTCGCCGTGCTGCAGATACCACTGGGCCAGGCTGACGAGGCCATGGCGCCAACCTGCCTCGCCGCCGGCGGCAATCACTATCTCCTCCGGGGTGATGGTGAGCCGGTAGGCCTCCGGGCCCAGACCGCTTTCAACCAGCCGGATCTCGGCGTCGTGATCCTGCGCCAGCGCGAGCCCGGTCAGCTCGTTGAAGTGGGCCAGCAGCGGGCCGAGCAGGGGGCTCGGGCCGCTGACGTGGGCGCGTTCCGCCAGCCGGAAGTTGCCCTCCAGCAGCAACAAGCGATCCGGTTGGGGCACTATGCCGGCGAGGGGCTCCACCTCGGGGAGATCTGGCGCCGCAGTGGCGGATTGTGGCAGGCCCAGCTCCTCGCCGGTCAGCTCCACCGGCATCAGCTGGGAGCCGCTGCTGGCCCGGGGCAGGCTCAGGAAGAAGCCGCGCGGCATGTCGGAGAGGCGCTTGATGGGGGTGCTGCGACAGCAGAAGCGCAGCTCGCTGGCCCCCGTTTGCGGGATCAAGACCTTGTAGCTGCCGCTCTGGCGCTCCAGCTCCCCTCCCTCTACCGAGCCGGGGTCGATGTGACGGGCCAGGCAGAAGTGGAGCTTCCAGGGGGCATCCGGCAGCTGGCTCAGGCTGAAACGAAACCAGACGTCGTCACCATCGCGTCGGTCGACCTGGGTGTGGATCAGGGGTGCGGACATGAAAACTCCTTCGGTTGCACGAGCAGGGGGCCGGCCGCCATGGTAAAGGCGGCTGGCGATGGTTGAGGGGAGGGTGTGCCGGTGCTGGCACGGTACGCCCGGTTCAGGAGTGCAGGCATGGCAGCGTCTCCGTCTTGGCAAACAGGATGGCCCCCTCCAGCGCGTCGGCGCCGGGGCTGACCAGCGGCAGGTGTGCCAGACGGGGGGCGAGGCGCATGCCGATGCCGCCGAGCAGGGCTATCCGGTCGGCGCCCAGCTGGCGCATCCCCTCCAGCAGGGTGGCCAGCTGCTGGCAGGTCTCATCCAGCAGCTGGCAGGCGAGCTCGTCGCCGTCGCTGGCGGCATCGAATACCCAGGGGGCGAAGCGGCCGTAGTCGGCGGGGATGGCGCGGGCGGCCCAGCGTACCACCTCGGCCTGATCCCGCTTGAAGTGATCGAGCAAGCGGATGGCCAGGGTGCTGGGGGGCAGGATGCCGTCGTGGCAGAGCAGGGATTGCTGGATGGCGCGCAGCCCCAGCCAGGCGCCACTGCCCAGATCCGAGATGAGAAAGCCGCGGCCGGAGCAGGTGTACAGCTGGCCGTGGCGATAGATGAGCCCGGCCGAGCCGGTGCCGGCGATGAGGATGGCCCCCTCTTCGCCGCCAAAGGCGCCCAGGCAGGCCCCGAAGGCGTCGGAGGTGAGTCGCACGCTCGCAAAGGGGAAGGGCATGGTCAGCATGGCGTGATAGCAGTCGGCCAGCTCGGCGGAGGCGAGCGCCAGCCCGACCCCCATCCGTTGCTGGGCATCCACAGTCAGCCCTGCCTCGATACGGGCCTGCTCGATGGCGGCCAGCACGTTGCCGTGGGCGAGCGCGATGCCGAGCTCCAGATTGGAGCCGGCGGCGCGCCCCTCGCCGAGCAGCTTGCCGGCCCGATCCCGAATGCGGGCGCGGGTGTGGGTGCCGCCGCCATCGACCCCGACCCAGTACTCAATCATGTCGACCTCCATTTCCGTGCGCATTCTGCCAAGTGATGGCCAGAGCAAACCAGGCGGCGTGGGGTATCCACTGCTCGCCCCAGCGCCAGTTCTGATCCAGCCGATCCTTGTACGCCTCTGGAATGAATGCGACCTCCGCCTCGTCATCGAAGCCGGCGGTGATGCCGTTGCAGATCCCCCCCAGCGCATTGGGATAACCGGCGGTGTAGGTGGGGTTGTTGCTGCCATGGCCCGCCAGCATGCAGGCGTTGAAGGGATTCTGTCCCAGGATCCAGTCGAGCTGGTGCTGGCCGAAGGTGAGCAACGGCTTGCGTTGGCGCGGCAGCTGGGCGGCGGCGGCAAACGCCATGGCGGCGAGCGACGCGAGGCGAGCGTTCTCCCCCTGCCACCAGTAACCCGACTCGTTGTGATGGGGCATGAAAAAGCTCACCCGGGGGGCCTTATCGACCCCCTTCACATACTGGCGGGCGAGGGCGAACGGGTTGCCGGGGCGGGCGCAGAGCGCCAGCTCGGCGGCCAGCGCCTGCTCGATCACCCGCTGCACCGCGCTCTTGCGCTCCCAGTCCGGCTCGATTTCCACGTATTCCAGCAGGGCCAGCACCGGCAGGCCCGCCTCGGCGGCGTGGTAGTAGGGGCGCGAGCCATCCTCGTTGGCCGCCCAATAGTGGCCGAGCTCCGGGTGAGGGTGCTGGCGGGCGCAGAGCTTGCCGGCCCGCACTCTGGCCTCTGCCAGCCACTCTGGGCCCAGGGTGCGGGTCAGCTCGACCGCTGCCAGCAGGGCGCAGTAGTCGTCGATGATGTTCTCGACCCCATCGTCCAGATAGGCCAGGTTGTGCTCACGCAGGTGCAGGTAGCCGCGTCTGGCCGCCTCGGCGTAGCGGCTGGCATCAAAGTCGCCGCTGATGCTTTCGCGGGCGGCGCGGGCCAGGGCGGCGATGGCCATGCCGCCCCCTTGACGGAAACCCGCCTGCCAGTTGGCGGACTTGAGCCCCTGCTGGGTGGCGTAGGCGCACAGCTCGCGCTGCTCGGGATCCTTGCTCCACTTGTCGAACAGGGTCATGTAGAAGAAGCCCGACTCATCCTGCATCCGGCAGAGAAAATCGGCGCCGTGCAGCGCCTCGTCATTGAGCCGCTTGCAGAGGTTGATCCCGTCGATGTCGCGGCGCGGGGCCAAGAGCTCCCGGCACTTGAGCAGGGCCCAGACCACCATGGGGGTCTGCTGGGGGTTGAGGTAGTTGGCGTAGGAGAGGTGGCTCAGGTATTTGCTCATGTCGCCGCTGGCATCGAACCAGCCGCCGTGCACGTCCCGGCGCAGGTCGGTGCCAAACAGACGGGCGCTGCGGTCGGCCCGATCGAAGGCGCCGCTGGCGCGCTGTCCCTTGAAGTAGTGGATGACGTCGGAGAGGCAGCGGCTGGCCAGCAGATCGGGGCCGATGACAAAGCGGGTAGAGCGGACAATGCCTTGGGCGGTGATCGCCTCCAGCCGATAGTGGCCGGGCTCTTGGAATGCCGAGAAGTCGGCGCGCCAGTAAGCGCGGCCCTGCCAGCCTGGGACGCTGCCGGCCGCTTGCAACGGGGTTTCAAACAGGATCTGGCCATCACCCTGGCGTTGCAGCCTGACATAGCCGCCGAGGTCATGGGCGGGGGTGGCTTGCAGCAGGGCGATCTTCTCCCCATCGCACGGGTAACCCACCTGATTGATCAAGAGTTCCATCGAGGTATTACTCCTGTGGTTCACCGACAGGCGGTGAGGCACATTACGGGGCCATGGCCGCCCCGTATCGAGGCATGGCCGGACAGCGCTGTCCGGCCGGTTCAAGGCTCACCCTCACTCGTAGAGGTAGCAGCGTACGAAGTGGTTGTCGGCGAGCTTGCTGACGGGGGGCAGGGTCTCCTTGCAGCGCGGCATCACCTGATTGCAGCGCCCGGCGAAGGGGCAACCGCAGGATTCCGGCGTCCAGAGCGGGATCTCCCCCTTGCGGCCGCCCTCCAGTTCGGCGTGGATGCTCTTCTCGGGGTCGGGCACCGCCGAGATGAGCAGCTGGGTGTAGGGGTGCTGGGGGTGGTGCAGGATCTCGTCCACCTCGCCCCACTCCACCATGTGCCCGACGTACATCACCGCCAGATCTTCGGCCACGTAGCGGGCGGTGGCGATGTCGTGGGTGATGTAGAGCATGGAGACGCCGAGTTCGTCCTTCATCTGCTCCATCAGGTTGAGGATGCCGATGCGAATGGAGACGTCGAGCATGGAGGTGGGCTCGTCCGCCAGCACCACTTCCGCCTCCACCGCCAGGTTGCGGGCGATGTTGACCCGCTGGCGCTGGCCGCCGGAGAGCTGGTGCGGGTACTTGGCCGCAGTCGCCTTGGCAGGGGTGAGCCCCACCTTCTCCAGCAGGCCATAGACCATGTCGGGGAGGTCACGCTTGTCGATCACCTTGCTGTGCAGCAGCAGGGGGCGGGCGATGTGGTGGTAAATGGTGTGGGTCGGGTTCAGCGAACCGAACGGATCTTGCCACACCATCTGCACGCTCTGACGGTAGTCGAGCAGGGCAGTGCCCTTGTTGAACTCCTCCAGGTCGCGGCCGCGATAGAGGATGCGGCCGCCGGAGAGCTTGTACATCTTGGCGATGATCTTGGCGATGGTGCTCTTGCCGGAGCCGGACTCTCCCACCACCGCCAGGGCGCGGCCCCGGTGCAGGTTGAAGGTGATGTCCGAGAGGGCCCGCATCTTGCCGCTCTTGATGGCATTGGAGTTGACGGGGAAGTCCTTGTAGAGGTGCTGGACTTCGATGATGGGGGCGTCGGTTTTGGCGATTTGCATGACAGACATCCTTAACAGCCAGCGGCCTTGTCCAGATAGATCAGGGGATCTTGTTGCTCATCCTGCACCTCATAGAGGTGACAGGCGGTTTGTTGGCCGGGGCGGATCTCGGCGAGCTTGGTGTACTCCTGACGGCAGCGCTCGTGCACCCTGGCGCAGCGGGCCTGAAAGCGGCAGCCGACCGGTACTTCCAGCAGGTTGAGCGGCGTGCCCGGGATCCCCTCCAGCACCTTCTTCGGGCCGTGCAGGGGCGGGAAGGAGTTGCCGAGCCCCCTGGTATAGGGGTGCAGCGGCGCGGTCAGGATCGCCTTGGCCGGCGCCACCTCCACCAGTTCACCGGCGTACATGATGCCGATGCGATCGCAGAACTCGACCATCAGCGAGAGGTCGTGGGTGATGAAGAGGATGGAGAAGTTGAACTTCTCTTTGAGTGCATAGACCTTCTGCAGGATCTCCCGCTGCACCACCACGTCGAGCGCCGTGGTCGGCTCGTCCATGATCAGGAGCTCGGGATTGAGCGCCATGGCGATGGCGATCACCAGTCGTTGGCGCATGCCGCCGGAGAACTGGTGCGGGTAGTCCTTGAGCCGGCTCGGGTGGATGTCGACGATGGCGAGCAGCTCCTGGGCGCGCTTGATCGCCTCATAGCGGGTGAGCCCAGGGTTGTGGGCCAGCAGCACGTCGCAGAACTGCTCCTCCATACGCAGCACGGGGTTCAGCGCATTCATGGCGGACTGGAACACCACCGACACCTGCTGCCAGCGGTAGCTGCGCAGCCGCTCATCGCCGTAGTGGAGGATGTTCTCCCCCTTGAACAGGATCTCGCCGCCGCTGATGTAGGCGGGCGGCTTGTGCAGCCGCGCCACCGAGAAGGCGACGGTGGACTTGCCGCAGCCCGACTCGCCGGCCAGGCCGAACACTTCACCGGGGGCGATGTCGAAGCTGACCGAGTTGACGGCGCGCACGTCGCCGTTCTCGGTGATGTAGTCGACGCAGAGGTTGCGTACCGACAGCAGGGGTTGTTGCGATCTCATGCTGTCTTCTCCTGTACGGCCGGCACCGGCGTGGTGACGGGGGCGGCGAGTTTCTTCCAGCGATTGAGCCCCTTGTGGGAGCGCAGCTGCGGGTTGGCGATTTCGTCGATGGCAAAGTTGAGCAGGGCCAGGCCGGCACCGAGCGTTGCGATGGCGAAGCAGGGGGCCAGGATCTCCCACCAGGCGCCGACCAGGATGGCGCTGGAGGTCTGGGCGTTGTAGAGCATGATGCCCCAGCTCACCACGGTGGGGTCACCCAGGCCGAGGAACTCCAGGGTCGCTTCGGTGACGATGGCGTAGATGATGGAGCCGATGAAGCTCACCCCTATGATGGAGATAAGGTTGGGTAATATCTCCACCAGGATGATGCGCCAGGCCGGCTCGCCCAGCACCTCGGCGGCGATGACGAACTCTTTCTCCCGCAGCGCCAGGGTCTGGGCCCGGATGACCCGCGCGCCATAGGCCCAGGAGGTAAAGCCTATGATGAGCGCGATCACCGTCGGCGACGCCTCCCCGATAAAGCTTGCCAGCACCAGCAGCAAGGGGAGGTTGGGGATCACCAGCACCACGTTCATCAGGAAGGTGAGGCACTCGTCTATGACGCCGCCGAAGTAGCCGGCGGTGATGCCGACCGTGATGGCGAGGGCGCACACCAGAATGCCGGCACCGAAGCCCACCATCAGGGAGATGCGGGCGCCGTTGGTGAACTGGGCCCAGATGTCGTGACCCATGCGGGTGGTGCCCATCACGTACTCGGCACTGGGCGGCTGGTGCGGGCGGGAGACCCGCTTGGTCGGCTCGTAGCTGGCCAGCAGCGGGGCGAACAGCGCCATCAGCACGAAGCTGACCACGATGAAGAGGCCGCAGGCGGCCTTCTTGTTGCCCAGCAGGATTTTCAGAATAGTCGGCATGCGCATCTTATTTGCCTCCGGTACGCAGACGGGGATCCAGGAAGACGTAGAGCACGTCGGCCAGGAAGTTGAAGCTGAGCATGGTGATGGTCATGATGAGCAGCTGCCCCTGAATGAGCGGGTAGTCGCGGGCCAGAATGCCCTGATAGAGGGTCAGGCCCAGGCCGGGATAGTTGAAGATCACCTCGGTGATGAGGGATCCGCCGATGACGAAACCGAGCGCCATGGAGAGGGCGGTGACACTCGGCAGGATGGCGTTGCGGGCGCCGTAGTTGAAGATCACCCGGTTGCTGGAGAGCCCCTTGGCCTTGGCCATGGTGATGTAGTCCTCGCCCAGCAGGTTGATCATGTTGTTGCGCATGGTGATGAGAAAGCCCCCCACCTGCACCATGGCCAGGGTGCCCACCGGCATGATGGCGTGGGTCAGGATGCTCTTGATGTGCTCCCAGCCCCAGTCGGGGGTGATCTCCGGGCTGTAGGCGTAGCCGATGGGCAGCCACTCCAGGCTCACCCCGAACAGGAAGAGCGCCAGCAGCGAGATGACCACAGGCGGAATGGCCTGCATCACCAGAGTGAGCGGGGAGAGGATGCTGTCGAGACGACCGCCCCGGTGCCAGGCGGCGAAGATGCCGACGATGGAACCGATGGAGAAGCTCAGAATGGTGGAAGTTCCCACCAGAAACAGGGTCCAGCCGATGGCGCGGCCGAGCACGTCGGCGACCGGTTGGGGGTAGTAGCGCACCGAGGTGCCGAGATCCCAGGTGAAGACGCTCTTCACATAGGTGAGAAACTGGGTGCCGATGGGGCCGTCCACGAAACCGAAGGTGGCCTTGAGGGCCTCCAGCGCGGCGGGTTCCATCATGGCGCCGGCCCGGGCAAACATGACGGAGACGGGGTCCCCCGGCATGGCTCTGGGCAGCAGGAAGTTGATGGTGGCGGCCACCAGAAAGGCGACCAGATAGAAGGAAAAGCGTCTCAGTATGAATCCCATGATGATACCTTTTACTGCTGGTCCGCCCCGCGCAGGGCATAGTTACCCCAACCCCGGCAGAGCCGGGAGATAAGGGGAATGGGCGGGGAAGAGGGCCCCCCGCAGGGGGCCGGGATTGATTAGCTGTTCGGCTTGAGTGACAACACGTGCAGCAGACGCTCCGGGGTGTCCGGGTGAACCTGCGGCTTGGCGACCGGGTTGTCGGCACTGAACCAGCCGTGGAAACGCTTGGTGCTGTATTCGTACCAGGTCGGGTTGTTGAATACCGGGATGATGGTCTGGTTGGCACCGACCCTGTCCTGGATCTCGAACATGATCTCCTTCTGCTTGGCGGCATCGGCGGTCTGGGTAAAGTCGTCGATCAGCTTGTCCAGCGCCGGATCCTTGTAGCGGGGCGCCGCAAAGCGGTTGCCGCGCTCACCCATGTTGCGGGAGTGGAAGGCGGTCTCGAAGTACTTGTGCGGGTTGGCACCGGCAAAGTAACCCTGCAGGGCGACGTCGAAGTCACCGGTGATCAGGTTTTCGGTCCAGACGGTGGCTTCCGGGGTGGCTGTCTTGGCGTTCAGGCCCAGTGCCTGCAGCCCTTCCACGCCGATCTGGGCGGTGTTGACCCAGTCGGTCCAGCCGTTCGGTACCAGCACCTTGAACTCGATCTTCTGGCAGGTGGGGGTGTCGAGGAACTTGTCGCCGTCACAATCCTTGTAGCCGGCCTGTTTCAGCAGGGCCTTGGCGCCTTCCAGATCGAACTTGTTGTACTTGCCGTACTTCTTGTCCACTTCCGGGTTGTTCCAGGAGTCGAACGCCTTGCCCAGACCTGACGGGTACTCGTTGACGGTCGGGTAGCCGTAGCCCGCGATGTCCACCATGGACTGGCGGTCCATCGCCATGGAGAAGGCGCGGCGGAAGTTGACGTCGTTGAAGGCTTCGTGGTTGCCCGGTTTCTTGGCCTGGAAGTTGACGTTGAACGCCACCGTGCCGGAGGCCGGGAACCAGTATTTGTTGTTCTTCGGATCGTTGCCGACGTAGAGGCGCTCGATGTCCGGCACGAAGGAGCCGAACCAGTCCACGTCACCTTTCATCACCGCGGCCAATACCTGGTCGTTGGTGGCCATCTGCGGCATGCGCAGGCAGTCGATGGAGAGGTTGGCGTTGTCCCAGTAGTGCGGGTTGCGGCACTGGGTGTAGAGCTGGGCGGAGAAGTTGTCCACTTCGGTGAAGGGACCGGTGCCGACCGGCTTGTCGTTGGTGAAGGCGACCGGGTCTTTCACCGATTTCCACTGATGCTCCGGTACGATGGGCACCAGCACCAGGTCGTTCACCACGTTGGTGTTGACGTCGGTCAGGTCGAACTTGATCTTGTTGGGAGCCAGCTTCTCGACGCTCTTGATCTGGGTCCAGATTGAGCGCTCGTCCAGCGCCTTGTTGGCCTTGACCAGGTTGAAGGAGAAGAGGACGTCATCGGCGGTAAAGGGCTGACCGTCCGACCACTTCACTCCGTCACGCAGATCGAAGGTGACGGACTTGAGGTCCTTGCTGAACTCGAAGTGGGTGGCCAGACGATAGACGGGCTTGCCGCCCTGCATATCGTTGAAGATCACCAGGGGTTCATAGATGAAGTGACGGGTGGTGTGCAGCAGACCAGCCTGCAGGAAGGGGTTGAAGTTCTTGACCCACGCGGTTTCCTGTTGTGCGACCAGGGTCAGCACCGTCTTGTTGTCGGCCGCCATGGCGTTGCCGGCTGCGCCGGCAAGCATCATGGTGCCCAGCATTACAGCAGTAGAGATTTTGGATACTTTGGCAAGCATATTATTTCCTTTCTTATTTATATTCCTTGTTTGGATTTGAGCACCGACTTCGCATGCTGGGGAGGTCGGCCCTCAATGTTGGTCAGGTTTTTCACCCTTGTAGTTGTGTCATCCAACGTCCCTAGCAAAGCAGAGTTAACAGGAAAACAACAACTGTTCAGATCGTCGATATCGTAAAAATCGGTGCTATCACGTCAATTTCGTCAAAATGGCTTTTAACTCGATTTAAATCATGAGGTTATGTTAATTGCTCTGACGTAATAAGTCCCCGTCAATCTGCCTCTCATGACAATTGTGTGAATTGGATCGGCTCTCGTTTTGACGTGGGGAGCGGGCTTAATTTTGCACAAAAAAAAACCGCCCCGCCAAGTGTGAGCCAGGGCTCAGATTGGAGATGGGGGCGGGGAGGGGATGCGCTAGCTCTTGCGGGTGGCGAGCTGGCGCAGGGTCTGGGCGCTGTGGTGCAACTGCTGGCGCTGGGCCTCGTTGAGCGGGCCGTGGCTGAGCACGTATTCGGCGGTGGCGACCACCGTCTTCCAGCGCGGCGCCTTGGGCAGGGTGTCCAGGCTCAGGTACTTGTCGAGGGTGCGGGTCTGCGGGCTGGAGCGGTCCATGTAGACCCGCCACAGCTTGCTCTTCTCGGCCAGCACTATCTTGCCCTTGCCGGTGCTCTGCTGCCAGGCATCCAGGGTGAGCCGCATGGTGTCCACCAGGGCGCGGCGCAATGGCTCGTCATCCTGCTGGCGGATGAGATCGTCGGCGAGCGAACGGAACTCCCCGCCCAGCCGGCTCAGCTCGCCCAGCAGCTGGCCATCCTCGATGATGGCCTGGCGCGACAGGCTCTTGAGGGCGTTCTCCAGCGCCATCACCCGGTTTTCGTCGGGCCGCGACTCTGTGCTGAGGGCCAGCGCATAGGCGGCCTGCCCCCCCAGACTGATGGGCAGGGCGCGGGCGTTGAGCTCGTCCCGCTGGCCCGCCACCAGAAATGCCAGCGACTGCTCCTGGCCGGCCTGCAGCCCGGGCCACTGGCTGGCCAGCGGACTGGCCAGCCAGTCGTCCAGCGGCTGTCCCTCCATGGCTTCCGGCTCCTGGCCCAGCAGGCGAGCCAGCACCCGGGAGGCGAACAGCACCGTGCCCTGACCATCGATGAACACCATGGGATCGGCCCCCTCGCCGAGCAGGACCAGCAGCCGCTGCTGATCCTGATGCAGCTGCTCCTGCAGCACCAGCCGGTGCTCTATCTCCTGCTTGAGCAAGCGGTTCTCCACCAGAGAGGCGCGCCCGGCGTTCGCCTCCAGCAGGGCCCTGACCCGGGCGAACAGCTCCTCCTTGCAGAAGGGTTTCACCAGGTAGTCGTTGGCGCCGGCGTTGAAACCCTCCTCGATATCCTTGGGCTGGTTGAGGGCGGTGAGCAGCAGTACCGGCAGCTTCTCCTTGGGATGCTGCTCCCGCAACCGGCGGCAGACGTCGAAGCCGGAGAGGGTCGGCATCATCACGTCCAGCAGGATGAGGTCGACCGGCTCCTGGGCCAGCTTGGCCAGCGCGTCGTGGCCGTCGCTGCTGGGCAGGATGCGGTAGCCGCAGGGCTGCAGCAGGTGGCGCAGTATGTGCAAATTGATGGGCTCGTCGTCCACCACCAGGATGAGAGGCGCATCCTCGGGCGGCGGGGGGAGGTCATCGCTCTCCCAGTCGGGCAGGGCGAGCGGCTGCTGGCGCACCAGCTGATGCTCTATCTGGCGGCTGTCAAGGGTCAGACTGCCCGCCTTGCCGCTGGCGAGCGGCAGGGTGAAGGCGAAGGTGGAGCCGACGCTCGGCTCGCTCTCCACGAACAGCTCGCCCCCCATCAGGTGCACCAGCTGGCGGGTGATGGAGAGGCCGAGGCCGGCCCCCTGCTTGCTCACCTCCGGGCTCATCTGCACCAGCGGCTCGAAGATGTGCTCCAGGTGATCCCTGGCGATGCCGATGCCGGTGTCGGTCACCCGGATGTGCAGGAAGTTGCCCTCCACCAGGGCGCTCAGCACCACCTTGCCCTGTGGCGTGTACTTGATGGCGTTGCCCACCAGGTTGTAGAGCACCTGTTCGAGCCGCTGCTCGTCCGCCAGCACAGGCGGCAGCTCGGCCGGGGTTTTGTCCACCAGAGTCAGGGGTTTGGCCTGCACCAGGTGCTGGCAGAGATCCAGCACCAGCCGGATGACCCCCTTGGAGGAGACAGGCTGGGGGTGGATCTCCAGCTGGCCGTAGCGCATCTGGTGGTAGTCCAGCAGATCGTCCACCAGCCGCGCCAGGCCGTCGGCACTCTTGATGATGAGCCCCAGCTGTTTCTGCTGCCCTTCGGTCAAGTCCTGCTGGCTGGCGAGCATGGACTCGGCCATTCCCTTGATGCCGTGAATGGGGGTGCGCAGCTCGTGGGAGGTGTTGGCCAGCAGTTCATCCTTGAGCTTGTCCGCCTGCTGCAGGCTGAGGTTCTGCTTGTGGGTCAGCTTGACCTGCTGCTGCAGCTCCTGGGTCTGCCGCTCGATGAGCTCGATCTTGTCCTTCACCGAGCGCTGCATGTGGCGAAACGCCTGGGCGAGCCGGTCGATGTCGTCATCGGTGCGGGCGATGGCGATGGGGTGATCCAGGGCGCCATCGGCCACCTGCTCCGCGGCGGCGGTGAGAGAGCGCAGCGGCGCCGTGATGGAGTGGGAGAGCCAGCGGGAGAAGAGGATCAGCAGCAGCAATGAGCCGGCCCCCAGCAAGATCACCAGGGTCTCCAGCTGGCGGATGGGGCGATAGGCCTCGCTGGTGGAGATCTCAGCGATGAAGGCCCACTCGGTGTCGAACACCTTCACCTGGGTGTAGGCGGCCAGCACCTCGTCCTCGTGGTAGGAGCGAAACAGCCCGACCCCCTGCTCGCCGGAGAGCGCCTTGACCACCAGCGGTGTCTGCAGCGGCCGGAAGTTGGGGCTGAAGCTGTTCTCCACGCTGAACTCGGGGGCCAGCCAGGCGTTGGCGCGCATCCGCTTGTCCGGGCCGATGAGGATGGTCTCGCCGGTTGCACCGAGCCCCTCCCGCTCTGCCATGATCTGGTTGAGCTTGTCCGGCAGCAGCTCGAAGATCACCACGCCGCGCACATAGTCGTACTGCATCACGGGGGCGGCCATGTAGGCGACCACCTGGCCGGTCAGCTCGTTGCGGCCAAAATCGGTGAACTCGAAGATCTGTTGTGGCTTCTGGCCGCCGTCGAGGCGCCGTTTGATCTTGGCGAAGGTCTGGCCCAGACCACTCGATTGGTAGGGGCCGGAGAGCAGGTTGGTGGCGAAGTTGGCACGCTTGGTGACCGAATAGACCACGTCGCCGTTGAGGTCGATCAGGAAGATGTCGCTGTAGTTGGACTTGCGCACCATGTCGGCGTAGCCGCGATGAAAGCGCTGATGCACCCGGCCATACATCTCGTCCGCCAGGATCAGGGCACTGATGGAGGGCTCGATGTCGGGGGTGTTGTCAGGCTTTTGCAACTGATCCCAGGAGCCCGGCACATAGCGGGCCTGGGCGCGGGCGCGAGCCTCCTGCGGTGTGGTGCCGAGTTTCTCGAAGGCGCCGGTGAAGCCGTAGAAGCGACCGATACTGTTGCCGGCAAAATCCTGCTGGGAAAAGTTGATGATCTGCTGCTTGAGGTTGCCGAAGTAATCTTCCAGCTGGCTCTTCTTGATGTTGCGAACGGAAACCAGATGGTTGGAGGTCTGGGTGGTGAGATCCTTGCCGTGGCTATAGAGGAAAAACAGGGTGACAACCAGGAAGGGCACCATGGCCAGCATAAAAAATGCCAGCATCAGCTGCGGCCTGAGTCCACGAGGCTTGAAGATCCATTTCATCGGGAGATTTTCAATTGAGAATCCGGTTACTAACCGCCGCAAGTCTCTGATTAAAGGCTAATCATTTCAATGACTTTATCTTGAATTCGCCTGCTGGGTCACAGCCTGGCGCGTTTTTTTTGGGCAAGCCGTCTAAACCCTGAGCAAACAGCACGAGAAAGGGCTAGAAGTGAGAAAAAAGGGTTGTGCCTCTGCTCGGGGTACGTATAATGCGCCTCGTTGTCAGGCAACTGGCACACAAGCAGTAATGCGGGAATAGCTCAGTTGGTAGAGCACGACCTTGCCAAGGTCGGGGTCGCGAGTTCGAGTCTCGTTTCCCGCTCCAATTTCTCCATGGCACCAATCATGGATATCACTTTCAAGGCAATGCCTTGTCAGCATGGCGCGTTAGCAAAGCGGTTATGCAGCGGATTGCAAATCCGTTTAGTCCGGTTCGACTCCGGAACGTGCCTCCATCTTCTCCCTGTCTGAATTTTCCGATATCGACCGTTTCGTGCGGCGTTTTGTCGTATCAGTATCCCTGCTGCAGCAACAACTGTTCGCAACCCTGCTGCTGCCACTCCCGTTCCAGATAGCGGTTTACCTGTGTCAGGTCCTGTCCCCGGTACTGAAACTGCACTTCGGCCGAGTGTTCGGTCACATCCATCATCTTCTGTTTCAACTGACCGCACTGCCACAGGCTGACGGTGGGGGCCCCCTTGTAGGCCAGGGTGATGCTGTCGTCCCGGTTGAGCTGCCAGTCCTGCCATTCTGACCAGATCAGCAGGCCCAGGATCCCTATGATCGCCATTTCTGCGGGTTTCATCGCCTTGACTCCATGTTGACTACCAACTCATTAAATCTGGTCAAACACGGCCGCTTTGCCAGCTTTTGTTGCCTGTAAGTTAATGGATGTAACCCAATTTCACTTTGTGGCTTTTCAGGGCATTTTTTGCGAAAAAATGGGATTCCTGGTGTAGTAATCCTACAAATTGTGGAGTAATCTTTGCTCAGTGGTCTTACCAGTGAGGAGTGCTATCATGTTTCATCCCTATTCCTTTACTCAGATAATTCTTCGTCGCCTCTATGTGCTGCTGGTGGGTATGCTGGCCTTCCCCGTGATGCTGTTTCGCAGCGACCGGGCCCGTTTCTACAGCTATCTGCACCGGATCTGGAGCAAAACCAGCACCAAACCGGTATGGCTCAAGATGAGCGAGCGCGGCGAGCGGATCTTCTACTGAGGTCCCGGCTTGATGACAAAAGAGACAGCTTCGGCTGTCTCTTTTGCATTTATGGCCCCTGGCCGCGCAAATTGCATTCAACAGGGAGAAATGAGGTCTGTATGGCGCCCTATGCGTCAGGTTTTGTCTTGCACGATGAGGGCGGGTGGCGCCGCGGTACAATCCGGCCCGCGGGATCCCGGGTAGAGTGGCGACTCATTGAACCGAGGAGCTTTTTATATGTCCGATATTTTCAAGGCCGCCTTCATCTTCGTTGCACCGGGGGCGGATCCCGCCCGCCACGCCAGCTGGGTCAAGACGGAGAAAGTTCATGTGAAGACGATCTCCGTGCCCGACTATCAGGGAGGCCGTGAACTGCTCGACGAGCTATATCGGGAGGGGATCAGGGCGGTGGAGCTGTGTGCCGGATTTGGTCACCTGGGGGTCGCCGCCATGGTGGAGGCGGCTTCGGGGCGCATGGAGATAGGCGTGGTGCGCTTCGATCGCCATCCCTGTCTCGACCATGTCAGCGGTGATACCCTCTTCCTGTCCGCCTCCGAACCGAGCCAGTGAGCAATATCGCCTCCCATCATGATGCAGTGCCGTAAATTTCAGCCCGCTCCCGATCTGGCGCCCTGGCTGGCGCAAGGTTGGGAGTGGCGCCTTTGTCACTCCCTGCCGATGCCTGAGATGTTCCCCGGCACCGGGGCCGAGATCCTGTTCAATCTGGGGGCTTCCCTCACCATCACGATCCTCTCGTCAGCAGACGCGCCCCGCAGCGTCACCGTGGCCACGGGGGCGGCCGTGTTGCTCTGCCCGCGCCATGCCCACCTGCGCTTTGCCGCCCATGGCCAGATTCATCTGCTGGGGCTGCGGCTGCGCTCTTCGGCCTGTTTCGATCTGTTTGGCGTGCCGCTCGAGCAGTTGAGCGATCGGGTGCTGCCCCTCGATGAGCTGGGGATTGTCTGCCCCGACCCGCAGTGGTTGATGCAGGAGGGGGCAGGGGCGCTGGGCGCCTGGTTGCGCCGGCAGGTAGCGAGTTGTCCGCCGCGGGATCTTGCGCTGGTACGAGCGATAGAGCGGCTCTATTACGGCACACCGGCAATCGAGTTGCAGCAGCAACTGGGGATGAGCACACGCACCTTCCAGCGGCGATTGCGCAGCCATCTCGGGGTAGATGCCCGCTATTTTCTGCGTACCGCCCGCTTTCAAAGGGCGCTGCGCCAGCTGCTGTCGGGTGCCCCGTCGCTCGATGCCCTGCTGGAACAGGGCTATTGCGATCAGCCCCATTTCATCAAGAGCTGTCACTTCTTTACCGGGCGCTCGCCCGGGCAACTGCTCACCCCTGAGCACCGGCGCCTCAACCACTACAGCCCGCAGATAAACCGGCCGGTCGGATCGCTCTGACGGCTCAGCCCGCTCGGCGCTTTTCTGTTCATCTCGCCTTGCGACCAGCTCGCCTCTCGCCGCAGCGCGCTGGTGAAAATGTGCCGGCAAACCCGCGTCGGGATGGTCGGGGAGGCGAACCGGTTACCCCGTCACCGCCATGCCATCGTCTCTGTCGCCGTCTTGATGTCAATGCCAAGGGGCCGAGAGCATCATGAAAACTCCTTTTAAAACAGCACACTACTAATTGTGTTTTTTATAGATGTGCCGATTTTGCATTTTTTTTGAAATCATTTCGTCGCAGCGCCGGTTCTATGGAAGGCATCCGGTCGCGAATGATCGGGCACACTACACACAATCAGAAGGAACAGAGAATGAACGTTAAAAAGAGCACTGCCATCGCCTCCGCCATGACCGGTCTGCTGGCCCTCGGCGCCCAGTTCATTGCCGCCCCGGCCATGGCTGCCGACGAGAAGGAGAAGTGCTACGGCGTGGTGAAGGCGAGCAAGAACGACTGTGCGACCAAGACCAACTCCTGCGCCGGCACCGCCAAGATGGATGCCCAGGGCGACGCCTTCGTGGTGGTGCCCAAGGGTCTGTGCGAGAAGCTGGCCGGCGGTTCGCTGCAACCCAAGTAAGGCTGGGCGCCACGGTGTTGTGCACCGTGGCCCTCTTTTGATGGCCAACCGCGAGTCTTTGCGATGAACCCCTTGATTGGTATTGGATTGCGAACCCCCCATTACGACGAGATGCTGCGTACCCTGCCGGCCGTCGGCTGGCTGGAGGTGCACAGCGAGAATTACTTCGAACGGCACAGCCGGGGTTTTCAGGTATTGAGCGAGCTGGCCCGGCACTATCCGGTCAGCCTGCACGGGGTCGGCATGTCCCTGGGGTCGGCCGATGGGCTCGACCTTGCTCACCTTGCCAGCCTCTCGGCCCTGGCCGGCGCCATCAAGCCGGTGCGCATCTCGGAGCACCTCAGCTGGGGCAGCATCGGGGGGCGCCACTTCAACGATCTGCTGCCGGTGCCCTATACCCGGGAGGCCCTGCTCACCATGAGCGACAAGATCATGCAGGTGCAGGATGCACTCGGCTGCCGGCTGCTGATCGAGAACCCCTCTTCTTACCTGCAACTGGCGGGAGAGATGCCGGAGTGGGAGTTTCTGGCCGAGCTGCAACGGCGCAGCGAGTGCGGCATCCTGCTCGATCTCAACAACCTTTACGTCAGTGCCTTCAACCACGGCTTTGCGTGCCGTGACTATCTGGCTGCCATCGACATCGCCACCGTGGGTGAAATCCACCTGGCCGGTTTTACCGACAAGTCCCTGCCGCAGGGGCACCTCTATATCGATACCCACAGCGCGCCGGTGAGCGAGCCGGTCTGGGCCCTCTATGCCGAGATCTGCCGCCAGCGCGCCATCCCCACCCTGATCGAGTGGGATCTCGAGATACCGCCGCTCCCCGTGCTGTTGGCGGAGGCCGAGCGTGCGAGCTCCCTGCTGGATGCCGCCATGGCTGCCCATCCTGCGTCGGAGGCCACCCATGTCTGAGCTGGCCCACCGGCAGCAGCAGTTTGCCGAGGGGTTGCTTGGCCAGAGCGAGGCCATTCTGCCCCACGTCCATTCCCGCCTCTTCCCGGCCGATGCCGTGCTGCAGGTCTATCGCAACCACTTCATCCTGAGCCTTGGCGAGGTGCTGGCGGGCAGTTACCCGGCGGTCAAGGTCATGGTGGGGGAGGCGTTTTTCGACGCCGCGGCGCGCGGCTTTGTACTGGCGGAGCCCCTCTGCGAAGGGAGCGTGATGCACTACGGCGCAGGCTTTGGCGACTGGCTCGCCGGGCTGCCCACCACCGCCGAACTGCCCTGGCTGGGGGAGCTTGCCCGTTTCGAGTGGGCACTGGAGCGCACCAGCCTGCTGGCCCCCGAGGTGCGCCACTGGCCGGCCGAGCGGGTGGCGGCCCTGCCGCCAGCGGCCTGGCAGACGCTGGTGCTGATCCCGGCCTGTGATCTGCTTCTGTTCGACAGCCTTCGCCCGGTGGAGGCCCTCTGGCAGATGGCTCTGCACCAGGGTGAGGCGGTGCACGATCTGGCGGCCCCCGCCTGGCTCGCCCTCAAGAAACAGCCCGATTGTCGGGTATTGCCGCTGCGCCTGAGCGAGGGGGAGTGGCACCTGCTGGATGGCTGCCGCCAGGGCATCGCCCTGTCGACCCTGCTGGCGCAAGATGCGCAGGCTGCAGAGTCTCTGACCCGCCTCGTCACCCTGGGCCTGCTGGTCGATGTGACCTCAACGCTGGAGTAAATTCGATGACAAACCACAAGTTCCCCCTGATGCAGCAACGGGGGCCGGCCGCCCCCTGGTGGCTGAGCGGTGCCCTGTTGCTGCTGGCCAGATGCTGGGTGGCGGCGGTCTTCTTGCGCTCCGGCTGGCTCAAGCTGAGCGCCTGGGACAGCACCCTCTACCTGTTCGAGTTCGAGTATCGGGTGCCCCTGCTGCCCTGGCAGTGGGCAGCCTGGCTGGGGACGGCCACCGAGTTGCTGCTGCCGGTGCTGCTGCTGCTTGGGCTCTTCACCCGACCGGTCGCCGCCCTGCTGTTTGCCTTCAACATCATGGCGGTGCTCTCCTATCCCGCCCTCTGGGCCGGCGGCTTTTACGATCACCAGTTGTGGGGCTGGATGCTGCTGACCCTGGCGGTGTGGGGGGCGGGGCCGCTGGCCCTGGATCAGTGGCGCCTTGTCAGGCGGGGATGAAGCCGCCACACTGGCACTCTCATCAGGCACCCTGCGGGGTGCCTGTTCATTTCATCACAAGGAGGAGAGGCGATGATCATCCGGCAGGCAACGCAGGCAGACATTCCCGCGCTGGTGACCCTGCGCATGGCGCTGTTTTGCGAGGTGGGGGAGCTGAGCGAGCCGTTGGCCGATCTGCCGCTGTGGCAGGCCACCACCACCTATTTCAGCACGGCGCAGGCCGAGGAGAGTGCCCGCTCCTGGGTGGCGGAGGTGGATGGCGAGGTGGTGGCGAGCGCAACCCTGGCGCTCTTCGTGCGCCCGCCCTATCCCGGCAATCTGACGGGGAGGGAGGGCTATCTGCTCAACATGTATACCCTGCCTGCCCATCGCCGGCAGGGACTGGCCGGTGCCCTGCTGGACCAGATGGCGGACTATGCGAGGGGGCAGCAGCTGGGCCGGGTCTGGCTCCATGCCAGCGAAGAGGGGCGGCCCCTCTACGAGCGGATGGGGTTTGTGAGCAACCCCGCCTATCTGGAGTGGCAACCCGGGTGATCCCGCTTGCCGCCCTGCCCGTATCACGCCTGCCAACGGGATACGGGCGCTGCGAACCTCTCCCTGGCTGCGGCAAAATCTCGGCCAAATTCTGATCGAGTCACCATGCTCAACTATGATCAGCCTCAACAGGCTCGTGCCGGTTCACCTTGACGCCGAGTCTTGTGCCCGTTCCCACCTTGTCAGGTCATTACAGAGGTATGACACCCATGTTCAACAACAAGCTGAAGGCGCAACTGCAGGCCTGCCAGGCACAGCTCGCCGAATCACAGGGCTTCGTGGAGGCGGTCAAGGCCGGGATCGCGACCATCATCTTCACCCCGGATGGCGAGATCCTGGAGGCCAATCAGCCATTTCTGAGCCTGATGGGTTACAGCGCCATGGAGCTGCAGGGTCAGCACCACCGGATGTTTTGCAGCCAGGAGCTGGCCCGCTCCGCCGAGTACCAGCAGTTCTGGGCCCAGCTCAAGCAGGGCAGGGTCAAGTCCGGCATCTTCTCGCGCCGCAACAAGCGGGGCGAGGTGGTCTGGCTGGAGGCCAGCTACTTCCCGGTAAAGTCGCAGGGCAGGGTGACCCAGGTGATCAAGATCGCCAGCGACGTTACCGCCGAGCATCAGCAGCTGCTTAACCAGGAGGCGGTCTCCAAGGCGCTCGAACGCTCGCTGGCGATGATCGAGTTCACCCCGAGCGGCGACATCCTCTCGGCCAACGCCAACTTCCTGAGTTGCGTCGGCTACACCCTGAACGAGCTCAAGGGGCGCAATCACCGCATCCTGTGCGATGACGCCTTCTATGAGGAGAACCCCCGCTTCTGGGAAGAGCTGGCTCAGGGGCAATTCAAGTCCGGGCTCTTCCTGCGGCGCAACAGCCATGGCGAGGCGATCTGGCTGGAGGCCACCTACAACCCCATTCGCGACGAGAGCGGCAAGGTGAGCCGGGTCATCAAGTTTGCCAGCGACATTACTGATCGTGTCACCAAGAGCCATGCGGTGCGCGATGCCACCCAGGTGGCTCACGCCACGGCGCAGGAGACCCTGCGCTGTGCCGAACAGGGGGCTGAGTTGCTGCGCTCCGTGGTGGAGACCTCGTCGCTCATCAGCGAGCAGGTGGACAAGACCATCCTGCTCATCAACCAGCTCAACGAGCAGTCCAGAAGCATCGAGGCCATCGTCTCCACCATCAGCAGCATTGCCGATCAGACCAATCTGCTGGCCCTCAATGCGGCCATCGAGGCGGCCCGCGCCGGGGATCAGGGGCGTGGTTTCGCGGTGGTGGCCGACGAGGTGCGCCAGCTGGCGGCTCGCACGTCGCTCTCCACCGACGAGATAGCCAAGGTGGTGCAGAAGAACCGCGAGCTGACTGCCAGGGTGACCGACGACATGGCCAGGGTGGCCGGCAGCGCCGAGCTCGGCAAGCAGCAGATCGACAAGGTCAACGAGGTGATGGTGGAGATCCGGCAGGAGGCCAACAACGTCTCGGCAACCGTCTCCAGCCTCTCCATCTAGTCAGCTGGCGGCCCTCTCTTCATGCGGGCCGCCTTGACCACTATTTCAACGACCTGCACGCAATATGAGCAGTCGAAATCTCAATCTGAACCCCTGCTGTATCGCTCCCTGCTTGTGAATTGCCCGTCGGCGGCGGCCTGTTTAGGCTTGCCGCCTCATTATTTCTGGAGCAGATAAAGACGATGGCAACGAGAAGAGAGGGCAGGGCGCTGGCGCTGCTGGCAGGTGTGGTGGCAAGCGTGGGACTGAGCGGCTGCATGGGGCAGATGGGGCTCTCCTCCATGGTGACCAAGGGCAACCTCAGCGTGGTGGACAACCGTTACGGCCGGGCCGGGGTCTTCATCCTGCTCTCGCCGGTCTACGGTCTGGCGGCCACCGCGGATCTCTTCGTGTTCAACACCATCGAATTCTGGTCGGGCAAGAACCCCATCACCGGCAAGTCGCCGGCGCTGGTGGATCAGAAGCTCGACGCCCTGATCAAGGTCAACCAGCACCTGGATCCCTCCCTCAACAAGGTGCCGCTGGCCCTGCTGCCACAAGGGGTACGCGAGGTGGAGGTAAGCTACCCGGACGAGCGCACCGCCCAGATGGAGGTGCACTACCTGGACGGGCGCAGCAGCCTGATGCGCGGCGAGAAGCGCGGCGAGCTGCTGGACATCTACTTCGACGGCCGGCTGGTGTCGACCCTGACGCCGGCCCAGCTGGAGGAGAAAGCACGGACCGGTAGCGCCGAGGTATAAATTCATCTGAATCCAGATCTATTCCTCTCTGGATAAGGTATACCTAGTCAGCAGGCAAAATCGCCAAGATGACCAGGGATACAGGCTATGACGGTGAATGGATTGCGGTTGGCAGAGTTGATTGGTTCCCTCAGTCATGCGCTCGACATGACTGAGGGTCAACCAAGAGGGCACTGTATTCGCTGTTGCTGGATAGGTTCCCGTCTGGCCGAACGGTTGGCGCTGGATGCTCGACAGCGTCATGACCTCTATTACATGCTGCTGCTTAAGGATCTGGGGTGTAGCAGCAATGCGGCCCGTATCTGCGAACTCTATCTCACCGACGATCTTCACTTCAAACGCGACTTCAAGCTGGTGGATGGCTCTCTCTCCGAGGTGGTGAACTTCGTGCTGGGCCACACCGGCCTGCAGGCGGATCTGCTTGGGCGTTTTCGCAGCCTGTTTCACATCTTTCGCAACGGCGATCAGATAGCCAACGAGCTGATCCAGACCCGTTGCCATCGGGGGGCAGACATCGCTCGTCAACTGCGTTTCAGTGAAGAGGTCGCCGCCGGCATCCTCTCTCTGGATGAGCACTGGAACGGCAAAGGTCGGCCGTTGCAACTGGCCGGTGACGCGATTCCACTCTTCTCTCGCATAGCGCTGCTCTGCCAGGTGGTGGATGTGTTTCACGCTACTGCTGGCCCGGATGCAGCCCTCAAAGAGCTGCGCGAGCGCAGCGGCAGCTGGTTTGATCCTCAATTGGTTAGCGAATTTGAAGCCTTGGCGGATGGTGACTTCTGGCAAGGACTGGCGGATCCCAGGTTGGCTGAGTGGGTGTTCGTTCACCCGGCCGGGCAGGGGGAAGTCGCTCTGGATGAAGACTATCTGGACGAGATCGCCGCGGCATTCGGTCAGGTGGTGGACTCCAAAAGTCCCTACACCGCCGGTCATAGCGGCCGAGTGGCACTCTATACCGACATTCTTGCCACTCAGATGGGGTTGTCCGAACAGAGACGACGCTGGCTCAAGCGCGGTGCTCTGCTCCATGACGTGGGCAAGCTGGGGGTGAGCAATGCCATTCTCGACAAACCGGGCAAACTTGATGCGCAGGAGTGGGCCGCCGTGCAGATGCATGCCGCCTATACCGAGGAGATCCTGAGTCGCATAGGTGCGTTTGAAGAGCTGGCGCAAGTGGCGGGTGCCCACCATGAGCGCCTCGATGGCAAGGGTTACCCTAAAGGATTGAAAGGGGACGAGATAGCCTTGGAAACCCGCATCATCACCACGGCCGACATTTTTGATGCCATCACTGCCAAACGTCCCTATCGCGGCGCCATCCCGGTGCCCCAGGCGCTGGAGATGATGGCCGAGAATCTGGGGACGGCCATTGATCCGGATTGCTTTGCCGCTCTGCGGGCGGGGATCCAGGATTTTTCCCTCTATCTCCCGCTCGAGCAACCGCTGGCAAGCGCCAGTTAATATTTGCGCCATATCGGGCTGCAGTCATTTGTCATTGGCCTGAGACGACAACGCCCCGCTTTGCGGGGCGTTTTGCTATGGGCGACTCTGGCTGCGGGGTGGATGCAACACCAGGCCCAGCAGCCGGCGCAGGTGGGTGAGCTGTTCGGTGAGCTGCAGGTTGAGCCACAGATAGCCGCTGATGGCGGCCTCGCCGCCGGCGTCGATCCGCACTCTACCGGCCGCCTCCTGCAAACGGCTGATGGCCAGCTCCGAGCCCTGCAGCTCGCCGCTCTTGAGCATCAGCGCCAGCTCTCTCATCAGCGCCTCGGTCGCCTGCTGGCAGGCGCGCAGTTCCGGGGTGCTCTGCATCAGGAAGTGGCTCTGGCGATCGCGCCAGTAGGTGTTGGCCAGCATCTCCAGGGTGCAGAGGGTGTTGCGCATGGTGGTCTGGATCGCCTCGAACAGGGCGCTGCCAAGGCGGGTCTCCTTGACCGCCGGGGTCAGTAGGGGGCGCAGGCTCACCATCTTGGAGAGCAATCTGGCGTGGCTGTGGGCGAGGCGTGGTCGCTCCAGCACGTTGGGGGAGAGGTGGGTGTGATAGAGCCGCTGGGCCTGCTGCAGGGTGTCGTGCATCTGCAGCCGCCAGTGGCTGTAGGCGCGCTGGGGATAGATGCTGCAAAACAGCAGTGCCAGCAATGAACCCAGGATCACGTCGGCACTGCGCCACAGGGCGGTCTCGATGTCGCCGGGCATGGCCCCCATGGTGACGCCGAGGGTGATGCCGATGAGCAGCCCCACGTAGGGACGCTTGCCGAGCGCCAGATAGCCGCACAGGAACATGATGCAGCCGCACCACAGCAGCATCAGCGGCAGGGAGTAGAGCTCGAGATAGAGCGCCACCACCCCGCAGCTGGCGCCGAAGATGGTGCCGACCACCCGCTGCAGGGCACGCGACAGCACATTGCCCCAGAACGAGATGGGGCCCATCACCACCACCAAGGTGATGAGGGGCCAGGTGCTTTCCGGCAGCTTGAGCTCGCGGGTCAGCAGAAAGGTGAGCATGAAGGCGAGCGCGATGCGCAGGCCATGGACGATGCGGTAGTGACCGTAGATCAGCAGATCGAGTCGGGAGAGGGGGGCATTCAGGCGCAAGGGACAAGCCTCGGATTCATGGGGGCAGCCACCCCGCCACGCCCGGCGGGGTGGAGACCGGTATCAGGCCACTCGTCCCTGGAGTGGGTGGATCCAGACCCGCTCGCCGACCGCGATGGCCGGCTGGGCGGGGACGATTTCAATCAGGCAGTTGGCATCACTCATGGAGCTGAGGATGCCGGAGCCCTGCGGCCCTGTGGTGCGTACCCGCAGCACGCCGCTGGCGTCCTGATGGAAGATGCCGCGCAGGAACTCGGTGCGCCCGGGTCGGCTCTTCATCTGCTGCTCGGCCAGGGCTGAGAGGCGCAGCGGCTGCCACACCCGGCCCTGCAGGCGGGCGATGGCGGGCTCGACGAATTGCAGGAAGCAGATCATGGCGGCCACCGGGTTGCCGGGCAGGCCGAAGAAGGGAGTCTGCCCCAGCTGGCCGAAGGCGAGCGGTCGACCCGGCCGCATCTGGATGCGCCAGAAGGCTATCTGGCCAAGCTCGGCCAGCACCTGCTTGATGAAGTCGGCATTGCCCACCGACACCCCGCCCGAGCTCAGCACCAGGTCGGCGTCGGCCGCGGCCTGTGCCAGCTGCTGGCGCAGGATGGCGGGATCATCGGGGATGATGCCAAGGTCCATCACCTCGCAGCCGGCCCCGGCGATGAGCGCCATCAGGGTGAAGCGGTTGCTGTCGAAGATGTGGCCGGGGGCGAGCGTCTCGCCCGGTGCCTGCACCTCGTCGCCGGTGCTGAACAGCGCCACCTTGAGCGGCGCGCGTACCGTCAGGGTTGCCTGCCCCAGAGAAGCCGCCAGCCCGAGCTGAGGGGCGCCGAGGCGGGTGCCGGCCGCGATGGCGACTGCGCCCAGCGCCAGATCTTCGCCGGCCTGGCGCACGTTCTGCCCCGCCTTGACGGGGGCGCTGACGCTGACCCATTCACCGTCAAGCCGGGTCTCTTCGCGCATCACCACGGTGTCGACACCGGGGGGGAGCGGGGCGCCTGTCATGATCTGCACCGCCTGCCCGGCCAGCACCGGCTCGCTGCGCGGCTGACCCGCCAGCACTTCCCCCACCAGCTGCCAGCGCCCGGCGGCGAGATCGTCGCTGCGCAGGCCAATGCCGTCCATCGCCGAGTTGGCGTGGGGCGGCACATTGATGGGGCTCACCAGGTCGCTTGCCAGCACGGCGCCATGGCAGCGGGCGAGCGGCAGGTCGCGGCAGGCGGTGGCTGGGGTGAGGGCATCGAGAATGGCGTTGCGGGCAGCCTCGACCGACAGAAAGCCGTTGCCAGCCTCCTGCTCCCGCGTCTGACTCTCCTTGAGCCAGTGGCAGACGAAGTCGGCGATGGCCTCCAGATCATTGATATCGAGCCGGGGCAGGGCGGTCTGCTGGGGTTGATCGCTGGCCAGGGCGATGATGTTGCGATCAATCGGGAACAGCAGCGGCTTGCCGATGGCGGCGCGGTGCAGCTCGATTTTCGGGAAGTGCTCGTGCTTGAACCCTTCCACCAGCAGCAGGTCGAGGCTGCGCTGATCGAAGCTGGCCAGCAGCTCGCGAAAATCGGCCTCACCCAGATCGGTCTCGATGATGCGGGCGTGACGGCGGCGGGAGGCCACCATCATCTGGCTGGCGCCGGCCTGGCGCAGGCGGTGGCTGTCTTTGCCCGGCTGGTCGATGTCAAAGTCGTGGTGGGCGTGCTTGAGCACCCCGAGGCGCAGACCGCGGCTCACCAGCAAAGGGATGAGCTGCTCGAGCAGGGTGGTCTTGCCGGTGCCGCTCCAGGCGGCAAAGCCGAGCAGGGGCAGGGTGGGGGCCGGGGTCATGAGGTGGCTCCTTGTCCGGTCGCGGCGTCTGGCAGGCGCGCCTCGTAGGCGGCCAGCTCGTCCGGGCTGTTGAGATTGATGAAGGCATCCGGCTGGTCGGCAAAGCTCACCACCGCCATATTGTGACGGGCAAACCAGATATCGATTTTGCGCTCTCCTTCGGCCAGCGCGGCGGACAGGGAGGGGAGCAGGGATTTGTGCAGCAGGGCCACCACGGGTTGCAGCCAGTCGCCGTCATGGGCCACCACCAGCTCGGTCGCCGGGGTGAGTGCGGCGCGAAAGCGCGCCATCAGATCGCGGGGCAGGGCGGGGCCGTCGCAGGGCACGAACAGCACCCAGTCGTGGCGGGCGGCACCAAGGCCGGCCTGCATGCCCGCCAGCGGGCCGAGATAGTCGGGGTTGTCGTCGCCGATGACCGGGGCCAGTGCCTGGTAGCGGGCCTGGCTGCGGTTGGCGTTGATAAGGATCTCGTCCACCTGGGGCCTCAGTCGGTCAAGCACATGGTCGATAAGAGGGCGGCCCGCCAACTCGACCCAGCCCTTGTCGGCGCCTCCCATGCGGGTGGCGCGGCCGCCGGCCAGTACCACGGCGGAGACGGGAAAGCGGTCAGTACGAGGTTCGCTGTGTGAGGTCATGTCGCTCGATGATTTTCAAAGGAGTGGGTTCGTGCAGCCGGCCCCGGGCGAGGGTCCATTGCCGCTCGCACAGGTCGGTCAGATCGTTGCTCTGGTGGCTGATGATGACCAGGCCGCTGCCCTGTTCCCGCAGATCTTGCGCCATGGCGGCCATCAGGGCAACCGAATGTGCATCCAGATTGGCGGTGGGTTCGTCCATCAGCAGAAAGGCGGGCTGCAGCGCCCAGGCGCGGGCCATGGCCAGCCGCTGGCGCTCACCGCCAGACAAAATGCTGATGTGCTCGCGCGCCAGGCTCTCCAGTTCGACCCGGCGCAGCGCCTCGAACACCCGCACCTCGTCGGCGGCGCGATGGCCGAGGGCCCAGGCCACGTTGTCGTGCACGCTGCGATCAAACAGGTAGGGGGTCTGGTGCAGGTAGGTGACCCGGCCCGGCCCCGGATCGCGCTTGAGCCACTGGCCGAGCTTGCCGCGCCAGCCAGAGGGGAGGTTGGTGTGGCCCCGGGTCGGGGTGAGCAGGCCGGCCAGGATCTTGAGCAATGTTGTCTTGCCCACCCCGTTGGCGCCGCGCAGCCAGACGGCGTCGCCGGCCGCGATGGAGAGCTGCTCAATCTGGAACAGGTCGCGCTCGCCAAAGCGCATCATCAGCTGGTGGGCGGTCAGGGCCATGGCGTACTCCGATGGATGGACGGTGGGGGCATGGTCACTTCTTCACATAACCGTGACCGCGACAGCGGTGGGGTCAGCAGCATTTGGTTATGGATAATAGTGCGCTGTGCCATGGTCAGTTCTTCAAGTAGCTGTGACCACGGCACGCGGTCAGCAACAGGTTGAGCAGCAGCGCCAGACTCAGCAAGACGATGCCAAGGGCCACCCCCTGGGTGAAGGCCCCTTTCTGGGTCTCCAGCGCGATGGCGGTGGGAATGTTGCGGGTGAAGTGCAAAATGTTGCCCCCCACCATCATGGAGCAGCCCACCTCGGTGACTATGCGGCTGAAGGCGCCGATCACCGCCGCCAGCAGGCCGAAGCGGCACTCGCGCATCAGCCCGAGCAGCGCCCTCGGCCAGGAGAGCCCCAGGGTGCGGGCGGTCTCCCAGGCGCGCCGGTCGCTCTGCACGAATGCCGCGTGGGCCATGGTGGCGATGACCGGAAAAGCGATCAGCATCTGCCCCACCACCATGGCCTGCTGGGTGAACAGCATCTTCCAGTCACCGAAGGGGCCGGCCCGCGACAGCAGCATGTAGAGCAAGAGGCCAATCACCACGGTCGGCACCGACTGCAGGGTATTGATGCAGGAGAGCCAGAGCCAGCGCGCCGGAATAGGCAGATAGGCCAGCGCGAAGCCGAGCAGCAGGGCCGGCAGCAGCACCAGCCCGAGCGCCAGGCCCGACACCGAGAAGGAGACCCCCACCACCTGCCACAGTTCGGCGTCGCCGCTGAACAGCAGCGAAAGGGCCGCCAGTGTGGTCTCGATCAGGGTCGGCACCGGGCGCCTCCGTCACTCAAGGTGGCGAGGGGCGCCAGGGGCAGGTCGAGCAGGGTCGGCCGTGGCATCACTGCGGCTTGGCGTCGGCCACGAACAGCGGCTGGCCGGCCACCTTGAAGTCACCGATAAGCTGCTGGCCATGCTGGGAGACCAGCCAGTTCTTCAGGGTGCGCGCCCCTTCGGTGTTGAGATCCGGGTAGCGCTTGGGGTTGACCAGGATCACCTGATAGGTGTTGAACAACCGCTTGTCACCCTCCAGCAGCACGGCGAGATCCAGCTTGCTCTGGTAGGCGAGCCAGGTACCGCGGTCGGTCAGGGTGTAGGCACCCAGCTCCGAAGCCATGGTCAGGGTCGGCCCCATGCCCTGGCCGATAGACTTATAGCCGGCGAACTCGGGCTTGACGTCGGCCGCCTGCCACAGGGTCTTCTCCTTGATGTGGGTGCCGGACTCGTCCCCGCGGGAGATAAAGGTCTGTCCCTTGTCCTTGATGGCCTCCAGCGCCTTGGCGGCGTCGTGCAGCTTGCCAAGACCGGCCGGGTCTTTCGCCGGGCCGACGATGACGAAGTCGTTGTACATCAGGTGCTCCGGCTCGATGCCAAAGCCCGCCTCGACGAAGGCCTTCTCGGCAGAGGGGGCGTGGGTCATCACCAGATCCGCGTCGCCGTTCTCGCCCATCTTCAGGCTCTGGCCGGTACCGGCCGCCATCACCTGCACCGGATAGCCGGTCTCCTTGGTGAACTGGGGCAGCAGCCAGCCCAGCAGGCCGGACTGTTCGGTGCTGGTGGTGGTGGCGAGGCGGATGGGCGCCCTGGTCTCGGCATGGCTGGCGGCGCTCCAGAGCGGCAGGCTGAGCAGCAGGGCGGAGGAGAGGGCAAGGGCGAGGCGTTTGCGCACTGTGGCTGTGATCATGATGTCAGGGTACCCGGTGATGGAGAGAGGGCAGGACTAAGCAAGCAGGGTGCCAAGCTGACCACATGCCCTGTTTGGCACGGTTTTTAATGTGAAAACAGTTGGTTAAGCACCCTAATTGCGTGATGGCACCGTCGCTTTTAATAAACGGAGTTGGCACTTGGGGCCGGTTAGCGACAAAATGTCCCACAGTTTATAAGGTCGGTGGGACAATCCCGGAACCTTGTCGAATCTGAGGTACTTTTTTCATGACTGCACCCGCCAGCCGCTGGTCCGCCCTCTCCTTGCTCATCGTCGACGATGAACCCGGCATGCGCAGCTTTCTCGCCAAGGCGCTGGCCCGCCGCTTCGCCCAGATAGAGACGGCCGCCAGCGTGGAGGAGGCTGAAGCCCTGCGTTGTCGCCTGCATTTTGATCTCATCATTGCCGACATCCGCCTGCCGGGGCGCTCCGGCATCGAGTGGCACGAGGCCATCGATCCCGCCACCCGGCGCAGCGACATCATCTTCATGACCGGTTTTGGCGACATGGAGACCGCCCTCAAGGCGCTGCGGCTCGGTGCCAGCGACTTCATTCTCAAACCCTTCAACCTGGATCAAATGGTGCAGGCGGTGGACCGGGTCATCGAGCGCCGCCAGATGGAGCGGGAGAACCTGCTGCTGCGCCGGGAGGTGAGCAAGCTGTTCCCGCCCACCCTGATCGGCGACAGCGCCAGGACCCGCGAGCTCAAGACGCTGATCGCCCGGGTCGCCCCCTCCAACGCCGCCGTGCTGGTGGAGGGAGAGTCCGGCACCGGCAAGGAGCTGGTGGCCCGCGCCCTGCACCAGCTCTCCGGCCGGATGGGGGCCTTCGTGCCCCTCAACTGCGCCTCCATCGCCCCCGAGCTTTTAGAGAGCGAGCTGTTCGGCCACGTGCAGGGGGCCTTTACCGGTGCCCGCAAGGGGCGCGACGGCCTGTTTCGGGTCGCCCATCAGGGCACCCTGTTTCTGGACGAGATCGGCGAGATGCCGCTCGCCATGCAGGCCTCCCTGCTGCGGGCGCTGGAGCAGAAGGCCATCCGCCCGGTCGGGGCCGAGCGGGAGCTTTCGGTGGACGTGCGCATCGTCGCCGCCACCAACCGCAACCTGAAGGCGGAGGTGGAGGCGGGCCGGTTTCGCGAAGATCTCTTCTATCGTCTCAACGTAGTGGCGCTGCCGGTGGCTCCCCTGCGTGAGCGGATCGACGACATCCCCGCCCTGGTGCACCACTTCACCCGCCAGCTCACCGCCGAGATGGGCATGGGCGCCCTGCACTGGACCCATGAAGATGTAGTAGCCATGCAGGCCTACCCCTGGCCCGGCAACGTGCGCGAGCTGCGCAACCTGATCGAGCGCTGCCTGCTGCTGGGCAAGCCGCCCGCCGAATATTGGCAGAGCGCCAAGCCGGCCGAGTCGGGACGGGGGGAGGAGGGCTATCCGCTGGAGTGGGCGCTGGCCGAGGTGGAGAAGGCCCACATCCTGCAGGTGGTGGCGAGCTTTGACGGCAACAAGTCGGCCGCCTCCCGGGTGCTCGGGGTGGCGCGCAAGACCCTGGAGCGCAAGTTTAAGGAGTGGGCCATCGAATGAGCCGGCTCACCCCTTGCCGCCGGAGTGAGTCATGAGGCTGGCGCTGCTCCCTGGGCTGCTCAGAACCAAGGTGCGCTGGCGCCTGCTGCTGCTCACCTCGGTGCCCATCATGCTGACCCTGGCCGGCATGATAGGGCTTACCCTCTACTGGACCCTCACCTACAGCTGGCAGAACCTGCTCACCACGGTGCGCAGCGACCTGGGCGTGGCCCACCACGCGGTGAGCGTGCAGCAGCAGCGCCAGGCCGAGCACCTCGAGCACCTGCGCGATGCCTGGGCCTTCCAGCAGCAGCTGCGTGAATCCCCCGCCCGCTTGCGCCAGTGGGTGATGCCGCTCGCCGCCAACTACGGTCTCGACTTTTTGCGCCTGCGCAGCGGCAGCGAGCTGGATCAGCTGCCAGAGCAGGATCGCGCGGCCCTCGCCGCCGGGCGCAGCGTCAGCCACTTCGTGGTCTGGTCGCGGGAGCAGCTGCTGGCGCTCTCGCCGGCGCTGGCCAGCCGCGCCGTACTGGACAAAGAGCTGGAGCCGGGCGCTGGGCAGGAGACTCGTGGTCTGATCAGCCTCTCGCTGACCCCGGTGATGGGGCGGGATGGCAGCCTCTGGGGCGTGCTGGAGGGGGGGGAGCTTATCAACGGCAGCACCCGGCTGGTGGACGAGCTCAAGGGTCAGGTGTTCGCCAAGAACACCCTGCCGGCCGGCAGCATCGGCAGCGTCACCCTGTTTCTCGGCGATCTGCGGGTGAGCACCAACGTGCCCGCCAGCAGCAGCCAGCAGCTGGGGCGGGCGGTGGGCACCCGGGCCTCGGCGCCGGTGCGCGAACAGGTGCTGGGCCGCGGCGAGCCCTGGATTGACCGCGCCTTCGTGCACGACGCCTGGTATGTGTCGGGCTATGAGCCGCTGCTGGGCGCCAATGGTGAGCGCATCGGCATGCTCTACGTCGGCTTTCTCGAGTGGCCCATTGTTCGCACCTACCTCACCAATCTGCTGGAGCTGGGCTCCGGCGTGGTGTTGCTGTTGCTGCTCTCGGGTCTGCTGGTCTATCGCGGCGCGCGGGACTTGTTCACTCCCATCGAGCGGATGCACAAGGTGGTGCGCCAGGTGCAGGCGGGTCGGCCGGCCCGCATCGGCGAGCTCTACCTCGACCCCGATCACGAGCTGGCCCAGCTCGGCCGCCAGTTCGACGCCATGCTGGACAGGCAGGCGGCGCACCGCCAGCAGCTGGCCCGCAGCGCCGACGAGCTGGAGCAGAAGGTGGCCGAGCGCACCCAGAGCCTCGAGCAGAAGACCGCCGAGCTAGAGCACCACATCCATATGCTGACCCAGGCCCGTCAGCAGTTGCTCATCAGCGAGAAGCTGGCGGCCCTCGGCGAGCTCTGCGCCGGGGTGGCCCACGAGATCAACAACCCGCTCGCGGTGATCCTCGGCAACGTGGAGCTGATGAAGCTGGAGCTGGGGGAGGCGGCCGCGCCGGTGAGCGAAGAGCTGGCGCTGGTGCTGGCCCAGATCGAGCGCATTCGCGCCATCACCCGCAGCCTGCTGCAATACTCCCGCCCTGGCGACTACGAGACGGCGCCGGTGTGGCAGCACCTCACCCCCATCATCGAGGAGAGCCTCACTCTGGTGCGCTCCGCCCTGCGTCAGCAGCAGGTGAACCTGGTGGCCGATCTCAGGGCGCAGCAGCCCATCGAGGCGGATCGCCAGCAGCTGCTGCAGGTGCTGATCAACCTCTTGGTCAACGCCAGCCATGCGCTGGGGGAGCAGGGGGAGATCCGGGTCGAGAGCCGTGACTGGCTGGATGACGCCGGGGCCCTGCAGGGGGCCGAGGTGCGAGTCATCGACAACGGCAGCGGCATCGAGGCGGCTATCATCGACAAGATCTTTGACCCCTTCTTCACCACCCGCGCCACCGGCACCGGGCTGGGGCTGGCCCTGAGTCACCGCATCATCAGCCGCTGGGGCGGGGAGCTGTTAGTAGATTCCACCCCGGGGCAGGGCAGCTGCTTTACCATCCGATTGCGCAGCCACGCCCGGCTGGCCAGCGGTGGCGAGCCAGCCCAGCTGGAAGGGTGGCGCATCGCCCTCAACGCCGAGGGGCGTGAGGCAAGCGTCGAGCCCCAGTCATGACGACATCATAAAAAGCCCGCCGAACTTGAAGGGCGCGCATTGCCCTTAAGGGGGAGGGGGGACTGTCGCAATTCAGAGTGAGGCACAAAAAAGCCCGCCAATAAGTGGCGGGCTTTTTTACGGGCGAGTGAGGGGATACTTACTGCGGACTCCACACCAGCTTGCCGCTCTGGGTCAGGTCATAGCCGCCGAGGCGGGCCGCCAGCTCGCGCCCCTCGGGGGATTGCAGCCAGCCGATCAGCTGTTGCAGCAGGGTGCGAAAGAAGACCCCCTGCGGCATCACCAGATCGAAGCACTCCTGAGACAGCGGTACGAAGTCGAGGCCGAACTCGGTGGCGGTGCTCTGGGCGCCGGGCCCGACGTCCGCATCGCCGCGGCTGATGGCGGCGGCCAGCTCCCGCTCGCTGTTGACCTCGAGGGTGCGCTCCAGCCGGGTCAGCGACTCCCCCTGGGTTTGCAGCCACTCCTGCAGGGCGCGCTGGCTGCCGGCCCCCTCCTGGCGCATGGCCCAGCGCCAGTCAAGCGCCTCTTTCGCCTCTTTGGGTTGCAGCCCCTGGCGCAGCACCAGCCCCTGTACCCGGCGAAATCCATGTACGATCACCCATTGCCGGTGGCCCTGATACTGCTGCACCAGCGCCGGGTGGCGCAGGTGGGCCTCCTCGGCCTGGCCCCAGTGGATGGCGCACAGATCCACGTGGCCGCGCGCCAGCATCGCCAGTCCCTGACGAGTGCCGCACGGGGTGTAACCCACCAGCGCCTGAGTGCCGAGCTGCTGGGCCAAGCGGCTGCTGGCGTAGTGGAGCAGCACGTCGTCCGAGCCCGCCAACAGCAGCCGGTCGTTCATCACCCCCTCGTGGCAGCTGCCGAGCAGCCAGCGATCGAGCAGGGAGCGCGGAAACAGCCACTTGCCGGTCGCCTTGGTGGCGGGGATGCGCGCCTCGTTGGCGAGCTGGTAGACCTTCTTCTCGTTGAGATCGAGGTACTCCGCCACCTGCTTCACGTTCATAAACTCGTTCATGGCTTGTTCCTGACCTCTGTGGTGGCGTGGTCGAGATACAGCGCGATCTGCTGGGTACTCATCAACTCGTTCATTGCCTAGTCCCGCATCCCGCGCCCGGCCGAACCGGGCGCCAGCACCGGCGGTTTCTCGTCCAGCACCAGCTGGTCGTGGCCGCTAAAGACTTCGAAGTGGCGCCCCTTGGCGCGGGCAATCATGGTGATGCCGAGCTGGCGGGCCAGATCCAGCCCCATCTGGGTGACGCCGGAGCGCGACAGCAGCACCGGAATGCCCATCTGCGCCACCTTGATCACCATCTCCGAGGTGAGCCGCCCTGTGGTGTAGAAGATCTTGTCGTGGCCGCTCTCGCCGCGCATCCAGAGCTCGCCTGCCAGGGTATCCACCGCATTGTGGCGCCCTACGTCCTCGACAAAGGAGAGGATTTCGCTGCCGCGACAGATGGCGCAGCCATGCACGGCACCGGCCATCTTGTAGGTTTCGTTATGGGCCGACAGCGCTTTCAGCAGGGCGTAGAGGGTGCTCTGTTTAAGCTCGGGCGCCGCCAATACCACCCCTTCAAGCTTCTTCATCACGCTGCCATACATGGTGCCCTGACCGCAGCCGGAGGTGACGGTCTTCTTCTCCAAGGATTTGTCGAGATCGGCGGCCTGCTGGCTGCTCACCACGGCGGCGGCCTCGCTCTCCCAGTCGACGATCACCGACTCGATGGCCGAAATATCCTCGATAAAGCCCTGATTTTTGAGATAACCCAGTACCAGCGCCTCGGGGCGGGCCCCCAGCGTCATCAGGGTTACTATCTCCTTCCAGTTGAGGTAGACCGTCAGTGGCCGCTCACAGGCGATTTGGCGGGTTTGCAGCGTGCCCTGCTCATCCATCACCTCGACGGCTATGGTGAGCTGGGCGGCGGCATTGCTTTTGATAAAGGTCGGTGTCATGGGCCCCTCGCGACCGGTTGCCTTGATCTAAGGGGAGGGATATAGCAAGTTTTGTTCCATATTCATGTAGATATGAGCATAGAAAATGTCGGTGCCAAACAGTATTGATGCAGTGGGCGAAAGCTGGACATTATTTTGAATGTCATTAGTTTATTTGTTTGTTAGCATGATGGTAGTGTCATATTAATGATGTGCTTTTAAATGATATGGTGGTCTTATTTTAGGGGGATCGATTGATAACATTGATTTTTGGTGCTGGTGCAAGTTATGGTTCTGGTAGAACCATTCCATATAATCCTCCATTAGGAAATTATCTTTTTGACAATCTGGTGTCTTTAAACAGAGCATTTGCCGCATTACCACAAGATATTAAAGATGTTTTTATTGAGCGTGGCTTTGAAGAAGGCATGGCATACATAGCCAACGACAGCAGAAAGATAAATCCATTGCAAAAAGAAATTGCATGCTATCTTTCTAAATTTAAAATAACACCAGAGAATGCATATGCGAGACTTTTCAATAAGCTTCGTAGATATATGAGTGAGATTAATATTGTTACATTAAATTATGACACATTAATTGAGCAGGCTTTGGGGTTGACTGGTTATCCATCGGATTATAACTGCTCAGGTCAAGGGGTTAACGTATTAAAGCCTCATGGTTCATCAAACTTTCTACCTAGAATTCCAAACGGTTGTAGTTTTAGTGGTAATACCATGATCGGTTGTGGAACCTTCTTTGAAGGTTTGCAAACCGATGCTGTATCTACACATGAGGAAGTTGTGAGCTGGTGTGGTGATCCTAGAAATAGTGATCTGAGTCCTGTGCTCTCTCTATACGAAAAAGGGAAACGGGTAGTAATTAACTCGGCATTAATTAATAAAGTTAAAGAAGATTATAAGGGTGTTATCTCGACATCAGACCTAATAGTTTTAGTCGGTATAAAATATATCGAGCATGATTCTCATATTTGGCAGCCATTAGAGGAGTCTCATGCTGATTTATTAGTTGTAGATCCTTACCCTCAAGACACAAATGAATGGTTAAACAGAATAAAGAAAGACAGTGCAGAGGTCATCTGTAATGGTTTTGAGGATTCAGTGTTGGCTATTGCAAGAACAGTGAAAAGATATGTGATTTAATATGAGATCTTGAATATTGGGCTGAATCATAGGTTGGCGCTGAACGAAGTGAAGCCCAACGTTTACCGCGAGCAATTTCCAAAGGCAATAATCGGATAATTCGGCCTTATTTGATTATTGCCATCCCTACTGATTAGGCGCTGGCGGATTGGTGTTACGCCGCATGTTGGACTTCGCTGCGCTCTGCACCAACCTAAGCCAGCGCCAACCCATATCCCGCACAACGCGCCAACCTGCATTAAAGCCCCCATCAAAGCCCCCATCAACCACCAAATCTGCCTTGGCCCCACTCTTGCTAAGTCTTATCCCATTGATGGCCGTGGCTGCCCTGAATTTTCCGTCTTGGCCTTCCCCGACTGGGGCTAAGCAAGGGGGAGGGCGGCCCGGCAGAGACCTTCTGATGGGAGCCGTGACAGTGCAAGAGACAACCAAACCCCTCTCCCCGCAGCGCTGGCTGCAGCTGGAGTTAAAGGCCATCGACAGCCAGGTGGGCCGCTGGCAGAGCCGCCGTTTCGAGATTGCGGCGCTCCATCCCGCCGAGCCTGAAGCTGCCGGCGCCTTGCCCCTTACTCTGTTTCGTGACGAACGGGGGGATTATCGCTTCAATCTGAGCTCCGGCTCGCCCCGTCTGTTTGTGACCGGAAGCCGCGTGGACAGTGGCTTTGTGGCCGATGGCCTGACCCTGAGCCAGACCGTGGCCGCCGCCTATATGGATGGCGAGCGGCAGGTGCTCTCCTGCCCGCTGCCCGAAGCGCTGCAAGCCTGGGTGGAGGCCTTTATCGGTCGCCACGGCGAGCTGCTGGAGGCCCGCCGCAAGGGCAAAAAAGGCAAGGGACGGGCGCAGGATCAGCTCGGTGTCGATACGGTAGATCAAGCCAGTTGCGGCGCCGTCAAAGCCACCGGCCCCGATGGTCGCGAGCGTGGCAGCGACGCCGGAACCTGTACCGTAAACAAGGCCGGAAACAGCGCCCATGAGTGAGTTCCTCAAGCGCTGGTCGTCTCGCAAGAGCGAGGCGCGCAAGCATCAGGTATTGCAGCCAGGGGAAGAGGCCACCCCCGAGGCGGTTGCCGCCCCAATCGAAGGCAGTGGCGAAGCTGAAAATCCAGATACTGAGCTGGATGGCCGCGTAGTCAGTACTGACAAGGGGGGGAGTGAGCCACTTGTCATTGAAGGGGCTGAGAGTGGCGAACCGCAGCTGAAAACGGCCCAGCCGGGCAAGGCCAAACTCCCCAACAGGGAGGCGCTGCGCGCCATGTTTCGCAGCCACAAGCCGGATGGGCTCGACGACTACACCCAGGATTTCAGCCAGCCCGAATTGCTGCCCGCAGCCCTGAGCGCCGGGCTGCGCAACTGGCTGGTGGAGCAGGTGAGCACGCCCGATGGCGAAGCCCCTCACTTAACCGCTGCCGCACCCGAACCGGCGACGGTAGCCGCCACGGCCATAACCCGCGAACCGCAAGGGTTGGCTGATAACCATTCTCAAACCCACACCGACGATCGGGACATTTTGGTTGATTATGATGGACAAAATGTCCCAACCAAGGATGGGGGAATGGAGCATTTGGGATCCTGACTCCCTGCCAGTCACTTTTTTCCTGGGGGAGTTGGCTCGGCTCTTGCTCTCCCAGCTGACCAACAAGCACGCCATCCCACGAGGTGGCGCGCACAGGAGTGCATGTGAGCATCGAACAACCCATAACAACATCTGTCGCAACTCTGACCGCCGATGGCGTGGCCGCGCGCAACGAACGTGCCCGCGCCCATGCCCTGCAGCATACGGTCAAGACCGACAACCTGATCCCGGCCACCGTCTCTTACCAGAGTCAGGGGCGCCTGCTGCTGGTCGGCCCGGAAGACAGCATTCGCCGCGCCGCCAGCCTGCTGCCAGCCGGGGTGACGCCCATCCTGCTGGTGACCGAAGCGGTCCATGACGCCGAGGCGGCAGATCTCGAGGCCATCTTCGAGGCTACCACCGCTCTGGATGCCCTGACCCTGCGCGAGCCGGGCCTGACAGGGTATCTCGGTCAGTTCCAGCTCACCGGCCTCAATGGGCAGGGTGAGCGTATCTCTCTGGCTGCGCTCTGTTTTCCACAACAAGCGACGGTCGGTAGCGAACCGCGCTTCGATCTGGTGGCTGATCTGGGCCGCGTCCCGCTGTTTGCGCTGGAGCGCCCGCCGGTGGGTTATCTGCATCTGGTAGATGATGTTGGCTTGGCCGAACGGCTTGCCGAGCTCTGTGCCCTCACCGGTATCTTCGACAAGCCGCGCTATTTTCGTCTCGACCCCGAGGCCTGCGCCTTCACCGCCCGCGGCGTGCCCGGTTGCAGCCGTTGCCTCGATGTCTGCCCGACCGATGCCCTCAAGCCCGTCAATGGTCGCATCCAGATCGATCCCCATCTCTGTCAGGGCTTTGGCAGCTGCGCCTCGGCCTGTCCGACCGGGGCGATTGCCTATCACCAGCCTGACGCCAATACCAGCGGCGACTACCTCTTCCGATTGCTCAAGCACTACCGGGAGGCGGGGGGCGACGCGCCCCAGTTGCTGATCGCCGCTGATAATGAGCGCGAATGGGTGGAAGCCGAACTCACCCGTTTGCCCGCCAACTGGCTGCCGGTCTGGGTGGAGGAGAGCGCGAGCTTAGGCATCGAGAGCTGGTTCGCCGCCCTCGCCTATGGCGCCAGCGCGGTGCGCATTGCACTGGGCGACGACGTCCCCGCCAGCGTCCGGGCATTGGTTGAGCGGGAGCTGGCGAGCGCTGCCGTGCTCTTGGCTGGCGCCGGCCTCACAGCAGACCGCATCGCCCTGTTTAACCCGGATGCCGAACAAGATAAGCCGATCTCCGGCGAGCCAGCCGCAGCCCTGCTGGACAAGCCGCTCAAGGGAGACAAACGGGAGAACCTGTTTGCCGCCTTCGATGCCCTCTGGCAGGCCAACGAGGGGAGCCGCGAGCCGCTGGTTGTGCCCCACGGCGCCCCTTACGGCAGCGTGGAGCTCAAAGAAGCTGACTGCACCCTCTGCATGGGCTGCGTGGCGGTCTGCCCGAGCCGCGCCCTGCATGCGGTGGGGCACACGCCCGGCCTCAACTTTATCGAGCAGGATTGCATCCAGTGCGGCATGTGCGAAAAGGCGTGCCCCGAGCAGGCCATAGTGCTCACGCCCCGCCTGCAACCGGTGCCCGAGGCGCGCCGCGCCGTGCAGAACCTCAAAGCCGAAGAGGCGGCCTGCTGCATTCGCTGTGGCAAGCCGTTCGCGCCGGCCTCCCTTATCCGCCGCATCCAGCAAAAACTGGCCGGTCACTCCCACTTCCAGAACGAGGCCGCCCAGCGGCTGCTGATGTGCGAGGACTGCCGGGTCAAGGATGTGTTTGCGGCGCTGGCGGCGGATCCCGTTTCCCAGCTCAAGGTGTGAGGGGTCAGTGATGAGCGAACAACATAACGAAAAGGCTGGCGAACTGACCATGACCGAACTGGAACAGAGCAGCGCCGATCTCTACGCCCTGCTGGCGAGCCTCTGGCGCGCCGCCCCTCGTGGCGAACAGCTCGCCTGGCTGCAAGGCTTGCAAGCCATGCCCGGCCCCTTTGCCAGAGGGTTGGGGCTGGTGCAGCTGGCGGCCAGCAGCCATCACGAGCATGAGCTTGCCGAGGAGTATCAGGATCTCTTTATCGGGCTGGGGCGCGGGGAAATCGTGCCGTTTGCCTCCTGGTATCTCACCGGCTCCCTGATGGAGCTGCCGCTGGCGGTGCTGCGCGCCGATCTGCAGTCGCTCGGCTTCGAGCGTCAGAGCGGGGTGTGCGAGCCGGAAGATCACCTGGCTGCCCTCTGTGAGGTGATGGCGGTACTGATTGCCGAGCAGCACCCGGATCGCAACCGCTTCTATGAGCGCCACCTTGCCCCCTGGGTACTCGCCTGCTGCCGCGATCAGCAACAGGCGAAAGGGGGCAGCTTCTACCGGGCGGTCGGGGCCCTTGCCGAAGATTTCTTCAAACTGGAACAGGAACTGCGCCTGCCCTTTGGCAGCCCGGTGGTGACGCTGCCATGACGCTGCGCCGCCCACTCATAGCAAAACCGGCTCACCGCAGCCGACCATAACAACAGAGGTCACAGAAAGATGAGCGATGAACAGCTGAAAGACCCGTCCCGCCGCAATCTGATCAAGGGGGTGGGGGTGGTTGCCACCATAGGCGTGCTGGCCGGTGCCACCGGCCGGGTGGTGGGCAAGGAGGTGCTGACCCACGACACCGAACCCGACAAGGGCTATCGGGAGACCCCCCACGTTCACGACTTTTATCGCACCCTGCGCGGCACCGACTGAGCCGGCTCAGTGAAGGAGAACTCATGAAACTGACGAAACGTGCCGAGCAGCCCCAGGCGGGCGAGCAGGGCAGCTTGCAAGGCGGTTTGCAAAATAATGGGACCGCTCGCGGTCAGGGGCTGACCCGTCGCGCCTTTATGGTCAATTCCGGTCTGGTGGCGGGTGGTGCCGTGGCGGCCGGCTGGCTGGCCCCGGCGATGATGCAGCGGGCCGAGGCCAAGACCGTGGCGGCCGGGGTGCCGGTCGAGGTGAAGCGCACCATCTGCTCCCACTGCTCGGTGGGCTGCGGCGTCTATGCCGAGGTGCAGAACGGCGTCTGGACCGGTCAGGAGCCGGCCTTCGATCACCCCTTCAACCTTGGCGGTCACTGCGCCAAGGGGGCGGCCCTGCGCGAGCATGGCCACGGCGAGCGTCGCCTCAAGTACCCGATGAAGCTGGTGGGCGGCAAGTGGCAGCGCATCAGCTGGGAGCAGGCCATCGAAGAGGTGGGCAACGAGGTGCTGCGCCTTCGCAAGGAGTCCGGCCCCGACAGCGTCTACTGGCTCGGCTCCGCCAAGCACTCCAACGAGCAGGCCTACCTGTTTCGCAAGATGGCGTCCCTGTGGGGCACCAACAACGTGGATCACCAGGCGCGGATCTGCCACTCCACCACGGTCGCCGGGGTCGCCAACACCTGGGGCTACGGCGCCATGACCAACAGCCTGAACGACATGCACAACAGCAAGTCGATCATGTTCATCGGCTCCAACCCGGCGGAGGCCCACCCGGTCGCCATGCAGCACATCCTGCTGGCCAAAGAGCGCAACGGCTGCAAGATCCTGGTGGTCGACCCGCGTCGCACCCGCACCGCAGCCAAGGCGGACATGTACCTCTCCCTGCGCCCGGGCACCGACGTCGCCTTTATCTGGGGCATGCTCTGGCACATCTTCAAGAACGGCTGGGAAGACAAGGAGTTCATCCGCACCCGCGTCTTTGGCATGGACGAGGTGCAAAAAGAGGTGGCGCGCTGGACTCCGGCCGAAGTGGAGCGGGTGACCGGCCTCAATGAAAAAGAGGTGTATGGCGCCGCCAAGCTGCTCTCCGACAATCGCCCCGGCTGCGTGGTCTGGTGCATGGGCGGTACCCAGCATACCACCGGCAACAACAACACCCGCGCTTACTGCATCCTCGAACTGGCTCTGGGCAACGTGGGCAAGAGCGGGGCGGGCACCAACATCTTCCGTGGTCACGACAATGTGCAGGGTGCCACCGACTTTGGCGTCACCTCCGACTCCTTGCCCGGCTACTACGGGCTGGAAGAGGGCTCCTGGAAGCACTGGGCCCGGGTGTGGGACGTCGATTACGAGTGGATCAAGGCGCGTTTTGACAACAAGGCCTACAACGGCAAGCTGCCGATGAACAACAACGGCATTCCGGTCTCCCGCTGGGTGGATGGTGTGCTGGAGAACGCCGATCTCATCGAGCAGGGTGCCAACATCCGCGCCATGTTCTACTGGGGCCATGCGGTCAACTCCCAGACCCGCGGCCCGGAGATGAAGAAGGCGATGCAAAAGCTCGACATGATGGTGATTGTTGACCCGTACCCCACCGTCGCCGCCGTCATGAACGATCGTACCGACGGCGTCTACCTGCTGCCGGCCACCACCCAGTTCGAGACCTATGGTTCCGTCACCGCCACCAACCGCTCCATGCAGTGGCGCGACAAGGTGGTCGAGCCGCTGTTCGAATCCAAGGTCGACCACGAGATCATGTATCTCTTGAGCAAGAAGCTCGGCTTTGCCGATGAGCTGTTCAAGCACATCAAGGTGGAGAACAACGAACCGCTCCTGGAAGACATCACCCGCGAGTACAACCGCGGCATGTGGAGCGTGGGCTACACCGGCCAGAGCCCGGAGCGGCTCAAGGCGCACCAGCAGAACTGGCACACCTTCCACAAGACCAACCTCAAGGCCGAAGGCGGCCCGGTCAGCGGCGAGGTGTACGGTCTGCCCTGGCCCTGCTGGGGCACCCCTGAGATGAAACACCCCGGCAGCCATATCCTCTACGACACCAGCATTCCGGTCTCGCAAGGGGGCGGCGGTTTCCGCGCCCGTTTCGGCATCGAGTATCAGGGCGTCTCGCTGCTCGCCGAAGACTCCTGGCCCAAGGGGAGCGAAGTGGAAGACGGCTATCCCGAGATCACCGCCGATCTGATGAAACAGCTTGGCTGGTGGGATGAGCTGACCGAGGCCGAGAAGAAAGAGGCCGAGGGGCGCAACTGGAAGACCGATCTCTCCGGTGGCATCCAGCGGGTTGCCATCAAGCACGGCTTCGTCCCCTACGGCAACGCCAAGGCGCGCTGCGTGGTGTGGACCTTCCCGGATCAGGTGCCCAAGCACCGCGAGCCGCTCTATACCCCGCGCCGGGATCTGTTGGCTGACTACGCCACCTGGCCCGATGCCAAGAGCCTGTGGCGCCTGCCGACCCAGTATGCCTCGGTGCAGGAGAAGGACGTCAGCAAGGAGTTCCCGATCATCCTCACCTCCGGCCGTCTGGTGGAATACGAGGGGGGCGGCGACGAGACCCGTTCCAACCCCTGGCTGGCCGAGCTGCAGCAGGAGATGTTCGTCGAGATGAACCCGGCGGATGCCAACGACGTCGGCGTGCGCGACGGTCAGGATGTGTGGGTGGAGGGGCCGGAAGGGGGCAGAGTGAAAGTGAAGGCGCTGGTGACCCCGCGGGTCAAACCTGGGCTTGCCTTTATGCCGTTCCACTTCGGCGGCCACTTCGAGGGCCAGGATCTGCGCGCCAAATATCCGGAAGGGTCAGACCCCTATGTGCTGGGAGAGTCGGTCAACATAGTCACCACCTATGGCTATGACCCGGTTACCCAGATGCAGGAGACCAAGGTCACCCTGTGCCGTTTTCGCCAAGTAGGAGCCTGATCTCATGGCCAGAATGAAATTCATGTGTGACACCAAGCGCTGCATCGAGTGCAACGGCTGTGTGACGGCGTGCAAGAACGAGAACGACGATGCCCTCGAGTGGGGCATCCAGCGCCGCCGGGTGGTGACCCTCAACGACGGCCTGCCGGGGGAGACCTCCATCTCGGTCGCCTGCATGCACTGCACCGACGCTCCCTGCATGGCGGTCTGCCCGGCCGACTGCTTCTATCACACCGACGACGGCATCGTGCTGCACAACAAGGATCTCTGTATCGGTTGTGGCTACTGTCTGTTTGCCTGCCCGTTCGGGGCGCCCCAGTTCCCGAAAACCGCTGCCTTTGGCGATCGGGGCAAGATGGACAAGTGCACCTTCTGCGCCGGCGGCCCGGAAGAGGATCACAGCGAGGCGGAGCGCCAGAAGTACGGTGCCAACCGCATTGCCGAGGGCAAGCTGCCCATGTGTGCCGAGCTCTGCTCTACCAAGGCACTGCTGGCGGGGGATGCGCAGGTCATCTCCGACATCTTCCGCGAGCGGGTGGCCTATCGCGGCGCCCCTCACGCGGGCTGGGGCGGGGATGAGCAGGATCTGTTCCACGACGCCAGCCAACCCCGCGATGGCAGAGGCAAGGGGCTCAAGCCTGGCAAGCAGGAGGGTGGCCAATGAGACACTGGCTGACAGGGCTGCTGACAGCCTTGCTGCTGTTCAGTGCACCTGGCTTTGCCGATGCCCAGAAGGAGACGATCGGCTTTGCCGGCGCCGACTACTGGCGCGCGGTGAAGGATGGGCAGGAGGGGGTGACCACCTCCCGCTCGCCGGAGCACGGGGTGCTCATCTCGGTGCCGGGCCAGCTCTGGTTCGAGGTGAAAACCAAATGGGTGTCGCCGCTGGGTGCCATCGCCATCTTCGGCTCTTTGGCCATGTGCGGCCTGATGTACTGGGTGGTGGGGCCGACCAAGCTCTCCAAGCCGCGTACCGGGCGCAAGCTCAAGCGCTGGAGCAGGCTCGATCGGGCGCTGCACTGGACCACGGCGGGCATGTTTCTGACCCTGTCCGGCTCGGGGCTGGCCATCATCTACGGCAAGCACTTCATCAAGCCGGTGGTGAGCATGGGGGTGTGGGAGAACTGGATCTGGTTCGCCAAGGTGTTCCACAACTACGTGGGGCCGCTCTTCTTCCTCTGCCTGATGGGAGTGCTCATCAAGTGGTTCCGTCACAACATCGTCAACATGGTGGACGTGCAGTGGTTCATGAAGGCGGGCGGCATGTTGGGACCCCACAAGGGGAGTCACCCCTCGGCGGGCTTCTCCAACGGCGGCGAGAAGGCCATTTTCTGGCTGCTGATCTGGTTTGGCGGCATCGTCGTGGCGACCGGGCTGTTTCTGGACTTCCCCATCTTCGGCCAGCTGCGCCGCCAGATGGAGTGGGCCAGTTTCATCCACATCATCGGCGCCTTGATCCTCATCTGCGGCTTCATCTTCCATATCTACATGGGCCTGTTCCAGCTGGAAGGGGCGCTGGAGGGGATGGTGACCGGCGAGGTGGACGAGACCTGGGCCAGGGAGCACCACGACCTCTGGTATGAAGAGGTGAAGCACCAGCTCGACGAGCCTAAAACGGGCAAGTCCGGCTGAGATTGACCAAGATATCAAAATGAAAGAGAAGGGGCGCTGCGGCGCCCCTTTGTTGTGCGCGCAACTTAACCGATGTGAATGGTCTGAATGAGGCCGAAGTCCGTCCTGCCACGGTTTTTGGCCGCAGGGTATGCCCAAGCTCACAAAATGAAACGACCAAACGTCATATGATTGATTTCATTATGAGTCTTGCTCTCCTGCCGAACGGCAATTTCACGTAAATCAAAGAGAATGACTATGGCTACCGGACAATATCTGCTGTGGAAAGATGCACAGGGACAAGATTTTCGCCCCGTTGCACTGACGGGCACCGATCTGCTCAACGATCGCAACCTCAACAAGGGTACTGCCTTCACCGAACAGGAGCGCGCCGACTTCGAGCTCGACGGCCTGTTGCCTCCCCAGGTTCAAACGTTTGAAGCCCAGCTTGAGCGGGTTTATCAGGGCTTTTTGAGCGCCTGCAGCGACATCGAGAAGTACCAGAACCTGCGGGCCCTGCAGGATCGCAACGAGACTCTGTTCTACGCCCTGCTGGCGCGCCACGTGGAGGAGATGACCCCCTACATCTATACCCCGACCGTGGGCAAGGCGTGCCAGGAGTTCAGCCACCGCTTCCAGAAGCCGCGCGGCCTCTACATCACCCCGAAGAACGTCGAGGATATGGGCTCCCTGGCCCGTCATCTTGATGCCAAGTCGGTGCGCATCATAGTCGTGACCGACAGCCAGGGGATCCTGGGGATCGGTGATCAGGGGGTGGGCGGCATGGGCATCCCCATCGGCAAGCTCTCCCTCTATACCCTGGGGGCCGGCATCCACCCCGCCTGCTGCCTGCCCATCGCGCTGGACGTGGGCACCGACAACCAGGCGCTGCTGGATGACCCCATGTATCTGGGCCAGCCCCACAAGCGCATTCGCGGCAAGGAGTACGACGACTTCATCGACAAGTTCGTGGCCGGGGTCAAGCGCCACTTCCCCAATGCGGTGCTGCAGTGGGAGGACTTCAGCAAGTCCAACGCCTTCAACAACCTCTCCCGTTATCAGCAGTCCCTGCCGTCGTTCAACGACGACATTCAGGGGACCGGGGCCGTGGTGCTGGCGGGCATCATAGGGGCGGTCAAGGTCAAGGGCGAGACCCTGGGCCAGCAGAACTACCTGGTCTATGGTGCCGGTGCCGGCGGGGTCGGGGTGGCGGATCAGATCTGTGCGGGCATGATCCGCGAAGGGCTGGATCCCCAGGCGGCCCGCGATCGCATCTACATCCTGGATACCCAGGGGCTGGTGTGCGACAACCGTGAGGGGCTGGACGAGTACAAGCGCCGCTACGCCAAGCCAGGCCTGTTGCTGTCGGGCTGGGACACCGAAGTGCCCGGCAAGGCCAACCTGACCGACGTGCTGCGCCACGTGCCCATCACGGTACTGCTGGGGACCAGCGGTGCCGGTGGCGCCTTCAAGGAGCAGCATATCCAGCTGATGCTCAACCACTGCGCACGTCCCATGGTGTTCCCGCTCTCCAACCCGACTGCCAACTGCGAGGCGCTGCCGGAGGACATCTATCGCTGGAGCCAGGGCAAGGCCATCGTCGCCACTGGCAGCCCGTTCAAGGATGTGCACTACGAGGGGCAGGAGTTCCGGGTCGGCCAGGGCAACAACGTCTTCATCTTCCCGGGGGTGGGCCTGGCAGCCATCGTCAGCCAGATCCGCGAGATCACGCCGGACATCTTCACCACCGCCGCCTTTGCGCTGGCGGAGTGCGTGAGCGAGGTGGACCTGGCCAAAGGGGCCGTCTATCCGCGCATTCGCGAGCTGCGCAGCATCTCGGTGCATGTGGCAACGGCGGTGCTCAAGGACATAGTGCGGCGGGATCCCTCCCACCCGCTGATCGGTCAGGATCTGCAGCAGCACATCCTCAACCACATGTGGGAGCCGGTCTATCTGCCCTACCGCCGGGTATGACGGGCGTAAGCTTGCACTTGCAATAGTTGCAATAGTTGCAATAGTTGCAATAGAAGAGGGGTGGCCATGGCCACCCCTCTTGTTTTGTCACCTTGAGCGGTCAGCTATCTTGTCAGCCGCGCAGCGGCAGCCAGTGCCCCGCCTTGCTGCGGCAGGCGGTGTCCTGCCACTGCTGGCTGGCCTGGCCTATATAGAGCTGCTCGCGATAGTCGCGGCACCAGAGGCCGTTGGGATGGCGAAAGGTGCGCAGCGGCGTGACGCTGCCCGAGTGGCGGCTGGCGGGGTTGAACCAGGTGAGGCTCTGACCCTTGGGACGGGTTTGCAGCGCCTCGGCCAGGGCCTGGTTGGCGAGTGCCACGTCCTGCTTGTCCATCTGGTGGTAGAGCGGGGCGGCTGGCTGGGTGGCACAGGCGGACAACCACAGCGCCAGGCAGATCAGCAGATAACGGCTCATGGTTGCTCCTTGCTGTTGAACCCTTGCTGGATCAGGGCTTGCTCCTGTGCATCGGTCAGTGTCTGGTTGCGATCATCGACCGTGCCGTCGCCCCGGATCTGGTTGCCATTGGCATCGACGGCGTCCATGCCGTTGTCATCGACCGTACCATCTCCCCGGATCTCGTTGCCGTTGGCATCGACGGCATCCATGCCGTTGTCGTCGACCGTGCCATCGCCCCGGATCTCGTTGCCGTTGGCATCGACGGCGTCCACTCCGTTGTCATCGAGGCCATTGCCCAGGCCTCGTCCACCACCGTGACGATCGCCGCCGGCGTGGCGCTCCCCGCCGCCATGCTGTTCGCCACCGGCATGGCGGTCCCCTCCGGCATGTTGCTCGCCGCCGGCGTGCTCCCCACCGCCGTTGTCGTCACTGCCATGGCTGCCACCATCGCTGTCACTGCCGCCGCCACTGTTGCTGCCGCCGTCGCTGTCACTGCCACCTCCACCGCTGCTGCTTCCACCTCCACTGCTGCTTCCACCTCCACTGCTACTACCGCCGCCACCACTGCTACTACCGCCGCCACCACTGCTGCTTCCACCACCACTGTCACCCCCACCGCTATTGCCGTCGCCATCCTTGTTGTGAACGATCAGCCCATTGGCGACATAGCTGTGGCTGCCATCCAGGATCAGGTTGAACAGTGCCGTGGTGGGTGGGGCGTCAATCCAGCAGAGGGACTCCAGCAGCAACAGGGCGGGCTGCGGGGCCAGCGCCAGGTTGCCTGCGTTGCCATGCTCAGACCACCCCAGCAGGTGCATGCCGGTAAAGAGCGGCAGCACGGCGAGAGTCGGGTTTTCGGTACGGGTTATGGCCGGCGCGATGGCCGCCCAGCCGCGGGTGGTCAGGAAGGGGTGCTCGGCGGTGAAGAAGGGAGCCAGCCGGTTGAGCCCGTAGAGCCGGCGCGCTCCCAGCAGTACCCGCTCGACCGAGAGGATGAGGTTGCTGCGGCCATATTGATCCCGCACCCGTTCACCGGCTTGCAGGGTCTCGATGGGACGTTCCTCTCCGTCGGCCATCAGGATGCGGGTGCCGGTCACGAAACAGGACTTGGCATAGGCCTGATTCACCTGCCACTGATGGTGGCTGAAGTCATAGCTCAGCGGGGTGGCAAACAGGGCCAGGGCGATGGCCGAACCCACCAGCAGTCGGCGCTGGCTGGGTTTGAAAGTAGGCTGTGACATGGGGGACTCCTTGTCCGGCTGGGTTCACGTCATCAAGTATAGGGCGGGCTGATGGAGGGGCAGGGGAGCCATTGACAAACAAAACAGCATGGAAAAACGATTGGCGCCGGCCATAAAAGTGCGTAAAATCGCATCCTCGATGCTTGTAGCAACGAATCCCGCCTAAAAAGCCAGTTCCATGCCCTCCCCAAGCAGTAAGAGGCAACAAATGACGCCGAATGGCTCATTCAGTGCCTTGAAAAAGTCTTGTGATAACTGAAAAGTGTCAAATATCCCTGTCAGTTATCAAAAAATTAAGGACATCCATGTTTTCCTTAGTCAAGCAAAGCGTCGCCGGGCTGCAAATCCTGTTTGTCGCCTTCGGTGCCATGGTGCTGGTGCCCCTGCTCACCGGACTGAACCCCTCCATGGCCCTGCTTGGCGCCGGTGTAGGCACCCTGTTGTTCCAGCTCTGCACCCGCCGCCAGGTCCCGATTTTCCTCGGTTCCAGCTTTGCCTTCATCGCCCCCATCATTTACGCCACTCAGACCTGGGGCCTGCCCTCCACCATGTTCGGTCTGTTTGCCGCCGGTTTCATGTACTTCATCCTGGCCGCGCTCATTCGCGCCCGCGGCATGGGCTTTGTGCACAAACTGCTGCCGCCTGTGGTGATCGGCCCGGTGATCATGGTGATCGGCCTGTCGGTGGCCCAGGTGGCCTGCAACATGGCCATGGGCCGTGCCGGTGGTGAGCAGGTGATGCCTGCCTCGACGGCGCTGACCCTGGCCGGCATCTCGCTGGCGGTCACCCTGATTGCGGCGGTGTTCTGCAAGGGCTGGATCAAGCTCATCCCCATCCTGTGTGGCGTGATTGCGGGCTATGTCTCTGCCGTGCTGATGGGTCAGGTGAGTTTCGACGGCATGGTCAACGCCCCCTGGCTGGCGCTGCCCCACTTCGTGACCCCGGAGATCAACTGGGCAGCGGCGCTGTTCATGCTGCCGGTAGCCATCGCCCCCTGTATCGAGCACATCGGTGGCGTGCTGGCCATCGGTGGCGTGACCGGCAAGGATTACACCAAGAACCCGGGTCTGCACCGTACCCTGGCCGGTGACGGCATCGGCGTCTGCTTCGCCGGCTTCATCGGTGGCCCTCCCGTCACCACCTATGCCGAAGTGACCGGTGCCGTGATGATCACTCGCAACTTCAACCCGGTCACCATGACCTGGGCCGCGGTGTTCGCCATCATTCTGGCCTTCTTCGGCAAGTTCAACGCCCTGCTCACCTCCATCCCGATGCCGGTGATGGGCGGCATCATGTTGCTGCTGTTCGGATCCATTGCAGCCATCGGTCTCAAGACCCTGGTGGAGTCCAAGGTGGATCTGGGGCTGTCGCGCAACATCGCCATTGTGGCGGTGACCCTGACCGTGGGTGTCGGCGCGCTGGAGATGAAGATCGGTGACTTCGCCCTGGCGGGCGTGGGTCTGGCCTCGGTGGCCGCCATCCTGCTCAACCTCATCCTGCCCCAGCACTCCGAAGAGGGTGCCATGGAGAGCGCCAAGGATTGAGTCAACGGACGGCGTATCCCTGTCTTGCAGAGGCCACCTCAGGGTGGCCTCTCTCTTTTCCGCCATCTGACACATCGCTGGGCCGGTGGAGGCGTTAATACGTATAAAGTCAATAGCTTGCTCGCCAGCAGGCATTGTCGTCCGAGAGTATCCGCAAGCCTCAAAAGAGGGGTTGATTGAAGCCTGTCTGGCCAGGGCACCATTTGACGGATCCCTGTTCCTGACCTTTGCTAAAGGTCAGGTTTGACACTGTGCTGTGCGGATCAGTATGAAAAAAGAGGCGTTTACGCCCCCCATCATGGGATGCATCTTCCTCTCTTCTTATGATGCTGTTCTGGCCGTCACACCCTGTTAAACCACCCCATCTGCTTGCCGCCGACATGACGAAGGCGCGGCAAACCGTGCAAGCCGGCACGATCCGAGAAGGGTCGTAAGGGTCCGCACATCGACTGGTGCGGACATTGAGGGACGAGCTGTGAGCAAAGTGAGGTTGCAATGAAATATCAACTGTTGTGGAAAAGCGCCCTGTTCTCGGCCTCTTCGGTGCTGGCGCTGGGAGCCGTACAGGCGGCACCCTTGAACGTGATGACCGAGGATTATCCGCCGTTCAACATGCAGGGGGAGGGTGGCAAGATAGTCGGCCTCTCCACGGAGGTGGTGGAGGAGCTGTTCAAGCGGGCCGGGGTCGAATACAAGCTGAGCATGATGCCCTGGAAGCGTGCCTACGAAGATACCCTCAGCACGCCCAATACCGCCCTGTACTCCACCACGCGCACGCCGGAGCGGGAAAACCTCTTCAAGTGGGTCGGGCCGCTGGTCAACAACAACTGGGTTTTCTTTGCCAATCCGTCTTCCACCATCACGGTCAACTCCTTGGAAGATGCGAAGCAGTATTCGGTTGGGGGCTACAACGGTGATGCCGCTGCCGAATATCTCAAGGCGCAAGGGTTTGGCAAGCTGCAGCTGGCGGCCAACGATACCGCCAACGTGAAGAAACTGGAGGCTGGTCGCATCGATCTCTGGGCGACCGGGGAGTACCTGGCCCCCTATCTGGCCGCCCAGGAGAAGACGTCCAGTCCCAAGCCGGTGTTTGTGTTCAAGGAAACCCAGATGAGCCTGGCTTTCAACAAGGAAGCCCCGGATGAGCTCATCAACAAGCTCAACGAGATCCTGGCCGCCATGAAGGCGGATGGCACCATCGACAAGATCAATGCCAAGTACCATTAAGTTGTAACAAGACGTCGTTGCCGATATCGGGAGGGAACCATGGGTTGGAATAGTCTGACGTTCAGGATTGCCGTGCTGACCTCCCTGTCGGTGAGTCTGCTGCTGGTGTTGTTTGGTGGATATAACTACAACGCCGCCAGGGAGGAGAGCTACCGCAGACAGGCCGAGATGGTCGAGCAGGCCATCAGCCGGTTGCAGCTCTCCTTGCCTGGTCCGCTGTGGAATTACGAATCGGCTTTTGTCGAGGCATCCCTCAAATCCGAGCTGGCCACGGATGCGCTTAGCAGCCTGCTGGTGGTCAACAAGGACAAGCTGGTTGCGGGGTTTGTCCGTGATGATGCCGGTGAAATTCAGGTGGTGGCAAAGCTGCCTGCCGATCTGGGCAGCCATGCCAGCCATGAGCTGGTCTACGACGACAACGGCCAGCTCAAGACGGTGGCCAATCTGCTGGTGGTCAGCAGTGATCGGGCCATTTTGATCCAGTTGCGCCATCTGCTCATCACCACCGTCTGGCAGATAGTGGTGCTGGACGTCGGCATCATCCTGTTGCTGATGGTCTTGATCCATCGCAATGTGCTGCGCCCCTTGCGGCAGATGAACTCCGCAGTCTTCGATCTGGCCCAGGGAGATGGGGATCTGACCCAGCGCCTCAAGATCCGCCGGCATGACGAGATGGGGGCGCTGGCTGGCAACATCAATCAATTCATTGCCAAGCTGCAGGGGACAGTGTCGGAGATTAATACCCTGTCGGCAGGCGTCTTGCAGACGGCGGAGCTGTGCGATTCGCTGGCGACCGATACCCGGCACGGCAGCGCCGAACAGCAGTCAGAGCTGGATCAGGTTGCGACCGCCATCACCCAGATGAGTCATGCGGTACAGGAAGTGGCGGGCAATGCGGTCAAGACATCCGGTGCGACCGACGAAGCCAGTCTCTATGTGGAGCAGGGTTACAAGCTGGCAGGACAAGCCAATGAAGCCATTCATCAGCTGGTCGGCGAGGTGGAGCGGGTCGCCAACCTGATCCGTTCGTTGTCGAGCGAGAGCAGCAGCATCGGCAATATCATCGAAGTGATCAACGGCATTGCCGAACAGACCAACCTGCTGGCCCTCAATGCCGCCATTGAGGCGGCCAGAGCCGGGGATCAGGGGCGCGGGTTTGCCGTGGTAGCCGATGAGGTGAGAACGCTGTCCGGCCGTACACGCCAGTCAACCGAGGAGATCAGTGCCAGTATCGCGCGCTTGCAGCAGGCGACCCACAATCTGGTTTCTGGTATGCAGCAAAGTCAGGACAAGGCCTCCCAGGCGGGGGCACAAGCCGCCGACGTGCAGCTCTCGGTAGAGAAGATAAAGACCCAGGTCGGCCTTATCCGTGAAATGAACATGTATATCGCCCAGGCCTCGGAAGAGCAGCACTCGGTGGCGGAAGAGGTCAGCAACAGCGTCAATCGCATCGCAGGGCTCAACAACGACAGTGCGGCGCGGGTGGGGCAGGTAGCCGATGCCAGCAGTGATTTGCGCCAGCTGTCGGCTCAATTGGACAGTCTGCTCAAACAGTTCAGGGTGTGATCGCCGGGCGCCAGCGAGCTGGCCGTCAAGGCAGAGGAGTGGATGATGGGAGTAACCAGGATGCTTGTCCTGTTCTGGGCTCTGTGGGCAGGAGGATTGCAGGCCGGGTCCGTCAGGTATCAGGTCGAAGGGCGGACGTTCGAAGGTTATCATCTGGCGGGGGCCAGTCAGCAGTCAACTCTGGTGCTGCTGGTCCATGACTGGGATGGGTTGACCGGGTATGAAATGAAGCGTGCCGACATGCTGGCGGCCTTGGGTTACCGGGTGTTTGCCGCCGACCTGTTCGGCGTTGGCGTGAGACCCACTGCGGTGGAGGATAAAAAGCGGCTGACAGGGGCGCTATACCAGGACAGGGCGAGCATGCGGACCCTGCTCGCCGGGGCGCTGGCCGAGGCCACGAGGTTGGGAGGCAAACCGGAAAAGGTCGTGGCGCTCGGTTACTGTTTCGGAGGTGCCGCCGTGCTGGAGCTGGCCCGCAGCGGGGCGGATCTGCACGGTACAGTGAGCGTGCATGGCGGGCTGGAGACGCCGCCAGGTCAGAACTACCAACAGGTCAGGGGACGTGTGCTGATACAGCATGGCAGTGCTGACGAGGCGGTCAGCCTGGGGCAGTTTGCCGCCTTGATCGGCGAGCTGGAGAAGGCCGGCATCAGCCATGAAGCGACCAGTTACAGTGGTGCCCCTCACGCATTCAGTGTGTTTGGATCAGACAGGTACCACGCCGAAGCCGATGCCCTTGCCTGGCAACGCCTGGTCGGTTTTCTGGCAGAGATCTCCGCAAAGTAACCCTGTGCGCTGGTTTGCAAGCCATGGCAGTGCCATGGCTTTTTGCTGTCTGTTGATCATGGCTGATGGCGTGCCAGTACGCTCACCCACATGGCCCCGTCCCCTACGTGATAGCGTGTCAGCAGGGTCAGGGCGCCGCTGATCGGGTCGATGCGATGCACCGCCAGCTGGTGGGAAGCCTGCCCGGCCGCCAGCAGCCAGTGGCCGCTCTGGTCGATGGCAAAACCGCGGGGCATGGTCTCTGTCGGGAAGTGGCCGACTACGCCGAGCTCGCCATCCGGTGCGATGGCGAACTGGGTCAGCAGGCTGCTGGCCCGCTCGCTGCTGTAGAGAAAACGCCCGTCGGGTGTCACGTGCAGATCCGCCCCCCAGCGCTCCCCCTGATAACCGGCTGGCAGCATAGAGAGGCTCTGGCAGAGCCGGATCCCGCCGTCGGCGGTGGGCCGGTAGCGGTTGATGGTGCAGTCGAGCTCGTTGAGGCAATAGAGGTCGCCATTGCTCGGGTGCAGCGTCAGATGGCGCGGCCCGGCGCCGCTGGCGGTTGCCAGATCCCCCAGCGGATGGGGGCGCAGCCGCCCCTCCTTGCAGAGCAGAAAGCGGCGGATGCAATCCTCCTTGAGGCAGGCGACCAGCACCTCCTGCTCGCCCTGTTTATTTTCACGCAGCAGGGTGACCGAATGGGCGGCCTGCAAGCCGTCGAGCTGCTGGTGGGGGGGCGCTGCCCGGCCGTCGGCGCCGATGGCGGAGACGGTAACCTGATTGAAGGCATAGGAGGCCGCCAGCAGGAAGCGGCCGTCGGCCGAGATGGCGGTGTGGGAGACGCTGCCCGCCAGCGGTGCCGATCCCTGCGTTTCCAGCCGGCCATCGGCCTCGATGCGATAGCTTATCAGGGCGAAATCGGGGCGCACGGCGGCATGGAGCCAGCGCCCGTTCGGGCTGATCACCAGCGGCTGGACCTGGCCCGGGGTGTCGACCACCTGCAATGGCGTGAGCTCCCCAGTATCGGCCAGGGCAAACACGTGGATCTGCTGGCTGGCGGGGCTCGCCACATAAACGACCTGCTGCATCTGTTTCTCACTCCTTGTGATAGGCAACCGCAGGCCATCTTATCCTCTTTCGCGCCCGGCTGGAGCTACTCTTTTGCCCGGCCCGGGCAGACCACCTGGCGGGCCTTGAGGTGGTAGAGCTCCACCTGCGGGTGGCTGAAAAAGCCCACTTCCCACGGGTTTTTCTGCACGAAGGCGGCGCGGATAGGTTCGAACAGCGGGTGATCCTGCGGGATCTGGTAAGCATCGGCGGCGATGATGGTGTAGTTCCACTCGATGGCGCGGGTGTAGGTGAACACCGCCCGCGAGTCGATGGCGAAGTGGCAGCGGCCGTCCCGCTTGAGCAACTGCGACTTGAAGGTCTCGGGGAAGGTGATGAAGAAGATGTCGTCCTCATCGGAGGAGAGAAACGCCAGCACAGTGGTGTGGGGCTGGGACTGGGCCCGGGTCACCAGCACCCCGATCTTGTTCTCAACCTCACGCAAGTCAGGCACCGGCAGGCCGGTGAGCGGGGTGACCGGCAGCTCGCTAGCGGGACGTTCATCGGCCGGATGTTGATAGCCCGGCTGGGCGAAGCCGTAGACCACACGGTTGCCGTACCAGAGTTCGAACTGCAGCGGGGTGACCTGCACCCTGTCCGGAGCGGTGCGGGCGATCACCCCTTTGTAGGAGACGCGATAGACGCTCAAGGAGGCGTCGTACTCGTCGACCCCGGTGCGGTTGTCCAGATGCAGGGTGATCTTCTCCCCCACCGCCAGCTGGTGTCCCTTGGGGAAGGTCAGCAGCAGCTCGTTGTCTGGCTGGATCTCGACCCCGCAGATGTAGACGCCGGTCTCCTTGCTGGCGGGGTCGACATAGGTGGCGGCCACCCCGAGCAGGGGAGAGCCGAGAAAAGAGAGCAGAGAGGGTTGGGAACTCATGGCGCACCTTGGCAAATGTGGGGGATCGGCTCCTCAGTGTATCGCGGCCGACCGGGATTGGCAGGCCCCTCATCCGGGGAGGCAAGCGTTTCAGGCTAGCGACAAACTGTGCCCCATTCTGGCCAGCCCGTCACAAAACCAGCGCAAGCGGTGGGCCACCGACACAAAAAAGGCCCCTTGCGGGGCCTTCGAATGAGATAAGGGGCTGCCTTAACCGGGCTGGGGGCCCGGCAGGGCGGGAGGTTGGGTGGAGTCGGACTCCACCTTCTGCTCTTCATCCTTCATGTTCTTGATGTAGACATCCATCTGGTTGAACGCGATCTCGATGCCGTTTTCGCGGAACAGCTGGTCTATCTTGCGGTTCAGCTCGTCCACCGCCGGGTTGCGATCGCCGAGCTCGCTCACGAAGAAGCGCAATTCGTGATCCAGGGTGCTGGCACCGAAGGTGAGGAAGTAGACGATGGGCGCCGGATCCTTGAGCACGCGGCTGTTCTCGTCCGCCGCCTGCTTGAGCAGGGTGCGGGTCAGCTCCAGATCCGAACCGTAGGCCACGCCCACCCGCACGATGACCCGGGTGACCGTATCGCTCAACGACCAGTTGATGAGCCGCTCGGTCATCAGCTGCTGGTTGGGGATGATCACCTCCTTGCGGTCGAAGTCGGTCAGGGTGGTGGCGCGAATGCGGATCCGCGAGACGGTGCCGGAGAAGGAGCCGATGGTGACGGTGTCACCGATCCGCACCGGACGCTCGAACAGTATGATGATGCCGGAGACGAAGTTGGAGAGGATCTCCTTCATGCCAAAACCGATACCGACCGACAGACCACCGGCGACCCACTGCAGCTTGTCCCACTGTACCCCCATCATGGAAAGGGCGGTCAGTGAGCCGACCCCGATCAGCACGTAGTTGAGCATGGTGGTGATGGCGTAGGCCGTGCCCTGGGCCAGGTTCAGCTTGGAGAGCACCAGCACCTCCAGCAGACCCGGCAGGTTGCGGGCCAGCGACCAGGCGCCGCCCAGCAGCAGGAAGCCTATCAGCACGTCGCTCAGGCTGATGGGGAACATCACGGCATTGGCCCCTGTCCCTTCAGTGCGGTGCCACAGCACCATGCTGTCGAGGTAGGAGAAGACCGCCACCAGATCGGACCAGAGCCAGTAGAAGGCGACGCCGAAGATCAGCAGCAACACGGTACGGGTCAGACGCAGCGACTGCTGGCTGACATCCTCCAGATCCATGGGCTGCTCTTCGATGGTGTCTCCCCCTTCCGCATCCTCCTGGGCCTTGTGTTCTCGTTTGGCCACCGCACGGCGATAGGCCAGGCGACGGGCCGCCAGCTCAAGGCCGCGCAGGGCGGTACGATAGACCAAGCTCCAGAGGATGAGCAGGTAGAAGGACTCGATCAGCCGGCCGGTCAGCTTGAGGGCGGTGTAGTAGTAGCCCAGTCCCACCAGCACGATCAGCGCCACCGGTGCCAGCGCCAGGGCGATGGCGGTGATGGACTGCTGCATGCTCGCCTCGCCCTTGATGCGGGCGCGGGAGATGGGGAACACCAGGTAGGCGGCCAGCCCCAGCAGGGCCAGGGTCAGCGCCTGACCCACCACGTCGTTGCCAAGGGAGGAGGGTTCCACCACCGCCTTGGTCGACAGCATGATGAGCGGCAGCAAGGGCACCCAGAGGTAGCGCATGCTGGTGCGCTTGGCCTGCAGATCGGCTTTCGGAATGCGGAAGTGGCTCTCGGCGATGCCGCCCGGCCGCATCACCGCCAGATAGACGCTGAACACCAGATAACCGAGTGCCAGGTTGAGGGTGATCTGGAAAATCAGCTTGGAGCTGAGCAGACCGCAGTCAGTCAGCAGCAGGCCGGCAGCCAGGATGAACAGGCTGCCCGGCAGGCGTTGCAGCACGGTATAGCAGAGGGCTGCCGGGGTGTGCCACTGGCTGTCCTGGCGAAAGCGCCCCAGATCCTTGGTGATCTTCTTCTGCCGCTCGATCAGCGTCGGGCGCTTCCAGATCAGCAGGCCACCTATCAGCAGCAGCGGCAGGGCCAGCAGGGTGATGGGCAGCAAGGTCTCACCCCAGCCGCTCCAGTCCGGTTTCAGCACCCAGTCGGAGGCCTGCTTGTAGGCCTGGGCCGGCCAGCTGATGAACCACTTGCCGTCGATGGGTTTGTTACTGCTCACCCAGAAGATGTGCTGCTGCAGGGTGAACTCGATGGAGGAGTAGATCCGCGCCAGCTGCTGCTGGGTCAGCTGCAGGCTGATGGCGTTGGTCAGCTGGGCATCCAGCTGGCGGTTGAGCTGGTCGAGCAGGCTGATGCGGGTGTCGAGCAGCTTGGAGAGGCTGGCTCTGTCCTCCTCGCTCACCGGCTCGCTGCTATTGGCGATCAGGTTGTCCAGATACTGGGTCTTCTGGAACAGCTGGTCACGCTGCTGGCTCAGTTCGAACTGGGCCAGGTGCAGGTCGGCGATCTGCTCCTCCAGGTTCTTCACCAAGGTGGAGGGGGAGGACTCCAGCTGCTGGTAGAGCTGATAGAGGATGCGCGACAGCAGCAGGTTGCCCTTGAGCATCTGCACCTGTTCGTTGAGGTTGCGTTCGGTCTGAGTGCCGCGCTCCAGCCAGCTCTTGGCCTGCAGGTTCTTCTGCACCAGCGAGTTGAGGCTGGCGGTGGCGCTGACCAGCTGCTGGCTGAGCTGGTGGTTGAGCTCCTGCTCCTTTTGCACCAGCGGGCTGTCGGCGGCGGCCACCAGCTCACCGGTCTGTTCGGCGGTCTTCTCGGTGTCGCCCAGGCGCTTGGCACTGCTCTGCTCCTGCAGCAGTTGCAGCTTCTGCTCTTCGCTCGCGAGGCGAGCGGTCTGGTAGTCGCGCTGTTTGACCGCCAGATCCTGCATGCTGGTGCGGTTGTCCAGCTCCTTCTGCAGGTTGGCCAGCTGCAGATCCAGCAGGGCCAGCTCGGCATTGAGCTTCATCTTCTCGGCGCTGCTCACCCCGTCACCGGCGTTGAGGCGGGTACGGATCTCCTGGCTGCGCTGATAGGCGCGGCTCATGCTGGCCTGGGCCCGCTCCGGCAGGGTCTGCAGGTTGGTGAGCTGACTGCCGATGGTGCCGAGGGCCTCCTGGGCATCCTGCATGTTGGCCATGACGTCGGGCTGGCGACTCTCCAGCTCGCTCAGGCTCATGCTGGCGTATTCGCTCTTGATCTGCTCGGCGCTCTTGCCCTGGGTCAGGGCATCCAGTCTGGCGCTGATGTCGCGCAGCTCGGCCGGCAGGGAGCGGACCCGCTCGTTCTGGCTCCTTGCCTTGCTCTTCTCTTTCTCGATGCTGTCGAGCAGGGAGAGGGTGTCGGTCAGGAATTTCTGGTCGGCCTGCTGGCTGACGGTGAGGGTGTCCGACTTGCCGAGGGCGTCGAGTGCCCGTTGTACGCTGGTACGTTGGGGCACGTCCTGCGCCATGGCTTGCGGGGCGCAGAGGCTGACGAGTAAGCAGAGCAGCGGCAACAGGGTGGCCGAGGCTCTTTTGAACGGTATTGAGAGCATAAAACTTCCGGGTTATTACGCGATATTCGGGAGATGTCCCACTTGGATTAAATCCGCGTGGATTCTAACACCGGGCAGAAAGGGGCAGCAGGGGGGCGAGATAAAAAAAACGGCGCCCGCGGGCGCCGTTTTCAGCTTGTTCAGTTCCGATTAAAGAACGTGAACAGAAGCGGTGTTGGTGGTGCCGCTCGGTACCAGAGCACCGGAGACCATGACAACCACATCACCCTTCAGACCCATGCCGCTGGCCAGGGCCGCTTCTTTGCCGATGCGATAGAAATCGTCGGTGGAGGCGATGCTGTCAACCACGTGAGCAACCACACCCTTGGTCAGTACCAGCTGGGCTGCGGTCTTCTTGTTGGTGGTGATGGCCAGGATCCAGGCTTTCGGGAAGTACTTGCGGATGGCTTTGGCAGACTTGCCGCCTTCGGTGGCAACCACGATCAGCGGGGCGTCCAGCTTCTCGGAGGTCTCTACCGCGCCTTTACATACGGCTTCGGTGATGCGCAGCTTGTTGCTGTCGTTGGCAGCAGACAGGTTGGACGGCATCACTGCATCGGTACGCTCGCAGATGGTGGCCATGATGGTCACGGCTTCCAGCGGGTATTTGCCCTTGGCGGACTCACCGGACAGCATGACTGCGTCGGTACCGTCCAGGATAGCGTTGGCCACGTCGCCGGCTTCGGCGCGGGTCGGACGCGGGTTCTTGATCATGGAGTCCAGCATCTGGGTGGCGGTGATGACCACTTTGCGGGCTTTGTTGCACTTCTCGATGATCATCTTCTGGGCGAAGATAACTTCTTCAACCGGGATCTCGACACCCATGTCGCCACGAGCAACCATGATGCCGTCGGAGACAGCCAGGATTTCGTCGAAGTTGTCCAGGCCTTCCTGGTTTTCGATCTTGGAGATGATCTGGATGTTCTCGCCACCGTGGGCTTTCAGGTGCTCACGGATTTCCAGCACGTCTTCTTTCTTGCGAATGAAGGAGGCGGCAACGAAATCAACGCCTTGCTCGCAACCGAAGATCAGGTCGCGCTTGTCTTTCTCGGCCAGGGCCGGCAGCTTGATGGAGACGCCCGGCAGGTTGATGCCCTTGTTCTCGCCCAGATCGCCGTTGTTCAGTACTTTACAGACAACTTCGCGCTCGGTGATTTCGATGACGTCCAGACCGATCAGGCCATCGTCAACCAGGATGCGGTTGCCGACGCGCAGGTCGTTGGCGAAACCGGCATAGGTCACGGCGACTTTGTCTTTGTTGCCAACCACGGTCTGGTCGGTGGTGAAGGTAAAGGTCTGGCCAGCGACCAGGGCCACGTCGTTGCCGCCTTCCAGCTTGATGGTACGGATTTCCGGACCCTTGGTGTCCAGCAGGATGGCTGCGTGCTTGCCGGTTTCGGCCATGACAGCGCGCAGGTTGCTGATGCGACCACCGTGCTCGGCGTAGTCGCCGTGGGAGAAGTTCAGGCGCATGACGTTCATGCCGGCGTCCAGCATCTTGGCCAGCATTTCTTTGGATTCGGTCTTGGGACCGATGGTGCAGACGATTTTGGTCTTTTTCATGTCAGTCTTCATGGTTAAGGAGTTTCCGCCGTGCAATATACACCAGTTTTTGGATACTTTTTATGATCCAGAAACAACGTTTTGACCAGATAACGTTTTCTTTTCAGGGATAACGTTTTCCTCCCGGCTACTTTTTAGGGCATAAATTAACTGGTCAGCGCAGATTTGGCATAAATGTCGCCATATGTATCTCGGCGCCGGCCCGCTTCGTCAAATGTTGTAAAATGACGATCCCGTCCCTTCATCAAACCGTCATCGGTCCCCGACAAGAATAGACACTCTGCTGCCACCGGAGTGCTGCAAGATGGTCCCTTATCTGCTGCTGTTGTCCGTCGCCCTGCTGGGTGTGCAGGCGCTGCCCGCCAGCTGCTGGCCGGCCGATCCCGCTCCTCGCGATGGCACGCTGCGCGCGTTCGAGCGCCTTGAAAGGCTGCATGCGCAGGCCGCCACGGCCCACGCGCAGCCAGGCTTGCCGCGCTCCAATCTCCCGCTTGCCGGGACGAATTGACAGCCCTGAGCGGCAGGTTTGAAAAGAAGAGAGGGAGGCCTGGCCTCCCTCTTGTGTTGGGTGCGTCACCGCGCCTTGGCGGCTCAGTTTATCTTGCCCATCTCGATGGCGAAGCTGGTGGCCAGCTGGGCAAACTTGAGAGCGTGGGCAGCCGAGGGATCAGAGTTCTGCAAGGTGTCCCGGGCGGTGTGGATGTTGGGGTTGTAGTCGTTGAAGCGCGACTCGAACGGCATAGCGGCCGGGTAGCCCTGATTGTGCCAGGAGGCGTGATCCGAGCAGCCGTAACCGCAGCTGTCGTAGCCGTAGCGGATCTGGGGCAGATAGGCGTCCAGCAGCTGGGCCAGATAGCCGGTGAGCCCCTGGTCGGTGTAGTCGGTCATGAAGACGATATCTTCCGCCGAGCCCTGGTAGTTGGTCATGTCCAGCTGCAGCGCCGCCAGCACCTTGGTGTTGGCCGCCTTGTAGCGGGTGGCGATGTCCTTGGAGCCGCGCAGCCCCACCTCTTCCGCCGCATAGCCGATGAACTGCAGGGTGCGTTCCGGCTGGCGGCCCTGCTCGGCGATGACCCGCAGCACCTCGGTCAGGGTAGCGATGCCGGAGGCATCGTCATCGGCGCCCGGCGCCAGGGTGCGGCTGTTGGGGGCCGAGCCCGCGGTGGAGTCGAGGTGACCGCCGAGCACTACCACTTCGTCCGGATAGCGGCTGCCCTTGAGGGTCAGCACCACGGACTGCTGTGGATAGCCGCTGTGCTTGACCCGGCTGACGCTGGCCCAGGGCAGGGTCGCGCTCAGGGTCTGCCACTGGCTGGCCACCCAGTCCGCCGACTGCACCCCCGTGGTGGTGGTGTAGTAGCGGTTGCGCCAGCTGGCGAGCTGGCTGATGGTGCCGACTATGTTGCCCTGATCCAGATAGGGCAGCAGCCGGTTGACGCTGGCTCCCTGGGTCAGCGGCGGGGCGCTGAACAGGTTCTGACTGATGGGCTGGGCCATGCTCTGCAGGGCGTCGGCCAGGGTGCTGTGCACCACGTAGCCGCCGCAGCGCTGGTGACCTTCGTGCATCAGGTGGGAGAGGGTGCCGAGCTCGCTCGCCTCGATCTGGGCCAGCTGGATGGGGGCGCCGCTGGCGCTGAACAGGGGGGCCAGCTTGGCTTTCACCTGCTTGAGCTCGACGCCGCTGTCGGCACCGACCGTTATCCAGACGGGCTCGGCGGCCTGTACGGCGAGAGGCAGCAGGGGGAGCAAGAGGGCAGTCAACAAGGGTTTCATGGCGGATCCTTCCAGATTGGTTGTGGGCACATGTGCCAAATGGGTGTCATAAGACGACTGGCCCAGTCTAGCCAAGGAGGCTGAACGGCGAATTTGCCCATCTGGCGCGGCGCACCCCCAATCCGGTAGGGGTCGCTGCAGGATCTGCTGTCTACTGCGGGCCGGCGAGGGCGGCTGGCGGAGCTTTGTGCTGGCGAGAGGGCGGTGAGCAGGGTGCTCGCGGCCGTTGCGGCGATCGGCCCTGACCTGGGGGGCTGACAAAGGGAGTCAAACTATGCCATATCGGCGCGAAACGCCGGCGGGAATGGGTGAGGAGGGGCCTGGGTGCCTAAAAGCGCGGGTATACAAAGAGGCATAAAAAAGAGGGGCAGGCCCCTCTTCTGCATCTGAATGCGGGTTCAGGCGGTCGCCTGGGCCAGCATGCCAAGGGCTATCTCCCGCTCCCCCATGATCACCTTGTCCGCCCCCTGCCTGGTGAGGAAGCTCACCTCGTCGTCGCTGTGGGCACGGGCGATCACCCGGATGGTCGGGTTGATGAGCCTGGCCTGGGCGATGGCCTCGCCGGCTTCGAAGCTGTTGGGGATGGCCACCAGCAGCCAGCTGGCGTCGGTGATGGCGGCGCGGCACAGCACCTCGTCATCGGCCACGTTGCCGTTGATGTGGGGAATGTCGGCCTGGCGCAGGCTCTCCAGCCGGTGCGGATCCTGCTCGATCACCACCAGCTCGCGCCCGGCCTGCTGCAGGCCGCTTACCAGCAGACGGCCGACCCGGCCATAGCCCACCAGTATGGTGTGCCCTTTCATCTCCACCGGCGGGCATGTGCACTCGGCCAGCTCCTGGGGGTTGTCGGCGTCCGGGTGTTTCTCCAGGTAGCGCTCGACGGCGTTGAACACCAGCGGGTTGAGCATGATGGAGAGGCTGGCTCCCACCAGGATCAGGTCACGGGCTCCTTCCGGCACCAGCTTTAGCACTATGGCCAGCCCGATGAGGATGAAGGAGAACTCGCCGATCTGGGCCAGGCTGGCGGAGATGGTGAGGGCGGTGCGTTTGCTGTAGCGAAACAGCCGCACGATGGCGTAGGCCGCCGCCGACTTGCCGAACATGATGATGAACAGGGTGGCCAGCACCGCCAGCGGCTCGGTCAGCAGCACTGCCGGGTTGAACAGCATACCCACCGAGACGAAGAACAGCACGGCGAAGGCGTCCTGCAGCGGCAGGGTGTTGTTGGCGGCGCGGTGGCTCAGCTCGGAGCGGTTCATGACGATGCCGGTGAAGAAGGCGCCGAGCGCGAAGGAGACGCCGAACAGCTTGACCGCGCCGAAGGCGATGCCAAGGGAGCAGGTCAGTACCGCCAGGGTGAACAGCTCGCGCGAGCCGGTGCTGGCGGTGTGGGTCAGCAGCCAGGGGATGAAGCGGCTGCCCACTACCATCATCAGCGCCACGAACAGGCTCACCTTGCCGAGGGTCCAGCTCAGATCCAGCGCTATGCTCTGCCAGCTCATGACCTGCTCGCCGAACCGGATGTCGGCGATGATGGGCAGCATCACCAGCGCCAGCACCATCACCAGATCCTCGACGATGAGCCAGCCGATGGCGATGCGCCCCTGCAGGGTCTCCAGATTCTGGCGGCTCTCCAGCGCCCGCAGCAGCACCACGGTACTGGCGGTGGAGAGAGCGAGGCCGAACATCAGGCCGGCGATCGGATCCCACCCCAGCAGCGAGGCGAGCCCCATGCCGAGCAGGGTGGCGACCGCGATCTGGGCGATGGCGCCCGGGATGGCGATCCGCTTTACCGACATCAGATCGCGAAAGGAGAAGTGCAGCCCCACCCCGAACATCAGCAGGATCACACCCAGCTCCGCCAGCTCGGGCACCAGCTTCATGTCGGCCACGTACCCCGGGGTGAAGGGGCCCGAGATGACGCCGGCCGCCAGATAGCCCACCATGGGGGAGATCTTGAGGCGCTGGGCCAGCATGCCGAGGATGTAGGCCAGCACGAAGCCGCCGACCAGGGTGGTAATCAGGGGAAGGGAGTGGTCCATGTCGTCACCTCGCTAATGGCAGTCAGGGGGCTACCAGATCACCGCGCGGGCGAAGAGGGCAGCTGTCAATGAGCAGGGGGCGAAAGAGACAGATGCTGGTCCCGTGCACGGGGCGTGTCTGAGGGACAACAGTTGCCGTTTCTGTTGAAAAATAATACGTTTTTGGTGGAAAGACAATCTTTATCCACATTTAAAGCTAATTTTGAGATTAAAAGTGGATAAGTGATGCTTTTAAGGTGAGGAGCTCTATTTTTATTGACCTATCTTGGCAGTATTAATCAATCTGTGATGATTTTTGTGGCCAAGGCGAGCGCAGCCTGGCCTCACAAAAAAAAGCGGCCGACCGGCCGCTTCGTTGCATTGAGGGTTGGGTGCATACCTCTGGGCTCACTGACCCTTGGCGATCCCCTCCCGGCGCGGATCGGCGGCGCCCAGCCAGCCGCCGGCGTTGCGCTGCACCCCCTGCAGGCCTGAGGTCTGTTCGCTCAACACCACCTCGTGCCCCTTCGCCTTGAGCGCCTCGACCACGGCGGCCGGGGTGCGGCCTGCCTCCAGCTCGGTGGGGCCGTTGCGACTGCCGAAGTTGGGCAGATTGATCGCCTGTTGCAGGTTGAGCCCCCAATCCTGGGTGCCCAGCAGCGTCTTGCCCACGTAGTTGATGATGGCGGAGCCCCCCGGGGAGCCCAGGCTCATCTCCAGCTCGCCGCTGCTCTTGTCGAACACCAGCAGGGGGGACATGGAGGAGCGCGGTCGCTTGCCCGGCTCCACCCGGTTGGCCACCGGCAGCCCGGCGGCGTCCAGCGAGGTGAAGGAGAAGTCGGTGAGCTGGTTGTTGAGCAGGTAGCCGTTGACCATCAGCCGCGAGCCGAAGCCGTCTTCGATGGAGCTGGTCATGGAGACCGCCATCCCCGCCTTGTCGACGATGGAGATGTGGCTGGTGGAGGGGAGCTCAGGGGTTGCATCCTGGCCGCGAGCCGGCGCCAGCGGCGGGGTGCCCGCGTTGGCCAGGCCCATGGAACGCTCGCCGATGAGGGCGCCGCGCCGGGCCAGATAGTGTTTGTCGAGCAGGCCGCTGACGGGGACCGCCACATAGTCGCTGTCCGCCACGTACTGGTTGCGGTCGGCAAAGGCGAGCCGCGCCGCCTCGCTGTAGAGGTGGATCGCCTCGGCAGAGGCGGCCGGCTGGCCCTGCTCCCCTGGCACCGGCTTGAGGGCCGCCATGTCGCGACTCTCCAGCATGCCGAAGATCTGGCCAAGGGCAATGGTGCCGGACGAGGGGGACGGAAAGCCGCACACCCGGCTCTGGCGATAGTCAAAGCAGAGACCGTCGCGCAGTTTGGCGCGGTAGCTGGCCAGATCGACGGCGCTCAGTACCCCGGGGTTGGTCGGGTGAGCGTGCACCTTGGCCACCATGGCCTCGGCCAGCGGGCCGCGATAGAAGGCGTCCGGCCCCTCGCTTGCCAGGGTGCGCAGCACCTTGGCAAGCGCCGGGTTGGTCAGCCGGCTGCCCGCCGCTCTGGGGCTGCCGTCGGCCTGATAGAAGTAGGCCCGTGCGTCCGGGTCCTTTGCAAGATAGGGGTCCTTGGCCAGCAGCGCGGCCAGCCGCGGGCTTATCACGAATCCCTGCTCCGCGAGGGTGATGGCGGGCTCGAACAGCGTAGCCCAGGGCAGCTTGCCGTAACGCTGGTGGGCCAGCGCCAGTGCCCGCACCGTGCCGGGGGCGCCCACCGAGCGCCCGCCCACCACGCCGTCGTAGAAGGCCATCGGCTTGCCATCCTTCATGAACAGCTGATCGGTGGCGGCGGCGGGGGCCGTCTCTCGGCCATCCACGGCGGCTACCTGTTTGCCGTCCCACACCAGCATGAGGGAGCCACCGCCGATGCCGGAGGACTGCGGCTCCACCAGGGTCAGCACCAGCTGCACCGCGATGGCGGCGTCCACCGCGCTGCCGCCGGCCTGGATCATCTGGTAGCCCGCCTCCACCGCCAGCGGGTTGGCGGCGGCCACCATGAAGTCGTGACCCTGCCAGCCCTGCTTCTCTTGCCAGCCGCTGGCGGCCTCCGGCGCGATCAGGGTGTGGGCGGGGGGCGTTTGCGGGCTCTGCTGAGCGGTGCAGCCGGCCAGCAGAGCGAGGGCGATGGCCAGCCCCAGCGTTTTGCGCAACATGACACTCTCCTTGTCTGTTTTATGAGCATGAGGGGGGACTATGTCACGATTGGCGCTAATGACTCAAGTTGTTGAATCAGATCAACAAGTTACTCATCTATCAACAAGTCGTACCGGCGCCCGCCCATAAAAAAACCGCCCGGAGGCGGTTTTTTGCAATCAGGCTGAGCCAATTCGCTTAGATGGACTGCTCTTCACCGCCCAGGGCGGCGAACAGGGCCGGGATGAACTGGGCCAGCTCGGCGGTGACCAGGGCAAAGTCGGCATCCAGACGGGCGGCCGGATCTTCGCTGGTGACGTCGTCGTTCTGCTCGCGCAGCTCTTCGCTGAACTTGAGGCGCTTGATGGAGAGGTCATCCCCCAGCACGAAGCTCAGGGTCTCACCCCAGTTGAGGGCCAGTTTGGTGACCAGCTTGTCGTTGGCCAGGTGGTTCTTGATCTCGTCGCTCATCAGATCCTGCTGCTTGCAGCGGATTATGCCACCGTGTTCCATGGCGCTGCGCAGCTCGGCCTCGTCCTCCAGGGTGAAGGAGGCGGGCAGGTTGCCCTCGTTCAGCCACTCGGTCATGGTGATCTCGGGCGGGTTCTTGAGGGCCACCGGCACCACCGGCAGGGTGCCGATGGACTTGCGCAGCAGGGCCAGCAGATCGTCCGCCTTCTTGGCGGAGCCCGCGTCCACCACCATCAGGTTGTCGGCCGGGTTGATCCAGGCGAAGGTCTGGCTGGTGCGGCTGAAGGCGCGCGGCAGCAGGGTGTGCATGATCTCTTCCTTGAGCGCTTCCTTCTCTTTCTTCTTGAGGGCACGGCCCTGTTCGAACTCGATCGCCTCTACCTTCTCCGCCAGCATCTCCTTGACCACGGTGCCGGGCAGCATCTTCTCTTCCTTGCGAGCGCACAGCAGGATGTGGCCGGCGGCGGAGTGGGTCAGGGTGGAGCCGAATTTGCCAAGGGGCTTGACCCACCCGAACCGGGAGATGTCCTGGCTGCCGCACGGGGTGAAGGCACAGGCTTCCAGCTGGGTTTCCAGCTGCTCGACGGTCAGCTCGAAGGGGCGGGTAAAGCGATAAATCTGCAGGTTTTTAAACCACATGGCGTCCTCGGTCTCATAGATTGTCCGGCGGGCATTGTACTAGAGAGGCGCTTTGTGATCAGCCAATCATTCTTGCTAAATAAAGGGCGATCGACTTCACAGGGAGTCATATCCGTCCCCAAAGCCGTCATCAAACTCCCCTAGACTGCGGATGTTAAGGTTGTTAACAAGGATACCAATATGCTGAGGGCGAGTCGGTCCGACGACATGGACGAGATCGTCGAGATCTGGTTGCTGGCCTCCCTGCAGGCCCATGATTTTGTCGATGCTTCCTGCTGGTGGCAGGCGCAGGAAGATCTGCGCACCCGCTATCTCGAGCGCGCCCGTATCTGGGTGTTCGAGGAGCGCGGCGAGCTGCTCGGCTTCATGGCGTTGGTGGATGACTACCTGGCCGCCCTGTTCGTGCGCCCCGACCGTCAGGGGCGGGGGGTGGGTCATGCCCTGCTGCAGGAGGCCAAGTCCAAGGGGGCCAGGCTGCATGCCCGGGTCTTCGTGGAAAACGATCAGGCGGTGCGCTTCTATCGTCGCCATGGTTTCGTGATCGAGGGGGAGCTGGCCGACCCGCTCACCGGTCATCCCCAGTACCAGATGTGCTGCGAGCCCGCCTGAATCTGACGCCAGCACCCGGTCCGGCTTGAAAAAAGGGAGGCATATCCTCATCTTGTCTGCATCGGGTGCTGCTGGCACCACCTCCATACGAGCCGTTTTTTCATGAAGATCCTGCATACCGCCGACTGGCACCTTGGCCATCAACTCCATGGCCATGACCGCCGTTTTGAACACGATGCCTTTCTCGACTGGCTGGCCGACACCATCAAGAGCCGTGACATCGACGCCCTGCTGGTGGCGGGCGATCTGTTCGACACCGCCAATCCCCCCGCCAGCGCCTGGCAGCAGCTCTACCGTTTTCTGGCCAGGCTGCGCGCCGAGCACCCGGCACTGGAGATGGTGCTCATCGGCGGCAACCACGACTCCCCCTCCAAGCTGGATGCCCCCCACGAGCTGCTGCGTGCCTTCGACCTGCATCTGGTGGGCAGCATCAGTCGGGACGACGAGGGGCGCCTCGAGACCGAGCGCCTGCTGGTGCCGCTGCGAGGCAAGAACGGCGAGGTGGCAGCCTGGTGTGCCGCCGTGCCGTTTCTGCGCAGCAGCGATCTGCGCCCGGAAGGGCTCAGCGAGGGGCAGGACAGACTCATCGAAGGGGTGCGCCAGGTCTATGAAGCGGTGCTGAGCGAGGGGCGGGCGCGCTGTAATCCGGATCAGGCCCTCATCGCCATGGGGCACGCCTATCTGGCGGCGGGCCAGCTCTCAGAGCTCTCCGAGCGGCGGGTGCTCGGCGGCAACCAGCACGCCCTGCCCGCCGAGCTGTTTGCCGCCGCCGACTACACGGCGCTGGGTCATCTGCACCTGGCTCAGAGTCCGGCCGAGGGGGTGCACTACAGCGGCTCGCCGCTGCCGCTCTCGCTGGCCGAGGCGAACTACAACCATCAGGTGCTGGAGGTGACGTTTGAGGGGGGCAAGCTGGCCCGTCTTGAGCGGATCCCGGTGCCCCGCGCGGTGGAGATGATCCGGCTGCCCCAGAGCGGCCTCGACGAGGCGCTCAAGGCCATCGAGGCGCTGGACCTGCCCGCTTGCCCGCAGCAGGCGCAGCCCTTCCTCGAGGTACGGCTGCTGCTGCCCAAACCCGAGGCCCGCATCCGCGAGCGCGTGCTGGCCGCCATCGCCGACAAGCCGGTGCGCCTGGCCCGCATCACGACCAGCTATCAGGGCTCGGGGCAGGGGCTGGCGGACGGCGCCGGCCAGCGCCGGCTCGATGAGCTTTCCCCCACAGAGGTGTTCCGCCTCTGCTATCAGCGTCAGTTTGACGGAGAGCCGGAGGCCGAGCTGGTGGCGTCGTTTGAAGAGATCCTGGAGCAGGTGAAGGAGGCAAATGTATGAAAATCTTGTCGCTGTCAGGGGAGAATCTGGCCAGCCTGACCGGTCAATTCACCATCGATTTTGCCGGTGGTGCCCTGGGGGCCGCCGGCCTGTTTACCATCACCGGCAATACCCGGGCTGATGGGGGCAAGAGCACGCGCGATATCGGGTCGGTATGGATGGAGGCGTGTGGCGTATGAAGATCCTCTCTTTGAGTGGTGAGAACCTGGCCAGCCTGACCGGCCCCTTTACCATCGATTTTGCCGGTGGCGCCCTGGGGTCCGCCGGCCTGTTTGCCATCACCGGCAATACTGGCGCCGGCAAGAGCACTCTGCTCGATGCCATCTGCCTGGCGCTCTTTGATGAGATGCCGCGCTTTATCGCCAATCGCAAGAACGTGGCCGAAGTGGGTCGCATGGATGACGAGGAGAAGCTCAAGGCCAACGACGTGCGCGGCATCCTCAGCCGTGGCCACGCCAGCGGTTTCGCCGAGGTGCAGTTTCGCGGCTGCGACGGCCGGGTCTGGCTGGCCCGCTGGGCGGTGCGCCGGGCTCGCAACCGCGCCGAGGGGCGCTTTCAGGCCCAGGAGCGCAGCCTGACCGACGTGGCATCGGGCCAGGTGTTCAGTGGCAGCAAGCGGGAGCTGCAGGATCGCATCGACGAGCTGGTGGGGCTCTCCTGGGAGCAGTTTCGCCGCGCCGTCATCCTGCCGCAGGGGGAGTTTGCCGCCTTCCTTAAATCGAGCGCCGACGAGCGTTCGGCCCTGCTCGAACGGATGACCGGCACCGAGCTCTACTCCGCCATTTCAGTCCAGACCCATGAACGGGCGCGGGAGGAGCAGCAGCAACTGGCCGCCATCCGCCAGCGGCTCGGCGACGTGGCGTTGATGGACGAGGCGACCCGTGAGCAGTGGGTGAGCCAGCAGGTCAGCCTCGCCACCAGCCTCAAACACGAGCAGCAACAACAGCAACTGATGCAGGACTTGCGCGATCTCAACGGCCGCATCGCCGCCCAGTTGCAGGCTTGTCAGGAGGGGGAGGCGGCCTTGGCCGCAGCGGAGGCGGCCCACGGTGCGGCCGCCCCTGAGCGCGAGGAGTTTGCCCGCGCCGAGCAGGCCCAGGTGGCCCGCGCCGATCACGACGAGCTGGCTCGCCTTACCCTGGAGGTGCAGCAGCAGGAGAAACTGCTGGCCGAGCTTGGCCCCGAGCTTGGCAAGCTGGAAGAGCAGACTCAGCAGAGCGCCCTCACCGAACAGCAGCTGCTGGCGGAGAAGATCGCCGCCGAGCGCGAGTGGGGCGCCCTGCAGCCCGAGCTCAAGCGGGCGCAGGAGCTCGATACCCGCATTCGGGAAAAGCAGCAGCAACTGCAGAAGATCCAGCAGGAGGGAACGCAGGAGCGGGAGGTGCAGCTCAATCTGGAGCAGGGCTGGCACCAGCAGCGCCAGCAGGTGGAGCAGCTCAAGGCCCATCACCAGCAGTGGGGCGCCTGGCTTGAAGAGCACAAGGAGCTGGCGCCGGTGGCCCGCCAATGGCAGCCCCTGCTTACCGCCATGCAGGATTGGGCCGAAGATGCCGGCAGGCTGCAGCAACTGCTCACCCTGCGTGAGCAAAAGCTGCGCGCCCTCAGGCAGTTGCAGCACCAGCTGGAGCAGGGGCAGCAGGAGCGCGACTACTGGCAGCGCGAGCAGGAGCGGCTGCAGCAACAGCAGCACGAGCTGCAGGAGCAGCAGTGGGAGGGGCGCCTGGCCAAGGCGCAGGAGCAATGGCAGCAGCAGACCGAACAGCTGGGCCAGCTGCGCCAGCTGTTGGAGCTGGCCGACTATGGCCGCAATCACGGCGAGCAGCATGGTCGCCTGCAGCAGGAGATAGCCCAGCTGGAGCAGGCGCTCGGCAAGCTGGCCAGCCTCGGCGACGAGCTGGCGCCGGCCCGTGAGCGGCTTGCCCTGCAGCGGGACGAGGCACGCCACGCGCTGGAGCAGTCCCGTGCCATCGCCAGCTTCGAGCAGCATCGACACATCCTGCGCGACGGTGAACCTTGCCCGCTGTGCGGTGCCGAGGAGCACCCCTATCACCAGAGCCAGCCGCAGGTGGCGGGCATTCTGGGTCAACTGGCGGAGCGCGCCCGCGGCCTGGAGCTCGAGTGGGAGCGGCTCAATCACCAATACATTCAGTGCGAGAGCGAGCGTCAGGAGCTGGCCCGTCAGCTGGCGGTGCGCCAGCAACATCTGCCGGAGCTGGAGACGCGCGCCGAGCAGCTGACCTTGCGCTGGCAACAGCTGGGAGGTGATACCCTGCTCGGTCATCCGTTGCCGCTAGGTCAGAGCCCAATCGAGTGGAACGAGTTGATGAGCATCCTGCTGGGCCGCGGTCAGAGCCTGGAGCAGGGGTTGGCCCGGAGCCAGCAGCAACTGCGTGAGGCCCAGCAGGGGCAGCAGCAGTTGCAGGCCGTGCGCCAGCAGTTGAGCCAGCTGGCCAGCCAGCACCAGCAGTTCGAGCAGCAGTGGCAGGAGGCAGACCGCCAGCGCATCGCCCTGGAGGGGGAGGTGAAGGCCATGGGCGAGCAGGAGACGACCTTGCGCCAGCGCCTCGAGCAGGGGGGCAACCGGCTCGACGAGCAGATGGGGGGCCAGCCCTGGCGCCAGTGGCTCGGCAGCCAGCAGTGGCACGAGTGGCAGCGGGCCTGCGAGGCCTGGCTGCATGGCCAGAGCGAGTGGGAGCGGTTGGCCGGCGAGATTGCCAGCCTTACCCCGGCCCTGAGCGCCCAGGAGGCGCGCCTGCAGACCCAGCGCGAGCTGCTGCACAAGCTCGAGCGCGACTACAAGGAGCATGAACAGCAACGGCAGGGTCTGGTCACCAGCCGCGCCACCTGTCTGGGGGGCGAGGAGATAGCCCAGGTCGAGCATCGCTGGCAGCAGCGGCTGCAGCAGCTGGCCAGCGAGCTGGAGATGATGCAGGGGGCGGCCCGCGCCCTGCGTGAGCGCCAGACCGAGCTCAAGGCCCGTCTCAACCATCTGGAGCAGGAGAAGCAGGTGAGCAGCCGGCGGCGGCGGGAGGTGCTGGGGCGCTGGGCTGCCCACGCCAGCAGCCTCGGCATTGCCGAATATGACCTGCGCCGCCTGCTGGCCATGAGCCCGGATGAGCTCAAGGCGCGCCGCGCCGCCTTGCAGGCGCTGGAGGATGCCCGCGCCGAGGCGCGTACCCGTTTGACCGAGCGGCAGCGGGCGCTGGCGCTGGAGGAGAGCAAGCGGGATCGTTACCGCGAGCATCACCCCGAGCTGGCAGCGCTGGCGCCAGAGGAGCTCGACAGCCGGCTGACGGCGCTGGAGGCGCACTGCCGTGCCCTCGACGAGCAGCTGTTCCAGTGCAAGAGCACGCTGGCCCAGGCCGAGGCTGCTGCCCTCAAGGCAGGCACCCTGCAGGAGGAGCTGGCCGCCCAGCAGGCGGTGGCGGATCACTGGCAGCGACTCTCCGATCTCATCGGCTCGGCCAGCGGTGCCAAGCTGCGAACCTTCGCCCAGAGCCTGACCCTGGAGCGGTTGCTGCTGGAGGCCAACGCCCAGCTTGCCGAGCTCTCCCCCCGCTATCGGCTGGAGCGGGTGCCCGGCACCGATCTGGCACTGCAGGTGGTGGATCTCGACATGGGGGACGAGGTGCGCTCGGTGGACTCCCTCTCCGGCGGCGAGAGCTTCCTGGTGTCGCTGGCGCTGGCGCTGGCCCTCTCCAGCCTGTCGTCGCGCCAGACCCAGGTCGAATCGCTCTTTATCGACGAGGGCTTCGGCACCCTGGATCCCGACAGCCTGGATCTGGCGCTCTCAAGCCTGGACTCCCTGCAGGCGGCCGGCCGCCAGATCGGGGTCATTTCCCACGTGCAGACCCTGGTGGAGCGGATCGGCGTGCAGGTGAGGGTGGAGGCTCTCGGCGGCGGCGAAAGCCGGGTGGTGCTGCCTGGCTGATGGTGTGTCATACCTCACCATCCATGAACAAGAAGGCCCCTGTCAAAGGGGCCTTCTTGTTGGTGTGCAACCCGTCTCGCTGGCTATTTGCGCTCGGGCAGCATATTGGTCAGGGTGTTATCCTTGAGTACGTGGTGGTGGTAGATGGATGCCGCCGCGTGCAGGGCAATCAGGGCATAGCCAATGTTGGCCAGCGTCTCGTGCAGCTCCTTGATGGTGCCCTTCAGGCCGTCGTTGGGGGCGATGAGGGCGGGAAGCTCAAGGCCGAAGAAGGGGATGGGCTTGCCACCCGCGCTCAGCAGCAGCCAGCCCAGCAGCGGGGTGAGGATCAGGAAGCCATAGAGCGCCAGGTGGGCGAGCTTGGCCAGCTTGAGCATCAGAGGGGAGAGCTCGGGCACGATGCGCGGTGAGGGGCTGCTCGCACGCACCAGCAGACGCACCACCACCAGCGCCAGGATCAGCAGACCCACCATGAAGTGAAACTCCTTCATCAGGTCGCGGCCGACCGACCCTTTGGGGAAGATGTCCCTGAACTCCATCAGCGCATAGACGGCGATCATCAGCAGCAGGGTCAACCAGTGCAGCCCTATGCTCAGGCTGCCATAACGTTGTTCGGTATTTTTCAGCATGTTCGTATCCTTTTCGGGGCTTGCATTGCATCACGGGTGGTCTCATCGGGCGTCCTGCCTCCGGGCCACTTTTCCATGTTACTGCGAAGATGTGTCAAAACCTTGATCTCTGTGTGTTTTTAACATGTTATTTGTAACAGGCCGGCAGCGCGCCGGTCGAAGAACTGGTTTCGCTCATCAAGGAGAGGCTGCCAGGGGGGAGAACGGCTGATGCAAAGCCGCAGAGCAGGGTGTGTTGCGGCCGGGAACCGGGCACCCAGCCCAGTTCAATGAGGGCTTTACCCCTCTTCTCCCCTCATTTACCTTTAATAAAATCCTCAACAGGTGAAGGGAATTACCTTGACCATCACAGATCCCGTGATCCTGACCGAGCTGCAGCAGATCCTGTTTCGCTCCTTCGACGTGATCCCGTTTCCTATCCTGATCTCGGAATCGGCCTGCAGCGAGACGCTGGACAGCATCCCCACCCGGCTGTCGGAGATCCCCGCCCGCCATCACAGGTTCGTGAACCGGGCTTTCGTGACGCAACTGGGTTACGACCTGACGGATCTGCCCGACATGGCCAGCTGGTTTGCCACCGTCTATCGCGACGAGGAGAGCCGGGCGCTGGCCATCTCGCGTTGGAACCAGGCGGTGATGAGCAGCCTGGCAAGCGGGGCTGCGGTGGCCGAGATGAATGCCCTGCTTTACTGCAAGAACGGCCAGCAGCGCTGGTTTACCATCACGGCCCAGTTGAAAGCCGATGCCATGCCGGGCTGGCACATAGTGACCCTGCGCGACATTCACGATCTGCACTGCATGATAGAGGAGGTGAGCCGGATTTCCTGCACCGATCCGCTGACCGAGCTCGGCAACCGGCGTGCCGCCGGGCAGCAGTTGCAGGCGCTCTGGCTGCAGGGAGAACCCTTCTCGGTGATCCTGGGCGACATCGATCACTTCAAGCAGATCAATGATCGCTACGGGCATCCCGCCGGGGATGTGGCGCTGTGCGAGGTGGCCCGCATCATGACCGGCCAGCTGCGAGCCGGTGAGCACCTGGCCCGCTGGGGCGGAGAGGAGTTCTTGCTGATCCTGCCCGGGGTGGATGCTGAGCTTGTGGTTGAGCGGGCCGAGCAGTTGCGCCGGCAGTTTATCGGCCATGTGGTCGCGTGGGAGGGGCAGAACTTCTCCCTGACGATGAGCCTGGGCTGTGCCACCCGAAGCGAGGGCCAGAGCAGCGACAGCCTGCTGCAGGTGGCTGACAAGGCGCTCTATCAGGCCAAGAGCAACGGGCGCAACCAGGTGGTCTTCGGCAAGGAGTAGCTGGAAGGCGCCCATAAAAAAACCGAAGCCTGGGCTTCGGTTTTTTGTTGCAGCGATGGGCGTTCGGCCCATGCAGCCTTATTTCTTGATGCGGATCACTGGGGTCTCGCCCACGGTCACGGCACCCGTCATCTTCACCAGCTCTTTGATCTCGTCCATGTTGGAGATGACCACCGGAGTCAGGGTAGATTTGGCTTTGGCTTCCAGAACGGCCAGATCGAACTCGATGATGGTGTCACCGCGCTTGACCTGTTGACCTTCCTGGGCGATGCGCTTGAAGCCTTCGCCTTTCAGCTCAACGGTGTCGATACCGAAGTGAACGAACAGCTCGATACCAGAGTCGGATTCCAGCGAGAACGCGTGGTTGGTCTCGAAGATCTTGCCGATGGTGCCGTCGCACGGAGCAACCATCTTGTTGCCGGCCGGCTTGATGGCGATGCCGTCACCGACGATCTTCTCGGCGAAGACCACGTCGGGCACATCTTCGATCGGTACGATTTCGCCTGACAGCGGGGCAAAAATTTCGATGCCGCCGGTATCAGAGCTGTCATCGGAAACCAGTTTCTTCAGTTTATCAAACAGACCCATAGTAAAAGCTCCTAGAGATGATTGTCGCTGTTTGCAGCCGATCTTAGCAGACTGCCTTCTGCTTAATAAAGTTATCTACACAGGCTTCGATTTCGGCGGCGGTGGCAAAGCTCAGCGCTTGATCAGCCATGGCCTTCACATCTTCGAAGTTGGTGTTGCGGATAAGCTTCTTGATACGCGGTACAGAGATGGCGCTCATGGAGAACTCATCCAGACCCATACCCAGCAGCAGCAGGGTGGCACGCTCGTCACCAGCCAGTTCACCACACATACCGGTCCACTTGCCTTCGGCGTGGGATGCATCGATAACCATCTTGATCAGGGTCAGGACGGAGGGTGACAGCGGGTTGTACATGGCGGAAATCATCTCGTTACCACGGTCGACGGCCAGGGTGTACTGGGTCAAATCGTTGGTACCGATACTGAAGAAATCCACTTCCTTGGCCAGATGATGAGCCATCACGGCAGCAGCCGGGGTCTCGATCATGATACCCACTTCGATGGATTCATCAAAGGCTTTGCCTTCGGCACGCAGTTCGGCTTTCAGCGTCTCTACGGTGGCCTTCAGGCTGCGGAACTCTTCGACGGAGATGATCATCGGGAACATGATGCGCAGTTTGCCGAAGGCAGACGCACGCAGGATGGCCCGCAGCTGAGCGTGCATGATGTCGGCGCGATCGAAGAAGATCCGCACGGCACGCCAGCCCAGGAAGGGGTTCATCTCTTTCGGGAAATTCATGTAGGGCAGTTCTTTGTCGCCGCCGATGTCCATGGTGCGCACGATGATCGGCTGATCCGGCATCGCTTCGGCCACTTCTTTGTAGGCTTTGAACTGCTCGTCTTCGGTCGGCAGCGCGTCACGGTCCATGAACAGGAACTCGGTGCGGTACAGACCCACGCCTTCGGCGCCGTTGCGGATGGCACCCTCGGTATCCTTGACGGTACCTATGTTGGCGCACACTTCGACCTGATGGCCATCCAGGGTGATGGCAGGCAGATCTTTCAGCTTGGCCAGCTCGTCTTTTTCGGCCTGGAACTGGGCCTGGATCTCTTTGAACTTGGCCAGCTGTTCGGCAGTCGGGTTGAGGACGATCTGGTTGTTGATCGCGTCCAGCACCAGCACGTCACCATTCTTGACGCGCTCGGTGATGTCGTTGGTACCCACGATGGCCGGCAGCTCCAGGGAGCGGGCCATGATGGAGGTGTGGGAAGTACGGCCACCGATGTCGGTGACGAAACCCAGCACGTATTTCAGGTTGATCTGAGCGGTTTCGGACGGGGTCAGGTCTTTGGCGACCAGGATCACCTCTTCGTCGATGGTGCTCAGGTTGACAACGGCGATGCCCAGTACGTTCTTGACCAGACGGGTGCCGATGTCACGGAAGTCGGTGGCGCGCTCGCGCAGATAGGGGTCATCCAGCTCGGCCATCATCTTCGCGTACTGCTCGATGACCTCGTAGATGGCCTTGTCAGCGGTGGCCTTGTTGTCTTTGATGAAGGATCTGATATCCCCTTCCAGCTCTTCATCTTCGAGCAGCATGATGTGGCCTTCGAAGATGGCCTCTTTTTCTTCACCGAAGGTGCGACCGGCCATCTCTTTGATGGCTTCCAGCTGTGCGGCTGACTTGGTGCGGGCTTCGAGGAAGCGGTTGATTTCGGCATCAATCTGTTCGGCAGCGATTTTGCCCTGATTGATAACGATTTCATCTTCTTTCAGAAGAAGCGCCTTGCCGAATGCGATACCGGGGGACGCAAGAATGCCAGATATCATAATCCTTCCTATTAAAACGACTGTGGGGGAGGAATAAAGCTGGATTACTCCAGCTCGTCCATCAGGGCAACCAGCTTCTCAACGGCTTTCTGAGCGTCCGGGCCGTCGGCCTGGATGGTCACGTTGGTGCCTTTGGTCAGGCCCAGGGTCTGCAGCTTGAACAGGCTCTTGGCGCTGGCGGATTTGCCACCGGAGACCACAGTGATCTCGCTTTGGAATTCTTTGGCTTCTTTCACGAACTGAGCTGCCGGACGGGTGTGCAGGCCGTTTTCAGCAGTAATAACAACAGACTTCTCGTACATGGTTTCACCCCATATTATTGATATTTTTTGGTGTGAGGGATGCTTTTGACGCTTCCTTCTCGCACCGTGTCAGTATGGATATGTTGTAAAGTAACGAAATCAGACCTGCAATGGTTTAATCCAGGTCAATTTTCTGTGCAGTATTCGGTGTCTGCCTCAACTCTTTTCCGTTATCGCGCTACAAGCCGCGTCAATGCTGGCCTGAAATTATTTTATAACGAAAAATAACACTTTGTTACTTTGTGATACCTAGTCGGCAAACACCTCGTGACGCGGCACAGGATATGAGATTTATCACAGAATGTCTGCTTTTTTCGTCACTGGTTTGCTTGTTATTTTACCCCGAAAAATAAGGGGTCGACTGGCGCTGCCAAGTGCTCAGTCTAGCCCATAAAGAAACGGCGCTCCTGGGAGCGCCGTTGTTTTGAAATAATCCGATCACTTACTGCTGGAGCTCTTGTTCGCTGAACACCCCGGCAAACAGGGCGCTGGAGAGGTAACGCTCGGCAGCGCTCGGCAGGATGACCACTATGGTCTTGCCTTCAAACTCCGGCAGCTCGGCGAGGCGAGCTGCGGCCACCACCGCAGCACCGGAGCTGATGCCGGCCAGAATGCCCTCCTCTTCCATCAGGCGGCGAGCCATTTCGATGGCGTCATCGCTGCTTACCTGCTCGACACGGTCCAGCAGGGTGAGATCCAGGTTGCCCGGGATGAAGCCGGCACCAATGCCCTGGATCTTGTGGGGACCCGGTTTGATTTCAAGGCCGGCCAGACGCTGGCTGATCACCGGCGATTCGCTCGGTTCGACGGCAACGGAGACCACCGCCTTGCCCTTGGTCTGTTTCAGGTAGCGGGAGACACCGGTAATGGTGCCGCCGGTACCGACGCCGGCCACGAACACATCCACGTCACCATCGGTGGCATCCCAGATCTCGGGACCAGTGGTCTTCTCGTGGATTTCCGGGTTGGCCGGGTTTTCAAACTGTTGCAGCAGCACGTATTTGCCGGGCTCGGACTCGAGGATCTCGTTGGCCTTGGCAATGGCGCCCTTCATGCCGAGCGGCCCTTCGGTCAGCACCAGGTTGGCGCCGAGCGCCTTGAGCAGCTTGCGACGCTCCAGGCTCATGGTGGCCGGCATGGTCAATGTGATGGGATAGCCACGGGCGGCGGCCACGAAGGCCAGAGCAATACCCGTGTTGCCGCTGGTGGGTTCGATGATCTCCTTGCCCTTGGTCAGCACGCCGCGCTTCTCGGCATCCCAGATCAGGTTGGCGCCGATACGGCACTTGACGCTGAAGCTCGGGTTTCGGCTCTCAATCTTGGCCAGCACGCGGCCTTTGGTAACACGGTTGAGACGAACCAGAGGGGTGTGACCTATGGTCTGGCTGTTGTCCTCAAAAATTTTGCTCATGGTGCTATCCCTGTTTGTTACGGCGATGAAACAAGATTACCCTGTGGTTTCTGAATGAGAAGTGACGATTTGTTATAACAATATGTTATTACAAGATATAGAGCTTATTCTTTCTTATTGAGACCTCCCTCGCGAAAAGGTCTCTCGTCGTCAAAGGAATGGACGTTATGGGATTTGCAGGAAGCGATCGCTATCTCGCCTCAGAGGCGCTCAAGATGGCGGTCAATGCCGCCATCGTGCTGGAGAAGCCGCTGCTCATCAAGGGTGAACCCGGCACAGGCAAGACCGAGTTGGCAGAGGCCGTGGCCAGCCATCTGGGCACCGAGCTTATCGCCTGGCACATCAAATCCACCACCAAGGCCCAGCAGGGGCTATATGAGTACGATGCGGTGGCCAGGCTGCGCGACTCCCAGCTCGGCGACCCCAGGGTGGGGGAGATAGGCCACTACATCCGCCGCGGCAAGCTGTGGCAGGCTTTCACTGCCGACCAGCGTCCTGTGCTGCTTATCGATGAAATCGACAAGGCGGACATCGAGTTTCCCAACGATCTGCTGCAGGAGCTCGATCGGATGGAGTTCGACGTCTACGAGACCGGCGAGCGGGTCAAGGCCCGCCAGCGCCCAGTGGTCATCATCACCTCCAACAATGAAAAAGAGCTGCCGGATGCCTTCCTGCGCCGCTGCTTCTTCCACTACATCCGCTTCCCCGACAAGGCCGAGATGCAGGCCATCGTCAAACTTCACTACCCCGACCTCAAGGAGAGCCTGCTCGGTGAGGCGATGGATCTCTTCTTCGAGCTGCGGGAAGTAGAGGGGCTGCGCAAGAAACCCTCCACCTCGGAACTCTTGGACTGGATTCGGCTGCTGTTGGCCGACGACATCGCCCCCGAGGCGATGCGCGCCCGCGAGCCAGGCAAGCTGGTGCCCGCCCTCTACGGTGCCCTGCTCAAGACCGAGCAGGACCTGCATCTCTTTGAGAAGCTCGCTTTTCTGGCCAGACGCGGCAGCTGACCCATGCTGATCGACTTTTTTACCCACCTGCGTCGCCACCAGCTCCCCTGCAGCCTGCGCGAGCTGCTGGACTTGCATGGGGCGCTGGCAGCCCGGCTGGCCAGCCTCGACATGGATGAGTTCTACCAGCTTGCCCGCTGTCTGCTGGTAAAAGACGAGGCTCACTACGATCGCTTCGATCGCGCCTTCGCCGAGTATTACGAAGGGCTGGCCGCCATCCCCCTGCTGCCGGAGAGCCTGCCGGATGAGTGGCTGCGCAAGGAGTTCGAGCGGCTGTTGAGCGCCGAGGAGAAGGCGTTGCTCAAATCCCTTGGTGGGTTCGACCAACTGCTGGCGACCCTCAACCAGCGCTTGAACGAGCAGAAGGAGCGTCACGCCGGCGGCAACAAGTGGGTCGGCACCGGTGGCAGCAGCCCGTTCGGCCACGGCGGTTTTCACCCGGAAGGGATCCGCATGGGGGGAGAGGGCCAGCATGGCAAGGCGGTCAAGGTATGGGAGGCGCGCCATTATCGCAACTTCAGCGACGATTCCCCTCTGGGACAACGGGCCATCCAGCTGGCGCTGCGCAAACTCAGGCGCTGGGTGCGCCAGGGCAACCCCGATGAGCTGGATCTCGACGACACCATCCGGAGCACGGCCAGGCAGGGCTGGCTCGATGTGAAGCTCAGACCCGAGCGCCACAACGGGGTCAAGCTGCTGGTCTTCTTCGACGTGGGAGGCTCCATGGATGCCCACGTGGCCGAGGTGCAGCGGCTCTTTTCTGCTCTGCGCCACGAGTTCAAGCACCTGGAGTACTTCTATTTTCACAACTGTCTCTACGACTTTGTCTGGCGAGACAACGCCCGCCGGCACGAGGAGCGCTTCGACACCCTGCGCCTGCTGCGCACCTACGGCAGCGACTACAAGGTGATCCTGGTGGGGGATGCCACCATGGGCCCCTACGAGATCACCTGGCCTGGCGGCAGCGTCGAATATTGGAACGAGGAGGCCGGTCAGGTGTGGCTGGCCCGCTTGCAGCAGCATTTTCCCAAGCTGGTGTGGATCAATCCCACCCCGCGGCGGGAGTGGCTCTGGCACCCCTCCATCAAGTTGATGAACGAATTGATCGGCGGGCGCATGCACCCGCTGACTCTGGCGGGTCTGGCTGCGGCCATCGACCAGCTGTGACCCTCTCTACCCGAACAGACCAACAAGCCGGGAGTGAACCCGGCGAGGAGCAAAGATGACCTCTATCGTGATCAGTGGCTCAGGCCTCTATACCCCTCCCTTTGCCGTCAGCAACGAAGCGCTGGTGGCCGCCTTCAACCAGTACGTGGATCTCTACAACGAGGAGAACGCTTCCGCCATCGACGCCGGCCAGCAGCCCGCCAAACAGCATTCGAGCAGCGAATTCATCGAGAAGGCCTCCGGCATCAAGAGCCGTTATCTGGTGAGCAAGGAGGGGGTGCTGGATCCCGACATCATGCAGCCGCTGCTGCCCGAGCGACCCGATGACAAGCCCTCCATCATGGTGGAGATGGCTGTGGCCGCCGCTGAGCAGGCGCTGATCGCCGCCGGTCGCGAGCCGGGGGAAATAGATCTGGTGATAGTGGCCGCCTCCAACATGCCGCGCCCCTATCCGGCCCTCTCCATCGAGCTGCAGCACTATCTGGGGGCGGGCGGCATGGCCTTTGACATGAACGTGGCCTGCTCCTCCGCCACCTTCGGCATCAAGACGGCGGCAGACATGCTGGCGGCTGGTACCGCCCGACTGGCGCTGGTAGTCAACCCGGAGATCTGCTCTGGGCACCTCAATTTTCGCGACAGAGACAGCCACTTCATCTTCGGTGACGCCTGTACCGCCGTGCTGCTGGAGCGGGAGGCCGATTGTCAGGTGGCCAACCCCTGGCAACTGGTTGCCAGCAAGCTGGTGACCCAGTACTCCAACAACATCCGCAACAACTTCGGCTTTTTAAACCGGCTCAGCCCGCGCACCCGTTACGGCGATGACAAGCTGTTCCGCCAGCAGGGGCGCAAGGTGTTCAAGGAGGTGCTGCCGCTGGTGTGCGACCAGATCGCCGGCCAGCTCGATGAGCAGGGCTGGACTGCCGAGAGCCTGAACCGGCTCTGGCTCCACCAGGCCAATCTGACCATGAACCAGTTCATCGCCCGCAAGCTGCTCGGCCACGATGCCAGCCAGCAGGAGGCGCCGGTGATCCTCGACAGCTACGGCAACACCAGCTCGGCGGGTTCCATTATCGCGTTCCATCTGTACAATCGCGACCTTCCCGCGGGGGCCCGCGGCGTGCTCTGCTCGTTTGGCGCCGGCTATTCGATCGGGAGCCTGTTGTTGCGGCGCCTGTGAGGGGCGGGGTCATCTCCCCGCCGTCATGACGATAAGGTTTGGGTGGAATCATGCAGAGGATCACGGGGCGCTGCGCCCTTCACTACGGGGTGACACTGTCACTGTTTTGTCTTTACGGGCTGCAGGTCTGCCCATTCCTGGAGAGCCTGACGCTGCCCCAGCTGCTGGGGCCCGCGCTGGTGACCTTTGGCATCATGTTTGTCCTGCGCGATCAGCTGCTGCGCAAGGTGACGCTGTCCGGTCAGGGGCTGGGAGGCTTCGGGCTGGAGGTGGGCTTCTACCTGCTGGGGGCCTTGCTGCTCTCTGGCTACAACGGTATCCGGTATGATTTTCCGCTGGAGAGCCACCTCAAGATCCTGCTGGGGATGAGCACCCTGGGCTTCCTGGTGGCGGCGGATCTGTCGCTGCAGCGGGACTGGCAGCGGGCCAAGCTGCGGGAACATCAGGCCTGTCTGGTGCTGAACCAGCCGCTGGCCATGCCGGTTTCCCGCAAGTTCTCCCTGTTCGCCTTCACCACCCTGACCCTGCTTGGCGCTGTGTTCTTCCTGCTGTTCAACAAGGATCTGGAGTGGCTGGTCACGGTGGACAAGAGCCTGCCGCGGCTCGATGCCCAGCACTACATCTTGCTGGAGATCGCCTTCGTGATGGTGGTGACCTTCGGTTATCTCTGGCTCATCATTCGCGGCTATGGTCGCAACCTGACTCTCTCCCTGATGCATCAGACTCGCGCCATGGCCCAGGTGCAGTGCGGCGATCTGGAGGCGCGGGTGCCGGTGATCCGTGACGATGAGTTCGGCCTGATTGCCGCCGGCACCAACCAGATGATCGGCGAGCTGAAGGCGCGCCAGGACGAGCTCAACCTGACCCGGGACGTGGCCATCCTGGGGCTCGCCTCGCTGGCGGAGACCCGCGACAACGAGACCGGCGCCCACATCATCCGCACCCAGTTCTACGTCAAGGTGCTGGCGGAGCAGCTGAGCCGCAGCGACTGGGAGCGCTATCCGCTGGACGATGCCACCATCGATCTGCTGTTCAAGTCGGCGCCGCTGCACGACGTGGGCAAGGTGGGTATTCCCGATGCCATCCTGCTCAAGCCGGGCAAGCTGACGGACGAGGAGTTCGCTATCATGAAGCGCCACCCCCAGATTGGCGCCGATGCGCTGGCGAGCGCCGAAGCCCAGCTCGGCTCCAACTCCTTCCTGCGGCTGGCGCGGGAGATCTCCCTCACTCACCACGAGAAGTGGGATGGCAGCGGCTATCCGGCCGGGCTGGCGGGGGAGGCGATCCCCTTGTCGGGGCGGCTGATGGCGCTGGCGGATGTCTACGACGCCCTCATCTCAAAACGGGTCTACAAGCCCGCCTTCAGCCATGAGCAAGCCAGAACCATCATAGTGGAGGGGCGTGGCCGCCATTTCGATCCGGCCATCGTCGACGCCTTCCTCGCCTGCGAGGAGGAATTTCGCCAGATTGCCCTCAGGCACAAGGATCACGACTGACAAAAAACCACCCGCACGGGTGGTTTTTTTATGGCTGGCTCACTGGGCCGGCTCGATGGCGAGCACCAGGCAGTTGGGCTCGCTGATGCGAAAGCGCACGTTGCAGTCAAACAGCCTGACGCCGTACTCCTTGTCATCCGGCTTGCCCTTCTTGTAGGCGGGGCGGGGATCCTGGGCCAGTACCTCGCTCACCAGCAGGCGCAGCTCGGGGTGGGCCTTGAGCCAAGGCTGCAGCTGCAGCTCCGCCTCCGGGCTGAAACTCACCGCCAGCGGCGGGGTGGGGGCATCGGGGGCGAAACCGCCGCGGGCATCCGGCAGGCTGTCGGCATAGGGGATATAAGGCTTGATGTCGACGATGGGGGTGCCATCGAGCAGGTCCACCGCCCCCAGCTCGAGCCAGAGTTTGCCGCGCGCACGGCCGACCCCGTGCAGCTCGACTACCGAGAGGCCGAGCGGGTTGGGACGAAAGGTGGAGCGGGTGGCAAACACCCCGACCCGCTCGTTGCCGCCCAGGCGCGGCGGGCGCACCGTCGGGTGCCAGCCCTGCGCCATGGTCTGGTGAAACACGAAGCTGAGCCAGAGGTGGGAGAACTGCTCGATGCCGCGCAGCACGTCCGGCTGATCGTAGGGGGGCAGCAGCTCGAGGCGGGCGCGGGCCGATTTGACCAGACCGGGCTGGCGCGGGATGGCGAACTTCTCTTTGTAGGGAGAGCGGATGATACCCAGGGTGTCGATTTCGAACTTCATGGCGGATCCTGACTGAAAACCCCGGCAATGTAGCACAGCAGCCCTTAAAACGCAGGCGTACCCGCTTGCCGTGATCTTGCTCCCATCCCGGCCGCCCGAAGGCTGTATCGCGCCGCCAACTTGCGTAGGGTGAGCGCAGGAAGAGTGAAAGGGCCGTCCGCCGGCAGGGCGGGCCGGCACAACCGGCATGGCCATCGAGGATGGGCCGCGCCGCACAGGAGAGACAGGGATGAAACTGCTGATCATCGGCGGCACCGGATTTCTGGGTCGCCATCTCGCCTCACTGGCGCTGGACTGGGGCCACGAGGTGACCTTGTTCAATCGCGGCCGGCGCCAGCATCCGGACTGGCGCGAGCTCACCCAGCTGCTGGGGGACAGGGATCGGGACCTGACCCCGCTGCATCGCCATCAGGATGGCTGGGATCTAGCCATCGATACCTGCTGCTATCGCCCCGAACAGGCGGCGAGCCTGTCGGCCGCCCTGCTCGGGTGCTGCGAGCGGCTTATCTTCATCTCCACCATCAGTGTCTATCGCGACTTCGCCCACCCGGGGCAGGACGAGTCGGCGCCGCTGCACGAGATGGCCGAGGGGGAGATGGCGGAGGATTACGGCCCCCTCAAGGTGTTGTGCGAGGCGACCTATCGTGCCCGCTGGGGCGAGCGGCTCTGCATCTTGCGCCCGGGCGTCTTGTGCGGCCCCCATGATCCCACCGGCCGGCTGGCCTGGTGGGTCACGCGGGTGCAGCGGGGCGGCCCCTGGCTGCTGCCGGGGCAGGGGGAAGATCGGTTGCAATATCTGGACGTGCGCGACTGCGCCGAGTTCGTGCTGCGGGCCGCCGAGCAGCAATTGAGCGGCATCTTCAATCTGGTCAAGCCCGGTATCGCGCTGAGCGACTGGGTGGATCGCCTGGCCGCCAGGCTGGCCCCCGCGACCCCGATCCTGCCCGAATGGGCGCCCTGGCCCGCGCTGCTGGCCGCCGGGGTGGAGCCCTGGCAGAGCTACCCGACCCTGTTGCCCAATGCACAGCCCGAGTATGCCGGCTATGGCCTCATCAGCGCCGAGGCGGCCATCGTACAGGGCCTCAACTTTCGGCCGCTGGAGGAGACGGTGGCGGATGTGGCCGAGTGGCTGGCCGGCGCGCCGGACGCCGTGGTGGCCACCGGCATCACCGCCGAGCAGGAGGCGCGGCTGCGTCAGCTGGTCCGCTAGGGGCCAACAAGTGCGGCAGCAAAGCAAAAGGGCATCTCTCGATGCCCTTTTCTGTCTGATGTGAGCGGCGTTATTCGGCGCGCATGGCGGCGCCGGCGGCGGTCAGTTGCTCGCGCAAGATGGCGCGATGACAGCGGGACTCCTGCTCGCAGTAACAGCCCACCGACAGGTTGGTGGTGTGGGAGAGGGCGGCCAGCAGCGCCAGATCGTGCCTGGCGGCGGGAGTGGCCAGCTCTGCCTTGTACTGTTTGCAGAAGGCGCTCCACTGGGCGGGCGTCTCGGCAGCCTGGCCCAGCTTCATGGTGTCGTTGCTGGGGGCGAGATTGGGGAACCAGACGTCGTACCAATCCTGGCTGGCAAACTCGGTTTTGGGCACGCCGCGGGGCGGGCGGCGCACTGTGCCGATCCGCAGTCCCTCGTCGGGCAGGCGGGGTGTGCCGAGGCGAACGATGGCCAGTGCCATGCAGGCTCCTTGCAGTTGACGCTTATTTCTCGGTGGCGACTTTCAGCGCCTGACCGTAGCAGATCACCTGCTTCAGGCAGCCCGGGGTGTCGCTGAATTCGGCGCACTTGTCGAAGGTGACGCCGTTGCCGCCCATGTCGGCCACACGGCGGCGGGCCAGGGTGCGGGCCTCACCGGCGTTGGGGATCGGCTGCTTGGCATCGCTCTGGCAGGACTCTCCTTCGACGGTGCCGAGGTAGAGGTAGTTGAGATCTGCCAGCTGGCCCTGTTCATAGATCTGAACGCTGCCCGGCTTGAAGTACTCGTCGAAGTTCTCTTTGTCCAGATTGCTGTTGAAGGCAAAGTCGGCGCAGCCGGAGGCAATCAGGGGCATCATCAGGATCAGGCGTTTCATCGTCTCGTATCTTGTGTCGGTGATGAGGACAGTAGCAAGGCGCAGGCGCTCCATGTCGGCATCTTGTGGAATAACGAAGGGGCCATTATAGGGGCCAGTCGACGGTGGCGACCAGCCCCATTTTTAGCCGTATGGACGGGGTGTGACAAGGATCCGGCCACGTGTTGCCTGTGCGGCTTCACGCTGCCGGCAAAGATGACTTGCCTGCTGTCATGAGAGAGGGGCGCACCGGGCGCCCCTCTCTCGTTGCTCATCAGGCCGGCGCCAGCCGCTGATGCAGGCTGCGGTAGTAGTCGTCCGCCAGCAGCGTCTGATGGGGGGCGCAGAGGCGGATCTGCCCCTCTTCCATCAGGGCGATCCGGTCCATCTGCTCCAGCCCCAGCAAACGGTGGGAGATGAGCAGCAGGGTGCGATCTGCCCCTAGCCGGAACAACAGTTCCATGATCTCCCGCTCGGTCTGGCTGTCGAGCCCTTCGGTCGGCTCATCCAGCAGCCAGAGCGGCGCGTCGTGCAGCAGGGCGCGGGCGATGCCGATGCGGCGGCGCTCGCCACCGGAGAGCGGCCGGCCGCCATCCCCCAGCCAGGCATCGAGCCCGCTGTCGCTGTGGCCGTTGTCATCTTCCAGCAGGTTGGCAAGGCCGACCTGGGTCAGCACCTGCACCAGCTGCTCGTCACTGGCATGGGGGGCGGCCAGCTTGAGGTTGCCGCGTAGGGTATCGGCAAACAGGTGCACCCGCTGGCTCACCACCGAGAGAGAGGCGCGCAGCGCCCCTTCGCTGTAGTCGGTGAGCGGCTTGCCATCGAGCAGGATCTTGCCGGCCTGCGGGTGCCATTCGCGGGTCAGCAGTCCCATCAGAGTGGACTTGCCACAGCCGGTCTGGCCCAGCAGCGCCAGCTTCTCGCCGGCCTGCAACTGCAGGGTGCAGCCGCGCAGCACCGGCTGCGGGTTGCCTGGGTAGCTGAAATAGAGGTCGCTTATCTGCAGCGCCCCCTGTTGCGCGTGGCGCTCTTCGTGGCCCCACTCGGGGGCCTTGGCCTCTTGCAGGATCTCGTTGAGGCGGCGGGCCGAGGTGAGGCTGGTGGAGAGGTGCTGGAAGGCACCGGCCAGCGGCATCAGCGCCTCGAAGCTGGCCAGGGTGGCGAACACCATCAGCGCCGTGATGGGATCCGGCGCGGCGCCCGCTACCCCGTGGCCGGCCAGCCACAGCATCAGGGTGAGGGTCCAGCCGCTCAGCAGTTGCACCGAGCCGTTGGCAAGCCCGCTCACCCGGGCCATGCGGGCCTGGGCCTGGATCAGCGCCTGCTCGGCCTGCTGCAGCTCGTCGCGCGCCCGGGGGGCGGCGGCAAACATCTGCAGCTCGGCCTGGCCGTCCAGATAGTCCACCAGACGGGTACGCAGGCTCGATTTTTCCGCTATCAACGCCTGTCCGGGCTTGCGACCGAGGAAGTAGAACACCAGCGGCAGGGCAATCATGCCAAACAGCAGGATGGCGCCCAGGGTGAGGGCCAGCTCACTGTCAAAGAAGGAGAGAAAGAGCACCAGACCGGCAGTGCTGAGCAGGGCCGCACCGATAGGGGTGACCAGCCGCAGGTAGACGTGGTCCATGGCGTCGATGTCGGCCACCAGCCGGTTGAGCAGGTCCGCCTGGCGAAAGCCTGCCAGGGCGCCGGTGGAGAGTGGCGAGAGCTTTTGCCAGAACCAGACCCGCAGCCGGGTCAGTACCCGGAAGGTGGCGTCGTGGCTCACCACCCGCTCACCCCAGCGGCCGGCGGTGCGGATGATGGAGAAGAAGCGCACCCCGCCGGCTGGCGTCATGTAGTTGAAGTGATCGCGGGTGGCCGCCGTCAGCCCCGCCACGGCGGCGGCGGAGAGAAACCAGCCGGAGAGCGACAGCAGTCCCATCCCGGCCGCCAGGGTGACCAGTGCCAGCAGCAGACCGATGGAGAGGCTGAGCCAGTGCTGGCGATAGAGGCGCAGAAACGGCAAGAGATCAGTCATCGAGAGAACCCTCGTTACGTTGGGAGAGCAGGCGGGCAAACGGCCCCTGCGCGGTGCTGAGTTGCTGGAAGTTGCCTTGCTCCACCAGCTTGCCACGCTCCAGCACCAGGATCTGGTCCATCTTGGTGAGCTGATCGAGGCGGTGGGTGATCATCAGCAGGGTCTGGTTGGCGATGACCTGCTCCAGCGTGGTCATGATGGCCCGCTCGGAGTGGCGATCCAGGCTGGCGGTCGGCTCGTCCAGCACCATCAGCTGGGTGGACTTGAGCAGGGTACGGGCCAGCGCCAGACGCTGGGCTTGGCCGACCGAGAGGCCGCCGGCCTGATCCCCCACCGCATAGTCGAGTCCCTTCTCCATGGCGAACTCCCATGCCTGGGCCCGTTTCAGGGCCTCTTCCAGTTCGCCGTCACTGGCGGCGGGCTTGGCCAGCAGCAGATTGTCACGCAGCGAGGCGTGGAATAGCTGCGGGTTCTGGGAGAGCCAGCCCAGCTGCCTGCGCCACTGGCTCATGTCGAGGCTGGCCAGCTCCTGGCCGTTGACCTTGAGCTCGCCGCGATAGGGGGCAAAGCCGAGCAGGGCGTTGACCAGCGAGCTCTTGCCGGCGCCGCTGATGCCGATGAGGGCGGTGCGTGAACCCGCTTCCAGGGTGAAGTCGATGGGGCCGACCAGCACCTTGCCCTCGGCGCTCAGCACCTCCAGGGCACGGGCTTCCACCCTGATGGGGGAGTCGGCATGGAACGGCGCATTGCCTGAGGCGGGTTCACTCACCTCGGCCTCGAGGAACTCCAGCAGCTGTTCGGCGGCGCCGATGGCCTGCGCCTTGGCGTGGTAGTGGGCGCCGAGCTCGCGCAGCGGGGCGTAGAACTCGGGAGCCAGAAACAGCACGAACAGGCCGGTAAAGAGGGTAACTTTGGTGCCATAGTGGCCGAAGTTCAGGTGATCGATATAGGAGAACCCGAAGTAGACGGCCACCAGCGCCACCGAGAGGGCGGCGAAGAACTCCAGTACGGCGGTGCTGAGGAAGGCAAGGCGCAGCACCTCCATGGTGCGTTCGCGAAAATCTTCCGAGGCATCGCGAATGGCATCCCCTTCCACCTGGGTGCGCATGAAGAGCTGCAGGGTGCGCAGCCCCTTCAGGCGATCGAGGAAGTGGCCGGAGAGACGGGCCAGCGCCTGGAAGTTGCGGCGGTTGGCATCGGCGGCGCCGACCCCCACCAGGATCATGAAGAGGGGAATGAGGGGCGCCGTGCCCAGCAGAATGAGGCCGGCGGCCCAGTTGACCGGGAATACAGCCACCAGGATCACCACCGGAATGAACACGGCAATCGCCATTTGCGGCAGGTAGCGGGAGAAGAAATCCTGCATGTTTTCAATCTGTTCCAGCAGCAGACTGGCCCAGCTACCGGCCGGTCGACGCTGGATGTAGGCCGGTCCCAACCGGCCGAGGCGGGTGAGCACCAGCTCGCGGATGGCCTGGCGCACCGCGCTGCCTGCCTTGAAGCTGGCCACCTCACGGCCATAGGCCAGCACCGCCTTGCCGAGGGTGACCAGCAGCAGGGTAATGAAGAGGGGAATGGATCCCGCCGGGGTGGCGTCTTCGATGATGAAGCCGTGCAGCAGGGTGGCCAGCAGCCAGGCCTGCGCCACCATCAGGATGCCCTGCCCCAGGCCAAAACCGATGGAGAGGCCGATCCAGCGCCGGCCGTGGCTTGATTGATTGCGCAACCAGCCATAGAGTCGTTTTTGCGTTTTTTTATCCATTACCACCATCCTCGCGTCGAGTGGCGCAAGACTATCCTCGCCCCCCAGGCTTGGCAACCTTGTAAATTCCGGCCGGTGAAAACGATTGATGGAAAAAGCGGCTTGCTGCTCATTAGTTGGTCGAACAGATTGATTTATGGTAAAAAACCGTATCGGGGTGATTGCGCTCGGCGGCAAAATGCATATAGTAGAGGCCCTGACGCGGGTGTAGTTCAATGGTAGAACGGTAGCTTCCCAAGCTGCATACGTGGGTTCGATTCCCATCACCCGCTCCAAATTCCTGATAATGGCCAAGGCTGTTGTCACCTCAGCCGAAACGGCTGTCTGTCGTGGGGTTTCCCCATCACACCAAGCAAGTTTTGATGCCAGGCGGGCATCGTATAATGGCTATTACCTCAGCCTTCCAAGCTGATGATGCGGGTTCGATTCCCGCTGCCCGCTCCAGCCTTGATGCAAAAAGCCCACTCCTGCGAGTGGGCTTTTTGTTATCCGTTTCTGGGCGGGGCTCACTATCTGACCGGCACTCCTGAAATAAGCAGCAATGAAAAAGGCGCCATCGGCGCCTTTTCAACTCGGGAGGGAGGATTACTCCTGCTCCAGCTCGCCGCAGAAGCGATAGCCTTCGCCGTGGATGGTGGCGATGATCTCGGGGGTGTCGTTGACGCTCTCGAAGTGCTTGCGGATGCGGCGGATGGTGACATCCACGGTACGGTCGTGGGGCTTGAGCTCACGGCCGGTCATCTTCTTGAGCAGCTCGGCACGGGTCTGGATCTGGCCCGGGTTTTCGCAGAAGTGCAGCATGGCGCGGAACTCGGAGCGCGGCAGCTTGAACATGTCGCCAGCCGGGCTGACCAGGGCGCGGCTGTTGATGTCCAGTGCCCAGCCGTTGAACAGGTAACGCTCCACCAGTTTCTTCTCTTCGCCACCGGCGGCCACGTTCATGGTGCGGCTCAGCAGGTTGCGGGCACGGATGGTCAGCTCGCGGGGGTTGAACGGCTTGGTGATGTAATCGTCGGCGCCGATTTCCAGACCCAGGATCTTGTCCACTTCGTTGTCGCGACCGGTCAGGAACATCAGAGCGATGTTGTCGTCCTCACGCAGCTCACGAGCCAGCAGCAGGCCATTCTTGCCCGGCAGGTTGATGTCCATGATCACCAGGTTGATGGTGTGGGCAGTCAGGGCCTGATGCATCTCGTCGCCATTGTTGGCTTCGAGTACGATATAGCCCTCTGCCTCGAAGATGCTTTTCAGGGTATTGCGAGTGACCAGTTCGTCTTCGACGATCAGAATGTGTGGTGTTTGCATGAGTATTCCCAGATTCTTATCAGTTAATTATCTAAATTTTAACACTCTTTGGCGTTACCCGACCGGTCCTGAAAATTAATTACGTCATCCTGGGTATGAATATCAGGTCGGATTATCGCGAATTTGGCATCAGCGTTGGCAAACATCCCTGTGCCACACATAGGCTCTCAATAAGTCTGATCGAGAGAAGCCTGGAAAGGTAGTCCATTACAAAAGTGGCTGCATTTTATCAGTTAACAGGCGCATAACAACACTCTTTGCCGTCAGATAGCAACTTTTTAACTCTGGTTTGATATAGGTCAAACCCTGAGTTCACAGCATGATACTTGGGGTTGCCCCCATTTTCGCCCCTATAAAATGTAATGGAATGTAACATGTGGTTGACATGAATTTGTGGGAAAACTACAGAAAAATCTGCTTTATTGCACCCTTTTCGGCGCCGAAATGGCCTGCCTACGCCATAGTGACGGCCTGGAATCCGGCCAGTCGCCAGCTGGGAATGCGTCGCAATACCCGCCGTCAGCGGGCCTTGCGGCGAGCCATTGCAGCCATGCCTGGCTGGCAGGTGATGGGGCCTTGTAGGGGCAGTTCGCTGGATGAAACATGGCAGGAGTCGTCGCTGCTGCTGGCCTGCCCGCGCAGCGAGGCCATCCGGCTGGCAGCCCGTTTTGGCCAGAATGCCATCTATTGGGTGGAACAGGGGGAGCTCTGGCTGCTGCCGGTGTTGCTGGCAGGGGAGCCACACCATCTGGGCAGAATTGAATCCCACTGGATTGTCAGGGACTCTGCTTGATGAAAGAATGAGCGAATTCATGTCCATGGAAGGAGACTTATGATGCTGGATCTACTGCCCGATCTCTGTGACGAGTACGGCGATGCCCTGCAGGTGGCGGAGCCGCTGTTTCAAAATTTCGGTGGCAAGGCGCTGTTTCACGGCCAGGCGGTCACTCTCTCCTGTTATGAGGACAACAGCCTGGTGCGGGAGCTGGTCAACCGGCCCGGGCAGGGGCGGGTGATGGTGATCGACGGTGGCGGCTCCCTGCGCCGCGCCCTGCTCGGCGATCAGCTGGCGATCAAGGCGGCGGAGCAGGGCTGGGAAGGAATCGTGATCTACGGCGCCGTGCGCGACGTGGGCACGCTGGCGACGCTGGCGCTGGGGGTCAAGGCGCTGGCACCCTGCCCGGTCAAGACCGAGAAGCGGGGGCTGGGTGAGCTGGATGCGGTGGTGTCGTTTGCCGGGGTGACCATACATCCGGGTGACTATGTCTACGCCGATCTCAACGGCGTGCTGGTGAGTGCCACCCGGCTTATTTGATCTCGCTAGAAGTTGAAGCCGACCCCGACGCTGAGGGATTGTTCGGCGCGAAAGGCGCTGACGCCGTAGTTGGCGGTGATGGCCAGCTGCGGGGTCAGCAGCAGGCTGGTGTTGAGCTCCAGCAAGGTGCTGGGCTTGTTCACCTCCAGCTGTTTGAGCTGGCTGCCGATGTTGAGCATGGGGGAGAGCTGATAGCGCACCCCCGAGCTCAGGTTGTAACCGGATTGCTCGCTGCTGGGGCCGATGGCAGGGCCTGCTTCCATGTAGAGGCTGACGCCATCGTGCAGCGGATATTGATAGCCGGTATTGATGAGCCAGAGATCGAAACTGTCGTTGTGATGAGTCTGACTGCCGAGCAGCACGCCTGAGTAGCTTTTGACGTAGAGCTGGCTGTCGGTGTCGTTCTTGAGGAAATCCCAGTCGGCGGCCTGGGCGGTGAGGCTGAGGCATGAGACGAGTGCGATGACGGATGATTTGACCATTCTTTTCCCCTCCCTGGGTCCGGAACAGGAATACAAGCATGGCACATGCCAGCTGTTAGTAAAGGGAACCCCGATCACAATAAAACAGTTTTGATTTGCTCCGCTCTCATGATACACAGGCCCCCATCATCCTGTTTCTTCCCCTATTTCGCTGATATCGAGAGGTGAATCCATGAACAAGAAACTGACTCTGCTGGCCGCGCTGGCCCTGGGGGGCTGCGCCATGGCCACTGGTTCCAAACTGACACAACTGCAAGCCTCCACCTGGCAACTGCAAGGGGCGAGCGGCGACACCTTTACCCTGCAAGTCGCCGGTGACAAGGTGGCGGGCAAAGGCGGCTGCAACCGCTATTTCGGCAGCATCACCCAGCAGGGTGACGGCGTACTGGCACTGGGGCCCATGGGCTCGACCCGCATGATGTGCATGGGCGAGCTGGCCGGCAAGGAGATGCTCTACCTGCAGACGCTGGAGAAAGTGGCGAGCTTCCAGATCAGCGGCCAGCAGCTGGTGCTGAGCGACGCCAACAAGGCGGCACTGCTCACCTTCGATGCCATGCCTGCCGCCAAGTAACTGAGGTTTTTGTCAGAGGCTGTCGTAGTGCACGCAGCCGGATGCAGAAAGGGACGCCACGGCGTCCCTTTTGCTATTTGCACTCCCTTTTGCAACGGGCGCGGATCGGTTAGCCACCGCGCTGGAACTTGAAGCGCTTCTTGCGCCGGTAGGGATAGACATCCTCGAACACCCCCTCCTTGATGTTGCTCTGCAGCATCTTCCAGTAGTTGGCGTCGAACATCTCCTTGTGCAGCGCCAGCATGATCTCGCGCACCTGCGGCTTTTGCAGCAGGAAGGTGGCGAACTCCTCGGGGAAGATGTCGTTGGGGGCGACCGAATACCAGGGCTCGGCGCTCCATTCGTCCTCGGGATAGCGCGGTGGCGGGATCTGGCGGAAGTTGCACTCCGTCATGTAGCAGATCTCGTCGTAGTCGTAGAACACCACCCGGCCGTGGCGGGTGACGCCGAAGTTCTTGAACAGCATGTCCCCCGGGAAGATGTTGGCCGCCGCCAGCTGCTTGATGGCGTTGCCGTACTCCTCCAGCGCGAGCCGGGTCTGCTGTTCGTCCGCCTTGTCCAGATAGAGGTTGAGCGGGATCATCTTGCGCTCTGTGTAGAGGTGCTTGATCACCAGCTTGTCGGCGGTGATGGTGAGCGCAGAGGGGGCCACCGCCTTGAGCTCGGCCAGCAGCTCCGGCGAGATGCGATCGAGGGGAAACTCGAAGTTGGTGAACTCCTGGGTATCGGCCATCCGCCCCACCCGGTCGTGCTGCTTTACCAGCCGGTACTTCGCCTTCACCTGCTCGTGGCTCACGTCCTTGGGGGGGGTGAACTCGTCCTTGATCACCTTGAACACAACGTCGTAGGAGGGGAGGGTGAACACGCTCATCACCATTCCCTTGATGCCCGGCGCGATGACGAACTGCTCGCGACTCTGGGCCAGATGGTGCTGATAGTGGCGATAGAGCTCGGTCTTGCCGTGCTTCTGGCAGCCGATGGCGTTGTAGATCTCGTAGTCCGGCTTGTGGGGCATGATCTGGCGCAAGAAGGCGACGAACAGCGCCGGCACCGGGGCATAGACCATGAAATAGGCGCGGGCGAAGCCAAACACGATGGAGGCGAGATCCGGCTCGAAGATGACGGTATCCACATAGATGCTCTGGCCGGTGCTGAGCAGGGGCAGGATGAAGGGAAAGACCTGCTCCCTTGCCCGGATCAGCCCCACCAGATAGGCCCCCTTGTTGCGGTAGAAGACCTCTCTCAATAGTTCGATGGCGAAAGGCTCATCGTGCAGAATATGCGGGCCGTTCTCGGCAAGATGACGATGGATATCGACAATATCCCGCTGTTTGTCCTCATAGGGCAGGGTGAAGCTGTAATCCCCGAGCAGCTGGCTCAGAGTCTGCGGCAGGTGGGCGAGATCGGTGCGATAGATGCGCAGCAATGCGCTCAGATCGGGCTTGTCACCGCGGCTGACGAAGGGGTGGATGTAGAGGTTTTCGTCGCGGATGTTGCGATGACGAAAGATGCGGCGGTAGACGGAGTTGAAGAAGGACTCCGCCACCTCGAAGTTCTCGCACTTGGGCAGCAGGTCGCTGAAGGCCCCCTTGACCCGCTTGAGCAGCTCCTGGGTGGCGTGGTGTTCTCCCATCATCTGGCGAATGGAGCCAGCCGTCGCCCCCACGTGGTGGTCATAGAGGCGGATGCGCTCGCGCCCCGCCAGCTGTACCCCCAGCCAGTCGCTGTTTTCAAAACGGCTCTTGCTGCCCTGGGTGATTTCGAGAAACCGACTGTAAAACGACTCGAAGCGTTGCAGAATCGTCTCGGCGACGGCCTGTTCCAATGGCTGCTGCATCTCTTTCTTCCTTGTGATCTGTCGGGCCGATGGCGCCTGGGATTGGCTGCAATTTGTCCACATTCCTGGCCACTATGGCAACATTCAAACGTCTGTTCAAGTGGCAATTTTCGGGTGAAAACGGTAGATTGCGCCCCTGTTTTGCCGACGTTCCGCTGTGGTTTGCACGTTCGGCCCTGCCCAGGAGAAGACCCGATGAAACTCTATTTTGTGCTGGTGGCCCCCGCCCGCCCTGCCAACGTGGGCGCCGCCGCCCGCGCCATGAAAACCATGGGCTTTGATGCCATGCGACTGGTGGCCAGCCGGGTGCACGAAGAGGAGGAGGCGAGCTGGGTGGCCCACGGTGCACAGGAGATCCTGACCCAGGCCGAGGCGTTCGACACCCTGGAGGAGGCGCTGGCCGACATGGATCTGGTGGTAGCCACCACTGCCCGCCAGCGCGGCCGTTATCAGCACTACCTCACTCCGGCCGAGATCCGTGACCAGATCAAGGCCAAGCCTTCCCTGGAGAAGGTGGCCATCGTGTTTGGTTGCGAGGAGTCGGGCCTCTCCAACGAGCAGCTGGCCCAGGTCGATCTCATCAGTTACCTGCCGCTCAAGGTGAGCTACCCCTCCCTGAACCTGGGCCAGGCGATCATGCTGTACGCCTACGAGCTGAGCCAGTTGCTCGATGAACCCGAGGTGCTAGCAGAAAAAGTTGATAACGCCGGACAGGTTCGGGTGCTGAAAAGCAAAACAGCAGAAATTCTTGGCGATCTCGGTGTTTCGCAGGATGAAAAACTGCATCAATGGGTGATGGACCGAGTGCCCATGCTGCAGCAGCGGGATTTGAACATGCTCCATCTGCTCTGCAAAGACCTTGCCCGCAAACTTGGCAAAGAGGTTTAGGTTGACAGCCCGGCGCCCGGCGCGGTATTGCTAAAAGCCAGCTTCGTTCAAGAGTGTTCGTCATGCAGTTATTCACCAGCGTCATCATCACCACCACCATTATTACCGGTACCACCACAGGTGGCACTGGGGCCGGTTGATGCGCTGACGAACAAGCACAGAAATCAGAAAAAGGCCCGTACCCACCCAGTACGGGCCTTTTTTGTTGGGTTGTTTTCAGACAGTTTTCAGACCGATTAGCGGATCAATTTGCAGGGAATACAGGGAGATAGCGATGAGAGTGTTGAAGTTTGGCGGGTCGTCACTGGCCGATGCAGAGCGTTTTTTACGGGTCGCCGATATCGCGGTGAATACCCACGGCCAATCCCAGGTTGCCCTGGTGCTGTCGGCACCGGCCAAGGTGACCAACCACCTGGTGGCGCTGGTGGAGCAGACCAGCCGCGGCATGGATGCCAGCAGCACCCTGTTCGAGATCAACGGCATCTTCTCCCGCCTGCTGGCCGGCTTGAAGGCCGCCTATCCGGCGCTGGATGACAAGGCGCTGCAGGCCCGTCTCACCAGCGAACTGGATCAGGTGGAGCGGCTGATGCAGGGCATCCGCTTGCTGGGGCTCTGCCCGGACAACGTGCAGGCTCGCATCCTGAGCCGGGGCGAGAACCTCTCCATCGCCTTCATGCACGAGCTGCTGCGGGTGCGTGGCCTCGAGCTGGACGTCATTGTGCCGGAAGCGCTGCTGGTGACCGACGGCGGCTACCTCGAAGCTCACGTCGACATCGAAGCCTCCCGCCTGCGCTTCGCCGCCAAGGGCCTGCGCTCCGACTGTCTTTATCTGATGCCGGGCTTCACTGGTGGCAGCGACAAGGGCGAAACCGTGCTGCTGGGCCGTAACGGCTCCGACTACTCTGCCGCCGTGCTGGCCGCCTGCGTCGATGCCGAGTGCTGCGAGATCTGGACCGATGTCGAGGGCTGCTACAACTGCGACCCGCGCCTGGTGCCGGACGCCTATCTGCTGAAAACCCTCTCCTACAAGGAGGCGATGGAGCTCTCCTACTTCGGTGCCAAGGTACTGCATCCGAAAACCATCGCGCCGGTGGCCCAGTTCCACATTCCCTGCCTGATCAAGAACAGCTTCAACCCGCAGGGGCCGGGGACGCTTATCGGCGTCGAGCAGGGGGATGACGACCTCAAGGTGAAGGCCATCTCGGATCTCTCCGGCATGTGTATGTTCAACGTCTCCGGCCCCGGCATGAAGGGCATGGTGGGCATGGCCGGCCGTATCTTCTCCGCCGTCTCCCGCGCCGGGGTCAGCATCGTCCTCATCACCCAGTCATCCTCCGAGTACAGCGTCAGCTTCTGTATCCACAGCTATGACTGCGACAAGACCCGCAAGGTGCTGGAGCGCGAGTTCGAGCTCGAATTCAAGAACCAGCTGCTGGACCCGCTGGAGATCATGCAGGATCTCGCCATCATCTCCCTCATCGGTGATGGCATGCGTACCAGCAAGGGGATGGCTGCCCGCTTCTTCACCTCGCTGGCGCAAGCCTCCATCAACATCGTCGCCATCGCTCAGGGCTCGAGCGAGCGCTCCATCTCTGCGGTGGTGCGGGATCGCAAGGTGGCCGAAGCCATCAAGGCCTGCCACCAGAACTTCTTCGGCAGCCAGCAGTTCATCGATCTCTTCGTGGTCGGCGTCGGCGGTGTCGGCGCAGCCCTGGTGGATCAGATTGCCCGCCAGCAGCCGGTATTGGCCGAGCAGGGCACTGGCCTGCGGGTGGTGGGCATCGCCAACAGCCGCCAGATGGCGGTCAACAAGGATGGGCTGAACCTCGCCAACTGGCGTGAACAGCTGGTGGAAGCCCGCGACAGCTTCAGCCTGGAAGCGGTGAAGAAGCTGGTGGAGGAGAGTCACCTCATCAACCCGGTGATCGTCGATTGCACCTCCAGCGAGGCCATCGCCGTGCAGTATGCCGACTTCCTCGCCGCCGGTTTCCACGTGGTCACCCCGAACAAGAAGGCCAACACCGGGTCGCTCGATTACTACAAGGCGCTGCGCCGCACCGCCCGCCAGACTCGTCGCAAATTCCTGTACGAGACCAACGTGGGCGCTGGCCTGCCGGTCATCGAGAACCTGCAGAACCTGATCAAGGCCGGCGACAAGCTGCGCGCCTTCGACGGTGTGCTCTCCGGTTCACTCTCCTTTATCTTCGGCAAGTTGGACGAGGGGATGGCCTTCTCCGATGCCACCAAGATTGCCCGCGGCAACGGCTTTACCGAGCCGGATCCGCGCGACGACCTCAACGGCATGGACGTGGCCCGCAAGCTGCTCATTCTGGCTCGCGAGGCCGGCATGGCGCTGGAGCTCTCCGATGTCGAGGTAGAACAGGCACTGCCGCCGGGCTTTGATGTGAGCGGCGACGTGGAAGCCTTTATGGCCCGCCTGCCCGAGGCCGACGGCTGGTTCCGCGACCAGTTCGCGGCCGCCCAAGCTCAGGGCAAGGTGCTACGCTACGTGGGTTCCATCGAGGGTGGCAAGTGCAAGGTCGCCATCAAGGCGGTCGGTGCCGACGAGCCGCTGTTCAAGGTCAAAGATGGGGAGAACGCGCTCGCCTTCTTCTCTACCTACTACCAGCCGATCCCGCTGGTACTGCGCGGCTATGGCGCCGGTACCGAAGTGACCGCCGCGGGCGTCTTTGCCGACGTGCTGCGCACCCAGAACTGGAAGCAGGAGTTGTAAGCATGAGTTCAGACATGTACCAGAGCGGCAGCGTGGTGGCCTATGCTCCCGCCTCCAGCGCCAACCTGAGCGTGGGATTCGATGTACTGGGGGCGGCGCTCGCCCCCGTGGATGGCTCTCTGCTGGGGGATCGCGTCCAGGTCAAGGCAGCCGATGTGCCGTTTGCCCTCTCAGCCGTGGGCCGCTACGCCCACAAGTTGCCGGCTGACCCGAAAAAGAACATCCTCCATGACTGCTGGCTCGCCTATGGCGAGGCGCTGGAGAAGCGCGGCCTTGGTCTCAAGCCGCTCGAAATGGTGCTGGAGAAGAACCTGCCGGTGGGCTCGGGTCTGGGTTCCAGCGCCTGCAGCGTGGTGGCGGCACTCGAAGGCCTCAACGCCTTTCACGGCGCCCCCCTCAATGAACACGAATTGCTGCTGCTGATGGGGGAGATGGAGGGCAAGATCTCCGGCTCCGTCCACTACGACAACGTCGCCCCCTGCTATCTGGGCGGCATGCAGCTGGTGCTGGAAGAGCACGGCGTCATCAGCCAGGGTATTCCGGTGTTTGACGAGTGGTACTGGGTGGTCTGCTACCCGGGCACAGTGGTCTCCACCGCTGCCGCCCGCGCCATTCTGCCGGCCCAGTATCGCCGCCAGGATTGCCTCACCTATGGCCGCCGGCTGGCCGCCTTCGTGCACGCCAGCTACACCGGGCAGGAGGGGCTGGCGGCGAGTGTACTCAAAGACGTGATTGCCGAGCCCTACCGCGCGGCGCTCATTGAAGGCTTTAACGAGGTGCGAGCCCAGGCCGCCCAGAACGGGGCGCTGGCCACCGGCATCTCGGGCTCCGGTCCCAGCGTGTTCGTGGTGATGAAGGATCTGGCCCAGGCCGAGCGGATGAAAGATTGGATGGATGCACATTTCGTGCAGAACGAAGATGGATTTGCCCGGGTTTGCAAACTCGACATGGCCGGGGCACGGGTAACAGGAAGCGAGCTATGAATCTTTACAATATCAAGGACAAGAGTGAACAGGTGAGCTTCGCCCAGGCGGTGCGTCAGGGTCTGGGCCGCGAGCAGGGTCTGTTCTTCCCCGAGCAGCTTGAGCCGTTGGCCGATGTGGATGCCTTGCTCGATCTGCCGCTGGTGGAGCGCTCCGCCCGCATCCTCAGCCACCTGCTGGGGGACGAAGTGGCCGCGGCCAAAGTGCATGAGCTGGTCAGTGCCGCCTTTACCTTCCCGGCGCCGCTGGTGAAATTGAAAGATGGCACCTATGCCCTTGAACTGTTCCACGGCCCGACTCTGGCGTTCAAGGACTTCGGTGGCCGCTTTATGGCCCAGTGTTTGGCTGCGTTCAGAACCAACGACAAGATCACCATACTCACCGCCACCTCCGGCGACACCGGCGCCGCCGTGGCCCACGCCTTCTACGGGCTGGAGGGGATCGAGGTGGTGATCCTCTACCCGAAGGGCAAGATAAGCCCGCTGCAGGAGGCGCTGTTCTGTACCTTGGGTGGCAACATCCGCACCATCGCCATCGACGGCGACTTCGATGCTTGCCAGGCGCTGGTGAAGCAGTCCTTCGATGACGAGGCGCTGAAAAAGGCGATTGGTCTGAACTCCGCCAACTCCATCAACATCAGCCGCTTGCTGGCCCAGGTTTGCTACTACTTCGAGGCGCTGGCCCAGCTGCCGAAAGCCGATCGCGCCAAGGCGGTCATCAGCGTGCCGTCCGGCAACTTCGGTAACCTCACCGCAGGCTTAATCGCCAAAGCGCTGGGGCTGCCGGTGAAGCGCTTTATCGCTGCCACCAACGCCAACGATACCGTACCGCGCTACCTGAAAACCGGTCAGTGGGAGCCGCACCAGACAGTGGCAACCCTGTCGAATGCCATGGATGTGAGCCGCCCCAACAACTGGCCGCGAGTAGAAGAGCTGTGCCGTCGCAAAGGCTGGGCGCTGGAGACCCTGGGGTCAGGCATGCGTGACGATGCCCAGACCCGTGATGCGCTGAAACGCCTGCACCAGCTGGATTACCTGTGCGAGCCCCACGGCGCCATTGCCTGGGATCTGCTGGGTGAACAGCTGGCCGAGGACGAAGTGGGGGTGTTCCTCTGCACCGCCCATCCGGCCAAGTTCAAGGAGTCGGTGGACGAGATCCTGGGGCTGGACGTGCCGCTGCCGGGGCCGCTCGCCAAGCACGCCGTGCTGCCGCTCTTGTCCCACAACCTGCCGGCGGAGTTTGCCCCGCTAAGGGCCTTCCTGCTCGGTTAAGTTGATTGCCAATCCCCCGACCCCGGGGGATTTTTCTATCCGTTGCTTTCTATTCATGACAGGGCGGGCAAGCCGCCCCCTATAAGGAGTGAAGATGAGTCAGCATCCCCTTCGAACTCTCATCGAGACCTGCGACGCCGCCATCTCCCGGCGCGACTTCGACGCCTTGATGGCCTTCTACGCCGAGGACGCCGCCCTGGTGGTCAAGCCCGGCATGGTGGTGCGCGGCATTCCCGCTATCCGCCGCGCCTTTACCGCCATCTCGGATTACTTTCAGGGGCAGCTCAAGGTGGAGCAGGGCGCCATGGAGGTGATCGAGGGGGCCGACAATGCGCTGGTGATCATGGAGACCCGGCTCAATTACCCCGATGGTCAGGGGAGCCTGACTGAGGAAACCCGATGCGCCACCTATGTGTTTCGCAAAGAAGCCGATGGGCAGTGGCGCTGCACCATAGACAACTCCTATGGCACTGCGCTGCTGGCTGCGGCGGACCTCGCGCCTTCTGCCTGAACGCTCCCAGGGGCTATCCCAGAGCGGGGGCTGCTACAAGCCCCCGAATGGCAGGCAATCAACAAGCTGCTGATATAGAAACACTTGTTAGAGGTTGCTGTGGTGCAGCGCCGGTTTGTTGCAGGTTTTCTCCGCCATAGTGGCGGCGCGCAGAAGAATAAAAATCGTGGGAAAAGGCCGCCGATGGGGAGTCTCTTGACCAGCCGCTCGGTGGCTGTTAATCAGGGTGCTGCATGAAGCCATCATGGACGAACAAGGCCGATACGCCTTTCTAGGGGCGCGGCCGATGGCCGGATAATAACGGATCAGGGAGCAAACCATCATGTGGCCGTACCGAAAAGTCGTAACGCAATCCCTTAAGACCCCTCTGGTGATCGCCAGGGTGCTGGTTTATATCGCGCTGTTAATCTTGTTGCCGCTGCCCTTGAGCATCTTCTCGGATTCTCTGGTCGGTGGCGCTATTTTTGTTCCTTACGCCGTCTCTGTGCTGCCTGTCAGCGTCGGGTTGATCATTATCTCCGGCTTTATGGCCATCCTGATCGCCCGGGTGGAGGCACTCAAGAACCGTTGATGGTCAACGCCGCCCCCTGCCCCCGGCGCAGACAGTGGCCCGCCAACCAGGATAAACAGGAAATAAAAATCCCCCGAGCGCGGGGGATTTTTATTGCTTCGATAGCGGGCTGCTTAGTTGGCTTTGCCAATCACTTGAGGGCTCGCTTCGCAGAAGTCGTAACCGTCGCAGTACTGCACCTGATAGACATACTCCTTGCCCGGGATCAGAGGGTTCTGGTCGCCATTGATGTCGATATAGCGGTCGTCGTTGATGCCAAGTTTGGCCAGTTCGACAAACTTCTGATCTTGCGGCTTGTCGAGTTTCTCGGCACGGGAGATGCGGGTGTATTTATGTTGACGGGTCGTGATGGCGCTGTTGTCGGCATTGCTCCAGGCGAGCTGGACTTCGCTGACCAGATCATTGCTGGCCTTGATCCCGGCAGGCTGGTTGAATCTTGGGTACTGCACCTTGATGGTGGAGCTGGCGATGCGCAGTCTAAGGCTGGTTAATGGCTCGAAGGAGGCAATATTGCTGCCGCACAGCGAGAGATATTTCGGCATCGCCTTGTCATATTTCGGCTGATCCTGTCCATCGTAGAAATGCATCGAGAGCTGGGTATCGCCGCTGGAGTAAGAGGTCGCCCGTTCGATGTTCTTGCGCTGGGACAACATGAAGTTGTCGGGGGATCTACCGGCCCCGACGGAGAGGGTCATAAAGGTATAAGAGTCGCTGGTGGAGGGCTGATAGAGATTATTGGTGCTCCGCAGGGAGTAGCTGCGATATTTCGGGTCCGAATACATGTAGGAGTAGAGGTCCATGGTACCGGCAGAGGCGCCTCCCTCCGCATTGACGCCGGTGTCATTGAAGTTGTGTCCGAACAGCAGGGTCGCGCCTTGCGGGGTATTGAGGCGATACATCTGGCAGCCATCGATGATCCGCTGGTATTCCAGTGTGGCGAAGTGGTGGGCAATGGTCTGTTCGGCCATGGCAGGTGCAGCCAGCATGGTCAGAGCGGCGAAGAAAGCGCGTTTCATATAATCGAATCCCGAATAAAAAAGAGCGCACATTCTAGATCATGTCATCCGTTAGTTGTGCTCCATATGGATATTGAACTATCTCTCTAGAGGTGGTTTTCGTACGAGCCTTTATTGCGACTGAGATTGATCGGCAACAGGATCTGAGCCAGATGATGTGTGTTGACCTGCTCGCATATGCCGGGTTAGCCTCTTGGCTCCTTTGATATATGAGTACTTCCTCCGATGCGCATTTAACCTGTCCGCACCCCGCTGTTGATTCCTCTCCCGCTAGGGAGATCGGGTGCGTCTTACCGTGACAGGTTGATGCTGATTCCTCTGCTGTTTTCCCATTTGTGGACACGTGTCCCTGTCATTTGGCTTGGCTCTTGGCCTGCGGCTCCCGCACTGGCCCACAGGAGTTCAGATGACCCATATCGCATGTCATATCAACGCCTTGCAGCTGCCCTTCGTCGCCTGCACTGTGCCCCTTACCTTCACTCTGCCCGCTGCGGGCTGCACCCTGATCGGCCGCAACGGCATCGGCAAGAGCCTGCTGCTCGAACTGCTGGCGGGCCAGCGCCGCGCGGCTTCCGGCAAGATTGAGTGGTTGACCCCCATCGGCTGGTTGTCCCAGTTTGCGCCCGCGCAGGATTATGCCGACGGAGCCAGCGTGGCCGACGTGATCGGCTGGGGCGAGCCGCTGCGGGCCCTTGAGCGCATCGAGCAGGGGAGCTGCGCCCTGGACGATTTCGAGCGGCTGGCTGATCGCTGGCACCTGCGCAGCGATCTTGCCGACCTGCTGGCAGAGGCGGGCCTCAGACTCGATGCCCATGCCCCGGTCAGCACCCTGAGCGGCGGCCAGCTCACCCGTTTGCGCCTGTTGGCGCTGTTTGCGAGGCCTGCTCACTTTCTGCTGCTCGATGAGCCGGACAACCACCTGGATGCCAGTGGCATCGCGTGGCTGAGCCAGCGATTGGCCAGCCACAGTGGTGGCTATCTGCTGGTAAGTCACGACCGGCGCCTGCTCAATCAGGCCAGCCAGATTCTGGAGCTGGGCGAGCAGGGGCTGCAGAGTGCCAGCCTCTCGTTTGAGGCGTTCTTGGCGCAGCAGACCGAGCTGCAGGCTGCCCGCAGCGCCCGGCTGGCACAGGCGGAGCGCCGTGAAACGGCGGCGGCACGCAGCGTGCAAAAGGTGCGCGAACAGGCGGCCAGGCGGGCCAGTCAGGGGCGGCGTGAGCGCGGCTCCCAAGCCAAGATCCTGCTCGATTTCAAAGCGGAACAGGCAGGCAAATCCCTTGGCAAGGTGCTGGATCGCCACGAGCGGGGCCACAGTGCCCAGGTGGAGGCGCGCGCGGAAGCGGCGGCCGCGCTGGCGGCGGTACAGCCGCTTGTCATGCAGTGGCCGGCGAAAAGCGATCGCAAGGGGGCGACCCAGCCGCTGGTGATCACGGCGGCGCGCCACAGGCGCTGGCACGATCAGCAGGTAGATCTGGTGCTGCAACGGGGGGCTCGCTGTCTGTTGGCCGGTGGCAACGGCAGCGGCAAGTCGAGTCTGCTGCAGATGCTGCGTGGGGAGTTGGTACCCGAGGTAGGCAGCTTTCGCATCAATGGCCGGACGGCCTGCCTTGATCAGGGGCTTAGCCTGATTGCGCGAGACCTCAGCCCGCTGGCCAACCTGCTGGCAGCGGCGCCGACACTTTGCGAGAGCGACGCAAGAGCCCGGTTGGCGGGCATAGCACTGCGCGGCAATCGCGCCCTGATGCCCTGTCATGGTCTGAGCGGCGGCGAGCGGCTAAAACTGGGTCTCTTGATGGTGCTGGCGCAACTGCCCGACCTGTTGCTGCTGGACGAGCCGGACAACCATCTGGATCACCCCTCGCGCCAGCTGCTCACTCAGGTGCTGGGAGACTACCCAGGCACCCTGCTGCTGGTCTCCCACGATCCCGACTTTGTAGCCGGGGTGGGGATTGAAAGGGAGTATTGGTTGGAGGGGGAGAAGCTGACGGTGAAAAGCGTATAAGCCTCTGCACAAGTTCAAGGTGCCGGTGGACGAGAGCCTGGGGCTGGACGTGACGCTGCCCGGCCCGCTGGCCAAGCACGCCGTGCTGCCACTCTTGTCCCACAACCTGCCTGCCGAATTTGCCCGGTTAAGGGCGTTTTTGGTGGGCTAAGCCGCTGAGCTGAGATAACCGATAGAAATAAAAAATCCCCCGGTGACGGGGGATTTTTATTTTCTGGATTAAAAATGGATAACTCCAAGTTCTAACTGCTGTTTGATAAGCGGATAACTATCTGGCTGAGATAATTCTGGTACTAGGATTATCTGGGCAACTATATGAAACACTACAAAATCCAACAGCCATATCTGGGCTAGATGATATTGAGAGGCTTTTTATTTACACCATGTTTAAGAATGGACTAAAAATAATGTAAACTAGATTCCGGTTTGAGGCCGGTGTCAGATGATAACTATATCTGTACAGGCAGATTGGTAGAGAAAGTAGTGATGTAGGGTAGTTGTGTTAAAATTAATATGAAATATATTTATTTTAATGCCGCCTCAAATATGTTACGCACTTCTTTATCCTTAATCTTTCCTATTTCACGCATTAAAAATTCTTTTCTTCCATTATAGTCGCCACACAAAGTTGCTGTGGGGTTTTTAAATATATATTCAAGCTCTTTTATAATTGGCGTGTTATATTTTTTTGAGTTTACAGCCGAGGTGTAAATACTAGTGGCAAAGTTAGGCTCATTAAGCAACGAGTAGGATAAAGACGTTAGAAACTGTCTTTCGTCAAAATTTAGTTTCATGTATCATTTCCTTTTTCGTTGTATGTTTATAACGCTGTCTCTATACCATCTTCTTATTATATCATAACGCGAGGTTTTTTCAAACTTGATAGAGTAGTGGTGATGCTTCCTTATTATATACTTTGATTTCTTTCTCCCATCTAATGTCCATTCATCTTGACAGCCAATAGATGTATTTATTATTATGCCGTGACAATCATCATCTAATAATATTGTTTCTGCAGATTTTCCTGGTTCACTCCATAATGCGACAGCTCTACTTGGTGGATGACCCAATCCAGTTGAACGAGTTGTCATCCCTAACGCTGTAACAGTTAATACTGATGAGCCGGGATCATCGGACAAAACGGCTGCATATTTACCAGGCCAACGATGGGGTAATTGTGGGCCATCTAATAGCAAACTAACAACTAAGTTTGGTCCTATTGATCTAACTGCTTGTGCGACAGGCTCTTGTCTCGCTAGATCTTCACAAATAAGTGGGCATAAATGAATTCCATTTTCAAAATGTAAAGATATGAGTTGTCTTCTATTTATATTAATATTCTCCCACCACTTTTTGTAGGGGCTTAAAGTTCCTGCAAGGTTGTATGATTGCAGTTGATTTTTATCTAAAAACCATCTGTGATGTTTAGCTTGTTCTTTTGTTGATAGTTCATCATAACCGGTTGCTGAGTGTGTAATGTATACAGAGTTTTTATTATTTTCTCCATATACACCAGAGATAAGGCATGGTGCATCTTTTCCGAAGCGACTTTCTAAAGCTTTTTTGTAAGAAGAAAATGTTTTTTCGCTTAGTGAACACTCAGGTAAAACTATAGCGTCTATATTTCCAACTCTTTTAATTGCAGAGTCTATAATTGACATTAAATGGTTGCAAGAGGGGTCTTTTGTAGGGATATAATCGAAAAAACCAAAATAATCATCAAGATCATGATTTGTCTTGGCTGGCCTGAAAAAATTATCTTCTATTTCCAATGGCCATGGCAAAAATAGGATGTTAAAGTTTGATGTCGGATTGCTTTCATTTGAATGATGTTCCACAATTGGTTTTACTGATGGTTTTATTGTTGTCAAATTGTGGGTGAGATTATTTATGGTTAAGCCTGACTGAGGAGTGTTTGTCTTTATTGTTACGACCCCAAATTTATTTTCAGAATCAGAGAGGTTAAACGCTGGGTTTTTATTTCCATTTTCAATGTTTCTTTTAAGGCTGTTTAGGCGTCTCAAAGTTACATGCCAATATATTGCCTCTTTATGCTCTTTTTTATTGACTAGATTGTAAGAGGAGAATGCTTCATCGATTGAAAAAAATAATAAGAAAAATGACTTTATAAATTGATGGTTATTATCAAAAAGTTGATATATGCAAGAGTCAAAGTTTGTTGGATTAAAAACACTCTTTATTGTTTCAAGTAAATTTCTGTATCTTGATAGAGTCGAACTAAAAGGTATTTCATTATTATTTTCATCTTTATCAGGTGTTAATTGATATTTTAATAGTGTATTCCACTCGCTGGCTAATAATATAACCTTGTCGCGGTCATCTCTTTTCCAAGAGAAGTCATCTTGCGGAGATACAATCAATCTATATTTATCTGTAAATTCAAGTATTGTGTGTAGTACGATAAATATATTTGTTGGCCATGAAATTATTTGACTTATATTGTTTACATTGTCATCATTCGTATCTAAAAAATTTGAGTTTAGTGATTTGTTTAAGGTGGTATAGTATGGTAAAACAAATCTCAAATCTTGATTGTTTATAGATGTGACGTTTGGAAATAAATTATGTATAAAATCTTTTAGTTTCATATTGTGATGCTGATTATGAATAGTTATAGAGTGTATACAGGGATGTATGATATTAAAGATGGTTGTGTTTCACATTGTCAGTGTTATTGATTTACATGACGGCTCATGAATTTTTACAAGACGTGAATAACATTGTTTTGATGTGTTCAATTTATTCATTGACAATGGCATAAACCCACGCTACCGCCCGTGGATTACAGCTTCCAATATGCTCTATTAACCAGCAAGGGCAGCAGCCCATCGCAGCAATAGGCACCGGATGGCTATGTTAAGCCAATCGAATCTGGCCGTACCAGTCAAAAAATGACGTAACTATCAGAAAAATCGCCTTTTTTGCGCTTGCTCAACAAATCGCACGGAGTGGGCACAGGATTCCCATGGCCCTTGATTTTATTGGGGTTGGCGAGCGTCGTGGAGAAGAGGGGTCTGGCTTGCTGTTGAGACTGAGCTGGCCGGGGAGAATCCCGCTCAGCCAATCGGCGCTATAGTGCGGCTATGGTGCCCTGTGCTCCGTGGCCCTGGCTGGCAAGGCGGGGGATCTGCGGCAACAATCAGCTGTTGTCATCACAGTTACTTGCAATCAGATCATCATGCAAACGGGTCACCATGCCAACACATCACAATAAGGAACGTCATATGAAGCGTATTGCCATCCTGTTCGGCCTGCTCTGCGGCAGCGTGTTGCTGGCCAATCCAGTCTTTGCCAACGACGCAGCCCAGTTGCAGTGCGAGGCGCAGGCCGCGGCCAAAAAGCTTAACGGCGCCGCCAAGACCAGCTTTGTCGGCAAGTGCGTGAAAGATGCCGCCGGCTCCGCGACCGGCGAGTGCGAGAAGGCGGCGGCCGACAAGAAGCTGGCCGGTGCGGCCAAGAACAGCTTTATCCAGAAGTGCGTGAAGACAGGCGCGGCGATGGATCCTGCGGCCAAGTGCGAGAAGGCGGCGGCCGACAAGAAGCTGGCCGGCGCGGCCAAGAACAGCTTTGTCCAGAAGTGCGTGAAGGATAGCGCCGCCAAGTAAGGGGTTTTCTTATCCGGTGTGTTCGCGGGGGGCCAGCAGGCCCCCCGCGCTTTTTGGGGTGGGCACAGGGGCGTTATCGCTGAGCGGGCGATGCAGCGCTGGCCGCAAGGGTAGGGCTGATTCAGGGGCGACAAGCGGCGGCGAAGGGGGGGCAAGCGGGGGTGGCCCTGGAGAAGTTGCCGGAACTGGGATCTCGATCGGGGCAACAGGACTTTTGTCCTGCAAGGGCCGAGGGGACGGGGGCTAGGATGCCCTCATCCACACGAGTCAAACTGGAGCACAACAATAATGACAGCTCATATCAATGCCAACCCGGGCGATTTCGCCGAGACCGTCATCATGCCGGGGGACCCGCTGCGGGCTCGCTATATCGCCGAGACCTTTCTGACCGATGCGCGCGAGGTGACCAATGTGCGCAATATGCTGGGCTACACCGGCTACTACAACGGCCAGCGTATCTCGGTGATGGGCCACGGCATGGGGATCCCCTCCATGGTGCTCTACGCCCACGAGCTGGTGAACGACTTCGGGGTCAAGCGGATCATCCGCATCGGCAGTCTGGGGGCGACCCAGCGCCACGTGCAGATGCGTGACGTGATCCTGGCGCAGGCGGCGGGCACCGACTCCCCGACCAATGCCAAGCGCAGCGCCGGTTACCAGATGGCTACCTCGGCCGACTTCGCCCTGCTGCACAAGGCCTTTACCAAGGCGCAGGAGAAGGCGATTCCGGTCAAGGTGGGCAATATCTTCACCGGCGATCTCTATTACGATCCGGACGAAAACCTGATTCCGGCGCTGGAGAAGTTCGGCGTGCTCGGCATCGACATGGAGGTGGCCGGTCTCTACGGGCTGGCCCATCAGCAGGGGATCGAGGCGCTCGCCATCCTGACTGTCTCCGACCACTGCCTGACCGGTGAAGAGACTACTGCCGAAGAGCGGCAGCTCTCCTTCAACCAGATGATCGAGCTGGCGTTGCACACCGCGCTGTAAGCGCCGCAGCCCGCCCAACTCTGCACGCACCCTGACCCCAAGAGAGATCCAATATGAACAATAAGCTCTCCCTCACTGCCATCAGCTTCCTGGCCAACTTCGTGATGGCCGGTTTTGCGACCCAGTTCGGCATGCTGATCGACCCCATCGCCGCCAAGTTCGGCGCCGACGTCAATCAGGTGGCCTCCATCTTCTCCCTGCTCAACGGCGGGGCGCTGGCGGGCACCATTGCCGCCTTCTTCCTCATCGAGAAGGTGGGGCTCAAGCGGATGACGCTGATCTGCTACGGCCTGATCGCGCTGGCGGCGGCCGCGCTCCATCTGACCGGTTCGCTCTATGTAGTGATGGCGGCCATGACGGTGATCGGCCTGTGCGGCGGGGTGGGGCTCTGCATTGCAGGGACCCTGGTGGTGAGCGTCTGGCAGGCGCGGATGCAGAGCACCATGCTGGTGGTGCAGGATGCCACCTTCAACGTGGCTGGGGTGGTCTTTCCGCTTGTCACTACCTACACCCTGACTCACGCCATGGCGTGGAGCTGGAGCTATCTGGCGGTGGGCGTGGTGGCGCTGGCAACCATGCTGGTGGCGGTGCTGACCAACTTTCGCAGCTGCGAGGCGGGCGGCGAGAGTGCCGGCAACGAGCACTCGGAGTGGAACCTCGGCATCATCAGCGGCGGGCTGGGGCTTTTTCTCGGCATGCTGGCGCTCTACACCTTCCTCACCTGGGCGCCCATGTTCGTGAAGAACAAGTTTGGCATCCCCTTCGAGGAGGCGGGCAATATCATCACCCAGTACTGGACGGCGGCCCTGCTTGGCGCGCTGGTCTCCACCGCAATCGTGACCCGCATCGCGATCCGCACCTTCCTGCTGGTGATCATCACGCTGGCGATGGGGATGACGGCGCTTATCGTCACCACCGACAACCTGAGCCAGCTGCCATACCTCACCTACGGTTACGGCTTTGTCTGTGCGGCGCTCTACAACGCTTTTATCGCCTACGGGGTGTCGTTTGTGCGCCAGGCATCGAGCAAAAATGTCTCTTATATCCTCATCAGCGGCAGCGCGGGAGCCATGTTCAGCCCGGCCATCAGCGCCATGTTCGAGCAGGTGATCGGCCTGCAGGCGGTAATGTACGCCATCCCGCTTATCTACGGCGTGATCCTCGCCATGCTGGTGGCGTCGCTGCGCATGGCCCGCCCTCAGCCCTGTCTCGCCTGAGCGGGGGAGTAAACAGCAAGAGGGGCGGTATAAACCGCCCCTCTTTGTGTTAGTTATTTTCTTTTGAGCCGTTCTGATTCATCACGGAGTTCGTTAATAATGGAGCCAATCTGATCTGGTGTAAGAAAGTAATTAAGCCGTTCATGTGCAGCCACACAGGCTTCTTTACTAAAATGATGTGGAAAAGCAGCAATTACGGCTTCCCATGTTGAAGATGCTTCCCCTTCTCGAACCAGTGCCTCAAAACCACCAGAGGCACCTTTAATGACGGTTCTTTCAGCTGTGCCTACAATTCCCCAACGTTCAAACATTGGCCTGGTTCGGGTAGCCACAAACCTACGACCAAGTTGCATGCTTTTTACTGCCTCATAACGCTCGTGTACCTTAAGAATCAAATCCTCAATACAGCCCGGTTCCCAATCCTTCTCACGTAATGTGAGACGTTCCATTTTTTCTAATTCCATAAGACGGGTAATGCATAGGGCCACAATATCTTCACGGCCTTTATGTGCTGCATTCGTACGCATTATCTGAACCTTATCTTTAGGCATTTTAGAAATACGTTCAGCGTAGTCTTCAGTCTTATTGTTCATAGAGCCTCTCATTAGTCGGCTTGTAAAGTGAACTGAGTCGGTGATTTTTCAATCAACTGGTAATCTGTTAAAGCTGCTCCAGAAAGGCCTTGAGCCCCGCCAGATCGCGGATCTGCAACCCCTCCTCACCGCGCTCCACCAGTCCTTTATCCATCAGCTCTTTCACCGCCCGTCGGTAGACCCTGTCCGTGGTGCCGAAGCGTTCCGCCTCCTGATACCCCTTGCGAAAACCGCTCACCGGGTTGTGGTGGCAGTGGCTGTGGTAGAGGTCGAGGGCGATGTTGTAGCTGATGGGGTAGAGCATGCGGCAGGTGAAGATATCCACCGTGTCCTGATAGTCGATGGCAATGGCGGTGGCAAAGAAGAGTGCCACCCTGGGGTGGGCGACCAGCGCCTGCTCCAGCTGTTCGCCGTCGATGCGGGCCACCGCCAGTGGCTCCTCGGCGATGATGTCGAGCTGGCAGCGATAGCCGGTGAAGAACTCCATCTCGCCGAACAGCTGGTGGTCGCACTCCAGGGTGCCGAGCTGAAAGCGGCGGCCATTCATGGCGGTGTGGCCCATGGCGATACGGCCGCTCTTGACCAGCACCAGATCCCGTAGCGGTTCGCCCTGGCGCATCAGGGGCTCCCCCTCGGGGATCAGGCGCCGCTCCGTGATGCAGGAGCTGACCACCTGTTCGATGAGATCGTGGCCGGCTTGCCAGTGGGGCTGAAAGCGCCCCTTGAGAAGGGGTTTGAGTTGCATGATGTGCGCGCCTGCTGAAAACAAACGGCTATTACACACCCTGCCGCTGGCAGACTCCAGTCTAGAGAGGCCGAGGGTCGGCACTGGCATGCGAAGGTGTGACGGGGATCGGGCTGGCAGGACTGGGGTGGACACGGCTGGAGCGGATACGGTTGGAGCACTGCCCCGCGCCATCCGGCCCAGATAATCAGACCGGGCTCAGGGCGCCGGCATTGGTCTGCTCGAGGCTGGCGAGGGCCGTGCGCAGCCGGGCCAGGCCGATGGGCTTGTAGAGGCACTCGTCCATGCCGGCGGCCAGGCAGAGTTCCCGCTCGCGCGCTGTGGCGTGGGCGGTAAAGCCCCAGATGGGCTGGGTGTGGCCGCGGGCGCGCAGGCGGCGGGTCAGCTCGAAGCCATCCATCAGCGGCATCTGGCAGTCGGTGATGACGAGATCGAAGGGCTGGCTCTGGCTGGCCTGCAGCGCCTCGGCGCCGTTGCCGCGCACGCTCACCTCGTGGCCCAGGTGCTTTAGCTGCTGGCGCAGCAGCACCTGGTTGGCGTGGTTGTCGTCCACCACCAGCACCCGCAGCCGGGTTGCCGCAACCGGCCGGGGGGAGGGCACAAGCAGTGGCCCGGCCGGCGGCGACGCGGCGTCGAGGGGCTCGTGGGGGGCGGCCAGCGGGGTGAGGGGCAGCCGGATCCTGAGCTCGGTGCCGCTGCCAAGCTCGCTGCTGACCGCTATCTTGCCCCCCATCAGCTGGCACAGCATGCGGGCGATATTGAGGCCAAGGCCGGTGCCGGCGAACTGGTAGGGGTCGTGGGCGCGGTAGAAGGGGCTGAACAGCCCGGGCAGCTTGTCGGGGGCGATGCCCACCCCGCTGTCGCGGATGATGAGGTGCAGCAGCGGCTGCTCCGCGCTCCCCGTGAGGCTGGCCTGCAGGCTCACCTCCCCCCGCTCGGTGAACTTGATGGCGTTGCCGAGCAGGTTGAAGACAATCTGGCGCAGGCGCAGCGGGTCGATGAGCACTCGCGGCAGGGGGGGCAACTCGACCCGGTAGCCAAGCCCCTTCTGCTCGGCCATCCCCTTGCAGGCGCGGGCCACCGAGTGGAGCAGGGGCGCCAGCTCGCACGGCTCGGGGGCCAGCGTCAGCTGGCCCGCTTCGATGCTGGAGATATCCAGTACGTCGCCGATGAGATCGAGCAGGCCGTTGGCGGATTCGGAGGCGATGCGCAGCTGCTCGCCGGTGTGGCGGGCGAGGGCGGGATCCTGGCTCGCCAGCTCCAGCATGCCGAGGATGGCGTTCATGGGGGTGCGGATCTCGTGGCTCATGGTGGCCAGAAAGTCGCTCTTGGCCCGGCTGGCGCGGTCGGCCTGCTCCTTGGCGCGGCGCAGCGCCTCCTCCATGGTCTTGCGCTCGGTGATGTCGATCCAGCCGTTGATCACCCCGCTGATGGCACCGCGATAGTCAAAATAGGGCACCATCCAGTGGTAGACGAACTGGCGCGGGCCGCGCTGGCTGAAGATGCGATCCGACAGTATGGGGCTGCCGCTTCGCAGCACCTGCTGAAAATCCTGCTCCAGAGCGGCGATGGCCTCGGCGCCGAGCAGCCCCTTGAGCCCCTCGGCAAACGAGGTGCCGAGCACCCGCTCGATGGGGGCGTTGAGGGTGGCCAGGTACTTGCTGTTGCAGAGGATCACCTTGCCCCCCTTGTCGCGCACCACTATGGGGTGGGGCAGGCTCTCGCCGAGCGCCTCGATGAAGCGCACGTGCTCCTCCAGCTGGCGGCGGGAGGCCTGCTCCGAGCGGGCCAGCCGGTTGAGCATGCGGTTGCGGTAAAACAGCAGCAGGGCGACGGCGCACAGCCCCGCCAGCAGCAGGTAGAAATAGGGGGCGTTGCGCTCCATGAAGGTGGGGGCCGGCAGTTTGCGGTTGCGCCACTGGTAACTCATCATCGCCAGCTCGTTGGGGGCGATGGAGAGGATGGTCTTGTCGATGATGTCCATCAGCATCCGGTTGGCGGAGAGGCCTGCAAAGCCCATCCGGATGGGCTGGTCGTCGGCGGGGCCGGCGATGCGGATCTGCTGGAGTCGCCCCCCTTCCACCGCATGCTGGGCAAAATAGAGCGGCACGATGGCGGCATCGAGGCGCCCCTCGTTGACCGCCTCCATCGCCTCGTCGGCGCTCTCCAGAAAGCTCACCTGGCTGTCGCCAAGTCCTCTGGCGATGGGGTTGTAGATGGTGCTGCCCACCTGTTTGCCGGCGAGCTGTGCCAGATCGCCGTTTAAGGAATCCCCTTTGCGGGCCACCAGCACATAGATGTCGTCGGTGGCGTAGGGCAGGGAGGGGCGCAGCCGGTAGCCCTCGGCCACCGGGCGGGAGATGGCGCCGATGAGATCCAGCTCCCCCCTGAGCAGGGCCTCCTTGCGCGCCTGTTCCGAGCCGTAACTGACGAACTCGAAGCGCAGACCGGAGCGTTTGCTGATCTTCTCCAGCATCTCCACCGACATGCCGGTGAGCTGGTTGTCGTAGTCGCGCACCCCGTAGGGGTAGAGGTCGTCCATCAGCCACACCTTCACCGGACCGGCGCTGGCGAGCCAGGCGCGCTCCTCGCGGCTGTAGAGATCGCCGGGGCGCTCGATGATGTCGCGGATGGGGCCGTTCCACTGGTTGAAGATGAGGCTGCGGGTGACGTCGCTCACCCCCTCCAGGGTCTGGTCGAGCAGGGCCAGCAAGCCGGGGTGAGCGGCCGACACCGCGAAGCGAAAGCCGTCCGCCGCAATGGCGGGCTGCGCCTGGCTGCGCTGGCGGATCTTGTCGAAGCGCTCGCTGTTGAGGTAGTGCAGGGAGTGGGGGTCGCTTAGCAGCAGCGGCTCGTGGCCGAAGAAGACCGCATCGAAGGCCGCCACGTTGGAGGGGTAGTTGACCAGTACCAGATCCGGGTAGTAGCGCTTGAAGGCGGCCTCGTTCACGTAGCCCCGCACGGTGGCGACCCGCTGGCCCGGCAGCAGCAGCGGCCCCTGTTCGGCAGCGAGGGCCGAGAAGACGGGGGCACTGCTGAAATAGCGCCGGCTGAGGGCGATGCCCGCCTGTTCGGCCGCGCCGAGGTTGAGGTTGCCGAGGTTGACGAGGTCGAGATCCCCGGCCCGCAGCGCCGCCAGCGCGCTGCGCGTGTCGTTGAATGCCCGCAGTTTCACCGGTTTTTGCAGCGCCCTGGCCAGGATGTCGAGGTAGTCGGCGGCGATCCCCTCGAAGTGATCATCGGGCCCGATCATGGCGAACGGGCGATAGTCGTGGCGCAGCACGCCGACCCGCAGCGCCGTCATTTCGGCGAGCCAGGGCTGGTCAGCCGTGCTGGCGGGCGCCGGGGGGCTTTGCAGGTAGGGGCGACTGTGCAGGGTGAGCGCCTGGGCGCAGAGGGGCAGCAGCAGGCAGAGCAGCAGCAGGGGTCGGATCAGGTTCATTGCCAGATTGTGCCCCTCCCGCCGGTTGGATGGTGATCGAAAGCGGCGATTCTACCGAAGAGCGGCGCACAATGAACCTTTAATCAGCAGTTTGTCAGTGCAAACGGCAAGGCTGCTGGCGGGGCGGGACTCGCCAGCGGCCTGCTCTTACTCCTGATTTGGACTGGGGCAGGCACGGCAGAGGACTCACACACTCTCGCCATCGGCGGCGACTCTGGCCCGTCCTGCCTCTTTGGCCCGGTAGAGCTGGCGGTCGGCCGCCTCCAGCAGCTGTTGCGGCGTGCCGGTCTGGCTGGGGATGGCACAGACCACGCCAAGGGAGATGGTTACCACCCTGGCCACCTCTGAGGCGAGGTGCTCGATGGCCAGCTCGCGCACGGCGCTGCACATGCTGTCGGCGAGATGGACGGCGCTGGCCAGGGGGGTGTTGGGCAGCACGCAGGCAAACTCCTCGCCGCCGTAGCGGGCCACCAGATCGTGCGGCCTGCCCAGCCGCTCGGCCAGCACGGCGGCGATGGCCTGCAGGCAGTGATCGCCGGCCTGATGGCCATAGCGGTCGTTGTAGCGCTTGAAGTAATCGACATCGAGCATGATGAGGGAGAGGGGGGTGTTGTCCCGGCAACCCTGGCGCCACTGCCGCATCAGCTCATCATCGAACTGGCGCCGGTTCGGTATGCCGGTGAGGCCGTCGAGCATGGCCAGGTTGCGCAGCAAGTCCCCCTGCAGCTTGAGGGTGATGTGGGCCTTCACCCTGGCCCTGACGATGTTGGGGCTGATGGGCTTGCTGATGAAATCCACCGCACCGAGGGACAAACCGTACTCTTCGTCCGTCTCCTCCTGCTGGGCCGTGACGAAGATGACGGGAATGTCCCGGGTGTCGGGATCCGCCTTGAGTTGCTGGCAGACTTCGTGGCCGCTCATGCCGTCCATGATGACGTCCAGCAAGACAAGGTCGGGCAGCAGGCTGCGGCAGAGGGTGAGAGCCTGCTCCCCGCTGGTCGCCATGAAGATCTCGCACTCTTCGCGAAAGAGCTGGTGCAGCAACCTGATGTTGATCGCCTGATCATCGACGATCAGCAGTTTGGGGCGACGGTTGGTGGGCAGGTTCCAGGGGACCATCTTGGGCTCCATCATTGGTTGACGCACAGGGATTTCCCCAACTTGAGGGCGGCGCCGAACTCCAGGTTGTCGATCAGGCCGGCAAACTGGTGAAAAGAGGAGTGCAACTGCGGCGGTGTCTTGGGCGCCAGGGCCTCGGTCAGCTCGACCGCCGCCAGATTGCCATCCTCCAGCAGCGTCAGGATGTGCTGCATGGCCTCCCGCCATTCGGCGAGGGACAAGGCATCATCGGCCGGCTGCGCGGTGGTGTCGGGGGGCGGGGCGAAGGCTTTTTCGAGGCTCTCCAGGCTGAGCCGCACCGTCTCCTGCAACAGCTGTAGCCAGCCGGCGTCAGCCAGCAGCGCAGCGGCCTGCGGCTGGTCGGCGTGGAGCAGGGCCTGCTCCTGCGCCTTGGCCAGGGTGGCCAGTCGGCAGGCCCCCATGGTGCTGGCGCTGCCCTTGATGGCGTGCAATATGCGACAGGCCTCCGTGACCTGGCCAGCTGCGATGGCCTGGTGCAAGGCCTCCAGCTGTTCTGCCATGTCGGGGCCGAACAGGCTCAGGATCCGTTGCAGCAGTTCGATATCGTTGTCAAAACGCTGGCGTATGACGGATTCCGCTTCCAGCAGGGCTTCGCTGGCTGCGGGGGACGGGGGCTGGGCAAGGGCTGGCTGGCCAGCCTTGCCAAGCTGGGCCAGCAGGGTCGAGACCAGCTGTTCGAGGGCAATGGGCTTGCCCACATGCTCATTCATGCCGGCAGCCAGGCAGAGCTGGCGATCCGCTTCCGAGGCGTTGGCGGTCATGGCGATGATGGGCAGGTTGGCAAACTGCGGGTGGGCCCGGATCTGGCGGGTGGCCTCCAGCCCGTCAATATCCGGCATCTGCATGTCGATCAGCACCGCATCAAACGAGGGGGCTTGCTGCAATACCATGGCCACCCCGTCCCGCCCGCATTCGGCCAGCAGCACCCTGGCCCCTTCGCAGCTCAGCAACTCGCAGGCGACCTGGCGGTTGAGCAGATTGTCCTCCACCACCAGCAGGGTGAGACCACTCAGCCGGCGGGTGTGCTGGGCAGGGAGAGCGGGCGCGACGTCCTGGCCATTGAGGGCCTGATAGATGGCCTCTGCCAGCTGCTTGGGAGTCACGGGTTTGGTCAGCAGGCTGACGAAGGGGGTGGCGCCCGACTGGTGCGACTCGGTAAACACCTCGTGGCCGTAGGCGGTGACCATGATGACTCCGGGGGCTGGGTCTTGCCCGGCCTGTTGCCGGATCTGGGCGGCGGCGTTCAGGCCATCCATGCCCGGCATGCTCCAGTCCATCAGCACTATGTCGAAGGGACGGCCCAGAGCACGGGCCTCGCCGACCCGGCGGACGGCTTCTGCCCCCGAGTGGACCAGCTCGGCCTGCCAGCCGAGCTGCAGCAGGGTGCGTTGCAGCAGCTCTGCCGCCAGCTCGCTGTCGTCGACCACCAGAATGTAGGGGGGCGGTGCCAGATCCGGACAGGCCTCCTTGAGAGACTGGGGGGCGGCCTGTGCCAGGGTGATGTCGAACCAGAAGCGGCTGCCACGGCCAGGTTCACTCTCGACCCGCAGCTCTGCCCCCATCAGCTTGAGCAGGCGTTTGCAGATCACCAGCCCCAGCCCGGAGCCGCCGAAGCGACGGGTGGTGGAGGCCTCGGCCTGGGTGAAGCTCTCGAAGATGCGCTCCAGCTGGTGGGCGCTGATGCCGATGCCGCTGTCGGTGACGGCCACGCGGATGGTGACCGTCTGCTCATGGCGGGCCAGCAGCGCCATAGTGATCACCACCTGCCCCTTGATGGTGAACTTGAGGGCATTGCCCGCCAGGTTGGTGAGCACCTGCTGCAGGCGCATGCTGTCACCGATCAGGAGATTGGGCAGGTGGGGGTCGATATCGAACATGACCTCGATCTCTTTCTGGCGCTGGTTGCCGTCCAGTACGATGGCGAGGTCCCGCATCAGCAGCTCGATGTCGAAGGGGTGCAGATCGAGTTGCAGCTTGCTGGCCTCGATCTTCGAGTAGTCGAGAATATCGTTGAGCAAGCCCAGCAGGGAGTTGGCAGCAGAGTGCGCCTTGACCACATAGTCGAGCTGGCGGGCGGTGAGCTCTGTGTACTGGATCAGCTGCAACATGCCGAGTACGGCGTTGAGGGGGGTGCGGATCTCGTGGCTCATGTTGGCGAGGAAGGAGGACTTGGTCTGGCTGGCGGCATCTGCCTGCTCCTTGGCATAGAGCAGGCGGGACTCCAGCTCGGTCTGGGCTGTGATGTCACGGTTGAAGCCGATGACGCGCAGCGCCTGGCCGCAGCTGTCCCGCTCCACCTTGGCTCCGGCCTGGATCACCCGGTGATCGCCGTTGTCCTGCATCACCCGAAAGACGGGGTCGTAGATGCCGGTGCCGGCCACGGCGCGGTTCAGGCTGGCGGTGGTGGCCGCCAGATCGTCCGGGTGCACCCGGTTTGCCCAGTGCTGGTAGTTGAGCCCCTCGTCCCTGAGCGTCAGCGGCAGATCGTAGAGCTCGAACATGCGGTTGTTCCAGCTCAGGGCGTTGCTGCCGAGCTCCCATGACCAGATCCCCAGCTCGGCCACGTCGGCCGCCATCTGCAACTGATCGCGGGTCGACAGGATCTCGTTGCGCTGGGCCAGTTGCTGGGTCATGTCGGTCATGATGCAGACGAACATGCTGGAGCCCGCCGCCTGCATCCGGCCGATCGACATCTGCAGCGGGAACTCGCTGCCATCGCGCCGCCGTCCGATAAACTCCCTCTCCATCAGGGCGGCCAGCTGGCTGTCGCTGAGGGCACCGAGAGGGGCCTCACCCAGCGCGTGCCCATCGCTGCTTTGCAACAGGGTCTGCACCTGTCGGCCCTGGATCTCGCCGGCCTGATAGCCGAAGGCGGTCTGACCGGCCGGGTTGAGCGAGTGAATGCGACCGTCAGGATCCATGGTCATGATGGGGTTGACGGCGGTGTCCAGGATGGCGCGGGTGATCTCGAGACTCTCGGCCAGCTTCTTCTCGGCCGCCTTGCTGTCGGTGATGTCCAGGCCGATACCAAGGTAGCCCTGACTGCGCCCCTGTTCATCACGGATGGCGGTGATCACCAGGGTGACGGGGAAGCGGCTGCCATCCTTGCGCACATAGGTCCACTCCCGGCTCTCCGCCCCTTCCCGTTCCGGCTTGTAGACGAATACCTGGAAGCCGCTGATCTGCTCGCCGTACTGGGCGCTGAGCTCGACACTGCGGGCCTGCATCTCGTCGCGGGTGTGGAAGATGCCGGGGGTCTCCTTGCCGACCACGTCGGCGGCGCTGTATCCCAGCAGCTGCTCGGCCCCCTCGTTGAACAGGGTGATAGTGCCCTCCAGATCGGCCGCTATGATGGAGATCGCCGAGGCGGAGCGCAGGACGTTGCTCAATAACACGTTGATCTTGCTCAGCTCAGCCGTGCGCTCTGCCACCTGATGTTCCAGATTGGCGTTGAGCTCCAGGATCTTGGCCTCTGCCTGTTTCTGGGCAGTGATGTCCCGGATGGTCTCTGAGGTGCCGACCAGCTTGCCCCTATGGTCATAGATGGGGGCGATGGAGATGGAGAGATCCAGCAGATGGCCGTCCCTGTGCCGACGCCGGGCGGAGAAGCTCGGGATCCGGACGCCCTGCCTGAGGTCGGCGAGCAGCGCCTTCTCGCTGGCGCTGTCATGATCCGTCTGAAACAGCGCGCTGTCGGTACGGGTCAGCGCCTCGCCGGCCGGGTAACCGAACAGATCTTCGGCCCCCTTGTTCCAGCTTACGATGACGCCGTTCAGGGTCTTGGCGATGATGCCGTCACTGGCACCGGCCACGATGGCGGCCAGTCTGGCCTGTTCCTCAATGAGTTGCAGACGTTGCTGTTGCCCCTGAGCCCGCATGCGCGCGAGCAGGGTGAGCAGCAGAGTGAAGAGGCCGCCGGTGAACAACACCACATAGGGGGAGGTCTGGTTGAGCTGCGCCACGAACAGGGGGTGGGCGTCGAGCCTGATCTGCCAGCGGCGGCCATGAATTTCCCGCTCGGCGGCTCTGGACATGGTGATGTGGTGCGGATTGCGCGACTCGTGGTCGATGGCACTGGTATAGAAGGGCTGGATATGCCGGGGGTCGGTCACATCGATCAGTCTGATGTGAAAGGCCGGGCTCTCCAGATGCAGGGCGTCCAGCAACTCTTCCATCAGCAAGGGGGTATAGCTCCAGCCAAACCCGGCGGCCTCTCGCTCCTCGGGAGTCGCTGGAGTGGTCACGGTGCGGTAGATGGGCATCAGCATCAGAAAGGATTGCCTTGGCTTGCCCGTGGCCTGTACCAGGGTGATGGGGGGGGTCAGCCGTACCTCGCCGCTGCGGATAGCGGCGAGGGCCGCCTCACGGCGCGAGTGCTCCGAGGCGATGTCCAGCCCGATGGCCGCCTTGTTGCGTGATAGCGGCTCGATAAACTGGATGATGAAATGTTCACCCCGATAGGGCGAGAGCAGCTGAAGGGTAAAACCTGGCCTCCCATCTCGCCGGGCACGCTGGATGAAGTCGTCGAGCTCGGCATCCTTCACTCGCCTGATGAAGCCAAAACCGCGGGCACCGGGGAATTCACTGTCCACATCCCTGGTCAGGCTGTAACGAACGAAGTCCTCGTTGTCGAAGGCATGCTCGCCGGCAGTCAGGATGGCGCCACGTACCCCTCTGAGACCGTATTGGTACAGATCGAGTCGCGCCTTGACGGTATCTGCGACGTGCTCCGTGGCCGCCGTGATGCTGGCTTGCACCTGCTTGTCATTGCTGTAATGGAGGAGGAGGGTGCCGAGCAGGGAGAGCAGCAGGCCGATGAGCAATACCAGGCCTGCACTGCGGTTCAACCCTAAAAAGGGGTGGTGATTGCGCAAGCTGAAGCCTCCTTGCCTCGCTGATGACGTAGAGCACACCCGATACGACTATTGAGTCGCGTTAATGCATTGAAAGTAAACCCTGATATCTCGCATTCAAAACGCAGAGCGCGAAGGGGGGCGCTCTGCGTCGATCCCAAGTGGTATCAAATGAGTTGCAACATAACTTAGCATTAATCGCAGGCGTTTGTATCCGATTCTCCTGCTCGTCACCTTGGCCTGAACGGCAGCCGCGTCTATGCAAAGCGGTAGGAGCCCATGTAGAGGCTGCCTCCATCCCAGCTGTCGTGCAGCTTGACGGGCTTGTCCTGGCCGGCGGCGCCAAGCGCCACGAACAGCGGGCGCAGGTGATCGTCGTGGGGATGGGATTCCACCGCCCCCGGCGCGCGGGCGCGGTAATCTTCCAGTGCCGCTCTGTCACCCTCGGCCATGGTCAGCTCCAGCCAGTCGACGAAACTGCGGGCCCAGCCCGGCACCGGCGAGTTTTCCGGCCCCAGCGCCCGCAGGTTGTGGGTGATGGCGCCGGAGGCCAGGATGCCGATCCCCTGGGCACGCAGCTGCTGCAGCGCCTCCCCCAGCTGCCACAGCTGGCGCGGGGTGAAGCTGGCCGGGATGGAGAGCTGCACCAGCGGGACGCTGCTGGCGGGATCCATCAGCGAGAGCGGCGACCAGACCCCGTGATCCAGCTCGCGGCGCACCGGCTCCGCGGGCAGGCCCGCCAGCAGCAGCTGGTCGCTCACCGCCTCCTGCAGCCAGAGCGGGCTGCTGGCCGGCCAGCGGATGTGGTAGAGCGGCTCGGGGAAGCCGTAGAAGTCGTACATCAGGGCCGGATTGGGCTCGACGTTGATCTGCAGCTCGCTGCGGGTAAACCAGTGGGCCGAGATGACCACCAGCCCCTTGAGATCGCCAAGGCGCAGATTTTTGAGGAAGTGGGTCGCCGGCTGGTCGCGCAGAACCAGATCCGGGGCGCCATGGGAGATGAACCAGACGGGGGCGATAGACATGACAGACTCCATATGCGTTGTGCCGGTGCCAGGGCACCGAAAACGGTGGGCCAGGGCGACATGCCGCTGACGATATGGTCATTATCTGCCCCGAGATGTGAGTTAACAATCCAGCTCAATGAATAAGCACTATTCACTATTGGTTGATAGTGTTGGGTGGGAAGGAGGGGAGGTCACCAATAACAAGGCCGGCGCAGTGGCCGGCCCTGGGGGAGCAGACAGGCGACAGGCCTGCCCTCAACAATTTACTGAATACCCAGCAACTCCACATCGAAGATCAACACGGGCGCTGGGTGGGATCTTGCGGACGACAGGGCAGACATCAGCAATTTACTGAATACCCAGCAGCTCCACGTCGAAGATCAAAACGGATCCCGGCGGGATCTTGCCGGCGGCGCGATCGCCGTAGGCGAGGTTGGCGGGGATGTAGAAGCGGGTCTTCTCCCCTTCCACCATCAGCTGTACCCCTTCGGTCCAGCCCTTGATCACCTGGTTGAGGCCGAACTCGATGGGCTCGCCGCGGGCGACCGAGCTGTCGAAGACGGTGCCGTCCAGCAGCTTGCCCTCGTAGTGCACCTTCACCTTGCTGGTGGCGGTGGGGTGAACGGTGCCGCTGCCCGGGGTCAGCACTTCATACTGCAGACCGGAGGCGGTGGTGGTCACCAGGGGTTTTTCCTTGTTGGCGGCGAGGAACTCGGCCCCCTTGCGCACATTCTCTTCCGCCAGCTTCCTGTTGTTGCTGCTCGAGTAGAAGTAGTAGGCGACGCCGGCAACCAGCAGCGCGATCAGAACGAGTTTCATCGGGTATCCCTATGTCGTGAAATGCCGGGAGGGCAGTGAGTGCGGCATCTTATCCCAGCCGGGGCGTCAGGGCGAGCCGGGGCGGGGCAGGATGTGACCGGACGGGCAAATGAGCAGGGGGAGGCGACTGGCGCCTCCCCCTCGTCGTCAGGGCGGTCGTTACTTGGCGGCCACCATCATCAGGGCGGGCAGGGCGAAGAAGAGGCCCGCCACGTAACCGAGCGCCAGCAGCTTGTTCTCGCTGCCGACCCGGGCCAGCCCCTCGGCTGCCTTGACCGGCAGCTCGCGCAGGAAGGGCACCCCGTAGATGAGCACCACGGCGAACAGGTTGAACAGCACGTGCACCAGGGCGATGGTCAGCGCCAGCTTGGCCCCGGCACCGCTGATGGCGGTGGCGGCCAGCAGGGCGGTGATGGTGGTGCCGATATTGGCGCCCAGGGTGAAGGGGTAGAGCTGACGGGTGCTGAACACGCCGCCGCCGGCCAGCGGGATCATCAGGCTGGTGGTGGTGGAAGAGGACTGCACCATCACGGTAACCAGGGTGCCGGAGGCGATGCCGGTCAGCGGGCCGCGGCCCAGCGCCTTGTGCAGCACCTCTTTGGCACGGCCGACCAGCACCCGTTGCAGCACCTTGCCGAGCCAGGTGACGCAGCCGAGGATCAGCAGGATGCCGATGACGATGGTGGCGATGGCCGGCCCTTTACCAGGCAAGAAGGCCACCAGGTCGTCGATGAGGTTGAGGGCCGGGGAGATGAGGGGCTTCATGAAATCCATCCCCTTCATCGACATGTCGGCGGAGCCTACCAGCAGGGTGGCCAGCGCCTCGGCACTCTTTTGCAGCAGACCGAACATCAGCTCCAGCGGCAGGAAGATGAACACCGCCAGCAGGTTGAAGAAGTCATGCACGGTGGCGGCGGCAAAGGCGCGGCGAAACTCGCCCCGATCCCGGATATGGCCGAGGGAGACGATGGTGTTGGTGATGGTGGTGCCGAGGTTGGCGCCCATCACCATGGGGATGGCCATGCCGATGGGCAGGCCGCCGGCTACCAGACCGACGATCACCGAGGTGACCGTGCTGGAGGATTGCACCAGGGCGGTGGCCAGGATGCCGAGCAGCAGGGCGACGAAGGGGTTGTTGGCAAAGGCGAAGATCTGGGCCGCGCCCTCGGCGCCGCCGGAGAAGCCCTTGAAGCCGTGGGAGACGGCGCCGACGGCAACCAGGATCAGGTAGATCAGGGTGATCACAGCGAGCCAGTTGAACAGTGGGCCAGTACGACGGGTCTGCTGTTGTGCAAAAGATGGGGTGCTGTGCATGAAGCCTCTTGGGACAGTCTGCTTGAAAATGGACGGGCGCATTACAGCAGGGCTCCATGACAGAAATATGACAAAGTGACACTTTTGTGATGATTTGATGACATGGCCGGATGGGGAAGATGGGACAGAAGGTGTCGGATTGGGCCGGGATCTCGCCCCGTTTGGCTGCGAATGCGTCTGACGGCTTGCAGCCGGGGCACAGGGCGTTATGCTGCGGCCTTCCTTATCTCAACCAGCGTGGTGTTGTTATGCGTGCATGGGTATTGTGTCTGTCCCTGGGTCTGCTGTCTGTCGGTGCCCAGGCGAGCGTGTTGAAAGCCGAGTGCAACCTCGACAAGGCAATGAAGAACGAGGCGCTCAATGCGACCCTGGGGGTCAAAGGCCGCTGCGATACCGACAAGCTGGTGCGCCAGCAGAAAGAGAAGGCCAAGGCCGAGGTGAAGAAGCACACCACGGACGTGCTGGACCAGAAAACCGCCGGCATCAAGGAGGGCAAGAGCCAGCTGCAGGGGACCCAGCAGAAGGTCAATCAGGCCGGTCAGCAGCTAAAGCAGACCCAGCAGGATGTGAAGGCGGTGGCCAAAGATCCGCTCAAGGCGGCTGCCACTGCGGTGATCAATCAGGGCTGATCAGCCTGCCCGCTCTAGGTGGGGCCGCGAGCGCGGCGTGCACAGCAAGAAGGGGAGCCATGGCTCCCCTTCTGCTTGGTTGGCGCTGGCCGCTTACTGCGAGTCGGCCGCCTCTTCGTACTGACGGAAGGGGATGCGGAACACCGCGAGGCGCAGGAACAGGTAGGTGACGCCGAGGCCGGCCCAGATCAGGCCCAGCTCCAGCGAGCTCTGCTCCAGGTTGATCCAGAGCGCGCCTATGGTGGCGGCACCCAGCAGCGGCAGCAGCAGGAACAGCAGGTGCTCCTTGAGGCTCTTGTTGCGCTTCTCGCGCACCCAGAACTGACCGATGACCGACAGGTTGACGAAGGTGAAGGCCACCAGGGCACCGAAGTTCACCAGCGCCAGCGCCATGTCCAGATCGAACGACACCGCGGAGAGGGCCAGGGCACCCACCATCAGCACGTTGATGGCCGGGGTACGGTATTTCGGGTGGATGTAGCCGAATACCCGCTCCGGGATCATGCGATCGCGCCCCATCACGTAGAGGATGCGGGACACGCCGGCGTGGGCGGCCATGCCGGAGGCCAGCACGGCTACCGTGGTGCACACCAGCACCACGCTCTGGAACAGGGTGCCGCCGACGTAGAGGGCGATCTCCGGCAGCACGGCGTCCGGCTCCTTGAAACGGGCCAGATCCGGGAAGTAGAGCTGCAGGAAGTAGGAGACGGTGACGAAGATGATGCCGCCGATGAGCGCAGTCAGCACGATGGCGCGCGGGATCACCTTGCCGGCGTTCGGGGTCTCTTCGGAGAGGGAGCTCAAGCCGTCGAAGCCCAGGAACGAGAAGCAGAGGATGGTCGCGCCGGTAAACAGCGGCACCATGCCGGCCGACTCGAAGTGGAACGGCCGGCTGCTCAGCAGGGTCGCCGCCCCTTCACCCTGATAGATGCCCCAGCCCATCAGGCCGAGGAAGACGGTGATGATGGCGAGCTGGATGAAGACGATGACGCCGTTGAAGTTGGCCACCAGGTTGATGCCGCGCAGGTTCAGGAAGGTCATCACGGTCACCAGACCGAAGATGAAGATCCAGGGCTCGACGCCGGGGAACATGGCGGTCAGGTAGATCTTGGCCAGCAGGATGTTGATCATCGGCATGAACATGTAGTCGAGCAGGGAAGACCAGCCGACCATGAAGCCGATGTAGGGGTTGAACACCTTCTGGGCGTAGGTATAGGCAGAGCCCGCGGAGGGGAACTTGCGCACCAGGTGGCCGTAGCTGATGGCGGTCAGCAGAATGCCGCCGAGCGCCAGCAGATAGGCGGTGGCAACGCGGCCTTCGGTAATGTCACCGACGATGGCGAAGGTATCGAATACCGCCATGGGTGTGAGGTAAGCCAGACCCATCACCACTACCTGGAAGAGGGTGAGCGTCTTGAGCAGCTTGGCACCGGCCATCACGCTTTCTCCTCTGTGATCGCCAGGGCGGCGAAGGGGGACGGGATCAGGGACGCAGCGCGTCGCTGGACACAGGGGGCGCCGGTCTGTGGCACAGACAAGTGGCGCACGCCGGCGGGGACCGGCAGGAAAGCAATGAAATGCCCCATGTATTTCCTCACAACGTCGGGAGATTGCCTGGCAATCTCGGTATCAATTCCGGTACAAAGTCCGGCCTCTTGGTGAATGTGGTTTACCCCTTAAAAACGAAGAACCGATGTTGCAAAAAACATCGGCTCTCAGGGGCGGCGTATTGTGCCCTCAGGGGGGGGAGGACACAAGCAAAAATGCCCCCGTCAGGGGATTTTGTTGACCTGGGTCAGGTCGGGGTTGAGCCCCCGGCTGGCAGCCTGTGCTGACAGGGGAGCGAGCGGAGCCTCTCTGGCGCGCGTGCCGCTGTCACGGCGGGTGAACAGGGGTAAAAAAACGCCCGCGAAAGGCGGGCGCAGTAGTCATGAAAAAGGGGCTCAGGAGGCGTCGGTTTCCGGCCGGCGCAGCTGGACCCGGAATACCGTCAGGCGCAGCAGCAGATAGAGGGCGCCGAGGGCGGCCCAGATCAGCCCCAGCTCGAAGGAGGCCGGCTCCAGGTTGAGCCAGAGCACGCCGATGCAGGCGGCGCCGCACAGGGGCAGCAGCAGGAAGATCAGGTGATCCCGCAGCGTCTTGTTGTGACCGAGCTTGACGTAGAAGTGGGCAATCACCGCCAGATTGACGAAGGTGAAGGCCACCAGGGCGCCGAAGTTGATCAGTGCCAGCGCCATCTCCAGATCGAACGACACCGCCGAGAGGGCCAGGATCCCCACCAGCAGCACGTTCAGCGCCGGGGTCTGCCAGGTCGGGTGGATATAGGCGAAGAAGCGGCTCGGCAGGGCGCGATCCCGTCCCATCACGTAGAGCAGGCGCGACACGCCGGCGTGGGAGGCGAGCCCCGAGGCCAGCACCGCCACCGTGGTGCAGACCAGCACCACCGCCTGGAACAGCTTGCCGCCCACATAGAGGGCGATCTCCGGCAGCACCGCATCCGGCTGCTGGAAGCGGGAGATGTCCGGGAAGAACAGCTGCAGGAAGTAGGAGACGGAGATGAACAGCACACCGCCGATCAGCGCCGTCAGCACGATGGCGCGGGGGATCACCCGATCCGCGTTCGGCGTCTCTTCCGACAGGGTGGTGATGGCGTCAAAGCCGAGGAACGACAGACAGAGGATGGAGGCGCCGGTGAGCAGGGGGGCCACCGCCATCTGATCGGAGAAGAAGGGACGGCTGCTCGCCACCGTGCCAAGTCCCTCGCCATGGTAGACACCCCAGGCGATGAGGCCGATGAAGACGGCGATGATGCTGAACTGCATGATGACGATCAGGCTGTTGAAGTTGGCCACCAGCTTGATGCCGCGCAGGTTCAGGAAGGTCATGACGGCGGCCAGCCCCAGGATGTAGGTCCAGGGTTCCACGCTCGGGAACAGGGCCTCCATGTAGATCTTGGCCAGCAGCATGTTGATCATCGGCATGAACATGTAGTCGAGCAGGGAGACCCAGCCCACCATGAAGCCCACGTAAGGGTGGAACACCTTCTGGGCATAGGTGTAGGCGGAGCCTGCCGAGGGAAACTTGCGTACCAGGTGGCCGTAACTCATGGCGGTGAACAGCATGCCGATGAGGGCGAACAGGTAGGCGGTGGGCACATGGCCTTCGGTGATTTCGGTGACGATGCCGAAGGTGTCAAACACCGCCATGGGGGTCAGGTAGGCCAGACCCATGATGACGACGTGCCACAGCTTCAGGCTTTTTTTCAGGCCGACGGGTTGGGCATTCATTGTGCTTTCCCCTCAATCCGGGCCGAAGGGATCAGGCTGACGGCATCAACCTGGGCATAGGGGGCGCCAGCAAGGCGGCGCAGACCGGCGCGGGCCGGCAGGAAAGCAGTGAAATACCCCATGGTGTTCCTCACTAGAGAAGCGGGTGTCGTGAGATGGCAACCCATCTCGCTATCTTTTCCGGTCGGTTCCGGCCTCGTTGTGGATTTGTTTGCCGCAAAAAAAGAACCTGACTCAGCAAGTGGTCGGTCCTTTTACGCGGCGGCGCATTGTGCATTCGTGTTGCCCCCTTGACAAGCATATCAAGGGGGTAAAAACGCATTTTTTTGCACTAATGGGCGAATGCTCTGTTTCAGATCAGGCGTGAGCCGCCTGCAGGGCCTGTTCAAGCAGGGTCAGCCCCTCCTCGATGATGGCCGGCGAGGCCGTCAGCGGCGCCAGGAAGCGGATGACGTTGGCGCGCACGCCGCAGGCCAGCAGCACCAGCCCGCGTTTGCCCGCCTCGGCCACCAGTCGCTTGGTGAGGTCGGCATCCGGCTGGTTTGCGTCGTGCTGCTTGACCAGCTCCATGGCCACCATGGCGCCGGGGCCGCGGATGTCGCCGATGCAGTCAAAACGCTCGGCCAGCTGCTGCAGGCGCGCCTTGATCTGCTCGCCCTGGGCCTGAGCCTGCTGGTTGAGACGCTCCTCTTCGATCACCTCCAGCACCGCCAGGGCGGCGGCGCAGGCGATGGGGGAGCCGGCGTAGGTGCCGCCCAGACCACCCGGCTTGGCGGCGTTCATCACCTCCGCCTTGCCCACCACGGCGGAGAGCGGGAAGCCGCCGGCCAGGCTCTTGGCGAGCGTCATGATGTCCGGCTCGATGCCGCTGTATTCGGTGGCGAAGGTCTTGCCGGTGCGACAGAAACCGCTCTGGATCTCGTCGCAGATGAGCAGGATGCCGTGCTGATCGCACAGCTGGCGCAGGCGCTGCATGAAGCTGGCGGAGGCGGGGTAGAAGCCCCCTTCACCCTGCACCGGCTCGATGATGATGGCGGCCACCCGGGTCGGTTCGATATCCGAGCTGAAGCAGAGATCCAGCGCGGCTAGCGCATCGGCCTCGCTCACTCCCAGATAGTCGCTCGGGAAGGGCAGGTGATAGACCTCCCCCGGGAAGGGGCCGAATCCAGTCTTGTAGGGCACCACCTTGCCGGTGAGCGCCATCCCCATCATGGTGCGGCCGTGAAAGCCCCCCTTGAAGGCGATGGTGCCGCTGCGGCCGGTGTGGGCGCGGGCGATCTTGATGGCGTTCTCCACCGCCTCGGCACCGGTGGAGAGAAACAGGGTGCGTTTCGGGGTGGGGCCGGGCACCAGGGCATTCAACTTCTCCGCCAGCTCGATATAGCCGGGGTAGGGGGTGACCTGGAAGCAGGTGTGGCTGAATTTTTCCAGCTGCGCGCGCACCGCCGCCACCACTTTCGGGTGGTTGTGGCCGGTGTTGAGCACGGCGATGCCGGAGGCAAAATCGATGTAGCGGTTGCCCTCCACATCCCACAGCTCGGCGTTTTGCGCCCGCTCGATAAACACCGGCAGCAGGGTACCGACGCCGTTGACCACGGCGGCTTCGCGGCGCGCTTGCCACGCCTTGTTTGATGCTGACTGACTCATCTTTCCTCCCTGAGGGGCCGGGGGCCCCTGTCTCAATGTGGCGAGGCCCCTTGGGAGCACTCACTTCGTCCTTGTGAACTGATATGGCTGCGCCGGCGGGTGGCGGGCCCCTGTTGCAGGCCCGGCCGCCGGCGCAAGATGTGACTGCCTAGCGGATGCCGCCAAAGCAGAGGTATTTGGTCTCGAGGTACTCCTCCAGCCCCTCGGCCGCCCCTTCACGACCGAGGCCCGACTCCTTGATACCGCCAAAGGGGGCCAATTCGGTCGAGATGATCCCCTCGTTGATGCCGACCATGCCGTATTCGAGCTGCTCGGCCACCCGCCAGACGCGGGCGATGTCGCGGCCATAGAAGTAGGCGGCCAGGCCGTATGGGGTGTCGTTGGCCAGGGCGATGGCCTCGGCCTCGGTGTCAAAGCGCACCAAGGGCGCCACCGGGCCGAAGATCTCCTCCTGCAGGATGGGGTTGGTTTTATCGACCTTGCCCAGAATGGTGGGCTGGTAGAAGAGCGGACCGGCGGGGTGGGCTTCGCCCCCCAGCAGCAGCTCGGCGCCAGCGGCGGTGGCCTGCTTGACCAGCTCGGCCACCTTGCTGGCGGCGGCCGGGTTGATGAGCGGGCCTATCTGGGTGCCCTCACCCATACCGTCACCCACCTTGAAGGCCTTGACGGCGGCGGTGAGCTTCTCGGCGAAGGCGTCGTAGATGCCAGCCTGCACCAGGATGCGGTTGGCGCAGACACAGGTCTGGCCGGCGTTGCGGTATTTGGAGGCGAGCGCCCCGGCGATGGCGGCGTCGAGATCGGCGTCGTCAAACACGATGAAGGGGGCGTTGCCGCCGAGCTCCAGCGACAGCTTCTTCATGGTGTCGGCGCATTGGCGCATCAACAGCTTGCCGATGCGGGTGGAGCCGGTGAAGGAGAGCTTGCGCACCGTCTTGTTGTTGCACAGCTCGTTGCCCACCGCCGCGGCCTGATGGCTGGTGACGATGTTGATGACCCCGGCCGGGATCCCTGCCTGCTCCGCCAGCGCCGCCAGCGCCAGGGCGCAGAGCGGGGTCTCGGCGGCCGGCTTGATGACGATGGTGCAACCGGCGGCCAGCGCCGGGCCCGCCTTGCGGGTGATCATGGCGATGGGGAAGTTCCAGGGGGTGATGGCGGCGACCACTCCCACCGGTTGTTTGATGGTGGCCAGCCGGCGATCGCTGGAGAAGCCCGGAATGGTGCGGCCATAGGCGCGTTTGCCCTCTTCCGCGAACCACTGGATGAAGCTGGCGCCATAGGCCACTTCCCCCTTGGCCTCGGCCAGCGGCTTGCCCTGCTCGCAGGTCATGATGCGGGCCAGCTCCTCCTGGTTGGCCATGATGAGCTCGAACCAGGCGTAGAGCCGGTTGCTGCGCTCCTTGGCGGTGAGCGCGGCCCAGCCCGGCTGGGCCGCGTGGGCGGCGGCGATGGCGCGGCGGGTGTCGCCCTCGTCCATGTCGGGTGCCTGGGTGATGACCTGGCCGGTGGCCGGGTTGTGCACCTCGAACCGGTGTCCGCCGCTGGCTTCGCACCAGCGACCATCTATATAGGCAAGGGATTTGATCAGGGAGAGTGCGGGTTGTGATGCTGACATAGATAGCAAGCCTCGATTGTGGGTCAGGGGGCCGGCTCATCCTGTGCCGCCACCGTATAGAATAATAAGCACAGGAAGACCATAAATTGAGCTGAAATGTTTTTCAAGTGTTAAATATATTTGAGTAAACTGTGTCTCGCGTGCTAGAAATGGAGCTGTTAGAGCGATTTTACCGGTTTCTGTGGTGCAGGGTGTGCAAAATAATGAACGGAGTGCACTGTGCAGGATAACAAACAGGTCGGTCGGATTGACTCGCTATTTTAACCGGGGCCGCCAATGGCTCCTACCAGGCACACAGGGAGGTGGCCGAATGCAGCAACCACAGGGCGAGATGCGCTGGCAGTCCATGACCGACAACCCGCTGGCGCAGAATACCCAGGCGCAGAGCATGGGGGAGCGGTTGGCCGCCACTCGCCGCCGGCTGGGGCTCTCCCAGCGGCGGGTGGCCGAGCTGAGCGGGCTGACCCATGGCGCCATCTGCATGATAGAGCAGGACAAGGTGAGCCCGTCGGTGGCCTCTTTGCAAAAGCTGCTCAGCGTCTATGAGCTGCCGCTGTCGCGCTTCTTCGCCGAAGAGGAGGTGGCGAGCACGCCGAGCGTGGTGATCAGGGCCGAGCAGCTGATCGAGCTGGGCAGCCAGGGGGTCTCCATGAAGCTGGTGCACAACGGCAACAACCGCCGCCAGCTCGGCTTCATGCTGGAGACCTACGCCCCCGGCACCGACACCGGCGGCCAGGTCACCCATCTGGGGGAGGAGGTGGGTACCGTGCTGGAGGGGTCGGTGATCCTGACGGTGGCGGGTCAGACCTATCAGCTCAGTGCCGGGGACAGCTACGTGATCGACACGGGCGAGCCCCACAGTTTCAGCAATCCGTCGGGGCAGGTCTGCCGTATCGTCAGCGCCCACACCCCGGCCAACTTCTAGTGTCGAGACATCGTCTCGTTTGGGAAAAGAACTTGTAAGGAAACAGGGATCATGACCGAACATGTAAACAGTTACTACGCAGCCAGTGCCAACCAACACGCGCCCTATCCGACGCTGACCGAACAGCTGGAGTGCGACGTCTGCGTCATCGGAGCGGGTTATACTGGCCTCTCCAGCGCGTTGCACTTGGTGGAAAAGGGCTATTCGGTGGTGGTACTGGAGGCGGCCCGGGTGGGTTTTGGCGCCAGCGGTCGCAACGGCGGCCAGATCGTCAACTCCTACAGCCGCGACATCGACACCATAGAAGCGAATTGCCCGCCCGAACAGGCCAGGCTGCTCGGTTCCATGCTGTTTGAGGGGGGCCAGATCATCCGCGAGCGGATCAAGCGCTACAACATCCAGTGTGATCTGCAGGAGGGCGGGGTGTTCGCCGCCGAGACCGAGAAGCAGCTGCATGAGCTCAAGGCGCAGAAGGCGCGCTGGGAGAAGTGGGGCAACGACAAGCTGGAGCTGCTCGATGCCGACGGTGTGCGCGAAGTGGTGGCGAGCGATCGCTACGTCGGCGCCCTGCTCGACAAGAGCGGCGGCCACATTCACCCCCTCAACCTGGCGCTGGGGGAGGCGGAGGCGATCCGCTTGCAGGGGGGCAAGATCTTCGAACAGTCCGCCGTCACCAGCATCACGCCGGGTCAGCCTGCCCTGGTCAAGACCGCCAAAGGGGCGGTCAAGGCGCGCTACGTGGTGGTGGCCGGCAACGCCTATCTCGGCAATCTGGTGCCCGAGCTCGCCGGCAAGAGCATGCCGTGCGGCACCCAGGTGATCGCCACCGAGGTGCTGGGAGAGGAGCGGGCCCGCTCGCTGCTGCCGCAAAACTACTGCCTGGAAGATTGCAACTACCTGCTCGACTACTATCGCACCTCCGGCGATCACCGGCTGATCTATGGCGGTGGCGTGGTCTATGGGGCGCGGGATCCGGCGGACATCGAGCGGCTGATCATCCCCAAGATGCTCAAGACCTTCCCCCAGCTGGCGGACGTCAAGGTGGAGTACACCTGGACCGGCAACTTCCTGCTCACCCTGTCGCGCCTGCCGCAGTTTGGCCGCATCGGCCACAACATCTATTACATGCAGGGCTACAGCGGCCATGGCGTCACCTGTACCCATCTGGCGGGCAAGCTGCTCTCCGAGGTGTTGAGTGGTCAGGCGGAGCGCTTCGATGCGTTTGCCAAGCTGCCCCACTACCCCTTCCCGGGTGGCCGCCTGTTCCGTATCCCCTTCACCGCCGCCGGCGCCGCCTGGTACACCCTGCGCGATCGGCTGGGGGTGTGAGCCGGTCCGTGCCGTGCACACTCTCAAGGAAAAAGAAACACCGCCAGCTGGCGGTGTTTTGCTTTATATGGGCGCTTATTGGGCCAGGGACTTCAACTGCTGCTTGTCCGGCGGGTTGTTCCAGTCGATGGGGCCATGGGTGAAGCGGTATTGCAGGCGGGGCAGGCTGGTTTCCAGCCACTCATCCCGAAAATAGGCGTAGCCCTGATCCCAGTCCGGGTCGTTGGCCCAGCCGGTCTGCAGGAAGTAGAGTCGGGTGCCCTGACCTTCCGGCACGAAGCGCAGGCAGACCTGGGTCTTCTGTTGGCGGATATGGGGCAGGGAGGGGGGAAAATTCCAGCTGAAACTGAGCAGGTCGTGGGGCATGACGGCCATCACCCGGCAACCTTCGCTGCCACGCTCGCCCAGCGGGGCATCGGGTCTGAAATAGATTTCGAAGGGACCATTCGGTTCCGGCACCATCAGGCATTCCGGCGCCAGAAAACTGCGCAGGCCGCTTTCGGTTGTCCAGGCACGCCAGACGTCGTCGATATGGGCCGGAACAAAGATATTGCCTTCTATCTGCTTGTTATCCATAAATCAGCGAGCCTCAAAACATCCATACACGGGACTCAGGCAGTATAGTCCCATGGCTCATGAAATGGACAGAGGAGTGTCACACCCCTGCCATTGCGACGGCGTTATTCTGTGCCAGCGATTTGACAGGGCCCCCGTGTTCCATGGAGAGTGGGGTGGTACTCATATGACAGGGACAGTTTGATGATCAGAGCCATGCGAGAGACGGATATTCCCCAGTTGGCGCAGCTGTTTTTGAAAGGGCGGCGTCAGACCTTTCACTGGGTCGATCCCGCCCAGTTCCGGCTGGAAGATTTTGACGAGCAGACCCGGGGCGAGCAGATCTGGGTGGCCGAGCAGGGGGGGACACCCTGCGGCTTCATCTCCATCTGGGGCGATGAGAGCTTCGTGCACCACCTCTATGTCTCGGCCGACTGGCATGGCCAGGGCATGGGACGGGCCCTGCTGAATCAGGGGCTGGCCCCCTTCAACAAGCCAGCATCCCTCAAGGTGGCCACCAACAACACGGCGGCGCTGGCGTTTTATCACCGGTTGGGTTGGCAGAATACGGCGGAAACCGGCCACTGCGAGATCACCGGCCCCTGGCGGCGGCTGATCCTGGAATAAGCCGGTTTGCCTTGCCCAGTTTGCCAATCCACACAGGAGAGGTTGCCGGCAGCCATCGCCGGCAATATATAGTGTCAATTGTCTACCTAGAGTCTCGTGTGAGTGGCGGAAAAATTAACAGCCGTGGCTAATTGTAAAAATAGCTGGCATCACCTGCCGGAAAATATGACAAGCTGTACCGGATCTATTTGCCATGCGTTACATGGGGGAATTGCATGGTAAACGATCTTGCAGGCGGGCCAATGAGTAATGGCTGAATAAAGTGGTCGCTATATTCAGCCAGAACTTTTTGTTAAGAAAGTGACAGCTGTTATAAAAACATTATGTTGTTCTCAAACAGCCGTGCTATTCTCAAGCTGTGTTATCCCTGTGACAAACAAAAATAATTCTGTGAGGAAGTAATGAACGAGTTTCTGAAAGTTCTGCTGAACATTCGCAGCCTGCGTGCGGCCATCCGTGAATTGCCGTTTGAACAGCTGCAAGAAGCAAAAGAGAAGTTCGATCTGGTATATAACGAGCGCGCCGATTCTGTTGAACAGGAGCGTGCCGAGCAGGAAGAGCGTCAGCGCAAGCTGAACGAGTTCACCGAAATGCTGCAGCAGGCCGGTATCGATCCCCGTGAACTGCTGAACAGCGCTGCCGCCCCGGCTGCCGCTGCTGGCGCGACCAAGAGCAAGCGTGCTCCGCGTCCTGCCAAGTACAAGTACCAGGAAGATGGCCAGGAGAAGACCTGGACCGGTCAGGGCCGTATGCCCAAGGCCATTGCCGAGCAAGTTGCGCTGGGCAAGGATCTGAATGATTTCCTGATCTGATCCCTTCGGTCGATCATGAATGATGCCGCCCATGAGGCGGCATTATTATTTGTGCTCATTGAAAGCCGCCCCTGTCAATTCCCCATGCTGTTTTATCCGACTGGTTTTTGTCGCATGATGTCACCCCTATTTGTTGCCGCCTGATTGAACGATTAATTTCCAGTTGGCTGGTTTTTTCATCACCGACATCGTTTTTATGGTGTGACTGGCTGCCTTCTTCTCCTCCTGTTGCTGGACTCATATAGCCCGTCAAGTATTAGGTAGGTCATTCCAGGACGATACCATCAGCATTAAGAGATCACCTGTTTCTGGCGCTTTGCCTCCCCCCTTTGGTTGTTGTTCATGGCATTAATCGGTCTGCTCACTGTCTGCGACCTGGTTGGACGAACCACAGCGTATTACCCCGGTTGTTTTATTGCGGCAGGCGTCGGATACCTGCGCACTTTTTATGGGAAAGAGATGCCCTGGGCATTTAATCGGTGGTATGGCGGGGAGATTGGAAAAGGAAAGTGGGGAAATAATAAGGCTCCCGTTACGGGAGCCTTATTCACCCTATGGATTCAACTTGCCAGCTGGGCTGGCCAGCGAACAGGGTCCGGCCGGGGCTGTCCCGGATATTGGCGGCGCCGCTCGACGGCATCCGCCAGCATGGCAAGCAGGGTCTGGGTATCGTCCCAGCACAGGCAGGCATCGGTGACCGACTGGCCGTAGACCAGTTCGCTCAGAGGGGCCGGTTTCTGGCTGCCCCCCTGCAGGAAACTCTCGACCATGACGGCGGCGATGGCGTCGCTGCCTTCTGCCAGCTGACGGCAGAGCTCTCCCGCCACCCGGATCTGGTTCTTGTGCAGCTTCTGGCTGTTGCCATGGCTGCAATCCACCATCAGCCGGGGGGAGAGCCCCTGCCGTGCCAGCCGTTCGGCTGCCTCTTCCACGTCGCTCTGGTGGTAATTGGGGCGGGTGCCGCCGCGCAAAATGATGTGGCCGGCCGGGTTGCCTTCACTCTTGATCACCACCATGCCGCCCTGGCTGCCGGGGGCGGTAAACAGATGGGAGGCTTCGCTGGCCTGAATGGCATCGATGGCCACCCGGATGTTGCCGTCCGTCCCGTTCTTGAAGCCGACGGGGCAGGGCAGGGCCGAGGCCAGCTGTCGGTGAACTTGCGACTCGGTGGTGCGGGCACCGATCGCCCCCCAGCTGATGAGATCGGCCAGGTAGAGGAAGCTGGTGGTATCGAGAAACTCGGTGGCAGTGGCCAGCCCCAGCTGGTTGATGTCGAGCAGCAGCTGGCGCGCGAGCCGCATGCCGTGGTTGATGTCGTTGCTGCCATCCAGATGGGGATCGAACACCAGCCCCTTCCAGCCCACAGTGGTGCGGGGCTTCTCGAAATAGGTGCGCATCACTATCTGCAGCCGATCCTGATAGGCGTGGGCCAGCGAGGCCAGCCGTCTGGCGTAGTCGAGGGCGGCGAGGGGATCGTGGATGGAGCAGGGGCCAATCACCACCAGCAGGCGATCGTCCTCTCCTGCCAGGATCCGGCGAGCCTGCTGGCGGTGCTGGTCGATCCGGGTCGCCAGCTCGGCGGGACAGGGATGAAGTGCCAACAGGTCGGCAGGAGTGGGGAGTGCCTCCACCGCGAAGGCGCGCATTACCGAGTTTAAAACTGCCATCTGGATTACCTTGCTGTGCATAGGAGTGAGTGACGTGCACTCCACACCGGAACCCGGACGGGAGCTGCAATGGGGCGTCATCACCTGTTATTGTTGAGAGTGATTATCATTATCTTGTTGTCGACCGCAAATGCAAGCACAACCGAGTGGCACACCAGAATGGGGGGAGAGCGCCGGCGGGTAAGGCCGCTCCAATGGCAATCAAGCCCATGACCGGCAGGCCATGGGCTTGATATTTCAGGACAAAATCAGCTGGTTTAGCTGTCCATCACGTCGTGACGGGCATGGTGATAGGCCTCTTCATCCTTGCCGTGGCGCCAGTAGGGCACGGCGTAGACCCGAGTGCGATCCACCTCGAGCGTGCGCCGTACGTGGCGGCGCATGGGGACCACCAAGCCCTCTTCCCCGCCAAACCAGAAGTAGCTCTGTTGCTCCTCCAGCGGCAGGGCGGTGAAGTACTCTACCAGCGGCGCCGTCTGCTCGGGGGTGCCGACAAACCAGCGCAGGCTTACCCCGGCGGGCAGCGACAGATCCTGCACATCTTCCTGATAGGGCACCAGCAGGGCGATGTGGCCGCGGGCATCGGCGGGCATCACCTCAATCATGGCGCTGATGGCGGGCAGGGCGGTGAGATCCCCCACCATGTAGTAGTAACTGGCCGGTTGCAGCATGGGATCCGGGCCACCCGGGCCCGAGATGGCCAGCAGATCGCCGGGCTTGGCCTGGCTGGCGAAACGGCTGGCGGGGCCGCCATCATCGTGCAGGGCGAAGTCGATATCCAGCTCCAGCGCCTCGCGGCGAAACGCGCGAATGGTGAAGGTGCGCATGATGGGACGCTGGCTCGGGTCTTCCCAGCGCGGCCCCTGCGGGGTGGGCGTGGGCAGCACGGCATGGGCCTGGCCCGGCTGGGGCAGCATGATCTTGATATGGGCGCCGCCACAGGTGAAGGGGTAGTCAGCGAGCTCCGGGCTGGTCAGGCAGATCCGGCGCAGGTGCGGGCTCACATCCTGAATGTGCTTGACCGTGAGCAGGCGGGGGCGGTTGACCGGGGCGGACTGGGACATGGGCATACTCCTGACTGATAATGGCGCCCATTCTTCATTAAATGAAAATTATTATCAATTGGTTTGTGTGACAGAGTCAGAGAGGGGAAAGCGAAGGGAAGTTCAGTGGCGTGCAGAAAAATAGCCCCCCCTCGCCATGGGGCGAGGGGGGGCTCTGGCTCAGGGGCGATCGCTGCCCCCCAGCGCCTTGTAGATCCTGGCCATGGTGTTGAGCTGCTCCTTCTGCTGGCCGAGCAGGGCGAGCTCGGCGTCCCACAGCCGGTTCTGTTCATCCAGCCAGGGTTGTACCCCGGTGGCGCCGGCCTGGTAGCGGGCTCTCGCCAGCCGCTCCGCCTCTTTGGCAAAGTCCAGCTGCTCGGCCAGGTAGCTCAGGCGCTGCTCGCCGTGGTGGCGGGCGGTCAGACCATCCTCCACCTCCACCAGTGCGCCATAGAGCTGCTTGCGAAACTCCGCTTCGGCTATCTGGTAATCGAGATTGGCGCCGGCGATGGCGAGCCGGGTCTTGTTGTACTCGAGGAAGGGCAGCGCCAACGAGGCGCCCAGGGTACCCACCGGGTTTTGCAGCACCTGGGTCAGGGTATCCGAGCTACTACTAGCGCCGCCGGTCAGCTTCAATGTGGGGTAGAGACCGGTGCGGATCTCGTCCCCCTTCGCCAGGGTCTTGCGCAGGCGCAGCTCGGCGGCGCGCACGTCGGGGCGCCGCGCCAGCACATCGGCCGGAATGCCGACCGCCAGGGTGGGGATGGCGGCCGTCGGCAGCGCCTTGGGCTCGAATGCCAGCGGACCGTTGCTGCGACCGAGCAACAGGCGCAGGGCGTTGCGGGCCTGCTCCTGCTGCATCAGGAGCGAGCTGAGCTCCGCCTGCTTGCCGGCCTTCTGCTGGCTGGCCTGCACCAGATCGAGCCGGGTCACGGCGCCGGCCCGGTACTTGGCCTGGGTCAGCTGCTCGGCGCGCTCATAGTTGGCGAGCTGCTGCTGGCCCAGGGAAATGGCCGAGCCGAGGTAGGCCAGCTGCCAATATTGCTCGAGCGCCTTGCCGATCAGCATCAGGCGGGTGGCGGCCAGATCCTGGGCGGACGCCTCGGCCTCCCAGCTCGCCTGATCCCGCACCGAGGCGAGCCGGCCCCACAGATCCACCTCGTAGCCGAGGGTCAGGGAGGGGCCCATGCTGCCTTCACTCTTGCCGCTCTTCAGATTCTTGGTGCCATTGCCGCCGAGGCTGGCATCGACCGAGGGGGTCAGGTTGGTGTCGGCCAGATCGGCACTGAGCAGAGCGCTGCGCAGGCGCAGGCCGGCGACCTGCATGTCCGGGTTGGCAGCCAGCACGGCCTCGATCAGCCGATTGAGCTCGGGATCGTGGAAGCCCTGCCACCAGGGGCCGGCCAGCTGGCGGGTGAGACCGTCCTCCGGCTGCTGCCAGTGGTCGGCCAATGCCAGCTCCTGCCGCTGATAGCTGCTCTGCTGGCTGCAGGCGCCGAGGCCGAGCGCCAGGGTGAGGCAGAGCCCCAGTTTGGATAAGTGGTACATCGTCATTCCCTCGCCAGCGCCTCGACCGGATCGAGCCGGGCGGCATTGCGGGCGGGCAGATAGCCAAACAGGATCCCGATGAGCGAGGAACAGCCAAACGCCATCAGGATGGAAAAGAGCGAGAAGTGCATCTGGATGCTCTCCACGAACAGGGAGAAGAGCAGGCCGATGAAGAGGGAGACCCCCACCCCGAGCATGCCCCCCAGCAGGCTCACCATCACCGCTTCGATCAGAAACTGCTGCAGTATGTCCGACTGGCGGGCACCGACCGCGATGCGGATGCCGATCTCGCGGGTGCGCTCCACCACCGACACCAGCATGATGTTCATCACCCCGACGCCGCCGACGATGAGGGAGATCACCGCGATGGCGGAGACCAGCAGGGTCATGGTGGCGGTGGTCTTCTCCACCGACTTGATGATGCTGTCGCTGCTGAAGGTGAAGAAGTCCTTCACCCCGTGGCGCTGGGTCAGCAGCTCGATGGCGGCCTGTTCGGCCAGCGCCGGTTGCACCCCGTCCTTGACCCGGATGGTGAGCTGGCTGAAGTGGTTCTGGGAGATGAGGCGGCTCATCACGGCGCTGTAGGGCAGCCAGACGTTCACCGACTGGCCGCTGCGGCCAAACCCGGTCTCCTCTTCCACCACGCCGACGATGCGCACCGGCAGGGTGCCGACCAGCACCACCTGGCCGACGGGATCCTGTTTGCCGAGCAGGCTCTCTATGGTCTTGCCGTCCACCACCGCCACCGCGGTCCGGTTCTGGATGTCGCGTTCGTCAAACAGCCGGCCGTTGGTGAGCTTCATCCCCTTGACCCGGAAGAAGTCGCTGCCGACCCCGACTATGCTGCCGCTGTTGGTCTTGTTGCGATAGCGCAGCTGGCCGGAGGCGGCGATCTGGGGGCTGGCCCCTTCCAGGTAGGGCTGGCCGAGCAGGGCGTCGAGATCCCGCTTGTTGAGGGTCTGGATGCTGGCGGCCTTCTCGTCCCCCCAATCCTTGCCGGGGAAGATGTCGATGGTATTGGTGCCCATGGCATTGATCTGGTCGATCACCTTGGCACGGGCCCCCTGGCCGAGCGCCACCACGCTCACCACGGCGGCGATGCCGATGATGATGCCGAGCATGGTGAGGAAGGTGCGCATGCGGTGGGCCAGCATGGCGTGCAGCGCCATGCGTGCCGCTTCCCGGTAGCGATCCCAGTCGTGGCCTGCCCCTTCCTTGCCGGCGGGGGCGGCGGTCGGGGTCACGGGGGCGGCGGCCGGTTTGCGGCCGCTGTCTTCCTGCACCCGGCCATCCTTGAGAGTGATGATCCGGTCGGCGTGGCTGGCCACCTCCATGTCGTGGGTCACCAGGATGATGGTGTGGCCCTGGGCGTGCAGCTCCTTGAGGATGGCCATCACCTCCTTGCCGCTCTGGCTGTCGAGGGCCCCGGTGGGTTCGTCCGCCAGGATCACCTCGCCGCCGTTGGCCAGCGCCCGGGCGATACTGACCCGCTGCTGCTGGCCGCCGGAGAGCTGGCTCGGGGTGTGATGGCTGCGCTCACTGAGCCCCAGTCGCGCCAGCAGTGCCTGCGAGCGGGCCTGGCGCTCGGCTCGCGGTGTGCCGGCGTAGACGGCCGGGATCTCCACGTTGGCGGCGGCATTGAGGTGCGGCAAGAGGTGGTAGCGCTGAAAGATGAAGCCGAAGTGGTGGCAGCGCAGCCTGGCGAGGGAGAGGGCGTCCAGGGTGGCGGTGTCCTGGCCGCGGAACAGGTACTGGCCGCTGCTCGGCCGATCGAGGCAGCCGAGCAGGTTCATCAGGGTCGACTTGCCGGAGCCGGAGGCGCCGACGATGGCGATCATCTCTCCCGCCTCGATGGCGAGATCGAGGGGATGGAGCACGGTCACTTCCTGCTCTCCACTCTGGTAGCGCCGCTCGATCCCCTTGAGCTGGATCAGAGGCTCGCTCACAGCATGATCTCCACGTCATTGCCGCTGACCGGCGAACCCTGGTTCAGGGTGACCTTCTCCTGTTCGCTCAGACCGCTGACCACCTCCACCTTGATGTCATCCTTCATGCCGGTCTTGATGCGGCGAGTCTCCTTCTGGTCATCCTCCTTGAGCAGGGTGACCTCGTACTCGTTCTCCCCGAGCTTCTTGCCAAGGGCGGTCTGCGGAATGGTCAGCACCTGCTTGCGCTCGCCGAGCACTATGGTGACCTGGGTGGTCATGGCGACCCGCAGGGTGTGATCCGGGTTGGGCACGTCGAACAGGGCGTAGTAGTAGACGGCGGCGTTGTTGGTGGCCGTGGTGCTGGTGGCCTGCTCATTGATGTTGGTGGGGGCCAGCTCGACGGTGCGCAGGGTGCCGTGGTAGCGGGTGTCCGGATCCCCCATCAGGGTGAAATAGACCGGCATGCCGGCCTTGACCCGGGTGACGTCCGCTTCGGAGATCTGCGCCTTGACCGTCATGGTCTCCAGGTTGGCGAGCTTGAGCAGGGTCGGCACCGTCTGGCTGGCGGCCAGGGTCTGCCCCTGGCGGGTCACTATGCTGACGACGGTACCATCCATGGGCGCCTGAATGCGGTTGTAGCCGAGCTCCGTCTTGGCTCGCTCCACCTTGATCTGGGCATTGTCGACTTCAGCCAATGCCCCCTGCAGCTCGGCTCTGGTCACGGCCAGCTGGGCTTCGGCGCTCTCCAGATCGGCGCGCGAGCTCGCCTCCTGCCTGAACATCTGCTGCTGACGACGCCAGCTCAGCTCGTTTTGCTTGAGCTGGGCCTGCTTGATCTTGAGCTGGGCGCGGCGGCTGGCGAGATCCGCCTCGGCGGTCTTGAGGTTGTTCTGGGCGATCAGCGGATCGATCTCGGCCAGCAGGTCTCCCTGCTTGACCTTCTGACCTGCCTCTACCGCCAGATAGGTGACCTGGCCCGAGACCTGGGCACCGACGTCTACCTGCTCGATGGCCTGCAACACACCGCTGGCCAGTACGGTCTGCTCTACGTCCTGGCGGGTCACCTCGGCGGTCAGTACCGGCTCGGGTGCCTTGCTCGGCCAGGCCAACCAGCCGATGGCGAGCACGGGCACAAGGGCGAGCAGGGCAATTTTTCTCTGCTTGGTAGTGATGTTCATTTTTCACCTGAAAGAAGCGAACGAAGGCGTGCAAGGGCAACATCCTGCAGCAAACGAGGCTCAAAAAACAGTGATGAATATGTAAGAAAACATGTAGATAGTCTTGTCACTAGCGTGCCCTGGCCGGGCTTCCTGGCGAGCAGACGGGGTAGGGGGCAGCGGGCGAAAAAGCCCGCTGCGGGAGGTCATTCGGGTACCCGGCCTGAGTCGGCGGGGGCCGGTCGTCAGCCGACGGCCTTGAGTTGTTTGGCGTAGGGCTCGTGGCAGATCTGGATGTCGAGCGGCAGCTTGTAGATAAGCAGGCGGGCCAGGGAGCCCTCCATCCAGTGGTGGCGACTGCCGACCAGCAGCAGATCCATCGGGTGAGTGGCCAGCCAGCGTTTCAGGTCAGGCACCACGTCATCGACCACCAGGCACTGGTAATCCACCGGGTGTTGCAGGGTGGTGATGAGCTCGCTGATGATGGCCTTAGCGTCCAGCGTACCCTGGGCGCTGCGCTCCTCTTCCGACAGCGACAGGCTGTTGCGGCGCATCTTGCTGCTGTGGGTCAGGTGCAGCAGGGTGAGCTCGCCCCCCATTCCTTGTGCCAATTGGCTCGCTTTGGCCAGCGTCTCCTGCTCGTAATCCTTGCCTTCCAGCAACAGCACGATATTGGTTGAGGTCATAAGCAGTTCTCCCTTGGCATGGTGCGGGCCACCAGGGACAAACGGCCTGTCCCATATCACTGTGTACCCGCTATGTGTCGCATAGCACGAACCTGTCCCTGTGGCTGCAGGCGTCAGCGGGTGTCGGTGAGGCAGCGCCAGGGCATGTTCGTTTACATCATCATAACAGACTGAGTTGAATGGAAAATGAAGGAAAAGCGGGGCTGGGTGGGCAAATGACGTGCGAGCCGTCAAAAGTGTGAGCAAAGCAGGGATTGGCCCCTCTCTGGAGCCATGCCGGAGGGTGTTGGCTGGCAGACGACAAGATAACAAGAGAGTGGGTGGGACGGGTGAGCAGAGCGGCGAGTCCGGCGTGAAGCGGGGCTCGCCGGGTCAGCGTCAGAGTGGCTTGCCTGCCAGATAGCTCGTCAGCCAGGGCAGCCCCTCTTTCTTGCGACTGACGGCGCCGATCAGCTGGATGGGGTGGGCGGGCAGGATGCCGTTGCTGGCGAAATGGAGCTGGCTGCCCCCCTGAGCCAGGTCGGTCAGCATCAGGACATAGGCATCCAGCCCATCCTCTGCCAGCCGCAGTTGCATGGCCTGTTCCAGCTCCGCCTGCCGGCTGTGCAGCTGACCCGGATCCATCACGCAGATCTGGCTGACATAGAGCTGGTAACCGGCGATCCGGTACGCCTTCTCGTCGGCGGCGAGCAGCTCGGCCATGGGGGCGTCACCGAGCTGGGTGCGGCGCTCCAGCAGGGTCTGGGCAAATGGCTCCAGCGCCAGATCCGCCAGCGGCAGCAGGGCATGGACGGCGGCGCGATCGCGCGCCGTGGTGGTGGGCGAGGTGAGGCTGAAGGTATCGCTGATGATGGCCCCCAGCAGCAGGCGAGCCTGGGCGCGGGAGAGGGTATGGTAACCCATCAGCTCCAGCAGCACGGTGGCGCTGCAACCCACGGCCCGGATCCAGGCATCGAGCGGCCCACGGGTAATGAGGGTGCCGATGCGGTGGTGGTCGATGAGGCCCTGCACGTCGGCCTCTGCCAGTCCATCCGGCCCCTGCTCCAGCTCGCTGAAATCCACCAGGAACACCTCTTTGTTGGCCACGCTGCCCTGCAGCAGGGGCGGGGCGGCGACGCCGGCGGTTTCCAGAATGAAGCGGGTCTCGGCGATGGGCTCACCGAGGGCATAGGCCTGGGCCGCCCGACCCTGACGATTGAGCCAGTCGGCAGCCACCAGAGCGGTACAGATACTGTCGCTGTCGGGATTCTTGTGACCAAACACGTGGAGCATGGTGCCATTCCTGCGGTTGATGACGTACCTGAGGCAAGATCAGGTATGCGGGGCAAATGGGAAAACAGGGGGCTTGCCCTGCTCTGGATTCACTCTATGCGCCGTCCCCACTGATGGCAACCGGCGCAGGCCGCTCTGCGGCGGGCGAGACCCTGTTGTAAAAGGGGCGCTCACTCCTGCTGCTGAATCGCCTTGGGGCTGGGTAGGGAGGCAGACCAGGGTCGCAGATTAGGGCAGGGAGGCAAACTCGGACAGGGAGACAAGCGGAAGGAGATAGCTGTGTGGCAAGCATCGGGGGATCTCCCATGGCCGCAAGGTTCACGCTGCAAGAGGTGGATAGGGGGATGGGCAAGCAAAGAGATTAGGCCGCGTCTCGGTATGAGCGAGAGGCTATGAGGCTTCGATCCGGCCAGGCAGGCCGTGACCATTCAAACCGCCAGAAAGTGATCTCTCGGGGGGTGAGCTCTCCAGAATGCGGCAACGGCGGCATGGTGATGATGCACCCGCCGCGGCGCAGCAAACCGCCGTCACCAGCAGGCGGGGTTACGCGGGGAACCTGATCCTCAACGTGGGCCCCGCGTGCAGATGGCTGACCTTTGCCTCAGCAGGCCAGCAGTTCGCGAGCGTTGGCCAGGGTGTTGTCGGTGATCTGATCGCCCCCCAGCAGACGGGCCAGCTCGTTGAGACGGGCACTTTGATCCAGCGCCTGCATCTGGGTTTCGGTGGTCTTGCCGTCGGTGTGCTTGCTCACCACCATGTGCTGGTGCCCCTTTCCTGCGACCTGGGGTAGGTGGGTGACCACCATCACCTGGGTCGATTCCCCCAGCTGGCGCAGCAGGCGCCCTACCACGGCCGCTGTCGGGCCGCTGATCCCCACGTCCACTTCATCGAAGATCAGGGTCGGCGTCGAGATCTTGCGGGCGCTGATCACCACGATGGCGAGGCTGATACGCGACAGTTCGCCGCCGGAGGCCACCTTGCCGAGCGGCTGGATGGGCTGGCCCGGGTTGGTGGTGACCATGAACTCCACCCGGTCGATGCCGAGCGGTGACAGGCTGCTCTGGGCATCGGGGCGCACCTCAATGGCGAAGCGGCCGTCCGGCATCGCCAGCTCGTGCATGCTGGCACTCACCTTGGCGCCGAGCTCTTCGGCATAGCGTTGGCGACTCTGGCTCAGGGCCTCGGCGGCCTGCACGAAGGCCTGGCGGGCCTCGGCCAGCTCGTCTTCCATCCCCTCCAGCCGCTCTTCGTCTGAGTTGAGGCGCGCCAGATCGGCGGCCAGCTCCTGATGGTGCAGGGTCAGCTCGGCCGGTTTGACGTGGTGCTTGCGGGCCAGGTTGATGGCCTTGGAGAGGCGGCTCTCCAGCTCGTTGAAGCGCTCTGGATCCAGCTCCAGCCGGTCCAGGTAGCTGCGCAGCTCGCTGTGGCTTTCCTGCACTCCTATCAGGGCCTCGTTGAGCATGCCGAGCACGTCGCCCAGCCGGCAGTCCATGGCGACCAGCCCCTCGGCCCGATCGACGACAGTCTGCAGCAGACCGGCGATGGTGGTCTCCTCGTTGTCATAGAGCAGATCCAGACAGGCGCCGCACTCCTGCATCAGCTCGGTGCCGTTGGCCAGGCGCTGATGCTCCTCTTCAATCTCTTCAAACTCCCCCGGTTGCAGGGCAAATTCATCCAGTTCCTGTACCTGGTATTCGATGAGCTGGCGGCGGGCTTCCCGTTGCTGCTGCTCGGCCTTGAGCCGGTTGAGCTCGTTCTGCAGCTGGCGCCACTGCTGGTAGTGGCGGCGCACCTCATCGAGCAGCAGATGGTGGCCGGCGTAACCATCGAGCAGGGCGAGCTGGTAATCGGGTTTGAGCAGCATCTGGTGGGCATGCTGGCCATGGACGTTGACCAGCAGCTGGCCCAGGTTCTTGAGCTGGGTGAGGGGCACGGGCACGCCGTTGATGTAGCTGCGTGAGCGCCCCTCGGCGGAGATGACCCGCCGCACTATGCATTCCCCTTCGTTTTCCAGCTCGTTGGTGGCCAGCCAGGCGCGAGCGGCCGGGTTGCCGTCCAGCAGGAAGCGGGCGCTGACCTCGCTCTTGTCACTGTCCGGTCGCACCATGCCGGCTTCGGCACGCTCCCCCAGGCACAGGCCCAGGGCGTCGATGGCGATGGATTTGCCCGCCCCGGTCTCACCCGTGATGCAGGTCATGCCCGGTTGCAGATCGAGTTCGAGAAACTTGACGATGGCGAAGTTGTTGACGGTCAGCTGGGTCAGCATGGTCTCATCCTGTATGGGCCAACATTACTGTGTATGCATCCAGTATATACTGGTTTTCCACACAGTAAAGATGTCACCGCGGGACGGAATGCAAAACGGCCCGCGCTAGGGGCCGTTTTGTGAGAGAGATGGAGTGCAGGGCTGGGGATCAGAACAGCTTGCTGCCCCAGCCGAGCTTGTTGCGCAGCACGTGGAAGTAGCTGTAATCCAGCGGATGGACCAGATGCAGCTTGTGGCTGCTCTTCTTGATGAGGATCTCGTCCCCCGGGTGGACCGCCAGGGTCACTTGACCGTCGCAGCTCACCTGCATGGCGTCGTCCTGATTGTCCGGTGAGACCAGCAGCCGCACTTCGCTGTCGGCGTCCAGCACGATGGGGCGGCTGCTCAGGGTGTGCGGGAACATGGGCACCAGCGTGATGGCGTTGAGCTTGGGGGTGAGGATGGCGCCGCCCGCCGACAGGGAGTAGGCGGTGGAGCCGGTAGGGGTGGCCACTATGATGCCGTCCGAGCGCTGGCTGTACATGAAGCTGCCGTCGATGTAGACCTCAAACTCGATCATGTGGGCGATCTTGCCCGGGTGCAGCACCGCCTCGTTGACCGCCAGGTTGTTGGACTTGCGCTCGCCGTGGCGATAGACCGCCGCCTCCAGCAGGAAGCGATGCTCGCTCTTGTAGTGGCCGCACAGCACCTGCTCCAGCGGCAGCAGGTAATCCTGCGGCGAGAGATCGGTGAGAAAACCGAGGTTGCCCCGGTTCACCCCGATCACCGCCACGTCGAAGCGCGACAGTACCCGCGCCGCCCCCAGCATGTTGCCGTCACCACCGACCACGATGGCGAGATCCGCCTGCTGGCCCAGTTGCACCAGATCCATCACGTTCTCGTCCATGATGCCGAGGGCGTGGGCCACCCGGCTCTCTACCAGCACCCGAAAACCGCGGGTGGTCAGGTATTGATGCAGGCCGGTCAGGGTCTGGTTGGCCCCTTCGTGGTGGGGCTTGCCAATCAGGGCGATGGTTTTGAACGGAGAATCCATGGTCTGTCGGGTCTGGGATGAGTATTGGGGGGAGTATACCGCGCTTTGGGGGGGATTTGTCTGCTGCCGGCGTGTCCGCTTGCGCCATGGGGCGGGAAAACACCGTAAATTGCTTGTCGCGTCACCTCCTTGGCGATAATGGCGCCCTTTTCCCCTTGAAAGCCGGGGATCCATCCCCATAATAGCGCCAACATAGTCGGCCCGTTGCCGTCCGGTCGCGCAACCGGAGAGCGGGCCCTCATAAGTAACCCGCAATTGGAGATGTCATGAACCACGAAGAACAAAAGGTTGAAGCGATGGAGCAAGTGGAAGCCCAGCCAGTCGAGCCGACCGATGTAGACAGTGAAGTGACAGCCGAGCAGGCCCGCATTGCCGAGCTGGAGGCGCAGCTGGAAGCTGCCCAGCAAGCCTCTGCCGAAGAGCGCGAGCGCGCCATTCGTGCCGTCGCCGAGATGGAGAACCTGCGTCGTCGCGCGGCGCAGGACGTGGAGAAGGCGCACAAGTTCGCGCTGGAGAAGTTCGCCGCCGAGCTCTTGCCGGTGCTGGACAACATGGAACGCGCCATCGAGCTGGCCGACAAGGAAAACGACGCCCTCAAGCCGATGATCGAAGGGGTCGAGCTGACCCTGAAATCCATGCAGAGCGGCGTGGCCAAGTTCGGTCTGGCGGCGCTGGATCCGACCAACCAGCCGTTTGACCCCAACGCCCATCAGGCGATGAGCATGGTGCCGAGTGCCGACGTGGCGCCGAACACCGTCATCGCCGTGATGCAGAAAGGCTACGAGCTGAACGGTCGCGTGATCCGTCCGGCCATGGTCATGGTATCCAAGGCCGTCGACTGAGTCGGTGCTTGATGCCCAGGCCCGCCGCTTGGCGGGCTTTTTGTTGTGTATCCCTGCGGTGCGTCATGGCCCGGCCATGACAAAAGGTGGGGTTTTTGCAGGGCGGGGCTTGAAGTGGCCACTTGCGACCCCATATAGGATGCAAGGCCACGGCGGCACAAAAAATTTGATGCCGGGAGCTTGAAAGCCAGATTGGCAGGCCCCACCTAGCCGTTAACGCATTAAGGCGAGCCCCTCGCCAGTTTATTCAAAGTATTTGGAGATTCGTCAAATGGGTAAAATCATCGGTATTGACCTGGGTACTACCAACTCCTGCGTCGCTATTCTGGATGGCGACCATGCTCGCGTGATCGAGAACGCGGAAGGCGACCGTACTACTCCGTCCATCATTGCCTATGCCGATGACGGCGAAATCCTGGTTGGTCAGCCGGCCAAGCGTCAGGCCATCACCAACCCGAAGAACACGCTGTTCGCCATCAAGCGTCTGATCGGCCGTCGTTTCGAAGATGACGAAGTACAACGTGACCTGAAAATCATGCCGTACGCCATCGCCAAGGCCGACAACGGCGACGCCTGGGTCGAGGTGAAAGGCAAGAAAATGGCACCGCCGCAGATCTCTGCCGAAGTGCTGAAAAAGATGAAGAAGACCGCCGAAGACTACCTGGGCGAGCCGGTCACCGAAGCCGTCATCACTGTACCGGCCTACTTCAATGACGCCCAGCGTCAGGCTACCAAGGATGCCGGTCGCATCGCCGGTCTGGATGTAAAACGCATCATCAACGAACCGACTGCAGCGGCTTTCGCCTACGGCGTCAACAAGGTCAAGGGCGAGCGCAAGGTTGCCGTCTATGACCTGGGTGGCGGTACCTTCGACATCTCCATCATCGAGATCGACGAAGTGGAAGGCGAAACCACCTTCGAAGTACTGGCGACCAACGGTAACACCCACCTGGGTGGTGAAGACTTCGACAACCGCGTCATCAACTATCTGGTAGACGAGTTCAAGCGTGAGCAGGGCATCGACCTGCGCAACGACCAGCTGGCCCTGCAGCGTCTGAAAGATGCCGCCGAGAAAGCCAAGATCGAGCTCTCTTCCGCCCAGCAGACCGACGTCAACCTGCCGTACATCACTGCCGATGCCACCGGTCCGAAGCACATGAACATCAAGGTGACCCGCGCCAAGCTGGAATCCCTGGTGGAAGACATGGTGAAGGACTCTCTGGAGCCGGTTCGCGTCGCCCTGAAAGACTCCGGTCTGGCGGTTGGCGAGATCGACGACGTCATCCTGGTGGGTGGTCAGACCCGTATGCCGCTGGTTCAGAAGACAGTTGCCGAGTTCTTCGGCAAAGAGCCGCGCAAAGACGTCAACCCGGACGAAGCCGTGGCCATGGGTGCAGCCATCCAGGGTGCCGTTCTGTCCGGTGACAAGACTGACGTACTGCTGCTGGACGTTACCCCGCTCTCTCTGGGTATCGAAACCATGGGCAGCGTGATGACTGCGCTTATCGAGAAGAACACCACCATTCCGACCAAGAAGTCCCAGGTGTTCTCCACTGCCGAAGACAACCAGTCTGCCGTGACCATTCACGTGCTGCAGGGTGAGCGCAAGCGCGCCAGCGACAACAAGTCCCTGGGCCAGTTCAACCTGGAAGGCATCCGTCCGGCACCGCGCGGTCTGCCGCAGATCGAAGTGACCTTCGACATCGACGCCAACGGCATCCTGCACGTCTCCGCCAAAGACAAGGAGACCAACAAGGAGCAGAAGATCACCATCCAGGCCTCCTCTGGTCTGTCTGATGACGAGATCGAGCGCATGGTACGTGAAGCCGAAGCCAACGCGGCCGAGGACAAGAAGTTCGAAGAGCTGGTGCAGGCCCGCAACCAGGCTGATGGTCTGGTCCACTCCGTGCGCAAGCAGGTTACCGAAGCCGGTGAAGCTCTGCCTGCCGACGACAAGACCAAGGTCGAAGCTGCACTGAGCGAGCTGGAAACCGCCATCAAGGGCGACGACAAGGCCGTTATCGAGGCCAAGCAGCAGGCACTGCTGGAAGCGTCCCAGAAGCTGATGGAGATTGCCCAGCAGCAGGCTCAGGCGCAAGGCGCCGCCGGTGCTGACGCCGGTCAGTCCTCCTCTTCCGCCAAGGCTGACGACGACGTGGTCGACGCCGAGTTCGAAGAAGTGAAAGACGACAAGAAATAAGCCCGACCCAGATGGGCGAAGTCCGCTTCGCCCATCGGCTTGATTCTATGAATTTACGGGCGTTGGGTGACCAACGCCCGTCTGCGTAACTGCTGATATAGCAACAGGATAAGTATGTCGAAGCGCGATTTCTACGAAGTGCTGGGGGTATCGAAAGATGCCGACGAGCGCGAGATCAAGAAGGCGTACAAGCGTCTGGCCATGAAGTATCACCCTGACCGCAATCAGGGGGATGCCGGTGCCGAAGAGAAGTTCAAAGAGGTCAAGGAAGCTTACGAGATCCTGACCGATGCCAACCTGCGTGCCCGCTATGACCAGTACGGCCACGCCGGCGTGGATCAGAGCCAGGGTGGCGGTGGCCACGGTGGCTTTGGCGGTGGCGCCGATTTCGGCGACATCTTCGGCGACGTGTTTGGCGATATTTTCGGTGGCAGCCGTGGTGGTGGCCGTCGCGGCCCGGCCCGTGGCTCCGACCTGCGCTACACCATGGAGCTGACCCTGGAAGAGGCGGTGCGCGGGGTCTCCAAGGAGATCAAGGTACCGACTCTGGTCCACTGCGAAGTGTGCAACGGCTCCGGTGCCCACACCGGCAGCTCTGCCCAGACCTGCCCGACCTGCCACGGCTCCGGCCAGGTGCAGATGCGTCAGGGCTTCTTTGCAGTGCAGCAACCCTGCCCCCACTGTCACGGCCGCGGCAAGATCATCAAGGATCCGTGCCGCAAGTGCCATGGCGAAGGGCGCTACCAGAAGACCAAGACCCTGTCGGTCAAGATCCCGGCTGGCGTCGATACCGGCGATCGCATCCGCCTCTCCGGTGAAGGGGAAGCGGGGGAAGCCGGCGCACCGGCGGGCGATCTGTACGTACAGGTACACGTCAAGGAGCACGAGATCTTCGTGCGTGACGGCAACAACCTCTACTGCGAAGTGCCCATCAGCTTTACCGCGGCAGCCCTCGGCGGCGAGATCGAAGTGCCGACCCTGGATGGCCGGGTCAAGCTCAAGGTCACCCCTGAGACCCAGACCGGCAAGATGTTCCGCATGCGGGGCAAGGGCGTCAAGTCCGTGCGCTCTGGCCAGGTAGGGGATCTGATGTGCAAGGTGGTGGTGGAGACCCCGGTCAAGCTGACCGAGTCCCAGAAAGAGCTGCTGCGCCAGCTGGACGAGTCCTTCAGCGGCGCCGCCGCCAAGACCCACAAGCCGAAATCGGAAGGCTTCTTCGAAGGGGTGAAACGCTTCTTCGACGATCTGACCAGCTGATGTTCGCGACCCAGATATCAAGAGCCGGCCCTGTGCCGGCTCTTTTTTTGCCCCAGCTTTAGCAAGATCCCCGCTTATTGAGTGGATCCCGATGAGGGATCTTCCTCACAACTTCCGCCAATTCCTGCTGTACGAATGTTATCCCGCTCACACTTGAGCTGAAACGGTTTAGCTGATGTATTGAGTTGGCTAAATTGGTTTAGCTATGCTCTCGTCGTCGATAACAACAGGCCCGACCGGGCGACAGATGACAGGTGAGGACGATGACGATGTGCAAGCACAAGTTGGCGCTGGCGGTAGCGCTGGGATTGGGGATGAGCAGCCCGCTGTGGGCGGCGGATGGCGGTATCGAGGCCCGTCTGGCGGCGCTGGAGGCACGGGTGCAGGTGGCCGAGGCGCGCGCCACCGCCGCCGAAGCGCGGGCCGACGAGGCCCAGAGCAAGGCAAACGAAGCCCGCGAGACGGCCGTGGTGGCCAAGGCCCAGAGCGAGAAGGTGGACAAGCAGACCGCCGGGACCCAGGGTTTCGAGTTTCACGGCTATGCCCGCTCGGGCCTCTTGGTCAACGGCAATGGCAACGGCGGTCGCGGCGGCCCCTATATCACCCCGGCCGGCTCGGTGGGTGGCGCCGTGGGTCGTCTTGGCAACGAGGATGACACCTACATGGAGGCCAACCTGCTGAAGACCCAGACCTTCGCCGATGGCAGCTGGGCCCGCTACAAGTTGATGCTGGCGGACGGGGTGGAGACCAGCAACGACTGGACCGCCAGCGATTCCAGCCTCAATACCCGCCAGGTGTTTGCCGAGATCGGCGATCTGGCGAGCTTCGACGGTCCCTTCAAGCATGCTGTGCTGTGGGCGGGCAAGCGCTTCGATCGGGACAACTTCGACATCCACTGGCTCGACTCGGACGTGGTGTTCCTGGCCGGCACCGGCGGCGGCGTCTACGACGTGCAGCTGGCCGACAGCTGGAAGGCGAACTTCTCTCTCTACGGACGCGACTACGGCGACATCAGCGCGAGCGGCCTCTCCGACATCGAGAGCTACATCTTCACCATGAACAACCGGGTCGGCAACTGGCAGTGGATGCTGAACGGCCTGTCGGCCAAGGACAACGAGGCGCGCATCAACGACGGTGGCGCCGGCAGCGAGACGGCGAACAAGGGGGCGCACACCCTGCTGGCCTACCACGCCGACAGCTTCTTTGGCATCAACCCCGGCTTCTCCAAGGCGGCCGTGCTGTATGGCCACGGCCTGGGTGCCGAGCTCAAGGGGCTGGGCTCCGACAGCGAGCTGCTGGCGGACGCCGATGCGGTGCGGGTCGCCGTGTTTGGCGCCACCGATCTCGCACCCCGCTGGCGTATCGCCCCGGCCCTGCTGGCGGAGCAGAGCAAGGATCGTTACGTGAAGGGGGACGAGTACCGCTGGGTGACCCTCAATGGCCGGCTGGCCCAGGTGCTGAGCCAGAACGTCGAGCTGGTCTACGAGGCCACCTGGCAGTACATGGATCTCGATCCCAAGGGCTACAAGGGGCGTCAGGCGGTGAGCGGCGACTTCACCAAGCTCACCTTCGCCCCCACCTTCAAGGCGCAGACCGCCGGCTTCTTCGAGCGGCCCGAGTTGCGGGTATTCGCCACCTGGATGGACTGGTCCTCCGAGCTCGACAACTACGCCAGCACCGATGCCATGGGCCAAAGCAACTTCACCGCCGGCGGCGAGTGGAACTTCGGCGTGCAGATGGAAACCTGGTTCTAGTTCGTTATCCCGATCACAAAAATGGCAGCCGGCGGCGGGATCTGTTGGTTGGCTAAAACGGTTTAGCTGATAATGCCAGCCAACAAAACAGAGTCCGGGTTTGACAGTCGATCCGATGCAGCAGTGGAGTAGCAAGGTGACGAATCGTGTGTGGGTAATGGGGGATGCGGTGGTGGACTTGATCCCGGAAGGGGAGCAGCACTATCTCAGGTGTCCGGGCGGTGCGCCGGCCAACGTGGCGGTGGGCGTTGCCCGGCTCGGCGGGGAGTCGGCCTTTATCGGTCGGGTCGGCGCGGATCCCTTCGGCCGCTTTATGGCCGATACCCTGGCCAGCGAAGGGGTCGACACCCGTCACTTGATCCAGGATCCGGCTCATCGCACCAGCACGGTGCTGGTGGAGCTCGATGCCGAGGGCGAGCGCAGCTTCACCTTTATGGTGAGGCCCAGCGCGGATCAGTTCCTGACTCCCGCCGATCTGCCGGTCTTCCTGGCCGGGCAGTGGCTGCTGACCTGCTCCATCGCGCTCGCCAACGAGCCGGTACGCGGCAGTTGTCTGCAAGCCATGGCGGCCATCAAGGCTGTCGGGGGGCGGGTCTGCTTCGACCCCAACCTGAGGCCCGAGGTGTGGGGCAACCCGGCCGAGATGCTGCCCGTGGTGCGCGAGGCCATCGCCCTCGCGGACGTGGTCAAGCTCTCGCTGGAGGAGCTGCAGCTGCTGAGCGGTCTGGACGATCTGGCTGCGGGGCTCGCCACCATTTCAGGCCCGGCCCTGGTGCTGGTGACCCGGGGGGCGGGGGGGGTGGTGGCCCGTCTGGGTGGCGAGCTGCTGGAGTGGGTGGGGCCCAAAGTGACGCCACTCGATACCACGGGGGCGGGGGATGCCTTCGTCGCCGGATTGCTGGCGGCCCTGGCCGAACGGACCTCGCTGCCCGCTCTGGATGAGCTGCCCGCCATCCTGGCCCGGGCCCACGGCTGCGGGGCGCTGGCTACCACCGCCAAGGGGGCCATGACGGCACTGCCCACCCGCACCCGGCTGGATGAATTTTTGCGATCGGGCGCAAGCGGCTGTTGATCCGCGGCTAGAGCCGCAGGGCGACAGACCCTACTCTCATGTGACAAGGGCCCGCCGACGGCGGGCCATAAGAGGAAGAATATGAATATCAGTGCGATAGCCAAGGATCTGGTGCCCCTGCTCGGGGGCAAGGAGAACATCGTCAGCGCCGCCCACTGCGCCACCCGGCTGCGGCTGGTGCTGGCGGACGACAGCAAGGTGAACAAGGCCGCCATCGACAAGCTGGACGGGGTCAAGGGGTGCTTCAGCAACGCCGGCCAGATCCAGGTGATCTTCGGTACCGGCCTGGTCAACAAGGTCTATGCGGAGTTCGTGGCCCTGACCGGCACCGGCACCGCCAGCAAGGCGGAGCTGACCGACATGGCGACGGCCAAGCTCAACGTGGCCCAGCGCCTGGCGCGGACCCTCTCCAACATCTTCGTGCCGATCATTCCGGCCATCGTCGCGTCCGGCCTGCTGATGGGGCTGCTCGGCATGGTGCGCACCTACGGCTGGGTCAATGCCGACAGCGCCCTGTTCGTCATGCTGGACATGTTCAGCTCGGCGGCCTTCATCATACTGCCGATCCTCATCGGCTTCACCGCGGCGCGCGAATTCGGCGGCAACCCCTATCTGGGGGCGACGCTGGGGGGCATCCTCACTCACCCGGCCCTGACCAACGCCTGGGGCGTGGCGGGGGGCTTCAAGACCATGGACTTCTTCGGGCTGGATGTGGCCATGATCGGCTACCAGGGCACCGTCTTCCCGGTGCTGCTGGCGGTCTGGTTCATGTCCTACCTGGAGAAGCAGCTGAGAAAGCGCATCCCTGATGCTCTGGATCTCATCCTCACCCCCTTCCTCACCGTCATCCTCACCGGCTTCGTGGCGCTGCTCTTTATCGGCCCGGCAGGTCGGGTGCTGGGGGATGGCATCTCCTTCGGCCTGAGCGCCCTCTACGAGCAGGCGGGCTGGCTGGCGGGCCTGGTGTTCGGCGGGACTTATTCGCTCATCGTCATCACCGGCATCCACCACAGCTTCCACGCCATCGAGGCGGGCCTGCTGGCCAACCCGGCCATCGGCGTCAACTTCCTGCTCCCCATCTGGGCCATGGCCAACGTGGCGCAGGGGGGGGCTTGTCTCGCGGTCTACTTCAAGACCCGTGACGTGAAGATCAAGGCCATTACCGTGCCGGCGGCCATGTCCTGCCTGCTCGGCATCACGGAGGCGGCCATCTTCGGGGTCAACCTGCGCTACATCAAGCCCTTCCTGGCCGGTCTGTTCGGCGGGGCCTGCGGCGGCGCCTACGTGGTGGCGGCCAAGGTCGGCATGACGGCGGTGGGCCTGACCGGCATTCCGGGCATGGCCATCGTCCAGCCCATGAGCCTCATCCACTACGTCATCGGTCTGGTGATCGCCTTTGGCGCCGCCTTCGCCGCCTCCTACCTGCTCAAGTACAAGGTGGAGTGATGAAAGAGAGCCATCTCCTCAACCAGGTTGTCCGGTCCCTGCTGGCCGGACAGCTCAAGGCGGCGGCCGATCCCCATCGGCCCCGCTGGCACCTGGCAGCCCCGGTGGGGCTGCTCAACGATCCCAACGGCTTCATCGAGCACGGAGGGCGCTATCACCTCTTCTACCAGTGGAACCCGCTCGGCTGCGAGCACCGCAACAAGGGCTGGGGCCACGTCACCTCCAGCGATCTGCTGCACTGGCAGCACGAGCCGGTGGCGCTTCTGCCCACCGAGGTCTACGAGAGCCATGGCTGCTATTCGGGGTCGGCGGTGAGCGACGAGCAGGGGCGCCTGACCCTGGTCTACACCGGCAACGTCAAATACCCGGACGGCAGCCGCACCGCCTACCAGTGCCTGGCCCGTGACGATGGCAAGGGGGGCTTCGAGAAGCTCGGACCCGTGCTGGCGCTGCCCGAAGGCTACAGCGGCCACGTGCGCGACCCCAAGGTGTGGCACGACGGTCGGCAGTGGCTCATGGTGCTGGGGGCCCGCACCCTGGATGACAAGGGTGAAGTGCTGCTCTATCGCGGCGATACCCTGGATGGCTGGACGCTGGTCGGCCCCATCGCTGGCAGCGGGCGCGGCGGGCTCGGGGAGTTTGGCTATATGTGGGAGTGCCCGGACCTCTTCCCTCTGGCGGACCGTCACGTGCTGATCAGCTGCCCCCAGGGCATAGACCCCCAAGGAGAGGATTATCGCAACCTCTACCAGTGCGGCTGGCTGGCAGGCCACTTCGATGGCACTCAGTTCGTGCACGGGACCTTCCACGAGCTGGACCGAGGCTTCGAGTTTTACGCCCCCCAGACCACCCAGGACAGTCAGGGGCGCCGCCTGCTGTTCGCCTGGCTGGGGCTGCCGGAGGAGAACGAGATGAGCCAGCCCACCGTCGAGCATGGCTGGATCCACCAGATGAGCTGCCCGCGGGAGCTCGTCTGGCAGGATGAGTGGCTCTGCCAGCGGCCGGTGGCGGAGATAGAGACGCTGAAGGGGGAGCCGACTCGCTTCGAGGGGGCGCCGGGCGAGCTGCCAGCCCTGGCCATCGACTCGGCCTGGCTGGACCTGGCCTTGAGCGGGGAGGGACGCCTCGGGTTTGGCGCCGTGGCCGAGCTGGTGTGGCAGCCGGGGCGCCTTGTCCTGCGCCGGCAGAACTGGCAGAGCGGGGAGTGGGAGGAGCGAGGCTGCCCCTGGCTTGGGGGGAGCATCACCGTCTTGTGCGACAGCTCCAGCCTGGAGTGTTTCGTGGATGGCGGTCGCCAGACCCTGTCTACCCGCTATTTCCCCGGTGAAAACCCAATACTTTCCGCACGTTGTGACAGTGGCGACAGCAAAATTTGCCTCGATCACTGGCCGCTGGCGGCCTGCCTTGTACAATAGCCCGGTGTCAGTTTGCCGGGAGGTCAGGTGGAGAAGAAAAAACGGATCACGATTGCCCAGATAGCCACGCTCGCGGGGGTCTCCAAGGCCACCGCCAGCCTGGTGCTCAACGGCAAGAGTGCGGAGTACCGCATCGCCGACGACACTCGCAAGCGGATCCAGGCGGTGGCGGACGAGTGCCACTACCAGCCGAGCATCCATGCCCGCTCCCTGCGGGCGGCGCGTAGTTACACCTGGGGACTGGTGATCCCCGACCTCACCAACTTCGGTTTCGCCAGCATCGCCCGCGCCTTGGAGGCTCACTGCCGGGAGGCGGGGATCCAGCTGCTCATCGCCTGCTCCGAGGATGACCCCACCCTGGAGCAGCGGGTGGTGGACAACCTCATCAGCCGCCAGGTGGACGGCCTCATCGTCGCCTCCAGCGGCCACAGCGACGACATCTATGCTCGCATTCACGACCGTCTGCCGGTTGTGCAGCTCGACCGCCACATCGGCGAGTCGCGCCTGCCCATGGTGATCTCGGATGCCTGCAAGGCCACCGCCGAGCTGGTGCAGGACATGGCGGCCGGCTGCGGGGAGGAGATCTACTACTTCGGCGGCCTGCTGGATCTCTCCCCCAGCCGCCACCGGCTGGCGGGCTACGAGCTGGGGTTGCACCGCGCCGGGCTGGAGGCCACATCAGACCGGGTCCGTCACCGCGACTACCAGCCAAGCTCGGGCTATCAGCTGATGGCCGAGCTGGTGGACGAGCTCGGGGCGCCGCCCAAGGGGCTCTTCACCGCCTCTTTCACCCTGCTCGAAGGGGTGCTGCGCTACCTCAACGAGGCGGGGTTGATGGAGACAGGGATGCGGCTGTGCACCTTCGACGATCACGACCTGCTCGACTGCATCCCCATGCGCATCGACTCGGTGGCCCAGGATTGCCCGGCCCTGGCTCGCGCCGCCTTCGAGCTGATGCAACAACTTATCGCGGGCAATCCCCCCACCCAGACCGCCCAGGTCATCCCCCCCAGGGTGCGCTGGCGCAGCCGCCGCTAACCCGAAAAGATGAAAAAGCCCCGCCAGTGCGGGGCTTTTTGCTGTGGGGCGAGGGCTGGCCTCAATCCGTGGTACTGGCGCGCCAGAACACCTGCTTGATGTGAGGGTGGATGCCGAGTTTCACCATCAGGGCATCGAGCTCGTCGCCATCGATGGAGGTAGCCAGCAGCACCGCGGATATCTCCAGATCCCGCTCGCCAAAAGGCTCGATGTCGAGCTCGCTCAGCGGATAGTTGGCCTGCTCCAGCATCTCTTCCAGCCAGTGCAGCACCTCCTTCTGGTATTCGCGCTGGGTGAGGGCGGTCACCCGGTAGGTCACCTCGGTGTCTGTGTTGTCCACCGGGCGGCGGTTGATCTGGTTCACCAGCGGGCGCAGCAGGGTGTTGGCGGCCAGCACGAACAGGGCGCCGAGGATCGCCTCCATGGCCAGCCCGGCCCCGCTGGCGGCACCGACCGCCGCCACACCCCACAGGGTGGCGGCGGTGTTGATGCCGCGGATATTGCCGGATTCGCGCATGATGACGCCGGCGCCGAGAAAACCGATGCCGGAGACGATGTAGGCCACCACGTGCACCACCCCGTAGGTGCCGCCGTGCAGGTCATAGATGCGTTGGGCCAGGTTGACGAACAGGGCCGCGCCCACCGCTACCAGTACATTGGTGCGCAGGCCCGCGGTACGCTGACGATACTGACGCTCCAGCCCCACCAGACTGCCGAGTACGAAGGCGAGCAGCAGGCTGGCCAGGGTGTCGAGCAGGGAAATCATGTCCAATTGTTGCCACATTCTCATGGCGTACTCCTTCTGTTGCAGATGGCCTTCCTGAAGGCGGGCGAGGGTTCCCTTGCCTGATCCCCGTGCGTGAAGGCCATCACCTCATCAAAAAAACGCACGGAAAGCCCGGCCCGGCCATGCAGAATGGCGGGCTGGGCTGCGAAACGGATTGAAAGGGGCCAGCGTGGCTGGCCCCGGTTATGGCTTGCTCAATTGAGCGCCGGTTCAGGGTCGCGGCGCGGATGCAGTTCCCAGCGAACCGGGTGATGTACCCCCACCTGGTGCACGAACTGCACCAGATAGCGCCGCTGGGGCGGGGTGCAGTGCAGATTGAGCACCAGCTCCCGCCCGCCGCTGCGACCGGGTCGCAGGGACTGCAAGGGGTGCAGGCCCGCCGGTTGCAGGGTGTGGTTCACCAGATCCAGCACCTGCTCCATGTCGGCCCGATCCTCGCAACGGATCTGCAGCCGGTAGTGGTGCTGGCGCTCCTTGCCACGCAGCCAGAGCGGCAACAGGCCGCGACCCAGTCTGCTCAGCAGGGGGTGAGTCCGGTTGGTTACGGACAGGGTTGAAATAAAACGCATAGCAGCCTCCTTGTGGGAAGCAGAAACTATGCAGGCATGGCGGCCATGGCTTTTGGCCAATGGTCACCAGACGTCAAGTGTAAAAAGAGAAGAGGGGAGTGGATTTCCGCTTCTCGCAGGGCTGCGAGCATGCGGCAGAGGATGACCTGCGGCTAGCTCGCGACCCGGGTACCGACGACGAGGGTCGGTCTACAACTGTCACTTGATGAGTTGCCCACTGATGGTCTCCGCTGTTGATGGACGGCCTGATGGTACTCATCCAGAGCGGTGGGGTAAAGCCTCATCGCCCATTTAGCAACATTTAGATACAAGTTCGTCAATAGTCGGGGCCGGCTGGCTACCTCCGTGGCCATAGGAGGGCGGCGAGATGCCCCGCCCCCCTCATTCCGCCCCAGATGGCAGGTTTTTCTCTACCTTGGCGCGCCGCTATTTCAACCCCAGCCGTTTGAGGATCATTGCGGCCGGGCAGAAGCCGGTGAAGGCGCTCTGGATCAGGTTGACCCCGACAAAGACGCTCAGCCAGACAAAGCCCGGGTGCACCCAGGCGGTGAGCAGCAGCGACAACAACAACATGCAGCCCGCGACCACTCTTACTCCGTTTTCTACTGTCATGACCTTCTCCTTAGTTAATTTAGATATTGCTAATTTAGTGTCACTTTATACAATAGAACCAAATATCAGCAATTGCTAATTTACTCCCATGAGCCAATTCGACGAGATGAACAGACACGCGACGGCCGCCGCCTCCCTGCTCAAGGCGCTGGCTCATCCCGAACGCCTGATGGTGCTCTGTCAGTTGGTGGAGGGGGAGAAGGGAGTCGGGGAGCTGCTGGCCCGCAGCCAGCTCGGCCAGTCGGCCTTCTCCCAGCAACTGTCGGTATTGAAGCGCCAGGGTCTTGTTCGCTCGCGCAAGGTCTCCCAGCAGATCTACTACTCGCTGGTGAGCGAGGCGGCCGCCGATGTGCTGGCGGCGCTGCAAACCCATTTTTGTCACTCAGAAAATAAGGAATCTTGATGATGGAAAGCCAATGGCTGCTCTCCCTGGGGGGCGGCATGCTGGTGGGGCTCGCGGCCCTGATCCTGATGCTGTGCAACGGCCGGGTGGCCGGGATCAGCGGCATCCTGGCCGGGGCGCTGCAACACAGGGCGCCGTGGCGACTGCTTTTCCTGCTGGGGTTGGGAGCGGGGGCTTGGCTGGCACTGACGTTGGGTTGGGCCAGCATGCCTGCATTCACCGCGCTGCCCGCCTGGCCGCTGGTGCTGCTGGCTGGTCTGCTGGTGGGCATCGGCACGCGTTTTGGCAATGGCTGCACCAGCGGCCACGGCATCTGCGGCATGGGGCGGCTCTCCGTGCGCTCCATCGTCGCGACCCTCACCTTCATGGCAACCGGTGTGCTGACCGTGTTTCTGACTCATCATCTCTTCTAGGAGGCTATTGCGATGACCTTGTTGACAAGTCTGCTCGCCGGTTTGCTGTTTGGTCTGGGTCTGGCCATCTCCGGCATGATAGATCCCGCCCGGGTTACCGGTTTTCTCGATCTGGCCGGCGCCTGGGATCCCAGCCTGGGGTTCGTGATGGGGGGCGCCCTGCTGGTCTTCATGCCGGGTTATTTCTTGCTGGTGAAGCCGCGGCGCCTGAGCCTGCTGGGAGAGCCCATGGCTGTGGTGCCAGCCCCCAAGCTGGATCGCCGCCTCATCGGGGGATCTGCCCTGTTCGGCATAGGTTGGGGATTGGTCGGTATCTGCCCGGGGCCTGCCTTGAGTCTCATTTCCAGTGGCCAGCCCATGATATTGTTGTTCGTAGCCGCCATGGTGGCCGGGATCTTGCTGGTTGATCGGGTCCTGGTGAAGGTGCGGGAGAAGCGCTGCCACGCCCGCTCCGCCTGAATGGATTGCCCCCGCTGCCGGGGAAGGAGAACTATCATGGAACCGATCCGCTTGCCGGGGGCCATTCTGCTGGCCGTGACATCTGCGCTTGTCTCTCCCATGACGCTGTCGACGGCATGGTCTGCCGAGACGAATGGCGAGGCGGCCCTGACACTGGCTCCCCGTCAGGTGACCGACTGGCTCACCCTGGATGGCACCGTCAGCGCCATCCATCAGGGGACGGTGGCGGCCCAGACTGGCGGTCGGGTCTCCCGCATGCTGGTGGATGTGAACGATGAGGTGGTGGCCGGACAGCCCCTGCTCGAGATCAGCGGCAAGGAGCAGTTTGCCGCCGTGACCGGCGCCGAGGCGCGATTGGCCCGGGCCCAGGCCCAGCAGGTGGAGGCCGAGCGCCAGCTCGCCCGCTTCCAGGCGCTGATTGCCAAGGGGGTGATCACCCGCGCCCAGCTCGACAGCGCCCTGGCGAGCGACAGATCTGCCCGCGCCGAGGTGAACGCCGCCGAGGCTGCCCTCACCCAGGCCCGGGAGGCCTACGGCTATACCCGTATCCTCGCCCCCTACGCCGGGGTGGTCACCAAGCGGCTGGTAGAGCTGGGGGAGACGGTGGCCCCCGGCACCCCGCTGCTCTCCGGTTTCTCCCTTGATGCCCTGCGGGTGGAGGTGGAGCTGCCCCAATCTGCGCTGGCCCTCGCCGGCCAGCCGTCGGATGCACAGGTGCTGCTGCCGGATGGCAGGGCCGTTACCCCCCTTAAACTGACCCGCTTCAACTATGCCGACAGCCAGAGCCACGCCTTTCGGCTGCGCCTCGATCTGCCGCCGAGCACGGCGGGGGTGTTGCCCGGCATGTGGCTCAAGGTGCAGCTCAAGCAGGGCGAACGTAAGTTGCTGCAGGTGCCGGAGCAGGCCCTGCTCCGGCAGGGTGAGTTCAGCGGTCTCTACCTGAAGGAGGGGGATGGCTGGGTGCTGACGCCGGTGCGGGTCGGCCATTGCCAGGCAGGGCAGTGCGAGATCCTGGCGGGCGTCCAGAGCGGCGATCGGGTGGCACCGGATGGCTGGGCGCGCCAGCAGGCGGTGGCCCATGAGTAGCGACGCTCACGACAGCAAGAACACACTGGGGCCAGCCGGCCGGTTGGCGGCCCTGTTTCAGGGCTCGGCCATCACCCCGCTGCTGGCGCTGGTGGGGCTCTTGCTCGGCCTCTTTGCGGTGCTGGTGACCCCCAAGGAGGAGGAGCCGCAGATCGATGTCACCTTCGCCGACGTCTATATCCCCTTCCCGGGGGCCAGCCCGGCCGAGGTCGAATCCCTCGTCACCACCCCTGCCGAGCAGGTGGTCTCCCAGATAAAGGGTATTGATACCCTCTACTCCTTCTCTCGCCCCGATGGCGCCCTGCTGGTGGTGGTGTTCAAGGTCGGGGTGAGCCGCGAGCAGGCCATCGTCGATCTCAACAACCAGCTCGACTCGAACCGGGACTGGCTGCCCCAGGGGCTTGGCGTCGGTCAGCCGCTGGTCAAACCCAGGGGGATCGACGATGTGCCCATCGTCAGCCTGACGCTCTGGAGCAAGCAGCTGGGGGCCGCCGAGCTGACCCGGGTCGCCCACGAGCTGGAGACCGAGCTCAAGCGATTGCCCGGCACCCGCGATATCTACAGCCTGGGCGGCCAGCGCGCCGTGCTGCGGGTGATGCCGGATCCGGCGGCCCTCAGCGCCCACGGCATCAGCTGGGGTGAGCTCAACCAGCGGCTCGCCGCCGCCAACCAGGCGGGCAACGAGCAGGCCGTGGTGCAGGACAACCGGGAGATCAAGGTGCAGGTGGGGCAGTTCCTGCAAAGCGAGCAGGAGGCCCGTGAGCTGGTGGTGGGCCTGCATAACGGCAAGCCGGTCTACCTCGGCGAGGTGGCCCAGGTGGCGCTTGGGGAGGAGACCCCGACCCAGCGCAGCTGGATGGGGCTGGGTGAGCAGAGCTATCCGGCGGTAACCCTGGCCATCGGCAAGCAGCCGGGGCAGAACGCGGTAGAGGTGGCCAAGCGGGTGGAAGCCCGGGTCGAGAGCCTCAAGAATCGGCTCATCCCGGCCGGGGTCGAGGTGACGGTGACCCGGGACTATGGCGTCACCGCCGAAACCAAATCCAACACCCTCATCGGCAAGCTCATCTTCGCCACCACGGCGGTGGTGCTGCTGGTGCTGGTGAGCATGGGCTGGCGCGAGGCGCTGGTGGTGGGCATCGCCATCGTCATCACCCTGGCACTGACCCTGTTTGCCAGCTGGGCGTGGGGCTTTACCCTCAACCGGGTGTCCCTCTTTGCCCTTATCTTCTCCATCGGCATCCTGGTGGATGACGCCATCGTGGTGGTGGAGAACATCCACCGCCATCGCGGCCTGGGCAAAGGCTCCCTCAGGGACCTTATTCCGGGCGCGGTGGACGAGGTGGGGGGGCCGACCATTCTCGCCACCCTGACCGTGATCGCGGCCCTGTTGCCGATGGCGTTTGTCAGCGGCCTGATGGGCCCCTACATGAGCCCCATCCCCATCAATGCCAGCATGGGGATGCTTATCTCGCTGCTGGTGGCCTTTATCTTCTCCCCCTGGCTGGCGGGCCATCTGCTCAAGAACGAGGGGCATGTCGCCCACGGCGAGGCCAGGGCCGGCCTCTTTCACCGACTGATGACCCCCTTCCTGATTGGCGCTGGCGCCAGGAGCGCGAGACGCAAGCTCTGGCTGGTCATCCTGCTGCTGGTGGCGGGCGCCGCCGCCATGCCCATGGTGCAGTGGGTAGTGCTCAAGATGCTCCCCTTCGACAACAAGTCGGAATTCCAGCTGGTGCTCGACATGCCGGAGGGGGCGACCCTGGAGCAGACCGAGCGCACCCTGCTGGCGGTGGGTCGGGAGCTTGCCAGGGTGCCCGAGGTGAAGGATTACCAGATTTACGCCGGCAGCGCCGCCCCCATCAATTTCAACGGCTTGGTGCGCCACTACTTTATCCGCAGCGGCGCCAACGTGGGGGATATCCAGGTCAATCTGGTAGACAAACACGATCGCCATCGCAGCAGCCACCAGATTGCCCAGTCGGTGCGGGCGCCGCTGCAGGCCATCGCCAGCGCGGTAGGAGGCAATCTCAAGGTGGTAGAAGTGCCCCCGGGCCCGCCGGTCTGGTCACCCATAGTCGCCGAAGTGTATGGCCCCACGCCTGCTGCCCGTGAAGCGGCGGCCCGCGCCGTAGAGGCCCGCTTCGTGGCGACGGCGGATCTGGTGGATGTGGACATCTATCTGACCGACCCCCAGCCCAAGTGGCGGCTGGTGGTGGATCGCAGCAAGACGGCCCGCTTCGGAGTCGATCTCGGCGAGCTGGTGGCCACCCTCAACGGCGGCGTGGGCTATCAGGATGCCAGCTGGCTGCACGATCAGGGGGCCAAGTACCCGGTACCGATCCGTGTCGAGCTCGCCCCCGGCGACAAGCGGGAGCTGGCCGGCATCCTGGCGCTCAAGGTGCGCAGCCAGAGCGGCCAGCTCATCCGGGTCTCCGAGCTGGTGAGCCGCCGCGACGAGGTGGCCCCCAGCTACATCATGCACAAGAACATGCGGCCCATGGTGATGGTGGTGGCCGACATGGGGGGCCATGCCGACAGCCCGCTCTACGGCATGTTTGCCGCCGGAGCCGATATCGACCTGCCCCAGTATTACGTGCAGCAGCCGGATAAATTGGGAGAGGTGGCGCTGTTGTGGGACGGGGAGTGGAAGATCACCTACGAGACCTTCCGCGACATGGGCATTGCCTACGGAGTGGGGATGATCCTCATCTACCTGCTGGTGGTGGCCCAGTTCCGCTCCTATCTGGTGCCGCTTATCATCATGGCGCCCATCCCGCTCACCCTGATCGGGGTGATGCCGGGTCACGCCCTGCTGGGGGCCCAGTTCACCGCCACCTCGATGATCGGCATGATAGCGCTGGCCGGGATCATAGTGCGCAACAGCATACTGCTGGTGGATTTCATCGAGCAGCAGCGCAGCGCCGGTATGGCGTTCGAGCAGGCGGTGATCGGCGCCGCCCAGGTGCGGGCCAAGCCCATCCTGCTGACGGCGCTGGCGGCCATGATCGGTGCCCTGTTCATCCTCGATGACCCCATCTTCAACGGCCTGGCCATCAGCCTGATCTTCGGCATTCTGGTCTCCACCCTGCTCACCCTGGTGGTGATCCCGCTGCTCTACTACAGCCTGATGTCGCGCCGGGCGGAGGGGGGCGCGGCAGATGTGCCGGGCGCACAATGACAGAAGGGCCACCCGGGTGGCCCTTCTCGTTTCACACGTTCAGGGAGGAGATATGCCGGCTGGCGGGGCTCAGCGCCCCTTCATCAGCGGGAAGTAGCGCCGGTCGGCCTGGCTCATGTGGCCGACCACCAGCTCCTGAATGATGAAGTTGAGCAACTCGTCGTTGCCAAGGGTACCCGCCCTGGCGGCGGTCATCAGCTGGTCAGCCTTTTGCAGCAGCAGCTGGTGGTCTTGCTGGTGGCTGGTGAACTCGGGGTAACCCAGCTCGGCCAGCACCTGCTCTTCGAAGGTGAAGTGGTGGCGTGCCACGTCGAACAGATTTTCCATGCACTCCAGGAACAGGGCGGGGTGCTCCTGGTGATCCTTCATGTGCTCCAGCAACCGGTTGGTCAGCACGAACAGCTGGCGATGCTCGGCATCGATGCGCGGGTGGCCGCACTCGTGGCTGCTCTGCCACACCAGCGAGCCCTGTTCCGGATCCAGCCCGGCGGTATAGAGACAGACCCGGCCTCGCCCTCGTCCCTTGGCCTGATACATGGCCTGATCGGCGTGGTGCATCAGGGTCTTGGGGTCGGTGCCGTGCTCCGGGTAGAGGGCCACTCCTATGCTGCTGGAGATGCGCAGCTCCTGCTCCTCGTCGATGCGAAACGGGTGGCGCAGGCGCTGGTGCAGGTGGTCGGCCACCGTCAGCGCCTCGTCACCGGTATCGGGCAGCAGGATCACGAACTCGTCCCCACCAAGGCGGGCCACCAGATCCCGCTCCCGCACGCAGTGGCGCATCCGCTCGGCCACCATGTTGAGCAGCACGTCACCTGTCTCATGACCGAAGGTGTCGTTGATCGGCTTGAAGTGGTCGAGATCGATGAACAGCAGGGCGAGCTGGGCCACCTTGCCCTCCATGACCTCCTTCAGCCGTTGCTGCAGCAGCCGGCGGTTGGGCAGGTTGGTGAGCGGGTCGTAGAAGGCGAGCCGGCGCATCATCTCCTCGCGGGCAGCCCGCTCGGTGATGTCGCGGGTGACCCCCAGGATCGCATCGGGCTGGCCCTGCTCGTTGCCGTGCAGGGTGGTGATGGTCTCGGTGGCCACCAGATGTCCCTCCTTGTGACGCAGCTGGGTACGAATGACGCAGCGGGTCTGCTCGTGATCGCCGCGTTGCCAGGCGGCGAGGGAGCCGCTCAGCTCGGCGCGCAGCTGCTTTCTGGATGTCTCCGGAATAAGCTGCCTGAGGGGGAGGGTGAGCACATCGGTGGGGTCGTAACCGCTGAGCGGCTGGATGGCGGGGCTGACATAGCGAAAGCGTAGGGTGGTGGTGTCCATGGTCCAGATGACGTCGGCACTGTTCTCCGCCACGAAGCGGTAGTGCTGCTCGCTCTGGGCCAGCTCGCGGGTCAGTCGCTGTCGGCCGCGCGCCTCCTGGCGCAGGCGCAGATAGAGGTAGCAGAAGATGCCGAGCAGGGTCAGCAGGGAGAGGGTGATCAGCATGGCCACCGCCACGCTCTTGTCGAGCAGCTGGCGCTGCTGGCGGATCCGCTCCCGATCCGGGTTGTAGAGGAAGTGCTCCAGGTCGGGCAGGGCCGACAGCAGACCGGCATCGAGGTAGTTCCTGGCGATCTGCTGCCAGCGCTCCGGCTGCATGTAACCGGGCTCGACCAGATCGGGCTGCATCAGCTCCCGGGTGGTGTCGGCCTCGAACTGCAGCAGATCACGGCCGGCGCCGCTCGGGTAGTTGGTCACGATCCAGTCGATCATCTCGGCCGGGTTGTCCATGGCGTAGCGCCACCCCTTGAGGGTCGCCTGCTGGAAGGCATAGACCCGCTCCGGCCTGCTGTTCAGCTCGCGCTCCGAGGTGAACAGGTTGTCACCATAGAAGTCGAAGTCGATGCTGCGGGGGGAGAACACCCGGTAGGGGATGCCCATCTTGGCCAGATAGAAGGGCTCGGTGGTGCTGTAGGCGCTGATGGCATCCGTCTTGCCCGCCAGCAATGCCTTCAAGCCCTGCCGGTAGGGCTGCTTTATCCAGCTCTCCGGCGGCGTGTGGCGGTTGAGGTAGATCTGCAGCTCTTGGGAGCCGGGCTCCAGCATCAGCCGCTTGCCCGCCAGATCCGCCGGCTGGCGAATGTCGGGTCGCTCCAGGGTGAGCAGCACCAGTGGCGAGTGCTGCAACATGGAGGCCAGCACCACGATGGGCTGGCCGCTGGCGCGGGCCAGCAGCAGATCGCTGCCGCTGATCCCGAACTGGGCATTGCCCGACATCACCTCGTTGACCACATCGGTGCCGGTCATGGCGGGTCGCAGCGTGACATCCAGACCGGCGGCTCGATAGAAACCCTTGGCCTGGGCCGCGTAATAGCCGGCAAACTGGAACTGGTGTTGCCAGGGCAACTGCACTGTCACCTTGTCAATCACCGCCTTCGACGGCGGTGAAAAAAAGGCGCAAAACATCGCCGAACCAAGCATTGGCAGGTACCAGAGCAGGCGATGAAGGGAGGAATTTACGACGCTCATACTCATTCCTCTCGGGAGACGATGGTCCGTCCTAGAGTCAAACAATTCCTTGTTGCCCGCAAGGGGGCGAAAGGGCGCTATAACAGGGGATGCGTAACAGAAAAAATGATTTCTGTGTCATTCATCACATTTGGCCTTCCTGCTCGTTATTTTTGGCAATTAAGCGAAGAATTACGGAGCCATATGACCTATAAAAATGGTCGCATTTTAGTCGTATTTGATTGTCGATTACCTCAATAAGCGCGAGTGTTTGGGCTCTTTTTAGCGCAATGCGTCAGTCTGTGTCGCCGTATCACGGGATACTTTCAACTTGCTGTCGAAATGTGTCGAAACTGCGATTATTGCGTTATGAGTCAATTATTGGCGGGAGGGGGGAAGCGGATCCTTGCTGCCCGGGTGGTATGATAGCGGTTCTCCCATCCCGATGAGGCCTTCTCATGTCCCGATTGCGTCTGTTGTTGTCCGACTCCCACGATCCTTTGTTCAATCTGGCGGTGGAAGAGTGCATTTTTCGCCAGATGAACCCGCATCAGCGGGTGCTGTTTCTGTGGCGCAACGCCAATACCGTGGTGATCGGCCGGGCCCAGAACCCCTGGAAGGAGTGCAATACCCGCCGCATGGAAGAGGACGGGGTGACCCTGGCTCGCCGCAGCAGCGGTGGTGGCGCCGTGTTTCACGACCTTGGCAACAGCTGCTTCACCTTCATGGCGGGCAAGCCGGAGTATGACAAGAGCATTTCCACCGCCATCGTGCTGGACGCGCTCAAGCGGCTCGGGGTCGAGGCTTTCGCCTCCGGTCGCAACGATCTGCTGGTGGCGACCCCGGACGGGGAGCGCAAGGTGTCGGGCTCGGCCTATCGGGAGACCCATGATCGCGGCTTTCACCACGGCACCCTGCTGCTGGACGCAGACCTCGGCCGACTCGCCCACTACCTGAACCCCGATCCCAAGAAGCTGGCCGCCAAGGGGATCAGTTCGGTGCGCAGTCGGGTGGCGAACCTCGGCGAGCTGCTGCCGGGCATCGACCATGGCCAGGTGAGTCAGGCCCTGTGCGAGGCCTTCTTCAGTCACTACGGCGAGCGGGTACAGCCCGAGCACATCTCCCCAGAGCGGCTGCCAGACTTGCCCGGCTTTGCCGAGACCTTCGCCCGCCAGCGCAGCTGGGAGTGGAACTTCGGCCACGCCCCCGCCTTCAGCCATCAGCTGGACGAGCGCTTCGGCTGGGGCGGGGTGGAGCTGCACTTCGATGTGGAGAAGGGGGTGATAGGGCGGGCGCAGATCTTCAGCGACAGCCTGGATCCGGCGCCGCTGGATGCGCTGGCCGCGCGCTTGCCCGGGGTGGCTTATCAGGTGGAGGCCATCGACGAGTTGCTGCGCCAGTGGCGCGGCGAGTTCCCGGCCCTGCAGAGCGAGCTGGAGGCATTCTCGCGCTGGTTGCTGGCATCGCTGCGCTGACGCTTTTCTCGCCGTTGGGGCGGGTGGATCACAAAATCAAAAGAGGCGCTCGAAAGGCGCCTTTTTGCCAGCCGTTGTCCGCCCTCATGCATGACAAAAAGTAGGGGAGGCCATTAGTTATTGTCGCTGTTTCAAACGGCGACCCAGGGGTATAAGGGCAGCACATTTGCTGTACTAATGGTATAAAAATGAGTGACTTGGTCTATTTGAAAGATGAAGGCGTCAACGCCATCCACCCCGAATTCAAACGTCGTTTTGCCACAGTCAAAGCCAACTTTTTCTCGCGCAACCCCGATCTCTGGCCGGTCTTTCGTGAACCCGGCTTCGCCACCCTCAACGAGTTTCGCGCCCGCGGCCTGGCCCCGTCGGCGCGGCTGAACGCCTGGCCCGATGGTCGCGCCCGCCTCGCCGACCTGTGCGAGACCATGCCGGTGCCGCAAGCCATGCGCACGCCGGGCGAGCCCATGGCGGAGCTGCTGTTTGCCGGCGCCCTCTCCAAAGACTGGGAGAACCCCTCCAGCGTCGAGAACGTGGTCACCATGTCGGCGGATCCCGCTATCTACGGCGCTCAGATGGGGATCCTCGCCAACCCCAACCTGGTCTACTCCGAGTATGCCGGGGTGGCTGAGGAGCTGGAGAAGAAGGTGGTGCGCCAGATTGCCCTGCTGGCGGGTTACGATCCGGCCCGCGCCACCGGCATCTTCACCCAGGGGGGGACCTTTTGTAACCTCTATGGCTACCTGCTCGGCATTCGCAAGAGCCTGCCCGAGGCCAAGCACAAGGGGCTCGGCCACTATCAGGATTACCGCATCATCAACTCCCAGGGCGGCCACTACTCCAACATCACCAACCTCTCTCTGCTCGGGGTCGACATCGAGAACAAGACCATCCGCATCCAGGTGGGCGAGAACAACGACATCGATCTCGACCATCTGGAGCGCACCCTGACCGCCTGCTTTGCCCTCAAGCACGTGGTGCCCACCATCATGCTCACCATGGGCACCACCGACACCTTCGGGGTGGACCAGGTGAGACCCGTGGTCGAGCTGCGGGATCGCCTCTGCGAGCGGTTCGAGGTGGCGGTCAAGCCGCACATCCACGTGGATGCCGCCATCGGCTGGTCGATGATCTTCTTCCTGGATTACGACTTTGCCGCTAACCCGCTCGCCATCAACGCCGCGACTCTGGCGGGCATAGAGCGCAACGTGAGCCGCTTCGCCGAGCTCAGATACGCCGACTCCTTCACCGTCGACTTCCAGAAGTGGGGTTATGTGCCCTATACCTCCAGCCTGGTGATGATAAAAGAGCAGGATGACCTCAAGGCGATGGAGAACGACCCGGAGAACTTCTCCTACTTCGAGCGGGACATCCAGGGCCAGACCCACCTGCAGTCCACCATCGAGTGTTCCCGCGGGGCGAGCGGTCTGTTTGGTGCCTATGCGGCCCTCAACTACCTGGGGGTCGAGGGGTATCGCACCGTGCTGGCCCACTGCCTGCAAAACGCCAACTACTTCCGCTTCCGGTTAAGCCAGCTTGGCAACGTCAAGCTGGTGGCGCAGGAGAATCAGGGGCCGAGCGTGGGCTTCAAGATCTACAACCCCGAGTGGGTGCAGGACCCCGACGCCGAGTTCGCCTTCGAGCTGGCGCGCAGCACGGACCCCGCCTACAAGGCGCGCCTGCAGCGCAACACCGACTATCACCGCAGCCTGTTTACCGGGCGTGGCAAGGTGGGGCTCTACACCAACTGGGTGGAGGCCATCGCCCACTCCGACTACGACGCCCGCGGCAAGTACTCCTATATCGCCGGTGAGAAGGCGGTCTTTATGAACCCGGCCTGCGGCCGCGAGCAGATCGACGCCTTTATCGACCATATCCGCGGCTGAGAACAGCGTTTCCATATAACAAATGGGCAGGAATAACCTGCCCATTTTTATTGCGCCGTCATTTCAACAATCTGCCTGGGAAATTGGAACCGGGATGGTTATCAATAAGGCCGACAATCATATCGGAGGCCATGAATATATGACGACAGCATGCCGGTGCAAGGTGCGCCGGCATGTTTCGTTCAGGCTATATTTCCAGCCTCGGTATCAGGGGTTGGGTACAGTGCTGGCACAGTCATATTCCTCGCCTTTTAATCCCATGACGTCACAGGTGACGGTCAATACGTCGTTGGGTCTTGCCCAGGCAGGGTCCCAACCACCCATGGGTTCATCATGGCGTTTGTCTTTATAAAGATCCCACATGATCATGCCGGAGGGGGAATATTTGGCGGTGCGCTTGGCAATGTCATCGAGCAGTTCTTTGCTCAGTACCAAATTACCGGTGGCCGGCCTGCCGACTTCGAAGCCGACCGTGATGGGGGGAGCAATCAGCAACTTCTGCGGTTGAATGGATGCGGTCGCATAATTGGGGGACCCTTTTATCAGGGCATGCCCTGGTCGCAGGGTATCGCCGGATTTCAACCAGCTGAAGAAGGAGCCGTAATAATAATCGACCTGCCCCGCCAGATCGCAGGGAATATTGGTATCCCCGCCGCAGTCCGTTTCGCTCAGGTCATAGGACATGATGCCTATGGTGCTGAGCCGGTCTATTTTATGCGGATATTGCAGGGCCGTGTTGTAAATGAGGCCATACAGGTTGCCGCCCCACCAGGCACCGCCATAGGTGTGGCTGGTCTGGGCATTGCTGCCCCAGTTGGCCGACATATTGGGGAGCCCGCCGGTGGCCGGCGCCGCCGTACTCAGCGCAAGCCCGGGATCGATGGCATCGATGGCGCTGTAGAGAGAGCCCAGTATGGCTGCAAACTTGTCGACCGTGTCCGGCATGATCCTGGGATAGGGCTGCTGCGCGGGATCGAGTTGCATGTCGTTGTTATAGACCAGCGGCCCCTTGCCCTGACTCATCAGCTCGGCGGTGTCGAGGTACTCCAGATTGTTGGCCGGGAGCTGCACCGAATCCGGCGTCAGGCGCCAGCTGTAGGCGTTGAGGTCCGCGTGCCAGAACTCTTCGTAGTCCAGATCGATACCCGCCACACCGAGATCGCTGGCCAGCTGAACCACGTTTCGATAGGCCTGATCCGCGGCCTGGCCGGAGATGGGATTGTCGAAGCGGTTGCCGGGGCCAGGGTTGGGGAAGGAGTCATATTTTTCCCCGGCCGGGCCACAGGCATCCACCTTGCCCGCGGTGACATCGTAGTATTCCGGGATACAGCTGAAGTTCCAACCCCCGACGGCAATATAGGTCTCCACCCCGTGCAGCTTGAAGGTGTTGATGATCTCCTTGAGCTGGGAGAAATCGGCAGTGGATTTATTGTCTCTTGGTTTTTTATTGACGGTGGCCGTGTCGCAGACATAGCCGAATAACCCGGTGCAGGCGAGATCGTTTTGCGTGTAATTGATCAGGCTGGGCTGGACGAACGACAGCACCAGTTTATTGAAGTTGCTCTTTTGGCGGGCGACCTGCTGACTCAAGGATTCCAGATTATCCAGCGAGGCATAATAGGCGGGAGTATTAGCCGGGGCATCCGGTCCACTCAAATAGTAAGCGGCGATTTCCGGGGATTGTGCCATCGCATGGCCGGCAGCCAGTGCCGTGAATATACCGAACAGAGCATGCTTTTTCATATAATATCCTTAGTTATCTCTACAAGAGCGCAGTAGAGCCGAAAGCAATATCCTTGCTCTCATACAGGGTTATATTGGATGGAGTTGTTGGCTGTTTGGTTATTGTCTTGGTGCGACTCCTGTCATCAATGGGAGTCTCGATAGTAAGGGGATAAGTTTGTTTTTTGCTGAATGTCAACTGAACGGTTGTTAATGTTTTGTTATTTCCATCTTGGTCAATATGAGGCTGTTGTTTTAAATGCGAGGCATAGCAAGCAGGATGATACTCACAATATCGTGTTCCCCTTATGTCGAATTATATTCAGGATGTTTGAGGGGAATCGGCTGAAGTGGGGTGGCAGCCACGCTCACGAAAAGGGATGGGGAAGGAGAACCCCCCCATCCATGTTGATCCCGGCCCCGTTACTGCTTCTGGATGCTTGTCACCGTCAGCTTGCCAGCCGGGCTTTCGGCGTGGAAGCGCACCGCATCCCCCACCTGCAGATCCTTGAGCAGGGCCGGGTCGGCTACCAGAAACACCATGGTCATGGCGGGCATCTTGAGGTTCGCGATGGCCTCGTGCTTGATGCCGACCTTGCCATTTGCCACGTCGATGCGGCTGATGACCCCCTTGGTCATCACCCTCTCCTGCATCCCCTCCATCTGCTGCATGTCACCCATCTGGCTCATGTCGTGCCCTTGATGGTTCATCATCTCCTCGGCCTGCAGGCCGGTGTGGGTGGCGAGGCCCAGCAGCAGGGTCAGTGTCAGCGTCTTGTAGTTCATGATGGTTTCCTTGTTTGGGTTGTCCGGTTGATCAGGGCGCAGCGGGCGTATCCGTCTGCGCAGTCGTGTGGTCGAGGGTCTTCAGGGTGCGGCTGCGCCAGAGGTAATAGGCGGCGGGCAGCACCAGCAGGGTCAGCACCAGGGCGGTCACCATGCCGCCTATCATGGGGGCGGCGATGCGCTGCATCACCTCTGAGCCGGTGCCCTGGCTCCACATGATGGGCAGAAGGCCGGCGATGATGGTGACCACCGTCATCATCTTGGGGCGCAGGCGCAGGGCGGCGCCGTGGACCACCGCCCGGTGCAGACCGGCCTGGTCCGGTTTGCCGCTGGCCACCAGATCGTCCCAGGCGTGGTTGAGGTAGACCAGCATCAGCACCCCGGTCTCCACCGCCACCCCGGCCAGGGCGATAAAGCCCACCCCCACCGCCACCGAGAGGTTGAAGTCGAGCAGCCAGAGGGTCCAGATCCCGCCCACTACCGCGAGCGGCAGGGTGGTGAGAATGAGCAGCACCTCCTGGAAGCGGTGAAACGCGAGATAGAGCAGCAGCACGATAATGGCGAGGGTCAGGGGCACCACGTAGGTGAGGCGCTCCATGGCCCGCTCCATGTATTCGTACTGACCTGACCAGGTGAGGGCGTAACCCGGTGGCAGCACCAGCTGCTTGTCCACCTCGGCTTTGGCCTCTGCCACAAAGGAGCCGATGTCGCGGCCACGGATGTCCACGTAGACCCAGCCGTTGAGGCGTGCGTTTTCGCTGCGCAGCATGGGCGCCTCGTCGCTGATGTAGACCCGGGCCACGTCCGCCAGGGCGATCCGCTCACCCTTGGGGGTGACCAGGGGCAGCAGTTCAAGGCTGGCCACGGAGTCGCGATAGCTCTGGGGATAGCGCAGGTTGATGGGGTAACGTTCGCGCCCCTCAATGGTCTGCCCCACGTCCATGCCGCCCACCGCGGTGGCGAGCACCGCCTGCACGTCGGCGATGTTAAGGCCGTAGCGGGCCGCCTTGAGCCGATCGATATCCACCTTGACGTAGCGACCGCCCGCCACCCGTTCGGCGTAGACGGAGGCGGCGCCTTCCACCTTGCCGACGATCTGCTCGAGTTGCTGGCCAATCTGCTGGACCACCTTGAGGTCCGGGCCGGCGATCTTGATCCCCACCGGGGTCTTGATGCCGGTGGCCAGCATGTCGATACGGGTCTTGATGGGGGGCACCCAGGCGTTGGTGAGGCCGGGGAAGCGGATGAGGGAGTCGAGCTCTTCTTTCAGCTTCTCCGGGGTCATGTCGGGGCGCCACTGATCCCGGGGCTTGAGCTGGATGCTGGTCTCCATCATCACCAGATCCGCCGGGTCGGTGGCCGAGTCGGCGCGCCCCGCCTTGCCAAACACGTTCTGTACCTCGGGCACGGTGCGGATGAGCTTGTCGGTCTGCTGCAAAATCTCCCGCGCTTTGCCCACCGAGATATTGGCCGCTGTGGTGGGCATGTACATGATGTCCCCCTCATCGAGCGGCGGTATGAACTCGGAGCCCAGGTGCTGGAGTGGCCAGAAGCCCGCGATCGTGACCACCAAGGCGGCGGCGAGGGTGGTTTTGGGGCGAGCCAGCACGGTGTTGAGCAGCGGGATATAGGCCTGGCTCAGGCCACGGTTGAGGGGGTTGGCCTGCTCGGGCAACACCTTGCCGCGGATGAAATAGCCCATGATCACCGGCACCAGCGTGATGGCGAGCGCGGCGGCGGCGGCCATGGCGTAGGTCTTGGTGTAGGCCAGAGGGTGGAACATGCGCCCCTCCTGCGCCTCCAGGGCAAACACCGGCAGGAAGCTCATGGTGATGATGAGCAGGGAGAAGAAGATGGCGGGGCCGACTTCGATGCTCGCTTCGACGATCACTTGCCAGCGGTTCTTCTCGTTAAGCTCGGTGCGCTCCATATGTTTGTGGACGTTCTCTATCATCACGATGGCGCCATCCACCATGGCGCCGATGGCGATGGCGATGCCCCCCAGCGACATGATGTTGGCGTTGATCCCCTGCAGATGCATCACGATGAAGGCGGTCAGAATCGCGATAGGGAGGGTGATGACCACCACCAGCGACGAGCGCAGGTGGAACAGGAAGGCGAGACAGACCAGCACCACCACGGCGAACTCTTCCACCAGCTTGCCAGAGAGGTTGTCGATGGCACGCTGGATAAGGTCGGAGCGATCGTAGACGGTGACGATCTCCACCCCCTCCGGCAGGCTGGATTTGAGCTCGGCCAGCCGCGCCTTGACCCCGTCTATGGTGTGCTGGGCATTCTCGCCGTAACGCATGACGATGATGCCGCCCACCACTTCCCCTTCGCCGTTGAGCTCGGCGATGCCGCGCCGCATCTGGGGGCCGGTGACTACGTCCGCCACGTCACCCAGCAGCAGGGGGGCGCCGCGTACATTGGTGCCGAGCGGAATCTGTTTTAAGTCCTTCACGCTCTTCAAATAGCCATTCGAGCGCACCATGTACTCCGCCTCCGCCATCTCGATGACGGAGGCGCCGGTCTCCTGGTTGCCCTGCTTGATGGCGGTCTCGATGAGGGAGAGCGGGATACCGTAGGCACGCAGCTTGTCCGGATCGACTCGCACCTGGTACTGGCGCACCATGCCGCCTACGGTGGCGACTTCGGAGACGCCGTTCACCGTCTGCAGCTCGTATTTGAGGAACCAGTTCTGCAGCGAGGTAAGCTCGCTGAGATCGTGCTTGCCGGTTTTGTCCACCAGGGCGTACTGGTAGACCCAACCCACCCCGGTGGCGTCCGGCCCGAGCTGGGGCTGGGCCCCGGCAGGCAGATTGGGGGCCACCTGGCTCAGGTACTCCAGCACCCGGGCACGCGCCCAGTAGAGATCCGTGCTGTCGTCAAACAGCACATAGACGAAGGAGTCGCCGAAGAAGGAGTAGCCGCGCACCGTGGTGGCGCCCGGCACCGCCAGCATGGCGGTGGTGAGCGGGTAGGTGACCTGATCTTCCACCACCTGGGGCGCCTGGCCCGGGTAGGCCGTCTTGATGATTACCTGCACGTCGGAGAGATCCGGCAGGGCGTCCACTGGGGTCTGCTTGACCGACCAGAGGCCCCAGGCGGTGAGCATGAGGGTCAACAGCAACACCAGGAAGCGGTTGCCGACGGACCAGCGAATGATGGCAGGGATCATGGTTTGACTACTCCCTCTTGGTGCGGGATAGGCCGCTGGGTGTGGTTACTGCCAAAGCGAATGATGGCGGGGATCATGATTTATCCCCCATCTGGTGCTGGCTGTGATCCATACCCTCCATGTCTGGCATCTCGCCCTTGGCCTCTTTTATTGCGTCGCCTGCGGCCGGTTTATCTTCCGCATGGATCTGGATGATGCGGTACTCGTCCCCCTCCTGCTCCACCTGCAGATGCAGGGTCTGATCCGGTTTCAGCTGGCTGAGGTCCACACCGTCTGCCACGGTAAAGTCCATCTCCATCGCGGGCCATTGCCACTCGGGGATGGGCTGGTGAGAGATGCCGAGGGTGCGCCCGGCGAGATCGATGTTCTGCACCTGGCCCTGGGTCCACACCTGCATGGGACGCACCGCCGTCATGCGCTGGAAGTCCGAATCGATGGCCGATTCGGAGTCGAGCAGGAACTGGGCCGAGCTGACGATGCTGTCACCGGCTTCGACCCCCTCATCGATGGCGACTTTGTCACCAAACTGGGGGCCCAGGGTGACGGCCACCGACTTGAAGTTGCCATCCCCCAGCGCCAGCACCAGCCTGTCCTGGCTGCCGGTGCGGATCACCGCTTCGCTCGGCACCACCAGGCGGGGTTCCCCCTTGCCGGTGCCGATGCTCACCTTGGCGAACATATTGGGTTTCAAAAACTCGTCCGGGTTGTCAAAGCGCAGGCGGACCCGCAGGGTGCGGGTGCTGGCATCCAGGGTGGGGTAGAGGTAATCCACCCGGCCCTGCCAGCGGCGGCCCGGGGCATAGTCCAGGGTCATGGTGACCGGATCGCCGACCTTGATCTGGGCGGCCTGGCGCTCGAACACCTCGGCGCTCACCCACACCTGCTTGAGAGTGCTGATGTTGAACAGGGGCGCGGCGGGTTCCACATACTGGCCTTCCCGCACCTTGAGCTCGGAGACATAGCCGCTGCTCGGGGCGTAGATGCGCACCGTCTCCTGCACCTTGCGGGTGCGCTTGAGCGCCGCTATCTGATCCGCCGGCACCTGCAGGGACTTGAGCTTGCCTTCGGCGGCGCGCAGCAGCAGGGGATTGGTCGTATTGAGCGCCAGCAGGTATTCGTGCTGGGCGTTCACCAGATCCGGGGCGTAGAGATCGTAGATAAAGCTGCCCCTGGTCACCTGCTGCCCCTCGTTCTTGATGGCGAGGTTGCGGATCCAGCCCGCCATCCGGGAGTTGATGGCTTCGAGGCGCTCCTCGTCATAACCCACATAGCCCACCGTCTCGATCTGCTGGTGGACGGGCAGTTTCTCCACCTTGGCCAGCCGCACCCCCAGGTTCTGCTGGATCTCGGGGCTGATGGTGACGGTGCCGGGGGAGCCGCCCTGCTTCTCTTCATAGACGGGGATGAAGTCCATCCCCATGTTGTCCTTGGCGGGGCCGTCGCGCTTGTCGCGGGGATCCATGGGGTTGACCCAGTAGAGCGGTGTCTTCTCCTTGGCGGTGGCGCCACCGTCCGTCTGTTTGGCGGCCCAGTAGCCGCCACCTGCCCCGAGGGCGAGCAGCAGGGCGGAGACGAGCAATTTCTGGCTCATAGGAAACCTCCTGTCCGGGACGGGTGGGGCAGGTAGGCGCAGTGGGCAAGAGGTGCGGGGCGGCCGTGTTTGGCCACGGGGCTGGGGATCGGGGCAAATGACATGATACTTCTTCTCTTCTGTCAGAGCGCCGGAGGGGTGTGCAGGCAAGGCATCACCAGAGTCCGGGCGGCAAACGGGGCGCAGCTGTGTCAGCGCGCACGGCTCCCTGTGCCATGGCCGGGTCAGCCGGCGACACAGGGTCAGGCAAGGTGGGCGGCAACGGGCAAGGGCCGCCCCGAGAGAAGTGCTTTCTAGTGGCGCAGCACCGACAGCATCAGGTGTCGGCGCGGCCAGGAGGGAGGGTGGGTGCCGCGGGATCGCAGGAAGGGATCCCGCAGCCAGTTGTCCAGCACACTGCCGGCCGTCCCGAGGGGCAGCAGCAACAGCGGCAGGGCGAGCAGGGTCAGCAGGGCGGCCAGCAGCGGCAAGCCAGGGCTGCTGCTCGAGGTGAGCCCGCCGTGCATCTGGCACTCCTGGCTGGCGGCATCTGGTGCCCCGGCATCCTGGGATGCCCCGTGGCAGGAGAGTCCCTGCATGGGGCTGCTGCTCATGGCCTGATGCTCTTGCGCCATGGCGGCGTTGAGGGCATCCAGCCCGTGCCAGCCGATGCAGAGGGTGAGATTGCAGACGAGCATCAGCCCCAGCAGCAGCCGGGCAATGCGTTCTGTGGGCAATCTCGATGAGAGCATGGGGAAAATCCTGACAATGACTGGGGACACTGTAAACCTTGCCTTGAGGAGAAGGTCAATGGCCCCGGCCGTGTCAGAGAGGGGCTTGATGAATCGTTAAGCGTCACTTAACGATGGCGTATAGCCAACCCTAATGAAGCCGGCTTCTTCGCTCGTTAGGATGCGTACCAGTCAGAAGTTGCCAGGGCATCAAACCGGGGGTTTGAGCCGTCTCTCTGGCGAGTCTCCATCCAGTTCATTGTTCGGGAGTAACGATATGCAGCAACGACGGCTGGCGCTGATGCTTGCAGCCTTGCTGAGTCCCTCTGCCATGGCCGGTGGCCTTGCCTTGTATGAAACCAGCGCGGCCAACAGTGCCCTGGCCAACGCAGGGGCGGCCGCCCGCGCCCAGGGGGCGGAGACCATCGCCAGCAATCCGGCCGGCATGACCAGGCTGGCAGGCACCCAGTTGCAGGTCAATGGCGGTGTGGTATATGGCGAGCTCGAGCTGGATCTGGAGCAGGGGGGCAACAACGGCGGCAATGCCCTGCAGAGCGCCCCGCTCGGCAGCCTCTATCTGACCCACGCTCTCGATGAGCAGTGGGTCGCCGGCCTCGGGCTCTTCGGCAGCCACGGGCTGGGGATCGATTATGGCGAGGGGTGGCAGGGGCGTGGCTATGTGCAGTCTGCCAAGCTGACCGGGATCGCCTTTGCTCCCAGCCTGGCGTATCGCGTCGATGACCACTGGTCGGTGGGGGCCAGCCTGATCGCCATGCATGGGGCGCTGGAGGCCTCACTGGACATGACGCCGAACGGTTCAACCAGTCAGGCATTTTCCGACAGCGACTGGGCATATGGCGCCTCCTTCGGGGTGCTCTACGAGCTGGATAACGACTCCCGCATCGGGTTGAGCTACTTCTCCGAATTGAAGTGGGAGCTGGACGATCAGCCGTTGAGCCGACTGAATGGAGCCGGGCTGGGGGTGGAGATGATGATCCCGCAGACCCTGACCCTGAGTGGCTATCACCAGCTCAACCCGCAATGGGCCCTGCTGGCCAGTGCCAACTGGCAGCAGTGGTCCCGCTTTGGCGAGGTGGATCTCGCGTCGGGACAGCAGAGCCGAACCCTTGATATGCAGTACCAGGACACCTGGCACCTGAGCCTGGGTGCCCAGTTCGATGTGACGCCGGCCCTGCGCCTGAGCAGCGGCATCGGCTATGACAGCAGCGCCGTGGACGACGTGCACCGCACTGTTACCCTCCCGCTGGGCGAGAGCTGGCGCTGGGGTCTGGGGGCCAGCTATCAGCTGACACCAGCCACCAGGCTGGAAGCCAGCTATACCCTGGCCTGGCTGGGCGACATGGCGGTGGATCAACAGGGGGTAGGTCGCCCCCAGCTGTCAGGTACCTACCACAACAGCTACCTGAACTTCTTGAGCATAGGGGTGCAGCACCAGTTCTGAGGCCTGACTCGTCACGTTGGGAGGTGGCCGGCTATGTGTTCTCTTGCCGGCGAACGTTGACGATAAAAAAAGCCCCTCCATGAAGGAGGGGCCGGGGCAGCGTGACTTGAGTGGTCAGGCCCGTTTTTCCGAGCGCCGCATGATGAGGCGGAAGAAGAGCGGGATGAAGAAGATGGCGATGAAGGTCGCCGCCAGCATGCCGCCGATGACCGGCCAGCCGAGGGCGTGGCGGCTCGCGGCGCCGGCGCCGCTGGAGGTGACCAGGGGCACACAGCCGAGGATAAACGCCAGCGAGGTCATCACGATGGGGCGAAAACGCAGGCGCGCCGCCTCCAGGGCCGACTCGATGAGGGTCATCCCTTCTTCATGCTTCATCACCGCGAACTCCACGATCAGGATGGCGTTCTTGGCCGCCAACCCCACCAGCGTCACCAGACCTATCTGGAAGTAGACGTTGTTGGTGAGCCCCACGGCCCAGGTGGCGAGCAGGGCGCCGAACAGGGCGAACGGCACGGCGGTGATCACCGCAAACGGCAGGCTCCAGCGCTCATACTGGGCGGCCAGGATGAGGAAGATCATCACGATGCCAAAGCCAAACGCCGTGGCGGCGCTGCCGGCGGCCGCTTTCTCCTGGTAGGCGGCGCCGGTCCACTCCAGCTTGGCGTCGTTGCCAAGGGTCTGGGCGGCGATCTCCTCCAGGGCGGCAATGGCCTGACCCGAGCTCACCCCAGGCGCCGGCTGGGCCATGATCTTGGCGGCCGGGAAGATGTTGAAACGCTCCACCAGTTCGGGGCCGGTGGCATCGCGCACCGTTACCAGGCTGGTGAGGGGGATCATCTCGCCGCTGTTGGAGCGGACATAGACGTTGCGGATGTCATCCTTCTTGGCACGGTAGTCCGCCTCGGACTGCAACTGGACCCGGTAGGTACGACCGAACTGGTTGAAGTCGTTGACGTAGACCTGGCCGAAAGTGGCCTGCATGGTGTCGAACACGGCGTTGATGGGCAGCCCCAGCGCCTTGGCCTTCTCGCGGTCGAGATCCAGGTAGACCTGGGGCACGTTGGCGCGGAAGGTGGTGCTCACGCTGGCGAACTCAGGGCGCTGCTTGGCGGCATCGATCAGGCGTTGCACCTCGCCCGCGAAGGCGTGCACGTCGCCGGTGCCGCGGTTCTGCAGATAGCCTTCGAGGCCGCCGGTGGTGGACATGCCCTGGATGGGAGGCGGGTTGAAGGTGGCGGTGAAGCCATCGGCCAGCCCCATCAGGCTCATCCCCTGGAAGGTCTTGGCCAGGGAGAAGGAGTCCTGACCCTCGCCCTGACGCTCTTTCCAGTCTTTCAGGGTGATGAAGGTGAGGCCGCGGTTGCTGATGATGGAGCCGGACAGGATGTCAAAGCCCGAGAAAGTGACCACGTCCTTCACGCTGGGGTTGGCCATGGCCATCTTGTCAAAATCATTGGCGACCGCCTGGGTACGGGTCAGGGCGGCGGCATCGGGCAGCATCACGGAGCCGATGAGATAGCCCTGATCCTCGTCCGGCACCAGGGCGCCCGGCACCTTGTGGAACAGCACATAGCTGCTGGCGAGGATGATGGCGATGATGCCAAAGGCCACGCCGACCCGGCGGTTGAGGAAGGCCACCCCGCGCACATAGCGGCGGGTCAGCTGATCAAAGGCATTGTTGAACCAGACGAAGAAGCGGGCCGGCTGGTGATGGCCCTCTTTGAGCAGGATGGCGCACAGGGCCGGCGACAGGGTGAGCGCCACCAGGCCGGAGATGGCCACCGACACGGCGATGGTGATGGCGAACTGCTTGTACATCACCCCGGTCATGCCACCCATGAAGGCGACCGGCAGGAACACGGCGCAGAGCACCAGAACGATGGCGACCACGGGGCCGGAGACCTCCTGCATGGCGAGGATGGCGGCCTCCTTGGCGGAGCACTTCTTCTCGCTCATGATCCGCTCGACGTTCTCCAGCACCACGATGGCGTCATCCACCACGATACCGATGGCGAGCACCATGCCGAACAGGGTCAGCAGGTTGATGGAGAAGCCCAGCATCAGCATGCCGGCGAAGGTACCGATGAGCGACACCGGCACCGCGATACAGGGGATCAGGGTGGCGCGGAAGTTCTGCAGGAACAGGTAGACCACCACGAACACCAGCACGATCGCCTCGAGCAGGGTCTTGACCACCTCCTCGATGGAGATCTTCACGAACTCTGTGGTGTCGTAGGGGATCTGGTATTCCACGTCCTGCGGGAAACGGCCCTGCAGGCGATCCATGGTCTCGCGCACCTGATCGGCCACCGCCACCGCGTTGGCACCTGGTTGCAGGTAGGTGGCGATACCGATGGCCGGCTTGCCGTTGGCACGGGCCAGCACGTCGTAGTCCTTGCCGCCGAGCTCGACCCGGGCCACGTCTTTGACCCGGATCTTGGAGCCGTCCGGCATGGCGCGGATGATGATGTTCTGGAACTCCTTCACGTCATCGAGGCGCCCCTTGGTCTGCACCGTGTAGGTGAAGTCGGTGGGGGTGCTGGTGGGCTGGGAGCCGATCTTGCCCGCCGCGAACTGGGTGTTCTGTTCGCGGATGGCACCGATCACGTCGCTCGGGGTGAGCTGCAGCTGGGCCAGCCGGTCCGGGCGCAGCCAGATCCGCATGGCGTAGTCGGTACCGCCGAACAGGGAGGTGTCCCCCACGCCGGGAATCCGCTTGAGCTCGTCGATGATGTTGAGCAGGGCGTAGTTCGACAGATAGGTGGTATCAAACGAGCCGCTGGGGGACTGCAGGGTGATCACCTGCAGGATGGAGGTGGACTTCTTGCGCACCGTCACCCCCTGCTTCTTCACCTCTTCCGGCAGCTGGGCCATGGCGGCCGAGACCCGGTTGTTGACGTCGATGGTCGCCTGATCGGGATCGACCCCGATGTCGAAGTAGACGTTGAGGTTCATCTGGCCGTTGGAGGCGGAGCCGGATTGCATGTAGATCATGTTCTCGACCCCGTTGACCTGCTGTTCAATGGGGGCGGCCACGGTCTGGGAGATCACCTCCGGGGTGGCACCCGGGTAGAAGGCGGTCACCGAGACCACGGCGGGGGTGATCTGGGGATACTGCTCCACCGGGAGCGCGCGCATTGCCGCCATCCCGCCCAGCACTATGATGATCGAAATCACGCTGGCGAAGATGGGGCGTTCGATAAAGAACTTGGAAAACATGGGGGCTCCTTATTTGCCAGCGGCACCCTGGGTGATCTTGGCGTTTATCGCCTTCATCTCCTCGGCGGAAACCGGTTTGACCACGGCGCCGGGACGAGCCTTCATCAGCCCCTCGACGATGTAGCGATCGCCGGCCTGCAGGCCTTTGTCGATCAATACGCCGCTGTCGACCACCGACCCCAGTTTGACCGGACGGGGCACCACCTTGTTGTCGGCATCCACCACCATCACCATGCGGTCGGCCTGGGACTGGACGATGGCGCGGGGCGGCACCACGATGGCGTTCTTGCGGGTGCCCAGATCGATGGTCATGCGCACGAACTGGCCGGGCAGCAGGACCCCGTTCTTGTTGTCGAAGATGGCGCGGGCGCGAATGGTGCCGGTGGCCGGGTCGACCCGGCTGTCGGAGAAGTTGAGCTTGCCCGCCTGGGGGTAGACGGAGCCGTCGGCCAGCCGGATGTGGGTACGCCAGTTGGTGGCGTCCTTGGCTTCAATCAACCCTTGCTTCACCGCATTATCGAAGTTGAGGCGATCCTGCTCCGAGTAGGAGAAGTTGACGTAGAGCGGGTCGAACTGGGTGATGGTGGTGAGCAGGCCATTCTCGCCGCTGGTGGAGATGAGGCTCCCCTCGGACTGGGAGCTCTTGCTCGCCATGCCGTTGATGGGGGCGGTGACCTGGGTATAGCTGAGGTTGAGCTCCGCCTCTTTCACCTTGGCCTGGGCGGCCTGGTGACTGGCGACGGCGGCTTCGTAGTTGGCGATGGTGTCGTCATAGTCCTTGCGGCTCACCACCTGACGCTTGAACAGCGGGATGATGCGATCGCGGTCGGCGCGGGCCTTGTTGAGGCGCGCCTGCTCCTGGGCCAGGGTGCCCTTGGCCTGCTCCAGCGCCACCTTGTAGGGCTCGGGGTCGATCAGGAACAGCGCCTGACCGGCGGTGACCGGCTGCCCTTCGATGTAGGTCCGTTTGAGCAGGATGCCGCTCACCCGGGAGCGCACGTCGATCTCGCGAAAGCCGGCGGTCTCGCCCACCATCTCGGTGGTCAGCGGCACGTCGGTCAGCTTGACCTCGGCCACCACCACGGGCACCGGCGGCAGTGCCTGGGCACCGGCGGCGGGTTCATCACCACAGGCGGTCAGTGCGCTGGCCAGTGCCAGGGCGATACAGCCGCGCTTGAACATCTCTTCCCTGACGGATTGCACCTTCATCATCACACTCCTGTGGGATGGTGCACGATTGCCGCGCCCACCCTTTCTCTTCATGAACATGGTTAACTGCATGGTTACAAATTTAACTTATTGGATTACTGACAGTTTTTTAATGATAAAGCACGAATATTGAACCCAAGCTGCTCGGCAGTGAAAGTTGTCTGCATCTGGCGGCATGGGGGCGAGGAGCCAGCGACAGTCTGTGTCAGCCCGCAGGCCTCTTTCGGCGTGGCGTTGTCCGGATGCGAGGGCTCAGGGAGAAATTATAAGAAGGAAAAAACGGGGGAAGTGGGGGCTTGGTCACAGAGGGGGCGTCAAATGCCCCCTCTGTTGTCGTTATCAGGCGAAGCAAGCCCAGATGGGGGCGTGGTCGGAGGGCTTCTCGATGCCGCGCAGCTCGTAGTCGATGCCGGTCTCGGTCACCTTGTCCTTGAGGGCGTCGGAGGCCATGATGAGGTCGATGCGCAGGCCGCGGTTCTCGTCAAAGCCCTTGGAGCGGTAGTCGAACCAGGAGAAACGCTCGCACTCGGTGGGGTTGGCGGCGCGGAAGGTGTCGGTCAGGCCGAACCCTTTCAGACGCTCCATCCACTCGCGCTCGATGGGCAGGAAGGAGCACTTGCCGTCCCGCAGCCAGCGCTTGCGGTTCGCCTCGCCGATGCCGATGTCGAGATCGGTGGGGGAGATATTCATATCCCCGATCAGCACCAGCTGGTCACCCGGGGTGTGATTGGTCTCGAGGTAGTGCTGCAGATCCTCGTAGAACTTCTGCTTGGCCGGGAACTTGGTTTCGTGATCCTGGCTCTCTCCCTGCGGGAAGTAGCCGTTCATCACCTTGATGAGGGAGCCGTCTTCGCGCTCGAAGGTGGCCATGATCATGCGGCGCTGGGCCTCTTCATCGTCGGTGGGGAAGCCTTTCTCCACCTTGACCGGCTTCTGCTTGCTCATGATGGCGACCCCGTAGTGGGCCTTCTGGCCGTGGAACTCGACGTGATAGCCCATGGCCTCCACATCGGCCAGCGGGAAGGCTTCGTCGTGTACCTTGATCTCCTGCAGGCCGATCACATCCGGCTGATGCTTGTCGATGATGGCTTGCAGCTGGTGCAGACGGGCGCGCAGGCCATTGATATTGAAAGAGATGATCTTCATGTCCGGGATGCTCATGTCATTTTTATAAGTGGCTATTGGACTAGGAATCGGCGGTGGATGCAAGTGAAGGCGAGCTGCCACCTCTGGGGTGGTACGCCCGTTGCGCCTAGGCTTAACGGGTCATCTTCTTGACAAACACCACCACAAACAGCGCCAGGGTAAAGCTGCCGGTGAAGGCCTCGAAGGCGGCGAAGATCCGCGACAGCCCCACCGGGGTGAAGTCCCCGTACCCTAGCGTGGTGAAGGTCACCACGCTGTAGTAGAGGCACTCCAGCAGGAAGATGGCGTTCTGCTCGAAAGGGGCGCCGGGCCGATAGACGAGGTGGTTGCCGTTGAAGCTCAGGCCAAAGAAGAAGTAGAAGAGGCTGCAGATGAAGATGAGCAGCAGGGAGAAGAGCACCACCCGCATGGGGGCCTCGCCGTAGCCGCAGAAGAGATCGACGATCCAGGAGGTGAAACGGCGGCCGGACCAGAATGGCAGCTGCAGCCGGCGCATGGTGAGCTCCTGCTGGATGTAGCGGCCGGACATGGTGAAGATGCCCTGGGCTTCCGAGGCCTTGCGCAGATCCCGGTAGGTCTCCTCGGCCTCCTTGAACCAGATCCGGGCCTGCACCGGGTCCCGCTCGCGGCGCCCCTTTCTGTCCTGCATCAGCCGTTTGCCGGTATCCAGGTTGTCGAGGCGGGTGTTGTGCCAGCGGATGCCGAGCAGGTTGACGTCGTCGAGGGTGGCGCAGTGCAAGTTGGCATCGCTCAGATCCGCCTTCATCAGGCTGCCCCCTTTCATGCGCAAACCGTAGAGGTGAGCCCCCTGCAGATTGGCCCGGTAGAGGTTGCACTGCTCCAGCAGAAAGCCGTGCGGCGCGCCCTTCTTCACCAGATTGAGCCCGGCCAGGTTGGCGCGGGCCAGTTGCAGGCCGTGGCACAGGCCGCCCTGGTGGACGTAGTGCTCCAGCTCGCGGGCGGTGTGGGGATCCTGATGCTGGCCATGGGGATCATGCCAGCGGCACAGATCATGCTCCCCCGCCTCTTCGCTGCAGTGGCGGCCATCCGCCACCAGATATCGACACATGGCCATCGCCCGTCTCCTCCCCTTGCCGAGTCAGTATCAGCATAGGCGAGCGGCCGGCGAGCGGGGTCAGCTGAGCTGGGTAAACTCCTGACGCAGCTTGCGAAAACGGTCCTGCTGGGCCGGGTTGAGGGGGATGCCGTCCAGCACCTCCAGGGTCTCCTTGCACTCGGCGCCAAACTCCGGGCTCTTGCGATTCTTCTGCATCAGCTGCAGCAGCACCTGGATCTTGTTGAGGGCGGCACCGGTATTGGCCGGGGCCCGGCGCAGCGCCTCGCGAAAGTGGCCGAGCGCCTGCTCCAGCTCGCCGGACTGATAGGCCTTGATGCCCAGTTCGTTGAGCTGCTGGTAACGCTGGCGGCGTTCCAGCACCGTCTTGTCGTCGCGGGTGGCCTGGATGCAGGTGGTGAGCAGTCGATCCTCGTCTTCGGCCAGCAGTGCCTGCAGGCTCTCGGCGTATTCGAACTCGCCGAGCTGATAGAGGGCGAGTATGGTCTCGCCCAGCAGGCTGGGGGGCATGGTGGCCGGCTGATCGAGCCAGTTCTGGTTGGCTCGGTAGAGCATCTTCTTGCCCTTGAGCAGCTCCCCCAGGGCGATCTGCACCCTGGCCTGGCAGATCTGCTCGAACACCGGGTAATTGAACTCCGCCATCATCAACGAATCGCGAATGCGCGACAGGGCCGAGTTGACCTGCTTTTGCAGGTTGGCGATGTGGTAGATGTCGTTGCTGTTGAGGGCGTAGAGGGTCAGCGCCTGGATATAGGCCCCCAGATAGTGGGGGGTGCGGTGGATCGAGTTGCGCGACAGGTCGATGAGGGAGAGCAGCACGTCCTTGGCCTGGGCGTAGTCGTGGCGCAGCAGGCACACCTCCGCCAGCCGGCGGGAGAGCTGTACCGACTGGGGCGAGATATCCACCGCCCGCTTGAGCTCCTGCTGGGCCTGCTCGTCATTGCCGAGCGCCAGCAGGGATTCCGCTAGCCAGAGGTGGGCCTCCACCATCAGCGGGGTGTTCTTGAGGGTCGCCTGCAGGTGGCTCACCGCCTCCTCGTGCAGACCCAGGGTGTGGCACGCCTTGCCGAGGGTGAGCCGGGCCCAGCTGTTCTCCTGGCCGGCCAGCAGCTGGCGCATCAGGCTGCGGGCCTCCTTGGCCTGGCCCAGCTTGAGCTGGGTATCGGCCTGCAGACAGCGGCAGAAGTTGGCAAAGCGCGGCACCGCATCGGCCCGCTCGGCGCAGGCGGCGAGCAGGGTGGTCAGGTTCTCCTCGGCGAGGGCGCTGAACACGCTCTCCAGCGCCTGGCGACGGGCGAGGGCACGTTTGAGGCGAAACGAGAACTGCTCCTGGGAGAAGGGCTTCATCAGGTATTCGTCGGGCTCGGCCTCCAGCGCGCTCAGCACCATGGCGCGGGAGCTGTCACCACTCACCATGATCACCACGCTCTGGGGCGGGATGAGCTTCTGATCCCGCAGGCTCTCCAGCAGCTGACGACCGTTCTCGCCAACCCCCAGCTCGTAATCGATGAGGTAGATGTCGAAGGACTCTTTCTGGCAGCGTCGTCTGGCCTCTTCGGCCGAGTTGACATAGGTGATGCGACTGATGCCGATGTTGATCAGCATCGCCTTCATCATCACCTGAAAGGAGCGCTGTTCGTTGACCAGCAGGATGCGCTTCGGTTTGGGTGGGGCTTTTTTCTCTGGCTCGGATTCCGGTGTCTGCATCTGTCTGGTCAGGGCGCTACGGGCGGATAACAGAAGTGTGCCACCAAAGCGCGCAGACAGGCAATTGAACATCCATGCCGCCGCCGTTTTTCCTCTGGCAAGGGGGCGCCGGGCCTGAAAAAAACCGCCGCGGCCCTTGATCCCGGTCAAGCGGGCGCTGGATTGCACTGGCGGCGCCCACGCCGGTTTTTAGACTGAAAAGAGGCGGGCCGCGGGCCTGCCTTCGACCATCCAGTGACCACAAGGAGGAATCAAATGAGTTTGCTACCAGGCCGTACCAGTCTGTTTGATGACCTGTTTCACGACATGGCCTCCGGTTTCTACATCCGGCCCCTGCACGGGGAGCCGCTGCCGAGCCAGATCAAGCTGGACCTCAAGGAGAGCGACGGCGGCTATCTGCTGCAGGCGGAGCTGCCCGGGGTGGCGAAGGAGGACATCCACGTGGATGTGCACGGCAAGCTGGTGACCCTGAAGGCGGAGATCCGCCAGCACGACAGCCAGAGCCAGGATGAGCGCACCCTGCGCAGCGAGCGCTATTTCGGCAGCGTATCGCGCACCGTCGAACTGCCGGTGGAGGTGACGCCGGAGCAGGTGGTCGCCCGCTTCGACAACGGCATCCTCACCCTGCAACTGCCCAAGCAGACGATGACTCCGGCGCCCCACCGCATCCCCATCGAGTAGCGCCGGCTTGCACACCACGAGGCCCCGCAGTGTGGGGCCTCGCTCTTTCTGGCGGTTGGGGAGCAGGCGGAGGAGAGGGCAAGGGGGTTGGCGGCAACCCCGGCTTGTTCCTGATCACAAGGCCACCCCCGCTCGGCTCCGGCACAGCCCTCCGGGTGGATTTTTTCAGAAGGGGATTGTGCAAATGGGTTTCTTTTGATACCACTGAATGCTTTCCCCTGCGGATCAGCCACCATTGCGCGACAAGGAGTTCCCATGCGCCTGCCACCCTTTCCCCCGCTGGTCTGGATCGTGATCCTGGGCACCTTCATGGTGCGCACCAGTTTCTTCATGGTCTGGCCCTTCCTCTCCATCCTGCTCTACCGGGAGTATGGCCTCTCGGCGTCCGGTATCGGGATGCTGCTGGGTGGCGCGGCCGTGCTCTCCTGCCTTATCGGCTTCTACGTCGGCTGGCTCTCCGACCGGCTCGGCCGGCGCACCATACTGCTGCTCGGCTGCGCCCTGTCGTGCGGTGCCTACCTGTTGCTCGGATTCGGCCACTCCCTCTGGCTCATCACCCTCGGGGTGTTTGGTTCGGGGCTCTCCTACGCCTTTATCGATACCCCGGGCAAGGCGCTGATGGGGGATCTGCTGCCCGAGAAGGCGCTGCGGGAGCTGGCTCTGCACCTGCGCTACTTCCTGCTCAACGTGGGGGCGGGGGTGGGGCCCCTCATCGGCGTCATGGTGGGGCTGGGTGCGCGCCAGGAGACCTTCGTGGTGACGGCCGCCAGCTATGGCCTGCTCGGCATCGCCTTCCTGCTCGGCTTTCGCCGCGACTGCGCCAACCGGCCGGATGCCGGTCTCTCCCTGGGGGCCATGCTCAGGGTAGTGGGGCGGGATCGCGCCTTCATGCTGTTCATCCTCGCCAACCTGCTGATGAATCTGGTCTATGCCCAGGTGGAGTCGCCGCTGATCCAGTACCTGACCCGCGCCGGCGCCCCCGAGGTGGAGACGCTGGTGGCCCTGCTGGTGGCCACCAATGCGCTCACCATCATCACCCTGCAGTTTCCGCTGCTGCACCTGACCCGGCGCTGGCGGGTGAGCCTGCGGCTGCAGTTCTCCATCTTGCTGATGGCATCGGCCCAGGTGATGTTCGCCCTGTCGAGCCCGGCCCTGCTGTGGCCCTGGCTGGTGGCGATGTTCTTGCTGAGCGTGGGGGAGGCGGTGCTGTTTCCGCTCTTCAACGTGCTGATCGACCAGATGGCGCCGGCTCACCTCAAGGGGAGCTACTTCGGCGCCAGCGCCCTGGCCGGGCTCGGTTGGGCGTTCTCGCCTATGGTGGGGGGCTGGTTCTTGCAAGTGTGGGGTGGCCCGGCCCTGTTCGCCGTGATGACCGCGATCTGCATGCTGGTGTTTGCCCTCTACGGGATGGGTCGCCGGGAGGCGCGTCCGTCGGCCTCGCCTGCCGGCTGCGAGGATTAACACGCAAGCGCGTTGACGGCGCTCACTGGCTTGCTGTCGCCGAGGGAATACGCCAATGCCTCACTGCATTCCCATCGAATCACGCCGGCTTGCAAACAACGAGGCCCCGCACTGCGGGGCCTCTTTTTTTATGGTGGCTGGGTTATGGCTGCCAGTTTATGGCTGTTTGGCCACCAGATAGGGGGCGAACTGGGGTGTATGGCTGGCGGCGAAGCCCTGCTCGGTCTTGACGATGAGGTAGACCGCGAGCCCGTGCGCCCTGGCAAAGGCCATCGCCTGCTCCGGCCCCATCACCATGAGGGCGGTGTCGAGGGCGTCGGCCTCGAGCGCTGTCGGGGTGATGACGCTGGCGGAGACCAGCTTGTGGGTGATGGGCTGGCCGCTGGCGGGGTCGATGATGTGGGAGTAGCGCTGGCCGTCGAGCTCGTAGTAGTTGCGATAGCTGCCGGCGGTGCTGAGGGCCATGCCGTTGGGGATCACCACGTCCGAGAAGGCGCCGGGCTGGTCGGACGGCTCGACGATGGCCACCCGCCAGGGTTTGCCCTTGGCGTTGTTGCCCTTGCTGCGCACGGCGCCGGCCACCTCGATAAGGTAGTTGTGCACCCCTTTTTGCTCGAGCAGGCCGGCAATCTCGTCGGAGGCCGCCCCCTCGCCCAGGGTGGAGAGATCGAGGTAGAGATCGGGAATGCCCTTGCCGAGCAGGAAGTGATCCCCCTCTGGGGTCAAGGTCAGCCGGTCGATGCCCACCTTCTGGCGGGCGCTGGCGATCTGCTCGGCGCTGGGGCGCTTGACCGGACGTTTGTCCGGCCCGAATCCCCACAGGTTGACCAGCGGGCCCACGGTGACGTCGAGCTTGCCTTTGGTGAGATGGCCGGCATCGATGCCCTGCTGCACGATTTTGGCCATGGTGGCGGGAATGGCCATAGGTGGCTGGCCGCTGCCCTGATTGAAGCGGGAGATGAGGGAGTTCGGGTCGTAGGTGGAGATCTCGTGATTCATGCGCGCCAGCAGGGCGTCGACCTCCTGCTGCAGCGCAGGCTCCCCGCCCGGGAAGGGATCGCTCAGGGTCACCGCATAATAGGTGCCCATGGTCTTGCCCTGGATGCGGGTCTGGGTCGGGGCTGGCTGACAGGCGGTCAGCATCAGCAGCAGGGTCAACAACAGGCCGCGGGGGGCCGGGCGAGCAAGGAGCGACATGCGGGATCTCTCTGGCTAAAAACGGATGGCACGGGCCTTGGCCGCGTGCCGGGGCCGCCAGCTTAGCCAAGGGCGCGGCGGCGGGCGAGCGTCGGTTGGAGAAAAGGGCGGGAGATAATTAAACAAAGAGTGGTTAATGGGCGGCGCGGCCGGTTTGTCCAGTCAAATAATGGGAACAATCTGGTGACCTGACCCGCAGCTTTGCGCTAAAGACATAGCCGAATGACGACAGTTGAGTAGAATAAGGTCGATTTTGACAGCATGTTTGCCAGCCATGGTGCGAGCCTGCAGGCAATTGTGTTGCCATCTATTGCCAATCAAAGGAGAGGATGATGAAAAAGGCGATTACCCTGCTGTTTCTGAGCACCCTGGCTGCCCCGGCTCTGGCCGATGAGTGCGCGTTGGTCATCGAAGGCAATGATGCCATGCAGTACAACCTCAAGGAGATGAGCGTACCGGCCACCTGCAAAGAGGTGACCGTGACCCTGAACCATACCGGCAAGATGCCGGTGACCGCCATGGGCCACAACTGGGCGCTGGCCAACACCGCCGACTATCAGGCCGTTGCCACCGCGGGCATGAGTGCCGGTGCCGAGAACAACTACCTGCCCAAGGATGACCCGCGCGTGCTGGCCCACACCAAGCTGGTGGGCGGTGGCGAGAGCACCAGCGTCACCTTCAAGACCGACGGCCTGGCCGGCAAAGATCTCACCTTCTTCTGCTCCTTCCCCGGCCACTTCGCCATGATGAAGGGCACCTTCAAGGTCGGCTAAGCAGCGCTTGTCGATCCAGAAGCCGGGCAGTGCCCGGCTTTTTTGTGGCCGCTTGCCATGCCGTAGGGAACCTTGGCTCTGCGCCGGGAGCTGTGCGCCGTTTTATGATCCGGCGCGGGGTGAGTGGGGAGCATAGCGGGTAAGATAGGCCCCTTTCGGGCCTGATGGTCCGCCTGAGAGGAGTCGTTTGTCGTGAGAAACGCCATCAACTGGGTGGTCGGCTGTTGCCTGCTGCTGGTGTGCGCCATTGCGCTGGCGGCAGAGCCGCCGGTGAAGAAGAGCCGCAACGGCATCTGCCATCCCAAGGGCGGTACCTACTACAGCCGTACCAAGCACTACACCCCTTATGACTCCATGCAGGCCTGCCTCGACAGCGGCGGCCGGGCGCCGAAACGCTGACCGGGCTCGGCCTGCGCCTGCCACCTATTTGGGCTGCAGGGTAAAGAAGGCGATGGCGCTCTTCTTCTGGCAGTCGAACTGGATGCTATGCTCGCCGCTGATCAGCAGGGTCTCGTTGACCGCCATGGGCTGTCCCGCCGCCGTGAGCTGGCCGCTCAGCAGGTAGCAGAGATAGGTCTTGTCCGCCTCCAGGGTGAGGCTGAGCGGGAAGGGGAGGTTGAGTACTCGCACGTTGGCGCTGAGGCGGGCCGGATCATAGATGAGCCCCAGATCCGTCACCTCTTTTTTCAGCAGCTCACAGTGGGTGTCGTCATCCCCGCTGAAGTGGGCCGCCTCGAAGGTGGCGTAGGGGTGGCCGTTGAGCACGAAGCCGGCCCCGCTGATGGGCAGCAGGATGCGCTGATAGCCGGGGAATTTCGAGAAGGGGCCGGCCTCCTTGATGGGCGCCGAGCTCAGCCGATAGGCAAAATCGAGCCTGTCGAGGCTGGCGCCGGCAGGGGAGATGAGGATCTGGGCTGTGGTGCCCTGCTTGTTCTTCCAGGGCATCTTCAGCTGGTCGGACTCTTTTATCAGGGTGATCAATGGCGCCTCTGCAGGTGGTGAGCGGAGTGAATTGTGTGGCCCAGTGATACCATCCCGCCCGCCGGCCCACAAGGTTGCGTCTGTTCGTCCCGCACTGCCCGCCCACTATTTCATCAGTTTCATCAGTCAGGCCAGCCATCGCCCTTGCGTTGGCTGCTTGCCTGTCGCGGCTGTATGAAACGCAACCACTTGTGCAGGGCGGCGAGAGGGCAAAACGGCAGGCTGTGATCCTGTCGCTGTTAAAGCGGCGGCGGCTCGCTACACTGGCTGCTCTGTTGCCCAAGGAGGCCCCATGACTCACAAGATCATTCTGGATACCGATCCCGGTATCGATGACGCCATGGCAATTCTGTTTGCCGAAGCCCACCCCGCCATCGAGCTGCTCGCCATCACCACGGTATTTGGCAATGCCACCATCGAGAACGGCACCCACAACGCCCTCTGGCTCAAGCAGCAATACGGCATGAAGGCGGATGTGGCGCAGGGGGCGGCCGCCCCGCTGCGACGCGAGCCGGTGGGCCCGACCACTGTGGTACACGGCCCGAGCGGGTTTGGCGACGTGACGGCGGGGGAGGTGACGCTCACCCCGGATCCCCGGCCGGCCTGGCAATACATAGTCGAAGCGGTGAAGGCCGCGCCCGGCGAGATCACCCTGGTCACCATAGGGCCGCTCACCAACTTGGCACTGGCGCTGCAGGCGGCCCCCGAGATTGCCGGCCTGGTGAAGCAGGTGGTGGTGATGGGCGGCGCCTTCGGCGTCAACGGCCATCGCGGCAATGTGACCCCCTATGCCGAGGCCAACATCCACGACGATCCGGATGCCGCTGACCGGGTGTTCACCGCCCGCTGGCCAGTGGTGATCATCGGGCTTGACGTGACCCAGCAGAGCTTCTTCAGCAGCGCCTATCTGGACGCGCTGCGCGACGAAGCGGGCGAGCCGGGCCGCTTCCTTTGGGATGTGAGCCGCTTCTACCTGCGCTTCTACTCCGAGCGGATCGGGCTCGATGGCTGCCACGTGCACGACCCGTCCGCCATCGCCTACGTGATCGATCCGACCCTGTTCACCCTGCGCGCGGGGCCGGTGCGGGTCATCAACGACGGCCCTGCCATCGGCCATACCCTGCAAAAATTTGATGGCAAGTCCCACCCCCACGACGAGTGGGCCGACCATCCGGCTCAGCAGGTCGGGGTGGCGGTGCGGGATCAGGCGCTGCTGGCGCTCTATCGGGAGACGCTGGTGGCCTGGGGTCGCAACCGCTAGAGGGCTCGGCGAGCAGGGTGGCTTGCGGTCGGACTTGAGGTACGGCTGTGATCCGCACCAAACAATTGGGGGCCAGTTGCGGCTTATACTGGCTGCAACCGTGTGAAGAAGGAGAAACAGGATGGCCTGGTTGTCGTTGCTGGTGGCGATTGCCCTGATCTGGTGGTTGATGAAGCTGGGGCGTGGCGCCCTGTTCGAGATCCGGCTTGCCCCCGGCAAGGTGCAGGTCAAGCGGGGCAAGGTGTCGCCCGCGTTTATCGAGCATGCCAAACAGATCCTGCGCCACGAGACGGTGCGCGGGCGCATCCTGGGTCAGCGCGATGGTGATGGGGTCAGGCTGGTCTTCTCCCGCTCCATTCCGGAGCCGGTGGCCCAGCGCTTTCGCAACATCTTCCCCTATGGCGATTACCGGCTGGGGGCGGTGCCGCTCTCCGGCTCCAAACCGCGCAAGGGGTGAGTCGTCACTCACACAGCAAACGGGCCTCCACTGGAGGCCCGTTTCGTTAGGGTCGGCGTGACCTATGGGTGCAGGGCGCGCTGGGCCTTGACCGTCTCCGGCTTGATGGCCACCCCTTCATTGCCCCAGGAGGCGCGCAGGGTATTGACCAGCTCGGCGATCTGCTGATCGTTGAGGGTCCAGCCGTAGCCCGGCATGTGGTAGCCGATATTGCCCTGGGTGATGGGGGTCTCGGCGCCGTGCAGCAGCACGTTGAGCAGGCTGCTCGGGTCCTCGGCCAGCACGGTCTGGTTGCCGATCAGGGAGGGGATGACGTGGTCGTTGCCGCGCCCGTCGTTGCCGTGGCAGGTGGAGCAGTACATGGCGTAGTCCGCCTTGCCGCCGGCACTGGCGTAGGCCCGGTTGCCCCTGGCGGCCGGTGCCTCGTCATCCAGCCCGGTCAGGTAGGTGGCGATGCTGGCCAGATCGGCGTCGCTGAAGTACTGGCTGCTGTGAGTGATCACTTCCGCCATGGGGCCGCTGACGGCCTGATGCTGGCTGCGGCCGGTTTTCAGCAGATCGATGAGGGCCTGCTTGTCGTAGCGGCTGCCGCGAATGTCGGGGGCATACCAGCCATCCAGGGTGGCGCCGCTCAGATAGAGAGGATCCGCCTCGGTCAGGGCTTTCTCCTGCATGCCGATCCCGCGCGGGGTGTGGCAGCTGCCGCAGTGGCCGGCCCCCTGCACCAGATAGGCGCCGCGGTTCCACTCTTCACTCTTGCCGGCGACCGGGGTGAAGCGGCCGTCATCGTGATAGAGCCAGTTCCAGCCCCTGAGGGGCCAGCGCATGTTGAGTGGCCAGGGGATGTCGCTCGCCTTGTTGGCAATGGCCTGCGGCTGCACATCCTGCATCAGGTAGTGGTAGAGGGCGGTGAGATCCTCATCGCTCATCTTGGCGTAGGCGGTGTAGGGCATGGCCGGGTAGAGGGGATCGCCGCTGCGGGTGATCCCTTCGCGCATCACCTTGATGAACTCGGGCAGGCTGTAGTTGCCGATGCCGTGGGTCTTGTCCGGGGTGATGTTGGTGGCGTAGACGGTGCCGACCGGGGTGGGGAAACCCTTGCCGCCGGCGAGCGGCTTGCTCGCCTCGCTGGTGTGGCAGGCGGCGCAGTCCCCCAGCTTGGCCACGTATTCACCCGCCGACATGGCGGGGGCGGCTTGCAGGGCGAAGGTGGGCAGGGCCAGCAGCACGGCGCTGGCAGTCAGGGAACGGATCATTTGGCACCTCCCTTGGTCAGGGCGACCAGCTCGTTGACGGCGCGCCACGCCTCGTCGATGGCGGCGTGAGCATAGGGGCTCCAGCCCGCGTCCGAGTTGGCGATGGTGATGTTGCCCACCGGCTGGCGACCCAGCTCAATGAAGCGCTCCGACTGCTCGTCGTCGTCAAACAGGGAGTTGGCGATGTAGGAGTAGCCGTGGGACCAGCGGTTGACCGTGATGGCGAGGATATCCTGCTCATGGTTGAAGCCGGCCTCGCCCAGCATGGCCTGCAATTGTTCGCGGATCATCTGCTCGTGCTGCTCGAACGGCATGCCGAGGAGCATGGCGCGCCCCTTGCGGGACTGCTCGCGGGCCGACAGGCCGCTGCCCGGCAGGGTCGGCACATAGACCATGTGCAGGCACATGGGCTGATCCGGGTTCTTGGGATGCTCATAGCCGCCGAGGTCGACCGGGTAGTCGAGCTTGACCCGGCTGTAGGGGGCGGCCGGGGCATAGACCTCGTGCACGCCGAGTTTGACGAACGGCTGCCAGTTTCTGATCACCACCTTGGTGTAGACCAGCGGCGCCTTGACGTTCTGGCGCAGCGCCTCCTTCTGGGGCTCCGGCATCTCGGGCACCAGGTAGGGGATCATCATGTTGTAGCCGGCCATGATGCACTGTCTGGCCTGCACCCGGTGCAGCTTGCCCTCCTTGATGTAGGTGACGTTCACCCCCTGTTTGCCGTCCTTGAGCGGTACGTTTCTGGCCTGCAGCGCCGTGCTGCCAAGGCGCAGCTGCACCTTGTGCTCGGGGCGGTCGAGCTGGCTGTAGTCGAACCTGGCCAGCACCACGTCCTGCATGGTGTGGCCTGGGGCCACCTGCGGGATGAGCTTGCGCACCATCAAGCGGGTGAGGCCGGCGTTGCCATCCGGGAAGTGGAAGATGTAGGGGTCGTCCAGCTCGGCCTGGGATTCCGCATCGAGCGGGGTGAGATCCATGCCGGCAAAGCCCGGCAGGGCGCACAGGCGGGCGTCGGCGCAGGAGGTGGCATCGATGCCGACCGCCTGGAAGTCGTCGGTACGCTGCTGGAAAAAGGTGATGGCCCGCTCGCTCAGCCCCACCTTGTCGCGCAGGAAGGTGGTGTAGCTGTTGCTCTCCATCCAGGCGTCTTTCTGCTCGCGGGTCATGCCGTGCAGGTAGTCGGTCTTCTCTTCGTGCAGCGCCAGCAGGGCGGCCTTGTCGGTGTCGTCGAACGGGAAGTCGCCGATGAACTCGGCCAGCGGCCGGCCGTTCAAGCGATCGCGCGGGATGTCGTCGGCCACGCTGTGGCCCGGATCGCCGCTCACTATCTTGTTGACCCCGAAGTGCTTCTCGTCAAAGAAGACGCCGCGGCTCAAGCCCAGATCCGGATAGAAGGTCTGCTGGAAGCCTTTGGCCAGCTCGTCGATGTTGACCTCCAGCGCCTTGAGCAGCCCCAGCGCCACCGGGCTGTAGACGGAGCGCGGCGATTGCAGGGATTCGCTGCCGCCGTAACCCAGCCGCAGGCCATCCGGGGTGGTGAACTCGTTGCGCTTGGCGTGGCCGCCGAAGTCGTCGTGGTTGTCGAGCAGCAGGATCTTTTTGTCCGCCCCGAGCAGTTGCTGGTAGAAGCAGGCGGCGGAGAGGCCGCTGATGCCGGCGCCGACGATCACCAGATCGTACTCGCCCTCCAGCGGGAGGTGGGCGAAGTCATACTGCTTGCCGTCGCGGGCGATGCTGTGAGCCGGCTCGAAGGAGCCCGGATGGTTGCCGCGCAGGCCAGTGAGAGCGGGCGGATAGACCAGCGTCTTCTCGGCCAGCGCCTTGCCGCCTTCGGCTGCCTGCAGCAGCTGGATGGGGGCGACGCCGGCCGCAATGGCAATGGCGACGCCGTTGAGAAAGTCTCTGCGTGTGATGCTCATGGCAATCCCTGTAAATGAAGAGTCGAATGAGAAGTGGGATAGGGTTGAATTCGTGACTGACGAGTAACGAAGGGGCGCAACCTACCGCTATATCCCGATGGAGTCCATGGGTTTGATAATAACTTATTAAACAAAATGGGGGATCATGTGATGGCCATGGCGGTGAGATAGATGAAATATGCATGTTTGTGGGGCAAAGCCACATCAATACCAAGGAATTAATTGAAATTTAATTTGATTAATTATGGTTAATTTCGAGTCTCGCCTTTATTCGGCCATGGTCGACAAACAGGGCCTGATTATCGCCTGAAATTTCACCGCAAGGCCACCAAATGACACCCCTTATCCTTGTAAAATAAAAGGTTAAACGACGAGGTGGTCATTTAATCAACGCCGATTGAATGAAATTGAGCCAGCCGCTGATTAATTGAGAAGGGCCCGATATGGATAAATTCAGCGGCGTCAAGCCATTAACATGCGACACACAGAAATCGCAAACAGCACACAAGTGAAAGATTAATTTTTCATGTTGTTCACATCCCCCCCCGGTGAAATAGAATGCTGCGTTTTTCTTACCACTTTAGCCTTGCGAAGATGAGGACATTGCATGAGACCTTTTGATGTAAAGAGGGGCTTGGGCGCTTTGCTGTTGCTCGCGACTGCCGGCTTGCTGAGCGGCTGCGACATGGCGCTGATGAGCCCCAAGGGGCAAGTTGGTCTGGAGCAGAAGTCACTGATATTGACCGCACTCGGCTTGATGCTGATCGTGGTGGTGCCCGTGATCGTGATGGCAGTGGCGTTCGCTTACAAATACCGAGCGTCCAACACCAATGCCACCTATGCGCCTGACTGGGCCCACTCCAACAAGATTGAAGCGGTCGTCTGGACCGTACCCGTCATCATTATCGCCATCCTGGCGGTGATTACCTGGAAGACCTCCCACTCTCTGGATCCCTACAAACCGTTGGAATCCGAGGTGAAACCGATCCAGGTCGATGTCATCTCCCTTGACTGGAAATGGTTGTTTGTCTATCCGGAGCTGGGTATCGCCTCGGTCAACGAGCTGGCATTCCCGGTCAACACCCCGGTCAATTTCCGGGTGACCTCCGACACCGTGATGAACTCCTTCTTCATTCCCCAGCTGGGCGGCCAGATCTACGCCATGGCGGGCATGCAGACCAAGCTGCACCTGATCGCCAACGAGGCAGGCCAGTACAAGGGCATCTCGGGTGGCTACAGCGGCGCCGGTTTCTCCGGCATGAAGTTCAACGCCATCGCCACGCAGGATCAGGCCGGTTTCGACGCCTGGGTCGCCAAGGTGAAAGCCTCTTCCAAGGCGCTCAACACCATGGATGAGTTCAATACCCTGGCCAAGAAGAGCGAAAACCACCCGGTGGAGTACTTCGCCAGCGCCGATCCCAAGCTGTTCGTCAACATCATCAACAAGTTCATGGGCGACATGAAGCACGGCGAGCACGCCGCCATGCAGCACGGCGAAGCGCAGACCGCGATGCCGCATGATGCCTCCATGAGCCACGAAGGCATGGAGCATGACGCCTCCATGAGCCATGAAGGCATGGAGCACGGCGACGCCATGCTCCATGAGGCCCAGGGCGAGCAGATGGACCACGCCGGTCACATGCCGGCCGACAAGACAGTGAAAGCGGGTACTAACTGATGTTTGGAAAATTAACACTCGATGCCATTCCGTACCATGAACCCATCATCATGGTCACGATCGCCGGCATCATTCTGGGTGGGCTGGGTATCGCCGGTCTCATCACCTATTTCGGCAAGTGGCAATATCTGTGGAAAGAGTGGCTGACCTCGGTCGACCACAAACGCCTCGGTATCATGTATCTCATCCTCGGCATGGTCATGCTGCTGCGCGGCTTTGCCGATGCTGTGATGATGCGTACCCAGCAGGTCATGGCCTCGGCCGGGGGCGAGGGCATACTGCCACCGCACCACTACGACCAGATCTTCACCGCCCACGGCGTCATCATGATCTTCTTCGTGGCCATGCCGCTGGTGATCGGTCTGATGAACATCGTGGTGCCGCTGCAGATCGGTGCCCGTGACGTCGCCTTCCCCTTCCTGAACAACCTGAGCTTCTGGTTCACCGCCGCGGCCGTGGTGCTGATCAACGTCTCCCTCGGGGTTGGTGAATTCGCCCAGACCGGCTGGCTGGCCTATCCGCCCTTGTCGGGGCTGGAGTTCAGTCCGGGGGTCGGGGTCGACTACTGGATCTGGAGTCTGCAGATCTCGGGTCTGGGGACCTTGCTGACCGGCGTGAACTTCTTCGCCACCATCATCAAGATGCGCGCCCCTGGCATGACCATGATGCGCTTGCCGGTGTTCACCTGGACCGCCCTGTGCGCCAACGTGCTGATCATCGCCTCCTTCCCGATCCTGACCGTCACCATCGCCCTGCTCACCGCAGACCGCTACCTGGGTACCCATTTCTTTACCAATGACATGGGTGGCAACATGATGATGTACATCAACCTGATCTGGGCCTGGGGTCACCCCGAGGTGTACATCCTGGTACTGCCGGTGTTCGGGATCTTCTCCGAAGTGGTGGCGACCTTCTGCAAGAAGAAGCTGTTCGGTTACACCTCGCTGGTGTGGGCGACCATCGCCATTACCGTGCTCTCCTTCATCGTCTGGCTGCACCACTTCTTCACCATGGGCTCGGGCGCCAACGTGAATGCCTTCTTCGGCATCACCACCATGATCATCTCCATCCCGACCGGGGTGAAGATCTTCAACTGGCTGTTCACCATGTACCGCGGTCGCATCGAGTTCACCTCGCCCATGCTGTGGACCGTCGGCTTCATCATCACCTTCACCGTGGGTGGCATGACCGGGGTACTGCTCTCCGTGCCGGCCGCCAACTTCGTGCTGCACAACAGCCTGTTCCTGATCGCCCACTTCCACAACGTCATCATCGGCGGCGTGGTGTTCGGTTGCTTCGCCGGTATCACCTACTGGTTCCCGAAAGCGTTCGGCTTCAAGCTGGATGACGTCTGGGGCAAGCGCGCGTTCTGGTTCTGGATCACCGGCTTCTTCGTGGCCTTCATGCCGCTCTACGTACTGGGCTTCATGGGCATGACCCGTCGCGTCAGCCAGAACATCGATCCCGAGTTCCACGGCTGGCTGGTGGTGGCTGCCTGCGGCGCCGGTCTGATTGCGCTGGGCGTACTGTGCCAGGTGATCCAGATCGTGGTCAGCATCCGCGACCGCGAGAAGAACCGCGACCTGACCGGCGATCCCTGGGGTGGCCGTACCCTGGAGTGGTCCACTTCCTCGCCGCCCCCCTTCTACAACTTCGCCATCGAGCCGAAGATCAAAGGGCTGGATGCGTTCTGGGAAGCCAAGCAGGACGGTTCTGCCTATCAGCAGCCCAAGCACTATGACCCGATCCACATGCCGAAAAACTCCGGTGCCGGCGTCATCATCGCCGCCTTCAGCACCCTGTTCGGCTTTGCCATGATCTGGCACATCTGGTGGATGGCCATCGCCGGTTTCGTCGGCATGATCGCCACCTGGATCATCCACAGCTTCAACGACGACGTGGACTACTACGTGCAGGTTGACGAGATCGAGCGGATCGAGCGTCAGCATTTTGAAAATCTCAACAAGGTGGCTTAATTCCATGGCGACTGACGTTCTACATCACACTCACGGTGCCCATGAGGATGGGCACCATGATGCCGGCGCCAACAAGGTATTCGGCTTCTGGATCTACCTGATGAGTGACTGCATCCTGTTCGCGACCCTGTTCGCGACCTATGCGGTCCTGGTCAACGGCACCGCCGGCGGTCCGAGCGGCAAGGACATCTTCGAACTGCCGTTCGTGTTTGCCGAAACCATGCTGCTGCTGCTGAGCTCCATCACCTTTGGCTTTGGCATGCTGGCCATGAACAAGAACAAGGTGGCGGCGGTCAATACCTGGCTGTTCATCACCTTCCTGTTCGGTGCCGGCTTCATCGCGATGGAGATCTATGAATTCCATCACCTGATTGCCGAGGGTTACGGTCCGGATCGCAGCGGCTTCCTCTCCGCCTTCTTCACCCTGGTGGGTACCCACGGTATCCACGTGACCAGCGGTCTTGTCTGGATCATCGTGATGATGGTGCTGGTAGCCAAGAAGGGGCTGACCGATCGCAACCGTACCCGTCTGATGTGCCTGAGCCTGTTCTGGCACTTCCTCGACGTGGTGTGGATCTGCGTCTTCACCGTGGTCTATCTGATGGGGGTCATGTAATGAGTCATTCCGTTGACAATATTGACTGTGCCAGCCACGACAGTGTCAGAACCTATCTGAAGGGGGTCATGTAAATGAGCACTCATTCCGTTGACAATCACGGCGCCAGCCACGGCAGCGCCAAGAGCTACCTGATCGGCTTCGTGCTGTCCCTGATCCTGACCGCAGTGCCGTTCTGGATGGTGATGGACGGTTCTGCCTCCCACACCACCGTGCTGGCCACCGTGGTCGGCATGGCGGTGGTGCAGATCTTCGTGCACCTGGTCTACTTCCTGCACATGAACACCTCGTCCGAGGAGCGCTGGAACCTGGTGGCACTGATCTTTACCGTGCTCATCATCGCCATCGTGGTCGTGGGTTCCCTGTGGATCATGTACAACCTCAACATCAACATGATGGTTCACTGAGCAGGTTGGCAATGATGATGAAGCAATACCTGCAAGTGACCAAGCCGGGCATCATCTTCGGTAACCTCATCTCGGTTATCGGAGGGTTCCTGCTGGCCTCCAAGGGGAGCCTGGATGTGCCCCTCTTCATCCTGACCATGGCTGGTGTATCACTGGTGGTCGCCTCCGGTTGCGTGTTCAACAACTACATCGACCGGGACATCGACTGCATCATGGAGCGCACCAAGAACCGTGCTCTGGTGAAGGGTCTGATCGCCCCCGGCGTATCGCTCTGGTACGCGAGCGCCCTCGGCATTGCGGGCATTGCACTGCTCTACTTTGCGGCCAACCCGTTGGCCGCCTTGCTGGCGGTGCTGGGCTTCATTGTCTATGTGGGGGTCTACAGCCTCTACATGAAGCGTCACTCGGTTTACGGCACCCTGGTCGGCAGCCTCTCCGGCGCCGCACCGCCGGTCATCGGCTACTGCGCGGTGAGCGGTCAGTTCGACTCAGGCGCGCTGATCCTGCTGGCGATCTTCAGCCTGTGGCAGATGCCGCACTCCTATGCGATCGCCATCTTCCGCTTCAAGGATTACCAGGCGGCCAACATCCCGGTACTGCCGGTGGTGAAGGGAATTTCGGTGGCCAAACACCACATCACCCTCTACATCCTGGCCTTTATGGTGCCGACCCTGATGCTGTTCCTCGGCGGTTATGCCGGTTACAAGTATCTGGTGGTGGCCACCGCGGTCAGCGTCTGGTGGCTGGGGATGGCGCTGTCTGGCTACAAGGCGGCGGTGGACGACTCCCTCTGGGCGCGCAAGCTGTTCATGTTCTCCATCGTCACCATCACTTGTCTCAGCGTGATGATGTCGGTGGACTTCCAGCCGGAGGCAGCGCCGGTATTAGTGAGCATGCTGCCCTGATAGTGTGACTTGCCCCCCTAAAATGCATGAAATCCAGAGCCGGGAACCTTCCCGGCTCTGTTATTATGGGGCCGCCCCGTCGGGCACTTTTCCCTTGTGTCGGGTGTGGCATGGCGCGTGTCGGCCACCCCTTGAGTCTTCCTTTTTCCTGACCTATCGAGGCCATCATGAATGATTTCACCATGACGAGGGGCGAGCGCCGTGCCACCTGGGCGCTCGGCTCCGTCTTCTCGTTGCGCATGCTCGGCATGTTTATGGTGCTGCCGGTGCTGACCACCTACGGCATGTCGCTGGCGGGGGCCTCCGAGGCGCTCATCGGCCTGGCCATCGGCATCTACGGCATGACCCAGGCGCTGTTCCAGATCCCGTTCGGCCTGCTCTCCGACAAGGTGGGCCGCAAGCCCCTCATCGTCGGCGGCCTGCTGATGTTTGCCTTTGGCAGCGTGATCGCGGCGCTGACTCACTCCATCTGGGGGGTGATCCTCGGCCGCGCCCTGCAGGGCAGCGGCGCCATCTCCGCCGCCGTGATGGCGCTCTTGTCGGATCTCACCCGCGAGCAGAACCGCACCAAGGCGATGGCCTTCATCGGGGTGAGCTTTGGCATCACCTTCGCCATTGCCATGGTGACCGGCCCCCTTATCACCCATGCGCTGGGGCTCTCCGGCCTGTTCTGGCTGATCGCCCTGCTGGCGCTGGGGGGCATCGCCGTCACTCTCTGGCTGGTGCCGACCCCGAGCGGCCACCTGCTCAATCGCGAGTCCGGCATGGTGAAGGGGGGGATGCGCACCGTGCTGACCAACCCGCGCCTGCTCAAGCTCAACTTCGGCATCCTCTGCGTGCACACCCTGCTGATGTCGAGCTTCGTGGCGCTGCCGCCGCTGCTGGAGCGCGCCGGTTTGCCCCGCGACAGCCAGTGGCAGGCTTATCTGGTCACCATGCTGATCGCCTTCGTCAGCGTGGTGCCGTTCATCATCTATGCCGAGAAGCGCAGAAAGATGAAGCGGGTGTTCCAGATCTGCGTGCTGGTGATGCTCGTCGCCGAGCTGGTGCTCTGGCAAAGCGGCCTGCAGCTGTGGGGCCTGCTGGCCGGGCTGCAGATCTTCTTCATCGGTTTCAACGTGATGGAGGCGCTGCTGCCGTCCCTTATCAGCAAGGAGTCGCCCCCCGGCTACAAGGGTACCGCCATGGGGATCTACTCCACCAGCCAGTTCATCGGGGTGGCCATCGGCGGCAGCCTCGGCGGCCTGCTCTACAGCCTGGGGGGCGGCGCCCTGGTGTTTGGCGGTTGCGCCGCGCTGGCCCTCGTCTGGCTCGGGGTCAGCCTGACCATGGCCGAGCCCCCCTATGTGAGCAGCCTGCGCATCGTGTTGCCGGAAGGGGTGGAGGCCGACACTGCGCTCGAGCAGAAGATCCGCGCCTGCGAGGGGGTGAGCGACGTGCTGCTGGCCGCTGCCGAGCGCTCCGTCTATGTGAAGGTGGACAGCAAGCGCCTGAGCCGGCGCGATCTGGAGTCGCTGGTCGCCGCCTGAGGACGCCTGCCAGCATGAAGAAGCCCGCCAATTCGGCGGGCTTTTTATTGGGCTGTGCTCAGCTGGGCTCTATTCCGCTGGATTGCGTCCAGCTGTGTTTGATAGGGCTGGGCTCAGTCGGCCAGGCAGCGCTGCTCGGCGGGCAGGCTCGCGGCATCCCCCAGCAGCAGGGTGCTGAGAGCCGCCCGGGCGCAGCGGGAGCTGTTCAACTGACCATGCTGGTTGCTCTGCGTGACCTGCACCATTCGCGCGGCGCTGCCAAAGGCGGCCTGCATCTGGCGGGCACCGGCGAAGGGGGTATTGGGATCGTATTCGGCGCCGAGCACCAGGGCTTTGGCATCATCCGGCAGCTTTATCTCGCTGGCGCCGTAGCTGGTGATGGGCTGGCGCGGATAAGGCCAGTCGGCGCAGGTGTTGAAGCTTTTGGCCAGCAGCAGGGCACCGGCCCCCTGGAAGGCGGCATCTTCCGGATCCAGCCCCTGCCAGCCATAGGGCTCGCTGTTGTCGGTGCAGTGGATGGCGCTGAAGAAGGGCATCTCCTGCAGTTCCTGATAGGGGTTGTCATCGTCCTGCCCGGCGAGGCGGGCCAGCAGGGGGCCGGCGTCGTCCTGCTGCCAGAAAGCGAGCTGATCGGCGCGCTGGCTGCCGCTGATGGCATCGCCCAGCACCGCCACCCAGCTGGCGCGGTCGAGCACATTGCCCTGATTGTCCACATAGCGGCCGTTGTCGCGTACCTGGCGGGTCACCGCCATGCTGCGCTGCAGCGCCTGATCCCCGAAGCGCCAGGCCAGGATGCGGTTGGCATTCTCGGCATCGCGGCGAAAGATGGTCGGGTAGCGGCTCTCGGCGGGAGACATCGGCGAGTCGACCACCAGATTGGCCACGTGGCTCGGGTAGCGGGCGGCATAGAGGGCGGCCAGACGAGTGCCGTAGGAGAAGGTGATGGGGGTGATCCGCTCGCGCCCCAGGTGCTGGCGCAGGCGCTCCATGTCCTCGACCACGGCCCGCGAGCCCAGGTGCGGCGCATGCAGCCGCAACGGCTCGTCGCAGCGCTCGCGCAGGGTGGTGCTAAAGGCCTTGCCCTGATCCGCCCCGCTCTCGAGTGCCGGCAGGGCGCCCTTGTCACGGCTGGCAAAGAGCTGGGCGAGCTGCGCTGGGGTCATGTCTGGCCGCACCCCCTGCTTGTCGGTCAGCAGGCAGCTGCGCAGCTCGTGGCCGAGGGCGCTGTAACCGGCTCCGCGGGGATCCAGGGTGACGATGTCGTAGTGCTCAAGGATGGCGGGGTTGGCGCTGCGCAGCAGGTCGAGCAAAAGGCCGAGATCCGGGGTGGCCGAAGTGGGGCCGCCCGGGTTGTAGAACAGGGTGCCGCGATAGTCGCCGCTGGCGCGATAGTGCAGATAGAAGATATCCAGGGTGTCGCCCTTGACCGTGCGGGTCTCCTGTTTGACATGGGTGCGGCTGGGCTGGTTCGACCAGGAGGAGAAACGGCTGCTGTCGCCGGAGAAAAAGCCACTGCTGGAGCGCGAGGTGGAGCTTTTCTCCCGCTTGGTCTCCTTGATCTGGACCCACTCCTTGTCGTAATCGAGCGGTACCGTCAGATAGTGACAACTGACCTGACTGGCGGGAATGGCGATGCCGTCCTCCTGCCAGCCCTGGCGCAGCTGTTGGCAGACCTGGCCGGCGTCATAGCCGGCGCGAATATGGCGGGCCTGGAAGGGCTCCTCTTTCTTTTCCAGATTGCAGCCTGCCAGCAATGCCGGTGCCAGCAGGGTCATGAGCAGCGTGTATTTCATTGTCTATTTCCATTTATCTAGCCTGAACCCCGAAATAGTACGGGGAGGGGCCGACCGGATGGCAGCCGGAAGTTGTATGGAAATATTGCAAGGTGTGTCGATTTACATATTTCTGGCGATATTTGGTGGCCTCATTGATCTATTTGAAAATAATGACCGGCAACGCGCTCCGTTATTTTATGCGGGATCAATAACGGCGGTGCGACCGGTCGGTGCAGGGGGCGGCTCCGGCGTTACGTGGGCGCGCGCCAGAACGGCTTGTCCCCCAGCACGGTGGCCCTGTGCATTACTCGCCGGGCCGGCAGATAGTCGGCGTTGGCGTAATGCTGGGTGACCCGGTTGTCCCAGATGGCGATGTCGTGCTCCCGCCAGCGCCAGCGCACCTGATACTCGGGCTTGGTGACATGGCGAAACAGGAAGGCGAGCAGCGCCTCGCTCTCTTGCGCCGGCAACTCGGGCAGGCGGGTGGTGAAGCCTTCATTGACGAACAGTGCCTGCCGACCGCTCAAGGGGTGGGTGCGAACCACAGGGTGGCGCAGCGGCGGGTTGCGGGCCGCCGCCTCCTGCCAGCGCTGGTACTCGGCCGGGCTGGCGTTGTGGCGATGGGCCGGGAACGACTTGGTGAAGTCGTGCTCGGCCTCCAGCCCTGCCAGCAACTGCTGCAGGCGGGGGGAGAGCCCCTCGAAGGCGGCGATGCCGCTGGCCCACAGGGTATCGCCCCCCACCGGCGGCAGCTGCTTGGCGGCCAGAATGGCCAGCGCCGGCGGCGTCTCGATGAAGGTGACGTCGGTGTGCCAGTTGTCGTTGTCCGGCGGGTTGTCGTCGTGGGTGTCGAGCACGATGATCTCCTCGGCCTCCGGCGCGTGGGGATAGACAGGGTGAATGTGCAGATCGCCGAAGCGGTTGGCCAGCGCCCGCTGCTGGCGGGGGTTGATGGGCTGCTCCCGAAAGAACAGCACCTGATGGGTCAGCAGTGCCTGCTGCAACTGGGCGAACTGGCCCTCATCGAGTGGCCCGGCCAGGCTGATGCCGCTGATCTCGGCGCCGATATGGGGGCCGAGGGGGGTGATTTGCAGGGAATTGCTCATAGTCCTTCTCCATGCCACGGCGTCAGGCGACGCTGCAGCGCACGTAAACCAAGTTCCAGAGTGAAGGCGATCAGGGCGATCACCAGAATGCCCGCCAGCACCACGTCGGTGGCGAGAAACTCGCCGGCGGCTTGTACCATGAAGCCCACGCCGCGGGTGGCGGCGATGAGCTCGGCCGCCACCAGGGTGGACCAGCCGACCCCGAGCCCGATGCGCAGCCCGGTGAGAATGTCCGGCAGGGCGCCGGGCACGATGACGTACCACAGCACCTGCCAGCGGTTGGCGCCGAGCGCCCGGGCGGCTCGCAGCCGCACCTGCTTGGCGCCCTGCACCCCGGCCAGAGTGGCCATGGCGACCGGCGCGAAGATGGCCAGATAGATGAGCAGCACCTTGGAGGTTTCGCCGATGCCAAACCAGATCACCATCAGCGGCAGGTAGGCAAGGGGCGGCACCGGCCGGTAGAGCTCGATCAGCGGGTCAAGCATGCCGCGCAGGGTGGGGCTGAGCCCCATGGCGAGACCCACCGTCACACCGCACAGGGTGGCGGCCGCGAGGGCAATGAGGATGCGCTGCAAACTGGCGGCGAGGTGTTGCCAGAGGGTGGCGTCCATGAAGCCCTGTGGCCCGGCGAGGGTGGCAAACTGCTGCAGCACCTGGGCAGGGGGCGGCAGGAACAGCGGGCTTATCAGCCCGAGCCTGGCCACCAGCCACCAGAGTGCCAGGAGGGCACCCAGAGTCAGCAGACTTATCCCAAGCCGGCGTGGCAGCGGCCAGCGCAGGCGTATCCGGCGGGCAGGGTCGAGCGGACGGGAGAGGGTGAGGCTCATGCAAATACCTCCCGCTCGGCAAAGACCCGGTCCAGCACATACTCGCGCCGCGCAATGAAGGCGGGATCCGACTTGATGCTGCGGCAGGGCTCGCCGGCGGCGAAGCGGCGGCCGAAGTCCAGGGTGAGCCGCTCCATGACTCGCCCCGGCGCCGGGGAGAGCAGCACCAGTTGTGTGGCCATGAACACCGCCTCCTCGATGTCGTGGGTGATGAGCAGCACCTGCCGGCGCTGCTCGTGCCACAGGCGCAGCAGCAGGGTCTGCATCTGCTCACGGGTAAAGGCGTCGAGGGCGCCGAAGGGCTCGTCGAGCAACAGCAGTTGCGGCTGGGTGGCCAGCGCCCGGGCGATGCCGACCCGCTGGCGTTGGCCGCCGGAGAGCTGCCAGACCGGTTTGGCCTGGGCCTCCTCCAGCCCCACCTTGCGCAGCATGGCCAGCGCGCTGGCATCGCGTTCGCGGCGCGGCACGCCGGCCAGCTGCAGGCCGAAGGCGACGTTGTCCAGCACGTTGCGCCAGGGCAGCAGGCCATCGTGCTGAAAAACCACCCCCCGCTCGGCGCCGGGGCCGCGCACCGGCCGCCCCTGCAGGCTGATGGTGCCCTGCTGGGCGCTCTGAAAACCGGCGATGAGGTTGAGCAAGGTGGTCTTGCCGCAGCCGGAGGGGCCGAGCACCACCATCAGCTCGCCCGCATCCAGGGTCAGGTTGATGTTGTCGAGGACTCTGCGCCCGGCGTAATCGGCGCAAAGGTGGGTGAGCTGCAGCATGCATGCCTCCTTGTTTTGCGGGGTTAGCGGGCGTGAGCCTTGACGAAGCGGTCGGTCACGTAGTCGCGATAATCGTTGCCGGCGCTCTGTACCTTGCCTTGCTCCTTGAGAAAGCGGCTGGTGTCCACTAGGGTCTGGTTCACCAGATCCCCCAGCTCGGCACCCTGCTGGCTGGCGCTCAGGTAGCTGTTGCCCCTGACCAGCGCGGGCACGTCCGCCTCGGGTACGCCGCTCAGGCTGGCCAGCTTGGCGAGGTTGTCCGGCTTGGCGAGCCAGCCGTCAGGGTTGGCCAGGTAGTCGCGCTGGGCCGCCAGGGTGCTGTCGACGAAGGCCTGCACCAGCTCGGGATGGGCCTTGGCGAACGCCTTGCGCACCACCCAGACATCCAGGGTGGGGGCTCCCCACTCGCCCACCTGGGCCGAGTCGGTCAGTACCTTGCCGCCCTTGGTCAGCTCGTTGAGGGCCGGTGCCCAGACATAGGCGCCATCGATGTCGCCGCGCTGCCAGGCGGCGATGATGGCCGGTGGCTGCAAGTTGACGATCTGCAGGCTGGCCGGATCCACTCCCCAGTGCCGCAGCGCGGCCAGCAGGCTGTAGTGGGTGGTGGAGGTAAAGGGCACGGCGATGCGCTTGCCGGCCAGGGCCGCAGGGGAAGTGAGCCCGGGCTTGACCACCAGCGCTTCCGAGTTGCCGAGCTTGGAGGCGAGCAGAAACACCTCGATGGGCACCTGCTGGTTGACGGCCACCGCCAGCGGGCTGGAGCCGATGTTTCCGATCTGCACGTCGCCGGAGGCGAGCGCCCGCACCACGCTGGCACCGCTGTCAAACTTGAGCCACTTCACCGTGGCGCCGCTGCTGCGGGCAAAGGTGTCGTCGGCCTGGGCCACCTTGGCCGGTTCGGCCGAGGTCTGGTAGGCCACAGTAACGTCCACGGCCCTGGCTTGCAGGCTGAGCAGGGCGAGCGCCGCCAGCCAGAGGGAATGTCCTTTTCCTGTCATGATATTGCTCCATCGGGGGAATGAAGCGGCAGTTTTCCCATTTATCGGGGGGCTGAGGAAAGACCGAAAATATATGGCTGATGAAATATGGTTCTTAGAAAAAGAACGGCAATTAAATCCGTTTATTCATATATCTCAATATGGCAAGTCGATATTTGATGGTTGGCAATGGGTGCTGAAAAAATGCTGAAAATATCGGCAAGACTATTCAGATATGGCAATGCTTGCCCATTTATTGAATATCGAACCGGCTTGCTGGGCGGATAAAATAAAACCCGCCGGTTGGGCGGGTTGGTATGGGGCAGGGGATGCCGCTGAGGTAAGACGCGCGTTGGCAACGGGCCGGGCGAGCGCGGCGTGCCTGAACTCAACGCTCCAGCAGGGGGGCGGAGCGGTAGCTCCAGAGCCCGTAGGTGCGCAGGGCGTCGCGGTAGATGCCGAGCAGCTCGCTGTCGCTCACCTTGGCAAGCTCGGAGAGTGGTTTGTCGGGATAGCTGACGCTGTCTATCCGGATCCCGGCCGGCCCGCTCTGCCAGCAGGCGATCTCAAGCAATGCTTGGCCCCGGCGCACATGGCTGGCGGAGCTCACCAGGGTGGCGTATTCGATCTGGTGGCGGGCGAGGGCATAGCCGCTGTAGAGGGCGTTCTCCACCGTGCTGGTGGCGTAGTTCTCCTCGATGATGCGGGAGCGGTCGATCCCCTTTTTCACCAGCCAGTCGGCCATCAGCTTGCCCTCGGTCTGACGGTGCTGGGGCACGCCGCCGGTCAGGATGATGAGGGCCGCCGGGTTGGCCTTGGCCAGCGCCCGGGTGGTTTCCAGCCGGCCCAGCAGGATGTCGTGCATGGAGCCATCGGGATTGAGGGCATAACCCAGGGTGACGATGGCCCGGTTGCCCGGCTTGGGTGAGCGCTCACCCTGCTCCTTGAGCGGGGTGGCGACAACGCGCTCGACCGTGTCGAAGATGCGCTGCAGGTCGGCGGCCCGGCCGGGATTGAGGATCGCCAGCTTGCTCTGATACCCCTTGGCGGCGGTCTCGTTGTGCTTGAAGGTCTGCCAGGTGGCGAGGTAGCTCAGCAGGTCGATGTCATCGGGCGCGGTGCTGAGGGCCTGCTCGAACAGGCCGATGGCCTTGTCCACGTTGCCATTGTAGATCTGGGCGTTGGCCGCCGAGATGAGTAGGTCGGTGCGATAGGGCTCGAGCTGGTAGGCCTGCAGCAGCAGCTCGGTGACCTGCTCCATGTTGCTGGGCATCTTGGCGGTGAAGCCGGCGGTGGAGATGCGGGCGGGTGATTTGAAGATCTGCCAGGCGTCCGCCAGCAGCTGATCCACCACCTGGCGCTTGCTGATGTACTGGTCGTAATTCTGCTCCTTTTGCAGGGAGCGTACCGGGGCAGCCCAGGCTTCGGAAGGGAGCACGGCAGGCAGTGTCAGCAGGCCGGCCAGCGTCAGGGCAATCGCGGTTCTTTTCATCATGATGGCGTTCCACCGAAGGTTGATGGCTCCAGGCCATTCCAGGACCATGGGGCTTTTTCAATAAAAACATAAACTTGGTGATTGGTCAGTGTACCGCGTTGGGGCGTGAAAAAACGTGAACCGCTTCGGTTATCCGGGGAAGGGGGGGGGGGGTTGCCCTATTCGGGGGGAGCAAGGTGTGGTTTTCCTGTGAAGTGGCTCAGTTGTGGCGCAATCCTGCCGCGTTTTCGGCGAAAGGGACCTTGGCCGTGAAAAAGTTGACGGTGCCAATCGTTTTACCGCTTTTTCTGTGACGGCGATCACTGTACCATCGCCGCCCGACCTGCCACCTGGCGCGCGGCTCCCTGCGTTCTGGTTGGCGTCACCCGATACTCGCTGTCACCCGGAACGTGAATGACCCCAGGATGGGACCCGCCACTAACCTGTAGGTTTGTGGTCTGCGTGTCGCGGGGTCGGCACCTCTCCCGCCCGCTCCCTGCGATGCCTGTCTGCAGACTTGCCGTATGAAACTTCTCTCTTCATAGGTGCAAGATGACGCTGTTATTGAGTCTGGTCGGTATGCTGGCCCTGATGTTTATCGCCTGGCTGGCCAGTGAAAACCGCCGTGCCATCCGCTGGCGGACCGTGCTGGGGGCCCTCGCCCTGCAAACCGGCTTTGCCGCCCTGGTGCTCTACTTCCCCCCCGGTCAAATCATGCTCGGCGCCATGAGCAACGGCGTCTCCGCCCTGCTCGGCTTTGCCGACAGCGGCATCCGCTTCGTGTTTGGTGATCTGGCCAGCAACGGCTTCATCTTCGCCGTGCGGGTGCTGCCGCTGGTGATCTTCATCAGCGCGCTGATCGCGGTGCTCTATCACTTCGGCATCATGCAGTGGGTGATCCGGGTGCTGGGGGGCGGCATTCACCGCCTGCTCGGCACCAGCCGCGCCGAATCCCTGGTGGCCACCGGCAACATCTTCCTCTCGCAAGGGGAATCCCCGCTGCTGATCCGCCCCTTCCTGGCTGGCATGACCCGCTCCGAGCTCTTTGCGGTGATGACCTGCGGCATGGCCTCGGTGGCTGGCTCTGTGCTCGGTGGCTACGCCGGGCTCGGTGTGGATCTGAAATACCTGATTGCCGCCTCCTTTATGGCGGCGCCGGGTGGCCTCTTGATGGCCAAGCTCCTGGTGCCTGAGCAGCAGCAGGTGAACGATCAGGCCGAGATCACCCTCGACAAGAGCGACTACAGCAATGCCATCGACGCCCTGGCGGGTGGCGCCATGAGCGGCATGAAGATCGCGGTGGCCATCGGCACTATCCTGCTGGCCTTTGTCAGCGTCATCACCATGATCAACGCCGGTCTCACCACGGTGGGCGAGTGGTTCGGCTGGGCCGATCTCTCCCTGCAGCAGCTGCTGGGTTACCTGTTTGCCCCGGTGGCCTGGCTCATCGGCGTGCCGGCCAGCGAGATGATGGCGGCAGGCTCCTTGATCGGCCAGAAAGTGATCATGAACGAGTTCGTCGCCTACCTGGACTTTGCCAACATCAAGCAGGATCTCAGCGCCCATACCCAGATCATCATCACCTTCGCGCTGTGCGGTTTTGCCAACCTGGGCTCCATTGCGGTGCAGCTTGGCTCCATCGGCACCATGGCGCCGGAGCGCCGCCACGACGTGGCGAGCCTCGGCTTCAAGGCGGTGCTGGCGGCGACCCTGGCCAACCTGATGAGCGCCACCCTGGCGGGGCTGTTCGCCTCCCTCGGCTAAGCGACCCTTGCCCCATGCACACCCCGTCTCGCCACTGGCGCGGCGGGGTGTCGTCCATCTGGCGCCAGCCACTGACGCTTTGGCACGGCATGGGCTCGACAGGGGCGGGCGCAGGCGGTAGCGTGATGGCGCGCGGCCAGCCCGCGCCTGTTCAGGCATTCATATAACAAGGAATCACACCATGACCCGTTTCTCGCGCGCATTGGCGCTCTCCCTGCTGCTGGCCGGCGCCGCGCCGGCGTTTGCCGCCGCCACCTATACCTCTGATCTGCTGCTGTCGGCGGACTTCAAGGCCCCCTGGGCCAAGGCGACCCAGGGCATCAAGAACCTGCCCAAGTGGGTGCGCAGCGGCAATGGCACCAGCTCCCCGCTCGAAGCCGTGGCCGGCACCCCGTATCAGAGCGGCTCGGTCTGCAAACCTCACGACTGCGCCAGCCACTACATGCAACTGCTGGTGGATGCCAAGGCCAAACGGGTATGGGGCGTGCTGATCGACCTGCCAGATAGCGACGCCGCCCGCGAAACCCCGTCCAAGTTCGCCCGCTACACCTGGCTCGGCCAGCCGGACAAGGGGATGCAGGCCGCCCTGATGAAGCAGGTTGAGGCCGACCCCAACTGGCAGTAAGCATCAAAAAGCAAAAACCTCTGCCTGGGCAGAGGTTTTTTTATGGCGAAGAGGTGATGTGGCCAGGCGCTAGCGGCTCAGGATCCGCACCGAGCGGATGCGGTTGTTGAAGTCGGTCGCCTCCTGCTCGCCGCCCTTGCGGGTGTAGTAGCCGCCGCGAAAGTCGGTCTCCTCGAAGAAACGCACCACCCAGCCATCTGGCACGGTGAAGGAGGAGATGCGGTTGGCAAAGCCGTAGCGGCCGAGATCCGCAATATCCCGGTCGATGCGCAGGGAGTCGCCGCTCTGATGGGCGCCGTCGAACACCAGCAGGGTGCTGGCGTCGTCCCCTTCGTCCAATCGGGTTGTCAGGCAGCTCGCCTTGGCCGTCTCGCAAAACAGGCTGTTGTTGCCCTGGCCCTGCTGGCAGCGGCGGCTCACCTTCTGGCGCGCCAGCCACTCGCTGCGCCCCGCATCGGCATAGACGCTGTTGAAGGGGGTCAGGGTACAGATGTGGATGAGCCCGCCACCCTGGCTCTGGCCGTTCACCACGATCTGGGGATTGATAAGGATATCGGCGCGGACCGCTGTGCTCAGGGTCAACAGCGCCAGCAGGACAAACAGCTTGTTCATGGATGAGATCTTGCCAGTTCAAGGGGCGGCAAGGATTGCCGAGACGCCGCCCCGATGCAAGAGAGAGCGGCGCCCGCTGCGACACTCTTTGCCCGCCATCGACGTAAAAATGCAGGGCCCAAAGCAGAACACCGGCGTAAGGCCGGTGTTCTGAACAGCATGGCGGCGGGCCCGACGGGACGCGCGGTCAGGGCGGCTTAGGCGTAGAAAGCCTCGACGGTGCCCTTGACGGTGATCAGCATGGGGTTGCCGTAGCGATCCTTGGCCTTGGGGGAGGGGATCTTAACCCAACCTTCGCTGATGCAGTACTCCTCGACATTGGTGCGCTCCTTGCCGTTCACGCGAATGCCGATCTCGTGCTGGAAGCACTCCGCCACATGGTGCGGGCTGCGCGGGTTGGCCGCCAGGCGGTCGGGCAGGGCCGGTTTGTTGTCGCTCATTTTATTTACCTGAGTGTGATAAAAAGTGGGTCATTGTAGGCAATGCCCGTCATGGGCTCAAGGTTGGCCCAGTTTCAGTAAGGGAATATGTGCGGAAGCCTGATCAGGGGGAGCGAGGCTCTGTCTTTTTATAGACGGTAGCGGCCAGTGCGATAAAAAGCATACCGGCATTCAACCAAAGTCCCATACTGGTACACCCACCTTTTTGAGTGCTGGCTATGCTCCGTCTTGCTCAGAGATGCAGGTATCCTAATTTTCCCATATTTAGTCCAGCCCTTTGTTACGCGGTGCCTTAGCTACTTGCTCTTGTACTGCTGGCACATCGCTTGTACCAAAACGCTGGATTAGCTCGTTATATGTAGTTGTAGCTTCTTCTGTACGCCCCAGCTGACCTAGTGTGATGCCCTTGTAGAGTAGAGCCTTAGCTACTCGTTCTTGCAGTGCTGCTTCATCGCTTGCGCCAAAATGCTGGATTAGCTCGTCATACACTGTGATTTCTTCTTCTGAACGACCAAGCTGACCTAACCTGACGCCTTTGTTGAGCAGTGCCTTAGCCACTTGTTCTTGTATTGCTGGCGTATCGCTTGTACCAAAACGCTGGATTAGCTCGTCATACATAGTGATTGCCTCTTCTGAACGATCCAGCTGACCTAGCGTGATGCCTCTATTGACGAGTGCCAGAGCTACGTGCTCTTGCAGCTCTGCCACATCACTTGTGCCAAAGCGCTGGATTAGCTCGTTATACACTGTGATTTCTTCTTCTGAACGACCCAGCTGACCTAGCGTGAAGCCTTTATTGAGCAGAGCCTTAGTCACTCGTTCTTGCAGCGCGGTCTCGTCACTTGTGCCAAAACGTTGGATTAGCTCGTCATACACTGTAATTTCCTCTTCTGAACGATCCAGCTGACCTAGCGTGATGCCTTTATTGATCAACGCCTTAGCCACTCGTTCTTGCAGTGCTGGCACATCGCTTGTGCCAAAACGCTGGATCAGCTCGTCATACACTGTGATTTCTTCTTCTGAACGATCCAGCTGACCTAACCTGACGCCTTTGTTGATCAGTGCCTTAGTCACCAGCTCTTGCAGTGCTGGCACATCGCTTGTGCCAAAACGTTGGATTAGCTCGTCATACACTGTTATTCCGTCTTCTGAACGATCCAGCTGACCTAGCGCGATGCCTTTGTTGAGCAGTGCCGTAGCCATTTGTTTTTGAACTTCTACCACATCGTTTGTGCCAAAACGCTCGATTAGCGCGTCATACATCTCGATTTCCTGCTCCGGATCAGTTTGCTTGAGTGCCCTATTCAAATAAGCTCTAGCAACCCAGACTTGATCAACAATTTCCAATGCTCCGAGCGATTCAGAGGATGTGATAATGTCCTGATATTTACCCTGTAAATACAATCCAAGATAGTTTGGATGCCGTGTCTCATGTTCTCGTTGTTGTGCTTCCTTTAGGCGTTGCCGTAGCCCATTCAAAATATCTTGAACCGATGTTGATGCAGAACGATCACCGTAAGATTCATTACTCTCATTACTCTCATTACTCTCATTGTTCTCATTATTTTCATCATTCTGCGGATAGGTGGTGACAGCTTTTAGCTCATCGAGTAAGTGAGCGAATGGATCAGTAAAGATCATTGGTGGAAAACAATCTAGCTGCTGAGCCAGTTCGATCAAAAATAAATCTGCCCCATCAGCACAACGCATATAGTGCGCTAAGCTTGTTTGTAAGATAGAGTCAGCAATATGTGCAGGTGCTTGTTCCGCCATATCGACCCAAAAAATTCTATGTTGACCTGAAAAATGATTTTTAATCTGCGGAAAGAAAGCATCTGCCTGCCCGCTGTAACCAATAAATAACGCTGGTGATTCATTCAGTGTGGCGCAAACAAACTGGCTCAATTGCGCTGCATGAGACGCAGTTTCTTCATCGGAATTAAGCTGGGCGAAGCCGTGACTTTGTCCGTGCAGATGAACAACCGCAGGGTTATCAATTAAATGGTATAGGTTTAAATTGGCGGCAGTGAAATCGTAAGTTGCGGGATACAAGCCCAATAGGCCACAGCTACGCGCCAATAGATTATCAAAATTAAAAGTCAGAACGCGGCCAATATAGCCTTCCCGCAGTAAACACGCTAAGGCAATATGAGCCCAATTGATTTTTGACTCGTCAATATAACTTTTTAGAAATCTTCTACGATCATCGCGTCCAATCTGCGCCATGCACTTGCCGTAGTCTTCGCGATCAGCCCCCACTAGCAACTTAAGCTCAGTCTTAAAACGTTGATGCATTTCTGCGATTAGTTTCTTTGCTAGTGGAATCCCTGCTGTAAAAGAACAACCCGCCCCGGTGAAGAATACAAATGGCTTATTGTTATCCTTAGCTTTACGCATAAATTCAGCTAAGTCAGATATATTATATTGTGGTGGCATCTTATCCATTTTACTAAAGCCTTGTTTTAATTATGCGCTGTCATATAGCGAACCCTCTACAAACTGAGTCATACCTTGCTGCATTTACCAGCAATCGCTTTCACAGCGCTCTTTCGAGAGATGGATTGTTATGTGGCTATCATAAGGGGCCGGATCGAGACATGGAAAGAGATAGTTGGTAGAAATCTGAGCTGGCTCAATCAATTAGTGAGCAACAGCTGCTGTCAGTGGGCTCAGGGCTGGTAGAGAGTGCGGAAATACCCTCACCCCAGCCCTCTCCCAAGGGGAGAGGGGGCTTGTCCACTGTTGCACTGTAGCTTCAGGTTGGCACGGTTTTGATCCCCCTCTTATTCGCTGAGGCGAGTCCTCTTGTCCAGGCCGCGAGGCAGGATGCCGAGCGAGCGGCGCTGGGCCATGGATGGCCCATCGGCGCGTGCCGTTGGACAAGAGGGGGAGACGAAGGTACCCGACGTCAGTCGGGCGAATAAGCGGGGGTGGCCTTTCTTTTGGTGACTTTTCTTTGGCCACGCAAAGAAAAGTCACTCGCCCACGCCCGAAGGGCGGGCGAAACCCCGTCGAGGGCAGAGCACTCGCGTTCCATGCGGCGAAGCCGCATCAAGGGGCTAACCGCTGGTTCGGGAATCCGGCGAGAGTCTGTCGTCGTGGAACAGACGATTTCTTGCGGTGCAATGCGCTGCGCTTATTGCACCCTACGGTGTTCCACTGCGTGGCAAAGCCACGCTATCACATTCAATCCGCGAACGTCCGAATACGCTTCGCTATTCGAACCTACGATTCGATAACGCCGGGTGATTATGGGTTCCCTCACCCTGACCCTCTCCCAAGGGGAGAGGGGACAAAGATGATGCTGGGAGCGGCAACAAGCAGGAAATAGAAAGGGAGCCTATCAGGCTCCCTTTTTGCAGACATGGCCAATGGCATGTGGCTCATGCCGTCCCTTATCGATTGGTCGCGGCCTTCATCCCTTCCACAAACTCTTTCAGACGAGTCAGCATATGTTCCGGGTTCTGGTGGTGGGTCTCGATGATCTTCACCACGGCGGAGCCGGAGATGGCACCTGCGGCGCCAGCGGTGATGGCTTCACGCACCTGAGCAGGTTCGCTGATGCCAAAGCCGAGCAGGGCGGGGGGGGCGTTGAACTCGCGCAGGGTATTGATCAGCCCTTCCACCGGCATGCCGGCCTTGGTCTCGGCACCGGTCACACCGGCGCGGCTCACCAGATAGGTGTAACCATTGCCGAGCTCCGCCACCTGTTTCAGGGTCTCGGCATCGCCATTGGGCGGGGCGATAAAGATGCTGTCGATGCCAAACTTGTCGGCGGCCGCCTTGTAGGGGGCGCACATCTGCACCGGCACGTCGGCGACCAGCACCGAATCCACGCCAGCCTGCTGGCACTTCTCGTAGAAGCCATCGATTTTGCGCACATAGACCAGGTTGGCGTAGACCAGCAGGCCAATGGGCAGCTGCGGGTGCTTGGCGCGGATGCGGCCGAGCAGCTCGAAACAGTCGTCCGGGGTGGTGTGGCTGGCAAAGGCGCGCAGGGCTGCGCCCTGAATGGTGGGGCCATCCGCTACCGGATCGGAGAAGGGAATGCCGAGCTCGAGGGCATCGGCGCCCCCTGCGACCAGCGCATCGACGATGGCCAGCGACAATTCGGGGGTGGGGTCACCCAGCATCACGAACGGCACAAAGGCGCCCTGATTGGTTTCATCCAGACGGGAGAAGAGTTGTGCGTAACGGTTCATGACAAGGTTCCTTCTTTCTCGAAAATGTCAGCAACGGTGAAGATATCTTTGTCGCCACGGCCGGAGAGGTTGACGATGAGCACCTGCTCTTTCTCCGGTTCACTGCGGGCCATCTTGAGGGCGTGGGCCAGCGCGTGGGAGGACTCCAGCGCCGGGATGATGCCTTCGGATTTGGCCAGCTCCTGGAAGGCGTCCAGCGCCTCCTTGTCGGTCACCGAGGGGTACTCGGCGCGGCCGATGGCGGCCAGATGGGCGTGCTGCGGGCCGACGGAGGGGAAATCCAGCCCCGCAGAAACGGAGTAGGACTCCTGAATTTGGCCCTGATTGTCTTGCATCAGGTAGGAGTGCATGCCAAAGAAGACCCCCTTGCTACCGTGACCCAGCGGCGCACCGTGCTCGCCGCTCTCGATGCCGTGACCACCCGGCTCGACGCCGATGAGGCGCACTGACGGCTCATCAATAAAGTCGGCAAACATGCCGATGGCGTTCGACCCACCGCCGACGCAGGCGATCACCGCATCGGGCAAGCGCTCTTCTTTCTCGAAGCACTGGGCTTTAGCCTCTTCGCCGATCATCTTCTGGAACTCCCGCACGATAGTGGGGAAGGGGTGCGGACCGGCGGCGGTGCCGAGCAGGTAGTGGGCCGACTCGTAGTTGGCGGCCCAGTCGCGCAGCGCCTCGTTGCAGGCATCTTTCAGGGTGCTGGAGCCGGAGTGCACCGGAATGACGGTGGCGCCCATCAGCTTCATGCGAAATACGTTCGGTTTCTGGCGCTCGCAATCCTTGGCGCCCATATAGACCCTGCACTTGAGGCCGAGCAGGGCGCAAGCCAGCGCAGTGGCCACGCCGTGTTGACCGGCGCCGGTCTCGGCGATGATCTCGCTCTTGCCCATCCGCTTGGCCAGCAGCGCCTGACCCAGCACTTGGTTGGTCTTGTGGGCGCCGCCGTGCAGCAGATCTTCACGCTTCAGATAGAGGCGGGTCTTGGTGCCCTTGGTCAGATTGCGAGTCAGGGTGAGCGGGGTCGGGCGACCGGCATACTCGGTCAGCAGGGACTGAAACTCGGCGATAAAGGCCGGATCATCCTTGGCATCGACAAAGGCTTTCTCCAGCTGGAGCAGGGCCGGGATAAGGATTTGGGGCACATACATGCCACCAAATTCACCGAAAAACGGGTTGAGCAGGGTCATAGACTATTCCTTGTATTTATAGGCTTAAGCAATTCATTCATTTGGTGCATGTGTTTAGCGGGTTCGCAGCGCTTTTTCACAGTTGGCGCAGAGCGCCGAAGGCGGCTGCAATCTTGTGCGCATCCTTCTGGCCCGGGGCACTCTCCACCCCGGAGTTGAAATCAAGGCCGAGGCAGCCCACTTGCGCCGCCTGCAGGGCGTTGTCGGGATTAAGGCCGCCCGCCAGCATCAGCTTGGCTTTATCGAGATGGGCCAGCAGGGCCCAGTCGAACGCCTGACCGGTACCGCCGCTCTGGCTGCCCACTTTCGTATCCAACAGCAGCCGATCGGCCGGATAGTCGAGGGCGGGCAGCGGCTCGCCGCTTTCTTTGCCGAGAGAGACGCCTACGGCTTTCCAGATCTGGCAGCCAGCCGGCAGCAGCGCGCGCAGCCCCTCGATATAGGCGGCATCTTCATCCCCGTGCAGCTGCACCGCGGCGAGCCCCAGCGCCTCCACCGTTTTTACGATGGTGGCTGGCTGGGCGTTGCGAAATACCCCCACATAGGCGAGCGGCGCGCCCGCCATCACGGCTCGGGCGGCGGGAATGTCCACATAACGCGGGCTTTTGGCCACAAAGATAAGACCCCCGAATACCGCGCCCGCCTGATGGGCGGCGGCGGCGTCCTCGGCGCGGGTCAGGCCGCACACCTTGTTCTGGCCCAGTACCAGCTTGCGTACCGCCGCCTCCAGATCCGGCTCGGCCATCAGGGAAGAGCCCACCAGGAAGCCCTTGGCATGGTGGCGCAGATCCGCCACCTGAGCGCGGTGGTTGATGCCGGACTCGCTGATCACTACCCGATCGCTTGGAATGTCTTTGGCCAGCTGTTTGGTGCGGGCGAGGTCGACGCTCAAATCCCGCAGGTCCCGGTTGTTGATGCCAATCACCGGCGCCCCCAGCGCGATGGCGCGGGTCAGCTCCTCCTCGTTGCTCACCTCGGTGAGCACGCCAAGGCCCAGCTCCTTGGCGACGGCGAACAGGGCGCGATAGCCCTCGTCGGTGAGCACCGAGAGCATCAGCAGGATGGCGTCCGCCTGATAGTGGCGGGCCAGATAGACCTGATAGGGGTCAATCATGAAATCCTTGCAGAGCACCGGCTGGCTGACGCGACTGCGCACCCGGCTTAGATAAGCAAAATCCCCCTGAAAGAACTTCTCGTCGGTCAGCACCGAGATGGCAGTGGCGTATTTGCCATAGATGTCGGCGATGGCCTCCGGGCTGAAATCGTCGCGGATCAAGCCCTTAGAGGGGGAGGCCTTCTTGCACTCCAGAATGAAGCGGGTGGAGCCCGCCTTGAGCGCCCCGACGAAATCCCGATCGCTGGGGGTCAACGTGTTCTGGAAGCTCTCCAGCGGCTGGGCCAGCTTGCGGGCGGCAACCCACTCCTGCTTGGCCGCCACGATTTTGCCGAGAATGGTCTGACTGATGGAGGCCATGTTCAGAAAAGCATGGGGGGCAATAAGGTCTGACATCTCGTTATCCTTGCGAAGCTGGCTATTGCCCTGCGGGCGTTCTGAATGACTGTTATGCGACATGGTGGCTGACATCATGCCTCCTGATGACTCAGGGTGGCCAGCCGAGCGGCGAGCTCCGCCGTCTTGCCGCTCGCCAGCACCGCCAGCACCTGGGCGGCCGCGCTCTTGAGATCCTTCGCCTTGCCTGCCATCAGCAGCAGCGGTGCCACGTTGGCGGCGATGGCTGCGTTGTGGGCCGGGGTGCCACGCCCTTCCAGAATGGCGGCGGTGATGGCGCGGTTCTCTTCCGGCTCTCCGCCCTGAATGGCGCTGACCGGATAGGTCTCGAGACCAAAGTCAGCCGGGGTTAACAGAAATTCGCGGATCTCGCCGTCACGGATCTGGGCCACCTGGGTCGGGCCGTGGATGGCAATCTCGTCAAGGCCTGCGCCGTGCACCACCATACCGGTTTTCAGCCCCAGTGCCAGCAGGGTTTCTGCGATGGGGCGCACCAGCTCCGGGGCATAGACCCCCATCAGCTGATAGGTGGGGCGAGCCGGGTTGATAAGCGGCCCCAGCACATTGAACAGGGTGCGGGTCTTGAGGGCCTGGCGAACCGGCATGGCGTGGCGCACCCCGGCGTGGTACTGGGGGGCGAACAGGAAGCAGATGCCGAGCTCGTCAAGGCAATGGCGCGCCTGCGCCGGGCTCATATCGAGCTTGATGCCCATCTTGTCCAGCAGATCGCTCGAACCCGACTTGCTCGAGACCGAGCGGTTGCCGTGCTTGGCCACTTTCAGGCCGCAGGCGGCGGCGACCAGCGCCGAGGTGGTGGAGACGTTGATGGTGTTGAGGCCATCGCCACCGGTGCCGACGATATCGCAGAACTCGTAATCCGGACGCGGGAAGTCGCGCGCTTCTGCCAGCAGCGCCTCGGCGGCGCCGGCGATCTCCTCCGGGGTCTCCCCCTTGATCTTGAGGGCGGTCAGCAGGCTTGCCAGCACTATGGGATCCACTTCGCCACGTACCACCTGGCCGAAGGCGTCGCGGGTACTTTCACGGTTCAGAGACTGACCCTGATAGAGGGTGTTGAGATGATGATGCATGTTGGTCTCCTTACCGCGCGCCGCGTGTCGAAAAAATGCTTTCTGGACGGGTGATATGGGCGAGCGCCTGAGTCAGCAGACGGGCCCCTTCCGAGGTCATGATGGATTCCGGGTGGAACTGGAAGCCCAGCACCCGCTCATCCTGCTGCTCGATGGCCATGGGCATGCCCTGATAGTGGGCAATCACCGTCAGCTCTTCCGGCACATAGGTGGCGACCAGCGAGTGGTAGCGGGCCACCGGCAAGGGGCTTTGCAGCCCCGCGAAGGCGCCGTGGCCGTTGTGCTCAATCAGGGAACGCTTGCCGTGGACGATTTCGCCCGCCGCGCCGACGGTGCCGCCGTAGGCTTCGCACAGAGCCTGATGACCGAGGCAGATACCGAGGATGGGCACCTGACCGCGGGCCAGCTTGATAAGGTCGATGAGGCAACCCGCCTCATGGGGGGCACCCGGCCCCGGCGAGAGCACCAGCACGGCGTCCCCTTCGCAGGCGGCGATTTCGCTCATGATGCGGCTCGCCGGCAGGCTGTTGCGGTAGATCCGCACCGGATAACCGAGGGAGCGGAACTGATCCACCAGGTTGTAGGTAAAGGAGTCGAAGTTATCGAGCAGGAAGATGTTAGTCATGACTCACGTCCTTGTGTTGTTCCTGCTGGGCGCTCAATGCTTGCAGGGAGGTGCCATGGCTGGCGGCGATGGCGGCCAGCACGGCCGCCGCCTTGGCGCGGGTCTCGTCCGCCTCGGCCTGGGGTTTGGAGTCATAGACCACGCCGGCGCCGGCCTGCACATGGGCCACGCCCTCTTTGACGAAGGCCGAACGGATGACGATGCAGGTATCCATCTCGCCTGCGCCGTTCAGATAACCCACCGCGCCGCCGTAGCTGCCGCGGCGCTTGCCTTCCACCATGCGAATAAGCTCGCTGGCGCGGATCTTGGGGGCGCCGGTCAGGGTGCCCATGTTCATGCAGGCCTGATAGGCGTGCAGGGCGTCAAGGTCGGCGCGCAAGGTGCCGACCACCTTGGAGACCAGGTGCATCACGTGGCTGTAGCGATCCACTTTCAGCAGCTCCTTGACGTAGCGGGTACCCGGCTCCGAGATGCGGGCGATGTCGTTGCGGCCCAGATCCACCAGCATCAGGTGTTCGGCCACCTCTTTCTCGTCCTGACGCAGCTCCAGCTCGATGCGGCCATCGAGATCCCGGTTGATGCTGCCATCGGGGTTGAAGCCGCGGCGGCGGGTACCGGCGATGGGATACATCTCCACGTCGCGGCTGGCGGCGCAGAATTTCACCGCGCTCTCCGGCGAAGCGCCAAACAGGGTGAAGCCCTCATCCTGCACGTAGAACATGTAGGGGCTGGGGTTGGTCTGCTTGAGGCGGCGATAGGCGGCCAAGGGGTTCGGGCAGGGCAGGGAGAAGCAGCGGGACGGCACCACCTGGAAGATGTCGCCGCGGCGGATAAAGCCCTTGAGCTTCTCCACCTCGGCGCAGAACTGCTTGTCGCTCTTGTCCACGCTCATGCCGCCGGCAAGGGCCGGGGTGGCCGGAGCCTGCGCGGGGGCTTGCTGGCAGGCGTGCTTGAACTGGGCGAGGCGCTCGCTCAGGCGGTGGTATCTGTCTTCCACCCGGCTCTCGTCGCTGTCGCCGCCAAAGATGCAGGCGAGCAGCGCAGTGGAGCGCGCAATGTGGTCGATGGTGATCAGGGTCTCGGCCACGTAGAAGCAGTAGTCGGGGCAGTCGTTGCTCCCCTCCGGCACCTCGGGCAGATCTTCAAAGGAGGCGATGAGGTCGTAGGCGAAGCTGCCCGCCATAAACAGCGCCTCTTTGCCGAGCTGGCAATCAAGCTCTCGCTGCAGGGTGCGTAGCACGTCCAGCACGCTGATCCCCTTGAGACGGCTGTCTTCGTCCTGCTCCCGATCAGAAGCCGGGAAGTCGAGCTGCAGTTCGCCGGCCACCAGGCTCTGGGCAACGGCGGCGGGCAGGCGTTCGGCCAGCAGGCTCTGCAGCTGGGCGCCGTTGTCGTTGAGGCTGCGCACCCGCACGGTGCGGCCCCGGCACTCGATGCGCAGGCAGGCGTCCACCAGCAGCAGGCTCTGTTTGCCCGCCTTGGAGTCGATCTCCACCGATTCAAGCAGCAGGTTGTTGGGGCGACCCTGGCAGAGCTCGCTGTAGAGTGCCAGCGGATCGGCCACATAGGGGGCGTTGAGGGTGAGGGTATCGAATTCACCCAGAGGAAGGCGATGGCTGGCTGTCATAGTGCGTTCCCTCGCGTGTGATGCTGTTTACCGATGTTCATGACGTTGAATTCCTTGAAAATTTAATGGGTCCGGGGTGGCTGGTTCAGGGGCGCCATCGCCAGGTCAGCTTGCTTGTCTGAATTCTCGGTTTCATCACAGGTCCATTTGCCGGATAATAAAAAAGCCCGCTGGGGTCAGCGGGCTTTTTCTTTGGGTTCTTTATTTGCTGTCAGATTTACAGGTACAGCAACGACCACACGCCCGCATGTCAGGGAGTGTGCCACCACCAGATGGTCAGGATGGAAGTCGTTTGCATGATAAAGTCCTGTAAAAAGATGTTTGCAATGAAGTGCCTACAGAAAACGATAAAGCCGCGGCCAAGTCAAGTCGCTTTTTAGCCTTCTTTCACCGAATGTGTACCCATGGTGACCTGACCACGAGAGCGGAATAATCTGATGAGATTCGATCTACACTGCCATACCACGGCCTCGGATGGGGTGCTGAGCCCCGCCGAACTGGTGCGCCGCGCCGCCGAAAAACAGGTCGAGGTGTTAGCAGTTACTGACCACGATACCCTTGCCGGGATTGATGAGGTGCGCCGCACCATAGAGAACGAGCAACTGCCGCTGCGGCTGGTGAGCGGGGTCGAGATCTCCACCGGCTGGGAGCATCACGAGATCCATATCGTGGCGCTGGGGGTGGATGAAAAAAATGTGGCGCTCACCGATTTTTTGGTCGGCCAACAGGCTCGCCGCGAAGCACGCGCCCAGGAAATAGGGCGTCGTCTGGAGAAGTGTCTCATTCCCGGCACCTATGAAGAGGCCAAGCAGCTTGCTGGCGACGCAGCCGTGACCCGGGCCCACTTTGCCCGGGTGCTGGTGGCGCGCGGGGTGGCCGACAACATGCAGAAGGTATTCAAAAAGTACCTGAGCCGGGGCAACAAGGGCTATGTGCCGGCAGAGTGGCCCGAGATGGGCGAGGCGATCAGCGCCATTCACGGCGCCGGTGGCCTGGCTGTGCTGGCCCACCCGAGCCGCTACGATCTCACCGCCAAGTGGATCAAGCGGCTGCTGGTGGCCTTCAAGGCGGCCGGTGGCGATGCCATGGAGGTCTCGCTGCCCCAGCAGAGCCCCCAGGAGAGGGCGAATCTTGGCCAGTGGGCCAAAGAGCACGACCTCTATATCTCGGTGGGATCGGATTTTCACTTCCCCTCCAACTGGACCGAGCTGGGGCGCCACCTCTGGTTGCCCAAGGAGGGGATGCCGATATGGTTGGCGTATCCCGGCCACTTTGGGCTTACCACCGAGCAACACGCAGAGTTGCTGGCGAGCCGGTAACAGCATTTGCGAAATAGGGAACACACCGGACAAGAGGGTATGGCCATATTTATGGCTGGCGTATCCCGGTTACTTCGGGCTTACCACTGAGCAACACGCAGAGTTGCTGGCGAGTCGGTAACCGCCCCGGAGTTGCAGTGCGCCAACGGGCGCCAAACAGAGTAAGGTAGTGTCGTGAAGCCCGGCTTCGCGGCCATCAAGCGGGCAGAGATTGCTGCCCCCATTGCGAGAACGAGTCATGAGTCAGCACTTTTACGTACACCCGGAAAACCCCCAGGCCCGTCTGATCAGCCAGGCGGTGCAGATCATCCAGAATGGCGGCGTCATCGTCTATCCCACCGATTCGGGTTATGCGCTGGGTTGCCAGATGGGTGACAAGGGCGCGCTGGAGCGCATCTGCCGCATCCGCCGCATCGATCCCAACCACGACTTCACCCTGGTGTGCCGCGATCTCTCCGAGATCTCCACCTATGCCAAGGTGGACAACAGTGCGTTTCGCCTGATCAAGAACAACACCCCCGGCCCCTACACCTTCATCTTCAAGGCCACCAAGGAGGTGCCGCGCCGCCTGATGAACGAGAAGAAGAAGAGCATCGGCATCCGGGTACCGGACAACAAGATTGCCCAGGCGCTGCTGGAGGCCCTCGGTGAGCCGCTGCTCTCCACCACCCTGATCCTGCCGGAATCTGACATGGCGGAGTTTGACCCGGAGGAGATCTTCGACAAGCTGGGCAAACAGCTGGATCTGGTGGTCAACGGCGGTTATCTGGGCGAGCAGCCCACCACAGTGGTGGACTTCTCCGACGATGAACCCGTGCTGCGTCGGCGCGGTGCCGGGGATCCGACCCCGTTTGAGTGATACGGTTGAACCGGCCGCCCAGCCGCCCGCCCAGCCGCCCGCCGGGGCTGGCGAGGGGGCGCCGTCGGCGCTCTCTCCCATTGCCCGGGTGCTGGGGCAGCCCTATCACGAGCTGCCCCAGGACTTGTTCATCCCGCCCGATGCGCTGGAGGTGTTTCTCGATACCTTCGAGGGGCCGCTCGATCTCTTGCTCTACCTCATCCGGCGCCAGCAGCTCGACATCCTCAACCTGCCGATCCTGCAGATCACCGCCCAGTACATGGAGTACGTGGAGCTGATGCAGGGGCTCAATCTGGAGCTGGCAGCCGAGTACCTGCTGATGGCGGCTTGGTTGGCGGAGATCAAATCCCGCATGCTGCTGCCCAAGGCGCCGGAGCTGGAGGACGAAGAGGAGGGGGAAGACCCCCGCGTCACCCTCATCCGCCGGCTGCAGGAGTACGAGCGCTACAAGGTGGGGGCTGAGCGGGTCAACGAGTTGCCGCGGCTGGAGCGGGAGATCTTTGTCGCCAGCGCCATGGCGCCGGATTTTGGCGATCTCAAACCACTGGCGCCCGATGTTTCGCTGGTTGAGCTCGCCCTTTACATGCAAAGTGTGGTAAAACGCGCGACTCATTTTGAACATCACCAGATCCGCCGCGAGCAGATCCCGACCCGGGTGCGCATGGCGGAGATCCTCGCCATGCTCTCGCTGGGCCAGACCCTGCGCCTGGAGCAGGTGCTGCGTGCCGAAGAGGGGCGCATGGGGGTGTTGGTGACGTTTCTGGCCTTGCTGGAGCTCTGCAAGGAGCAACTGATCTGGATCCTGCAGGCGGAACCCCTGGGGCCCATTCACTTTGCCCTGGCCGGCCAGCATGAGGAGAGCGAGCGTGGCGCTGCCCACTGAACGGCTGCGGCCGATAATGCGAGGAGCGAACCATGGCGCTGCCGGCTGAACGACTCAAGACGCTGATCGAAGCGGCGCTGTTCGTTGCCGGGCGTCCGCTCAACGTCAGCGAGCTCAAGAGCAGCGTGCTGGCGGACTACCCGGTCACCAGCCGCTACGTGCAGCTGCTGCTGGCCGAGCTCAAACAGGATTACAGCGAGCGGGGGGTGGAGCTCAAGGAGGTCGCCTCCGGCTGGCGCTTTCAGGCCCGCCAGGAGTACGCCGAGGAGCTCTCGAGGCTCTGGAGCGAGCGGGCCCCGCGCTATTCGCGCGCCGTGATGGAGACGCTGACGTTGATCGCCTATCGTCAGCCCATCACCCGGGCCGAGATCGAAGCCATCCGTGGGGTGGCGGTCTCGAGCCAGATAGTGAATACCCTGAAAGAACGTGGCTGGGTGCGCAGCATAGGTCACAAGGAGGTGGTGGGTCGCCCGGAGCTGCTCGCCACCACCCGAGAATTTCTGGATTATTTTAATCTGCAGAGTCTGGAGCAGCTCCCCGAGCTTGATCCCGAACTGCAACCCTCGTTGTCCACTCTGACGTTGGCAGAGACGGGCAGCGATCAACAATCAGGTAACCCCGATGAGTGAAAAACTGCAAAAAGTGTTGGCCCGCGCGGGTCACGGCTCCCGTCGTGAGATGGAGGCCCTGATCACCGCAGGTCGGGTCAGCGTGGATGGCAAGGTCGCCACGCTGGGGGATCGCGTCGAAGTGAACGCCGTGATCCGGGTGGATGGTCACCAGGTCAAGACCCGCGCCGCAGAGGAAGTGATCTGCCGCGTGCTGGCTTACCACAAGCCGGAAGGGGAGATGTGTACCCGTCACGATCCGGAAGGTCGTCCCACCGTGTTTGATCGTCTGCCCAAGATGGAAGGGGCCCGCTGGATCGCGGTCGGCCGCCTCGACGTCAACACCTCAGGTCTGTTGCTGTTCACCACCGACGGTGAGCTGGCCAACCGCCTGATGCACCCGAGCCACGAAGTGGAGCGGGAATACGCGGTGCGTGTGTTTGGCGAGATCACCGAAGCCATGCTGCAGCGCCTGCGCAAGGGCGTGCAGCTGGAAGATGGCATGGCCAAGTTCAACAAGATCAAGCCGGCCGGCGGCGAGGGTCTGAACCAGTGGTTCAACGTTACCCTGACCGAGGGTCGCAACCGTGAAGTGCGCCGCCTGTGGGAGTCCCAGGAAGTGCAGGTGAGCCGCCTGATGCGTATTCGCTACGGCGACGTCAAGCTGGATCGCGGCATCCCGCGCGGCGGCTGGCAGGAGCTCAAACTGCCCGAGGTGAACTACCTGCGCGGCCTGGTCAACCTGCCGCCGGAGACCGAGTCCAAGGTCGATCTGCAGCAGGATGGCAAGGCCAGCCGCCACAAGCAGGCCGCCCAGATCCGTCGCGCCGTCAAGCGCCACAAGGAGATGCAGGGCAAGGAGCCGCGCGCCCGTGCCACGACCGCCCGTCGCAAGCCGCAAGCCTCGACCCGCAACTCCGGCACCGGCAGCAAGTAAGCGCCGCGTCGGCCGTCAGGTCGCACCATTCAAGGCCCGCCTCTTCGGCGGGCCTTTTCGTTGGCGCCTGCTGCGTCCGTTATTGTTCAATGTGCATGATTGCTGAATTAATGGGGCCAGGCAGGCGGCTGGCGGGGGCCGGGGTGGTTGCCCGGCGGGGGCGGGCTTGTTAGCCTTCCGGCACTGACACAGGAGATAATAATGAGCAAGGTACTTGATGAGCTGCTGGCGTTGCTGGCGCTCGAAAAAATCGAGGAGGGCCTGTTTCGGGGCCAGAGCCAGGATCTCGGTCTGCGGGCCGTGTTTGGCGGACAGGTAATGGGGCAGGCTTTGTCAGCCGCCAAGCAGACGGTGGCCAGCGATCGCCAGGTGCACAGCTTCCACTCCTACTTCCTGCGCCCCGGCGATGCCAACCGTCCCATCGTCTACGACGTGGAGAACATCCGCGACGGTCAGACCGTCTCCACCCGCCGGGTCAAAGCCATTCAGGGCGGCAAGCCCATCTTCTATCTCAACGCCTCCTTCCAGGTCGAGGCCGAGGGGTTTGAACACCAGATCGCCATGCCGGCGGGGATCACGCCCCCCGAGCAGCTCAAGAGCGAGCTGGAGCTGGTGCGCCCCTACGAGCAGCAGATCCCGCCCGCCCTGCGCGACAAGATCATGTGCGAGAAGCCCATCGAAATTCGCCCGGTGACCCTGGTCGACCCGATCCGCCCCGACGTGCACGAGCCGGTGCGCCACGTCTGGTTTAAGGCCAATGGTCAGATGCCGAACGATCAGCGGGTGCACAAATACCTGCTGGCCTACGCCTCCGACTTCCACTTCCTGTTCACCGCCCTGCAGCCCCACGGGGTGTCGTACTGGGAGCCGGACATGCAGGTGGCCACCATAGACCACTCCATGTGGTTCCACCGGGACTTCCGGCTGGACGACTGGCTGCTCTACGTGGTGGACAGCCCGAGCGCCAGCGCCGGTCGTGGCCTGGTGCGCGGCCAGTTCTTCACCCGCGATGGGGTGCTGGTGGCCAGCACGGCCCAGGAGGGGGTGATCCGCCGCCGCGGGTGAGTGCCGCTACGACCATAAAAAAACGGGAGCCAATGGCTCCCGTTTTTTTATGGTCGTCTTGCTCTATCAGGCCGCGTCCTGCTCGGCGCTGAGCGCTGGCTCGTCGCTCTGGGCGAAACGATCGGCCCACAGGGCGATGACGCCGTCGCCGGTGACGTTGCAGGCGGTACCGAAGCTGTCCTGGGCCAGGTAGAGGGCGATCATCAGGGCGATGGAGGCCTCACCGAACCCCAGCATGGAGGTGAGCAGGCCCAGTGCGGACATGACGCCACCACCCGGGGCACCCGGGGCGGCAATCATGATGACACCCAGCATCATGATGAAGGGCAGCATGGTGCCGATGCCCGGAATGGCCAGATGCTCGGAGAGGAACATCACGGCGGTGGCGCAGGTCACCAGGGTGATGGTGGAGCCACACAGGTGAATGGTGGCGCACAGCGGCACGGTGAAGTTGGCGATGCCGGCGCTCACGCCGTTGTTCTTGCTGGCCTGCAGGGCGACCGGGATGGTGGCGGCGCTGGACATGGTGCCAAGGGCGGTGAAGTAGGCCGGCAGCATGTTCTTGATCAGCTGGGCCGGGGAGCGGCCCAGGGCCAGACCGGTGCCGACGAACAGCACGGAGAGCCAGAGCCAGTGCATGATGATGGCCATCACCAGCACCACGCCGAAGGTCTTCAGGGTGGCGAAGACGGTGCCTTCCACCGTCATCTCGACGAAGACGCCGGCGATGTAGAACGGCAGCAGCGGGATGATCACCTTGGCCAGCAGGCGGTCGATGATGTCGCGGCCCTGATCGGCGACCCGGCGCAGATCGGTGGCCTGGGTGGCGCTGATGCCGATGCCGAACACGAAGGCGGCGGCCAGTGCCGACATCACCCCGAACAGCGGCGGGATCTCCAGATTGATGTAGGAGGTGAGCTTGATGGCGCTCTCGGCGGTGGACTCGGCGGCGCTGGTCAGACGCGGGATCAGGTTGCTGGCCACGGTAAAGGCGAACAGCCCCGCCAGTATGGTGGAGCAGTAGGAGAGGGCGACCGTCTTGCCCAGCAGCTTGCCGGAGTTCTTCGGCAGGCTGGCGATGCCGCTCATGATGAAGAAGAGGATGATGAGCGGAATGGTGAAGGTGATCAGCTGACCTATGACTGTCTTGGCCGTAAACAGCACGCGTGCGACCCATTCAGGGGCGTAGAGACCGAGCAAGAGACCGGCGAGGATGCCGGCAACCAGTTTGAGGACAAGTTTCATAAGTAAATCCAGGTGTTAGTGTCTGATTTGTTATTTAATTTTGATTTTAATGCCGCTTTTTAACACAAAATCCGCATCATGTCTGTCGTAGGTGCGTTAATGTCGAGTTAAATATTGTTAAATGTGATCGTGGTGGTGATAGCCACTGGCCAGGTTATCGCGGAGTGTCGCGGGTGATTAATTTGGTGCGGCCCTTCAGCTGCGAAGCAGCAGGGCGTGCAGCCAGCGGCCATCCGTCTGCTCGCTCTCCCAGCACTGCTGCAGTTGCAGCGGCAGCGGGGCGATGTGCCGGCGCAGCCCCTCCTCATCGAGTCGGGAGAGGCGATCTTCGGCTAAGGGAGGGGCGGCCTCAGGGGTGCCGTCGCTGGAGGCAGGCTGGCCACTGGGGTGGGGAAAGGCGCAGTAGAGCGGCCCGGCAGGCTTGAGCAGGCCAGCCAGGTGCGCCAGCGCCTCGCTGAGCTCGCTGGCCGCGAGCAGCGGCAATGCCCCGCGCGCCCAGATGCCGTCATAGGGCACCACGCTGCGCAGCTGATCGATGCGGCAGACCCGCACCGGCTGGCCGCTGCGCCGCGAGGCTACCCTGGCCTGTGCCAGGCGGGCATCGAAGGCCGTCACCACCAGCCCCTGCTGGCGAAAGAAGCAGAGATCGTCGCCTTCGCCGCAGCCCGCCTCCAGCAGATGGGCACCACAATGGAGCAAGGCCAGAAACTGCTGACGCGCGACGGACAGTGGGTCGGCTGAGGGGGTGGCAAGGGACATCGGCGGGCAATGGGGAGACGAACGGGACATGGCGGGCACTTTTTCGGGGACGCTACTCAGTTTTGGGGGCGTGACTATAGCAAATTTGAGCCAATTTGGCGCCGGGGCGCCAAAGGAAGGGGAGGATACTGGAGAGTATTTGCGCCGGCCAATGGACCCGTGCTGAGCGGCTGTGAGTCAGGTGCGGCGGGTGGCCGGGCCGCCGGACTGGGCGATCAGGGCGAACAGGTTGTCCAGCACAAAGTCGGCCTCCTGGCGCAAGTCGATGCGATCCGGGAAGTGCAGCCAGTTGATGATGTAGCCATCCAGGGTGCAGTGCAGCAGGGTGGCGGCCCGCTGCAGATCCAGCTCCCGCGGCAGCTGGCCGAGGCGCACCGCATTGCCCAGGGTGATCTCCAGATCCCGGAAGAAGTTGTTGGACTGGCTGCGCATGTGCTCGCGCAAGGAGATGGCCTCTCCCTCCAGCGACTCCAGGTTGAACAGTATGGTGAACATCTGCTGATGGGCGGGTTCGGTGCTTATCTTGATGATCACCCCCTTGAGGAAGCTGCGCAGCTTGCCGAGGGGGTCGGGCTCCTGCTCGGAGACGCAGGCATCGAGCTGGTGGGAGAGGGGCTGGCAGAGCTCCTCCCAGAGGGAGACGAACAGCTCTTCCTTGTTCTTGAAATGCCAGTAAATGGCGCCCCGGGTCAGCTCGGCGGCCCTGGCGATGTCGGTCAGGCTGGTCTTGGCCAGGCCTTGTGAGCAGAACAGATCCAGGGCCGTACTCATGATGTGGCAGCGGGTCTGCTGCGCCTCTTCTTTGGTTCTTCTGGCCATCTCTCTGCGCACCTTGTAAAAGTAAAAAAAGTCACTTACATACATTTATGAATGTATGTATATTGCCTCATCTTTCCAATTTTACCAACCGGGTCCTATAAACCCTGTGGTTTTTCATTGATAGACAGAGGCTCAGGTTTTTCATGCATAAACATATTCTCGCACGTTCAGTCGGCCTTGCGCTGCTGGCGAGCGGTCTGCTGACCGCTTGCGGCGAACAGGGCCCCGCCCAGCAAGGACCCGGTGCGATGCCGCCGGCCGCGGTGGATGTCGTCACCCTGCACACGGCGCCGTTGCAGCTCACCACCGAGCTGACTGGCCGCAGCGCCCCGCTGCGGGTCGCCGAGGTGCGCCCCCAGGTGAGCGGCATCATTCTCAAGCGCCTCTTTACCGAGGGCAGCGACGTCAAGACCGGTCAGCTGCTGTACCAGATCGACCCCGCCGTCTATCAGGCCGCCGTCGCCAGTGCCAAGGCCAACCTGGCCAAGGCGCAGGCCAACGAGCAGAGCGCCCGCCTCAAGGCCAAGCGTTATGCCGAGCTGGTGAAGGTGAAGGCCATCAGCAGCCAGGAGTATGACGACGCCGACGCGGCCTGGAAGCAGCAGCTGGCCGAGATCGGTGCCGCCAAGGCGGCGCTGCAGAGTGCCAACATCAACCTGGCCTACACCCGCATCACGGCCCCCATCAGCGGTCGCATCGGCAAGTCCGCGGTGACCGAGGGGGCGCTGGTGACGGCCCAGCAGGCCGACAGCCTCACCTCCATCCAGCAGCTCGATCCCATGTATGTGGACGTGCGCCAGTCCACCGCCGATCTGCTGCGCCTCAAGCGCCAGGTGGCGGCCGGCAAGCTGACCCAGGACGAGCAAAAAGGCGCCCGGGTGAGCTTCCAGCTGGAAGATGGCTCCACCTACGGTGAAGAGGGCTCGCTGCAGTTCTCCGATGTGACCGTGGATGAGACCACCGGCATGGTGACCCTGCGGGTGATCGTCCCCAACCCTCATCAGCTGCTGCTGCCCGGCATGTTCATGCGTGCCACCCTGCAGGAGGGCGAGCGCGCCGAAGGGCTGTTGGTGCCGCAGACCGCGGTGACCCGTACCCCGAAAGGCGGCGCCACCGTGATGGTGGTGACGGCGGACAACAAGGTGGAGCTGCGTGAAGTGCAGCTGGGCCGCATCGTCGGCAGTGACTGGGTGGTGGAATCTGGTCTCAAGGCGGGCGAACGGGTGATCGTCGCCGGCCTGCAAAAGGTAAAACCCGGGGTTGTCGTGGCGCCGGCTGAACAGGGCGCCGCTGCGCCGTCTGCCCAGGCGCCGGCCAATGCCCCGGTCAACAAGTAGGATGGAGTAGTCGCCTCATGGCACGATTTTTCATAGACAGACCCATTTTCGCCTGGGTGATCGCCCTGGTGATCATGCTGGCGGGCAGCCTGGCGATCATAGGCCTGCCGGTTGCCCAGTATCCGAGCATTGCGCCGCCCGCCGTGGGCATCTCCGCCAGCTACCCGGGGGCCTCCGCCAAGACGGTGGAAGACTCGGTGACCCAGATCATCGAGCAGAACATGACCGGGCTGGATCACCTGCTCTACATGTCCTCCCAGTCGGACTCCTCCGGCCGGGTGTCGGTCACCCTCACCTTCCAGCCGGGAACCGACCCCGACATCGCCCAGGTACAGGTGCAGAACAAGCTGCAGCAAGCCATGTCGCTGTTGCCGCAAGAGGTGCAGCAGCAGGGGATCCGGGTCCAGAAGACCTCCAGCAGCTTCCTGATGGTGGCCGCCTTCATCTCCAAAGATGGCGCCATGACCAACGATGACCTGGCCGACTACGTGGTGGCCAACATCAAAGAGCCGCTCAGTCGTCTGGACGGGGTAGGGGACATCACCTTGTTCGGCAGCCAGTACTCCATGCGGGTCTGGCTCGATCCCAACAAGCTCAACCGGGTGCAGATGACCCCGGGGGATGTGCAGGCCGCCATCAAGGCGCAAAACACCCAGGTGGCGTTTGGCAAGCTGGGAGGCACCCCGGCGGTGACCGATCAGCAGTTCACCGCCACCATCATGGGGCAGACCCGGCTATCCACCGTGGCGCAGTTCAACGACATCCTGCTGCGGGTGAACCAAGACGGCTCCAAGGTACGGCTCAAAGACGTGGCCCGGGTCGAGCTGGCCGGTGAAAGCTACGATGCCGAGGCGCTCTACAACGGGCAACCTACCGCGGCGGTGGCCATCAAGCTGGCGACCGGTGCCAACGCGCTGGATACCGCCGAGAAGGTGCGCAGCAAGCTGGGCGAGCTCTCCGCCTACTTCCCGGCCAACATGGAGATCGTCTACCCGTACGACACCACGCCGTTCGTGAAGATCTCCATCGAGGAGGTGGTGCAGACCCTGGTGGAGGCGATCTTCCTGGTGTTCTGCGTCATGTATCTGTTCCTGCAGAACTTCCGCGCCACCCTGATCCCGACCATAGCGGTGCCCGTGGTGCTGCTGGGGACCTTCGGCGTCATGGCGGCGTTCGGCTTCTCCATCAACACCCTGACCATGTTCGGTCTGGTGCTGGCCATCGGTTTGCTGGTGGATGACGCCATCGTGGTGGTGGAGAACGTGGAGCGCCTGATGAGCGAGGAGGATCTCTCTCCGCTCGAGGCGACCCGCAAGTCTATGACCCAGATCACCGGCGCATTGGTGGGGATCGCCCTGGTGCTCTCGGCTGTGTTCGTGCCGATGGCCTTCTTCGGTGGCTCGACCGGTGCCATCTATCGCCAGTTCTCCCTCACCATCGTCTCGGCCATGGTGCTGTCGGTGCTGGTGGCGCTGATCCTGACCCCGGCCCTGTGCGCTACCCTGCTCAAGCCCATCAAGCATGGCGAGTTCGGTGCCAAGCGCGGTTTCTTCGGCTGGTTCAACCGGGCCTTCGACGCCAGCGCCAACCGCTACCAGAGCGGGGTGCGCAAGGTGGTCAAGCAAGGGGTGCGCTACGGCATCATCTACGCGGCCATGCTGGCGATACTGGCCATCCTGTTCATGCGCATGCCCACCTCCTTCCTGCCGGAAGAGGATCAGGGGGTCATCATGTCCATGGTGCAGCTGCCGGTCGGTGCCACCAAGCAGCGCACCGAGGTGGTGCTGGCCGACATGCGCGACTACTTCATGAAGAACGAGAAGGACAATGTCGACTCCGTGCTGACGGTGGCGGGCTTCAGCTTCGCCGGTAGCGGTCAGAACAGCGGCATGGCCTTCATCAAGCTGAAAGACTGGAAGGAGCGCAACACGCCGGATCGCAGTGCCAATGCCATCATCGGCCGCGCCATGGGCTACCTGTTCAGCATCAAGGAAGCCCAGGTGTTCGCCTTCAACCTGCCTCCGATCCCAGAGCTCGGGACGGCCACCGGCTTTGACTTCTATCTGCAGGATCGGGCCGGTGTGGGCCACGACAAGCTGATGGCGGCGCGCAACCAGCTGCTCGGCATGGCGGCGCAGGATCCCAACCTGGTGCGGGTGCGCCCGAACGGGATGGAAGACACCCCCCAGCTCGACATCAAGATCGACTACGAGAAGGCGCTGGCGCAGGGGCTCTCCATCAGCGACATCAACAGCACGCTCTCCAGTGCCTGGGGCTCTGCCTATGTGAACGACTTTGTCGACAGAGGCCGGGTCAAGAAGGTCTACCTGCAGGCGGATGCCCCCTTCCGGATGAACCCGGAAGATCTCAAGCTCTGGTACGTGCGCAACAGCGCCGGTCAGATGGTGCCCTTCTCCGCCTTTGCCAGCACCGACTGGAGCTTCGGCTCGCCACGACTGGAGCGTTACAACGGCGTACCGGCGATGGAGATCGTCGGGGAAGCGGCACCGGGCAAGAGTACCGGTGACGCCATGGCCGCCATCGAGCAGATGGTGAAGCAGCTGCCGGAAGGCATCGGCATCGAGTGGACCGGTCTCTCCTATCAGGAGCGGCAGGCGGGCTCCCAGGCACCAGCTCTGTACGCCATCTCGCTGCTGGTGGTGTTCCTCTGTCTGGCCGCCCTCTACGAGAGCTGGAGCATTCCGTTCTCGGTGATGCTGGTGGTGCCGCTCGGGGTGCTGGGGGCCATTGTGGCCGCCACCCTGCGTGGGCTGGAGAACGATGTCTACTTCCAGGTAGGTCTGCTTACCACCATAGGGCTGTCGGCCAAGAACGCGATTCTGATCGTGGAATTTGCCAAAGAGCTTTATGACAGGGGCATGGGGCTGAGCGAAGCCGTGGTGGAGGCGGCGCGCCTGCGTCTGCGTCCGATCCTGATGACCTCGCTCGCCTTCATCCTCGGCGTATTGCCGCTGGTGATCAGTACCGGCGCCGGCGCCAGCAGCCGCAACGCCATCGGTACCGGCGTGATGGGGGGGATGATCAGTGCCACCGTGCTGGCCATCTTCTTTGTGCCGCTGTTCTTCGTGCTGGTGATGCGCTATTTCACCAAGCACAGCACCAAGCAAGCGCGTCTGGCCCACGCCGAGGAGATCAAACATGACTAAGACCCTGATCGCCTTGAGCGTGACTCTGCTGTTGGGGGGCTGTTCCATGGCCCCCGATTACCAGCGCCCCGAGCTGCCACAAGGCGCCACCTGGCAGAGCAACCAGACGGGGGAGGCGGCCGTCTCCTCCTGGCGCAAGCAGTTCCTCGATCCCGCCCTGCAGCAGTTGATCGCCACGGCCCTCGAGAACAACCGGGATCTGCGTATCGCGGCCCTCAACGTGGAGGCCTACGAGGCCAGATACCGGATCCAGCGGGCGGCACAGCTGCCGACCCTGGCTGCCAATGGCTCGGGTACCCGCCAGCAGGGATCGGACGATCTCAGCAGCACGGGGCAGGGCACCATCAGCAGCCAGTACGGCGCCAACATCGGCATCACCGCCTACGAGCTGGACCTGTTCGGCCGGATCCAGAGTCTGAAAGATCAGGCGCTGGAGACCTATCTGGCGCAAATCGAGACCCAGCGCAGCACCCAGATCGCGCTGGTGGCCTCGGTGGCCAACGCCTATCTCACCCTGCTGGCGGATCAGGAACTGCTGGCGCTGAGCGAGGCGACCCTGGCCACCGAGCAGGAGAGCTATGGTCTGACCGAGCACAAGTACCGGCTGGGGGCCGCCTCCGAGATGGAGCTGGCTCAGGGCCGTACCGCGCTGGAGAGCGCCAAGGTGAGCCTGGCCCAGTACCAACGGCAGGTGAAGCAGGATCGCAACGGCCTGGCGCTGCTGCTCGGGACCGGCGTCCCCGCGCTGATGACCGAGCCGGCGACCCTGGCCGAGGTGCAGCTGGCGGCCATCCCGGTAGGCGCCCCATCCAGCCTGCTGCAACAGCGCCCGGACATCCTGGCGGCCGAGCACAGCCTGAAAGCGGCCAATGCCAATATCGGCGCCGCCCGTGCGGCCTTCTTCCCGACTATCTCGCTGACCGCGACGGCGGGCACCGCCAGCAACCAGTTGAGTGGGCTGTTTGACGGTGGCACTGGTACCTGGACCTTTATGCCGCAGATCAATCTGCCGATCTTTGACGGTGGCAAGCGCATCGCGGATCTGGATGTAGCCGAGGTGAGCACCAAGCAGGCGGTGGCGAGCTACGAGAAGAGCATCCAGACCGCTTTCAAGGAAGTGGCGGATACGCTCGGCGCCCAGGCTGACTATCAGCAGCAACTGCAGGCCCAGCAGGCGCTGGTGAAGGCGAGTCAGACCTACTTCAAGCTGGCAGAGGTACGCTACGAGAAGGGGGTGGACAGTTATCTCACCCGGCTCGATGCCCAGCGTTCGCTGTTCAGTGCCAAACAAGGGCTGATCACTACCCGTCTGGCGCAGCTCAGCAACCAGGTCGCGCTCTACAAGGCCGTCGGCGGTGGCTGGCAAGCTGCCGATAGCGAGGGTAGCAAAGGAAAAAGCTGACAGTAGCCACACTTCCCTCCTTGCGTTATCTTACCGTCCCAGGGCGAACCATCAGGTTCGCCCTGTTTGTTTGCTGTAAAAACATATACATATGAAGCCCAAGTGACATAATACGTCGTGCAGACAGAGTTGTGATCGGTATCAGACTCTGGTGGAAGAGCTGAATTTTTACGTGTGCGGCGGGGGGCAATTGTAAGAAAGTGTTACGTGTCTCCATCCGGATTGGCAAAAAGTGGCGGTCTTGTGAGCGCGCTCCGTACTAATGCGTTGCTTGTCACTATTTTTACTTTTGAATCCGGCTGGCAACGACCTTTTTGGCCTCAAAGGAGGCTTTGTTGGTGGTTGGCAGATCATCTCCTTCTGCTGGAAGAGCAGAGAACCGCTACGGGAGAGGGCGTAAATCGCTTACTTCAGGAAGGGTTGTTATGGCTGTTCAAGCGGCCAGGAAAGGCGCTAAAATCCGGACTTTGCCCTTGGGGCATGGCAACGATTGACGGCGGTTTTTTTGTAAACTGGCATGTTCAATGTGCAAGAGAAATCGCACTTTTGTCATCAGGGAGCGGTGACAGAATTTTCCCAAGCTGGAGGGCGCTATGGCCAACAGCACACACAATCCGGTCAAAAGCAGCAATCTGGGGGCTGTAACCCAGGGGCGGTAGCTATTGTCTTTTTCGTGGTTGGTGTCAGAAATCCGCCATTTGAGCGAGCATTTTCACCACTATGAACAATGGTAACTGGTTCAAAAAGAACCGAATTTCTATTACTTTTCAAGAGCATAACTATGAAGATTCTTGTCACTGGTGGCGCAGGCTTTATCGGCTCGGCGGTTGTTCGTCATATCATTCGGGATACCAACGATTCAGTTATCAACCTCGATAAACTCACCTATGCGGGCAACCTGGAATCCTTGGCCTGTGTCGCAAACAGTGAACGTTATGCCTTTGAGCAGGTGGATATCTGCAACCGTGCCGAACTGGATCGGGTGTTTGCCCAGCACCAACCGGACGCCGTGATGCACCTGGCGGCCGAGAGCCACGTCGATCGCTCCATCACAGGCCCTGCCGACTTCATCGAGACCAATATTGTCGGCACCTACATGCTGCTGGAGGCGGCTCGCGCCTACTGGAACGGTCTGGACGAGGTACGCAAGGCGGCCTTCCGCTTCCACCACATCTCCACCGACGAGGTATATGGCGACCTGCCCCATCCGGATGAAGTGGCCCCCGGTGTGGCACTGCCGCTCTTTACCGAAACCACCCCCTATGCCCCCAGCAGCCCCTATTCTGCCTCCAAGGCCTCCAGTGACCATCTGGTGCGTGCCTGGCGCCGTACTTACGGCCTGCCGACCATCGTCACCAACTGCTCCAACAACTACGGCCCGTTCCACTTCCCCGAGAAGCTGATCCCGCTGGTCATCCTCAATGCGCTCGATGGCAAGCCGCTGCCTGTCTATGGCAAGGGCGATCAGATCCGTGACTGGCTCTATGTGGAAGATCATGCCCGCGCGCTCTATACCGTGGTCACCACTGGTGTGATCGGCGAGACCTACAACATCGGCGGTCATAACGAGAAGCAGAACCTGGACGTCGTTCATACCATCTGCGATCTGCTTGACGAGATGGTGCCCAAGGCCGGCTCCTACCGCGACCAAATCACCTACGTGGCCGACCGCCCTGGCCATGACCGCCGTTATGCCATTGACGCCAGCAAGATGAGCGCCGAGCTCGCCTGGCAACCGCAAGAGACCTTTGAATCAGGTATCCGCAAGACAGTGCAGTGGTATCTGGATAACCAGCAGTGGGTCAACAATGTCAAGAGCGGGTCCTATCAATCCTGGATCGATCAGCAGTACGGGGAGAAGAAGTAATGAAAGGCATTATTCTGGCAGGTGGTTCAGGCTCTCGTCTTCACCCCATCACGCGTGGCATTTCCAAGCAACTGCTGCCGATTTATGACAAGCCGATGATTTACTATCCCCTCTCGGTGCTCATGTTGGCAGGCATCAAGGATATCTTGATCATCACGACGCCCGAGGATTCGGAAAGTTTCCAGCGCCTGCTTGGCAACGGTGAGCAGTTCGGCATCAATCTGCAATACACGGTTCAACCGTCACCGGACGGACTGGCCCAGGCCTTTATTCTGGGTGAGGAGTTCATTGGCCAGGACAGCGTCTGCCTGGTGCTTGGCGACAATATCTTTTTTGGTCAGGCCTTCGGCAAGCAGTTGCAAAAAGCGATAGCCAATCAGGAAGGTGCTACCGTCTTCGGTTACAAGGTCATGGATCCCGAGCGCTTTGGCGTCGTTGAATTTGATGAAGAATTCCGTGCCAAGTCCATTGAGGAAAAACCGGTAAAACCGAAATCGAATTGGGCTGTCACCGGTTTGTATTTCTATGACAACTCCGTCATCGAGATCGCCAAGAGCATCAAACCATCCGAGCGTGGTGAGCTCGAAATCACCAGCGTCAACCAGGCATATCTGGATCGTGGTCAGCTGAAGGTAGAACAGCTTGGCCGTGGCTTCGCATGGCTTGATACCGGTACCCATGACTCTCTGATTGAAGCTTCTCAGTTCGTGCAAACCGTTGAAAAACGTCAGGGATTCAAGATCGCATGTCTTGAAGAGATTGCGCTTAACAATGGCTGGTTGAGCCGTGACCAGATCAAGGCTATTGGCAATAGTATGGCAAAAACAGGTTATGGAAAATATTTGTTGAGTCTGATCAAATAAGAGATATCGACATGAATGTAATCAAAACAAAAATTGCAGATCTGCTGATTATTGAGCCGAAAGTATTTGGCGATGAACGTGGTTTCTTCTATGAAACCTACCAGGAAGCGCGTTACAAGGCTGCCGGAATCACGCCGGATTTTGTCCAGGACAACCGTTCTCGTTCTACACAAAATGTACTGCGTGGTCTGCATTTCCAGAAAACCAAGCCACAGGGAAAACTGGTCACAGTGACCCAAGGCCGTGTATTTGATGTTGCCGTCGATTTGAGGCCAGACTCTCCTACTTTTGGTCAGCATGAATCTGTCTTGCTGACGGGGGAAAACAAGATCCAGTTTTACATTCCGCCTGGATTTGCCCATGGCTTCTGCGTACTGAGTGAAACTGCCGATTTCCAATACAAATGTACCGATTACTATGATCCGACCGATGAGAGCGGTTTGTTGTGGAATGATCCCGCGTTGGGGATCGAGTGGCCGTTGACGGCGCCGCTGTTGTCACCGAAAGACAGTGTTCAGCCAACGCTGGCCCAGATCCGCGACAACCTGGTGAATGGGTGGTGAGCATGAAACGTTACACAGTGTTTGGTGGGCGGGGTTTTATCGGCAGCGAGATCGTCAGCATGCTGGAAGCTGCTGGCCAGAATGTCTGGGTTCCGCCGCGCGACGATGAAAGTGTATTCGACACCGATCTGGGGACGGTGATCTACAGTGCGGGACAGGGTGACTGCAAGAATGCTCCACTGGGCGTGTTTGATGCAAATTGTCGTTTGCTGGCCGATCTGTTGGCACGAGGCAAGTTTGAGCGTCTCCTTTATGTCTCTTCCACCCGTGTATACATGAACCAGGACACGGCAGTAGAAGGAGATGACCTGAAGGTATGTTCCGATGATCAGCGCCGGTTGTTCAACCTGACCAAACTGGTATCAGAAGAACTGTGCTTGAAGAGTGGCCGTGACATCACCATCGTCAGACCTAGCAATGTCTATGGTGTTGCGCTACACAGTCCGCTCTTCTTGCCGGCAATCACCCGTAATGCAATCAATCACGGCAAGGTCGATATGTATATTGACCAAGATTATGCAAAAGATTACGTTTCGGTAACGGATGTTGCCCGTGCTTGTATAACCTTGGCCACTCATCCTGATAGTGTGGGTCAAATCATCAATATCGCTGCGGGATATAATATTACGGCTAAGCAAATAGCGGATGTCTTGCATAAATTCACCGCATGTGAAATCGTGTGGCATAACATTGCTTTCCCGAATGAAAATTTCCCTCAGACAGCTATTCGTAAGATCATCTCTCTTATCCCTGATTATCAACCAAGGAATGTACTCGAAGACATTGAGTTGATGATAGCGGAATTTAAAACTCATTTGGCAGCACACTGATGAGTGGATTTAATCGACTGCTGAAGAACTCAGTGGCCAATATAATAAATGGTTTTTCAAATGTAATATTGGGGATAGTTATATCCCCTTTTATATTGGCCAATCTTTCATTGGAGCAATTTTCTGTTTGGTCTCTTATCCTACAATCAGGAATTTTTATTAGTTTGCTTGGTTTTGGTAGCCAAATTGCAGTTGGAAGATATACCTCTTTAGCTAAATTCACGAAAAATGAGTCAGAATTTGAAGCAGTAATGTCAAATGCATTAGTGCTTTCTCTTGTTAGTTTATTTCTATCTTTTATTACTATAGCTGTAGTGGTAAGCAATTTTAGTTTTTTTATGCCACAGCTTGTACATGGTAATGAAGGTGAATATAAGCTATCATTTATAATCGTCTGTCTCTCATTCTCTTTTGGTCTTATTTCTTCAGTATTCTCCGGATATTTTACTGGAATCGAAAGGAATGATATATTAGCCTTGGTTAACCTTACTTCTAGAGTTTTTCTTGGAATAATAGTAGTTATTTCATCCAAGTATGGTTTGTTACCTATGGCTATTACATACCTCTTGGTTAACATTTTATCATACGCTGTTATTTTCTTATGCTTTAAGAGGAAGGAACGTAAAAGGGTAAGCCTAAGAATAAGCTCAGGAATGAGGTCATTACTATCATTTTGTGGCGGTTTAGCTATATGGAATATGGCCCAGTATTTTATATCCGGTACTGGTGGGTTCATAGTTGGCAAGTATGATGTGTCTAACCTTGCCTACTATATGCTGGCTCTAACTATGATTAATGCAATTGTTGGGGTGATTGGTGCTTTAATAAACCCAATAATTCAGCCAATAGTGAAACTCAACTCTCTACAGAGAAAGGATGATGTCGACAAGTTAGTAATTACTCTTTCATTTTTGTTCGGATTGTTTATCATTGTTGGTGTTAACATATCTCATTATATATCTGAATTTGTACTTTCTATATGGATAGGTATAGATAAAGCAGAACAAACAAATATAATTTTCAATTACTTGCTCGTGGCATTTGCGATAAGGATGGTCATATCGCCGTATGGAATGAAGATGGTCTCTGAAGGTAGGCAATTGAGTATATCTCACTACCCATTAGCAGAAGGTGTTCTAAATTTTTTCCTATCTATATATTTCGTAAGCAAGTATGGAGCCTTAGGTATTGCATATGCCACAACTTGTGCAGCACTGGTATTGATGCTGGCTTACATATATAGATATACATTAGACTGTAATTTGGATAAAAAGTATATTCTAGTGTCAATCTCTTTCTTTATTCTTCCATTGGCTGCTGTAATTAATGTTTTTTTCCTAGAGAGTTCCAAGTTATACTCCAATGTACAAACGGTAATGATTATACAGTTACTAGTATTAATTCCTGTTGCTATATTTATTATCCGGGGAATAAAAAATGTTAAGCGGCTTGTTAACAGCATTTAAGAAAAGTATTAGTAAAAGAAAAATAATAATAAAGTCATCCTTTTATAAGGTGCGAAATAGTACATCAAGATTCTCTGATAAGACGATACTTTTCCGTATGGCCCATGTTAGCCACTCCGATATAGGAAGGTATACATATATAGCCGGTTATGCAAATATAAATAACTGTACGATAGGATCCTTTTGTTCTATTGCTGATGGCGTGAGGGTTGGAGTTGGGGTACACCCTCTGAACTTGATATCCACTCATCCTGCATTGTATTCCGTAAAAACTATTTTTCCATATAAATTAATAGATGAAGCAATCATTAATTCATTACCAAGTCACGAAGAGTCCAAGCGAATTAATATTGGTAATGACGTTTGGATAGGGACTGATTCTATTATTTTAGATGGTGTTAATATTGGTGATGGTGCCGTCATCGCCGCAGGTTCTGTTGTAACAAAAGATGTACCTCCTTTTGCTGTCGTTGGTGGGGTTCCTGCCCGTGTAATTAAATACAGAACCATTCCTGACATGATAGATGGTAAGCCATGGTGGGAGTTACAAGATGCTGAATTGTCTTGTTATCTAAATAAAATATATAAAGATAATCAAAAGGAATGATTGTGTACGAATTTTACTTTAGAGTATGTAGGAAAATTAAGGGTATTCTGAGTTTTTATATTTATTGTTTTTGCTTTAAGAAAATTGGTCGAAAATCTACAATATACAAGCCAGACATGCTTCAAGGGATGAAGTTTATCAGTATCGGTGAGCGGACCCATTTTCAACAGGGTTTGTGGATTTTAGCGTTAAGAACTGATAGTAATATAAATCCTAATATAAATATTGGTAATGATGTATATGTTGGAAGATATGCACATATAGTGTCTATAAAAAATGTAAACATATGTAATAATGTATTAATTGCAGATAAAGTATACATATCTGATAATATTCATCAATATCATGACACTAGCAAGCCGATCAAAGATCAGCCGATATTGTGCAAAGGGTCTGTTACCATTAATGAAGGTGCATGGTTGGGTGAAAATGTCTGTGTAATTGGGGCATCAGTCGGTAAGAATTCAGTGGTTGCCGCAAACTCTGTTGTCACCAAAGATGTACCTGACTATACCGTTGTGGCTGGTGCTCCTGCGAAAGTAATAAAGAAATTCAATTTTGACAGCCAAAGCTGGGAGTCTGTATAAATTATGAAATCGCCGAAATTGGGCCTGGTCACCGTTTTATATAATACTCCTTCTGTATTACCTGATTTTTTCAAGAGCCTATCTTGCCAGAATTATAAAAACTATACTCTTTACGTAGTCGATAATAGCTCAACCAGTGAATCTCTGGATTTGGCTAAGAGTTTATCAGAACAGTATGCAGTTAGCACAATATTTATCGATAATCAGGGTAATAATGTAGGTGTTGCTGCCGGAAATAATCAGGGGGCTCTTGCAGCAGGACATGATGGTTGTGACTATATAGTATTTATTAACAACGATCTGTTATTTGAGCAACCAACTGTATTTTCGGAGCTGGTCAAGGTAGCAACTGATGATAATGTGAAGGTTTTGAGTCCGCTTATTCTAAACTATCCTGCGGGTAATATTTGGTATGCAGGTGGGGAAATCGATGAACTCAAGGCGGTTGCTCCACATTTCATGATTGATGAGGTGTATCAGCCTCAAACCATCAGACGGGCACGTTTTACTTATGCTCCTACATGTTTTCTCATGATTGCCCATGATGTATGGGAGCAGGTTGGACTCATGGATGAACGCTATTTTGCATATTATGATGATACTGACTTTTTATATCGTATCGTACAGTCAGGTTTTTTAGTTGAATTAATACCTAGTGCATTAATATACCATAAGGTTGGTAGCTCTACGGGAGGGGATATTTCCCGTTTTGGAATGTATCACCTCACTCGAAATCGTATCTATTTTATCAAAAAGAACATTAAAGGTATGAAGAAGTTCATCAGCCTTTTATACACACTGATGACTAGAGTTCTCAGAATGCTGACAATAAAAAATCCCGAATTGCGTAGCGCTATTGGTAAGGGGATTTTAGATGGGTTGAAAATGTAGTATGAAAATAGCATTTTTTCCCACGAGACTATTGTTTGGATGGTTCATTCTTATTGCGCTTCCATCATTATTGATGATTTTTAACAATGCCTCATCATTCTCTGTTGGTATTTTACTCTCTTCTCTGCTTGTTATATCGATGTTTTTTGTCTATGAATCCTTGTGTAGAGAAAGAGCGAAGACAGTTTATGGTATATCCAGTGTGCTCTGGCTTATTAGTTTGTTGCTATTTATTTTAGCTCATTATTACATAATTAATTTAGTTGAATTTAACTTTAATAAGGCAGACACTGAACGATTTTCTCTTAGCTATATTATATTGATATTCGTATTGGCCAGTTCGTTATCAATAGCGTCGTTTTTGAGAAATGTTGATAACGAGTACTTTCATCGATCTTGCTTGATGATATCGCTAATTCTGTTGTTCAATGCAATATTCTCATTGAGTAAAGTGGATGTTTTTTCCACTGGTTTAGCAAAGCCCACATTTCTTTATCTAGAGCCATCGCATTTCGCATTAGTCGCCGCACCATTTATTTCGTATTATTGCTTGACGTCGAGTCGATCTAAAGGAACGGCTGTACTATTGTTTGTAGTTTTTTGGGCTGGCTATATCCAAAATTTTACAATGTTAATTGCAGCACTGCTGGCTTTTGTGTTATCGACTCGGAAAAATATAGCAGTAGCCATGTTGGCCTTGGTGATAGCAACAGTAATATTATTAATTTTTTCTGATGCTGAAAGCCTGAGTTATTTTAATGATAGACTCTCATTTTCTAGCAACAGTAATAATCTTTCTGTATTAGTGCTCTACCAAGGATGGGAAAATGCAATAAAGACACTAACGCAACTGTCATGGTTTGGTGGCGGTTTTCAACAATTCGGCATTACCACATTGACTGGAGAAGCGACTGTTAAGTTGCATCAGTTACTCGGTTTCGATATTAACCAGTTTGATGGTGGTTCAACGGCACCTAAGATTGTGGGTGAGTTTGGCATTTTCGGTGTGATAGCTCTGCTTATATATATTACATGTTTGGCTGTGGTGTTCAGTAAAATACGTAAAGGACAAATTGAAAATAAGAAAGAAATATTTGCGTCAGTGGTATTTATATCCAGCGTTCTAGAGTTTTTTGTTCGGGGTGTAGGGTATTTTAGTCCGTCATTGTTTATGTTTTCAGTTAGTATTTTTTATCTATCTGATAAAGTGAGAAAATAATATATCCCAAGAGGAAGAAATAAGTTATGAAGTTAGTTATAGACGGGATTATTGAAAGCCTTCAGAATAATGGCGGTTGTACTGTATATTTCAATCAGTTTCTTTCATTTCTTCAGAAAGATAAAAAAAACTTTCTGACCTTTATGCGTTTTTTTCCCGTGATGGGGGAAAATATAGAATTAGATGCTGAACGTAGTATCTTGGTAACCCAAAAGCAACGATTTCTTGAGCGTTGGCGTGATGTTGATACATCTTCACTAGGTGATGACATTATCTTCCACTCGACACACTATAGATTGCCTACTCGCAGAGTAAAAACAGTAACCACAGTGCATGATTTTACTTACGAGTTGTATAGGAAAGGGCCTGCCCGCTGGATGCATTCATGGCAAAAGTTTCGAGCAATTAAAAACAGCGATCTGGTGATCTGCGTCTCTCAAAATACAGCTGATGATTTGATGCGCTTTTGCCCCATTGACAGAAATAAGATCAGGGTTGTATACAACGGGGTTTCTGAATCCTACTCTCCAATTGATGGAGTCGAGAAAAGTGACAATGTTGTCTTTGTGGGGGCTCGAGGTTGGTATAAAAACTTTGTGCTCGCTGTTCGTACATTGCAGCACTTTCCTTATTTGAATCTCAGAATTGTGGGTGGTGGACCTCTAACTCCTGAAGAGACTGCTCTGTTAGAAGAATGTATCCCTGGTAGATATAAGTGGTTGGGGCGTGTCTCCGATTGCGGATTAAATGAGTTATATAACCAGGCTTACTGTTTGTTCTATCCCTCCAGCTATGAAGGATTCGGTATTCCTGTTGCCGAAGCTATGCGTTCTGGATGCCCCGTTGTTGCGGTCAACACCTCCTCAATACCTGAAGTTGCTGGGGATGCCGCATTGTTGGTCAAAGAGGCAACAGTTGATGAGTTCAGGATTGCCTTTACTCAGCTTGAATCTGAGAGTATTAGACAACAATTAATTACTGATGGCTTTATTCAGGCTAAAAAATTCTCTTGGGAAAAATGCTATCAAGATACCTTGCGCGTATATCATGAATTGATGGGGTAAGGCATGAAATTTTATATAGAGCATTATGGTATTTTGGGATGTATTAGATTAATAATGGAGGTGATTTTCACAAAAGTCATATTCCGTAATGCAAAAATAATTCGTACTCCCTTTGAATGCCGTGGTAAAAAGTTATTCAAGATTGGCCGCGGATTTACTACGGGTAGATATTGCAGACTAGAAGCGCATGGTTCTGAAGGTACCAAAGTTATAATTGGTGAACGTTGCCAGATAAATGACTCGGTTCATATTGCTGCAGCGGACAGTATTGTTATTGGTGATGATGTATTGATCGCTAGCAGGGTGTTTATCACGGACCTCAATCATGGTAGCTACAGTGGAGAAGAGCACTCTCATCCTGATTCCATTTGCAGGGAGCGCATGCTGCATACTAAGCCGGTCTTGATTGAGTCAAATGTTTGGCTTGGCGAAGGTGTAGTCGTGTTGCCTGGTGTAACGATTGGCAAGGCCTCAATCATTGGCGCAAATTCGGTGGTTTCCAGAGATATACCTGCAAATTCCATTGCGGTAGGTAATCCGGCAAGAGTGATTAAGCGGTTTGATTTCCAATGCGGGCAATGGGTGGCTGTGGATGCGAAGTAATGCTGGTGCCGTGTTGATATGTCCGGATTTTTTTGATTATAAAAATTTGCTTACAGATGAACTTGAACATCGCTACGAATCGGTTCTCTCTTTTTCTGACCGACCACAGTGCTCATCCATAGAAAAGGCTTTGATAAAATTTAATATTCTTGGATATACAAGAGTTGCAGCCAAAAGATATAGCGCTGAAATTTTTGATGCGATTGCTGACAAGCTTTCTGGAATCGCTGAGATAATTATTGTTAAGGGGACCTGTATCTCTCCTTGCCTGATCGATAAAGTTAAAAAGCTCAGTCCAAAAACAAGAGTCATTTGTTATAGCTGGGATTCCATTTCAAATATAAAGACGTTTCCTTTATTGGCAATCAAGGCCGATGCGGCATATACATTTGATATCGCCGATTGTGAAAAGTATGGCTATGGCTATTTGCCATTGTTCTATTCTGATAAAAAAAACCATAGTCATGCTGTTGCCAAGGAATATAAATATAGTTTCATCGGTAGTTATCATGGTGATCGTGTAGCCGTCTTGCAACGCATCTTCTCCCATGAACATGATGCCAGTACATATGTAAAAATATTTTTTCAGAGTAAATTGCAATTTGCATTTTACTATCTTCTTGATCCTGCCTTGCGTGCTGCACCAAAGGAGTGGCTCACATTCAAGCCACTGGCAAGGGCAACAATTACTGATGTGGCTGAGCATAGCGAATATGTTATCGACATACATAATGCCAATCAAACTGGCCTCACCATGCGTACTTGGGAAACCTTGGGTGATGGTCATCAATTAGTAACGACGAATGCGGCAGTGCTCTGTCATGCAGACATGAGAGAGGTCATTGTGATTGACCGGAATACAGGAAAACGATGGTCTGATTCCCAGTGTACTAGCTACCTGGATGTGATGTCGAATTCCGCGCTGAGTGTAGATGCGTTGTCCATATCTACATGGCTTGATAACTTGTTGGCAAGAAGTGAAAATTAATATGGCTGTTATTCCTGTAATTATGGCTGGGGGCTCTGGTTCCAGGCTTTGGCCGATGTCTCGTGAGCATTTCCCAAAACAGTTCCTTAACTTGTATGGCAATAATTCGATGCTGCAAGAGACTGTCAACAGGCTTGCAGAGATAGAATGTACTGCTCCCCTTATCTTGTGCAATGAAAAACATCGTTTTATTGTGGCTGAGCAACTTCGCCAACTCGATATTCTTGCCAATAACATCATTCTCGAACCGGTAGGGCGAAATACTGCTCCGGCAATTGCGTTGGCTGCAATACAGAGTCTGAAGGATGTTGATGATACGCATGATCCGATCTTGTTGGTGTTGGCTGCAGATCACTTGATCAAGGACCAACAGGCATTTACCAACGCGGTAAACAGTGCCATCCCGTTTGCCGAATCGGGCAAGCTGGTTACATTTGGTATTGTTCCGAATGCGCCGGAAACGGGCTATGGTTATATTCATCGTGGTAGTGAACTGAAATCCTTCCTAAATGAAGAAAAAGCATATGGTGTCAATCAATTTGTCGAAAAACCAAATCTGGCTGTTGCCAAGGGTTATCTGGCAAGTGGCGAGTATTACTGGAATAGCGGCATGTTTATGTTTAGTGCACGCCGTTATCTTGCCGAATTGAAGCTGTCACGTCCTGATATATATCAGGCATGTCTGGCTTCTATGAACGATATCAGAAGTGACCTCGATTTTATCCGGATCAACAATGATGAGTTCAAGCAATGTCCCAGTGACTCTATTGACTATGCCATTATGGAGAAAACCTCGGATGCGGTGGTTATCCCAATGGACGCTGGCTGGAATGATGTAGGTTCGTGGTCATCCTTGTGGAATATATCGGATAAAGATGCGTGCGGCAATGTCAGTCGTGGTGATGTTATTTTGACCGAAAGTCATAATAACTATGTTTCTGCCGAATCTATTCTTGTCTCCACCATAGGTGTGGACAACTTGGTTATTATTCAAACAAAGGATGCGATCCTTGTTTCAAATAAAGACAAGGTACAAGACGTCAAGTCTATTGTCGAAGAGTTGAAACGTTGTGGCCGTAAGGAATATAAAACTCATCGAGAGGTATATAGACCTTGGGGGCAGTACGACTCCATTGATGATGGAAATGGTTATCAAGTCAAAAAAATATTGATAAGACCCGGTGAGCGTCTATCGACGCAAATGCATCATCACAGAGCTGAGCATTGGATTGTCGTTTCAGGTACCGCGAAAGTGACCAATGCCGAACGTGAGTTTCTGATCACCGAAAATGAGTCCACATTTATCCCGATAGGCGCAATACATTCTCTGGAAAACCCTGGAAAGGTTGACCTGGAGTTGATCGAGATACGCTCCGGAAAATATCTGGAGGAGGATGATATCATTCGCTTCAGTGATAAATATGGCCGAGTTGATGGGGGAGAAAAATGATGAAGCAGGACTATCTTGTGAGCAGTGAAGTGATCAAGCACAGTGGTATTGAATTTGGTACCAGTGGTGCACGAGGTCTTGTCACCGATTTTACCATTCCCGTATGTTTTGCATTTACCTGTGCTTTTGTTGCCGTGATGAGGACTTCTTATCGCTTTAAGCAGGTCGCGTTGGCCATTGATAACCGGCCCAGCAGTCATGATATGGCGATGGCCTGCGCAACGGCCCTCGAGGCCATGGGGTTGGAGCCTGTCTATTACGGTGTGGTTCCGACACCAGCGTTGGCTTACAAGGCTATGAATGATGGGATCCCCTGCATCATGGTGACCGGAAGTCATATTCCATTTGATCGCAACGGGCTCAAATTTTATCGTCCCGACGGCGAGATCACCAAGAGTGATGAATTGGCCATTGTCTCGGCAGAAGAAGCCTTTTGTGTTACAAATAACCTGGTCAGCCTGGCGGCAAAAAATGATGCTGCTACAGCCTACATAGCACGCTATACATCGCTGTTCCAACATGCACCGCTGACTGGCATGCGGCTTGGTATCTACGAACACTCGAGCGCGGGGCGCGACCTCTATGCCGTACTCTTTGAGGCATTGGGGGCCGAAGTCATTTCTCTTGAGCGGACCGAGAATTTTGTGCCCATCGATACTGAGGCTGTTTCCGAGGCAGATCAAGAGAAGGCCAGACAATGGTCCCATGTGCATAATCTTGATGCCATCTTCTCGACGGACGGTGATGGTGACAGACCTTTGGTGGCTGATGAGTCAGGCAACTGGTTGAGAGGCGACATACTGGGTTTGCTCTGTGCCGCCAATCTGGGTATTGAAGCAGTAGCTATTCCGGTCAGTTGCAATACTGCTGTTAGTGCATCCGGAAAATTTGCCAATGTGACCCATACCAAAATTGGTTCACCCTATGTTCTGGAAGCATTTCCGATATTGAATGCTCAATATGGATCCGTGGCTGGTTTTGAAGCCAATGGTGGATTCCTGCTTGGTAGTCAGGTGACGTTCAATGGACAAACTTTGGCTCCTTTGCCTACGCGGGATGCAGTATTGCCGGCCTTGATATTGTTTGTCAGCTCACGCACTTCCAGAATATCAACATTGGTTGAGGCGCTGCCCCATAGATTTACCTGTTCCGATCGGCTAAAAAATTTTCCCAGAGAGAAAAGCAAAGAAATAATTGAGCTTGGGCAAACCAATATTTCTACATTAATGCTGAAGCTGAATTTTGACAAACTGGATATAATGTCAGTCGATCAAACCGATGGCTTGAGAGTTTTATTTGTCGGAGGAGATGTATTGCATCTTCGACCTTCAGGCAATGCACCTGAGCTTCGTTGTTATGCCGAGTCTGATAGTGTGGAAGGGGCGAAGTCCATTGTGAATCAGTGTCTTGGTTATTTGCAAAAATAGATTTAAAATCGCTTGCTGGAAAGCAATGTGCACAAACTTTAAGCTCATGGGGTAATACATTGAGTTATCAACGCCGTCACTCACGCTGGTATGAGCGTGTATTGTTCAGTCCTCCTTCCCTGTTTTTCCTGGGAGCCTTGCTTGCTGTGTGTCTGCCCGCCCTTGAGCGTTGGGGATGGGGATTTTGGGAGCATCTTGAAGCTGTCAGAATCAATACCTTGGGTGGTGCTTTCATCGCCTTCCTGTTGACCGGAATCGTGCTTTATCGGTTCCTGCGTTATCCCGGAGCAAGCCCCGTTGCCTACATGATCCCGACGGTAACAACTCTCTATGGGTCGTTGGTAGGTGTCCTCTTCTTCCTGCGTCTTCCCTATAGCAGGCAGGTTCTTTTTGAGTCATATATCGTTGCACTGCTCTGCTGCTGGGTGGTCTACTTTATCGGTCGTCGTTACCGTACCCCCAAATATGCATTGCTCCCGTTTGGTGATTACCAGGCGCTCATGCATCACACCGGGGTTGAGTGGCGTCTGTTGGACAAGCCAGATCTGGGAGCCGTGCGTTATGATGCCGTCGTCGCTGATTTACGTGATGACAACCTGGCAGGGGAATGGGAACGCTTCCTGGCCCGTTGTGCACTGGCCCACATTCCTGTTTACCACATCAAGCAGATCAGTGAGACCCTGACCGGCAGGGTGAAGATTGATCATCTGCATGAAAACCAGCTCGGCTCTCTGCTGCCTTCCCCGGTCTATGCCTGTGTCAAACGGGGCCTTGATATACTGGCTGCCGTGATTGCCATACCGCTGTTTTCACCACTGATGCTGGTCACTGCCGTGTTGATCAAGCTTGAAAGTCCGGGGCCGGTGATGTTTTTGCAAAACCGCGTGGGCAAGGGCAATCGGGATTTCAGGATTTATAAATTCCGCAGCATGTGTCAGAACTCCGAACAGCATGGTGCTCAATTTGCCCAAGATGGAGACATGCGTGTCACCCGGGTGGGCAAGGTGATCCGCAAGTTGCGTATCGATGAACTGCCTCAGTTCTTCAACGTGCTCAAGGGGGATATGAGCCTGATAGGTCCGAGACCGGAGCAGCGTACTTTCGTGGATCAATTTGATCGGGAAATTCCCTTCTATATGTATCGTCATATCGTACGACCCGGGATCAGTGGCTGGGCACAGGTCGTGCATGGCTATGCAGCTGATGCTGATGATACCCGTATCAAGATCGAACACGATTTTTACTACATCAAGCACTTCTCCCTCTGGCTGGATGTTCTCATCGTGTTCAAAACCATTCGGACTATCCTGACCGGTTTTGGGGCCCGGTGATCCCGGATGAAGATCTTGTTGTTGGGGGCTCGTGGCCAACTGGGACGAGCCCTTTTTTCTGCGCTACGCCAGATGTTTCCTCATTGGCAAGTGGATGCACCTGGAAGGGAAGAGTGCGACATCACGATTCCGGATGTCTTGTGTGGCTGGATTGATGCTTGCCGTCCCGATGTCATCATCAACTGTGCTGCCTACACGGCAGTCGATGAGGCTGAAAGTGAGCAGGAACTGGCCGACATGGCAAATCACCAGGCCTTGTTGTGTATGGCGAGGGAAGCCAGTAATGCGGGGGCGTTGCTGGTGCACTTCTCAACGGATTATGTGTTTGACGGGACAGGAGCCAGGCCTTGGCGTGAGACGGATCAACCCAGACCTCTGAATGTCTATGGCATGAGCAAGTATGCTGGTGAACTCGCCATACAGCGCCTATGCCCACATCATTTGATTATTCGCACTGGCTGGCTGTACGGTGGAGAAGGCAGACACTTTGCGCGCACCATTTTGGCGCGGGCCAGACAGGGGCAAGCACTTGCTGTGGTTGACGATCAGTGGGGAGCTCCGACCCAGGTTGATTGGCTGGCGAGAGCATCTGTATTGGCGCTGTCGCAAGTGTTGAACTCACCTAATAAGGCTGGGCTATACCATCTGGTGTGCCGCGGCGAGACAAGCTGGCATGGTTTTGCCTCTGCTCTGGTGAATGAGGCGTTTCGGTTAGGCATGTTGAAAGAGCAGATAAATGTTCACGCTATTCATTCGGATGAATGGCCACAACAGGCGCGCCGACCTTTGAACTCGAGGTTGGATTGCCATCATTTTTCAGATCTCTTTGGAACTGAGCAGCCACACTGGCAGGAACAGATGAAAGATTGGCTGTTTAGCCTTAAGATATCAGAGGTGAAAGAAATATGAGGCTTTCATTAGAACAGTCCAGCTAAACAAATTCTTATTTAGATGATCTTATACATAGTTAAAACAGTGATGGTTTTTCTTGATGCAATCAGAATCAGCTTTTATTTAATTAGGCTGTTTAGTTTTTAAATCATATTCTTTTATTGGATTTGTTTAATGCAAGGCTGTGAACGGAAACCGGCTTTAAATTATTGATTAATGATGTTTATACTATGCCTTGTGAAGGTTGTTAGTGTGGCATGTCGTTATTGGGACTTTTTCATTTTTAGAGATGAATATGAACAAACAACAAATAGACAATTTGGATAATAAATTGCCACAAGGTTGGCAGGCAACTTCAGGTAATGAGATTGACTTGTATGAACTGTTTTCGGTGCTGTGGCGTCAGAAAATACAAATCCTGATGATCACCGTCGTGTTTGCTATTGCTGGTATCGGTTATGCCCTGCTGGCGCCACAGGTTTGGGTTAGCCAGTCTCAGATAAAACCACCGTCATTGCAGGAAGTTGAATCACTCGAACTTAGAGTTAACCAGCTGATTAACGCTCAGATACCAGCCACTATTTTCGATTCGTTTAACAAAGCTGCGCTTTATGGCGACTTTGTGAGCAACTTCAACAGTTTCAATAACAAACGACAGTTTCTGATTGAAAAGGGTTATCTGGATATGGATGCAGAGGCTGCCGGGATAACGGATGATAAAGGGAAGCGTGCTCTGCTGAGGAAAATGGTTAATGGGATCAGCGCGGTGGCTTTGGATACACCGAGTGACAACATTACCCTCTCTTTTGGGGCGGCCACTGCAACTGAGGCTCAGCAGCGGCTGGAACAATACATAGCTTTCATCCAGCAACAGGAGATTGTGTCGAAGAGCAAGGAACTGGAGACAATCTGGCAAAACCGGATCAAGATCCTGCTGTCCCAGTATGACAGCATCAAAGCAGATACTCTTACCCAGCTGAAGGATGATGTTTCGCGTACAGAATACAGCCTGCGTATCAGCCGTGCGGCAGGTATCGAGACCCCGGTCGAGAACCTCAATGTTCGTGATGGATTTAATATCGAGTGGGGGGCTAAAGCGCTTGCTGAGAAGCTCAAGGTATTAAAAGAATTGAAAAATCTTGAGCTTCTCAATCCAGCCTTGAGCGATCTTCGCTTACAGCTGAGTAGTCTAAGGGCTATCAAACTTGAGCAACAATCGTTCCAGTCTTTTTCCTATTTGGCTTTCCCAAGCGAGCCTTTGAGCCGTGACAAACCCAAGCGTCCTCTGGTAGTCGTGCTGGCCACCTTGCTTGGCGGTATGCTGGGGATCGGCATCGTACTGGCTCGGCATGCTTTTCGCCGGCCAGAACAGGTATGATGACAAAATGAAATAAGAAACGGGGGGCTATGGCCCCCCTTTTTTTGATGTTTGCATCAGCGCCACTGACGTATGAACATTGCTCAACAACATAAAGGGGATCAAGGAAGATGACCAATACAGGTCTCTTTGCTGCCGTCAGCGCGCTGTACTGGTTGCTGGGCATGCATTTTTTCATGCACAACCCCGGAGGGGCCGGGCTCTATCTGCCGTTCAATGCCTGGGGCTGGATCTTCGCCAGCCTGGTCATCGGGTTGGGGCTGTGGCGGGTAACGCTGCAGCAGCGGCTGGTGTTCTCCTCTTTGCAAGGCTGGCTCTGGCTCGGGGGATTGTTGCTGCTGCTGCCCATGGCCTATCCCGGCTTTGAACTGAAAGACTATGCCATTCCCCGTTTGCTGGGGCTGTTCGCCGGTCTGCTGTTTCTGTTCTGTCTCTATCAGTGGCAACTGGCGCGGGTATCCCGTGACCGGTTGCTCTATCTGTTGCTGGGGGCGGTGGCCATCGAGGCGCTGCTGGGCCTGGTGCAGTACTACCTGCTGGTACCGGGCAACTGGATCGGCTATGACACCCACGTCAATCGCCCCTACGGTATCTTTCAACAACCCAATGTGATGGCCAGTTTCATGGCGACCGGGCTTGCGCTGGCCAGCTGGCTGGAGCTGCGCGGCAATCCTCATGTCTGGCTACGTGGGTTGCGCTACGGGGTGATCCTGGCTGCCAGCCTGCTGTTGGTGGTGCTGCAATCCCGGGTGGGGCAGCTGGGGAGCTTGCTGGCGCTGCTCCTGCTGGTGCCCGAGCTGCGTCGTCATCGTCTGCTGGCTAGGGTGTTGGCACTGGTCGCGCTCGGCATCTTGCTGGGAGTTGCCTCCCAATACTGGATTGACGGCCTCAGGCGTGGGTTGGAGGCCTATCAATCCGGCGGCATGCGATCCATCTACTGGCCCTATGCCGCCAAGCTGATTGCCCAGTCTCCCTGGGTGGGCTGGGGCTATGGCAGCTTTGAAACCACCTTCCTCCATCACTACATGGCCGACAAGGCGTTGAACCCGGCCATGGTGCAGATCGAATACAACCTCGATCACCCCCACAACGAGTTCCTCTACTGGGCGGTAGAGGGGGGGATAGCCCCCATGCTGGGCATGGTGTTGATGGGCGTTGTCCTGCTGTGGCGGGCGAGTCGGGCCGGCTGGCGCAAGGGCACTGCCCTGCTGGCGCTGGTGACCCCGATCCTGCTGCATACCCAGACCGAATACCCGCTTTACCACGCCATCGCGCTCTGGTGGGCTTTGTTGATGCTGGTGTATGTGCTGGACGCGGAAGTGGAGGAGGGGCTACTGGAAGCGGGACGAGCCAGCTGGCGCGAGCATGTTTACCGCCCCTGGCTGTTATTGCGTTTTACCGCCATTGCCATCCCCCTGCTGGTGGCGCCCTTCATGTTGACGGCGCTGCACACCGCCTGGGTGGTGACCAAGTACGAGCGCGGCGGCTACAAGGAGCCGACCCTGCTGCTCGATGTCATCAATCCCATGGCCTGGTTGACCCGGGTGGAGTTTGACGTCAACTCGGTGCGGCTGGCGGTAGGCTTGCAGACCAGCAACAAGGCGGAGCTGGAGGCCTATCTAGAGTGGGGGCAAGCCTTCGTGCGCCACACGCCGAGGGCCAATATCTACGCCAACATGGTGATCGCGCTGGATGCGCTGGGACGCAAAGAGGAGGCGCGGGCCCTGCGCAGCGAAGCGCTGGCACTCTACCCGGCAGATCCCTTGCTGATTGGCACGGCCGCCAAATCCGTGGCCACGGCGCTGGAGCGCAAGCCATCCTCCTGACGGTGGCGGGGCGGTTGTGCGATGTTTCATCAACTGCCCCATCGCCTCGCAAAAATGGCGGCCACTGCTGGACGGCAGAGGCGCCATGGCTAAGATAGTGGCCTCAACGTCTTGCTTAGTAGGGAGTATGAAATGGAGTTAGTGCTTGGCCCGTTGGAGGCCCGCGTGATCGGCTGTCTGATCGAAAAAGAGATCTGCACCCCGGATCAATACCCCCTCTCTCTCAATGCGCTGGTCAATGCCTGCAACCAGAAGAGCAACCGCGAGCCGGTGCTCGAGCTGTCCGAGCTCGACATCCGGGCCGTGGTGGATGAGCTGATCCGCAAGCGGCTGGTGGTCAATACCGCCGGTTTCAACGCTCGGGTGCCCCGTTACCAGCACCGCTTCTGCAACACCGAATTTGGCGAGCTGAAGTTCACCGCCCAGGAGCTCGGCATTATCTGCGAGCTGCTGCTGCGCGGTCCGCAGACGCCGGGTGAACTGCGCTCACGCACCAACCGGCTGTGCAGCTTCGATGACGTGACCGAGGTGGATGCGGTGCTAGCGACCCTCATCGAGCGTGGCCCCTATGTGGTCAAGCTGCCGCGCGAGCCGGGCAAGCGGGAGTCCCGTTATGCCCACCTGTTCAGCGGCGAGGTGGATCTGCAGGCGTTGGCCGAGGCGACCCCCACCGGCAACTATGCCTCGCCCGCGGCGGATCGACTGACGGCGCTGGAGGAAGAAGTCGAGAGCCTCAAGGCGCAACTGCAGGCGCTGGCCGAGCGTCTGGCCCGTCTGGAAGGCTGACGTCAGAACAGGATCTTTTCCAAGAGGCGCTACGGCGCCTTTTTTTATGTCTGTGTTTCCCCGTCAGGGCCGCGGGGGCGGCAATGACGGGTTGTCTGCGTCCCGTCGTCGTGGTCGGCCCGACCAGCAGGCGCCAGCTTTTTTGCGTTATTTCGCGCTTAAGGGTCGAGCCGCAGTCGCTTTCCCGTTAAAATTCCGCTTTTGCACCTGCCCGTGAGTCTCGATGTCTGCGTCCACTCTCTCTTCAGATTGTTATGCCCTGCTCGGTGAGCTGCAGTTGCAGCGCACCGCCAGTACCCGCTATTTGCAAGAACAGCTGCCGCTTGGGCAGGCCCTGCTCGACAAGTTGAGTCAGTTGCAGCAGCAGGGGCTGGTTCGCCAGCGCGGGGAGCAGCAGTGGAGCCTGACGGCGGAGGGGACGCTGGCACTCATCTTGGCGGTGCGCCGCGGCGACTGCCCCATGCCGAACTGGGCACGGGTGCCGTCGGTCACCGGTCAGGAGATGGCCCAGGCGCTGGTGCGTGAGCTCTGTCTGGGGGAGGCCGGGCAAGTGCCCGCTTACTATCTGGCGGCCGACCTGCTGAGTCTGCTCGATCTGCCCGACGCCCAGCTGCTGCTGGCCAGCTCGAGCCCGCAGTGGCAGCGGTTGCTGCTGCAGCACTTCGCCCTGCAGACCCTGCTCGATGCCGAGCCCCAACCGCAGTGGCCGCTCACCCCGCTTGCCCAGTACTGTGCGCCCGAGCTGGCCGGTCTGACCGAGGGCTTTGCCGCCGAGTGGCAATGGCTCTGCGGCGAGCCGAGCGGGGAAGCGACCACTCACTGGCCCGCCCTGCAACAGTTGGCGGAGCAGGAAGACGAGCAGCCGCTGGCCGAGCGCCTGCTGGCTGCGCTGGGGGCCTGGCAGGCGTCAGCGGGCGCGACGGGCGCGGGTCAGTGGCCTGCCACCTTCAGTGCCCTGCTCTGGCTGGGCTGGCTGCAGCAGGCGGATCCCGTGCTGGCCAGCGAGCAGCGCAAGAAGTGGCTGCGCACTTTGGCCAGTCAGTTCCCCCTGCTGGCCGATCTGCTGGGACAGTGGGCAGGGGAGCGCCACGGCCAGGCGGTCGGGCTGTTCGACACCCTGCAACTGCCGCTGGAGGAGCTCCATTGGGGTTACCTCTGGCTCGATCTCTGTGCGCTGGCCCGGCACGGCGAGCAGAGTCCCCAGGTGGCCATCCTGCACAAGTGGGATCTCTCCCACGTGCTGGAGGCCGCGCCCCGCCACCGCTTGATGGCCTTCTGCCAGGATCTGCTGCGCCTGCTGCTGGGGCAGGGGGCAGAACGCGCCCCGCTGCAGCAGCTGCGGGCCGCCGGGCCGGATGAGCAGGGGAGTGCGCCTGAGGATGAGGAGAAGGCTCCCGCCTCGGCCAGCTGGCTCAACTGGCTGCAGGGACTGGGCCGCTCCAGCGGCGTGCGCAAACCGCAGGAGCGGCTGGTCTGGCTGCTTCACGCCGAAGGGCCCGAGCTCGAGTGCAAGATCCAGAAACAGAGCGCCAAGGGGGAGTGGACCGCCGGTCGCCGGGTCGATCCCGCCCTGCTCTCCACCCAGTACGCCGCCCTGCTCGACGAAGAGGACTGGGCGCTGGTGCGTACCCTGCCGCGCAACATGGGGCGGCTGCCGCGCGAGGTGTGGGCGCCGCTGGCCAACCACTCCCGTTTGTTCAATGCCAGAGGGCAGAAGCTGCAGCTCGCCATCACGGCGCCACTGCTGCAGATCGTGGCCACCGAGCAGGGCATGGGGGCCGTGTTGAGCCCGGCCGCGGCCGCACGAGGGGCGCACATACTGCCGCTGGCGCAGGATCTGTGGCAGCTCATCCTCACCCCCCAGGCCCTGCAGGATCGCCTGCCGGCGCTGGAGGCCATTCCCGACCTGCCGGCCGAGGGGCTGGCGGAGTTGCAACGCACTCTGGATGCCATCCCGGATCTGCCCTGGCACAGCCAGGTGGCGGGGCTGCACGGCAATGCCGAGCTGACGCCCTGGCCCGGAGTGGCCTCGGTGCAGCTCGACTGGCAGGATGGCCAGCTGGCGGTCAGGCTGGTGACCCGCTTCGAGGAGCTGCCGCCGCTGCCCCTTGGCAAGGGGGAGGCCATCGTGCGCCAGGGGATCAAGGATTATCACTATTGGCAGCGGGATCTGGCGGCCGAGCGGGGCGAGGCCCAGCTGCTGCGCAACCAGCTGCCCATCGAGCTGCCCGGCAGCGAATGGCGGCTCGAGGGGGAGCAGGCACTGGCGCTGGTCAACGCCTTGCCTGAGCTGGTGGATGCCGGCGTGGTCATTCACTGGCATCAGGACAGCGCGCGTTTGAAGAGCCTCGATGAGGCGGCGCTGAGCCTGCGCATCGAGCGGCGTCAGGACTGGTTCCAGGTGGAGGGGGCCCTCTCCCTCGATGAACACCAGATCCTCGATTTGCGCCTGATCCTGCGCCAGCTGACGCCGGGCCAGCGCACCGTCCAGCTCGACGAGAAGACCAGCCTGATGCTGAGCGACAAGCTGGTGGAGCGGCTCACCATGCTGGGGGCCATGCTGGATGACGAGCAGCGCATCAACAACAAGCTGGCCTATCCGCTCACCCGGCTGCTCTCCGTCATCACCACCGAGGGGGATGCCGCCTGGCAGAACCTCCAGCAGGAGTGGCAACAGGAGGTGGCGTGCCCGGACGAGTTGATGGGGCCGCTGCGGGACTATCAGAAAGAGGGGGTGCGCTGGCTGGCGACCCTGGCCCATCACGGCTTCGGTGCCTGTCTGGCCGATGACATGGGGCTGGGCAAGACATTGCAGGCCCTCATCGTGCTGCGCATGCGCCAGCATCTTGGGCCGGCCCTGGTGGTGGTACCCAAGTCAGTGGTCACCAACTGGCAGGAGGAGGTGGCCCGCTTCGCCCCCGAGCTGGAGGTGGTGGTGTTCGACAATCCCGCCGAGCGGGAGGGGATGGTGCGCGAGGCCAGGGCGGGGCAGATCATCCTGCTCAACTACGGTATGCTCGGCAGCCTGGCGGAGGCGCTCAAGTCGCGGCGTTGGTCCAGCATGGTGCTGGATGAGGCCCAGCAGATCAAGAACGCCGGTACCCAGCGGGCCAAGCTGCTGTTCCAGCTCGACGGGGATTTTCGGCTCGCCCTCTCCGGCACCCCCATCGAGAACCATCTGGGGGAGCTGTGGAGTCTCTTCACCTTCATCAACCCGGGGCTGCTCGGCAGCCTCGGCGAGTTCAAGCGCCGCTTTGGCAAGGCGGTCAAGGATCCCCAGCACATGGCGCTGCTGCGGGCGGTGATCAGCCCCTTCATCCTGCGCCGGCTCAAGCACCAGGTGCTGACCGAGCTGCCGGACAAGACCGAGATCATCCACCACATCAGCCTCTCCCCGGCGGAGCGCCAGCTCTACGAGGCGACCCGGCGCGAAGTGGTGCAGCAGGTGCAAAGTGCCGATGGTCGCGCCCTGATGCACGTGCTGAGCGGCCTGACCCGGCTGCGCCGGCTCTGCTGCTCGCCCCAGCTGGTGATGCCGGAGTGGGCAGAGGCCAGCAGCAAGCTGGACGAGGCGATGGCGCTGCTGGAGGAGGCCATCGACGGTGGTCATCGGGTGCTGGTGTTCAGCCAGTTCGTCGATCTGCTGAGCCTGCTGCGCACCCGCATCGAGCAGCGGCAGTGGGATTATTGCTATCTGGATGGTGGCTGCTCGGCCAAGGCGCGGCAGGATTCCATCCTGCGCTTTCGCCACGAAGCGGTGCCGCTGTTTCTCATCAGCCTCAAGGCGGGGGGCACTGGGCTCAACCTGACCCAGGCCGATACCGTGCTGCACCTCGACCCCTGGTGGAATCCGGCGGTGGAGGATCAGGCGAGCGACCGGGCCCACCGCATGGGGCAGACCCAGCCGGTTACCGTCTATCGCCTGGTGTGCGAGCAGACGGTGGAGGAGAAGATTGTCGCCCTGCACGACGAGAAGCGGGCGCTGGCCGATGGCCTGCTGAGCGGCCAGTCGGAAGTGCGCGGGCTGGATGTGGAGAGCCTGCGGGCCCTGCTGATGAGCTGACGAGGGGCTGACACGGCGCAAGAAACAAGGGGGAGCATCTGGTGATGCTCCCCCTTGTTGTTGGGCGATACGGGTGGTGAGGTGAGTGGGTTGTGCCTGGTGGGCAAGGGCCCCTTAGCCCTGATAGAGGTAGAGGTGGAGCCGCTCTATGATGGGCTCGCCGCCAATCTTGCGATCCCGCCTGGCCTGGCGCAGCTTGGGCGGGTAGTGTCCCAGATGGGTGACGGCCGGCTGGCTGTCCGCGCAGAGCAGCAGAGGCAGGCTCGCCTTGATCTGCTGCTTGCGGGGCTCCCGATCCAGCCAGAGCAGGTTGATCATGGGGTGGGTCTTGACCGGGCGGCGGATCCGAAGCTCTGCATCCGCCGGCAGGCGGCGGATATCGTAAACTTCCTGATCCACCATCTTGCTCCACTCCTCGTTGTCCGACAGCGCCGGGACATAGCGGCGGCTGCGCTCCAGCATCTCCAGCACCTGCTCGCGGCTGAGGCGGTTGATGCTCTGCTTGTCGGCCCAGGTAAAGCCCAGCGAATGCAGGTCACCCTCCAGCAGGGTCAGTTTGCGATAGACCTGCAGGGTGATGACCCCGGGCAGCGCCCTGTGCACCAGCTCGAACTTCTCGTCCCGGCTGCCCGCCTGCTGTACCAGGGCCTTGAAGGTGAGCTTGCACTCATTGATCTCGTCGATCAGCGGTCGCAGCAGCGGGGCGCTGGCGGCGGGCAAGCGCAGCCAGCCCGGCAGGCGATGGGTGGCCTTGGTGGAGCAGCCGGCGCGGGCACTGTGATCCCGATAGGCGGCCAGGGTGGCGGCCAGCGCCTCTTCACCATCGAGGTAGCCCACCGTGATGGTGTCGATGGGCTCGTGCTCCTCTCCCTGCGCGACGGCGGGCAGGGGATAGACGTGGGCTTCCAGCAGCTCCAGCTGCGTCAATTGATCCGCCAGTCTGGCCAGCGCCTCTTCGAGCCGCTCCATCTGTTGGCGCAAGGCGGCGGTGGGGGTGAATGTCTCCATCGGCATATCCTGTGTCGCCCTTGCCGGCCCTTGGGGCGGGAAACGGCAAGGCGGTAAAGGTACTGTATAAATAACCATATCAGCCCTGTGTATGCGTGCCAAGTGGGAGCGAGAGGCGGGCAAAACGATGGGTCACTGGAAGGTAACTGTTGTGTATCAACGTGTTAATTGAAGATCAATGAACGATCTATTTATTAACAATTGAATGTAAACAGCCGGTTGACCCTGCTTTTTGCCAAGGACGGGAGTGCATAGCCAGCAGAGGAAACTGCATAGTTAGAAGGGAACCATGCAGGAGAATATGCTGCAGCCTTTCATGAGGCCCAGAAAAGGTTTGTTAGTCTTTTATAATCAGTATCTTATGATTATCTCACCGCGGATATAAACCATTAGTTTTACTAATGCCTGCTATCAAAATTCGTCAATTGAGTCGGCCATACCCCCTGACTAAGCTTTGCGCAACAAATTTGCACCCGCGCAGACACCCTACAGAGGAGCCATATCATGGCCAACATGACTTATACCGCCGCCGGTTACCAGCATTCCAGCCAACTGAATCTGGTTGCTCGCGTCAAAATGACCGTCCTGACCTGGCTGGAACGCAGCCGCAGCCGTCGCCAGCTCTCCGAGCTGCCCGAATACCTGCTCAAGGACATCGGTCTGAACGAAGCCGATCGTTATCAAGAGACCACCAAGCCGTTCTGGCGCGGTTGATCTGCCGGGCAAGGATGCCTCGTTTTTTTGCTGATCCACGGTCGCAGACCGCCGCCGTCACGGGTTGATGGATTGCCCTGTTCATCAGCTGCTTCACGCTGATCGCCTTACCCGATTTCTTCCCTCACGGCTCTGTGCCGACCTCTCTCTGTTCCCCACGCCCCGATCCTGCTCCCGCTCAAACTTGTAACATTACTGTTTGAATTTGTTTAAAAATTGATTTTAAGCCGAAGCGCCTTGCGTATAATCCGCCCATAGCGTTCCTGACAAAAGGGTGAGATGGATGATTCCCCAGCATGACTTTTTGGCCCTGACCCGCCGCCACGAGTGGCAGCTTGAGCCCTTTTCCTATGCGTTGGCCAATGGCGACAGGGTGAGTGTCTGGGATACCGGCGTGCTCTGCCTCGAGCCCGCCTCCGGGGCCGGTGATCAACCGGGTGGGCGCAAGGATATCGTGCTCTCCTGCGGCATTCACGGCAACGAAACCGCGCCCATCGAGATCTGCAACCAGCTGCTGACCCGCCTGCTCTGCGGTGAGCTCAAGGCTCGCCATCGGGTACTGTTCCTGTTCGGCAACCCGGCAGCCATGAACCTGGGTGTGCGGGAAGTGGAGGAGAACATGAACCGGCTCTTCTCCGGCGCCCACAGCAAGGGGGAAGGGCTGTGCAACCAGGAGCGGATCCGCGCCATGCGCCTCGAGCAGTATGTGAGCCGCTTCTTTGCCGACGCGGCCAGGCCTCGCTACCACTACGATCTGCACACCGCCATTCGCGGCTCGCGCCACGAGAAGTTTGCCGTCTACCCCTTCCCCCACGAGCGGCCCCATTGCAAGGAGCAGGTGCAGTTTCTCGGTGCCTGCGGCGTGCGCACCATTCTGCTCTCCAGCGGCCCCACCACCACCTTCAGCTATTACAGCTCCCATCGCCATGGCGCTCACGCCTTCACGGTGGAGCTGGGCAAGGTGCGCCCGTTTGGCGAGAACGACATGACCCGTTTCATCGAAACCCGGCAGGCGCTGCAGGATCTGGTGACCCGGGATGAGGTGGCGCTGGAGCCCTGGCGAGCGGATGACTTCACCATCTTTGCCATCGATCGGGTGATCAACAAACGCTCGGAGCAGTTTCGTTTCCTGTTTGCCAGCGATGTGGACAATTTCACCGAATTTCCCCAGGGTTTCGTGCTGGCCGAGGATGGCGAACTGCGCTACACGGTAGAGAAACCGCGGGAGGCGGTGGTGTTCCCCAACGCCAACGTGGCCATCGGCCAGCGTACCGTGTTGCTGGTGGTGCCGACCCGGCTGTGGGAGTAACCCGGCGCGACCTCTGATGACAATCTCAGGCTGCCGCTGGCCTTGCCGGCCGTGCAGCTCGGAGCGGGAGCCCCTGGTGCTCCCGCTCCGCCCTGACAGGGAGCCCGACGTGGCTCCCTGTTTCGTTTTCTTTCAGCCGAAAAATCCAGCTTCTTTCTGAAATTAAAGAAGTTTCTACTGGTCTTACCTGGCTAAATCTCATTGCCCTTTGGTTAACAATCTATTTACATTCAAAGGGTCACCTCATGGTGGTGACGTTGACAACGGCAAGGAGCCAGTTATGACCCATGTCGACATCCCTTTCCTTCGTTACCTCGATGAGGAAGGGCGCCCGGTCGCCACACTACCGACCTGGCTGGACAAGGCGATGCTGCACACCTTCTACCGAAACATGGTGATGGTGCGCAGTTATGACAAGAAAGCGATCGCGCTGCAGCGAACCGGCAAGCTCGGCACGTTTCCCTCCCATCTGGGAGCCGAAGCGGTCGGAATAGGCGTCGGGCTCGCCATGCAGCCGCAGGATGTCTACGTGCCCTACTACCGGGACATGCCCACCCTCTATGTGCGGGGCGTGCCCATGGAGAAAAACCTGCAGTACTGGGGCGGGGACGAGCGTGGCAGCGTCTTTTACAAGGCGGATGGCGAACTCTCCGAGGACCTTCCCATTTGCGTGCCCATCGCCACTCAGATCACCCATGCCGCCGGCATCGCCGCGGCCTTCAAACTGCGCAATCAACCCAGGGTCGCCGTGGTGACCATCGGCGATGGTGGCACCTCCAAGGGTGACTTCCTGGAGGGGCTCAACTGTGCCGGCGTCTGGCACCTGCCCATGGTGATGATCATCAACAACAACCAGTGGGCCATCTCGGTGCCGCGCAAGCTGCAGTCGAGCGCCCCCACCCTGGCCCAGAAGGGGATAGGGGCCGGCGTGCGTAGCCTCCAAGTGGACGGCAACGACGTGGTCGCCGTTTATGAGGCCACCCGCAGCGCCGTCGAACGCGCCCGCAGCGGCAAGGGGCCGACCCTGATCGAAGCGGTCAGCTATCGGCTGGGGGATCACACCACGGCCGACGATGCGACCCGCTATCGGGAAGCGGCCGAGGTGGAAGCCGCCTGGGCCAAGGAGCCGGTCAAGCGGCTGCGCCAGTTCATGTTTGAACAGGGCTGGTGGGACGAGCAGCAGGAGCAGGCTTTGCTGGCAGAGGCGGCCCGCGAGGTCGAACGCGCCGTGGCCGTCTATGAAGGAACGGTGGCGCAGGCCCCGGAAACCCTGCTCGACTATCAGTTTGCCGAGTTGCCGAAGGATTACCGCACGCAGCGCCAGCGCATCATCGCCAAAGGCATGCAGCAGCACAGCGGGGAGGAAGCATGAGTGATATGACGTTGCTCGAGGCCGTCAATCTGGCGTTGCATCACGAGATGGAGCGGGACCCGGATGTGGTGGTGCTCGGCGAGGATGTGGGGGTCAACGGCGGGGTGTTTCGCGCCACCGTGGGCCTGCGCGACAAGTTCGGCTTCAAGCGGGTGATCGATACCCCGCTGGCCGAAGGGCTGATCGCCGGGGTGGCGGTCGGCATGGCTACCCAGGGGCTCAAGCCGGTGGCTGAATTCCAGTTTCAGGGCTTCATCTTCCCCGGCATGGAGCAGATCATCTGCCAGGCGGCGCGGATGCGCAACCGCACCCGGGGCCGCATCACCTGTCCCATCGTCTACCGCTCCCCCTATGGCGCCGGTATTCACTCCCCCGAACACCACAGCGAGAGTGTGGAAGCCCTGTTTGCCCATATTCCCGGGCTGCGGGTGGTGATCCCTTCCAGCCCGAAACGGGCATATGGCCTGCTGTTGTCGGCTATCCGTGACCCGGATCCCGTGATGTTCTTCGAGCCCGATCGCATCTATCGCTCCATGAAATCCGACGTGGTGGATGACGGCATCGGCCTGCCGCTGGATGTCTGCTTCACCCTGCGTCCCGGCCGCGACCTCACGGTCGTCGCCTGGGGGGCCTGCATCCAGGAGGTGATGCGGGCGGCGAACCTGCTGGCGGAACAGGATATCCAGTGCGAGGTGCTGGATCTGGCCACCATCAAGCCGCTGGACATGGAGAGCATACTGGCATCGGTGCGCAAGACCGGCCGCCTCTTGGTGGTGCACGAGGCGTGCGGCAGCTTCGGAGTCGGTGCCGAAATCGTGGCACGGGTCACCGAGGAGGCGCTCACCTCCCTCAAGGCTCCGCCCAGACGGCTTACCGGGGTGGACGCCGCCGTCCCCTACTACCGCAACGAAGAGTATTACCTCATCACCGAGCAGGACATTGCCGATGCGGCTCATCAGCTGATGGAGAACCAGTGGCTATGAAATTTTTCAAATTACCGGATCTGGGTGAAGGCTTGGCCGAAGCCGAGATCGTCGAATGGAAGGTCAGCGCCGGCGATACCGTGAGTGTCGACCAGGTGTTGTTATCGGTAGAGACGGCCAAGGCGCTGGTGGATGTTCCTTCACCAGTGGCTGGGGTCATCGCCAGGCTGTGTGGTGCCGAGGGGGACATTCTGCACATAGGTGCGCCGCTGGTGGAGTTCGAAGGCGGCGAGGATGACGGCACCGTGGTCGGCAAGGTCAACGCTCATCAGCAGCATATCGAGGATCACTTCGTGGTGGGCGCCATCGCCCCCGGCGGCGCCCTGGTGCAGGCCATGCCAGCGGTACGTCTGCTGGCCCAGAAACTGGGGCTCGACATCGAGCGGATCAAGGGCAGCGGCAGTGCCGGCATGGTGACCGAGCAGGACGTGCAGCAAGCGTTCGAAGCTCAGCAGAGCAGCGGCAACGAGTTCCTCAAGGGGTCGCGCCGGGCCATGGCCAAGGCGATGGAGCTCTCGCACCAGACGGTGGTGCCGGTCAGCATCACCGACGAGGTGGACTTGCGCCACTGGCGCCCCGATGAAGACGTTACTGTAAGGCTCATCAAGGCCATCGGGGTGGCTTGTCGGGCCGAGCCCTCCATGAATGCCTGGTTTGACGGCGACACCCTGTCAAGACGGCTGTTCAGGGAGGTCAACGTGGCCATTGCGGTGGATTCCAAACATGGGCTCTACGTGCCGGTAATGGAAAACGTGGCCGAGCGGGAAGGGGCCGATCTGCGCCAGGGGCTGGATCGCATGATCGCCGACGTGAAGGCGCGCGCCGTACCGCGCGAGATGCTGCAGGGGGCGACCATCACCCTCACCAACTTCGGCGCCATCGCGGGCCGCTATGCCAGCCCGATCGTGACGCCGCCCCAGGTGGCCATCATTGGCGCGGGCAAGTTGTTCGAGAAGGTGGTGTTCATCCATGGGGAGGCGCGCCCGGTCAGAGCGCTGCCACTGTCGATGACATTCGACCACAGAGCCTGTACCGGCGGCGAGGCGGCACGCTTCCTCAAAGCCCTGGTTCAAGCACTGGAAGCACCTACGCTGTAACGTTTGTGCCCTGCCGTGGCAGGGCACAAATTGTTTGCGTAATCCCCAAAGCCACGTATAATCTCAACCAGCTTGAAAGGGCGATAGTTATGTCAATGAATATGATGTTTTACATCTTTTCCTGTTGTTCATAAGTTAATCCCGTTTTTTGAGCTTTATCCGCTGAAAAGCATAAGTAATTATTTTGAATACAGGTTTAAAGATATGTCTAACATGATCACCGGTACCGTTAAGTTTTTCAACGAAACCAAAGGTTTTGGCTTCATCCAGCAAGAAAACGGCCCGGACGTTTTCGTTCACTTCAGCGCCATCCAAGGTAACGGCTTCCGTACCCTGGCTGAAGGTCAGCGCGTACAGTTCTCCGTGACCCAAGGTCAAAAAGGCCCGCAGGCTGAGAACGTAACTGCTCTGTAATTCTTACAGAATTTAAGAAAGCCGTGGTGCCTTTGGGTTCCACGGCTTTTTGTTTATGGGCGTTTATCACCGTCCGTCGGTGTGAGGCGTGACCTTCTACTTCTGCATGTTGTGCCGACTATGTTGCCATCCCTTCTGCTCGCCGCCACTCTGATAGCCTCCACCGATAAACAGGGGCCGAACCTCGTTGAGAAAGAGGCCATGGCCGTGTGCCAGCAGTTTGTGCAGGTGCGGGTGGGCGCTGGCAGGCTCCCGGACGAGATCAGGGCGCAGTCGTTGCCGCAACGGGCGGGGGAGTGGATGGTCGATGGCAAGATAAAAGGACCCGAAGGTCCTTTGCTGTTTGCCTGTCTGTTGCGTCAAGGGAAACGCTGGGAGCTGCTCAACTTTTCGCTGTGGGCTCCCAAGGCGGTCAAAGCGGTTTGAGTGCCACCAGCAGGTGCTGCAGGTGTTCCACCATGGTCATGCCAAAGGGCGTCAGATAGCCGCCATCTTCCGCGCTGATGAGCCCCTGCTGGTGCAGGCGAACTGCCGCCTGGCAGAGTTCGTCGGACATGTCGCTGCGCAACTTGATACCCAGGCTCATGTTGGCCGGATCAAAGCATGCCAGTATTTTCAAATCGTTTACAAACTCGCTGGAAACCTGGTCGATCCCGATCATGAATGCACTCCTTACGCTAAAGATGTATGCAAACTAGCACTCCCGGATCCACTTTAGTGGGCGCTGGCTCAAACTATTGGGCTTTATCTTTCCCTGGCGTGCTCGAACGCTGCTTTTTTGGCCGTCATCTGGCGAATCAATTGAGAATTGTTTGAGTCCGGCTTTGCGGCGTCAAACATGATAGGATAGGGCTTCCTTTGTCTATCTGGCCGATATTGTCTGTCGGCCCCCGGTTCAAGGCGCATTCCATGGTCAAGATCACACTGGTATCCCTGCTGCACACCCTGGGTTCCCGTTTTTCCGTCTACCCGGTCTCTCTGCTGTTGCCGCTGCTCGAGCAACATGAAGGGGATCTCTGGCTACCCGCCTGCAAGGGGGCTGATGTCGCGGCCCTGCGTCAGCATGGCAAGTGCGCAACCGCCCAGAGCCTGGCACCGCTGACGGCGGCCTGGTGTGACTTCGCGACCGGTGAAGAGGGGGCGACGCCTGAGCTGGACGCGCTGGCCAACTACGACAGCGAGATGATGGACAACCTGCAGATGTACTGGCACAGCCCGGCCAAGATCAACAGCCCGATCACCGACAATCTGTTCGAGCTGCGCCGCGAGGTGGTGGAAGAGGCTCATGGCGGCAAGCTGGCCGATGCCTGGGACAGCGCGCAGCAGGCTCGTCTTGCACAGATCCTGGCGGGGGCGAGGGCCGGTCGGGATCAGCTCTGTTTCGTCGAAGTGGAGGCAGCCTACTGGCTGCGCCAGCGCCTTGGCGAGATGGCGGAGATCGACCTGGTGACTCCTGAGCTCGGGTGAACCGGCTCAAAAATCGGTGACCGATCTCTCATACTGGACAAGGCGCCGGCAAGATGTGAACATGGCGCCCTTTATTGCACAAGAGACTTGACCGATGAGCTATGAACTGAGCGACACCGAGCGCAATGCAGCGCTGCAACTGAACGCGGACTACCGCTTTGATCACTTCATCAGCAAGCTGGTCGAGCACGAAGAGCTGTTCGTTCTGACCGACGAGCACGGCGTCATGATGCTGACCACCGACGATGAAGACTGCATCCCGGTATGGCCGCACCCGGAGTACGCCAAGGCGTGGGCCGAAGGGGAGTGGGCCGACTGCAAGCCGCAGTCCATCACCCTCAAGGTGTGGCTGGAGCGCTGGATTGACGGCATGGAGCAGGATGAGCTGTGCGTGGCCGTCTTCCCGACGCCGGATCAGGAAGGTATCGTGCTGGAGCCGGCCGACGTGGCCGACGCCATCGCCCAGAAGCAGGCCAAGCGCGGCTAAGTGCCTCCTGCCTCAGCGAGCAACCCAGGTTGCAAAAAAGACCCCGCAATTGTGCGGGGTCTTTTTGTTGATGGCCTTGGCACACCCTGGCAGAGAAGCGGGTTGCCCTATTTTTGCTGATAGGTGGTGTCAACCAGGGTGACGGGCGGGAAGGGCTGGCCTGCCTTGATGGCGGCCCGGGTCTGCGCCTTGGTCTCTTCATCAATCCAGAACAAACCGCCGTAACTGTAGCCACTGTTGCTGCCGTCCAGCGGCCAGTAGAGCAGTTCGCTCTTGGGCGTCGCCGGCAACTTGGGCAGTTTTATCCAGCGCCAGGCCCCTTCCCGGGTGTAGGGCACCTGATAGGCGGGCACGAAGCTGGCCAGTTCATAGAGTCGCTGCTGGATCTGGCGCGACAGCGCCGCCTTTTTGGCGAAGTCGAACTCCTTGTCGTACTGCTCCACCAGGGCTGTGATGGCGTCGTCATTTATGTTCATGATGTTGTTGGTCTGCGGCTTGTTGGCGTTGACCTTGTGGAAATATTCCCAGTAGGCGGGATAGCGGCTGGTGCTCCAGCCCATCCAGGCGCTCTGGTGTTTCTTCTCCAGCATCGACTTGAAGCCGGCCGAGGCATCCATCAGGTTGAGCTCGATGTTGAGCCCCGCCTTCTTGGCCTCTTCGCGCAGCAGGGTGAGGCGCTGGGCGTGCTCCGCCGTGGTGTAGGTGATGCTCAGAGTCAGCGGCTGGCCCTTGTCGTTTTGCAGGGTACCGTCGGGGCCGGGCTTGGTGAAACCGGCCCTGGCGAAGTACTGGCGCGCCAGCTCGGGGTCAAACTGGCGGGCCTTGAGCGCCGTGTTGGTGAACTCCCCCTGGCCTGAGCCGTAGCTGTTGAGGCGTTGATAGTCCCCCCGCAGCAGGGTGGTGAGCATCTTGTCGAGGTTGAGGGCATGCTGGATGCCGAGCCGCACATTGAGGTCGCGCAGCAGCGGGTTGGCGGTGTTGAGATAGAGCCCCATGGGGGACTGGGGGGTCTGGTTGTAGAACCAGTGTCGCTCGATATAACCCTGCTCGAACTCAGGCGTCCTGGTCTTGTCGTGCCACCAGTTGGGCATGACCAGCGGGAAGGTATCCAGCTCGCCGCGCAGGAAGTGCTGCCAGGCGATGTTCTGATCCCTGAGCACCTTGAGCTCTATCCGGTCCGGGTTGAAACGGTGCTGGAAGTAACGCTCGTCATTGCCCCACCAATCCTTGACCCGCTCGAAGGTGACCGACTTGCCCTTCTTCACCTCGCCAAGCTGGTAGGGGCCGGTCACCGGCAGCACCTTCCAGTTGTACTCCTTGACCCAGTCGGCGGTGATCTTGATGGCGTGGCTGGGGGCCGGGGTGAAGGGGAGGGATTCCAGCAGATCCTGGCGACTCTTGGCACTGCCGCTGGAGATGGCCAGGGTGTGGTCGTCAAACTTGGTGACGTCGCTTATCTGGGTGCTGTAGTAGTTGTTGTACCAGGGGTCGTTGATCTCCTTGCTGCGCAGCAGCTTGAGGGTGAACAGCCAGTCATCGGCGGTGACCGGTTGGCCATCCGACCAGCGCGCCTTGGGATTGATGCGCAGATAGAGGGTCTTGTGGTCGGCTCCGAAGGCCCATTCGTTGGCCAGCATGGGCATGGGATTGCCGGTGACGGGGTGGGTACTCAAGAGCGGCAGGTTGGTCTCCCGCACATAGCCGGCGAAGCCGCCGTTGGAGTCCGGACCGTACACCCGCAGGGTCAGCGGAAAACTGGTCATGAAGCCGCGAAAGGTGCCGCCCCGCTTGGCGGCCGGATCCGCGAACACCGGATCCGCGTTGTTGCTCTCCCACTTGAGGTCAGCCGGCAGGGTGGCGCTCCAGCCGTAGTGGCTCAGGCAGAGGGTCAGGGTGATGGCACTGGTGCGCAGAAGGCGCGGGATGATCCGGGGGCCGGCGGTGACTGTCGATGGCATGTCCTTGCTCTCCTGATGGCTGCGTCCTGCAGGCCATGTGTTGATGACGCGAGCCCCGTTGGGGGCTGGATCATCATGAAAAGTTTCTCCGCCCCGGTCAATGGCGACGGGTAAATAAGCGTCAGGCTGCGGTCTGCGATTTGAACCAGCGCAGCCGCCCGCCCAGCAGATGCACCACGAACCCCAGCAGCACCAGGGCCGAACCCAGCCACTGCAAGGGGGTGGGGTGCTCGTCCAGCAACAGGGCCGCCGCCACCATGCCGACGCAGGGCACCAGCAGGGAGAGGGGGGCCACCTGCGCCACCGGGTAGCGCATCAGCAGCCGTCCCCACAGGCCGTAGCCGAGCCAGGTGGCGACAAAGGAGAGATAGAGCACGCACAGGATCCCCTGCCAGCTGATGTTGAGCAGGCTGCTGGCCATCAGCTCAGGCCCCTCGAACAGCCAGGAGAGGGCGAAGAAGGGGAGGATGGGCACCAGCCCGCCCCAGGCGACCAGGCTTGGCAGAGACGTCTTGTAACGCAGGCCGATCTGGCGATTGATGACATTGCCAAGGCCCCAGCAGGCGGCGGCGCAGAGGGTCAGCACGAAGCCGAGCAGGGTGAGATTGCCCTCGCCATGGGTGGCAATGAGGTAGAGCCCGGCCCCCGCCAGCGGCAGGGCCACCCAGTGGTGGGGTTGCCAGCGCTCCCCCAGCCAGATCATGGCGAACAGCAGGGTGAACACCACCTGGGATTGCAGTACCAGCGAGGCCATGCCCGCCGGCATGCCGAACTTCATGGCGCAGAACAGAAAGGAGAACTGCCCCAGGCTGATGGCACCGCCGTAGGCCAGCAGCCAGCGCCAGGGCATGGCGGGTCTGGGGACCAGCAGGATGGCGGGAAAGACCACCCCGACGAAGCGCAGCGCCCCCAGCAGCAGTGGCGGGATCCCCTCCAGCCCCCACTTGATGGCGACGAAGTTGAGCCCCCAGCAGAGGATGACCAGAGCGGCCAGAAACTTGTCCTTGGTGTGCATGTGACGTCCTTGAAAAAGTGGCCCTTGCCAGGCAGTGGCCAAAAGAGGACGAGCATACCCTCGTCTGGGTGGGCGCCGTCAAGCCGCCAGTCGGGGGATCAACCCGGCAACGGGGGGCAAGGTGCGATTCAGGCGGCGACGCAGTGCACTGTGATGCCGCGCGCGGCCAGGGTGGCCCGCATGGGGGCGGGCAGGGCGTCGTCGGTGACCAGCACGCCGATCTGGCCCGGCGTGCCGAGTGGACTTGGGTGGATGGCGCCGAACTTGCTGCTGTCGGTGATGACCACATTGGTCACCCCCTTGGCCAGTACGCTGTTGACCACGTCGGCCCGCATCATGTCGCGGCCGGTGAAGCCCACCTCGGGATGAAAGCCGTCCACCCCGATGAAGGCCTTGGAGAAGTGCACCTGCTCGATGCACAGCCGGGTCAGCGGCCCCACCACGCTCTCGCTCTGATGCTGGAACAGGCCGCCGAGCAGTACCACCTGGGCCTGGGTGTCGCGCAGCAGATGGGCGATGTAGCTGCTGATGGTGATGATGGTGACCCGCTTGTGCAGGGCCAGATGACGGGCCAGCAGGGCGTTGGCGCTGCCCCCCTCGATAAAGACCGTCTCGCCATCCTCCACCAGCTGGGCGGCGCGCTCGGCAAGGCGCTCCTTGAGCAGGTAGTTGATGTTCATCCGGGCGTCGGGGTCGTCACTCTCCAGCGCCATGGCCGAGCCGTGCACCCGCTTGAGCAGCCCCTGTTTTTCCAGCGCGGTCAGGTCGTTGCGCACCGTCACCTCCGAGACCCCGGTACGTTGGGAGAGCTCGCTCACGCTCATCTTGCGGGCCTGATGGACCAGGGTGAGGATCAGTTGGTGGCGTGGGTTCATGGGACCTCGCTGGCTGGCAGTGGATAGCGGCAAGCCACCGCACGGGTGGCTTGCCGGTCATAATGGGGCACAGTTGCCCCTGGTGGAGCCTGTCAGAGACAGTGCTCGGTGCGGGCGATGATATCATCTTGCGCATCGGGGGATAAGGCGGTGAAGAAGGCCGAATAACCCGCCACCCGCACCACCAGATCCCGATACTGGTCGGGATGGGCCTTGGCCGCCAGCAGCGTCTCGCGCGAGACGATGTTGTACTGCACGTGCCACCCCTTGTGCACCTCGAAGAAGGTGCGCAGCAGGCTCATCAGCTTGGCCTTGTCCCGCTCGCTCTCTAGGCTGGCCGGGCTCAGCTTCTGGTTGAGCAGCACGCCGCCGAGGATGGCCGGGGTGGGCAGCTTGCCGAGGGAGTTGAACACCGCCGTGGGGCCGAGGCGATCCGAGCCCGACGCTGGGCTGGCCCCTTCCGCCAGCGGGGTGTGGGCGTGGCGGCCATCCGGGGTGGCCATGGTGGCCGCACCGAACGGCACGTTGGCCGAGATGGAGGAGGTGCCCGCATAGTAGGTGCCGCCGATGGGGCCACGACCGAAGCGGGTGTTGTGCAGCCCCTTGAGCTCGTCGATGTAGCTCTGGTAGGCCTGCACCAGCAGCAGGTCTACCTCGTCCAGATCGTTGCCATATTTGGGGGCTGCATTGGTGAGGCGCTGGCGCAGCTGCTCGCCCTGCAATCCGGCAAAATCCTGCTCGAGCGCCTCGGCCAACTCACGCTGATCCACCACCCCCTGCTCGAACACCAGTTTCTTCAACGCTGCCAGGCTGTTGCCCAGGTTGGCGATCCCCACCTGCAGGCCGGAGACCCAGTCATAGACGGCGCCCCCCTGCTTGATGGTTTTGCCGCGCTCGATGCAGTCATCCACCAGGGCGCTGCAGAGGATGTCGTGGGCCTGAGCTTCCAGCACGCTGTCGACCACGCAGTCGATCTCGATGGACTTGCGGGTGAAGTAGCGCACCTGCTCGTCCCAGCGGGCCATCACCTCTTCGAAGTGGCTGAAGGTGCCGTCCCGCAGTGACTGGGGCTGGGGCAGGAAGACCTTGCCGGTGGTGGCATCGTGGCCGCCATCGAGCGCCGCCAGCAGGATGCGGGCGAAGTTGATGAAGCTCATGCCGGTGCAGCGATAGCCCCACTTGCCGGGCACCGCGGTCTCGATGCAGCCGATGGCGGCGTAGTGGTGGGCATCCTCCTCGCTCACCCCGAGTTTGATGAACTCGGGGATCACCACCTCGTCGTTGTTGAAGGCGGGCATGCCGAAGCCGCAGCGGATCACCTGGATGCAGGCGTCGAGGAAATCCTCGCTCATGCCGGCGTGGTAGCGCACCGAGAGGTTGGGCTGGGTGGAGCGCAGCTGGCCGCAGGACTCCAGAATCGCGTAGGAGAGGCCGTTGACCGCGTCGTGGGCCTTGCCATTGCGCCAGTTCTGGCCGCCGATGGTGACGTTTTGATAGAGCGGGCTGCCGGCGGAGGCCTTGGAGTGGGTGCCGGAGCGGATCTTGTTCACCTCCAGCAGCTTGAGCCAGCACCCTTGCAGCAGTTCGATGGCACGTGTGCGCGGCAGGGATTCCGACAATTCCACCTCGCGGCGATACCAGGGGTAGAGGTACTGGTCCATCCGGCCAAACGACACCGAGTGGCCGTTGGACTCGATCTGCAGGATGAGCTGGATGAAGTAGCAGAGCTGCAGCGCCTGCCAGAAGGTCTCGGGTGGCTGGTGGGCGATACGGGCGCAGTTGAGGGCGATGGTCTCAAGTTCGCCGCGGCGCTCGGGGCGCGGCTCCTGCTGCGCCAGTTCGTGGGCCAGCGCGGCGTAACGCTCGATGTGCTGGCTGACGGCATCGAAGGTGATGGCGACGGCCTGCAGGAACTGCTCGCGCTGCAGATCAGCCCAGTCTGCCAGATCGAGCCGGCCGCGCCGCTCGGCCACCCTGGCCTTGAGGCCGTCGAGACCGAGAGCAAGCAGCTGCTCATAGTTGACCGCGAGGTGCGCATCCCCCGAAGTCATGTTGCCCTCGGCCTTGATGATGCCGCTCTCCAGCAGCCCCTTCTGCTCGTCGGTAAAGAGGCCGTAGCAGCGATCCTGCACCGTCTGGCCGCGCCAGAAGGGGGTGAGGGCGTGGATGGCCAGCTTGTCCGCCTCGCTCACCGCAAAGCCGGCGCCAGGTCTGTCCGCCAGCTCGTCTATCTCCTTCTCGATCCAGCCCACCGTGTATTCGGGAAAGAGCGGCGCCGCCCGCACCTGGCTCGCCTGGTTGCCGACGATGAGCTCGTCGTGCTTGATCCAGATGATGCGCTCCTTGAGGTGGTGGGCCATCGCCAGGGCGCGGCGCACCGGCAGCGGCCTGGCCAGGTGGGTCTGATAGGCCTCTGTATAGTGACGGGCCCGCTCGGTGCAGACCGGTGGCTGGACGATGTGGATCAGGCTCTCCTTGTGGGCACGGATCCGCGGGGGCAGGGTGGTGAGGTCGAGCTGGGTCATGGTCTTATCCTCTGGTCATAGGGCAGTGAGTGGCTGATGCCATGGGGTGTTGCTAGCCCCGGGTGAGCGGGGTCAGCCCCTGCGCACGGGCACACTCATGGGCAAAGGCGAGCAGTGCCGGGTCATCGAGTGGCTGGAGGGGGGCCTGATAGGGTTGGTCGAGCAGGGCGTATTTGCCCGCGCCCAGGGTGTGGTAGGGGAGAAAGTGGATCTCCTGTACCGTGCCGAGGCTGGCGGCGGCACGGGTGATGGCCTCGATGGAGGCGCGGTCGGCATTGAAGCCGGGGATGAGCGGCACCCGGATCTGCATGGCCACGCCGCGCTCGGCCAGCCGCTTGAGATTGGCCAGCGGCAGGGCGACCTTGCCGCGGGTCCAGTCGAAGAAGCGCTCCTCATCCACATGTTTGAGATCCGCCAGCAGCAGGTCGAGGTGGGGGAGGCTGGGTTCAATCTGGTGCCAGGGCACGTGCAGGCAACTTTCCACCGCGGTATGCAGCCCCTCGACCTTGCAGCGGGCCAGCAGGCTGGCAGCAAATTCTGGCTGCATGAAGGGCTCGCCGCCGGAGAGGGTGACCCCGCCGCCACTGCGCTCGAAGAAGGGGCGATCCCGCAGGATGGTGGCCATCAGGGTGTCCAGACTCTCCTCCCGGCCGCACACCTGCAGCGCTTCGCTGGGGCAGAGGCCGCGCAGCCGTTCCACATCCTGATTGCCGAGGGATGTGCGGGTGAGCTGGACACCCTGGCTGTCACGCAAGATTGCCGGGCAGGCGTCGCTGCAGAGCCGGCATCCCTCGATGCATTGGCGCCGGTCGAGTAGTATGTCCGGCTTGGGAGAGCGGCTTTCCGGGTTTTGACACCAGCGACAGGCCAGCGAGCACCCCTTGAGAAACACCAGAGTGCGAATGCCGGGGCCATCGTGGGTTGAATAGCGTTGCAGGTCGAAAATCATACCGCCTCCTTTTGTTTTTGCATTCTATTTTCTTTCGTTCGAAGGTTGATTTGATTTTGATCAACTAAATTGCGGATGTTATGTCGCTAGAATGGCGACAGATTGCACATCCCCTTAAGGAGTCAGAGATGGAGCTTTATCTCGATACTGCCGATGTGGCTGCGGTGCGCCGCTGGTCACGGATCCTGCCGCTGGCCGGCGTCACCACCAACCCGTCCATTACCGCTGCCGGTGGCATGCCGCTGGCCGAGCTGCTGCCTGCCCTGCGGGAGGCGCTGGGGCCCAAGGCGCGGCTGTTTGCCCAGGTGATGGCCAAAACCGAGACCGAGATGGTGCGCGAGGCATTTGCCCTGCGTGAGCTGGACCGGGACCTGGTGATCAAGATCCCGGTATGTGAAGAGGGGCTGGCGGCCATCAAGACCCTGACGGCCAACGGGGTGCCGACCCTGGGCACGGCGGTCTATACCCCGCTGCAGGGCTGGCTGGCGGCGGTGGCGGGGGCCGAATACGTAGCGCCCTACGTCAACCGGCTGGATGCCCAGGGGGGCGATGGCATCGCCACCGTGCAGGAGCTGCAACAGCTGCTGGCGCTGCACGCGCCGCACAGCAAGGTGCTGGCAGCCTCCTTCCGCACCCCGCGCCAGGCCCTCGACTGCCTGCTGGCGGGTTGCCAGTCCATCACATTGCCGCTCGACGTGGCCGAACAGCTGCTGCGGGTGCCGGCGGTGGACGCGGCGCTGGCGAAGTTTGATCAGGATTGGCAGCGGGCGTTTGCCTGAGCCTGTTTGAAGGCCGGATGATGAAGGGGCGGCAGGCGGGCTAAGCTAGAAGAGAGGGCCCGCTGTGACGGGCCAGTATCGATGGCTGATCGGAGGTGCCCCATGAGCGATCATACCCTGCTGCCCCACGGTGAAGATCTGCGCCGCGCCGTGCGCTGGCTCAGCGAGCACCATCAACACGACATCCGTGCCATCGAAGAGGCCTGCATCCGCTTCGATCTGTCGCCGCTGGATGAGGAGTTCCTCATCCAGCACTGCGTCGAGCGGTCGCGGGAAGGGGGCGCCAACTAGACGAAGTTGGCGAGGTTGATGCCGAACTCCTTGGGATCGACCGTACTCTCGATGGTCTCCTGCACCCCGTTCTTGGCAAGATCCAGCCACTGCACCTCGAGGTAGTGGCGCTGGGTCCCGTGATAGATCACCTTCACCACCGGTTTGAGCGGTTCATGGGGATTGCGCTGCATGACGATGGCCAGCCGCTGGTTGGAGAGCTGCACCAGGGTACCTACCGGATAGACCCCCATGCACTTGATGAACTTGGTGACCAGTTCGGCATCGAAGTGGTGGTTGATCCCCTTGAGCAGAATGCGAAAGGCCTGGGTCGGCTGCATCCCCTGCTTGTAGACACGATCCGCGGTGACGGCGTCATAGACATCGACGATGCCGCTCATGCGGGTATAGAGCGAGAGCTGCTCGCCCTTGAGCCGCTGCGGGTAACCGGTGCCGTCGAGCCGTTCGTGATGGTTGGCGGCCACCTCCAGCATGGTGGCGGTGATGCCGGGGGTGTTGCTCAGGATCTCGTAGCTGTGCACCACGTGCTGGCGCATGACGGCAAACTCCTCGTCGGTGAGCTTGCCCGGTTTGTTCAGCACCTCGTCCGGGGTCATGATCTTGCCCACGTCGTGCAGCAGGCCGCCCAGGGTCAGCTCCTTGAGCACGCTGCGATCCAGGTCCAGATAGCGGCCGAAGTTCGCCAGCAGGATGGCGACGTTCATGGAGTGCTCCATCAGGTAAGCATCCTTGGCGCGAATGCGGGCCAGACAGAGCATGGCGTCGCCGTGGGTGAACATGGTGTCCACCATCTCCTCGGCCACTGCCGCCAGCGGCGTGATGTCGATGGGCTCCCCCGCCTTGAGGTGGCGGATGAACTTGCCCTGCAGCTCGCGAGCCTCCTGATAAAGCCGGCGGATCTTGAGCTCGCGCCCCTCGCCGTTGCCACTGCCGGAGGGACGTTGTGAGCTGGTCGCAGAGACGGCGGGCTGGGGGGAGATGACCTGCTCGATGCCGGGCAGCTTGCTGCGGGCGAGATCGACCCGCACCGTGAGTACGCCGCGCCTGACCAGATCGTTGATCTGCTGGCGGGTGGTCACCAGCCCCATCTGGGCAATCTCCATGCCGCCGGTCTGGCTGGTAATGGCGATCACGTACATGCCGGGTTGCAGCTGGTTGACGGGGATAACGGGATGAGGAGTGTGCGACTTCATACGGCTTCCTGACATTATTATTATGCGTGACGTTAGGCCCTCTGTTGGCAGTCTAACACCGGCGCCGGGGTTCGTCATGGCGACATGCTGGCCGGCCTTGACGCTTAGTGCTGGAGTTGTCGGCCCCGGCCGATATAATGACGCCCCTTTCTTGATGGACTCTGAGGTTGTGCATGCGGCTCGATAAATTTCTTTGCGATTGTTCCGACTTGACCCGCTCGCTGGCGGGCAAACTGATCCGGCAGGGAGAGGTGATGGTGGACGGCATCGTGGTCAAGCAGCCCGCCTTCCACATCAACGAGCAGAGCCAGATCGAGTTCGACGGCGTCACCCTGACTCTGGATCAGCGCAACCGCTACTTCATGCTGCACAAGCCGGAAGGGTATGTCTGCTCCAACGAGGATCCGGATCACCCCACCGTCTTCTTCCTGATGGACGAGCCGGCCATGGGCAAGCTGCACGTGGTGGGGCGGCTCGATCTCGACACCACAGGTCTGGTGCTGGTGACTGATGACGGCCAGTGGTCCCATCGCATCACCTCTCCCCGTCACGAGTGCGCCAAGACCTACCACGTCTGGCTGGCCGATCCGGTGAGCCCGGATGCCATTGTGCTGTTTGCCGAAGGGGTGCTGCTGCGCAGCGAAACCGAGAAGACCCGGCCGGCCCAGCTGGAGATCCTGGGGGAGTGCGAGGCGCGCCTCACCATCCACGAGGGCAAGTACCATCAGGTGAAGCGGATGTTTGCCGCCATCGGCAACAAGGTGGTGGGGCTGCACCGGGAGCGGGTGGGTGATCTGGTGCTGGACGACGATCTGGCGCCGGGCGAATATCGCGAGCTGACCGCCGACGAAATCGCCCGCTTCTGATCGCCAGGAGTCAGTGGCCGCTGGCACCCAGCACCAGCACGGTCCCCAGGGTGGCCAGCAGGGTGCCGGCCCAGGCGGCGGCGGACGGCCGCTCACCCGAGTGCCACCACAGCAGTGGCAGCAAGATGACGGGGGTGGTGGAGGAGAGGATGGCCACCATGCCCACATCCCCCTGTTTCAGGGCCACCAGGATCAGCGTCATGCCGAGCGCCATGGCGAGGAATCCGTTGAGGGCGATCATGCCGAAGATGCGACGGTTGATGGGATGCAGCGGCTTGCTCAGTGGCAGCCCGGTCATGCGCAGGGCGCAGTGAGCCAGCAGGGCGCTGCCCATCCTGACACCGGAGGCGCTCACCGCATCGACGTCGCCGCCCATCATCACCGGCTTGGCGATGATGGCGCCCAGGCTCTGGCAGAGGGCGGCAGTCAGCCCCAGCGCAACCCCGGCCACCAGGCTACCCCGTATTTTCTCCCATTCGCTGCCGCTGCTGCGCCGACCAAACAGGATCGCCAGCATGACGCCGACAAACACCAGCATGGCGCCGGCCAGCCGGGAACCGGTCAACTGCTCGTTGAACAGCCAGAGCCCGAGCAGCGCGGAAAACAGCGCATGGCAAGAAAACAGCAGACCGCTGCGACGGGGTCCCAGCCGGTTCATGCAGGCGTAGAGGGCGGTATCGCCGATGAAGATGCCGATGAGGCCCGAGATGGCCAGCAGGGGGAGGGCGCTGCCCGAGAGGGTATGCCAGCCGCCGGTCAAGAGACTCATGCTGCCGAGCATCAGGCTGACCAGGCACATCCGCCAGCGGCTGTAGGCAAATGGCCCCAGATGGCGAGCCGGTTTGACGGAAATCAGGGCCGCCACTGCCCATAAACTGGCCGCTGCCAGCGCCAGCCACTCATACCCCATAAAAACTCCTGAAAAAAATAGCCCGAGAGACTCCATCTCTTGGGCAAGCCCGATACAATACGGGGCGTCTTCGGGGATAACAAGCGCGGCATCATGCATTCGTATCCAGGCGCGCCGCCGGCCTTCCCCCTTTCCTGAAATAAGTGCATTGAACGAGGTTTATGTCATGGTTTACCGCTTAGTACGCCGGCCGGCACCACGCTGGCTCTCCCCCTTGCTGCTGGGGCTGCTGCTGACCCCGCCGCTGCAGGCGACCACGGTATCCCAGGATCCCGCGTTGTCGGATCGCCAGACCCTGGTCAAGGGCAATGGCGCCGAGCCCGAATCCCTCGACCCGGCCCAGATCCGCTCCGGCTTCCCCGGTGAAGTGGTGCTGGTGGACCTGTTTGAAGGGTTGGTGAGCGAAGATGGCCAGGGGCGGATCGTGCCGGCCCAGGCCCAGCGCTGGGAGACCAGTGCAGACGGACTGGTCTGGCGTTTCTTCCTGCGCCCGCAGCTCAAGTGGTCCAACGGTGAGCCGCTCACCGCCGCCGATTTCGTCTATGCCTGGCGCCGTCTGCTGGACCCCGCCCAGGCTTCCCCCTCTGCCGGCCTGCTGCTGGCAACCGGCATCAACAATGCCCAGTCCATCTACGCTGGCGCGCTCGATCTCAACACCCTGGGGGTGGAAGCCGAGAGCGAGCAGATCCTGAAAGTGACGCTGGAGCGGCCAGTCCCCTACTTCCTGCAACTGATAAGCCAGCGCCCCTTCGTGCCGGTCAACGAGAAGGCCATCAGCCAGTTCGGCAAGCAGTGGACCCAGCCCGGCAAGCTGGTCAGTAACGGCGCCTACAAGCTGGTGAACTGGGTACCGAACGAGCGCATCGAGGCGGAACGCAACGTGCAGTACTGGGATGATGCCCACACCCGGATCCAGCGGGTGACCTATCTGCCGCTCGCCTCCCAGCATGCCGAACGGCTGCGCTACGAGGCGGGGGAGATCCAGCTCACCAACAAGGTGGCGCTGGAGTATTACCAGAAGACCAGGGAGGCGACCCCCGAGCGGATCTGGGGTCTGCCGCTGCTGGGCACCTACCTCTACACCTTCAACCTGCGCCGCCCTGAACTGCAGGACGTGCGGGTGCGTCAGGCTCTGGCCATGACCATCGATCGTCACCTGTTGACCGAAAAGGTCAGCGGGCAGGGCGAGCAACCCGCCTGGTCGCTGCTGCCCGGCATGCCGGGCTATGAGGCGCTGAGCTCCCCACTGGCCCTGCAGGACCAGCCGAGCCGGCTGGCCAGGGCGGCGGCGCTGCTGGCCCAGGCCGGCTATGACAGCCAGCATCCTCTCAAGCTGACGCTCACCTACAACACTTCTGAGAATCACAAGAAGCTGGCGCTGGCCGTCGCAGCCATGTGGAAGCCGCTGGGGGTCGAAGTGACGCTCAACAACATGGAGTGGAACGCCTATCAGGTGGCCAAAGACAGCGGCGATTTCATGCTGGCCCGCTCCTTCCTGTTCGGGGATTACGTGGAGCCCTCAGCCATGCTCAACAGCTTCCGCTGCCAGGATCCCCAGAACGAGAGCGGTTACTGCAACCCGGCCTTCGACGGCCTGCTGCAACAGGCGGCCGATACCCTGGATGGCAATGCCAGGAGCGGGATCTACCACCAGGCCGAGCAGTTGCTGATGGACGAGATGCCGGTCATTCCCGTCTATCACTACAACCAGATGCGACTGGTGGATCCCACCCTGCGCGGCCTGCCGGTGCAGAACCTGAAGGGGGCGATCGCCACCAAGGATCTCTACTTCAGTCAGCAGTAAGGAGCTTGCCATGAAGATTGCCATTCTTTCCGACCTGCACGGCAGCCTGAGTGCGCTGGAGCAGGTACTCGACCAGCTCGCCCCCTGGCAGCCGGATCACTATCTGCTGCTCGGAGATCTGCTCAATCACGGCCCGCGCAACCCGGTACCGCCTGGCTATGCTCCTGCGGCCGTGGCCGAGCGGCTCAACGGGCTGGCCTCCCGCATCATGGCGGTGCGTGGCAACTGTGATTCGGAAGTGGATCAGATGCTGCTGGATTTCCCCATCACCGCCCCTTACAACCAGCTGCTGGTGGATGGCCGGCGCTGGTTCGTCAGTCACGGCCATCTCTATCGGCCTGCAGAGGTGCCGCTGCCTGCCGGCAGCCTGTTCATTAGCGGCCACACCCATTTGCCCGTGTTGCAGCGTGAAGGGGAGCTGGTGCTGATGAACCCGGGATCCATCTGTTTTCCACGCGGTAACCTGGCGGCAAGTTATGGCCGCTACGAGGATGGGGTACTCGGGATCCACGCCTGTGCGGACAGCGAAGTGCTGTTGCGGCTGGCGCTGTAAAAAAGAGAAGGGGGGATGGTTGTGCTGCGGTGCAGCCAGCAGTCGTAACGGGGTGTAACGGGTAGCTCAGGCCTTGATGCCGATGGAGCGGGTACCGGAGCGGGTATTGCCCTTGGCGTCATAGGTCAGGGAGTTGCGATCCCGCAGCTTGCTCAGGTAGCTGGCCAGCCGGCGGTTGGAGACGATGCTGAGCTCGAGCAGGCGCCCGTTCAGATCGTTCTGTTCCTGGCAGGCATCGAGTTTCTCACGCAGGGTGCGCATCTGCTCGGGGTGGGCGTTCAGTTGCTGTTTCAGGTCGGGCAGCAGCGCCATGGCCTTGTCCAGCTCTTCAATATCGGCAAGCAGCTTCTGTTTACGCTCAGCCAGCTCGGGCAGCGCCAGCGCCTGGTGCTGCTTGAGCAGGTTGAACTCCTCCTCCAGCAAGCCCTGCATCTGGGAGAGGTAGTCGTCTTGGGTGTGCAGCAGCGAAGGTAAATCCATCATCCCAGCAACTTGTCGAGGTTGGATTCAAAACTGAACATCTTCTTGGCCACAGCTTCGCTGTCGACCCGATATTCACCATTGGCCACGGCTTTCTTCAGGCTCTCGACCCGGCTTTCATTGCCGGTGGAGGCTGAGTTGAGGTTCTTCTGCATCTGTTGCAATTGCTGCGCCTCGCTGGTCAGAGAGACGGAGTCGGTCTTGACGGCCGCCGCACGGTTGTCGGAGGACGAGGTCGCTGGTTTGGTGCTGGCACCCTGGCTGCTACCGGTATTTTGCAACCGATTGTTCGCCAAGTTGTTGATATTGTTAATAGCCATAGTGTTTACCTTCGCCTGCTTTGCTGTTCGCTTACCTGTTTATCGGTGGCTGCCGTCATAACTTTAGAAAAAAGTGATCCGAAAATACTCAGAAGGTGACCACCACGGAGCCAACTGCGTTGACTTTTCCCTGCACCGTTTTGCCTGACCGGATATTGACGAGCCTGATCATGTCTCCGAAGCTGCCATCTTGCAAGGCTCGGGCCATGGTTTTGATTTGCATGCTGCTATTTTCTGCGCTGAGGGTCACCTGGTCACCCTTGCAGACGACGCAGACCTGGCTGAGCCGGATGGGCTGGCCCGGCTTGAGTTCCCGTTTGCTGCGAACGCCGATGAAGGCTGTAGTATCGCTGAGATAGTCGCCGCGGATCAGGGTCTGATCCTGGTAGGCCTGTGTCAGCACGCTCTCGCTGAGGATGTCGCCCTTGGCCACCGGCGTGGAGACGGTCACATACGGCTTCTGTATGCTGATCCGCACCGGCAGGTAGAGATCCCAGGGTTTCTCCTCCTCACATTTGAGGTAGACGGTGGTATTGCGGCGGATCTCCATCTTGGCGGGCAGGGTGATGGACAGATGCTCTTCGCAGCGGCTCAGGGGCAGACGTTCATCGATGGAAGCGGCCTGCACCTGTGCCTGGGCGTCGAGGGGGACATCGAGCTGGCCGAGCACAAATTCCTGCGCCTTTTCTTGCAAGTAACTGGTCACCTCGGATGCCGTGGCGTGAGAAATGCCGCAAAACAGCAGTAAGGTGAGGAAAAGTCTACTAATCATTTTCGCTCGCAGGCCGATAAGTTGTTCACGTATATCACCATATTTAACTATGCTTGCTTCAGAATTCGTTCGTAGTGACATCGACAGTCTGACGCAAGCCAACACGCATGCATGATTAATGCCAAGCGTTTTTAGGGAGTGTTTATGGCCAGTATCCTGGACTCGGTCAACCAACGTACCCAGCTGGTGGGGCAAAACCGGCTGGAATTGTTGTTGTTTCGTCTCAACGGACGTCAAAGATTTGGCATCAACGTATTCAAGGTACGTGAAGTGTTGCAGTGTCCTCCCTTGACCGTCATGCCCAAGCTAAACTCCTGCATTCGCGGGGTGGCCCACATTCGTGGCCAGACGATCTCCGTCATCGATCTGAGCATGGCGATGGGCAAGCGTCCTATCGAGGATCTGACCAAGTGTTTCATCATCATCTCTGAATACAACCGCTCCATTCAGGGCTTTCTGGTGCACTCGGTCGAGCGCATCATCAACATGAACTGGGAATCCATCCTGCCACCACCGAAAGGGGCGGGGCGCATCAACTACATGACGGCCGTCACCGAGGTGGATGGGGAGCTGGTCGAGATCCTGGACGTGGAGCGCATCCTCAACGAGATTTCGCCGGTGTCGACCGAAGTGAGTCAGGAGCTGGTGGAGGCCAGCGTAGAACACCCGACCCTGGGACGTCCGGTGCTGGTGGCCGATGACTCTTCCGTGGCCCGCAAGCAGGTGCAGCGCGCCCTCGAAGCCATCGGGGTACAGTGCGTGCTGGCCAAGGATGGACGCGAAGCGCTCAACATGTTGCTGGAGATGTCCAAAAACGGTCCCATCAAGGATCAGATCGCCCTGGTGATTTCGGACATCGAGATGCCGGAGATGGATGGATATACTTTCACGGCAGAGATCCGCAACAATCCCAATCTCAAGGACTTACATGTTATTCTGCACACATCCCTCAGTGGGGTGTTCAATCAGGCCATGGTGCAGAAAGTTGGTGCGAACAATTTCATTGCCAAATTCCAGCCGGATGAATTGGCCAAGGCCGTACAAGGCGCACTCTAATCAAGAAGAACAAACTGCATGAAGACACTTTCGGACGACTTATACAAACAATTCAGCAATTTTCTGGCGGTACAGAGCGGAATCGTGCTGGGTGACAACAAACAGTATCTGGTCAAGAGTCGGCTTTCACCCTTGATGACTCAGTTTGGTATTGAGAGTCTGTCTGATCTGGTTACTCGAGCGATGAGTGTGCGTGAGCGTGACCTGAAAATGGCAGTGGTTGATGCCATGACCACCAACGAGACCCTTTGGTTCCGCGATACCTATCCCTTCCAGCTGCTGACCGACAAGATCTTTCCCGAACTGGGCAAGAGCGGTCGGCCCATCAAGATCTGGTCTGCGGCCTCTTCCTCCGGACAGGAGCCCTATTCCATCGCCATGACGGCGTTGGAACAGCAGATGAAGAAACCCGGCACCTTGCCAGGCGGCGTCCAGATCGTGGGGACGGACATCTCGACCACCATGCTCAATCAGTGCAAGGAGGGGGTATACGACAGCCTGGCACTGGCCCGTGGTCTGTCGCCAGAGCGCAAGAAGCTGTTCTTCGAACCCCATGGTGAGAACAAGATGCGGGTGGTGGAGCGTGTCAGAAAATTGACCACCTTCCGGCCCTTGAACCTGCTGGAGAGCTACAGCCTGCTTGGCAAGTTTGACATCATCTTCTGTCGCAACGTACTCATCTACTTTGCCCCGGAAGTGAAGTCCAAGATCCTCAACCAGTTTGCAGCCAGCCTCAATCCCGGCGGCTACCTGATGTTGGGGGCTTCCGAGTCGCTGGCCGGTTTGACCGACAGGTTCGAGATGATCCGCTGCAACCCCGGCATCGTCTACAAGGTTAAATGATCCCCGCTTAAATCCCTCTTTGGCACACCTCTTGCTAATAATTTCTCAAGCAGGAGGTGTGCTATGGCAATTTCATTCGACAAGGCATTTGGTATCCATCAATACACGCTGAGCGTTCGCTCCAAGCGTGCCGAGGTGTTGTCCAGCAACATTGCCAACGCGGATACCCCTGGCTTCAAGGCCAGAGACATCAACTTCTCGCAAGCATTGGAAGAGGCCCAGCAACATCAGGGCTTCGGCCTTGCCACGACCAGCGAGAAGCACTTTGCCCTGCAGATGGATGCGCCCGGCGTGACGCAGTACCGCAATCCCCTGCAGCCGGATACCGGTGATGGCAACACGGTGGACGTGCAGCAGGAGCGCAGCGAGTTCTTGCGCAACAGCCTTGAATACCAGACCTCCCTTGAATTTATGAACAGCAAGATCAGTGGCCTGCTGAAGGCCTTGAAAGGAGAACAGTGATGAGTTTGTTCAAGGTCTTTGACATTGCAGGCTCGGCCATGAGTGCACAGTCTGTTCGACTCAACACGGTAGCCAGCAACATGGCCAACGCCGACAGCGTGAGTTCCAGCGTGGAAAAAACTTACCATGCCAGGCGGCCAATCTTTGCCGCCCAGCTGGATCAGGCCATGTCGGACAAACAGGCGTCGGCCGGGGTTGAAGTGAAGGGCATTGTCGAGAGCGATGCCCCTCTGCTCAAGGAGTACAATCCTAACCACCCCATGGCAGACAAGGATGGCTTCATCTTCAAGCCAAACGTCAACATGGTGGAAGAGATGGCGGACATGATCAACGCCTCGCGCAGCTATCAAACCAACGTGCAGGTGGCCGATTCTGCCAAGAAGATGCTGCAGCAGACGCTCAACCTCGGCAAGTCCTGACAGGGGGACGCATAAATGGCAGATACAACCAGTGGTGTGAACGGTATTGGCTATACCTCCACCCAGACCACGGGCACGACCACCACTCCGAAGAAGGAGCTGGATCAGGAGTCGTTCCTGAAGCTGCTGACCATGCAGCTCTCCTATCAGGATCCGTTCAAACCGGTGGACAACGCCCAGATGCTTTCCCAGATGACGTCCATGTCGACGTCCCAGGGGATCAGCAGCCTATCGAACCAGATTGGCAGCCTCAATACCTTGATGACCTCCAGCCAGGCGCTGCAGGCATCGGCACTGGTGGGGCAAAACGTCTTGCTGCAGAGCAACGTCGGCTACCTGGAAAAAGATGGTTCTTTGCCGGGTGTGGTCGCAGTGGGCACAGAAAACAAGTATTCGAACGTCAAGATCACCATCGAAGACGAGAGCGGACAGGTCATCAAGGAGTTTCCCCTGGAAGGTGACCAGAAGGGCAACGTCGAAATTGTATGGGATGGCAAGGACAAGAACGGAAACCCGGCCAAAGAGGGCAAATACACCCTCAAGGCAAACGGTACCGTGGACGGGAAGTCGGAGAGTGTGCCGATCTTTGCCTATGGCAAGGTCGACAGCGTGATCCTGGGTTCGGCAAGCAATCCGACCCAGCTCAATTTGAAAGGCCTCGGTACAACAAGCTTGAACAGTATCTTGCAGATTGCAGGTACGGTGAAAACACCATCAACCACCACGCCAACAGCATCGATCTAAGGAGCTGGATATGTCATTTAACAATGCCTTGAGCGGTGTCAACGCGGCACAAAAAGATCTGAACGTTACCGCCAACAACATTGCCAACGTCAATACCACGGGCTTTAAAGAGTCTCGTGCCGAGTTTGCGGACGTCTACGCCAACTCCATCTTCGTCAATGCCAAGACCCAGGTCGGCAACGGTGTGGCAACGGGGGCGGTGGCGCAGCAGTTCCATCAGGGAGCGCTGCAATTCACCAACAACGCCCTTGACCTGTCCATCCAGGGCAACGGCTTCTTCGTGACGTCGGACGGTCTGACCAACCTGGATCGTACCTTTACCCGGGCTGGGGCCTTCAAGCTGAATGAAAACAGCTATATGGTCAACAATCAGGGCAACTATCTGCAAGGTTATGAGATCAACACGGATGGGACACCCAAGGCGGTCAGCATCAACGCCACCAAGCCGATTCAAATTCCGGATCGGGCGGGCGAGCCCAAAATGACCGAGCTGGTGGAAGCCAGTTTCAACCTGAGTATCGAGTCGAAAACCAAACCGACGTCACCGGCTGCGTTTGATCACACCAACTCCGCCACCTTTGCCCACTCAACTTCCGTGACGATTTATGATTCGCTGGGGGCCCCCCATGTGATCACCAAGTATTTTGTCCGCCACGAGGATCCGGCTGCCCCGGGAACGCCGCTGACACCGGGTACCTGGAGCATGTACATGTATGAGGGGGACAAGCCCATCGACATCGCTGGTGGTTCACCCAGCCCGGCCGCAGGCGTCCCCACCGGCGTCCAGATGACGTTTACCTCCGGCGGCAAACTGGATACAGCGCTGACCGTCCCGGCAGATCCGATCAAAACCGTCACGCTTGGTACTGCGGCCGGGATTATCACCAACGGTGCCGACCCCACCCAGACACTGGAGATCCGTCTCGGCGACGTGACGCAATACAGCTCGCCTTTCAACGTCACCAAGCTGACCCAGGATGGCGCCACCGTTGGTAATCTGACTAAGGTGGAGATTACTCCGGACGGTATTGTGTCGGCGACCTACAGCAATGCGACCACGTTGAAGGTTGCCATGGTGGCACTTGCCAAGTTCGCCAACTCGCAAGGATTGACCCAGGTTGGCGATACCTCCTGGCGCCAGTCTCTGCTCTCTGGCGATGCGTTGCCCGGCACCCCCAACTCGGGCACCCTGGGCAGCATCAAGTCCTCTGCGCTGGAGCAATCCAACGTGGATTTGACCTCCCAGCTGGTCAACCTCATCACGGCGCAGCGCAACTTCCAGGCCAACTCCCGTTCGCTGGAAGTGAACAGCTCCCTGCAGCAGACCATACTGCAGATCCGTTAAGTCTGGTTGCATGCACGACAAGGGGCGCTTCGGCGCCCCTTTTTATTGGCTGTTGTTGGGGGGGATTGCGGCGGTAACTGACAAGCTTGATGGGGATTGGCATTCAAATTGCAGTTCCTCTGTCAGAGTCATCAGTTTGACGGAGGATCCCATGGATCACCTGCTATACATCGCCATGTCCGGGGCCAAGGAGAGCATGAACAGCCTGGCTGTGCGAAGCAACAACCTGGCCAACGCCAACACCACCGGCTTCAAGTCTGACTTCGAGCAGGCGCGCAGCATGCAGGCGTTTGGCGAAGGGCTGCCCACCCGGGTGTTCGCCATGGCGGAGCGGCCGGGACAGAACCTGCAGCACGGCATGCTGATGACCACGGGTCGGGATCTTGACGTTGCCGTCGACGGCCCGGGCTGGATTGCGGTGCAGGATCCCAAGGGCGGTGAAGCCTATACCCGCATGGGCAACCTGCAGCTCAGTGCCACCGGCAATCTGCAGACCTCCACCGGCTTGAACGTGGTGGACGACGGCGGCCAGCCCATCGTGCTGCCGCTGCCGATGGAGAAGATCGAAATCAACCGGGACGGCACCATCAGCGGCCGTCCGGAGGGGGCCGCCCCCAACCTGCCGGAGGAGTATCAGCGCATCAAGCTGGTCAACCCGGCAGCCGATGCGGTGGAGAAGGGGCAGGATGGCCTGTTCCGTCGCAAGGATGGCCAGAATGAAGCGGCGTCGGCCAATGTGGGCCTCATCGCCGGCTCCCTCGAGGGGAGCAACGTCAACGTGGTCGATGAAATGACCAACCTTATTCGCTTGCAACGTCAGTTCGAAACCCAGGTCAAAATCATGAAGACCGCGGAAGAGAATGACGAGGCCCAAACCCAGCTGCTGCGTATCAGCTAACCAAGGAGTTTTACATGAACCCTGCACTCTGGATCAGCAAGACCGGGTTGGATGCACAGCAGACCAATATCTCGGTTACCTCGAACAACCTGGCGAACGCCAGCACCGTGGGTTACAAAAAATCCCGGGCCATCTTCGAGGATCTGCTCTATCAAAACATCAATCAGCCGGGCGGTCGCTCGTCGGCCGACACCGAGCTCCCCTCCGGCCTGATGCTGGGGGCGGGTGCCAAGGTGGTGGCCACTCAGAAGAATCACAGCCAGGGTAACGTGCAGACCACCGACAACTCGCTGGATCTGATGATAAGTGGCCGCGGCTATTTCGAAATCCAGCTGCCGGACGGCAGCGCCGCCTATACCCGCAACGGCCAGTTCACCCTCAACGATGAAGGGACCATAGTCACGCCGGGCAACGGTTATCCGCTGCAGCCGGAGATCCAGATCCCCGAGAACGCCCAGAGCGTCACCATAGGGGAAGATGGTCAGGTCTCGGTGCAGCTCAAGGGGGATGGCGCTTCCCAGGTCATCGGCCAGATCAATACCAGCGACTTCGTCAATGCCTCCGGCTTGCAGCCGATGGGGGAGAACATGTTTGTCGAGACCCAGTCCAGTGGTGCCCCCATTCAGGGGGTGGCCGGCACGGACGGGCTTGGGGTGATCAAGCAGGGCATGCTGGAGACCTCCAACGTCAACGTGACCGAAGAGTTGGTCAACCTGATCCAGGCCCAGCGGGTGTACGAGATGAACTCCAAGGTTCTCTCGGCGGTGGACGGCATGATGTCCTTCCTGATCCAGCGCACATAAGTAGGAGGCGCACCATGAAAGCCATATGGATGCTGGGACTGATGGTATTGGGGGGCTGCAGCAGCACCCCGAATACCCCCAAGCCCGATGATCCCGAGTTTGCCCCCGTCTACGGGGAGTCGGAGCCGGTCTCGGTCAGACCGACCGGGGCGATTTTCCAGCCCGATCAGGTCAACGGCATCTACTCAGACATCAAGGCTCACAAGGTGGGTGACATCATCACCATCGAGCTGGCCGAGTCCACCTCTGCCTCCAAGAAGGCCAATACCCAGAGCGGCAAGGACAACAAGCTGACGATGAACACGGCGATGCTGGGTGGCGTGCCGGTAACGGCCGGCCCCTATGATCTGTCTGCCTCCCTTGGCCAGAATGGGGCTTTCAAGGGGCAGGCCAAGGCGGATCAGAGCAACAGTCTGCAGGGCAACATCTCCGTCAGCGTGGCCAAGGTACTGCCCAACGGCAACCTGCTGGTGCGTGGCGAGAAGTGGATCATGCTCAACAACGGCAATGAATATATCCGGATCACCGGCATGATCCGCCCCGAGGACGTGACCACGGACAACAGCGTCTCCTCCCAGAAGGTGGCCAATGCCCGCATCCATTACGGTGGTACCGGCGATCTGGCCAACAGCCAGGAACAGGGGTGGCTCACCAGCTTTTTCAATGGTCCCTGGTGGCCGCTCTAGGAGGTGTTATGAAGTCGCTCCGTCTTGTTGCCCTGTTTTGCTGCCTGTTGCCCCTGGGGATGGCTCATGCCTCCCGGATCAAGGACATCAGCTCGGTGGAAGGGGTGCGCAGCAACCAGCTGATCGGCTACGGCCTGGTGGTGGGTCTGCCCGGTACGGGTGAGAAGAGCAACGCCTTCACCGAGCAGACGTTTCGCACCATGCTGAACAACTTCGGCATCAAGGTGCCGGACAACATCAAGCCGAAGATCAAGGACGTGGCGCCGGTGGCCATCCATGCCGATCTGCCCCCTTTTTCCAAACCGGGGCAGACCATAGATGTGACCGTATCGGCCATCGGTGAGGCCAAGAGCCTGCGTGGCGGCACCCTGCTGCAAAGCTTCCTGAAAGGGCTGGATGGCCGGGTCTATGCCGTAGCGCAGGGCAGCCTGGTAGTTGGCGGGCTGGGGGCCGAGGGGGCTGACGGCTCCAAGGTGGTGGTCAATACGCCTACCGTGGGTCGCATCGCCAACGGGGCCACCGTGGAGCGGGAGGTTCCGAACTCCTTCAGCCAGGGGGATACCATCACCTTCAACCTGAATCGTCCCGACTTTACCACGGCGCGCCGGCTGGCCGACGTGGTCAACGATCTGGTCGGCCCCAATACCGCGCAGGCGCTCGATGCCACCTCGGTCAAGGTCTATGCGCCGCGGGATCCGGGCCAGCGGGTCTCCTATCTCGCCACCATCGAGAACCTGGAGGTGGATCCGGCCACCGAGGCGGCCAAGATCATCGTCAACTCCCGTACCGGCACCATCGTCATCGGCAGCCAGGTGCGGCTCAAGCCGGCGGCCATCAGCCACGGCGGCTTGACGGTCACCATCGCCGAGAATCAGCAGGTGTCCCAGCCTAATCCACTCTCGGGTGGCCAGACGGCGGTGACCAACAACTCCACCATCAATGTGCAGCAGGAGCAGGGGCGCATGTTCAAGCTGGATACCGGGGCCACCCTGGATGATCTGGTGCGGGCGGTGAACCAGGTCGGGGTGGCACCCGGTGACCTGATGGCGATCCTGGAGGCGCTGCAGCAGGCTGGCGCCATCGAAGGCCAGCTGGTCATACTGTAATCAACAAGCGGCAAGGGGTTGCCACGGGCGGCAATGAGGTAAGCAAAATGGCAGAGTTAGATAACAACGGCGGCGTGAATCTGGGCATGGTACAGGACATCCAGAACCTGGATCGCCTGCGCCAGTTGAGCCAGAGCAAGGAGGGGAAAGCGGATGCGCTGATGGCCGCCTCCCGCCAGTTCGAGTCCATTTTTACCCAGACCCTGTTCCAGAGCATGCGCCAGGCCAACCAGGTGCTGACCCAGGACAGCCCTTTCAACAGCAGCTACACCCAGTTCTACGAGGGGATGCTGGACGAGCAGCGGGTCGCCGACATGTCGAGCAAGGGGGGGATCGGTCTGGCCGCCATGGTGGCCAAGCAGCTCTCGCCGGAGACCTTCACCCATCACGACGGGCGGGTGCTCAAGATGCCCCAGCGTACCGAGCGGGTCTACAAACCCTATCAGCCGCCCACCTCCGCCGCCAACGATCTCATCTCCGCCTCAAAAGTTGGCAAAGATTTTGCTGAGAAAGAGATGCAAGGGGATACTCAGCCTCAGACAGTACTGCATCGTACCCGCCGAACCGTACCGCCCATGGGGCCGGCGGCAGAGGCACACGGCATGCGCAGTCACAAGGCGCTGGATGATACCGCGCAGGTGTTCGACTCCCCTGAAGAGTTTGTCGATCGACTGATGCCGCTGGCCAAGAAGGCGGCCGCCAAGCTGGGGTTGAGCCCGGCGGTGCTAGTGGCGCAGGCCGCACTGGAAAGCGGCTGGGGCAAACGGGTGATCAAGAACGGGGAGGGGCAGGTGACCCACAACCTGTTCGGCATCAAGGCCGACCCGCGCTGGGAAGGGCCCAAGACGGTGGTCAGCACCCTGGAATACGAAAAAGGAGTGGCATCGCGCCAGAAGGCCGCGTTTCGCTCTTACGAGTCGTTCGAAGAGAGCTTCAACGACTATGTCGATTTCCTGACATCGGGCTCCCGCTACAAGGGGGCACTGGCCAAGGTGGACAGTCCGGATCGCTATTTCGAAGCCTTGCAACAGGCCGGATACGCCACCGACCCGTATTATGCCAGGAAACTGAAACAGGTATTGCGCAGTGATGCCATTGCCGGCTACTCCGCGACCAACACGACAGAAATGGAGCTGTAAGTCATGGCAAGCGATCTGCTTGGAATTGGTACCTCGGGTGTGATGGCCCAGCAGCGGCTGCTGCAGACCACCAGTAACAACATCGTCAACGTCAATAGCCAGGGCTATGTGCGTGAACGTACCCTGATCTATACCAATGCCAACGGACTCGGCACCGGAGACATGCTGACCGAGCGGGTCATCAACGCCTATGCCCAAGGGGAGGTCAGACGCGACACTTCGGCCTTTTATGCCTCTTCCACCCGTTATCAGCAGCTCGCCAACACCGACACCCTGCTGGGGGACACCAGCAACAGCGTCGGTGCCGCCATCAGCTCCTATTTCGAGGGGTTCCATACCGCCAACGAAGCCCCCGCCGACATCTCGGGCCGCAAGACCACCCTGAGCGGGCTGAGTGGCATGGTGAACCGCTTTCATACCCTGTCGGCCCAGCTGGACAAGCAAACCGACACCATCAACACCACCATCGGTGACGAAGCCAAGCGGGTGAACAGCCTGATCAACAGCATCAACGATCTGAACCAGGCCATCATTCGCACTCAGGGCACGCCGGAAGAGAACCTGATGCTGTTCGATCAGCGGGACGAGGCCATTCGCCAGCTCTCCGAGAAGATGGAGATCCGCACCGTGCCGCAGGACAACGGCAGCATGCTGGTCAACATGAGCACAGGCCACTCCTTGGTGCTCAACGGCAGCGTTGCCCAGCTCAGCGTGGTGCCGGGCAATCCCGATGCCCGTGAGTCCGAGTTGCAGCTGGTCATGGATCCCAACAAGGTCGCCCTCAATGACAAGGACATAGGCGGCGGGATAGGGGGGCTCTTCTCTGCCCGCAACGATCTGGAGCCGGCCAAGCGCGAGCTGGGTCAGCTGGCGGCCGCCATGGCGGATGCCATGAACCAGCAAAACCGGTTGGGGATGGATCTGGACAACGAGCTGGGGGGGGACCTCTTCTCTCTCGGCACGAGCGATGGCCTGCCCTACAGCCAGAATACCGGCAACGCTACCGCCAAGGTGAGCTTCGTGCCCGGCAAGGGGACGGAAGTGACCACCTTCGACTACGAGGTGCAGTTCAGCAGTGCCACCGGCTACGAGGTGTTTTCGGTGGACAAGGATGGCAACCGCACCTCGCTGGCCACCGGCACCACGCCACCCGCCACCGTGCAGGTGGCGGGGCACGGCATCCAGTTCGATCTCTCCGGCACGCCGGCGGCGGGGGACAGGATCCTGCTGCAACCCACCAAGCGGGCGGCTGCCGGCCTGGACCAGCTGGTGACCCGGGCCGAAGATCTGGCGCTGGCATCGCCGCTCAAGGCGGATAAAGGCAAAAACAACTTCGGTTCGGGCGAGATCAAGCTCACTGGCATCACCAATACCGGCGCCGGTTCCGGCTTTGGCACCAACAGCCTAGATCCGGCCTCACCTCAGGTGGTGAAGATAGATGGCAGCGGCAACTATCAGGTCTATGCCGCGGACGGTACCACCCTGATCGGGGTTGCCCCCGCCGCCAGCAAGGGGCAGAACCTGATGGCGGCCCTAGAGAATCCGCTCGGTGGCCCCAAGGTGTATGCCACTCCGACCCAGACCCCGGGTTATGAGTTCAGCATCACCGGCAAGGTGGAAGCCAATGACAGCTTCACCCTGAGCTACAACACCGACGGCTTTGCCGACAACGCCAATGGCCTGGCGCTGGCCGAACTGCAAAACAAGGATCTGGTGCGCAAGAGTAGCAATGCCGGCACCAGCAACGACAAGATGACCTTCAACGAGGCCTATTCCAGCCTGGTGACCGGGGTGGGCAACACCACCAGCCAGGCCAAGAGCCAGCTCAAGGCCGATGAAACGAAATTGACCCAGAGCAGGGGGATTTTCGAGAGTGTCTCCGGCGTCAGTCTGGAGGAGGAGGCGGCCAACCTGATCCGCTATCAGCAGTCCTATGCCGCCTCCGCCCAGATCGTCAGCACCGCCAAGACCATCTTCGACACCCTGCTGTCATCAGTGAGGTAACCCGATGCGTATCACTACCAACATGGTCTATGACCGCAACATCTCCTCGCTGAACAGTGCCAACGAGCGGCTGAGTACGGCCTATGAGCAACTGATGACGGGGGAGAAGTTCAAGTCGGCGGGGGAGGACCCTTCCGGCATGAGCCAGAAGCTGGCGCTGACCAAGGAGATCGATCTCTTCAAGCAGTACGGGGTCAACGGCAGCCTGCTGGAAAACAGCCTGGGCCACGAGGAGACGGTGCTGACCGCTCTCAATACCGCCATGACCAGCGCCCAGACCCTGATCCAGAAGGCGAACGACTCGGCGGTGGGGTACGAGGATCGCCAGGCCATCGCCAGCGAGCTGGAGGGGCTGCAAAAGCAGATGTTCGACCTGATGAACAGCAAGAACTCCCAGGGCGAATATATCTTTGGTGGCAACCAGAGCAAGACCCAGCCCTTCATTCAGGATGCCAGCGGCAACTACATCTTTCAGGGGGATACCGGTCAGCGCAAGATCCAGGTGTCACCGACGGTGCAGATTGCCGCCAACGATTCTGGCTTCAACCTGTTTGAAATCGTGCCGACCCGTCGTACCAGTAGCGCGGGGAGCGCCAATATTCAGGTCGGGGTGGCCGATCAGGGCCACTTCGACAGTTTTTACCGCAACAACTATGACCCTTCGCTCGCCAGCAACCAGTACACGGTGAACACCATCGCTGGCACGCCGGATACCTACGAGATCAGGGATGGTGGCGGTACCCTGCTGCAAAGCGGCGACTATGTGGCGGGCAACAAGATCCCCTTCAACGGGCTGGAGCTGACTCTGTCGCTGCCGGCGGGGGGGGCCGCGCAAAACTTCGTGCTGGATCCGCCCCAGAACAACAACATCCTGGATGGCATGTCCGATTTCATCACGGCGCTGCGGGATCCCAACATCACGCCGGATACCTTCCAGCTGAAGGTGGCGGATGCCACCGCCCACATGAAGAATGCCCGTCTGAACGTGGATCAGGGGCTGGGGGAGATCGGCGGGCGCATGAACGGGCTGGAGCAGGTGATGGGTTCGAACGAAGGCTTGAGTACCCTCAACCAGCAGGCGAGGGCCAAGGTCTCCGAAGCGGATCTCTACGAGGTGATCGCCACCCTGTCGAAAGAGGATGCGGCCCTGAGCGCCACCCAGCTCTCTTTCAGCAAGATCAGCAAGTTGACCCTGTTCGACTACATCCGCTGAGCTTTTTTCATCGCTTGCGGCCCTGGCTGGCCGCAAGCGATGGTTGCCGTTCCAGTCCCTTTTTTTCGCTTTTTTATCCTCATTCAACTCCCCTTGCCAACCAATTGTAACAAGCTGTTGCCATGGGCCATTTAGCCCCTTGCCCCGGGTTGACTCCTATTGAGCGTTCGATAATCATGCTGCCCGCACAACAGAGGGTTGTGCGACTATTTGCAGCATCTCGTTAGGCGAGGCTCCTGTATAAACACAGGCCACTGATCTCACGACGTCCAGAGACGCCCAAGATCAGGACAGTTTTCATCGGATTAAGGTGTAAACCCAAGTGGCTTCCGGCATGCCGGATACGTTATGCAGTGCTAAAGCTGGTACGTGGGGATGATGACACGCCGAACGGCGTCATTTCCTGCCTATTACTCGTCAATCAAATTGCTGTTTTCTTTCAGACGGCGACGGATCACCGTTCGCGCTCAGGCTTGCCTGAAATCACATGAGGTCATTTGTGATGAAGAAAACACAGACACTACTCAATCGTCACCAACTGCTCGATCTGGCCGCCCTGCAGGGCTGGCTGGAGCACAACCTGGATCCGGTTCAGCGCGCCGATCAACTGCTGACCCTGCGTCCGGAAGAGCTCAACTGCATCTTCGATACCCTGCCCATCAACGAGGGGGCTGCACTGCTCGGCTCGCTGTCGGCGGAGTGTGCCGGCCGGCTGCTGATGCGACTGCATGTCAGCATCGTCAGCCTGTTGCAGGGGGCCATGCCCCGTCGCGACATGCTGGCCATTCTGCGCCGGTTGGGAAGCAGTGATCGCACCATGCTGCTTGCCCGCTTCCCGGAGCAGGTACAGTCCACCTTCTACTCCCTGCTCGACTGGCCGACCGAATCGGTGGGCGCCAACATGCGCCACGAGTTTCTGGCCATCGGCGATCAGGAGACGGTGGGCAGTGCCAAGCAGCTGATCCACGATGCCTGGGACAACGCCCAGCTGTTCCAGAACCTCTATGTGGTCAACAACGACAAACGCCTGCTCGGCAGCATCTCGCTCAAATCCCTGCTGATTGCCGACCCGCAACTGCCGGTGAGCGAGCTGATGGACCGGGAGGTGGTGCGCATCAACGCTCGGGCGGATCAGGAGCTGGCCGCCCGCCTGCTGATCGATCGTGACCTCTCGACCCTGCCGGTGGAGGATCAGGGCAAGCTGGTGGGCATCTTCCACGTGGACGATGCCGCCGACATCCTGGAGCTCGAATCCACCGAGGATGCGGAGATGCAGGGGGGCTCCTCGCCGCTCGATACTCCCTATCTGCAGGCGACCCCCTGGCAGCTGTGGCGCAAGCGGGTGGGCTGGCTGCTGATCCTGTTCGTGGCCGAAGCCTATACAGGTACCGTGCTGCGGGCCTTTGAAGAGCAGCTGGAAGCCGCCATCGCGCTGGCCTTCTTCATCCCGCTGCTGATCGGCACCGGCGGCAACAGCGGCACCCAGATCACCACCACTATTGTCCGTGCCATGGCGGTGGGGGAGGTGAGCCTGCGCAACCTCGGCACCGTGCTGAAAAAGGAGATCTCCACCGGTCTGCTCATCTCGGCCGCCATCGCGCTGGCAGCCTGGGTGCGGGCCTGGAGCTTAGGGGTCGGTCCCCAGATCGGCATGGTCGTCACCCTGACCATCATCGCCATCGTGCTGTGGAGCGCCACCGTCGCCTCTGTGATCCCCATGGTGCTGCGTCGTTTTCGCATCGACCCGGCGGTGGTGTCCGCCCCCTTCATCGCCACCCTGGTGGACGGCACCGGTCTTATCATCTACTTCGAGATTGCCAAGCTGCTGTTGCCCGAGCTGCAGTAAGTCGCCATCTGAGAAAACGCAAAAGGCAGCCCATGGGCTGCCTTTTTTGCATCCGTCGCCCGCGCTCAGCCGAGCTGGAACAGCAGCGGCCAGCCCTGCTCCTGGCAATAGCGGTGCTCCTTCTCCAGATTCTGCATCAGCAATTTGTTCTCCTCGCACCAGTCGAGCGGCAGGGTCACCACCAGCTGATCGCCTTGCGCCGCGACTTTCCACTCGGGCAACAGGTTGTCCTGACGCCTGTGGTGGGCGGCCACCGCGAGGCGCAGGATGCGGATGCAGCGCAGCACCGTCAGCTCGTCGTGGTTGGGCAGGGCGGGCAGCTCGGCGAGCTTGAGCCCCTTGCGCTGGAAGCGCACCAGGGCAGCCAGCAGGGCCTGATCGTCCTGGTTAAAGCCGGGCAGATCGGTGTGCTGCAGGATATAGGCGGAGTGGCGGTGGATGCCGCTGTAGTTGATGGCAAGGCCAATCTCGTGCAGCCGCGCTGCCCAGCCGAGGATGGCGCGATAGGGCTCTACCGGCAGTTGCCATGGCACCTGCAGGGCATCAAACAGAGTCAGCACGCTCTGCTCCACCCGGGCGGCCTGCTTTCGGTCCAGCCGGTAGTGGGTGCCGAGGGCCTGGGCGGTGCGCTCGCGAATGTCGTGGTGCTGCAGCCGTTCCTCGAACTCATACAGCAAGCCTTCGCGCAGGGCGCCGTCGGAGTACTCCATCCGCTCGATGGGCAGGGAGGTGAAGAGCCCGATCAGGATGGCGACCGCGGCGGCAAACACCTCCTGGCGCTCTTCGGTGAGGCCGGCCAGTTTAAGATCGCCGACCCGCTTGTGGGCCAGCATCTCCCGTTTGAGCTGCTCCAGCCCGGCGAGCGTGATGCTGCCGTCGGTCCAGCCCTCACCCTGCAGTACATCGCGCACGGTGCGGATCGATCCCGAACTGCCGAGGCAGCTCTGCCAGCCCAGCTTGCGGTACTGGTTGATGATGGGGGCGAGCTGGTGCTGAGCCTCCAGCACGGCGCCATTGAAGGCTTTTTCGCCGAGCTTGCCGTTGGCAAAGAAGCTCTGGGTGAAGCTGACGCAGCCCATCTTGCGGCTGGTGAGCGCCTTGTGTTCGAACCCTTCGCCGATGATGAGCTCGGTGCTGCCGCCGCCGATGTCCACCACCAGCACCTGTCCCTCGATGTGCTGGGTATGGGCGACCCCCTGATAGATGAGGCGCGCCTCCTCCTGGCCGCTGATGATCTCGATGGGGTGGTTGAGCACCTTGGCCGCCTCGCTCACAAACTCGCGGGCATTGCTGGCGCGGCGCAACGTGTAGGTACCGGCGATGCGGATCTGATCCGGATTGATGTTGGTAAGCCGCTCGGCAAAGATCGACAGGCAGGCGAGGCCGCGAGCCATCGCCTCCGGGCTCATCCGCTTGTGGGCATCCATCCCGTCGGCCAGCCGCACCCGCTCTTTGATGCGATCGACGATGCGAAAGCGCCCCTCGCTGAGATGGGCGATCACCATGTGAAAGCTGTTCGAGCCGAGATCGACGGCGGCGTACAGGCTATTGTCCATTGTTTGACTCTATGCGTTTGAGGTAGTCGTAAATCGCGACCTGGGAGCGAATTTTGCGGCGGTTGCCCCGCTTCACGTATTCGTTCTTCTGGTCGGCATCGATGACCCGCGCCTTGCAGGTGTCACTCAGTTGTAGCTCGAGAATATCCAGGATGCGCTGCTTGAGGCGCTCGTCGTAGATGGGGGTGCCCACCTCGATGCGACCGTCAATGTTGCGGCTCATCCAGTCGGCGCTGGAGATATAGAGCTGGGGGTTGCCCCGGTTGTGGAACACCATCACCCGCGGATGTTCGAGGAAGCGGTCGATGATGCTGATGACTCGGATGTTGTCGCTAAGACCCGGTACCCCGGGGCGCAGGGCGCACATGCCGCGGATGATCATCTGGATGGGCACCCCGGCCTGACCGGCGGCGTAGAGCCGGTTGATGAGATCCCTGTCCACCAGGTTGTTGATCTTGAGGGTGATGCCGCAAGGCTGCCCCGCCTTGGCGTTGGTGAGCTCGTTGTCGATGAGCCGATAGAGCTGGCGCCGGCTGTTGATGGGGGAGACCAGCAGGTGATTGAACTTGTAGCGCCGGTAGGGGTATTCGATGTATTCGAACACGCTCTCCACCTCGGCGGTGATGTCTGGGTGGCGGGTCAGCAGGGAGAAGTCGGTGTAGATCTTGGCGGTCTTCTCGTTGAAGTTGCCGGTGCCGATGTGGGCATAGCGCACCGCCTCGCCATTCTCGTGGCGGGTGATGAGGCAGAGCTTGGAGTGGATCTTGAGGCTCGGCACCCCGAACACCACCTTGACCCCCGCATTGGTCAGGATATTGGCCCAGTCGATGTTGGCCGCCTCGTCGAAGCGGGCGCGCAGCTCCACCACCACGGTCACCTTCTTGCCGTTGTTGGCGGCATCGATGAGGGAGTGGATGATGCGCGACTTCTTGGCCACCCGGTAGATATTGATGCGAATGGCGCTCACCGCCGGATCGAACGCCGCCTGGCGCACCAGCTCGGTGAAGTGGTGGAACTTGTGGTACGGGTAGTAGAGCAGTATGTCCTGCTTGGTGATGGCGTCGAAGGCGTTGACGAAACCGTCGAAGTCGCGGCAATCGAGGGCCGGCAGCTTGGGGTTCTCCAGATAGTCCCGACCCACGTTGGGGAAGCCGATGAAATCCTTGAAGTTGTGATAGCGCCCGCCCGGCATGATGGCGTCGTAGGAGCTGATCTGCAGCTTGAGCTTCAAGAAGCTTATCATGGCTGCCGGCATCTCCCGCTCGTAGACGAAGCGCACCGGCATGGCGGTGAGGCGCTGTTTCAAGCCATCACTCATCTTGTCCACCAGGCTGAGGTCGAGCTGGTCGGAGAGGTCATACTCGGCATCCCGGGTCAGCTTGACCGCGTAGGCGGCAATCTCGTCGTAATCGAAGAAGCCCTTGAAGATCTCGTCCAGACAGAAGCGGATGACGTTGTCCAGGATGATGATCTGCTTCTTGCGGCGGGTGCCCTCCGGCGGCAGCTGGAAGAAGCGGGGCAGATCGTCGGTCGGCACCTCTACCAGGGCGTACTGGATCACCTGGCCGTTCTTCTTCATCTCGATGGCGAGATAGGTGTACTCGTCTTTCAGGAACTTGACCGGGTTGACCTCCTTGTTGAGCAGGATCGGGATGATGTGGCGCAGCACCTTCTCCTTGAAGAAGACCCGCAGCCACTGCTGGATGGATTCGGAGAGCTGGTTCTCGTTGACCAGGAAGATGTTGTGGCGGGCCAGCGCGATCAGCAGCTCCTTGTAGGTGTTGTCGAACGCCTCGCCGAGCGCCATCACCTTCTGCTGGATGGCCCGCAGCAACACCTTGGCCTCGTCGTCGCCGCCGTGCACCTCGTTGATCAGGATGCGGCGCTTGACGTCCGACACCCGTACCTTGAAGAACTCGTCCTGGTTGGAGGAGAAGATCCCCAGAAAACGGACCCGCTCGATGAGCGGGACCGTCTTGTCCATCGCCTCTTGCAACACCCGTTCATTGAATGAGAGCCAACTCAGCTCCTTCTCTTCATACTGCTTGTCGGTGCTCATGTGATGCCTCTGTGGTCAGGTCGCGTCTGCGCGGCAGTTATGGCGTGGAAATATGACAGATTGATGACCATCCGCTCAGTCGATGAAGGCCTGGTCGATGTCGACCACCAGATCGTCGGAGAGGGACTCCAGCGCACTGATGAGATCCCCCAGTTCGAGCCGGGGCGGCAGCGCCACCAGGGCGTGGGCGTAGAAGAGCGGGGCGCCCGAGTGGGGGGCGGGCTCGCAGCCGGTGGTGAGGTCGGCCACGTTGACGTTGAGCTGGCGCAAGATGCTGGCCACCTCGTGGACGATGCCGGCCCGGTCGTTGCCGGTGACGCTGACCATCACCTGCCGCTCTGGCTCCTGGCTGAGCTGGCCTTCGGCGAAGCTGACGGTGAGGCCAGGCAGCATGGCCAGTGCCTCGCACAGGCTGCGGTAGTGCTCGTCAGGCACGCTCACGTGCAGGATGCCGGCAAACTGTCCCGCCAGCTCGCTCATGGAGCTGGCCAGCCAGTTGCCCTGCTGGTGACTGATGACGTCCGCCAGACTCTCGACGATACCGGGCTTGTCCGCTCCGATCACGGTCACGACCAATTGCTTTTGCATCCTGCTCTCCTTGGAATTGGGTTTCTCCAGCATTGTGCCTGCTGTCACAGGCCATATGAAGCCCTGCTGGCAGCAAAAATGGCGAAAAAGCGCGGCGAAGAGGGGGCTGACTCCATTTCTGCACTGCCTGCGCCCGCAGCCGCGTGGTAGAGTGATGCCCCTGTTTTGTATTGTGAAACTAGCTGGCTCTGGTGAGCGGGATGTGCGCGTATGAATAGCCTTGTCGTATCGGGATTGGTGTTGTTGGTGCTGCTTCTGCTGGCGATTTTCTGGAGCAGGGGCAAGAAGGGCAAAGCGCTGCCCTATGAGCTGCAGGAGACCCTGTTCAGCCCGGCGGAGCGCTCCTTCCTCGGTGTGCTGGATCTGGCGGTGGGCGACCAGGCCCGGGTCTTTGCCAAGGTGCGGGTGGCCGATGTGCTGACGCCGGAGGCGGGGATGGGCAAGAGCAAGTGGCAGCAGGCCTTCAACAAGATCAGCACCAAGCACGTGGACTATCTGCTCTGCCACCCCTCGGATCTCTCCTTCATCTGCGCCATCGAGCTCGATGACAGCTCCCACCGTCATCAGAAGCGCAAGGCGCGGGACAGCTTCCTCAAGGCCGCCTTTGACAGCGCGGGTCTGCCGCTGCTGCAGATCCCGGCGAGCAGCCACTATCAGGTCGAGGAGCTGCGCGAACAGATCCTGCCGCTGCTGAACCGCAGTACGGATCTGCCGCAAGAGGATCTGCTGCCGGGCGAGCGCCGCGAACCTACCTTCAGCCCTCTGCAGCTGGACAGGGTCGAGGTGGAAGAGCCCCACCATGGTGGCCGAGCCCCGGCCGTGGCCCCCATCAAGGCCATCGTATCGCCACGCAGCGCGCCGCTGCCGGCGGCCGACGCCGAGCTGGTGGACAATCTGTTTGCCGAGGTGGAAGAGGACGAAGACGAGGCTCCCCATCAGGTGCCGCACTGCCCCCGTTGCGATGCGCCGCTGGTGGAGCGGGAAGCCAAGAAGGGACCCCATGCCGGCCGGCTGTTCCTGGCCTGCAGCCGCTTCCCCGAGTGCCGTTACGCCGCGCCCCACACTCACGCCCGTCATTGACCATCCCGCCTGCTTGCGGCCCGCTGCGGGCCGCAAGCGAGACGCTCTCGCTCCTGTTCCTCTCCTCCTCTTGTTTGCCCGCGGCCTGCCCGCGTTACCCAAAAAAAGTGTCGACAAAATTTATCTTGTGGCGCCGTTGGGTCGATAAACTTAGGTGAAATGCGACAAATTTTGACAATGCGTCGGAATTTTGGCACTTTGTGCATCCTGCATAAAGTGCGTGGCTTGACCACATAAGCACAATAAAACAATAAGTTACGTCGAGAATAGAGGGATGGATATGATGGCAATGGGAGTGTTGATTGTTGACGCCGATGCGCAGCGGCGCCAACAGTTGGGGACAGTTCTCTCGTTCATGGGGATCCCCTGGCAGGAGGTTGCCGAGGGTGATCTGGAGGTAGCCATCGAGTCATCCGGCCCGCTGCAGGGGGTACTGACCGGTGCCCTCAATGGCCGGCCGCTGGGCGAGCTGCTGACCGGTTTTCCCCGGGTACCCTTTCTGTCGCTGGTGGAAGCCGACTTCCCCAACAGCAACTTCATCGGGGTGGCAGAGTCCCCCTTCACCTACGAATCCCTGACCCGCCATCTGCACTTTTGCCAGGCCTTCGTCTCCCTCCATCCCCGTCAGCAGACCCACGACAAGGGGCAGGCGCTGCTGCGGCTGCTGGTGGGCAAGGGCAAGGGGATCCAGGAGGTGCGCCGGCTCATCAGCCAGGTGGCCGAGACCGATGCCAACGTGCTGATCCTCGGCGAATCGGGTACCGGCAAGGAGGTGGTGGCGCGCGCCATCCATGAACTCTCGGCCCGAAGCGCGGGCCCCTTCGTGCCCATCAACTGCGGCGCCATCCCGGCCGAGCTGCTCGAGAGCGAGCTGTTCGGCCACGAGAAGGGGGCCTTCACCGGCGCCATCGCCGCCCGGCGCGGCCGCTTCGAACTGGCCCAGGGGGGCACCCTGTTTCTCGACGAGATCGGCGACATGCCGTTGCCGATGCAGGTCAAGCTGCTGCGGGTGTTGCAGGAGCGGATGTTTGATCGGGTCGGCGGTGGCAAGCCGATTCAGGCGGACGTGCGCATCATTGCCGCCACCCACCGGGATCTGGAGGCGATGATCCGCACCCAGGTCTTCCGTGAAGATCTCTACTATCGCCTCAACGTCTTCCCCATCGAGACCCCGCCGCTGCGGGATCGGGCCGACGACATCCCGCTGCTGCTGCAGGAGCTGCTCAATCGCCACGCCGAGCTGCACCAGGGGATGATCCGCCTGACCCAGCGCGCCATGGAGTCCCTGATGCAGTATCCTTGGCCTGGCAACGTGCGCGAGCTCTCCAACCTGCTGGAGCGGCTGCTCATCCTCTACCCGCAGCAGATCGTCGATGTGGCCGACCTGCCGAGCCGCTATCGGCTGCTGCCGTGCGAGCCGCGGGACGAGCGGCTGACCGAGATGGACGAGCGCGATGCGCTGGCCGCCGTGTTCCAGGATCCGCCCGAGCTGGATCTGCCCGCCAGCCACGCCCGCGCCATGCAGCTGCCGGAGGAGGGGGTCAACCTCAAGGAGATGCTGGCTGACCTGGAAGTGGAGCTGATCCGCCAGGCGCTGGAGTCCCAGGACGGGGTGGTTGCCCGCGCTGCCGACCTGCTCGGCATGCGCCGTACCACCCTGGTGGAGAAGATGAAAAAATACGGAATGAGCAAGGAAGCATAAGGGTCAAAGCCTTGACGCCTAGCTTCAAGGCTTTGATTTTATATATAATTTTTAGTGGCATGGAAATTGAATAAGCTGACTCAGTCGCCAGTTTGAGGTCAGCTTTATGACAGCCCAGCCGCAAGAAACCCCGCTCCAGTCTCACGAGGTGAGCCAGCTTTACGCCATCTTCACGGCGCTGCCCACCGGTGTCTTGCTGCTCGACGGCGAGGGCCGGATCACCCGCGCCAATCCGGCTGCCAAGGCGCTGCTGGGGGAGCCGCTGGAAGGGCAGGCCTGGCGCCAGATCATCGACCGCTGCTTTCAGCCCCGCGAGGATGACGGCCACGAGATCTCCCTGCGCGATGGGCGCCGGGTGCAGCTGTCGACCCAGCCGCTGCCGGATCAGCCGGGCCAGCTGGTGTTCATCAACGATCTGACCGAAACCCGCCAGCTGCAAGATCGCATCAACCACATGAAGCGGCTGTCGGCCCTTGGCAACATGGCTGCCTCGCTGGCCCACCAGATCCGCACGCCGCTCTCCGCCGCCATGCTCTATGCCGCCAACCTGGCCAACCGCACCCTCAAGCCCGAATCCCGCAGCCAGTTCCAGCAAAAGCTGATGGCACGCCTGCAGGATCTCGAGAAGCAGATCAACGACATCCTGCTGTTTGCCCGCAACGGTGACAACCAGGTGGTGACCCCCACCTCGGTACAGGGACTGCTGGCCGAAGTGCAGGCGGGGGCCGAAGCCTTCTGCGCCCAGCAGGGCTGCGAGCTGCACATGGAGGCGCCGGAGCCTGATCTCTGCCTGCTGGCCAACAACAGCGCGCTGGCGGGAGCCGTCAACAACCTCATCGCCAACGCCCAGCAGGCGGGGGCAACCTCCTTGCTGGTGAGCGCGGTGCGCAGCGGCGCCCGGGTGGAGCTGCGCATCCTCGACAACGGCAAAGGGATGCCCGCCCACCTGCTGAGCCAGATCTTCGAACCCTTCTTTACCACCCGATCCCAGGGCACAGGCCTTGGGCTGGCGGTGGTGCAATCCGTCGTCCGTGCCCATCAGGGGGAGGTCAGCGTGGCCTCGGTCCCCGGTGAGGGCACCTGTTTTACCCTGTCGTTCCCCCTGCATCAGCAGGCGGTGCCGCTCGGAGGTGTCGCATGAGCCACGTTGAGCGTCAGCGCCATCCGGCAGGGATCAATATCAATGCGGCCAGGCTGGCTGTGGTGGGAGGTGTAGCATGACTCAGGCCCGGATCCTGGTAGTGGAAGATGACAATGGCCTGCGCGAAGCGCTGATGGATACCCTGTTGCTCGGCGGCTATGAGTGCCGCGAGGTGGACAGCGGCGAGCGGGCTCTGCTGGCCCTGTCGCGCCAGAGCTTCGACATGGTGATCTCGGATATCCAGATGGGGGGGATGGACGGCCTGACCCTGCTGGCCAACATTCGTCAGCAATATCCCCAGGTGCCGGTGCTGTTGATGACCGCCTACGCCAATATTGACGGCGCGGTGCGGGCCATGCGCGAAGGGGCCATCGATTACCTGGCCAAGCCCTTCTCCCCCGAGGTGCTGCTCAATCAGGTCAGCCGCTATGTGCCGGCCCAGAAGGTGGAGAAACGGGCCGTGGTCTACGGCGATCCCAAGACTGCCGAGCTGTTCCAGCTGGCGACCCGGGTGGCCAGAAGCGAGGCCACCGTGATGGTGACCGGCCCGAGCGGGACCGGTAAAGAGGTGCTGGCCCGCTACATCCACGACAACTCCAGCCGCGCCGAACAGACCTTCGTCGCCATCAACTGCGCCGCCATTCCGGAAAACATGCTGGAGGCAACCCTGTTCGGCTACGAGAAGGGGGCCTTTACCGGTGCGGTGCAGGGCTGCCCCGGCAAGTTCGAACAGGCCCAGGGGGGGACCCTGCTGCTCGACGAGATCACCGAGATGGATCTGGGGCTGCAGGCCAAGCTGCTGCGGGTGCTGCAGGAGAAAGAGGTGGAGCGGCTCGGCAGTCGCAAGCTGATCCCGCTCGATGTGAGGGTCATCGCCACCAGCAACCGGGATCTGAAAAAAGCGGTGCAGGATGGCCTGTTTCGCGAGGATCTCTACTATCGCCTCAATGTCTTCCCGCTGCGCTGGACGGCGCTGTGGGAGCGCCCCGGCGACATACTGCCGCTGGCGGAACACCTGCTGGCGCTGCATGCCGGTCAGCAGGGACTGCCGACGCCGCAACTGACGGAGGCGGCCCGCGAACGGCTGCTGGCTCACCCCTGGCCCGGCAACGTGCGCGAACTCGACAACGTGGTGCAGCGCGCCCTCATTCTGAGCCCCGACGGCCTCATTGGCTGCGAGCACCTCATTCTGGAAGAGGTGGAGGAAGAGGAGATCCGACTGGTCGGCAACGAGCGCAGCAGCGGCAGCGAACACCTGGGCAGCGAGCTCAAGCAGCAGGAGCACCAGATCATTCTCGACACCCTGCAGGATTGCAACGGCAGCCGCAAGGCGGTGGCCGACCGGCTCGGCATCAGCCCGCGCACCCTGCGCTACAAGCTGGCCCAGATGCGCGAGGCGGGGATCGACCTGCCGGCCTGAGGCCATTTCGGGCTCGACCAGGGGCCGCAGTGCGGGAGGCATCATGGTCTTGCCGGCCCGCCTCGATTATCATGGGGCCTCGGCGTTATGAGCCCGATTCCTGTCTGCATCGCAGCACAGGGGTCGGCGCCTTTATAAGGGACCCCTATGATCTCTCATCGAAAACTGGAAAGCGTACTCAACCATCTGCTCGAACCCCACGCCATCAAGGATTACTGCCCCAATGGCCTGCAGGTGGAGGGGCGTGAGCGCATTCGCAAGGTGGTGACCGGCGTGACCGCCAGCCAGGCTCTGATCGACGCGGCCGTGGCTGCCGATGCTGACGCCATCCTGGTCCATCACGGCTACTTCTGGAGTGGCGAGCCAGCCCAGATCACCGGCATGAAACAACGCCGCATCAAGACCCTGCTGACCCACGACATCAACCTGTTTGCCTATCACCTGCCGCTGGACGTGCACCCCGAGGTGGGTAACAACGCCCAGCTGGCCCAGTTGCTGGGCATCAAGGTGCGCCGCGGCCTCGAGCCCTGGAACAGCAAGAGCGTCGCCATGGTGGGCAAGCTGGAAGAGCCCATGAGTGGCAGCGATTTTGCCAAGCTGATTGCCGAGCGCCTCGGCCGTGAACCGCTCCATTGCGGCGACAGCGGCCCCGAGCTTATCCGCTCCGTGGCCTGGTGCACCGGTGGCGGCCAGAGCTACATCAATCTGGCGGCGGAGCAGGGTATAGATGCCTTCATCTCTGGCGAAGCCTCCGAGCAGACCATCCACACCGCCCGCGAGATGGGCATGCACTTCTACGCTGCCGGTCACCACGCCACCGAGCGTTACGGCGTCAAGGCGCTGGGGGAGTGGCTGGCGACGGTGCATGGGCTGGATGTCACCTTTATCGATATCGACAATCCGGTGTAAACCAGTCCACGATCTTGCTGCGAAACCGTGATCAAGGCTCATGTGCTGCTCGCTTATGTATACAGCAAAGAGTGCTCACGTATGTCCATACGTTCCGGTTCCTGAGCGGCTTGTGACCTTGCTGACGCTTTCTCGCGACAGGTCGTGAACAGCTTTGAATTAATGCTGCTATTGTTCGGGTATGTAGAAATGACAAGGGAGGCCTGAGCCTCCCTTGTTCTATTTTGCATGCTGCGGTTAACCGTTACTCGCTGGCATAACCCGCGGGGCCGAGCAGGGCGCCGTCGAGCAGGGCGGCCCCCTCCCGCATCTGCAGCCTGCCTTCACAGAACCACTGCACCACCAGCGGGTAGATGCTGTGCTCCTGCACCTGCACCCGGGCCGCCACCTCCTCGGCCGTGTCCCCTTCGAAGATGGGAACGCGGGCCTGCAGGATCACCGGGCCACCGTCGAGCTCTTCGGTGACGAAGTGGACGCTGGCGCCGTGCTCGTCATCACCGGCGTCGATGGCGCGCTGGTGGGTGTGCAGCCCCTGATACTTGGGCAGCAGGGAGGGGTGGATGTTGACCATCCGCCCGGCAAAGTGCCGCACCAGGTCGGCACTCAGGATCCGCATAAAGCCGGCCAGCACCACCAGGTCGGGCTGATAGTCGTTCATTAGCGCCAGCAGGGCGGCGTCATACTCCTCCCGACTGGAAAACTGCTGCTGGGCGAGGATGGCGGTGGCCACCCCCGCCTCTTTGGCGCGCACCAGCCCGTAGGCATCGGCCTTGTTGCTGATGACGCCGACCACCTGCCCGGCAATCTTGCCATCGGCGCAACTGTCGAGAATGGTCTGCAGGTTGCTGCCGTTGCCGGAGATAAGGACCAGGATCCGCATCATTGGATGACGACCTGCTCCTCGCCATCGGCCGCCTTGGCGATATGGCCGATATGCCAGGCGTTCTCGCCTTCGGCCTTGAGCAGGGTCAGCGCTTTTTCCAGCTGATCTGCCGGCAGGGCGATGATCATGCCGACGCCGCAGTTGAAGGTGCGGTACATCTCGTGGCGGGTGACGTTGCCAGCTTCTTGCAGCCAGCTGAACACCGCCGGCCACTGCCAGCTCTGCTCGTCGATCACCGCCTGGGTGTTGGCAGGCAGCACGCGCGGGATGTTCTCCCAGAAACCGCCGCCGGTGATGTGGGAGAGGGCGTGGATCTCGCACTCCTTGATGAGCTTGAGCACGGGTTTCACGTAGATGCGGGTCGGCTCCAGCAGGGCATTGGCCAGGGTGGTATCACCCAGTGGTTGCTGCACGTCGGCTTTGGAGACTCCCAGGATCTTGCGAATGAGGGAGAAGCCATTGGAGTGGGGGCCGCTGGCGGCCAGGGCGATCAGGGCATCCCCTTCGCCGACCTTGCTGCCGTCGATGATCTCGCTCTTCTCCACCACACCGACGCAGAAACCGGCGATGTCGTAATCTTCCCCTTCATACATGCCCGGCATCTCGGCGGTTTCGCCGCCCACCAGGGCGCAACCGGACTGCTCGCAGCCAGCACCGATGCCGGTGACCACGGCCGCAGCGGTGTCGACGTCCAGTTTGCCAGTGGCATAGTAGTCGAGGAAGAAGAGGGGCTCGGCGCCCTGCACGATCAGGTCATTGACGCACATGGCCACCAGATCGATGCCCACGGTGTCGTGCTTCTTCAGGTCGATGGCGAGGCGCAGCTTGGTGCCCACCCCGTCGGTGCCGGAGACCAGCACCGGCTCCTTGTAGCCCGCAGGGATTTGACACAAGGCCCCAAAGCCGCCAAGACCACCAAGGACTTCAGGACGACGAGTGCGCTTTGACACGCCCTTGATACGTTCAACCAGTGCATTGCCGGCATCGATATCCACGCCAGCATCCTTGTAGCTCAGTGAGGTTTTGTCAGTCACGCGTATTCCCCGTCATATAAAGAAGTGGAGGGTAAAATTCGGGGCGTATTCTAACAGTGGCGGTGAAAAACCAGAAAGGAAATCGTTTGCGCGTTTTTGCGCGGAAATGCTCTACAAGCGGCGGCTTTTGTTGTATGATTCCGCGATTTTTTTGCGGCAGTTAGAGGAGATAATAATGAAAGTCGTTGAAGTCAAACACCCCCTGGTCAAGCACAAGATCGGTCTGATGCGTGAAGGCGATATCAGCACCAAGCGTTTCCGTGAACTGGCCAAGGAAGTGGGCAGTTTGTTGACCTACGAAGCGACCTCTGACTTCGAAACCGAGAAGGTTACCATCGATGGCTGGAACGGGCCAGTGGAAGTTGACCAGATCAAGGGCAAGAAGGTCACCGTCGTGCCTATCCTGCGTGCCGGTCTGGGCATGATGGATGGCGTGCTGGAGCACATGCCGAGCGCCCGCGTCAGCGTGGTCGGTATCTACCGCGACGAAGAGACCCTGCAGCCGGTTCCCTACTTCGAGAAGATCGTCAGCAACATCGAAGAGCGTCTGGCGCTGGTCATCGACCCCATGCTGGCCACCGGCGGCTCCATGATCGCCACCATCGACCTGCTCAAGAAGAAGGGCTGCCAGTCCATCAAGGTGCTGGTGCTGGTTGCCGCGCCGGAAGGCATCAAGGCGCTGGAAGCCGCTCACCCGGATGTGGAGCTGTTCTGCGCCTCCATCGACCAGGGCCTGAACGAGAAGGGCTACATTGTCCCGGGTCTGGGCGACGCCGGCGACAAGATCTTCGGCACCAAGTAAGCCGCGATCGCCTCAAGGCGCGTCAGGCTGGCGCGCAAACGGAGCCGGCATCTCGCCGGCTCCGCTGTTTCTCCCGCCCCCGGCTTGCTGCCATGCGCGCCTTGCCGCTACCATAAGCACCATCTCCCATTTCGAGACTTCTCTCATGCTCAAACGTGTTGTGACCGCCCTGTGCTGCGGCTTGTCATTCATGGTGTCAGCCGCCCAGGTGACCGATCTCTATCAGGGCAAGGCCCCCACCAGCGGCGACATGGCGGCAGCCCAGTCCCAGGCCCTGGGCGAGGTGCTCGTCAAGGTGACCGGCAAGCGCGACATCCTGACCCAGCCGGCGGTGGTCAAGGCGCTGGCGGCCCCCGGCGCGTTCGTGCAGCACTACGGTTATCAGGACGTGGGGCCGGTGAAGTTTCTCAAGGCCGATTTCGACGTGACCAAGGTCAATGCCCTGGTGGCCGAGAGCAAGTTCGCCCTGCTGGGCCCGGCCCGGCCGCAAGTGGCCATCTGGCTGGTGATCAATGAAGGGGAGCGGCGCATTCTGCCGGATCAGTCCAGCGATGGCTGGGCCGCCGCCCTGCGTACCCAGGCCCAGGCGATGGGGCTGCCGGTCAGCATTCCGCTGATGGACTTGGATGACAACATGGCGGTCAATGCCACCGACGTCTGGGGCCGTTTCGCCGATCCCATCCTCAAGGCGAGCCAGCGTTACGGCGCCGAGATGGTGGTGTTGGGCAAGCTCACCCCTGAAGGTGACAAGTGGAGCATCGACTGGGGTCTCTACGGGCCCAAGGCCGGCGGTGAGCTGAGCGAACTGACCAGGGGCGAGGGCGCCGGCACCCAGGCCGAGGTAGCGCAGACGTTCGCCGATGCCCTGGCTGGCTGGCTGGTGCAGAACTACGGGGCGCGCATCTCCGGTGTCGCCTCCAGCCAGACACTGGTGGTGGAGGGGTTGTCCGGTATCGACGGCATGATCACGGTGCAGAAGATGCTGCAGGGGATGGCCAGCGTCACCAAGGTGGAGATTGGCAAACTGGAGGGGGACAAGGTGACCTTCAACCTGAGCCTGCAGGGGGACAAGGCCGAGCTCATCCGCGGGCTGCAGCTGGAGAGCCGGCTGCGCCAGCTGGCGGATACCCCAGAGGGGCTGAGCTACCAGTGGTCGCAGCCCTGATCCTGGCCAAGGATCCTGACCGTTCGGCCGAGAGCCATGGGCGCTCTTCTGCCAGGGCTTGAGCGCGCCGGCCAAGGAGTAGCCGTTCCCGTTAGCAATGGTCGCAGCCTGGATCCTTTATGAGGATCCACACCGCCCGGCATCGTCCGGGCGGTTCTCTATCCGCCTTCGCGATGATACACTTGCCCGCAAATGTCACAGTCAAAGCCCAACGAGTGAAGCAACCGGCCCAACTGTCTTTAGCCGTACAACTACCGGATGATGAAACCTTCGTCAGTTTTTATCCCGGCAACAATGCTCATCTGATCACCGCCCTCAAGAATGCGGCCATTGGTCAGGGTTCGCCTTTCCTCTATTTCTGGGGGGCCAAGGGATCGGGCCGCTCCCATCTGCTGCACGCCACCTGCGCCGAGGTCAATGCTCGCGACGCTGCCGCCGCCTATCTCTCCCTCGATCAGTTCGAACAGCTGGATCCCAGCATGCTCGACGCCCTCGAGAGCCTGCCGCTGGTCTGCCTCGACAGCCTGGAAGCGATCGCCGGCAATGCCCTGTGGGAGCGCGCTTTGTTCGACTTTTACAACCGCTGGAAGGAGAAAGGCGAGGGGACCCTGGTGGTGACCGGTTGCAGCGCGCCGCGCAAACTGGGGCTGCAGCTGCCGGATCTCGCCTCCCGCCTCGATTGGGGGGTGAGCTTCCACCTCGACGAGCTGGACGATGAGGGCAAGCTCAGTGCCCTGCAGCTGCGTGCCGAGCTGCGGGGCTTCAAACTGCCCATCGACGTGGGCCGCTTCCTGCTCAACCGCCTCTCGCGCGACATGCGCACCCTGCTCACCACCCTCAATCAGCTCGACAACGCCTCTTTTCGTGCCAAGCGCAAGCTGACTATCCCCTTTGTTAAAGAGATCCTCGAGCTCTGAGCCCTTCGGGTGTGTTTGAGCGTGAGCGACGCCTAAGCAATGAATAAAAAGAAACCCCGGCCAGTGGCCGGGGTTTTGCCTATCTCAAGGACTCTCTCAAAGAGTTCTGCCTATCAGTGGAACTGATCTTCTTCGGTGGAACCCGTTAAAGCGGTCACCGAGGATTGGCCGCCCTGGATGACGGTGGTCACCTTGTCGAAGTAACCGGTGCCCACCTCTTGCTGGTGTGCCACGAAGGTGTAGCCCCGCTCGGCAGCGGCGAACTCGGGCTGCTGCACCATCTCGACATAGTGCTTCATCCCTTCGCCACGGGCGTACTGGTAGGCCAACTCGTACATGTGGAACCACATGTTGTGGATCCCTGCCAGGGTGATGAACTGGTACTTGTAGCCCATGTCGGACAGCTCCTGCTGGAAGCGGGCGATGGTGGCATCGTCCAGGTTCTTCTTCCAGTTGAAGCTCGGGGAGCAGTTGTAGGCCAGGATGCGATCCGGGAACTGGGCCTTGATCGCTTCGGCAAACTTGCGCGCCTCGTCCAGATCCGGCTTGGCTGTTTCGCACCACACCATGTCGGCGTAGGGGGCGTAGGCCAGACCGCGGGCGATGGCCTGATCGATGCCGGCTCGCACCTTGTAGAAACCTTCGGCGGTGCGCTCACCGGTCAGGAAGTCCGCATCGTAAGGATCCGCATCCGTGGTCAGCAGGTCTGCCGCGTTGGCGTCGGTACGGGCGATCACCAGGGTGCTGGTGCCGCACACGTCGGCCGCCAGACGAGCCGCGACGAGCTTCTGCACCGCTTCCTGGGTCGGAACCAGCACCTTGCCGCCCATATGGCCGCATTTTTTCACCGAGGCCAGCTGATCTTCGAAGTGCACGCCGGCGGCACCTGCCTCAATCATCCCCTTCATCAGCTCGAAGGCGTTCAGCACGCCGCCGAAGCCGGCTTCCGCATCCGCGACGATGGGCAGGAAGTAGTCGATAAAGCCCTCATCCTGCGGCCCTACCTTGTTGGCCCACTGGATCTGGTCGGCACGGGCGAAGGAGTTGTTGATGCGCTCCACCACCGACGGCACCGAGTTGGCCGGATAGAGGGACTGATCCGGATACATGGTGGAGGAGAGGTTGTTGTCAGCCGCTACCTGCCAGCCGGAGAGGTAAATCGCCTCGATCCCCGCCTTGGCCTGTTGCACCGCCTGGCCGCCGGTCAGGGCGCCGAGACAGTTGACGTAGCCCTTCTTGGCGCCGCCGTGGATCAGCTCCCACAGCTTGTCGGCGCCACGTTGGGCCAGGGTGTGCTGCGGCTGCAGGCTGCCGCGCAGGTTGACCACGTCCTCGGCGCTGTAGCCGCGCTTGATCCCTTTCCAGCGGGGGTTCTGTGCCCAGTCTTTCTCGATAGCCTGGATCTGTTGCTCACGGGTCAGTGCCATATCAGTTCCCTCTTTCATTGATTTCACGTTTCCATTGACTTGTTATTGGCGAGCCCCTTGCGGAGCCCGTGATTCAGAGCCGCTCGTAACCGGGCAGCGTCAGAAAATCGATCAGGGTATCGGCGCAGGTGATCTCTTCCATCAGGGCGCTCGCCTCGGCGAAACGGCCCGACTGCCAGCGGGCTTCGCCCACCTCGCGTTTGACCACCTCCTGCTCCTCGGCCAGCATCTGGCGGAACAGATCCTTGGTCACCACCTGGCCGTTTGACAGGGACTTGCCGTGGCGGATCCACTGCCAGATGGAGGTGCGGGAGATCTCGGCGGTAGCCGCATCTTCCATCAGACCGTAGATGGGCACGCAGCCATTGCCATTGATCCAGGCCTCCAGATACTGCAGGGCAACCCGGATGTTGGTGCGCATGCCTGCCTCGGTGCGCTCGCCCTCGCAGGGTGCCAGCAGGTCGGCGGCTGTGATGGGGGCATCCTGCTCGCGCAGCACGCCGATCTGGTTCTTGGCGCCGGCCGGGATGGTGGCGTTGAACACGGCCATGGCGGTGTCGGCCAGGCCTGGGTGGGCCACCCAGGTACCATCGTGGCCGTTGTCGGCTTCACGCTGTTTGTCGGCATGTACCTTGGCGAAGACCTGCTCGTTGACGGCGGCATCCTTGGCCGGAATGAAGGCGGCCATGCCCCCCATCGCCAGCGCGCCGCGCTTGTGACAGGTCTTGATCAGCAGCCGCGAGTAGGCGGAGAGGAACGGTTTGTCCATGGTCACCACCTGGCGGTCCGGCAGGACGCGATCCGGGTGATTCTTGAGCGTCTTGATGTAGCTGAAGATGTAGTCCCAACGACCGCAGTTGAGGGCCACGATGTGATCCTTCATCTGATAGAGCAGCTCGTCCATCTCGAACACCGCTGGCAGGGTTTCGATCAGCACGGTGGCCTTGATGGTGCCGCGGGGCAGGCCGAACTTGTCTTCGGTCCAGGCGAACACCTCGCTCCACCAGCGTCCTTCCAGGTGACTCTGCAGCTTGGGCACGTAGAAGTAGGGGCCGGATCCCTTGGCCAGCAGCGCCTTGTGGTTGTGCAGGAAATAGAGGGCGAAGTCGAACAGGCCGCCGGGAATGGGGGCACCATCAAAGGTGACGTGTTTCTCCGGCAGGTGCAGACCGCGTACCCGGCAGATGAGCACGGCCGGATCGGCATTGAGGGTATAGGATTTCCCCTCCGGGCTCTGGTAGGCAATGGTGCCATTGACCGCATCGCGCAGGTTGATCTGACCCTCGATCACCTTGTTCCAGGCGGGGGCCAGCGAATCTTCGAAGTCCGCCATGAACACCTTGACGTTGGCGTTGAGGGCGTTGATCACCATCTTGCGCTCGACCGGGCCGGTGATCTCAACACGGCGATCCTGCAGGTCGGCAGGAATGCCGCGTACTGTCCAGTCGCCGGCGCGGATGTGGGCAGTCTCAGGCAGGAAGTCCGGCAGCTCGCCGCCATCGATACGGGCCTGGCGTGCCACACGTTGTTTCAACAATTCGTCCCGTTGGGGAGCAAAGCGTTCCACCAGTTCGGATACCAGGGCCACCGCGTCCGGCGTCAGAATTTGCGCGTAATCGGGATGCATTTCGCCCTGGATGCGCAGACGGGCGCTACAGTGGGTCTGGGCCGGTGCCGACATAGTGTTCACTCCTTTGAGAATTACATTTTGAACTAATTAACTACGACTAAAGTCGATCCCTGTTTTTTCAATCTTCCCGTAACAACGGGATAACACGATTCATAAGGTGCGAAATATTGCTCTATTCGTCAACAGCTTTTTTAAAACGCCCGTTTTGGTCATGATGTTAACTATATGTTTTAAATGGATTTGTTTGATTAGCGCAAAAACTCTATGCAGATGGTTATGCTCTTGTTTTCCACCCCTTCGCGGTGGCCCCATATCGGGGGGAGAACAGTCGACGGGATGTAACTTATTACGTAATAAAATTACAAATGCAAAAACAAATCCCGACCTCACTCCAAGCTTTCAAAAAACGTCCGTATGAAATGCGTTTGAGCAACCCAGCAAGCGCTTGGTGCCTTCTGGCATTGGCTGGAGAACGGTTGTTTAAAACTCAAGTCGCTCAATGGGACCAAATGGGGTCCGGTGGCAGCCGAGTGAGAAAGTGATGGGCAATAACGTAGGTTTGTATCACCTCAGGGGATGGCGTGTGCAGGTGAGGGGAGGAACGCTGGTAGCAGATATGACTGCCGCTATTTCGTTACGCAGGATATTGTTGTTATTTGTATCAGCGGGCCATCCTGGCCCTCAAAGGAGGTATCAAGGGGAGATGATCCCGAGTGTCGCGACCCTGATCTCCTGTGACAGGAAGGGTTGACGCCAGGGTTGACGGTTCAGTAGTCATCGTCCGGCGCCGCCAGATCGACGATGTCGAGCCGTACGACGGGGCCATGTTCGGCCACATACTGGTTGGCACCGATTTCGGTGGCCGGCTGGGGCAGGGGAGAGTGTTCGGGTTGTGCTTCAACTGCTTGCGTCATGGGTGCTTGCCTCACTGGATTGCAAGCCGGTTGGTGACTCCATCACCCGGGTTTCCACCTCCCTGTACGAAATGCCGGCGGAAAAGTCGCGTATCCTAGCGATACTCTCGAAAGGTTTCAAGCGGTTCTGAATAAAATCCGTACCGCAACTGATTGGTGACTCTTTGAAGGAGAGGGCGTGACACGAGAGGCTAACGGCGAGCGGCGGGTGAAGATCGGGATGACGGATAAAAAAATAGCCCAGTCGCTGGACTGGGCTATTTTCGGGGAATGATGGTCGGCGTGAGAGGATTTGAACCTCCGACCCCTGACACCCCATGACAGTGCGCTACCTGGCTGCGCTACACGCCGACAAGGTCAGTCTGTGCTGACGGGGAGGAAGTCTAATGTTCCGCACCTTTGGACGCAACTCCTTTTTTATCATAGAGATGCTGACTGCTTCTTTATTGCTCAGCGCAGATGGAACTTGGGGGTGCCAGCGGGATTTGGCATAATCGCCGCCCCGCCGCGGGCATGGATGGCGGGACCTATGCCATAGCGATCGGAGGCACGGGGCCGTAATACCGTCTTTCGCCGACAGCATGATCTGTCGTCATCAACCAGTCAGAGAGGAGCAGGGCGTGAAACCATCGGACGTTGCAGCACAGGCGAGCCAGCACGAGCAGGACGAACGCTGGATGCGCCATGCCATGGCGCTGGCCGCCAGGGCCGAGGGGATCGGCGAGATCCCGGTGGGCGCCGTGCTGGTGCAGGGGGATGAGATTGTCGCAGAGGGTTGGAACCGCTCCATCAGCGAACACGACGCCTGCGCCCATGCCGAGGTGATGGCGCTCCGGGCGGCCGGCGAGCGGCTGCAAAACTACCGTCTGCTCGACACCACCCTCTATGTGACCCTGGAGCCCTGCTGCATGTGTGCCGGTGCCCTGATCCACAGCCGAGTCAAGCGGGTGGTCTATGGCGCGCGGGACTTGAAGACCGGCGCGGCCGGCTCAGTGTTCGAGATCCTGCAGGACCCGCGTCACAATCACAGGGTCGAGCTGACCGGTGGCGTGCTGGCAGAGGCCTGCTCGGCCCAGCTGTCGGATTTCTTCAGGCGTCGCCGCGCCGAGAAAAAGGCCGCCAGATTGGCACTGCAACAAACCCTGGCCGCCGACGATTGAGGCGCATCGGTGCAAGCGGCGCGCTCCAGCGGCGCTTGCACTACATTTTTAACTTTATAAAACAGTTGGTTATCATCTTCTCCATGGCATCTTTGATGCCGCTTTCTTGCCTGCAAATAAGCCCGGTTCACGGGACCTTCATGTAACAAAACTGTCATGCAACCGCCATATAATGCCGCCAAGCCTAGCTCACATTGAGGTTTTGCATGTCATCGGAATCGTTGCACCTGGTTATGGCGGGGAGCAGAAAGCGCCGTATCAAGGATAAGTTGGCCAAGTACGGGGTGACCACGGGCGGAGCCCTGGTACTGGTCGCCCTGTTGCTTATTTTCTTCTATCTGCTCTATGTGGTGAAACCCATCTTCAATGGCGCCTCCATGGAGCCGACTGCATCGTTTACCCTGCCCATTCAGGGCAAGACCGCCTGGCTCGGGGTGGAGGAGCAGAACGAGATCGGCTATCGCTTCAGCGACCAGGGCCAGGTCAACTTCTTTGCCGTCCAGAATGATGGCAAGGTCAAGGTGGGCCAGTCGCTCGGTCAGGCACAGGTAAAGGGTGACATCACTGCCGTCGCGCCGCCGTCGCCGGGCCAGAAGCTGATGGCCTACGGTTTTGCCGACGGCAAGGCCCAGGTGGTGCAGCCCGCTTTCAAGGTCTCCTATCCCAACGACGTGCGGGTCATCGAACCCAGTCTGCAGTACCCCTTCGGCGAAGAGCCGGTCGTGGTGGACCCTGCGGGCAAGGCGCTGTCGCTGATGGTATTTGAAGCCACCAAGGACAAGATGGCCACCGCGGCCGTGACCGCCGATGGTCGCGGCGTCATGATGGTGATGAGCGGCGAGGAGAACTTCCTCTCCGGCGAAGTCGAGTGGAGCGCCCAGAACTACACCATCCCCTCCCTGCCGCGCCACGTGGATCAGATGTTGCTGACCCCCAACCTGCGCATCCTGTTCGTGCGCGATGGCAACCGCCTCTCGGTCTATGACATCCACAACCTGAACGACATCTCCCTGCGCAACGTGCTGGAGATCAACGCCCCCGATGCCAACGTGACCCGGGTCGAGCTGCTCTCCGGCGCCTCCTCCCTGCTGGTGGGCAACGACAATGGTGTCATCTCCCAGTGGTTCGAAGTGGCCCGGGATGGCAAGCGCCAGTTCACCCAGATCCGCGACTTCAAGGGCGATGGCGCCGTGGCGCAGCTGACCCCCGAACATTTTCGCAAGGGCTTCATCAGTGCCGACAAGAGTGGCACCATCAGCTTCTTCCACGCCACCGGCGAAACCAAGCTGCTGAGCGAGAAGGTGGAGGGCGGCGCCCTGTCGGCGCTGGCCATCTCCCCCCGTCACAACGTGCTGCTGATGCAGCAGGGAGACGCCTTCAAGCTGTTTGCGGTGGAGAACGAGCACCCCGAGGTGACCTGGTCGGCGCTCTGGCAACAGGTGTGGTATGAAGGCTACCCCGAGCCCCAGTACGTGTGGCAGTCCACCTCCGCCAGCAACGACTTCGAGGCCAAGCTGAGCCTGGTGCCGCTGGTGTTCGGCACCCTCAAGGCCTCCTTCTATGCCATGGTGTTTGCGGTGCCGCTCGGCGTCGCCGGCGCCATCTACACCGCCTACTTCATGTCGGCGGGGCTGCGCAAATACGTCAAGCCGACGGTGGAGATCATGGCAGCCCTGCCGACCGTTATCCTCGGCTTCCTGGCCGGTCTGTGGCTCGCACCCATCATAGAGGGGGCGCTGCCCGGCGTGGTGCTGCTGCTGATCCTGCTGCCGATGGGGATGCTGTTGACCGCCCTGGTCTGGAACTACCTGCCGGAGCGTGGCAAATCCTGGCTGCCAGAAGGGTGGCACGCCATCCTGCTGATCCCGGTGCTGCTGCTGATTGGCTGGGGCGCTTTCGCGGTGAGCCCGCTCATCGAGAACGCCTTCATGCACGGTGACTCGCGCATCTGGCTGACCCACGACATGGGCATCAAGTTTGACCAGCGCAACTCCCTGGTGGTCGGCATCGCCATGGGCTTTGCGGTCATTCCCACCATCTTCTCCATCGCCGAAGACGCTGTCTTCTCGGTGCCCAAGCACCTCACCCAGGGCTCCCTGGCCCTGGGTGCCACACCGTGGCAGACCCTGAGCCGGGTGGTGATCCTCACCGCCAGCCCGGGCATCTTCTCGGCGGTGATGATGGGCCTTGGCCGCGCCGTGGGCGAGACCATGATAGTGCTGATGGCCACCGGCAATACCCCCATCATGGACTTCTCCATGTTCCAGGGGCTGCGCACTCTGGCCGCCAACATCGCGGTGGAGATGCCGGAATCGGAAGTGGGCAGCTCTCACTATCGGGTACTGTTCCTCGCCGCCTTCGTGCTGTTCGTGTTCACCTTCTTGTTCAATACCCTGGCCGAGTTCATCCGTCAGCGGTTGCGTGAAAAATACAGCTCCCTGTGATGGGCTGCTCTGTAAGGATCGAGGAATCGACAATGGGTAAGTGGTTTAAATCGGGGGCCCCCTGGATCTGGATGACCGGCGGCGCCGTCAGCCTGAGTCTGGTAGCTGTACTGGGTCTGCTGCTGCTGATCGGCTGGCGTGGTCTGGTCTACTTCTGGCCCCACCCCATCTATGAGTGGCAACTGGAAGACGCCCAGGGCAACAAGAGCGTGCTGATCGGCGAAATCAACGACCGCGAGCTGGTGCCGGTCGAGCGGCTGCGGGCCGCCGGCCTGCCGCTGGCAGGGGAGGAGCGCGAGCTGCTGACCCGTTATCTGGTCAAGACCGGCAACCGCGAGTTCGTCGACCTGGACTTCCGCTGGGTGCTGGAGACCGACATCAAGTCCCAGAGCCTGCCGGCGGAGCTGGCCATGGTGGAACGCGCTACCAACGGCAACTTCTACGGCTATATCGTCGCGGTGAAAGAGGATGGCCGCGAGCTCACCTCGGATCTGCATCCCGCCCTGCAGCGGGTGCTGGCGCGGGCCAACGGCCTCTCCGAGCAGGCTGACGATCTGCAAAAAGGGGACATCGGCAGCATCAACTATCAGCTGGAGCGGCTGCGCCTGAAAGAGCGCAAGGCCGAGCTGGACGACAAGTTGACCGATCAGCTTAAAGCCGAGCTGGCGAGCGAGCGTCAGGCCCTCAACGATCGTTATCAGGTGCTGGAGAAGGAGCTCTTCTCCCTGCGTGCCCAGGCGGACAGAGACAGCATCACGGTCAAGGACATGCGCGGCGAACTGGTGACCATGCCCATGTCCAAGGTGCTGGACGTGGTGTGGCCCAACGACATGAGCCTGCCGGCCAAGGTGGGTTACTGGTTCCACCAGATCGGCAAGTTCGTCTCCGACGATCCGCGCGAGGCCAACACCGAGGGCGGGGTGTTCCCGGCCATCTTCGGGACCGTCTTCATGGTGTTCCTGATGGCGATCATCGTGACTCCGCTGGGGGTCATCGCTGCGGTCTACCTGCACGAGTACGCGGGCAAGAACAGCCTGACCAAGATCATCCGCATCGCAGTGATTAACCTGGCGGGCGTGCCCTCCATCGTGTACGGCGTGTTCGGTCTGGGCTTCTTCGTCTACACCCTCGGTGGTTCGCTGGACCAGCTGTTCTATCCGGAAGCGCTGCCGAGCCCGACCTTCGGCTCCCCCGGCGTCATCTGGTCTGCGCTGACCTTGGCCATCCTGACCCTGCCGGTGGTGATCGTCTCCACCGAAGAGGGGCTGGCCCGGATCCCGAGCACCATCCGCCAGGGGTCTCTCGCGCTGGGGGCCACCCAGGCCGAGACCCTGTGGCGCATCGTGCTGCCCATGGCAAGCCCGGCCATCATGACCGGCCTCATTCTGGCCATCGCCCGCGCGGCCGGTGAAGTGGCGCCGCTGATGCTGGTGGGGGTGGTGAAACTGGCGCCGACCCTGCCGATGGACGGCAACTTCCCGTATCTGCACGTGGAGCGCAAGTTCATGCACCTGGGCTTCCACATCTATGACGTCGGCTTCCAGAGCCCCAACGTCGAGGCGGCGCGTCCCTTGGTCTACGCCACCTCCTTCCTGCTGGTGACGGTGATCGTCGGCCTCAACCTGACGGCCATCGGTATCCGTAACCACTTGCGTGAAAAATTCCGGTCGCTGGAACATTGATAGACCAGCACCACAGAGACGGGCAGGGAACAGGGTTCCCTGCCAGCCAAGCGTTCCGGCCGCGGGCAATGAGAGTGCCCGCCGCCACCGACAGATTTTGAGGTAACAGATGATCAACGTAACGACCGCAGCGACCCAGCATACCGCGACCGACCTGCTCAACCTGAGCCCGGAGCAGACCGCGCTGGAGGTGAAGGATCTCAACCTGTACTACGGCAACAAGCAGGCGCTGTTCAACGTCAACATGAAGATCCCCAAGGGCCAGGTCACTGCCTTTATCGGCCCCTCCGGCTGCGGCAAGTCCACCCTGCTGCGCTGCATCAACCGGATGAACGACCTGGTGGAGATCTGCCGCATCGAGGGCGAAATTCAGCTGCATGGTCACAACATCTACGACAAGAGCGTCGATGTCTCCGCTCTGCGCCGTCAGGTGGGCATGGTGTTCCAGCGCCCGAACCCCTTCCCCAAGTCCATCTACGAGAACGTGGTCTATGGCCTGCGCCTGCAGGGCATCAACGACAGACGCACCCTGGACGAGGCGGCCGAGCGCTCCCTGCGCGGCGCAGCCCTGTGGGACGAGGTGAAGGATCGCCTGCACGACAACGCCTTCGGCCTCTCCGGTGGTCAGCAGCAGCGGCTGGTGATTGCCCGCGCCATCGCCATCGAGCCGGAAGTGTTGCTGCTCGATGAACCGACCTCGGCGCTCGACCCCATCTCCACCCTCACCATCGAGGAGCTGATCAACGAGCTCAAGAGCCAGTTCACCGTGGTGATCGTCACCCACAACATGCAGCAGGCGGCGCGGGTCTCGGATCAGACCGCCTTCATGTACATGGGCGAGCTCATCGAGTACTCGGACACCAACACCATCTTCACCACCCCGGCCAAGAAGAAGACCGAAGATTACATCACCGGTCGTTACGGCTAAGAGATGCTGGCGATGGAGATGAGCAAGATGAGCATCAACAAACAGATTACCGGTCAGTTCAACGACTAGGGCGTGTTGGTGCAACAAGGGTTATGGGGATGAGCAAGATGAGCATCAACAAACAGATTACCCGTCAGTTCAACGACTAAGGCATACTCGGAGCATCAAGGATTATTGGTATGGACAATATGAACCTCAACAAACACATCTCCGGTCAGTTCAATGCCGAGCTCGAGAGCGTGCGCAACCAGGTGCTGGTGATGGGCGGGCTGGTGGAGCAGCAGCTGACCGACGCCATCGCGGCGATCCACGATCAGGATCTGGACGCGGCGCGCAAGATCGTGGCCAACGACCATAACGTCAACGCCATGGAAGTGGCGATCGACGAGGAGTGCACCCGCATCATCGCCAAGCGCCAGCCCACCGCCTCCGACCTGCGGCTGGTGATGGCCATCATCAAGACCATCACCGACTTGGAGCGCATTGGCGATGTGGCGGACAAGATCGCCCGCATGCTGACCGACAACGCCAACAAGCCGCAGCCGCCGCTGGTGTCGCTGGAGAACATGGGCCGCCGCACCATCAAGATGCTGCACGACGTGCTGGACGCCTTCGCTCGCATGGATCTCGATGCTGCGCTGGCGGTCTACAAGGAAGATGACAAGGTGGACCGGGAGTACGAGTCCATCATCCGCGAGCTGATGACCTACATGATGGAAGATCCGCGCACCATACCGCAGGTGCTCAACGTGCTGTGGGCGGCGCGGGCCATCGAGCGGGTGGGCGATCGCTGCCAGCACATCTGCGAATACATCGTCTACTACGTGAAAGGCAAGGACGTGCGCCACACCAAGGCAGACGACCTGGGCACCCTGCTGGGGAAAGGGTGAGTCTGAAATGAATAAAAAGGCGCTTTGAGCGCCTTTTTTGTTGCCTTTTCAGTCAGTGCAAGATATCGCCACCCGACTGGCGCTTTTCTGCTAGAATATGCCCCCTGTGTGAGTCCCGGATCGACTCACGGTCCGGTCTCCCGGACCCAGTTTGCCGTCTTGTGCTAAGGCGGGTGTAGCAATAGGTTAATCATGAGTTTTGCCGATAGTTTATTTTTCCTGATGCTGCTGGTTGCCGGCAGCGTGTTCTTCTCTCTCTCCGAGATATCCCTCGCCGCCTCCCGCAAGATCAAGTTGCAGGTGATGGCCGATGAGGGCAACCGCCATGCCGAAAAGGTACTGGCACTGCAGGCCCAGCCGGGCAACTTCTTCACCGTGGTGCAGATCGGGCTCAATACCGTCGCCATCCTGGGCGGTATCCTGGGCGAATCCGCCCTGAACCCGGCCATCAAGGAGCTGGTCTCCGAGTTCTATCAGGGGCCCTGGCTGAGTGAAATCAGCTCGGCGGCCTCCTTCGTGTTCGTCACCGGCATGTTCATTCTCATCGCCGATCTGATGCCCAAGCGCCTCGCCATGACCATGCCGGAGCGGATCGCCGTGGTGGTGGTGCGCCCCATGCTGCTGTGCGTCACCCTGCTGATGCCGCTGGTGTGGCTGTTCAATGGCATGGCCAACGGCCTGTTCCGGCTGCTGCGCATCTCCATGGTGCGCAACGACGAGATCACCTCCGACGACATCTATGCGGTGATGGATGCGGGGGCCGAGGCCGGCGTCATCCAGCGCGAGGAGCATCAGCTCATCGAGAACGTGTTCGAGCTGCAGTCCCTCGGCGTCACCTCCGCCATGACGGCGCGCGAGAGCCTCATCTACTTCACCCTGCAAGAGGGGGAGGAGAGCATCAAGGCCAAGATCGCCGAACATCCCCACAACAAGTTCCTGGTGTGCGACCACAACCTCGACAGCATCAAGGGCTTCGTCGACTCCAAGGAGCTGCTGATCCGGGTCATCAGCGGCCAGAGCATCGATCTCAACAGCGGCTCCCTGGTGCAGAACGTCATCATCATCCCCGACACCCTCAACCTCTACGAGGCGATGGAGTACTTCAAGAACCATCGCGGCGACTTCGCGGTGGTGATGAACGAGTACGCGCTGGTGGTGGGTATCGTCACCATGAACGACCTGATGAGTACCGTCATGGGCGAGTGGGCCACCCACGTGGTGGAAGAGCAGATAGTGCAGCGGGATGAGAACTCCTGGCTGGTGGATGGGGTGACCCCCATCTCCGACGTGATGCGTGCCTTCGACATCGAGGAGTTCCCGGAAAACCAGAATTATGAAACCATCGCCGGCTTCATCATGTACATGCTGCGCAAGATCCCCAAGCGAACCGACTCGGTCAAATACGCCGGTTACAAGTTTGAAGTGGTGGACATCGACAGCTACAAGATTGACCAGCTGCTGGTCACCCGGGTCGAGGCCACGCCGGCCGACAAGCCCGCTCAGGAATAGTAAAAGGAGCTCGTTAGCAATCATGAAGATGCAGTCTCATTCCCGTGCGCTGGCCTGTGTAGCGCTCGCCCTGGCACTCGGTGCCTGCAGCCAGAGCGCACCGCGCAAGGCCACTCCCGTCGCCAAGCCGGCCGCCCCCAAGGCTGCCGTGGTCATGCCGCAGCCGGATCCCGATGCGGTGGTGCAAAGCGCCGTGGCGGAGCCGAGCCCGGTGTTCGACGAGGAGTATCACGGCCCGGATCAAGGTTCGCTCGAGTCGGTGACCGCCCTGTTTGCCCGCGGCTACATCGAGTCGGCCATGCGCGAGACCATGTTGGCGGCGGTGCACAGCGACTACCCGCTGCTGGGCATGCGGGACGTGCGCCTGACCGACCCGGTGGCCAAGTTCCTCACCTCGGCCCAGGCCCGTACCACGGCCCACGACTACCTCTATGCCGGGGTGCAGCGCCGGTTGGGCCGCCCGCTCAGCCCCGCCCAGTGGGAGCAGATCTGGCAGGGGTATCCCCAGCAGGGTCGGGTCTCCGACTGGGTCAAACAGACCAAGCGGGTACTGGCCGGGCGTTGAGCCACCAGTTCATCTGTTGCCACAAGAGGCCACCTTAGGGTGGCCTCTTGCTTTTCTGCCTTCTGCCTTCTGCGTTTGTGGTTTTGCGGTGATGCCGGTTGCCGTCGGGCGGGCTTTGCTTTATCTTGTTTTGGCCATCTAAACATCTATATGTTTTTATGGCTGATTTATTCAGGGTGACGATGGCGACGGGTTGCCGCGCCGCCGGGGCAGGCGCAACGGATAAAGCGCACAGACCCGCACAACAAGACAACAACACAACAAGAGACGAGACAGATGGATACGCAGGCATTGTGGATACTGGATGGCGGCATGGGGCGCGAGCTGGCACGGCGGGGCGCGCCGTTTCGCCAGCCGGAGTGGTCGGCACTGGCTCTGATGGAGGCCCCCGAGACGGTGCGCGAGGTGCACGAGGCCTATGTGGCGAGCGGGGCCCAAATCATCACCACCAACAGCTATGCGCTGGTGCCGTTTCATATCGGTGAGGCGCGCTTTTCGGCAGAGGGGGAGCGGCTGGCGACCCTGGCCGGCCAGCTGGCCCGCGAGGTGGTCGATGAGCAGCCGGGCCGCGTGCAGGTGGCCGGCTCCTTGCCGCCGCTCTTTGGATCCTACCGCGCCGACCTGTTCGACGCAGGCCGGGTGAGCGAGCTGGCGACCCCGCTGATCCGGGCGCTCTCCCCCCGGGTGGATATCTGGCTGGCGGAGACCATGAGCCTCATCGCCGAGCCGCTGGCCCTCAAGGCCTTGCTGCCCGAGGATGGCAAGCCGTTCTGGGTCTCCTTCACCCTGGAAGACGAGGCGCCGGGCAGCGAACCGACCCTGCGTTCCGGTGAGCGGGTGGCGGACGCCGTCGCCGCACTGTCATCAGCCGGGGTGGATGCCATCCTGTTCAACTGCTGCCAGCCCGAGGTGATCGACGCCGCGCTCAAGGTGGCCAGGGCCGGCCTACAGGCGCTGGGGCGCACCGACATACGGCTCGGCGCCTATGCCAACGCCTTCCCGCCCCAACCGAAGGAGGCGACCGCCAACGACGGGCTGGACGAGATCCGCACCGATCTGGGATCGCTGGATTACCTCGGCTGGGCCGAGCGCTGGCGCGCTGCCGGGGCAAGCCTCATCGGCGGTTGCTGCGGCATCGGCCCGGAACACATTGAGGCGCTGGCCAGCCGGCTGCGTTAAGGAGCGCCCATGAAAGAGAGCAAGATCGGGCTCTGGTCCCTCACTGCACTGGTGTTCAGCTCCATGGTAGGGGCCGGCATCTTCAGCCTGCCCCAGAACATGGCCGAGGTGGCGGGCGCTCGCGCCGTGCTGATCGGCTGGGCCGTCACCGGGGTCGGCATCCTGGCGCTCGCCATGAGTTTTCTCTATCTGTCGCGCTTAAGGCCGGAGCTAGATGGCGGCATCTACAGCTATGCCCGGGCCGGTTTCGGCGATCTGGTGGGCTTCTTCTCCGCTTGGGGCTATTGGCTGTGCGCCACCATCGGCGTGGTGGGCTATCTGGTGATCGCCTTCGCGGCGCTGGGCAGCTTCGTCGACACCCCGGAGCGGGTCTGGTTTGGCGAGGGCAACACCTTGGCGGCCTTCATCGGCGAGTCCTGCATCCTCTGGGCGGTGCACCTGCTGGTGGCCCGCGGCGTGCAGCAGGCGGCCCTGTTCAACCTGATGGCGACCTTGGCCAAGAGCCTGCCGCTGCTGTTGTTCATCCTGTTTGCCTGCTACTGGTTCGACCCGGTCACCTTCGCGGCGGATCAGCAGGGCAGCACTCTGGCAACGCCGGTCTCCGAGCAGGTGCGCAACACCATGCTGATCACCCTCTGGGTCTTCACCGGCATCGAGGGGGCGGCTGTGCTGTCGGCCCGTGCCAGAAACAGGCGGGACGTGGGCACGGCCACCGTGCTCGGGGTGGTGCTGGCGCTGCTGCTCTATGTGCTCATCTCGGTGCTGGCGCTCGGGATATTGAGCCGCCCCGAGCTCGCGGCCCTGCCCAACCCTTCCATGGCGGGGCTGATGGCCCAGATGACGGGCTCCTGGGGCAAGCTGCTCATCAGCGCCGGCCTTATCGTCTCGGTGCTCGCCTCCTACGTGAGCTGGACCCTCTTCTCGGCCGAGGTGCCGTTCAGTGCGGCGCGCCATGGCGCCTTCCCGGCCATCTTCCGGCGCCAGAACCACAACGGCACCCCCATTGCCTCGCTCTGGCTTACCAGCCTGACGGTGCAGGGGTGTCTGCTGCTGGTGTGGCTGCTTGGCAAGGGCTACACCAACCTGCTGCTCGTCTCCACCTCCATGATCCTGGTGCCCTACCTGCTGATCGGCCTGTTCCTGCTAAAGCTCGCCTTCAGCGGGCAGGGGAACCTCCTGATGCGAGCGGTGGCGCTGGTGTCGAGCGGCTATGGTCTCTGGTTGCTCTACGCCGCCGGGGTGGAGTACCTGCTGCTGTCGCTTCTGCTCTACGGGCCGGGTCTGCTGCTGTTCCTCTACAGCCGGCGCCAGCTGGGGGCCGAGCAGCCCCTGAGCGGACGCGAGCGGTTGCTGGCCGGGGTAACGCTGCTGAGCCTCATTCCCGCCGTCTGGTCCTTTGCCCACGTCTGACAGGAGTGACCGTCAATGCAAGAGAGCGCCCAAGGGGGCGCTCTCTTTTTGTCTGCGACGTTGTGCCTAGCGGCTGGCGGGGCCGGCCGGCTTGCCAAACAGCACCGCGAGCTTCTGTCGCCAGGGGAGGCCCTGGGCCTCTTGCAGCATGTCGCGCCACTCGTGGAAGGTGAGGGTGAGGGGGTTGAAGCTGTGGATGGGCTTGGTGATGCCGAAGCGACACGGCTCGTCTAAGTCTTCTTCCACGAAGGTACCGAACAGCCGGTCCCAGATGATGAGCACCCCGGCGAAGTTGCGATCGATATATTTGGCGTTGCTGGCGTGGTGCACCCTGTGGTGGGAGGGGGTGTTGAAGATCCACTCCAGCCAGCCAAGCTTGCCCACCACCTGGGTGTGGACGAAGAACTGAAAGCCCAGGCTCAAGAGCACGGTGGCCACCACCGCCTCGGGCGGGAAACCGATGAGGATCATGGGGATCCAGAACAGCCACATGCCGGAGACCGGGTACATCAGGCTCTGGCGAAAGGCGGTGGAGAGGTTGAGCCGCTCCGAGCTGTGGTGCACCACGTGGGAGGCCCACAGCCAGCGCACATGGTGGCTGGCGAAGTGGAACAGCCAGTAGCAGAGATCCTGCAACAGGAAGAGCAGCAACAGGCTCCAGACGTTCAGCTCTATGTCCAGCAGCCGCCAGCCCCAGAGGGCGTCGTAGAGGTAGGCGATGGCGATGGCCGCCAGGGCATCACCCCCCTGATGCATCAGCGCCAGGGTGGCGTTGGCGAAGAGATCCCTCCATTGGTAGCCGGCGCTGGGAAAGGCGGCGCCATGCTTGCGCAGGTAGAGCATCTCCCAGCCGATAAAGGCCACAAAGATCGGCGAGAGGTAGAGCAGGAGCAGTTGCACATCCATGTCGGGTATCCAGTCAGAGCAATTGCTCTCCAGCATAAAGGATGAATGCAAACTTTCATTAACATTTTGCTGCAGTGGGTGTGTTCATCTGGAGCTTTATGAGGCATGTGGCCAGCGGCGGCCCATCAATTGGTGTGACGACCCCCTGAGCGGCGGGTGCAGTGACTATGCTTGATGAGGCTTTCTACCTCTGGAGTGGCAGATGATGCGGCTGTGGTGTTGTTTGTTGATGGGGGTCTGCCTGCTGGCGCAGGCCAAGACCCGGGTCGAGATCCTGGCCGATGCCAACTATCCCCCCTATTCCTGGCAGGAGGGAGAGGAGGTCAAGGGGATCTATGCCGACATAGTGCGCAGCGTGACGGCCTCCATGGATGGCTACGAGGTGGTGATCAAGGCCATGCCCTGGCGACGGGGTCTGAGCATGGTGGAGCAGGGTAGCGCCTTCGCCATCTTCCCGCCCTACTACCAGCCAGACGGTCGCCCCTGGATGTGGCCCTACTCCCAGCCCCTGCTCGACGAAGAGCTGGTGGTGATGTGCGGCGCCGGGGTGGCCGTCAACACCCCGCAGGCGCAGTTCCCGACCGACTACTACGGCTTGCGCTTTGGCATGAATGCCGGTTTTACCATCGGCGGCGCCCCCTTCTGGCAGGCGATCAAAGAGCAGAAGATCGGGCTAGAGGAGGTGAAGAGCAACCGGGAAAACCTGCTCAAGATAGTGCGCGGCCGGGTGGACTGCACCGTCAACGACCGGCTCTCGCTGCTCTATGAACTGCTCAGCATGATCAAGGGCAACCAGCTGGCGGTGGCCGACATGTCCCAGCTCAAGCAGGGGCCTGTGCTCAGCCGGGAGCAGGGGTTTCTCGGCTACAGCCGCAAGGGGGAGTTCGACTTCAAGGAGGACTTTGTCGAGCAGTTCGACAAGCATCTCTACGAACTCAAGAAGCGGGACGGGATCCGGACCATAGTGGAGCATTATCTGGGAAAGTCCCCACGCTGAACTGATGATGGAGCCGGTCAGATTCAGCCTTCCCGTCGTGTCGGCCAAGCAACAGAGGGACAATCAGTCCCTCTGTTGCTTTTATAGTCAGCCTGATCTTGCCCATATGACAACCGTACTCCCTCATCCCTCACCACCATCTGGCGACTGGTCTGTTTGAAAATTCAATGTAACCTGTTGTTTTCAAATGGTTGATGAGGCAGTTATGCAGTGGGTGAAGAGAGGGGCTGTGATCGCCCTGTTGTGGAGTGGCGGAGTGTGGGCCGATCCCGCTCAGGAGCTGGTCAGTCTGCTCAACAGCGAGCAGCAGGCGGAGCAGCTGCAGGCTCAGATGCAGGCACAGATGATCCCGCTGATCATCCGGGGCGCCGGTGAACATGCACAGGAGCTGGCCCAGCACCGCGATGTACTGGAGGCCTGGTTTGCCCGTTATCTCTCCTGGCCGGCCATGAGTGCCGAGGTGGCCGCCATCTACCGCAAACATTTCACCGAAGCCGAGCTCAAGGAGCTGATCGCCTTCTATCAGAGCCCGGTCGGGAAAAAATCCCTGGATACCATGCCCGCCATCTTTCAAGAGAGCTCGCTGGTGGGTAAATCCCTGGCCGAGCGCAACATGCCGGCACTGCAAACCATGCTGGATGAAGCAAAGCGCAAAGCGACAAAATAGACGCAGTCGGCAGGGTATCAACGCAAAGAGGGAGCCATGGGCTCCCTCTTTCTTTTTGTGCGTTATCCCTTAGAGCACCTGGCTCAGGAACTGGCGTAGGCGCGGGGAGGGGGGATTGTCGAAAAAGTCCGCCGGTTTCTCGTCCACCAGCAGCTCGCCGCTCTCCATGAACAGCACCCGATCCGCCACTTCCCGGGCAAAACCCATCTCGTGGGTGACCACCACCATGGTCATCCCCTCGCGGGCCAGCCCCTTCATCACGTCCAGCACCTCGCCCACCATCTCGGGGTCGAGTGCGCTGGTGGGCTCATCAAACAGCATGATGCGCGGCTGCATGGCGAGCGCCCGGGCGATGGCCACCCGCTGCTGCTGGCCGCCGGAGAGCTGGGAGGGGTAGCTCTGGGCCTTGTTGGAGAGCCCCACCTTGAGCAGCAGGGCCTTGGCTCTGTCCTCGGCGTCCTTGCGCGACAGCCCGCGCACCTTTTGCGGTGCAAGGCAGATGTTGTCCAGCACGCTCAGATGGGGGAAGAGGTTGAAAGACTGGAACACCATGCCCACCTCTTCTCGCAGCTTGTTGACGTCGCCAGGCTCGGTGAGACTGATGCCATCCACCACGATATTGCCATCGTTGATGGTCTCCAGTTGGTTGAGAGTGCGCAGGAAGGTGGATTTGCCAGAACCGCTGGGGCCCACGATCACCACCACTTCCCCTTCGGCCACCTGGGTGCTGACGTTTTTCAGGGCGTGCACCTCGCTGCCGTAGAACTTCTCCACTGAGCTTGCCTTGATAATCGGATCAGTTGCTGCGCGCATATTTCACCTCCAGACGGCGTACAAGGAAGGAGAGAGTGCCGGTCAGCACCAGATAGAGCAGGGCCACGGTGAACCACACCTCGAACGGGCTGAAGGTGGAGCTCACCACCTCCCGTCCCGCCTTGGTGAGATCCGTGATGGAGATGACAGACACCAGCGAAGAGTCCTTGATGAGGTTGATGAACTGGCCCGCCAGCGGCGGCAGTACCCGCTTGAAAGCTTGCGGCAGGATCACGTAGCGCATGGTCTGGGCCGAGGTCATGCCAAGGCTTCTGCCCGCTTCCATCTGCCCCTTGTGGATGGAGCTGATGCCGGCACGGACGATTTCCGCCACGTAGGCGCCGGTGAAGACCGCCAGTGCCGCCACCCCGGCGGTGAAGCGATCCAGATTGAGTACAGTGCCGATAAAGAAGTAGACAATGAAGATCTGTACCAGCAGTGGGGTGCCGCGGATGAGCTCCACATAGGTGATCGCCAGGTTGCGCAGGGCCGGATTGGGGGAGAGCCGTGCCAGCCCCGCCAGGGTGCCGAGCAGGATGGCAAAGATGCCCGCTACCAGCGAGAGCTTGATGGTCATCCAGACGCCCCAGGCGATGGGGCCGGCGGTCCAGCTCAGCTGGGTGTCGAGGGTATCGCCGCGAAAGACGGTATCCCCCTGCGCCACCTGACCACCGCTGACGGCGATGGGCTGGCGCTGGTTGGGATCGAGATCGTTTTGCAGGAACAGCTTGCCCTTGTCGGCCTCGGTGGTGCCGGCGACCACGGTGCCGTCGAACTCGGCGTAATTTTTCTGCTCCGCCTGATAGGCGATGTATTGGGGGATCCGCTCCCAGCGCCAGGTGTAATCCACCGATTGCACGGCCTTGTAGATGCCGAACAGGGCGGCCAGCACGATCAGCAGAAAGACGCCGTGCCAGAGCAGTTGATTGGGTTGTTTTTCCATCTGTCTTGTTGGGTTGTGCACTGTCGCAACCTCGTTGTAGTTATTGTGTGGGGATCTGCGTGAAGGGGCGGCGGGCCGCCCCTTGCGAGGTTACTTGAGCTGATCAAGCCAGGCGGTGGATTCGAACCACTTCTTGTAGAGGCGGTCGTAGCTGCCGTCGCCCTTGATCTGGCGCAGGTAGTTGTTGAACCAGTTGAGGGTGTCCTGATCCCCCTTGCGGATGGCCCAGGCCAGCGGTTCGAAGGTGAACGGCTTGTCCAGATGCACCACGGCGCCCTTGTTCTGGGTGGCGAAGATGGCGTTGTAGGGCAGGTCGTAGACGAAGGCGTCGACCTTGCCGTTGATCACTTCCAGCTTGGCGTCATCCTGGGTTTCAAACTGCAGCAGGGTGGCTTTGGGGATCAGGCGCTTGACCGCCTGCTCGCCGGTGGTGCCGAGCTTGACCGCAATCTTGTACTTGGGGTCGTTGAGGTCGGTGAAGGACTTGATCTCGCCAGCCTTGTCCTTGCGCAGGACGATGGTCTGCCCGACCACGATGTAGGGGTCGGCAAAGTTGACGCGCAGGTTGCGCTGGGGGGTGACGGTCATGCCGCCCATGATGACGTCGAACTTGTCGGTCAAGAGCGCGGGGATGATGCCATCCCAGGCGGTGTTGACGAACTCCACCTTCACGCCCATCTCCTTGGCGACCATCTTGGCCAGATCCACGTCAAAGCCGATGTACTGGCCCTGCTTGTTGGTCATCTCGAAGGGTTGATAGCCGGCGTCGAAACCGACCCGCAGCACGCCGCGCTCCAGCACGGCATCCAGGGTGGAACTGGGGGCCGCGTTGGCCAGCCCGCACAGCAGCAGGGTAGAGAGAATGAGTTTTTTGATCATAAGTGACGTCTCTGTCAAAAGTGTGTTCAGCCTTGAACCTGATCCCGTGCGACTCCGTGGCACAAGAGACTGCTGCATCCGGCAACAGGGCAAGACAGGATTATTGTCTTGATTGAGGCGAAAGCCCCATATGGGATTCTATTCGCCACCATCTGAGTGAAAAATGTACCAAATGCCGATTGTGCCAGATGACTCAATAGGTTAGTGGCGCATTTTTCCCGTGGCGACACTCATAAAATCACACGAAAACAACATATCTATCTAATGGGGCGGGTTCAAGCCCAAAATGTATCCAGCACATTTTGTTACAAGGGGACCCGCCGTCAGCAGTGTCAATTGCTGCTCAGCCGGCTGGCGTGCGCCCACAATCAGCTTCATATGAGTGGTAAAGGGGAGGGGCGAGGTGTGGGTGGCAGGCGCAGACCGACGGCACCCGCGAGCAAATCAAGGGGGGGGGGCAAGAGGCCTGCCGGCCGGGGTGAGTCAGGCCGCCTCGCGAGGGCGGGGGGCCTGCGCCTTGAGGAAGGGGAGCAGCAACAGGGCGGAGACGCCGGCCGCCACCGAGATCACCACGAAGAAGCCCTGCCAGTGCCAGATCTCCATCACCTTGGCCAGCGGATAGCCCGACAGCGCCGCCCCCATGTAGGCGAACAGGCCGACGAAGCCGGTGGCGGCCCCCGCCGAGTTCTTGTGGGAGCACTCCGCCGCCGCCATGCCAATCAGCATCTGGGGGCCGAACACGAAGAAGCCGATGGTGAAGAAACAGGCCGCCTGCATCACGTAACTGAAGAAGGGCATCAGCCACAGCGACCCCACCGAGAGCAATATCCCCACCGCGAAGATGAGGTTCATGGGCCCACGGTTGCCGTTGAACAGCTTGTCCGATCCCCAGCCCGCCACCAGGGCACCGATAAAGCCCCCCACCTCGAACATGGAGATGGCCGAGTTGGCACTCATCAGATTGAAGCCGCGCTGCTCGGTCATGTAGAGGTTGCCCCAGTCGTTGATGGCGGTGCGCACCACGTAGACCAGCACGTAGCAGCAGGCCAGCAGCCAGATATAGGGGTTGCCGAGCACGTATTTGCGCAGGATCTGGCGATGGGAGAGCCCCGCATCCTGAGTCTGCTGGGCCAGCTCCAGCGCATCGCTGCGCCACTCGCCCACCGTGGGCAACCCCATGGCGCTCGGGGTATCCCGCAGCCGCCAGCAGAGAAACAGCCCGGCAAGGATGGCGATAAGGCCGGGCACTATCATGCCGTAGCGCCAGCCGTGCTGCAGGGCGAGGGTGCTGACGATGAGGGGGATGAGCGCCCCGCCCACGTTGTGGGCCGTGTTCCAGGCCGACCACCAGAAGCCGCGTTCGCTGCGCGAATACCAGCTGGTGAGCAGCTTGGAGCAGGGGGGCCAGCCCCAGCCCTGGAAGAAGGCGTTGGCAACCCAAAGTGCGGCGAACAGCCACAGCGACGACGAGAGCCCGAACAGGATATTGATGACCCCGGTCGCCATCAGCCCGAGGCCCATGAAGTAGCGCGGGTTGGCGCGGTCGCTGATGATGCCGGAGAAGAACTTGGAGCAGCCGTAGGTGATGTAGAACAGGGTCCACAGCATGCCGATGTCGGCCTTGGCCAGCATGCCGCTGGCCAGCATGTCCGGCATGGCGAAGTTGAAGCTCTTGCGGGTGAAGTAGAAGACCGCGTAGCCCAGGTACATGGTCAGCAGTATGTGCAGCCGCCAGTGGCGATAACAGGCGTCGATCTCGGCCTGATCGCGGATGAGGGGCTGGGGCGGCGCACTGCGCATAAAGCTCAGCATGACAGGTCTCCCGGCTTGGGGGCTAACTTACTCATGGCTCTCCTCTCGCTTGCGATCGGGCAGGGTCACGGTCAGCTGGGTGCCGTGTACGCAGGAGAGTTGCAGCGAGCCCCCCAGTGCCTGCACCCGCTCGCGAATGCCGAGCAGGCCGTAGCCCTGGGGCGTGCGGTGTTCGGGCAGGCCGCAGCCATCGTCTTCCAGCTGAAGGGTCAAACGCTCCCCCTGACGCTGGGCCCGGATGGTGATCGAGCTGGCGTTGGCGTGTTTGACCACGTTGTTGAGCCCCTCCTGACAGACCCGAAACAGGGTGACCCGCTGGGCATCGGAGAGCCCGGCGTCCGCCAGCTGCCACTCGAGACGGGTAACGATGCCACGGCGCTCCAGCTCAAGCTCGCGCAGCAGGGCGCGCACCGCCTGCTCCAGGCTCATGTCGTCGAGCTGGCGGGGGCGCAGCCGGCCGAGCAGGCCGCGCACCGCGTCGTAGATGCCAAGCGACAGGGTTTCGATGAGGGCGCTGCTCTGGCCCACCCCGGCGTTGTCAGGGGCGAGGCGGCGCGCTATGCCGGCTTGGGTGCGGATGGCGGTGATGGTCTGGCCGATGTCGTCGTGCAGCTCGCGCGCCACCTCCTTGCGGATGCTCTCTTCGGTCTCCAGCAGCCGCTCGGTGAGCTGGCGGTTGTGGGCGAGCTGGCGGGTCAGCGCCTGGTTGAGTTCGCGCTGGCGCTGGATGCCGGCGCCGAGCAGCAGGCCGGTGAGGCTCTGGGCCAGCAGGGAGAGCAGCAGATCGAGCGGATGATCGTGCCAGGCCTGGCCGGCCATCAGCGCCACCGTGTTCATCAGGGTGGCGAGCAGGGCCCCCTGCCAGCCGTAGCGCCAGGCCATGGCGATGATGGGAATGGCCAGGCAAAACGGGGTGAAGCGCACCAGCGAGTCCGGCAGGCCGAGCTGCAGCCAGAGGCTCAGCACGAACAGCAGCAGATACCAGACCAGGTGGCGAAAGCGCCAGTCCACCGGTTGATCCACCAGCGCAGGGCCGAGCGGCACCCAGGTGGCGCGGGTGAGGTAGTGCCAGATCAGCATGCAGGTGGAGGTGAGGGTCAGCCCGCCGGTGAGGGTGAGCAGCAGGGCAGTGAGGCCATCCTCGCCGGCCAGGTGCCAGAGCAGGGATTGCAGCCCGGCCGCCACCGTGACGGTGGCCAGCAGCACCAGCAGCTGCTGCCAGTCGTTGCGCACCGGCTGGCGGCGGGCGATGAGCAGCGGCAGCAGGGTGAGCAGGCTGCCCGCCTGAATGAGCGGCCACAGCGGCAGCCCCACCTCCTGGTTGAGCCAGTAGAGCAGCAGGGATTCGCACAGCAGCAGCGGCGGCCAGTAGGCGAGCGGGCTTTGCAAGAGCAGCCCCAGCCGCAGGCCGAAGGGGAACAGCAGGGCCGCCAGCATGGGGGAGCCCGCCAGGTGCAGGCCAATGCTCCAGAGGCAAAACCAGCCGGCGGCAAAGATGAAGCAGGCCGCCAGCGAGATGGCGACATAGCTGGCCAGACGAGCGATCACCAGCTGTCCAGCATGCGGTGGGCCAGTTCCACGTTGTTGCTGACCTTGAGCTTGTCCATCAGGTTGGCGCGGTGCACGTGCACCGTCTTGGGGGAGAGGCCGAGCTGCTCGGCGATGGCCTTCACCTCCAGTCCCCGCGCCAGCAGCTGGGCCACTTCCCGCTCCCGATTGGTGAGGGGATCCTGGCTGTTGCAGGCGAGCTTTTGGGCGATGTCAGGGGTGAGGTAGCAGCCGCCGTGGGCGGCGGTGCGCACCGCGGCGATCAGCTCGTCCGGGCTGCAGCGCTTGGAGAGGAACCCCTTGGCGCCGGCCTGCAGGGCCTGCTCGATGAGGGCCGGGCTGTCGTGCACCGACAGCATCACCACGGCCAGCCCCGAGGGGAGGCGCTTGAGCAGATCCAGCCCGGATTGATCCGGCATGGAGATGTCGCACACGCACAGCTGTACCCCGCTGCCGGGCAGACCCGCCAGCGCCTCGGCGGCGGAGCCGAATTCGGCCACCACCCGCAGGTCGGGTTCGAGATTGAGCAGTTGGGCAAAACCGGAGCGGACGATCTGGTGATCGTCGATGAGGGCAATCTTAATCATGATGTCAGCCTGAAATCTGCGGCCAGGGTGCTGGCGCGGCCAACAAGATACCTGCCCCCTCGCCCCGGCTCAAGTGAAAGCGGGGCTGGAGGGCAGGATCGGCGCTACTTCTGCGGCAAAGCTTGATCGGGATCAGCTGCAGGGGCACGCCAGGCGCCGTCATGCAGGCCGGCGCGTGCCCGGGGTGGCTAGCGGTGCAGCTCGCCGGCACGCTCCGGCTGGTAGACCACCTCCAGGATCTCCACCTGGATGGTGCGACCGGCCGGGCCCGGCCAGGCAATGCTGTCGCCTACTTTCAGGCCGAGCAGGGCGCTGCCGACCGGGGCCAGCACGGAGATCTTCGACTCGTCTCCCTGTACGTCCCGCGGGTAGACCAGGGTCAGGCAGAATTCGTTGCCGCTGCTCTGCATCTTGAAGCGCACCGTGCTGTTCATGGTCACCACGTCCGGCGGCATGTCGGCCGGTTCGCGGATCTCGGCGCGGTCCAGCTCCTCCTGCAGGGCCAGGTGCTGGGGATGGTTGCCGAGCAACTGCTCGATGCGATCGAGATCCAGGCTGGAAATCACGAGATGTGGCTGTTTCATAAGATATTCCTTATCAATGGGTCTGATGGCCAGGATGACGGGCAAGCTGGCCGAAAAAAGAGTGTGCGATACGAAAAAACAGATCGGGAATGCGATGCCCCCAACGACTCGCTGTCAGGGGCGAGGGCGGGGGCTCAACGGGGTGTGAGCAGACTTGACAAAATCATGAGCGCTTTCATGGGGATACCATAACCATTCTGAACTGCTTTGGCAATTCTCCTGACAAGCTTGTCAGGGCGCCTGGTAATCGTACTGCTTGATGATGCGCGCCAGGCTGCCGTCGTCGCGCATGGCGGTGATGGTCTGGTACCAGCGGGTCGCCTCGGCGGTTGGAAAATGGGGGCTGGCAGCCAGGTACAGGGGAGAGTGTTGCAGGGTTTCGCCGCGCACCAGATCCGCCAGCGGCAGGCCGGCTTGTTGCTGGTTGTAGCGGGCGCTGTTCCAGGCCACCGCCCAGCCCTGGATGCGGCCCAGTGCCAGCTTGTCGGCGTTGTGGATCTCCTCGGCCACCAGCGCCTGTTTCACCTGCGGATAGGGTCGCAGCAGACTCTGGCCAAAGGAGCCGCGCATCACGCCGACGGTGAGGCCGGGCAGGGCATTGATGGTGAGAGGGGTCGGGTGGTATTGGCGATGGCTGACCAGCACGAAGGCCTCGTCCATCAGGGGGACAATCCAGAGAAACTGAGGGTCGCGCTGGGGGCTGCGCACCGGCGGCACCAGCAAGACATTCCGGCGATAGCGGGCCTGGCTGAGGGCGCGGGCCAGCGGCATCAGCTCGATGGTCAGCGGCTCCTTGAGCCGGCGGGCGGCCTCTTCCAGCACCTCGATGACCATGCCGCTCGGGGCGCCCTGATTGGAGCGGATCACATAAGGGGGGATCTCGGCGGCGATGACCACCACGGCCCGGGCCGGCAGGGCGGAAAAAAGCAGGGAGCAAAACAGCAAGAGGAGAGCGGAAATTCGCATGGCAGACCTGATCCGGGATGAGTACCCAGAGTGTACCACCCCGTCGGCACAAGTCAGCCCACCCTGTTCGGGGCGTCCCGTCAGTCGAAGAAATCTCGCAGATCCAGAGTCTGGTAGCCCTCCAGCTGCTGCCAGGGCAGGGTTTTGGGCAGGGTTTTGAGGGTCACCTCCATCCGGTAGCTACGATAGCCGTCGAGGCTCGCCGATTCCACCACCAGCGGCAGCTGCCAGCGGCTCGACCAGAGGATGCGGGTGCGCTGCTTGCCCTCGCGCTTCTCATACCAGCGGGCCTGCTCGGGGGCAGCCTCATCGAGGGGGGTCATCTCCTGCAGCAGGGCCGGGTTGATGAGGTGGCGGATCCTGGGCCAGTCGGGCTTGAAGGCCACCTGGCCATACTCCTCCTCCGGTACCTCCACCAGCTGGTTGTGCCAGTTGTCGGCGTAGCGCAGCTGCAGCTCATCCTGCTGGTTGTGGGTCACCCAGCGCGCCGCCATCTGGTGGGTAAAGTGCTTGTGGCCCGGGGGGGCATCGTGGGCGGCGTGGTAGGCGCGGGCAAGCTGCAGCGGGATGAGCCGCTGGCTCCACACCTGATTGCCAACCCGCAGCCACTTCTCTTGCCACTGGCTCTCCTTGCTGATGCCGTCGCTGCTGGTCACCCTGTCCTGATAGCGGATGCGGGCGGCCAGATCGGGGACTTCCTCGGCAAGGAGGGAAAAAGAGAGGCTGCTGGTGAGCAGCCACAAGGGTAATAAATATCGCATCATGCCGTCTCGCTCGAGCGAGCAGGGCCCGGCACCTGGCCGGGCCCTGCCGTTTACAGACCGAGCGCCTCCTTGAGCTTGCCGAACACCTTGGTGTTGTCGAGGGTGCCCTTGAAGCGGCTGCTGCCGGCGCCGTCGGCAAACAGCATCACATCGCCGCCGCCGTGGGTTTCGGAGCCCAGCTTGACCCCGGTCTCTTGCAGGTAGTCGTCCGCCATCACCTGATCGCTGGTGAGGGTGGGGCGCACGTCGGCGCGGTTGGGGCCGTTGCCGAACACTAGCGTGGTGAAGGGTTTGCCATCCACGTCGTTCTGGGTCGAGCCGTCGCCGTTTTTCACCAGATCCAGCACCTTGTTGCCCTTGGCGGAGTAGCCGTTGATGGTCATGGTGTGGTCATGGTCGGCGGTGACCACGATCAGGGTATCTTTCAGATCCACCTTGCCGAGCGCCGTCTTGACCGCCTCGTCGAGCGCCACCGCGTCGGTGAGCGATCGCTTGGCATTGGTGCCGTGCAGGGCGTGATCGATGCGACCCCCTTCCACCATCAGGAAGTAACCCTGACTGTTCTGGCTGAGCAGATCGATCGCCTTGGCGGTCATCTCAGAGAGGGAGGGCTGGGTACTTGCCGCCCCCTTGGCGACCCGGTCCAGCTCGTAGTCGAGGTGGGACTTGGCGCTGAACAGCCCAAGCACCTTGCCCGAGTTGACGCCAGAGAGCTCCTCTTTGGTGGTGACGTAGCGGTAGCCCTGGGCAGTCAGCTCGGCGGTGAGATCTCGTCCGTCGGCACGGCCCCCCTTGTTACTGGTGCTGTTGTAGGGCGTCCAGTGGTTGGCGCCGCCCCCCATCAGCACATCGACTCCATCCCCCAGCGCGGTGTTGAAGCCGGCGCCGCCCGGTACCGCCTGCTCGGCGATGGCGTAGGAGGCATCCCGGTGGCAGATGTGGGAGTAGGTGGCGGCCGGGGTGGCATGGGTCAGCTCGGTGGTGGTGACGGCTCCCACCGACTTGCCGGCCGCCTTGGCCAGCTCGAGAATGGTGGGCACCGGCTTGCCGTTGTCGCTGGTGCAGTTGTTGATGCCCTTGTTGCCGTTGAGGTCCTTGCCGGGCGCGACGGCCTTGGTGTCGCTGCTCATGGCGATCACCTCGTTGTTCATTTTGACCCCGGTTGTGTAGGCCGCCATGGAGGGGGCCGAATCGGTGGTCTGGGCATCGTTGGAGAAGGTCTTGATGCGGGCGCTGCGGGCCAGCTTCATTATCTCCAGATTGCCCTCTTCCCCCACCTTGTAGAGGCGGGTGGCGGTGAGCACGGTGGGGCCCATGCCGTCACCGATAAACAGGATGACGTTCTTGGCGTCGCTGGCCTGTGCTTGGGCCGCGCCGCCGAGGGCGGCCAGCAGGGCCGTGCTGATGAGGGTTTTATGCAGTTTTTGTTTCATGGCGCTTTTCATGGGAATGCTCCTTACAGCCCGGCCGCAGCCTTGACCTTGCCGAACACGGCGGTGTTGTCGAGTGAGCCGTGGAAGCTCTCCGCTCCCTGGCCGATGGCGCCGAGGAAGACGTCGGTGCCGCCGTGGGTCTCGTTGCCTATCTCGCCTACTTTGACCACCACCTCCTGGTGATAGTCGTTGGCAGAGACGGTGGCGTCGTCCAGCGGTGCCACGCTGCTGCGCGGACCATCCACCCGGTTGTAGCCGTTGCCAAAGCCGATGATGGTGTAGGGCATGCCGTCGGCATCCTTGCTCGGTTCGCCGGTTTCGTAGTTCTTCACCAGCCCGAGTACGCCTGGGTTGTCGACGGTGGTCTTGCCGGTCCGCTTGGCGTAGCCGTTGAGCACCAGCGTGTGGTCATGGTCAGCGGTGACCACGATCAGGGTGTTTTTCAGCTCGGGATCGGTTTTCTTCACCTCGTCGATGGTCGCCTTGATGGCGTTGTCGAAGGCGAGGGTGTCCTGCAGGGCACGCTTGGCGTTGGTGTCGTGCAGGGCATGGTCGATGCGCCCCCCTTCCACCATCAGGAAGTAGCCCTGTTTCTTGTCCTTGAGCTGCTTGATGGCGGCCAGGGTCATCTGGGTCAGGGAGGGCTCGCTGGCGGGTCGGTCCAGGTCATATTTCATGTGGCTTGAGCCAAACAGCCCCAGCAGCGGCTTGCTCGCATCGGCCTGGTTCAGCTCGTCCAGGGTTGCGGCAAACTGATAGCCCTTGGCCTTCATCTCGTCGATGAGGTTGCGGCCATCCTCGCGCTTGCCCTTGTCGGCCTTGGGCAGGAAGAAGCTGCTGCCACCGCCGAGTACCACGTCCACTCCCTCTTTGAGGGCGCTGTTGTAACCAGAGCCGCCGGGTACCAGCTGGGCGGCGATGTCCGCTTCCAGATCCCGGTTGCAGAGGTGGGCATAGGTGGCGGCCGGGGTGGCGTGGGTCACCCGGGTTGTGGTGACCACGCCGGTGCCGCGACCGGCGGCCTTGGCCAGCTCCAGCAAGGTGGTGACCGGCTTGCCGGCGCTCTTGCTGCAGTCGTTCTCCTGGGTGGCATCGCCGTCCATGCTGATGACACCGTTGTTGCTCTTGACCCCGGTCATGTAGGCGGACATGGAGGGGGCCGAGTCGGTCACCTGGGCGTCGTGGGAGAAGGTCTTGATGAAGGCCGTCTCCGGCAGGGTATCGATGGTGAGGCTGCCCTCTTCACCGACGCCGTAGATGCGGGCGGCGGTCAGGGTGTTGAGACCCATGCCGTCGCCGAGGAAGAAGATCACGTTCTTGGCGCCGGGGGCGGGCGCACTGCTGTCGTTGTTGGAGTTGCAGCCGGCGGCCAGGGCGGCGCCGATCATCAATGCAAGTCCTGCCATCTTTCTCATTGGGGTTCGCTCCTTGTAAAACCTGAGCGCAGCCTAGAGGTCGCAGATGACACTTTTAGTGAAACTGGATGACAATCCGATGAAGGTGTTGCGTGAATGTTATGTTGTATCAATCACTTATCTATCAGTAGCCGGGGCCGGTCACATCGGCTGACGAGGGGAGGGGGTGGGCGAAAATCTGGCCGGTTTGCCGGCTGGCGGCTAGAATGGCCTGTCAAATCGGGGCGGGTGCAGGTAAAATGCGCCCCCTTGCGACGCCCTGCGTCCGCCATCGCCCGCCGCTCGCGCCACCGCAAGCCCGCGCCCGCAGTCCCTAGATGAGAGTAACGGATATGTCCATCAACTGGTTCCCCGGCCACATGCACAAGGCCCGCAAAGAGATTGCCGAGGTCATGCCCCAGGTCGATGTCATCATAGAGATGCTCGACGCCCGCATTCCCTTCTCCAGCGAAAACCCGCTGGTGCCCGAGCTGCGCGGCGATACTCCGGTGATCAAGGTGCTCAACAAGGCGGATCTCGCCGACCCCGAGATCACCGCGCTGTGGGTGGCCCACATGGAACAGGAAAAGGGGATCAAGGCGCTGCCCCTGACCCAGCAGGAGCCGGAGAAGATCAAGCAGCTGCTGACCCTCTGCCACGAGATGCTGCCGGAGCGCAATCTGGAGCTGCGCGGCGTGCGCGCCATGATCATGGGCATTCCCAACGTGGGAAAATCCACCCTGATCAACACCCTGGCGGGGCGCATCATCGCCCGCACCGGCAACGAGGCGGGGGTGACCAAGTCCCAGCAGCGGATCAAGCTCGACAACAACGTCATCCTGACCGACACCCCGGGCTTCTTGTGGCCCAAACTCAACCCGCCCTCCTGCGGTTATCGGCTAGCCATCACGGCCGCCATCAAGGACACCGTCTATGACTATGCGGACATCGCCATGTTCGCCGCGGACTACTTCCTCAAGGCCTATCCGGAGCGGATCCAGGCGCGCTATCAGATTGACGCGCTGCCCGAGACCGAGATCGAACTGCTGGATCTCATTGCCCGTCAGCGCGGCTTCATGCGCAAGGGGGGGCTGTCGGATCTGCACAAGGCGTCCGAGATCCTGGTCAACGAGTTCCGCTCTGGCCTGCTGGGCCGCATCTCGCTGGAGACTCCGCAGATGGTGAGCAGCGAAATCGTGGAGGCCGATGCCGAGGCCGAACAGAAGGCCAAGGAGAAGGCGGAGCGGGAAGAGGAGCGCCAGGCGCGGGCCCGCCGCAAGTACGCCAAGAAGCGTCAGCGCTGACCGGCCTTGTGCCAGGTATATAAAGAAGAGGCGGCCCGGGGTCGCCTCTTCTCGTTATGGCCCCCAGGATTGAGAAGAGGCCGACAGGCAACCGGCATCTGCCCGTCATCATGGCCAAAGAGTCCGTGAATCAAGGGGATAAGCCAGGCGCCGAACGGTGCCATGCTGCACCGTACCAGCAGTATTCGATAAAACCTTGCGATCCTGCTTTCAGTGCCGATTGACAATGGCATTGGCGGTGGCATGATGCGCTCGCATTTTTGACTCTCCTCACGGTTTTACCCATGACCATATACACCCGGCCAGTGCTGTTATTGCTCTGTGGCCTGTTGCTGCTGACCCTCTCCATCGCGGTGCTCAATACCCTGGTACCGCTCTGGCTTGCCCATGAACAGCTGCCGACCTGGCAGGTGGGCATGGTCGGCTCCTCCTATTTCAGCGGCAACCTGCTGGGCACCCTGCTGGCGGGCACCTTGATCAGGCGTTGCGGCTTCAACCGCAGCTATTACCTGGCCTCCGCCCTCTTTGCCGCCGGTTGTGTCGGGCTCGGCATTACCCTTGATTTCTGGAGCTGGCTCGGCTGGCGATTTATCGCCGGTATCGGCTGCGCCATGATCTGGGTGGTGGTGGAGAGTGCGCTGATGTGCAGCGGCAACGCGCACAATCGGGGGCGCCTGCTGGCCGCCTACATGATGGTCTACTACCTGGGCACAGTGCTCGGCCAGCTCTTGGTCAGCAAGTTGCCGACCGGCCTGATGGAGGTACTGCCCTGGGCGAGTGGGCTGATCCTGGCGGCTATCCTGCCGCTGTTGTTCACCCGCATCGTCAGTGAGCGTAGCGAAGCGCAGGGCTCAACCCGGATCTGGTCCATGTTGCGGTTGCGTCAGGCACGGCTCGGGGTCGATGGCTGCATCATCTCCGGCATCGTGCTGGGCTCCCTCTACGGCCTGATGCCGCTCTACCTGAATCATCAGGGGGTGAGCGATGCCGGCATTGGTTACTGGATGGCGGTGATGGTGAGTGCCGGCATCCTGGGGCAGTGGCCGGTGGGTCGGCTGGCGGACAGGTTCGGTCGCCTGCCGGTGCTGCGGGTGCAGGTGCTGGTGGTGATCCTGGGGTGCGGGGCCATGCTCGGCGGCGTGGCGATGGGGCCGGCGTTGTTCATCCTGGGCGCCGCCGGGTTTACCCTCTATCCGGTGGCCATGGCGTGGGCCTGCGAGAAGGTCGAGCACCATCAGCTGGTGGCCATGAACCAGGCGCTGCTGCTGAGCTACACCATCGGCAGTCTGCTCGGCCCGGCCTATACCGCACTCCTGATGCAGCACCTTTCGGACAATCTGCTGTTCATCATGATCGCCGGTGTGGCCTTGCTCTACCTGCTGATGTTGCTGCGCCCCATGGGGAAACACTCGACACCGGTGGCCCACGCCTGAACTGTGGTCGGTGGCAGGACACCATCCTCGCTTCTCGATAGGGGGCTGGATGGCACGCATATAAAGCAGAGGCGGCCCAGGGGCCGCCTTGTTGTTTGCAACGGTGACCAGGCAGAGATCAATGGCTAGCCGTAGCGCCTGTGCGCCTCTTCAAACAAGGACATATGCAGCGGGATCAGCTGTTGCCAGTCACGGCGGTAGCCGCCGCCCGGTACGGCGGCAATGGGCAGCCCGTGCCGTTGTGCGCAGTCAAAGACCATGGCATCGCGCTGGCGCACCCCCTCATTACTCAAGGAGAGATAGCCAAGTTCGTCGGCATGATGCACGTCCACCCCGGCCTGATAGAGGATGAGGTCGGGGGCGTAGAGCCGCAACGCCAGATTGAGCGCCTCTGCCAGCGTGGTGAGGTAGGCATCGTCCTCCATGCCGCTTGGCAGGGGGAAATCCATGTGGGAGGCGGGCTTGTGGCGGGGAAAGTTGTGCTCCCCGTGCAGGGAGAGGGTGATGATGTCGCGCCGATCCTGGCACAGGGCGGCACTGCCATCCCCCTGATGGACATCGAGATCGACGATCAGTACCTGTTCGCAGCGCCCTTCGTCCAGACAGGTCTGTGCGGCGATCACCAGATCGTTGAACAGGCAAAAGCCGCTGCCAACGTCCCGGTGGGCGTGGTGATAGCCACCGGAGATCTGCAGGCCGCAGCCTTGCACGAGGGCGTGGCGGCTGGCGGCAAGGGTGGCCCCCACCGAGCGCAGGGTACGTTCAATCAGCACGGGGGACCAGGGAAACCCCAGCTGGCGAATGGCGCCCGCATCCAGGGTGCCGGTGAGGGCCGCTTCCACATAGGCCGCATCGTGCACTCTCTCTATCTGGGCGCGACTGGCGGGCGCGGCCTCTGCCAGCGGATAACCCAGGTTTCCCAGCTGTTCGAACAGCGCCTGGTATTTAGCCAGCGGAAAACGATGGCGCGCTGGCAGGGTCAGGGCGGAGTAGAGGGGATGATGGAAGATGCACAGTGACATGAAGGCTGGGCCTTGGCAAATGGGTAGATATGAAAAAGGGGAGCCAGGCTCCCCTTGTCATGCCCGATAATTCGGGACGAACAGATGCAATTACTGCTGCTGGATCACCCAGATCTGGAAGGCTTTGCGGGTCTCCGCATCGGCCTTGTTGTACCAGTTTTGCAGCTGGGTCAGGGCTTCCGGATTGCTCTGGGCCTTGCTCGGGGCGACCTGAACCGGGGCGCTGTTGGCGGCCATGACGGCAGCGGTAGAGACAGCGACAGTCTTGGGCTGGTTGAACGCCTTGCCCATGTTGATCAGCTCCTGCTGATAGTCACGGGTCAGCTGGAAGCCTTCTACCTTCGGCAGCACGAACTGCTCGGTGGTGACGACCTGGCCGCTGCTCTTGTCTTTGAGCGCGACTTTCTGTTCCTTGACGAACTGGTTGGCTTCGGATTCGTTGCGCGGCTTCTTGTAGTCCAGCACCAGTTTCTGGTTGTCGGCGGCGGTGAAGTTGATCACCAGCGGCTCGGCGGTGACCAGCTTGGTGTCGCTGCGGCTGGAGTAGTTGCCTTCGAAGGCGACGACCAGTTGGTGCTTGCCGGCTTTGATAGGATAGGTACTCGTCTTGTCGAGCAGTTTGGGATTGATGGATTGGCCATCGATCAGCTGCACCACATAGGGGTTGTTCACTTCCAGTTGGGCATCGGCCAGGGCACTACCTGCCCACAACAGACCAGCCAGGGCTGGCACCAGAACAGTCAGTTTCATTTCATCTCCTTGAACAGTCAGGCGAGTGCCCACTGAAAAACAGGGGCTCATTTTTGCAGGTTTGCCAGAGGGCGGCAATAGGCGTTTATGGCGCCCCTGTCGCGTCTGGGCTCGTGCTTTCCCGATGCAAACTCATCGGGCCAGTGGTGTTGGCTACCTTGGTCAACCTCGGCCCTACTCAATCCGGCGTCGAAATGGCGGCAGGGCATCGAGCAGCCCCTTGCCGTAGCGTTTGGTCAGCAGACGGCGATCGAGAATGGTGACCCGGCCTCTATCCGCCTCTTTGCGAATGAGGCGACCACAGGCCTGGATGAGCTTGCGCGACGCCTCTGGCACCGTCAGCTGCAAGAAGGGATTACCGCCCCGTTTCTCGACCCACTCGGCGGTAGCCTCTTCCACCGGCGAGTTGGGGACCGCGAACGGCAACTTGGTGATCACCAGGTTGGTGAGGTAGTGACCGGGCAGATCCAGCCCTTCCGAGAAGCTGCCGGTGCCAAACAGTATGCTGGCCTGGCCGCCATCGCATTTTTGTTTGTGCAGGGTGAGCAGGGCGTTGCGGGAGGCTTCCCCTTGCACCAGCAGGGAGAGCCCCTTGGCCCGCAGCCCCACCGCCACCTCGTTCATCTGCCGGTAGGAGGAGAAGAGCACCAGGCTCGCCTCCTTGCCGGCCAGCAGACGGGGCAGGATGCTGACGAGCTCCTGGGTGAAGGCGGGGGCACTGGGCTCGTGCTCCATCCTGGGCAGATAGAGTTCGGCCTTCTGGTAATCGAAGGGGGAGCGCAGGCGCAGATAGCGGGTACCATCGTGCTCTTTGAGCCCCACCTGGTGGCGGAAATAGCTGAAGGAGGAGAGGGCGGTCAGGGTCGCCGATACCAGCACGGCGCCAAGACATCTGGACCAGAGCCACTCCTCCAGCAGGTAGCCCACTTCGATGGGGGAGGCGTGCAGCCAGATGTCGCCGTCATCGCTCTTGACCATCCAGCGGGCCAGCGGCGTCTTGCCTTCTGCCACGTGCCGCCCCAGCATCTCCCACAGGGCGCAGAAACCCTCCAGCCGCTGCAGATAGAAGCCGCTCTCCGCCAGCAGGGGCTCGGCCTCCTTGCGACGGATCTCGCCATCCTTCAGCGCCTCGCCGATGGCGCCCTGCATCCTGTCCAGCGCTCGCAGTGCCTTCTTGCTCGCCTCCTTGAGGTTCTCCGCCAGCATGGGCAGGGGGTCGGGCAAGACACCATCGGCGAAGCGGTACTGTTTTTCTTCATTGAACAAGCGGTCGTTGGCGGCGAGCCACTGCTCCAGCGCCTTCAGATCCGGCTGCAGGGAGGCCAGCGCGTCCTGCAGCTTGAGCTGGGGATCGAGCAGGCTCTCCTTGTTGAGGGTTCTGGCCAGCTTGCCCGCCCCCTGTGCCAGTTTTTCCAGCCAGCGGCGTGAACCCTTGACGCTGGCCGAGGCGGCGCCGTGATCCCGGGCTATGGTGGGCAGGTGATGGGCCTCGTCCAGCACATAGAGACACTCGTCCGGTGGCGGCAGTATGATGCCGCCACCCATGGTGAGGTCGGAGAGCAGCAGGGCGTGGTTGACCACCAGCACATCGGCCGTATCCATGTCGTTGCGGGCGCGGTGGAAGGGGCAGTGCTGATGATGAGTCAGCGCCTTGTTGCAGGTGTGGCGGTCGGCGGCGATACGATCCCAGCAGTTATCGTTGATGGGTTTGGGCCAGTTGTCCCGATCACCGTCCCACTTGCCTTCCGTGTAGGCCTGCCACAACGCCTGATAGCAATCCTTGTCGGCGTCTGACGGCTTGTGTTTGCTGAGGGCTCCGAAGTCAAACTCGAAGTTGGCCATCTCGCTGCCACTGGCGGCCTGCTCCAGCAGGTGTTCGCAGCAGTAGCGCTGGCGCCCCTTGACCAGCATGAAACGAAACGGCAGCTCGCTGTGGCGGTGATAGAAGGGGAGGTCTTTGTGGATCAGCTGCTCCTGCAGTGCCACGGTGGCGGTGGAGATCACCAGCTTCTTTTGAGTAAGGCGAGCCACCGGGATGGCCCCCTGAGCATAGGAGAGGGACTTGCCGATACCGGTGCCGGCTTCGGCCACCAGGATGCGACGCTGTTTGTCATACTCCCCGGTCAGCGTCTTGGCTATCTCGGCCACCAGAAAATTCTGCTCCTTGCGCGGCACAAAACCGGGTAAACCATCGGCTATTTGCCGATAGGTATTGCGAATGGTGGTTTTGAGACGGGTAGACAGCATGAAGAAAATGACCGTTGCACAGGGTGAAGGAAGACAGGATACCTGCAACCGGCAACCTGGGTCGAGGTGTGTGGCAACGCACAGATCCGACCTCTTCTTCTATTTATAATGCGAGTCGTCGTTATTGTGTGATAAATCACCAATTCGGACGAATTTTGCCAGCGGTTATCGCTGTAAACGTTTTCCCATGGTGTGCAAACAATGTGGGATTCAGGTCACAATTTTTCCGCTGTGACTATGCTTTTCGTAAAAAGTTCCAAGTTTTTTCATTGCGGATTGGAAAACCCGGTGCTAGTCTCGGCGCCATAGTGATGCAAAGTACATCGCTAACACAGGGAATAACAACGACTTAGTGTTTAATTACAGTAGGCATTGGAAACTATGAAAAAGACAATTCTGGCTATTGCTATCCCGGCTCTGTTTGCATCCGCCGCTAACGCTGCAGTGGTTTACGACAAAGACGGTACCACTTTTGACGTATACGGCCGTGTTCAGGCTAACTACTACGGTGACCACAACAAGGCTGTTGGTGCAACTGACGACGCCTATAAATTCGATACTAAAACTGGTCAATCAGTTTTCGTTCCCGGCACTGCTGCTAGCTACCAAGATGTCGATGGTGAGCTGGTTGGTTCTTCCCGTCTGGGTTGGTCCGGCAAGATTGCCCTGAACAACACCTGGTCCGGTATCGCCAAGACCGAGTGGCAAGTTTCTGCTGAAAACTCCGCCAACAAGTTCGATTCCCGCCACATCTACGTTGGTTTCGACGGCACCCAGTACGGTAAGATCATCTTCGGTCAGACCGATACCGCGTTCTACGACGTGCTGGAACCGACCGATATCTTCAACGAGTGGGGTGACGTAGGTAACTTCTATGACGGTCGTCAAGAAGGTCAGATCATCTACTCCAACACCTACGGTGGCTTCAAAGGCAAACTGTCCTATCAGACCAACGACGACAAGGCCGTCAAGGTTACTGACGTAGGTCAGGGTATCAAAGAAACTGCTGTTTATGGTCCGAATGTAAAGCGTAACTACGGTTATGCCGCTGCTGCCGGTTATGACTTCGACTTCGGTCTGGGCCTGAACGCTGGTTACTCTTACTCCGACCTGGAAAGCACCACTTCCAGCGCTTCTGGCGACAAGAAAGAGTGGGCCTTGGGCGCACACTACGCCATCAACGGATTCTACTTCGCTGGTGTCTACACTCAAGCTGACCTGAGCTATGACCACACCACCGGTGGTGACAAGGACAAGGGCCGTGGTTACGAGCTGGCTGCTTCCTACAACGTTGATGCCTGGACCTTCCTGGCCGGCTACAACTTCACTGAAGGTAAAGCTGCTTCCAACACCGCTGGTGCTGAGTACAAAGACATCGTTGACGAAACCCTGCTGGGCGTACAGTACGCTTTCACTTCCAAGCTGAAAGCCTACACCGAGTACAAGATCCAGGGTATCGACAAGATGGACGACGAGTGGACCGTTGCCCTGCAATACAACTTCTAATCTAGCCTCTGCGCTGATTTAGTTGATGAACGGCCAAGCTTGCTTGGCCGTTTTGTTTTATCTGCTTCCCACCTGATTGCCTCTCTTCTCCTCTGTTGATGATCCTCTCCTGCTCCTGTTTGGCTTGCGCCAGTTCACGTTGTCTCTTTTCTGTACTTGGCTCCCGGTCAGCGAATCGCTAGATTATTCAGCTCGTTGCAGGATGTTCGGCAGACAGGGAAGGATGACGCTTGATTGACTTTAGTCACCCGCAGTGGCGGGAGCTGGCCCGCCAGCTGCTGGACAACCCCACCTCGGTGGTCCGCGCCCGCCAGTGGCAACCCCTGCTGGGCCTGCTCAAGGACAACCAGCTGCTGCTGGCGCTGGGCAATCACCACTATGAGCTCACCCCCGCCGGCCGCCGCTACCTGACCCGTGAACTGACACTGGCCGAGATCGCCACGGCGCCGCCAACCCCGGAGGAGTGGCTCCATGGGCAGGGTTGGCAGCTGGCGGAACAGGTCAACGAGCGGGTGCTGGCCGCGCTCTATCGCAAGAGCGAGGTGAGCTTTACCCCCAACGAGCAGATCGACTTCGAAGACAAGGGGATCCGGCTCTGTTCGGATCAACAGGTGCGCCTGCGTGCCCCCGAGCCGTTCAGCCTGTTTTTCAGCGGCGGCACCCTGCTCGATGCGTCCCCTTGGTTGCAGGCGCTTGGCGAGGTGGCGTTGCCGGAGCGTACCCTGGCCAGTCTCGGCAAGATCCTGTGGGGGGAGGGGGAGCTGCTGCGGGTGATCACCACCGACAGCGTCGGTGCCTTTGCCGAGCTGGTGCTGCCGGCAGGGAGCTTGCTGATCTGGGCTCCCGCCTCGGCGCAGCAGGCGCTGCAGCAAGTGATCGCCGCGCTGCCGCCTCAGGTGCAGTGGAGTCATCTCACCTCCCTCGACCCGAGCGGGGTGGATCGGGTGCTGACTCTGGCCCAGCGTTTGGGTCGTCCAGCCAGCTGGTGGCTGCCCACCGTGCTGGCTCCCATCATGACGGCCTATGCCCTGCCACTGACTGACTCCCGCCCCTGGGAGCCGAGCCGGATCCCCAAGTCATTGTTAGCAGTTTGTAGCGGTTTGGTTGAGTCCAATGGTGGCTTGTCTGCCGAGGTGTGCGCGTTGGCGCCACAGTGGCATGCCATCGGTTGAGATTGCCGCAGATCCGGCCGAAAAAGCGGTTTTCCCCCATCCTGCACGGTGATATAAAGAGTTGACGAAGCGCTCGCCAGTGGGCGCTTTTGTTTGCCACGTGTTTTGCGTGTCACGGACGGTGTGCCAACACGCTTTGCCAGCCAACGAACTCAACGGAATACAGGGAATACCATGTTTGAAAAGGTTGTTGCCGCCCCAGCGGATCCGATCCTGGGCCTGACCGAAGCCTTCCGCGCCGACTCTCGCAGCCACAAGATCAACCTGGGGGTCGGGATCTACAAGGACGAGACCGGCGCCACCCCCATTCTTCACTGCGTCAAGAAAGCCGAACAGAAGCTCTTGACCGACGAGAAGACCAAGAACTATCTCGGTATCGAAGGCAATATCGAATACGGCCGCATCGTGCAGCAACTGCTGTTCGGACAGAATTCCGCGCTGGTCAACAGCGGCCGCGCCAAGACGGCGCAAGCGCCGGGTGGTACTGGTGCCCTGCGCATCGCCGCCGAGTTCGTGGTACGCAACAACCTCGCCAAGACCATCTGGATCTCCGATCCCACCTGGGCCAACCACGTCAGCGTGTTCCAGGCCGCGGGTCTGACCGTCAAGTGGTACAAGTACTACGACGCCGCCACCAAGGGGCTCGACTTTGCCGCCATGCAGGCGTCTCTGGCCGAGGCGCAGGCGGGCGAACTGGTGCTGCTGCACGGCTGCTGCCACAACCCGACCGGTATCGATCCGACCGCTGATCAGTGGCGTGCCCTGGCCAGGCAGAGTGCCGCCGCCGGCTGGCTGCCGCTGTTTGACTTCGCCTATCAGGGCTTTGCCCGCGGTATCCAAGAGGATGCCGAAGGTCTGCGCATCTTCGCCGAGTGCCACGACGAGCTGCTGGTGGCGAGCTCCTTCTCCAAGAACTTCGGTCTTTACAACGAGCGGGTCGGTGCCTTCACCCTGGTCAGCGCGACCAAGGCGATCGCTGATGTGGCATTCACCCAGGTCAAGACCGTCATTCGTGCCAACTATTCCAACCCGCCGTCACATGGCGCTGCCGTCGTCACCGCCGTGGTGAGCGATCCGGCCCTCTATGCCGAGTGGGTGGAAGAGGTGGCGGCCATGCGGGTGCGCATTCGCGAGATGCGCGAGCTGCTGGTGGAAAAACTGGCCGCGCGCGGCGTGAACCAGGACTTCAGCTTTATCCGCGAGCAGAACGGCATGTTTTCCTTCTCCGGTCTTTCCAAGGATCAGGTGGAGCGCCTCAAGAGCGAGTTCGCCATCTACATCGTCGGCTCCGGCCGGATCAGCGTGGCCGGTATCACCCGTGCCAACATAGATCCGCTGTGCGACGCCATCGCCAAGGTGTTGTAAGCGAGTCATCGCCATCCGCTCAGTAACAAGCCCGCCGGGTCTCCCCGGCGGGCTTTTTTATTTTTCGGCTTAGGCCTTAACGGCGGCGCTTGCTACCCCCCAACAGGGAGCCGAGCACGCCGCGTACCAGCTGGCGACCCACCTCGCTGCCGATGGTGCGGGCCACGCTCTTGGCGGCGGTTTGCACCACCCCGTCGTGCTGGCCGCCACGGGGGCCGGTGCGGCCAAACAGGATGCCATTGAGGGTATCGAGCAGGCCGCCTTCCCCGTTGGATGACGGCTCGCTGCCTTGCTCGCCAGTGGTTGTCAGCTTGCCGCCGTTGAGCCGCTCGAAAGCAGACTCGCGATCCTCCGGCGTCTCGTAGCGGCCGTGCAGCAATGAGCCCTGAATGAGCGCCTGCCGCTCGGCGTCGCTCAAGGGGCCGATGCGGCTGGCCGGCGGGGCGATGAAGGCGCGCTCCACCATGCTGGGTCGTCCCTTCTCGTCGAGCAGAGAGACTAGCGCCTCGCCGACCCCGAGTTCGGTGATGACGCCGGCGGCATCGAAGGCGGGGTTGGCCCGCAGGGTGTTGGCGGCGATCCGCACCGCCTTCTGATCGCTCGGGGTAAAGGCGCGCAGGGCGTGTTGCACCCGGTTGCCAAGCTGCCCCAGCACGCTGTCGGGGATGTCGGCCGGGCTCTGGGTCACGAAGTAGACACCCACCCCTTTCGAGCGGATGAGGCGCACCACCAGTTCAATCTTCTCCAGCAGCGCCTTGGGAGCGTCGTTGAACAGCAGGTGCGCCTCGTCGAAGAAGAACACCAGCACAGGTTTGTCCGGATCTCCCACCTCCGGCAACTGCTCGAACAGCTCGGAGAGCAGCCAGAGCAGGAAGCAGGCATAGAGGCGGCTGGATTGGGTCAGCTTGCTGGCGGCCAGCACATTGATATGACCGTGGCCAGACTCATCTGTCTGCAGCAGATCCTGGATGTCCAGCATGGGTTCGCCGAAGAAGTGATCGCCGCCCGCACTCTCCAGGGTGAGCAGGTTGCGCAGGATGGCGCCGATGGAGGCGGTGGAGACGTTGCCGTAACGGGTGGTGAGGGACTTGGCGTTGTCACCGGCAAACTGCACCATGGCGCGCAGGTCTTTGAGATCGAGCAGCAGCAGCCCCTCGTCGTCCGCCACCTTGAACACCAGCTCCAGCACCCCGCTCTGGGTATCGTTGAGGCCGAGCAGGCGGGCGAGCAGCAGGGGTCCCATGTCGGAGACGGTGGCTCGCACCGGGTGGCCCTGTTCGGCAAACAGATCCCAGAACAGGGTGGGGCTGGCGGCAAAGGCGGGTGCCGCAATGCCGAGCTGGGCCAGTCTGGCATCCAGCTTGGCCGAGCCTGCCCCGGCGGCGCCAAGGCCGCTCAGATCCCCCTTCACATCCGCCAGAAATACCGGCACGCCGAGGCGGGAGAACCCCTCCGCCAGCACCTGCAGGGTGACTGTCTTGCCGGTGCCGGTGGCCCCTGTGATGAGGCCGTGACGATTGGCCATGGCTGGCAGCAGGGCGAGGGGATGGCCATTGGCATGGGCCAGCGTGAGCGGTTCGGCCATGGTGGGCTCCTTGTGGCAAATGGGGGACGAAAAACAACGGGTTACAAGGAGTGTGGTAGCGGGACCAGGGGATGGCAAGGCAGTGCCTCGTCAGCGCGCCAGAGGCTGACGAGGCGGGGGATCAGCGGGGGCGGACCAGCTTGCCGAGGCGCAACAGCAGCAGGGTGAGGAGGCCGCCGCTGGCGGCGGTCAGCACCGCCAGCAGCAGGCTGCCGAGCAGGAAGGGAGGCACCAGGGTAGCCGCCTCGTGCTCCAGCCAGTGCAGGGTCCAGCTGAGGTGAAATGGTTCCGGCGTCTTGTGCAGCACCAGACAACCGGTGCGATAGGCGTAGAGGTACATGAAGGGCAGGGTCAGCGGGTTGTTGAACCAGACCGCCAGCAGTGCCAGCGGCAGGTTGAGGCTGAACGCCAGCGCCAGCCCGACCGCGATGAGTGAATGCATGGGGATGGGAAACCAGCAGGCGAAGATGCCGGCCGCCACCGCCCCGCTCAGGGCGCGCGGCCCCCCTTGCCAGAGGGCGGGGGCGAGCAGGCGCTCGCCAAACAGGGCGAACCACTTCTGCTGGCGCAGGGTATCGGGGTCTATCTTGAAGCGGGCAAACCAGTGATTCAGCATGCGCGTGCCACCTTGCGTTTCTGCCACTGACGCACGGTGCTGATGCGCCAGCAGGTGCGAATGAGGGCGTAGCCGATGAGGGAGCTGAGCAGGGCCAGCACCAGCGAACCCAGCAGCAGCGGCGGGGCCACGGTCTCGAACACCGACACCAGCCAGGCCCAGGTGAACTCGATCTCGATGTGCTGGGAGGATTGCCCCAGCAGCTGACAGCCGGTCAGGTAGGCACCGTAGAACAGCGGCGGCATGGTGAAGGGGTTGGAGAGCCAGACCAGGGCTACCGAGAGCGGCAGGTTGACCCGGCAGGCGATGGCGCCGCCGGCCGCCAGCAGCATCTGGCAGGGGAGCGGCACCCAGGCCATGAACAGCCCCACCGCGAAGGCACCAGCTGCCGAGCGCCGATTGAGGTGCCACAGGTTGGCGTCCAGCAGCAGCTTGCCAAACAGCCGCAAGTGCTTGTGTTCCTTGAGGGTCGCCGGATCAGGCAGCCAGCGTTGTATGAGTCGTTTGGGCATATTGAAACCTTGCTAAATACTTGCACCATGGATCTGCGCCTGCTGTCGTTTGCCCTCGGGGCAAGCTCCTCACTGCTTTGGCCATGGTTGCCTTCATGGGAATGGGGTGGCCTGATGCTGCTGCTCGCGTTCCCCCTCGCCGGTTGCCGCTGCTGGCGGCTGCTGTTCTTGCTGGGCGGCATCCTCTGGATGCAGGGGAATTTGCACCACCGGCTTGCCTGGCTGGATCAGCTTGGCAAAAAAACGAGCCACATCATAACCGCACAACTGCAAAGTGCAGAACCCGAGGGCGAGAAATTTGTCCGGCTGGTGCTGCGGGTGAACAGGCTCGATGAGCAGGCGCTCACCCCGGCGCCCCTGGTGCGCATCAATGCCTACCAGGCGCTGCCCACCATGACGGCAGGCAGTCGCCTGACCCTGGAGGTCTCCCTCAAGCCGGCCCACGGCCTGGCCAACGAGGCGGGGATGGACGGGCGGCGCCTGCTGCTCGGCAAGGGGATCACCGCCACCGGCAACTTGCGCCGGGTGATCCTGATTGAAGCGGTGCCGGCGGGGCTGCGCGAGCGCTGGCTGGCCCGGGCCGCTGCCAACTGGCAGGATCTGAACCAGGGGCCGCTGCTGGCGGCGCTTACCTTCGGTGAGCAGGGCGGCATCACGACTGAGCAGTGGAGCCTGTTTCGCGGCAGCGGGCTGACCCACATCATCGCCATCTCGGGGCAGCACATCGCGCTGGTGGCGGTGCTCGGCTGGTGGCTGGGGCGGCTGTTCGGACTGCGGGGGGCGATTCTGCTCGCCCTGCTGTTTGCCGCCCTCTACAGCTGGCTGGCCGGGTTTGCGGTGGCCACCGAACGGGCCCTCATCATGGTGCTGGTGTGGAGCCTGCTGCGCTGGCGACGGCGGGAGTGGCCGGCCCATCGCGTCTGGTTGTGGGCCTTCGTGGTGCTGACGCTCTGGGATCCCTTTGCCCTCTATTCGGCCGGATTCTGGCTCTCCTTCCTGGCGGTGGCTCTGCTGCTGGTGGCGAGCTTGCTGGAGGCCAAACCCGGGCTCGTCCGTCTGCAGGGCTTGTTGCTGTTGGGGCTGCTGCCGTTGCAACTGGCGCTGTTCGAGGGGATAGCGCCGTTGTCGCTGCTGCTCAATCTGCTGGCATTGCCGCTCTTTTGCATCGGCATCATACCGCTGGCGCTGGTCGGGGTGTTGCTGGCGCCGCTTTCGGGGGAGCTGGCCCACCTGCTGTTCTGGCTGGCCGATGTCGGCCTGCAGTGGATATTGTGGGCGCTGGAGAGGTTGGCCAGCCAGTGGCAGCTCTGGTGGCCGGTGCCGGGCTGGGTGCTGCCGCTCACAGCGCTGCTGACCCTGCTCTGGTGCGCCTGGCATGTGCCGGGCGGTCGTCCCTTGCTGTTGCCGGGGGGCGTGGCCCTGCTGCTGGCGGCCTGGCCGGCGCCGACCCACTGGCAACTGAGGGTATTGGACGTGGGGCAGGGGTTGGCGGTGCTGATCACCCGGGGTGAGCGCGGCATCCTGTTTGACACCGGCGATCGCTACCCAGGCGGCTACAACATGGCGGATGCCGTGATCCTGCCGCTGCTCAACCGGCTCGATGTGCGGGTGCTGGATTATCTGGTCATCAGCCACAAGGACCGGGATCACGCCGGCAACCGGCGTGCCATCCTGCAGGCTCTGCCGGTACGCCACGAGCTCTCTTCCTTCGACTTCGGCCGCTTCACGACCCTGTGCCGGCGTGGCCAGCAGTGGCGCTGGCAGGGGCTCGAGATGGCGGTGCTCTGGCCACAGCAACCGGGAGGCGGTCACAACAACGACGGCTGTGTGCTGCAGATCCGCGACGGGGAACGGCGCATCCTGCTCAGTGCCGACATCGAGCGGCAGGCGGAGCAGCGGCTGCTGGCGCTGGAAGGGGAGGGGCTTGCCAGCACCTTGCTGGTAAGCCCCCATCACGGCAGCCGCACCTCCTCCACGGCCCCCTTCGTGGCGGCTGTGGCCCCCCGCTATGTGGTACACAGCGCCGGCTTCATGAACCAGTGGGGCTTTCCCCGCCCCGAGGTGGTGGCTCGCTACAGGGAGGCGCAGCAATGGGTCACCGGGCTGGACGGGGAGATCCTGGTCGAGCCTGCGGCGGACGGGCTGCGGATCAGTGCCGAGCGGGAGCAGGGCCCCTGGTTTCGTCGCAATGGTGACTGGTGGCGGCCTGCATTTTAGCCTGAGCGCTGAGCGTAAACCCGGCTGTGGCTGGCATAACGGTCTTCATTTCCTGCCTTGGCGAGGGACATGCGCTGGCGATGCTTGGTGTAATCCTGCGCTTTGGCTGGGATAACGGCCGTCATTTGCCGTCTTGGCGAGGGGCATGCGCTGGCGATGCTTGGTGTAATCCTGCGCTTTGGCTAGAATAGCCCGTCATTTCCCTTATTAACGGCTATTCATGCAACAAGAAACCTCACAAGACAGCTGGCCTGTCTTCAAGCGTCTGCTCGGCTATGTCCGTGACCGCAAGCTTGGCCTGATTGGCGGCATCATCGGCATGCTGGGCTACGCCGCCGTGGATACCACCTTCGTCTATTCCATCAAGCCGCTGATCGACAAGGGGATCAACGGCAACGATCCGACCGTGCTCAAGTGGATGCCCTTCTTCGTGCTGGGTATCGTGGCACTACGCGGCGTCGCCAACTTCCTCTCCAACTACTGCATGGCCTGGGTCGGCAACCACGTGGTGATGCGCCTGCAGCAGCAGGTATTCAACCACATGGTGGCGATGCCGATGAGCTTCTTCGACCGCCAGAATACCGGCCACCTGCTCTCCAAGGTGACCTATGACGCGAGTCAGGTCTCCTCGGCCGCCAGTACCACCCTGGTCACCCTGGTGCGGGAAGGAGCGACGGTCATCGGTCTGCTCGGCCTGATGTTCTGGCACTCTTGGCAGCTGTCGGTGATCTTCCTGGTGGTGGGGCCCGTGGTGGGCATCATCATTGGCCTCATCAGCCGCCGTTTCCGTCAGATCAGCCGCCACATCCAGCAGGCGGTGGGGGACATCACCACCTCCACCGAGCAGATGCTCAAGGGGCACAAAGAGGTGCTGATGTTCGGTGGCCAAAAGGTGGAAGAGAAGCGCTTCTTCAAGGTCAGCAACAACATGCGCCAGCAAACCATGAAGATGGTCGCCGCCGATGCCATCGGCAGCCCGGTGGTGCAGATGGTTGCCTCCATCGCGCTGGCGGCCTTCCTCTATGTGGCCACCATCGACAGCGTGCGCAGCGAGCTGACTGCCGGTACCTTCACCGTCATGATCACCTCCATGATGATGCTGCTCAAGCCGCTGAAAAGCCTGACCGACGTCAACAACCAGTTCCAGCGCGCCATCACCGCCTGCCACAGCCTGTTCGGCCTGCTCGATACCGAGCCGGAACAGGATACCGGCACCCGTACCCTGGAGCGCGCCCGCGGCGAGATCGAGTTTCGCAACGTCACCTTCACCTACCCGACCAAGGACACCCCGGCGCTGCACAACGTCAGCTTCAAGGTGGAGGCAGGCAAATCGGTGGCCCTGGTGGGGCGCTCAGGCTCTGGCAAGAGCACCATCGCCAGCCTGCTGACCCGCTTCTACGATATCGAGCAGGGGGAGATCCTGCTGGACGGCGTCAACATCCGTGAATACCGCCTGAGCGAGCTCCGCAAGCAGTACGCCCTGGTCTCCCAGCACGTGCACCTGTTCAACGACACGGTGGCGAGCAACATCGCCTACGCCGCGGAAGAGCAATACAGCCTCGACGAGATCAAGCAGGCGGCCCGCATCGCCCACGCCGACGAGTTCGTCAGCAAGATGAGCAACGGGTATGACACCGTGGTCGGCGAGAACGGCGCGTCGCTCTCCGGCGGTCAGCGTCAGCGCATCGCCATCGCCCGTGCCCTGCTGCGCGATGCCCCCGTGCTGCTGCTGGACGAGGCCACCTCGGCGCTGGATACCGAGTCCGAGCGCCACATCCAGGCGGCCATCGACGAGCTGTGCAAGGCGCGCACCTCGCTGGTGATCGCTCACCGCCTCTCCACCATCGAGAAGGCGGACGAGATCCTGGTGATCGATGAAGGCCATATCGTCGAGCGTGGCAACCACGCGGCTCTGATGGCCCAGCAGGGCACCTATGCCCAGCTGCGCGCCATCCAGTTCGGCCATGCTGCAGGTGGCAACGCCTGATGCTGGAGCGGCTCTGGTATGCAAAGAGTGGCTGGCGTTGGTTGCTGGCCCCCTTTGCCCTGCTGTTTGCCGTCATCAGCGGCACCCGCCGCTACGCCTATCGGCACGGCTGGCGCAAGGGCTATCGTGCCTCCTTGCCAGTCATAGTGGTGGGCAACATCTCGGTGGGTGGCAACGGCAAGACCCCGGTCGTGGTCTGGCTGGTGGAGCAGTTGCAGGCCCGCGGCTATCGCCCCGGGGTGGTGAGCCGCGGCTATGGCGGCAAGGCGCCCCATTACCCCTACCGGCTTGATGCCGCCAGCACCACGGCGCAGGCGGGGGATGAGCCGGTACTGATCGCTAGGCGCTGTGGCTGCCCTGTGGTGGTGGCGCCCAGGCGGGCCGATGCGGTGCGTCTGCTGGAGCAGAGCGGTGAGGTGGACATCATCATCACCGACGACGGCCTGCAGCACTATGCGCTGGCCCGCGACATCGAGCTGGTGGTGGTGGACGGGGCGCGCCGTTTTGGCAACGCCTGCCTGCTGCCCATGGGGCCGCTGCGCGAGCCGGTCACCCGGCTCAAGCGGGTGGACGCCATCATCTGCAACGGCGGCGAGCCGGGGCGGGGAGAGTATCCCATGAGGTTGGTGGCCGATTCCCCGCGTCGGGTACGCGATGAGGCCCCGCTGACCACGCCGCTGGCCGGTCCGGTCGACGCGTTGGCGGGGATTGGTCATCCGCCCCGTTTCTTCGCCACCCTCGAGGGGCTTGGTTACCAGCTGGATCAGCGGGTGGCCTACGGGGATCACCATCCCTTCGATCGGGACGAGCTGGTGGGCCGCTTTGCCGGCAAGCCGCTGCTGATGACCGAGAAGGATGCGGTCAAGTGCCGCGCCTTTGCCCTCGACAACTGGTGGTATCTGCCGGTCAGCGCCGAGTTGCCCGCCTCCCTGCTCGATACCCTGCTGCACAAGCTGGGTGCGAGCTGGAAGGGGCAGGGCGCAACCAAGGCACAAGGTTGATCTCGCTCGCCAGCGCGGGAGAGAAGGGGGCTTGTCATGCCCCGCATGAAACATCTGGTTGGTTCGACACCCATCGCCGGCGTGATTAAGCCGCTGGCGCGACATCGTTGAAGGAGTATCGTTTTGGCTTTGGACATCAAGTTGCTCGACATCATTGCCTGCCCGGTCTGCAAGGGTAAGCTGCACTATCATCCGCAATCCAACAAGTCCGTGCATGAGCTGGTCTGCCGCTTCGACAAGCTGGCCTATCCGCTGGAGGAGGGGATCCCGGTGCTGCTGGAGAACCGCGCCCGTCCGCTCAATAGCGACGAGCTGTCGTCATGAGCTTCGTCGTCGTCATTCCGGCCCGCTACGCCTCCACCCGGCTGCCGGGCAAGCCGCTGGCCGACATCCATGGCAAGCCCATGGTACAGCACGTGGTGGAAAAGGCCCTGCAGTCGGGCGCCGATCGGGTGATCGTCGCCACCGACGATGAGCGGGTGCAGCAGGCGCTGGCCGGCCAGACCGGGTTCGAAGTGTGCATGACCTCGAAGGATCACCAGTCCGGTACCGAGCGGCTGGCCGAGGTGTGCCGTCACTATGGTTTTGCCGCCGACACCATAGTGGTCAACGTGCAGGGGGACGAGCCGCTCATTCCGCCGGTCATCATCCGTCAGGTGGCGGACAACCTGGCCGCCGCCAGCGCGCCCATGGCGACTCTGTCTGTGCCAATTCAGGACGCCGAAGAGGCGTTCAACCCGAACGCCGTCAAGGTGGTGACCGACCAGGATGGCTACGCCCTCTACTTCAGCCGTGCCTCCATTCCGTGGGATCGTGATCGTTTTGCCGCAAGCCGCGAGCAGATTGGCGATCACTACCAGCGTCACATCGGTATCTACGCCTATCGCGCCGGCTTCATCCAGCGTTATGTGGACTGGGCGCCGAGCGCGCTCGAGCAAGTAGAGGCGCTGGAGCAGTTGCGGGTGCTCTGGTATGGGGAGAAGATCCACGTGGCCCAGGCCCTCGAGGCGCCGCCGGTCGGGGTGGACACCCAGGCCGATCTGGACAAGGTGCGTGCGCTGCTGGCGAACTGATGCCGACAACAGCAAAAATGACTCTGAACGGTGCCTGCGGGCGCCGTTTTTTGTGTTTAATCTTTACATAATTATTTGATTACAAACGTCATTTATGAGCACTTTCAAACTTTTCCCGGCCATGGTTTGCCAAATCGACGAGTTTGGTTATGATGCAAGACGCCGTGTTAACCCTAACTGGCATATAACGAGATAAAAAACGGGGTGTTTGGGTGATTAATGTATTCCTGGTCGATGATCATGAGTTGGTGCGTACAGGGATAAGACGCATTCTGGAAGATGTCCGCGGGATCAAGGTGGTGGGTGAGGCACAGAGCGGGGAAACCGCAGTCACTTTCTGTCGTCAGAACCATCCCGACGTGATCCTGATGGACATGAACATGCCGGGCATCGGCGGCCTGGAGGCAACCCGCAAGATCCTGCGGATCCGACCCGATGTGCGCATCATAGTGCTGACCATTCATTCAGAAAATCCGTTCCCGACCAAGGTGATGCAGGCGGGGGCCGCCGGCTATCTCACCAAGGGCGCCGCACCGGACGAGATGATCCACGCCATTCGCCTGGTCCACTCCGGTCAGCGTTACATCTCCCCGGAGATCGCCCAGCAGATGGCCCTGAGCCAGTTTGCCTCGGCCGACGAGAACCCCTTCAAGTCCCTCTCCGAGCGCGAGCTGCAGATCATGATGATGATCACCAAGGGGCAGAAGGTGACCGATATTTCCGAGCAGCTCAACCTGAGCCCGAAGACGGTCAACAGTTACCGCTACCGGCTGTTCAGCAAGCTCAATATCAATGGCGATGTGGAGCTGACCCATCTGGCCATTCGCTATGGCATGCTGGATGCCGATACCCTGTAACGGGCGGCGTGTAGCCATCAAAGGCGGCCTGTGCCGCCTTTTTGCTTTTTGCCGGTCTGGCGCAGTATGCTCTGTGCCGTCTTCTGCTTTCATCCGTTGAGCCGAGTTGCCGATGAGCCTCTCTTTCGTTCTTCCGCTTGCCGCGATATCCCAGACCCAACACCTCAATCCCCGTTGCCGGAGCCAGCATGACCTCCTCTGAACCTCTCTTCGACAGCAAGGCGTTTCTCAGTGCCGTCACCCATCAGAGCGGTGTCTATCGCATGTACGACAGCGGCGGCACCGTCATCTACGTGGGCAAGGCCAAGGATCTGAAGAAACGGCTCGCCTCCTACTTTCGGGCCAACGTCGACAGCATCAAGACCCGCACCCTGGTGCGCCAGATCGCCGACGTGCAGGTGACGGTCACCCATACCGAGACCGAGGCGCTGATCCTCGAGCACAACCTGATCAAGCAGTACCAGCCCCGCTACAACGTGCTGTTGCGGGATGACAAGTCCTACCCCTGGATCATCATCACCGCCCATCAGCACCCGCGTATCGGCGTCCATCGCGGTGCCCGCAAGGTGAAGGGGGAGTACTTCGGCCCGTACCCCTCCGGCGGTGCGGTGCGCGAGAGCCTGCACCTGATGCAGAAGATCTTCCCGGTGCGTCAGTGCGAGGATGCAGTCTATGCCAACCGCACCCGCCCCTGCCTGCTCTACCAGCTCAAGCGCTGCGCCGGCCCCTGCGTGGCCGGGCTGGTGAGCGAGGCCGAGTATGCCCAGCAGGTGGAGCTGGCCAAGCTGTTCCTCGCGGGCAAGAACCAGCAGGTGATAGGCGAGCTGGTGGGCAAGATGGAATCCGCCAGCGGCGATCTGCGCTTCGAGGAGGCGGCCCGCTATCGGGATCAGATCCAGGCGCTGCGCCGGGTGACCGAACAGCAGTCGGTGAGCGGCAACGTACTGGACGAGCTCGACGTGGTGGGGGTGGCCTTCGAGCAGGGGACCGCCTGCATCCACGTGCTTTTCATCCGCCAGGGCAAGGTGCTGGGCTCGCGCAGCTACTTCCCGAAAGTGCCGGCCGATACCCAGCTCGACGAGGTGGTGCAATCCTTCCTGCTGCAGTTCTATCTGTCGGGGCAGGGGGGGCGGCAGATCCCGAGCGAGGTGCTGCTCGATGTGGCGCTGGAAGACGAGGACGTGATCGCGCAGACCCTGAGCCAGACCGCCGGCTACAAGGTGCGGGTGGTGAGCCGTACCCGCGCCGAGCGGGCCCGCTTCATCAAGCTTGCCTCCATCAACGCCCAGACCGCGCTGCGCTCGCGCCTTGCCCACAAGAGCACCATCACCGCCCGCTACGATCAGCTGGAGGAGCTGCTGGAGCTGGAGCGCCCCATCGCCCGCATGGAGTGCTTCGATATCTCCCACACCATGGGGGAGCGCACCGTGGCCTCCTGCGTGGTGTTCAACCGGGAGGGGCCGCTCTCATCGGAATATCGTCGCTTCAACATCGACGGCATCACCGGCGGCGATGACTACGCGGCCATGGAGCAGGCGCTGGAGCGGCGCTTTGGCAAGCAGCAGGAGCCGGACAAGGTGCCGGATGTGCTGTTTATCGACGGCGGGCTCGGCCAGCTGCGCCGCGCCGAGGAGATCCTGGCCCGCCAGCTGGAGTTTCTGGGGGGCAAATATCCGCTGCTGGTGGGCATTGCCAAGGGGGTGACCCGCAAGGCGGGGCTGGAGACCCTGATCCTGGGGGAGAGTCACGAAGAGCTGCATTTACCGGCAGATATGCCCGCCCTGCACCTCATCCAGCACATCCGCGATGAATCCCACCGTTTTGCCATCACGGGCCACCGCGCCAGACGGGCGAAGGCCCGCACCACCAGTACCCTGGAGGATATTCCGGGGGTGGGGCCGAAACGGCGGCAGGCGCTGCTCAAGTACCTGGGCGGTCTGCAGGAGGTGAAAAAAGCCGGGGTGGAGGAGCTTGCCAAAGTGCCCGGTATCAGCCAGGAGCTGGCCCAAGCCATCCACGATGCCCTGCACTCGCTCTAGCCATTGGTCGCCGAGAAGGGGGGATGCGCCTTCGTGTTGCCCCTGTTTGCCCAGACGGCGAGCAGGGGCTGTCGCCCCGGGTATCGACAAGAGGCGAGGTGAGTCACACCATTCACCCCGGGTTCATCTCCTTCAGGGTCCAGGCACACAAGAGCCGTGACGCCGGGGGGCCGCAAATGCCATAATGGCCCGCATCCTGAGGTTGTTGATGGATTAATAGACCAAGGCGGGCGCCTGTCCGGTTGCATCCGTGATCGGCTTGGGGCTACCATGTAGCGGCATACAAGAAGTGGCTGAAAATAATGACAAATATTCCTAATCTGCTGACGTTTTTTCGGATCTTGCTCATCCCCGTCTTCGTCATCCTGTTCTACCTTCCCTACCAGTGGTCCTATCTGGCGGCGGCCATCGTCTTCATCCTGGCGGCGGCGACCGACTGGTTTGACGGCTACCTGGCCCGCAAGCTGAATCAATCCACCGCCTTCGGTGCCTTCCTCGATCCGGTCGCCGACAAGATCATGGTGGCGGCGGCGCTGGTGGTGATCGTCGAGCACTACAACACCATCTGGGTGACCATTCCCGCCATGACCATGATTGGCCGCGAGATCATCATCTCCGCCCTGCGCGAATGGATGGCCGAGCTTGGCAAGCGCTCCTCGGTGGCGGTCAGCTGGATCGGCAAGTGGAAGACCATGATCCAGATGGTCTCGCTCACCGGCCTCATCTGGCAGTACGACATCTGGATGGTGTGGCTGGCCTATGTGCTGCTCTACGTGGCCACCGTGCTTACCTTCTGGTCCATGTTCCAGTACATGAAGGCCGCCTGGGGCGATCTCAGCTATCACTCCCGGTTCTGAGCTGCCGACACAAAGAACCGTTTCCCCGTTCTTGGGGCTGGGAAACGGTCGTGAGCGCTGAAAAGGCAGGAAAAGGGCAAAAAACACTCGAACGATCAGGGTATTAAACATTTTTGGTTGACTGGGCGAGGAACATCGCTAGAATGCGTCCTCGTAGTCAGGCAGTCAGCCAGACCAATGCGGGAATAGCTCAGTTGGTAGAGCACGACCTTGCCAAGGTCGGGGTCGCGAGTTCGAGTCTCGTTTCCCGCTCCAAATTCAGACAATAGAGAGTTTCTCTCTTTTGCATGGCGCGTTAGCAAAGCGGTTATGCAGCGGATTGCAAATCCGTTTAGTCCGGTTCGACTCCGGAACGTGCCTCCATATTGACAAGCCCGCCACGCGAGCTTGATACCGATTGCGGTGCCCGAGTGGTGAAATCGGTAGACACAAGGGATTTAAAATCCCTCGACGTTCGCGTCGTGCCGGTTCGATTCCGGCCTCGGGCACCAGTTATTGAATAAAGCAATCAAAGACTTACGAAAGGCCGCTAGCAATAGCGGCCTTTTTGTTTTTGGCAAATGGCACCAAAGTGGCGACAGAAATTTCGGTGATCGATTTCTGCCGACTCTATCATCCCGCCGTGTAGTGGTTGTGGTCGTCGGAAAATTTTTTTTCCGTGGGTATGGCTATAGGCTTACCAATGGTACAGAGCTCCTTCAAAATTTCAGTTCTCAAAGAACCACTTCTGGTAGCTAACCCTCTGAAACAAAAAGCCTTCAAGCTGTTTCCCTGCGGCAAACCGGATCCTTTCCTATAGGTCCGATCCCCACGGAAAATACGACCATCCTAATTTATTCAATGATTTAGGCGTTCATTGTGGCTACCCACACTGCCTTCAAACTGTAAAGCCCTGCAAAAAAGCTCAGATCCTCAACGCTCTGCAGATCCTTTATCTGGCGCGGTCTGGGCATATGTTTTTGCGGTAATTCACTTTTGCAAAAATTTTTCCTGGTGAAGCCCGCAGGCGGGAGCGGATGAGCGCGGATTCTTTGAGGCAGACGCGGCGGCGGGCGTCGCTGGTGTGCACGGGAGGCTGTGAGCTTATGTTGGCTCCACGTATGATGCATGCCCTGCCTGATGGTCCTCTAGATGCGGCGCCTTTCCCTGGCCATCTTTGGGCTGTCAGGCAGCCTGTCCATTCGGTCACCCTTTGTCGTATAGCTGTTCATTTTGAGACTCGGTTCTTAACTTTCGGTTTAGAACTTTGACCAAGTTTCTAGTGACTCCTTACAGTGCTCTGTTCTTGAATCACAGAACGGGAACTTGCTATGGGTAATGCAGCAAAGGTTGGCGATATTGGAACTGACCATGATGGGTTCCCACCAACCAAGATTATCTCCGGCTCTCCAGATGTATTTATTGATGGTCTCCCGGCCGCTCGTGTCGGTGACCCTCTCGAGCCTCATGACAAACCCAATAATCCACCACATCCCAGGTCTATCGCTGCGGGTTCATCAACCGTCTTTGTGAATGGTCAGCCGCTAGCGTTTACAGGGAAGGGGGTTTCTTGTGGTGGGGTCATCATTGGTGGGGGAACTGTCACTGTGGGTGATGGTGCACCCTCCGCCCGCGCCGCGGCTATGGCATCGGCGTCCAGCACCGTGGAAATTCCGGCCTCATCACCAGGTTATTGGCCTCCATATAATCCTATTTCGGGTGAGTACCTTGACGTCGTCTATACACAACCAGCTCAAACTGTCGCTGTACTGACCTTTGAAGAACTCCAATCGCTTTGGAAAGAGCTGAATGCCAAAGACCGTCTGGGTGATGCCAAGTCGATCAAAGATGCCGGTGAAAGGATTCGTCTCGCCCAATCCACAGCGAAAGCGCTAGGTGGTATGGGGGTAATTGCGTACACCAAGGTTATCGATGGTGAACCCTATACGATCATCAAGAACTATAAGCAGGTTCACAAAACGATCCCTGGGAATATCTGGAAAGCCAGCAACCCCAAGATTCTCAGGTTGGGTATAGGCGCAAAGGCGAATACCCATTTGGTAAAGATGGGATTCTTGGCTGATTTTGTCTTCTCCGTTTCGGTAAACGTCATCGACTACATCTTACGGGATGAGACGACGATGGTAGATCTTTTCAGCAATGTGGGCATAGACCTTGTCAAAGGCACACTTGCTAATGGAGTTGGAATTATTGCTGCGGGAGTTGTTGCGACTGTGTTCGGCCCCGGGATCTTGTTAACCGGGACGGTTTTTGCCCTGGCAACGATTGCTGCTGGTAAGATTATCGACTTTGTTGACGAAGAAGCAGAGCTTTCAGAAATGATGAAACAAGCGGTTAAGGCAAAGTTTGAATGACTGGGCAGATCTCATGGCAGATGCGAGCCAGTGGATTGGTTGTCGCATTACTCGGAATAGGTGGCCTTTGGATGGCCATAGTGTTTGGTTCTGAATTCATGGACCTGCAAGCACTTACACCGGCAGATCCGTTGCGAATGAATGACTGGCGGGGATGGTTCGCTATCTTCGTTAGCCTACTAGCGGCCCCTTTCATGCTATATGCCGGTGGAAAGCTGATACTTTCTCGGGCTATGCCTGAGCCAGACCTTTCCTCAAAAGCGGTTAAGAGGCGGGTGATCTTCGTCGTCTCCTTGATTGTTATAGCTGCTGGTTTGGGACTGCTGACACAAAAAGTCAGCATGTCGAATATTGAACGTTTGGGATGGGAGCAGTGCTACGTCAAACAGACGAGCTGGCGATTTGGCAAGGAGATCTATTCTCAAAATTGTGAAGCACATGGACTTATGAAACTGGACCATGCGTTAGACAGACTCTCTTTGGAAGCACTGAAAGAGAAGTTAAACAAAGAGATGTTTGAGCAAAAATGAAAGGGGGCCTTAAAGGCCCTTTGTTTTATTCGATGATGGGGGATAGCTGGCCGGCCAACTGCTCCACCACGTTCATCAGCTGTAGCAGCAGTTGGAAGATGTTCGCGCTCTCGGTCCCCATCCACGAACGGGGTGCCTCCAGGTGTTGCAGCTCGCCGGCAACCGCCCGGCGCAGTCGGCCTCCCTCGACCAGAGCCCTCGTCTTGGTTTGGCTCATGTTACCCCGACTTGCCAGGGGGAGAGCGCCACCGGTTAGGGGGGCAGTGGATGACCCGGTGCATCGATTAGCTTGAACCTCCTTGGTGTCTGTGGTGTAACTTGATTAGATACCGTCTTGGGAGGCGTTGGCGAGTGGCCCAGTCATTGGCAGACACTGATCTGTGTGAAGCGCTGTCCGATCTCTTTGTCGATAATGAGGTCGATTTCGAGTTGATCGCTCAGGTGGCACGGGGCTTTCCCGTTGCCCACGTCGAGATGGTCTTGTTCGAATGGGTGGCGCCGGTTTGTTACACCAACACCCTGACGCCCGTGCCACCGATCTGGACCGGCTTTGAACGTGATTCACTTTGGGCGGAGATCCAGTGCTTGCTGACAAGAGAGGCCAAGGCCGGGTTTGCCAAGAAACTGTCCATCATGCTCAGGCAGTTTTATCTGAGGCAACGGTTTGCCGAAGAGTGGCGCAGGCTGTCGGTGCTGCTGGTCGAAAAGGAATAAAAGTAATGACGGAGAGTGGCGATAAAAATTTCAATTTATGGTCATTGGACGCTACTGGCCGTTTTTAACTAGTTGATATTTATATAAATGTTTTTTCATCAATGTTCACATGTGATTTGGCTTGGCTGGGGAAGTGTTGACATGGTATTGGTGTTCACATCATGTCATTGATGGCCTGTCACGCAGGCTGGCGGGTTTGACAATCAAAGAGGGGAGCCTGGGCTCCCCTCTTTATTGTTGGGCTGACAATCCCGGGGGGCGGTCCTTATCCGGCGCGTGGCCGTCCTTTAGAACTTGTAGAGCCAGGAGACGGCGGTGAAGTAGCCGTTGTAGTCCTGGTTCAGGTTGCCGAGGTTGCGCTCTTCGCCGGTGTAGAGGTAATCCACGTCCTGGAAGTATTCGTAGCGCACATCCCAGCGCAGCGAATGCTGCTTGGTGAGCTGATAGAGGGCGTAGCCTTCCAGCCGGTGCTGCTTGCTGGTGAGATCCGGGTAGTCATAGCCCTTGCTGGCGTCGGTCTTGCCGCGGCCATAGGCGAAGCTGTAATCGAGCCCGAGCTCGAGATCCCGGTCAAACGCCTTCTTCTGGGTGAGCCCGAGCCCGAGGGTGGTGATCTCGTCGCGCACCGCCGTGCTGTAGGGATCCCAGTCCGGTGCACCTGTGTAGGCGTGGTTCTGGCTGGAGGTGATCCACTGCAGGTTGCTGAACAGGTGGCCGCTCAGGTTGTCGTCGAACTGCTGGTTGAGGGTCAGGTCGATGCCATAATCCTTGCCCTCGCTGCGCCCTATGTCCGGCTCCTTGTAGTCATCCCTGGCCCACCACCCTTCGAGGCGGGCATCCATCCCCTCGCTGAACTGATAGCCGAGATCCCCCCTGAGTTCGACCCTGTCCCTGTCCGCCAGATAGAACTGGCGCAAGGTCGGGCTGCCGTTGCCACCGGCGCTGTCGTGGCGCCAGTCCGAGCCGTTGCGGGTGCTCCAGGCGAGCTTGCCACCCAGTTGCAGCGCCCCGGCCGGGCGGTAGCTCCCCTTGAGGAACAGGGTGTGCTCGTCGGTGTCCTGTCGGTCGGCCTGCTCGCGCTGATCCGCCTTGTACTGATAGCCGGTAGTGAGCTTGACCGAGCGGCTGAGCCGGTAGTCGGCCGCCAGATCCGCCTTGCTGCGGGTGCGATCGCTCTTGCCGCGCTGCTTGCCGACCACCGCGTATTCATCGGACTTGTCCTTGCGGTCCCGATACTCGCCGCCGGCGCGCAGGGTGAGATCCCGGCCAAAACGGCCTACCCACTTGGCATCGGCCTGCAGGGTGCTTACCTCGCCGTGGAAGTCATCCTGGGTGATGGGGGCGTTGCGAAACGCGGTCAGGCTGCCGTTGGTGGTGGCCTGGCTGGTGAGCACGCGGCCGCTCAGGCTCTGCCGGTCCCAGTTGTACTGGCCGGAAAGGCTCAGCTGGTGGAAGTTGTTGTCCGGCTCGTAGGCGCGCTCGTTGGCGTAAGGAGCGGCGACGCTGCCATAGTAGAGCGCCGTGTCATCGGTACGGTAGAGGGAGCCGTGGTAGGCGAGATCGACCAGCCAGCCTTCTCCCAGGTAGCTGACGCCGCTCTTGACCAGGGTGGTCGAGCTGCCGTCGACGGGCTTGGGCAAGAGGCCTGGCCCGCTGCCGATGCCGGGCACGCTCGACTGGTAGTAGGCTAGGGTGGCCTCTTTTTTCTCATGAGAAAAATCGGCGTAGGGGCGCCACGGGCTCTTCGGGGTATAGGCGAGCCCGGCGGTCAGCTTCTTGCGCACCACCTCCTTGTCGAACTCGGCCAGCGACCCCTGGGTCAGCGGGCTCTCGCCCGGCTGATAGACGCTGCGGCCGTGGCTGTTCCAGTAGAAGGGGGATTCCGAGTAGCCCAGCCGGGCGCGCATGCCGTCGTAGTGGCCCTGTTCGGTCGCCAGGCTGAAGCGCTCCATGCCGAGGTTTTTCACCTCCAAGCTGCCGTAGCGGGAGCCTTCTCCCCGGTATTGCAGGTCGGCGTTGAAGATGCCGAGCATGCCGCTGTCCTGCTGGCTGGGAACCCAGTTGCGAAAGCGGGTGGCGCCATCGTCGTTGGCATAGCCGGCACCCAGCCCCACCTCGCCAAACCAGCCCTCATCGCGCTCGCAAGACTTGCAGCTCCAGCGTTCGGTCTTGGCCGGTTTGCTCTGCTGCAGGGCGTAATCCCCGACTGCCAGCGGCTCCTCGGCCGCCTGGGCCGAGCAGACCGCCAGCAGGGAGAGCCAAAGTGTTGAGTATTTCATGACTTCTCTCCTCAGCGCTGCAGTGATTGACCGTTGGGATGGTTGGTCCCGTGGATCTGGTTATGACAGTTCAGGCAACTGCCGCCACGCACCTTGAGATCCCCCTCGGGGATGGAGACGTTGGCATGGGGCACGCTGTGGCACTCCTGGCACAGCTGGGGCACCCGCTTGTTGAGCAGCGCCTGGTTGATGGAGCCGTGCGGGCTGTGACAGAGGGAGCAATCCTCGGTCACCGGCTCGTGTTCCCACAGGAAGGGGCCCCGTTTCTCGGCGTGGCACTCGTAGCAGCTCTCGTTGAGGCTGGGCTGCTTGAGGCTGGCCTCGTTCTGCGACTGGTGCGGGTTGTGACAGCTGGAGCAGGGCAGCTCGCCATTGAGAATGGGGTGGCTGGTGCGCTTGTGCAGATCGGCTTTTTGCTGGGCGTGGCAGCTGGTACAGGTCTCCACCTGCAGCTTGCTGTCCATCACCGGATCCTTGGCCTGGTGCAGGCTGTGGCAGCTGGTGCAGGAGAGATCCTCCACCGCGTGAGCACTGGTATGCCAGCCCATCCGCTGGGTATCGGTGTGGCAGGAGAGGCAGACGCTGTTCTGCTTCTCCACCGGTACCGGCGAGTCGGGGCCGAAGGTGATCATGGGTTCCCGCTGCTGCCCCTTGCGGGGATTGCGCGGGTGGTTGCCGGCGGGGCCGTGGCAGGCTTCACACTGTTTGTCGGCCATCGGCCCGTTCTGGTTGCCGAGGTTGCCGTGCACATTGTGGAAGATGCCGGTAGCAGGCTTGCGCGAGTCGGCATCGTGGCACTTGAGGCAGGTATCGGCCCCCTTGGGGGAGTATTTGCCCTGGTCGAATTTCTGGTCGAGGGTGGCCTCGACCTGCAGGCGCGGATCGGCATCGGCCGCCGGCTGGGCATCGCTCTTGGCCCAGACCGGCAGGCAACCGAGTGCCAGCAAACCCGCCAGGAGCCACTGCGGGGTGATTCTTTTCATATCGTGTCCTTCAACGGCAAAGGGCCGGGGGGAGGCATGCCCCCGGCCTGGTGGTCTCAACGGAAGTCATACACCTTGTGAACCTTGTCGACGCCCTGCTCCTGCCCGACGGCATGGCAGGACGCGCACTGTTCAACCCCGGTGGCGGCCTCTATCGTCTCTGCACCAAAGATGGCGCCGTTGTTCTTCATGTGGGTGGCCCACTCATCCCCGGCGACCGGGCTGTCCGGCTTGACCAGCCCCAGCGGCGACTTGAGGTGGCAGCTGGCGCAGACCACCAGGGTCGGACTGAAGAACCTGGGCTGCTTGTTGTCTGCCGTGGTCGCCACCAGCGAGGGTCGTTCGTTCTGCTGGTTGGGCAGGTTGTACTGACCCTTGGTGTGGCAGGACTCGCAGTTGTTCAGCTTGCCCGGGAAGGTGGCATCACCGCTGCGATGGGAGCCGAAGGCGTGGAAGGAGTGCACGTGGTACTTCAGATCCCCCGGCACACCCGCATAGAAGGAGGTGCGGGTGGCGTTGTGACAGCTGGTGCACTGGGCGAAGTCCTTGGAGGCGTGGGCCGAGCCCGCGTTGCCCTCGGTGTGGACTGCCAGGTCCTTGTGACAGCCGTTGCAAGAGGCCAGATCCGCCCCTGCCTTGAGCACATAGCTGCCGTCGACCCCGCCTTCGACCCGGAAGTAGGCCTTGACCGGGTTGATGGCCACGTAGGAGAGGGCGCTGGCGGTGCTGCTGCAGGGGAGCAGATCCCCAGCGGCGAAGGCACCGTTGCGATCCGCCTTGCGGGCCACGCACACCTGCAGTTCGGCGACCGTGGCCGCCAGGGTGCCGGTCACCGCGTTACCCACCTCTTTGCGGCACAGGAAGCTGCCGCCGCCCTGGCTTTCGCACTGGGTGAAGTCAATCTTGTTGCCGGCGACGAAGGTCTGCGGGTTGGTGTAGCCCAGCTCGAAGCCGCTGCCCTGATCCCAGTTGACCAGCACGTAGGGAGCCTTGGCCAGATCGCCGTACTTGATGTACTTGAGCACCCCGTCCATGGTCTCGACCGGCGTGCCGTTGGCGGTCACGGTCAGTTCGACTTCGATGTTGGGGGCGGCGTAGCGCACGTCGTCAAACTTGAACACCAGCTTGTCGCGACCGGCAGCCTCGTTGGCGAGGTAGCCCATGTGCACGCTGCTGGGGGACTTGGTGTTGCCGGGTGTCTCGGCGTGGCACTGGGTACAGAGGGTGCCGCTGCTGATCTTGCCGTTGATGTGGCTGATGTAGCCGGTCGTGGTGGTGGAGTCCGCGTGGCAGGCGCCGCAGGGTTTCTCCTGGGCGTGCTGCCAGTTGTTGGCATCCGGGGTGGTCGGGGTGACGCCCTTGTGGCAGGTGTCGCAGTTGCGCGGATCCTGCGGGAAGTGGCTCACCAGCTTGGTGGCGGTGGCATCCAGGTTGCCGTGCAGCTTGTGCACCAGGGTGGTCAGATCGCCCCGTCCGCTGCCGGGCACGCTCTCGTTGTGGCAGGTGACGCAGAGCTTGGGATCGGCCCGGTTGCTGTGGTGAATAGGCTGCTTCATGTGGCAGCTGTCGCAGCTCTGCTGCTCCAGGATGTCGCGGGTCAGCAGCGGGGGCGTGCCGGCCGGCACCCAGTCCAGCACATAGTCGGTGACCGGAATGTCGTTGCTGCCGCCAAAGTAGATGCCGAGGCGGTGAGTCGCTGCCTCATCCCAGCGGATCAAACCGTTGTTGTCCTGCGAATCGCTCGGATAAGGGTCGCGCACCGTGGTGGCATTGAAGGAGAAGGTGTAGCGGTACTGGCCATTGCCGAGGGCTTCCAGCTTGCCGCTGTTCTCGCCGGTAGGGCGGTTGTTGCGGGTGCTGTAGATGAAGCTCTTCCAGATCACGGGGTCTTCCCGCGTGGCGTCACGGCCGGGGATCACCTTGGCCAGAGTGAAGGAGGGGAGGGTGCTACCCAGGTCATACCCCTTGCCTTGCTTGTCGGTGACCTTGAACTGCACCGAGAGCTGACCGCTCTCGCCAAGTTGCGGGGTGGAGGCCGAGATCACCAGCGAATCCGGGGTGCCCGGCGGAGGGGGTGGTGGATCCGTCTTGTCGTTGCCATCACCGCCGCCCCCGCAGGAGGAGAGGGTGAACACCATTGCTGCAGCCACCAATACTTTCCAGTATTTCATTCTTTTATCCTTTTTTATCGGACTTATTGTTCCATATATGAGCCAGCTCAAAAAATTCCCAAAAAGATACTACTTAAGGGTCAAAAGAGGACTGAATACGGTATAAATCATTTCCATCTTAATTGTAAGGTTTATATATTAGAGAGCGTTGATCTAAGTCTCAAAAACGGATCGAAAATCAACCTGGATTATAAAAATGTCTTTTTTAACTGGGGTTTATAGACCTTTTCTGGAAGAGGGATGAGAAATGAAACGCAGTATGAATCTGGAAATAGTGGGTCTGTCGCTGCTTTTGGGCTCTATTGGCACCGCACATGCCAGCCTGGACTCATTGGTGGATACATGTAACTCATGTCATGGAAATCAGGGGATCAGCACCCAGAACGATATTCCGACCATTGCAGGATTGGCAGAATCAAATCTTGCCGAGCAGATGCGCACCTACCTCGACGGCCGGCCGGCCAAGACCGTTAATCATGTCACCGGTGATACCAGCAAGAAGGGGAACATGACCGACATTGTTAAGGGCCTTAGCGACGAGCAGATCGACGAGTTGGCGGCGCACTACGCAGAGCTGCCCTACCAGCCGATGAAGCAGCCGTTCGATGCGGCGCTGGCCAAGGCGGGGCAGAAACTGCACGACGACTCCGGCTGCAAGAAGTGCCACTCCGAAGGCGGCTCGGTGGCGGAAGACGAGGCCTCCATCCTCGCCGGCCAGCCCAAGGGCTACCTGCTGACCTCCTTGCAGGAGTTCAAGGCCGGCAAGCGCAGCAACGACGAGAAGATGAACAAGGCCATCATCGCCATGAGCGATGACGACCTCAAGGCACTGGCCGAGTACTACGCAAGCCAGCAGTAACGTCGCAGCCCCTCCCGCTGACGCAGCCACCCCGCCGCTGGCGGGGTGTGGTCTCGTGTTCACGACCGTCAAAGGAGCTCTCATCGGCTCCTTTTTGTTGCCAGGCGGGTAGACGGCACCCCGGGTGCCACCGTTTCGGAGTTTCCTATGAAAAAAATCATCAAGTGGCTGCTGCTCGCCTCCCTCACCTTGGGGGCGGGTCAGCTGGCGCTGGCCCGCGCGCAGGCAGCCGATGCCACGTCAGCTGCGCCGAGTGCCACATCCAGTGCCGAGCAGACAGAGCAACCCACCCTGGCCGAAAAGCAGGCCAAGGCGGAGAAGAAGAAGGCGGCCGCCAAAAAGGCCGCGGCCCGTTTTGCCAAGTGCGAGAAGTGCCACGATGGGGCTGAGGGGATGCACGGCAAGCATGGCCAGGTCACCAACCCCAACACGGGGGAGCAGGTAACCTGCACCAACTGCCACGGCAATGCGTCGGCCGATCACCGTAAGCAGCGCGGCGGCATCGTCGATGTGATGCGTTTTGGCGACGATGCCTTCCCGCTGAGCCAGCAGAACGGCGTCTGCATGAGTTGCCATGAGCCGGACGATTTGCGCAAGGCCCTCTGGGCCCACGACGTGCACGCCACCCGGATCAGCTGCACCAGCTGTCACCAGCTGCACCCGGCCAAGGAGCCCATGGTGGGGATCCCCGAGAAGTCCCGCATCAAGCTGTGCGTCGACTGTCACCGCAAGCAGCATGAGGCTGGTCTCGGCGGCGCCGTCAAGGAGGGCTCATGAACACGACCCGCCGCGACTTCATGGTGGGCATGAGCGCCGGCGCCCTGATCCTGCTGACGGGGGCCCCGCGCGCCCTGGCCAACAGCATGACCATCAAGGGCGTGCGCTACGGCATGATCCACGACGAGACGGCCTGCATTGGCTGCACCGCCTGCATGGATGCCTGCCGCGAGGTGAATCAGGTGCCACAAGGAGTGGCCCGCCTGCAGATCCTGCGCAGCGGCCCGGTGGGGGAGTATCCGGCGCAGGAGTACCGCTTCTTTCGCAAATCCTGCCAGCACTGCGACAACGCCCCCTGCGTGCACGTCTGCCCGACCGGCGCCTCCCACATCCGGACGGAGGATGGCATCGTCGACATCAACCCCGACCTCTGTGTCGGCTGTCGCTATTGCCTGGCCGCCTGCCCCTATCAGGTACGCTTCATCAACCCGGTCACCCGGGTTGCCGACAAGTGCGACTTCTGCCGCAAGACCAATCTGGCGGCGGGCAAGCAACCGGCCTGTGTGGAGGCCTGTCCGACCAAGGCGCTGGTGTTCGGCAATCTGGACGATCCAAGCAGTCCCATCGCCAAACGGCTGGTGCAGGAGACCACCTATCGCTACAAGCAGTTCCTGGGGACCTCGCCCAAGATGTACCGGGTGCCGAAAGGGGAGGTGAAGTCATGAGCCCGTCTCATCTGTATGACGTGAACCTGCTGAGGGGAGGGAAGCACCATGTGGCATGATGCGTTTCACTTCGACTCCCTGGTATGGGATGGCCCCATCGCCATCTACCTGTTTCTGCTCGGCATCTCGGCAGGCTCGGCCACCCTCTCGGTGCTGCTGCGCCGGCAGGGGGCCGGCAGCGAAAGCGGTATCATCAAGGCGACCGCCATTCTGGCGCCGGTGAGCGTCGTATTGGGGCTGCTTATCCTCATCTTCCACCTGGCCCGTCCCTGGACCTTCTGGAAGCTGATGTTCCACTACCAGTTCGACTCCGTGATGTCGATGGGGGTCATGCTGTTTCAGGTCTACATGGCGGTGCTGTTCGCCTGGCTGGCGGTGGTGTTTCGGGCCGAGATCGAGGCCCTGCGCCGACGTCTGCTGAGCGACAGGTTCGCCTTAGTGGATGGGCTGATCGGCTGGCTCGCCCGCCTCGAGCGGCTGCTGGCGCCACTGCTGTTGCTGCTGGCCGTGCTGCTCGGGGCCTACACCGGCTTTCTGCTCTCCGCCCTCAAGACCTACCCCATGCTCAACAACCCGATCCTGCCGGCGCTGTTTCTGGTCTCCGGCATCAGCTCGGGGGTGGCCTCCACCATCTTGCTGGCGGTCACCCTGTTTCGGGAGGATGGCCACAGCCGCGGGGTGAGCTTCGTGCACCGCTTCGAGCGGCCCATCGTCGCCATCGAGCTGTTCCTGCTGATCTGTTTTTTCACCGGCCTCTACTTTGGTGGCGGCCAGCGGGAAGCGGCCATGTGGGCGGCCATCGGCGGCGGCTTCTGGTCCCAGGTGTTCTGGTTCGGGGTCATCGGGCTGGGGATCCTGCTGCCCCAGCTGCTGGGGCTGGTAGGCAGTCAGGCCAAGGCCCATCAACCGGCCCGGCTGGCACTTATCTGCAGCCTGAGCCTGGTGGGGATATTGCTGCTGCGCTACTTCATCCTCTACGCGGGGCAGATGACGGTGATGTAGCTGGTGTGTAGCCACTGCGCAGGCAAATTGCAGGCAAACAAAAGGCGGGATCTTCCCGCCTTTTTTATTGCCGCCAGCCTGCTTGGTCAGATCAGCGCCCGCTGCTCGAGGCGCTGCTCGCCGGGGCGGCAGACCAACACCGAACCCTGCTCGAACCAGTCCCCCAGCACGATGCGCCGGGCAGGCGCGCCGTCGAGTTGGAAGTCGTGGATGGCGGGTCTGTGGGTGTGGCCGTGGATCATCATCCGGCAGTCGTGCTGGCGCAGCATCTCGTCCACCGCCGCCGGGGTCACGTCCATGATGGTCTGGCTCTTGTGGGCATTTTCCATCTGGCTCTGGCCGCGCATCTTGTGGGCGATGGCCTGGCGGCGTGCGAGCGGCAGGCGCAGGAACAGCCAGCGCAGCCACTTGAGCTGGGTGATGCGGCGAAACTTCTGGTAGCCCTCATCCAGGGTGCAGAGCAGATCGCCGTGGCTCAGCAACACCCGCTCGCCGTAGAGCTCGATGACGCACGGGTCCCCCAGCAATGTCATGCCGGCGCGCTTGGCAAAGGCCTGGCCCAGCAAGAAGTCGCGGTTGCCGTGAATGAAGTAGAGGGGCACCCCCTGCTGGCTCAGGGCCGCAAAGGCGTCGGCCACCTCGCCGTGGAGGGGATTGGGATCGTCGTCGCCAATCCAGAATTCAAACAGATCGCCCAACACGTAGAGGGCATCGGCGCCGGGGGCATCGTGCGCCAGAAAGCGTACCAGGGCGGCGGTCATGTCGGACCGTTGGGCACACAGGTGAATGTCGCTGATAAAGAGGGTGCTCATGAGAAAGTGCGCTGGGCCCTGTCGAGGTGGCTGGAAGTGGAGGTAGAAAGGGGGCCCGTCGCCTTCGGCTGCCACGCCAGTGGGGCCAGCTCGCCGCCCTCCAGGGTGAGCAGCGCGGCATAAGGATCGCCGGCAAGGCTCAGCAAGTGGCACATGGCCGCTTCCCCTTTCAATCCTTGCTCGAGGCGCAGGCGCAGCACTTGGTGATAAAACACCGCGCCGAACTGCTCAAGCAGTGCAGCCATCAGGCTGAGGTGGCGCCAGCCGTTGAGGTGCTCGAGGGGATCCGGGGTGAGGTAGAGTTCAAGGGGCCAAGGGTGGCCATCGGCGCCGGTGACGGTCTGCTCAGCCAGCCAGATGGCATCGCCCTTTTGCGCAACCCGCCAGCCTTGGGTGGCCAGCGCTGCGGCAAACGTGGCCGGGTCCGGATGCTGGCAGACGATGTCGAGATCGCTGCCGGGGCGGTCGAGCCCGATGGCGACCGTGCTCACCAGCGCCAGGTCGCTGCACTGCGCTGCCAGCTTATCCCACACCCTGATTGTGAGCAGGGCATGGGCCGAGCGTTGGCGCGGGTTGCCGTGGGCCAGGTAGTCGAGACGGCGCCAGTCGATGGGGCCGGCCTTCGCAGATGGAAAAACTGCGGCCGGGGCCGCAGTCAGTTCATCTCGCAGAAGGCAGAGATCACTCGGCAAGGGTCACCTTGGTGATCACGACGTCTTCGGTCGGCACGTCCTGGTGGATGCGGCCGTAGTTGCCGGTCTTGACGCCCTTGATCTTGTTGACCACGTCCATGCCGGCGGTCACTTCACCGAACACGCAGTAGCCAAAACCCTGGGTGGTGGCGGATTTGAAGTCGAGGAAGTCGTTGTTGTTCACGTTGATGAAGAACTGGGCGCTGGCAGAGTGCGGCTCCATGGTGCGGGCCATGGCGATGGTGCCGACCTTGTTGGACAGGCCGTTGGCCGCTTCGTTCTTGATGGGGGCGCGGGTGTCTTTCTCTTCGAAGCCAGGGGCATAGCCGCCGCCCTGGATCATGAAGCCGTCGATGACGCGGTGGAAGATGGTGTTGTCGTAGTGACCGTCACGGCAGTATTGCAGGAAGTTGGCCACGGTTTCCGGGGCTTTTTCAGCGTTCAGGGTGAGGGTGATGTCGCCGTGATTGGTGTGCAGAGTGACCATGATATGTCCTTTCATTTGATGCGGGCGACGAGGTGCCCGCAGGTGTATGGCATAAAGTGGTGGCAATTCTAGCCCATCAGGGCCCTGCGGCATAGATGGTGCGCCGGATCCGGCACGTTTTCTGCCTCGTTTTCTACGCGCGATGCGGGTAGAATGGCAGGCCATTTTACTCACAGGCAGTGGTCATAAGATGCTGAAGATATACAACACACTCACTCGTCAAAAAGAAGAATTCAAACCTATCCACCCGGGCAAGGTGGGCATGTATGTGTGTGGCGTCACTATCTACGATCACTGTCATATCGGCCACGGCCGCACCTTCGTCGCCTTCGACGTAGTGGCCCGTTACCTGCGCTACAGCGGCTATCAGCTCAACTACGTGCGCAACGTCACCGACGTGGACGACAAGATCATCAAGCGCGCCGCCGAAACCGGCGTCACCTGTGACGACCTGACCGAGCGTCTGATCGGCGACATGCACGCCGACTTCGACGCCCTCGGCATGGTGCGCCCGGACGTCGAGCCGCGCGCCACCCAGCACATCGGCGAGATCATCGAGCTGGTGCAATCCCTGCTGGATAAAGAGCACGCCTACGTGGCGGACAACGGCGATGTGATGTTCATCGTCGAATCCTACGCCGACTACGGCAAGCTCTCCGGCCAGGATCTGGAGCAACTGCAGGCCGGCGCCCGCGTCGACGTGGTGGATGCCAAGCGCAATCCGCTCGACTTCGTGCTGTGGAAAATGTCCAAGCCCGGCGAGCCGACCTGGGACAGCCCCTGGGGCCCGGGTCGCCCTGGCTGGCACATCGAGTGCTCCGCCATGAACTCCAAGCACCTTGGCAACCACTTCGACATCCACGGCGGCGGCTCCGATCTGCAGTTCCCGCACCACGAGAACGAGATCGCCCAGTCCTGCTGCGCCCACGGTGGCGACTACGTCAACACCTGGATGCACAGCGGCATGGTGATGGTGGATAAAGAGAAGATGTCCAAGTCCCTTGGCAACTTCTTCACCATCCGTGACGTGCTGGCCCACTACGATGCCGAAACCGTCCGTTACTTCCTGATGTCCGGCCACTACCGCAGCCAGCTCAACTATTCGGAAGATAACCTCAAGCAAGCCCGCGCCGCACTGGAGCGCATGTACACCGCCCTGCGTGATCTGCCGGCTGCTGCTGCTACCGGTGGCGACGAGCAGGTGGCTCGCTTCAAAGATGCCATGGACGATGACTTCAACACCCCGGAAGCCTACTCCGCCCTGTTCGATCTGGTGCGCGAGATCAACCGCCAGAAGGGTGAAGACATGGCCGTGGCCGCCGGCCTCGGTGCCCGTCTGCGGGAACTCGGCGCCGTGCTCGGCATCCTGCAGCAGGATCCGGATGCCTTCCTCAAGGGTGACGAAGCGGACGAAGAGGTTGCCGAAATCGAGCGCCTGATCGCCGAGCGCAATCAGGCCCGTGCCGACAAGAACTGGGCCGCGGCCGATGCCGCCCGCAACCGTCTCACCGAGATGGGTATCGTGCTGGAAGACAGCGCCGGCAAGACCAGCTGGCGCCGTGCCTAAGGCCGGTGGCCCTGTTGGTGCCTGATGCCAACAGGTTGACCCAATAAAAAAACCGCAGCCTTGGGGCTGCGGTTTTTGTTTGTGGCTTTTCCCTAGACACCTCTTAAGCCTCTGCGCTCTGCTTAAGCCGCGGTGGTCTGCGCTGTGATCCCCTCTCCCCTTGTGGGAGAGGGCCAGGGTGAGGGGAGCTAACGTCATTCATCAGCGGAATGCCGTCCAACGCCTTAATGGCATGGCTTCGCAGCTGCACCATCTCTGATGGTGATCCTAATCAGTTGTACTCTAGTCTTTATGATGGATAAGAATCTATCTGCTGAATTATGAATTAGATAAACCAAATAGAGTTTCTTACCATTGGGTGGTTCTATTGGGAAATGTAAATGAAGTTAGTGTTTTTTGGGAAGGGCGATAATTTTACTTGGTTATATTACCGCTCTCTTTTGTAGTGAACCCTTAGGTCAGAGCAAATATCAGAAATGCTATTGATCCTATCATCACTTGACGATAGCTCTCTTTTTAGCATATCTATATTGTCCTGATGGTATTTTTCTGTGGTTACCGATTGACGTAATTGTAGGTATAGGTGCTTTGGATAGTCTGGCCCCCCATACTCTTTTATCTCCATTGCCAATGCTGTTATTTCTTTTATCTTTCTTCGTAACTTTTTTAGCTCAAGTAAATCAATGTCGCTATTAGGTCCCATCCAAAAGGTAATCGATTCATCTTCAAGTTCAATTAGCGCCTTTTTTATATCACCAATCCATGCGTTTCTAGCATTTTTCCTGAGCACTATCCATGCAACGAATAAAGTTATTAACCACCCAATAATTGCCAGTGACCACGTTATATATTGAGAGAATGTTATGTGTTCTTCTGCCATAATCACATCACCCAGTTATGCTCTTGAGTTGCGAGCATCATCAATATAACTATTTATTTCATCTTCAAGTTCTGGTTCTTCATCGGTTTTAATAGTTATTAATTTTATTATTGAGTCAGGTATGCCCATTCTTATTAATCCCCCAAACCCTTCTTCAAGAAATGAAGAGCCATAGCCTCTGGTCCCATCTAGGTCTATTAAGATGCGAGTGTTTATATTGTTATTAAATCCAGAGCCGTAAAAATCTGTCAATACTTTATGTAGATAATTTTTAAACTCCTCTCCAGATTGAGGTCCAAGTCTTCTGAATCTTGGCCCTGGATATGGAAATTTATCTGCAACCTTGATTATTTTGATCATCTTAAACTTCTCGCATATCTGCTGATAAAGGGATAGACCATTCGACAATTGTACCACAAATACTTGATTTGTGCTCTTTCATTCTGTCATTTAGTTTTTTATTATGTCGATAGTATCGATAATACCCTTTGTTACTATAAATAGATAAGCTTCCTTCATTAAGTGAGTCAATAATTGCCCTGATGTCTTTTAATCCTTTACCTCGGTTTCCTTGATTAGTTCTTGTTCTTCCCATTCTGGAAGCAATTTTTATCATTGCTGAGTCATTAAGTTTTGTTAATTTAAGGAAGCTTCGAAGTGATTCAATTAATTCATCAGTACGGGTTAATGGTAGTGATTTAGGGATTCCAATCCCTTTGTCACAGATAACAACGACAAGAACGTTTTCTTTTACACCAGCGAATGCCCACCATCTTGTTGTATCGTCATTACTTCTAGGGCAGCCATGATATGCATGTTCAACGCAGTTGGCCATAGCTTCACTGAAACCTTTATAAAGTTTTCGTTGGGCTTTTTGACTGATTTTAGCTTCTATTTCAGTCATGGCTTCTGAAGCTTGCTGAGTATCTGTATAAACTCCAGATGCATAATTCCAATATGATACATCTTCAAACTCTGGAGTATCCCTTGACTTTTTGTTCAAAAGGTCATAGAAGCCGATTTGCTTTAATACGCTTTCAACCTTTTCAATCTTGGGATGAGTAAAAGTAATAACATTACGCCCTAATGGACTTCGGGAGATAATGGTGTCGACTTCGGCCAGAAATGAAATCATTGCTGAAGCTGTTATTTTTTGGGTGTTTTCGAAATCTATTGATACTTTCCTCATTTTTTCGCACGTTATTTTTCGCAATTTGTTTAAAAAAGCATTTGTTTTGTCGTAATTATAGTCATTGTAATAGTCTATATAAGTTGGGGCCATTAGTTTTTCTCTCATTTCTGTTCGAGAGGTTTTTGGTATAGATTTATTTGATTTTATATACTTCCTTTTTTTTAGCTGAAGTCTGTTTTTCTCTATGTCTTCTGATAAGCCACTCCCCCATGTATTTGATAGTATTTTTTTTAACTTGCTTGTAAATCGTCGGCGTTGTCTTTTAATTTCTTTTCTATGTATCATTATTAATATCCTTTTCTACATCAATATGATTTTCAATCAACCCCTTCTTATATAAGAAGGTTTATTTAATATAAAATTCAGTACAGGGCCGTAGGTTAGATTAGTGAAGCACAATTGGACGTTCGAAAAACAAGGTGTTATCACGGCGAGAATATCACTGTCGGGTTTTCAATATCAGGCATATCACCTATGTTCCAAAGCACTATGATTTGTACAGTAAAATATTTTTAATTGGTGTGATAGTCTAACTATTTGGTTGTGAGTTTGGATATAAATCAAGGCTATTTCGTAAGCTAACGTAGCTTAATGTTAAGAGCGACTTCCCACTATCCAATATATACCATCGCTACATGGTTTATCATCTTTTCCCCATCGCGTAACCTTGTTTTTGCCATCACCCATATTGAGTTCAAGCCAAAGTAACTTAGAACTTTTAAATATGAAGTAGGCGGGTTCTTCAATGCTTACGTTTTGTGGCTCTTTGGGGCTGCAAATTAAAAAGTGAGGTTTTACATTTGGCCATGTATCTTTGTTACCAAAAATAGCCTTGAATCGTTTGTTTTTACTGTCTAACTGACTATTGCTAAAGTAGTTATCGCCTTTAGCTTCAATCATCACAATATGGGTTGTGTTTTCATGGTCAACAAAGGCAAGAAGAAAGTCGACATCCTCTTGAGTGCCTGATATTTGATAGTCTATTGCAATTTCATTTTCTTCTATGAAATTTCGTTCTACGCGGCCCGTAGGGTTTTTTTGAGTCAGGTACAAGCTGGCATAGATCCAGTCAAGGTGGTAATCCATTGCAGCAAAATATTTTCTGGGGATGGTGAGACCGATTAGCTTTGATATCTTATCAAGCTGGTTGTCATCCATGCGAAACTCTGGGTTTCCCAGCATTTGACCAATTAGGTAAAACCGCTCTTTGCGGTTAAATGATTTCAAGTTATCAATTAGGCTGTTACTCATATAAATCTCGAAAATGTATCTTGTCTGATAGGAAATAATGCAATAGAAATCGGTGTATATCGTAGGGTGTAATGAACGAAGTGAATTACACCTCTATCTCAGATCGGCATGAATCCTGTATCTGATATTTTCCTCGGGGCTATGGGTTGGGTGTTGCCCCCTGTTGTTCGCCGAGGTGAGCCCGTTTGTCCAGGCCGCGAGGCAGGATGCCGAGCGAGCGCCGCTGCGCCAGGGGCCAAACCGGAATTGGACGAGCAAGGCTCGGCCCGGTTTGGCGCAAGGACAAGGATGTCCGTAGCGGACTTTGACCGACGCCAGGGATGGCGAAGGTCAAAGCCCATCGGCGCGTGCCGTGGGACAAACGGGTGAACCTAGGGAACCCGACGCAGGAGGGCGAACAAGCGGGGGATTAGACCTTTGGTGACTTTGGGTCTTTCCAAAGTCACTCGCCAAGCCGCGCAGCGGTGGCGAAACCCCGTCGAGGACGGAGTCCTCGTGTCCTGCACGGCGCAGCCATGCCAATCAGGCTAGTGACCCCTCACCCTAGCCCTCTCCCACAAGGGGAGAGGGGATGATTACCGCGGACGATTACGCTTCGCTAATCGACCCTACATGCTTATTGCACCCTACTCGACTTTTACAGATTGCCCCACGCGTCGCATCCACATGGGGCATGGGCAAAGCCCCGGGGCCGACGGGGGCATTCGTCGAGGGTGCAACCCTCGCACCTTGCCGCAGGCGCGGGAGACCGGTTGGTCTCCGTGAAAGACGCTGCCGCCCCTGACTGTCGCCGTCACCTTGCGCCCTTGACCATCCATGAATACTCGGGGCCAACGGGGGCCAATGGTCATCTTACGGAACCCGCCTCGGCGGGGCCATCCAAATCCATGAAATTAGTGATGCAACCATCAGAATTAAATGGTTTTTCTCCTTTGCTGCAGAGTGGCAACCGGCGGTTGACCCAGGTTCGGGGTGTGATGGAAGGTGAGCCCCAAGCCCCAAGCCCCAAGCCCCAAGCCCCAAGCCCCAAGCCCCAAGCCCCAAGCCCCAAGCCCCGAGCTGACCTGGTAGCCGAGTCGAGACAGGGGAGAGTGGCAAGCCGAGAGCTGAACCGAGTGGCGAGCCGAGTGAGGGGAATGGCAGGGGAGCGCCACGAATAAAGGTGGTCAGCGACAGGGGCCATCAGGATACCGAGCTCGCCCGCTTGAGCGCCACCGGCAAGCTGCCGCAGCCAATGGCTTCGCACGACAGGCGCCGCTTGCTTCGGCAGTGGGCGCTGATTACCCCTCAGATGGGGTTATCTCGCGTTGGCTGCAAACGGAGCGCGTTGCCGGACAATCGAGGGTCGTTCGGCGACAAAGGGCGGCAAAAGCGCAGAGATAGCGCCGCGATGGGGGCGGGCGACGGGTGAAGGGGCTATGGTTTCAGGAATAGACATGCAAGCAGGGAGGTGTGCATGGACAGAATATTGCAGGCGTTGTCGCTGCAAGTGACCGGGGCGCGGGATCTGGAGAGCCTGACCCGCCCGCTGCTGGAGATGCTCGAGACGGTCACCGGGCTCGAATCCACCTATCTGACCGAAATCGACCTTGGTCACGACACCCAACATATCCGCTATGCCCGTAACGCCGCCGACCTGCAGATCCCCGAGGGGGCCTCGGTGGCCTGGGGCGATACCCTCTGCCGGCGGGCCCTCGACGAGGGGCGTTTTTACACCGACGATGTGGCGCTCTGCTGGGGGGATTCCCAGGCGGCGCAGGCCCTTGGCATTCGCACCTATCTGAGTTGCCCGGTGCGCACCCCCTCCGGCTCCCTCTATGGCACCCTGTGCGCCGCCAGCGCCGAGCACAAGCCGCTGCTGGCGGGCTCGGATCACCTGATCGCCTTCTTCGCCCGGCTCATCGCCGAGCAGGTGGAGCGTGAACAGTTGCTGCAGCAACTGCAGCAGGCCAACAACGAGCTGTCGCGCCAGGCGCTGAGCGACCCGCTGACCGGGCTGCCCAACCGGCGGGCACTGATGCACGAGCTCAACCGCCTCTTTTCGCTGGCGGAGCGGGTCGAGCATCCGCTGTTGATAGGTTTTATCGATCTCGACGGCTTCAAGGCCATCAACGACACCCACGGCCACGATGCGGGCGACCTGCTGCTGCAACGGGTGGCGGCGGCGCTCTCCTGCGTGCTGCGCGGCGGCGATCTGCTGGCGCGGGTGGGGGGCGATGAGTTCGTGGCGGTGGGGATGGGGCCGCCGTGTGGCGAGGAGACGCGGGAGGCGGCGGTGCAGGGCTTCCAGCGCCGGCTGTTCGAAGCGAGCCTGGTGTCGCTCGAGCTGCCCACCGGAGTGCTCCATTATGCCGGTGCCAGCGTGGGGGTGGTGGCCACCGATCCGGCCCTCAGCACGGTGGATGAGGCGCTGAGGCTGGCCGATGCCTGCATGTACGAGGTCAAGCGCCAGCGTCGCCGGCCGAGCTGACGGGCAGGTGAGACAGGCAAACAAAAGGGGCCCCGCTGGGGCCCTTCTTCATGCCACCCCTCAGCGGGCGGGGAAGTACTTGCTCTGGATCTGCTGGAATTCGCTGCTGGCCAGCACCTGGGTCAGGCCGCTCTGGAACTCCTTGACCAGCTCGTCGCTCACCGGGTGGCTGAAGGCGAAGCAGAACTGCTCCGAGCTCAACATCCAGAACACCTTGAACTGGGCGGGATCCAGCTGCTGGGAGGCGATCAGATCCAGCATGGTGGTCTTGTTGGTGGAGATGAGATCGACCCGGCCCGAGGTGAGCATCTTGAGCGCCTGGGGCAGGCGGTTGGCCGGCAGGATCTTCTGCTCGTCGAAGCCGTTGTTGAGCAGCAGCTGCTCCCCCACGTCGGCCCGCACCGCCCCTATGTTGTACTGCTGGGCATCTTCCAGCCTGGCTATCTTGACCGGGTTCTTGGCCAGCCCCATCAGCACGATCTCGGCGTAGCCGATGGGGCAGGCCCACTTGAACAGGGGATCCCGCGCCTCGGTGCGGGCGGTGGAGAAGAGCACCACGTTGGGTTTCTGGGTCAGCAGGTAGTAACCCCGCGCCCAGGGCATGATGGTGACGGTCTGCGGCGGGGTGTTGGTCTTCTTCCACACCTGTTGCAGCAGCTCGACGGCGAGCCCGGTGGGGGCACCCGCCTCGTTGGAGAAGTTGTAGGGTTTGTACTCTTCGCTGAGGTAGTGCAGCTTGCCAAGCTCGGGACTGGCCTGGGCCAGGGTGGCAAACACGAGTGCGGCGAATCCGGTCCATTTTTTCATTTTGGCCATCCTGGTGGGGTGTTGCGTCACTCTCAAGTGTTATCAAAGCCGGCCAAATCGCCAGCCGTGGCACGGCTCACGGCATGTATTGGCGCCGCAGGGCCTGATAGTCCGGCGAGGCGAGCGCCTGGTTGAGGGCGCGCTGAAACTGCTTGATCACCCCGTCATCCACCTGGCGGCTGAAGGCGTAGCAGAGCTCTTCGGCATCCAGTACGAAGGCCACAGTGAACGCTTTGGTATCGAGCTGCAGCTCCTTGATGGCGTCGTAGCCCGCCAGCTTGCCGGTCGCCAGCAGATCGGCGCGGCCCGACACCAGCATCTTCAGCCCCTGGCTCAGCCGGTTGGCGGGGATGATGCGGTTCTCGTCCATGCCGCGGTTGAGCAGCAACTGCTCGGAGGCATCGGAGCGCACGGCACTGATGCGGTAGTCGTTGATCTGCTCGACCGTACTCAGGGTAATGGGGCGACGCTTGTAGGCCAGCAGCACGTACTCGGCGTGGCCGATGGGGCAGGCCCATTTGAACAGGGGATCGCGGGTGTCGGTGCGGGCGGTGGAGAAGAGCACCACGTTGGGTTTCTGGGTGAGCAGGTAGTAACCCCGCGCCCAGGGCAGGATGCGGATGGGCTGGGGGGGCGTCTGGGTGTTTTGCCAGATGCGCTGCAGCAGCTCCACCGCGAGGCCAGCGGGCTGGCCGGCGGCATCGGTGAAGTTGTAGGGGGGATACTCCTCGGTCAGGTACTCCAGCTTGCCGAGTTCGGCCTGCGCCGTGCCAAGGCATGACAACAGCAGCAGACAACCGAAAAAACCTCTCCTCATGGGCAATCCTTGGCGTAGCGCGGGCGATCATCTTGCCCAAGTGTGGGCAAAAAAGCCTGATATTGCCAGCAGTTACCAGCGCGCTCTGGGGTTGCCCAGCGGTTTTAGCTGCTCATCGCGCAGCCCCACCAGCAGGGCCTTGCCGCTCTCTTGCAGGCGAAATTCGCCGTAGCGCGCCGCCTCGTACTGCTCGCCGGTGCCCTCTTCGAAGAAGTAGGCGTCGGGGCCGATGCGCCACTGGCCATCGCTTTGGCGCACCTGCAGCCGCCGCTCATCCCGGGCCAGCTGTTCCGGCTTGCCCCCTTCCACCCAGCTGGCGACCTGCTGCTCGTCGAGACGGATCACCAGGGTATCGGCGGGGGCCTCGTCGTGGCGCCGGTTGCCGAGCTGGCGGGCCAGCTCGTAGTTGAGGCGCATGTAATCCCCCTGCATCAGGGAGCGCGGGTCGACCGGGGCGAGGCGCAACAGCACCACCTCGCCACTGCTCATGGCGTGCTCGTAGCGCCAGACGGTGACATTGATGGCCGCCAGGATGGCGAGGCCGGTCAGCAGCAGGGCGAGTCGTCTCATGAGGGGCTCCGCAGGCTCAGCCGTTTGAGCAGCTGGCGGGCGCCGAGCAGCAGGGCGCCCGAGCCCAGCAGCAGCCAGGATTTGGTCATCAGGGTCAGCCCCAGATCGTAGTAATAGAGGGAGCCAAAGCCGACCAGCAGCAGGCCGGCCAGGGTCATCAGGCCGACGCTGCCGGCATAGAAGCCGAGCACCAGCACCAGGGCGCCGGCCCCCATGCCGGGGATGAGGGCGCTGAGCAGCACCAGTGGCAGCCCGTACAGCAGCGGCAGTTTCAGCCGGATCATCAGCCCCAGCAACAGAGCGGCGCAGAGCAGCGGGTTGAGCCAGAGCGGCAGGCGGGAGTGGCCGAGCTCGTCGAGCATGCTGGCGCCGCCCTCCCACAGCGGGTGGTGCAGGCGCCCCAGCACCAGCAGGGAGAGCGCCAGCCCCAGGGTGAGGGATTCAAAGAGCTGATGGCGCGCTGGATCGCGTTCTGCCTGCAGCCAGCAGAGGGTAAGGGCCGTCATCACCAGCGGCAGGGCCAGCAGTTGCAGGCCGAGGCAGGCCAGTCCAAGGGTGAGCAGGATGGCGGCGGCGAAGCTGTGGAACAGCCGGATCAGCCAGTGCTCGAACAGGGCTGCGATGGCCAGCGACAGCAGGGCGAGGCCGAGCCAGAGTGGGGCCGAGTGCAGATCCAGCCGATCGAGCAGGCCGTAGAGCAGCCAGGCGTCGCCGGCCAGCGCCAGCGCCAGCACGAACTGATCCCACAGATCGCTGCGGGTGGCGAAGCGATTGAGGCAAAAGGCGATGGCCATCAGCACGGCGCCCATCAGCAGGGCGCTGTCGGCATCCCGGGTGAGCTGGGAGAACGACATGAACAGGAAGAACAGCAGGAACAGGGCGGCAATCCAGCCCACCATGCCGAGCAGAAAGCGGCTCGACCAGTGGGGCTGGTCGTCGCGGGGGGCATCCCCTTCCACCAGCCGGGCCTGTTGCAGTCGCTGCCAGGGGGTCAGATCACTCATGGGACCTCCGTTGTTGTTGCAGCCAGCGGCTGGCGGCCACCGACAGGCCGATGGCGATGAGGCAGAGCAGCAGGAAGCCGTCGACGTCCGGCTCCATCCATTTGCCGAGCGCGGTCAGCAGCACCACGATGAGGCTCAGGCAGCCCATGGCGAGCCCGGCGATGAACCTGTGGTGCCAGCGCAGGTAGGCGGCCGCCAGCCAGCCGAGCCAGGCCGGCCAGACCCAGGGGGAGGCGGCATCGAACAGCGCCAGCAGGGTCAGCAGGGTGACGCCGAGCCCGGCGGCCAGCCCCGCCAGCCAGGAGGGCATCAGCCGGTAGCGGGCGGGCACCAGCAGAAGTATGCCCCAGAGGGCGGCGTTGAACAGGGTCAGGCTCCAGCCGAGGGCCTCCTCGTCGAAGGCGAAGAAGAAGTTGAACAGGCCGAGCCGCCAGTAGAGCACCAGCGCCAGCTGGCCGAGCAGCCAGCTCAGGGTCCACAGCAGCGGGCTCTGGCCGAGCGCCGCCAGCGGCAGCAGCATCAGCGCCCAGGTGGCGAACAGCTGCCAGGGATCGGCGCCGGTCTGGTAGGTCTGGCCCACCAGCGCCAGCAGGGCGCCGATGTTGAGGGCGATGGCGAGCAGCAGCGCCTGGCGCTGGCTGTCGGCGAGGGGCTTGCGCCACAGCAACAGCAGCATGGCGAGCAGTGGCAGCTCCAGCAGGGCGAGGCGCGAGAGGCGGCCGAGCTCCTGCCAGTTGAAGGCGACGAAGAACACCAGACCGGCGCCCAGACACAGGCTGCCGAGCCAGAGCAGCAGCCGATCAAACAGCCACTGCCAGCGGGCAGGGCCGGGGGGCAGCTCGCACAGGGTGAGGGCGGCGGGCAACTGGGCCCGGTCGAGACGCCCGCGCCTGACCCAGTCGAGCAGCGTCTGTCTTGAGGTGAAGTGCATGGGATGCTCCATCAGGTTTGCCGCATTATGCCACGGCCATGGCGCCGGTTGGCAGCCCCCGTCTGCGGGCAGCCGGCCTGGCTCGCGGGCAGCAAAAAGCCCCACCAGAGGACGGGGCTTGCTTGTAAGGAGACGACATGGGCGCGGGAGTGGCGTAGGCAAGTGCTCACCCTTGCCTCGCCACCTTCTGATCCGGCCGGGTCAGGCGAACAGCAGGGTGCTCACCCCGAGGCCCACGAACAGGATGGCGCAGGCGATGCGGATCCCCTTGAGGGGCAGGCGATCGGCCCCCAGCTTGCCAAGCAGCACCACAGGCACGTTGGCCAGCATCATGCCGAGGGTGGTGCCGGTGATGACCTGAGTCAGGGAGTCGTACTTGGCTGCCAGCAGCACGGTGGCGATCTGGGTCTTGTCGCCGATTTCGGCGATGAAGAACAGCACGAAGGTGGCCATGAAGGGGCCATATTTGTCGAGCGGGCTCTCCTCGTCGTCCATCTTGTCCGGCACCAGGATCCAGGCGGCCATGGCGATGAAGGCACCGGCCACCAGGTAGGTCATCACCTTGGGATCGAGCCAGCGGCTGATGAACTCGCCAAGCCAGGCGGCGCCGGCGTGGTTGAGCAGGGTGGCCGCCAGCATGCCGGCGATGATGGGCCAGGGCTTGCGAAAACGACAGATGAGCAACAGCGCCAGCAGCTGGGTCTTGTCGCCGATTTCGGCGATGGCCACGCTGAGGGTTGAGGTTAACAAGGCTTCCATAAAAATGACCGGGGGACGGAATTGTTATACCTGAGACAAGCCTGCGCCATCCGTCCCCGGTATTGGCACTGGCCCGTCAAAGGTCTTGTCAAATCCGCGGCTGGCGTGGATCACCCTGACCATGGTGAGTTGGCACCAAGTATGTTGATCAGGGTCGCGAACCGGTTTGGGGCCGGCTGGCGAGACTACTCCCCCTCGATGGGAGCGGGCATTCTAGGGAAAAAGCGAAAGTGACGCAAGCCGGGCGGAGTCGGGATCAGCCGCCCACCAGCTTGACGCTGAAACCGGCCTTCTCGAGCTCGGCCTTGATCAGATCCCGTTTGTCCCCCTGGATCTCGATCACCCCCTCTTTGAGGCCGCCGCCGGTGCCGCACTTTTTCTTGAGCAGGGTGGCGATGCTCTTTTGCTGGTCGGCCGGTACGCCGTGGATGGTGATGACCCCGGCGCCCTTGCGCCCCTTGGTTTCGCGGCGGATGCGCACCACCCCATCGGTGGGGAAGGGGGAGGCGGATTGCGGCTGGCTCTGTTCTTTGATGATGCCGCCGTCCGTGCTGTAAACCAGACGGCTGTTGTTGTCGTGACTCATGGCAGTTATTTGTGGGTTAGCTAAGCGGAGTTTGATTTTACTCAAATAAGCGTTGAAAACACGGATTATAATGCCCCAAGTAAAAGAGAATTATTATTGTTTAACTTCAGGAGTCAGTCATGGTACTCGCGCAGTTGTCACCGGGACAGAGTGCTCGCATCAAGAACATGAATCAATTGACCCGTCCCCTGCGGCGCAAGCTGATGGTGATGGGCTTGCTGCCCCAGACTGAAGTCATCTATTTGCGCGCGGCCCCGCTCGGGGATCCGCTGCAGATCCAGTGTCAGGGGATCTGCCTCTCCATGCAAAAAAGCCTTGCCCAGCAAATCGAGGTCGAGCCGGTATGAACTACTCCCTGGTAACCGTCGGCAATCCCAATAGCGGCAAGACCTCCCTGTTCAACGCCCTGACCGGGGCCCGCCAGCAGGTGGGCAACTGGAGCGGCGTCACCGTCGACAAGAAGATGGGCGAATTCAGTGCTCAGGGCCACGACTACAAACTGATGGACCTGCCCGGCATCTACAGCCTGGCCAACCAGGAGGGGAGCCTGGACGAGCAGATCGCCAGCCGTTTCGTGGAGGGCCAGCAGCCGGATCTGCTGCTCAACGTCATCGACGCCGCCAACCTGGAGCGCTCCCTCTACCTCACGCTGCAACTGCGCGAGCTGGGGCTGCCCATGGTGGTGGTGCTCAACAAGATGGACATCCTGCAAAAGCGGCGCATCACCATCGACGAGAGCAAGCTCGCCAAGACCCTCGGCTGCCCGGTGGTGGCCCTCTCGGCCCACAATCGCCAGCAGGTCGCCGCCTTCAAGAACCAGATCCAGCAGTTCATCGGCCAGCCGCAACCGGCGCTGTTGCTGGACTACGGCACAGATCTTGAAAAAGATCTGGCGGAGCTGGAGACCCTGCTTGCCCCGCACCACCTCACCGCCCGCGGCCGCGCCCTGCGCCTGCTGGAAGAGGATGCGGTGATGCAGGAGACCCTGCTGCCCGGCCAGCAGGCCGCCGCCGCCAACGTGGTGGCCCGCGCTCATCACGGGCAGGACGTGGATCTGCAACTGGCGGACATCCGCTACGGCCACATCCACCAGTGGGCCGCCCAGGCGTGCCAGCAGAAGGGCAAGCTCACCGCGGCCCAGAGCGAGCGGCTCGATCGGGTGCTGCTCAACCGCTGGTTCGGCATCCCCTTCTTCCTGCTGGTGATGTACCTGATGTTCATGTTCGCCATCAAGGTGGGCAGCGCCTTCATCGACTTCTTCGACATCATGGGCGGCGCCCTGTTTGTCGACGGGGTGCACCACCTGCTGGGGCTGGTCCATGCGCCGGACTGGCTGGGGGCCATCCTGGCGGACGGCTTCGGGGTGGGCTTGCAGACCGTCGCCACCTTCATCCCGGTGATCGGCTGCCTCTATCTGTTCCTGGCGGTGCTGGAGAGCTCCGGCTACCTGGCCCGCGCCGCCTTTGTGGTGGATGCCCTGATGCGCCGCCTCGGCCTGCCGGGCAAGGCGTTCGTTCCCATGCTGATGGGCTTTGGCTGCACAGTGCCCTCGGTGATGGCGACCCGCACCCTCAACTCCGAGCGCGAGCGGCTGATGACCTCGGCCATGGCCCCCTTCATGTCGTGCGGTGCTCGCCTGCCGGTCTACGCCCTGTTCGCGGTGGCCTTCTTCCCCGAGTCGGGCCAGAACCTGGTGTTCGGTCTCTACCTCATCGGCATTCTGGTGGCGGTGCTCACCGGCCTGTTGCTGCGCAGCACCCTGTTGCCGGGCAAGAGCGACTCCATGCTGATGGAGATGCCGGACTACGAGTGGCCGCGCCCGGTCAACGTCGGCATCAAGACCTGGCAGAAGCTCAAGTCCTTCGTGTTTGGCGCCGGTAAAACCATCGTACTGGTGGTCGCCGTGCTGAGCGTACTCAATTCGCTCGGCACCGATGGCAGCTTCGGCCACCAGGATCAGGAGAGCTCGGTGCTGAGCAAAATCAGCCAGGCGGTGACCCCTGTGCTGCACCCCATCGGCGTGCGCGATGACAACTGGCAGGCCACGGTCGGCATCGTCACCGGCATCTTCGCCAAAGAGGCGGTGGTCGGTACCCTCAACAGCCTCTACGCCGGCAGCGGCGACGGGGAAGAGGAGGCGAGCGAGTTCTCCCTGGTAAGCAGCTTCCAGGAGGCGATCGCCGCAGTGGCCACCAATCTGGCCGACATCGACCCGACCGACCCCATGGGGCTGGCGGTGGGCAACCTGGATGACCAGCAGGCCGCCGCCGAGGCGCAGGAGGTGGACGTCTCCACCTACGGCAACATGCAGAGTCACTTCGACGGGGCGGCCGGTGCCTTCGCCTACCTGTTGTTCGTGCTGCTCTACATGCCCTGCGCCGCCGCCATGGGCGCCCTGGTGCGGGAGACCGGCCGCCAGTGGGCCCTGCTGACCGCCGCCTGGTGCAACTACATGGCCTTCATGTGTGCCACCGTCTTCTATCAGCTGGCCACCTTCGCCGCCCACCCCGAGCAGAGCCTGTTCTGGGTGGCGAGCTACGGTCTCTCCCTGCTGCTGCTCTGGTGGCTGGGCCGTCGCCACGGCGACATCGTCGCTCGCAAGGTGGTGGCCCTATGATCCTGCGCGAGCTGGGGGAGTACCTCGCCGCGCAGCAGAAGGCGAGCCGGCGCGAGCTGGCCCGCCACTTCCACACCTCGGAAGATGCGGTGGAGGCCATGCTTGGCGTCTGGATGCGCAAGGGGCGGGTCGCCAAGCGGGAGACTCAGGTGTGCGGCGGCTCCTGCTGCGGCAAGAGCCAGGAGGTGATGTTCGAGTGGTGCGAGCCGGGCCAGATTGGCCTGGTACAGAAGGGGTGAGCCAGCGCGCCTGCTTGTGTTCGATACTCCGCATTCAGATATAAAAAGACCCGCCGCTGGCGGGTCTTTTTATTGGCGCGTGTTCGCCCTGTTCGCTGGATTGGCGTAGAAGGGGGGGGCAGATCAGCGCCCCGGCCAGCGCTGGCCCACCTCGGCGTGGCGATACCAGGCCATCAGCGCCTGCTGGCCCTGGATGTCGTCCACCGCCGGTGACCAGGGGGCGAAGTCCTCTTCCCGAAAGGGGGCGTAGGGGCCGTGTTTCACCTCGAAGATGACGGCGCCGGGATCCAGAGATAGCACCGCATGCCAGCTGGCGACGGGGGTCTCCAGCACCGAGGTCTCTTCCCCCAGCACGGCGCGAGCAACGACGGTGCCTTCGTCATTGAAATTGAGCACCACGAAGCGGCCTTGCAGCGCGGTGAGCAGCTCCCAGGTCTGCAGGTGGCGATGGGGGCGGATATAGGTACCCGGCTCCATGGCGATGGCCAGGCGCTGGATGGGGTCGGCCAGCTCCTGGTGCAGGTTGTGGTTCATGCGCAGGCGCGGGGAGTGGGCGGCCTCGTCGGCGAGGCTGGCAAGGCGGGCAACATCCAGTTTTTTCATATGCGATTCCATGGTGGGACGAAGGCAAGGGCCGAGGGCAGAGTAGCACGCACCGGGGGCGGCCGGACAAGGCGCGAGCGGTAAGCAAATGTAAAAAGGGAGCCGACAGGGCTCCCGCTTGCCGGCGCGGCGGCATCACAGCCTGGCCAGCATCTCCTGGGTGACCAGCACTATCCCCTGTTCGGAGCGGTAGAAGCGACGGGCATCCTCGCTGGCGTTTTCCCCCACCACCAGCCCTTCCGGCAGCTTGCAGCCCTTGTCGATCACCACCCGGCGCAGCCGGCAGCCCGGGCCTATCTCGACTCCGGGGAAGATCACCGCCTGATCCAGGGTGCAGAAGGAGTCGACCCGCACATTGGTAAACAGCACCGAGCTCACGATGAAGGAGCCGCTGACGATGGTGCCGCCGGCAAACATGGAGTTGATGGTCATGCCGTGCTGGCCGTTTCTGTCCTGCACGAACTTGGCGGGCGGGGTCATGTTCTGGCTGGTCCAGATGGGCCAGTCCTGATCGTAGATGTCGAGCTCGGGGGTGACGGAGGCGAGATCCATGTTGGCCTCCCAGAACGAATCCACCGTGCCCACGTCGCGCCAGTAGGGGCGCTTTTGCGGGCAGCAGCCGACGCAGGACATGCCGAACGGGTGAGCGTAGGCGGTGCCCTCTTGCACCACCCGGGGGATCACGTCCATGCCGAAATCGTGGTGGGAGGCCGGGTTGGCGAGATCCTCTTCCAGCAACTGGTAGAGGTAGTCCGCCTCGAAGATGTAGATCCCCATGGAGGCGAGCGCGGTATCGGGCTTGCCCGGCATGGCGGGTGGGTTGGCGGGTTTTTCGACGAAGGCGTTGATCTTGCGATCCCCGTCCACCGCCATCACCCCGAAGGCGCTCGCCTCCTGGCGCGGCACCTCGATGCAGGCCACCGTGACCCTGGCCCCCATGTTGACGTGATCGAGCAGCATGGCGGCGTAATCCATCTTGTAGATGTGATCCCCCGCCAGCACCACCACATACCTGGGGCCGTGATCGCGAATGATGTCCAGGTTCTGGTAGACCGCATCGGCGGTGCCGCGATACCAGGTGACCTCGTCCACCCGTTGCTGGGCGGGCAGCAGGTCGATGAACTCGTTCATCTGGTAGCGCAAAAAGGACCAGCCGGACTGCAGGTGGCGCAGCAGGCTGTGGGATTTGTACTGGGTCACCACCCCGACCCGGCGAATGCCGGAGTTGATGCAGTTGGAGAGTACGAAGTCGATGATGCGGAACTTGCCGCCGAAGTGTACTGCCGGTTTCGCCCTGTTGTCCGTCAACTGTTTGAGGCGACTGCCCCGCCCTCCTGCGAGAACCAAGGCCATGGTCTCGTTCAGCAACTGTCTTGACTGTGCTGTATTGGCAGGTTGTAACGACATTTAATACCCCTTTATTGATAGAACCCTTTGATAGTGCCTCCTTTGAAGCCGGTATGAAAGAGCTTTCACTCACACTTCTCGCATGGTTTTTCGGTCAAGTGATGGTTTTATCATTTTTGGTGACAGATTTTGTCGCAGATGGGCCGTTCGTTCACCAGATGTCACTGTCTGCTACGGGCGAGCGAGGAGGGGGGAGGCAGCCGGGATATGCAAACACCCGCCGGGGCGGGTGTTTGCAGGCACAAGGGGGGAGGTGGGTCAGAACAGATCGTCCTTTTCGTCCTTGGTGGGTTCCAGGCTCCAGCCGGTGGCATCGCTGCTGCTGGCGATCTGGCCCTTCTCCTTCCACAGCTTGATCTTGAGGCGCAGGTTGTTGGCCGAATCGGCGTTCTTCACTGCCTCCTCCTCGTCTATCACCCCTTCCACCACCAGATCGAACAGGGCACTGTCGAAGGTGACCATGCCGAGGGCCTTGGACTTCTCCATCACCTCCTTGAGGCCGCCAAACTCGCCGCGCTTGACCATGTCGCGGATGGTGTGGGTGCCCAGCATGATCTCCACCGCCGCCCGGCGGCCGCCATCAGTGGTTTTCACCAGCCGCTGGGAGACAAACGCCTTGAGGTTGTTGCCAAGATCGTTGAGCAGCTGGGGCCGCCGCTCTTCCGGGAAGAAGTTGATGATGCGGTCCAGCGCCTGGTTGGCGTTGTTGGCGTGCAGGGTGGAGATGGCCAGGTGGCCGGTTTCCGAGAAGGCCAGCGCGTGCTCCATGGTTTCGCGATCGCGAATTTCGCCGATAAGGATCACGTCCGGCGCCTGGCGCAGGGTGTTTTTCAGGGCGGCGTGGAAGCTGCGGGTATCCACCCCCACCTCCCGCTGGTTGATGATGCTCTTGCGGTGGCGGTGCACGAACTCCACCGGATCCTCGATGGTGATGATGTGGCCGCCGCTGTTGCGGTTGCGATGGTCGATAAGGGCTGCGAGCGAGGTGGATTTGCCCGAACCGGTGCCGCCGACGAACAGCACCAGCCCCCGTTTCTCCATGATGGTGTCGAGCAGCACGGTGGGCAGTTTCAAGTCCTCGAAGCGAGGGATCTCGGTCTTGATGTTGCGCGCCACCAGAGAGACTTCGTTGCGCTGCTTGAAGATGTTGATCCGAAAGCGCCCTATCTGGGGCAGGGAGATGGCGAGGTTCATCTCCAGCTCCTTCTCAAACTGCTGCTTCTGCTCGCCGTCCATGATGGCGTCGGCTATGCTGGCCACCTCGCCGGGCTCGAGCGGCGTCTCGCTCAAGGGGCGCAGGCCGCCGTTGAACTTGGCACAGGGGGGCGCGCCGGTCGACAGATAGAGGTCTGAGCCGTCCTGCTTGGCCAGGATCTGTAGCATGTCTCGCAATTCCATGGTTTTTGCCTCGTCTATCAAGGAGATGCCTTGCTGGGGATGTTATTGAGTGTACAGCGTCAGGCGCCGGTGAGTTTCTCGCGAAAGACAAAAAAGACCGCGCCCAGGATGCAGAGGCCCGCCCACAGGTAATCCCATTTCAGATCCTCTTTCAGATAGAAGATGGAGAAGGGGACGAACACGGTGAGGGTGATCACCTCCTGCAGGATCTTGAGCTGGCCGACGGAGAGCACGGTATGGCCGATGCGGTTGGCGGGTACCTGCAGCAGGTATTCGAACAGCGCTATTCCCCAGCTCACCAGGGCGGCGATGATCCAGGGTTTGTGATTCATACTCTTGAGGTGGGCGTACCAGGCGAAGGTCATAAAAACGTTGCTGCATAGCAGCAGGCCGATGCTGGTAAAGATAGGGTTCATTAGGTTCTCCTTTAAAATCAATCGCATTTTATCGCCGAACCATGGGTTCTCATAAGTGGGGCGGCAGGGTATTTTTAATCCATCAAGGATGAAGAGACAGAGGGTTGTACGAGATGGGCAAGACAAGCTGGGGTGTGCTTGGTCTGCTGTTTGCCTGCCAGGTGCACGGTGCGCCGACCCTGACGGTAGCCACCGATGTCTGGCCACCGTTTCGAATTGAAATGCCGGACGGCCGGCTGGGCGGACTGGACATGGATATCTTGCAGCAGTTGCAGCGGCGCAGCGGCATCCACTTCGAAGTGAAGCAGGTCCCCTGGGGGAGGGCGCTCAAACAGATGCAGACCGGCCAGGTGGACCTGATGATCGGGCTGGCCATGACGGCGGAGCGGGCGACCTTCATCGACTATCTGCAGCCGGCCTATTACCAGTGCCGGCCCGCCTTCTATGGCAAGGGAACTGAGGTCTCGACCCTGCGCAGCTATGCCGATCTGCAGGGGCACAGGGTGGGTTATGTGCTCAATTCGGCCTATTTCGAACCGTTCGATTCCGACAGCCGGCTCGACAAGCACGGGGTGCCCACCGAGGAGCAACTGCTGCGCATGGTGCAGCGCGGCCATTTGCCGTTGATGATCGGCACCGACTGCCAGGTGGACTATGCCTTGAGTCGGGGCAAGGAGGCGGGGCTGCGCAAGGCGGCCTACCAGCCATCCCAGCCCGTGGTGCTCTATCTGGGCATGAGCAAGCGCTCTCCCCACCAGGCGCTGCAGCAACCGCTGGCGCTGGCCCTGCAGGAGCTGGTGGCAAGCGGTGACATCGCCACCCTCGCCAAGCCTTACCAGCCTTGACCTTGGGTGGTAACACGCTGTTATCATGACATTTTCATGCTGGTGCCCGGTGGCTGACGCCGCCCGGGCACGGGTCACTCTCACCTTCGGGGAGCCTCTGTGTATCTCTCTTTGCTCGCCCGCCAGCAGCGCTGGCAGCGGCGCTGGTTGCTCGGCCTGCTGCTGCTGACCCTGGCGCTGTTCCTCTTCTCCCTGATCTGGGGCGAATTCCTGCTGTTGCCCTGGCACCCCTTGGGGGAGCTCGAGCAGCGCATTCTGCTGGAGCTGCGTCTGCCGCGCGCCCTGCTGGCCCTGTTGGCGGGGGCTGCGCTCGCCTGCGGTGGCGCCGTGCTGCAGGTGATGTTGCACAACCCTGTGGCCGAACCCGGCCTGCTCGGCGTCTCGAGCGGGGCGGGACTGGCCGCCATGGTGGCGATGGCGGTGGCCAAGGCCCTCGGCGTCTATCTGCCGGGCTGGGGGTTGTCGCTGGCGGCCTTTGGCGGCGCCCTGCTGGTGACCATGCTGCTTATCCGGCTGGCGCGCCGGGCCCGGCTCGGTCATGCCAGGCTGCTGCTGTTTGGGGTCGCCATCGGCATCCTCAGCAACGCCGCCATGACCTGGCTGATGTACTTTGCCGATGACGGCTCCTTGCGTGAATTCATGTTCTGGATGATGGGGAGCCTCGCCTATGGCAGCCAGCAATTCGCCTGGTGGTGGCTGCTGTTCCCGCTCGCTCTCGGTTGGCTCGGCTGGCAGGGCAAGGCGCTGCAGCAACTGCTGCTGGGAGAGACCCAGGCCCGCCTGATGGGGCTCGATGTGGACAAGATGCGGGTGCGGCTGGTGCTGGCGGTCTGCCTGCTCACCGGCATGGCGGTGGCGCTGTGCGGCGTCATCGGCTTCGTCGGGCTGGTGGTGCCCCATCTGCTGCGCCTGTGCGGCGGCAGCGATCAGCGCTTCCTGCTGCCCGCCTCGGCGCTGGGGGGCGGCGCCCTGCTGCTGGCGGCCGATCTCATCGCCCGCTCCGCCCTGCAGGCGGGGGAGCTGCCCATCGGGGTCATCACCGCCTCGGTCGGTGCCCCGCTCTTCATCTATCTGTTGTTGAGGCAAGATGCCCATGCCAGCACCTGATCACCTCGGGGGCCAGCCTCCCTTGCTGGCGGCCCGCGCCCTCGCCGTCGCCAACCGGCTCACGCCCCTCGACCTTGCCTGGCAGGGGGGCCAGCTGGTGGCCCTGCTCGGCCCCAACGGCAGCGGCAAGTCGACCCTGCTCGGCGCCCTGGCCGGCCTCTTGTCGGGGCAAGGGGAGGTGCACATCGGCGGGGAGTCGCTGGCGGACTTGAGCTGGCCGGCGCTGGCACAGCGGCGCGCCATGCTGCCCCAGCGCCAGCCCCAGCTGTTCCATATCCCGGTGTTTCAGGTGCTGAGCCTGGGGCTCGATGAGACGCAGCCCGCGGCCAGGCAGAACGAGGCTATTCAGGCGCTGTGTCAGGCGCTGGAGCTGGAAGCCTTGCTGGCGCGGGACTTCAGCCGGCTGTCTGGGGGGGAGCAGCAGCGGGTACTGATCGCCCGCACCCTGTTGCAGGTGTGGCCGAGCCTCAACCCGGGCGGACGGGTATTGCTGCTGGACGAGCCGCTGGCCGGGCTGGATCTGCACCATCAACTGGCGCTGCTGCGGCTGCTCAAGCAGCTGGCCGGGCAGGGGCTGCTGGTGGTGCTCGCCATTCACGACATCAACCTGGCCATCGACTGGGCCGATCGCCTGCTCTGTCTGCAACAGGGCCGGGTGGTGCGGGAGGGGGGCGTCGAGCTGGTGGACGAGGCGCTGCTGGCAGAGGTATTCCAGATCAAGACCGATCGCATCGAGGCGGGCGGCCGGGTCTGGTTTATGCCCAGTTTGTAGGAGCGGGGCGCGGCCTAGTCGGCCGCCCAAGAAAAAGGGGCCAGTATCGAACATACTGGCCCCTTTGCTTGTTGGCTGTTCAGCCCAGCTTGTGCAGGCGCACCTGGGCGGCCTCGGCCAGCATGGCCAGCAGGGTTTCGGTGTCGCTCCAGGAGAGGCAGGCATCGGTGATGCTCTGGCCGAAGGTGGCGGCGCAGCCGTTCTCCACATCCTGCCGCCCTTCCACCAGGAAGCTCTCGGCCATGATACCGGCGATGCCGGTGCGGCCGCGGCGCAGCTGATCGCAGATGTCCTGCGCCACCAGCAGCTGGCGACGGTGATCCTTCATGCTGTTGCCGTGGCTGAAATCCACCACCAGCCGCTCGGGCAGGCCGACGTCGGCCAGCGCTTCGCACGCTTCATCGATGCTGGCGGTATCGTAGTTGGGTCTGTGGCCGCCGCGCAGGATCACGTGGCCATAGGGGTTGCCGGCGGTGCGGTAGATGGTCATCTTGCCGTCCTTGTCCGGGGAGTAGAAGATGTGGCTGTGACGGGCGGCACGCACCGCATCGATGGCGATGCGGGTGTTGCCGTCGGTGCCATTCTTGAAGCCGACCGGGCAGGAGAGGGCGGAGGCCATCTCGCGGTGCACCTGGGATTCGGTGGTGCGCGCGCCGATGGCACCCCAGGTGATGAGGTCGCTGATGTACTGGCCGGTCACCATGTCGAGAAACTCGGTGGCGGTGGGCATGCCAAGGGCGTTGATGTCCACCAGCAGCTTGCGGGCCAGTTTCAGCCCTTCGTTGACGTCGAAGCTGCCATCGAGGCGCGGATCATTGATGAGGCCTTTCCAGCCGACGATGGTGCGCGGCTTCTCGAAATAGGTGCGCATCACGATGCACAGGCTCTCTTTATACTGCTCGCGCAGGGCATTGAGGCGCAGGGCATACTCGTGGGCGGCGGCCGGGTCGTGAATGGAACAGGGACCGACGATGACCAGCAGGCGCTGATCCTCACCGGCCAGGATCGCTTCCACTTCGCGGCGGGCATCCAGCAGGTTCTGGGCTACGGTGTCGCTTAACGGGAAGGCGTGCGCCAGCTCGCTGGGAGTGATCAGGGACTCCAGGCGACGGGTGCGCAATTCATCGGTGTGAATGGACATACGACTCGATTCTCGAAATGGGTGGCGTGGGCAGTAGCAATGACTGAGTGCCAGAAAAGGCAAAGGGATAAAATAAAGCAAAAAACCCCTGATGGAAACCTCGAGGGGCTCTGATAGGATGTGAGCCCCAAAACGATTCCAAATGAGGTAGATAGCGTGGCAAAGCCAGGGGCAACCGGGGTCACCCGCATCATCAATGCAACCGGTTACAGCATGAAGGGGCTCAAGTCAGCCTGGATCAACGAGGCCGCCTTCCGGCAGGAGCTGATGCTGATCCTGCTGCTGATGCCGCTGGCGTTCTGGATCGGCGATACCCTCGATCAAATCCTGCTGCTCATCTGCATCAGCTGGCTGGTGGTGATCGTCGAGGTGCTCAACTCCGCGGTCGAGGCGGTGGTGGATCGCATCGGCTCCGAACATCACGAGCTCTCCGGTCGCGCCAAGGATCTGGGCTCCGCCGCCGTCTTCATCGCGCTGGCCCTCAACGCCCTGGTGTGGGGCGCTTTGGTGGGCCGCAACCTGCTGGGTTGGTGGTAAGCCGGGCCTCATTGTCTGTCGCGTTTTTTCCCGCTCTCTTTGCAAGAGGGAGGATGAGGGAGGTTTCATCTCCCCCTCATCCCCAACCCTTCTCCCGCGAGGGGAGAAGGGGGCAAAGGCGCAAGGATGCGGATCTGCGCTGCGCATCGCAGCATAAAAAAGCCCGTCGTTGCGACGGGCTTTTTGCTGTTCTGAAAAACGGGTCTATCAGTGGAGGATGCGGGCACGGATGGTGCCGCCGATCTCCTTGAGCTTGGCCAGCGCCTTCTCGCTGTGCTCGGTCTCCACGTCGATCACCACGTAGCCGATGTGGCTGCTGGTCTGCAGGTATTGACCGGCGATGTTGATCCCCTCGTCGGCGAAGATCTGGTTGATCTGGTTCATCACGCCGGGCTGGTTGCGGTGAATGTGCAGCAGGCGGCTGGAGCCCTTGTGACCCGGCAGGGAGACCTCGGGGAAGTTGACGGCGGAGAGGGTGGAGCCGTTGTCGGAGTATTTGACCAGCTTGTTGGCCACTTCCAGGCCGATGTTCTCCTGGGCCTCCTGGGTGGAGCCGCCGATGTGCGGGGTCAGGATCACGTTGTCCAGGCCGCGCAGCGGGGTGAGGAACTCCTCGTCGTTGGACTTGGGCTCGACCGGGAAAACGTCGATGGCTGCGCCGGCGAGGTGGCCGCTCTTGATGACGTCGGCCAGGGCATCGATGTCCACCACTGTGCCGCGGGAGGCGTTGATGAAGATGGCGCCCGGTTTCATCATGCGCAGTTGCTCGGCACCGATGAGATCCTTGGTGGAGGCGGTCTCAGGCACGTGCAGGCTGATGACGTCGGACATGTTGAGCAGCTCGACCATGCTCGGCACCTGGATGGCGTTGCCGAGCGAGAGCTTGTTCTCGATGTCGTAGTAGTAGACCTTCATGCCGATGCTCTCGGCGATGATTCCAAGCTGGGTGCCGATGTGGCCGTAGCCGATGATGCCGAGCTTCTTGCCACGGGCTTCCACCGAACGGTTGGCCAGCTTTTCCCACACACCGCGATGGCACTTGGCGTTCTTCTCCGGGATGCCGCGCAGCAGCAGCAGGATCTCCCCCAGCACCAGTTCGGCCACCGAGCGGGTGTTGGAGAAGGGGGCGTTGAACACCGGGATGCCGCGCAGGTGGGCGGCATCCAGGGAGACCTGGTTGGTGCCGATGCAGAAGCAGCCGATGGCCACCAGCTTGTTGGCGGCATCCAGCACCTTCTCGGTGATCTGGGTGCGCGAGCGCAGCCCTACGAAATGCACGTCACGAATACGCTCGATCAGCTCTTCTTCGGAGAGAGAGGTCTTCAGATACTCCACACTGGTGTAACCTGCGGCACGAAAGGTTTCCACTGTATTGGGGTGAACCCCCTCCAGCAGCAGCACCTTGATTTTATCCTTGTCCAGTGAAAACTTGGCGGTCATGACGATCCCTCTATGTTTGCAAAAGTGAGTGCAGATATGGTGTGTGAAGAAAACCGTAAAGTAGCAAAAACGTTGGGGAGAGGGAATATTTGTGACGAAAGTCAAATTCTTTGAAGTTTTCAACGATAGTTGTAAACGAGGGTTTGCAACTCATTGAGCAACAAATAAAAACGGCGCCATGGGGCGCCGTCTTGCATTGCGAAGGGATCATGGGTGACCTGATCCTGTCCATCGGAGGTCAGCTGATGATCACGCCGTCCGGGGTGCCGATCACCACCACGTCTGCCCCGCGGTGGGCAAACAGACCGTTGGTGACGGTGCCGACCATGATGCCGTTGAGCTGCGTTTTGGCAGACAACCTTATTGGGTGATGACCCCGTCGGGAGTACCAATCACCACCACGTCTGCCCCGCGGTGGGCGAACAGGCCGTTGGTGACGGTGCCGACAATGGCATTGAGCTGCACTTCCAGCCCCTTGGCATCGGTGATGGCCATGCCTTTCACGTCCAGGATGTGGTTGCCGTTGTCGGTGACCACCCCTTCACGCCAGACCGGGTTGCCGCCCAGCTTCTTGATCTCGCGGGCCACGTATTCGCGGGCCATGGGGATCACTTCCACCGGCAGCGGGAAGGTGCCCAGCACGTCGACCGTCTTGGTGTTGTCGATGATGCAGATGAACTTGTCGGCCACGGCGGCGACGATCTTCTCGCGGGTCAGGGCCGCACCACCGCCCTTGATCATGTCGCGGGTGCCGTTGATCTCGTCGGCACCGTCCACGTAGACGGAGAGGGCGTCGATCTCGTTGAGGTCATACACGGGGATGCCGAAACCCTTGAGGCGTTCGGTGGAGGCCACGGAGCTGGATACCGCCCCCTTGATCTCGTCCTTCATGGTCGCCAGTGCATCGATGAAGTGGTTGACGGTAGAGCCGGTGCCTACCCCGACGATGGTGCCGGGAACCACATACTTGAGCGCAGCCCAACCGGCCGCCTTCTTCATTTCATCTTGAGTCATGATCGATCCTTTGGAAAAAAGCGGCCGCATTATATCCAAGCCGCCCCTCCAGAGCGACCACCCAGCTCACGTTCCGAGCCAAAAACCCGCAAGATGTAAATCGTTTGCCTGTTTATTGCGCCATGTCATTGCGTCATGGCTGTGTCAGCAAGAGCGGATCAGTGCGGCAAGGGCGCTTCCGGCCTCAGTCGGGAAAGTGCCAGCAGCGGCTGGGGGTGATGATCTGGGGCAGCGGCACGTCCCACTCCTCCTGCGGCACCGCGTCCACCTGCTGGCAGTCGTGGGCAATCCCCAGCGGCTTGGGGCCGAGCCTGTGTTCGTGCCAGCAGGCGAGGGTGCGATCATAGTAGCCGCCGCCCATGCCGAGCCGGTTGCCTGCCGCGTCGAACGCCACCAGGGGGGTACAAATCAGATCAAGGGTGCTGTGGGGCACCACCTGCTGCATGTCGAGCTCAGGTTCGGCGATGCCGTAACGGTTGCGGGTCATGGGGCTGGTGGCGGTGTAGCGCAAGAAGAGCAGGTGGCCCGGGGTGAAGGGGTGCAACACCGGCAGGTAGACCTCTTTTTGCTGGGCCCACAGCCAGTGGATGGCGGGCAGGGGATTGAGCTCGCCGTCGTTGGCCAGATAGAGGGCGATACGTTTGGCCGCCAGGATCTCGGGATGCTGCTTGAACTGGGCAACCAGCTGCTGGGCCGCCTGCTGCTGCTCGGCCTGGGTCAGGCTCTTTCTGCGCTGGCGGATGAGCTGGCGCAGGGATTGTCTTTCAGGCTGGGTATCCGGCATGGGGGCTCCTCTGATGAACGGGCGACGGGACGATACGTGGATCGCGCTGGCAGGCGATCACCTTAACAAGGCCGCGCCGGGTTGAACAGCGCGGCTCGGCCGCCGGGTGGGGCCCGGCAGCCGCACTATCAGGCGTGGGCGGCTTTGCGCATCTGGTGCTTGACGAACACCGCCACCAGGGCGGCCAGCGCCAGCGCCATGGGATAGAAGCTCATGCTCACCACCGCCAGCGGCGAGAGGGCGAAGATGGAGCCCAGCAGCAGTGCCTGGGCACCCCAGGGGATGAGCCCCTGCACCACGCAGGAGAAGATGTCGAGCATGGAAGCGGCGCGGCGCGGGGTGACCCCGTGATGATCCGCCAGCTCCTTGGCCACCTTGCTGGCGACTATGATGGCCACCGTGTTGTTGGCGGTGCAGAGGTTGGTGAGGCTCACTACCCCGGCGATGCCGAGCTCGGCCGCCTTCTCGTTCTGCTCGCCGTCGTGCTGACGGGTGAAGCGGGCGATGAGGGCGCTGATGCGGGTGCTGATCCAGGCCAGTCCCCCCTGGCGTTCCATCAGGGCGCCGAGGCCGCCGATCAGCATGGAGAGCAGGAAGATCTCCTGCATGCCGGTGAAGCCCTGATAGATGTCCTTGCTGAACTGGCCGAGGGGGTAATCCCCCAGCAGACCGACCCCGCCAGCGGCCACAATGCCGAGCCCCAGCACCATGAAGACGTTCATGCCAGAGAGGGCCAGCACCAGGATCAGCAGGTAGGGCATCACCTTGAGCAGCTCGATATGGGCCTCGGTGGCGGGGGCATCCCCGACCGACCCCAGGGTCAGATAGAGCAGGATCACGCCGATGGCGGCCGGGGCGGCAATCTTGAAGTTCTCGCGAAACTTGTCCTTCATCTCGCAGCCCTGGCTGCGGGTGGCCGCAATGGTGGTGTCGGAGATGATGGAGAGGTTGTCGCCAAACATGGCGCCGGAGAGGATGGTGCCCGCCATCAGCACAGGATCGATGCCGGCGGCCTGGGCCACGCCCAGCGCCACTGGTGCCACGGCGCCTATGGTGCCCATGGAGGTGCCCATGGCGGTAGCGATGAAGGCGGAGATGAGGAACAGCCCAGGCAGCAGGAACCAGCCGGGGATGAGGGAGAGGCCAAGGGCGACCGTGGCATCCACCCCGCCGGTGGCCTTGGCCACGGTGGCGAAGGCGCCTGCCAGCAGATAGATGAGGCACATCGCCATGATGTTGCTGTCACCAACCCCCTTGAAGAAGGTCTCGAGGTTCTTGTTGAACCCCTCCTTGCCCAGCACCAGCGCCAGCATGACGGCGGGGAGGGCGGCGACGGGGGCGGGCAGCTGATAGAAGGCGAACTCGACCCCCTGCAGGGTCAGCCAGGTGCCGGTACCGATAAAGAGAGCAAGAAAGACCAGCAGAGGCAGCAGGGCTCTGGCGCTGGGTTGAGTCTGGATCATGTGTTCCTCGATGGTTGTACATGACCTCCCTGTCTCAGCCAGCCCGCAGTGGGGTGAGCGTGGCGGGCATCCTGCCGCTATGGGGTGCCTACAGTAGTGAGTCGCGCCCGCCCGGTCAAGATAGACGTCCAGATGGATGCTGCTTTTTGTCTGGTGATTTTGCTTAATTGATTAAATCCGTTAAATATTCGGATTTCAGTAAATATGTTGTTGATTTTTCGGGTTGCCAACGACGGCCACGGCGGGCTTTTCAAAGCGGGCGCAGGCTGGTAAAACGGTCTCTTTCCTTAATAGAGATTTGAGAGGGTGGAGATGGACAATCCGATCCGTGTGGCCGTGATGGGCTGTAATGGTCGTATGGGCAAGGTGCTGCTGGAGGCGATCAGCCATGCCGAGGGCGTGGTGGTCGGGGCGGCGCTGGAGCGACCGGGCTCCGCCGTGATCGGGCTGGATGCCGGCGAACTCAACGGGCTGGGTCGGCTCGGTGTCATCATCAGCGACAGCCTGGACAAGGTACGGGACGAGTTTGATCTCATCATCGACTTCACCCGCCCCGAGGTGACCCTGGCCAACCTGGCCTTCGCCCGGGCCCATCACAAGCAGATGGTGATCGGTACCACCGGCTTTGACGACGCGGGCAAGGCGGCGCTCAGGGCCGCCGCCGGCGAGATCGGCATCGTCTTCGCCTCCAACTACTCGGTGGGCGTCAACCTGGTGTTCAAACTGCTGGAGCAGGCTGCCAAGGTGATGGGGGATTACACCGACATCGAGATCATCGAGGGGCACCACAGACACAAGGTGGATGCCCCGTCCGGCACCGCCCTCTCCATGGGGGAGGTGGTGGCCAAGACGCTGGGACGTGACTTGAAAGAGTGCGCCGTCTACGGCCGCGAGGGGATCACCGGCGAGCGGGATCGCAACACCATCGGCTTTGCCACCATTCGTGCCGGCGATCTGGTGGGGGAGCACACCGTCATGTTTGCCGACATCGGCGAGCGGGTGGAGATCAGCCACAAGGCCTCCAGCCGTCTCACTTTCGCCAACGGTGCGGTGCGCGCCGGCAAATGGCTTAAGGGGCAGGGCGCCGGCCTCTATGACATGCAGGACGTGCTCGGCCTCAAGTAACCACATCCACTGACATCACGGCACCCGTGATGTGCACGAAGGGCGGCCCGGCCCGCTTGTCTGCTCAAAACCCCGCTCATGCGGGGTTTTTTATTGGTGATTTTGTATAAATGGCACTTACACGGTGATTTTTGCGCGAAATGAGATAAATCTCCTCTCTCCGCTGTTTTACCTGATCCTGCATTGCATGAATGTCATCGGCTGGTAACGAAAATGGGCCTCAATAGCCCCTTTCAGGGCATTTCTTTACATCCACCAAAACAGACTAAAAATTCAAACGCGGAAAAACGTTTTCCATTTTTCAAGGCCACTCATCCTCCCTAAAAAAGCTGATTGCAGGCGTTGAGATTTTTTATGTGAAACTTCATTGTATTGTTTTTTAAGGATTAAAAATTGGTTTTTGTATCAATAATGGTCTCTTTGTCTGGATTGGTAGCAACTTTTGCCTTTTCTTTTCAGGGAGGGGCTTGCAAAGCAATGAAGTGCATAGATAATGGGTAATGTTGCTTGTTTATTGAATTTAGATGCATTTCGTCTGAGAAAAGACGTTGAAATGCCACTTTTTTTAAGTAGAATGCGCCCAATTTGCCAGAAATCTGCCGGGTTCGAGTCCTGTCCAAGGCCGGAACCGAGCCCGCAACACCCAGGTAAATTGCTGAATTTAAAGCTAAATAACTGGAGGTTGTCTTGAATCACACTGCATTGCTAGTGCTGGAAGATGGAACTGTATTCAAAGGCGTGTCGATAGGCGCCGAGGGATGTTCCGTTGGTGAAGTGGTTTTCAATACGTCGATGACGGGCTATCAGGAAATCCTCACCGATCCCTCTTATTCCCGTCAGATAGTCACCCTCACTTACCCCCATATAGGCAACACCGGCACCAACAGCGAAGATGAAGAGTCCAGTCAAATCCATGCTCAGGGATTGATCATCCGGGACCTTCCGATACTTGCCTCCAATTTCCGCAATCAGCAATCCCTCTCCGAATACCTCAAGTCTCACAATATCGTTGGCATCGCCGACATCGACACCCGCAAACTGACCCGCATACTGCGCGAGAAAGGCGCCCAGGCTGGCTGCATTCTGGCCGGGAAACAGGTTGATGAGGCCTATGCCCTCGAACAGGCCCGCGCCTTCCCCGGCCTGAAGGGGATGGATCTGGCCAAAGAGGTGACGGTTGGTGAGGCGTACAACTGGACCGAGGGCAGCTGGCAGCTCGGCAAGGGGCACGTCACCCCGGCTGCCGACCAGCTTAAATACCACGTGGTGGCCTACGACTTCGGCGTCAAGCGCAACATCCTGCGGATGCTGGTTGACCGTGGTTGCCGCCTGACCGTAGTCCCGGCCAAGACCCCGGCTGCCGAGGTACTGGCGCTGAACCCGGATGGCATCTTCCTCTCCAATGGCCCCGGCGACCCCGAGCCGTGCGACTACGCCATCGAGGCCATCAAGGCTTTCCTTAATACCAACACGCCGGTGTTCGGCATCTGTCTGGGACACCAGCTGCTGGGTCTGGCCTCCGGCGCCAAGACCGTCAAGATGAAGTTTGGCCACCACGGTGCCAACCACCCGGTCAAGAGTCTGGACGACAACACTGTGATGATCACCGCCCAGAACCACGGTTTTGCGGTAGATGAGAACAGCCTGCCGGATTGCCTGCGCGCCACCCACGTCTCCCTGTTCGATGGCTCCCTGCAAGGCATCCATCGCACCGACCGTCCGGCCTTCAGCTTCCAGGGTCACCCCGAAGCGAGCCCGGGCCCGCACGATTGTGCCGGTCTCTTTGACCACTTTATTGAATTGATTAAGCAGTATCGCGCCTAAGGAAAAGAGGAAAGAGTTTCATGCCAAAACGTAATGACCTTCAGAGCATCCTGATCCTCGGCGCCGGCCCCATCGTCATCGGCCAGGCCTGCGAATTTGACTACTCCGGCGCCCAGGCGTGCAAAGCCCTGCGCGAGGAGGGCTACCGCGTCATTCTGGTCAACTCCAACCCGGCCACCATCATGACCGACCCGGAGATGGCGGACGCCACCTACATCGAGCCCATCAGCTGGGAAGTAGTGCGCGAAATCATCAAGAAAGAGCGCCCGGATGCCATCCTGCCCACCATGGGCGGCCAGACTGCACTCAACTGCGCACTGGCGCTGGAGAAGCACGGCGTGCTGGCCGAGTTCGGTGTCGAGATGATCGGCGCCACTGCCGATGCCATCGACAAGGCCGAAGATCGCTCCCGCTTTGACAAGGCGATGCGCAGCATTGGCCTCGAGTGCCCGCGTGCCGGCATCGCCCACAACATGGAAGAGGCGTGGGGCGTGCAGCAGATGGTCGGCTTCCCCTGCATCATCCGCCCCTCCTTTACCATGGGCGGCTCCGGCGGCGGCATCGCCTACAACACCGAAGAGTTCGTCGAGATCTGCGAGCGCGGTCTGGATCTCTCCCCGACCAAAGAGCTGCTCATCGACGAGTCGCTGATTGGCTGGAAAGAGTACGAGATGGAGGTGGTGCGGGATCGTAACGACAACTGCATCATCGTCTGCGCCATCGAAAACTTTGACCCCATGGGTATCCACACCGGTGACTCCATCACGGTCGCGCCAGCCCAGACGCTGACCGACAAGGAGTACCAGCTGATGCGCAACGCCTCCATGGCGGTACTGCGCGAGATCGGCGTCGAGACCGGCGGCTCCAACGTCCAGTTCGGTATCAACCCGAAAGATGGCCGCATGGTCATCATCGAGATGAACCCGCGGGTGTCGCGCTCCTCCGCGCTGGCCTCCAAGGCGACCGGTTTCCCCATCGCCAAGATCGCCGCCAAGCTCGCCATCGGTTACACCCTGGACGAGCTGATGAACGACATCACCGGCGGTCGTACTCCGGCCTCCTTCGAGCCGGCCATCGACTACGTGGTGACCAAGGTGCCGCGCTTCAACTTTGAAAAGTTCGCCGGTGCCAACGACCGTCTGACGACCCAGATGAAGTCCGTCGGCGAAGTGATGGCCATCGGCCGCAACTTCCAGGAGTCCCTGCACAAGGCACTGCGCGGGCTCGAGACCGGCAAGGCGGGCTTCGACCCCATGGTGGATCTGAACGCCCCGGACTCCCTGACCCGCATCCGTCACGAGCTGCAGGATGCCGGTGCCGAGCGTATCTTCTACATCGCCGACGCCTTCCGCGCCGGCCTCTCCATGGACGGCATCTTCAAGCTGACCAAGATTGACCCCTGGTTCCTGGTGCAGATTGAAGAGCTGGTGAAGCTGGAAGAAGAGGTGAAAGAGCGCGGCATGGCCGGTCTCGATGCCGACTTCCTGCGCGCCCTCAAGCGCAAGGGCTTTGCCGATGCGCGTCTGGCCAAGATCCTCGGTGTGGCCGAAGGGGAAGTGCGCAAGCTGCGTGCCCGCCACAACATCTTCCCGGTCTACAAGCGGGTCGATACCTGCGCCGCCGAGTTCGCCACCAACACCGCCTACATGTACTCCAGCTATGACGAGGAGTGCGAGGCCAACCCCACCGACCGCGACAAGATCATGGTCATCGGTGGCGGCCCGAACCGCATCGGTCAGGGCATCGAGTTTGACTACTGCTGCGTACACGCGGCGCTGGCCCTGCGCGAAGACGGTTACGAGACCATCATGGTCAACTGCAACCCGGAAACCGTCTCCACCGACTACGACACCTCGGACCGCCTCTACTTCGAGCCGGTCACCCTGGAAGACGTGCTGGAGATCGTGCGTGTCGAGCAGCCCAAGGGCGTCATCGTCCAGTACGGCGGCCAGACTCCGCTCAAACTGGCTCGCGCCCTGGAGGCCAACGGCGTGCCGGTCATCGGCACCAGCCCCGATGCCATCGACCGCGCCGAAGACCGCGAGCGCTTCCAGTCCGCCGTCGAGCGCCTGGGGCTCAAGCAGCCGGAAAACGGCACCGTCACCGCGCTGGAGCAGGCGGTGCTGACCGCCGAGCGCATCACCTACCCGCTGGTGGTTCGCCCCTCCTACGTACTGGGTGGCCGCGCCATGGAGATCGTCTATGACGAGCAGGACCTGCGTCGCTACTTCGCCGAGGCGGTGAGCGTCTCCAACGAATCGCCGGTGCTGCTGGACCGCTTCCTGGACGACGCCACCGAGGTGGACGTGGACGCCATCTGCGACGGCGTGGATGTGGTCATCGGCGGCATCATGGAGCACATCGAACAGGCCGGTATCCACTCCGGTGACTCCGCCTGCTCCCTGCCGCCCTACACCTTGTCCAAGGCCATTCAGGACGAGATGCGCGAGCAGGTACGCAAACTGGCGCTGGAGCTTGGCGTAGTGGGCCTGATGAACGTGCAGTTCGCGGTGAAAGACAACGAGATCTACCTCATCGAGGTGAACCCCCGTGCCGCCCGTACCGTGCCGTTCGTCTCCAAGGCCACCGGTGCGCCGCTGGCCAAGATCGCCGCCCGCGTCATGGCCGGTCAGAGCCTGAAAGAACAGGGCTTCACCACTGAAATCATCCCGCCTTACTACTCGGTGAAGGAAGTGGTGCTGCCGTTCGCCAAGTTCCCGGGTGTCGACCCGCTGCTGGGCCCGGAGATGCGCTCTACCGGTGAAGTGATGGGGGTGGGCAGCAGCTTCGCCGAGGCGTATGCCAAGGCGCAGCTGGGCGCCGGTCACCAGGTGCCGCGCGAAGGTCGCGCCCTGCTCTCCGTGCGCCACGGCGACAAGGAGCGGGTGGTGAACCTGGCCGCCAAGCTGCTGGAGCTGGGCTATGACCTCGACGCCACCCACGGCACTGCGGTGACCCTGGGTGAGGCGAGCATCAACCCGCGCCTGGTCAACAAGGTGCACGAGGGTCGCCCGCACATTCTGGATCGCATCAAGAATGGCGAGTACACCTACATCGTCAACACCGCCGAGGGCCGCCGCGCCATCGAGGACTCCAAGCAGCTGCGCCGTGGCGCCCTGCAGCACAAGGTGGCGTACACCACCACGCTGCACGCGGCGTTCGCCACCTGCATGGCCATCACAGTCGATGCTACCGCCAACGTGAGCTCGGTGCAGGAGCTGCACCAGAAGGTCGAGAGCCAGCTGAAGAGCCGCTAAGAGCGCGTGATGAAGGAGGGACGCCTCCTTCGTGACCCGATAAAACCCTGCCAGCGATGGCGGGGTTTTTTATTGGCCGAAGGCTGCGGGACAGAGGGGAAAATGCCTGGTCAGGGAACCTGAGGGAGATAGTCACTCAATAATCAGATAAAACATCACAATGATTGTGCAATAGATGTATTTGACAGCGCTCTTTGCAATCTCTCACCCGCGTCGCCTCTCTATACTGGGTTCTCGTCACAGGAGTCAACGGATCAGATCGTCTGCGCCTGCCGATGCAGGGGCGAACAGATCGGGCCCGCAGCCTTATCGGGTTGTGCGGCCGACCCTTCTTACCGGGAAGGGCCACAGGATACCGGGCGTGGGGTTACCGCCTCGCGACTCGTCAGGGCCGGCATTACCGCGCCGCCCCGCTTCCCTCTCTTCGTCCCTCTGTCAGCCGCCAGTCAGCCGTTCGTCTATCAGCCAAGGGAATCAGAATATGAGCTTCGATCATCGCAAATACCGCCGTGCCCCCGTCATCAATCTGGCGGATCGCCAGTGGCCCAACCGGGTACTGGAGCGGGCGCCGCTCTGGTGCGCCGTGGATCTGCGCGACGGCAACCAGGCGCTGGTCGAGCCCATGACGGTGGCCCAGAAGCTGCAGATGTGGGCGCTGATGGTGCACATCGGCTTCAAGCACATCGAGGTGGGCTTCCCGGCCGCCTCCCAGCCCGATTTCGACTTCGTGCGCGAGCTTATCGAGCGCAACCTGATTCCGGACGATGTCACCATCCAGGTGCTGGTGCAGGCGCGCGAAGATCTGATAGCCCGCACCTTCGAGGCCCTCAAGGGAGCGAAGCGGGCCATCGTCCACGTCTACAACTCGGTCAACCCGACCCAGCGCAACTATGTGTTCAACACAGGTCGCGACGGGGTCAAGGCGATCGCCGTGCAGGGAGCGCGCTGGGTACGGGAGTACGCGGCCCGCAACCCGGGCACCGAGTGGAGCTTCCAGTATTCGCCGGAGAGCTTCAGCAGCACAGAGGTGGAGTTTGCCGTCGAGGTATGTGACGCCGTCATCGACGAGTGGCGCCCGGCGGCTCGCCCCATGATCCTGAACCTGCCGGCCACGGTGGAGGTGAGCACCCCCAACGTGTTTGCGGATCAGGTGGAGTGGTTCTGCCGAAATCTCAAGGCGCGCCCCGAGGTGAGCATCTCCATTCACACCCACAACGATCGGGGCTGTGGGGTGGCCGCTGCCGAGCTGGCGGTGCTGGCGGGGGCGGATCGCATCGAGGGCACCCTGCTCGGCAACGGCGAGCGCACCGGCAACATGGACATCGTCACCATGGCCATGAACCTCTACAGCCAGGGGATCGACCCCGAGCTCAACCTCTCCGACATGGATGCCATCGTCGCCACCGTAGGGGCCTGCACCCAGATTGCCCTGCACCCGCGCCACCCCTATGCCGGCGAGCTGGTCTACACCGCGTTTTCCGGCAGCCACCAGGATGCCATCCGCAAGTCTCTCGCGGCAGAAAAACCGGACCACTACTGGGACGTGGCTTACCTGCCCATAGACCCCGCAGACTTGGGGCGCAGCTACGAGGCGGTGATCCGCATCAACAGCCAGTCCGGCAAGGGCGGGGTTACCTATCTGCTGGAGCGCGACCTCGGCCTGCAGCTGCCGCGCTGGCTGCAAATTGACTTCAGCCGCCGGGTACAGGCCGAGGCCGAAGCCAGCAGCAGCGAAATCAGCCCGGAGCAGATCCGCACCCTGTTCGAGCGCCACTACCTCGAGCCTGCCCACGGCTATCGCATCGGCCGCTTCCAGCTTGGTCGCGACAGCCAGGAGAGTTTGCGCCTCGAGCTGCAGACCCCGACCGGCTCGCTGCAATTGAGTGGTGAAGGGGAGGGGGCCATCACGGCGCTGGTCAACGGCTGGCAGCGCCAGACCGGGATGCACATCGACGTGCTCGACTACTCCGAGCACGCCCTCACCGCCGGTACCGAGTCCCGCGCGGCGGCCTATGTGCTGCTGAGCGTCGACGGGACCCGCACCTGCGGGGTGGCCATCGGCCGCGACGTGGTCAGCGCCTCCCTGCAGGCGGTGATCAATGGCGCCGCCCAGATAGAGGCGCTGCGCCAGAGCGCCTGAGCCAGCACGCTTCTTCGCCAATAAAAAACGCCACTGCAAGGTGGCGTTTTTTATGGCTGCCAGGCTCAATCGGCCATCGCATTACGCCCGCGCGGGCGCGGCAGGGTGCGCCACAGCTTGAGTGCGGTGACTAGGAAGGGGCGCAGGATGAGCGCGCTCAGGTGGCTGTAGCGCTCGTTGTCCCTGGGACCGACCCCGAAAGAGAGTGGCTCGGGTTGGCTGTTGGTCACATAGAGGGTGCCGAACCACCAGTCCCAGAGCGAGAGGTTGGTGCCGAAGTTGTGGTTGAAGTGGCGGGGATCACGGCTGTGGTGGATCTGGTGCTGGGCCGGGCTGTTGAAGACATGTTCGAGCCGCGGGCCAAACGAGAGCCAGACATGGGTGTGGCGCAGGTTGGCAGCCAGGGAGTTAAACAGCAGCACCAGGTAGCTCACCCCGAACAGGGTGTAGGGGCGCACTGTGCCGCCACACAGCCAGTGGAAGGCGCCGGCGTAGAGGGCAAGACAGCTCCCCTTGGCCAGCATCTCGCACAGCTTCTCCACCAGATGGATGCGGCTCGCTGTCGGCGGCACCATGACGGTCGCGCTGTGGTGTACCTTGTGAAACTCCCAGAGCCAGCGACTGTGGAAGGCGCGGTGCAGCCAGTAATGCACCAGATCGCTGATGAGAAAGACGCCCAGACCGTAGAGCATCATCAGCCAGCTCGCCTCGGCCAGCCGGGGACGCTCCCCCCACAGCCGGGTCAGGGCAGACTGGACATCCTCAGCCTGCAGCAGCCAGGGGTGGAGCAGGGCCAGGATCGGCAGGATCAGCGCCACATGGAGCAGCGCCCGCACCAGATAGTATTGGTAGTCGAGCAGAGCCGAGGGGTGCAGCCAGACGGCCCGGCCCCCGAGGAAACTGCTAAAGCTGCGGGCGCCGGGATCTCCCTGGCGGCGTCGATAGCGATAGAGCAGGTAGGCGATCGTGCCCGAGATCAGCAAGAAGGGGACACCCAGGCGCCCATTGAAATCGAGCAATCCGGTGAGGCAGTGCCAGAGCGGCGTGATCAGCCACCGCTGCACGGGGTCAAAGAGAAGGGTCAGTCTGTCCATGGGGTCCATACCGTGAGCGTCCGGGCGGCGGCATTCTAAATGTAAATCACTCTCGATAAAAGCTTATCAATGGGCCTTTGTCATCCTGGTTTGCGAGGGGATGACGGCAGGGGCTGTCAGGCACAATAGAACGCCGCGGCCATCAGGCTTTAGCCTTGTGGATCAATCCTCTACAATGAGCGACCATTTGCTCGCCTGATACAGGTCGGGCACAGTCTCTGTACCGGATGCCTTGATGATCATGTCTCTATTCTCTCCTTCTGTGGTCGTGCGCGGGTTGCCGCTGCTCGTCACCTTGCTGCTCGCCGGTTGTGCCAGCGAGCCGCCTGTACCGGCCACGCCGTCGACCTCGGTGACCCCGGCGGGGCGTCCCATTCCCAAGGCGATGCAGCCGCAAAAGCCGGCCGACATGAAGAGCCGCATCGTCACCTTCTTGCCGCGCAATGTGGTGGACAAGCCGGGCTGGGCCAACGACGTGGTGACGGCGCTCACCAGCCAGGGGCTGACGGTGAGCGATCACAACGTCTGTACCGTGCTGGCGGTGGCCGAGCAGGAGGCCACCTACCAGGCCGACCCCGTGGTGCCGGGTCTTGGCAAGATAGCCTGGAAGGAGATCAACGCCCGCGCTGGCAAGCTGCTCATTCCCGAGTTCATGGTGCGCACCGCGCTCTCTATCAAATCCCCCACCGGCAAAACCTACGCTGAGCGCATCGACAAGTTGCGTACCGAGCGGGAGATGAGCGAGATCTTTGAAGACATGATCGGGGAGGTGCCGATGGGCAAGCAGCTCTTTGGCAACATGAACCCGGTGCGTACCGGCGGCCCCATGCAGGTGAGCGTCGCCTTTGCCGAGGCCAACACCCGCGGCTACCCCTATCCGGTCAAGGATTCCATTCGCCACGAGGTGTTCACCCGCCGCGGTGGCATCTGGTTTGGTACCAAACATATCTTCGGCTACCCGGCTGACTACCCCGATACCCTCTACCGCTTCGCCGACTTCAATGCGGGCTGGTATGCGAGCCGCAATGCCGCCTTCCAGGCCGCAGTGAGCCGGCTGAGTGGCAAGAACCTGGCGCTGGACGGGGATCTTATTCGCTACGACTCCGATCTGCCGGGCAAGACCGAGCTCGCGGTTCATGCCATCGCCGGCCAGCTCAGCATGAGCAAGCAGGCCATCCACCAGAGCCTCAAGCTCGGCGATACTGCCGAATTTGGCCAGAGCGACCTCTATCATCGCGTGTTCACGCTGGCAGACCAGAAAGTGGGCAAACGGCTGCCGCGCGCCATCCTGCCCGGCATCCAGCTGAAAAGCCCCAAGATCACCCGCAACCTCACTACCGCCTGGTTTGCCAAGCGGGTGGATGAGCGCGAGCAGCGCTGCGTGCAGAAGATGGCGACGATCCGTTGATACCTTTCAACAACAAAGGCGGCCAATTGGCCGCCTTTGTCTTATGCCCCCGTCGTTTTGTTTCCCCCTCTACTTCATCAGCACTCTGACCCCCCTGCATTTCGGGAAGTCACTGCATCCCCAGAACTGGTTTCCCTTGTTGTCACCTCGACTGGCGGTGCGCAGCACCATGAGGTTGCCGCAGTTGGGGCACATGGGGCTCTGGATGTTCGCCTGATGGATGGCCGTTGGCGGAGCAGGGTTGTAAGCGGTCGGGGGGCTGGTGGGCACAGGCTTGGCCAGGGCTTCCCCGTGGCGGGCCTTGAGCTGCGCCACATGTTGTCTGTGGGTCTGCCAGTTGGCGGCGAGGCGGCCCTGCTCTATGGTATCGACAACGCGAGCGACCTCGCTCTCGGCCAATACCGGTGTGGTCATCCCCTTGACGTAGCGAATGAGCCCGCGGTTCATCACGTTGTCTGGCACAGGGGTTTTGAAAGTGCAGTCGCCGATAAAGAAGATGACGGAGTGAAGCTGGTGATCCGCCAGCCCCAGCAGGGATCTGAGGGTCATCACATGCAGATAGTTCTGGCGCAGGGGATTTTGAAAACTGTGCCTGCGGCGATAGATCTGCTGGGTCCAGCTCTTATGGGCAGGATTGCCGAATATCCACCCCTTTATGTTTTTGGTCTCTATCACGAAGACCCCGAAGCGTGACACCAGCACATGGTCAATCTGGGTCGTGCCCTGCGGGGTGGGCAGAGTCACGTCCTTGAGCAGGTGATATTCCTGCTTGTCGAGAAAGAGATGGAGGCTGAGATTGATAAACCACTCCCCGCTCATCCCCTTGAACCAGGGTGTTTTGATCAGGGTGGCAATCAACAGCAGTGGCAGGAGAAACCAGAGCTGAGTCAGCAGCGGCGCTATGGCCGCAGTGATATCCATGTGATTTAGCCTTCACAGACCTGGGTCAAGGATGTGTCTCGATTGGGATGATGCTGCGGCATTTGGGATAGCTGGGGCAGCCCCAGAAGCTGTTGCCCTTGGTATCTCCCCGTTTGCTGGTCCTCAGTACCATGGTTGTACCGCATTTGGGACAAACCGGCGCGGGACCTGCATGGGCGGCCATGGTGTCCTGCTGGTCACTGTCGCTTGCGACGCGCTCCAACGTGATGCGCACCTCCTCGCTCACCCGGATAATGCGCTGGGCTTCATCGTAGGCATCGCGATACAGGTCGCTGTCTTCCGAACGCTGGATCAATACCCCCATCTCGTTGTTATTCACCTGGCTGAACTCATAGAGATTCAGGCTGGTGATGATGCACATCTCTTCATTGAGGTAGCACTTGGCATGGAGGTTCTTGCAAAAGCTGGTGCGGATATAGGTGAGCTCCTTGAGCCAGCTGATCTCTTCCGGCTGAAGCTCACTTTTGCCATAGACGATCCGCACATCAATCTTGAGGCGGTTCTTGTCGGTCAGCAGCTCCTTGATCCTGTCATTGAGCTTGAGGAAGGGGCTGATCAGGATCAGTCGCTCCTTGGCGTCCTTGATCAGTTCTTCAAGAAAGTAATTGGTTGCACTGCTATTGAGGAACTTGGCCATGGTGATGTCCTTGTCGATCTCTTCCGTCTGGGGAACCCCTGATATCCATGGTTGGTGCAGCAGACAAGGGCGTTCTCTTTTTATACAGGGTCATCTGGCAATGTTAAATCACTCAATGATGAAAAAGTGCGAGCGGGATCAAGCGGTTGGTAGTGATAGCCTGGCGTGGGAACCGCGTTGAGGGAGGCCCCCTGTGCTATGCGATGAAAACTGGTTAGGATTGCCACCCTTTGTAAAGCAAGAGCGGGTTGCCTGCTGGCAACCCGTTTACCTTGTGCCACGGCAATACCATATGAACCGGGAAGGAAGTCATCATGACAAACGCCATACTCTTTAGCCTGCTGCTCGCTGGCTCTGCCGCGAGTGCGACGGAATTGACCGTGCAGCCACTGTCAGCGCAAAGCCGTTACATCGAGATCCCTGCCCAGGGTGGCCCCGTGTGGCAGTTCGAAAGAGAGGGGGAGCGGGTGAAGGTGGCACGCGATAGTCAGGACGCGGGTGTCTACCACATCACCATCTTGCAGCTGGGCAAGAGTGGCGAGCGGCGCGAGCTCAGCAACCAGGTCTTCCTCTCTCCGGGGCCGGCAAAAGTGATAGGCGGTGTGTCTGATAGCCAGCGGGGCATGACGGTCTATTTGGTGTCCCTGGCCGCCACCTTTGACGAGGAAGGTGGCACAACGCCCTGAGTCAGCGGCGCAGGCAAATAAGTGCAGGGGTTGGCCTAGAAGCTCATCGCCAGCCCGACACCGTAGCCGCTGGTGTTGTGGCTGAACATATAGCGGGCCACCAGCCGGGTGCGGGTGACGAAGATATCGTACTTGCTGCTGTCGAGCTCCAGCCCGAGGCCGAGGGAGTTGAGGGAGTTGAAGCCGAGCAGGCCGCGCTGCTCGCCCAGGTATTCGGTGCGAGCCCCCTCCAGCACGTAGCGCACGGGTTTGCCCAGCAGCGTCAGACTGCCGATGGGGGCGCGGCGGCGCAGATAGAGGCCGAGGTTTTCGGCGTTGGCCTGGCCGGTCACGCTGGCGGCGGTGCCGCCAAAACTCTGCAGGTGCTGATAGGAGTAGCGCAGCTCGGCGTCGATGTCCTGAGCGGGGGAGAAGAGCTCGTAGTCCAGCATCATGGCGCCGCCGAGGCCATAGACGTCGAGCCGGCCGCCATCGAGAAAGTCGAGGTTCTTGCCGGTGTACTGACCCAGCAGCCAGTTGCCGATGCGCAGATCGCTCGCCACCGTGCCAAGGGTCACGTTGCCGATGGGGCGCAGCACCAGGTTGCCGCCGTGTCTGTCCCGGTGCAGCCCTATGTCCCAGCCGATCCCGCCGGTGGCCGTCAGGCTGTTCCACTTGGTGGGGAGGGTGCGGCTCTCGCTGCCGTTGCTGATCACGAACTGGGGATCGTAGCGGCTGAATCCCAGGGTCCCTTCCAGATAAACCGGTACGCTCTCGCTCATGGTGGCGCCGCCGCCGACCTGGGTCATGTTGAGGGCCGAGGATTGATTGGTGCCGCTGCCGATGTTGATGTTGCTGGCGGTGATGTCGGGCACCACGGTAAAGGTCATCAGGGAGACCACCGCATTGGCGCGTTGTTGCACCCGCGACTCCTCCTCGGCCATGGCCGGCTGGCCGAGGCCAAGCAGCGGGGTGAGCAGCAGGGCGCTGCGCAGCGGGTGAACGAGTGGTGTGAGCATGGCGGGCTCCGTGACGCCTCTTGCGCTGAGGCACGGTTACACTGTAGCGATTTTTGGCTGGCTTGGCAGCTCATATGCCGAGTCGAATGAACCTTTCCAGGCGACGTTGTCTCCCCGCAGCGAAGGGCTGAGCGCCCTGGCGAGGTTTTTCGCACACAAGGCGGATGGCGAGGCAAAATCCATTAAACTCAATGGGTCACCTGTCCGGGAGTGTGGGTAAAGATGAAGATCAGCCGCAAGATTACGCTGACCATAGTGCTGACGCTGCTGCTGTTGCTGGGGGTCGGTTATGTCGGCCTTCATTATGTGGTAGGCAACAAGTTCGGCGAGCTGGAGCGCCTGAGCGTGGAGCGCAACCGCGAGCGGGTCAGGGCCGTGGTGCAGGCCGAACTGGATCAGCTCACCATCCTGGGGCAGGACTGGTCCGAGTGGGATGACACTTACGCCTACATGGCGAGCCGGGATCCCGCCTATCTGGCGGCCAACCTCAACGCCCGCACCTTCGAGACCCTGGCGGTGGATCTGGTGGCTCTTTATGACGCCGACAAGCAGCCGCAGGTGGCCTTTGCCTACCACGGTGGCAAGCTGCTGGCGCAGACACCGGACGAGCTCGCGCCGCTCACCGACTATCTGGTGCGCTACGGCAGCCTCAAGCCCAATGGCGGCATCTGGTTCGACGGGGAGCGCTACTACCTGCTGGCTGCCACCCAGATCCTGACCAGCGAGGGGGAGGGGCCGAGCCGCGGCACCCTGCTGCTGCTCAAGGCTTTCAACACCCGGCTGGTTCATCAGCTGCAAAAGCGCACCAATCTGTCGCTCTCGTTTCTCAGTTCGCAGCAGTTGGCCACCAGCCTGGGGGTCACCACCCTGGCCAGGCTCAGGGCCAATGACAGCCTGATCCTGCCGCAGGAGGAGCGGCTGCTCACCCTGGCCCAGATCGATACCCTGCGAGAGGAAGACCCCCTGATCTTTCGCTTCACCCTGCCACGGGATCTGATGCTGGAGGGCAAGGCCGTCGAGCGGCGCATCTTCTGGCTGCTGAGCCTGGGGGTGTTGCTGTTTGGCGGCCTGGTGCTGCTGATCCTCAACGGCTATATCGCCGCCCGCCTGCAGCGGTTGAGTGCCAACCTGCGGCTCATCGGCGAGGACGGTGCGGTGCGCCGCCTGCTGGTGGAGGGCAGTGACGAGATCTCCCAGGTGGCCGTCGACTGCAATCGGATGCTCGATCACCTCGATAGCCTGCGCCAGCAGCAGGCCGACAGCGAAGCCCGCCAGAAGCTGCAGCACGGCGCCCTCATTCACCTGGCCAAGAGCGATCTGCTGACCGGCGAGGATCCGGGCCAGGCCGCCCGTCACATCAACGAGGCGATCTGCGCCGGCACCGGGGCGGTGCGGGCCAGCGTCTGGTTCAGCGCCGAAGACAGGCAATCCATGTACTGCCAGGATCTCTTCTTCCTGCCCAAGCTCCACCATCAGCAGGGGTTTCACCTGCCCTATGCGCTGATCCAGGGGCGCTACGAATCCTCCAAGCCCGAGCACGAGCCCTGCCTCATCCTGCGCGAGCCTTACGATCTGACCCGCTTTGGCGCCATGCTGGCCCAGCTCGGGCTGGAGGGGCTCTCTGGCACCATCCTGATGGCGCCCCTCAAGCACGGGGATGAGCTGCTCGGTTTCATCATCGCCGAGCGGGCCAGGCTGGAGGAGGTCTGGCACCCGGACGAGCTTGCCTTCGTGCTGTCGGTGTGCGATCTCTCGGCCCAGACCCTGCTCACCCTCACCAAGCTGCAGCGGCTCAAATACAGCTGAGTGGCTGGATGGCCGGGGCCCGCACGACAGATGCGGGCCTCATTTTTTTAGGGCCCGCAGCCGATTATCTCGTCTATCCGTGACCTGTATTAATTTCTTGTTCACTTGGCCGGGTGTATAACGGGCCACCCTCAGGGAAGAGAGGGGTTGGCGACAGGGGAGGGTCTGCCGCACCGGAGGCCGTCGGGCCACCTCATGAAGTTGATGGGAGTCACCAGATGCAGGAGATGCTGCTTGCCATATGGCAACAGGACTTTGACCAATTGATCCAGATGCAGGCCGTGGGCCTGCTCGTCACCTGCCTGGTGGTGATCCTGTTTCTTGAATCGAGTTTCGTGTTCCTGCCCCTGCCCGGCGACAGCCTGGTGCTGCTGGCCGGTGGCTTGGTGGGCATGGGGGTGCTCGGCCCCGAGGTGACGCTGCTCTACATGCCGCTTGCCGCCGGGCTTGGCAGCCTCATCGCCTACGTGCAGGGCCAGGCGCTGCACGGCACCTCCTTCATGGGCCACGTGGAGCGAATGATACCGGATGGCAGCCTGCCGCGAGCCTCGCGCCTGCTGCACAACTACGGCTTCTGGGCCATGTTCTCCTCCCGCTTCGTGCCGTTCGTGCGGGTGTTGACGCCCATGCTGATGGGGGTCTCGCGTCTGCATCTGCCACGGGTGATGATCGCCAGCTTCGCCAGCGCCTTCCTCTGGGCCCTGGTATTGAGCCTGGTGGGCAAGTTCGTGATGGCGACCCCGGTGTTCGCCCAGCACCACGAGCTGCTGACCAAGTGCCTGCTGGTAACCTCGCTCGGCCTCTTCGTTATTGCCATGGCGGCCATCGCCATCCGTCTGCTCAAGCGACCGACCAACCGCATCCGCTAAGGGGGCAGGGGCCTTGTCCCCGTTTCTCCCCCTCTTCATGTCATGGCGCCGCCCCCTTTGGCTGGCCGGCGCCCTTCCAATCTGCAAGCAGGTACCTTATGTCATCTCCCGACACCCTGACCCTTCGTCCCCTCGAGCGCGAGGATCTCAAGTTCGTTCATCAGCTCAACAACAACGCCAGCATCATGCGCTACTGGTTCGAGGAGCCTTACGAGGCTTACATGGAGCTGGCCCAGCTCTATGACAAGCACATCCACGACCAGCATGAGCGCCGCTTCATCCTCGAGGTGGCAGGCAGCCAGGTGGGGCTGGTGGAGCTAGTGGACATTCGCAGCATCCATCGCCGCGCCGAATTCCAGATCATCATCGCCCCCGCCCATCAGGGGAAGGGGTATGCCAGGAGCGCAACCCTAAAGGCGATGACGTACGCCTTCAACGTGCTCAACCTGCACAAGCTCTATCTCATCGTCGATCGGGACAATGTCCGGGCCATCCACATCTATCAGGCGCTGGGATTCGAGCCGGAAGGGGAGCTCAAAGAGGAGTTCTTCATCGATGGTCACTACCGTACCGCCATCCGCATGTGCCTGTTTCAGCGCGATTTCCAGGTCAGAAACGGGCGGGAAGGCTAAGCTGGAGCCAGCCCGGACCGGCCCATGGGGGGCGATCCGGGACGCCGTGAAAAGGGACGTTTTTGAGGCAGAATTTGCGCCGCCTATCTGTTACACTTCGCGCCCGCCATTTTCCGGCCACTCTCTGACTTGATGTCAGGCACAGCCGTCGGTGGTCATAGCCGACTTCTTGCTCATGCCGAGCCAACCAGGCCAGCCACAGTCCCGCTGGAACACAGGAACCCATTATGAGATTTGAATCGTTCGATTTTGCCCCCGAGATTTTGCGCGCCATCTCAGAGTGCGGTTATCAGGAGATGACCCCTGTGCAGAGCCAGGCCATCCCGGCCGTGCGCCGTGGCCGCGACCTGCTGGCCAGCGCCCAGACCGGCACCGGCAAGACCGCCGCCTTTGCCCTGCCGATCCTGCAGCGACTGGTGGACAATCCGGCGCCGGTACAGCCTTCCAACGCCCGGGTGCTGATCCTGACCCCGACCCGCGAGCTGGCGGCCCAGGTGGCGAGCAACATCAATGACTTCGCCAAGTATCTGGATATCACCACCCTCACCATCGTTGGTGGCGGCAAGCAGGACGTGCAGGCCAAGCGGTTGAAAGCGGGCGCTCACATTATCGTGGCGACCCCGGGCCGTCTGCTCGAACACCTCACCGCTTGCAACCTGAGCCTCTCCGGGGTCGAGACCCTGGTGCTGGACGAAGCGGACCGCATCCTCGACATGGGCTTTAGCGCCGATGTGCAGAAGATCCTGCAGGCGGTCAACAAGACCCGCCAGAACCTGCTGTTCTCCGCCACCTTCTCCGAGGCGGTGAAAAAGCTGGCCAACCTGATGCTGGACAAGCCGCAGGTGGTGGCGGTCAACAAGCAGAACTCCACTGCCGACACCGTCAGTCACACCGTTTACCCGGTGGAGCAGAAGCGCAAGCGCGAGCTGCTCTCCGAGCTCATCGGCAAGCAGAACTGGCAGCAGGTACTGGTGTTCGCCAGCACCCGCGAGAGCTGCGACGAGCTGGTGGAGGAGCTGAACCTGGATGGCATCAAGTCCGCCGTGGTGCACGGTGACAAGGCCCAGGGCAGCCGTCGCCGCGCCCTGCGCGAATTCAGCGAAGGCAAGCTGCGGGTGCTGGTAGCCACCGAAGTGGCCGCGCGCGGGCTGGACATCCCGAACCTCGAATACGTGGTCAACTATGATCTGCCGTTCCTCGCCGAAGACTATGTGCACCGCATCGGCCGTACCGGTCGCGCCGGCAAGAGCGGCATGGCCATCTCCTTCGTCAGCCGCGAAGAAGAGCGCACCCTGCTGGAGATCGAGGCGCTGATCGGCCAGAAGATCCGCCGCATCATGGTGCCGGGCTACGAGGTGAGCAGCCGCGACGAGCTGATCAAGCAGCTGCAGGAGCGCCGCCGCTTCGGCAAGCGCCCCCAGCGTGAAGACAACGCCGCCGCCCAGGCCATGGCGGAGTCCAAGTTGCAGGGCCAGCGCCTCAAGCGCCTGGCGGCCGCCAAGAAGCCGCGTCAGCCTAAATAAGGGCGCACGCTCTATTGAACCGCAAAGGCGCCACTGGCGCCTTTGCCTTCTCTGTCATCGGTGTTGACCCGTCGCGGTCAACTGAAGGATTGCTTATGACCTCTCCCACCTACAATCAGGCCCTGCTCGAGATGGCCGGCCAGAGCCTGGCCGAACTGGCCCGTACCGCCGAGCAGAAGGCTGGCAAGCGCACCCCGGCGCAAGAGAGCCACTTTCTCTGCAGCTGGATGGCGGAATCCCTCAAGGAGAAGCGCTTCTCCCGCCTGGTGATGGAAGATTTGAAAGAGTGGGTGCAGCTGGGCCGCACCCTGGGGGCCGGCGCCGATCTCAAGGGGCTGCTTGAGCGGATCATTCGCCAGTATGAGCGGGCCACATGCGAACCGCTGCAGCTGGGGAGCAAGCTGGCGGCCCTGCTGGCCGAGCTCGCGGCCGAGGGTTGGTTAGTGATCACCGACAGCGAGGTGAGCGCCAAGCTGCGCCTGCAGTCGGGCGGCCAGCCGAGCCTCATCATCAGTGCCAGCGAATATCAGGGCCATATCGAGGCGGGTGAGCTGGTCAAGCCGCTCACCCTCTATGTGCGCGGCGACGAGGCCCGATTGGCGCAAGGCGCCTTCACCCACGGCCTGCTGCTGAGCCAGGGCAACAAGAAGACCACCCTGGTCAAGCACCACAAGGCCTACCGGTTGGTGCCGGGCAATGCGCTGCCAGCGCTGGCCCTGCTGGCGGGCCCCTGCAAAGAGTGAGTGCCATTTGTCTAAGACCCCGGCTCGGTGCCGGGGTCTTTTATGGACGCAATCCGCCGCAGACAAGGGGCAAGGGGGAGGGGCCGCGATTGTTGTCGCAGCAGCGAGGGATGCCTGGCGTTCCCCCTATCCTGGGGGGCGTCACCCATATGGTGGGATGGTCGCAGAAAAAAACTGCTCTAGGGTGGTTGAGCCCCAAAGAGGGCCTTGAAGGAAGCAAACCGCCTGACAAGGCGACACTCAATGAATGAGGAAACATGATGAAAGCGACTCCCATTGCCCTGTTGCTGGCCGGCGTGCTGGCCTCTCCGCTCTGCGCCGCCGGGCTCGATGCCAAGCTCACCCTGGTGGATGGCAGCAGCGACGACGTGCGCGTCAACCTGACCCTGACCAACACAGGGGACAAGCCGGTTCGCCTGCTCAAATGGCAACTGCCGGGCAGCGAGGATGCCCCCCTGTTCCTGGTGGAGCGGGACGGCCAGCAGGTCAGCTATGAGGGGGCCCTGATCAAGCGGGCTGCCCCGACCGACAAGGACTTCCAGCTGCTCAAGGCCGGCCAGAGCCTGACGGTGCAGGCTGAAGTCTCCGGTCTCTACGACATGAGCGCCCAGGGCCAGTACAGCATCCGCTATCTGCTGCCGACGCTGCCACAAGAGGCGAAAGCCGCCAAGGCCAAGCAGGCCCAGGCGAGCGAGTCCAATGCCGTGACCCTGTGGGTGGAAGGGGTGAGCGACGAACGGGTGCTGGCCAAGGCGGCTCCCCTGGTCGAGCCGCAGGCGGTGACCGCCTCGGTCAGTTTCAGCGGCCGCTGCACCAACACCCAGAAGAGCGACATCCTGGCGGCGCTGGATGCCGCCAGCGGCATCACCAACAACTCCAGCAGCTACCTGGCGGTGGACAAGCCGGATGGCCAGCGTTACCGCAGCTGGTTTGGCGCCTATGATGCGTCGCGCTGGGATCAGGCAGAGACCCACTTCAGCAAGATCAAGGATGCCATCGACAACAAGCCGCTCACCTTCGACTGTGGTTGCAAGCAGAGCTACTTTGCCTATGTCTATCCGGATCAGCCCTACAAGGTCTACCTGTGCAAGAGCTTCTGGACCGCACCGGTCAGCGGGACTGACTCCCGTGCCGGCACCATTGTCCACGAGCTGAGCCACTTCAATGTGGTGGCGGGCACCGACGATCTGGGTTACGGTCAGGCCAATGCCCGCAACCTGGCGAAGACGGATCCGGTCAAGGCGCTCAACAACGCCGACAACCACGAGTACTTCGCCGAGAATACGCCGAGCGAAAACTGATTTGCCGACCGGGGGCCGCAAGGCCCCTTCTTGTCCATGCCGTTTGTCACAGGAAGGAGCGACCATGATGACACTCTTGCTCACCACCCTGGCGCTGGCCCCCCTGCAGTGCGATCTGTCGGTCAAGGCACACAGCCGGGTCAACGAGCCGCTGCCGCTGGTGATGACCCTGACCAACCGGGGGGAGAGGCCACTCGAGGTGCTGAGCTGGTTCACGCCGTTTGAAGGCTGGTTTGCCGATGCCATCGATCTCACCCTCGACGAACAGCCTATACCTTACAAGGGCCCGCTGGCCAAGCGGGGCAACCCGGGCGCCGAGGATTTCTTCTTGCTGGGGGCCGGTCAGCAGAGTCAGGCCGACGCGGACCTGACCCTGGTCTACGATCTCTCCCGGCCCGGCAGCTACCGGCTCAGCTACCGTGCCCAGCCGCTGACCCTGACCCGGGGCGTGGCCCCCCGCTGCCCCGTCATTCACTTCACCCGGCTGCCCGCCTCCTAGGGGCGGCCCCTCCGTACTACCTAGATGGCATCCGGCTTGGTGAGAGGAGCCAGCAGACCCGTTGCACGGGCGGCCACCGCCAGATAATGCTCTGCCAGCAAAGGCCTGGCGAGTCCCTCCCGCCAGCAGCAATGCACCAGCTTGATCACATGATCGTCGAGGCTCTCCACCGCGCTGGCCAGCACGTGTTGCCACGCCAGCTTGCCGGTATCGGGCCAGACCGGCCTTTGCAGTGACGGTGCGCCGACCGTGACATAGGCGGCCGCTACCGCTTGCCACATCAGGGTCTGCCAGCGCCCTTGCCATGACGCGGGCAAATGGCGGGCGACGATGGCGGCGGCGCGACTGCCGGTCACCATGTGCAGCACGGTAAAGTTGCCGGTCTGCCAGTAGAGGGCGAGGGCTGCGTCGGCCAGCTGCACCAGCAGATCCGAGGATGACGGGAGCCCGCCCGGCAATCTCGCCGCCCAGGTCGGCGCATCTGTCACCTGCCGCAGTCGCTCGGTGATCCAGTCGCCCTGCCAGCGCGACCCTTCCCACTGCTGCGCCAGTACGCTCAGCAGGTCGTCGATATCCTGCACCGGTGCTCCCTGCCCGGCCGGCACCCGCAAGGGGCTGCATTGCCATGCAGCCAGGGCGGCAGCCTGCTCTCCCAGGTGACCATTTTCCAGCGCGCAGGCCAGGCGGATCAGCGGATGAAAGGCGCCGCCCGCTGGCGAGAGCCCCTGCTCCAGCAGGTTGCCAAAGGCGGGCAGCCATCCCTCGTCGGCCAGCCGTGCTGCCAACTGCTGACGCAGCCGGACAAACTGCATCTCCTTTTCATTCCCCTGCTGTTGCTCACCCCCCGGCAGGGCATGATTGGCCTGCCAGTGGGCAAAGAAATGCTGCAGCCGTACTGGGCTTGCGCCCATCTCATGCAGGGCGTGCAGCGCCATCGGGCAGTGGTTGGTGGTGCCGCGACCATTGAGGGCAAATGCCTGGTTGGCATCGAGCAGTTGATGAAGATAATGCATAATCATTTGACTCCTTTCATGAGGGGAGACAGGATTGTGCAAGTTAAAGCTAACTTGAGGTCAAGCGTGGCGATGGAACGCAAATGGCTGGCCATCGGCCAGATTGCCAAACGCTCCGGCGTCAAGGCCAGCGCCCTGCGCTTTTACGAGCAGAAGGGGCTGATCCGCAGCGTGCGCAGCGACGGGGGACAGCGGCTCTATCCGCAGGATGTGCTGCGCCGCATCGCCTTCATCCGGGTGGCGCAGGGCATGGGGCTGAGCCTTGGCGAGATAGGCGAGGCCCTGGCCGGCCTGCCCGAGGGGCGCACCCCGGATCGCAGCGACTGGGTCGGGATTGCCGGTCAGTGGCAGGGGCTGCTCGATCGGCGCATCGCGGCCCTGCAGCAGCTCAAGGAGAAGCTCGGCGCCTGTGTCGGCTGTGGTTGCCTCTCCCTCGAGCACTGCGCACTTTACAATCCGGATGATCAGGCCGCCGCCCTTGGCAGCGGCCCTCGCTACCTGCTGGGGGATACGCCCCCGGATGACGAACAGGCAGCCACATGATGAACATCGGGGTCGGCCCAGCCATGCCATGCACCGGGCCGACTCGTTTACACCGTCAAGGAGGAGACATGGCACTGGAACAACTGAAACGGGAGCTGGAGCTGTTTGGCGAGCGGCACGACGGCGCACAACACTCCCGTGGCAGCAAGATGCTCAACATTACCCGCGACACCGGCGAACTGCTGGCGGTGCTGGTCCAGACGAGAGGGGCACAGGTGGTGCTGGAGATAGGCACCTCCAACGGTTACTCCACCCTCTGGCTGGCCGAGGCAGTGAAACGGCTGGGGGGCCGGGTCACCACCATAGAGCTGGACGAGGGCAAACGGGCCATGGCGGCCGCCAACTTTGAGCGCGCCGGGCTCGACCCCTGGATTGAGCAGCTGGCAGGGGACGCAGGCACCCTGCTGCCCACCCTGCCGAAGGCCGCTTATCAGCTCATCTTCCTCGACTCCGATCGCCGCCACTACCAGGCCTGGTGGCCCGAGATCCTGCGCCTGCTGGCCCCCCGCGGCCTGCTGGTGGTGGACAATGCCGTCTCCCATCGGGAGGAGCTGGCCGAGTGGATGGCAGAGGTGGAGCAGGATCCGGCCTTCGCGACCTCGCTGGTGCCGGTGGGCAAGGGGGAGTGGCTGGTGGTGCGTCTGTAGGAGGGCTGGCATGGAAAACAAGACCATGGAACCAAGAGCGGTGGTGGAGGCCTACTGGCAGGCCATGCAGAGCAATGATTTTGCCAAGGCAGCCCGCTGGCTGTGCGAAGATTTCATCTGCGACTGGCCCCAGTCGGGGGAGCGAATAGAAGGGCGCTGCAACTTCGTCGAGATTAACCGGCGCTATCCGGCGGCCGGTCCCTGGAACTTCGACGTCGTCCGCCTGCTGGAGCAGGGGCGGGAAGTGGTGACCGAGGTGCTGATCACCGATGGCGAGGTGGAGGCCCGTGCCATCACCTTTCACACTGTGCGCGGCAATGCCATCTGGCACCAGACCGAGTTCTGGCCCGATCTCTACGAGGCGCCGCACTGGCGTCGTCACTGGGTCACCACCATACCGCGGGAGCCGCAACCCGCCTGATCCCCTCCGCTGGCGCGCTACCGCCAGCGGAGTCGTTCATGATGTGCCGTGACCATCCCGCCGCTCGTCTCATGTCCCTTTTTCATGATCTCCAAGCGCCTCATCGACATGACCCGGCTAGGGTGTGCCCGCTATTGCATCGCAGTTTGCGGCAAACATAAAACAACAGCCCCGCATAAGCGGGGCTGTTTGTTAGTTGGTACAGGTCAGGGATGGCGGGTTATACGGCCAGATAGTCCATGATCCCTTCGGCCGCCTTGCGACCCTCGTAGATGGCGGTCACCACCAGATCCGAGCCGCGCACCGCGTCACCACCGGCAAACACCTTGGGGTTGCTGGTCTGGAAAGCGTACTCGGCCTTCTCCGGCGCCTTGATACGATCCCGGCCGTCGAGCTCGACCCCGTGCTCTGCCATCCAGGGCTGGGGGTTAGGCTGGAAGCCGAACGCCATCACCACCGCATCGGCGGGCAGCACCTGCTCTGAGCCTTCGATCACGACAGGATTGCGTCGGCCATTGGCATCGGGCTCACCGAGCGCGGTGCTCACCACCTTGATGCCGCAGGTACGGCCATGGGCGTCCAGCTCCACGCCGATGGGCTGGAGGTTGAACATGAACTCCACCCCTTCCTCCTGGGCGTTCTTCACCTCCCGCTTGGAGCCCGGCATGTTCTCGGCATCCCGGCGGTAGGCGCAGATCACCCGCTCGGCCCCCTGACGGATGGCGGTGCGCACGCAGTCCATGGCGGTGTCACCGCCCCCCAGCACCACCACCTGCTTGCCGGCGAAGTCGATGTAGTCGGCTTGCGCCTTCTCGAAGCCCAGCAAGCGGTTCGCGTTGGAGATGAGGTAGGGCAGGGCGTCGTAGACCCCCGGCGCCTCTTCGTTGGCAAAGCCGCCCTTCATAAATTTGTAGGTGCCGACCCCGAGGAAGACTGCATCGAACTCGCCGAGCAGGTCGGCGAAGGTGACGTCACGGCCCACTTCGGTCTCGAGGCGAAATTCCACCCCCATCCCCTCGAAGATCTCGCGACGGCGCTGCATCACTTCCTTTTCCAGCTTGAAGGAGGGAATGCCGAAGGTGAGCAGGCCACCTATCTCCGGGTATTTGTCGAACACCACCGGGGTCACGCCGTTGCGTGCCAGCACGTCGGCGCAGGCAAGGCCGGCCGGGCCTGCACCGATGACGGCGACCCGCTTGCCGGTCTTGACCACCTTGGAGAGGTCAGGGCGCCAGCCCATCTCGAACGCCTTGTCGGTGATGTATTTTTCGATGTTGCCTATGGTCACGGCGCCGAAGCGATCGTTGAGGGTGCAGGCACCCTCGCACAATCTGTCTTGCGGGCAGACGCGGCCGCACACCTCCGGCAGGCTGTTCGTCTGGTGGGAGAGCTCCACCGCCTCCAGAATGCGCCCCTCGTTGGCCAGTTTCAGCCAGTTGGGGATGTAGTTGTGTACCGGGCACTTCCACTCGCAATAGGGGTTGCCGCAGTCGAGGCAGCGATCCGCCTGCATGCCGACCTGGGCCTGGTTGAAGGGCTCGTAGATCTCCACAAACTGGATCTTGCGGATCTTGAGCGGCTTCTTGGGCGGGTCGACCCGCTGGACGTCGATAAACTGGAATACGTTCTGGCTCATAGGGTTCCCTCCTTATTGCGCCTGGATTCTGAGTTCTGCACTGGAACGGCTGGTGTGGCCCAAGAGGGACTTGACGTCGCTGGACTTGGGTTTGATCAGCCTGAACTTGGGCACATAGGAGTCGAAGTTGGCCAGGATCTCCTCGGCGCGCGAGCTGCCTGTTTCGTTGAGGTGCGCCGTGATGATGCCGCGCAGGTGCTCCTGGTGGATGGCGAGATCCGCCACCTCCAGCAGCTCGACCAGCTCGGGGTTGGTGCGCTTGGCGAAGCTGCCGCACTCGTCGAGCACGTAGGCGAAGCCCCCTGTCATGCCCGCCGCGAAGTTGACGCCGGTCTCGCCGAGCACAGTGACGATACCGCCTGTCATGTATTCACAGCCGTTGTCGCCAATCCCCTCGACCACCGCGAGAGCGCCGGAGTTGCGCACCGCGAAGCGCTCGCCGGCGGTGCCGGCCGCATAGAGCTTGCCGCCGGTGGCGCCGTAGAGGCAGGTGTTGCCGATGATGGCTGCCTCGTGGGACTTGAACGCCACGCCGACGTGGGGCTTGATCACCAGCTTGCCGCCGGTCATCCCCTTGCCCACGTAGTCGTTGGCATCCCCGGTGAGGATCATCTCAAGACCGCCTGCGTTCCAGACGCCGAAGCTCTGGCCTGCGGTGCCGTTGAAGTGCACCTTGACCGGATCGGCCGCCATCCCTTGGTTGCCGTGGCGCTTGACGATCTCGCCGGACAGACGCGCCCCCACCGAGCGGTCAGTGTTGCGGATGTCGTAGCGGAACTCGCCGCCACTCATGTTCTCGACGGCCTCCAGCAGGTCTTCCACCATCTTGAGGTTGAGCGGCCCCTTGTCGAAGGTGGGATTGTGCTGCTGGCTGAACAGGCTGGAGCCTTCTGGTGCTACCGGACGGGCCAGGATGCCGGACAAGTCCAGCTTGGCCTGACGGGCGGTGAGGCCGGGCAGGGCCTCCAGCAAGTCGGTGCGACCGATGAGGTCGGTCAGCTGGGTGACGCCAAGTTGGGCCATCAGCTCGCGAGTCTCCTCGGCGATGAACTTGAAGTAGTTCATCACCATCTCCGGCAGACCGGTGAAGTGCTCGCGACGCAGCTTCTCATCCTGGGTGGCGACGCCGGTGGCGCAGTTGTTCAGGTGGCAGATGCGCAGGTATTTGCAGCCGAGCGCCACCATGGGGCCGGTGCCGAAGCCGAAGCTCTCGGCGCCGAGGATGGCCGCCTTGATGATGTCCAGACCTGTCTTGAGACCGCCGTCTACCTGCAGGCGCACCTTGTGGCGCAGGCCGTTGGCGACCAGGGCCTGCTGGGTTTCGGCCAGCCCCAACTCCCAGGGGGAGCCGGCGTACTTGACCGAGGTGAGGGGGCTCGCACCTGTGCCGCCGTCGTAGCCGGAGACGGTGATGAAGTCCGCATAGGCCTTGGCCACGCCGCAGGCGATGGTGCCAACACCGGGCTCGGAGACCAGTTTCACCGACACCAGGCAGTTCGGGTTGATCTGCTTGATGTCGAAGATGAGCTGGGCCAGATCCTCGATGGAGTAGATGTCGTGGTGGGGCGGCGGCGAGATCAGGGTCACGCCGGGCACCGAGTAACGCAGCTTGGCGATCTGGGCCGTCACCTTGTCACCGGGCAGCTGGCCCCCTTCGCCGGGCTTGGCGCCCTGGGCCACCTTGATCTGCACCACGTCGGCGTTCATCAGGTAGTGGGGGGTGACGCCAAAGCGCCCCGAGGCCACCTGCTTGATGCGCGAATTCTTCTCGGTACCGAAGCGCTTGGGATCTTCACCGCCTTCGCCTGAGTTGCTCTGACCGCCGAGGCGGTTCATGGCCACCGCCAGCGCCTCGTGGGCCTCCGGGCCCAGCGCGCCGATGGACATGGCGGCGGAGTCGAAGCGGGGGAACAGCTTGGCCGCAGGCTCCACCTGTTCCAGCGCCACCGGGTTGTCGACCTTCTTGAGGGTGAGCAGATCTCGCAGGGTGGCGACCGGCCGCTCGTTTACCAGGCGGGCGTACTCCTTGTAATCGGCATAGTTGCCGGAGCGCACCGCCACTTGCAGGGTCTGCACCACGTCCGGGTTGTAGGTGTGGTACTCGCCGCCGTGGACGAATTTGAGCAGGCCGCCCTGGGTGAGGGCCTTGCGGGCCAGCCAGGCCTGACGGGCCAGATTGAACTGATCCTGCTGGATGTCGGCAAAATCGGCACCCTGGATGCGGCTCGATACGCCGCGAAAACACATCTCGACCACGGCTTTGGAGAGGCCCACCGCTTCAAACAGCTGGGAGCAACGGTAGCTGGCCACAGTGCTGATGCCCATCTTGGACATCACCTTGTAGAGCCCCTTGTTGATGCCGTTGCGGTAGTTGAGCATGACCTGGCGCAGGCTCATCTTGAGCACGCCCTCTTCTACCTGCTTGGCAAGGGTCTCGTAGGCGAGGTAGGGGTAGATGGCGGTGGCGCCAAAGCCCAGCAGCACCGAGAAGTGGTGCGGGTCGCGCACGCTGGCGGTCTCCACCAGGATGTTGGCGTCGCAGCGCAGGTTGTTGTCCACCAGGGTGCGCTGCACCGCCCCCACCGCCATGGCGGCCGGGATGGGCAGGGTGTCGGCACTGACGTCCCGATCCGAGAGCACCAGCAGCACGGTGCCGGCCTTGGCGGCAGCCTTTGCCTCTTCACAGACGCGTAGAATGGCCGCTTCCAGCCCCTCTTCGGGCCTGAAGTTGAGGCTGATCACCTGATGGCGGTAGTGCTCCCCTTCCAGGGCCAGCAGCTGGTGGAAGTCGGAGTAGAGCAGGATCGGCGACTGGAACAGCACCCGGTGGGCGTGGCCGAAGGTCTCGTTGAACACGTTCTGCTCGCGGCCGATACAGGTGGCCAGCGACATGACGTGGTTCTCCCGCAGCGGATCGATGGGCGGGTTGGTCACCTGGGCGAACATCTGGCGGAAGTAGTCGTACAGGGTGCGCTGGCTGGAGGAGAGCACCGCCATGGGGGTGTCATCCCCCATGGAGCCCACCGCTTCCTGGCCGTTTTCACCCAGTACCCGGATGATCTGATCCAGCTCCTCATAGGAGTAGCCGAACAGCTTCTGATAGGTTTTCAGCTGATCGTCGGAGAACTCGCGGGCACCGGTGCTGGCGTCATCCATCTGCTCGAACGGCACCAGTCGCTTGCAGTGCTTGTCCATCCACTGCTTGTAGGTGTGGCGGCTCTTGAGGTCGTCGTCGATCTCGAAGCTGGTCCAGATCTTGCCGTTGCTGGTATCCACCACGAACAGCTCGCCTGGGCCGACCCGGCCCTTCTCCAGCACCTCGTCCGGGGTGTAGTCCCAGGTGCCCACTTCGGAGGCCAGCGTGATGAACTTGTCCTTGGTGATGACGTAGCGGGCCGGACGCAGGCCGTTTCTGTCGAGCGCGCAGGTGGCGTAGCGGCCGTCGGTCATGACGATGCCGGCCGGGCCGTCCCAGGGCTCCATGTGCATGGAGTTGAAGTCGTAGAAGGCGCGCAGGTCGTCATCCATGTTCGGGTGCTTCTGCCACGCCGGCGGGATCAACAGGCGCATGGCGCGGAACAGGTCCATGCCGCCAGCCAGGAAGAGATCCAGCATGTTGTCCAGGCTGGAGGAATCCGACCCCGTGGTGTTGACGAAGGGGGCGGCCTCTTGCAGATCCGGGATGAGCGGGGTGGCAAACTTGTAGCTGCGCGCCTTGGCCCATTGGCGGTTGCCGGCGATGGTGTTGATCTCGCCATTGTGGGCCAGATAGCGGAACGGTTGCGCCAGCGGCCAGCGTGGGCTGGTGTTGGTGGAGAAGCGCTGGTGGAACACGCAGATGGCCGCCTGCATGCGGATGTCGGCGAGATCCAGATAGAAGCGCGGCAGGTCCACCGGCATGCACAGCCCTTTATAGACGGTGACCAGATTGGAGAGGCTGACCACATAGAAGTAGTCATCGCTGATGCGCTTCTCGATGCGGCGGCGCACGATGTAGAGGCGGCGCTCGAGATCCTTGTCGACCCAGCCAGGCGGGGCGTTGACAAAGACCTGTTCAATGCTGGGTAGGGACGCCTTGGCGATGGAGCCGAGTACATTGGTATCGATGGGCACCTTGCGCCAGCCGACCAGACTCAGGGTCTCCTTTTCCAGCTCCTCGTCGATGATGTCGCGCGTGGCCTGGGCCAGGATGGGATCGGGGTTGAGGAACAGCATGCCGACCGCGTAGTTGCGACCCAGGTGCCATCCCTTCTCTTCGGCGACCGCTCTAAAGAAGCTGTCGGGTTTTTGCAGCAACAGACCGCAGCCGTCGCCGGTCTTGCCATCGGCGGAGATACCGCCGCGGTGCTGCATGCGAGCCAATGCTGACATCGCGAGACGGACAAGCTTGTGGCTGGCTTCACCTTCCATGTGGGCCAACAGGCCGAAGCCACAGTTATCCCTCTCCAGCTTTGGATCATATAGTGACATTGCATTTCTCCCTTGCTCGGCCTTGCATCGCGCTGTCGTCAACAGACTGCATAAATTGCGATTGGCTCTTGTGGTTCCGTCCGCCTGAGGTGGCGAATCTCCAAACTAATGGGATTTTTCGGCAAGGTCAATTGGACATCCCGGCTGTTTTCATTATTACAATGTCATAACAAAATCTCGATGCGCGAGGATAAATGGGGTGGTAATTGGCTATTGCTCTGGTGTTTTTTATTTTTGCGAGATTAAATCCTGATGTGTCGGGTTTTGTTGGTTGACTCGGTGGGTGTGGGTGTTTGTAGTAAATTTACCAATTCACTGCCGGAGTGGCTGGTTGAGATCACATTACTGATGTGAATGACTTGCATTTGCCAAATCCCCGTCTAAAGAAAAATTTTCATTATTCAACAGAATGTTAGCTAACAATTATGCAGCCATGCTGAAGGCTGGTCAGAAGGGGGATGGGTCTCGAAAGCGTCGAGAATGTCCGGTTAACTGATATTTATCCTGTTATTGGTGAATATTTATATGTTTTCTGACTCTCGTATCCCTTGATCCAGCGCAGCGCCCCGTACGGGCAAGCTCGTACAATGACGCTCCTTTACTGGAGGTGTCATGCAGTTACACGAACTCGTCAATACATTCGGCCAGGATCTCAAGCAGCGCCATGGCCAGAAGATCCACAAGCTCTCCATTCACGGCGCTTTCACCTGCCCCAATCGTGATGGCACCCTGGGGCGTGGTGGCTGCACCTTCTGCAGTGTTTCCTCCTTTGCCGACGAATCGGCCCAGCAGCTCTCCGTGGTGCAGCAACTGCTGGCCCGTCGGGACGAAGTGACCCGCGCCAAGCGCTATCTCGCCTATTTTCAGGCCTATACCAGCACCTATGCCGAAGTGGAGTACCTGCAGCGCATGTATGAAGAGGCGTTGTCGGTGAGCGACATGGTGGGCTTGTGTGTGGGGACGCGCCCAGATTGCGTGCCGGATGCGGTGCTGGACCTGCTGGCCGGTTATCAGGCCCGGGGTTACGAGGTGTGGCTGGAACTGGGGCTGCAGAGCGCCAACGACAAGACGCTGCAGCGCATCAACCGGGGCCATGGCTATGCCGCCTATGTGGATGCGGTGACCCGGGCCCATCAGCGGGGCATCAAGGTGTGTGCCCACCTCATCGTAGGTTTGCCCGGCGAGGTGCCGATGGACAGCCTGGATACCCTGCACCGTATCGTGGATACCGGCGTGGAGGGGATCAAGCTTCACCCGCTGCACGTGGTGGAGGGCAGTACTCTCGGCAAGGCCTGGCAGGCGGGGAGGCTTGATGTCTTGAGTCTGGAGCAGTATGTCGAGGCGGCAGTCGCCATGATCCAGCACACCCCCCCCGAAGTGGTGTATCACCGCATCTCGGCTTCAGCGCGCCGGCCAACCCTGTTGGCTCCTGCCTGGTGCGAGAATCGCTGGACAGCGATGGCCGATATTGCTAGTGCGCTGGCCCGCACCGGTCCTCAGGGTCAGGCGTTGGGGCGCCCGTTTTCCCTTGTGGGCAATATTGATTAGGTCGTCAGATTTCATTAAAAAAACAGTGGGTTATTAGATGAAATTCAGTCTTTGCGGTATAGTTTCGGTAAAATTGTCTTGATATAGTACTTGGCTTGAAAAAGATATCATTATCAATAAGCTTGTATTATTTCCAATTTGGACGGGATATATCGGGCATGACGCCACCCTGTGTCGCGATCAACAGCCTGACCTGCCGTCCCCGCTTTGGGCATAGTGCCGTTCAGGTCTGTCGATGACATCCAGTGTCATGTACCTGTGCTTTTAGTGTGTATCAGGCTGTAGCTCCTTTTTTGGGGAGCGCTGTTCTTTATGTCACGGGCATGTCTACGCCAACGATGCCCGTGAGGCTTGAATATCGGTATGGCGAGACAGCCGGCCCAATCATGCAGTGACAGGATGCTATGCAAGCAGAAACTAACCGTATTGACGAGTTGTTGGAGTGCCTGGTCTTTCTGACCCGCTTTTATGGGGTACCCAACAGCAAGGACGCTCTCACCACCGGCCTGCCGCTGGTATCCGGTCTGCTGACGCCCAATCTGTTCGGCCGTGCCGCCGAGCGGGGTGGCTTGTCCGCCCGGGAAGTCATCCAGTCTCTCGACGAGATCTCCCCCCTGTTGCTGCCCTGCGTGCTGCAGATGCGCAACGGCGGCGCCTGCATTCTGCTGGAGTGGAACGAAGACAGAACCCAGGGCAAGGTGATCTTTCCTCAGGCGGGGGATGCGGCCCAATGGCTGAGTGCATCTCAACTGGGTGATGAGTATCTGGGGCGGCTGTTTTTTGTCAAAAAGCAGTTCAAGTTCGATGAGCGTTCACCCAAGGTGCTGGAGACCCGCGATGGTCACTGGTTCTGGAGCACCCTGCTCGAATCTCGCGGTATCTATCGGGATGTGCTGGTCGCCTCCATCCTTATCAACCTGTTTGCAGTCGCAAGCCCTCTGTTCACCATGAACGTGTACGACAAGATAGTGCCCAACCTGGCGTTTGATTCGCTCTGGGTGCTGGCGGTCGGCGCCATGGTGGTGTTCACCTTCGACTTCGTGATGCGCCAACTGCGCAGTTACTTCATTGACATCGCCGGCAAAAAGTCCGATGTGCTGCTGTCTGCCAAGATCTTTGCCAAGGTGATGGGCATGCGGATGGAGTCGCGTCCTGCGTCGACCGGTGCCTTTGCCAAGCATCTGCAGGAGTTTGAATCGGTGCGGGAGTTTTTCACTTCCGCGACGGTATCTACCCTCATCGATCTGCCCTTTGCCATCTTCTTCCTGTTCATTATCTGGATCTTTGCCGGCGTTATGGTGGTGGTGCCCATCGTGGCCATGGTGATCCTCATCATCTACAGCTTCTATATCCAGGCGCCACTCAAGCAGTCCATCGAAGAGGGCTCACGGCTCGCTTCCCAGAAAAACGCCAACCTGATCGAGAGCATCTCGGGCCTCGAAACCGTGAAGATCTTTGGTGCCGAGAGCATGTTCCAGCACCGCTGGGAGCAGGCCGTGTCCCACATTTCGACTTGGGGTGTACAGACCCGCCGCATCACCAACTCCATGTCATCGCTGGCCAGCTACATCCAGCAGGTGGTGACGGTGGCACTGGTGATTGTCGGGGTTTACCAGATCTCGGAAGGACTGGTCACCATGGGGGGCATGATTGCTGCCGTCATGCTGTCGAGCCGCGCCATCGCGCCCATGGTACAGCTGTCGGTACTCTCGACCCGCTACAACCAGGCCAAGTCTGCATTGGATATCCTGGAGAAGATCATGATCACGCCGGGCGAGCAGGAGGAGGGCAAGCAGTATATCCACCATCCCGTGATCTCCGGTCGGATCGAGTTTGACAAGGTGTCGTTCAAGTATCCCGGGATGGAAACCAGCACCCTGCACAATATCAACCTGCGCATCGAGCCAGGTGAGAAGGTGGCCATCATTGGCCGGATCGGGGCGGGCAAGACGACGCTCGAGAAGATTTTGATGGGCCTCTATCGGCCCACCGACGGCTCGGTACGGCTCGATGGTTTTGAACTCGATCAGCTGCCGGCCTCGGTGATCCGCCGCAATATAGGCTGTGTGCCACAGGATGTGACCCTGTTTTTTGGCTCGGTACGCGACAACATCATGCTGGGCAATCCGCTGGTGGATGATGTGCGAGTCATGCGGGCTGCCAAGCGGGCCGGTGTGACCAACTTCACCAACCGGGATCCCAATGGGCTGGATAGACAGATAGGGGAAGGGGGCCGTCAGCTCTCCGGTGGCCAGCGTCAGGCCATCTTGCTGGCCCGGGCCTTGCTCAATGATCCCCCCATACTGGTGATGGACGAACCGACCTCCAACATGGATAACCAGTCGGAGATGCAGGTCAAGCATGAGCTGGCCAGACTTGGGCCGGAAACGACCCTGATCGTCATCACTCACAAGACCACCATGCTTGACGTAGCCTCACGGGTCATCGTGATCGAGCAGGGCCAGGTGGTGGCCGATGGTCCGAAGGAAATGGTGTTGCAACAGCTGAAAGAGGGCAAGGTGCGCGTACAGGAGGCCTCCAATGGCTAAGTTTGGCCTGTTCAAGAAGGCGCCATCCGATACTGTGCTGCCGGCCCCGGAACACCTTGAGTTTGTGGATGACGGTGCGGCCGCCGTCCTGCTGAGTACCCCGACGAGGGCACGTGCCTTGCTGTGGGCCTGCTTCCTGTTTTTCATGAGTGCCATCGTCTGGGCGGCCTGGGCCGAGCTTGATGAGGTGACCGTCGGCCAGGGCAAGGTGATCCCGTCACGTCAACTGCAGGTGATCCAGAACCTGGAGGGGGGGATCGTCAAGGAGATCTTTGTGAAGGAAGGGGATATCGTCGAGAAAGGGCAGCCACTGCTGCGCATCGATGATACCCGTTTCCGTTCCGATTTTCGGGAGCGCGAGCAGGAGCTGGTGACCCTCAAGGGGGATATCGCCAGACTGCGGGCGGAGATCCAGAGCGTGGTGGTCAAGACAGGCCCCAATCTGGGTTGGCGTGAACAGGTGGTGGTCGAAAAGCAGCCCATCGTTTTTCCGGACGGTTATGAGAACGTGTTTGCCGAATATGCGACACGGGAAAAGTCGGTGCAGAATGAGCGTCTCAACAACCTGAGCAACCAGCTCTATATTCTGGGTCAGCAGATCGAGCAGAAAGAGCAGGAGACCATAGAGCTCAATGCCAAGATAAGGACGGTGGCACGCAGTGTGGATCTGGCGCGCCAGGAACTCAATATCAGCCGTCCCCTGGCCAAAGAGGGGATCGTGCCCCAGGTTGAGTTGATCAAGCTGGAACGCCAGGTCAACGAGATGCAGGGGGAGCTTGAAAGCAATAGGCTGCTGATCCCCAAGCTTGACTCCGTGTTGCGAGAAACCATTTCCAAGCGCAACGATATTGCGCTGAAGTTCCGGGCCGATTCGCAAACCGAACTCAACGAGCGGCAGGGCAAACTGAGCCAGTTGTCCGAGGGGCAGGTAGGATTGCGTGACCGGGTGGATCGCACCAGCGTCATCGCCCCGCTCAAAGGCACTATCAAGAAGCTCAAGATCAATACCCTGGGTGGCGTCGTCCAGCCCGGCATGGATCTGATGGAGATAGTACCGCTGGAAGACACCCTGCTGGTCGAAGCCAAGGTGTCGCCGAAAGATATCGCATTCCTGCGACCGGGGCTGGAAGCCGTGGTCAAGATCACTGCCTATGACTTCACCATTTATGGTGGATTGCATGGCAAGGTTGAGCAGATAAGTGCCGACTCAATTCAGGATGAAGATGGCAATTCCTTCTACCTGGTTCGGGTACGCACCGAGAAGAGTTACTTGGGCGATGAGCTTAACGCACTTCCCATCATCCCCGGTATGTTAGCCAGTACAGATATTATTACTGGTAAAAAAAGTGTCCTAGACTATTTGCTTAAGCCGATATTACGGGCAAAGCAGTCGGCACTGAGAGAACGATAAGCCAACAATCTAAAAACAACATGACTGGAGATACCATGAAGAAGACGATTGTTGCCATGTTAGTAAGTGGCGCCGTGCTGTTCCCGGGCCTAAGCCAGGCACAAACACTGGAGGAGTCAGTGGCACAGTCATTGGCTACCCATCCCAAAATCAAGGAAGCTTTTGATCTCTATCAGGCGCGACTGTATCAGCATGATGGGGCCAAAGGGGGTTACTACCCCACCATCGATCTGCGTGGCGGTGTCGGCTACGAGAAGACTGACAGCCCGACCACCCGTGCGGCCGGTGCAAACTCGACCACCATCGATGACTCCATGACCCGTAAAGAGGCTGGTATCAGCCTGCGCCAGATGTTGTTCGACGGCTTCAACGTCAGCAGCAACGTGGCGCGTACCGATGCCGAAGCCAATGCCCAGCGCCTGGCCATGATCTCCGAGGCGGAGAACACGGCACTGCGGGTGGCCGAGGTCTACCTCAACATGCTGCGCCAGCAGGAGATCCTGGAGCTGTCCAAGCAGAACCTGGAAACCCACGAACAGATCCGCAGCGACATCAGCAAGCGGACCGATTCGGGGTTGGGTTCGACCGCTGACCAGACCCAGATCGATGGCCGGGTAGCCAGAGCCTATGCCAACCAGGCTGCCGCCGAGAACAACTATCGCGATGCCGAAAGTGAGTTCATCCGGGTGGTCAACGAGATGCCAAAAGATTTGGTACAGCCGGTTCCGGATGCTCAGCTCATTCCTAGCAGCCTGGATGCTGCACTGAAGACGGCAACCGAAGTTCACCCGACGCTGCTCTCCTCCCTGCAGGATATCGAAGCTGCCAAATACCAGCATGAAGGTTCCAAATCCGGTTTTTATCCCAACGTCACCTTTGAAGTGGACCAAAACTGGAATGAGGATATTGATGCCGTCAAGGGGCGCAACGATGACCTGACCGCCATGGTACGGATGCGCTACAACTTGTTCCGCGGTGGTTCCGATCTGGCCCAGAGCAAGGCCACTTCCGCACTCTATTCCCAGGCCAAGGACATTCACATGAATGCCTTCCGTCAGGTAGAGGAAGGAACCCGCCTGGCCTGGAACGCAAAAGAGTCTTTGGCTAAACAGAAGACCTTCCTGAAAGAACACGTGGATGCAAGCTATGACACTGTGCAGGCGTACAAGAAGCAGTTTGGTCTCGGTCAACGTACCTTGTTGGACGTATTGAACACCGAAAACGAACTGTTTGAAGCGCGCCGCAGCTACATTACCGCCGAGTATGACTCCCTGCTGGCGGATTATCGGATCCTCAATGCCACTGGCAGCCTGCTCAACGCATTCAATGTGAAGCAGCCGGCCGATTGGCAAGCCAAACAGTAATGGAGTGCGCATCAGGTTTGATGCGAGTGAAAGGGATGGTTGCAGCCGGGCTGCCGCCATCCCTTGTCTCTGACGGCCATCTCTGGCCAATGCAGTGAGTACCATTGGATCTGTCGAAGATGCATGTGACCGGATGGGATAGAGCAAGCAGTATCGGCATGGCGTCAACCTCCGGTTTGACCCAGCGGCTGCGCGCTCGCTGGTTACGCTGGTCACTTTGGCTGCTTCTGATATCTCTGCCGCTACTGCTCTCCGCCAGCCAGCCTCTTACCCCTGAAGATCTCAAACTGGTACAACGGGCTCAGGAGACCTACGGCGTCAGAGCCGGCAAACGGGTCACCACCTGGCGCACACTGGTAATGCAAAATCGCGCTGCTGGCCTGACCGACCGTCAGAAACTGGAGAAGGTTAACCAGTTTTTCAACCAGATGCGGTTTATCGACGACATCAAGTTGTGGCGAAAAAAAGACTACTGGGCAACCCCGCTGGAGTTTTTGGGTGCGGCTGGTGGCGATTGTGAAGACTTCAGCATTTCAAAATACTTTACCCTGCTGGAGCTGGGTGTTCCGGATGAAAAGATGCGGATGGTCTATGTCAAGGCATTGGATTACAACCAGTTTCATATGGTCGTTGCTTACTATGAAACACCGTCTGCGGTGCCCGTCATTTTGGATAATTTGATAGGGTCGATTCGGCCTGCCAGTCAACGTAGGGATCTGGTGCCGATATACAGCTTTAACGGTAGTCACTTGTGGTTGATGAAGGCGCGTGGTCAAGGGGAACTGGCTGGACAGTCCTCACGCCTGGGATTATGGAATGATTTACGCAATCGCATGACGTCGGGGCGATTGGCTCAGCCTGTGTTGAATTTGGATGATTAACCTATGACGCTCTACAGACAATTATTGGCAACCATGTTGATCCTGTTCGGGTTGTTGTTTGCAGCTACCTATTGGGTGCAATTCAACTCGACTCGTACCTATCTGGCCCAACAGCAGGAAACCACCGTCATCAATACAGCCACATCTCTGGGGCTGGCACTGACCCCTTATTTGGAAAATGGTGACAAGGTGGGGGCTGAGTCCGTCATTCAGGCGATATTTGACGGGGGATATTATCGTCTGGTCCGTCTGGACTTGCTGGCTTCCAAGGATGTCATCGAGCAGGAAAATACCAATAACATTCAAGGTGTTCCCCAATGGTTCATCAATCTTGGGTTGTTTCCCGAGGTATCCAATGAGTCGATCCTGACGTCGGGCTGGCTGCAACTGGGTAAATTGAAGGTCGTTGGCCATCCCGGCCAGGCCTATTACGAGTTGTGGCGTGGAATGAGTGAGCTTGCCAGCTGGTTCCTTATAGGTTTTCTGATCACCACCATCTTGCTCATGCGGGCACTCAACTACCTGCTCAAGCCGCTCAAGCAGATTTGTGAGCAGGCCGTCGAGATAGAGTTGCATCACTTTGGCCATGCCATTCCCGAGCCCAAGACCCATGAATTGAAACAGGTGGTTCAGGCCATCAATACCCTCTCCAGCAAGTTGGCCGTGCAATTCAAAGAGCAGGCCGACGAGGCTGAAAAACTGCGGGAGCGGGTTTACGTCGACGCCGTTTCCGGCTTGGGCAACCGGGCTTATTTCGTGGGTCAGGTCAACGCCTGGATTGCAGAGGCTGGTCAAGGGGGGGTCATGCTGGTTGCCGTCGACATGCTGGACGAGCTGTACCGCGAAGAGGGATTTGCTGCGCGTGACAACATGGTCAAATCGATAGCCCAGGCTTTGAAAGAACAATTGAAAGGGTGGGATGGCTCTGCTGTGGCGCGGATCTCGGCAACGGAATATGCCCTGTTGTGCCCGACAGATGACCTTTCCCAATTGAAGGATTTGGCTGAAGTGATCAATAGTCGCATCGCCGATCTGGTGGTGAATCCCATGGGTGAGGGGGGCGCCTTGTCCGTCATTGGTATTGCTGGCCGAGATGGCAACGATGATTTGTCGGCACTGCTGACCAAGGCTGACAATGCGCTGGGCAGGGCCCGCAATGAACGTCGTGGTGCCGTGGTCATGGAAGGGGGCACAGATCAGGGGTTGATGGGACGTCTGGCTTGGCGTGATCTGGTTCAGGATGCGATTGCACGGCATTTGTGGCGTTTCAAGGCGCAGCCAGCCTGCCGGTTTGATAATGGTCTGCGTATGCATGCAGAACTGTTTGCCTCCATCTCTCGCGATGGTACCGATTATTTCGCAGGCCAGTTCCTGCCTGCCATCGAGCAGTTCAAGCTGGGTGGTGAGTTTGACCAGGCAATACTGGATGCGTCAGTTCCATTACTGCAGCAGCAACCTGATCTGGTCCTGGCGGTCAATATTACGGCTGGTTCGCTGTGTTCAGATGAATTCCGTACTTGGCTGACCGGCTATCTGAGCGACAATGCCGGATTGAAAGAGCGCTTGCTGTTCGAGATCCCTGAAGCCGCCATCATGAAGCACAAGGAGCATGTGACCGCTCTGGTTCATGTTCTGCAAGAGCATGACTTTCAGTGGGGGGTGGATCACTATGGACGCCACTTCCAGTCACTGGGGTATCTGGAGGAGCTTGCACCTTCCTATGTCAAGGTTGACCACGGTTATACCAGCCAGGTTATGGAGCCTGGGGCTGATACTTCCTTCCTGGCTGCGGTATGTCGTGCCGCCCACAATGCCGGCGTTACAACCATTGCGACCAGAGTGGAGGATCAACACCAGGTCGAGTTGCTTTCAAAGCTTCATATCGATGGTTACCAGGGCTTTGTACACCCGGCATTTCCGTTGCCGTGAGCATGACCAAGTATTTCAGGGGCCCACAAGGGCCCCTTTTTTATTCGAAAAATTAATAAGCATGCTTATTCTCAGTTTAATTAGACTAGATGGCTTCATTTGGTGTCGCGCAACTGATTGATTTGACGATATAAAAAAGAACATTCGATTTCGTACATTTCCCCTCCCCAGTTTTGACACGAATCCCATACATTTTTGCAACGGATGCAAGAAGCACGGACATCTATGGTGTAGACATCGAGATCCGTCACGTTGGAGCAATGGACATGCGTACCCAAATCATCGACAAAACCGTTGTGGTTTCTGCAGTTGAAGGCAATGTGCAAATCGTGCTGGCTGATGGAAGCAGCCGCCCTCTGCAAAAAGGAGAGATCCTGCAACCCGGGGCAAAGCTCAACATTGCAGATGATGCCAAATTGTTATTGGCGCCCTACGATGATTCACCGGCGGCTGCCACACCGGATGCTCCAGCCCATGATGCGCCTGCTACCGGCCTGCCACCGGCTCCGGATGCCGGAAATGCGGCCTCTCCTGATATAGCCGCCTTGCAAAAGTCGATTTTGCAAGGGGTTGACCCGACGCAAAACTTTGAAGCGTCAGCTGCGGGTGGTGCTCCGGCTGCAGGTGGTGGCGGTGGGATCGGTGGGGTTGCTGGAGCCAGCGGTAACGGTGGTTTTGTAACCATCGACAGGATTGGCGATGCCACTATCGCCGCCGCCGGGTTTGACACTACCTACCAAGCTGAGCCGGTGGTGGATACCCAGCAGATAGCGGAGCCCTTGCTGGTCAATGAGCTGACGGATCAGGGAGAGCAACTGACCGTTGCTGAAGACGGATCTCTGAGTGGTAATCTGCTGGATAACACGGTGAATACCGATGGGCCGCAGGCTGCGTCAGTACTGATCTTCACCTGGGGGGACAATGCCAATATAGCTGCCGGTACCAGCGTGACCATCGATGGGGTAGGCACACTCATCGTCAATACGGATGGCAGTTTCACATTCACACCGGCTCCCAACTACGATGGCGCCGTTCCACCAGTGATATATACCGTGACTGATGGCACCGACACGGTGCAATCCACCTTGGAGTTGACGATCACCCCCATCAATGATCTCGCCGATGAGGGAGAGAGTGTGGTGGTGACGGAAGATGTAGCCGTATCGGGCAATCTGCTTGCCAACACCATCGACAATGATGGTCCGCAGGCGGCTTCCGTGTCTGGATTTAGCTGGGGTGGGGTTGCCAATGCCACCTTGGGTACACCTGTCAGCCTGGCAGGGATCGGTACTCTGCTGATCAATGCGGATGGTAGCTATCAGTTCACGCCGGCTCTCAATTATGATGGTCCCGTTCCCGCCGTCAGCTACACCGTCACCGATGGTGTAGATACCGTCCAATCCACTTTGACCATTACTATCACGCCGGTTGATGAACCGGTCGAACTGGCTGGTTTGCAGGTGGAAGGAGGAGAGCTGACGCTCAATGAAGCCTCTTTAGCAGATGGCAGTAATCCCAATGCAGCAGCCTTGACCCAGAGCGGTATTTTTACCTTCAGTGCGGCCGATGGTGTCCAGAGCTTGACCCTGGGTGGTGTTGCACTGATCACCAATGGACAAACCATCACTTCGTTCCCGCAAACCATCGCCAGCCCGTTGGGCAATCAGTTGACTGTTACTGGCATCAATTACAACCCTGCAACTGGAACGGGGAGTGTGAGTTACAGCTATACGCTGAACGACAGCGAGACACACACTCAACCAGCTAACGATGCATCACTGGTGGAGAGTTTCAATGTTGTGCTGGTCGATCCGGATGGTGACACGGCCAATGGCAGTCTGGATGTCGTCATTCTGGATGATATTCCCAGCGTCACCCTGACTTCCAATACGCAAGGGCTGGGGACTGTCTCCGTCGACGAGAGCCTGGTCAGCCTGGGCGGGGTGGGCGGCGACGGGGTGGCCAGTGCCAGCCTGAGCGCGGCCGACGTGCAGGCCCAGTTCAACCCGGCCTTCGGGGCCGACGGGGCGGGCAGCATCGGCTACAGCCTGGCGCTGAGCGGCAGCAACGTGGCAAGCGGCCTCTATGCGGTGGATCCGCTGGCTGCCAACGGCCAGGGGGCGGCCATCTTGCTCAATCAGGTGGGCAACGTCATCACCGGCAGCGCGGGCGGGGTGGATTACTTCACCCTGACCATCAACCCGACCAGCGGGGAAGTGACCCTGGCCCTGCTGGACAACGTCTGGCATGGCGACACCAGCAATGCAGATGACAGCGTGGCACTGACCGTGGGGCAGGGCGTGCTGACCCTGGTGCAGACCGTGACCGACGCCGATGGCGACCGTGCCAGTGCGGCGGTGGATCTGGGTGCCAACAGCGTGTTCCGCTTCGAGGATGACGGCCCGCGGGCTGGCCTCGCAGAAGAAGCGCCGAGCCTGGGGGCGACCGTGGACGAGAGCCTGGTCAGCCTGGGCGGGGTGGGCGGCGACGGGGTGGCCAGTGCCAGCCTGAGCGCGGCCGACGTGCAGGCCCAGTTCAACCCGGCCTTCGGGGCCGACGGGGCGGGCAGCATCGGCTACAGCCTGGCGCTGAGCGGCAGCAACGTGGCAAGCGGCCTCTATGCGGTGGATCCGCTGGCTGCCAACGGCCAGGGGGCGGCCATCCTGCTCAATCAGGTGGGCAACGTCATCACCGGCAGCGCGGGCGGGGTGGATTACTTCACCCTGACCATCAACCCGACCAGCGGGGAAGTGACCCTGGCCCTGCTGGACAACGTCTGGCATGGCGACACCAGCAATGCAGATGACAGCGTGGCACTGACCGTGGGACAGGGCGTACTGACCCTGGTGCAGACCGTGACCGACGCCGATGGCGACCGTGCCAGTGTGGCGGTGGATCTGGGTGCCAACAGCGTGTTCCGCTTCGAGGATGACGGCCCGCGGGCTGGCCTCGCAGAAGAAGCGCCGAGCCTGGGGGCGACCGTGGACGAGAGCCTGGTCAGCCTGGGCGGGGTGGGCGGCGACGGGGTGGCCAGTGCCAGCCTGAGCGCGGCCGACGTGCAGGCCCAGTTCAACCCGGCCTTCGGGGCCGACGGGGCGGGCAGCATCGGCTACAGCCTGGCGCTGAGCGGCAGCAACGTGGCAAGCGGCCTCTATGCGGTGGATCCGCTGGCTGCCAACGGCCAGGGGGCGGCCATCCTGCTCAATCAGGTGGGCAACGTCATCACCGGCAGCGCGGGCGGGGTGGATTACTTCACCCTGACCATCAACCCGACCAGCGGGGAAGTGACCCTGGCCCTGCTGGACAACGTCTGGCATGGCGACACCAGCAATGCAGATGACAGCGTGGCACTGACCGTGGGACAGGGCGTACTGACCCTGGTGCAGACCGTGACCGACGCCGATGGCGACCGTGCCAGTGCGGCGGTGGATCTGGGTGCCAACAGCGTGTTCCGCTTCGAGGATGACGGCCCGCGGGCTGGCCTCGCAGAAGAAGCGCCGAGCCTGGGGGCGACCGTGGACGAGAGCCTGGTCAGCCTGGGCGGGGTGGGCGGCGACGGGGTGGCCAGTGCCAGCCTGAGCGCGGCCGACGTGCAGGCCCAGTTCAACCCGGCCTTCGGGGCCGACGGGGCGGGCAGCATCGGCTACAGCCTGGCGCTGAGCGGCAGCAACGTGGCAAGCGGCCTCTATGCGGTGGATCCGCTGACCGCCAACGGCCAGGGGGCGGCCATCCTGCTCAATCAGGTGGGCAACGTCATCACCGGCAGCGCCGGCGGGGTGGATTACTTCACCCTGACCATCAACCCGACCAGCGGGGAAGTGACCCTGGCCCTGCTGGACAACGTCTGGCATGGCGACACCAGCAATGCAGATGACAGCGTGGCACTGACCGTGGGACAGGGCGTACTGACCCTGGTGCAGACCGTGACCGACGCCGATGGCGACCGTGCCAGTGCGGCGGTGGATCTGGGTGCCAACAGCGTGTTCCGCTTCGAGGATGACGGCCCGCGGGCTGGCCTCGCAGAAGAAGCGCCGAGCCTGGGGGCGACCGTGGACGAGAGCCTGGTCAGCCTGGGCGGGGTGGGCGGCGACGGGGTGGCCAGTGCCAGCCTGAGCGCGGCCGACGTGCAGGCCCAGTTCAACCCGGCCTTCGGGGCCGACGGGGCAGGCAGCATTGGCTACAGCCTGGCGCTGAGCGGCAGCAACGTGGCAAGCGGCCTCTATGCGGTGGATCCGCTGGCCGCCAACGGCCAGGGGGCGGCCATCCTGCTCAATCAGGTGGGCAACGTCATCACCGGCAGCGCCGGCGGGGTGGATTACTTCACCCTGACCATCAACCCGACCAGCGGGGAAGTGACCCTGGCCCTGCTGGACAACGTCTGGCATGGCGACACCAGCAATGCAGATGACAGCGTGGCACTGACCGTGGGGCAGGGCGTACTGACCCTGGTGCAGACCGTGACCGACGCCGATGGCGACCGTGCCAGTGCGGCGGTGGATCTGGGCGCCAACAGTGTGTTCCGCTTCGAGGATGACGGCCCGAGCGTGACCATCAATGCTGTGGCAGACGGTGGCATCACCCTGACCACCCAGGATGCACAGACCATCGGTGCGGCCAGTGACACGGCGACCGGCAGCTTTGCGGCGGCGTTCCTGGCGGCGGCGGTGCCGAACTATGGGGCGGACGGTCCGGGCAGCACCACGGTGAGCGGCTACAGCCTGAGCGTGACCGACAGCAACAGCGGGCTGACCAGCAACGGGCTGGCCATCACCCTGACTAAGGTGGGTAACGACATTGTGGGCTCGACCACGGACGGGGAGGTGTTCCGCATCAGCGTGGCGAGCAATGGCACGGTGACGCTGACGCAGTCGGCGGAGCTGGACCATCTGCCGGAGGACGTGGACAACAGCAACGACAACAACCTCATCAGCCTGGCCAATGGCAAGGTGCTGCTGAGTGCGACCGTGACGGTGGTGGATGGCGACAACGACACCGCGACCGGGACGGTGAGTGCGGACCTTGGCGGCAACATCAACTTTGAAGACGATGTGCCGAGCGTGACCATCAATGCGGTGGCAGACGGTGGCATCACCCTGACCACCCAGGATGCACAGACCATCGGTGCGGCCAGTGACACGGCGACCGGCAGCTTTGCGGCGGCGTTCCTGGCGGCGGCGGTGCCGAACTATGGGGCGGACGGTCCGGGCAGCACCACGGTGAGCGGCTACAGCCTGAGCGTGACCGACAGCAACAGCGGGCTGACCAGCAACGGGCTGGCCATCACCCTGACTAAGGTGGGTAACGACATTGTGGGCTCGACCACGGACGGGGAGGTGTTCCGCATCAGCGTGGCGAGCAATGGCACGGTGACGCTGACGCAGTCGGCGGAGCTGGACCATCTGCCGGAGGACGTGGACAACAGCAACGACAACAACCTCATCAGCCTGGCCAATGGCAAGGTGCTGCTGAGTGCGACCGTGACGGTGGTGGATGGCGACAACGACACCGCGACCGGGACGGTGAGTGCGGACCTTGGCGGCAACATCAACTTTGAAGACGATGTGCCGAGCGTGACCATCAATGCGGTGGCAGACGGTGGCATCACCCTGACCACCCAGGATGCACAGACCATCGGTGCGGCCAGTGACACGGCGACCGGCAGCTTTGCGGCGGCGTTCCTGGCGGCGGCGGTGCCGAACTATGGGGCGGACGGTCCGGGCAGCACCACGGTGAGCGGCTACAGCCTGAGCGTGACCGACAGCAACAGCGGGCTGACCAGCAACGGGCTGGCCATCACCCTGACTAAGGTGGGTAACGACATTGTGGGCTCGACCACGGACGGGGAGGTGTTCCGCATCAGCGTGGCGAGCAATGGCACGGTGACGCTGACGCAGTCGGCGGAGCTGGACCATCTGCCGGAGGACGTGGACAACAGCAACGACAACAACCTCATCAGCCTGGCCAATGGCAAGGTGCTGCTGAGTGCGACCGTGACGGTGGTGGATGGCGACAACGACACCGCGACCGGGACGGTGAGTGCGGACCTTGGCGGCAACATCAACTTTGAAGACGATGTGCCGAGCGTGACCATCAATGCGGTGGCAGACGGTGGCATCACCCTGACCACCCAGGATGCACAGACCATCGGTGCGGCCAGTGACACGGCGACCGGCAGCTTTGCGGCGGCGTTCCTGGCGGCGGCGGTGCCGAACTATGGGGCGGACGGTCCGGGCAGCACCACGGTGAGCGGCTACAGCCTGAGCGTGACCGACAGCAACAGCGGGCTGACCAGCAACGGGCTGGCCATCACCCTGACTAAGGTGGGTAACGACATTGTGGGCTCGACCACGGACGGGGAGGTGTTCCGCATCAGCGTGGCGAGCAATGGCACGGTGACGCTGACGCAGTCGGCGGAGCTGGACCATCTGCCGGAGGACGTGGACAACAGCAACGACAACAACCTCATCAGCCTGGCCAATGGCAAGGTGCTGCTGAGTGCGACCGTGACGGTGGTGGATGGCGACAACGACACCGCGACCGGGACGGTGAGTGCGGACCTTGGCGGCAACATCAACTTTGAAGACGATGTGCCGAGCGTGACCATCAATGCGGTGGCAGACGGTGGCATCACCCTGACCACCCAGGATGCACAGACCATCGGTGCGGCCAGTGACACGGCGACCGGCAGCTTTGCGGCGGCGTTCCTGGCGGCGGCGGTGCCGAACTATGGGGCGGACGGTCCGGGCAGCACCACGGTGAGCGGCTACAGCCTGAGCGTGACCGACAGCAACAGCGGGCTGACCAGCAACGGGCTGGCCATCACCCTGACCAAGGTGGGCAACGACATCGTGGGCTCGACCACGGACGGGGAGGTGTTCCGCATCAGCGTGGCGAGCAATGGCACGGTGACGCTGACGCAGTCGGCGGAGCTGGACCATCTGCCGGAGGACGTGGACAACAGCAACGACAACAACCTCATCAGCCTGGCCAATGGCAAGGTGCTGCTGAGTGCGACCGTGACGGTGGTGGATGGCGACAACGACACCGCGACCGGGACGGTGAGTGCGGACCTTGGCGGCAACATCAACTTTGAAGACGATGTGCCGAGCGTGACCATCAATGCGGTGGCAGACGGTGGCATCACCCTGACCACCCAGGATGCACAGACCATCGGTGCGGCCAGTGACACGGCGACCGGCAGCTTTGCGGCGGCGTTCCTGGCGGCGGCGGTGCCGAACTATGGGGCGGACGGTCCGGGCAGCACCACGGTGAGCGGCTACAGCCTGAGCGTGACCGACAGCAACAGCGGGCTGACCAGCAACGGGCTGGCCATCACCCTGACCAAGGTGGGCAACGACATCGTGGGCTCGACCACGGACGGGGAGGTGTTCCGCATCAGCGTGGCGAGCAATGGCACGGTGACGCTGACGCAGTCGGCGGAGCTGGACCATCTGCCGGAGGACGTGGACAACAGCAACGACAACAACCTCATCAGCCTGGCCAATGGCAAGGTGCTGCTGAGTGCGACCGTGACGGTGGTGGATGGCGACAACGACACCGCGACCGGGACGGTGAGTGCGGACCTTGGCGGCAACATCAACTTTGAAGACGATGTGCCGAGCGTGACCATCAATGCGGTGGCAGACGGTGGCATCACCCTGACCACCCAGGATGCACAGACCATCGGTGCGGCCAGTGACACGGCGACCGGCAGCTTTGCGGCGGCGTTCCTGGCGGCGGCGGTGCCGAACTATGGGGCGGACGGTCCGGGCAGCACCACGGTGAGCGGCTACAGCCTGAGCGTGACCGACAGCAACAGCGGGCTGACCAGCAACGGGCTGGCCATCACCCTGACCAAGGTGGGCAACGACATCGTGGGCTCGACCACGGACGGGGAGGTGTTCCGCATCAGCGTGGCGAGCAATGGCACGGTGACGCTGACGCAGTCGGCGGAGCTGGACCATCTGCCGGAGGACGTGGACAACAGCAACGACAACAACCTCATCAGCCTGGCCAATGGCAAGGTGCTGCTGAGTGCGACCGTGACGGTGGTGGATGGCGACAACGACACCGCGACCGGGACGGTGAGTGCGGACCTTGGCGGCAACATCAACTTTGAAGACGATGTGCCGAGCGTGACCATCAATGCGGTGGCAGACGGTGGCATCACCCTGACCACCCAGGATGCACAGACCATCGGTGCGGCCAGTGACACGGCGACCGGCAGCTTTGCGGCGGCGTTCCTGGCGGCGGCGGTGCCGAACTATGGGGCGGACGGTCCGGGCAGCACCACGGTGAGCGGCTACAGCCTGAGCGTGACCGACAGCAACAGCGGGCTGACCAGCAACGGGCTGGCCATCACCCTGACTAAGGTGGGTAACGACATTGTGGGCTCGACCACGGACGGGGAGGTGTTCCGCATCAGCGTGGCGAGCAATGGCACGGTGACGCTGACGCAGTCGGCGGAGCTGGACCATCTGCCGGAGGACGTGGACAACAGCAACGACAACAACCTCATCAGCCTGGCCAATGGCAAGGTGCTGCTGAGTGCGACCGTGACGGTGGTGGATGGCGACAACGACACCGCGACCGGGACGGTGAGTGCGGACCTTGGCGGCAACATCAACTTTGAAGACGATGTGCCGAGCGTGACCATCAATGCGGTGGCAGACGGTGGCATCACCCTGACCACCCAGGATGCACAGACCATCGGTGCGGCCAGTGACACGGCGACCGGCAGCTTTGCGGCGGCGTTCCTGGCGGCGGCGGTGCCGAACTATGGGGCGGACGGTCCGGGCAGCACCACGGTGAGCGGCTACAGCCTGAGCGTGACCGACAGCAACAGCGGGCTGACCAGCAACGGGCTGGCCATCACCCTGACTAAGGTGGGTAACGACATTGTGGGCTCGACCACGGACGGGGAGGTGTTCCGCATCAGCGTGGCGAGCAATGGCACGGTGACGCTGACGCAGTCGGCGGAGCTGGACCATCTGCCGGAGGACGTGGACAACAGCAACGACAACAACCTCATCAGCCTGGCCAATGGCAAGGTGCTGCTGAGTGCGACCGTGACGGTGGTGGATGGCGACAACGACACCGCGACCGGGACGGTGAGTGCGGACCTTGGCGGCAACATCAACTTTGAAGACGATGTGCCGAGCGTGACCATCAATGCGGTGGCAGACGGTGGCATCACCCTGACCACCCAGGATGCACAGACCATCGGTGCGGCCAGTGACACGGCGACCGGCAGCTTTGCGGCGGCGTTCCTGGCGGCGGCGGTGCCGAACTATGGGGCGGACGGTCCGGGCAGCACCACGGTGAGCGGCTACAGCCTGAGCGTGACCGACAGCAACAGCGGGCTGACCAGCAACGGGCTGGCCATCACCCTGACCAAGGTGGGCAACGACATCGTGGGCTCGACCACGGACGGGGAGGTGTTCCGCATCAGCGTGGCGAGCAATGGCACGGTGACGCTGACGCAGTCGGCGGAGCTGGACCATCTGCCGGAGGACGTGGACAACAGCAACGACAACAACCTCATCAGCCTGGCCAATGGCAAGGTGCTGCTGAGTGCGACCGTGACGGTGGTGGATGGCGACAACGACACCGCGACCGGGACGGTGAGTGCGGACCTTGGCGGCAACATCAACTTTGAAGACGATGTGCCGAGCGTGACCATCAATGCGGTGGCAGACGGTGGCATCACCCTGACCACCCAGGATGCACAGACCATCGGTGCGGCCAGTGACACGGCGACCGGCAGCTTTGCGGCGGCGTTCCTGGCGGCGGCGGTGCCGAACTATGGGGCGGACGGTCCGGGCAGCACCACGGTGAGCGGCTACAGCCTGAGCGTGACCGACAGCAACAGCGGGCTGACCAGCAACGGGCTGGCCATCACCCTGACCAAGGTGGGCAACGACATCGTGGGCTCGACCACGGACGGGGAGGTGTTCCGCATCAGCGTGGCGAGCAATGGCACGGTGACGCTGACGCAGTCGGCGGAGCTGGACCATCTGCCGGAGGACGTGGACAACAGCAACGACAACAACCTCATCAGCCTGGCCAATGGCAAGGTGCTGCTGAGTGCGACCGTGACGGTGGTGGATGGCGACAACGACACCGCGACCGGGACGGTGAGTGCGGACCTTGGCGGCAACATCAACTTTGAAGACGATGTGCCGAGCGTGACCATCAATGCGGTGGCAGACGGTGGCATCACCCTGACCACCCAGGATGCACAGACCATCGGTGCGGCCAGTGACACGGCGACCGGCAGCTTTGCGGCGGCGTTCCTGGCGGCGGCGGTGCCGAACTATGGGGCGGACGGTCCGGGCAGCACCACGGTGAGCGGCTACAGCCTGAGCGTGACCGACAGCAACAGCGGGCTGACCAGCAACGGGCTGGCCATCACCCTGACCAAGGTGGGCAACGACATCGTGGGCTCGACCACGGACGGGGAGGTGTTCCGCATCAGCGTGGCGAGCAATGGCACGGTGACGCTGACGCAGTCGGCGGAGCTGGACCATCTGCCGGAGGACGTGGACAACAGCAACGACAACAACCTCATCAGCCTGGCCAATGGCAAGGTGCTGCTGAGTGCGACCGTGACGGTGGTGGATGGCGACAACGACACCGCGACCGGGACGGTGAGTGCGGACCTTGGCGGCAACATCAACTTTGAGGACGATGTGCCGACAGCCAAGGACAACAGCATCGTCATTACTGAGGCGGGCTTGCCGCCTTTCAACCTCGTCATGGTGATCGATACCTCGGGCAGCATGTTGTGGCAGATAGGTACGACGTCAAATGGCTCGCCAAACCGTCTGGAACTGGCCAAGGATGCCCTGAACCACATGATCGACTCGTATGTGGCGCTGGGGGTTCCATTGGTCATTACGGTCATTGATTTTGCCAGTGGTGCAGTCCTGATCCCGCAAACCAGTGATCCTGATGTGGCCAAGGCCAGCATTTCCGGTTTGCCGACGGATGGCGGTGGTACCAACTACAACGCCCCCCTGGTACTGGCGCAGAATCAACTGACAACGGATTTGGCAAACCCTGCCTTGGCCGGGTATGAAACCAAGGTCTATTTCCTGTCGGATGGTGCGCCCAATGAAGGCAATGTCCCCGCCGGCTGGACCAGCTTTGTGAACAACAACAACGTTGAAGTTTACGCCGTTGGTCTGAACGTGAGCGGCAATGCCTCGGCGATCGCCCAGCTGGGACTGGTGGAAGACAACGGAGATGCGGTGACGCTGGTCAACAATATCTATGACCTGGATGCCACTTTGCAGGCGACTGTGCCGCCTCCTGCCACTGGCAATGTGATCACGGATGTGGATGCTACTGCCGGCGTGGACAGTGCAGGCGCCGATGCCCCCGCAACCGTGTTCCAGGTCAGCTTCACCGTCAGCAATCCGGCTGCGTATGTGGGGGTTGCCGACAGCATCAATGGCAATGTCGTGACCTTCCTGGTGCAAGGAGGAACAACGGGTCCCATGACTACGCCTCTGGGTGGCCAGTTGGTGGTCAATGCCGACGGCTCCTACTCCTACACACCGCCCAATGATGTAGCAGTGGATACGTTGGAGACCTTTACCTACACCATAGTGGATGCAGATGGTGACACCTCCAGTGCCTTGCTGAAGATACTGGTGCTGGATACCACACCGATCACGGCCTCCGTGTTCGAGGATGGTTTGCCCACCGGCCTGCCTGGCAACGACCCGTCCCTGACAACCGTGGGCGGCTCACTGGCCCATATGGTGATTGACAGTGCCAGCGTCAGTTTCGGTGTTGGCAGCACAGCCGGCTTGCCGGCGTTGACCTCAGGCGGTGTGCCGATCACCTACAGCATCGTTCATGGTGTCGGGGTGGATACCCTGGTGGCCATGGCCGGCAGCAAACCGATCTTTACGCTGGCGGTGGAGGCGGATGGTGATTACACCTTCACCCTGCAGGGGCCGATAGATCATGCTCAGGCTGATGGCAATGATCTGGAACTGAAGGCGTTGAACCTCTCCAGTGCGATCACTGCCCATGAAGGACCGGACAATGTGACTCTGGTACGGGATTTCATCGTGCAGGTTGAAGATGATGTGCCCCTTGTCATGACGCCCGCAATGGGAGTCATGTTGAACCAGTCCGGGCTTACTGAGACCTTCCTGCTGGATGGCGATGGCTCGCTGTTGAACAACTACGGGGCTGATGGTGGTTCGATCCGCTTTGACAGCAGTCTGAATGGCAGCAGTGGCCTGACCTCGGGTGGCTTGCCCATCACCTATACCTTGTCGTCGGATGGTATCACCCTGACCGCTACAACGGCGGCCGGCACCGTGTTTATTGCCACCCTGCAACCTGCATCCGGGACTTATCAGATCCAGATGATTGGCGAAGTGGACGGCGGGCAAACCACCATCGACTTCAACGGCGGGGGTTACGACTTCGTTGGCGGCAATGCGTCCTGGGCCGGTTTTAATACGGCAGCGAATGACAACAGCAAGGATCTGCTGCTGACGGCGATGACCAATGGTGTGGATGGCGGTACCGTCAACACCTCTGCCAACACGGGGGGGATCAGTAGCGGTTCATCCGTCGGGTCGGGTGAGGCGATGCGGATAGACTTTGTCATCGATCTGACCGGCAACCCGGTCAGTGGTGGCTCCTACGGCGTCCTGGCGAACCAGACCCATGCCTTTGAGGCTCACTACGATGTAAATGGTGCCTCCGCCATGTTTACGGCGATCAATAGCAGCTCCAGTGTAAAACTGGTAGCCCGTCAGGATGTGGACAATGACAACGATATTGGCGATGGCAACAAGGAGTCACTGACCGCCGTGGCGATCAGCTACAACGGTTCAACCAGGATTGTCAGTATCGGAGCCGGCATGTCCCAGGTTGTCTCGGTGGGAGGCCACAGCTTCACGGTCAACTTTACCGATGACGATCCGACCGCTGGTGTGGCCTATGTCGCGACAGTTGCCGGGGTGATCTCCAATACCAAACTGGCGGCGTATACCGCAGATGGTTACAACAGCCTGGAGTTCCACTATGCCGCAGGGAGCACCTTCAAGATTGGCGACTTCGGCTCCAGCGTGGCGACTCCGGGTGTTCCGGTCAACTTGCAGTTGCCGGTCACACTGACGGACGGCGATGGTGATGCCGTTCACAGCAACATCGGTCTGAGCCTGCTGCCGGATGCCCCCTTTACCGTGGACTACGAAGACTCCGCCAGCGCGGTGAATGTGACCCTGACCAGTACGCAAGGGCACGCCATCGGGTCCGACTTTGGAGACAGCATCACGGGCAACAGCCTGGACAACATCCTGTCGGGTGGTGATGGTGATGATCTGCTGTACGGGATGGGAGGCAAAGACACTCTGGTTGGCGGGTCGGGCAATGATGTGCTGGATGGTGGCAGCGGCAACGATACCCTTTATGGGGAATCCGGCAATGACACCCTGATCGGCGGAATTGGCAACGACATATTGCAAGGAGGAGATGGCAACGATCTGTTGATCGGTGGTCTGGGCAGCGACACCATGACGGGGGGCGCTGGCAGCGATACCTTCAAGTGGATTGCTGGCGATGCGGATGGCAGTACCGACACCATTACCGACTTCACGCTGGGCAACCCGTCCAACGGGGGGGATGTGCTGGATCTGTCGGATCTGCTGGTCGGTGTCCCCTCGGGGTTCAACAACAATGATCTGGCCACGGTGCTCAACAACTATCTGCAGTTCGACACCACGACCAACAAGCTGACCATAGACACGAACGGATCGGCGAGTGGCGGCTCTCAATTGACCGTCCAGTTCCAAGGCAACCTGGATCTGGATCAAAACGGAGGGCTCACAACCAACCACGACATCATCAAGCAGCTGCTGGATGACGGCAACCTCAAGGTTGATCCGTAACCAGTGAACGGGGCCGGGCCATGCCTGGCCCCTGTTTTTTGACTGAGGGGGCGGCTAAGATAGCGGCAGTACAGGAGAGGGTCACCATGCAGTCATTTAATTGGATCGATATCGATGGCATTCGCTATAGCTGGGACGGGCAGGGCAGCATTACCTGTACCGGCCAGTTTGGCTATCACGCCACGATGGCGGGTGATCGGATTGATGCGCTGGATCTGGAGAGCGATGATGGCGAGGTGGCGGGTTCACTGAATGTGGACTTTGCAGCGGCAACCATTTCCTTCACGCCGGCCCAGGGTGAGCAGCCACCTCATATGATGGTGCTGGTTGGCCATGAGCAGGGGGAGCAGGAGTATACGCTGCAAAGTCTGAGCGATATCAGCCTGCAGGATCTGCTCGGTCATTCCGACAACATCGACTGCGCCCCTCTGACGGTGGATACCATGGCAGACCCGGTTACCCCGCTGGCCGGACATGTTCTGTCGTGGGACTCCTTCCACTTTGATGATGATGTGCTGCTCAGCTCCCGCAGTGCCTCCCCCGTAACGGCTGGCCATCCGGAGCAGGCTGGCAGTGAGATCAGCATCAATATCGACATGACCAATCAGGTACTGGATCAGATCCCGCCGTTGCACGATATATGAATCCCATTCGGCGACGGGCATAATGACCTCACTCCAATAGATTGAGGTCTTTTTTTATGTGGCGTCCCCTTCTTACCCTGTCCGCTCTGGTGGTCAGTGCTCCCCTGTTTGCCATCGAAGTGCCGCAGGCTCCCCATCTGGTGGTGAGCGGCTATGCCGAGCAAAAAGCAGAGCCCGACATGCTGACCCTGAATGTCTCCGTGACAGCGCTGGAGAAGCAGGGCATCAAGGCCAAACAGCAGGTGGATGGCAAGGTCGCCGCCTTCTTTGGTCAGCTCGAAGGGCTGGGCATCAAGCGCACTGACGTTGAGGCGGGTAATCTGGTGATCTCCCCGGAGTATCAGTATCCGCAGAACAAGAAGCCGGAACTGGTGGGTTATCGTGCTCAGCGCCAGCTGGCGGTCAAGCTCTATCAACTCGACAAGCTGAGCGAGCTGATGGATACCGCGCTCAAGGCCGGGCTGGAGTCCGTTTCCCAGATTGAATACGGCCTAAAGACACCGCAAGCCATGAAAGAACAGGCTCGCCTCGGTGCGGTTGAGGATGCCAGAAGCAAGGCGGAGTCGCTGGCCAAGGCATTTGGCATGAAGCTCGGCAAGGTTTACAGCGTCGAATATCGCAACAATACCCCCATGCCGATCTACAGCCGGGCTCTCAAGGCTGCCGCCATGTCGCCCGCCGCCGACATGATGGAAAACAGCTATCAACAGCAACAGATCAGTATTACCGACAACGTGGAAGCCGTCTTCCTGCTGGAATAATCCAGCGGCTTTCGCCCCTTGTATCTTCCAAGCCCGAGCCCAGTGTCTCGGGCTTGTTGCTTTCCGGGCGCTGCCCTCTTGCAGGCAGATTTTGCCGGGCTGTGACGGCCCGCGCTTGAGGTTGACCCGGCTCTGGGCCATCTGCATATGGTGTCATCTGCATAGGTGAAGAGGGGGGGCCGATATGGATGTTGGTTCGCGGAGGGAACGCCGGCCAGAAAAATGCCGGTCAGTGACCGGCATTGAAGAGGAGCGAGGAAAGGGGTTAGCCCAGGTTGGCCGCGACGCGAGCCTGGCGCTTCTGCTTGAACTGATAGCCGATGGCCAGCACGATGATCCAGACCGGGATGAGCAGTACCGAGATCTGGATGCCCGGGGTCAGATACATGATGACCAGGATGCCGGCCATGAAGGCGAGGCAGAGATAATTGCCGAACGGATACCAGAACGCCTTGAACTTGGGAACCACGCCTTCGGCCTGCTTGCTCTTGCGAAACTTCAGGTGCGCGAGGCTTATCATGGCCCAGTTGATGACCAGGGCGGAGACCACCAGCGCCATCAACAGCTCGAACGCCTTGCCCGGCATCAGGTAGTTGATGAGTACGCACAGCAGGGTTGCCGCCGCGGAGACGGAGATGGCCACCACAGGCACACCGCTCTTGTTGGTCTTGAGCAGGCTGCGCGGGCCGTTGCCCTGCTTGGCCAGACCAAACAGCATGCGGCTGTTGCAGTAGACACAGCTGTTGTAAACCGACAGGGCTGCGGTCAGTACCACCATGTTGAGCACGGTGGCTACCAGATTGCTGTCCAGTGCGTGGAAGATCATGACGAAGGGACTGCCGCCTTCTACCACCTTGCCCCAGGGGTAGAGGGACATCAGCACGGCTAGGGCGCCGATGTAGAAGATGAGGATCCGGTAGATCACCTGATTGGTGGCCTTGGGGATGCTCTTCTCGGGATTGTCGGCCTCGGCGGCCGTGATGCCGACCAGCTCGAGCCCGCCGAACGAGAACATGATCACCGCCATCGCCATCACCAGACCGCTGATGCCGTTGGGGAAGAAGCCGCCCTGAGCCCACAGGTTGCTGACGCTGGCGTCCGGGCCGCCGTTGCCGCTGGCCAGCAGGTAGCCGCCAAAGCCAATCATGCCGATGATGGCCACCACCTTGATGATGGCGAACCAGAACTCCATCTCGCCAAACGCCTTGACGTTGGAGAGGTTGATGGCGTTGATCAACACGAAGAAGAAGGCTGCCGACATCCAGGTCGGGATCTCGGGCCACCAGTACTGAACATAAATGCCCACCGCAGTCAGCTCGGCCATGCTCACCAGCACGTAGAGCACCCAGTAGTTCCAGCCGGAGGCAAAGCCGGCGAAGTCACCCCAGTATTTGTAGGCGAAGTGGCTGAAGGAGCCGGCTACCGGCTCTTCCACCACCATCTCGCCCAGCTGGCGCATGATCAGGAAGGCGATAAAACCGCCGATGGCATAGCCAAGCAGCACGGAGGGGCCCGCCATCTTGATGGTCTGGGCAATGCCGAGAAACAGGCCGGTGCCGATGGCGCCGCCCAGTGCGATGAGCTGGATATGGCGGTTTTTCAAACCGCGCTTCAGCTCCTCGCCGTTTTGTTGAAGATCCATTCTTCCTTCCTTACGTCTTCTGAAGTCATTCGTCTGTCATCTCGTCCGTCGGGTCACTCCATGTGACCGTGCACGGCAAAGCGTGCCTGAAACGTGACGAAATCCGTATTTATTTCGTTACGGTTGGTTGCTTTCTGTTTTTTATGGCGACTACCAACGGAAGCAGAATAGTGATAATCCATCGCGGATGCACCTGTTTTCCTCATCATTCGCTGGTTTTTTCGACGAAAAGCAGGTTTTTAGGGAGCGATGAAGCTGGCAGGGAAGTGTTTGGCTGTATTGTGAACAATCGAATGCTGCTCGGTTGACTCTTCTGGTATTTCCTGTTCTATGAAGCCTCCTGTGCAACAAGGATGCGCTTCATGCAACGTATTATTGGCAGTTTGCTGGCCGTCGCGCTGTGGCTGACCGTGTGGCTTTCGCCCCTGCTGCTGACCATGGCGGCGGGATGCCTGCTGGTGTGGGCCGTGCAGGGTGATGACTATCTGGTGATGCACTTGCGGACTGTCTTGTTGATCGCCGGTGCCATCGGCCTGCTGCCGGCCCTCTGGCTGACTGAACGGGTACGGCGGCGTCACGGTGTGCTCAACTTCTACGCCATGCTGATGAACAACAGAGAGCTGAACCGTCCGGGCTCCCAATCCCGTTGAGGTTCAGTCCACAAGCGCCGGATACAGATGTATCCGGCGCTTTTTTATTGGCGTTTGCCGTGTCGTCAGCTTGCCGGCGCGCGGCGTTGCTCAATAAAGCTGACGGCGCAGGCCGGTGGCCTCGAGGATCTTGGCGCTGATCTCCTCCACCGAGTGGGAGCTGGTGTCGAGGAAGCGGATCGCCTCCTGGCGAAACAGCCGCTCGACGCAGGCCAGCTCCTGCTCGCACTGCTCCAGCGAGGAGTAGCGGCTGTTGGCGCGGCGCTGGTTGCGGATCTCGTGCAGTCGCTGGGGGGCGATGGTTAGGCCGAACAGCTTGTGGCGATTGGCCTTGAGGGCGGCCGGCAGATCCAGAACCCCCATGTCCTGCTCGATGAAGGGGTAGTTGGCGGCGCGAATGCCGAACTGCAGCGCCAGATAGAGGCTGGTCGGCGTCTTGCCGCAGCGGGAGACCCCGATCAGGATGATGTCGGCCTCCTCGTACTCCTTGGTGGTGATGCCATCGTCGTTGGCCAGCGCGAAGTTGACCGCCTCGATGCGGTCGTCATAGAGCTTGCGGTTCTCCATGCCGTGAGTGCGGTGCAGTCTGGGCTCGGCCTTCACCCCGAGCTCGTGCTCCAGCGGGCTGACGAAGGTGTTGAGAAAGTCGTGGCTGCTGGCCTGGGCCTTGAGCACCTCCTCGCGTACCTGATGATCGACGATGGTGTGGAACAGAATGGGGCGAACCCCGGTCTGGCGGAACTGCTCGTCGATGCGCATCCGTACCTGGCGCGCCTTCTCCAGGGTTTCGACAAAGGGGATGGTGATCTGCTCGAAGGCCAGCGGAAACTGGCTCAACACGGCGTGACCGAACACTTCGGCTGTGATGGCGGTGCCGTCTGAAACATAGAATACGGTGTGCACTGGGGGCTCCTGTGAGGGGATCGGCGAGCTGGCTGGCAAGAAGTATCTCTCGAAACCATATCGTTTTTGTCAACCGGTCTGCCGTGCCCAAGTTGTGAAGTGGCTTGCAAACCTGAGTCGTTACCTTTTTGTGTTGGCATTGTAGAATGTCTGTGTCATTCGACCATCCCCAAATCTTGCTCGGGGATTTTTTTGACAATAAGTAGAAAACGTTTTCATGGTCGTTGGCAACAGTAGAAACAGACAATAACGCACATAAACTGGCGCACAAGGTGCCATGGCGGCACAGTGCCCACCAACCTGGAGACATGCAAGTGCAACAGTACGTACTCTGGTACGAGCAACTCGGAATGCAGGATGTAGAACGAGTTGGCGGCAAAAATGCATCCCTTGGCGAGATGATCAGCAACCTCTCTGGTGCCGGAGTTTCCGTGCCGGGCGGGTTTGCCACCACCGCCTTTGCGTTTAACGAGTTTCTGGAGTCAAGCGGCCTCAACGGCAAGATCCACGATCTGCTCGACAGCCTGGATGTGGACGACATCGCCGCCCTCAACCGGGCCGGCCAGCAGATCCGTGACTGGGTGATCGACGCCCCGTTCCAGAGCGAGCTGGAGCAGGCGATCCGGGTTGCCTACGACAAGCTCAGCGGCGGGCTTGACGCGTCCTTTGCGGTGCGCTCCTCCGCCACTGCCGAGGACATGCCGGATGCCTCGTTTGCCGGCCAGCAGGAGACCTTCCTCAACGTGCGCGGCATCGACGCCGTCATGATTGCCGTCAAGCATGTGTTTGCTTCACTGTTCAACGATCGCGCCATCTCCTATCGGGTGCATCAGGGCTATGACCACAAGGGTGTCGCCCTGTCGGCCGGGATCCAGCGCATGGTGCGCTCGGATCTCGCAGCATCCGGCGTCATGTTTACCCTGGATACCGAGTCGGGTTTCAACGACGTGGTGTTCATCACCGGCGCTCAGGGCCTTGGCGAGATGGTGGTTCAGGGGGCAGTCAACCCCGACGAGTTCTACGTGCACAAGCCGACCCTCAAGGCAGGACGCCCGGCGGTGGTGCGCAAGACCCTCGGCTCCAAACTCATCAAGATGACCTATTCCGGCGATGCCAGCCACGGCCGCCAGGTGCAGATCGTCGACACCGATGAGGCCGAGCGCAGCCGCTTCTGCATCACGGATGCCGAGGTGATGGAGCTGGCCAAGCAGGCCCTCATCATCGAGCAGCACTATGGCCGCCCGATGGACATCGAGTGGGCCAAGGATGGGCAGGATGGCAAGCTCTACATAGTGCAGGCGCGTCCGGAAACCGTGCGCAGCCGCCAGGAGGCCAACACCCTCGAGCGCTTCGCCCTCAAGCAAGCGGGCAAGGTGCTGATCGAGGGGCGCGCCATCGGCCACAAGATCGGCGCGGGCCCGGCGCGGGTCATCTCCTCCATCAGCCAGATGGACGAAGTGCAGCCTGGCGACGTGCTGGTCACCGACATGACCGATCCGGACTGGGAGCCCATCATGAAGCGGGCCTCCGCCATCGTCACCAACCGGGGCGGCCGTACCTGTCACGCTGCCATCATCGCCCGCGAGCTGGGCATTCCGGCGGTGGTGGGTTGTGGTGATGCCACCAAGCGCATCGAACCGGGCCAGCTCATTACCGTCTCCTGTGCGGAAGGGGACACCGGTTTCATCTACGACGGCGAACTCGACTTTGACGTGGCGGTGACCGAGGTGGGCAACATGCCGCGCCTGCCCATCAAGATCATGATGAACGTCGGCAACCCGGACAGGGCATTCGACTTCGCCCAGCTGCCGAACGCCGGTGTCGGTCTGGCCCGCCTGGAGTTCATCATCAACCGGATGATCGGGGTGCACCCCAAGGCGCTGCTGGAATTCGACCAGCAGAGCCCCGAGCTCAAGGCCACCATCGGCAAGATGATCGCCGGCTACGAGAGCCCACGCGAGTTCTATGTCGCCAAGCTGACCGAAGGCATCGCCACCCTGGCCGCCGCCTTCTGGCCGGAGCGGGTGATCGTGCGGATGTCGGACTTCAAGTCCAACGAGTACGCCAACCTGGTGGGCGGTCGTGACTACGAGCCTCATGAAGAGAACCCGATGATCGGTTTTCGCGGTGCGTCGCGCTACATCGCCGACAGCTTCCGCCCCTGTTTTGCCCTCGAATGCGAGGCGATCAAGCGGGTGCGCGATGTCATGGGGCTGACCAACGTCGAGGTGATGATCCCCTTCGTGCGCACCGTAGGCGAGGCGGAGCAGGTGATCGACATCCTGGCCGAGAACGGTCTGCGCCGTGGCGAGCGCGGCCTGAAAGTCATCATGATGTGCGAGCTGCCCTCCAATGCGCTGCTGGCGGACAAGTTCCTCGAGCACTTCGACGGCTTCTCCATCGGCTCCAATGACATGACCCAGTTGACCCTGGGGCTGGATCGGGACTCCGGGCTCATCGCCCACCTGTTCGACGAGCGCAACGAGGCGGTCAAGGCGCTGCTGGCGATGGCCATTGCCGCCGCCCGCAAGGCGGGCAAGTACGTGGGGATCTGCGGCCAGGGGCCGTCCGATCACCCGGACTTCGCCGCCTGGCTGGTCGAGCAGGGCATAGACTCTGTGTCGCTCAACCCGGATACCGTGGTCGACACCTGGCTCTATCTGGCCGAGCAGCACAAGGCGAACTGACGCAGGCTGCACTGCCCCCATCAAGATGGCGCCCACGGGCGCCATTTTTCATGACCGAACCTGACGCAACTGGTCCGATATGGCGGCCAAATGTGCCCAAAATGGCGCGCTGGCGCGTGCTTTTACACTCCGTTACATCTGCTCGCTTTGCAACCGCCCCATAATGGTCCCGCCAGCCCGCTGCCCGGGGTGGCAGGCCCGCCGTCAGTGGCGGGCCGGGGGATCACGAGCAGTTTCCTGTCAGCACGGAGGCCAGGACGGCAGATGTCACAGAGCGTATCAAACCAGGTGATCAGACGAATGCTGGGAGCCTGCCAGCAGCAGGGGGGCGATCCCGATGCCATTTTGATGGCGGGCGGCCTCACGTCGTTCGACATCGAGCGGGAGCAGGGCCGGCTGCCGGCCCACAGCCACTACCGGATGCTGCAACTGATGCAGCCCTATCTGGCCAGTTTTCACGAGACCATCCTCTCCTACGACATCGGCCAGCTCTACCAGCACTATCCGCCGCTCATCAGCCTGTGCCTGAACCAGCCCTCGCCGCGGGCGGCGCTCGAGGTGCTGCTGGCCTATCGCCCCATCATCGGCAGTTGTGACGAGCTGCGGGTGCGGCGGGGGGCGCAGGCCAGCCAATACCTGTATGTCAATCAGGGGCCCGCCAGCCTGGGGGCGAGTCAGGCCATCCCCAACTTCATCATCCTCTACCGGATTTTGCGGGTCTATCTGGCGGATCCCCGGGTCTCGGTGGGTTTCACGGGACTGCCGCCACCGCGCCATCAACTGCTGGACCAGTTCTTTGGAGCCCGCTGCCGCTGGGAGCAGGGGGAAAACACCCTGACCATCGACAACGCCCAACTCGACTGCCCCAGCCACTGCTACAACGAGCCGCTGGGTCATCTGCAACTGGCCCAGCTGGCGCAGATCTGCGCCGACATTGCCGAGCGGGCCCCCTTTGCCTGTCTGGTGGGGGAGCGGATCCGCCACAAGATCCGGGAAGGGGAGCTGGAGAGCGACGAGAGCCTGCTCAAGGAGGTGTGCGCGGCCATGAATGTCAGCCGCTGGACCCTCAATCGCAAATTGCAGGGGGAGGGGAGCAGCTTCTCCACCCTGCTGAGGGACGCGAGGGTGAGCGAAGCCTGCCGCTTGCTGGGTGAGGGGGATCAACCGCTGCAGGACATCAGCGATCGGGTCGGCTTCTCGTCCCAGAGCGCCTTCAATCGCTTTTTCAAGGCCAACACCCGAATGACGCCGCTGGCCTATCGCAACGCCCGCCAATAAGAACGGGACCGGCGCAAGGCCGGTCCCGTGGTCGGGTCATTGCTGGGCAACTGTCAGGCATGGCCGGGCTGGGTGCCCGGCCTTGCCTGCCTCTGTTAGCGGGTAACGGTAGTGACGCTGGCAGGATCCACTCCGGCCGGCAGTGCCAGTGCCCCCGGCGTGGTGTTGCTCACCACTATCTCCTTGCTCACCGTGAAGCTGATCGGCGTGCTGGCGGAGACATCCGACGAGGGGCTGATGTAGGCGCTGTAGCGACCCGGCTCCACGATCCACTGGTTGCTGGCCTCATCGAAGCTGGCGAGGATGCTGGCCGGAATGGTGAAGCTCAGCTGTTCGCTGGCCCCCGGTGCCAGTTGCGCCGTCTTGGCAAAGGCCTTGAGCTCGATGAGCGGTTTCTTCAGCTTGACCTCGGGGGCGGTCACATAGACCTGGGCCGCCTCCTTGCCTGCCACGGCGCCGGTGTTGGTGATGGTGGCGGTCAGCACCAGGTTGCCGGCGCTGCCACCCTCCAAGGTATTGCTGGCGATGGCGGGGCTGGTGTAGCTGAAGCTGGTGTAGGAGAGACCGAAGCCGAACGGGTAGGAGACCGCCTGCTCGAAGGTGCTGTAGTAGCGATAGCCCACGTAGATCCCCTCGTTGTAGTAGAGATCGTCCGGTTCGCCGTCCCCATCGGTGTCCTCGCCCGGGAAGGTGCCGGCGGAGGGAACGCTGGCGTAGCTTTGCGGGAAGCTCTGGGCCAGCTTGCCGCTCGGGTTGACCGCGCCGGAGAGTACGTCCGCCACCGCGTGGCCGGTCTCCTGGCCAGCCATGTAGGCCAGCAGGATGCCATCCACCTTGTCGCCCCACTGGGCGGTGTCGATGACGCCGTTGACGTTGAGCACCACCACCACCTTCTTGCCCTTGGCGTGGAAGGCGCTGCTCACCGCATCGATGAGGGCGCGTTCGTCATCACCGAGCAGATAGTCCCCCTTGCCGCTGCTGCGATCCGCCCCTTCCCCGGCCTGGCGGCCGATGCTGATGACGGCGGCTTGCTGGGTGGCGGCCGCATTGGCGATGAGGGCCGCCAGATCGCCGCTGATTGGCGCCTCGGCGCAGGTGTAGTAGCCCTTGGCGCCAAATTGCCCCTCGTGATAGACCTTGTTGTTCTCGTAAAAATCGCGGTAATAGCTCTGCAACGCCTCGTTGACCGGGAAGCGTGCCGCCAGTCCCTGCGCGATGGTGGTGGTGCTGGCGGCGTTCACATCCCCGCTGCCGGTGCCGCCCTTGTAGGTGTTGATCTGGTTGATGCCAAAACTGGCCAGGCTGCTGCTTGTCGCCAGCGGCAGGGCCGCGGCCTCGTTGCGCAGCAGCACCATGCTCTCGGCGCCGGCCTGACGGGCCAGTTTGGCATGGGCGGTCAGATCCGGACTGTTGCTGATGGCCAGCTGGTTGTAGGAGGGGCTCTTCATCACCTGGGTCAGGATGTGGATGGCGGCCTCGTTCACCTTGGCCTCGTCGAGCTGGCCGTGCTCGATGGATTGCTGCAACTGCTCCTTGACGTTGCCCGGCTCGATCAAATCCTGTCCCGCCAGCACCTGCTTGTAGGCGTTGTTGGCCACGTCGCCGGCAAACCAGTCGGACATCACCAGGCCGTCGAACTTCCACTCGCCGCGCAGCAGGTCGGTCACCGCATCCCTGCGCTCGTTGACATAGGTGCCGTTGACCTTGTTGTAGGAGGTCATCACCGCCCAGGGCTGGGCCTCGTCCACCGCTATCTGGAAGCCGCGCAGGTAGATCTCGCGGAAGGTTCTCGGTTCGCCGATGTCGTTGATCTGGTTGCGGTTGGTCTCGGAGTTGTTGCCGAAGTAGTGCTTGATGGTAGTGCCCACCCCGTTGCTTTCCACCCCGTTGACCATGGCGGCACCGATTTTGCCGGTGAGCAGGGGGTCTTCCGAGTAGTACTCGAAGTTGCGGCCATTGAGCGGGTTGCGCTGGATGTTCATGCCCGGGGCCAGCAGGATGTCGACCCCGTACTGGCGCACCTCGTCCCCCATGGCTTCGCCGATGGCCTTGACCAGCTTGACGTCCCAGCTGGAGGCGAGCAGCGAGCCGATGGGCCAGGCGGTAGCGTAGTAGCTGGCGCTGTCACCGTCGCGGTTGGCGTTGATCCGCACCCCGGCCGGCCCGTCCGCCAGTTTGAGGGCCGGAATGTCGATGCCGTCCGCGCTGCGCAGCACGCCGTTGATGTAACCCGCCACGCCGGGCACGTCCTGTTTGACGTTGATGGCGCCGTTGGCACTGCCGTAACCGGGGCCGGAGAGCAGGTCCAGCTTCTCGCTCAGTGTCAGCTTGGCCACCATGGCCTCGGCCTGGCCGCGGTAATAGGCATCGTCCTTGATCAGGGGATCCGAGTCATTCTGGTTGCAACCGACCAGCAGGCCGGCCAGCGCCAGGCTGACACCCAGTGAAACCGCTTTCAATTTTGTGGTAATAGGCATAAGACGTCCTCGTAACTGTCTGAATAAAAATAAAAAGGAGATATCGATACCGGGTGCAAGGCATCCGCCCGGGCTGGGCCGCTCTGCTGGCGGCTGACATTGGATATCGCAAGGAAGGCCGAACGGGCCCGTGGGCCGGCGTTTGGCTGCCCGCAGGTTAACAAGTCGGACGATGGCCGCCTTGCCCCGGGGGAGCGAGAAATGTGCCGGCGGGAGCAAGGGGGCAGAGTTGTGAGCAAGGTCGCATCGAAAGGCGGTGCCAAACCAAGGGCTGAAAGTGACAAGAGGGGAGAAGGGCAGGGGAGATGGGGAAAAAGGGGTGGCCTGATGGCCAATGACGCTGGCAACACGCGAGGGGGCCGGTGGCCCCCTCGAAGATAAGCCAAAACGTCCGGGCAGTGGCCTGGAGCGGTTTACTTGGGCCGTTTGAGGGCCCCGGCGAGTTCAATCTGCACCTTGACCCCCTCCTGCTTGAGCGCCGTGGCGACGGCGTTCAGATCGGTGCCCGGCTTGGCTTCCAGCAGGGCGATGCCGCCGCTGCTCTGTTTGAAGCGCAGGCCGTGGCGGCTGGCCAGCGCGCTGGCCTGGTTGTCATCGGCTTCCACCAACAGGGTGCCGCTGGCGGTGAGCTCCGGGCTGGCTACCCCTTGCAGCAGCACGTCGCCGCTGCGCAGGGTTTGCCGGGGCGCCTTGCCGTCTGCGCTGCGGGCGACCCGCTGCTTGCTGCCGTTGTCCGGGGTGAGGTAGGTCTGACCGTTCACCTCGATGGTGCGGTACTGCTTGCCGTCGATCACCACCGATTCATCGGCGGCGTGCACGCCGGCCGAAGCCAGGAGGCCGGCCAGGGCCAGGCCGAGTAAGCTGTGTTTCATCTTGTGACTCCTTGTGATCATGAGCGGGCGGCATCGTGGCCGATCACCCGCAGGGACCAGTTGAGCAGTTGACCCGGCTGGCTGTTGTTGCGCTCGGTCAGGGTGCTGCGGCGGTTGGTGTTGAGGTCAACCAGCGTCATCTGGCGGCTGCTGTTGGAGACGTCGGTCACCTCCAGTCGCCACTCGCCCTGAGCCGTTTCGCCATAGAACTTGTGGGAGAGCATGCGCATGTCGCGCAGCCCCTTGGTGCGCACATAACCCAGCTGCTGCCGGTCGAGGGATTGCCCCACCAGGCTGTTGTTGGGGTTGAGCAGCACGCTGCGGGTGCCGGACGGGGAGACCAACTCGATCAGCAGGTCGGGCAGGCGCTGGTGATCCAGGCTCACCGTGACCTGGACCGCTTCCACGGTCAAGGCTTGCGCCACCTGGGTGCTGGAGCGGGTGGCACTGCTGCCCACATCCGCGATGCTCCCTTCACTGCGCGGCACAGTCACCTTCTGAGCCGGCAACTGCACCAGCGGCGGCAGCGGGGTGTGGTTGGCGGCGGCCGTCAGGGTCTTGTTCACGTCGATGAGGCCAAAGCCATAGGTGGGACTGTACCAGAGGCCGGCGGCGTTGCGCTCCCACCCTTCCAGGCCGGTGACCTGGCGGGGTTGGCCGTTGGCGGCGGTATAGCTGACCTGGACCGGCTGCTGGCCGGCATCGATGCGGGTGGCGTTGCGGGCCAGCAGATCGCGCAGATCCCGCACCGACAGATCCGGATAGGCGGACATCAGCAGCGCCATGGCGCCCGAGGTGTTGGGGGTGGCTGACGAGGTGCCGTTCATCACGCCGTTGTAGTCGCAGGTGGCATCCAGCTGCGGGTTGTTGTGCAGCCGGTTGGTGCTGGGATCGTCGGTGCGGTTGTAGCCCATGTCGCAGCCGGGCAGATCCGTGGTCACCATGGCCGGCGCATCGGTACCGTACTCCCCGCCGGGGGCGCTCAGGAAGACGTTGCTGCCGACGCTGGAGTAGGAGGAACGCACTCCATCGGCGTTGATGGCGCTCACCACCAGGTTCCAGAAGTTGCTGTTGGAGGGGTCTATGTTGCTGTTCTCGAACGGCAGCTTGGGCAGGACGCCAGTGCGGCTGAACATGTAGTCACCCGCGGCGATGCGGTTGAAGCCGTTGCCTGCCGCCTTGATGTAGGCCGCGCCCTGTGCCTGCTGGGTCTGCTGTTCGAACAGGCGATCGAGCTGAACCTGATCCAGCCCGCTGGCGCTTTGCGGATCCACCAGGCTCATGCCGTAGCTCTGGTTGAAGACCCGGTTGTCGGCGGTGGCGGGGCTGCCGCCCAGCGCATAGAGCCAGTCTTTCTGCAGCTGCTTGCTGCGCTCATCCAGCAGGTTGAACCCCTGCAGCTGGACGCGAGGGGCCACCCCCAGGGTGCCGATGCGGTTGTCGACCGCCCCGATCAGGCCAGAGACCGAGGTGCCGTGGGCACTGTCCGGATCGGTCGGGGTGGGGTCGCTACTGCCGGTCACCACGTTCTTCGAGCCGGGGCGCACATTGTCGGCCAGGTCCGGGTGGGCGATGGCCAGGCCGTCATCCACCACGGCCACGTTGATGCCCTGGCCCTGCACGCCGGTACGGTGTGCCCACCAGAGGTTGAGGTCGTTGCCTGCCACGCCGCCGCGGGGGCTGAAGGCATTCTGGCCGCTGTTGAGCAGGTGCCACTGCTGATCCTGCAGCGGGTTGATGCCGGGCAGGCAGCGCTCGGCGCTGCTGCGGCCGGTATCGAGGCCGACTTCCTTGCCGGTCAATGGGGTGCAACTCTCACTCGCCTGAACTGAAGCGATGGGCAGGGCCGAGAGCAGGGCCGAGATTGCCAACGCTAACGATGTTTTTCTCATTAATAAACTCCATCTTATATCGCACCGTCCTGGGTGCGACTGGCATCTATACATGGGAAAAACAGAGTCAAAAAGAACTCATTTTCATTCTGAGATAAGGCTCAAAGAAATCTCACAACAAATCATCGACAGACCATGTGGGGGTTCCTATGAATCCTTTTCTGTGCTGTATTGAGAACTTTTCTCAGTTTGGTGCTATTGATATTTATCTTTTTATATCAATCAATTAGTAACCATTTGTTAACGTCTGACGGGCCGCTACCGGTGTGAGATAGGTGGGGCGGATCTGCGCAGGATGGGGGAAATCTTCGCGCTGGCGGGAGCGCCGCTGCGATGAAAACAGGGGGCACTGCAGGCAAGCCACACGGCGCCAATGGCGCCGGGTGGTCTGGAGGGACTGGCCGATAGGGGAGGCTATTTGATCAGCGCCAGCAATATGGTACGAAACGCCGGACGGTAGGGGCTATTTGATTAACGCCAGAATGGATCGAAACGCCGGATGGCGACAATCGCCCAGCAGCTCGTAGAGGCACATCTCCACCGAGGTGAGTTCGGCCCCGTGCGCCGCCAGCTTGTGGATGGCGAGCTCCCGGTTGGCGGCGCTGCGCGACGACACCGCATCCACCACCAGCGACACCTGGCTGCCCGCCTCCAGCAATCCCAACACCGTCTGGTAGACGCAGATATGGGCCTCGATGCCGCACACCAGCCAGTGGCTGACCCCCTGGCGGGCAAGGGCGTCGGCCAGCGCCGGTTCCCCCAGCGCGCCGAAGCTGTGCTTGGGCAGCACCAGATCGCCTGCCTGCATCAGCTGCAGCTCGGGCACTGTGGCCCCAAGCTTGTCCGGGTTCTGCTCCAGCCAGACAACCGGTAGGCCCAATAGACGGGCCCCCGCCACCAGTCTGGCGGCATTGGCGATGAGGGCATCGCTCCCCTCGACGAGACGGGCCAGTTTGCCCTGAATATCGACGACCAGCAGGCCGGTGTTCGTGGTGGTCAGCATGGATACTCTCCAGGATCAGAGTGAGACAGTGGCGCCGAGTGGGCGGGTGAGGGAGGCGCGCGACTGGTTCCACAGATAGATGAGGGTCAGCGCGATGACGGTACCGATCGGAAAGGCGAACAACTGCAGGGCGACGAAGCACCAGAAGACCACCTTGAGGGCCGTCACCTGTTCGGTGAGCCCGCGGTAGGCCACATAGTTGAAGGCGAGCACAAACAGGGCGATGGCGGTTGCCAGGCCAAGGCTGAGACTCTGCGACGGCGCCATGTCAGCCGGGTGGAGCGGACTGACCGTGACGACGGCCCAGGCGACGAAGGCGATCATGGCCAGGGAGAACAGAGTGGCAAGGATAAAGATGGCCTTGGCGAGCAGATGTTGTTTGGGGGTCATGAATACTCCTTGAATAGGGGGTGGTTGTGCTCCCTGCTGGTGAGTTAGCGAACCCTCCATGTCGTTCGCGAGTGACAAGGTGACGTATAAAATATGAGTCACGGCACTGTGTCGATAAGGCATAAACCTACCGGCAGGGCCGGAGCAGGTCAAAAATAAAGTAATTCAAATTGTAAATATAGTGATGGAAATGTCACTATGACAATAAATGAGTAGCTAGGAAGAGGCAATCTTACTAACGCTTTTCTATTGGCCGATCAGAATGACAAAATATTGAAAAATATATTTATTTTATGAGTGATTATTGGTTTTTAATCTGACTATATATTTAACAATATAGGCTGGCTTCTTAACTTTCTTGCTGTTTATATTAAGAGTGGTTTGTCAATTGATTGACGTTAGTACGATATTGAGTAATACAGATGCTAATGCAAAACCATAATTCAATAAGTCTATTTTATATGTTGTGATATGTAAATGTTTGGCTTTACACCAATCGCATTCATTCTTTTCTTCCAAGACTCTAAAGAAAGTAGAAATTGAATAGAGTTGAACTCCGTGATTTTGTTTACTTTTTGTGTAAAAATAAACCATAGCGATGCAGTCTCTATTTTTCGATCTTTAGATAGTGAGTTATTTATATGAAGCTCTATAGATGTTAATGATTGCACTATATTGTAAATAAGGGAGCTAGAGTCATCTGATATTTTGACTGATATAGCCTCTCTTTTATCTTTGTCATATAGGTCGGCAATTTCAACTTTATAGTCACGGGCTGTGACAGTCATTGATTCAACATTTTCTGTTTTTCTGTCAAGAAGTTCATAGTTATATTTTTCACACATTTTCTCATTAAAGAAAAACTCTCTATATAGAATTTTATTGAGAGTGTTTGAATTATTTCTTTTTATTTCACATTCTTTATCACTTTTCCATTTTTGATACTCACTTTCATAGAGGTTATCTCTATATGAATATGAGATATTCTCAAGCGATTTTTTAAGAAGTTGCATAAAGGTATTATTGAATATATACCAGATCCCTCTTTTCAATATGTACTGGCTTTCGTGTAATTGAAACGAAAACTCAATGACTTCTCTTAGCGCTCTAGTACGTCGCCCCATTAGGTCGCAAGTAGACTTTATTTTTATATCACATAGAGGAATATTTTCATCGAGTTTCTTTATGTATTCTGATACGCCATTTTTATTTAGACTGTCACCTAATTTTTCTCTGGTATTTTCTGGTCCTCTTCCATCCTTTATATATATGTCATAATCAAAATTAATTGACTCTAGTCGAATATTACAACCAGTTACTTCAAATTCTGATAATGAAAATTCAAATTGATCTTTTCTTATTGCGGTTAATAAATGGCCATCCAATTCATCTCTGAAAAGTGAGTCTCGTACAGTCTCTAGTTTTGGGAGATGTATCACCTCATTGTGTGACATATGCTGCTCTATTCTATTTAGTAGTTCCTCTATATCTGTCGGAATGATATCTGAACTAATTTGAATCGAATCTGAAAATATAATATTCTTATCACCCCAGATATCAACTTTGGATGCTTTAAGTTTAAGGTGGTCTACTGACTCTCCAGGGTCATAATTGTTTTTTATGAATCTTATATAAGAAGATAACTCTCCGGTTTTTACACTTGAAAAATAAGTGCTCTTCTTTAATAAAATGGTTTCTTCATCTGCTATTCTCACCGCAAGATTGATCCCAAAGTCTCTATCTATAAACTTATTAAGATAGAAGTGTGACTTTCCTAAGCTAACCAAATAAGCATGTTTTGCTTTTAGTGACTTTGGTTCTGATATTAGAAGAGCATAGTAAAAAATATTCCTTGGCTTGGAGCTATTATCAATTAAATATTCTTTATAAGCATCTGCCCACCATACATCATGTCCTATAGGGTTTTCTGAAAAATAGAACGTTGATGTAAAATTATTTGTTATTTTAGTTTTTTGTTTCACTAGTTCAGTTTTACTGAGACCCTGAATTAATCTAGATAGATTTGATGTACTAATTCTATAAATGTTGTACGTGATACTCATTGTCAAACTCCGTGAAGGTTATCAAAACTTGTTCATTGGTAATATATAGTAGTTATTTTTTTTGTAATATTACATAGACGTTGCTATTAGATATTAGAGGGTAAAAGAAACTAGACTTTAGTTTAAAAAATATACGCTACCGCCCCTGAATGACGCCTCCAGTATGTATTTATTCCGTGGGTTGAGCCTGACAAAGCGAACCTGGCACCCTGACGCAAAATGGTACCGAATGACCACAATAAGTCACTTGAGGCCGGCTTGGGGAGGGGGTCAAGCAATAACTGTGTGGTTTATCAAATATTTCTTGTTTGGGTACCCAGCAAGGTTGAAAGCCGGGGTTAGCAAGCATCCGGCAAACCTTGCCCGGTTTTGTTGCTTGGCGAAGAGAAACGGCTCTGTTATGGTGTGCTTAATTAGCCGTTTGGATGGCTAGATGGTTGCGGTGGTTCAAGCACGACTCTGCCATCACGCCAGCCGTTGAGATGTTTACAGGGAGTTTTTATGCAGCGTCGTTCCTTCTTTGCCCTTTCCGCCCTGGCCCTGCTGGCCGGCACCCTGCCATTGGCCGCGCTGGCCGCCGATCCGGCCAAACAGGCGATCGTCATCGGCACCACGGTGGGGGATTTTGCCGACATGGTGACCGACTCCATCAAGCCCCAGCTCGAAGCCAAGGGCTACCAGGTCAAACTGGTGGAGTTCACCGACTATGTGACCCCCAATATCGCGCTGGCCGACGGCTCGCTCGATGTGAACTGCTTCCAGCACAAGCCCTATCTGGAGAGCTTTGCCAAGGATCGGGGGCTGTCGCTCGCCCCCATCACCCAGGTACCGACCGGTCCCATGGGGCTCTATGCCGGCAAGCTGGGAGATCTGAAGGCGGTGCAGAAGGGGAGCACGGTGGCCATACCGAACGACCCCACCAATCAGGCGCGGGCGCTGCTTATGTTGCAGGATCTGGGCTGGCTGACCCTCAAGGAGGGGATCAACCCGCTCAAGGCGAGCGAGTTCGACGTGGTGAAGAATCCCCACGGCATCAAGCTGGTGCTGCTGGAGGCGGCCCAGCTGCCCCGCTCGCGCGAAGACGTAGACTTCTCGGTCATCAACGGCAACTTTGCCGCCTCAAGCGGCATTCCTTTCAGTTCCGGGTTGTTCCTTGAGCGCAGCTACGACTTCATCAACTGGGTGGTGGTAAAAAGTGCCGATGCGGACAAGCCCTTCGCCAAAGATGTGGCAGAGGCCTACAACTCGGCCGCCTTCAAGGCCTATGCCGCCAAGCGCTTCGTCGGCTACAAGTACCCGCAGGGGTGGCAGGGCGCGAGCGCCAGCAACTGAGCCACCACGGCAGAGAGCAGAGAACAACAACGGGCACCCGCAGGTGCCCGTTTTTTGTATCGTGCGGATGTTAGTAACGGCGCAGCCACCAGCGCACCGCGAACAGCGAGGTGAGGCTGCCGAGCAGGGCGCTCGCCAGTACATCCAGTGGCCAGTGCATGCCGATCAGCATGCGCGACAGGCCGACACCTATGGCCCACAGCGGCAGCAACCAGGCGCCGGCGGGGGCGCGCGCCAGCCAGATCAGGCCGAAGAACTGGGCCAGGCTCATGGCGGCGATGCTGTGGCCGGAGGGGAAGGCGTAGTTCACCTCCGCCTGCCAGTGGCTGGCGAGCCACTCGGGCAGCGCCAGCAGCTGGCTGGCCGCATGGACCTGTTCGCTGCGCACCTCCACCTTGCCGGCATAGAACTGCTGGATGGCGGGGATCAGGTTCTGGCTCTCCAGCCAGAGCAGGTAGGGGCGGGGCTCCTCGGTCAGGTGCTTGATCAGGCTCTTGATGAGCCAGTCGCCGGCCAGCACGGCAAACAGGGCGGCGCCGAGGGCCAGCAGCGCCGGCAGGCTCAGCGTCAGCTTGTGTCGGGTCAGCAGCAGCAGGGCCAGGATGCTGACGCCGATGCCGGGCACATCCACCATGCGGGTGAGGGCGTAGGGCCACCAGAGCCAGTCCGAGTGCAGGGCCTGGCTCATGAACGGTTGCCAGGGCAGGCAGACCAGCAGGAGCAGCGGCAGGATCAGGGCGGCACTGAAACACAGCACCTGGCGGCGCGGCAGAGAAGAGGCGTGAGTCGGCATAACGGGGCTCGGCAAGGTGCCCATTCCTGGGCAGAAAAAAAGAGGCGCCATTGTGCCAGCCCAACCCGGTCGGTCAAGTCGTGCCCCGCTCCCTGTAACACGGGGTTACAAATGAGTGTGGTGATGGTCTGATTGTTGACCAAGGCCAGCTGATGGCGGGAGTGGCCAGCAGATATTGCCCGGGCAGGGTGCTTCATCGGGCGCAGATGAGGCAACAGCGCACCCACCCCGGCAGAAAGTCGCGGCAACGGCCGCGTATGGGTGAATAAGCATCTGAAACTTCGGTCTGTTTGGGCTAGAATGGCGCGCTTGTGGCCGCTAGCGAAGTGAGAGAGCCCGATGAAGATCGTCGTTGATGAAAATATGCCCCACGCCCGTGAGTTGTTTGCCGAGTTTGGCGAAGTCGTCCCGCTGCCCGGCAGGCAGATGCAGGCGGCGGATCTGCAAGAGGCCGACGTGCTGCTGGTGCGCTCCGTCACCCGGGTGGACGCAGCCCTCTTGGCCAGCTGCCCGCGACTGAGCTTCGTCGGCACCGCCACCATCGGTACCGATCATGTGGACAAGGCGCTGCTGGCCGAGCGGGGCATTCCCTTCTTCAGTGCCCCCGGCTGCAACAAATATTCGGTCGGCGACTATGTGCTCTCCGCCCTGCTGGTGCTGGCCGAGCGCCATGAGCTCAACTTGAGCGAGATGAGCCTCGCGGTCATCGGCGCCGGCAATACCGGCGAGTGCGTGGCAGGCAAGGCCGAGGCCCTTGGCATGCGGGTGCTGCGCTGCGATCCGCCCCGGGCCCGCGCCGCCGAAGCCAACGAGGCGGTGCAGTTTGTCGATTACCAGCAGGCCCTTGAGGCCGACATCGTCAGCTTCCACGTTCCCATCACCCGTCAAGGGCCGGATGCCACCTTCCATCTGCTGGATGCGGCGCAGATTGCCGCCCGCCCGGCCGGGCAGATCCTCATCAACGCCTCCCGCGGCGAGGTGTGGGACAACCAGGCCTTGCTGGCGCGCCAGCAGAGCCAGACGCCGCTGCGGCTGGTGATGGACGTGTGGGAAGGGGAGCCGGAGCCGCTGCAGGCCCTGGTGCCCCATACCGAGCTGGCGACGCCGCACATTGCGGGTTACAGCCTGGAAGGCAAGGCCCGTGGCACCTGGATGCTCTATGAGGCGCTCTGCCGCCAACTGGGGCGCACGCCGCGCCAGGATCTGCAGAGTCTGCTGCCCATCCCCGAGGTGCGCGAGGTGACGCCGGGCCAGCCGGCGGATCAGGCATTGATCAAGCAACTGGTCCACCTTGTTTATGACGTGCGCCGTGATGACGCCCGTTTTCGCAACCGGCTCGGTGTGGCGGGCAGCTTCGATGAGCAGCGCAAAGATTATCCGGAGCGGCGCGAGCTCTCGGCCCTGCAGCTGAAGGGGCCGTTTGCGAGCGATGCCCTGGCCCGGCTCGGGTTTGTCTGCCAGCTCGGCTGAGCGCTCGACATACTTGAAGGGGGGGAGCCTTGTCCCGCCCATACCCGGTCTGGCTGACGCCAGACCCGCTATCAGGCAGGTCCGCCTGCCAGCGGTGATGCCAGCGCGCGTCACCGGCACCATCATAGGAGAGAACAGCAGTGAGTCAGCAATTCAACGTAGCGGTATTGGGCGCCAGCGGCGCCGTGGGCGAGGCGATGATCGAGATCCTGGAAGAGCGTGCCTTCCCGGTCGCCACCCTCTATCCGCTGGCCTCCAGCCGCAGCGCCGGCGACACGGTGCGTTTTGCCGGCAAGAATGTCGAGATCCTGGACGTGGAGGAGTTTGACTGGAGCCAGGTGCAGATCGCCCTCTTCTCCGCCGGGGCCGAGGTCTCTGCCAAGTGGGCGCCGATTGCCGCCGAGCACGGCTGCATCGTCATCGATAACACCTCCTGCTTCCGTTACGACGAAGAGATCCCGCTGGTGATCCCGGAAGTGAACCCGGACGCTCTGGCCGATTTTCGCAATCGCAACATCATCGCCAACCCCAACTGCTCCACCATCCAGATGCTGGTGGCACTGAAGCCTTTGCACGATGAGGTGGGTATCGCTCGCATCAACGTGGCGACCTATCAGTCCGTCTCCGGCTCCGGCAAGGAGGGGGTGAGCGAGCTGGCCGGCCAGACCGCCCACCTGCTCAACGGTCGTCCGGTGGAGCCCAGCCTCTACCCGCAGCAGATCGCCTTCAACCTCATTCCGCAGATCGACAGCTTCACCGACAACGGCTACACCCGGGAAGAGATGAAGATGGTGTGGGAGACCCAGAAGATCCTGGGGGATGCCAGCATCGCCGTGAACCCCACCTGCGTGCGGGTGCCGGTCTTCTATGGCCATGCCGAGGCGGTCCACGTCGAGCTGCATCAGCCGCTCGACGCCGAGCAGGTGAAAGAGCTGCTGCGCCAGGCTCCGGGCGTCACCCTGTTTGACGACGAGCATGACTATCCGACCCCGGTGCGCGACGCAACCGGCAAGGACGAGGTACAGGTGGGCCGGGTTCGCCAGGATATTTCTCACCCCTGCGGTATAAATATGTGGATCGTGGCCGATAACGTTCGTAAGGGCGCCGCGACCAACAGCGTGCAGATTGCCGAACTGCTGGTGCGCGATTACCTCTGATCGGCGAGTCCATGGGTCTGGCGGGGAGGGATGCCCGTCAGAGATGGCTCCGCCGAGCGCGAGGCAGATGTGACCGGGGGCGCACAGTGCGACATTCTGGAATGTTTCGCGATATCAACTGATTAAGTTTTTTCCTACACTCAGGGGCAAGTTGGGTGCTAAATGTGTCGGACTGCTGGCTTGCAACCTGAGCCTGATTTATATTGAACCGACTGTTTTGGGGTAACTATCCAGATTTTTCAATGTGATAGGGCCGTCATACGAAGGAACGAATATGGGACATTCCCGCATAACATTGGCAACGCTACTCGCATTGGGTCTGCTGGGCATGGCCCAGGCCGAAGACTCGACGCGGGAGCCCTTTTTTGTTGAGCTCAAAGGCCCGGACGAGCCGGCTCCGCCCGCCGTCAATTCCCAGCCGCTGGCACAACCCGTCGCCACTCCCAGCGCCACGCCCCAGCCCAGCCGAGCGACGGCCCAGCCCATCGTGCGGCAGGTTGCGAGCAATGCCGGTAGTTATGGTCCCATTCGTCCCACCGACACCCTCTGGAGCCTGGCGAGCAAGTACCGTCCCTCCAGCAGTGTCAGCGTCTACCAGACCATGGTGGCGATCTATGAGAAAAACCCCCGCAGTTTCGCTGACGGCAACATCAACCACATTCTGGTGGGCTCGCGCATCCTGCTGCCCACCGCCGCCGAGGCCAGCGTCATCACGGATGCCGAGGCCCGCGCCAAATTCCGCAGTGACAACGCCAGCTGGAAAGGGCTGAGCCCGAAATATCTGGCCAACAAGCATGTTCAACCTGCCAAACCGGTGGCCACCAAGCCGGCCCAGCCCAAGGCGACCCCCACCAAGGCAGCCGAGCCGACCAAGCCCGAGGTTGCCAAGGTAGCGCCCGCCAAGGCGGCGCCCATCCCGGCTCCGGCACCCAAGGTGGAGGCGCCCCAGCCGGCCACCGAGGTCAAGGAGGTCGCCAAGGCCCCCGAGCCGGTCGCGAGCCAGGCCGCGGCAACCAGTGGTGCCACCGCCAGTGCACCGGCACCGCTGCCGGCCGACCTCGACAAGCCGGTCGGCAAGCCCTCCACCGAGATGGCGCTGGCGCTGGAAGATGCCAATGCCCAGCTCGGTCAGGTCACCGAGATGAACCACAGGCTCAAGCTGCGACTGCAGTCGCTGACCGAAGAGGTGGAGACCCTCAAGGCCCAGCTGCAGGATCAGACCGCCCTGCAAAAAGAGATTGCCGAGCTCAAGGCCAAGCCGGTTCCGCCGGCGGCGCCGGCTCCCGAGCCCAAGCAGAACTGGCTGATGGACCTGCTCTCCTCGCCGCTCAACCTCGCCATGATCATCCTGTTGCCGGTGCTGCTGGTGCTGGCGCTGGTGACTCTGTGGCTGCGGGCTCGGGCTCGCCGCGAGCTGGAAGAGCAGGAGAAGAGCCTGTCCGAATCCACCGCCATGGTGATGGATCAGGAGAGCAGCGAGTTTGACGAGCTGATGACGGTCGGCATCGCCGACGAGGAGCCGATGCGGCCGACACCGGATCTCAACACGCCCGATGGCTACATGGCGGTGGAAGAGCCCGCCGCGCCGGCCGATCTGGTGTTTAGCGACGATGGCGAGATGGATCTGGCCAGCTTCGATGCCGAGCCGGCACCAGCCGCCAAGGCCGCCATCCGGGATCCGGACCTGGTGCCCGATCTGGATCTGGCCCATGACGACCCCATCACCCTCGACACCGAGCCGGATCTCGATCTCGCCAGCGAGTTCAATCCCAAGCCCAAGGCCGACAACGAGGTCATGAGCGAAGAGGAGCTGCAGGCTGCCCTGTTCGCCGAGCTGGATGCGGATCTGGAGGCCGACCTGACGCTGGATGGCGCCGATGACGGCCAGCCGGACGCCGAGGCGGTGGTGAGCGATGAGGATCTCGCCTCCTTCGATCTGAGCGACTTCGAGACCGCCTTTGCCGAGCCGGGTGCCGACCAGGCAGCCGCTGCCGGCGCCGACGAGATGCTGGCTGAGCTGGGGCTGGAACCCGAGCCGGTCAAAGGTAAAAAAGAGGTAGAACCGGATTGGGATCCCAACGAGATGGCCCTCTCCGATTTTGAGGATGCCTTCGCCGAAGTGGAACCCCATCAGGGTGAGGTCAAGCCGCGCGAGCAGGCCCAGGAGAGCGGTTATGTCGAGATCGACAAGTTGCTGGCCGAGGCCGATGCCACCACCACGGAGCAGGAACCCTATCAGGGCTTCTCGCTGGATGTGGGGCTGGATGGCTTCCCCGAGGTGCTGCCGGAGTCCACCGGATTTGACGTGGATGCCGACGATGGCGGAGTGGGGGCCAAGCTGGATCTGGCGCGCGCCTACCTCGAGATCGACGACAAGGACAGCGCCCGCGAGCTGCTGCAGGAGGCGGCGGAGCAGGGCACCGAGCATCAGCGGGCCGAGGCCGAGAAGCTGCTCAAGCGCCTTGGCTAGGTAACCACAGCACCATGATGACAGCAGGGGCAGCCGATGGGCTGCCCCTTCTTTTGGCGTCTGGTCTGGCCTGGGCGCTGCGATTTGGGATTTTTGAGGCGAGATGGGTATAATCCGCCCCGTTTCTTTCACCGCATCCTTTCATCAGAAGACAAGTTTATCCATGCGAATTGCCCTAGGTATTGAATACGACGGCAGCCGGTATTTCGGCTGGCAGCGTCAGCGCGAAGTGATCAGCGTACAGGAGGAGCTGGAGAAGGCCCTCAGCCGGATCGCCAATCACCCCGTCTCCATCCAGTGTGCAGGACGCACCGATGCCGGCGTCCACGCCACCGGCCAGGTCATCCACTTCGATACCGATGCGAACCGTGCCGAAGGGGCCTGGACCCTGGGGCTCAACTCCAACCTGCCGCCCGACATCGCGGTGCGCTGGGTCAAGGAGGTGGACGAGGGGTTTCACGCCCGCTTCAGCGCCACCGCCCGTCGCTACCGCTACGTCATCTACAACCACAACTACCGGCCGGCCATCCTCGGCAGCGGCGTCAGCCACTACCACGAAGCGATCGACGCGACGCTGATGCACCAGGCGGGCCAGTGCCTCCTGGGCGAACAGGACTTCAGCTCGTTTCGGGCCGTCGGCTGTCAGTCCAAGACCCCGTGGCGCAATGTGACCCACCTGTGCGTCAGCCGCCAGGGCCCCTATATCGTGCTGGATATCCGGGCCAACGCCTTCCTGCATCACATGGTGCGCAACATCACCGGCTCCCTGCTGCTGGTGGGGCAGGGGCTCAAACCGGTGGAGTGGGTGGCCGAGGTGCTGGCGGCCCGGGATCGCAACCTGGCAGGCCCCACCGCCAAGGCGGGGGGACTCTATCTGGTGGACGTGGATTACCCGCTGGAACTGGGCTTGCCGCGGGTGCCGCTCGGTCCGTTGTGGCTGCCGGACTCGGCACCGGGTACGACCAGTTTTTAGTAACTGGGCCCGAAAATTTGTGGTTTAATGATCCGTCATTTATTGCCATCGAGCTATTAAGTCATTGAACAATCTAGGCTCGATGCGTTTTGTCAGGCACAAAAGCATTAAGGAATTCCATGAGCTGGCTTGAGAAGATCCTTCCCAAGAGCAAGATCACTGCCCCGCGTCGCCACAACATTCCGGAAGGGGTGTGGACCAAGTGCAGTGCTTGTGAACAGGTGCTCTACCGGGCAGAGTTGGAGCGCAATCTCGAAGTGTGCCCCAAGTGTGATCATCATATGCGCATCAGCGCTCGTGCCCGCCTCGAGAGCTTTCTCGACGAGCAGGGCCGCACCGAAGTCGGTGCCGAGCTGGAGCCGCAGGATGTACTGAAATTCAAGGATTCCAAGCGCTACAAGGATCGTTTGTCAGCCGCCCAGAAGGATACGGGCGAGAAAGATGCGCTGGTGGTGATGAAGGGGACCCTCAAGGGGGTGCCGGTCGTCGCCTGTTCGTTCGAGTTCTCCTTCATCGGTGGCTCCATGTCCTCCGTGGTGGGCGCCCGCTTCGTGCGCGCCGTCGAGGAGAGCATCAAGGAAGGGCGCGGTCTGGTCTGTTTCTCCACCTCGGGTGGTGCCCGCATGCAGGAGGCGCTGTTCTCCCTGATGCAGATGGCCAAGACCAGTGCGGCGCTGGACCGACTCTCCAAAGCCGGCCTGCCTTATATCTCGGTGCTGACCGACCCCACCATGGGTGGCGTCTCCGCCAGTCTGGCCATGCTGGGCGACATCAACGTGGGCGAGCCCAAGGCGCTGATCGGCTTTGCCGGTCCCCGCGTCATCGAGCAGACCGTGCGCGAGAAGCTGCCAGAAGGCTTCCAGCGCTCCGAGTTCCTGCTGGAGAAGGGTGCCATCGATCTCATCATCGACCGCCGCGACATGCGCAACCGTCTGGCCAGCCTGCTCGCCAAAATGCTGAATACTCACGTCATCGAAGAGTGAAGATGAGTTCCAACATGCAACAATCCCAAAGCCGGTCGCTGGTCGACTGGCTTTCTTATTTGGAGCAGATCCACCCGGTCAACATCGACATGGGACTGGATCGGGTCGGCGCCGTGGCCCGCCGCATGAATCTTACCCAACTGCCGTTCAAGGTGATCACGGTGGCGGGCACCAACGGCAAGGGCTCCAGCTGCGCCATGGCGGCCAGCATACTGATAGAAGCCGGCTATCAGGTCGGCGTCTACTCCTCTCCCCATCTGCTGCGCTTCACCGAGCGGGTGCGGATCAACGGGGCCGAGCTGACCGACAGCGATCACTGCACCGCCTTTGCCGAGGTGGAAGCAGCCCGCGGCGAGATTGCTCTCACCTTCTTCGAGTTCGCCACCCTGGCCGGTTTGTGGCTGTTTCGCCGCGCCGCGCCGGATGTGCTCTTGCTGGAAGTGGGGTTGGGCGGCCGGCTAGATGCCACCAATGTGGTGGAGTCCGATGTCGCCATGATCACCTCCATTGCGCTCGATCACTGCGACTGGCTGGGGGATACCCGCGAGGCGGTGGCGGTGGAGAAGGCGGGCGTGTATCGCGCCGGCAAACCCGCCATCAGCGGTGAGCCCAACCCGCCCGTCACCATTGCCAGCGAGGCGGCGCGCCTCGGTGCCTGCTTGCGTCAGGTCGGCATCGATTTTCATGGCGATGAGCACGAAACCGGCTGGGATTATCACGGCTTCCACCAGTGGTGCGACCTGCCCAAACCGGCCCTGCCGCTGATGAACGCGGTCACCGTGCTGGCGGCGCTGGAGTCCCTCGGCCTGCCGTTGCCGGAGTCCGCCATCCGTGACGGACTGGCCAATGCCAGGCTGGCTGGCCGGATGCAACAGTTGCAAAGCGCGCCGCTGGTCATCGTCGATGTGGCCCACAATCCCCATTCGGCAGCCTATCTGGCAGCCCAGTTGCGCAAGCTGCCCTGCAGCGGCGTGCGCCGCGCCGTGGTCGGCATGCTCAAGGACAAGGACATGGCGGGGTCGCTGGCCGAGCTAGATGGCCTCATCGGCGAGTGGTATCTGGCGAGCCTGACCGGCCCGCGGGCGGCGAGCGCGGCCCAGCTGGCGGCGGCCCTTGGCTGCGAGCGGGGGCCGGCGACCACCTTTGACAGCGTGGGGCAGGCCTATGCTGCCGCGTTGGCCGCATCGAGTCCTGATGATATGGTCATTGTGTTTGGTTCGTTTTACACTGTCGCCGACATTCTGGCGGGTGTCGCCGTCTAGGCCACACCCCGGCTCCCCGGCCCTTTGGCGGGGAGCCGAATCGCATATTGAGTTACGTAAAGGTAGGATTCAACTTGGCCTCTAAGTTTCAAAACCGTCTGGTGGGGACCGTCATCCTGGTGGCCCTGGTAGTCATTTTTCTGCCGGATCTGATGGACGGCCACAAGCTGGAGCAGAAGGAAGAGGCGTTTGCCAAGATCCCGCTGCGCCCCGAGCTGGAACCCGCCAAGCCAGCCTTGCAGGTATCGGCCGCCAGCACCCTGCCGGCGGAGCACCTGGCCAGCCAGCAGCAGGCGTCGGCTGCCGAGCAGTGGCAGGTGGAAGAGGTGCCCGAGCCGGTCACCCTGGGGGCCAAGCAGGGCCAGCCGCAGGTGCAGCAGCCGGCCGCCAAGCCGGTGACCCAGCCCGTTACACCTCCGGCGGTCAAGCCTCAGCCCAAGCCCGAAGTGATCGCCAAGAAACCGGTGGAGCAACCCAAGCCCAAGGTGGTGCCGCCCAAGCCGGTAGAGGTGCAAAAACCAGTGGAGAGCAAGCCGCAGGCGGGCCAGATCAGGTCGATGGACGATCTCATCGCCAGCAAGATGGGGCAAGCGACCACGACCGCAGCCCCGGCGCCTGCCGCGACGGCCCCGGCCCAGGGCAGCTGGATCCTGCAGCTCGGCGCCTTCAAGAATGTTGACAGCGTCAACGCGCTGGTGGGCAAGCTGCGGGCGGCGGGTTACTCGGCGCACACCTCGCCGCGCACGCCGGTGCAGGGTCAGCTCAACCGGGTCTTCATCGGACCGGATGTCTCCAAGACCAAGCTGCAGGGCATGCAGAGCCGCATCGGCCAGATGACCGGTCTGAGTGGTTCCGTGGTGGCTTACAACCCTTAAGAGAGACCACAAGATAAAAAAATACCGCGCTTCATTCTGGATGGGCGCGGTATTTTTTTAGATGCATTTCACCGGTTTGGGCAGGCCGCCAATCTTGGTGGCCTGCTTGGCCGGGCCTTCCGGGAACAGCTTGTAGAGGTAGCGGCTGTTGCCCTTCTCGGGGCCGTACTGCTTCTCCATCGCCTTGACCAGGGCGCGAATGGCGGGGGAGGTGTTGAACTCCAGATAGAAGGCGCGCACGAAGCGCACCACTTCCCAGTGCGGCTCCTCCAGCACGATGCCTTCCTGCTCGGCCAGTACCAGTGCCAGCGCCTCGCTCCAGTCGTTGCTGTTGAGCAGATAACCCTTGGCATCAGTTTCGATGAGTTGGCCGTTGAATTCCAGCTGGTGGTGCTCGGACATGGTGGGCTCCTTGTGGCCTGTCAGGATTGGGCGGGCATGGTAGCGCCTTGTTCCCGGGTGAGCAACCGGCTCTCGTTGGCCAGGGCGAGCAACTCATCCGCCAGCTGGCTGATGAGATTGAGCTGCTGGGTCAGCATCAGCTGCTCCTCGCTGCTGTCCGGGGTGATGACAGGGCACTGCCCCTCGATCTGCTCCGGCATCTCTCCCGCCAGATGGCCCGCGGCCCGCTCCAGGGTGTGGCTCAGGTGGCGGCTGATCTCGTCCAGCTCACCGATGGCCTCCAGCTTGTCGCGATGGGCGCCCAGCGCCGAGATGTAGGAGAGCAGGGCATGGTTGCGCCAGGTGAGGGTGAAGCAGAGGTCGAGGAAACGACGGCGCTTTTGCGGCTCCACCAGCATGCTCTGCCAGGCCATGGCCAGTTCGCTGTCCGCCAGATGGGCGCTCTTGCGCGCCACCCGGTAGTCGAGTGACTCATCCCGCTGCTGCTGCAGGCTGGCGAGCACTGCTGAGAGGTAACGGGCGTTGGCGGAGAGCGAATTGGCGATCAGGGTCGGCAGCCGTTTGTACTGCCAGTCCGGCCAGAGCCAGGCCACCAGGGCGTAGGAGAGCAGGCAGCCGAGCAGGGTATCGAGCATGCGCGGCCCCAGAATGGCAAAGCCGATGCCGTCCAGCAGGTTGAACGCCATCAGCACGTAGAGGGTGATGAAGCAGACCGCGGCGCTGTAGTTGCTGCGCACCTGGGTGAAAAACAGGAAGGCGGCCAACCCCATCACCACCAGCTGCACGTGCAGCTCGGGGAAGAGCCAGAGCACCGGGATCCCCACCAGCAGGCCGGCGAAGGTGCCGAGCATGCGCTGCACCAGCCGGCGGCGGGTGGCGCTGTAGCTGGGCTGGCAGACGAACAATACGGTCAGCAGGATCCAGTAGCCCTTGTCCAGCTGGAAGGCCTGCAGAATGCCGTAGCCCACCACCAACCCGAGCGACAGCCGCAGGGCATGGCGAAACACCATGGAGTTGGGGGTGAGATGCTGCTTGAGCTGGGTCAGCAGTGGCAGGCGGGCGGGCCTGGCCAGGGGCGGCAGGCTCTGCGGGGCTTGCTCGGGGTTTTGCAGCTCCTCGGCGCTTTGCAGCAGCTGGTTGATGCTGGCCAGGTTGCGGCGCAGAAACTTCATCGGTGTCAGCAGGGTTTTCGGGTAGTGCTGCTTGAGGTGGGTGAACTCCAGCTGATCGCCGAGGGCCTCCAGCGTCCAGTGGATGCGCTTGTTGTGGGCATAGGGCTTGTGCACCAGGATGGCGTAGCCGAGCCGCTGGCACGCCTCGGAGAGTTGCAGGAACACCTCTTGGAAGCCATCCAGCACGATGCCCTGCTTGAGCTCGGCTTCCAGCTTGCTGTAGGGGTAGTGGCTGGAGGTGGCCCGCTCGTGGATCTCCAGCGCCAGCAGGTAGAGGCGCAGCAGGCTGGCCAGCTCGGGGGAGGCCCGGTGACGGGTGCTGAGGCGGGCGTTGAGGGCCGACTTGGTGAGCGTCAGGGCATTGACCAGATTGATGTTGAGCTGGGCCAGGTTGTGGCGAATGGCCTGGGCGCCGTGCTCGTCGGCCGGAAAGAAGCGGGATTTTTCCAGCAGATAGCGGGAGAGAGCAAAGTAGCTCTGGGCCAGCTGCTCGTGCAGGGTCTTGTAGGGCAGCAGCCAGAGCCAGATCAGCGACACCAGGCCATACCAGAGTGCCCCTGCCCCCAGCGCCAGCGGCTGATAGAAGAGATCCGGCGCCTTGGCGGCCCCCAGCATGGTGTAGATGGCGATGAGCAGGGAGCCAAAGCTGATGGTGGCGTAGCGCTGACCGAGCGCCCCCACCATCACGAAGATGAAGGTGGAGCCCGCCAGCCCGATGGCGAACAGCCAGGGGGTGGGGAAGAGATACTGCACGCACAGGGAGGCGAACAGGAAGCAGAGCAGGGTCATGGCGAGGTTCTTGACCCGGCCCCACAGGCTGTCGTCGGTCTCGGCGATGGCGCCGGCCACCACCCCGAGGGAGAGCAGCACGGTGAGCTGGATGTCGCCGGTCGCCAGGGTGAAGGCGAGCAGCCCCATGATGGCCAGCAACACCTTGAGGGCGAAATAGATATGACTGTCAGTCAGCAGCCGGCGCAGCAGGCCAGAGAAATCCGTGGGCATGGGAGAGCGCAACCCTTGAGCGAAACGAAAGCGAGAGCATAACCGGTCAACAACGAAACGGCCCTGATTTGGATCAGGGCCACTTCGCTTCATATCCTTGATTTGCAACTTATCCTGACAGAAACAGGCACCAATAAAAACCCCGCCGAAGCGGGGTGTTTGATTAGTTGCGGTTGCCGCCAAGCAGGCTCAGCAGGCTCAGGAAGATGTTGTAGATGGAGACGTACAGGGTGACGGTGGCGGAGATGTAGTTGGTCTCGCCGCCGCGCACGATCTGCTGGGTAGTCAGCAGGATGGCGCCGGAGGAGAACAGCATGAACATGGCGGAGAGGGCCAGGCTCAGGGCGCTCATCTGCAGGAAGATGTTGGCGATCATGGCCACCAGCAGCACCCAGAAACCGACGAACAGCATGCCGCCGATGAAAGAAAGATCACGCTTGGTGGTCAGGGCATAGGCCGACAGACCGAAGAAGGTGAGCGCGGTGCCGCCGAGCGCGGTCATCACGATCTCGCCGCCGCCGTTGTTCATGTACATGTTGATGATGGGGCCCAGGCTATAGCCCAGCAGACCGGTCAGGGCGAAGGTGAACACCAGCCCCATGCCGTTGTCACGATTCTTCTCGGTCAGGAACATCAGACCGTAGACACCGATGAGGAAGATGGCCCAGTGCAGGGGCGGCATGTTCATCACGGTGGCTACCCCGGCCACCACGGCAGAGAAGCCAAGAGTGAGGGAGAGCAGCATATAGGTGTTGCGCAGTACCTTGTTGGTATCGCGCGCGGCACTCTGGGTGCCGGTATAGATAGAACGGGTATCCATCTTGGGTGTCCTCTTGATTTCCGGGGTGAGGCGGCAACGCCGCCTCGTTAACGCATTGTATGCACTGAATGTCGGGATGACGAGCGCTGATTTCAAGCCCCACCCCAGCCTGTTGCCCCCTACTATCCCAAATCAAATATGTATTGCATATGAACAAGGGGCTGACGTAGTATGCACGCCGTTCGGAGGGGTGGCAGAGCGGCTGAATGCACCGGTCTTGAAAACCGGCGATGGGCGACCATCCGTGGGTTCAAATCCCACCTCCTCCGCCATCTTCAGAAAAGCCCCGGCAACCTGGTTGCCGGGGCTTTTTGCTGTCTGCAGCAAGCGGGATGTGCTGCTCATGGCTGGCTGCCGGGGGAGGGCTGCGGGTATCTGCCGAGCACCAGCAGGGTGAGCAGGCTGCAGGCGGCGCCGGCGTAGAAGGTGCAAGCGGCGCCAAGAGTGTCCCACAGCAGCCCGGCCAGCAGGCTGGCCAGCAACATGGCGAGGCCGCAGACCAGATTGAAGAAGCCGAACGCACTGCCGCGCAGTTTCGCGGGGGCGCTGGCGGCCACCATGGCGGCCAGCAGACCCTGGGTCATCCCCAGATGAATGCCCCACAACATCACCCCCAACAGCAATGACCCCCAGTGGGGGCTGGCCGCCAGCACCAGATCGGCGGCCACCAACACCAGCAACCCCCAGACCAGCAGGGTGCGGTGACTCATCTGATCCGAGAGGCGGCCGAACGGATAGGCGCTGAGGGCATAGACCAGGTTCATCGCCACCATGACCAGCGGCACTAGCGCCAGCGCCATGCCGCTTTGCTGGGCGCGTAGCACCAGAAAGGCTTCGCTGAAACGGGCCAGGGTAAACAGGGCGCCGATGAGTACCACCCAGCGATAGGGTTTACCCAGCCGTTGCAGGTTGTCGCGTCGCAGAGGGTTGCGGCGCTCGCGCCCATCGCTCTCTTTGGGTTCACGCAGGCCGATGGCGAGCAGGGTGACCGAGGCCAGCCCAGGCACCACCGCCAGCCAGAAGATGGCACGAAAATCATCGTGCCAGAGCAGCATCAGCCCCACCGCCAGCAGCGGCCCCAGCAGGGCGCCGACCGTGTCGAGGGATTGGCGCAGGCCGAAGGCAGCGCCGCGCAGTTCAGGGGGGGTGAGGTCGGCCACCAGTGCATCGCGGGGGGCGCCACGGATGCCCTTGCCAACTCTGTCCAGCAAGCGGGCGGTCAGGATCAGCCCGCTGCCGGTGGCGATGGCAAACAGCGGCTTGGTCAGCGCCCCCAGCCCGTAGCCCAGTAGGGCCAACCCCTTGCGACGTCCCAGATAGTCACTCAGGGTGCCGGAGAAGACCTTGACCATCAGGGCCGTCGCCTCCGCCATCCCTTCGATGAGGCCGATGGTGAGGGCACTGCTGCCAAGCACGGTCACCATGAAGAGAGGCAGCAGGCTGTGGATCATTTCAGAAGAGATGTCCATCAGCAGGCTGACAAACCCCAGCACCCAGACGCCACCCGGGATCCGGCCGGCGGGTTGGGGAGCGGGGGGGCGGCTTATTGTGGTCATGGGGTTCTCCTGTCTTGCATCGATTCACCCAGAGCATAGCCAGCCCGGCCGCCACAAGGCTGCCGGGCTGGCTGGTCATGTCTGCCAGCGTGACCGCAGACGGTTGCCTGCGGTCACGGCATCATTGCTCGATGTCGAGTTCGGCCCGAACCGGTTGCCGGTTGCGCAGGGTCGAGATGAGCACCAGGGTGGCGATGGCGGCCAGCAGGGCAAAAGAGGCGGAGTAACGGCTCAGTTCAAGCCCGCCCTTGCTGAGCGGCTTGTCCAGAAAATCCCCCACCACGGCGCCAAGGGGCCTGGTCAGGATGAAGGCGGCCCAGAACAGCAGGGTGCGCGATCCCCGGGTCAGGTAGTAGGCGGCAACGATGGCGGCCAGCATGCCGCCAAACAGCAGGGTGCTGCCCGCATAGCCAAAGCCGGCCTCGTCAGCGATCCAGTCGCCCAGTGCGGTGCCCAGGGTCTGGGAGAACATGATGGTCACCCAGTAGAACAGCTCGGTGCGTGGCGTGGTGATGCTGCCGGTGGAGATGCTGCCCTGCAGCTGATACCAGAGCAGGAAGGAGCCCATCAGCAAGGCCAGCAGCAGGGTGGAGCCGCCGGCATAGCCCAGCCCGAGCGAGCGATCGACAAAGTCTGCCAGGGTGGTGCCGACCGTGGTGGTGGCGATGATGGTGGTCCAGTAAAGGAGGGGGTTGTAGGAGGTTGCCGCGATCTGCGCGCTGACCGAGACGAAGAAGATCACGGCAAAGATGCCTGTGCTTACCAGATAACCGAGCTCCATCGACATGGAAACGGCGTCTCCCCCTGTCTCCCCCAGGGTGGTCGCCAGGATCTTGATGGCCCAGAACGCCAGTGTGATCTCTGGCACCTTGCTGATCGCTGCCTTGCTGTTGTCGTGCATGTTAACCCTCTCTCGTATCTGTCGTATGACGAGGACTCGTCAGGAGACAGCGTCGCCGAGCACTCTTAAGCAAAACTTAAGCGCGGGAGAGGGACCTGAAAAATGGTGGTAACGACGTGCCGATGGGAGGGCGTTGTCATTCAATATGACAGCGAGCCGGTTTTTTGAGCAATCACATAACACGGATTGCTTAATTCTTCCTTAAGTTTTGCCGGTTAGGCTGTCGGTTTGCTGTGATTGTTGATATTTATCACATTATTGAAAATATCTGAAAATATCTGAAAATATCGCATTTGGTGTTTTCAACACACTGTTAATATCCGGCGCCAAATATCGGCGTGTCGACTCCGGAGCAGGTATTTCAAGGTGTAATAAAGAAGTGTAACAGGGAGATATACATGCCTTCTTTTCTTAGAATAAGAATTGTTCCATTTGTGTTTTTGCTGGCATTCATCTTTGCCTTCTTGCTGAACTGGCCAGTATTGCTGCATTTTTATGAAATATTGACGCAGCTTGAACATTTTAAAATCGGGTTTGCCATCTCTATTCCCATCGTGCTGGTTGCGGCATTGAACTTTGTCTTCATGCCATTCTCTGTACGTTATTTCATCAAGCCTTTCTTTGCCTTTCTGTTTATCACGGGTGCCATTGCCAGCTACACCATGATGAAATACAAGGTGCTGTTTGATGGCGACATGATCCAGAACATCTTTGAGACCAACCAGAGCGAGGCGCACTCCTATCTGAGCGTGCCCATTGTGATCTGGGTATTGCTGGCCGGGGTATTGCCAGCGGTGCTGCTGTTCTTCGTCAAGATAGAGTATCCGGCCAGATGGTATCAGGGGCTGCTGCAGCGCGGGCTCTCCATGCTGGCCTCCCTCGTGGTACTGGGGCTCATCGCCGCAGCCTACTACCAGGACTACGCCTCGGTCGGGCGCAACAACCAGACCCTGAACCGGGAGATAGTGCCGGCCAACTACATGTACAGCACCGCCAGGTATCTGCAGAAACGCTATCTGACAGAGCCGGTGCCGTTCCAGCGCCTGGGCGACGACGCCAGGCGGGTGGCCGGTGCGGACAAGCCGACCATGATGTTCCTGGTGGTGGGGGAGACGGCGCGCGGCAAGAACTTCTCCATGAACGGCTATCACAAGGAGACCAACCCCTTCACCAGCAAGCAGGCGGGGATCATCTCCTTCAACGACGTGCGCTCCTGCGGCACGGCGACCGCGGTCTCGGTGCCCTGCATGTTCTCCAACATGGGGCGCAACCAGTTCGACGGCAACCAGGCCCGCAACAGCGAAGGGCTGCTGGATGTGCTGCAAAAGAGCGGCGTCTCCATCTTCTGGAAGGAGAACGACGGCGGCTGCAAAGGGGTGTGCGATCGGGTGCCCAACATGGTGGTCAACCCCAAGGATCACCCCAAGTTCTGCGACAAGAACACCTGTTATGACGGGGTGGTGCTGGAGGGGCTGGACGACGAACTGGCGGGCATGAAGGGGGACAAGCTGGTGGGCTTCCACCTCATCGGCAGCCATGGCCCGACCTATTACAAGCGTTATCCGGGCTCGCACCGCCACTTCCTGCCGGATTGCCAGCGCAGCGACATCGAGAACTGCACCGATCAGGAGCTGGAGAATACCTACGACAACACCATTCGCTATACCGACTATGTGATTGCCAGCATGATCGAGCGCTTGAAAAAGTACGAGGACAAATACAATACGGCGCTGGTCTATATTTCCGACCACGGTGAGTCACTGGGGGCATTGGGACTTTATCTGCACGGCACCCCTTATAAATTTGCGCCGGATGATCAGACCCGGGTCCCCATGCAGGTGTGGATGTCATCGGGTTTTGCCAAAGAGAAGGGGATGAACCTAGACTGTTTGCAGCAGAAGGCGGCCAATACCCGTTATTCTCATGACAACCTATTCTCCTCCATGTTGGGGATCTGGGATGTGAATACGGCCGTATATGAACAGCCGCTGGATATCTTCAGCCAGTGTCGCAGCGTGCAATAACACCATAGTGAGATAAAGGGGAGCCAGGCTCCCCTTTTTTATTTTAGCGCGCCACTATGATTATCCTTTGAGCGACTTGTCGCACCGACCAGATGGGGCGGGCGGATCCCTTTATCTGGTGTATGATGTTTCTGTTTATTAATTGTTCAGAGCGATGGCGGGATGCGGGCCTGTGTCGCCGGGGAATTAATCCGGCCAGGGCTGAGTAATTTATTTTCGCGGCGAGACTCGTCTTTTGCAAAAGAGTCGATATAAAGTGGGATGCCATGCTGGGGCGCGCTGGTTTGCCGGAGGAACAGGCCGTCACGCTCACCTTCCGGGCTCGTCCGTCATGGCGCATCACACAGCAATCAAAGAGCAAGGGGCGAGTACGTGCCAGGGGCACTGCCCGCCATCGGTGCAATGTTCAGCAACATGACGCAGGCAGCCATGAGCCGCGTCGGTAGGGATTGGCAATGCGGCGTCATCTGTTTATCTGGTTAGGCCCGTTATGTAGCTTGTTGTTGTTGGGGGCGGCGCTGGTCGTCCTCTATCGTTTGACCCACCTCTGGCACTGGCACGACATCCGGCTGGCCATCTGGTCTTTGCCGCTGCCGCTGTTGGGGGGGGCCCTGCTGCTGACCCTGCTCAGCTATGGCTGTCTCTGCTGCTACGACATGCTGGCGGTGCATGCCCTCGGCAAGCGGCTGCCCTGGCAGCAGGTGGGGGTCACCTCGTTTATCGCCTACACCTTCTCCAATACCCTGGGTTTCGCCCTGCTGACCGGCTCGTCGGTGCGCTATCGCATCTACTCGGCCCTCGGGCTCAACACCGGGGAGGTGGCCAGGATCATTCTCTTCTGCTCGGTGACCTTCTTCCTCGGCCTGCTGGCCTGGGGGGGCTCGGCCCTGCTGGTGGGGCAGGCCACCACCCTGTTGCCGGACTGGCCGCTGTGGGCCGATCAACTGCTCAACCTGGCGGGGGGGCTGGCGCTTTTGGCGGTGCTTGGTTACCTGTTCTGGCCCAAGCCCGTGCTGGTCTGGCGCGGCCACGAGCTGGTGCTGCCGGTATTCAGAACCCGGTTGCTGCAACTGCTGGTGGCGCTGCTGGACTGGATGGCCGCCGCCGCCGTGCTCTATGTGCTGCTGCCGGCGGACAGCGTCTCCTATCCGGTGCTGCTCAGTGCCTTCGTGCTGGCCAGCTTCCTCGGGGTGCTGGCCCATGTGCCCGGCGGGATCGGGGTGTTCGAGGCGAGCATGAGCCTGCTGCTGGCCAAATACCTGCCGGTGGACAAGCTGTTGGCCTCCCTGCTGCTCTATCGCTGCATCTACTATGTGCTGCCTTTCCTGTGCGCCCTGCTGCTGTTCACCAGCCAGGAGCTGTTGCAGCAGAAGGCGCGCTGGAGCCGGTTGCAGGGCATCATGAGCGCGGTGCGCGAGTTCCTGCCGGCCCTCATCAGCCTGGGGGCGTTCGCGGCGGGCAGTCTGCTGCTCTGCTCGGGGATGATCCCCACCATGCGCGGGCGCATCGAGATGTTCCTGCAGGTATTGCCGCTGCACCTGCTGGAGCTCTCCCATGTGCTGGGCAGCGTCAGCGGTGTGCTGCTGATCCTGCTGGCTCGCAGCCTCTACCGGCGCCACGATGCGGCGTTTCGCATCACCCAGCTGCTGCTGGGGTTGGGGATGATCTTCTCCCTGCTCAAGGGGTTCGACTGGGAGTCGGCCCTGCTGCTCGGGCTGTTCCTGCTCATCATCACCCCCTGCCGATCACTGTTCTATCGCAAGGGCTCCCTGCTGCACGCCCAGTTCACCCCGGGCTGGCTCATCTCGGTGGGGGCCGTGCTGCTGGGGGCGCTCTGGCTGCTGCTCTTCTCCTACCGTCAGGTGGAATATGACCACGCCCTCTGGTTCCACTTCTCGCCCCATGGCGCTGCCTCCCGCGGGCTGCGGGCCATGGGCAGCGTGGTGGCGGTACTGGCGGTGGTGGGGGTAGCCCAGCTGCTGGCGCCGCTACGGGTCTCCGGGCGCAAGCCGGAGCCGGACGAGCTGGCCCGTGCTCATGCCCTGGTGCTGCGCGAGGGGGGCGGTCACGGTTACCTGGCCCAGCTTGGCGACAAGTCGCTGCTGTTTCACCCCGGCGGCGAGGCGTTTCTGATGTACGGCGTCGAGGGCAATGGCTGGATCGTGATGGGAGATCCCATCGGTCAGTCTGAGCTCATCGAGGAGCTGCTCTGGCAGTTTCGCGAGCTGTGCGACCAGCACGATGCCAGCCCGGTGTTCTACCAGGTGTCGGCCCGCTACCTGCCGCTCTATCTGGAGCTGGGACTGATCCCGTTCAAGCTGGGGGAGGAGGCCATCGTCGATCTGGCAGCCTTCGAGCTGGCCGGCAGCCGGCTGCGCAACCTGCGCCAGAGCCATGCCAAGGGCAAGCGGGAGGGGTTGTCGTTCGAGGTGGTGGCGCCGGAGTGCGTGCCTGCGCTGCTGCCCCGCCTCAAGGAGGTGTCGGACACCTGGCTGCAGAGCAAGCAGGGCAAGGAGAAGGGCTTCTCGGTGGGCAGTTTCGAGCCGGCCTATCTCAGTCTGAGCCCGGCCGCCCTGGTGTGGCACGAGGGTCAGATCGTCGGCTTTGCCAACCTCTGGGTCAGCGACAACAAGGCGAGCCTCTCCATCGACCTGATGCGCTACAGCCTGGACACGGGCACGGCCCCCATCATGGATTTCCTGTTCGTCGAGCTGCTGCTGTGGGGCAAGGGCGAGGGCTACGCCAGCTTCAACCTCGGCATGGCGCCCATGTCCGGCTTCAACGATCACCCCCTGAGCGGTTACTGGACCAAGCTTGGCAACACCATCTTCACCCGGGGCAGCCGTTTCTACAATTTTCAGGGGCTCAGGCGCTACAAGGAGAAGTTCTCGCCGGACTGGGAGCCGCGCTACCTGCTCTGCGCCAGCAAGCTGGTGTTGCCGCGGGTGCTGACCAACCTGATCTCCCTGATCAGCCGAGGCCCGTTCGGGCTCATCAAAAAGTAGGAGTCGTTCATGAGGATCCTGTTATTGCTGCTGGCGTGCTGCGCCTTCTCGCTTTCGGCCGCGCCGGTGAAAGAAGATCTCGGGCTGGTGGAGCTGCCGGTGGCGCAAGCCTCGAGTGCCCCCATGGTGGTGTTTCTGAGCGGTGACGGCGGCTGGGCCGCGCTGGACAAGGGGCTCAGCGCCCAGTTGCAGCAGCACGGCATGCCGGTGGTGGGCTGGAGCTCGCTCACCTACTACTGGAAGAAGAAGGATCCAGAGCAGGTCACCGCCGATCTGGTGCGGATCCTGGACGATTACCAGTCCCGCTGGGGGCGCCAGCGCTGGCTGCTGGTGGGCTTCTCCTTCGGGGCGGAGATCGTGCCCTTCGTCATCAACCGGCTGCCCGAACCCTACCGCAAGAGCCTGATCGGGGCCGTGATGCTCTCCCCCTCGACCGCCTCCGACTTCGAGATCCACGTCAGCGACATGGTGACCCGCGACAAGGCGGGCAGTTATCCCACCCAGCCCGAGGTCAACGCCATTCACACCCTGCCGATGCTCTGCCTGCAGGGGGCGGCAGACGACTCGCCGGTACGGCTCTGCCCCCACTTGCAGCAGCCCAACGTGACCACGGTGACCCTGCCGGGATCCCACCATTTCGAGGATGACTACCCTGTGCTGTACCAGGCCATCGCCAGCCATCTCAGCCTGCAGTAAGTGTGAACGCGGGTAGAAAAACTTGATGTAAATCAAAGTTCATGCCCTATCAGGCCGGATTGCGCGCAGCCGGCCTGTTTCTTTTTGATTTCGCCTTTACAGCTGTGGATTGCTTCCCAACACTCTACTGAGTAATAAAACAGTAGAGGGGGCTGCATGCGCGAACAAAGAGCTCATCTAGTTGATCAGGAAGTGGATTTCACCGCCGATGAACAGCTGGTGTCCACCACGGATCTGCGGGGCGTGATCACCTACGCCAATGACAACTTCTGCCGGGTCGCCGGTTACAGCCGAGCCGAGCTGGTGGGGCAGCACCACAACATGGTGCGCCATCCCGACATGCCCAAGGCGGCATTTGCCGACCTGTGGGGCAAGCTCAAGCAGGGCCAGCCATGGCGCGGCATGGTGAAAAATCGCTGCCAGGATGGTCGCTACTACTGGGTGGATGCCTATGTCACCCCCATCTTCGAGCAGGGCAAGATCAGCGGCTACCAGTCGGTGCGCTGCCGCGCCGATCCTCAAATGAAGCAGATCGCTGCCCGCACCTATGCGCGGCTGCGGGCGGCTGAGCAGGGGGGCGGCAGGCCCAGAATTTCGCTGGCGCGGCTGCGTCACGGGGTGGCTGTGGTCGGGCTGCTGGCACTGGCCTGGCTCGGCACAGTAGAACTGGGTGGCTGGGCCGCTCTTTACATGGCGTTGCCGCTGATCTTGCTGGGGCTGCTCTATCGCCACGAGCTCATCACCACCCCCCGTTACTTGCAGCAACTGGCCGGCGAGTATGACAGCCTGACCCGCCTCATCTACTCGGGGCAGGAGCCAAGCGCCATCGCCGACTTTCACATCAAGCTGCTGCAGGCCCGTATCCGCACCGTGCTTGGCCGGGTGGACGACGCCACGCACTCGTTGCAGGATCTGGCGGTGCATCTGAAGAGCGCCTCCAGCGAGGCTAGCTCGGACATTGCCGAGCAGGATGCCCAGACCCAGCAGATGGCGACCGCCATCACCGAGATGGCGAGCACGGCGCAGGAGATCGCCCGCAACATCCAGGATACCAACAGCCAGATCGCCGAGGCCAAGGCTCACTGCCAGCACACGGATCAGCAGTTGATCGAGACCGAGCACAAGATCACCGATCTGGCGAAGGAGGCGGAGCACGCCTTTGCCTCGGCGGTGGCGCTGGCCAGCGAGTCGGATCGCATCGGGGTGCTGATGGGGGAGATCCAGGGCATCGCCGATCAGACCAACCTGCTGGCGCTCAACGCCGCCATCGAGGCGGCGCGGGCTGGCGAGCAGGGGCGCGGCTTTGCGGTGGTGGCTGACGAGGTGCGCACCCTGTCTACCCGCACCCACAAGGCCACCGAACAGATCCAGGGCAGCATCGGCCAGATCCAGCGTACCTTGAACGGCTGGAAGGGGATGATGCAGAACAACCTGCAACAGACCCAGGCCTGCGTGGAGATGACCCGGATGGGGTCGGACAGCCTGCATCAGGTGCTGGCGGAGATCGAGCTGGTGATGGACTTCTCGGCCCAGATCTCGGCGGCGGCGGAGCAGCAGCAGGCGGTGGTGGAGGATATCAGCCAGAACGTCAACCTCATCTCCCAGCACTCCCACGCCAACAGCAACAAGATGCAGGACGTGGACGAGTCGAGCGAGATCCTGCTGACCAAGGCCAGACAGCTCAAATCCCTGGGGCAGACCTTCGGCTAGCCGCCGCTGACATCCATACAACAACAAGGCCACCCACGGGTGGCCTTGTTCTCTCAGGCGTATCGATCAGATCGCAGCCTGGCCCAGCGGGTTCCCCTTGTCGTGGTACATGGCGCGGTCGGCCTGGATCAACCACTGCTCTGGGCGCCAGCCCGGCTGGTACTGGCTGATGCCGACGCTGATGCCGACCGACAGCGGGACTCCCTCCACCTCGAATGGCGGTTGCATGGTGGCCCTGATCTGCTCGGCGATGGCGTCGGCCTGCGCCTGATCATGGCCCGGCAACAGCAACACGAACTCGTCGCCGGCCAGCCTGGCGAAGAAGTGCTGCGGCCCGAGGCTGCGGCTGATCCGCTCCGCCAGCTGGCAGAGGAGGGCGTCGCCGTGGCTGTGGCCGAAGTTGTCGTTGACCTGCTTGAAGTCGTTGAGATCGCAAAACAGTAGGCAGCCTGGCGCCAGCCCCTTGACCTGGGCATCGAGCCGCTCCATCAGGCTCAGCCGGTTGGGCAGGTTGGTGAGGGGGTCGCGGCGGGCCAACTGCCAGATCTCCTCTTCCCGCTGACGGCGCAGGGCAATTTCGCGGTTGAGCCGCTGGTTGCACATCAATAGATAGAGGGCCAGCAGCATGATCAGCACGCTGGCTGCCAGGCTCAGCAGGAACCAGGGGCGCCAGAAGATCCACTGCTCGGAGGGGGCCTGATAGAGAAAGTCGCTCAAGGAGACCGGCTTTGGCACCAACCCGATCTCCACCAGCTGCTGCATGATGTGGGCCATGCGGTCAGGATTCATATACCCGATCTCCACATAGAGCGGCTGGATCATCTCCTTGCTCACCTGCAGCTCGTACTCCATGTGGGCCTGACTGCGGTTGACGCCATACTCTTTGCGCAGCAGGGAGATGGCCTCCTGCGGGTGGGCCAGGGCATAGCGCCAGCCGGCCAGGCTGGCGGCCCGAAAGCGGGCCACCCGATCCGGATGGGCGTGCTCCTGGGCCTGGGTGGTGAACAGGATGTCGCTGTAGAAATCGATGCCGTAGTTGCGCGGATTGATGACGGAGACGGGGATGCCGCGCTCCTCCAGATAGAAGGGCTCGTTGCTGAGGTAGGCATTGAAGATGTCGACCCGGCCCTCGATGAGATCCTCGATGTTGACCGAGGTGGGCAGCGGGATGAGCTGACGCTCGCTCAGCCCCTGATAGAAGAGGGTGGCCAGCAGTTCGGCGTCTTGATGGGCCGAAAACATCATGATCCGTTTGCCACGCATGTCATCAACGGTGAGAATGCCGCTGTCACGGCGTGCCAGAAAGATGGACGGCGAGTGTTGATAGACGCTGGCGAGCGCCAGCAGCGGCTTGCCGTTGGCATAGCTGGTCAGCACCTCGGTGTTGCCGACCCCGAAGTCGGCTCGTCCGCTCAGCACCTCTTCTACCGGGCTGATGCCCTTGCCGCCGGGCCGTATCTCGACGTCCAGCCCGGCACTGGCATAGAAGCCTTTGGCCTTGGCCATGTGATAGCCAACGAACTGGGGCTGGTGCAGCCAGCGCAACTGGAGCACCACCCGCTCCGGGGCTTCAAGGGGGGATTCGCTGGCCCGCAGGGGAACAGCATGGCTGATACCGATCAGCAGCAGCCAAAGCAAGCATCTCTTCATCCGTGCGAGTCTTGTTCTGAGTGTTCATGGGGTGCGACCCCGCAGGGTCATCTTCTTGTAATTAAAAACATTCTAAAGGGTTATTGATGTACCGGATACTAGCGCAGCACAAAGATTTCATGGTTATCAACAAGGGACCCGGGCTCGGCATGCACGACGAGACCGACGAGTCCGGTCTGCTCCATCCGGGCCTGGTCAGCCGGGTCAAGGCTGACACGGGTCTGCTGCTCTATCCGGTGCATCGGCTCGACAAGATGACCTCCGGACTGGTGCTGCTGGCGCGCACCACCGAGGCCAACCGGGCCCTCAGCATGGCCTTTGCCGCGCGGGAGGTGAGCAAGCAGTATCTGGCCCTCTCCGATCGCAAGCCGAAGAAGAAACAGGGCTGGGTGAAGGGGGACATGCAAAAGGGGCGGGGGGGCAGCTGGATGCTGACCCGCACACTCGACAACCCCGCCATCAGCTGGTTCGACTCGGTCTCGGTGCGCGAGGGGTTGCGCCTTTATCGCATCAAGCCTCAGACCGGCAAGACCCACCAGATCCGGGTGGCCTTGAAGAGCGTGGGGGCGCCGATCTTCGGGGATGAGCGCTACGGCGGCACGGCGGCCGATCGCGGCTATCTGCATGCCTGGCGCCTCGCCTTCACCCTGGCGGGGGAGGCGTTCGACTTTGTCTGCCCACCCGACGAAGGCACGCTGTTTGTGCTGCCCGAGTTGCACGCCGCCATCGCGGGGTTGGCCGAATGAAGGGGGCTGCCATGCAAGGGGCCTCGGATCTGCCCGCCAGCGGCTGGATCCTGGCAGATTTTGACGACACCCTGGCACCGGATGACAGCCATGCTGGCTTGCTGCGCTTCATCCTGCGCCGCCGCATCTGGCCGCTGCTGCTGTGGCATGTGATGGCGCTGGGGGGGCTGGTCTATCTGCTGCCAAGCCAGCGTCGGCGCGGCATTTCACTGATCTGGTGGGCTATCACCCTCGGGCTCTCGCCGTTGGCGTGGCGCCGGCTGGTGCGGGCCTATTGCCGCACGAGACCTGGGCTGTTTCAGGAGGCGCGCGCCCTGCTGCTGGCCGAAGGGCAGCGCTGCTGGGTGCTCTCCGCCAGCCCCCGCGCCCTGGTGCGGGGTCAGCTCCATCAGCAGTTGCCCGGCCAGCAGCCTCATCGCATTCTGGGGTCGCGCATGCACTATCGCCTCGGCGGCCTGATGCCACGTTTTTACTGTCACGGCCGCCACAAGATCCTGCCCGAGATCCAGGCCCTCGGCGCCACCCTGGCCCTGAGCGACAGCCTGCACGACTTGCCACTGCTGGCAGAGGGGCAGGCGGCCTGGCTCATCAACCCCCCCCCGGCGCGGCTGCAACGAGCGAGGCAGTCACTGCCCCGCATCGAGCCCAGATACTGGTCCCTGTAAGGCAAAACTGACAGCCTTGTGGGTCGCCACCGAGCGCGCCACAAGGCTGCGGCTTAAATGTCACAATCTATTTACATCTTTTGGCGCCGCCCCCCGCCAAACTATCTGAACGCCGCCTCTTTTCTTCCGCTACGCCCCTGCCTCTAATGAAACAAGTTGTTAACAACGCCGGTGGCAGCTGCCTGCAGCGCCCCGGTGTGACCCGTTTCGTTATCAGTCAATCGCAAGGAGCGCATCATGACGACCACTTCTTCTGCCCGTACTCACACCATCAACCCGCTCGGCACCGATGGTTTCGAATTCGTCGAGTACACGGCGCCCGATGCCAAGGGCATTGCCGCCCTCAAGGCGCTGTTCGTCTCGCTGGGCTTTGCCGAGGTGGCCAAGCACAAGCACAAGCAGTGCTGGCTTTACCGTCAGGGGGACATCAACTTCGTGGTCAATGCCGAGCCCCACTCCCAGGCCGAGCAGTTTGCCAGCCTGCATGGGCCGAGCGTCTGCGGCATGGCGTTTCGGGTGAGCGATGCCGGCAAGGCCCAGCAGTACGCCATCGCCAAGGGCGCCAAGCCGTTCGTCGGCAAGATTGGCCCCATGGAGCTCAACATCCCCGCCATCTACGGCATCGGCGAGAGCACCCTCTCCTTTGTCGACCGCTACGGCGACAAGGGCTCCATCTATGACGTGGACTTCGTCTTCTATCCGGACTGGCAGGCGCGCATGGCCGAGGTGGATGCAGGGCTCTACGAGATTGACCACCTGACCCACAACGTGCAGCGCGGCAACATGGATGTCTGGTCCAATTTCTACGAGCGGATCGGCAATTTTCGCGAAATCCGCTACTTCGACATCGAGGGCAAGCTGACCGGGCTCCATTCCCGCGCCATGACCGCCCCTTGCGGCAAAATTCGCATCCCCATCAACGAATCCTCCGACGACAAGTCCCAGATTGAAGAGTACCTGCGCCAGTACAAGGGGGAGGGGATCCAGCACATCGCCATGGCGTCGAGCGACATCTACCACACCATCCGTACCCTGCGCGGCCGTGGTACCGGCTTCATGCCGACCCCGGACACCTACTACGAGAAGGTGGACAGCCGGGTCGAGGGGCACCAGGAGGATCTGGCGGCGCTCAAAGAGCTGCGCATTCTCATCGACGGCTCTCCCACCAAGGACGGCATCCTGCTGCAGATCTTCACCGATACCGTCATCGGCCCGGTGTTCTTCGAGATCATCCAGCGCAAGGGCAACGAAGGCTTTGGTGAGGGCAACTTCCAGGCACTGTTCGAATCCATCGAGCTGGATCAGATCCGCCGCGGGGTGCTCAATGATGCGTAACGAACGCCGCCACGTGCAGGTTGTCGGTCAGGCAAGGGAGGTTGGCAATGCGTAACTGGATTAACTTTCCCCACCGGGAGGGGACACACTCCCGCCAGGCTCATGCCGACCTGCCCGAGCAGGCCATCTATGAGCGTGAACTGGGCCGCTCCGGCTTTTTCGGGCCGGCCACCCACATGCACCACAAGCATGCCCCCACCGACTGGGTCAACTGGGAGGGGCCGCTGCGCCCGCGCCTGTTCGATCTCAACGCCCTCGGCGAGGAGGTGAGCTCCCTCTCCCCCTGGGTGATGCCGGATATTCTGAGCAACCCCCACTGCCGTTACCGCATCTGGCGCCTGCATGAGCCCATGCCGTTTCTGGTGCGCAACGCCGATGGTGACGAGCTCCTGTTCATCCACGAGGGGAGTGGCGAGTTTTACTGCGACTACGGTCACCTGACCCTGCGCGACGGCGACTACCTGGTGATCCCCCGCGGCACCATGTGGCGCATCGAGCCGACGGCGCCCCTGTTCATCCTGATGATCGAGGCGACCAACGACAGCTACCAGCTGCCGGACAAGGGGCTGGTGGGCAATCACGCCATCTTCGACCCGGCGGCGCTTGACGTGCCGGCCATCAACGAGCGCTTCCTGGCCCAGCAGGATGAGAGTCCCTGGTCGCTGCAGGTGAAGCGCCACAACCAGGTGTCGGTCATCACCTGGCCGTTCAATCCGCTGGATGCGCAAGGGTGGCACGGGGACTTGTGCGTGGTGCGCCTCAACTGGCGGGACATCCGCCCGCTGATGAGCCACCGCTACCACCTGCCACCGTCGGCTCACTCCACCTTCGTGGCGAGCCGGTTCGTGGTCTGCACCTTCGTGCCGCGCCCCATCGAGAGCGATCCCGGCGCCCTCAAGGTGCCCTTCTACCACAGCAACGACGACTACGACGAGGTGCTCTTCTATCACGCCGGGGATTTCTTCAGCCGGGACAACATCGAGCGGGGCATGGTCACCTTCCATCCCGCCGGATTTACCCACGGTCCCCATCCCAAGGCGTTTGCGGCGGGTCAGGCCTACGCCAAGAAGTTCACCGACGAGGTGGCGGTGATGCTCGATACCCGCGATGCGCTCAACGTCGGCAGCCTGTGTGACGGGGTAGAGAATCCGCGTTACGTCACCAGCTGGTTGCGCCCGGAACTCACACCAGCCACCAACGGCAAATAAAAGGAATCCCTATGAAACTGGCAACCCTGAACAATGGCAAACGGGACGGCGCCCTGGTGGTGGTGAGTCGCGATCTGAGCCGCGCGGTGCGCGTGCCGCACCTTGCCGCCACCCTGCAGGCGGCCCTCGACGAGTGGACCGAGCTTGCGCCCAAGCTTACCGCCGTCTATCAGCAGCTCAACGATGGCGCCTGCGCCGATGCTTTCCCGTTCGACGAGACGGCCTGTCTCTCCCCGCTGCCGCGCGCCTACCAGTGGGCCGACGGCAGCGCCTACGTCAACCATGTGGAGCTGGTGCGCAAGGCGCGCGGCGCCGAAATGCCAGAAAGCTTCTGGCACGATCCCCTGATGTACCAGGGAGGCTCGGACAGCTTCCTGCCGCCGCGTGGCACCATCCCGATGGGGTCGGAGGAGTGGGGCATCGATTTCGAGTCGGAGATCGCCGTCATCACCGACGACGTGCCGATGGGCACCAGCCCGCAGGCGGCCGCCGGCCACGTCAAGCTGCTGATGCTGGTCAACGACGTGAGCCTGCGCAACCTCATCCCGGGTGAGCTTGCCAAGGGCTTTGGCTTCTTCCAGTCCAAGCCCTCCAGCAGCTTCTCGCCGCTGGCCATCACCCCGGACGAGCTGGGGGATGACTGGCGCGACGGCAAGGTGCATCTGCCCCTCGAGACCCACCTCAACGGCGCCCTGTTCGGGGCCCCCGATGCCGGGGTGGACATGACCTTCAACTTTTATGAGCTGATCGCCCACGCTGCCAAGACCCGGCCGCTCGGGGCGGGCTGCATCATCGGCTCGGGGACCGTCTCCAACTACGACAGAAGTCGTGGCTCATCCTGCCTCGCCGAGCTGCGAATGCTGGAAATTATCGAGTCAGGTCAAGCCACTACACCCTTTCTGCGCTTTGGTGATACAGTGTCCATCGCGATGCAGGATCGCAACGGGATGAGTCTGTTTGGCACCATTTTGCAGCGGGTCACGCCGGCAGACGCCAGTCAGACGAAGTGAAGGGGCCGGCATGGACACGAGGCCGACGGGTGAGCGGCAGGTGTCCATGCACCTGTCAACACAGGGACAAAGTATGTTGCAGTTGTTTGGATATTGGCGTTCATCGGCAAGTTATCGGGTACGGATCGTGATGCAGCTCAAGGGGCTCGACTACGAGCAGCATCCGGTCAATCTGCGGCAGGGCGAGCAGCGCGAGAAGGCCTATCGCCGGCTCAATCCCCAGGGGCTGGTGCCGTTTCTGGTGGATGGTGAGGTGCAGGTGGGTCAGTCGGTGGCCATCATGGAGTACCTCGACGAAACCTACCCCGCTCACCCGCTGATGCCGTCCGCCCCCGAGGAGCGGGCCCGGGTACGCCAGATCGTCAACATGATCGCCTGCGACATCCATCCCCTCAACAACCTGCGGGTGCTCAATTACCTGGGAGAGCACCTCAGGGCGGGTAAGGAGCAGGAAGCGGCCTGGTATCGCCACTGGATTGACGAAACCTTCAGCGCGCTGGAGCAGCTGTTGATGACCACCGCCGGCATCTATTGCGTCGGCAACGAGGTGACCCTGGCGGACTGCATGCTGGTGCCCCAGGTCTACAACGCCCGCCGCTACGACATGTCGCTGGAAGACTATCCCACCATCAACCGCATCGTCGCCAACTGCGAGCAGCTGCAGGCCTTTATCAAGGCCGCCCCCGCCAATCAGCCGGATGCCCAGCCCTGAGGCTGCGCCCTCCTGCCAGGTTCCAATTATCGAGCCCCGCACCGTCAGCCGACCGTGCGGGGCTTTCATATCAGGGGCGCGCTAGCCGCGGGTGGGCTTGGGCTGGAAATAGGCGATGAACTTGCCGAATTTCTCCCCGTCGTAGCTGTCACCCTTCTCCAGCAGCCCGGTGTTGAAGGATTCGAGCAGCTTGCCCTTGTTATCCAGCACGTAGAAGTGGGGCACCCCCAGGTACTCGGGATAATCTTTGAGGAAGGATTCGTTCTTGTTCTGCTTGCTGACGTTCACCTTGACCACCACGAAGGTGCGGTTGAACTGGCCGGCGAGTTTGGGCTCCCGGTCCAGAAAGTGGTTCATCTCCTGGCACCAGCTGCACCACTCACCACCTACCAGCAGCAGGACTTTCTTGCCCTCTGCACTGGCCTTGGCGGTGGCGGCGGCGAGATCGCGGGCCGGGTCCCGCTGCTCGTCATAGCCCTGGCTGTAATCGGGCAGGGTCTGGCTCCAGAGGTGGTCGGCGCTGTACACCTCGCCATGAAACAGGGCGGTGCCAAGCACCAGCGGCAATAGCAGTCGGTTCATCACGTGCTCCTTGTGTTGTTGTGGTTGCTTCCAAGCCGCAACAATGTGACACGAGCGAGCCCGGCCGCCAAGGGCGAGATGGGCCCTTGTTATGCAAAAAGCGGGAATGGGTCGACGGGAAAAAACAAAGCCCCTCGCAGGAGGGGCTTGGCATTGAGGCAAGGGAGGTCGCCGGCAGATCAGTAACCCTGCTGGTGGACGTCCATCACGGCGCGACCGGACGGGTCGGCCATCTCCTTGAACTTGGCATCCCACTCCAGCGCAGTCGGAGTGGAGCAGGCGACCGACTTGCCGTAGGGCACGGTACGGGCGGCGGACTCCAGCGGGAAGTGCTCGTCAAAGATGGCGCGGTAGTAGTAGGCCTCCTTGGTGAGCGGGGTGTTGACGGGGAAGCGGAAGGCTGCCGCCTCGAACATCTGATCCGTCACTTCCTGCTCGACCATGGCTTTCAGACTGTCGATCCACGAATAGCCCACGCCATCGGAGAACTGCTCTTTCTGGCGCCATGCCACTTCATGGGGCAGCAGATCCTCGAACGCTTCGCGCAGGATGTGCTTCTCGATCTTGCCCTTGCCGCACATCTTGTCGGCAGGCTGCAGGCGCATCGCCACGTCCATGAACTCCTTGTCGAGGAAGGGCACGCGACCCTCCACCCCCCAGGCGGCCATCGACTTGTTGGCGCGCAGGCAGTCATAGAGGTGCAAAGAGGCGAGCTTGCGCACGTTCTCTTCGTGGAACTCGCGCGCGTTGGGCGCCTTATGGAAGTAGAGGTAGCCGCCGAACAGCTCGTCGGAGCCTTCGCCCGAGAGCACCATCTTGATCCCCATCGCCTTGATGTAGCGCGCCATCAGGTACATCGGCGTAGAGGCGCGGATGGTGGTGACGTCATAGGTCTCGAGGTGATAGATGACATCCCGCAAGGCATCCAGACCTTCCTGCACGGTGAAGTGGATCTGGTGGTGGATGGTGCCGAGGTGATCGGCGACCTTGCGGGCGGCGGCGAGATCCGGCGAGCCTTCCAGACCAACGGCGAAGGAGTGCAGCTGGGGCCACCAGGCCTCGCTCTTGCCATCGTCTTCAACCCGGCGGGCAGCATAGAGCTTGGTGATGGCGGAGATGACGGACGAATCCAGCCCGCCGGAGAGCAGCACGCCGTAGGGCACATCGCACATCAGCTGGCGCTTGACCGCCGCTTCCAGCGCGGCTTTGAGCTCGGCCTTGTCGCTGACGTTGTGCTCGACCGCGCCGTACTCCATCCAGTCACGTTTGTACCAAGTTTTAAGCTCGCCATCCTTGCTCCACAGGTAGTGTCCCGGTGGGAAGGTTTCGACGCTCTTGCACACTGGCACCAGCGCCTTCATCTCGGAGGCGACGTAGAAGTTGCCGTGTTCGTCGCGGCCGGTATAGAGGGGGATGATCCCCATGTGGTCGCGACCAATCAGGTAGGCATCCTGCTCGGCGTCATAGAGGATGAAGGCGAAGATGCCGTTGAGATCGTCCAAAAAGGCGGGGCCCTTCTCCTTGTAGAGGGCCAGCAGCACTTCGCAGTCGGAGTGGGTCTGGAAGCGGAAGTCGACCTTGAGGTTCTTCTCCAGCTCCTTGTGGTTGTAGATCTCGCCGTTGACGGCCAGCACATGGGTGCGCTCGGGGTTGTAGAGCGGCTGGGCGCCGTTGCCCGGGTCGACGATGGCCAGGCGCTCGTGCACCAGAATGGCTTTGTCGGAGCTGTAGACGCCGGACCAGTCAGGACCGCGGTGACGCAATCGCTTGGACATCTCCAGCGCCGATTTGCGCAGGGCGGCCGCATCGGATTTGATGTCCAGAATGCCGAAAATAGAACACATTGGCGGTAATCCTCTTGATTTTTATATGAGCCCCCCACGTTCGGGCTCGAAATTCCATTTACATTCCTCGCCAATCACAATGCCTAGTGCAAAAACCTTTTGCAAGCGGGAAAACCGCAGAAAATCATGCCATAAGCATCAAGCAGGTAGGGGAGTGCGGCGACCCGTCCGGCCGCCGGAAAAAAGAGGGGAGATTGACGTGAACGTCAGCTGGTGGGCTCGAAGATCACATAGAGCTTGCGGCAGGGGGTGAGGGTCTCCCACTCCCCGACAAAGCCGGCGGGAATGACAAACTGATCGCCGGGTTTGAGGGGCAGCCTGCCGCCCTGGCCGTCGTGGATCACCGCCTCGCCCTCCAGCAGCTGGCAATACTCGTGCTCGGTGTAGTGGATGGCCCAGCGGCCCGGCTCGCAGTGCCAGAAGCCCACGTGAAACTGCTGGCTGGGATCCGAGTAGTGGTTCCATACCGTCTGGCGCGGGTTGCCGGCGCGCAGGCGCTCGGGGGCGGGCATGAGCGGGATGGGGGCCGCCTCGTGGCGGTCTAGCAAAATCCAGTCGTTGAGGGTCTTCATGCTGCCTCCTTGGCAAGGGATAAAAAACAGGGCCATCCAGGCCCCGTGATTGTTCGTTTTATTAAACGAGGTTGCGCATAACGTAAACGATAGCGCCCTCCTTGCCAAGGGGCTGCTCCCGCCCGTCAGCGTGGCTGCAGCCGCTTGATGACGTGACGGGCGAAGCCGCTGCCCGCTTCGTCGTAGACGTTGAACACCGCATCCACCCCTTGCTCTTTCAGGGAGGCGATGTCGTCCTCGAAGCGGACGATGGCGGCAATCTTGCCGGCAAAGCCGTGGCTGCGCAGCTTCTCGATGGCGTAGAGGTTGCCCGAGTGGTGAGGCATGGCCAGCAGCACCAGGTTGACCTGGTTGGAGAGCAGCACCTTGTCCCAGAAGTCGGTATCGGTGGCATCACCCTCGATGACGTTCATCCCCTGGGCGCGCAGGGTGGGCAGCTTGTCGCTGTCGTTCTCCACACCGAGGATCACGGTGCCGTACTTGTTCTCCAGCTCGAAGTAGGCGCCCTGGCCGATCCGCCCCATGCCGAGGATGATCACCTCGGCATCGCCAAGCTCGATGGGCCTGTCCTCCGGGTGCAGGGTGGTGGCCTGCATGCCGCGCAGCCAGTTGCCGAGCCGATGGTAAATTCGCTCGCTCTGGCCGTTGAGGGGGGCCGAGATCATGAAGCTGGCCGCCAGCGCCAGAGAGAGGGCGACCAGCCACTCGTGGGAGATCCAGCCCGCCTTGGCGGCGATGGCCGCGACGATGAGGCCGAACTCCGAGAAGTTGGTGAGCGCCAGGGTGGAGAGCAGGGCGGTGCGCACCCGCAGGTGGGCGCCACTGTAGACCAGGTAGTAGAGCGCGCTCTTGAGCGGCAGGGCCAGCACCAGTGCCAGCGCCAGCAACATGGTGTCGTGGGTCGGCAGGCCGTTGAGGCCGATGGTGAGAAAAAAGCAGATAAGAAACAAGTCTTTGAGGTTGAACAGCGACTTGGCCAGCCCTGCAGAGGCGGGGTGGGAGGCGATCAGCATGCCGATGATGAGTGCCCCCAGATCCGGTTTGAGCCCCACCACCTCGAAGCCGGCGGCCCCCACCACCAGCGCCAGGAAGATCCCGAACAGCACCTGCAGCTCGCCGTGGCCGGCCCGCTCCAGCAGTTTCAGCAGCAAGGGGCGCAGCAGCGGCAGCCCCAGGATCCAGAGCGCCCAGATGCTGGGCCACTCGCCGCTGGAGACCGCCAGGAAGGCCACCGCGAACAGATCCTGCATCACCAGCACACCGATGGCGAGGCGGGCATAGAGGGCGTTCATGTCACTGCGCTCCTCCAGCACCTTGACCGCAAATACTGTGCTGGAGAAGGAGAGGGCGAAGCCCAGCAGCAGCGCCAGCTTCCAGTCCAGCGACATGGCCAGCGCCAGCCCGAGCCCCTTGCACACCAGCAGCACTACGGTAAAGAGCAGGGTGGAGAGCAGCAGGTGCAAACTGGTGGTGCCCCAGACGTCACGCCGCATCAGGATCTTGACGTTGAGCTTGAGGCCGATGGTGAACAGCAGCAGGGTGACGCCGAGATCGGCCACTTCGCTGAGGGCCGGGGTGTTGTGATAGCCCATGGCGTTGAGGATGAAGCCGGCGGCCAGAAAGCCCAGCAGGGGCGGCAGACCGATGAGGTTGACCAGCATGCCGCAGCCGAAGGCCACGGCGATAAGAATGGGTTCCATGTTGTTTCCTGCGAGGGCAGGGCCGGCCTGCCCTCTTCTCTATCCTGGGTAGCGGGTCAGACGATGTCGATGTCCACTACTGAGTCAAAGATGTGGTTCGGCCGAAATGGCATGCGGTCGATGTCGGCCACCTTGCTCACCCCGGAGAGCACCAGCACCGTCTCGAGGCCGGCCTGGAAGCCCGCCAGAATGTCGGTGCGCAGGTTGTCGCCGATGATGATGGTGTCGTCGGAGTGGGCCTCCATCCGGTTGAGCGCCGCGCGGATGATCCAGGCGCTCGGCTTGCCCACATAGAACGGCTTCTTGCCGGTCATCCGCTCGATGGGGGCGCACAGGGCGCCGCAGGCCGGGTGCATCATGGGGCCGTGGGTATCCGGGTTGGTGGCGATGAAGCGGGCCCCCTGATCGACGAACTTGGCCCCCAGCTGCATCATGGTCCAGTTGTAGTTGCGGGTCTCGCCCACCACCACGAAGTCGGGGTCGATGTCGGTGATGGTGAAACCGGCCTTGTAGAGTTCGTGGGTCAGCGCCCCTTCGCCGATCACATAGGCCTTCTTGCCGTCCTGGCGCTTGAGAAAGTCGGCGGTACCCATGGCGGAGGTGTAGAAGCACTCCTCCGGCACCTCGATCCCGGCGGAGCGGAAGCGGTTTTGCAGATCTTTCTGGGTCTGGGCCGGGTAGTTGGTCAGAAACAGCAGCTTGCTGCCCTGCTCCAGCAGGCGGTGGACGAAACGGTCGGCGCCCGGCACCAGATCGTTGTTGTGCAGGATGACGCCGTCGATGTCGCAGATGACGCTTTTCTTCATGGGGACTCCTTGTGTAGGCGCAAGAGGCGGCGGAAAGTTGCGCCAACTCTCAAGATCTTCAAATAGTTATGTTGTTTTTGTGACGCCATTATAAGTCTGTTTGATGACAAGTCTCCCCCATAAACAGAGATAGGTGCACAATCAATTGCAGGGGAGGGAGCCGCTCTGCCACTGGCGGGTCCCGCTGTCTGTGCACTGATGGAGCCGTCATCATGGATAACTTTATTGCCGGTCTGCCCAAGCTGGAGCTGCACCTCCATATCGAAGGCTCGCTCGAGCCGGAACTGATGTTTGCCCTGGGCCAGCGCAACGGCGTGGCCCTGCCTTGGCCAGACGTGGCCAGCGTGCGCGCCGCCTACGAGTTCGACTGCCTGCAATCTTTCCTCGATCTCTACTACCTGGGGGCCAGCGTACTGGTCACCGAGCAGGACTTCTTCGATCTGACCTGGGCCTATCTGGCGCGCTGCGCCGCCGACAAGGTGGTGCACGTGGAGATCTTCTTCGACCCCCAGACCCACACCGCTCGCGGCATTCCCTTTGCCACCGTGCTGGGCGGCATCGAGCGGGCGCTGCAGCGCGGGGAGAAGGAGCTTGGCATCAGCTGGCGGCTCATCATGAGCTTCTTGCGCCACCTGAGCGAAGAGGAGGCCTTCGCCACGTTGGCAGAGGCGGAGCCCTTCCTGTCGCGCATTCACGGCATCGGCCTCGACTCGGGGGAGAAGGGCAACCCGCCCGGCAAGTTTACCCGGGTGTTTGCCCGCTGCCGCGAGCTGGGGTTGCCGGTGGTGGCCCACGCCGGCGAGGAGGGGCCGGCGGAGTACATCTGGCAGGCCATCCGGGAGCTGGAGGTGCGGCGCATCGATCACGGGGTACGCTGCGTCGACGATCCCGAACTGCTGCGTTATCTCGCCGATACCCGGCTGCCGCTCACCGTCTGCCCCCTCTCCAACACCCGCCTCAAGGTGTTTGACCAGATGGCCCACCACAACGTACTGAATTTGCTGGAGCAAGGGCTGTGCGTCACCATCAACTCGGATGATCCCGCCTATTTCGGCGGCTACATGAACGCCAACTTCCACGCCCTGGCCCATGAGCTGGGGGCCAGCATGAACCAGCTCTGCCGCTTGTCACTCAATGCCGTCGAGGCGAGCTGGCTGAGCCTGGCCGACAAGGCGCGGCTGACCCGGGAGATCAGAAGCTACGCCGCCTGCTACGGGGTCAGCCTCTACTGAGCATTGGCACGCGTGAAAAGCAAAAACGGCGCGCCCACCAGTGATGGTGGGCGCGTTTTTTTATGCCTGGGCGGGTTTGATTCAGGCCGAGTGGGGCTGGGGGGCCGCCTGATAGGTCGGGTAGTCGGTCAGGCCCTTCTCGCCGCCGCCGAACAGGGTAGCCGGATCGTGAGGGGCCAGCGGATAGCCGTGGCGCAGCCGCTCGGGCAGGTCTGGGTTGGCCACGAAGGGGCGACCGAAGCCTATCATGTCGGCCCAGCCCGCCTCGAGCGCCGCCCTGGCGCGCTCGCCGTCGTACTTGCCTGCGTAGATGAGGGTGTTGGGGAAGGCATCGCGCAGCCCCTGCTTGAAGCTCTCTGCCATCAGCGGGGCGTCGTCCCAGTCCGCTTCGGCAACGTGCAGGTAGACCACGTCGAGCCGGCCCAGCAGGCGGGCGGCGGCCAGATAGGTCTCCTGCGGATTGGCATCCACGGTGCCGTTCAAGGTGGTGAGCGGCGCGAGGCGCACCCCGACCCGGTCGGCCCCGATCTCGCTGCAGACCGCCTCGGTCACCTCTTTCAAGAAGCGCAGCCGATTTTCGAGCGAACCGCCGTAGCCGTCGGTGCGGGTATTGGACTCGGAGTCGAGGAACTGGTTGATGAGGTAGCCGTTGGCGGCGTGCAGCTCGATGCCGTCAAAGCCGGCCAGCATGGCGTTGTGGGCCGCCTGGCGAAACTGCCCCACCACCTGGTCGATGTCGGCCTGGGTCATGGCGCGCGGGGTGACGGTCTCGACAAACCCGGGGGCGTCGCTGCCGTTGTCGACGAACACCTTGACCCCTTTGGCCTGAATGGCGGAGGAGGAGATGGGCTGGGCGCCGCCGAGGTTGTCAGGGTGAGTGACCCGGCCCACGTGCCAGAGCTGGGCGAACATGGTGCCGCCCTTGGCGTGCACGGCGTCGGTCACCAGCTTCCAGCCGGCCACCTGTTCGGCGCTGTGGATCCCCGGCGTCCAGGAGTAGCCCTTGCCCATGGGGTCAATCTGGGTGCCCTCGCTGATGATGAGACCGGCCCCTGCGCGCTGGGCGTAGTAGGTGGCCATCATGGCGTTGGCCACGTCACCGGGCTGGCTGGCGCGGGAGCGGGTCATGGGGGGCATGACGATGCGATTGTTGAGGTGCAGCTGGCCGAGGCGCAGGGGGCAGAACAGGTGATCGTGGTGCATGGTGAATTCCTCATGGTGATGATGGGCTCACTCTAGTGCCGGCATCCCTTGCGAAAAAGAGGGGTAATTGCAGATGAGAATTGCGCTGATGACAGCAATGGCGAAATGAGAGAGGAGAAAGGAGGAGGATAAATAGAAAAGGGGACCGACAAGGTCCCCTTTTGCAGCAGGGTTCACGAGATGGCGTCAGGCCGCCAGCGGCATGACGCGCACCCGCTCGATACGCCGCTCGCTCACCTCGACCACCTCGAAGCAGAGCTGCTGCAGTTGCAGCTGCTGGCCCGGGGCGGGCAGGGTGCCGAAGTGGGAGAGCAGCATGCCGGCGAGAGTCACGTACTCGTCGCTCTCGCTCACCAGCCCTTCGTGCTCCAGCACCTGCTCCACGTGGTGGATGTTGGTGCTGCCGTTGATGAGCCAGCCAGCCCCGTCGCGGACCATGTCCGGTGTCTCATCTTCATCGGGCAGCTCGCCGACGATGGCCTCCAGCAGGTCGTGGGTGGTGACCAGCCCCTGGATGATGCCGAACTCGTCGGCCACCAGGATGAGGCTGCCCTTGGCCTGTCGCAGCTCCGCCAGCAGCTTAATTACGTTGATGGTCTGCGGCACGATAATGGGGTCGTTCTGTTTGGCCAGCGCGCTCAGGGACTGCCCCTCGTTGAGGGCAAACAGCAGATCGCGCGCCTTGACCACCCCGATCACCTCGTCCAGATCGCCGTCACAGACCGGGAACAGGCTGTGGGGCTCCTGCTTCAGCAGGGCGCGGATCTCGTCATCGGTGTCGTTGACGTCGATCCAGGCCATCTCGGAGCGCGGGGTCATGATGGTACGGATGGAGCGATCGGCCAGCGACAGCACCCCGGTCACCATGTAGCGCTCCTCCTCGCCAAAGCTCACCGGCTCGGGGGCGGGGGCATCCAGATCGTCGTCCGGTTTGTCCTGATACGCCTTGCTGCCCATCAGCTTGAAGATGGCGGCTGTGGTGCGCTCGCGCAGGGGCAGCTTGGCCTCGTGGCGCTCGGCACTGCGCTGGGAGAGCTGGTTGAAGAACTCGATCAGCACCGAGAAGCCGATGGCCGCATAGAGGTAGCCCTTCGGAATATGGAAACCGAACCCTTCCGCCACCAGGCTGAAGCCGATCATCAAGAGGAAGCTCAGACAGAGCACCACCACTGTGGGGTGGGCGTTGACGAAGCGGGTCAGCGGCTTGGAGGCGAGCACCATCACCACCATGGCGATGGTCACGGCCGCCATCATGACGCCGAGGTGTTCTACCATGCCGACGGCGGTGATGATGGAGTCCAGCGAGAAGATGGCATCCAGCACCAGGATCTGGGTGATCACTACGCCAAAGCTGGCGTAGACGCCGACCGGCCCCTCTTCGGGCGGCTTGGCCTCCAGCCGCTCGTGCAACTCGGAGGTGGCCTTGAACAGCAGGAACAGGCCGCCCCCCATCAGGATCAGGTCCCGCCCGGAGAAGGGGTGATCCCAGATGTGCAGGATGGGGGTGGTCAGGGTGACCAGCCAGGACATGACGCTCAGGAGCCCCAGGCGCATCAGCAGGGCCAGCGACAGGCCGATGATGCGGGCCTTGTCCCGCTGGGCGGGGGGCAGTTTTTTCACCAGAATGGCGATGAAGACCAGGTTGTCGATCCCGAGCACGATTTCCAGAACGATCAGGGTAAACAGACCGATCCAGATGTGGGGATCCAGCAGCAATTCCATGTAGTGACCTCAATAAAAACAGACAGAGCAAAGAGTGATCACGGCGCACGACGGCCGTAGTGACAGCAAGGCTATGACGTTATTCAGAGGCGCTGATTAAGCAGGTAAAGATAGGTTTTGACGGGAAGAAACGAAGGGCAACTTCGGGGATTGTCCATGATGGGCAATAAAACCTCGGGTTAAAAGTGAGCCCTGATGATAGCGGTTGGCGTCGTTTTGGCAAGAGGGAAGCCATGAAGATGTGATGACAGGGGGAGGCGGCGGCTGGCCTCCCCCAAACGGCAGTTCAAGCGGCGGTTACAGCCAGCGCTTTTCGCGGGTGAAGCAGACCGACAGCCAGGCGTCCCCCAGGGTATCGCCGAGGCGGGACCAGAGCTCCTGGCGCAGGGCATCTTGGCGCTCGATGGGCCACTCCTGACCTGGGGCCACCAGGATGTTGAGCTCGAGATCGAAGCGGCGGCCGCTTTTCGCCAGATGGCTGTAGCACTCGACGCCATGGCGCAGGCGCAGGGCCTCGACTTCGTTTGCCACCAGCCGGGAGACATCCCCCTTGGGGGCAATTTTCAGCACTTCCCGCAGGTTGCGACCGAGCACCTTGATGGGAATGAGGGTGGCGCACAGGGCCAAGAGAGAGACCAGCAGCGGGTCTATGTAGCGGTTGTAGTGGCCGTAGCCGATGGCATCGAGGCCAATGGCGACCACGAAGCCGATGAGCAGGGTGGTGCTGAGCAGGGTGTCCACCAGCCACTCCTTGGAGTCCACCCGCACCAGCTCTGAGTTGACCCGCTCGGCCACGTTGGCCTCGACCAGATAGATGATGCCGCAGAAGAAGGTGGAGACGACGGCATAGATGAGGGCGTGGCCGAGATCGATCTCCCGTCCCCCCGCCAGCAGGGTGGTCAGGCCGTTGTAGAGCGCCGCCAGACAGAGCAGCAGAATGATGGTGCCGTTGATGACGTTGGCGATGGGTTCGAAGTGGGCGTAGCCGTATTGAAAACGGGCGTCGGAGGGGCGGGTGACCAGGTAGGCGGTGATGAGCCCGAGGCCCGTCATGCCCATGCTGAACAGGGTGAAGATGCCGTCGAGCATGATGGCGTTGGATCCGACGAAGAGGCCATAGCCGATGCCGAAAATAGCAAAGGTGATGCAACCAAACAGCGACAGGGTCAGCGCCTGTTTTTCGGTGCGGATAAGCGTACTGATAACATGGCTGTAGTGAGCCATAAAAGTCCTCCTTTCAAATGGTGAAGATTGCGCGCGCAAGCGGTTTTCTAGCTGATATACTGCCCGCTCACATGTGAGCGGACTGGTTCGGGGGCCCGCGAAGAGGCTGGCCCGAACGGTCGTTGTCGCCGGAATGCCGGCATCAAGCAAAGGATGGGAACAAGGATTCATGATCCCGAGACTCGATTACCAGGACAGTTTGTCACCTACAACCCTGCAGTTTCTTGAGTTGCTGGCGCGATCAGCATTTCGTGGTGATATCGAAAAGTCTTATGCAAGCCGGTTGGCGATGGCGACGGATAACAGCGTCTATCAGGTCGTACCTCAGGCGGTTCTCTATCCGCGCAGCGCGGACGATATAGCGGTGATGCTCAAGCTGGCCCAGGGGCCCGAGTACGCAGCCTTGAGTTTCTTCCCTCGCGGCGGCGGTACCGGCACCAATGGTCAATCCTTGGGCGGCGGCATTATCGTCGATCTCTCGCGCCATATGAACCAGATCATGGAAATTAATCTGGAAGAGGGTTGGGTGCGAGCCCAGGCCGGGGTGGTGAAGGATCAGCTCAACGCCTATTTGAAGCCTCATGGCTACTTCTTCTCGCCGGATCTCTCCACCTCCAACCGCGCCACCCTGGGAGGCATGGTCAACACCGACGCCTCCGGGCAGGGGTCGCTGGTGTACGGCAAGACCTCGGATCACGTGCTGGGTCTCAAGGCCGTGCTGGAAAACGGCGAACTCATGGCCACCGAGCCGGTGACCGGTGAGCGACTGGCTGACAAGCTGGCGCTGGAGAGTCGTGAAGGGGAGATCTATCGCACCCTCTATCGCATAGGCCGCGAGCGGCGCGCCGACATCGAGGCCACCTTCCCCAAACTCAACCGCTTTCTGACCGGATACGATCTCAAGCACCTTTATATTCCAGAGAGCGACACCCTGGACGTGAGCCGGGTGCTGTGCGGCTCGGAAGGCTCCCTGGGCTTTATCACCGAAGCCAGGCTCAACATCACCCCCATCCCGCGCTACCGCACGCTCGTCAACGTCAAGTACGACAGCTTCCCCTCGGCCCTGCGCAACGCCCCCTTTATGGTGGAGGCCCACGCCCTGTCGGTGGAGACGGTGGACTCCCGGGTGCTGGGGCTGGCCCGCGCCGACATCATCTGGCACTCGGTGAAGGATCTCATCCAGGACGTACCCGGCAAGGATCTGCAGGGGCTCAACATCGTCGAGTTTGCCGACACCGACGAGGATGCGCACAAGGCCAAGGTGGCCGAGCTGTGCCGGCGCATCGACGGCCTGCTGGCGCGTGGTGAAGCCGGGGTCATCGGCTATCAGGTGTGCGACCACCTGCCGAGCATCGAGACCATCTACGGCATGCGCAAGAAGTCGGTAGGGCTGCTCGGCAACGCCGAGGGGCGCAAGAAGCCGGTGGCCTTCACCGAAGACACTGCCGTGCCGCCGGAATCCTTGGCCGATTTCATCATGGAGTTTCGTGCCCTGCTGGACGCCCATGGCCTCGACTACGGCATGTTCGGCCACGTCGATGCCGGGGTGCTGCACGTGCGCCCGGCGCTGGACTTGTGCGACCCCGAGCAGGAGGTGTTGCTGCGGCGCATCTCCGATCAGGTGGTGGCGCTGACCGCCAAATATGGCGGCCTGATGTGGGGGGAGCACGGCAAGGGCTTTCGCTCCGAATACAGCCCCGCCTTCTTCGGCGAGCTGTGGGAGGAGTTGCAACGGGTCAAGGGGGCGTTCGACCCGGCCAATCGCATCAACCCGGGCAAGATCTGCATGCCTTACGGCAGCGGTGCCGAGCTTGTCTCGGTGGATGGGCCCAAGCGCGGCAAGTTTGACCGCCAGATCCCGCTGGCGGTGCGCACCAGCTATACCCGGGCGCTCGATTGCAACGGCAATGGCCTGTGCTTCACCTTCGAGACTGACTCCCCCATGTGCCCCTCGGTCAAGATCAGCCGCGATCGCCGCCACTCCCCCAAGGGGCGGGCCGGCCTGATGCGCGAATGGCTGCGCCAGCTGGCGGAGCAGGGCTTCGACCCTCTTGCCGAAGAGGTGGCGCTGCAAAGCGGCGGTCTGCGCTTCAAGCAGATTGTCGACAAGTTCCGCAATACGGTGGCCCGCGCTCGCGGCCAGTATGACTTCTCCCACGAGGTGATGGAGACGATGGAGGGGTGCCTGGCGTGCAAGGCGTGCACCAGCCAGTGCCCCATCAAGGTGGATGTACCCACCTTCCGCGCCCGCTTCATGCAGCTCTATCACAGCCGCTATCTGCGTGGACCCAAGGATTACTTCGTCGGCACGGTGGAAGCTTACGCTCCTCTGCTGGCCAAGGCGCCGAAACTGGTCAACTTTTTCCTCGAGAAAGAGTGGGCCCAGAAGGCGACCGAGAAGAGTATCGGCATGGTGGACGTGCCGCTCTTGAGCGTGCCGACCCTGGCCGAGGAGCTGCGCGACCATCGCGCCCGCTATTTCGACCTGCCGGGGCTGGAGGCCATGAGCCCCGAGCAGCGTCAAAAAGTGGTGCTCATCGTGCAGGATCCCTTCACCAGCTACTACGACGCCCCCGTGGTGCGGGACCTGGTGAAGCTGGCCAGCAAGCTCGGCCTGCAGCCCTATCTGCTGCCGTTCAAGCCCAACGGCAAGCCCCAGCACGTGAAGGGTTTCCTGCGCGCCTTTGCCCGTACCGCGGCCAGCAGCGCCCAGTTCCTCAACAAGGTGGCGGCGCTTGGCATCCCCATGGTGGGGGTCGATCCCTCCCTGGTGCTCTGCTATCGGGATGAATACGTGAAGGCGCTCGGCCCCGCTCGCGGGGACTTCCAGGTGATGTTGCCTCAGGAGTGGTTGCTCTCCCTGCCGGCCGAGGCGCTGCCGGTGCGGGAAGAGGCCGGCAGCGAGCCTTGGTATCTGTTCGCTCACTGCACCGAGAAGACCGCCAAGCCCACCACCCACGGTGACTGGAGCACCCTGTTCCGCCGCTTCGGTGCCACCCTGCAACCGGTCTCGGTGGGCTGCTGCGGCATGGCCGGTACCTATGGCCACGACGCTAAACAGGTGGAGAACTCCAAAGGCATCTATGGTCTGAGCTGGGCCGAGCCCCTCGCGCGCCTGCCCAAGGAGCGCTGCCTGGCCACCGGTTATTCGTGCCGCAGCCAGGTCAAGCGGATGGAAGGGGAGAAGCTCAAGCACCCGTTGCAGGCCCTGCTGGAACTGCTCTGATGCTGACGCTACCCAAGCGGTTTCGGGTGCCGCAAGCCTATCGGCACCCGCACTTCCTGCTGCTGCCGGTCAGCCCGGCCCAGGCGGTGGTGGAGTTCGTCGCCATGCTGCGCGAGCGCGAGCAGCTCCATCAGCTGTTTCGCCCGGATGATGTGTGGCCTTCCGCCAATTTCAGCTTGAGCCAGCACGAGGCCGATCTGGAGTGGCAGCGCTCCGAGTTCCTGGCCAAGCGCTCCTTTGCCTATGGCCTCTGGAGCCCGGCGCGGGAACCCGAGTTCTGGGGCGGGGTTTACCTCTACCCCTCGGTGCTGCCGGAGGTGGCGGTGGAGCTCTTCTTCTGGAAGGTGGCTGAGGCGCCGCTCACCGATGTCGAACTGGAGGCCGAACTGCGCGCCTGGCTTGGCAAGGTGTGGCAGTGGCCCGAGCCGAGTCTGCCTGGGCGGGACGTCCCCTGGGCCGAATGGCCCGGGGTGACCTATCCCTGGTGAGGATCAACCTCGATGCAAGATGCCCCAGCGTGGGCATCTTTTTTTTTATGCCTTTTTCGCCGACACTGCTGGTTTGCCGCTACGGCGCAGCGATAACCCATTGATCACAGAAGGAGTCAGCTCGTCATGAGTCAAGAGAACGCCCCCATCTGGCGCAAGCCCATGAGCCTTGAGGGGCTCAACGCCAGCTCCCGCAACACCCTGATGGCCCACCTCGACATCGTCTACACCGCCTTTGGCCCTGACTGGCTGGAGGCCACCATGCCGGTGGATCACCGCACCCATCAGCCGCTCGGCATGCTGCACGGCGGCGCCTCCGTGGTGCTGGCGGAGACGCTGGGTTCCTTGGCGGCCAACATGGCGGTCGGGGCGGACAGTTACTGCGTGGGGCTGGAGGTCAATGCCAACCACTTGAGGGCCAAGCGGGAAGGGGTGGTGACGGGGCGCTGCGCGCCGCTGCATCTGGGGGCGACCACTCAGGTGTGGCAGATAGAAATTCGCGATGAACGTGGTCGTTTATTGTGCACCAGCCGGTTGACCATGGCGGTGCTCAAGCACAAGCGGGACAAGGACTCTGGCGAAGCGTGATCCGCAATCACGCACCATGAGTGAAAAATAAGCAAGCCATAGTCGTCAGATCCCTCTATAATTGCCAACGTCTTGAGAGGCCTATCACATTTTTCAAGACAGCAGAACAAAGTGGCGCTATAATCGCCGCCTTTTTGCTATTCCGCGGTGTTAGCCGCCTGCCTTAATCTGGAAGAATCTATGTCTGATACCGAACAACTGCCCCTTTTTAGTGAGCTTGGACTGGCCGCGCCTGTACTGAAAGCGCTGCAGGACGTGGGCTATGAGCGCCCGTCCCCCATCCAGGCCGCAGCAATTCCCCACCTGATGGCGGGCCACGATCTGCTGGGGCAGGCGCAAACCGGTACAGGGAAGACCGCTGCTTTTGCCTTGCCTCTGTTGTCTCGTCTGGAAGCTGGTAACCGCAACACCCAGATCCTGGTGCTGGCGCCTACCCGCGAACTGGCCCTGCAGGTGGCTGAAGCGTGCCAACGCTATGCCCACCACATGCCTGACTTCCACGTGCTGCCCATCTACGGCGGCGCCTCCTACGAAACCCAGACCCGCGCCCTGCGTCGCGGTGCTCAGGTTGTTGTGGGTACTCCGGGCCGTGTGATGGATCTGATCCGTCGCAAGAACCTGGACCTCTCCGGTCTGAAAGCCCTGGTGCTGGACGAAGCGGACGAAATGCTGCGCATGGGCTTCATCGACGACGTGGACTGGATCATGGATCAGTGCCCGGCCGGTCGTCAGGTTGCCCTGTTCTCTGCCACCATGCCGGAGCAGATCCGTCGTGTGGCCCAGAAGCACCTGAAGCAGCCCAAAGAGATCAAGATCGCCTCCAAGACAGCTACCGCCACCACCATTCGCCAGCGCTACTGGCAGGTGACCGGTCTGCACAAACTGGACGCCATGACCCGTCTGCTGGAAGTGGAACCCTACGAAGCGCTGCTGGTGTTCGTGCGTACCAAGAACGCCGCCGAAGAGCTGGCCGGCAAGCTGGCTGCTCGTGGTCACGCCTGTGAAGCGCTGCACGGCGACATCCCGCAGAAGCTGCGTGAGCGTACCGTCGACAAGCTGCGTCAGGGCCAGCTGGACATCCTGATCGCCACCGACGTGGTTGCTCGTGGTCTGGACGTTGAGCGTATCACCCACGTAGTGAACTACGACATTCCGTACGACACCGAATCCTACGTTCACCGTATCGGCCGTACCGGCCGTGCCGGTCGCAAGGGCGAGGCCATCCTGTTCGTGGCTCCGCGCGAGCGCCGCATGCTGCGCGCCATCGAGCACGCTACCCGTCAGGCCATCGAGCCGATGAAGATGCCGAGCACCGAGGACATCAACCAGCACCGTCTGGCCAAGTTCAAGGAGCGCATCCGCGAAACCATGATGGGCGAAGAGCTCGAGATCTACGTGAACCTGGTGAACGAGCTGATCGAAGAGGATTCTGCCGATCCGCTGGAGCTGGCTGCCGCACTGGCCAAGCTGGTACAGGGTGATCAGCCGCTGCTGCTGGATGACTCCATCCCGGATCCGCTGTTCAGCAACAACAACGATCGCGGTGGTTTCGAGCGTCGTGAGTTCAACGACCGCGGCGGTCGTGACTTCGGTGACCGTGGCGATCGTCCGGCCCGTCGTATGCCGTCTCTGGAGCCGCGTCCGCTCAAAGACAACCCGGACGTGGAGATGGAGCGTTACCGCGTAGACGTGGGTGCCCATCACGGCGTCAAGCCGGGCCAGATCGTGGGCGCCATCGCCAACGAAGCGAACATCGAGAGCCGTTTCATCGGCAACATCGACATCGCTGACGACTTCTCCACCGTCGATCTGCCCAAGGGCATCAGCCCGGACGTGCTGGAAGTGATCAAGAAGGCCCGTGTCTGCCAGCGTCCGCTGCAGATCAGCCGCTACACCGAGGTGCCGGCCGGTGGCAACACCAGCAGCCGTCCGCCGCGCGGTGATCGTCCGTTCCGTGGCGACCGTCCTTTCAACAAGGATCGCCGTCCGCAGGGTGACCGTCCCTTCAACAAGGATCGCCGTGAAGGCGGTTTCGACAAGGGTCGCAAGTTCGGTGGCAAGCGCCGCGACAGCTAAGCCCTGATTGTTATCTAAAAAGGCCGCTCATCGAGCGGCCTTTTTGTTGCCTGTGGTTTACCAACGCTGTGCTGGTGGGGCTCATCCATTGAGCGCCATTGATATCGCCGACAGGCTGCCCGGCATCGGCATCGGCATCGGCTGCAAGGTGCAAGATGGTAACTAAGGTTGCCAGCCCATAAGCCGCCTTGTGCCGTTGCGAGCAGAACCTGCGCGAAGGGGAGAGCGAAGCAGAACAAGAGAGGGCCGACAGCGCAGCCAGGAAGGAAAAGTACCTCGCCTGTCCGCTCGTATATTCCGGCGTATACATGGCACTATGAAGGCAGCAAAAAGGCGACCCGTAGGTCGCCTTTTTGTTTTGGTGTGTCTCGCTGCCCGGCTTAGAGCACCATGGCGGCAATCCAGCCGAAGAGGATGAGCGGGATGTTGTAGTGGATGAAGGTCGGCACCACGCTGTCCCAGATATGGTCGTGCTGGCCGTCGGCGTTGAGACCCGAGGTGGGGCCCAGGGTTGAATCCGAGGCGGGCGAGCCCGCGTCCCCCAGCGCGCCGGCCGCACCTACCAGGGCGATGGTGGCCATGGGCGAGAAGCCGAGCTGGATGCACAGTGGCACATAGATGGTGGCGATGATGGGCACGGTGGAGAAGGAGGAGCCGATCCCCATGGTGATGAGCAGGCCCACCAGCAGCATCAGGAGGGCGGCCAGCCCCTTGTGGCCGATCATCATGCCTGCTACGGACTGCACCAGGCTGTCGACCCCGTGGGTCTCCTTCATCACGGCGGCAAAGCCGGCGGCGGAGATCATGATGAAACCGATGAGGGACATCATGCGCACGCCCTGGGTGAAGGCATCCTGACTCTCGCGAAACTTGATGACGCCGCCACAGGTGAAGATGACGAAACCCGCCAGGGCCCCCAGCACTATGCTGTTGGTCATCAGTTGCAGCCCCAGCGCCACGGCGATGGCCAGCAGGGCCACCCAGATGTGACTGAGGTTGAGTTCGACCGTCTCCGGCTCGGCGGCCAGGATCTTCTCCAGATCGTACTGGCGCGGTTTGCGGTAGCTGAAGAAGACGGCGATGAGCAGGCCGCAGAACATGCCAAGCACCGGGATGGCCATCGCCATCGGCAGCTGGCCGAGCTCGACCGGCACGCCGTTGTCGATCAGGTTCTTGGCCAGGATGTTGTTGAGGAAGATGCCACCAAAGCCCACCGGCAGCAGCATGTAGGTCGCTGTCAGGCCGAAGGTGATGACGCAGGCCACCTGACGACGGTCGATCTGCATCTGGGCCATGACGTGCAGCAGCGGCGGGATCAGGATGGGAATGAAGGCGATGTGGACCGGGATCAGGTTCTGGGAAGAGACGGAGACCGCGAGCACGGAGGCGAGCAGCAGGCTCTTGACCCAGAGAATGCGGGTGCTGCTGGCATCCTTGCCGAGCTGGCTGATCACCTTGCGGGCCAGCAGATCGGTGATGCCAGAGCGGGAGATGGCGACGGCGAAGGCACCCAGCATGGCGTAGGAGAGGGCGATCTCGGCGCCGCCACCCAGGCCACCGGTGAAGGTGGAGAGCGTCTGCTCAAGGGTGAGCCCCCCGATCAGACCGCCCGCGATGGCGCCGATGGCGAGGGAGACCACCACATTGATCCGCAGCAGGCTGAGCACCAGCATCAGCGCCACTGCGATAACAACAGGATTCATTTGATTTCCTTATAGTTTGTGTTGCTGTCTGTCGTGTGAAAGGCAGTTAGTTTGCGAAAAATGTGACAAATGTCGAGTAAAAAATCAGGCAGATGGCCTATCTGCAGCATTCACGGCGCTCTGCTGCCGACAACGGGGTCGGAGGCGTGAAAAAAGGCGCTGGATGGCACTTTATTATCTATTCTGGTCAAACCAGATCAGGAATAAACGAGCAGAGGCAAACCGTGTAAAGAAAAGCGGCTGCCGTGGCAGCCTGCTTGAGATCGGGGTTTATTCGCCCCCATCGTCACTCTCGTTGTCCGGGTGAGCGGGTGGCCAGCCACCCAGGCTCTTCCAGCGGTTGACGATGTGGCAGAACAGCTCTGTGGTGCGTTCGGTGTCATAGAGGGCGGAGTGTGCCTCTTTGTTGTCGAACGGGATGCGGGCACTCTGGCACGCCTTAGCCAGCACAGTCTGACCCAGGGCCAGGCCGGAGAGTGCCGCAGTATCGAACGTGGCAAACGGATGGAACGGATTACGCTTCAGGCCGGCCCGCTCGGCGGCGGCCATCACGAAGCCGTGATCGAAGGTGGCGTTGTGGGCCACTATGATGGCGCGGCCGCAATCCTGCTCCTTCATCCCCTTGCGAATGCCCTTGAAGATCTCGGTCAGCGCCTCTTTCTCGCTGACGGCGCCACGCAGGGGATTGAAGGGGTCGATGCCGGTGAAGTCGAGCGCCGCCTTTTCCAGGTTGGCGCCCTCGAACGGTTCGACATGAAAATGGAAGATCTGATCGGGCACGAGCCAGCCCTGCTCGTCCATCTTGAGGGTATGGGCAGCGATCTCCAGCAAAGCGTCGGTTCTGGCATTGAACCCGGCGGTTTCAACATCGATGACGACGGGGTAAAAGCCACGAAAACGGCCCTTGAGGGTGTGAACTGCGTCGGTCATGGTATCTCGGTCGGCGTGAAATGAGGCGGCATTATGGCAAAAAAGCGGGCCCTTGTCCCATCTCCGCCGCCCCTCAGGCGCTAGCCGATTCTATTATCGACACGCGAGCTTATAATTGACCACTCAATCAATGGAATGGAGAGCAAGGATGAAGAAGCTGGGATTGGCGCACAAGATGTTGCTGGTTGTCTGCCTGCCACTGCTGGCCCTGCTGTTTTTCTCCGGCCGGTACGTGTATGAACGCTATCGGGTCGAACAGGAGATGAGCCAGGCCCAGGCCGCGTTGGATGTGGTTCGGGAAGCGGCGCAACTGGCCCACGAGCTGCAAAAAGAGCGCGGCATGTCGGCCGGCTTCCTTGGCTCCGGCGGCAACAAGTTCCGCGATGCCCTGCCGGCCCAGCGCAAGGTGGTGGATGGCCTGCTGCAGCGTTTTGCGCAGGATCCGGCCCTGCTGGCGCTCAGCGAGGTGCAGCAGGAGCTGGCCGGGCTGACGGCCATGCGCGAGCGGGTCAGTGCGTTGGGGGTGGAGGTGGCGGAGCAGGTCGGCGTCTACAGCCGGATCATCTCCCGCCTGCTAGCGGTGGTGGATCAGATCAGCATCCACAGCCGGGATGCCACCATAGCGCTGCAGACCAACGCCTATGCCGCCTTCTTGCAGAGCAAGGAGCGGATGGGGCTGGAGCGGGCGACTTTAAGCAACGTGTTCGGCCGAGACAGCTTCACGCCAGCGCTGCTGCAGCAGTTTATCTCGCTGCTGGCGGCCCAGAATACTTATCTTGAACGCTTCCAGGCGGTGGCGAGCCCCTCCCAGCGCCAGCTGCTGGCCGACAGCCTGGCCTCGCCTGTGGTAGCCAAGGTGGCCGCCATGGAGAAACTGGCGCTCGACAAGGCGGCCACTGGCGGCTTCGGGGTGGATGCCGAAGCCTGGTTTGCCTTGAGTACCGACAAGATAGGCCTGCTCAAACAGAGTGAGGATCGTCTCTATCAGCAGCTGTCCGAGCGGGTCGACCAGATGCGGGCCCAGAGTGCCAGCGACTTCTGGTGGGCTGCCATCGGGGTCTTGCTGTGCGTGGCACTGACCACCTTCGTCTGCTGGCGGGTGGTGCGGGATCTGCACCTGGGCTTCACGGCGCTGCATCAGACCTTCAAGCGGCTGGTGAAGGAGAACGACCTGACGGTGCGGGTCAACTGGCAATCCGGCGACGAGCTGGGGGCACTGGCGCGGGATCTGAACCACTTCCTCGAACACTTGGAAGGCTTGCTGCTGGCGGTGCGCCGCTCCTGCGAGGTGTTGACCCGCAGTGCCGCCGCCTCGGCCAACGTCATCTCCGAGGTGAACGCCGGGGTGGCCAAGGGCTTTGGTCAGGTGGACCTGGTGGCGACCGCCGCCACCGAGATGGCCTCAACGGTGGCAGAGATTGCGCGCAACGCCACCCAGACCTCGCTGGCGACCCAGCAGGCCATCGGCCGGGCCCGGCAGGGGGACAAGGAGGTGGATCAGACCATAGACGCCATCCAGCTGGTGGCGGGTACCCTGAGCGATACCCAGCAGCTGGTGGACAGCCTGCATCAGGATACCGAGTCGGTGGGGGAGGCCCTCAACCTGATCAAGCAGATCTCGGATCGCACCAACCTGCTGGCCCTCAACGCGGCCATCGAGGCGGCCCGTGCCGGTGAATCCGGCCGCGGCTTTGCGGTGGTGGCGGAAGAGGTGCGGGCGCTGGCATCGCGCACCCAGCAGGCCGCCGACGACATCGAACGGATGCTGGCGCGTCTGCGTCAGGGGGCCAATCAGGCGGTGACGGCCATGCACCTGGGAACCGAGCAGGCGGGGCTGAGCGTGACCGAAGCCAAACGGGCGGGCAGCGAGCTGACCGACATCGTCAACGAGGTGCGCAAGGTGAGCGACATGACAGCCCAGGTGGCCACCGCCACCGAGGAGCAGCGTTATGTCACCGATGATATCCAGCACAACGTGATGACTATCCGCGAGGTATACGAGGCGCATCGCCAGCACTCGGAGACCCTGCAGCAGAACAGCGTTGAGCTGGATCAGCTGGCACGAGAGCTGGCGGGCCGCATCGCCAGCTTCAAGCTGATGGGCGGATCTTCACCCCATTGAGCGCTTTGACCTAAAGCTTGTCCTGCCCCTGCCGATACCTAACCAGAGATCGTGTGGAGGGCAGGCAGTTGAACGCTTGGGTGTTGGGGTTGGTCAGCATATCAGTGAGTATGCAGTTGCAGGCGGGGGTCACCGAATTCGGTGCCGGCCTGGATCAATCCGTCTGGCGGTTGACCTCTGATACCCAGGTGGAGTGCCGGCTCGAGCATCCCATCCCCAGCTGGGGCACGGGAGCCTTCGTCAGCCGCGCCGGTCGCAAGATCAATCTGGATTTCGAGCTCAAGGGGCTGCGCCAGCAGGCCCAGACCCAGACGGTGAGTCTGGGCATCATGCCGCCCATCTGGCGCCCTGGTCTGGCCGGTCGGGAGATAAGCCAACTGCGTTTTTACCAGCAGTTTGATGGCCTGGTGGAGGGGCAGACCGCCTGGACCATGCTGGACGAGCTGGAGGGGGGGCGCATGCCGACCTTCCAGTATCGCGACTGGTATCGCCAGAACCGGCCGGTGCGGGTCTCCCTCTCCTCGGTCAATTTCCGGGTCAAGTACCAGGCCTTCATGGACTGCGTGAACGGCCTGCTGCCCTACAGTTTCAACGACATCGCCTTCAGCGTGCTCACCTACGACAAGAACAGCGATCAGCTGTCGCTGGCTTCCAAGCGGCGGCTGGCGATGATCGGCGAGTATGTGAAGGTGGACAAGAGCATCGACGTGGTGGTGATCGACGCCTACAGCGACAGCTATGGCGGCCGCTGGCCGAACCAGAAGCTCTCGGAGAAGCGGGCCGATGCCATCAAGAAGGTGTTTGTGGATCTGGGCATCGATCCCGGCAAGATCTCGGTGGAAGGGCACGGCGAGAAGCAGCACGTCGCCTCCAACGAGACCGAGGGTGGCCGTGCCAAGAACCGGCGGGTGGTGATCAACATGGGCCGCAACGGCGCCATCTGAGTGATATCTTTGCCATAAAAAAAGAGCGCCTCGGCGCTCTTTTTGGTTTTTTCGGGGACAAGCCTGGATCAGAAGCTCTCGCCAAGGCCGCTGCCGGCATCTTTCTTGGCGATCAGTTCAATCTTGTAACCGTCCGGATCCTCGACGAAGGCGATGACGGTGGTACCGCCCTTGACCGGACCCGGCTCGCGGGTGATCTTGGCACCGGCGGCGCGCAGCGCATCGCAGGTGGCATAGATGTCGTCCGCTTCCAGCGCGATGTGGCCGTAAGCCGAGCCCAGCTCGTACTCGCTCACGCCCCAGTTGTAGGTGAGCTCGATGACGGCCTCATCCTTCTCGTCGCCGTAGCCGACGAAGGCCAGGGTGTACTTGTATTCGCTGTTCTCGCTCTTGCGCAGCAGTTTCATGCCCAGCACACGGGTGTAGAAGTCGATGGAACGTTGCAGATCGCCGACGCGCAACATGGTATGCAGAATTCTCATTGCTCAATTCTCCGGGTTGGTGATTGGTACTGCCTTGAATCCATGGCCCTCGGCCTGGGTCCGCAGACGCCTGTGAGCCAGGCCTCGCCCTGCGGATCAGCTCTCGGGGTAGACTTTTTCTTTGTACTCACACAAATCTTCGATGATGCAGGAGCCACAGCGCGGCTTGCGGGCCAGACAGGTGTAGCGCCCGTGCAGGATCAGCCAGTGGTGCACATCCAGCTTGAACTCGGCCGGAACCACCTTGAGCAGCTTCTCCTCCACCTGATCGACGTTCTTGCCCACCGCAAAACCGGTGCGGTTGGAGACCCGGAAGATATGGGTATCGACGGCGATGGTGGGCCAGCCGAAGGCGGTGTTGAGCACCACGTTGGCAGTCTTGCGGCCGACACCGGGCAGGGCCTCGAGGGCCTCGCGATTCTCCGGCACCTCGCCGCCGTGGCGCTCCAGCAGGATGGCGCAGGTCTTGATGACGTTCTCGGCCTTGGTGTTGAACAGGCCAATGGTCTTGATGTACTCCTTGAGCCCGTCCACCCCCAGATCCAGCATGGCCTGCGGGGTGTTGGCCACCGGGTAGAGCTTGTCGGTGGCCTTGTTGACGCTCACGTCGGTGGCCTGGGCCGACAGCAGCACGGCGATCAGCAGCTCGAACGGCGTGGTGAAGTTGAGCTCTGTGGTGGGGTGGGGATTGTCGTCCCGCAGTCGCTCCAGGATCAGTCTGCGTTTCTGGTTGTTCATGGCTCCCTCTTGGCTCAGAGCTGGGTCGCGCGGGCGCCCGCGGCCGGCACGCTGCAATGGGCCTTTTCGGCACTCTGCTTGCGGCCCATCCAGTCGTTGATGGCGTTCTTGCCGGCGATCATCAGGCCGAGGCCGATGAAGCCGCCAGGGGGCAGGATCGCCAGCAGCAGGCTGGCGTCGGCGTGGAACAGCTCGATGCGCAGGGACTTGGCCCACTCACCCAGCAGCAGGTCGGCACCGTCAAACAGGGTGCCCATGCCGATGATCTCGCGAAGGCCCCCCAGCACCAGCAGCACCAGGGTAAAGCCCAGTCCCATCATGAAGCCGTCGATGGCCGCCAGCAGTGGCGGATTCTTGGAGGCATAGGCCTCGGCCCGGCCTATGATGACGCAGTTGGTGACGATGAGGGCGATGAAGATGCCGAGCGCCTGATAGAGGCCGTAGGTGTAGGCGTTCATCAACAGCTGCACGCTGGTCACCAGGGCCGCGATGATCATCACGTAGACCGGGATGCGGATATCCTTGGGCACCCAGTTGCGCACCAGGGAGATGGCGAGGTTGGAGCTGACCAGTACCGCCATGGTGGCAAGGCCGAGCCCCAGCGCATTGGTGAAGGTGGAGGAGACCGCCAGGGTGGGGCAGAGCCCCAGCACCTGCACCAGGGAGGGGTTGTTCTTCCACAGCCCCTGCAGCATCAGCTCCTTGAGCTCTTCACGGCGGCCATTGCTCTCGCTGATCGGGCTCTGCCCGTCAATCACATCAACTTGTTCCATAGCTTGTGCTCCGGCGTTAGGGGGTGGCGTCACAGGCGGGGGCGTCCCGCAGCAGCTCGGGGTGCTCCTGTTGCAGCAACAGCAGGTTCTTCACCGCCTTGACCACGGCCCTGGGGGTGATGGTGGCGCCGGTGAAGGCGTCGAACTCGCCGCCATCCTTCTTCACGGCCCAGCTGGATTCGTTGTCGCGGTTGAGAAACTTGCCGACGAAGCTGTTGATCCAGCCAGATTTTTTCAACTCTATCTTGTCGCCAAGACCGGGCGTCTCGTTGTGGGTCAACACCCGCACCGCGCTGACGGTGCCCTTGGCGTCGGTGCCGACGATCAGGCGAATGGCCCCACTGTAGCCGTCGGGGGCCACGGTTTCCAGCGCATAGCCGGTGGTGGTGCCCTGCAGGGTCGCGGTGTAGAGGGGCATCGGCTGGTCGCTGCCCAGATAGCGTTTGCTCTGCACCAGCTTGCAGCTGGCCACCAGATCGTTGTCATAGCTCCCCTCCGGCAATAGGGCGGAGAGGGTGCGCAGCTTCTCCAGCTGCTGTTGATGGGCGATCCGGCCCTGGGTCAATTCGTTGGTCAGCACCACCAGGGCGGTACAGGCCAGGGCGAACATGGCCAGGGTGACGCCGTTCTTGCGCATGCTCTTTAACATTGCATCGTTCCTGAGAGTGAGGTGTGCGCGACGCTCATACGACGGGCGCCATGGGCGCTGGGACAGCTCAGGCTGTCTGTCCAGCAAGCCATGCAGGCGTTGGCTGTCGAGATCATTTGCGGCGGGCTCCATAGACTTTGGGGCGTGTCAGGCTGTCGATCAGCGGCACGCACAGGTTGGCCAGCAGCACGGCAAAGGCGAAGGCATCCGGGTAGCCGCCAAAACGGCGGATGAGGTAGACCAGCACCCCGATGAGCACGCCATAGACCAGGCGGCCGCGCGGTGTGGTGCTGGCACTCACCGGATCCGTGGCGATGAAGAAGGCCCCCAGCATGGTAGCGCCGCTGAACAGGTGGAACATGGGGGTGGCGGTGGCATCCGGCGTCACCAGATAACCCAGGGTGGCGGCCAGCAGCAGGGCGCCGAGGATGGCCCCCGGGATGCGCCAGTTGATCACCTTCTGTTGCAGCAGGAACAGACCGCCCAGCAGGTAGCCGAGGTTGACCCAACTCCAGCCGATGCCGCCCCAGCCCTCGAACACCTTGTGGGTCATCACCTCGCCGGCGGTGAGGCTCTGGGTCAGCCCGGTTTTCAGGGTATCCAGCGGTGTGGCCATGGTCAGTCCGTCCACTCCCTGCTTGAGCTGGGCCATGCTGTAGCCATCCAGGCTGAAGCCGGTGAAGATCACCGAGGCCGCATCACCAAAGCCGATGTCGTAGGCGGCGATGCTAGACGGCGGCAGCCAGCTGGTCATCTGCACCGGGAAGGAAACCAGCAGCAGCACGTAGGCCACCATGGCAGGGTTGAACAGGTTCTGGCCCAGTCCGCCGTAGAGGTGCTTGGCGATGATGATGGCAAACGCGGTGCCCAGCACCAGCATCCACCAGGGCAGCAGCGGCGGCAGGGAGAGACCGATCAGCACGGCGGTGAGCGCCGCGCTGCCATCCAGCAGGGCTGGCTTGACGGGGCGTTGGCGCACGCGCAGCACCAAGGCTTCGGAGGCCAGCGCCGTGACCAGGGCCAGCAGGATCTGGATCAGGGTGCCCCAGCCAAAGAACCAGCTCTGCGCCAGAAAACCGGGCAGACAGGCCAGCATCACCAGCAACATCAGGGTTTGGGTCTGTCTGCGGTTATGGGCAAACGGCGCACTCGCGATATTGAACATGGATCAGTGGCTCTTGTCGGTCGATGGAGAAGGGGAGGCCTGGGCTGCCGCCTCGGCCGCCAGTTTCCGGGCCTTGGCACGGGCCACGGCGGCAGCGATGGCCGCCTTCTTGGGATCCGCCTCGGCAGCATCAGGCTGCGGGGCGGTAGCAGGGGCCGCCGCAACAGCCGCTTCACCCTCGCTCACGGCTGTGTCGCCTTGCGCTTGAGCCGCAGCCTTCTTGGCCTTGGCGCGGGCGATGGCGGCGGCAATGGCTGCCTTCTTGGGATCCACCTCGGCGGCATCAGGCTGCGGGGCGGCGGCAGGGGCGGCTGCAACAGCCGCTTCACCCTCGCTTACGGCTGCGTCGCCTTGCGCCTGAGCCGCGGCCTTCTTGGCCTTGGCGCGGGCGATGGCGGCGGCGATGGCTGCCTTCTTGGGATCTGCGTCGGCAGTGTCAGGTTGCGGGGCGGTAGCAGGGGCCGCCGCAATGGCCTCTTCACCCTCGCTCACGGCGGTGTCGCCTTGCGCCTGAGCCGCGGCCTTCTTGGCCTTGGCCCGAGTGATGGCGGCGGCAATGGCTGCCTTGTTGGGATCCACATCGGCAGCGTCAGGTTGCGGGGCGGTAGCAGGGGCCGCCGCAACGGCCTCTTCACCCTCGCTCACGGTTGTGTCGCCTTGCGCCTGAGCCGCGGCCTTCTTGGCCTTGGCACGAGCGATAGCTGCGGCGATGGCCGCCTTCTTGGGATCGTCCCCCGCACCGGTCGGCTCGGCTGTTGCCGCACTGCTGCCAGCGCCTGGTTCGGTGGCATCTGCCTCGCTGCCAGCTTGCGCTTTCTTCGCCTTGGCGCGGGCAATGGCTGCCGCGATGGCGGCCTTCTTGGGATCGCTCTGGGCAGCAGCACTGGTTGACGCTGTGGCATCCTCCGGGGTGGCCTGTGCCGCTTCGGTGTCACCGCTCTGGGCTGCCTTCTTGGCCTTGGCCCGCGCCAGTGCGGCGGCGATGGCCGCTTTTTTCGGATCCGCCTCTGTGGTGGCAGTGGCATCGCCCGGCATGGCTGGCGCCGTGTCGAGCGCCTTGGCGGCGCGGCGGGCTTCCGCCTCCCGCTTGCGGGCCTCACGGGCGGCGATCACCGCGCTGTTGTCGGGCCCACCTTCGGCAGTGGCGGCAACGGCCGTGACGGGAGCCTCCTGCTTGGCCTTGAGACGGGCCAGGGCCGCAGCCACCGGATCCTCTCCGCCGGCCGCTGTCATGGCCTGGCGGCGCTGGGCAGCTGCCTCGGCATGGCGGGCTTCGCGGGCGGCTTTCTCCCGCTCGAAGCGGGCCTGCTTGGCCTCGAAGCGCTGCTTGGCGCGCTCGGCCTTCTCGGCCTCGGCGCGAGCTTCGCGGATGTCATCCTTGGCAATCTTGTAGTACTGCACCAGCGGGATCTCGCTCGGGCAGACCCAGGCGCAGGCGCCGCATTCGATGCAGTCGAACAGGTTGAGCCCTTCGGCCTTGTCGTACTCCTTGGCCCGGCTGTACCAGTAGAGCTCCTGCGGTAGCAGGTTGGCCGGACAAGCGTCGGCACAGGCGCTGCAGCGAATGCAGGCCTGCTCCGGACCGGGCGGCGGCAGCTCGGCCCGGGTGGGGGAGAGCAGGCAGTTGGTGGCCTTGACCACGGGTACCATGGCGTGGGGCAGGGTGAAGCCCATCATAGGGCCCCCCATGATGACCCGCTGATCCGCCTCGGGCTGCAGCTCGAAGCGCTGCAGCAGCCAGCGCACCGGCGTGCCCAGCAGCACCCAGGCGTTGCCCGGCTTCTTGAAGGCGTCGCCGGTGAGGGTGACGATGCGGGAGATGAGCGGCTCGCCATCGATGATGGCGCGCTTGATGGCAAACACGGTGGCCACGTTGAGCACCATGATGCCCATGTCTACCGCACGGCCGCCTTTGGGTACCTGACGACCGGTGAGCAGCTCTATGGTCTGCTTGGCGCCGCCCGAGGGGTACTTGGTGGGGACCGTCTTGACCAGTACGTCTTCGTCGGTGGCGTGACGGGTCAGCTCGCCGATGGCGGCCGGCTTGTTGTCTTCCACCCCGATCAGGGTCAGCTTGGGTTTGAGCAGGTGCTTGAGCACCCGGATGCCGTCCATGATCTCGTCGGCATACTCCTGCATCAGCCGGTCATCGGTGGTGATGTAGGGCTCGCATTCGAGGCCGTTGACGATGAGGATCTCGGTGAGCTGGCCGCGGCCATCGAGCTTGCTGTGAGTCGGGAACACGGCGCCGCCAAGGCCCGCGATACCGGCCTGCTGAATGCGCTCGAGCAGTTCACCCCGCTCCAGATTCCAGTAGTCGGCTTGGCCCTTGCGCTCGCCCCAGGCATCTTCGCCATCCGGGGTGAGGGTGATGCAGAGATCGTCGAGACCGGAGGGGTGGGCCACCGTATGGTGGCCGATGGCGGTGATGGTGCCGGAGGTAGAGGCGTGCACCGGCACGATCCGCCCCTTCTCATGACGGGTGAGTGGCTGACCCTTCTTGACCCGGTCGCCGACCCGCACCAGCAGATCGCCGGCCGGGCCCGCGTGCTGGCGCACCGGAATGATGAGCTGGGGCGGCAGACCCGCGTCCACCACTGGGGTGAGGCTGGACTGCTCCTTGTTTTCGGGAGGATGAATGCCGCCGTGAAAATCCCACAGGGTGCCGGCTTTGATGCGTTCGAGTAAGGACTGCATGGTTACTCCACTATCTTGACCGGAATGGTGACGTTGTTGAGATCCCACTTCCAGTTGTCGACCGTGGTGGGCACCGGGATCATCTCGATACAGTCGGTCGGGCAGGGATCGACGCAGAGATCGCAGCCGGTGCACTCGTCCTTGATCACGGTGTGCATCGCCTTGGTGGCACCGACGATGGCATCGACCGGGCAGGCCTGGATGCACTTGGTGCAGCCGATACACTGATCTTCATGGATGAAGGCGACTTTCTTGACCGGTACGGCGGCTTCTGCGCCGCCCAGCGGCTGGGGTTCGACCCCCATCAGATCGGCAATCTTGCGCATGGTGGCATCGCCACCGGGCACGCACTTGTTGATCTGATCGCCGTTGGCCAGTGCCTCGGCGTAGGGTTTGCAGCCAGGGTAGCCGCACTGGCCGCATTGGGTTTGTGGCAGCAGGGCGTCGAGCTGATCGACGATGGGATCGGCTTCCACATGAAACTTGACGGCGGCAAAGCCCAGAATGATGCCGAAAGCCAGGGCCAGCAGAGCCAACACCAGAACGGCAAAAAGAATGTGAATCATAGCGCTATATCTTGATGAGGCCGGTAAAGCCCATAAAGGCCAGCGACATCAGGCCGGCGGTGATCATGGCGATGGAGACGCCGCGAAACGGGGTGGGAACATCGGCGGCCACCAGGCGCTCACGCATGGCGGCAAACAGGATCAGTACCAGCGAGAAGCCGGTGGCGGCACCAAAGCCGTAGATGATGCTCTGGATGAAGTTGTGGTGCTCGTTGATGCTGAGCAGCGCCACCCCCAGCACGGCACAGTTGGTGGTGATGAGCGGCAGGAAGATGCCAAGCAGACGGTAGAGGGTGGGGCTGCTCTTGCGGATAACCATCTCGGTAAACTGAACCACGACGGCGATCACAAGAATGAAGGCGAGCGTGCGCAGGTAGGCGATGTTCAGCGGGATCAGGATATAGTGTTCCATCAGATAGGAACAGGCGCTGGCCAGGGTCATCACGAAGGTGGTCGCCAACCCCATGCCGATGGCGGTTTCCAGCTTGCCGGAGACGCCCATGAAGGGGCACAGGCCAAGAAACTTCACCAGCACGAAGTTGTTGATCAGCACGGTGCCGACCAGTAAAAGCAGGTACTCAGTCATTGCAGGTTGGTTATCCGGTTTGAAGGCGGCGGTATTATCTGATTTTAGGTGCCTTTTAACAACCGCAAGGCCGCATGGTTATTATTCAAATAGCCAATTTCATGGAGGAAACGTGCGCCCTTTACCCATTTTTACCCTGACTCTGGCGATGCTGCTCTGGTCCAGCTCCTTCATCGCGCTCAAGCACGTGCTGGGGGTCTGGGGTTTCGGCCAGGTGCTCTTCATGCGCATGAGCGTGGCGGCCTTTTGCTGGCTGTGCTGCTACCGCTATCTCGGCAATTTTCGCTACCAGCCAGGGGATTGGCGCTGGCTGGCATTGATGGGGGCGCTGGAGCCTTGTCTCTATTTTCTGCTGGAGGTCAACGCCCTGCGCTACACCAGCGCCGGCCAGGCGGGTATGGTCTGTGCCCTGCTGCCGCTGGTGGTGGCCCTGGTCGCCTTTTTGCTGATCGGGGAGCGGGTGAGCCGCCGCCAACTGCTCGGCTTTGCCGTGGCTATCTTCGGCATTGCCCTGCTCGGTTTTGGCAGCGGAGCCGATGAGTTTGCCCCCAACGCCCTGCTTGGCAACAGCCTGGAGATGGCGGCCATGTTCTGCGCCGCCACCTACTCGGTGGTGTTCAAGAAGCTCTGCAGCCGCTACAGCGTGCTGACCCTGACCGCCCTGCAGGCCTTTGTCGGCACCCTCTTTTTTGCCCCCTTCGCCCTCAGCGAGCCCTGGCCTGCAGGCTGGGCCTGGCAGGATATGGCGGTCATCGTCTTTCTCGGTGCCTGCGTGACGCTCGGGGCCTACCTGCTCTACAACTGGTCGGTGACCCAGGTGAAGGTGACGCTGGCGGCAGCCTACGTCAATCTCATCCCGGTGTTTACCCTGCTGCTGGCCTACCTGCTGTTGGGGGAGACCCTCAATGCCCTGCAATGGGTGGCCTGCGGCGCCGTGCTGCTGGGCATCGCGCTGGGGCAACTGCCGGCCAGGCGCAAGGGGGCGCAGGCCGTCACCGCCGAGGGGTAACGGGCGGAGCACCCCATCGAATGCAGGCGGGTAACACAGGAGACAAAGCAAACAGGCGACGCACCGGCGTCGCCTGTCTGTTGTGGACGAAATGGCTAGATTGAGAGCCCTTTGACCGTCTCCGAGACGGAGTTGGCGTCCTCGATGATCTCCTGAATGACGCCGGCGATGATGTCGGCCTGGGCCTGACCTGCCATCGCCTTGTCCGATACCACAGAGACGGTCTGGGTGATCCTGGAGGTGATGTCAGAGTTAAGCCGGATGACGGAGACGATCTCGCCGGTGGAGGTGGAGGTTCTGGCCGCCAGCTGGCGCACTTCATCGGCCACCACCGCAAATCCGCGCCCCTGCTCGCCGGCGCGGGCCGCCTCGATGGCGGCGTTGAGCGCCAGCAGGTTGGTCTGATCCGCGATGCTGCTGATGGTGGAGATGATGGACTCTATGCTTCTCGACTGCTGGTTGAGGTTCTCTATCTGCCGGGTGACCTCGCTGACCGAACTGTTGATGTGGGCCGAGGTTTCCAGCACCTTGTCGATCACCTCCCGTCCTTTGGCGGCGCTCGAAACGGTCTCACCGGCGATGGCGCAGGCTTTCTGGGCCGCCTCGCGCACCGAGATGGATTTCTCCACCCGCTCGCTGATGTCGCTCGCCAGCTTGATGATCTTCACCACCTTGCGCTCGTGGTTGAAGATGGGGTTGTAGGTGGCCTCCAGCCAGATCTTCTCGCCGTGGCGGCCGCGGCGCATGAAGAGCCCGGACTGGATGGCGCCGGATCCGAGATCCCGCCAGAAGTTGGGATTCTGCTGATAAAACTCCTCGTCACAGAACATGCGGTGGGGCTGACCCACCACCTCGTCCAGCCGGTAGCCAAAACAGTGCAGGAAGTTCTGGTTGGCGGTGATGACGGTGCCATCGGGCTGGAAGTCGATGACGGCCAGTGACTTGTCCAGTGCCGTCAGCAGCGCCTGGGTGCGCTCCAGGGTGGATTGTTGCTCGCTGACGTTGGAGGCGACCTTGGCCACCTTGCTCACCTTGCCATCGAGGAGGATCGGGAAGTAACTGGCTTCGAGCCAGACCGCCTTGCCCGATTTGGCCTGACGAATGAAGCGGCCGCTGCGCGACTCTCCCCGCCGCAGCTCCTGCCATAGCTGCTCGTATTCCCGGGTGTTGACATCGTCGGGGAAGCAGAGGGAGCTGTGGTGCTTGCCGATCACCTCCTCCCGGCCGTAGCCCACGATGGCGAGAAAGCGATCGTTGACGAAGGTGATGACCCCCTCCGGGGTGAATTCGATATAGGGCAGCCGTGACTGGATGGCTTGCTCAAAGGCGCCGAGTGCTGCGATCTTTGCCGCTTGTTCACTCTTGTCGTGATTTCCCGTGCGATTCCAAAACATGGCGGAGCTCCTTGTTAAGACCCCTGTGAGGCTCTTCATGACAATAACCGACCGTCTGAATACTAGTACAGGTTCTTTGGCCATCGCCTTGGCCATTGGGGGGAACTGCTTGTTTTGTCGTTATTTATTGTTCCATGTGGGGGAGCGGCAACAGGGGGAATGGGGCAAGTCCGCCTGAGGGCGTGACGGTAGGAGGGGCGGCGGCGGTTTTTGTCCCTCCATTTGCTCATTTTCCCTGCGATTCAACACATCAGAGCACCTTATCGCGGCAAGATGAGGTATCTTATGCCCCGATTTCATCCATCAAACGGATAAGAGACAACACATGATCATCAAACCCAAGGTTCGCGGCTTTATCTGCACCACCACTCACCCGGTCGGTTGCGAAGCCAATGTTCGTCGTCAGATTGCCTATACCCAGGCCAAGGGCACCATCGAGAATGGTCCCAAGAAGGTGCTGGTGATCGGTGCCTCCACAGGTTATGGCCTGGCGTCTCGCATTGCCGCCGCCTTCGGCTCCGGCGCCGCCACCCTCGGCGTCTTCTTTGAAAAAGCGGGCAGCGAAACCAAGACCGGTACCGCCGGCTGGTACAACTCCGCCGCCTTCGACAAGGCCGCCAAAGAGGCAGGTCTGTACGCGAAAAGTGTCAACGGCGATGCCTTCTCCAACGAATGCCGCGCCAAGGTGATCGAGCTCATCAAGCAGGATCTGGGTCAGATTGATCTGGTGGTCTACTCCCTGGCCTCGCCGGTGCGCAAGATGCCGGAAACCGGTGAAGTGGTGCGCTCCGCCCTCAAACCCATCGGCGAGGTCTACACCACCACCGCCATCGACACCAACAAGGATCAGATCATCACCGCCACCGTCGAGCCGGCGAATGAGGAAGAGATCCAGAACACCATCACCGTCATGGGCGGTCAGGATTGGGAGCTGTGGATGGCGGCCCTGCGCGATGCGGGCGTGCTGGCCGACGGCGCCAAGTCTGTGGCCTACTCCTACATCGGTACCGACTTGACCTGGCCCATCTACTGGCATGGCACCCTGGGCCGCGCCAAGGAAGATCTGGACCGCGCCGCCGCCGCCATCCGTGGCGATCTGGCCGCCAAGGGCGGCACCGCCCACGTGGCCGTGCTCAAATCCGTGGTGACCCAGGCATCAAGCGCCATTCCGGTGATGCCGCTCTACATCTCCATGGCCTTCAAGATCATGAAGGAGAAGGGCATTCACGAGGGCTGCATGGAGCAGGTGGATCGCATGATGCGCACCCGTCTGTACGGCGCCGATCTGGCGCTGGACGAGCAGGCCCGCATCCGCATGGATGACTGGGAGCTGCGCGAAGACGTACAGCAGACCTGCCGCGACCTGTGGCCGTCCATCACCAGCGAGAACCTCTCGGATCTGACCGATTACACCGGCTACAAGCAGGAGTTCCTGCGCCTGTTCGGTTTCGGGCTGGACGAGGTGGATTACGACGCGGACGTGAATCCGGACGTGCAGTTCGACGTGGTCGAACTCTGAGTCTGACCCAAGTGAAAACGGGGCCCCGCGGGGCCCTGTTTTTTTGGCAAAAATCCCGCCAGGTTGCGAAATTTTATTATCCACGATCACCTTTTTCCCATATCAAACCCGCTAGTCTGGCGGTGATCGGATCACATGACGGCATTGCCGAGGTACGGAAGCTATGACCACTCCAAATGACGCACCCAAGAAGCGCCAACTCCCCACGGTTTACACCCTGCTTTTCATCATCATCGCCTTGATGGCGGCCCTTACCTGGGTGCTGCCGGCGGGCAAATACAACTATGTGACTGCCAAGAGCCAGCAGCCGGTGGCGGCGGCGGCCGTGGCCGACTACAGCGGCGATGAGCGGCTGTTGCCGGTGCCAGGCAGCTACACCGAGCTCCCCTCCCAGCCGCAGGGGGTATTCGATGTGCTCAAGGCACCCATTCAGGGCTTTCACAAGGCGGCGGACGTGGCGCTGTTCGTGCTCATCATCGGCGGCTTTCTGGCGGTGACCATGCAGAGCGGGGCACTGGATGCCGGGGTAGGGGCCATCGTCCGTGCCTTTGCCGGACGCGAGCGGCTGCTCATCCCGGTACTGATCGCCCTGTTTGCCCTTGGCGGCTCCACCTTCGGCATGGCGGAGGAGACGGTGGCCTTCTGGGCGCTGATCGTGCCGGTGATGATGGCGGCGGGCTTCGATCGCATGGTGGCGGCGGGCATCATTTTGCTCGGCTCCGGGGTCGGGGTGCTCGCCTCTACCGTCAACCCGTTTGCCACCGGCATCGCCTCCGGTTTTGCCGGCATCCCCATCGGTGAGGGGATTGGCCTGCGGGTCGTGCAATGGCTGCTGCTGGTGATCTTCGCCTCCTGGTTCGTGATGCGCTACGCCAAGCAGGTGCAGCAGGACAAGTCCCGCTCCGTGCTGGCCGACATCGCCTATGACGACGAGTTCTCCCAGATGAAGAGCGGCAACCTCGCCTTCAGCGGCAAGCAGAAGCTCACCATGCTGGTCTTCTTCGGCACCTTCCTGCTGATGATCTATGCGGTGGTGCCCTGGTCGGATCTGGGGATCGACCTGCTGCCTACCCTGGGCTGGTGGTTCGACGAGCTCTCCACCCTGTTCTTCAGCGCCTCCATCCTGATTGCGTTGATCAACCGGATGCCGGAGTCCAACTATGTGGCAACCTTCCTGAACGGGGCGCGGGATCTCATCGGGGTGGCGCTGGTGGTAGCGGTGGCGCGCGGCATCTATGTGGTGATGGAGCATGGGGTCATCATCGACACCATACTGCACTGGGCCGAGGGGCTGGTGAGCGGGCTCTCCTCGTCGGTGTTCATCCTGATGGCCTATCTGGTGCACATCATCCTGAGCTTCTTCATCCCCTCCACCTCGGGGCTGGCGACTGTCTCCATGCCGCTGATGGGGCCGCTGGCTGACTTCTCCGGCATTTCGCGGGATCTGGTGATCACCGCCTACCAGTCCGCCTCCGGCTGGATCAACCTGTTCGCCCCCACCGCCGCCCACCTGGTGGCGGGGCTGGCGCTCGCCAGGATCCCCTACGATCGCTTCGTGCGCTGGGTGTTGCCCTTCATCATAGGGGTGGCCCTCATCACCATGGCGGTGCTGGTGTCCGGGGCCCTGCTGCAGGGGTGATAAGCAGACCACCGTCTCGATGAAACAGGGCCGCTCAGCCAGGGTTGAGCGGCCCTGTTGTTTACTCATGTCGCGCAGAGCAGAGAGAGAGGCAGCCGCTGGCTCGCCACCTTGACGCGCGATGGATCAGGAAGAGGATGCCATGGCGTTCATTTTTATGCGTGCCTCTGGCAGCATACCAATATGAGTCCTGACTGAGGCGCCAGACAGGCGAAGTGAGCACAGTGGCAGAATGCGATGTCGCCCCTTTCGCCGCCGCGACGGCAGTGCTATTACTGCTGGTGATCTTTGTTATGACTCGATTTTTTGCAAGCGAGGGCGATGAGCCCTATGTGTCATGGATGACGCCAGGAGAGGGATAGGGGGCCGTTGCCCCGTCCGTTGCCGAACGTGGTCATCATGATGAAACCGGACGGTCACGAGGGAGAGGTTATGGGGCACAGAGGGATCATCAGGCTGGCAGGGATGCTGCTGGCCCTGCTCATGGTCGATAGCGGGTGGGCTGCGGAGCCGAGACTGGAGCCGACCGAGCAGGAGCAGGCCCAGACCCTGACCCTGTTTCACGAACCCATAGTGATGCTGCAGGCGAAGTTTGGTCGCCTGGACGGGGCGGCCCGGGTGCGGATCGTCAAGGAGCGGGTAAGGCAACTGCAGCCCGAGGATCTGACCCATCCGGTGACCGTGGTCAGCTCGACCCGCCTCGGTCAGGAGGCCAGAGAGTTCAGACTCAATGACAAGCACCTGCTGGTGTTGCTGGAAAAAGATCTGGAGTGGCTCGATGAGCTGACCCTGGATCAGGCCGCAGAGCGGGTGCGGCTGCGGCTGGAAAATGTGCGGGTCAAAGTGCTGGAGCTGCACTCCAATACCTACCTGCTCAAGGCGGCGGGCAAGACGCTGCTGGTGACTCTGCTGTTTCTGATGGTGGTCCAGCTGCTGCGACGGGGGCTCCAGCGGGCACGTCGCTGGTTCGCCAACAACCTGCTGCAACAGAAGGGGCTGATCCCCCATCAATGGCGCCAGGTGCTCGGCAACCTGGAGATCCGCGTCATCGGCGTGTTCACCTGGCTGGTGATCCTGCTGCTCACCTATGGCTGGCTCACCTATGTGCTGGGGCTGTTCCCGCATACCCGGATCTGGAGCGATCAGCTGGGCTCCTCCCTGCTGGAGCTGTGCAGCAACATCTTGGGCGGGATCATCGCCGCCATGCCGGGGCTGGCGACCGTGCTGGTCATCTTCGTGCTGACCAAGCTGTTCATCCGCATGCTGGCGGTCATCTTCGCGCGCATCGAGCGCGGCCATTTCCGGGTGCAGGGGCTGCACTCCGAGACGATAGGGGCGACCCGCCGTCTGCTCTCGGTGGTGATCTGGCTGTTTGCCCTGACCGTTGCCTATCCCTATCTGCCGGGGGCCGATTCGGACGCCTTCAAGGGGGTGAGTGTCTTCTTCGGTCTGATGGTGACCCTGGGCTCGGCCGGGATCATGAATCATGCCATGAGCGGCCTGGTGCTGATCTACTCGCGGGCCCTGCGGCCGGGGGATCTGGTGCAGATTGGGGAGGTGGAGGGGGTCGTCACCGAGCTGAGCGCCCTCTCGACCAAGCTGGTGACCCGCCACGATCACGAGGTGACCCTGCCCAACGCCGTGGTGGTGGGGGGCAAGGTGACCAACCTGAGCCGACTGGCAAGCGACAAGGGCATTGCCCTGCTCACCAAGGTCACCATCGGCTATGACACCCCCTGGCGTCAGGTGCACGCCATGCTGGAGCTGGCGGCCAGGCGCTGCCAGCTGATCAATCAGGAGCAGGCCCCGCTGGTACGCCAGCTCAATCTGCAGGACTGGTACGTGGAGTACGAGCTGCAGGTACGGATGAAAGAGGGGCTGTTGCCCGGCCCGGTCAGAACCGAGCTGCACGGCCATATCCAGGATGTGTTCAACGAGTTCGGGGTGCAGATCATGTCCCCCAATTTCGTGGCTCAGCCGGAGCAGGCCGTGCTGGTGCCTCGGGATCAGTGGTATCAGGCCCCCGCCGTGCCGCCTGTCGAAGTGGCCACCGGGGAGAAATAGCCCACAACGCGGGCCTTGCGACGGGACTCTCTCGCCATAAAAAAATCCGAAGCGGTGCAGACCGCTTCGGATTTTTTATGATCGGCCTGCTGCTGGCGAGCCGCAGGCCGGGGCAGACGCCGCGTTGCGGTTACTGCTTGTAACCCTTGAGGAAGCGGGCGAGGCGGCCGATGGCCTCTTCCAGCTCCTCTTCCCGGGGCAGGAACACCAGCCGGAAGTGATCCGGCGCCGGCCAGTTGAAGCCGGTGCCCTGCACCAGCAAGAGCTTCTCCTGCTGCAGCAGGTCGAACACCATCTTCTGGTCGTCGCGAATGTCATACACCTTGGGATCGAGGCGCGGGAACATGTAGAGCGCCCCCTTGGGCTTGACGCAGGAGACCCCGGGGATCTCGTTCAAAAGCTCCCAGGCCTTGTCACGCTGGCGGCGCAGGCGCCCGCCCGGCAGGATCAGCTCGTTGATGCTCTGGTAGCCACCCAGGGCGGTCTGGATGGCGTGCTGCATGGGCACGTTGGCACAGAGCCGCATGGAGGCCAGCATCTCCAGCCCTTCGATATAGCCCTTGGCACGGCCCTTTGGTCCGGTGATGACCATCCAGCCCTGGCGGAAGCCGCAGGCGCGGTAGGCCTTGGAGAGGCCGTTGAAGGTCACCACCATGACATCGTCACACAGGGTACAAACGCTGGTGTGGGCGATGTCGTCGTAGAGGATCTTGTCGTAGATCTCGTCGGCGAAGATGATGAGGTTGTGCTGGCGGGCGATCTCGATCACCTCCAGCAGGAACTCGCTGCCGTAGACGGCGCCGGTCGGGTTGTTGGGGTTGATCAGCACCAGGCCGCGGGTGCGCGGGGTGATGCGGGCGCGGATGTCATCGAGATCCGGATACCAGTCGGCCCCTTCGTCGCAGCGGTAGTGCACCGCATGGCCACCGGAGAGGGTGACGGCGGCGGTCCAGAGCGGGTAGTCGGGGGAGGGCACCAGCATCTCGTCGCCGTTGTTGAGCAGCGCCTGCATCGCCATCACGATGAGCTCGCTCGCGCCGTTGCCGATGTAGATGTCGTCGATGTCGACCTTGCGCATCCCTTTCTGCTGGTAATACTGCATCACCGCCTTGCGGGCCGAGAAGAGCCCCTTGGAGTCGCAGTAGCCCTGGCTCTGGGGCATATTGAGGATCACATCCTTGATGATCTCCTCCGGTGCTTCGAAGCCAAACGGTGCCGGATTGCCGATGTTGAGCTTGATGATGCGGTGCCCTTCGTCCTCGAGACGGCGGGCTTCTTTATGCACCGGGCCGCGGATGTCATAGCAGACATCGTCGAGCTTGTGCGACTTGTCGATGGTGAACATGTGAGCGTGATTCCTTCCCCGTGGGGCGCGTTGGCAGAAAAGCTGTTTTTAGTATCAAATTTCTCTGCCCCTATTCTTCACAGAATTGAATGCTAGAACAATCCTCTTTTTAGTAGAATTCCCTGATTTTTAGCCCTGAAACAGGGTTGCTAAAACGTTAAATTCAGCACGATCGTTTGTGTTAACCAAGGTTATCCAGTGAAAGATGAGGGGCTCATTAACAAAGCTACCCGACTGTGTTGAAATATTCACGCTCGCTGGCACGATTGGCTTGCGTGAAAAATGCCGTTCTTTTTGCCCACGGCGGCCAAAAACAGGAGCTGACGCGCGCTGCCAGGCCTGTCCGGACCCCGTACCCACACCATGGAGAAGTCATCATGCAAGCCCCCGCTGCCGGTCGTTATCGTCACTTCAAGGGTGGTTATTATCAGGTGCTGACCCTGGCCCTGCACACCGAGACCGGGGAGCAGTTGGTGGTCTATCAATCGGAGCAGGATGGCGCCGTCTATGCCCGTCCCATGGTCATGTTCATGGAGTGGATCGAGCATCAGGGTCAGGTGGTGAGCCGCTTCAGCCCGGTGGCGGAGTGACGCTGGGGAACGACCATGAAAAAAGGCGCCTGATGGCGCCTTTTTTACAACGTGAGCTTACTGGTAGAGACCCAGGTTCTCTTTGGCATAGGCTTCGAAATCGGTGCAGCCACCGATGTGCTGTTCGTCCAGGAAGATTTGCGGCACGGTATTGACCGGCTTGCCGGCGCTCTTGGCCAGATCTTCCTTGGTGATGCCCTCGGCGTGGATGTCCACGTAGCGGAATTTGAAATCGTCACGCTGTTCGACCAGTTGCTCGGCAATCTGCTTGGCACGGACACAATAGGGGCAACCGGGACGACCAAAAATCACTGCAAACATGTTCTCTCTCCATTCATTTGAGGCTGGGCACAGGATAGCCCCGCCTCGTGGCTAGTCAAAGTGGAAATTGTCGATACGGCCGTTCGCCATCTTCGATAAGGCGCACTGCGCCGGCCGTCATCGTCACTCACCTCGCAGCGGATCACCCCTCATCGGCGATCTGGATCGGCTGCTGCTGGTAGATGCTCTCCAGCACCCCTTTCTCGAACACGGTCCAGGGCCAGGGGGCCTTGCTGGCGCGGTAACGCTCGTGGGTAGCCGGATCCTGCGACAGGCCGCGCTGGAACATCACGAACGCCTTGCGCTGGCCGCCGGCGGTGTCGATGAAGCCCACCAGGTTGGAGGTGCCGGTGATGGTGCCGGTCTTGGCGTGCACCTTGTTCTTCATCATGGGGGCGGTGACGCTGCGCCGCCAGGCCAGGGTGCCGTCCACCTGGGAGCTTGGCAGCAGCTTGATGAGACCGAGCTCCGCGTCATTTTTCTGGATGAAGTTCAGCACCGACAGCATCTGGCGGGCGCTGATGAGGTTGTGGGCGGAGAGGCCCGAGCCGTCGGCCAGGGTGGCGTTGCCCAGATCGATGCCGTGCTTGGTCAGGATGGCGCGCACCGCCATGGTGCCGCTGCGATAGCTGCCCGGCTTGTTGTAGTAGTGACGACCGACGGTCTTGAGGAAGGTATCGGCGTAGAGGTTGTCCGATTTCTTCAACATCTTGGCCAGCATCACCGGCAGGGAGACCGAGTAGTGGGTACCCAGGGTCTCGGCATTGTCCGGCGACTTGTGGGTAACGCGCAGCAGGCCGTCATGCTTGATGCCGGCCCGGTCCATGGCCCAGCGGATGTTGTCCCAGCCCCAGGCTTCCACGTCGTGGATGGCGAAACGCAGCCCCTGGGGCTCCTTGTTCGGGGTGATGCAGCCCTTGAGCTCGTAGAAGTTGCCCTTGGCCATGTCCACTTCCAGCGCACAGAACTGGCGCGCCATGTCGCCATAGCTCATCACCTCCACGTTGTCGGCACCGACCCCGATAGGGACCCCGGTGGCCACGTTGCCCACCGCCGGCTTGCCGATCTGGGTGGCGGTGATGGTGGCGTAGGCGCAGTTCTTGTCGATGATGACCGAGGAGACGGGCGCGGCGAAGCAGAGGGTCTGATCCCCCCAGGACCAGCCGTTGCCGCGCTCGTAGCCGTTGTAGGCGCCGGTGTTGACGTAGACGTTGCCCTTGATCTGGTTGACCCCGAGCTGTTTGAACAGGGCCAGCAGATCCATCCGTGACAGGGTGGGGTCACCGACGAAGTTGATCCAGATATCGCCGTTGATGACGCTGCCCTGCTTGGCGCCAGGCTGGGCCTGGATGTCGGTGGCGAAGCGGAAGTCGGCGCCGAGCTCGAGACGGGCCGCCAGCGCGGTGAGCACCTTCATGGTGGAGGCGGGGGCGATCATCTGATCCGCATGGCGGGCAAACTCGATGCCGTTGTTGCCCTGCACCACGATGGCGTACTGGCCCCCCTGGGGGGGCGTCAGCGGGGCGGCCTGGGCCGCCAGGGAAAAGAGAGCACAAAAACCAATCAACAGCCGCTGCATAACATCCTCTAACGTGACGAAGGGGCCCGGCAGTGGGCCGGCCCTAATAACTCAAACCTTGTTGTACCCGCCGATGCCTGTTCGGCCGTGGCAACGCAATTCATACGCCTTATGCCGGTCGCCATCACGCCAGTGAATTGGCGGTGCGATAGCGGCCGTCATAATCAAAAATCTTCTCTTTGATCTGCCAGAAGCGCCCTGACTTGCGGGCGATGACAAAATCGGGGTAGCGAAACTGGCTTTCTGCCGCCAGCACGCTCGCCAGGGTGGCAAATTCGGGCTCCAGCCCCGGGGCGGGCCAATGATGACGCACAAAGTGCTGTTGAAACAAGCGCCGTGCGCCTGCCGAGTGAAATCCGAAGTACTCATTGAGGGTGAGACCATCCTCGTCGTGATAGACCACCTCCAGCCGCTCCCCCTGTTTGCCGCGCCCGGCCGTCAAGGTCAGCCCTGCGCAGCGGATCACCATGCAGTCCTTGAGATTGAGCGCCTCCTTGAGCTTGTCGTCAGGGTCCACCAGCAACTGATCGCAGCTCTGGCAACGGCGGGCGGCGATGTCGTTTTCACTGCCGCAGGCGGGGCAGATCTTGGCGCGAAAGCGGTAGTCGCACTCCTCGCGGTTGCCCTCGTCATCTTCAAACAGCCCCTGACAGCGGCGGCCGTAGTGCTCGATCACCTTGCCATCCTCGTCGGTCTTGCCCCAGAAGGTGTTGGCAAAGCCGCAGGCGGGGCAGGGCACCTGCACCGGCTCGGTGCCGGCATGGGGCCTGGGCTCCCCCACTTCGGGAGCAAACAGGTTGAAGTTGTTGCCCGCATAGTCGAGCACCAGACAATCGGTCTTGCCGGGCGACAGGCGCAGGCCCCTGCCCACGATCTGCTGGTAGAGGGAGACCGACTCGGTGGGGCGCAGCATCACGATGAGGTCGACGTGGGGGGCATCGAAGCCGGTGGTGAGCACCGCCACGTTGACCAGAAATTTGAGCTTGCGCGCCTTGAAGGCGCTGATGAGGGCATCGCGCTCCGGCCCCGGGGTGTCACCTGTGATGAGGGCCGCCTGCTCCCCTCTGGCACCCAGCAGGCCGTGAATTTCCCGGGCATGCTCGACGGTGGCGGCGAAGATCATCACCCCCTGCCGTTCGCGGGCATACTCCAGTACCTGGCTCAGGATATGGGGGGTGACCCGCTCCTGACGCTTGAGCTCGCCGTTGAGATCCGCCTCGCTGAAGAGGCCATTCTCCCGCGGTACCAGCCGGCTGAAGTCGTAGTGGACGATGGGGGCATCCACCATGCGCGGCGGCGTCAGGTAGCCGTTCTTGACCATGAAGCGCAGCGGCAGCTCGAACACGCAGTCGCCGAACAGCCGCTCGCCGTGGCTCTTGACCATACCGTGGTAGTGGCGCCGGTAGATCCAGCCCAGACCGAGCCGATAGGGGGTGGCGGTGAGGCCGAGGATCTTGAGGGCCGGGTTGGCGGCCTTGAGGTGGCCTAACACCTGATGGTACTGGCTGTCATCATCGAGCGAGACCCGGTGGCACTCGTCGATGATGAGCAGCGAAAAAGCGCCGTCGAAGGCGTCCAGATTGCGCGCCACCGACTGCACCGAGCCGAACACCACCTGGGCACCCGCCTCCTTGCGATTGAGCCCGGCGGCGAAGATGTCGGCCTTGAGCCCCCAGGCTTCGTACTTGGCGTGGTTCTGCTCCACCAGCTCCTTGACGTGAGCCAGCACCAGCACCCGACCATGCGCCTTGCGGGCCAGCTCGGCGATCACCAGACTCTTGCCGGCCCCGGTGGGCAGCACCACCACGGCGGGATCCGGGTGTTTGCGAAAGTGGCTGATGACGGCGTTGACGGCGTCGGTCTGGTAGGGTCTGAGAACGAACATGCAGGCTGGGTACATCGACGAGGGGCGGAGCAGGGTGGCGCCATTATAGGGAACTTGGCGCCAAAAAACAGCGGGCCGGCATGGTGCCGGCCCGCTGGCTGCGTCGTTGCGGCTTAGTGGAAGGGGAAGATGTAGTTCATCCAGCTGGCCATGCGCAGCAGTACCTTGCGCATGATGGCCACGTGATGGAAATGCTTGGTGTAGATGGCAGCCTGACCGCTGGAGCCGGCTATCACCTGATACTCCTGCCAGCGCGGGTCGGTGATCTTGATGCGCACCGGCAGGCGGCCGGGGATCACCGCCGAACTCTGGTCGATCAGTGCGGCATTGGCCTGCACGTTGCCCGAGGCGATGGCGGGGATCACTGCTTCTACTTCACCCTTGAAGATCTTGCCGGGGATGCCGTCGATCACCACTTCGGCCTCGTCCCCTACCGCCAGGCGCTGCATGCTGTTTTGCCAGAACCAGCCGACGTAGGCATTGTCGTCCTCGTGGATGAAGGTCATCACAGGGCGATACATGAAGGGAGTGGCGATCATGCCCGGGCGCAGGGCCAGCTGTACCACATGGCCGTCGCTCGGGGCATAGACCACGGTCTGGTCGAGCTGATACTTGGCTTCGCGCAGCTGGGCCCGTACATCGTCCAGGGTGGCTTGTTGCTGATCGAGCTGGGCGACCAGATCGTCGACATTGGCCTGGGTCACGTCCAGATCACGTTGCTTGCCGATGCCGCGGCGCATCAGTTCGGCGGCGCGATCCCGGTCGAGCTTGGCCGAGCGCATGCGCGCCTCGATGGATTTGAGGTGCTCCTCGTTGGAGCTGACCCTGGCCTCCAGGCTCGCGGCGCGCTGGCGGAACGGCTCGTCGTCGATACGAAACAGCACGTCACCCTTCTTCACCTTCTGGTCCGGCTTGACCGCGACCTCGCTGACCCGGCCCTTGACCAGGGGAACGATGGGGGTGGAGACGTAGTAGTTGCGCGCCATCTCGGAGTAGGGGTGGTTGTAGTTCATCAGCATGATGAGGGTGCCGATGAGCAGCACGCCGCCGAGCACGGCGGTGGGCACGGTCCACTTGTTGAGTGGGATGCGGAAGATTTTGAAGACAGCTACACAGATGGCGGTGTAGGTGAGTACCAGCAAGAGATCCATGATCACTCCTTCTCTTGGGTCAGCTGATCGAGGCGGCTGCGCAGGGCGGCGACCTCATCCTTGAGCTCGGCGAGATGCTTCTCGTCGCGCTCGATACGCTGGGTAAAGCCCCAGCCCCGATCCTCCCGGTAGAGGGTCGCCCAGATCCAGAGGAAGGGCCACAGCACGTGCAGGGTAAACAGGCTGACCCAGCCGGCCACGTGAATGGCATCCTGATGGGGATGCTGACGATGCTTGGCTATTTCATAGGGAATGTCGTGAATGACGATGACCCCGTAAAAGATGACCAAACCCACAAAAAAAAGCAGACCAAGAGCAAAATAATCGAGTGTCATTTATGCCTCCACCGGCGTGACGCACAGCATTGTCATTGGATCCCGGGTTCTGCAACACAACCAGCAACCGGGTTTCCATCCTGTTGGGCCCGAAATCTTAAGCAATCTTGTTGTACTGAAGCTTAAGTGGCTTCGAAATCGTCAAGATAGATGACGGTATTATTGGGGCGAGTCCATAAAGTCGTATCCATGACAAGGACTTACGCAGGGAGTATGGCATCAGTGAGGGGAAATTAGCAGCAAAAAAAGGAGCCTTTATGGCTCCTTTTCTGACATGTTTGGCGTGGATCAGCTTTCGCTGGCCTTGCCGATCAGGGCGGGTCTGAACTTCATCAGGAAGGCGACGGTCACCACCAGGGTGCTGGCAAGACCGATGAGGGTGGAGACGCCCATCTCCAGCCCGAACCCGATGGGGGCGTTGGCCAGATAGGTGAACACCACGGCGGTCATGAACATGGCCGGCAGGGTGCAGACCCAGTGCAGCTTGCCCTCTTTGGCGAGGTAGGCGGCGGCGGCCCACAGCATCATCACGGCGGTGGTCTGGTTGGCCCAGCCGAAGTAGCGCCAGATCACCCCGAATTCGGCCTTGGAGATGATGAAACCGAGGATGAACATGGGGATTGCGATGAGCAGTCGCTTGGCCATCGGCTTTTGGGTCAGGTTGAGGAAGTCCGCCACGATGAGGCGGGCGCTGCGAAACGCGGTGTCACCGGAGGTGATGGGCAGGATCACCACACCGAGGATGGCCAGGATGCCGCCAACGGTGCCGAGCAGGCTGGTGGAGACCTCGTGTACCACGGCGGAGGGGCCGCCGCTCGCCAGGGTGGCGTTGAGCGCTTCTGTGCTGTCGTAGAAGGAGAGCCCCAGGGTGCACCAGATGAGGGCGATGATGCCTTCACCGATCATGGCTCCGTAGAAGATGAAGCGGCCGGATTTCTCGTTCTGCATGCAGCGCGCCATCAGCGGGGACTGGGTGGCGTGAAAACCGGACACGGCGCCGCAGGCGATGGTGATGAACAGCAGCGGCCAGAGCGGCAGCTCGGTCGGGTGCAGGTTGGAGAAGTCCATCCCTGTGTTGTAGAAGCCTTTGCCGGAGACGATGAGGCCAATGATGAGGCCGACCGACATGAACACCAGCAGGGCGCCGAAGATGGGGTAGAAGCGGCCGATGATCTTGTCGATGGGGACTATGGTCGCCAAGATGTAGTAGGCGAAGATGGCCACAATCCAGTAGACCAGGTCGGTGGAGGTGAGGTTGGCCAAGAGGCCCGCCGGGCTCAGCACGAACACCACGCCCACCAGCATCAACAGCACCACGGCAAACAGGTTCATGAAGTGCTTGGCGGCGGTGCCCAGGTGCTCACCAACCACGGTCGGTACAGAGGCGCCCTTGGCGCGTACCGACAGCATGCCGGAGAAGTAGTCGTGAACCGCGCCGGCGAAGATGCAGCCGAAGACGATCCAGAGCATGGCGACCGGGCCGTAGAGGGCACCCAGGATGGGGCCGAAGATGGGGCCGACGCCGGCGATGTTGAGCAGCTGCACCAGGTAGACTTTCTTGTCCGACATGGGGACATAGTCCACCCCGTCCGCCATGGTGATGGCGGGGGTTTTCAGCTCGGGTTTTGGCCCGAATATCCGCTCGATGAATTTGCCGTATACGAAGTAGCCGGCCACAAGTAAGCCGACACAGAGGAAGAACCAGATCATTGCTACGCTCCTGCTTTGTTATTTTTTGGTGTGCGCGGCCAGTGTAGGGGCTTGCACTGTTAACGGCAGGTAAAAAAGGGCGAGCGGCCGTATGGCGACCCGAGTGGTTGGCGCTCGTGATCCGGCTCACACCACGCGGCTCACTCCAGCCCGAGCTGCTCCTTCAACTCCTTCAGGTAGCGGCGGCTGACCGGTACCTGGGCACCGCTCGGGGTCACTATCTCCGCCAGCTGATTCTCCAGCAGCCGGATTTCAAAGATGGCGGTCGGGGCCACCAGATACTGGCGGTGGCAGCGCAGCAGCGGGGTCTTCTCTTCCAGCGATTTGAGGGTGAGCTGGGTGTGGAACAGCTCACCCTGGCTGGCGACGTGCACGCCGCCGAGATCGGAGAAGGCGTACTCCACCTGTTCGATGGGCAGCAGCCGCACCCGGTTGTGCAGGTAGCCCGGAATGTGGCGAATGGCGGGGGCGATCGCCGTCATGGGCTGCGGGCTGAGATCCTGTCTCAGCCGCGCCAGCGTCTTGGCGAGGCGGGCCGGCTCCACCGGCTTGAGCAGGTAGTCGAAGGCGTTCTCCTCGAACGCCTGGATGGCGTAGTCGTCAAACGCGGTGACGAAGACGATGCGGGGCAGGGGATCGAGCATGGCCACCAGTTCCATGCCGCTCAGCTTTGGCATCTGGATGTCGAGAAACACCACGTCGGGTCTGAGCCGCTGAATGAGCGGCAGCGCCTCGATGGCGTTGGCGGCCGTCCCCAGCAGCTCGATATCGGACTCGGCGGCCAGCTGCTGCATCAGCTCCTCGCGGGCATACGGCTCGTCATCGACGATGAGGGTGCGGATCATGGGGTTCTCCTGCGTGGCTGGGGGACAAAGCTGGCTTGGTGCAACGGCCGGATCATGACGCCTCCCTGGGCAGGGTGACGGAGACCCGGGTCCAGCAGTCGGGCTCGCAGCTGACGCTCAGGCCATAACGGTTGCCAAAAGCGCTCTTGAGGCGCCGATCCACCAGGGTCATGCCGAGCCCGTCACCGGCCGGTTTCTCCTGCCAGGTGCCGGCATTGTCTTCGACGTGAATGGTAACCCGATCCGTCGTCTGCTCGGTGTAGAGGCGAATGCGCCCCTGCTCCAGCAGGGTGGAGATGCCGTGCTTGATGGCATTTTCAATCAGTGGCTGCAGAGTGAAGCTCGGCAGCTTGAGGCCGGCGAGGTCGGGCGGGATGTCGTTTTGCACCGTCAGCCGGTCGCCAAAGCGGGCCAGCTCGATCTCCAGATAGGATTGGCAGTGCTCCTGCTCCTCCTGCAGGGTGGCCAGCCCGCTCTGGCGCTTGAGGTTCTTGCGAAAGAACAGGGAGAGGTGGAGCAGCAGCTGGCGCGCCCGCTCGGGCTCGCGCCGGGTGATGGCACTGATGGTGTTGAGGGTGTTGAACAGAAAATGGGGGTTGATCTGGGCCTGCACCAGCTTGAGCTCGGACTGCACCAGCAGCCGCTGCTGCTGCTCCAGCCGGCCGGTCAGCAGCTGCTGGGAGAGCAGGTTGGCGATCCCTTCCCCCAGGGTGTGGTTGATCTTGAGAAACAGCCGCTTCTTGGGTTCATAGAGCTTGATGGTGCCGATCACCCCCTCGTCGCCGTGCAGCGGGATCACCAGCACAGAGCCGAGCTGGCACTGGGGCGAGATGCTGCAGCGGTAGGGCTGGCTGTTGCCGTCGGCAAACAGCACCTTGTTCTGGGCGATGGCCTGCATGGTGATGGCGGAGGTGATGGGGGTCCCCGGCTTGTGGTGATCCTCGCCGATGCCGATGAAGGCGAGGATCTTGTCGGTATCCGTGATGGCGACGGCGCCGACCCCGGTCTCCTCCTGCACTATCTGGGCGATGCGGGTGCTGGCCTCGGGGGTAAAGCCCTGGCTCATGATCCCCACGGTGCGGTTGGCGATGGTGAGCGCCTTGGCGGAGAAGACCCGGGAGAACTTCTCGTACATCCGCTGCTGGTCGCGGATCATGCTGATGAAGAGGGCCGCACCGCAGGAGTTGGCGAGGATCATGGGGGTGGCGATGGTGCGCACCAGCAGCAGGGATTTGTCGAACGGGCTGGCCACCAGCAGGATGATCACCATCTGCATGATCTCGGCGTAGAGGGTGGTGAAGAAGGCGATGCGTGGCTCGAACAGCGCATCCATCTTGCCTGCCCGCATCAGTCGCCAGTGCACCAGCCCGCCCAGCAAGCCTTCGCAGGTGGTGGAGATGGCGCAGGCGAGATCGGTGAACCCCCCCAGGGTATAACGGTGTATCCCGCCGGTCAGTCCCACCAGAAATCCCACCAGCGGGCCCCCCAGCAGCCCCCCCAGCACGGCGCCCACGGCGCGGGTATTGGCGATGGCGTCGTCGATATCCAGCCCCACATAGGTACCCAGAATGCAGAAGCAGGAGAAAATGAGGTAGATCAGTACCTTGTGGGGCAGCCTGACCGAATAGTTGGTCAGTGGGCGCAGCAGCGGACTCTTGGAAAAGAGGTAGGCGATGACCAGACTGACGCTCATCTGTTGAAGCAGGGAGAGGACCAACTGCATAAAAAACGTTCCTCAGAGTCCGTGCCGAAAAAAGCGGCAGTCTTGAATAAATGTGATCAGGATCTTGTTCTGTGGGCCATTCTGGCCATAACGCCGGCGAAGTGTGCCAGAAACGCGGAATAAAACCATATCAAATCAGCATGTTAAATTGATATTTGTGTAATTGCCCAAGGATTGATATTGCTGAATTGAGCATGAATGTATCCGTTGGATACGCCACACGGAGGTGGCATGCTCCGCCCGACCAGCAGGTCGGGCGTTTTTTATCCAGGGGACGTGGCAAACCATTTTGAGGGTAATCGGGCAATTATTCAGGTTTGTCCAATGAGTTATCCCCAGCTTCTGGGGATAACTCAGAATGCAAAATAGTAACAGAAGCGTCGGGTCAGGTTGAAAAACAGCCGCTGCCCTTCGTCCAGATCTTCCTGCTTGAGAAAGGATTTGATGGTGCGCTCATCCTCCCGCAGGTCGACCATGGCCACTCCTTCCGGTCGTTGTGCCTTGATGTAGGGCAACACCTTGGGCTTGAGGGGCATGGTGGGTTCGGTGGAGAGCACCAGAGCTACCGAGTCGTCGGAGAGCTGCACCAGCGAGCCCGGCGGATAGACCCCCAGTACCTTGATCAGCAGCTTGACCAGATCCTGGTCGAATTTCTTTTGCGACAGCTTGTAGAGCTGGCTGATGGCCTGGCTCGGCGCCGCCGGTGTCGCGCTGTTGCGCGGGTGCAGCAGCTCGTCATAGTAATCCACCAACCCGATGATCCGTGCCAGCGGCGGGATCTCCCCCCCCTTGATGCCAAGGGGAAAGCCACTGCCGTCGAGCCGCTCGTGATGCAGGTGGGCCACCTGACGGATCTTGGGCTCGAAGGCCTGCAACTGGGTCAGCATCTCCAGTCCGTACTGGGGGTGCATCTTGAGGAAGTTCTGCTCCGACTTGTTGAGTTCCCCCCGCTTCTGGGTGATCTGGGTCGGGATCTTCAGCTCGCCAATGTCGTGCACCAGCCCGGCCAGGCCGGTCTCCTCGATCTCGATGGGAGTCATGCCCAGCTCCCGTGCCATCAACATGGCGATGAAGGCCACGTTCAGGCTGTGCTGCAGCAGGATGTCGGTATGGGGGCTGCGAATGAGGTGCAGCCCGAGGGGGCCCTCGTGGGCGCTGATGCGGGCGGCGGCGTTGCGCACTATCTGCGCCGTGTTGGCAAGCCCTTCGTCCGGCTTGAGGTTGAGGGCGCCCAGGGCATCGCGCAGCTCGGACATGGACTGGCCGAAGGCCTTGTCGGCGGCGCGCAGGGAGCGGCGAAATGCCTTCTCGTCAAACGGGGGAGGGCCGCTATCCTCCGGCTCTTCGACAACGGAGAGATCGGGGCCTGGGCTCGGAATATCGCCACGCAACAGGGGCTCGAGAGGGAGGTCGCTCTTGTCGGGGTCGACCATCAGCAGATTGAGGTCAAGGTGGCGGATGATGTCGAGTTGCTGTTGATCCTTGATCTTGAAGGCATTGAACATAAAAGGGTGATTGGTCCATCCCGTGGGAAGATGGATATAGTGACCGACCCGCAACTGTTCTATGGATGCCTGTATCAGCGCCATACGCTCGCTCGCATTTCATGAATGCCTATGAACAAGCTAGCAAAATTAAGCAGATAGACAAACAAAAAAGCCCGCGCATGTGCGCGGGCTCTCGAGTCGACTCAGCTTATCAGGCTTTGGACTTCTTCTTGCCTTCTACTTTGGCATCAACCTTGGCGGCAACCTGGGCCTCCTCGGTGAACGGACGGCCGTAGTAGGTGTCCAGCAGGATGGCTTTCAGCTCGCTGATCAGCGGGTAGCGCGGGTTGGCGCCGGTGCACTGGTCATCGAAGGCTTCCACGGCCAGCTGGTCAACCTTGGCCAGGAAGTCGGCCTCGGCGACGCCGGCTTCACGGATGGAGGCCGGGATACCCAGGGTCGCCTTCAGCTCGTCCAGCCATACCAGAAGCTTCTCGATCTTGGCGGCGGTACGGTCACCGGCGGCGGTCAGACCCAGGTGGTCGGCCACTTCGGCGTAGCGACGACGAGCCTGCGGACGGTCGTACTGGGAGAACGCGGTCTGCTTGGTTGGGTTGTCGTTCGCGTTGTAGCGGATGACGTTGCTGATCAGCAGGGCGTTGGCCAGGCCGTGCGGGATGTGGAACTCGGCACCCAGCTTGTGGGCCATGGAGTGGCACACACCCAGGAAGGCGTTGGCGAACGCGATACCGGCGATGGTGGCCGCGTTGTGTACCTTCTCACGAGCGATCGGGTCGTTGGCACCGTTCAGGTAGCTGGAGGGCAGGTAGTCCTTCAGCAGTTTCAGGGCTTGCAGTGCCTGACCGTCGGAGTACTCGTTGGCCAGCACGGAAACATAGGCTTCCATGGCGTGGGTCACGGCATCGATACCACCGAAGGCGCACAGGGACTTGGGCATGCCCATCACCAGGTTGGCGTCGACGATGGCCATGTTCGGGGTCAGCTCGTAGTCGGCCAGCGGGTATTTCACGCCGGTGGCGTCGTCGGTCACGACCGCAAACGGGGTCACTTCAGAACCGGTACCGGACGTGGTGGTGATGCAGACCAGTTCGGCCTTCACGCCCATTTTCGGGAACTTGTAGATACGCTTGCGGATGTCCATGAAGCGCATGGCCAGATCTTCGAACGCGGTGTTCGGGTGCTCGTACATCACCCACATGATCTTGGCCGCATCCATCGGTGAACCACCGCCCAGGGCGACGATCACGTCCGGCTTGAAGGAGTTGGCCATTTCGGCACCCTTGCGCACCACGGACAGGGTCGGGTCGGCTTCGACTTCGTAGAACACTTCCACTTCCATCTTCAGGCCCTTGAGCAGACGAACCACTTCGTCGGCGTAGCCGTTGTTGAACAGGAAGCGGTCGGTCACGATCATGGCGCGTTTCTTACCTTCCAGGTCGCCCAGGGCGATCGGCAGGGAGCCACGACGGAAGTAGATGGATTTCGGAAGTTTGTGCCACAGCATGTTTTCTGCCCGTTTTGCGACTGTCTTCTTGTTGATCAGGTGCTTGGGACCCACGTTTTCGGAGATGGAGTTGCCACCCCAGGAGCCGCAGCCCAGCGTCAGAGACGGTGCCATCGCGAAGTTGTACAGGTCACCGATACCACCCTGAGTGGTCGGGGTGTTGATCAGAATACGGGCAGTCTTCATCTTGTCGCCGAAGTACTTGATGCGGTCGGCGTTGCGATCCTGGTCGGTATAGAGACCGGAGGTGTGGCCGATACCACCCAGGTTGACCATGTCGCAGGCCATCTCGACGGCTTCTTCGAAGTTCTTGGCACGGAACAGACCCAGGGTCGGGGAGAGCTTCTCGTGAGCGAACTCTTCCTCTTCACAGATCTTCACGCCTTCACCGATCAGGATCTTGGTGTTGGCAGGCACGGTGACGCCAGACATTTCAGCGATCTTGACCGCAGGCTGGCCCACGATGTTGGCGTTCATGGCGCCGTTGATCAGGATGACCTTGCGGACCTTGTCGGCTTCTTCCTTGGACAGCACATAACCATTGTGAGTGGCGAAACGCTCTTTCACCTGGTCGTAGACGGAGTCGACCACGATGGCGGCTTGCTCGGAGGCACAGACCACGCCGTTGTCGAAGGTCTTGGACATCAGGATGGAGGCGACGGCACGCTTCACATCGGCGGTTTCGTCGATGACGACCGGTACGTTACCGGCACCTACACCGATGGCGGGTTTGCCGGAGGAGTAGGCGGCCTTCACCATGCCCGGGCCACCGGTGGCCAGGATCAGGTTGATGTCGTTGTGCTTCATCAGGGCGTTGGAGAGCTCAACAGAGGGTTGGTCAATCCAGCCGATGATGTCTTTCGGGGCACCGGCGGCAATGGCTGCATCCAGTACCAGCTTGGCTGCGGTATTGGTGGAGTTCTTGGCGCGGGGGTGCGGGGAGAAGATGATGGCGTTGCGGGTCTTCAGAGAGATCAGGGACTTGAAGATCGCGGTGGAGGTCGGGTTGGTGGTCGGTACGATACCGCAGATGATGCCTACCGGCTCGGCGATGGTGATGGTACCCATCTCGTCATCTTCGCTGAGGATGCCGCAGGTCTTCTCTTCTTTGTACTTGTTGTAGATGTATTCGGAGGCGAAGTGGTTCTTGATAACCTTGTCTTCGATGATACCCATACCGGACTCTTCCACGGCCATCTGGGCCAGGGGGATACGGGCGTTGTTGGCGGCCAGGGCGGCGGCACGGAAGATCTTGTCTACCTGCTCTTGCGAGAAGCTGGCGAATTCACGCTGCGCTTCTTTGACGCGGGCAACCAGTGCATCCAGTTCAGCCAAATTGGTTACTGCCATGTTTATCTCCTGATGATTTGAAAACTGTTTAGTAAGACCTTGGCAATGCCCGGCAATTATAGATGCCCTGTCAAGAACAGAATCACCACAACGGGGTATTTACATGCCTTACTAAATCGCTTTCTGAGTCGATTATAGAGCGGGGCTGACTCAGAAAAACTTGATCTGGATCATGTGTAACAAAAGAACAAAAGAAATTTTGTTTCACAATACATGTTTGCCAGATGTTGCGCGGTTGTTTAGTGAGCCAGAGGTGGGATGAATGGTGCGTGAACAGGGGTTCACGCACCATTTTTCAAGCAGTTAGCACGATCACGTCCCAATGTCCCCGGTCCGGGCCCAGGGGCAGAATGGGGGCGGCATTGTGATAGAAACGGCGATCATCCAGGATCAGATACTCACCGACGTTTAATTGTTGTTGGAAAAATGGTTGTTCTTTTAATCCATGATAGAGCTGCAAGGCGCCGCCGCTGACCCCTTCACTGCCGCAGAAGAAGACCCCGATGAAGTCAAAGCCATCCTGGTGCACCCCCTCCGGCGCGGGCGGGACGCTCTCCCCTTCGCCGGTGACGATGCGCATCTGGTGAATGCCGATGGCCTGACCGTCTTCCAGCCGGGTGTGGCGGGCGAACAGTTTCAGCAGCTGTATAAAGGAGGGGTGAGCGACGAAGGCAGGCTCCAGCTCGGCATAGGTTCTGGGCACATCCCCCAGAAACTTGTTGATGGCGGCCGCCTGAAAGAAGACGCCGTTGTCGAGGGGCTGAAAGCGGGAGCCCTCCTTCTCCACCCGGCCGTAGCGGCGCTGGCGAAAGCTGCCCTGAATGTAGGGATCAACCGGCAGTCGCCCGAAGAAGCTAAGCAATGGGTTCAGGGTGCCTGCGGGCAGTGCATCCAGGTGCCACTGCAACTCGATGTCCGTATCAATCATCACGAAATCCTTGTTTGCTGAGATGAAATGTTGCGGCCAAACTCCATGGCCAGATAAAACTCGAAGCGATTTTATCAGAGTGTTAAATCGCGACAATCTTTATTAACAACTCAATCTGTCGAATTTTGTCGATGCATTAGAGGAACTAACTGAAAAGCCACGGAAAGGGTGAGATTATTTGATTGGTGAAGGTTTCGGGCATGATGTAAATTTACGCTCGGTTTATCGGGGTGGCCCACAGGGCCTCGTACTACTTCTGGATGGCGCCTATGGCAGCGATTGACGTCTCTTTATATCTGAAGTTTTTCATCGGTTTGTTTGCGATCATCAACCCGCTCGGCTTGCTGCCGGTGTTCGTCAGCCTGACCAGCCATCAGACGCCGGAAGAGCGGATGAAGACCAACACCACCGCCAACATTGCGGTGATGATCATCCTGCTGGTCTCCATGTCCATGGGGCAACTGATCCTGGACGGGTTTGGCATCTCGCTGGCCTCCTTTCGCATCGCCGGCGGCTCGCTCATCACCCTGATCGCCTGGTCCATGCTGCAGGGCAAGCTGGGGGAGGTGAAGCACAACAAACAGGAGAAAGGGGAACTGGCCGCGCGGGAATCTGTCGCTGTGGTGCCGCTGGCGCTGCCGTTGATGGCGGGCCCCGGTGCCATCTCCTCTTCCATCGTCTACGCCAGCCAGAGCACCTGGTCCCAGATGCTGGGCATGTCGCTGGTGGTGATGGTGTTTGCCTTCTGCTCCTGGCTGATATTCCGCGCCGCCCCCCTGCTGTTCAAGGTGATGGGCAACACCGGCATCAACGTGGTGACCCGGATAATGGGTCTCATCATGATGTCGCTGGGCATCGAGATCATGGTGGCGGGGATCAAGGGGGTCTTCCCCGGATTGATGTGATTCAGGTCTGTTTTGTTGGAGCCGGTCCTTGTGACCGGCTTTTTATTGTTTCTTTTTTGTTGGTCATTTCCTAGAATCGAGCGGGTTTGTATAAAAAACGTCCATCATGGGATATTTAAATTCTGAATAATTGGTCAAAAGCTGCTTTTTTGACCATGAAGTCCAGTCCTGCCTGACGATATCTATTGCATTATCAGAAATGTCAGGGAATTATGCTGGCAGCGGGGTACTTATCTCGTTGATGGAAAAATGCATGGAATGTTCTTGTGGAGTATGGAAATGACTCATAAAAAAACAATGATTAATACCCTATTGGTGGCAGCTCTGTTTGGCGGTGTCAACGCGGCACAAGCCGCCGATGTGCCCGCAGGTACCAAGCTGGCTGAGGTTCAGCAGCTGGTGAAAGGCAACGGCTCCGAGCCCGCAACTCTCGACCCGCATAAAACCGAAGGAACGGTTGAATCCAATATTCTGCGTGACCTGTTCGAAGGTCTCGTCTCCTCCGGCCCCAAGGGTGAAGTGCTCCCCGCCATGGCCGAGTCCTGGGAAACCAAGGACAACAAACACTTCGTCTTCCACCTGCGTAAAAACGCCAAGTGGTCCAACGGTGATCCGGTCACTGCCCACGACTTCGAATATGCCTTCAAACGGGCCGTCGATCCGAAAACCGCATCTCCCTACTCCTGGTATCTGGAGATCCCGACCATCGTCAACGCCTCCGACATCATTGCCGGCAAGAAGCCGTCAGATACGCTGGGCGTGAAGGCGGTGGACGACTACACCTTCGAGGTGCAGCTGGAGAAGGCGGTGCCTTACTTCGTCAGCATGCTCTCCCACACCACCACCTACCCGGTACCGAAGAAGGTGATCGAGAAGTTCGGTGACAAGTGGACCCAGCCCGGCAACATGGTATCCAACGGCGCCTATGTGCTGAAGGATTGGGTGGTCAACGAGCGCGTCGACGTCGAGCGCAACAAAAACTACTGGAACGACTCCAATACCGTCATCAACAAGGTGACCTATCTGCCGATCCAGTCCACCAACGCCGAGCTGAACCGCTATCTGGCCGGCGAAGTGGATCTCACCTACAACATGCCCATCGAGCGTTTCAAGCAGATGAAGAAGGATCTGCCGAACGAGGTGAAGGTGAGCGGCTACGTCGGTACCTACTACTACCAGTACAACTTCAAGAAGAAGCCGTTTGATGACGTACGGGTGCGTACCGCGCTCTCCTATGCCATCGACCGCAACGTGATCGCCGACAAGGTGATGGGCAAGGGGGAAACCCCGGGCTACACCCTGGTCCCTGATTTCGTGGATGGCTTCAAGCCGGTGGCGCCGGCCTGGTCCAAGCTGACCCAGGCAGAGCGTGATGCCAAGGCGAAAGAGCTGCTGACCGAAGCCGGTTTCGGCCCGGGCAAACCGCTCAAGTTCGAGCTGCTCTACAACACCGACGACAACCACAAGAAGGTGGCGGTTGCCGTGGCCTCCATGTGGAAGAAGCTGGGCGTGCAGGTGAGCCTGGTCAACCAGGAGTGGAAAACCTATCTGGAGACCAAGAAACAGGGTCAGTTTGACGTGGGCCGTGCCGGCTGGATCGCCGACTACAACGAAGCCTCCTCCATGCTGGATCTGATGCAGACCACCCACGGCAACAACGACGGCAAATACTCCAACCTGGCGTTCGACAAGCTGATGAACGAGTCGCGCAACCAGGTGGATGCCGAGGCGCGCAACAAGCTCTACGTCCAGGCTGAAGAGATCCTGGCCAAGGACATGCCGATTGCCCCCATCTATCAGTACGTGACTTCCCGTATGGTCAAGCCCTACGTGGGCGGCTATCCGGCCAACCCGCTGGACAACCTGTACAGCAAAGACATGTACATCATCGCCCACTGATTTTCGTTACAAGTCGCATAACAAGCAGGGCCCGCCAGACGGCGGGCCTTTATTACAACCGCGACCCTTTGGAAGCAGTACAGGACAGGAATTGTCTATGTTGAAATTCATTTTTAAACGTCTACTGGAAGCGATCCCGACTCTGCTGGTCTTGATCACCGTCTCCTTCTTCATGATGCGTTTCGCGCCGGGTAACCCCTTCAGCAGCGAACGCACCCTGCCACCCGAAGTGATGGCCAACATCGAAGCCAAATATGGCCTCGACAAGCCGATCGGGGTGCAATATCTCACCTATCTGGGCAACCTGGTGCAGGGGGATCTCGGTCCTTCCTTCAAGTACAAGGACTTCACCGTCAATGATCTGGTGAGCCAGGCACTGCCGGTTTCCGCCAAGATAGGCTCCTTCGCCTTTCTGTTTGCGGTGACGCTGGGGGTCACCTTCGGCACCATTGCCGCCCTCAAACAGAATACCGTCATCGACTACCTGTTGATGTCGTCGGCCATGGCCGGGGTGGTGATCCCGGGCTTTGTGCTGGCGCCCCTGCTGGTGCTGTTCTTCAGTATCCATCTGGGCTGGTTCCCGGCCGGTGGCTGGCAGGGTGGTGGCGTGCAGTTCATGGTGCTGCCTGTGTTCGGCATGATGATGTATTACATCTCCGCCATCTCGCGGATCATGCGGGGCAGCATGATCGAGACCATGAACTCCAACTTCATCCGTACCGCCCGCGCCAAGGGACTGCCGCTGCGCCACATCATCCTGAAACACGCGCTGCGCCCGGCCATGCTGCCGGTGGTCTCCTACCTGGGCCCGGCCTTCGTCGGCATCATCACGGGTTCCGTGGTGATCGAGACCATCTTCGGTCTGCCGGGGATTGGCCAGCTGTTCGTCAACGGTGCCCTCAACCGTGATTACTCCATGGTGCTCGGTCTGACCATTCTGGTCGGCGCCCTCACCATCACCTTTAACGCCGTGGTCGATATTCTCTATGCCTTTATCGATCCCAAGATCCGTTACTAAGTCGGGAGTACATCATGGTTGTCACAACTGAAAAACGCGAAGCCATCGAGGCGTTCGCCCAGAAAGTGGAAGTGGTGGAAGGACGCTCCCTGTGGAAGGATGCCCGTCGCCGTTTCCTGCGCAACAAGGCGGCCCTGACCAGCCTTATCATTCTCTCCATCATCGGCCTGGCGGTAATAGTGGGGCCCCATCTGTCCCAGTACACCTTCGACGATCCTGACTGGGGCGCCATGCAGACCGGCCCCGACATGGAGACCGGCCACTGGTTCGGCACCGACAGCCTGGGGCGCGATCTGTTCGTGCGCACCCTGCTTGGCGGGCGCATCTCGCTGATGGTCGGCATCATGGGGGCCATGGTGGCCGTCATCATCGGCACCCTGTATGGCGCGGCATCCGGTTTCATCGGCGGTCGGGTCGACAGCCTGATGATGCGGGTACTGGAGATCCTCAACGCCTTCCCCTTCATGTTCTTCGTGATCATGCTGGTGACCTTCTTCGGCCGCAACCTGGCGCTCATCTTCATCGCCATCGGTGCGGTGAGCTGGCTCGACATGGCGCGGATCGTCCGTGGTCAGACCCTGAGCCTCAAGAGCAAGGAGTTCATCGAGGCGGCCCATGTCTGCGGCGTCTCCAAGTGGAAGATCATCACCCGTCACATCGTGCCCAACGTGCTGGGAATAGTGGCGGTCTACGCCACCCTGCTGGTGCCGGGCATGATCATGTTCGAATCCTTCCTGAGCTTCCTGGGGCTGGGGGTGCAAGAGCCCATGACCAGCTGGGGCGCCCTGCTGGATGAAGGCTCCAAGTCGATGGAAGTGGCCATCTGGCAACTCCTGTTCCCCGCCGGCTTCATGGTGGTGACCTTGTTTTGCTTCAACTTCCTCGGGGATGGTCTGCGTGACGCCCTCGATCCGAAGGATCGCTGAGAAAGCGGCGAAAGAGCGTTGGAACAACGCGCCGAAGGGCCGCACAGTGCGGCTCAATCGGGCGGACAGCGCATCGGATCGACAGGAAAACGTCACGAAAGATCGATAAGGAGTTTTTATGAAGTTACTGGATGTAAAAGATCTGCGGGTCGAGTTCAAGACCCCAGACGGCAATGTGGTGGCGGTCAACGACCTCAACTTCTCCCTCTCTGCCGGCGAGACCCTGGGTATCGTCGGGGAATCCGGTTCGGGCAAGTCCCAGACCGCGTTCGCCATCATGGGGCTGCTGGCCAAGAACGGCATCATCACAGGGTCTGCCAAGTTTCAGGGCGACGAAATCCTCAATCTGCCGGAGCACAAGCTCAACAAGATCCGCTCCGAGAAGATCGCCATGATCTTCCAGGACCCCATGACCTCGCTCAACCCCTACATGAAGGTGAAGGATCAGCTGATGGAAGTGCTGATGCTGCACAAGGGGGTCAGCAAGGCCGAGGCGTTCGAGGAGTCGGTGCGCATGCTGGATGCGGTGAAGATCCCCGAGGCGCGCAAGCGGATGGAGATGTATCCGCATGAGTTCTCCGGCGGCATGCGCCAGCGGGTGATGATCGCCATGGCGCTGTTGTGCCGGCCGCAACTGCTCATCGCCGATGAACCGACCACGGCGCTGGACGTGACGGTACAGGCCCAGATCATGACCCTGATGAACGAGCTCAAGCGCGAGTTCAACACCGCCATCATCATGATCACCCATGACCTTGGCGTGGTGGCCGGCATCTGCGACAAGGTGCTGGTGATGTACGCCGGCCGTACCATGGAGTACGGCAAGGTCAACGACATCTTCTATCGCCCGAGCCACCCCTATACCGAAGGCTTGCTGCGCGCCATTCCCCGCCTCGATACCGAAGGGGAAGTGCTGCCCACCATCCCGGGCAACCCGCCCAACCTGCTGCGTCTGCCCACCGGCTGCCCCTTCCAGGAGCGCTGCCATCGGGTGAGCGAGATTTGCGGCCGGCAATCTCCAGTTCTGACGCCGTTCAACGACGGCCGGGAGCGGGCCTGCCACTGGGTATCGGATGCCATTATCAAGGGAGTGAACTAAATGGGGACTGACAAGAAACTGCTGCTGGAAGTGTCTGACCTCAAGGTCCACTTCAGCATCAAGAGTGACAAGGCCTGGCCCTGGGCCAAACCCTCCGCCCTGAAGGCGGTGGACGGGGTGACTCTGCGCCTCTACGAAGGGGAGACCCTGGGCGTGGTGGGGGAGTCGGGTTGCGGCAAGTCCACCTTTGCTCGGGCGCTGATCGGCCTGGTGCCGGCCACCGACGGCAAGGTGGTGTGGCTTGGCAATGATCTGACCAAGCTCGACCAGAAGGCGCTGCGCGAAAAACGCAAGGAGATCCAGATGATCTTCCAGGATCCGCTGGCCTCCCTCAACCCGCGCATGACCATCGGCGACATCATCGCCGAGCCCCTCATCACCTTCTACCCGGCTCTGCCGAAGGAGGAGGTGAAGGAGAAGGTGCGCGCCATGATGAGCAAGGTGGGGCTCTTGCCCAACCTGGTCAACCGCTACCCCCACGAGTTCTCCGGTGGCCAGTGCCAGCGCATCGGCATCGCCCGGGCGCTGATCCTAGAGCCCAAGATGATCATCTGTGACGAGCCGGTGTCGGCGCTGGATGTGTCGATCCAGGCCCAGGTGGTGAACCTGCTCAAATCCATCCAGAAGGAGATGGGGCTGTCGCTCATCTTCATCGCCCACGACCTGTCGGTGGTCAAGCACATCTCGGATCGGGTGCTGGTGATGTATCTGGGCAATGCGGTGGAGCTGGGGACCGGCAAGGAGATCTTCGCCAACCCCTTGCACCCCTATACCAAGGCGCTGATGTCGGCGGTGCCCATTCCGGATCCGGATCTGGAGCGCAGCAAGACCATCCAGATCCTGGAAGGGGAGCTGCCATCGCCGATGAATCCGCCCTCAGGCTGCGTGTTTCGTACCCGCTGTCCGGTGGCCGGTCCGGAGTGTGCCAAGACCCGGCCCCAGCTCGAGGGCAACTTCGACCATGCGGTCTCCTGCCTCAAGGCAGATCCGCTCTGAGGATGAGCAGGCAAAACAGGGCGCCCGGGTGGCGCCCTGTTTTTTTGCAGCCGGCATGAAGATGCCTCTTGGCGTTATCTTTTTCCGCTGTTACTATCCGCGCAACAAGGGGAGTAACTTCTCGCCGGTTTGTCGTCATTACGGTGCACCCATATCCTGCAGTGCACCCGGCAGCCGGGCAGTCGATGAAAATCGGCTGTAAGTGAGACCTTGCCGAGAGGCAAGGTGTATCTGCTCCAGACGCGAACCCACTGCCTCCCGGCCGTGGGTTTTGTCGTTTTTGGGAGAAGTGAAAATGGGTGAATGGTGGATGTGGACCGGTTTCTTCAGCATAGTGCTGGTCCTGCTGTGGATTGATATCCGCTTTGTCGGCGGTGGCAAGGCGCACAAGGTGTCGCTGAAAGAGGCAGGCATCTGGTCCCTCATCTGGATCAGCGTGGCGCTCTTGTTCAACCTGGCCATCTGGTTCTGGCTGGATCACAGTGCCGGGCGTGAGATTGCCAACCAGAAGGGGCTGGAGTTCCTCACCGGCTACCTCATCGAGAAGGCACTGGCGGTGGACAACGTCTTCGTCTGGCTGATGCTGTTCGGCTACTTTGCCATTCCGGCCGAGCTGCAGCGCCGGGTACTGTTGTACGGGGTTCTGGGTGCCATCGTGATGCGGGCCGGCATGGTGTTCGCCGGCAGCTGGCTCATCGAGCAGTTCCACTGGATCCTCTACCTGTTTGGCGCCTTCCTGCTGCTGACCGGGGTCAAGATGCTGTGGGCGGCCGACAAGGAGCCCGATCTGGCCAACAACCCGCTGCTGGGCTGGATGCGTCGCCGCTTCAAGGTGACCGAGACCCTGGAGGGGGAGAACTTCTTCGTCTGGCGCGATGGGGTGCGCTACGCCACGCCGCTGCTGCTCATTCTGGTGCTGGTGGAGGTGAGCGATCTCATCTTCGCGGTGGACAGCATCCCGGCCATCTTCGCGGTGACCACGGATCCCTTCATCGTGCTGACCTCCAACATCTTCGCCATCATGGGTCTGCGTGCCATGTACTTCCTGCTGGCTGGTGTGGCCGAGCGCTTCGCTCTGCTGAAATACGGCCTGGCGCTGATCCTGATGTTCATCGGGGTCAAGATGCTGCTGCTGGATGTGTTCAAGATCCCCACCGGCATCGCGCTCGGCGTGGTCGCGCTGATCCTGCTGGCCTCCATGGGGCTGAGCCTCTGGGTGACCCGCAAGAAAACGGCATAATTGGCAAACAAGCAAAAGGGCTCCCGCGGGAGCCCTTTTTTATGGCAAAGAGTAGCTTAGCGTTTGATCTTCTTGGGGTTGGTGTAACCCCAGATGGTGTACATGTCCGCCAGCAGGGCGCCGTTGTACTCCTCCAGATCCGCCTGTTTCACCTCGGCCTCACCCTGGCGGCCGAACAGCACCACCTCGTCACCGGGTTTGACCCCCTTCAGATCGGTCACGTCCACCATGATGGTGTTCATGGAGGTCTTGCCCACCACCGGCACCTTCTGGCCCTGGATCAGCACATAGGCCTTGTTGCTCAGCGCCCGGCGATAGCCGTCGGAGTAGCCCAGCGGCAGGTTGGCGAGCCAGGAGTCGCGCTTGAGGGTGAAGGTGCGGTCATAACCGACGGTGTTGCCGGCCGGGTAGTGGTTGACGGAGGCAACCTGGGTCTTGAACGCCATCACCCGCTTGTACTCGGTGTAGGAGGGGATGGAGTCACCGTACAGCAGGCCGCCCGGGCGCACCATGTCGAAGTAGGCGTCCGGCACTTCCAGGGTGGCGAAGGAGTTGGCGGCGTGGATGGTGATCTTGCTGCGATCCAGCTTGCCCGCTTCCAGCAGCCACTGGGAGTCCAGCTTGAACTGGGCCAGACCCATCTTGACGTCCTCTTTCTCCTCCACCGGGAAGTGGGTCATGATGCCGACCGGGGTGATCCCCTTGAGCTTGAGCATGGCCAGCGCGTCTTCCTTGGAATCAGCCAGACGCAGATCGATGCCGTTGCGGCTCATGCCGGCGGAGTTCAGCGCGATGTGCACCGGGATATTGGTGTGGTGGCGCTGGGCGATGTCGGCGATGCCCTGGGCACTCACCAGGCTGCCAACCAGCTCTTCCATCTTGTAGGGCAGGGCCTGCTCAACCTCATCCGGGGTAGCGGCACGCACTCGCATCAGGCGGCCGGTGAAGCCCTTCTCGCGCGCCACACGGGCCTCTTCGTTGCTGGCGATGCCGATGCAGGGGATGCCGGCTTTGACCACCGAGGGGACCAGCAGGTCGATACCGTGGCCGTAGGCGTCCGCCTTCATGATGGCGCAGATCTTCGGCCCCTTGTCGCCGAGGCGATCCTTGAGGGTCTGGATGTTGTGCTCGAAGGCGCCGAGATCAACTTCCAGCCAGGCATTGCTGGCGGTCTGCACTTCGCCGTTGCGGTGATCGCTGGCGAGCGGCAGATAGGGGGCTGCGACGGCCTGACCGGCCAGCAGGCCCAGGATCAGGGTGGCCAGCAGTGTCTTCTTGTGCATGGGGTGGTTCCTTTCTTTATTGTTTGGGTTGAGGTGCATGACGGTCAGCGGGTGACCGTTTTCATGCAGATGGGATAAAGTGTAGCCAAGGCATTGTTATCGTTATGAACTTTGTCAATTTTCCACGGCGCTTTCCCGCCGGGGAGTGTAACGCAAGGTGCCGATCGTGGCACCTTCCGGGAGCCAATAGATGATGAGTCTTGAGTGTCGGGTACCACCGTTGCTGCTGTTTGGCCTGATCGTGGCGGCCATGCTGGGATGGGGCGCGGGTGACGTGAACGGTGGCTGGCCGCTACCGGCCCTGTTGCTGGCCATGCTCGGCAGCCTGTTCGGGCTGGGAGGCGTGCTGCGCTTTCGCCGCCAGGGCACCACGGTGACGCCGCTGCGCCCGGCGCAGGCTAGTGCACTGGTCACCGGGGGGATCTTTCGTGTCAGCCGCAACCCCATGTACCTGGGGCTGCTCTGCTGGACCATGGCGCTGGCCTGTTATCTGGGCGGGCTGCTGGTGTGGCTCGGTCCGCTGCTGCTGTGGGGCTGGCTCAGCCGCTGGCAGATAGTGCCGGAGGAGCGGGCGCTGCAGGGGCGCTTTGGCGAGGCCTATGCCGATTACTGCCGGCGGGTGCGGCGCTGGTGCTAGGGAGCGTGCTGTTGCCATGAGGCACAAGAAAACGGCCCGCAGATGCGGGCCGTTTTGATGGGATGGCGGGGATCACGCCTTGGCGGTATCCACTTCGCCGAGCGGCGCGGTTTCCCCCAGGCTGTCTTCGCTCTTGGCCACCACGCTGGCGGCGATGGCGTTGCCCAGCACGTTGGTGGCGGAGCGGCCCATGTCGAGGAAGTGGTCGATGCCGAGCAGCAGCAGGATGCCCGCTTCCGGGATCTGGAACTGGTTGAGGGTGGCGGCAATCACCACCAGAGAGGCGCGCGGTACGCCGGCCATCCCCTTGGAGGTGACCATCAGCAACAGCAGCATGGTGATCTGCTGGGCCATGGAGAGCTCGATGCCGTAGGCCTGGGCGATGAACATCACCGCGAAGGTGCAGTACATCATGGAGCCGTCCAGGTTGAAGGAGTAGCCCATGGGCAGCACGAAGCTGGCGATACGCTTGTCACAACCGAACTTCTCCAGCCTGTCCAGGGTCTTGGGATAGGCGGCCTCGGAGCTGGCGGTGGAGAAGGCCAGCAGGATGGGCTCGCGGATCAGGGCCAGCAGAGTCAGCATGCGGCGGCGGATGAACAGGCTGCCCATGGCGATCAGCAGCAGCCAGAGGCAACCCAGTGCCAGGTAGAACTGGGCCATGAAGGTGCCGTAGGTGGCGAGGATGCCGAGCCCCTCCTTGGCGACCATGGCGGCGATGGCGCCAAACACCGCGAACGGCGCGAAGTTCATCACGTAGCCGGTCACCTTGAGCATGATCTCGGCGCCGCTGGCCATCAGCATCACCACTGGCTTGGCGGCGTCCCCCAGGGCGGCGGCGGCCAGCCCGAAGAAGAGGGAGAACACCACGATCTGCAGGATCTCGTTGGTGGCCATCGCCTCGACCACGCTTTTCGGGATGGCGTGGGTGACGAAGTCCTTGAGGGAGATGGCGCTGGCGACCACGCCGGAGTTGGCGGTGTCATCGGGCAGGGAGAGGGAGAGCCCCACCCCAGGCTGCATCAGGTGAACCATCACCAGCCCCAGGGTCAGCGACAGCAGGGAGGCGAGCATGAACCAGCCGAGGGTCTTGACGCCGATGCGGCCCACGGTACGGGTGTCGCCCATCTTGGCGATACCGACCACCAGGGTGGTGAACACCAGGGGGGCGATGATCATCTTGATGAGACGCAGGAAGATGTCGGTCAGCAGGGTGATGTCGCTGGCAAAGCCGGCGGCCTGGTCAGGGGCAAACATCCGATAGCCCTGACCGGTGAGGATGCCAACCAGCATTGCGATGAGGATGGCAACCGTCAGTTTGTTCATTTTCATGGGGTGGGTCCCAGTTTTGATAAGTGCAGCGCATTTCAAGCGGCAAGGGTGCCACTTCAGTCCGTTTTTGTGATCCGAGCCGTAGATTCCTGACAGCCGGTGTGCTGGCAGCATGCCTAATCCGGGGGGGTAAATCCAGCGCCTTGTAGCAGAATTTTATCTTGTCATTAGGTGTATGTGATATGGATCTTGCAATTTGTCTATATTAATCGCTGTTTATTTTGATATTGGCAAGATAATCAGCTTTCAGGCTTTGGTCGTTTCTTGCCCGTTTGGCGAGGGTGAAGACCAGCAGCGCCGAGATGCGATGCTCCACGGTGCGCTGATCCAGAAAGGGGTCCGGTTCGTCATCATCGAACCCGAACAGGGGGCGGCTCGGGGTTACCCTGACCGCATCCCGCTGCAGGGTCAATTCATTGACCTCAAGCCACTGATAACCTTCGGCTTGCGCCACTTCACCCGCCCGTTTCAGCACGTACTTGCGGGCGGTTTCCCGGCTCACCAGATCGTTGCCGACAAACTCCAGCTGCCACTTGTCCGGCCCGAGCCGGGTCTGGGAGAAGCCAGTCTGGCCGTTCCAGAACGAGGGCTTGCTGTGATAGGGGGTGGCACAGCCGAGCAGCAGGGCAGCGCAGAGGCAGGCCAGCAGCAGGACGGGCACGGAGGGACGGGGAGAGGGCATCTCGATCACCGGTTGGCAGCAGAGGGCTTCACTACAGCACAAAGCCATGGGGGGCACAATCGGGGGGCCGCTTCCTACGATGGCGCGCCTGAAAGAAAAAAGGCCTTGTCGTTTGACAAGGCCTTTCTCGGGGAATGATGGTCGGCGTGAGAGGATTTGAACCTCCGACCCCTGACACCCCATGACAGTGCGCTACCTGGCTGCGCTACACGCCGACGAAGTCAGTCTGAGCTGACGGGGGCTGAGTTTATGGAGATGGACCCGACCTGTCAACAAGGAAACCGCGGCGGCGGTGCGTTCGCCTGCTTTGCGAACAATCGGCGCTCAAAGTGCCGCCACTTGCCCAAAAACCGCCCATCGCGGGGTTGAGAACCCCTTAAAACAAGCAGGCCGCCCGGGTGGGCGGCCTGTGATGGTGACGGTGGCACCGATTGAGAGGGATCAGCGGTTGAAGGTGAGCCGCTTGCCCAGCACCTCGTTGGTGACCTGGCCGTTTTGCCAGGCGATCTGGCCGTTGACCAGGGTCATCTCCACCGTGCTGTGGAAACGGTAGCCGTTGAAGGGCGACCAGCCGCACAGGTAGAGCAGGTTGCTGTCGTTGACCACGTAGGGCTTGCCCAGATCCAGCAGCACCAGGTCGGCGAAGTAACCCTCGCGGATGTAGCCGCGATCCTGCACCTGGAAGCGCTCGGCTACCGCGTGGGAGGTCTTCTTGACGATGGTCTCCAGCGAGAATACCCCGTTGTGGTAGAGCTCCAGCAGGGCCAGCAGGGAGTGCTGCACCAGCGGCACGCCGGACGGCGCCTTGAAGTAGCTGTTCTGCTTCTCTTCCCAGGTGTGGGGGGCGTGGTCGGTGGCGATGATGTCGAGCACGTCATTGCGCACCGCATCCAGCAGGGCGTGCTGGTCGGCGGCGCTCTTCACCGCCGGGTTGCACTTGATCTGGCTGCCCAGGGTGTCGTAGTCCGCCTCGTTGAAGAACAGATGGTGAACGCACACCTCGGCGGTGATGTTCTTGTCCTTGAGATCCTTCAGATCCGGGGTGGCGGTAAAGAGCGACAGCTCTTTCGCCGTGGTCAGGTGCAGCACGTGCAGCTTGGCGCCGTACTGCTTGGCCAGGGAGACCGCCAGGCTGGAGGATTTGTAGCAGGCGTCGGCGCTGCGGATGAGGCCGTGCTCGCGCATCGGCACATCTTCGCCCCATTTGGCGCGGGCTTCGTCTTCCAGCACCTTGATGGTGGGGGTGTCCTCGCAGTGGGTGACGATCATCACCGGGCTCTCGCGGAAGATGGCAGCCAGGGTCTCCTGGTTGTCCACCAGCATGTTGCCGGTAGAGGCACCCATGAAGATCTTGATGCCGCAGGACTGCTTGGGATCCAGCTTCTTGATCTCTTCCAGGTTGTCGTTGGTGGCGCCGAGGTAGAAGCTGTAGTTGGCGGCGGAGGAGTTGGCGGCTATCTGGTATTTGGCTTCGAGGGCGTCGAGGGTGGTGGTCTGGGGATTGACGTTGGGCATTTCCATGAAGCTGGTGGTGCCACCGGCCACGGCGGCCCGGGATTCACTGGCGATGGTCCCCTTGTGGGTCAACCCCGGTTCCCGGAAATGGACCTGATCATCGATCATTCCTGGGATGAGATGACGGCCCGCGGCATCGATCACCACTGCATCGGGCGCCTGGATATCCGGGGCGATGCGGGCGATCCGTTCCCCCTCGATCAGCACGTCGGAGGCATAGATGCGGCCTTCGTTGACCAGGGTGGCATTCTTGATAAGCAATTTGTTCATGGGGGGTTCCAGTTCCTTTGCCGATAATCGCGGGTCATAATAGCGCAAACCGCCCTTTCTCTGTAGCAAGGCCTGACTGATGAAGTTATTTGTAAAAGATTTGACCGTGATCGACTCCAGCTACCTGTGCGAACGCCGCGGTATGGTGGGGGAGAGCTGGCTGGTGGACATCGAAATGAGCGGCGAGCTCAACGAGATGAGCATGTTGCTGGACTTCGGCCGGGTCAAGAAGCTGATCAAGTCGATCATCGACGACGAGGTGGATCACAAGCTGCTGGTGCCGACCGAGTGCCCCCTGGTGCAGGTGGCCCAGCTGGACGATGACGAGAGCACCGTCGATCTGCTGCGGCCCGGTCGCTCCATCCACCTGCGCTGCCCGAGCCAGGGCTTCGCCTTCATTCCGGCGCCCCAGGTGGACAAGGAGTCCGTCACCCGCTATCTGCTGGCGGTGCTGGCCAAGCGGCTGCCTGGCAACATCAAGGATCTGTCGCTGACCCTGCGCCAGGAGGCCATCGACGGCGCCTTCTATCACTACAGCCACGGCCTCAAGAAGCACGACGGTAACTGCCAGCGCATCGCCCACGGCCACCGCTCTCCCATCGAGATCCACGTGGACGGCGAGCGCGACCAGGAGCTTGAGCTCAACTGGGCCGAACGCTGGGCCGACATCTATCTGGGGACCGACGAGGATCGGGTGGCCCTCGGCGATCTAGCGTTGAGCGAGCAGGCCAGGGCCATCCTGCAAGAGGCTGGCGAACACTACGTCGGCTTCAAGTATGTGGCGCCGCAAGGGCTGTTCCAGCTGGCCATGCCGGCGGCGGAGGTGGAGATGATCGACACCGACACCACCATCGAGCTGCTGGCCCACTACATCGCCCGCGAGGTGAAGAAGAGCGTGGGCGACAAGTTCGTCAAGATCGTGGCTTATGAGGGGGTGGGCAAGGGCGCCATCGCCTACGCCTGATCCCCCACCGCTTGCCAGTAAAAAACAAGGCCCCGCATCTGCGGGGCCTTGTCGTTGCCGGGGTTGGCGTCAGGCGCTGAGCCTAAAGCGCTTGACCAGGCTCTCCTGCTGCTCGGCCAGCGAGTCGAGCTGCTGGCTGGTCTCGGCCACCCGCTCGATCCCCTGGTAGTTGAGATCCGAGATATCGGAGATGCGGTTGAGGTTGGTGGCGATGTCGGCGCTGGTGGCCTGCTGCTGCTCGGCGGCGGAGGCAATCTGGCTCGACATGTCGCTGATGAGCACCACTATGCCCTGCACCTCCTCCATGGCGTTGTTGGCGTGGGAGCTCTGATCCATGCAGCTGTCCATCTCGCGGGAGCACTCCTGCATCACGGTGACCGCCTTGGCGACCCCCTGCTGCAGGTTCTCGATCATGGTCTGGATCTCGCTGGTGGACTGGGCGGTGCGCCCGGCCAGGCTGCGCACCTCGTCGGCCACTACCGCAAAGCCACGCCCCTGCTCGCCGGCCCGCGCCGCTTCAATGGCGGCATTGAGGGCCAGCAGGTTGGTCTGCTCGGCGATGCCGCGAATGACGTCGAGGATGTTGCCGATCTGGCCGCTCATGGCGCTCACATCGCCAATCACCTTGCCGGTCTGCTGCAGCTTGCCCGCCAGCTGGTGGGTGGTGGTGATGTTGCCGGCCATCACCTTGCGGCCGGTCTCGGAGGCTTTCTCCACGTCCATCACCCGCTCCAGGGTCTGGTTGGCGGCCTGGGCCACCTCGCGCACCGAGGCCTCCATCTGGGTCATGGCGGCGGCGACCGAGGCGGTCTCCTGGCGCTGTTTCTCCAGATCCGCCCGCACCGATTCGGTGGTGTGGCGGTTGTCATGGGCGGCGTTGTTGAGCTGGTTGGAGGCCTGGGAGAGCTGGCTCAGCACTTCGCCCATCTGCTCGATCAGCAGGTTGACCTGGCTGCCGAGCCGGCCAAATTCGTTGTTGCTGCGAAAACCGATGCGCTGGGTCATGTCGCCCTGGGTCACCTCGGTCAGCACCCGCAGCAGCTCCTTGAGCGGACGGCGAATGGCCTTGCCGAGGGTGTAGGCCACCAGGATGGCGATGGTGATGGCGATGACCAGCGCCACCCCCTGGGTGAGGGTGCTCTGGGTCTGCACCTTGCCGGAGGCGCGGATGCTGTTGTTCATCAGCTGCTGGCTCTGGGCGGTGATCTGCTCGAGCTTGCTCTGGATGTTGACGATGAGCTTGCCGGCCTGCTTGCTCTGCTCGCGCATCCGCTCCTGCTGCTGCATCAGCGCCAGGTACTGGGCCAGCACGCCGTCGCTGGCGGTGGTGTCGCGCACGAAGCCATGCACGTAGTGGCCCATGTTGTTGTCAAAATCCTTGAGCTCCCCCTGCAGATCCTTGATGGTGCTGTTGAAGCCCTCGATCTGCATCTTGTTGCGCTTGAGCGCCGCCTCGATGGGGGCGGGGATGCTCTGGTTGAGGGCATCCATGGTGGAGAGTTCAATGGCGGAGAGCTTGGTGGTCAGGGTCTCGGAGAGCATCTTGATGAAGCTGTCGTCGATGGTGATCATCATGTCTCCCAGGTTCTTCTTGAACTGGGGCAGGCTGACCTGGAACTGGCCCTTGGCCTGGTTCACCTTGTAGAGCCGGGTGAGCAGGGCCTGGTGTTCGGTGGGCAGGGTCTCGGTCAGCTGCAGGTAGTCCTTGACCAGCTGGTTGAGCGCGCCGAGCTCACTCTGCAGCTCCGGGTGTTCCGCCGCCTGTTGGGCGAGGGTGGCGAGAGTCTTGTCGACCTGCGCCTTGGCCTGCTGCAGCTCGGCCACTTCGGCCGGGATCTGCTTGAGATCCTGCTCGGTCAGCACGTCGGTGAGCCACTTGTTGGCGCTGAGCAGGCTGATCTGGGTCTGGCTGCTGGCGATCACCAGCGGCATGGTCTGCCGGGTAACCTGATCCAGCGCCTGATTGAGCTCGCTCTGGCTGCGGAAGGTGAGTACCGAGGTGGCCGCCATCACGGCCACCAGGATGGCAAAGCCAAGATAGACCCTCTGCAAGATGGAGAGGTCTGACATTGTTTGTTTCATTATTGTCCCGCTGTATATGCAAAAGTCCCTTGCCTGAATACCCCGTCCATTTGATACCCTGCTACCACTGTGGGCGAGCAACGTCGGCAGACGTCTTCCGGCTATCGGTATTTTTAACAATAACTGAAGAGAATGGGACAACGGCTGTGTCAAATGTCGGCTTGTGTCACACTTGCCGGGCCTCGATGATGGGCGTTGGAACCGCTTGAGACAGGCATTGAATTTTCTTTTTCATATAAAGGAGTTATCCATGGCGCAAGAAACCATTTTCAGCAAAATCGTCCGCAAAGAGATCCCCGCCGACATCCTTTATCAAGACGACCTGGTGACCGCCTTTCGCGACATCCAGCCCAAGGCCAAGACCCATATCCTGATCATCCCCAACGTGCTGATCCCCACCGTCAACGACGTGGAGCCGGATCACGAGCTGGCGCTGGGCCGGATGTTCACCGTGGCCCGCAAGCTGGCCAGCGAGGCGGGCATTGCCGAGGATGGCTATCGCCTCATCATGAACTGCAACCGCCACGGCGGGCAGGAGGTCTACCACATCCACCTGCATCTGGTCGGCGGCCAGCCGCTGGGACCCCTGCTCAGCCTGTGATGCCGCGCCTGCCACTGGCCGGTCTGCTGCTGGCCGGTTCCCTGCTGGGGGGCTGTGCCTCCCACTGGCAAGACATGTTCGTCTCCTATTCCGATCAGATGGTGCCGCTGCGCAACCAGCTGTTGCTGGGTCATGCCGCCGAGGCGCTGCCCGAGGTGCGCGACTCCACGCCGGGGGACGATACCTATGTGCTGGACCGATTGGAGCAGGGGCGTATCGCCTGGCTGGCGAGTCAGGATGCCGCCAGCAAGCAGGCCTTTGCAGCCGCTGACAGCCGGTTGGCGTGGGAAGACAATCAGGCCGAGTACCGGGTCAGCCAGGGGCTGGCCCAGGCGGGCAGCCTGCTCACCAACGACCAGACCATGGCCTACCGGGCGCCCGATTACGAGCGCACCATGCTGCACCACTATCTGGCTCTCAACTACCTGCAGCGCGGGGATGCCGAGGGCGCCCTGGTGGAGGTGCGCCGTGCCAACCAGGTGCAGGAGCAGGCCCTCAAACGGCGAGCCGACGAGGTGCGCAAGGCAAAGCAAAAGAGCGAAGAGGCCGAGGCAGAAGGGGAGATGCGCCAGCTGATGTCGCGCGGCGCCCCCGAGCTGGACCGGCTGATCGGGCGGGTCAAGAACGGTTTCCAGAACGCCTACACCTTCTATTTCTCCGGCGTGCTCTATGAGGCGGCTGGCGATCTCAACGATGCCTGGGTCGACTATCAGCGTGGCTACCAGATAGCACCGGACAACCGGAGCCTGCAGGATGCCTTGCTGCGCCTGGCTGTGCTTCGTGGTGCCGCGGACGAGATACGAGAAACCGAGAAAAAGGTGGGCCGCAAGGCACCGCCCTTGGCCAAGGATCAGGGCCAGCTGGTGGTACTGTTTGAAGATGGGCTGATCCCGGCACGGCGCGAGCTGTTCCTGCCGCTGCCTATCTCCACCTCCGGCGGCGATTTTCGCACCTTTACCGTCGCCATCCCCTATTACGATAATCGGGCCAGCGACACCGGGCCGCTCACGGTGTCGGTGGGCAAGCGGGTCGAGCAGACCAGCGAGCTGGTCAGGCTGGAGGCGCTGGCGGCCAAAGATCTGCAGGAGCGGCTGCCCGGCATGCTGACCCGCCAGGCGCTGCGATTGGTGGCCAAGGAGCAGGTGCGGCGTACCGCCGCCAAGGAGGGGGGCGATGTGGGCAATATTCTGGTCGGCATCTTCAATACCCTCTCGGAGCGGGCGGATACCCGCAGCTGGCTGACGCTGCCGGCCCAGGCAGCGAGCTGGCAGGGGATGCTGCCGGCGGGCGAGGTGAAGCTCACCTTGGGGGCGGGGGCAGCCCAGCGGCAATTGCCGCTCACCATTCACCAGGGACGTACCACCCTGGTGTGGGTGCAGCGGCTCGGTGCCGGGCTGACGACGCGGGTGATGCCGCTGTAACGGCGAACGATGGCAATACACATGAGTGACCGGTCGGGCCCATCGGGGTCGCCGGCAAGGAGAGCAAGATGAAAGCACACGGGTTGGCTCTGGGCCTAGTTCTGCTGCTGGCGGGCTGCGCCACCAATACCTCCGGCGTGGCGCTCTATGGGGCACCGGGCGCCGCGCCAGTGGCGGAGCAGCATCAAAACGTCAATGTCACCCTGACCGAGCTCAGCCGGCGCGAACAAAACGGCCTGCTGCAGGTCAATGTGGCGGCGGCCAGCACCCAGCGCGGTGACAACAAGCTGCAGTACCTGTTCTATTGGTATGATGAGGCGGGGCAGGAGGTGGCCAGCGATGGCCGCGGCTGGACGCCGCTCAAGCTGCACGGCTATCAGACCCGCACCCTGTCTGCCCTGGCGCCGAGCCCGGCCGCCCGGGGCTACCGGATTTACGTACGCGAAGTAATTGAGGAATCCTACTGATGAAAATGAATCATGCCCTGCTGATCCTGACTGGCGCCCTGCTGCTGGGCGGCTGCTCCAGCACCACCGTCAGCTATGGCGATCCGACCGAAACCGAGACGGTGACCGTCGATTACGGTTCAAGCGATCTGCAGGCCATCGCCGACAAGATGGCGGATTCCATGCTGGCGTCGCCGGCCACCAGCGAGATCACCGCCGGCGGCCGTCCGGTGATGTTCATGGACTCCATCCGCAACAAGACCTCCGAGCACATCGACACCGAGGCCATCACCGACACCATCCGCACCAAGCTGCTGCGCGCCGGCAAGTTCCGCTTCGTCGACATGAGCAAGGTGGCGGCGGTCAAGCAGCAGCTCGAATATCAGCAGAGCAGCGGCATGGTGGATCCTGCCTCCATGGTGCGCCTGGGCAAGCAGACCGGCGCCCGCTACATGGTCTATGGCAACCTCGCCAGCATCGTCAAGGACAACGGCAAGGTGAAGGATGTCTACTACCAGATGACCATGAACCTGATGGATCTGCAAAACGGCGAGCTGCTGTGGGCCGATCAGAAGGAGATCCGCAAGCAGGCCAAGAAGTCCACCTTTGGCTGGTAAGTCGAGCGAGGCCTCTCCGGAGGCCGCCGAGCGCGCCCTGCTGGCCCGTCTGCCGCCACCCTGGCGCTCGGGCCGGCTGGCGCCATTGGCCAGTGGCCTGACCAACTGCAACTATCGACTGCGCCTCCCCTCGGGGCGCAGTCACTTTTTGCGCCAGGGCCACCCAGATCCGGTGCGCCTTGGCATCGATCGGGCCACCGAATGGCAGCTCTATCAGGGGGCCGTGGGACAGGGGCTGGCCTTGCCCTGCCATCACAGCGATCCCGCCACTGGCCTGATGCTGCTGGATTGGTGCGACGAGCCGAACTGGCTGGTGGCGCCGCCCCCGGCCGAGGTGCAGCCAGCGCTGTTGGCCGGGGTGCTGACGCGGCTGCACCGGTTGCCGGTGCCGAGCGTGGTGATGGCGGTGCGGGCTCACAGCGCCGGCTATCGTGGCCGGCTGGCCCGGGTGCCGGCTTGGTTGCCGGCGCTGGAGCGGGGGCTGCTGGCCAGCCGCGAGCCTGCCGATTGCTGGCTCCCTTGCCATCATGATCTCAATCCGGCTAATTTGTTGGGGAGCCGGCCCTGGGTCATCGACTGGGAGTATGGCGCCGCCGGGCATCCCGGTTTCGAGGTGGCCAGCATCCAGCGCACCCACAACTGGCAGGAGGCCCAGCGCGAGGCGCTGGAGCAGGCCTACTGCGAGCGGGCAGGGCAGCCAGTCGGCCCGCGCGGCTTTCAGAGCCGGGCCTTTTTGCCCTGGGTCGACTACATAGGTCTGCTGTGGGCGCTGCTGATGGCCGAGCAGCAGCCGGGGCCCGACTATCAGGCGCTGATCGATCTCAACCGGCAGCGGCTGGAGTAGAGGGTCAGGCATTGTGAATCATCCGTTTCGTCAACTTTGTTTCATCAACATTGGAGCCCTGCATGGTGACCACCTTTTCCTGGCGCAAGCCCAGTAGCTGGAGTCTGCTGCTGCTCTGTCTGCTGCTGGCCGGCTGCTCCACCCGGGTCGTCTATTACTGGCTCGACGTGGCCATCGTCTGGCAGCTGGACGACTACTTCTCGCTGGATCGCAGCCAGAAGCGGCTGCTGGACAACGAAGTGAAGGGGCTGATGGCCTGGCACCGCCAGTATGAGGTGCCGCGCTACGCCAACGATCTCGATGCGCTGGCCAAGGCGGTGGCGAGCCCCATGACCCCGGCCCAGGTCTCCCGCCATCTGGATGCGGCCCAGCAAAGCCTGACCCGTACCCTGGAGGACACGGTGCCGCGGGCGGTGCGGCTGGCGCGCACCCTGACCGAGGCGCAGGTGGCCATGTTCATGAAGGACAGGCTGACCCGTCAGGCCGAGCGGGAAAAGGAGTTTGCCGACAAGCCCAGGGAGGAGATGCTCAAGGAGTTTCGCGACAAGATGAACGAGCGGCTGGTGTTCTGGATTGGCGAGGTGAAACCGGCCCAGGCTCCGCTGGTGGCCCAGTGGGCCCAGTGGCAGTACGAACTGCAGGCCCCCTGGCTTGAGTTTCAGACCGCCTGGACCAAGGAGCTGGACCGGCTGATGAAGCAGCGCCAGAGCCAGGACTTCGGCGCCCAGCTCGCCGCCCTGCTGCAACAGGGGGACGGTCTGATGGATGGTCGCTTCACCGGCTATACCGATCAGTCGCGCCAGCGCACCGTCAACTGGCTGAGCGATCTCAGCCAGTCGCTGGACATCTCCCAGCGGGCCCATCTCTACAGCCTGCTCAAGGGATATGCCCGCGATTTCAGGCAGATGTCTGAGGGGTAATGGTTGCGGCCAGCCTGTGGGGAAGGGGGTTGGCGACCCCCTTCATCCTTGTTCCAACGGACCCCCTGTGGTAGTTTGCCCTTTCTATTATGCGGGAATTAACTTTTTGAACCTGACCGACAAAGTGAAACTGGCGCTGATGACCCTGCTCATCACCCTCGCTCTGTTGTTCTCCACCCTCTCGGTGGAGGGGTTTTCCCTGCCCGTATCCCAGCATCACGCCCAGCATGGTCAGTTGATGGATGACGCCGCGGCGCCGTCCGACGCAGGCCAGGTGATCCACAGTGCCAGCGACAGCGACGACGGCATCGTCAAGTTTGTCAGCTCGTACCAGAATCACCTGCTGCGGCTCGAGCACTCCCTGCGCAGCGATAACCAGCCCGGCAGCGTGGTGTACGAGCTTGTCACCAGCTGGTCCCAGCAGGCGATCCTGCTGCTGCTGTGCGGCCTGCTGTTCTATGCCGCCCTCTTCTATCGCAGACACAGTTTCCGCGATCGGTTTGCCACCATCCATCGGCACCGGTTGCAACGCCAGCACCTGCAATACCGTTTCTGTCAGAGTTACCTCGCCTGATCCCGATGGGGTCCGGTCCTTTCGCACCACCTCATCGCCTCCTGATGCCTGCTCACCGCGCGTGAACGGGCCACTGTCTTATTCCTGTTTTTTTGCGTGCCGCCAGCGTGGCGAGTGCGCCGCCTTCTCCTGACAGAGGCTGATTTCATGAGAAAAAAGAGTCGTATCACCTTGAACCGCATGAACATGTGGCAGTACGCCCTGCTGCTGCTCATGCTGCTCACCTTTACCTTTTACTCCCTGCCCACCTTCTTCGGTGAGCAGCCCTCCCTCGGTCTGCACGGCCAGACCAGCCTGACCGAGGCGCAGCGTACCCTGCTGGCCGACAACCGCATCGAGCCGCAGAAGCTGGTGCAGCAGGGCGAACGGGTCGAGCTGGTGTTTGCCAGTCAGGCCGAGCAGCAGCGCGCCAAGCAGCTGCTTGAGCAGCAGGGCTATGACAGCTCGGCGCTGACCCTGGAGTTCTACTCCAACGCCCCCGGCTGGATCAGCCAGCTCGGCGCCGCCCCCATCAAGCTCGGACTGGACTTGCGCGGCGGCTCCCAGCTGCTGATCGGGGTCGATCTGAGCTTCGTTATCGACAACCAGACCAAGAACCTGGTGGACATGCTGCGTACCCAGTTTCGCGAGGCGCGCCTGCGCGGCGCCAACGTGGCCCGGGTGAGCGAAGGGGAGGTGAGGGTGATTTTGCCTGAGGTGGCCGATCAGGCGCCCTGGCTCACCATCATCAAGGATTCCGCCGGCACCCGCCAGGATCAGTGGACCCTCAAGCGCAGCGGCAACGAGCTGCGGCTGGTGATGAGCGAGGCCGAGCGCACCCTGCTGGCCAACAACGCGGTGACCCAGAACCTGTCGATCCTGAAAAAGCGGATCAACGAGCTTGGCATCGTCGAGGCCTCGGTACAGCGCCAGGGCCAGGACGGCATTCGCATCGAACTGCCGGGGGTGCACAATCCCAAGCAGGCGAAAGAGGTGATCGGGGCCACCGCCTCGCTGGCCTTCTACGAAGCCCAGGCCGACAGCCGCTTCTTCATGGCGGATCGCAGCGGTCAGGCGGTGGGGCTGGCCCGCAAGCCGGTGCTGACCGGCGAGCACATCGTCGATGCCCGCGCCAACATGGGCGAGATGGGGCAACCCCAGGTCAACATCGTGCTCGACAGCCTGGGCGGCAGCAAGATGAACCAGTTCAGCCGCCAGCACGTGGGCAAGCCGATGGCCACCGTCTTCACCGAGTACAAGACCAACGCCCAGGGCAAACTGCGGGCCCAGAGCGAGGTGATCAACGTCGCCACCATCCAGACCGCCCTTGGCAACCAGTTCCGCATCACCGGGATTGGCAGCGTACCGGAAGCCCAGGAGCTTGCCATGCTGCTGCGGGCCGGCGCCCTCACCGCGCCCCTCAAGATCCTGGAAGAGCGCAGCATAGGCCCGACCCTGGGTCTGCAGAACATAGAGGCGGGCTTCACCGCGCTGGCGTTTGGCATGGCGGGCATGATGCTGTTCATGATGGCCTGGTATCGCAAGTTCGGTTGGGTCGCCATCACCGCGCTCATCGCCAACCTCTTGATGCAGGTTGGGATGCTGGCAGTGCTGCCGGGGGCCGTGCTGACCCTGCCGGGGATCGCCGGCCTGGTGCTCACCGTTGGCATGGCGGTGGATACCCATGTGCTCATTTTTGAGCGGATCAAGGACCGGTTGCGGGAAGGGGGCTCGCTGGCCAACGCCATCGACTTTGGTTATCGCTCGGCGTTTCGCACCATCTTCGATGCCAACATCACCACCCTGATCTGCGCCGTGGTGCTCTATGCCATCGGCTCCGGGCCGCTGCAGGGCTTCTCCATCACCCTGATCCTGGGCCTCATCTCCAGCATGGTGACCGGCATCTGGGGCACGCGCGCCATCATCAACCCCCTGTGGGGCAAGAGCAGCGCCAAGCTGCTGAGGGTGTGACCATGACGGATCACCACCTGTGTCATCGCGCCGCGCGTTCGAGCCTGCTCCGCGCCCGCGTCACGCGCTTCCCTGCGGGAAGCCAGAGCCATCTGCTGTCGAGGGAAGAAGAATGCTGAGAATGATCATTGCCATGGGGTTGACCCGCTGGCGTTACATCGGCCTGTGGGCCTCCGTGCTGCTGACCGTGGCGAGCATCGCGGTGCTTGCCATCAACGGCCTCTCCCTCGGTCTCGACTTCACCGGCGGCATCCTGCTGGAGTTTCGCATCCAGACCCTGAAGGAGGCCCATGAGCTCAACGCCCTGTTGACGGCCCCCCTGGCGGGCGTAGTCGAGCTGCATGGCGCCGGCGTGCCCGGCGAGTGGCTGATAAAGCTGCCGCCCCACGAGCTGCCCTGGCCGGCCGAGGAGCTGGCGGTGATGCTGGGCCAGCAGCTCAACCTGCCGGTGGAGCTGCTGCGCACCACCATTGTCGGCCCCCAGGTGGGCGCCGAGCTGTTCCAGCAGGGGATGCTGGCGGTGCTGGTGGCCTCGCTCGCCATCTCCGCCTACCTGGCGGTGCGCTTCGAGTGGCGCCAAGCCATCGGCATCCTGGTGTCGGTGCTGCACGATGGTCTGGTGGCGCTGGGGCTGCTTGCGCTGTTCAACATCGAGTTCGATCTCAACGTCATCGCCGGCCTGATGGCGGTGATCGGTTACTCCCTCAACGACAGCATCGTCATCTCCGACCGCTTGCGGGACCTGCTCAGTTCGCGCACCCAGATGGGGATCCACGACTGCTCCGACGTGGCCATCAAGGCCACCTTCAGCCGCACCATGATCACCTCGGGTACCACCCTGTTCACGGTGGGGGCCTTGCTGCTGTTCGGCGGCGACGCTCTCTACGGTTTCTCCTTCACCCTGTTTGCCGGCATCCTGGTGGGCACCATCTCCTCCATCACCGTGGCCTCCACCGTGCAGGAGCTGCTGGGGCTCACGCCGCAGGCTTACCAGAAAAAAGAAGAGGAGCTGGCGGAGGCGGCGTGACCTTCATCGACGGCCGTCACACCGTGGGCCGGCCGGGTCATCCCGAGTGGATATAAGTAGCGAGAAGGAAGACGACATGTCTTCCTTCTTTTTTATTGGCTGGCCGGCGCAGTCGTAGCCGGGTCTTTTTCGCATTCACATTCAGCCAGCGAGGTTATTTTCGGGCCTGGATCTGACCATCGGCAGCGGGTGAAGCGCGAGGGCTGGCAGCAGTGACAGATGTGCAAGGAAGCGCACATTTTACGGGCCATCCGGAGGTTGCCCATCGTCTACACTGCAATGGAGTTTATTAACGGAGTATGCCTTTATGAACATTGCTCGCCGGCTTCAACTCATTGCCCTGCTGGTTATGCTGGCCCTGACCTTTCTCAGCTGGTTCAGCATCAATCGACTCTCTGCTGCCGACACTGATCTCGGTTATGTCACCGACAATACGGTGCCCAGCATCTCCCTCATCAAACAGGTACAAGCCGATTTTTACGCATTGCACGCCTTGATCCAGACCCATGTGCTCAATACCGACAACAGCAAGATGAATCAGATTGAGACGGGCATTGCAGATCTGCGTACTGAAATCCGCTCTCTGTTGCAAAAATACCAAGCAGAGATGCTCTCCAATGAAGAGGATCGGCAACTGACGACGGATGATCAGCGCATCATTGAGCAATATTATCAGGAGATAGAAAAGGTCCTGATATTGTCTCGCGATAATAAAAACACCGAGGCCAGAGACTTTATCGCCAGCAATGTCATGCCACTGTTCGAACAGTTTTCCAAGGCCATAGATAAACATGTGAAATTCAACATTGATTTGGGGGCTGCAGTCAAACTGCAGGGTGAAAAGAACTACGACAATAGCCTCCAGACCATGCTGTTTATTTCTTGCGGTACCGGAATATTGACCCTGGTGCTGTTTATCTGGTTGTTCAGACAGGTCGCCAATCCACTGCGGCTGGCGATGGCGACGCTCTCCGATATTCAGCACAATTTGAACTTTACCTTGCGGGCCAAGGTGGCCCAGCAAGATGAGATTGGCCTGACCCTCTCGGCCGTCAACCGTCTGCTGGACACCTTGCAGCAAACCTTTACCGAGTTTTCAGTGGGCAGCCTGCAGATAAAGAGCACGGCCGAGTCGCTCTCCCAGGCGGCTCATCACCTTGCCTCGTCGGCGAGCCAGGCCAACGATGCCACCAGTCTCATTGCCGCCGGGGTGGAGGAGATGACGGTGAGCATCACGGATATTTCCCAGCGAACCCAGGAGGCCAGCCGCATCACCAATGAATCCGGCAAGCTCGCCAGCGATGGGGGGACCACGATAGACAGAACGGTGAAAGCCATCAACGAGATCGCAGAGGCCATTCGTCAGGCTTCCAGTGAAGTGTCGGCATTGGGTGATGGCATTTCCCGGATCGGTGGCGTGGTGAACGTGATCAGCGATGTGGCGGGGCAGACCAACTTGCTGGCGTTGAATGCGGCCATTGAAGCCGCGCGAGCGGGTGAACAAGGTCGAGGTTTTGCCGTGGTGGCTGACGAGGTACGCAAACTGGCGGAGCGGACGGCCCAATCGACCAGGGAGATCTCGGAGACAGTGGAGGCGATTCAACAGGGCTCCCAGCTCACGGTGACCAAGATGGTTCAGGTGGAAGAGAAAGTGGCGCAGGGGGTGGCCATGGCCACTGAAAGCGGGGAGATTATTACCCAGATCCGTCATGCTTCCCATCGCGTCATGGATCAGGTCGGTGAGATCACCATCGCGATTCGCGAACAAAGCTCGGCGGCGGAGTCCATTGCCCATCAGGTGGAGCAGATCGCCCAGGTGGTTCAGCAGACCAGCAGCACGGCGGAAGAGACATCGGCTGCGGCGGAAGAGTTGAATGTGACCACCGAGAATATTCACCAGCAGATCTCTCGTTATCGCATCCAGTGATCACGATGGGTGCTAGCTCCCCGCCACTTGGCGGGGATTTTTTTATGGGTCAGAAACCTGAACCCGGTTGCAGCAGGAAGGCGGCCTCTTCTTCTGTGCTCGCGCGGCCCAGGATGGCGTTGCGGTGAGGGAAGCGACCAAAACGTTCGATGATCACCTGATGGCGGCGGGCAAAGTCGGCAAAGCCGGCGAAGGTTTCCCGCGCCGGGCCGGCTGCCTGCTCGGCTGCCAGTCCCTCGAACAGGGTCACGCTTCTGGCCTGCTGCTCGCGGGATTCGGCGTGCTCCAGCGGCAGGTAGAAAAAGACCCGTTCCAGCGGTGGCAGCGCCAGATCCGCTCCCAGCGAGAGCCCCTTGAGGCAGAGATCCCGCGCCTTGGCATCCTGGGCAAAGGCGGCTGGGGTGCCCCGATGGATGTTGCGCGGCAGCTGGTCCAGCAGCAGGATAAGGGCCAGCCGGCCCTCGGCCGCGTCGGCCCAGTGGGCGAGCTCACCGGCGGCGGCTGCCGCGGCCAGGTCACCGAAGCGGCTGGCGAGCAGGGCGTCGGTATCGCTGTTTTTGCCCCACCAGAGGGGCGCTTGGCGTTTGGCGCGGGTGACGTCGTCACTCTCTTCGCCAAACCAGAATGTGAGCAGCGGTTGCCAGGGTTGCATGAAACACTCCTTGGGCCTGCGGGCACCGGATGAAACAAGGCCAAATGACCCTGATGTGGTTGCTGCCGAACGGGCGGCTTCTGGTTACACTGTGCCATCTTTTCCCGCAATAGGGATCCCCCTTCGGCCGGCATCGCTCTCGACATCGGCAGTTGCCGCCGGTGAACCGTGGGACCCTGACTACCCTGATGAGGATTTTCTGATATGGCCGGAACCAGTTTGTTGGCCCTGATTGACGATATTGCCAGCGTACTCGACGACGTGGCGTTGATGACCAACGTCGTGGCCAACAAGGGCGTGGTGTGCCGCGGGAAGCTCTCTTCTACTGACATAAGGATTCTCTGATATGGCCGGAACCAGTTTGTTGGCCCTGCTCGACGATATAGCCAGCGTACTTGACGACGTGGCGCTGATGACCAAGGTGGCGGCGAAGAAGACGGCCGGGGTGCTGGGGGACGATCTGGCTCTCAACGCCGAGCAGGTCTCCGGGGTGCGCGCCGAGCGGGAGCTGCCGGTGGTGTGGGCGGTGGCCAAGGGGTCGTTTCGCAACAAGCTTATTCTGGTGCCTGCTGCCATCGCCATCAGCGCCCTGGTGCCCTGGCTCATCACCCCGCTCCTGATGCTGGGGGGCGCCTACCTCTGTTTCGAGGGGGCCGAGAAGCTGGCCCACAAGTTTCTGCCCCATGAGGCGAGCGAGGGGGAGGCGCACACTGCACTCATTCCCGATGATTTGGTTGCCTTTGAGCAGCAGAAGGTGAAGGGGGCCATTCGCACCGATTTCATCCTCTCGGCCGAGATCATCGTCATCGCCCTCGGCACCGTGCAGGGAGCCAGCCTGGCACTGCAACTGTCGGTGGTGGCGGGCATTGCCGTATTGATGACAGTGGGGGTCTACGGCCTGGTGGGGCTCATCGTCAAGCTCGACGACATCGGCCTGCACCTGCTGCAAAAGCCCGATGGTGGCGCCCTGCGCCGGGCGGTGGGGCAGGGGCTGCTGGTGACGGCGCCACGGCTGATGCACCTGCTGGCGCTGGTCGGCACCATCGCCATGTTCATGGTGGGGGGCGGCATCCTGGTGCATGGTTGGCCTTTCGTGCACCACCTGATTGAAGGGGCTGCCGCTGCCGTGGCCACTCTGCCTGCGGTCGGCGCCGCCCTCGCACTGGTGACGCCGACCCTGCTCAACGCCGTGGCCGGCGTGGTGGCCGGGTTGGTGCTGGTGCTGGCCATGACCCTGGTGAGTAAGCTCAAGCCCGCCAAATAGTGCCGGGGCCTGACTGTCAGCGGGCATTTCCGCGATAGCGGGTCATCCCGTCAGATACTGTCTCGTCTGTTGCCTCGGATGGGGGCTAGGCAAGGGCCGGCCTCCTTTCGTACTATCCGGTTGACACCCGCTCACAGAGGCGGGGTCAACCCACATGGATGCAAACAGACAAGGAACGTCATGAAACCACCCGTTTGGCAGGATGATCACATCTATGCCGCCCCCGACTGCCCGGCGATCGATGCCGATTTTCAGCGTGTCAGCGAGGCCATGAAGCGCCTGCAACCCCTGCTGGATGAACTGCCCAAGACCAACGACATCAATGCCTTGCGCCATCTGCTGCGGGCCATCCGGGCCTGCTGGCGCGAGGTACGCCTGCTGGAGTGGAACTGGCAGACCTACGGTTACAACCGGCTCAGCCGGGACGGGCGCGACGAGGCGGCCCGGCTGCTGCTCTCCCGCGGCCAGCAGTTGCAGGCAAGCCTGGCCCAGCTCTGCAAACCGGTGGCCCTGTTCTGGGTGCGTGCCTCCGAGGAGCAGGTGCGCGCCCTGCTGCAGGATCCCGAGCTGTTCGAGCTCGCCTACGCCATTCGCCACGACCGGCGCCAGCGAGATCAGTGGTTGTCGCTCGAGAGCGAGCAGTTGATCGCGGGGCTGAGCGTGGATGGCCTGCAGGGGTGGGGGGATCTCTACGGTAGCCTGGTCGGAAGGCTCAGGCCGGTGGTGGAGGGGCAGCCCATGGGGCTGGCCCAGGCGGACAACCTGCTGGCCCACCCGCAGCGGTCTCGGCGCGCCGCGGCCTGGCACGCCATCCAGGCGGCCTGGGAGGCGGAGCAGGAGACGGTGGCCGCCATCCTCAACGCCATCAACGGCTGGCGCAACGAGCTGGCTCGCCAGCGCGGCAAGGAACGCAAGTGGGATGCGCTCGATCTCTCCTGCCATCAGGGGCACCTGGAGCGGGCCACCCTGGAGACCCTGATGACGGCGGCCGGCGAGCACAAGGAGCTGGGGCGGCGCGCCCTGCGTGCCATGGCCTGCGCCCAGCAGATCAACGACTTCGCCCCCTGGGATCTCTATGCCCCGGCGCCTGTCGGGGCGAGCAGCCTCATCAGCTTCGAGCAGGCGCTGACCCTGGTGGCCGATGCCTTCGCCGGGTTTGATCCCGAGATGGGGGCGTTTGCCCGCATGATGGCGGCCAATGGCTGGATTGACGCTGCCCCGAGCGAACAGAGGCGCAGCGGCGCCTACAGCACCGAGTATGCCGAGCCGCCCGAGCCAAGGGTGTTTCTCACCTTCGAGGGGACCCTGGACAACGTCATCACGCTCGCTCATGAGTTGGGGCACGCCTGGCACAGCTGGCTGATGCGGGAGTTGCCGCTGGAGCAGCGTGACTACCCCAAGACGCTGGCGGAGACAGCTTCCCTGTTTGCCGAGGCGCTGGTGCGCGATGCCCTGCTGGCGGCCACCGACAACATGGAGCAGCGCCGGGCTATCGCCTGGCTGGACGGGGAGCGGGCCGCCAGCCTGCTGCTCGACGTGCCGGCCCGCTTTACCTTCGAACGGGCCCTGGTGGCGGCGCGGGAGGAGGGCTACGTGGGGGCCGGCCAGCTGCGGCAGATGATGAAATCGGCGCAGCAGCAGTGGTATGGTGACACCCTGAGTCAATATGACGAGCTGTTCTGGGCCAGCAAGGGCCACTTCTCCATCGCCGAGCTCGGGTTCTACAACTACCCCTATCTGTTTGGCTACCTGTTCAGCCTGGGGCTCTATGCCCAGCAGGCGCGGGCGGGGCGCGAGTTCGTCCACGCCTATCGGGAGCTGCTGCGCGACACCGGCCGCATGAGCGCAGAAGAGCTGGTGGAGAAGCACCTGGGGGTCGACATTCGTGAGCCCGCCTTCTGGCAGGAGAGCCTCGATTATGTGGAAGAGGCGGTCGCCCGCCTCGAGCGGCTGGTGTAGGTAGCCCGGCCGTTTTTATCCTGGTGGCGGGCCTGTGGCTCGCCACGCGCATTCAACGGGGCCCGGCCCCGCAACCTGATGACGAGCGTTTGATGCAGCAACGAATCTACCCACAACAGTGGCAAAACCAGCATATCTATCCCGCCCTCGACTGCCCGCAGGTGAGCGCGGATCTCGCCCTGGCGCGCGCCAGTCTGGACGAGCTCGGCCAGTTTATCGAGGGGCTTGGCGCCGCCCGGGCCAATGCGCAGGCGCTGCAGGATTTCCTGCGCGAGGTGCGGCTGCGGACTCGGGACATTCACAACATTGGCTGGAACCTGGCCGTGCTGGCGGCCTGCCGTGGCAGTCAGGATGCCCGCGACGAGCTGGCCAAGCAGCTGGCCTCCCGTGCCCGCGCCCTCAATGCCGATCTGTTCAAGACCCTGGCGCCGGTCGAGGATCTGATGCTGGCCCTGCCGGAACCCGAATTTGAACAGCTGATGGCTGACTCCCTGCTGGGGGAGGAGGCGTACCGGCTGCGCCACGAGCGCCTCTTGCAGGATCAGCGCCTGCCGGTGGAGGCGGAGCAGCTGGTGATCGGCCTTGGCACCGACGGCTTGCACGCCTGGGGCAATCTCTACAACGATCTGGTGGGCAAGATCCGGCTGCTGATCGATGGCCGCGAGATGGGGCTGGCCGAGGCGAGCAACCTGCTCTCCAGCCCGCTGCGGGCCCTGCGCCGGGAAGCGTTCGATGCCATCAGTGCCGGCTGGGAGGGGGAGCAGGAGACGGTGGCCGCCATCTTGAACGCCCTCAATGGCTGGCGGCTTGAGCTTTCGCGCCAGCGCGGCCGCAGCCGCCAGCTCGATGCGCTCGACCTCTCCTGTCACCAGAGCCACATCGAGCGGGCGACCCTGGATACCCTGATGCAGGAGACCTGGCGCGCACGCGGGCTGGGTCAGCGGGCGCTGGGGCTGATGGCCGAGCGCCTCGGCATCGAGGAGCTGGGGCCGGAGGATTTGTTTGCCCCGCCGCCGGCCGCGGTGAGCCGCGAGATCCCGTTCGAGGAGGCGATCGAGATCATCGCCGAGGCGTTCTCTCGTTTTGATCCCGAGATGGGCGAGTTTGCCCGCATGATGGCCGAGAAGGGGTGGATCGATGCTGCGCCCACCCCCAACCGGCGCACCGGGGCCTACTGCACCAAGTTTGCCGAGCCGGTGGAGCCGCGGGTCTTCATCACCTATGCCGGCACCATGGACAACGTCATCACGCTCGCTCACGAGCTGGGCCACGCCTGGCACAACTGGCTCATTCGCGATCTGCCCATGAGCCAGCGTCGTTACCCCATGACGCTGGCGGAGACCGCCTCCATCTTCGCCGAAACCCTGGTACGCAGCGCCCTGTTCGAGCAGGCGCAAAGCTCGGAAGAGCAGCAGGCCATCGCCTGGGCCGAAGCCGATGGCGCCGCCACCTTCCTGGTCAACATCCCGGCCCGCTTCGATTTCGAGCGCGCCCTGGTGGCGGAACGGGCGTCTGGCTATGTCTCGCCGGCCCGGCTCAAGGCGCTGACCGACGAGGCCTGGGGCCGCTGGTACGAGCAGAGTCTGTGCCGCTATCACCCCCTGTTCTGGGCGGCCAAGGCGCACTTCTCCATCGCCGGGTTTGGCTTTTACAACTACCCCTACCTGTTCGGCTATCTGTTCAGCCTCGGCGTCTATCAGCAGCTGATGCATCGCCAGAAGGCGGGAGAACAGAATGTGGCCCAGGCCTACCGCGACCTGCTGCGCGATACCGGCCGCATGAGCGCAGAAGAGCTGGTGGCCAAGCACCTGGGGGAGGACATTCGCGAGCCCGCCTTCTGGCAGGGGAGCCTGGCGCTGGTGGAAGCGGCGGTGGAGCGCTTCGCCCAGACCCGCGGTTAACACTGGCTTGCTGAATGGAACCGCCGGGCAGCCATGCTGTCCGGCGGTTTTTTTATGGGGCGGGTTTGCCTGGCTGCGGCTGAACGGGAGGGCGCACCGGCCCCACCAGCAGGGGCCTCGGTTGGTGGCGCAGATCTGGCTGGTAGCCGTTGAAAAAGAGGTTGAGCAGCACCGAGCTGAGGGTGGCCAAGAGGATGCCACTGTGAAACAGCGGCTGCAGGGCGGCAGGGAAGTGCTGGAAGAAGGCGCCGGAGACTGTGGGGATCATGCCTATCCCTAAGCTGATGGCGACGATGTAGAGGTTGTGGCGATTGCTGTTGTAGTCGGCCCTGGCCAGGATGCGGATGCCGGTTGCCAGCACCATGCCGAACATGACTATGCCGGCGCCGCCCAGCACGAAGGGAGGGATGGAGGCGACCAGCACCGACATCTTGGGCACCAGCCCGAAGGCGAGCAGGATCCCCCCCGACATGACGCAGACCCAGCGGCTCGACACCCCGGTCACGCTCACCAGCCCTATGTTCTGGGAAAACGAGGTGTGGGGGAAGCTGTTGAAGATGCCGCCTATGATGGTGCCGATGCCATCCACCCGCAGGCCGCGCACTATGTCGCCCCGGCTGGCGGGGTGGCCGACGATGTCGCCGAGCGCCAGAAACATCCCCATCGACTCGATGAAGGTGATCAGCATGATGACGGTGAGGGTGGCGATGGAGATGGGATCGAAGGTGGGCCAGCCGAAGGCGAACGGCACTATGGGGGCGAACCAGGCCGCTTCACTCAGGCCGTCCAGGCTCACTTCCCCCATGGCGATGGCCACCCCGAAGCCGAACAGGATGCCGAGCAGTACCGAGATGTTGCTGAAAAAGCCCTTGGTGAAGCGGGTCACCAGCAGGATGAAGGCCAGCACCAGAAAGCTGGTGCCGATGTAGCGCAGGCTGCCGTACTCGGGGTTGCCCTTGCCCCCCGCCATCCAGTCGATGCCTACCTGCATGATGCTGATGCCGATGGAGGTGATCACCACCCCGGTCACCACGGTGGGGAAGAGTGGCATCAAGCGGCCGATGAGCGGCACCAGCAGGGTGGAGAGGATGCCGGCGGCGATGGTGGCGCCAAAGATGCCGGTCAGCCCCAGCGCCGGGTTGGCGCCGATGGCCAGCATGGGCATGACGGCGGCGAAGGTGACCGACATGATGACCGGCAGGCGGATCCCGGCGAAGCGGCCGATGCCGAGGCACTGCAGCAGGGTGACGATGCCGCAGCAGAAGAGATCCGAACTGATGAGATACGAAATTTGATCCTTGGGCAGTCCCAGGCTGCCGCCGATGACCAGCGGCACCGCCACGGCGCCGGCATACATCACCAGCACATGCTGCAGGCCGAGGGTAAAGAGCTGGCCAGGGGGGAGCAGGCGCTCCACTTCGTCGATGGCGCGGCCCTTGGCCGCCCCGGGGGGCTGGGTCTGGTGCATGAACAGATCACTCCTTGCGACCCGGCGGCAAGGGCCGGGCAAGATGGGGCAGGCTGGCTGTCCCGTTCATGGATGGGGACCGGGTCGCCCAGGATCCGGCCACGCAGACGAAGGTCGCCTTCGCGCTGCATCACAGGGGGAGTGCAGGAACCGTGCTCGGTCGGCATGCATGGGGGTCTGTTGGCCCTGTTCATGCGCATTTTTGCAGGCGGGATCACGCTTGACAGCATCGATGGCTGCCAATCGTTTTCCTGCGGGCGGGGGAGGGCTGTCAGATTGGTAGCCCGGTTATCATTTCGGTCGGTCTGGCTCTCAGATTGATAGCCGGCGCTGTGCCGGCCCAGCCGCTCTGGTTTCATCAGCAACAGAGGGCGTGATCCAAAGCAAGAAAGTTGGATGTTTTGGTGGCGCAGGGCCCTGCCGCTGGGGTAGTTTCGATAAAACCGACACAGATCCTGAGGTCTTATCCATGATCATCTATCTGCATGGCTTCGATGCCACCAGCCCCGGCAATCACGAGAAAGTGCTGCAGTTGCAGTTTATCGATGATGATGTACGTTTCGTGCACTACAGCACGGTTCACCCCCGTCACGACATGAGCCACCTGCTCAAGGAAGTGAAGAAGCAGCTCGACATGAGTACCGATCCCAAGCCCCTCATCTGCGGGGTGGGACTGGGTGGCTACTGGAGCGAGCGCATCGGCTTTCTGTGCGGCATCAAGCAGGTGATCTTCAACCCCAACCTGCACCCCGAGATCAACATGCAGGGCAAGATCGACCGGCCGGAAGAGTACGAAGATATCGGCACCAAATGTGTGTCTGAGTTTCGTAGTAAAAATTCAGGAAATTGCCTCTGCATCCTTTCCGTTCAGGATGAAGTGCGCGATAATGGCGAAACTGAGCGTGAATTGAAGAATTATTACAACATCGTGTGGGATGAACGAGAGACGCACAAGTTCAAGAACATCTCTCATCACCTGCAGCAGATGAAGGCTTTCAAAGAAGCCTGATTGATCGTCACGTCATGGATTCAACTATCAAGGGAGCCGATGGCTCCCTTCGCTTTAATGGAACCGAGGTAATTAACCATGACCAATATTGTTGTCGTCGGCGGCGGTGCCGGCGGTCTGGAGCTGGCTACCAGCCTGGGCCGCAAGCTGGGCAAGAAGAACAAGGCCAAGATCACCCTGGTTGATCGCAACCGTACCCACCTGTGGAAACCCCTGTTGCACGAAGTGGCCACCGGCTCCATGGACGCGGGCATCGACGCCCTGAGCTACCAGTCCCACGCCAAGAACCACGGCTTCGACTTCCAGCTCGGGACCCTCACCGACATCAAGCGCGACGAGAAACGCATCGTGCTGGCGAAGATCGTCGACGAGAACGGCGACATCGTGGTCAACGAGCGCGAGCTGCCCTACGACTACCTGGTGATGGCCATCGGTTCCGTCTCCAACGACTTCAACACCAAGGGCATCAAGGATCACTGCATCTTCTTGGACAGCCCCTCCCAGGCGCACCGCTTCCACAACAGCATGATGAACCGCTTCCTGCAGTTCGCCACCGAATACCAGCCGGGCGACAAGGTGAAGATTGCCATCGTCGGCGGTGGCGCCACCGGCGTCGAGCTCTCTGCCGAGCTCTACAACGCGGTGGAGCAGCTCTACGCCTACGGCTTCAAGAACCTGACCACCGACAGCCTGAAGGTGACCCTGGTGGAGGCGGGCCCCCGCATCCTGCCGGCCCTGCCGGAGCGCATCAGTGGTGCCGCCCATCAGGAGCTGGTCAAGCTCGGCGTGGACGTGCGTACCGCCACCATGATCACCGAAGCGACCAGCGATGGTCTGCACACCAAGGATGGCGAGCTGATTGAAGCGGATCTGATGGTGTGGGCGGCCGGTATCAAGGCGCCGGACTTCATGAAGGATATCGCCGGTCTTGAGACCAACCGCATCAACCAGCTGGTGGTGAAAGAGACCCTGCAGACCACCCGCGACGAGAACATCTTCGTCATCGGTGACTGCGCTGCCTGCCCGCAGCCGGATGGCAAGTTCGTGCCGCCGCGCGCCCAGTCCGCCCACCAGATGGCGACCCAGGCGTTCAAGAACATCCTGGCCAAGATGAACGGCGGCGAGCTCAAGCCCTACCTCTACCACGACCACGGTTCGCTGGTGTCCCTGAGTCGCTTCTCCACCGTGGGCAGCCTGATGGGCAACCTGATGCGCGGTTCCATGATGGTAGAGGGTTACATCGCCCGTCTGGTCTACATCTCGCTCTACCGGATGCACCAGATCGCCCTGCACGGCTACATCAAGACCGGCCTCATCATGCTGGTGGGCCGCATCAACCGGGTGCTGCGCCCGACCCTGAAGCTGCACTAAGCAGCCTGGGGCAAACGTGGCGGGGCGACAATGGTCCCGCGCACCATGAAAAAGGAGAGGCCTTGGCCTCTCCTTTTTTGTTGCGGTCGTATCAGGAGGCGTCCACCTGCAGGGTGCGCACCTCGGTGAGGGCGGCGGTGAAGAAGAGCCGCGCCAGTTCCGGATCCCCTTGCCCGGCATCGCGGGCGACGTTGGCAATGTCGCCGCCGAGCAGGGTGATGGTGTTGCCCACCTTGCTCACCCGATCGATGAGGGAGCCAAATTGCTGGGAAAACGCCGTCGTCTGGCCGAGGAAGCCCTGCTGGCGCTGGATCTGCCCCTCAATCTGGTTCACCTGTCCCTCCAGACTGCTCACCTTGTTCTGGGTCTGCGTCAGGGTGACGGCCAGGGCGATGAGGCCAGGCAGCCCCAGCAGTCCCAGCCCCAGCAGGTAGAGCTTCTTCTTGTTGAGGGAGTCCAGCTCCTGCCGGGCGCCGGCCAGGTTGGACTGCAGCCCGGCGATGGTGGCCTGCAGCTCCACGCCGATCCGCTGCAACGCTATGTTGTCCTGCGTGATGCGATCGTTGGCCGCCTGGCTGGCAGTCAGGGCCTGGGCGGTCAGGGTCTGGATGGGGGTTATCTCCTGCTGGACCTGATCGACAAACGCCTTGAGGGCGTCGGGGTTGAAGGGGCCGCTATTGGCCAGCTGCTGGGTCAGTTGCGTCTCCAGGCGGCCAGCAAACGCCAGCACCTGCTGCTGCATGGTTTGCACCTGGGGCAGCAGGGCCGCGACCACCTCACCGACGTTCTGCTGGATGTTGACGGCGTTTTGCGGCAGCCCGGTGAAGGACTGAATGGTCGCTTCGGCCTGCTGCATGTTGGCAATGGATTGGGAAAGAATGCCGTTGCTCATGGGGTCTCCTTATGAAAGAGGGCGGCCAGGCCGCCCTCCCGTGGGTTAGGCGGCCAGGCGCGCGACGAAGTTGGCGATGGTGTCGGTCTGCGGCACTTGCAGCGGGCTCACGCCGGCCATCTGGGCCTTGATGGTGGTCACGTCGGTGAGCACCGTCTTGACCGTGGTGTCGGCGGCGGTCAGCCAGAGCTGGCGGATGTCGTCACCGCTGGTGATCCCCTTGTCCAGATCGGTGATCAGGCTGCCCAGATCGGAGGTGAGGGAGTCCCAGGCGTTGCTCATCTGGGTGGCCGCGGTGACGGCGTTTTGCGCCTGCACCTGCAGCCCCTTGTAGCCGTTGCCGATCTGGGTGGCGATCAGCACCTCGCTGTTGAGGTTGCTGCGTTTCTGGTACAGATCCTGGCGGGTACCGAGGGAGTTGTGCAGCACGATGGCGCCAGCCGTGATGCCGCCGGCCCCGGCCACCATCATGGCGACCCCGCCGATGACCACCGGGGTCGAGGTGCCGGCGGTGACAAAGTCCGCCACGGCGCCGATGGCGGTGACGAAGGCGCCGCCAATCACCAGCAGCCCCCCGGCGACGATGCCGGCGATGGCGCCGTCGATGGCTGCGTTCACCTTGTCGATGTCACCGTTGAGCTGGGCGAGCACCCCGTTGTCCCCCTGCACCTTGCTGTTGAGGTTTACCACTATGCCCTGGAAGTTGCTGGAGTCGGTGATGAGGTTGTTGTTGAGATTGACGATCACCAGCCGGGTGTCGGCGGAGAGCCGTTGATACTCGGTGGCCTGCTCCTTGATGACGCTCAGCTGCCTGAGCCATTGCGCCTTGGTGGAGCCGGGCGGCAGCACGGCCGGAATGGCGTTTTGCAGGGCAAAGTAGTTGGAGATGTTGCTGATGTTGGTGATGATCTGCGGCTGGACGGTATTGAGATAGAGGTCGGCGTGCCCCTTCGCCAGATCGAGCCCCTGGTTGATCTGGGTCTGGTTGTCCTTGAGGTTCGGGAACTGGCTGAAGTCCACCGGCACCTGCTGCTTGACGCTGTTGCAGTAGGTCTGGATCTGCAGGGCCTGGGAAGCCTGGTTGGCCATCCCCTGGTCCATGGTGATGGTTGTTGCGTTGGTCATTTTGCTTGTCCTTGCGTGGTGGGATTAAGCGTCGGGCAGGATGCCGTTGCCGGCGTAGGCTGCCTTGATGTCGTCAACCTGGCCCGCGAGCAGCAGCCAGGACTGGGTGTTGAGCGCCACGGTGCGTCGCAGCTGACGCACATCGTCGGGGCTGTTGAGGTCGGCTACCACGGGCACCGCCCCTTGGTAGGCATCGGCCACCTTCTGCCAGCCAGCAGGCAGCTGGGTGACGGCATCGGCAACCCGGCTGTAGGTGTCGACAAACAGCTGGTTTTGCGCCTGCACCGACTTGGCCACGCTCAGCAGGGTGTTGGTGGCGGCCAGCGCCTGGTAGGCCTCGGCCAGTTTGTCGGTGTTGGTCTTGAGCTCGCGGGCCGCCAGGCTGGAGCCGGCAATGCCCGATGAGATCGCCTTGAGACCGGAGACCATGTACTGGGTCTGCTGGTCTGTCTGTTTGGCTATCTCCTGCGACGTGGCGGGTTTGGCCTCCTTGTCGGCCGGTTTCTGTTCCAGCGTCAGCGAGGTGACGATGGCCCGCCCCAGCTGGTTGACCCCTTCACCGGCCTTGCCACCCTCATCGACGATGGCCTGGATATTGGCGGCAATCGCCTGGTTGAGGGCATCAATGATCTCGGTCTGGCGCTTGGCGTCGGCCATCAGATCCTGCTCGAGCTGGGTGATGACGCCATTGAACTGCTCCATCAGGGGGCGCAGGGATCCCCAGGCCACCTGCACGCGGGTATTGAGTGCCTGGGCATTGAGCCGATAGCTCAGGGCCTGATCGGCGAGGGACGTCAGCTGCTCGGCCAGCCGGGCGCGCCCCGCGAGCACGGCGGCGTCTTCTTCCTGGCCAAGCAGGCGATTGAACGCGGCGACCAGGGCGTAGAAGTTGGAGCCGTTGCTCAGCAGGTGGATGAGGCCGGACAGGTTGGTCTGCTGGTAGTAGCGTGCCTGACTCATCATCTGGGCCTGGTAGGCCTCGATTTTGACCGCGAGGGTGGAGTCGATCTCGCTGTTGGCCAATGACTGCTGCATCAACAACAAGTTCGCATAGGTCTGGTTGAGCAGGGCGGGCGAGGTCGCCGACAGGTAGGTTGCCAGCAGACCCTGATCCCCCAGATCCAGGGTGGCGATCGTGGTCATGACTTGGTCTCCATAGCGGTGTCGGCGAGCTGGCTGGCGGGGGAACATACCCCCGGTGCGAGGGTGGGGTGAGGTAGTCGGGTATCCTGCTGCATCATGCTGCTCTCCTCGTGAGAAGTGGGTCTGTCTCCGGTCCATGGCCGGGACAGACTCACCCTAGGGAAAGGCAAAATGGGCCACAACTGACACTTTTATCACTTGATGTTTGAGCCGGATCGGCTAATGAAAGGGGCTGTCGGAGCAGGCCATGCGACTGCTCGATGTCGCCTTTCGTCGTTGAATATGGACAGGTGCCACGTCGTCGACGCGCACGGGATCCGTGCTGGCAGGCCCGCGCCGCCATGCTCCGCCAGGGGCGAACCGGGTCTCCCTGCTTGCCTGCGCCCCCTTGGCTGCTTTAGGCTGTCCCCCAGTTCAATCCACAAGGAAACCCAGATGATCCTCTCAACTACCCCCACCCTGGAAGGCAAGACCATTCGCGAGTACCGCGGCATCGTGGTGGGTGAAGCCATTCTTGGCGCCAACGTGTTCAAGGATCTGTTTGCCGGGATCCGCGACATCATCGGCGGCCGCGCCGGCGCCTATGAGAAAGAGCTGGCCCGGGCCCGGGAAATCGCCTTCGACGAGCTCAGGGAGCGCGCCGCGGCGCTGGGTGCCAATGCGGTGGTCGGCATCGACATCGACTACGAGGTGGTGGGGCAAAGCGGCAGCATGCTGATGGTCAGCATCAGCGGGACCGCCGTGTTGGTCTGACGCCTTGATGCCATGAAAAAACCGGCAACCTGCTGCCGGTTTTTTATTGCGCTCTTCCCAGCGGATGGGGGATGCCAGCGCCCTGACATGTACCTGTCCGCCTGCCTGTATTGTGTTGTTCGCGTCCATCATACTCATGGCAAGAGAGTCAGCTCGAGGGTGCAATCATGCTCCATATTCTGCGCTGGGTATTGTTGTGGTGCTGGCTGGGGAGCGCCATGGGGGCCACCATTCAGGCGGTGACGGAGGAGCTCCCCCCATACAACTATCGGGACAAGGACGGCCAGGTAACGGGGCTGTCGGTGGATCTGCTCAAGCGAATGCTGGAGGTCAGCGGCATCGAGCTCGACCGCAAGGGCATCCAGCTCCTGCCCTGGGCGCGGGCCTATCAGATGGCGCAATATGACCCCAATACCGTCATCTTCAGCATGATAAGGCTGCCCGAGCGCGAGGCGCTCTTTCATTGGGTCGGCCCTATCGGGCCTCGCGTCACCTGGGTGTATCGCCTGGCAAAACGCGACGATGTGGTGGGCCATCAGCTGGCTGACCTAGCCCCCTGGCGGATCGCGGTGGTACGCGACTCGGCGCTGGCCATCGAGCTGGCGGAGAAAGGGCTCAATCTGGTGCTGGTGCACGACGAAGACGACAAGTTTCGCATGCTGCTGCGCGGCAGGGCCGACGTCGCGCCAGCCATGCAGATGGGGGCCGCCTACCACATAGAGACCTTGGGCCATCACTACTCGGAGTTTGTCCCCATGTTTGAGTTTCAGGAGACCAAGTCGTTCTATTTTGCCTTCAGCCGCAACACGGATGCCGTCATTATCGAAGGCCTGCGGGCGGCGCTGGAGCAGATGCACCGCGATGGCTCCTTTGACGAGATAAGCCAGGCATGGGGGCGTCGCTTCTGGGTTCAGCCGGCGGGCAAGTGAGCCGCGCTATCTCCCATGCGGGTCTCGACTTCGTGATCACCAGCCGGGTGGCGTCGGTTATTACCTGAACAGCCATCTTTTCTTGGTGCCTTGATGGCCATCTAATGGCTATTATGAGTCCTTTCTTGTGGATGCCATGCCCTGGATGGCCAGATCTGGAACAGGACCGTTTGCGATGACGATACTCAAGCCGCCGGGGCTCAAGCCCGGCGATACCATCGGCTTTTTCTCCCCCTCCAGTGCGGCCACCGCCTGGGCGCCAAACCGCTTTGCCCGTGCCGGGGCGTTTCTGGAAGGGCAGGGCTTCAGACTCAAGGCGGGCAGCCTCACCGGCCAGCGCGATCACTGGCGCTCCGGCTCCATCGCCGCCCGGGCTGCCGAGCTCAATGCCCTCATTCGCGATCCAGAGGTGCGCTGCATCATGTCGGTGATTGGCGGCAGCAACTCCAACTCCCTGCTGCCCTATCTCGATTTTGATGCGCTCATGCGCGACCCCAAAATCATCATTGGCTACTCCGACGTGACGGCCCTGCTGCTCGGCATTCATGCCCGCACCGGCCTGGTCACCTTCTACGGACCGGCGCTGGTGGCCTCTTTTGGCGAGCTCTCGCCGCTGGTGGACGAGACCCTGGCGGGTTTTCGCCAGATCTGCCAGGCCAGTGGCGCCGCCGTGCCTCACACAGTGCCGACCCCGGCGCAATGGACCGAGGAGCGGCTTGACTGGGAGCAGCAGAGTCGGGCCAAGCAGTGCCGGCCAAACCGGCTGATCTCGGTGGGCACAGGTCGGGTGCGGGGCCGGCTTATCGGCGGCAACCTCAACACCCTGGCGGGGATCTGGGGCTCCCCCTATATGCCGGCCATCGAGCAAGGGGACATTCTGCTGCTGGAAGACAGCCTTCATCTGGCAGAGACGGTGGAGCGCTCGTTTGCCCACCTCAAGCTGTGCGGGGTGTTTGATCGCATCGGTGCCCTGGTGCTCGGCAAACACGAGCTGTTCGACAGTCAGGGCAGCGGCCGGCGGCCGCTCGACATCCTGCTGGAGGTGGTGGGGGAGCCGACCTTCCCCATTCTGGCGGAGTATGACTGCGCCCACACCCACCCCATGCTGACGCTGCCCCTTGGCATCGAGGCCGAACTGGATCTCGATGCCCAGCGTCTCACCCTGTGCGAGCCCTGGCTCGGCGAGTGAGCCCTCTCCGGCTGCCATAGTCGCATCGGCACATAGACAAAGAGGTCGCCTGGGCGACCTCTTTGTCATCTATTCCGTCGCTACGGGGCTCAAGGCAGGGCGTCGGGCCGGAAGCTGGCGCGGATCTGCGGCACCAGGGGTGAGACGTCGAATCCCTTCTCCTCTCCCAGCACCGGATGAAGCAGGGCCTGATCCGGGAGAGGGGTCATGTCGCCCGCCAGCAGCTGACGGGTGGCCTGGCCCATCTGATAGAGCTGGCGCACCGGGTCGAACTGGGTCGTCAGATTGAGGGCGTCATCGGCGCGGGCAAAGGCCATCATGGGGATCTGGTAGCTGGCATCGCGGGGTGGCTTGTCACCGTGGATGCCCTTGCCGGCCGACATCAGGAATGGTTGGTGATCGCCAAAAGCCACCACCAGGTAGCGTTTGCCTGAGCGATCCAGGCTGGTCAGCAGATGCTCAAGCGATGCCATGGCATCCACCACGCCGGTGTAGTAGGTGTTGAGCAGCTGGCGATCGGCCTCGCTCTGATCCGGGCAGGCCTTGTCGAGCTGCTGGGCCTGGTAGCGATCCCCGTCGAAGGGGCCGTGCCCCTGCATGGTGACCGCGTAGGCGAACAGCGGCTGCTCATCCTGCTCGCTGCGCTTGAGCAGGTGGTCGATCAACGCATCATCCGAGATATAGAGCCCCTTATGCTCGAGCGTGGTGAAACGGTTGTCGAACCAGCGCTCCTCATAGCCAAGGGCCGGGATCGCCTTGGCACGGCCCCAGAACTTCTCCACATAGGGGTGGGCAAACAGGGTCCGGTAGCCACTTTGCTTCGCACTCTGCGCCAGGCCAGGCACCTGCTCCGAGAGGTAGTAGTAGGGCACCACCCCCTGCTTGAGCAGCCCCACCGGCAGACCGGTGTTCATCTCGAACTCCGCCAGTACCGTCATGCCGCCGGTGGTGGGGGAGTGGATGGTCTTGTGCCACTGCTGCACGCTGGCCGGCAGGCTCAGGGTGGGGGGCGGCGCGCAGATCTTGCCCTGCCAGCCGAGCCAGAGGGATTCATATTGCAGCACGATCACCAGATCGAAACGGGGCGGCTGGTTCAGGCTGACGTGGCTGAGCTGGGGGGTGAACTCGTTGATCTGCAAGGGATAGCGAAACACGCTGCCGCTTTGCAACATCTCGTCCACCAGGTTGAACAGATAGAGGCCGGGCCCCGAGCGGATGATGTCCCTGTGGTAGTTGACCGCTCTGTCCACGTAGCGAATGTTGGGCCCCAGCAGCTTGTTGCCGGTCTGGGTGGCAAACACGCACAGCGCAAAGAAGGCGGCGGTGGCGGCGGCGATGCGCAGCACCCAGCGTGACAGGGCGAAGCGCCAGCACAAGAAAAGGGCGAGTGCACCGCCCAGCAGCGGCAGCACAGGATGCTGCTCCAGCAGGATGCGCAGCAGCGCCACCAGGTTGCCGAGATCGTCCCCCCCGAGAGGTACCCCGTAGATGGCGATCTTCATGAAATTCGCCAAGAGGCCGATGCCGGAGAGGGCGGTGAACACCAGCCCCATATAGAGGTTGAACCCCGCCAGTGCGCAGAGGCTCCAGCCCAGCACCATGCTGCCCCAGGCGAGGTAGTAGTGCTCTGGGCGAAAGCCTGACCAGAGCAGAAATTCCCCTAGCTTGAACACCACGAAGCCGTGCAGCAGCACGAAGGTGAGGTTGCCGAGCAGCAGGCTGCCGGCGATGCGCCAGCGCAGATTGCGCCTGAGGGTGGGCAGCACCACCTTCAGCACGGCGGCACTCAGGGCCAGCACCAGCAGCAGACTGGTACAGAGATAGGTGAGGTTGAAGCCTCGCTCCGGCAGAGTCTGCAGGATCTGGCTGAACTCGCCGCTCTCGGGCCTCTCCTTGAGCAGCAGGCCGATCCGCAGCTGATAGCGGCTGGCCAGGGCGTCGTCGGGGGCGCGCAGGGTGCTGTTGAGATCCAGGGTGCAGCGCCCCTTGCGGCACTGTTGGCGCTTGTCCACCGGCTGGCTCAGCTGATCGATGCGCTCGCCCCTGTCGTTGAGCAGCTCCACCCTGACCTTGTCCCCCTCCTGCAGCGGCCCCCGCAGTTGCCACTGGCTGCGTACCACCAGATAGAGACCGCGGCTGTCGCTCTTGTAGAGTAGGGCGTGACGGGTAAGGGTGGCGATGGGATTGTCCGCCGGCCCCAGCACCAGCGGCTGGGCCCGGCCGAGCCAGCTGGCGGGATTGATCTGCGGCAGCAACAGGGTCAGCAGCAGCAGCGCGGCCAGCATGTCCAGCAGCAGGGCGGGGAGACCGGAGACCCTGGCTGGCAAGCGCGCTGAAGTGGGGGCTTTCATATGAGCTCATCCTTTGAGCGAGTGACGGTGATGCATGGCTGCTGCATTTAATTTGACCCGATGGTGATGGGCTTGTTCCTTGTTGTCAATTTAATGACCAAACAATGAAGGTTGCGTGACAGTGGATCCATGCAAACTGTGATCCCGATCCGGGGGGCACACTCATTCTGTGATGAAAGCGTCATCATGACGCTTTGCCGCTGGTCTGCTCCAGCCTTGCTGCTTAGTCTCTCAATATGGATGGAGGTACATGTATGAATCCCAAAGTAGCGGCACGTCAGGCAAGGTTGCTCCGCATGCTGGAGAGCAAGGAGGAGATCCGGATCGGGCGCGAGCAGGACTGTCCCCTCTCGGTGGCCCAGCTGGTGCGTCTCAAGGAGGATCATCCGGCCGTGCTCAAGGTCTATCGTCACGGCCTCACCGCCGAGGTGTTCCACCTCAAGGTGGAGGGACATCACTGGTGCCTGAAGCGGCGCCGGCACGACTCTCTGGTGGCCAATGTGGACGGCAGAACCGCCTTCCTGACCGAGCTGGAGCGCCGCCGGGAGATAGAGGCCCTGCGGGAGTTGCACCCCACCATCCTGGCCAACGTGGTCTGCACCAGCTTTGGCTCGGCCCGGGCCGGGGTGCTGGTCTCCCCCTGGCTGCGGGGCGTGCCGGTGCATGATCTCAACGAGCGCAACCTGGCGCAGATGCTGGCGGTGCAGGCGGAGCTGGCCCACTGGGGCTGGTTCGACTGGGATCCGAGCCCCGGCAACCTGCTGGATGACGGTCAGCAGATCAGCGTGTTCGACTTTGGCTACATGTGGCCCTTCGATCCTCGCCATGAATTCAACTCCAACGGCCTCACCGATCCCGGTTTTCACGTACCGGAGCGGCTGGAGACCCGCACCCTCTCTGGCCTCTGGCTAGACGAGCCGGATCCGCTGCCGCAGTTTCGCTACTGGCGCGGCCTGTGCGTCAATTGGGCGCAGCGGGAGCTGCAGCACCTGACTCGGGAGGGGGCGAGTGCGCCGGTGCTGGCCCGCTTGCAGGGGCTCTTGGGCGAGTGGCGCTCGGCGCTGGCCAGCGAAGAGGCGCTCGCCGCCAACTGGTGGCGTGACATGTATCGCAGCCACCGGCTCGACATTGCCGACGATCTCAGCGGCAAGAGCTGTGGCCCGCTCACCCTGCGCCGGCTCGACTGGCTGGAGCAGGCGGTGACCGAACACTACGCCGAGCTGACGGACAACCTGGGCCCCGACGAGGCGGGGCTGGATCAGGGGGCGCTGCTGCGCCGGCTGGAAGGGCTGCGCGAGGAGATCCGGGCCAACCTGCTGCCGGCGCTGACTACGGCGGGCTAGGGGCGCTCATCCTTATCCAGAAATCACCCTATATAGAAAGAGGGGCCCGGCGGCCCCTCTGTTGATCCTGGTGAGCTGTCTGCCCCTTAGTCGAGCAGCTCCTGATGGAGGCGGTTGACGATGTGGCCCGCCTCGTCCTCCTTGACCAAAAAGCAGAGGTTGTGGGCGCTGGCGCCGTAACAGATCATGCGAATGTTGTGTTCGCGAATGGCGTCAAAGACCTGACTGCCCACCCCGACCGCCTCGCTCATCCGGTTGCCGATGAGCGCCACCAGCGCCAGCCCTGTCTCCACCTGCACCTTGCACAGCTGGCCGAGCTCCGCCAGCACCTTGTCATTGAGGATGGGTTCGCCGTTGCTTTGGCTGCCAGTGTGATCCAGGGTCAGCGACACGCTCACCTCGGAGGTGGTGATGAGATCCACCGAGATGCGGTGGCGGGCCAGGATGCCGAACACCTCGGCCAGGAAACCGTAGGCGTGGAACATGTTGAGGCTGTGCAGGGTCACCAGCACCTGGTTGCGGCGCAGGGCCACGGCGCGAAACAGCGGATTGGTGCGGGTGCTGGCGCGGATCCAGGTGCCGCCGGCGGCCGGATCCTTGGCAGAGCCGACAAACACCGGGATGTCGCGGCGTACCGCCGGCTGCAAGGTGGCCGGGTGCAGCACCTTGGCGCCGAAGGTGGCCATCTCGGCCGCCTCCACGAAGCTGATTTCGGGGATGGGGCGGGCGCGGGTAACCAGGCGCGGATCCGTGGTGTAGATGCCGGGCACGTCGGTCCAGATCTCGATGGAGCCGGCGTCGAGCGCCTCGGCCAGGAGGGCCGCGCTGTAGTCTGAGCCGCCGCGGCCCAGGGTGGTGGTGCGGCCATCGCCGTCGGCACCGATAAAGCCCTGGGTGATGATGAGGCTGTCGCCAAGCTGGGGGCCCAGCGTCTGCTGGCAGAGGTCACGGGTGGCGGCCAGATCCACGCTGGCCTTGCCAAAGCGGCTGTCGGTGCGCAGCAGCTGGCGCACATCTTGCCAGCGGGCTTTGACGCCGCGCTGGCGCAGCAGCTCGGTAAAGAGGCGGGTAGACATCAGCTCGCCGCAGGCGATGAGCCTGTCGGCCAGCTCGGCATCGGTACGCAGATGTGCCTGGCGCGCCATGGTGCGGATCTCGTCGAGCTGGTCGTGGATCTGGGCACTCACGTCGCCCGGGTGGCCAAGGTCGGCCAGAATGGCCTGCTGGATCTCGGCCAGTCTGGTCAGCTGCGCCTCTTGGCCCGCCTCGTCCAGATCGCCTTGGGCCAGTGCCACCAGCAGGTTGGTGACGCCGGCGCTGGCGCTCAGCACCACCACCCGGGTGGCCGGGTTGGCCAGCACCACGTCGGCGCAGTTGTTCATGGCTGCCGCGTTGGCGACGCTGGTTCCGCCAAACTTGGCGACATTGATCGGGCTCATTGCTTACTCCTGTCTTAATATGAAAATCCGGTTCCATCGGGCAAAAAGAGAGGAGGAGGCTGAAAATGGCAGGAATGATCGAAGCTATCCCGGCCAGAAGCACTCCACCCGCAGAGCCCATCCCGTACCCGCCCCTGACGGGGCGCGGTGGGGGATGACCACTACCGATGACAACCCGGGGGATTCAGCCCCCGCAGCCGACACTGAGGTATCCAGTTGCCTCAGATGTCTCGGCGCTGCTCCCCCTGACCCAAGTTCACCGGACACTGGTGTCCTCCCTCGGGCTGCCTGGGCAGCGCTCCTCTTCTGGCTCCACCAGGGCGGTGGAGTGCATTTAGAAATACCTTGCGTTGGATTGCACTGTCAATCGAGTTTGTGAAAAAGTTAAAAAAGTCAGCCAACTCAACACAGAATCAATGAGTTACACAATGGTCTTTGACAAAACCTTGGAGCGACGCTGCCAGTTGTAGAGGCGCTGGCGTTCAACCGGCAGATCTTCCACCTCCAGCGGATCGAAGCCCCGTTCCCGGAACCAGTGAATGGAGCGGGTGGTGAGCACGAACAGGCGGCGGATGCCGAGCCGCTTGGCCCGCTCGGCCACCTTGGCCACCAGCTGATCCCCCCGGTTGGAGTTGCGATAGTCGGGGTGGATGGCGACGCAGGCCATCTCCGCCATCGCCTCTTCCATGAAGCAGTAGAGCGCCGCGCAGCCGATGATGAGGCCGTCGCGCTCTATGATGGTGAACTTGTCTATTTCCATCTCCAGCTGCTCGCGGGAGCGGCGCACCAGGATCCCTTCTTCCTCCAGCGGGCGGATGAGATCCAGGATGCCGCCGATGTCCTCGATGGTGGCGGCGCGCGCCTGCTCGGCGCTTTCCCGCACGATCTGGGTGCCGAGGCCGTCACGGCTGAACAGCTCCTGCAGCATGGCGCCGTCATCCTGATAGCTCACCAGATGGGAGCGAGGCACGCCGCCGCGGCAGGAGGCGATGGCCGCGCGCAGGTAGCGGGCGGTGCCGGACATCTCTTCCCCCGCCTGCTCCAGCTCCACCAGCAACTCTTCGGCCTGTTCGGGGAAGAGCTCGGAGATGGCTTCGCCGTGGCGGTCCATCACCCCCTGGGTGCTGCTGAAACAGATGAGTTTGTCCGCTTTCAAATCCACCGCCACCCGGCGGGCCACCTCTTCCGAGCTCAGGTTGAAGCTCTCGCCGGTGACCGAGCAGCCGATGGGGGAGATGAGCACCAGGCTCTTCTGATCGAGCTGGCGGGTGATCCCCTCCACGTCGATGCGGCGCACCCGGCCGCTGTGGCAAAAATCGATGCCGTCATCCACCCCGAGCGGCTGGGCGGTGACGAAGTTGCCGCTCACCACGCTGATGCGGGCACCCTGCATCGGTGTGTTGGCGAGCCCCATGGAGAGCTGGGCGGTGATGTCGTACTGCAAGCCGCCGCACACCTGCTTGATGATGGAGAAGCTCGCGTCATCGGTGACCCGGATGCGCTTGTGGTACTGGGCCTCGATGCCGGCGCGGGCCAGCGCCTCGTCGTTTTGCGGGCGGGAGCCGAATACCAGTACCAGGCGAATGCCCAAGGTCTGCAGCAGGGCGATGTCGCTGACGATGTTGGCAAAATTGGGGTGGCAGAGGGCTTCCCCCCCCATCATCAGCACGAAGGTGGCACCTCTGTGCACATTGACGTAGGGAGTTGACTGCCGAAAGGCATAGACCAGGCTGGGTTCGCGTTCACGCACTTGAGGCTTCTTCCATAAAAAAACAGCAATGGGCTCAATATATGAAAATAAATGCACAAATCAAGATTAAATATTGATTTGGCGTGATTTTGTCATCGCGGTGGTCAGGCAGGTCGAACGGTGGCGATACCAGGCGGGGCAGGGGCGCCAGCGGTGTGGCGGTGCGCCCCAGGTTGATCCCGGCCCATAAACTGTTATCTTCGATATTCCTTTTCGTCAGCTGTGCGGTTGCACAGGTTTTTATACAAGGACAGGGTGCATGGAACAGATTATTTCGCCGGCAGACGCGCTGCCGGGACGCCGCGAGGCGATGGTGATTGGCCAGCAGCATGCGGTCAATGGTCACCCGACTCAGGGCCCCTGGCCTGAAGGGATGGCGGTGGCCTGGTTTGGCATGGGCTGCTTCTGGGGCGTGGAGCGCCTGTTCTGGCAACAGCCAGGGGTCTACTCCACCGCTGCCGGCTATCAGGGTGGGGTGACCCAGAATCCCACCTACAAGGAGGTGTGCAGCGGATTGACCGGCCATGCCGAGACGGTGCAGGTAGTGTTCGATCCCAAGGTGATCGGCTATGGCGATCTGCTCAAGCTGTTCTGGGAGCAGCACGATCCGGCCCAGGGGATGCGCCAGGGTGGCGACATAGGCACCCAGTACCGCTCCGTCATCTTCTTCGGGGATGACACCCAGGAAGCGATTGCCCAGCAGAGTCTGGCCGCCTATCAGCAGGCGATGCTGGCCAGCGGCGACAGCCGCGCCATCACCACCCGCATTCTGCCGCTGGCCCCCTTCTATTACGCCGAGGATTACCATCAGCAATATCTGGAGAAGAATCCGGACGGGTATTGCGGCCTGGGTGGCATCGGCGTCTGCCTGCCGCCGAGCCTCAACCGCTAGGGCAAGATGACGGGTATCTGTGACTCGTCATTGTTTGTGAAAAGAAAAAGGCCGCCTTTGCGGCCTTTTTATCGGGCTTTGTCAGGAGAGTGAAAAAAATCATAAAAAAATGTGTCATGGAGAGGAACTTATTTGAACCAGGCTTGCCCAACTTGGTAGCCACCATGGACGGCGGCCAAGACCAGACACATTTCTTGCCTCGAAATTCATAAAAGTCATTGAAAAGCTTGATGAGTTGAAATGCTAGCAAGCAGGGCTGCCAATGAAGGCGGCCCTTTTCATTTCTGTGGTGCGAAAAATGGTGGGGGAGTGGCGACGCCGGCGTTCGCCACGGCGCTCAGCTGATGGCGCCGTCAAACAGGTTCTTGATGAGATCGATGAACTCTTCGAGGAAGGCTTTCTGCTCCGGGGTCGGGGCGCGCAGCCAGACGGCAGAGAGCACCTCTTCCAGATCGGCCACCACCGCATCGGCTTCCTGCATGATCACGAAGCGCAACTTGGGATCGAGCTGCGGATTCTGCTCGCAGATGGCCATCAGGTTGCCGGCCACCCGGCTGCTCACCAGATCTTCGATGGTCTGTTCACCACTGCTCTGTTGCTGGGTTTCAAACAGTCCCAGACTCTCCACCAGATACTCAATCAGGGCGATATAGCCTTCGCTTTCTACAACCATGGCGGCCTCAATCCTCAACAATACGGAAAAACTGTGCGTATTTTAGTGGCTGGACCTAGCTTGGCAAGCGACAGTGCAGGCGATAACGGATAAAACCGACGCCGCCGCGCTCCACGCTCTCCAATCCGGTCAGCTCAAAGCCATACCGTAAAAATAGCCCATAGCTGAAGGCGCTGGCCTCCGTCGTCAGCTGTTTGAGTCCGAGTCGTTGCGCCTCGGCGAGGGCCGCGGCCAGCAGCAGGCCGCCATAGCCAAGGCGCGGGTGATCGGCGCTCACATAGAGCAGGCTGAGGTGGCCATCCTGGCTCAGGGTGACGAAACCGAGCGGCTCGCCGCTTTGCTCCAGCACCCAGCCGTGGTGCTCGCGCAACTGGCCGACAAAGCCGGGATGACGGGCGCCGAGGGCCCACTGCTCCACCTGCTCCGGGCTGTAGTGCTGCGGGCCTATCCTTCGCACCGACTGCTCGAACAGGGTGCAAAGGGCGGGGATGTGCTGCTCGTTCAGCCGGACGAGCCTGGGCTCTGCCGCCATGGCGGGGCTCATCGCTGGGGTGCCTGCGGGCGCTTGGCCTTGGGCAAACCGGCCACCACCCGCTCGTAGGAGTGATGCACCCAGCCCTGCCAGAGATCGTCGGCCAGGTCATCGCTGAAGGTGACCGTGTTCCAGTGTTGCTTGTTCATATGCCAGCCCGGTTTGACCTCGGGGTGGAGTTCGCGCAGCAGCAGGGCCAGCTCGGGTTCGCACTTGAGGTTCAGCCGCAGCGGCTCGGCCTGCCAGTCCAGCAGGGCAAACATCTTGCCGGCGATGCGATAGACCAGGATCTCAGGGCCGAAGGGGGTATCCTCCTGAGCGCCCGGCAGGGTCAGCAGAAAGGATCTCAAACGGGTCAACTCCATGGTCATGCTCCTGGCTGCTTGCGGTGCAAACGTATTAGTCGGGTGAAAAAATCTGCTAAGATGCGCGCCTACTATACCCCAATGCCGTTGATGAGGGAGTCGCAAGATGCTGTATCACAAGACCTTCGAGCTGGGTCCCGAGCGGGATTGGGTAGTATTCGTACACGGGGCGGGCGGCAGCTCCTCCATCTGGTTCAAGCAGCTGCGCGCCTATCGCGAACACTTCAACGTGCTGCTGCTGGACTTGCGCGGTCATGGCCAGTCCCACAAGCTGCAGCAGGTGATCAAGGGTCACTACAGCTTTCGGGCGGTGACCGAGGATATTCTGCAACTGCTCGATCACCTCAACATTCGCCGCGCCCACTTTGTCGGCATCTCCCTTGGCACCATCCTCATTCGCCATCTGGCGGAGCTCTGCCCCGAGCGGGTCAAGAGCATGGTGCTGGGCGGCGCCATCCTGCGCCTCGACATCCGCTCGCGGGTGCTGGTGCAGCTCGGCCGCCTCGGCCAGCACATCCTGCCCTACATGTGGCTCTACCGGCTGTTTGCCTTCATCATCATGCCGCGCCAGCACCATCAGGAGTCGCGCAACCTCTTCGTGCGCGAGGCGCGCAAATTGTGCCAAAAAGAGTTCAAGCGCTGGTTTCGCCTCGCCACCGAGGTGAACCCCCTGATGCGCTATTTCAAGGAGCGGGCCCTGCCCATTCCCACCCTCTATGTGATGGGGGAGGAGGATCACATGTTCCTGGCGCCGGTGCGCGAGCAGGTGGCGCGCGACCCCTACAGCCGGCTCGAGATCATCGACGGTTGCGGCCACGTCTGCAATGTGGAGCGGCCCGAGCACTTCAACCGCCAGTCGCTGGCCTTTCTCACCGCCCAACCCGGCTGAGCCGGCGCCAACCGCCTGCTTGAGGCGACCCTGGTGGCTTGAGCCAGCGCGCTGAAGGGGAGGGGCATGGTAGGTAACGCTGCCGCCCGGGTCAAAAAAGCCCCCCGTTGACACAGGATGAGCGCCATCCCCCGTCAGCCAAAGTAGTGGGCGATATCGAGGTAGCGCTGGCGGATGTGCTCGATCAGCAGCCTGATCTTGCGCGGCGGCTGGCGGGTAAAGGGGTAGACGGCGTAGATCCCGAGTTTCTTGCCCACCTGATCGGGGAAGAGATCCACCAGCTCGCCATTCATCAGGTCGTGATAGACCAGGCAGCGCGGCACATAGACGATGCCGCGCCCCCCCAGCGCCGCCTTGCGCAGGGCCCCCGCGTTGTCGGTGCAAAAACTGCCCGACACCGACAGCAGATAGTTGCCCTCTTCCCCCTTGAAGGCCCACTCCGAGGCCCCCGTGCTTTGGTAGGCGTAGCGCAGGCAGTTGTGGGTGAGCAAATCCGACGGCTCGCGCGGCGCGCCGAAGCGGCGCACGTAGGCGGGGGCGGCGCAGATCACCCACTGGGAGTCGAGGATGTGGCGGGCAATCAGGCTCGAATCATCCAGATAGCCGGTGCGAATGACCAGATCGAACCCCTCTTCCACCAGGTTGACGAAGCGATTCTCCAGCGACATCTCCACCGTGAGCCCCGGGTGTTGCTGGCAAAAATCGGCCACGGCGTCGGCCAGCAGCAGCTCGCCGGAGATGGTGGGCACCGACATCCGCACATGACCGCTCACCTTTTCACCAAATCCCGCCACCGCATCGAAGGCGTCCAGTGCGGCGGCCTTCACATTTTTGGCACCCTGATAGAGCTCCTTGCCCGCCTCGCTCAGGGTGAGTCGGCGGGTGGTGCGATAGAGCAGCTGCACCCCGAGCTCTTCCTCCAGGCGCCCGATCCGTTTGCTAACCACTGAATTTGTCAGGGAATTTTGCTCGGCCACCTTGCTGAAGGAGCCTGCTTCCACCACCTGGGCGAAGAGAATGAGGTCGTCGGTACTGGCCATATTTATCGATTTTTGGAACGAATGTTGTTCATTATTTCCATATATCGCGAAAAAAGAACAGGGTAAGGTCACGTCCGCTTAACAAAACAACAACAAGGTGCGCCTCTGCACCGCTCGGACAAGGACGCAATGATGACAGACACCCTGTTGGCCCTGGTGGCCTTCTCGCCGATCGTGGTGGCCGCCGTGCTGCTGGTCGGCCTTAATTGGCCCGCCAAGCGCGCCATGCCCATCGCCTTTATCCTGACCGTATTCATCGCCCTGTGGGGCTGGCAGATGAGCCCGACCCGGGTGCTCGCCTCCAGCCTGCAGGGGCTCATCATCACGGTGACCGTGCTCTGGATAGTGTTCGGCGCCATCCTGATGCTCAACACCCTCAAGCACACCGGCGCCATCAGCGCCATTCGCGGTGGTTTCACCAACATCTCGCCGGATCGGCGCATCCAGGCCATCATCATCGCCTGGTGCTTCGGTGCCTTTATCGAGGGAGCCTCAGGGTTTGGCACCCCGGCGGCCATCGCCGCCCCCCTGCTGGTGGCCATCGGCTTTCCGGCGCTCGCCGCCGTGCTACTCGGCATGATGATCCAGTCCACCCCGGTGTCGTTCGGTGCGGTGGGCACCCCCATCCTGGTGGGCATCAACAAGGGGCTGGATAACCAGGCCATCGGCCACACCCTGAGCGCCGGTGGCAGCAGTTGGGACATCTACCTGCAACAGGTGACCACCAACGTGGCCCTCATTCACGCCACCGTCGGCACCCTGATGCCGGTGCTGATGGTGATGATGCTGACCCGCTTCTTTGGCCGCAACCGCAGCTGGACCGAGGGGCTCTCCATCCTGCCCTTCGCGATTTTCGCCGGACTCGCCTTCACCGTGCCTTACGCCCTGACCGGCATGCTGCTCGGCCCCGAGTTCCCGTCCCTCATCGGCGGCCTGGTGGGGCTGGCTCTGGTGGTGACGGCGGCGCGCCACGGTTTTCTGGTGCCCAAGAACACCTGGGATTTCGCCCCCGAGAACGAGTGGCCTGCCGAGTGGCTGGGATCCCTCAAGCTTGATCTCAAAGAGGCCGCCGGCCGCCCCATGTCCCTGCTGCTGGCCTGGCTCCCCTATGTGGCGCTGGCGCTCCTGCTGGTGGCGAGTCGGGTGAGCCCGGAGTTCAAGGCAAGCCTCCTGTCGGTGAGCCTCGCCTTCACGGATCTGCTGGGGGAGAAGGGGGTGAGTGCCTCCATTGAGCCGCTCTATCTGCCGGGGGGCCTGCTGGTGCTCTGCGCCCTGCTCGCCACCCTCATTCAGGCCCGCGCCCTGGCACCCCTCGGCCGCGCCGTGAGCGAGTCGAGTCGCACCCTGATCGGCGCCGGCTTCGTGCTCATCTTCACCGTGCCCATGGTGCGCATCTTCATCAACTCCGGCGTCAACGGGGCGGATCTCGCCAGCATGCCGGTGACCACCGCCAATTTTGCCGCCGGGCTCGTCGGGGAGTTCTTCCCGGCCCTGAGCGCCACCATAGGCGCGCTGGGGGCCTTTATTGCCGGCTCCAACACGGTGTCGAACATGATGTTCAGCCAGTTCCAGTTCGAGGTGGCCCAGACCCTGGGGGTCTCCACCGCCGCCATGCTGGCGCTGCAGGCGGTGGGCGCCGCCGCCGGCAACATGATCGCCATTCACAACGTGGTGGCGGCCTCGGCCACCGTGGGCCTCTTGGGCCGTGAGGGGGCGACGCTGCGCAAGACCGCGCTGCCGACCCTCTACTACCTGCTGGCCACCGGCCTTATCGGGTTGGCGCTCATGTACAGCTTCCACGTCTCGGACGCACTGCTGCAGTTGAAGTAAAGGAGAGCAAGTGATGAAGGTAATGCGGGTCTATCCGGCCAAGCCGGCCGATGTCTATCTCTACGCCACCTGTCTGGTGGACCTGTTCGACCCGGTAGCGGGGCTCGATGCCATCGCCCTGATCGAGCGGGAGGGGATAAGGGTGCACTTTGTCGAGAAGCAGACCTGCTGCGGCCAGCCGGCCTACACCTCGGGTCACGAGGAGGAGGCGCGCAAGGTGGCGCAAAGCCAGATGGCGCTCTTCCCCGAGCCCTGGCCGGTGGTGGTGTTGTCGGGCTCCTGCGGCGGCATGATGCACCACCACTATGCGCGTCTCTTTCCAGAGAGCCGCGAGGTGGCGGCGTTTTGCGAGCGGGTGTTCGAGCTCACCGAGTTTCTGGCCCGGGTCTGCCGGGTGCGCTGGCGCACGGTGGGGGAGGCGAGCATCGTCATGCACACCTCCTGCTCGGCCCGGCGCGAGATGCAGGTGCACACCACGGCTCGCAGTCTGCTGGGGCAGCTCGATGGGGTCACCTTGCATGAGCAGGCCTACGAGAGCGAGTGCTGCGGTTTTGGCGGCACCTTCTCGGTGCGCCACCCCCACATCAGCCAGGCCATGGTGGAGGACAAGATTCGCCACCTGCTGGCGACCGGCGCCGACACCCTGGTGAGCGCCGACTGGGGGTGCCTCTTGAACATCAAGGGATCCCTGGCCTATCAGGGCAAGACACTCCCCGCCACCCATCTGGCGAGCTTCCTGCTCGCCCATAGCGAGCCGGTGGCTCAGGGCTTACAAGCGCAAAAACAGGGGGCTAATCATGAGTGATCACGCCAAGTATTCGCCGCGCCGCTTCCATCCCCAGGCCGAGGCGGCCCTGGCCGACCCCGTGCTGCGCCAGAACTTTCGCGGCGCCATGGATTACCTGCGCGCCAAGCGCCGCGACGCCTTCGCCGACCCGCAGGAAGAAGCGGTGGTGCGCGATGCGGCTGAGCAAATTCGCCAGCGCTGCCTCTCGCGCCTGCCGGATCTTTTGGAGCAGCTCGAGGCCAATTGCGAGCGCAACGGCATCCGGGTGCACTGGGCCCAGACGCCGGCCGAGGCCAACGCCATCATCCTTCGCATCGCCCAGCAACACGGGGTGAGCTCCATCGTCAAGGGCAAGTCCATGGTGAGCGAGGAGGTAGGCTTCAACCACGAGATGGCGCGTCACGGCATCCGCTGCCTTGAGAGCGACATGGGGGAGTTTATCGTCCAGCTCGACGGCGACACCCCGTCCCACATCATCATGCCCGCCATCCACAAGAACAAGCAGGAGGTGAGCGACACCTTCGCCCATAACCTCGAAGGCTTCACCCCCACCACCGACGTGGACGAACTGATCCAGACCGGACGGCGGGCCCTGCGCGAAGAGTTTCGCCGCGCCGGCATGGGGCTCTCGGGCGTCAACTTCGCGGTGGCGGAGACCGGCAGCCTCTGTCTGGTGGAAAACGAGGGCAACGGGCGCATGTGCACCACGGTGCCGAAAGTGCACGTGGCCATCACCGGCATCGAGAAGGTGGTGGAATTTTTCAGCGACGTGCCGCCCCTTTACAGCGCCCTGACCCGCTCGGCCACCGGCCAGGCCATCACCACCTACTTCAACGTCATCAGCGGCCCGCGCCGGGCAGGGGAGCTGGACGGCCCGGACGAGGTGCACCTGGTGCTGCTGGACAACGGTCGCAGCCAGGCTTACCGGGACGAAGAGCTGCGCAAGACCCTGCAGTGCATCCGCTGCGGCGCCTGCATGAACCACTGCCCGGTCTACACCCGCATCGGCGGCCACGCCTACGGCACCATCTACCCGGGCCCCATCGGCAAGATAGTCTCCCCCCATCTGCTGGGGCTGGAAAGCACGAGCGATCTGGTGACGGCCTCGAGCCTGTGCGGTGCCTGCGGCGAGGTGTGCCCGGTGCGCATCCCCATTCCCGACCTGTTGCAGCGCCTGCGCCGGGAGGCCAAGCACGACGCACAGCCCGGTCACGAACCGCTGGCGGGGCAGGGGGCGGCCAGGAGTCGGCTCGAGACGCTTGCCATGCAGGGTTTTGCCTTTGCCGCCACCCACCCGCGCCTCTATCACGCCGCAACGGGTGTGGCCGGTCGCCTGCGGGGCTTGATGCCTAAACATCTGGGCCCCTGGACCCAGTGCCGCGAAGCCCCCCAACCCGCCCCCCAGAGCCTGCACGCCCTGCTGCGCCAGAAGAAGAAGGAGTCCTGAGATGTCGAGCAAAGAGGCCATATTAAGCCGCCTGCGCGGCGCCGCTACCCCCATTGCCCACACCCCCCATGGCTGGCAGCCCTGGCGCGGGGAGAGTGAACAGGCGCGGCGCGAGCGCTTTGTTGCCGGGATCAGCGCCAGCCACGCCGAGATCCTCACCGTCAAGGAGGCAAACCTTGCCCGGGATCTGACCGCCTGGTTGGATGGGGAAGCAATAACGCATCTGGCCTGTGGCCAGGGCGGTCGCTGGCAGGAAGCGGTCGCGGCCGCCTGCGCCGGGCGCTCTGTGCTGACCCCCTCTGGCGAGTTCGCGAGCTGGAAAGACGAGCTGTTCGACGTTTGTCAGGCGGGCATCACCCACTGCGCGGGGGCCATCGCCGATACCGGGACCCTCGTATTGCTGCCGGATAGCGGCGAGCCGCGCACCATTTCGCTTGTGCCCCCCTGCCATATCGCGCTGCTGGCGGCCTCCACCATCGCCGACAACCTGGCGGGGCTGGTGGCGGCCGGGCGCTGGCAGCAGGCCATGCCCACCAACCTGTTGCTGGTCTCCGGCCCCTCCAAGACCGCCGACATCCAGCAGACCCTGGCCTATGGCGCCCACGGCCCGAGCCGCCTCTTGGTGGTGCTGGTGGAGGATTGCTGATGCGCTGGAACCAGTTTGACGCCGCCGTGCTCTCGCGCATCCCGCCGGAGCGCCTGGTGAGCGACCCGGATCTGCGCCTCGCCCACGGCACGGACGCCAGCTTCTACCGGCTGGTGCCCGAGCGCATCGTGCGCCTCGACTCCCTCGATGAAGTGCGCTTCGTGCTGGCTGTGTGCCGCGAATTGGGCCTGCCGTGCACCTTTCGCGCCGCCGGCACCAGCCTCTCGGGCCAGGCCCTGAGCGATTCGGTGCTCATTACCCTGACCGACAGTTGGCGCGGCCACCGCATTCTGGACGAGGGGGCGCGCATCGCCCTGCAACCCGGGGTGATCGGCGCCGATGCCAACCGCTATCTGGCACCCCTGGGGCGCAAGATTGGGCCGGATCCGGCCTCCATCAACGCCTGCAAGCTTGGCGGCATCGCCGCCAACAACGCGAGCGGCATGTGCTGCGGCACCGCCCACAACAGCTATCACACCCTGCACGCAATGACCCTGTTGCTGGCCGATGGCACCGTGCTGGAGAGCGGTGATCCCCACAGCCGTGCCGCCTTTGCGGCCAGGCGCCCGGAGCTGCTCACGGGGCTCGCCGCCCTGCGCGCCGAAGTGCTGGCCAATACCGAGCTTGCCGCCAAAATTCGCCACAAGTACCGGCTCAAGAACACCACCGGCTACGCCATCAATGCCCTGCTCGACCATGATGACCCCGTCGATATCCTCACCCACCTGATGATCGGCTCCGAGGGGACCCTCGGCTTTATCGCCGAGGTGGTGCTCGATACCGTGCCGGAATACTCCCACAAGGCCTCGGCCCTGCTGGTGTTTCGGGACGCCGAGCAGGCGTGTCTGGCCACCTCGCGCCTGAAAAGTGCGCCGGTGGCGGCGGTGGAGCTGATGGATGGGCGATCCCTGCGCTCGGTGGCTGGCAAGCCCGGCCTGCCGGACTTTATCAAGACGCTGGATCTGGCTGCCTGCGCCCTGCTTGTCGAGGTGCATGGGGAATCGAAAGAGGAGCTGGTGGATCGCTGCGAGCAGGTGACGGCCATGGCGGCCGAGTTCGCTCAGGTCGCCTCTGTACCCTTTACCACCGATAGTGTCGGCCTGTGGGCCATTCGCAAGGGGCTATTCCCAGCGGTGGGGGCGGTGCGCACCACAGGCACCACCGTCATCATCGAGGATGTCGCCTTTCCCATCGAACGTCTGGCAGAGGGGGTGGCGGGGTTGCAGCAACTGTTCGATCGCTTCGAATACGGTGAAGCCATCATCTTCGGCCACGCGCTGGAGGGAAACCTGCACTTCGTCTTTACCCAGGGGTTCGACGATCCGGCCCAGGTGGCCCGCTACGGCGCCTTTATGGATGCGGTGGCCGAGCTGGTCGCCGTGCGTTTTGGCGGGTCCCTCAAGGCCGAGCACGGCACCGGCCGCAACATGGCCCCCTATGTGGAGCTGGAATGGGGGCCGGAGGGGATGGCGCTGATGCGGCGCATCAAGGCGCTGATCGATCCCGATAACCTGCTTAATCCCGGCGTCATCATTAACGACGACCCCAAGGCCCACCTGGCCCACCTCAAGCCCATGCCGGCGAGCGATGCCATCGTCGATCCGTGCATCGAATGCGGCTTTTGCGAGGCGGTCTGCCCCTCGCGCACCTTGTCACTGTCGCCGCGCCAGCGCATCGTGCTTTACCGCGAACTGGCCCGCCGCAATCGTGCCGATGAGCCCTCCAACCAGCTGGCCCGGCTGTTTGACTATCAGGGCATTGAAACCTGTGCCGCCACCGGGCTGTGCGCCGATCGCTGCCCGGTCGGCATCAACACCGGAGCGCTCATCAAGAAGCTGCGCACTGACAAGTACCAGCGCTTCGTGCCCATCGCCCGCTGGAGCGCCGATCACTTCGCTGGCGTTACCCGTACGGCCCGTGGGGCCCTCGGCCTCAAAGCCATTGCTGGCAAGCTGTTGGGAGAAAAAGCGCTGGCAGGGCTGGTGAACGGGGCACGCAACATCAGCGGCCAGCGCACACCCGCCTGGTTGCCGACCCTGCCGGGGCCGAGCCGCTACCAGTGGCCGCCAGGGGAGGGGAGCCATGGCGGATCAGGCGAGGACATTAGAGGGGATCGCGCCGTGGTCTATCTGCCGTCGTGCGCCAGCCGGGTATTTGGCCAGCAGGAGGAAGCTCCGTCACTGCCGGAGGTGGTGTTATCCCTCCTCAAGAAGGCGGGCTGCCGGGTCATAGTGCCGGCGAGAGTTGAGGGGCTCTGCTGCGGCATGCCCTATGACAGCAAGGGGATGAGCGAGGTGGCGGAAGCCAAGCGCAGTGAGCTGGCCGAGGCCCTGTGGCAGGCAAGCCAGCAGGGGCGCTGGCCCGTGCTGCTCGACACCAGCCCCTGCGTGCAGCGGCTGCTCTCGGGGGCGCTCGGCAAGGGCCTTCGGGTGTTTGAGCCCGCTACCTTTGTGCTGGAACACCTGCTGCCCCACCTTGAGCTGACCCCCATCGATGAGACCGTCATGCTCCATATCACCTGCAGCAGCCGGCGCATGGGACTGGGGGAGACCATGCTGGCGGTGGCCCGCGCCTGTGCCCGCGAGGTGATAATCCCTGAGCATATCCAGTGCTGCGGCTTTGCCGGCGACAAGGGGCTGATGACCCCGGAGCTCAATGCCGCCGCGCTCGCCAGCCTGCCCGCCCAGGTGCCCAGCGATTGCCGTCAGGGATTCAGCAACAGCCGCACCTGCGAAATGGGGCTGAGCCAGCACGCTGGCATTCCCTATCACAGCATCCTCTATCTGGTGGATCAGGCAGCGAAATAAATAAAATCTTGGCAGAATATTTTCTGCCGATATTTTCTGTTAGCTCAAAATAGTCATAAAAAAGACACCGGTGCGACCGGTGTCAGAGAATGTAAACCATATCCATTAGGTAGTTAAAATTAGTTTGATAAGTTTAACTACCTATATAGAAATGACAGGGTTTTTATTTTACATTTAAATCACTCACCTTATATCTGTTTACTGACATGCATTCTTTGAAAGCAAAGGAGATGCTGTGTCAACAAACCATTTTGTTGCAGCTGTAAAAATGGTTTTCTCTTTTAATCTATCGCCATTAAGACTATAGCGTTGTGTTACTACGCGACCAGAACTATCTATTATACTTTCTGCTTTATACATATCTGCTGCATTGTTTGTGTTTTGAAAGTCAATTAGCCCTTGTTCATTGAATTTTTCAGCAATACCGGGGGTAGCTCTGGCATAAATATAGTTGTCTTTAAAAGAAATGGCTGATGGTGATATTGAAGAGCTCCAGTAATTATTGTGTGGTCCATTTCCAGAAATGATTACTTTCACATCATAACCATTCTCTATATATGTTTTTAATGCGCATAATTCACCATAAACAACATTGCCAGAGTTGTCTGTTTCATATGCTTTATGCCAGTCAGCTTGCGCAGAGAGAGAACATGTCATCATAATAAATAGCATTGATTTTTTCATACGTGCTCCATTGTGGTTAATTATGCCACATAACGTGGTTTTATTTGTGTTTTTTTGATTTCGTTTAGTTTTAATTTGTCTGGATTTCTATATGTAGGGTAGTAAATTAATGGCGTATCCATATCTTAATGGATATTAAGTGAATTTAATAAAATATCTGTGGTTTATTTTCATGATTCCATTCGTGAGTTTTAATAAACCCTTGTTGCTATCCAGTCAGATGCTTTCATAAGTTCGCACTGGTAATGTCTCGCATGGGTACTTCATTAAATCATTATCTATTTATTAAGTAAAATAAAATTAGTATTTTGAAGGTTTTACAGCGTTCAGGAACCTAGTGTTAGGAAGAAATGTAAAGGAAACAGGTCGATGATCAATGTGTGAAAAAAATTTAAGTCCACCATTCCAATGGTGGCTAAGCCTATGCCTTACTTGTGAGCGTTGGTTCACCCGTAGAATTTAGTAACTTAGTCACCGGTCATCTCCGATAGCCAACACCACTAGCGTCTACCGGGATGGGGATGCTTTTTCAGGTAGTCAGAATCGCTACTCATTGTCTACAGCCACACGAACCAATGGCTGTCGCTGTTAGAGTCTAGTTATCGCTTCATCAATCAATGCCTTGTAACAGCTGGTTACAGATCTTGCGTCGACCGGCGAACCCTTCCTCCAGTAAATTCAGCGGCGATTGAATGCACCTCACATAACAAAGCAATTGCAAGGAACAAGAGTCATGAGAATGCACCACAAAGCCGTGCTGGCCATCGCCTGCACCGCCGCCCTGTCCGCCTGCGACAGCGAGAAGGCGGCTAATAGCATCGCCAAACGCGCACCGCTGCCCTTGCCCGATGCCGGCCTCTATGAGGCAAACCTGCTCAGCCGCGATGGCGATCAGGGGCCGCTCAAGATGATTAAGGGGCTGGAAGGATTGGCGTTGGTATACCCCAAGGGGGATGGCGAGCAGCGCTGGGGCGTCTGGGTCGAGAACGACGGCAAATCGATTACCTCTTCGCAATGGATCGGGCAGGCTGCCCAGAAAGAGAACAAGGATGGCATCTATCCGGTGTTGCTGGAGCGCACCTCGGTGCGGGGCAAGCGGCTCGATGCCCAGAGCAACGACCACAACCTCATCAGCTTTCAAGACAAAGCGGTAACCGATCTGGCTGGCAAGGAGGTCAAGCGCTGGACCTTTGACTTCAGCCGTACCGGCACCCAGTTCCGGGATCCGGATCAGAGCACAGCCCTCTATCGCGACTGGAGCGGCCATTTGGCCGTGAACAAGCTCGCCACCCGGACGATCACCAGTGACAGCTGGCGGGTGGAAGATGACGCCGGCTTTGGCGACGCCATGGTGGGGCTGATCCGCAGCACCAACAACGGCGGCTCCCTGACCCTGGAGATCGAATTTCCCAAGGCGGGCTGTACTCTGACCGGCAAGGGCAGTGCAGAGTCTGGCAAGGGGCTCAGCAAGCTTAACCTGAGCGGGTTTGGCAAGTGCAGCTTCAAGGCATCAAGCGAGCTCAGCCCGCTTGAGAACAAGTGGATGCTGGGCCTGGCCAAGGCCAAAGAGGGGGCAACGGCCTATGTCGCCGCATTCGAGATGCCGGACACCCGCAAGACGACTCTGGTAGTGGGCTTCCCCGAACAGCATGGCCTGATGATGGTGGGCGACAAGCAGCCCTGATCCCGTCTTGATATACCGTCACAGCACTGCGTTGTTACCCCGGCCTGGCCGGGGTTTTTGATGGCGGGTGGGCAGCCATTAGAGGAGGGAATTGGGCAAGGCTCAGTAGCCGGTCATCTCCAGATAGCCGACACCCTTGGCGTCTCCCGAGACGGATACCGCCCCCTCCCAGTAGTCAAAGCGCCCCGTCATGGCCTGATCGGGCTGGCGTGCCTGGATGGTGAGCCTTATATCGCCGGCTGCCAGCTGCCACTCGATGGGGTAAGGCTGCCCCTTGGGGCCGCGCCAGGTCTTGCCGGGGGTGAGGCGGATCTGCTCAGGGTTCAGCACCCGGCTGCTGCCGTCCCGTTCGATCAGGATGCCATAGCGGTTTTCGGGATTGGCGCGGCCAGCCTTGGTGCGCAGGCGAAACAGCATCAGCTCACGGCCATCTTCAAACTGCAGCGAAAACCAGTCCCAGCCCGATTGCCACTCGGCCAATACCGAGCTGCTCCACTCATGATCGAACCAACCCTCACCGCTGACGTGGCGGGTCTCGCCATCCAGGGTCAGGGTGCCGCTGATGGTCAGGCGCGGGTAGGAGTAGTAGAAGGAGGCGTTGCCCGGGCTCTTCTCGCTGTAACCCTGTTTGCCCTGCAGCACCGCCGACTTGGCGGCGCTTACTTTCAAATCAAGATCCCCCGCCTTGCTCTGCACCTTGAGGGTGGCGGGAAAGAGCGCTTCGCCCTGAGAGGCCAACACCCACTCTTTCAGCCAATACTGACCGCCGCTGGCACCGGCAAGCCCCGGTCCCTGGCGGCTGGTGCGCTCGTCCTGCTGGTGGCTGCCTTTGCTCAAATCCGTGATGGCGAACTGGGCCAGCCAGAGCTGGGGGGTGAGCCAGGGGTTGTCGGATGTTATCTCCTGCTCGATACCCTGGCGAAACAGGGTCCACTGCATGCCGTAGCCGCGCCCCTGCTCATCTTTCAGGTTGCCGGTGAGATACCACCACTCGGAGCGGTAGTCGGGGTGGGCAGCGTGATCCGTGGGCAGACGGATGGACTGGCCCGGCAGGGCCTTTTTGAAGTGATCGCTGCCGCCACCAAGGATGGCGCCCAGATCGCTGGCCTGCGCGTTGCCGCTTATGGCAACAAGCGGGATCAAGAGGGCTGCAAGCCACAGGGTCCGTAAAGAGGACAAGATTTCCCTCACCCTGGCCCTCTCCCGAAGGGAGAGGGGATGGTTCGCGGCAGCTCTGTGCGCTTCTCTGCGCTGAATCAAGGGCGGTGACAGGGATCTGGTCAATGGGAACGTCAAGTCATGGCTGAGCCAGTGCGCAAACCGATATTTCATACCACTCTCCTTGCGGCGTACCAGGAGGCCAGCGCCCCGCACACCGGCGCCAGCAGAAGCGCCGTGACGGCGTGCAGGGGGGCGGCCTCGAAGGCCAGCCGCCAGCCGAAGGCGCGGGGGTTGACCACCTCAATCAGCACCCAGGCAAGGCCATAGCCCACCGGCAGGGCCAGCAGCGCGGTGAGCAGCCCGAGGCCCGCCCCTTGCCACACCAGCAGCCGGCGGCAGTGGCGCGGGCCTACGCCCAAGCTCTGCAGGGTCTGCAACTCGCCGCGCCGGGCCAGCCCCAGCACCATAAAGGCCGAGCCGATACCGACGAACGCGATCCCCAGAATGAGCAATTTCAATAGCTCGGTCACCACGAAGGTCTGGTCGAACACCCTGAGGGCGGCGGCGTGGATGGCGGGGGCGGGCAACAGGTTCACCCGCTCGCCAAACTGGGCCCGCAGGCGATCGGCGAGGCGATCAACGTGCGGGCTGAAGAGGGCCAGGGATTGCACCTTGCCCCCTTCGAAGGCGTGCAATATCTGCCCCTTGTCGCTGCCGTAATCCTGATAGACGCCGGTGACGGTGAGTGCCCTTGGGCCCTGCTCGCCGGTGACTTCGAGTGTCTGCCCCACCTTGACCCCGAGGCGCACCGTCAGCGGTTCGCTCGCCAGCACCTCGTCGGGGGTGGCGGGCCAGCGTCCGGCCAGCAGCGGATAGGCGGATTTGAGCTCGGGGATAAAGTCCATTTGCGCCCACTCGATGGGCTGCCCCTGCCAGCGGGCCGGGTGCACCGAGCGGCGCGAGGCGGCGCGCACATCCGGCGCGGCGAGGATGGTGTTGAGGGTCTGCTCGCCGAGGGCGCCCTTGCTGCCGGCCACCCCCTTGGGGGCGGTGACGTAGAGATCGGCGGCCAGGCGCTGGCCGAGCCAGATCTCTACGCTCGAGCGAAAGCTCGACACCATGACGCCGATGCCGATGGCCGCGGCGATGGCCAGTTGCAGCGCCATCACCGCGATGGCGGTGCGATCCAGGTGATAGAGGGTTTCTGCCACCCCGAGACGGGCGCTGAGGGGGCCGCGCTCGCGTCGGCGCAGCCGGCCCAGCACGGCGCGCAGCACATCGGGCAGGGCGAGCGCCATGGCCAGCAGCCAGCCACCGGCGATAAAGAGGGCGCCGGTGAGACCGATTGCTGGCCACCACAGACAAAGCGCGCAGAGCAGCAAGATGGCGATGGCGAGCCCCCGACGTTGCCAGGGGTGAGAAGGCGGGCGGCTGTTGCCTTCTCGCAGTTCAAGAGGGGATTGGCGCAGCAGTTGCCACCAGCCGGGCAGGTTGGCGGCGAGCGTGCCCAGCAGGCCGATCACCAGCGCCTTGCCAAGGCTGGCGGGGGAGAGGCGCAGCAGGTCGATGGGGTTGGGGCCATAGAGATCGGCCAGCGCCTGGGTGAGCTGCCCCATCAGGGCGAGGGCCAACAGGCTCCCCAGCAGCAGCCCGAGCAGGGTGCCGATGCTGGCGAGGATCAGGATCTCCAGGGTCAGCCAGCGCAACAGCCGGCGCGGTGGCATGCCGAGGATGATGAGCTGGGCCAGCTGGGGGCGGCGCACGCTCTGCACGAAGCGCTGGGCGTTGAATACCAGAAAGAGCCCCACCGCCATGGCGAGCAGGGAGAGCGCCGTGAGGTTCAGCGCCAGCGCATCGCCGAGCTGGCTGGCATCGAGCGCCGGGCTGATGGGCTCAAGCCAGAGGGGCTGATGGGGGGCATAGGATTGCAGGGCTCTTTGCAAGGTATTGGCCTCGCCCTCGCTGAGCTTGAAGACGATGCGATCGAGCCGCCCTTCCTTGCCCAGCAGCGGCTGGGCGAGGCCGATGTCGGTTACCAGCAGCCGCTCCATGGGCACGGCGCCGGGCTCGAAGGTGCCGGCCAGGGTGAGGGTCAGCGGGCGGGGCGGCGCCCCTTCACCGCCACCCAGCACGAAGCGGCGGCTCTGGCCCGGTTGCCAGCCAAGGCGCTTGGCCTCGGGGGAGGCCAGCCAGACGCTGTCGGCGCGGGTGAGGGAGAAGGTGGGTTCCTTGTCCGGCGCGGCGCCAAACAGCCGGCGCAAGGGGCCTGGGTTGAACAGATCCATCCCCAGCAGCTGAAAACTGCGCCCCTGCTCATCTTGCAGCCAGCCGTGCAACTGGGGCATGGCGTCGAGGTTCGGCTGGCTGCGCACCAGCGTCACATAGAGCTGCTCGTCCAGCCCGCCGTCCGGCGCCAGCCGGTAGTTCGCTTCCCCCGCCAGCTGGCTGCGGGCGGCGACGAAGTTGGTGCGGGCGCTGTGGTTCAAGAGCTCGATGGCCACCACCAGGGAGACCCCGAGGGTGAGCCCGATCAGGCTCATCAGCAGCAGCCAGGGGTGGGCGCGATAGAGGCGCAGCAGCGCCTTGAGCGGCAGCGGCAACATCACAGCCCTCCGTGGCGGGCGTCAGTCATGGCGGCGCCCCTTGAGCTCGACCAGCTGGCCCCCTTCAAGGCGCAGCACCCGATCCGCCAAGGCGCCATAGGCAGGGTTGTGACTCACCAGCAAGAGGCCGGCGCCGGTGCCCCGCACCGCCGTCATCATCAGTGCCATCACCTGCTCGGCGTTGTGTTCATCGAGGCTGCCGGTGGGCTCGTCGGCGAGCAGCCACTGGGGCTGGTGAATGAGGGCGCGGGCCAGCGCCACCCGCTGGCGCTGGCCGCCGGAGAGCTGCTCCGGCCAGGCGTGGCGCTTTTGGGCCAGATCGAGGCGCTCCAGCAGGCCGTCAATGCGTGTCTCATCGCGGGCAAGCTGGTTGATGGCAAGGGGCAGGGCGAGGTTCTCGGCCACGGTCAGGGTCGGCAGCAGGTTGAAGTCCTGATAGACGATGCCGAAATGGCGGCCACGCAGGCGGGCCCGCTCGTCCGCCGACTGGTTGTCAAGGCGGGTCTCCCCCAGCCAGATCTCCCCCTCATCCGGGGGGAGGAGGCCGGCGATGAGGTTGAGCAGGGTCGACTTGCCACAGCCGCTCTGCCCCAGCAGCAGGGTGATCTCGCCGGCCGCCAGGGTCAGATCAAGGTGGTGAAACAGCGGCAGCCGTTCGCTGCCGTTATCGAAGCTCTTGCCGAGATTGCGCAGATTCAGCATGGGATAACCGGTTGATGGCCAATGGCTTTCATTACGTGCCCTCGGCTCGCCTCAGGATGAGTGCCACTATGCCAGTTAGTGATCAAGGCTGCAAAAGAGGTGAGGATCCTGGCTGGATCCCGCTCGCCTGTGGTGGTTAGAATAGGGGCCTCCATGGGTCACAGGATGCGCAAGGATGTTACACAAGCAAGTCAGTTTTATCGTCGACAGCAAGGGCGCCAAGCAGGCTGCCGTGGTCCCCATCGAGATTTACAACGAGCTGATGACCCTGCAAAAGGCGCTCTCCGACAACAAACCGGGCGAGCGCGAGCTCTACCACTTCAACGGCAAGGGGGCCGAAGCCCACGGTTATCCGGTGGGCAAGCGGCAGAATCCCGGCTTCATGGTGCTGGCGGGCTCCACCGCCAACGGTGAGGATGCGGCTTCCCTGCGCGAGGCGGTGATCGAACTGCGCCAGGAGCTGCTGGGCAAGGGGATCCTGGCCCCGCGCAGCGAAGGGGGCTTCGTCTTTACCGCCGATCAGCTGTTCAACAGCCCGAGCCTGGCCGCCAGCCTGGTGGCGGGCAACAACCGAAGCGGGCTGGATGCCTGGCAGAACAGTGCCGGCTACACCCTCAAACGCTCGGGGTTTGGCAAGAAATAACCCTGATGGCAGGGGCAAGGAGCGCCGCCTGATCTTGCGCCCCTGATGCAAGCGTTCGCCCACCCGGGCCTGCGCGAGCAGGGAGAGGGCAGGGGGTGACCTCCCTGTCCACTGCCAGCCTCAAAACCAGACGGTTTCCAAGAGAGGGGCCCCATGTCTGGATCTGCACGTCTGTTTTCTTCGGCCATCCTCGGCCTCTTCTGCGCCCCCGCGCTCGCCGACGGCGGCCCTCTGCCCATGACGCACACCGGCGCCGGCCTCTTTGCTCTGTCCATCTTCGCCCTGGCCTATGTCCTGGTGATGGCGGAGGAGTACCTGAAGCTGCGCAAGTCCAAGCCCGTGCTGGTGGCGGCCGGCATCATCTGGATCGTCATCGGCATCGTCTATGCCGGGCAGGGGCAGAGCCCGCTGGCGGTGGCGGGATTTCGCCAGACGCTGCTGGAGTACGCCGAGCTGATGCTCTTCCTGCTGGTGGCCATGACCTATGTCAACGCCATGGAGGACAGGCTGCTGTTCGACGCCCTGCGCGCCCGCCTGGTACGCACCAGGCTCAGCCTGCGCTCCCTGTTCTGGCTGACGGGGATCCTCGCCTTCTTCATCTCCCCGGTGGTGGACAACCTCACCACGGCGCTGCTGATGTGCACTGTCGTGCTCCATGTGGCCAACGGGGAGCGCCGCTTCATCAACCTGGCCTGCATCAATATCGTGGTGGCGGCCAATGCGGGCGGCGCTTTCAGCCCCTTTGGCGACATCACCACCCTGATGGTGTGGCAGGCAGGCCAGGTGCCCTTCGAGCAGTTTCTGCTGCTGTTCGTGCCCGCCCTGCTCAACTTCCTGGTGCCGGCCACCCTGATGAGCCTGATGGTGCCGCGCCATGCCCCCACCATGAGCCATGAGCGGGTGGTGCTCAGACGCGGGGCCTTCACCATAGTGCTGCTCTTCCTGCTCACCATAGTGACAGCGGTCGCCTGTCATCACTTCCTGGCGCTGCCCCCCGTGCTCGGCATGATGATGGGGCTCGGCTATTTGCAGTTCTTCGGCTTCTACCTGCGCAAGACGCAGCCCGTTACCCTGGCCCGCGAGCGGGCGCTGTACGCGCGCACCGGCGACGAGGCCCGGCTGCTGCGCCTGGGCTCCATGGTGCCGTTCGACGTGTTCAACAAGATAGCCAAGGCGGAGTGGGACACCTTGCTCTTCTTTTACGGGGTGGTGATGTGCGTCGGCGGGCTCGGCTTCATGGGCTATCTGGCGCTCGCCTCCCAACTGCTCTACCAGGGGGATCCGACCTTGGCCAACGTGGCCATCGGCCTGCTCTCCGCCCTTATCGACAACATCCCCGTGATGTATGGGGTCCTCTCCATGGAGCCGCAGATGAGCGCGGGGCAGTGGCTGCTGGTGACCCTGACCACTGGCGTGGGGGGCAGTTTGCTCTCCATCGGTTCGGCGGCCGGGGTGGCCCTGATGGGGCAGGCGAGGGGCATGTATACCTTCGTTGGCCACCTCAAGTGGTTGCCCGCCATTCTGCTTGGCTATATGGTCGGCATAGGGGCGCACCTGTGGCTCAACAGCGCCCTGTTCTGAGCGTGATCATGGAGAGACAGACAAGATGGGACAACTGTTCGAGGCGCTCTCGCCGCGCCATGTGGCCTTCATCGAGGCACAGAAGATCTTCTTCGTCGGCACGGCGGCCGCAGAGGGGACGGTCAATCTCTCCCCCAAGGGCGGGGACTCGCTGAGGGTCATTGACCCCCACACCCTGGCCTGGCTCAACCTGACCGGCAGCGGCAACGAGTCGGCGGCCCATGTGCTGCAACATCCGCGCATGACGGTGATGTTCTGCGCCTTCGAGGGGGCGCCGCTGATCCTGCGGGCCTATGGCCGGGCGCGGGTGCTGCACCGGAGTGACCCAGAGTGGTCGTCGTCCTTGGCACGTTTCTCCCCAAGCGTCGCGGCCCGCCAGATCTTCCTGCTGGACATAGCGCGCGTCCAGGCCTCCTGCGGCATGTCGGTGCCGCTGTATGAGTACCAGGGGGACAGGGAAGATCTCGCCAACTGGTCTGAGCGGCAGGGCCGGGAGGGAATTGAGGCCTACTGGCGCAAGAAGAATCAGCTGAGCCTGGATGGGCTGGAGAGCGAGATCCTGGTGCGAAGCGGACTCTCGCCGGACCCCTGAGGGCCGCCGCGCACACGCAAGCGAACACAAAAAAGCCCTGTCCATGGACAGGGCTTGGTCATTCTTGGGGCCCTCAGGCGCGCTTGCCGGTCAGCAGCCAGTAGCAGAGCGCCGAGCCGAATCCGCAGCCGGCGATGGCGATGGCCATGGGCAGCGGCGATTCGGGGGGATTGAGGTTGACCAGCACCCCCACCAGGGCGCCGATGCCAAAGCGCAAGGTGCCCGCCAGCGCCGAGGCGGTGCCCGCGGACTGCGGGAAGTGACCCATCAGGCCGGTCATGGCATTGGCCCCCACCAGACTGATGTGGCCGACAAACAGCACCACCGGAATGACGATGCCCCACAGGCCGCCGGTCTGGCTCCAGGCGTTGTAGATGAGCAGGGCACCAGCCAGCGGCAGCACCAGCAGGCCGTATTGCAGCATGCGCTCGGCGCCCACCCCCTTCACCAGCCGGCTGTTGACGAAGGTGACCACCATCATCAGCAGGATGTTGAGGCCGAACAGCCAGCCGTAGTGCTCGGTCGGCACCTTGAAGTACTCGATGTAGACATAGGGGGAGGCGCTGATAAAGGCGAACATGCCCGAGCTCGACAGGGCGCCGCACAGCACGTAACCCATGGCGCCGCGATGGGAGAGCACGCCCCAGTAGTTGCGCAGCACCTGGCCGAGGTTGAGGGGCTGCTTGTGCTCAGGCTTCAGGGTTTCCTGAATTTTCCACTGCATCACCAGGCAGATGAGCAGGCTGATGCCCATCAGCAGCCAGAAGATCACTCGCCAGTCGCTGTGGGCACTGATGTAGCCGCCCACCACGGGGGCGACCAGGGGCGCGAGCGTCATCACCAGAATGACGAACGACATGGCGCGGGAGAAGGCCTCCTTCTCGAACAGATCGCGCAGCAGCGCATTGACCACCACAGAGCCGGCCGCCCCGCCGGCCGCCTGCAACATCCGATAGGCCAGGAGCTCCGGCAGGGAGTCCGCCATGGCGCAGCCCACCGAGGCGATGGCAAACATCACCAGCCCCGCCAGGATCACCGGCTTGCGGCCATAGCTGTCGGCGAGCGGGCCGTAGAAGAGCTGGCCGATGGCAAAGCCGCCGAGGAAGGCGCTGATGGTGAGCTGGGCACCGTCGATGCTGGTGGCCAGATCCCGGGCGATGGCCGGAATGGCGGGCAGGTACATGTCGACCGCGAGCGGCGTCAGGCCTGCCAGGGCGCCGAGCAGGATGAACAGGAAACGGGGGGAGAGGGGGGCGTGGGGCATAGGCTATCCAGTCTTGATGAGTGCGAAGTCAGGGAGTGACAAACATCCAGTCTACCAGTTTTGGTGACGGGGGTGATCCTGTATGCCGAGCCAGAGGCCGGGCTCGGCGTGAAAGCGGGGGGCAAACCAGACTTGCCGGCCGCCGGCGGGCAGATCCTCCGGGTCGAGGGGACGCCGGCTGAGCCGGCAGGCCCCTTGCGCCAATGCAAGGCGAGCATCCCCCTGATACCAGCCGTCGGTGACGGGCAGGGCCGTGGTCTCTCGCAGCAGCCGCACTCCCCACTGGGTCACCAGCGCCGGGCACGCCTGCTCGGCCAGCCTGGCTGCCCGGGTCATGGCTGGCGCTGCCGGCGGGGTGAGGGTGCAGAGCAGCAGCACGAGGGCCCCCAGCATGGCTGGCAGCTCGCCCCGGCGCGGCAGCATGCCTGCCAGCAAGATGATGGCTAGCAGGGTGATGGGGGCCAGATGGCGGGGATTGTCCGGGTTCTGGCCAAACAGGGTCCAGAGCAGCAGGGCAAGCCAGTAGAGGGACCAGGTCGGGGAGAGGGCGGCAGCGTGGCCCTTGCACCGTTGCCACAACGGCTGCGCCAGCAGTCCCCCGACAGCCAAAGGCCAGAGCGGGGTGAGCTGCTCGTTGAAGGTATTCGCCCAGCTCAGCAGCCGATCGCCGTGAGCCGCCGCCGTGTTGCCCCACAGGGTAAAGTGACCGTCGGTAAAGCGCCGCCCCTCGGCAAAATAGGCCCAGCCATCGGCCTGCCAGACAAACAGCAGGCAGGCTAGTCCCACCAGTACGATGGGGAGCACAAACCTGACGCGCGTTCCCTTTTGCGCCACCCCTAGCCAAAGGGGCAGCAGCGCCAGCACAAAATAGGAGGGGCGCAGCGCCAGCATCAGGCCCAGCAGCAGACCCGCCAGCGCGATTTTGCGCTGCTGCAAGGCCAGGAGAGCTCCGAGCCAGGCGGCCAGCGCCGGCCCGTCCGAGAGTCCGGAAAGAGCGAGCGTCGGGGTGAGCGGCAGGGCCAGCACCAGCAGCCAGACCGGCGCCAGCAGGCTTGGCCGCTGCCACAATCTGACCGCGAGGGAGGCGGCGAGCGGCGCCAGCAAACTGCTACCCAAGAGGCTGGCCCACTGCACCGCGCGGGCCGGATCGTCCACCGCCAGATTGATCAGCCGCGCCAGCCAGATAAAGGCGGGGTAGCCCGGAAAGTGGGGGGAGAACTCCAGCACGCTGAAGCGCACCACCCCGTGGGCAAAGTTGAGGGCATCGTCGGAATCGAGCGCCACCGGGAAGGCCAGCAGCCAGCCAAGCCAGGCCAGTTGTAGAAGGATCAGCAAGTAGGGTCGATTAGCGAAGCGTAATCGGCCGTGGTGACGCCCCCCTTCTCCCCTTGCGGGAGAAGGGCCGGGGATGAGGGGGGCCGTCGTCATCAATGAGAGGTCATCAAAGTGCGTAGGGTGGGTAGCGCGCAGCGAAACACACCGCTTGTCACGGCGAGGTGGCGCAATGATGGGCAGGTAGCCATCAGAGCGGTGCCAGCACGGCCATCAGTGCTTTTTCCGCCTCGGTGAAGGCAGCCGCATCGGCGGGCTTGGCGCCCACCCCGAATACCCCCGGGTTGCCGATGGCATCGAGCACCTTGGCCAGCGCCTGCTCTGCGGCCTTGCGATCCCCTTCGCTCAGGGAGGGGAGGATGAGATCCAGGAAGCGCTTGCTCTTGACCACCAGCACCTTGGCGGTCTGGTAGTCGCCAAGGTTCTGGCTGGCCCCCTCGAGGCGGCGCTCGATCTCCGCCTTGTATGCCCGGTTGAGCAGGGCCGCGGTAGCCGCGGCGTCTTTGACCTTGATGGCGGCCGCGAGCGGAGCTTGCAGCTCGACCTTGTGGTGCTCCTCCAGATAGGTCAGCTCCTCGGCGATCTCGCTCAAGGTGGCGCTGGCATCCTTGCTGTCAGTGGCGGCGCCCAGCAGTGCCTCGCGGGCATCGATCAGCGGCTCCTTGCCGGCGGCGGCGTAGGAGTATGCCTGCGCCTGCCCGCTCAGGGCCAGCAGCAGGGTGAGGGCAAGTAAACCCGGGCGGATGGTCATCCTCTTCTCCTTGTTTGTTTATGGCGCGGCCATCAGGCCACGCTCTGGGTCTCAATCACGGTATTTTCGTTGCGATGGTTGAAGGTGTTGCGGCGTCTGTTTGCCGGTTAAGCACCTGCCATCGCTCTTAGGCCACGCTCTGGGTCTCGATCACGGTATTTTCATTGCGATGGTTGAAGATGGCGTGACGTCTGTCTACCCCGTCGATCACCATGTCGGCGGCCATCATCCCCATCTCCATGGCGGTGTCGGTGAAGATGTAGCGGAATGTCCCCTGGCGGCCGGTCATGATGAGGTTGGTGATGGGCATCAGCGCCTTGATGGCCTCGTTGCGGCGGGTCTGGTAGCCGAGATCCATCAGTGGATAGGCGTATTCGCTGCGAGCCTCAAATGTTTCATCGCCAAGTTTGGCGGTATCGACGCCGAGACTGGCGAGATCAGCAGTGACCCGGCCGCGCAGATCAGAGAGCGGTGCCTGCCAGGTGGCATCTCCCGGGTTGCAGGGGATCTCCAGCATCACCGAGGTCTGGCCCTTGGGCGCCATAAAGGGGCTGCGGCGGCGCGGCTCCTGCAGACGGGTGGCCAGAATATGGGGGTCGGAGAGGTACTGCCAGGTGTTGTCCGACAGGTTCTCCTGTTTGAGCGGCATATTGACGAAGCGCAGCGACCGGTAGTGGAGATCGCACGGCAAGCCCAGATGCTGGCAAGTGAGCGGCAGCGGCAGGGTGGAGATGACCTGATCAAATCGCTCGCTCTGCTCAATCCCCTGCTGTTGCCAATAGACCCGTTCGATACGGCCATCGCTCTGCTCGAGGCGGGTGATGGTGGCGCCGGTTTTCAGCTCAACCCCCTCGGCCACCAGCCGCTCCCCCAAGGTGGTGAAGATCTGGCCGAAACCGTATTTGGGGTAGCGGTACTTGCGGGCATAGGTGCGCACCGAGATGCTGCCGTTGCGTCTTGGCAGCAGACGGCGCGCCACGTCTTTCAAATCGATCAGGCTGATGCGCTGACCGGCCCAGTCGGCGGAGAGCTGGTCCGGGTTGATGCCCCACAGTTTGCCGGTGTAACCCTCGAAGAACTGGCGATAGAGGGTGCGGCCAAAGTGGCTCTGGATCCACTCGGCAAAGCTCGCCTTGGCAAAATCGGTGGGCTTCCTGGCAAAGGGCAACAGCAGCAGATCCTTCACCGCACCGGCCATCAGGGCGAGCGGCGCCGTCTTGAGCAAATTGGGCAGGTTCAGGGGGTAGTCATAGGTGCGCCCGCCAAAGCGGATCACGCTCTTGCGCTCCGCGTGGAGCAGATCGTCCCCCATCAGTTCGTCGATAAAGGCGAGCAGTTCGGGGTTCTTGGTGATGAAGCGGTGGCCGCCGTAGTCGAAGCGATACTCACCGTCGCGCCCCTTGAAGGTCTGGGTGGCGCACATGCCGCCCACCACGCTCTCCTGCTCGAACAGGGTGACCGCAAAACCGGCCTGGCGCAGGCGCCAGGCGGCCATCAGACCGGCAGGGCCGGCGCCCAGTACCGCAATGTGTTGTGTGTTGTTGTCGCTCATGACTCTGTTATCCGAAACGCTGACCAAAAGAGAAGAAGTGGAAAAGGCGGCCCCGCTGAGCCGCCTTGTCATCCGCTGCTGCGCCGCGCTGGGCGATCAGCGCTGGGGACGATAGTTGCGATGCCAGACGGTGACGAAGATCACCAGGTAGCTTGCCCAGGTCAGCAACTGCAGGCCGGCTGGTGAGGCATTGTAGCCAAACAGGGCGCGCAGGAAGGTACCAAATACCCCCTGATCGTCGAGAATGTGACTGATGTTGAAGACAGGCTCGGTCCAGAAGGTGATGAGCCCGGCTGCCTGCAGCATGTTGACGGCGGACGACAGCAGCCCGGCTGCGATGATGATGATAAGCAGGCCGGTCCAGCGGAAGAAGGGGGCCAGCGCCACCTTGCGGGTGGAGCGCAGCAGCCCCCACACCAGCACCACCGACAGCAGCAGGCCGCCCAGCGCCCCCATCAGCCCCTCGTGCAGATCCACCCCTTGCCCGGAGTAAACCAGGGCCGAGAAGAAGAGCACGGTTTCAAAGCCCTCGCGCATCACCGCCAGGAAGGCGAGCAGCACCAGACCGAACAGGTTGCCGCCGTCGATGGCGGCATCAATGCGCGCCGTCATGGCCCCCACCTGGGATTTGGCCTGCTTCTGCATCCAGACCGCCATGTAGGTGAGCACCAGGGTGGCGAAAATCAGGATCCCCGCCATCAGCAAATGGTTGTAGCGCTCGCTCTCGAACTGGCTCACCACCACCTGGAACAGGAAGGCGACCACGAGAGAGGCAAGCAGGCCGAGCCCCACCCCCAGATAGACGAATTTGTTGTAGCGGCTCGCCCCCAGCTTGGCGAGGTAGGAGAGGCAGATGCCGACCAGCAGGAAGGCTTCCAGCCCCTCGCGCAGGGTAATGAGAAAACTTGCAAACATCAGGTGTGAGGCTCCGTAGCGGGCGTGACGGGGAGAGGCTGCAGGGTGAGTTGCAGCCGATTGAGTAGCACTATGGGTGGCTCCGGCAAGCTCGGCTCGGCGGCGCGCACCGCATCATTGACCCACTTGGGGTAAGTGCGGAAATTGAGTTTGATATCGGCCTTGAAGGGGCCCTGGGCATCCGCCGGCAGCGGCCAGGCTTCATCGCGCCAGCCATCGGCCGGAATACGGGTGTCTTCCAAGAGCTTGGCGTAGCGCCAGAACTTGAGCCCCACCGGCTTGCCCTCGGCATCACCGAACACTTTTCTAAATAGCCGTGCATTTTTAGGGACGGCGCCATCCACCGGCTGGCCGCTGGCAAGCACCAGCTTGCCGCTGGCGTCGGTGACGGTCAGCTCCAGCCAGAGTTCGCGGAAATCGGCCACCCCGGTGGGCAGGGCGTGGCCGGCGCCAGTATTGGCGACCCGCACCACCAGCGCAGGCTGGCCGCTCTGGTTTTCAATGCGGGCAGAGAGGGTGGCGCTTGAGCGCAAGAGCGCCAGGCTCTCTTGCTCGAGCGCGGGATTGCGCAGCCCCACCAGCTGGTGCTGGGCGCCGGTAAAGTTGTGGCGATAGAGCCGCTCTTTCACTGTGCCGTTTTCGGTGGACTGGCCTGCCACCGGCGCGCCGCCGTTGCCAGGTGTAGGGTTCATATGGCAGTCGATGCAGGTGCGCCGCTTGGCGGGGTCTTTAGCGTTCGCAAAGCTGGAGTTTTCCCACTCGTCCCAAGTGTTGACGATGTTGGCGCCGGTGCCGGGGGCAAACTCGTTGTGGCAGGACTTGCACAGGGCCGCGTCGCGGTAGAAATCCTTCTGGTAGGAAGCCTTGTGCATGGCGGGGCGGGCGTTGATCTGCCGCTCGGCCAGCCAGTGCTTGAGGCTGCCACCGGCGGCATCTTCGAACACATAGCTCTCGCGGTCTTTCAGATTCACGGTAAAGGCGCTGTTGCCGCCGGCATCTTCCACTTTGGTGATGCGATGGCAGAGCACGCAGCCGGTGCCTTCCTCCACCACCGGCTCGCCTTTCTGGTGTGCGGCAATGAGCGAGGCGCCGCCCTGCTCGAACATATTCGAACCCTTGGGCAGATCCTGTTGGTCGTTCAGCACCTGCTGAGGCATGTGGCAGCCCTGGCACCACTGGCCGAACGCCTCGCCCTCGGTTTCGCGGGCCAGCGCCTGCACCACCTTGTAGTAGGGGTGGGAGTTGCCCATCAGCCGGTGGTTGCTCTCGCTCCAGTCCTGGAACGCCTGTTGGTGGCAGTTCTGGCAGGAGGCGGAGTTGAGCCACTCTCTGGGATGGGTGGTCGGCGCCTTGGCGGGATCCGTGCGCGGGGCATCGAGCCGCAGCCAGTTGGCAAGATAGGGGAGGTTGCCATCGGCGGTGACGAAGGCATGCAGATCCTCCATCATCGCTTTCACCTCGGGCTGGGGCCTGGCGGGGTCGACCGGCTCGGCGCCATCGCGGGTGTCATGGCCCATGCCGCCCTGGGTCTGCTGGGTCATGCGCAGGTATTCGCCAATAAAGTCACCCGCCACCATGTTGGCCAGGTTGGCGTGGCCGTTGATGGCGTTGTCGCCGCTCTGCTGGCGATGGGCCGCCATCAGATAGCGGTTGGTGAAGTTGAACCCGTCCAGATGGCAGGAGTTGCAGCTCATCCAGTTGTCCCCCGCCATGGGGAAGCGGCTGTTGGCCGCGGTGTTGCCGAGATTGAACAACCGCTCGCCGCGCTGAAGCGCTTCGGGGCGCGGATCCGTCTCTACCAGTTTGGCGAAGTGGGGCACATCGACGGTGACCCGGGCAAACGGGCCGCTGCCGCCGGTGTTGAGACGGGTGAGATCCTGCCCCATGACGTTGTGCACCAGAATGTGGTCGCCGTCTACAAACAAGTCGCGCGGATTCTGGCCCGGCAGGTGGCGAAGGAGCTGGGTCGCCTTGGCGCCGCCCTGAAACTTCTTGCGTCTGTGGCGGTTGCTGTTCTGCTTGCCGCTGCGCGACAGGTCGAACACCAGCAGATCTTCGGAGCCAGCCAGGGTCAGGTAGACCCGCTTGCCATCAGCGGCGAAGCGTGCCGCGAACGGGTTGGAGACGATCTGGCTGCGGTTGCCGACGCTGGGCAGGTTGATCTGCAAGAAGAGCTGCTTTCTCTCATCGACCCGCTCTTTCTCCTCATCCAGATCGATGATGGAGACCGCCGGGAAGACGGTGCTCTGAAACTGGAAGGGGTGATCGAAGCTCCAGAGCACGTGGGGCAGCCAGGCTTCGCTGCCATCGGGGGAGAGGGCGATGCCATCGAGCAGGCGCGGCAAGCCCTGCGAGTCGCTTGGGGTGTCGCTGTGGGTCTCGGCCAGGGTAATGAGCTTGGGCTTGGGCAGGGTAGTGCCTTTGGCGCCGCTGCCGAGTTTGGCGAGATCATAGATGGCGAGCTGGCCGGTCATGGCGTGGGTGAGCAGCAGGCGATCGTCGTTGGTCAGGGCCAGCCCGCGGGGTGTCTCGGCGGTTTCTGCATCCAGCTGCAGCTTGCCCGTGGTGTCATAAGCCTGGAGGCGGCCTGTTTCGAACAGCGTGACCCAGAACCACTGTCGCTTGGGATCGAAGATGACGCCGTAGGGCCTATGGCCGGTGGGGATCGCCTCTTCCAAGTCGAGATCACCATCCAACAGCAGCAGGCGATCGCCGCTGTAGTCGGTGACCAGCAGGGTGCCATCGCCGGCGCGGGCCAGCTGGCGCAGATCGCCCCCCAGTTGTGCCTCTTTAAGTCGCTTACCGCTATCGCGTTCAAGCAGGGTGACCGAGCCTGCGCTCTGGTTGGCGGTGACGAGGCGCGGGGCGTTCCCCTCGTCATAGGCAATCATGGCGGTGCCCATCTCCTGGGCCGAGGCGGTCCCCAGCAGCAGGGCGGCCAACATCAGGGATAACAACAACTTCAACATAAGATCAGGTGCGCCATTTCAAGATGGTCCAGCGCCAGGCGTGGCGCAGCACCAGGGGAGTCAACGCGAGGGCGCTCAGCCAGTGGGCCCAGCTGGCAAGGTTGCCGAGGCTATCGCCCGGGGTGCCGTGCAATACCAGCAGCAGGCCGCTGGCCAGGCAGATCAGCAGCAAGGCTTCGATGATGCGGCCCGTGGTGCGCAAGAAAGGCTTACGGCTTTTGCGCAACAGGCTGCGATGGGAGAGCCAGAAGGCGCCGAACAGCAGGGGGAACAGGGTGAGCGAGAGGGCGACGTGCAGGAACAGATTCCAGCGTGCCAGCGACCAGAGCGGGGTCAGCGGTTCCCACAGCAGCAGGCCGGAGAAGAACATCAGATAGAGGGAGCCCTCGGCGGCCTGATGGTGATAGGCCAGCCACTGCCAGCAGTGTCGTGGTGAGAGGGAAAGGCTTGTCATAGGTGCTCCAACGCCCGGGCAGTAAAGCCCGGGGGAGCAAGTTTACAATGCAGTAAAGGTAATGAAAAGAGTTATCAATTCGGCCTTTGATGAATAAAGGCTGAATGAAAAACGGAGTTACTTGTGGTCCGCCAGCCGCTCGGTGACAGCGTAGATGAGCGCTGCGGTGGAGAAGGCGAGGAAGACGATGACCGACCACTTCATCTCGATCTCGTTGCCGGTACCGTCGGTCAGGAAGGCCTTGAGCACCTCGATCCCGGCGATGGTGACCAGGGAGTTGATGACGATGAGTTTGAGGGAGGCGAAGTTGATCTTGCTGAGCCAGTTGTCGCCAAGGGCTGCCCGCTGCTCCGGGGTCTTGATGAACTGCACGTAGCCGCAGATGGCCACCAGGATCAGCATCTGGGCCACCAGCACGAAGTCCACCAGGGTCAGCACCCCTGTGATGAGATCCAGATAGGGGATGTCGATGATGTCGCGACACAGCTCATAGAGCTGCATGGCGAACTTCACCATCAAGAGGGCGACACAGACAAGGATGCAGACATAGAAGGGAAACATCATCAACCGGCTGCCATTGAGCATTAAGTTGAAACGGCGCATAGAAACTCCTGAATCGAGTGGGGGTCGCAAAGGGCAAAGCATGTCTCTACCCTCTGACAATAAACGGTCTGGACAAGATGATGTCGTTCAAGCAGGACATGACTTATCGGTTGATGTGGTCAATAGATGCACAACCAGAGTGCAATAGAGGACGACCAGCAACAGCGTCGCGAGTCGATCCCATACCAGGTGCAGCCCTTGCTGATATTGGGGCAAGGCTGTTCCCAGCAAAGTGATGTAAACCGTCATTGCGGTTTGTACCACCACTTTGGGCCAGGCTGCCGCCAACCGTCCCGCTAGCCAGATGCTGCCGGCGAGCGCCAGCAGTGACAGGAGCAGGGGAGACTGACTGATGTAGGCCAGCAGGATCACCGGGGTGGCCAAGGCCGCCGCCAGCAAGTTGGCCTGCAACAGTGGTTTGCTGTTCATTCGTGTCAGATGGGGGTCGCTGGCGCGCAGCAGGTTGGCAATCGTGGCCCCGATCAAGATGGCACTGCTGTCTTGCAGCCAGATGGCGATACCGATGGCCAGCAACAGAGCGGCGCTCTTTCCCAGGATCAGCATCACCCTTTCATCACCGCGCATGGCGGTCAGGGGAATTAGCGGAGGGGAAGGCCGGGGCCAGATGGCAAAGGCCAGCAGACACCATAAATAGGCGATCAGAAAGGCTTTTCCCATCAACACGGGGAGTGCCAGGACCAGCGATGGCTGGCTTTGTACCAGCACCATCGTCATCGACGACACGATCAGCACCAGCAATCCGGGCAGATCGTCAGGGTTCTTGCCAAGGCGGGCAAAGGCCAGAACCACAACCGCAGCCATGGCGAGCCAGAAAGCGACGGGATTGGTGCCGACCACATGTGCAAGAAAACAGATGAGCGCGGTACAACCGACGATCAGTGCCAGCATTCTCACTATCATCATCAGCGGCAGGCGCGTCGGACTCAGCATCAGCATGATGACGATGAACATGGGGATCAGAAAGGGCAAGGCCTGACCCGTGGCCAGGGTAACCGCCAGTGCCGCCATGGGAATGACGCCAAGACGCAGGCTGCATTGCCACCACGCTTTGTTCATCATCAGGCAATATAGGTCAGCAGGCTGACAACACGGATCCAGCCGGCGGCAATCGTATCCATTATGCCCACCTTGTTGGGATAGAAAATGACGGTGGCCTGGGAGCCATAGCGCAACCCGCGGGGGAGTGCCTCATCCAGTACCAGGCTCACTGGAAACTGGCGCGCACTGGGACTGTTTTGTGGTGCCGTGAGCAGGCCGGTGGTCTGGTCTGTGGTGGTGTTGCCAGCACTGCCCCACCCCAGGGTATCGAGGTGAGCTTTGAAGACGCGGCCGGGGAGTACATCGAAGACCACTTCGGCCTTGATGCCCGGTCGAAGGTATTCCAACGAGTTTTCGGGCAGCATACAGCTGATCCAGACCGCCGAGGTGTCGATGAAGGTCATTGCCGGACTTCCCACGGCGGCATACTGGCCTGGCGCCAGCTGTATGTTGGTAATGGCCCCCTTGTTGGGCGCTTTGACCGTGGTGCGAATGAGATCGAGTCTGGCTTTGGCCAGGGCGGCCATCGCTTCTTTCAGCTTGGGATTTTCATTGCCGGCGGGCCCCAGGCTCTGTTCTGCACGGCGCAACTCTGCCTGTGCGGCCGCCAGGGAGGCCCTGGCTTGCTGCAAGGTTGCCGTCGCCTGATCCCGCTGCGCGATCGACATGACCCCTCGTTTGGCCAGCTCGACCACTCTGGCGGCATTGTCGGCAGCGTTATCCTTGGCCGATTTGGCCTGTACCACCTTGGCCTGGGCGGTTTGCACCGCGGCAGTGTCAGCCCCGATCGATTGCCCAACTGCCGCCACATGGGCTTCTGCCTGGGCGACGGCAATCAGATAGGGCTCCTGGTTGATTTGAAACAGCGGCATGCCGGCGGAAACCTGCTGATTGTCACTGACTTCCACCGCAGTCACCCGTCCGGCCACCTCGGGGGCCAGGCGGATCAAAAAGGCCTGCACCGTACCCTGGCTGCTCATCGGGGTCAGGCGTTGAGCAAACAGCACATAGACCAAGACGATCAAGGCAAGCATGACCAATTGCAGCGTAAGACGCCGGACGGGATCTTTTGGCTGCTTGGTGGCTTGAGCAGGCACTGCTTCTTTTTGCATCGCATCCTCAGACATGCCAAGGGGTCCTTTTCTTTTGACGGTGTGAACAGGGACGGTGATTGTGATAACGAATATCCGGCAGAGGCAAGCAAAAAAGCAAGGGTGGTGTCGTGAAAGGGCACGTAAGGAGAGGATGTGAGGCCGTTCGGTGAAAGTACAAGCCACGGTAGCCTGTATGGCAGCTTCGAAGGTGGGATACGAAAAAGCCCAGCCAAAGGCTGGGCTTTCGAATGTGGCTCCCTCGACAGGACTTGAACCTGTGACATACGGATTAACAGTCCGCCGTTCTACCGACTGAACTACGAGGGAATTGGCTCCTCCTACTGGACTTGAACCAGTGACATACGGATTAACAGTCCGCCGTTCTACCGACTGAACTAAGGAGGAATTGCCTGTCTCGTCGAGACGGTGCGGATATTAATGGCCCGTCCGCCGGGTGTCAACCCGCGATCCGTTGCAAAAAGGGGATTTCGGACCGTTTGCCCAAAACTTGGCCGCTGCGGACTATTTTCAGCACAATCAGCAGCTTGGAGTGAGCCTCGCAGGCTCGCCAAGGGGGAAGCAGCCGAGTCAGGAGGTAGATGAAATGCATTGGCTGCCGGGACAGGATGAGGGAGGGGCGAGCGCCGGCACCGTATCCGACAGGTAGATATAAAGAAGGGGAGGGCGCGCGACCAGGATAAGGAAGGGAAAATTGGTTAGCAGGCGAAGTGAGCGTGCTGCGTAATGGTGAGAAAAGTGGTCGATATGCTGACTATCACCGGCAATATTGCGTGGTAACGGCCATTCATTGATCCCGCCCATCGAAATATTTCATCGGCTGGGGTATGGTTGGCCAGGATACCATCGCCGTGTCGACAGCTCTGCCGGCCCTTGATGATGATCGGGCGCCGGTTCAATCCGGCCTTTATCTCCCTCTTCTGGTATTACGAATACATGCACAACCAAGCACCTTTGCAAAGCGTGAAGCTGGCCATTGCTTTACGCCAATCCTGTATTGACGAACCCTACAGCGTTCCCCGCTTCGGCCGCGACCTGATCGCCGGCATCACGGTCGGCATCATCGCCATTCCGCTGGCCATGGCGCTGGCCATTGCCAGTGGTGTGCCGCCCCAGCACGGTCTCTATACCGCCATCATCGCCGGTATCGTCATCGCCGTGACCGGTGGCTCCCGCTTCTCCATCTCGGGGCCGACCGCCGCCTTCGTGGTGATCCTCTATCCGGTGGCCCAGCAGTTCGGTGTGGGTGGCCTGTTGATGGCGACCCTGATCTCGGGCTTTTTCCTGGTGGCCATGGGGGTGGCACGGCTCGGGCGCCTCATCGAGTACATTCCGCCTTCGGTGACCCTGGGCTTTACCGGCGGTATCGCCATCGTGATCGCCACCTTGCAGATCAAGGACTTCTTCGGTCTGCAGGTGCCCGAGATGCCGGAAACCTATATTGGCAAGGTGGAGGCACTGGCCCATGCCCTGCCCAGCTGGCAGTGGGGGGATACGCTGGTGGGGGTTGCGACCCTGGCGGTGCTGCTGCTCTGGCCGCGCCTGCGTCTGCCGGTGCCAGGTCACCTGCCCGCCGTGCTGGTTGGGGTGGGCCTTGGCTTTGGCCTGCATCAGTTCGGGGTGGACGTCGCCACCATCGGCAGCAAGTTCAGCTATACCCTGGCCGACGGCAGCCAGGGCATGGGGATCCCGCCCATTGCGCCGACCTTGGTGATGCCCTGGGCCCTGCCGGGGCCGGATGGTTCGCCGGTGGAGTGGAACCTGGCCGCCATCGAGCGCCTGTTGCCCGCCGCCTTTTCCATGGCGATGCTGGGGGCCATCGAATCCCTGCTCTGCGCCGTGGTGCTGGATGGCATGACAGGTCGCAAGCACAGCTCCAACGCCGAGCTGGTGGGGCAGGGGCTTGGCAACATAGTCGCCCCCTTCTTTGGCGGCATCACCGCCACCGCTGCCATTGCCCGTTCCGCCGCCAACGTGCGGGCCGGGGCTACCTCTCCCATCTCCGGCATCGTGCATGCGCTGGTGGTGCTGGCGGCCATCCTGGTGCTGGCGCCCTGGCTCTCCTGGCTGCCGCTCTCGGCCATGGCGGCCCTGCTGCTCATCGTCGCCTGGAACATGAGCGAGGCTCACAAGGTGGTGGAGCTCATTCGCCGCGCCCCCAGATCCGACGTGTTGGTGCTGCTGGTCTGCCTGTCGCTGACCGTCATCTTCGACATGGTTATCGCCATCACCTTCGGGGTGATCCTCGCTTCCCTGCTGTTCATGCGCGAGATTGCCAAGATGACCAAGCTGCACAACCTGGCGGATCACAAGCGCTACGCCCATGAAGTGCCGGAGCAGGCGCTGCTCTACAAGGTCAACGGCCCGCTGTTCTTCGCGGCCGCCGAGCGGGTGTTCGGCGAGCTGGTAGCCCAGGTCAAGGGGCACAAGCTGCTGGTGCTGCAGATGGAGGCGGTCTCCATCCTGGACGCAGGTGGCCTCTCCGCCTTCCTGCAGTTTGAAAAGCAGATGGCCAAGGCAGGGGTGCAGTTGCGGGTCGCCGAGTTGCAGTTCCAGCCGCTCAAGACCCTGGCGCGCGCCAAGGTGCGTCCGGTGCCCGGTCAGCTGGAGTTTTACGGCTCGCTGGAAGAGGCACTCAAAGGCGAGCATTTGCACGAAGCGGCTGGAAATTGATTGAAAGGGGTACGAAACGGCATGTTTTTAGTCACTTGGTTCGGATAATGAGCAAACGAACGCAAAAAGTGAAAAATTGCATTGACCGCATGCCGTCGTATCCCGTACATTACGCCCCGTTCCAGCGCAACGGCGCAACGAACACAGTGCTGGCTGAGCACATTAAACAACAGACCGAAATTTGGTGAGGTGACCGAGAGGCTGCCCACCGACGAAGTCGGCAAGATACACGCGCAGCGTGCTCCGAAAGCCACTTCAAGAAGTAAAAATTTGGTGAGGTGTCCGAGTGGCTGAAGGAGCACGCCTGGAAAGTGTGTATACGGCAACGTATCGAGGGTTCGAATCCCTCCCTCACCGCCAAACTTTAAAGAACCGACCTGATGGTCGGTTTTTTGCTTTGGGGAAGAATTATCCGCTCATGTCGAAGAGGGAGGGTGAGAACCCTCGCCGGGTTCGAGCAGAGCAGCTTGCTGCGATGAACGGCCGCAGGCCGCCCCGAAGGGGTGAGCCACGCAGTGGCGAATCATCCCTCCCTCACCGCCAAATAAAGCAAAAGGCCCCGTCGCAAGACGGGGCCTTTTGCTTTATCCGATAACGTGCGGCTCGGTTCGGCCCTGGTTTGACAGGTGGGCAGGAAAGCCCACCTGGACGGCCAAAGGCCGCCCGCAGGGCGAGAGCCAGGGATGGTGCGAGTCGATCTTGACCCAGCGTACAGATTGAAAAGCCGAGCCGATGGTCGGTTTCTTGCTTTACAGGACCGGTTATCGCTTCCTGCTATCTCCGCAGTTTCTCCATCGTCCATAACCTGGTTGTATCGACGGGCAGCCGGGCCCCCGGTGTTGGCCATTGTCAACGCACGGCTCAGTCGCTATCACGCCCGCGCGGGTTATTAGGTTGAAATAAGTTCTGATTTGCGCAATGCATTGCGGGGTTTTTAGTTTCTTACTCTGCATATGCAATTTTGTTTGGATGAATATGCTGGATGCGCAACTTGTTGCGTTGTTGCGATGATGGCTTGATTGGTGATCGATTCAACCTATTGTTTTAAAACAATAAAATGAATTGGCATGGTCACTGCTAACGGATTCGGTCGAGTGTCATTACCGTTCAACCAATCAGGAGCAATTCCATGCCAACTCCATGTTATATCAGCATCGAAGGTAAAACCCAGGGCAATATCACCGCCGGTGCTTTCACCTCCGATTCCGTCGGCAACATCTTCGTGCAGGGCCACGAAGACGAGATGCTGGTGCAAGAGTTCCAGCACGTCGTTACCGTACCGACCGATCCGCAATCCGGTCAGCCTGCTGGCCAGCGTGTCCACAAGCCGTTCAAGTTCACCGTTGCGCTGAACAAGGCCGTGCCGCTGATGTACAACGCGCTGGCTTCCGGCGAGATGCTGCCGAAAGTGACCCTGAAGTGGTACCGCACCTCCGTCGAGGGCAAGCAGGAGCACTTCTTCTCTACCGTGCTGACCGATGCCACCATCGTCGACATCGACTGCCAGATGCCGCACTGCCAGGATCCGGCGAAGTCTGACTTCACCCAGCTGATCCAGGTCTCCATGGCCTATCGCAAGATCGATTGGGAGCACACCGTTGCCGGTACCTCTGGTGCTGACGACTGGCGTGCACCGATCGAAGCGTAATTCTCAGTCAAAGGGCACTGCTTGCGGTGCCCTTTTGCCGTTTCTGGCATTTCCCGCACCGTTTCAGTACACGCGTTTTTTCTTCTGCCCGTTTGCCTGAGGTGAGGGGGCACAAGAAAAAATCCGGGTTACGTCTTGCCGCACGCCGTCAAGGGCGTGCGGTAGCCATGGTGTCAGAAAAGCCGGGGCGAAGGCGGATCTCTCACACGGCTTGAAGTGCCCCGCCTGATGGGGCTGCACGATATCTCAGGGGCGAGCAACGATGGCAGACAGCACAGGATTACAATTTACCGTCAAGGTGGGGGCTCTGCCCGAAAACACCTTCGTGGTGGCCGAGTTTGCGCTTGATGAAGCGCTGAACCGGCCGTTCAACCTGCGCCTGGAGCTGGCAAGCGCCCAGCCCGACATCGACTTTGGCGCCGTGCTGGACCAGCCGTGCGAGCTGCTGGTGTGGTACAACGGCGAGCTGCAGCGTCGGGTCTGCGGGGTGGTCAGTGACTTCGCGCAGGGTGACAGCGGTTTTCGCCGCGCCCGCTATCAGCTCATGGTGCAGCCGGCTCTGTGGCGGCTGTCACTTCGCCAGAACTCCCGCATCTTCCAGGCACAGAAACCCGATGAAATCCTCTCCATCCTGTTGCAAGAGCACGGCATCACCGACTACGCCTTTGCGCTGAAAAACGAGCACGCCAAGCGGGAATACTGCGTTCAGTACCGGGAAACAGACCTCGATTTCGTGAACCGGCTCGCCGCCGAAGAGGGGATGTTCTATTTCCACGAGTTTGAAGCGGGCAAGCACCGCATCGTGTTGGCCGACGACGCGGCCGCCCTGACCGCTGGCCCCGAGCTCTTCTTCAACCTCGGCAACCGTTCCCTCGAGCAGGGCCCCTATGTGCGGCAGTTCCACTACCGGGAGGCGGTGCGCCCTTCGGATGTGGAGCTCAAGGACTACAGCTTCAAAACCCCGGCCTACGGCCTCTCCCACAAGAAGGTGGGAGCTGAGCTGACCCACCAGCGCGATACTTACCAGCACTTCGATTTTCCAGGTCGCTACAAAGAAGACCCGAGCGGCAAGGCCTTTGCCCAACATCGGCTGGATGCGCTGCGCAACGATGCCGTGGCGGGCCAGGCTAAGTCCAACTGCGCCGCCTTGCAGCCGGGGCAGACGTTTTCCCTCACCGAACACCCCAACGGCAGACTCAACACCGACTGGCAAATCGTGCGTATCCAGCATACCGGCTTGCAGCCGCAGGCGCTGGAAGAGGAGGGGGGCAGCGGCCCCACTGTCTACCACAACGAGTTCGGGGTGGTGAAAGCCAGCACCACCTGGCGAGCGCGCATCGGCAGCCCGGAAGCACCCCACAAGTCGATGGTGGATGGCCCGCAAATCGCCATGGTGGTGGGCCCGGAGGGGGAAGAGATCTACTGCGACGAGCACGGCCGGGTGAAACTGCAGTTCCCGTGGGATCGCTACGGTTCGAGCAACGACCAGAGCTCCTGCTGGGTGCGGGTCTCCCAGGGATGGGCCGGCGGCCAGTACGGCATGATGGCCATCCCGCGCATCGGCCACGAGGTTATCGTGAGTTTTCTGGGAGGTGACCCGGACCAGCCCATCGTGACGGGTCGAACTTACCACGCCGCCAACCGGCCACCCTACGAGTTGCCTGCCAACAAGACCCGCACCGTGCTGCGCACCGAGACCCACCAGGGGGAGGGCTTCAACGAGCTGCGCTTCGAAGACCAGGCGGGGCAGGAAGAGATTTACATCCACGGTCAGAAAGACCTGAATGTGCTGATAGAGAACGATGCGGCGTGGCATATCAAACACGACGAGCATCGTGACATCGACAACGAGCGGGTGACTCGTGTCAGAAAGGTGCCGGGTGAGGAGGGGGCTTCGCCCAGTCTTGGCAACGATCATCTGACCGTTGAAGGAGAGAGGCGGGATCATATCAAGGCTGACTACTCGCTGACGGTGGATACCTCCATGCATCAAAAACTGGGTGACAGCTGGCTCACCCAGGCGGGGCAGGAGGTGCACGTCAAGGCCGGTGCCAAGGTGGTGCTGGAAGCGGGTTCTGAAATTACCGTCAAGGTCGGCGGCTGTTTTATCAAGGTCGATGGCGGGGGGGTCACCCTGGTGGGGCCCACCATCAAGATGAACTCGGGTGGCAATGCAGGCTCTGGATCCGGTTGGGCTGGCAAGGTACCCAAGAGTATTGAGGGTATGTTGGATAGCCCTCACACGCACTGGATGAAGTTCTATCACCTCGACTCCGAGCTGATGCCGCTGGCGGGCACTCCCTACAAGGCCGTATTGAGCGATGGGTCGGTGCGGGAAGGCACGCTGGATGGTGATGGCATGGCGCTGCTCGAGGATGTGCCTGCTGGCACCGCTTCAGTGACCTATGACCTGCAGGACAATTTTGTCGATCTGCCCCGTGAATCCATCTCGGCCCTCACCGGCCATCTCGACAGTCTGAGCGACGAGGGCTGATATGTTCGGTAACGATCTGTTTGAGCAGCTCTATGACCACCTGGATCAGGCTGTTTCCGGTGGGGCTGCCTATGTCAAACAAAGTGCTGAGGCCGTCAAAAAAGGGGTTGCCTCCAGCTTGCAGTGGATCTGGGAGGCCCTGCAGGGGGATTTCAACCCCAATCAAAGCGCAGGACAGATCGCCGCCAATGCGGTGCTGGGTCTTATTCCCGTAGTTGACCAGGTGCTGGATTGTCGCGATCTGATTGCCAATGCTCGGGATATTTCCCGTGATCCCAAGCAGCCGGATAAGTGGGTTTTCTTAAGCTTTACCCTGATAGGGCTGATCCCGTCGCTGGGTTCAGCCCTCAAGGGGGTGTTGAAAATCATCTTCCTGTTTGTCCGCAAGACGGGTGGGGATGCCACCAAGGCGATCAGACCTGCAATGGCGCCCGTGCTGACGTTTCTCAGTGATCCCAAGGTCAAGAAAGTGCTGGGTATCTCGCGCCTCGACAAAGTGCTAAAAGAATTTGCCGGTCAGATCCGTGGGTTGAGGGGACAGATTGCGGTCAGTGTGTTGCTGGGTTATCTGAACGATGCCGTCAAGTCGCTGACCAGCTTGATCGGCAAGATAAAGGGATTGGCTCCTGCTTCAGTCAGGATCTGGCTTGAGCAATCCCAGCGTCTGGTGCTGCAGATGCAGTCACAGGCGGGTCAGATGCTGCCTGTCGCCATGGGGCCCGTGCTCAAGTCCCTCGATGAGATAGCCGCTGGATTGGAGAAAGAGGCGGTCAAGCATGCCCCTGGTTACAAGGCCATGCCCGGTGGTACCGTTATCCACCCGCTGCCGGATGATGTGGTCAAAGTGGAGCTCAAGATCCTGAGCCGCTCGAAGAAAGGGATTTATGGCGAGATCATCAGCGACAACTGGATGGCGAATCACAAGTTCGAGAACCTGTTGCCAGAACATCGCCGGGTACGTAGCCTGAATGACAAGCCCAGAGGGCGGGGCATCGATGGTATCTACAAGAACACCAATCCGCCGCCCCCCTACGTGGTGACCGAGACCAAGTTTCGGACGGCAGGGGGCGAGTATATCGACGGGGATGGCACCAAGAGCACCCAGTTGTTGTCGATGACCAAGGGGTCGGGCAAGCAGATGAGCAATTTGTGGATAGAAAGGCGATTACCGGATGAAATAGCAGATAAAAAGCTATTGGCGGATATCAGAAAACAAAAATATGAATCTTGGTTGATGATCGTCGATGAGTCTGGTGAGGTGATTCAGATCACCAAGTTGAATAAGAATGCCGATGCTATCGGTACTATCCCGGTCAAGTAGGAGTAGAGAATGAGTTCGTTTATTGAGCAGCGTCGAGATCCACTATTATCTGAGGATTTCTTCTTGGTTCAGCTAGAAGACTACAAAGAATCGCTCTATTTTGACCAGGAGTGGTGGAGTTGGATAAATGATCCTCACCATGAACGCTGGAGTGACCCAGCAGGATTGCCTACTCGCTCTGGTGCCAGTGCGGGCATGTTTATGGATAATCTTGAACATCTGATCTTGCTTTATTCTGGCGGAGTCTCTCATGAAGAGGTTATTGCTCAGCTAGGCGTCGTCACTAAAGAGTTTTTACGCCATAAAAAAGAGTTTCCAGATGAACAGTTTTATTACTGGGAGCAAGATGCTTATCAATATCTGCTCTGGATGTTCTCATTAAGTATCCTCTATGACCAAGATGAGATGTTGCCCGAGTTGGTGCGTTATATCAGTAAGAATCCAGAAGGAGACGACGATCCGTTATGGAGCATACTGTTGGCCCGCTTGGGCTATCCTGGTTTTCCTCGAGGCCCAGAGTCCTATATTCCCGAGGTGTACCGCCCGCTATTTGATGCCATCAAGGGAGATGGTGTGAATCCCACCAAGGTTGAGCGTCAGGCGAGCATCAAGCAATATCTCAAAGGATGGTACAAGGGGTGTAAAGAGTGCTATTGGCACGACAGGCACAAGGCAAAGCATGCCATCTACTTTGGCTATTGGGCTTTTGAAGCGGCGCTGGTCACCCTGCTTTATGAGCTGGATGACAGCAGCTATCGAGACATGCGTTATTACCCCAAGGATCTGGTCGATTATGCCAGAGCCAATGGTATTGCAGAGAAATGGCAGGCATTGCGCGTGGTTCAACACCCCATTGCCATGCCGGGTTCCGTGGTGGAGCAGGATGGCAACTGGCGCTGCAACCTGACCGATGAGCAGTGGCAGCTTCGCAAAGGGCAGCGCTTACCTTCCCAATCTCATGTCAACAAGGATGACATGTTGTTCTGGATACAGGAGTAGTCCGCAGTGTATCGATCATGCATTGTCTGCGTGATCGATACATCGCGAACCGAGCATCATTTGATGCTGCGGGGTATTGCTTGGTGCCCTTGACTCTGTATGAAAAAAATCGAGAAAGAAAAGTGAAGGCGATAAAAAACTATTTCTGCTCCTATCCGTCATTATCTTGTCACCCCTGTTGATTCCCATGGTCTATGTCGAAAGACGAAGAAAGAAATGGCTTCTATCAATTTTACTATCCCCTCTGCCTGAAGAGATCAGAGTCGGCAGATTGAACGCGCTGATGAATACCCATACCGATGAGCTACAGGATGGCATTGTGTCAGCACTTGTTGAATTCAACTCTGATGAGCATTGGGTGTGTCTCAATATTGACTGGCGAGACGTCGAGGAAGTTGAGTTACAGGGCAATGCATTGGCGGATATTCATGGCTTGAAGGAGCACTTCATTTGCGCCGAACCGAGTGAGAATACATCGGTTTGGCGCATGTTGGTGCTTTATGATTTATGGCTGCAAGCTCGAGGATATGCAGTTGTGCTTTGGGATATAGATGCAGATCAATATACAGGATTTATTTGTCTCACCGATGTTATCGATAAACTGTTAAACGAGGGGCGCAAGCTGGGTCTGTATCTGGTCAAGCTGGACCATGTGAACGAACAATAGCGCCTTGTATCAACCGAAAAAGCCCTATACCGGTATTTATTGAAACAGAGCCAACGTGAAATAGTAAATACAGAAAGTAGTTAGAAAATGTCATGTATGCAGTTCTCCCTCCCATCTTAATTAGTCGCAGATATCAATGATGACATACCGCACATTATGCTTGGTGCTGGCGAGCCATTGGCTGGCCGCTTGTACAACCACGACGTCACAGACGGAATCCGAACTCTTGCAAGCCGCACAACAAGGGCAGGGCAAGGCCCAATATGAATTGGCCAATCGTTTGGTGGCCAAGCCCGATTACCCGCAGGCGATGCGCTGGATGAAGCAGGCCGCCGATCAAGTCGGTCCGTTGGCGGCTGATGCCGGACTGCGGGGAAAGGCAGCCCTGCAAGTAGGGAGTTGGTATCAGGTAGGGTTGGGGGAACCAAAGAACCCGATGCTGGCCACGCAATGGTGGCAAAAATCAGCCAAGTTGGGCAATGCCGAAGCCAGCTATCAGTTGGGTCAGGATTGCCGGCAACGGCACAAGGACAAGCTGGTCAGTGAGTGTCTCGACTGGTTCGAGCAGGCAGCCAAGCGCGATCATGCGAATGCCCAGTTGGTTCTGGGGCAGTGGTATGCAGGCCAGGCTGGGGCCGATGAAGATGCCGTCAAGTGGCTGGAGAAGGCCGCGGAGCAGGGTAATCGCGATGCTCAATATCAGCTTGGTGCTCGCTATGAGCAGGGAAAAGGGGTGAGCAAGCGCCCCGATCTTGCCCTGCGCTGGTATGAGAAAGCCGCCGCTCAGCAGCAGCCGGAAGCCTTGTTGGTGTTGGCACGCAAGGCACCACCTGAAGAGGCTCTCAGCCTCTATCAGCGAGCAGCCAATGCCGGTGCTGCGCCGGCCCAACTGTGGTTGGGGCAAGCCTATCTGGTCGGCAAACAGGTTCACCAGGATCTTGCACTTGGCCGCTATTGGCTGGAGCTGGCGGCAGGAAGTGGCTCCCATGAGGCCGAATATCAATTGAGCTTGCAGCAGAGTGGTGCCGCAGAACGAGAGTATTGGTTGACGCGTGCCGCAGAAGGGGGATTCAGTCAGGCTCAGTTTGCATTGGCTCAATGGCAGCAAGAGCAAGGGGACCTGGTGACCGCTCGCCACTATTTTGCACTGGCGGCAGCACAGGGCAATGTCGATGCGCGTTACGCCTATGGCGAGATGCTGCGGCTGGGGTTGGGCGGCAAGGAAGACTACCCGCAAGCACTCAAACAGTATCGGTTGGCGGCCAATGCCCGGCACCGATTGGCCCAATACCGCATGGGGATCATGCGTGAGCAGGGGTTGGGAGCTCCACGCAATAGAGTGCATGCTTATGCATGGTATCTGTTGGCGGCAACCGAGGGTAATCAAGAGTCAGCCAAAGCGCGTGATGAGCTGGAGAAAGGCATGACGGAAAAAGAGAAAAGTGTCGGACAGAAATTGGCGCAGCATTGGTTCTTGCAGCAATCTAGTCAGAATTATCATCAGCCTGGCTGAACAAATGTATTATTTTTTAGAGGGTTAGCGTTTTTCATGTGAGGTTGATACAACAGAACTCTTATTAACTTGTTCATCTGTTAGTCGCGTAGATAAAAACAACCTTTATCATGTTTTCATGTATGAACAATTCTTTTCTTCTTTCTCGCGTCATAACCTGGCGCATTACTATCTTGACTCAATCAGTCAATAATTGACGCATAACAGCTGAATTTTGGCGTGATGGGGTATGATGACAGTTGAAAGTTATAAGTTTGTTTTTTGTTAATATATAAACCCTCACCTTTTAAGATTGAAGTGATTGTGAGCAAGTTGTTGTTTTAATTTGTTTTTTGTTTTTGTGATTTCTTTTTCATGGATATTTCATTGACGGTAGCTCATCTATAAATATACCATTAATTATAAATGGTATTTAAGCCAATATGACCTCTAACGATAGAGTAGAGGCACTTCGGGTTGTTATGAATAAACAAGTGGGTATTGTGCTTTTGATAATTAGAGCTGTTGCTCTTTTTGGTCGAACGCATATCTGTTGGCCAGTGGATTGGTCTCTTGCCAACCGGCAATAGCGTCAACTGTCATTTTTGACAGTTGTTGGCTAAACCACCGGCTATAAGCTTTTGGGTCTGGATAGACCCACAACTTGGTATTTAGAGCATGGGAAAAAATATTGATGGGGCCACTGTTGCACCCAAGGAACGTATTAATATCAAATATGTACCGTCGACCGGAGGTCAACAGGGAGAAGTAGAACTTCCCTTGACCATGATGGTGGTCGGCAACATGAAGGGACGCACCGAAGACACCCCCATCGAGGAGCGTCAGACCGTCTCCATCGACAAGAATAATTTCTCTTCCGTCATGAAAGAATCTGCACTGGAACTGAATTTTTCCGTTCCCAATCGCCTGGAGGAAAACAGCCAGGACGAGTTGCCGGTTTCGATCAAGATCCAGTCTCTGGAAGACTTCACCCCTGACAGCGTGGCCCAGCAGGTGCCCGAGCTGCGCAAGCTGCTGGAGCTGCGTGAGGCCCTGGTTGCCTTGAAGGGGCCGCTCGGCAATATCCCCGCCTTCCGCAATCGTTTGCAGGAGCTGTTGTCCAGTGATGAAGCGCGTGAGCAACTGCTCAAAGAGCTGGATTTGATTAAACCTGCCGAGTGATCGCCGGGTTGGATTGATTGACGAGAAAAGGAAAAAACATGTCTTTGGTCGAAGAACAGGTTCAAGCGGGGGCGAGTGCCGCCTCCTCGTCCTTGCTGGACGAAATCATGGCGCAGGCTCGCATCACCCCGGTGGATGAGGGTTACAGTGTCGCCAAGCAGGGGGTAGCTGCCCTGATCGCCAACATCCTGGATAGCGGCACTGCCAGCAGTCCGGTCAACAAGGCCTTGGTGGACAGCATGATTGTCGAGCTCGACAAGAAGCTCGGCAAGCAGATGGACGTGATCCTGCATGCCAAGGAGCTGCAGGAGATGGAGTCCTCCTGGCGCTCCCTCAAGCTTTTGGTGGATCGCACCGATTTTCGCGAGAACATCAAGATCCAGGTGCTGCATGCCACCAAGGAAGAGCTGCTGGAAGATTTCGAGTTTTCACCCGAAATCACCCAGTCCGGTCTCTACAAACATGTTTATTCCAGCGGATATGGCCAGTTTGGTGGTCAGCCGGTGGGGGCCGTGATCGGTGATTACGCCTTCACCCACAGCTCTCCCGACATCAAGCTGATGCAGTATGTCAGCGCGGTAGGGGCCATGTCCCATGCCCCCTTCATCTCTTCCGTCGCACCCGCTTTCTTCGGGGTCGACAGCTTTACCGATCTGCCCTCCATCAAGGATCTCAAGTCAGTCTTCGAAGGTCCGGCCTACACCAAGTGGCGTGCGTTGCGTGAATCGGAAGATGCCCGCTATCTGGGACTGACCGCACCGCGCTTCCTGGCGCGTCTGCCCTACGATCCGACCGAGAACCCCATCAAGGGCTTCAACTATCAGGAAGATATCAGCTCGGATCACGACCACTATCTGTGGGGCAACACCGCCTATCTGATGGGCACCTCCCTGACCGACAGTTTCGCCAAGTATCGCTGGTGCCCGAACATCATAGGCCCGCAGAGTGGTGGTGCCATCCACGATCTGCCGGTACACGTATATGAAGCCATGGGTCAGCTGCAGGCGAAGATCCCGACCGAGGTGCTCATCACCGATCGTCGTGAATACGAGTTGTCGGAAGAGGGCTTCATCACCCTGACCATGCGCAAAGACAGCGACAACGCCGCCTTCTTCTCCGCCAATTCGGTGCAAAAACCCAAGGTATTCCCGAATACCAAGGAAGGCCGGGAGGCGGAAACCAACTACAAGCTGGGTACCCAGCTGCCCTACATGTTCATCATCAACCGCCTGGCGCACTACATCAAAGTGCTGCAGCGCGAGCAGATCGGCTCCTGGAAGGAGCGTCAGGATCTGGAGCGTGAGCTGAACAGCTGGATCCGGCAGTTTGTTGCAGACCAGGAAAACCCGCCGGCAGAGGTGCGCAGTCGCCGCCCGCTGCGTGCCGCCCAGATCAAGGTGCTGGACGTGGAAGGGGAGCCGGGCTGGTATCAGGTGGCCATGTCGGTGCGCCCGCACTTCAAGTACATGGGGGCGAGCTTCGAGCTCTCTCTGGTAGGTCGTCTGGACAAGGAATAAGGCCCGATGCCGCATCTCTCTTCCTGGGATAGAGGAAATGCGGCCAGTCTGTTTGATCGCATCAGGGGGGAGGGGCTTGGCTCCTCCCCCCGTACGGAGTCTGAGGAACTGATCGCGTCTGTTAAACGGCAGCTCGAACAGGTACTCAACACCCGTCCCGGCAATTGTCGCAGCGCACCTGACCTCGGGGTCATCGATTTCAACGATGCCACCCAGGGCAGTGCCGACATCAAGGGGCGGATCCGGGAGGCGATCCGGCAATGCATCCGTCGTTATGAACCGCGGATCGTGCATGTGGATGTCCGTTCACCCGACCATCAGGCGAGTCCGCTTGAGATGTCGTTTCAGGTGACGGCCCACGTGCGGCTGGAGCATATCGAGCAAGTTACCTCGTTCAACGTCCATATGGACAGTCATCGTCACTACCGCATGGTCTGATCAATGTCGCTGGAACATTACTTCAGGGATGAACTGGCATTTTTGCGCCTGCAAGGGCGCGAATTTGCAGATAGCCATCCCGAGCTCACCCGCTTTCTGTCGGAGCAAAATAGCGATCCGGACGTGGAGCGCCTGCTGGAGGGATTCGCCTTCCTCACGGGCAACCTGCGCGCCAAGATTGAGGATGAGTTTCCCGAGCTGACCCACGGTCTGCTCAACATGCTCTGGCCCAACTACCTGCGTCCCGTGCCCAGCATGACCATCATGCAGTTTTCGGTCATTCCGGGGGCCATCGCCCAGCCGGCGCTGGTCAGGCAAGGCTGCCAGCTCGACAGCCTGCCCATGGACGAGGTGACCTGCCATTTCCAGACCTGTCACGATACCTGGGTCTATCCGGCCGATATCCGTCATATTGCCGCCCAGAGCGGCAACGATCTCTCCACCATCTCGCTGGATATCGCCCTGCATGCCCCTCTGCCGCTCAGCGAGTTGCAGCTGGACAAGCTGCGCTTCTTCCTCGGTGGCGACAGCTACACCGCCTATGAGCTCTACTTCTGGCTCTCCAACCAGCTCTCCCATATCGAGCTCGAGATCGACGGCAAGCGCTTTCGTCAGGAGGCCAAGGCCCTCAAACCGGTCGGCTTCGAGCGCGGTGATGCGCTCTTGCCCTATCCGAACAACGTCTATTCCGGCTACCGGATCCTGCAGGAGTATTTCTGCTTCCCGGAAAGCTTCCTCTTCTTCGAACTCGCCGGTGGCGACTGGCCCAAACAGCCGCTGCCGGTGAGCGAATTCAAGGTGCACTTCTGCTTCGACCGGCCGCTGCCGGCAGAGCTCAAGATCCGTCCCGACTCCTTCATGCTCAACTGCGTGCCGGCCATCAACCTGTTCCAGCACGACAGCGAGCCGGTCAATCTGAATGGCCGCCAGGCGGAGTACCCCCTCAAGGCGAGTTATCGCCATGCCGACAGCTTCGAGATCTTCTCGGTGGATCAGGTGGAAGGCTGGGTCGAGGGGAACCTGGGCCGCTCCCGCGGCACACCGCGCATCTATCAGCCGTTTGAGAGCTTCCAGCACCAGATTGAGCGGGCCAAGCAGCGGCTGGCGCTCTACTACCGGGTGCGGGTCAAGGAGGCGGTGAGCGGGGATGGTTTCGAGCACAGCCTCTCGTTCGTGCGCGGGGATGAAACCACCACGGTCGAACTGGATGAATCCATCTCGGTGACGCTCACCTGTACCAACCGCTCCCGCGCCGCCCGCCTCAAGGTGGGCAGCGTCTGCGTGCCAACCGGCAGCTCACCCTCGTTTGCCACCTTCCGCAACCTGATCCGGCCGACCCGGCCGCTGCGCCCGGCGCTGGACGGCAGTCTGCACTGGACGCTGATCTCCAACCTCTCCCTCAACTATGTCTCCCTGCTGCGCCGCGATGCCCTGGTGCAGGTGCTGCGCACCTACGATTTTCCGGCGCTGCACGACAAGCAGGCGGAACAGGCCTCGCGCAAGCGGCTGGCGGGTATCGAGGAGATCGAAACCAAGCCGGTGGATCGGCTGGTGCGCGGCATGCCGGTGCGGGGGCTCAAGTCGGTGCTCTCCATCCGCCAGTCCGCCTTTGGCAGCGAAGGGGAGCTCTATCTGTTCAGCACCGTGCTGGCCCACTTCTTCTCGCTGTACGCCAGCGTCAACGCCTTCCACCTGCTTGAGGTGGTCAATCTCGACAACAAGGAGCGCTATCAGTGGCCAGTCCAGATCGGTCAGCACTCCCTGATGTGACGTCCGGCAAGGACGCTCCCCGTTTCAACTTCTTCCAGCTGGTTGAGCTGCTCAACCGGCTGGATGGTGCCGATCAGGAGCGAGGACTCGACTACCTGCCCGGTGACGAGAACATCCGTTTCAAGGCGACCGCCTCCCTGGGGTTTCCCACCAGCGACGTGTTGCAGATTGGTCGGGATGGGCAGGGGCGCCACGAGCTGGAAGTGGCCTTTCTCGGCCTGCATGGCAGCCAGTCGCCGATGCCCGGCTATTACCTCGACTCGCTGGCATGGGAGTACGCCCAGGGGGAGCAGAAGCTCGGCCTGTTCCTGGACTTCTTCCATCACCGTCTGCTGACCCTGCTGCACCGGATCTGGCGCAAGTATCGCTACCACGTCCGGTTTCAGGACAACGGCGAGGATGGTTTCTCCCGCCTGATGTTCGCTCTGGTAGGGCTTGGCAACGAGGCGGTCTGCCAGAGCCTGCCGGTCAACCGGGCCAAGATGCTCTCCTATGCGGGCATGCTGGCCAGCCCCAGCCGCTCCCCCGAGGTGGTGGCCGGTCTGGTGGCCCACTGTTTCGATCTGACGGACGTGGAGGTGAGCGCCTGGCAGTGGCGCAAGGTGCCTATTCATCAGGATCAGCAAAACCGCCTCGGCGGCGCCGGTACCACCCTGGGGGATGACTTTGTCATCGGCGACAAGGTGAACGACTGTGCCGGCAAGTTCTTGTTGAAGATCAACAACCTGAGTTTTGGCCAGTTTCTCGGCTTTCTGCCGAACGGGGAACACTTCCATGCCCTGGTGACCTTCGTCTCCTTCATCCTGCGCGATCAGCTGGCCTGGGATCTGCGGCTGGGTTTCGGCCAGGAGCAGGCGAGGGGACTGAGACTCGGTGAAGAGCAGAGTGCCCGTCTGGGGTGGAGTACCTTTCTCGGTCAGCCGCCGAGCGATCCGTTCGTGACCATTTGTGTGCAGGAATAAGCGCAGAAATACGCTGCGCAGAACATTTAAGTACAGAGATCAGTGCAGGAGTAACCGTGGACGATTTTAACCAGCAACTTTCCCTGGTGGTGCTCAACAGCGAACAGCTCGACGGCAGCCAGCAGGTGCAGTACCGCTTCGACGAGATGGGGGGGACCCTGGGGGCCTCCGAGCAGGATGATTGGCAGCTGCGGGACAGGTTGGGGACCGTGCTGCCCGCCCACGCCCGCATCGAGCTCAACGACGGTCGCTTCTGCCTGTGCGATCTGAGCGGCCAGACCTATATCAATGGCGCCACCTCACCCATCGGGCGGGCCCGCAAGGTGCATCTGGAGCAGGGGGACGAGCTCATCGTCGGCCCGTTCCGGTTGCGTACCTACCTGGGGGCCATCACCCCCGAGCAGAGCCTGCAGCAGGTGCTGGGCAATCGTGCCACCGAGCAGCTCGACGAGTGGCTGACTGGTGATGAGCCCACCGCCCGGGCCGATGATCCGCGCACCCTGGCGGCCGATCCCCTGTTGGCACTGCAACAGGAGCGCCGGACCCCCAATTCGTTGATGGATGGCTTGCCAACTGCTGGCGTGCCGACGGATGGCCCGCTGACGGATAGTCGCCTGCAGGCTTCACCGCGTTCACAGCCGGATGTGGACGTTTCCCCTCTTGCCCCCTTTTCTGCTGTCGAGAACACCATGAACCAAGAATTTCTGGATATGCCCAGCATCGAGAACCACCCCGATTATCAGCTGTCGCTGGACGGCGTCGATCACGTGGCCCTGACCCCGCTGATGCGCGGCCTGGGTCAGCCCTTGCAACTGCAGGACACCCAACAGGCCCACGACATGCTCGAAGAGATGGGCAAGACGGTGCGGGCCATGGTGGAGGGGTTGCTGCAGTTGCAAACCGAACAGGCGGCGCTGGCTGACAAGCACCTGCGCCCCATCGAGGACAACCCGCTGCGCCTGGGCCTTGACTATGACGAGACCCTGGCGGTGCTGTTTGCCGAGCAGAAGAGCCCGGTCCACCTGAGTGCGCCGGCGGCGGTGGCCGAGAGCCTGCACAATGTGCGCATCCACCACGTGGCAAACCAGCAGGCCATCAGCGCGGCGCTGGACAGCATTCTGCAAGCCTTCTCGCCCGAGGCGCTGATCGGCCGGTTCGAACAATACCGCCGCAGTGGCGCGCCGGGCATGGCCGATGAAGGCTGGGCCTGGAACATGTACCAGCACTACTACCGCGAGCTCACCTCCGCCCGCCAGCAGGGGTTCGACAAGCTGTTCCACCAGGTGTATGCCCAGGCCTATGACCAGGCCGTTCGTCAGCAACAGGGACTGATTTGATGATACGTGCGCTGATGCTGGGGGCGGCTCTGCTGGCCCTGGCTGGCTGTACCACCATGGGCAAGATGGCCGACGTCGCCATGAACCCGGATATCCAGGTGGGCAGCAATGACAGTCAACCCTCCACCCTGGGGCTGAGCCTGCTGGCGGAGCCTGACGTCAATCCCAACGAGAGCGGGGAGGCGGCGCCCATCGAGTTTCAGGTGGTGCTGCTGGCCGAGGATTCCAAGCTGCTCGCCACCGACTACGACCAGGTGACGGCAGATGTCGAGAAGGCCCTTGGCAAGAACTACCTCGACCATCAGGACTACACCCTGCTGCCGGGCCAGTTCAAATACCTGCCCCCCGTCAAGCTCGACGAGAAGACCCGTTACATCGGCGTGATCGCACGCTACGCCGACCCGGACAGCGCCGAGTGGCGCAAGGTCATCAAGATCAAGAGCAAGGGCGCGGCTTATCAAATCCTGGTGCACCTGCGCCTGGATGAAGTGGAACTGCAAAAAGAAGAAGAATAACCATGTCGAGTCGAAATCGGGTTATCTGGCGTGAGGGGCTGTTCATCAAGCCCCAGCACTTCCAGCAACAACAAAGGCATTCGGATTACGCGCTGCACGCTCGCCTGAGCGCGCTGTCCGACTATTTCTACGGCTTGCAGTCGCTCGCCATCAACGAGGATTACCTGGGCTTTGGCCGCATCGCTCTGGTGGGGGCCACCGGTATCCTGCCGGACGGGACCGTGTTCAATATCCCCAACGACGACATGCTGCCGACCCCGCTGGAGATCACCGATGCCTCGGTGGCCAACCAGAAGGTCTATCTGGCGCTGCCGCTCTCGGTAAGCGGTGTCAACGAGGTGGGACAGGGCGGTCAGGTGGCTACCCGGCTGCAGGCCCATCGCCACGACGTGCGCGACCTGCACAGCGAAGGGGGGGACGTGGTCTCCCTCGAAGTGGGGCGGGTCAGCCTGCGGCTGATGCTGGAGCGCGAAGATCGCAGCGCCTACGCGTCGCTCGCCATCGCCCGCATCCTGGACAAGCGCCCGGACGGTGGTCTGGTGCTGGATCCCAACTTCATGCCCTGCAGCATCAGCGTCTCCGCCATCCCGACCCTCAAACGCTTCCTCGGCGAGTCGGCCGGTCTCGTGGCCGAGCGGGCCCGCAGCCTCTCCCAGCGCATCGCGGCGCCCGGTCAGCAAGGGGTGGCCGACGTGGCCGAGTTCATGATGTTGCAGCTCCTGAACAGGGCTCAGCCCCAGCTCTCCCATCTGGCGCGCCTTGGCACCCTGCACCCGGAGCGGCTGCACGAGGCACTGGTGCAGCTCTGCGGCGAGCTGATGACCTTTACTGACGAGTCCCGCCTGCCGCCGGAGTTTCCGGCCTATCGTCACGACGATCAGCAGGTGAGCTTCGAACCGGTGATGCTGGCCCTGCGTCAGGCGCTCAGTACCGTGCTGTCGCCGCGCGCCGTCTCCATCCAGCTGCGCAAGCACCAGTACGGCATCATGGTGGCCATGGTGAACGAGAGCGAGCTGATGAAAAGCGCCGACTTCGTGCTGGCGGTGCGCGCCCGCATGCCGCAGGAGCAGTTGCGCAAGCAGCTGCAGCAGCAGACCAAGGTGGCCTCCAGCGACAAGATCCGCGAGCTCATCAGCCTGCAACTGCCCGGCATCCCGCTGCTGCCGCTGCCGGTGGCGCCGCGCCAGCTGCCCTATCACGCCGGTTACAGCTACTTCCAGCTCGACCGGCAGAGCCCGGCCTGGCAGATGCTGGCGGTCAGCAACACCCTTGCCTTCCACATCGCCGGCGACTTCCCCGAGCTCGACATGCAGCTCTGGGCCATTCGCAGCCAGTGATCGCACCAAGGAATAAGCAGAGATGACCACGGACATTATCAAGAACGAGCAACTCAGCGACCTGCTGTTCGATCACGCCGAGCAGCTGGACATGGATTCGGACTACTGGTTCCGCCTGCGCGGCCAGAGCATCAACCCGATGATCGACGCGGTGACCCCCTTGCTGGGGCTGGTGCAGCGGGTGCGCCTGCTGTCGCGCTATGACCAGGTGCCCGAGCTCTACCAGCGGGTGGTGACCGAGATCCAGGCCATCGAACAGGAGCTGATGGCCCAGGGGTACGAGAACGGGGTGGTGCTGTCGTTTCGCTACATCCTCTGCACCTTCATCGACGAGGCCGTGATGGGGCGCGACTGGGGCAGCCAGAGCGAATGGTCCCAGCACTCCCTGCTGGCCCGCTTCCACAACGAGACCTGGGGCGGCGAGAAGGTGTTCGTGCTGCTTGCCCGTCTGCAGGAAGACCCGGTGCGCTACCGCGACATTCTGGAGTTTATCTACCTGTGCCTCTGCCTCGGTTTCGAGGGGCGCTACAAGGTGATGAGCCAGGGGCGGGAGGAGTTCGAGCGCATCGTGCGCCAGCTGCACAAGCAGTTGGCGCACGAGGCAGGTGGTGAGGCACCCAGCGTGTTTCACCTCGATCTGGGGCAGCAGGCCTCCCGCTATCAGCTGCGCAAGCAGGTTTCCCTGCGCAGCCTGTTCATGGGCGGGGCGTTGATCCTGGCGCTGATCTTCGGCCTCTATCACCACCAACTCAATAACCAGACCCAGGACGTTCTGCGTCAACTGGGCGAATTATTAAAATAAAATACTAAGGAGAGCACGCCTTGATTCGTATAGAGCTACCGGTACTGGTGGAAAGACTCAACCCCATCTGCCGTCACATGCTGGAGGAGGCTGCGGCCCTCTGTGTCAATCACCAGGGGGCCGAGATCCGCATCGAGCACCTGCTGCTCAAGATGCTGGAGACCCCGCTGAGCGACGTGCGCCAGATCCTGAAGATGGCCGAGGTCGACGTTGAAGAGCTGAAGGTCCTGCTGCAACCCTCGCCGGCTGACAACGGTTATGGCCAGGGTTACCCCTCCTTTTCGCCCATGCTGGTGGAGTGGCTGCAAGACAGCTGGCTGCTCGCCTCCGCCGAGCTGCAACACGCCCAGCTGCGCAGCGGTGTCATGCTGCTGGTGCTGCTGATGACCCCCCAGCGTTATCTGTCGGGCTCGGTGACCCGCCTGCTTGCCAAGGTCAATCGCGAGCTGCTGCGCCAGCAGTTCGACGAGTGGGTCAAGGAGTCTGCCGAGACGCAAGTGACCACGGCTCCCGGCGGCAAGACGGCCCAGGCCGCGCTGCCGGCCGATGCCAGCCTGCTGGCCCGCTTTACCGTCAACGTGACCGAACAGGCCCGCCAGGGCAGCCTGGACCCCGTGCTCTGCCGGGATCACGAAATCGACCTGATGATCGACATCCTCTCCCGTCGTCGCAAGAACAACCCCATAGTCGTGGGGGAGGCCGGTGTCGGCAAGAGCGCCCTCATCGAGGGGCTGGCTCTGCGCATGGTGGCGGGCCAGGTGCCCGAGAAGCTGCGCGGGGTCGAGCTGATGACGCTGGATCTCGGTGCCATGCAGGCCGGCGCTTCGGTCAAGGGGGAGTTCGAGAAACGCTTCAAGGGGGTGATGCAGGAGGTCAAGGACGCCGTGCAGCCTGTCATCCTCTTCATCGACGAGGCACACACCCTGATCGGGGCCGGCAACCAGGCCGGCGGGCTGGATGTCTCCAACCTCATCAAGCCGGCGCTGGCCCGGGGCGAGCTGCGCACCATCGCCGCCACCACCTGGGGCGAGTACAAGAAATACGTGGAAAAAGACGCGGCCCTGTCGCGCCGCTTCCAGCTGGTGAAGGTCGGTGAGCCCGATGCCGACGAGGCCACCGTGATCCTGCGCGGCCTGCGCAGCATCTACGAGAAGGCCCACGGGGTGCTGATCGACGAGGAGGCGCTGCAGGCCGCCGCCCAGCTCTCCGCCCGCTACATCTCCGGCCGTCAGTTGCCGGACAAGGCGATCGACGTGCTCGACACCGCCTGTGCCCGGGTGGCCATCAACCTCACCACGCCGCCGCGCGCGGTCAGCCACCTGCAAAACGCGCTGCGCCAGCGCGAGCTGGAGATCCGCCAGCTGGAGCGCCAGAGCCTGATCGGTCTTGGTGACAACGCAGATCGCCTGGCCGAACTGCAGGGGGCCCAGCAGGCTTGCCGCGAAGAACTGGCCGAGCAGGAGGCCCGCTGGCAGCAGCAGCAGGGGCTGGTGCACCAGATAGTCGAGCTGCGCGCGGCGCTGCTGGCCGATCAGCAGGATGAGATGCTGGCCAGAGAGGCGCTGGATCTCGCCGATGCGCCGCTCGATCCGCAGGCCGCTGCCGAGCAGCTGGCCACCCTCGAGCGCGAGCTGGCCGAGCTGCAGCAAGGAGAAGTGCTGGTCTCCGCTCACGTCGACAAGACCCAGATTGCTGCCGTCATCGCCGAGTGGACAGGGGTGCCCCTCAATCGCATCTCACAAGGGGAGCTGGACGTGGTGACCCGCTTGCCGGAGTACCTCGGCGAGCTTATCAAGGGGCAGGATGTGGCGGTGGCCCACCTGCACAAGCATCTGCTGACCGCTCGCGCCGACCTGCGTCGTCCCGGCCGCCCGCTGGGGGCCTTCCTGCTGGTGGGACCGAGCGGGGTCGGCAAGACCGAAACCGTGCTGCAGATTGCCGAGCTGATGTTCGGTGGTCGCCAGTATCTGACCACCATCAACATGTCCGAGTATCAGGAGAAGCACACCGTCTCCCGTCTCATCGGTTCGCCGCCCGGCTACGTCGGTTTCGGTGAGGGGGGCGTGCTGACCGAGGCCATTCGGCAGAAGCCTTACTCCGTGGTGCTGCTGGACGAGGTAGAGAAGGCCCACCCGGACGTGCTCAACCTCTTCTATCAGGCGTTCGACAAGGGCGAGCTGGCGGACGGGGAAGGGCGCATCATCGACTGCAAGAACGTGGTCTTCTTCCTCACTTCCAACCTCGGTTTCCAGACCATAGTCGATCATGCCGAGCAGCCAGACATGCTGCTGGATGCCCTCTATCCGGAGCTCGCCGCCTTCTTCAAGCCAGCGCTGCTGGCGCGCATGGAGGTGATCCCCTATCTGCCGCTCGGTCACGATACCCTGGTGCAGATCGTCGGCGGCAAGCTCAACCGGCTGGTCAAGCTGCTCAAGGAGCGTTTCGGCGCCGAGGTGGTGCTGGACGATGAGGTGGCCGAGGAGATCCTGCTGCGGGCCAATCGCAGCGAGAACGGCGCCCGCATGCTCGAATCCGTCATCGACGGTGCCCTGCTGCCGCCGGTCTCCCTGCAACTGCTGCAGCGCCTCTCGGCCGGTGAACCCATCAAGCGCGTCCACTTTTCTGTGGCCGATCACCAGTTTGTGGCCGAGGTGGGGGCTTGAGTATGGAGCAAGCCCTCGCATTTGCCCTGGCCCTCACCGCCCAGCGCGATGAGCCGCATCTGTGCCACTGGTGGAGCTCGACCGTTCATGCCAGCTTCCAGCCCAAGGGGCTGCTGCTCGGCATGCTGGATGTGAGCGGCCGTCAGCTGGAGTGCCAAGGCTGGGTAAGGGGGAAGGACGTGGCGCTGGGGCTGGCGGTGGACGATTTTTCCCACCCCCTTGCCTATGTGCTGCACAAGGCCCAGTCCCGCACCTGGGACTCCCTCTACGGCGGCGCCCGCATCGAGCACGCCGGTTTTCGCGCACTGCTGGCCGACCTTGGCCAGCAGTGCGGCCTGCACGCCTATCCGCTGCTGGATGGCAACGGCAAGCCGTTTGCCGTGCTGGCCCTGATGGATGAAGGGGAGGTGCTGCGGGCCTGGGCCGAGGGGCCCGAGCTGGCCCAGCTCTCCCAGGTCTTTTGCAACCAGCTCACCCTCATTCGCGATCTCGGCCGCAGCCGACGGGATCAGGGGGTACTGCGCGACTCCCTGCGCCAGATGAAGGGGGAGGGGGAGCGGCTGCGTCAGCACGAGAAGCTGCTCGGCGATCAGCTGGTCGGCCAGTCGGCGGTGATCCGCGGGCTGCGCGAGCAGATAAACCAGGCCGGCCAGCACAAGCTGACCGTGCTGATCCAGGGTGAGACCGGCAGCGGCAAGGAGGTGGTGGCACGGCTGGTGCACCAGTGCTCCGATCGCGCCAACAAGCCCTTTGTCGCCATCAACTGCGCCGCCATTCCGGAAAACCTCATCGAGAGCGAGCTGTTCGGTTACCAGAAGGGGGCCTTCTCCGGCGCCCTTGCCAACAAGACCGGGCTGGTGGCCCAGGCCAACGGCGGTACCCTGTTTCTGGACGAGGTGGGCGACATGCCCGCCGCCATGCAGGCCAAGCTGCTGCGGGTGCTGGAAACCCGCAGTTACCGGCCGCTCGGGGCCGAGCAGGAGTATCACTCCGATTTTCGCCTCATCGCCGCGACCCATCAGCCGCTCACTCGTCATGTGGAGGAGGGGCAGTTTCGGGCCGACCTCTACCACCGCCTCTGCCAGTGTCTGCTGCTGATCGCCCCCCTGCGCGAGCATATCGAGGATGTGCCGCTCTTGTGCCAACACTTCATGGCCCAGTTTGCCGCCCAGGATGGCAAGACGCTCGCCGGTTTGCAGCGCAAGTTCTTGAAACAGCTGCAGACCTATGACTTCCCCGGCAACGTGCGCGAGCTGCGCAACCTGCTGGAGGTAGCCTGTGCCCATACCCGTCACGGGGAGGAGGTGGGGCTGGAGGCGCTGCCGCCCGAGCTGCGTGAGCGGGTCTGTGTCGAGTTGCCCGGCTACATGGACGATTACAACCACATCCGCGATCTGCGCCGGGCCATGCAGCAGTACGAGGCCTCCGTCATCGAGGCGCGCCTGCGCCACTTCCACGGCAACCGGATGTTGGTGGCCGAGAGTCTCAACATTCCCAAGCGCACCCTGGATCACAAGTGCCAGAAACTGGAGGTGAACTGATGAGCGTCATCGCCCTATTGCCTCTGCTGCTGGCCACCAGTGCGGCCGAGGCACCGCTGGACATGGCGCGCTGGCAAGCCTGCCGGCAGGAGCCCTCGCCGCTGGTGCGGCTCGCCTGCTACGACGCCATCGGCAATGGCGCGGTCAGTGCCACTGAAGGGGATTCCCCCAAATCGGCGGCCTGGCAGGCCATCTGGGCCCAGGAGCAGGCCCGCACGCCAGCGAGCGCCCCCTTCCTCCTGCAAAGCGATGAAACGCGCGGCAGTGAAACATTGACCCGTCCGGCGCTGCGCGGGGCGACGCTCTCCATCGGCTGCGTCGACAGCATCACCCATATCCGGCTGCGGCTGGATCAGCCCTGGAGCGGCGAGAAGGTGCAGGTCGAGCTGGATGGTCAGCCGAGTGCCGGCTCCCAGAGCTGGTTTATTCGGGATCAGGGTCTGTTGCTGGAATATGGCCGCGGTCTGCCCGCCATCGAGGAGCTCAAGCGCTGGCTGGGCCATCGCGAGCTGCAGGTGCGGGCCGACAACGGTGCCCTCTTGCGGGTTGACTTGAGCGGCCTGAAAGAGGCGCTGGCACCGCTGCGTCAGCAGTGCCGCTGGTAGGGGGGAAGATGAGCTATCAACACCCCTGGTGTGCACGCCTGCTCACCAGCCTGCCGGATGAACAGATCAGAGGCGCGGTGCTGGCCGACGAGCCGCGCTGGGACTATGTGGAGACCGAGCTGGTCAAGCTGGGCTCCCTCGCTCACAGCCAGGTCGATCTCAATGCGGTGGCCGAGGCCTGCCTCGGCTTGCTGGAGAGCCGCACCAAGGATATGCGGGTGCTGGCCCAGTTGCTGCGCTGTCTGCAGCACCCAGCCAAGGCGACCCCGCTGGGGGCGGCGATCAGCCTGCTGGAGGCCTGGATCCAGGCTTACTGGCTGTTGGCCTGGCCCGGCAATGCCAGCCAGAAACAGCGGTTGATGGTGCAGATCGTCAAGCGCTTCGAAGGGGCCCTGCCGCGCATCTGCGAGAGCGCTTCGGCGGCCGAGCTGGCCCAGTTGCTGGCCCAGGCCGAGCAGCTAGAGCGGGTCTGGCTGGCGCAGTGTCCCGACAAGGGGGAACTGCTCGACCCGCTGGTGATGGGGCTGAAGCGGGCCCAGCGCCAGCAGGTGGCACAGGCGCAGGCTGATGCTGCTGGGCAGCCTCAGAGCAGTCGCTCCTCGGCAGCGAGTAGCCCGGCATCGGCTGGGCCGAGTGCCAGCGGCGCCGGTGCCATGCTGCTTAGCGGCGGTGGCGGCAGTGCCGGCGTCGATGTCGACAGTTCCAACGATCGCGCCTGGCGCCAGACCCAGCTCAAGGTGGCGGAGCTCCTGATCGAGCGCCAGCCGGAGGCGGCAGTGGGCTATCGGCTGCGCCGTCATGCCGTCTGGGCCGGGATCACGGCGGTTCCCATGAGCGGGGCGGGCAATAAAACCCCGCTGGCGCCCATGTCGGCGGACATGGTGGATGAGTACCGCGCCGCCATGAACGCCCCTGATCAGGGGCTCTGGCAGCGCATCGAGCAGAGCCTGACCCTGGCGCCTTACTGGTTCGAGGGGCACAGGCTTTCGGCCGAGGTGGCCCAGAAGCTCGGCTTCGGGGCGGTGGCCCAGGCGATCGCCGAGGAGCTCGGCGCTTTCCTGCAGCGCCTGCCGGCCCTGCGGGAGCTCGCCTTCAGCGACGGCTCGCCGTTTCTCTCCCCCGAGTGCAGCCGCTGGCTGCAACCGGCCAAGGGCGGCAGTGCCGGCAGTGGCGAAACAGGGTTGGCCGAGGAGGTCGCCCAGCGTCACGGCGAGCAGGGGGTTGCAGCGGCGCTCGCCCTGCTCGATGAGCGGATTGCGCAGTTGAAAGAGCCAAGAGATCGCTTCCACGCCTTGCTGGTGCAGGCGGAGCTGTTGGCGCAGGAAGGCATGGAGGCGCTTGCGCGCCAGCACTATCAACACTTGTGGCAAGAGGCCAGTCGCCTCGGGTTGTCGCACTGGGAGCCCGGGCTGGTCAACCGCCTGGAGAGCCTGGCGGCGCCGTTGTCGAAATAAGTGCCGAAATGAGTCATTGAGTCGGAGTTGGATCACATTTTATGTTCAAAACCATTTTTACTTTTCTGCGGCAACAGCTGCCGAAATTGAAACCCTCCTGGCCCCTGCTCGGTGCTGTGCTCTGGGTGCTCGCCCTCATTCTGGTGTGGTGGCTGGGCCCGCGTCTCGAGGTGCGCGGCGCCAAGCCGTTCGAGCCGCTGTGGGGGCGGGTGGTGTTCACCCTGCTCTGGCTCTGGCTGCTGCTGGGAGTGGTCTCCTGGCGAGTGTGGCGCAAGATGCAACAGCTCAAGGCCGAACGTCAGCACGAGGTGGTGCTGGAGCAGGACCCGGTCAAGGGGCTCATCGACAGGCAGGCGCTGTTCCTCGATCGCTGGCTGCAGGCGTTGAATACCCATCTGGGCAAGGGGGCGCTCTACGCCATGCCCTGGTATCTGGTACTGGGCCTGCCCGGCAGCGGCAAGAGCAGCCTCATTCACCGCGCCAACCCGGCCAACAAGCTCAACCCGAGACTCGATACCGAGCTGCGCGACGTGGCGCAGGATCAGCTGGTGGATTGCTGGCTGGGGGAACAGGCGGTGATGCTGGATCCCGCCGGGGTGCTGCTCTCCCAGAGCGAAGCCGAACTGGATCCACAGGCGCGCAAGCATGAGCGGCTCTGGCTGCACCTGCTTGGCTGGCTCAATGAACACCGTCGTCGCCAGCCCCTCAACGGCCTGGTGCTGACCGTGGATCTGGCCTGGCTCTCCCACGCCAGCGTGGCCGAGCGCAAGGCCTATGCCCAGCTGATGCGCTCGCGCCTGCAGGAGGTGTCGGCCACCATGAATACCCGGTTGCCGCTCTATGTCACCTTCACCAAGCTCGATCTGCTGCGCGGCTTTGACGTGATCTACCAGCAGCTCGACAAGGAGGCCCGCGAGGCCGTGCTGGGGGTGACCTTCAAGCCGGGGGCCGACTGGCAGCAGGATCTGGCCCTGTTCTGGGATCAGTGGGTGGACAACCTCAACCAGAATTTGCCTGAACTGATGTTGAGCCGGCTCGATGCCGCCCAGCGCAACGCGCTGTTTTCGTTCGTGCGCCAGCTGGCGGGACTCAAGGATTACGTGACCAGCCTGCTGGCCGAGACTCTGGCCATCGAGGAGAGCAAGCCGCTTCTGGTGCGCGGGGTCTATGTCAGCTCCGTCTATCAGCAGGGGGTGCCGTTCGATGCGTTTGCCCAGGCGGCCTCCCGTCGCTACAACCTGCCAGAGCCCATCCACTCGGCCCTGCGCGGGGAGTCCAACACCTATTTCGTGCGCCAGCTGTTCTCCTCCATCATCTTCCCGGAGGCCCATCTGGCCGGCGAGAACCGGCTGCACACCCTCTATCGCCGTCGCCGCATGGCCATTGGCATTAGCTGCCTGTCGCTCTTCTCGGCAGCCCTCATCGGTGGCTGGCACTACTTCTACCGGGTCAACGAGGAGGCGGGCCGCAACGTATTGACCAAGGCCCAGGCCTTCATGGAGACCAATGAGGTGGCAGACGCCCACGCCTTCGGCGTGAGCCAGCTGCCGCGCCTCAATCTCATTCGCGAGGCGACCCTCTCCTTTGGCAACTACCGCGAGCGGATGCCGCTGGTGGCCGACCTCGGCCTCTACCAGGGGGACGAGATTGGTCCTTATGTGGAAGGCTCCTACCTGCAGTTGCTGAGCCTGCGTTTCCTGCCGGCCCAGATGCAGGGGTTGCTTGAGGATCTCAACCAGGCGCCTGCCGGCAGCGAGGAGAAGCTTGCCATCCTGCGGGTGATGCGGATGCTGGACGATGCGTCCGGTCGCAACAAGGAGCTGGTGGCGCAGTACATGGCGAGCCGCTGGCAAAAGGCATTCCCGGGGCAGGGGGCGGTGCAGGAGCAGCTGATGGGGCACCTGGACTATGCCCTCGATCACACCAACTGGTATGGCGCCAGAGCCGAGCGGGATCAGGCCGCCATCACCGCCTTCGTGCCGTTCAAGGAGCCGGTCTACGGTGCCCAACGGGAGCTTGGCAAGTTGCCCATGTATCAGCGGGTCTACCAGAATCTGGTGGTGAAGGCGGGCGATGTATTGCCGCCGGATCTCAATGTGCGTGACGAGGTGGGTCCCACCTTTGACACCGTGTTTGCCTTGCGCAGCGACAACGCCGGCCAGGTGCCGCGGCTGCTGACCTGGCCCGGTTTCAACGACTTCTTCCTCAAGCAAGACAAGGCCCTCATCGATCTCACCGCGATGGATGCCTGGGTGCTGGGCCAGCGCAAGCTGAGCCAGCTGAGCGAGGCGGATCGCAAGGAGATCACCCGTCAGGTCAACGACCGTTACGTCACCGATTACGTCAACCAGTGGCAAAAACTGCTGACCAATCTGGATGTGCAGACCCTGGAGAGCCCGGAGCAGGCGCTGGACGTGCTTGCCGCCATCACCGGCAACGATCAGCCGTTCCAGCGGGTACTGGCCTCGCTGGATGACAACACCCGCATTCGCAAGATCTCCGATGTGGAAGGGGACCCGGCCCAGGCCATCAGCGCTCGCATCGGTCGCCCCTTTATGGCCACTAATGGAGTATTGGCTGGACGTGGTGAGCAGGGGCCGCTCATTCAGGAGGTTAACCAGAAGCTGGTGGAGCTGCAGCACTACCTGGAGCTCATCGTCAACGCCACCGAGCCGGGCCAGTCCGCCTTGAAAGCGGTGCAGCTGCGCATGACCAACAAGTACGCCGATCCGGTGTTCGCGCTGCAGCAATATGCCCGCAGCCTGCCGGCCCCGCTCGATCGCTGGGTGGGTCAGCTCTCCGAGCAGAGCTCGCGACTGGTGATCGACCTTGCCATGTCCTCTCTCAATCAGGAGTGGCAGGACAAGGTGCTGGCCCCTTTCAATAGCCAGCTGGCCGGTCGTTATCCGTTTGATCCGAGCTCGAACAAGGACGTGCCCCTCTCCGAGATGGAGCGCTTCTTCGCGCCGGGCGGGACGCTGGACAGCTTCTATCAGGTCAACCTCAAACCCATGGTGGAGAGCGGCCTGATGGAAGGGGAGTTCAGCTCGCCCATCCAGGCCGAGCTGGTCAAGCAGCTGGACCGTGCGGCCCGTATCCGCCAGATCTTCTTCAGCCAGCAGGGCAACCTGGAGGTGCAGTTCGCCCTCGAGCCCATCGAGCTCACCGCCAACAAGCGGCGCAGCGTGCTGAACCTGGATGGTCAGCTGTTGGAATACGCCCATGGCCGCCGTACCAAGATCCCGCTGGTGTGGCCCAACACCATGCGCGACGGGGCCGAGAGCAAGATCACCCTGGTGCCTGCCGCCCGCGAGCGCTCACCGCGCAGTGAAGGCTTTGTCGGCCCCTGGGCCATGTTCCGCCTGATGGACAAGGGGGAGCTGACCCAGGTCAATGATGCCACCTTCGATGTGCGCTTCCCGGTGGATCAAGGGGCCATGACCTATCGCGTCTATACCGACAGCGCGCAAAACCCCTTCACCGGCGGCCTGTTCAGCCAGTTCAGACTGCCCGAATCCCTCTATTGATCGCGTCGGGGGCACGTTGTGCCCCCTTCCTGCGTTGGAAGTTCATATGTCACAGAATCAACAAGGTCAGCAGGCCCTGAAAGTGGGGCGCGACCCCAGGATGTTGCCGGAGTACGAGGCGCTGCGGGCCGAGATCAACAAGCTCAGCCACGCTTCGCGCCCCGAGGTGGACTGGCAGCGGATCCATCAGCTCGCCAGCCTCATCTTCGAAAAACACGGGGTGGATCTGCAGACCGCCATCTACTTCACCCTGGCCCGTTCGCGCCTGCAGGGGCTCAGCGGTTTTACCGAAGGGTGCGAGTTTCTCGCCAACCTTATCGTCACCCAGTGGGAGAGCTTCTGGCCGCCGGTCCATCAGGAGCGGGCCCGCATCGAGATGCTCGACTGGTTCATCGCCCGCATCAGCGACGTCATTCGCCAGTACCAGATCAGCCACGAGGACAAGCGGCTGATCTATCGCTGCGAGCGGGCGCTGCAGCTCATCAGCGAGAAGCTGCACAACGCGGATCTGAGCCGCATTCCCCGGGTCGAGAATCTGGTGCACTTCATCGAGGGGTATACCCACCTGTTCGATGAGACCGAGATCGTCATCGTCTCCGACGAGCCAGACCTCAAGGAGGATCTGCAGATCCCGCCCATGGTGTTCTTCAAGTCCGACATGGCGAGTGATCACGGCGGCACGGTCTCGGCATCGACCCCGCACCTGCCCCAGGGCAGCATTCTGGTGGGGCGCGAGAAGGGGCAGGTCAAACCCACCGTGCTCAAGATAGAGCAGCACCGCCGGCAGCGTCCCACCTGGTTCTGGTTTGGCTGCGGCCTGCTCAGCTGCGCCCTGCCGGTGATGGGGTGGCTCGGCTGGCAGCAACATCAGCAGGAGAAAACCGTGGCGGCCCAGCGCCTGGTACAGCCGGCCGCCGAGCTGCCCCGAGCCCTCAGCTACGACGACATTCGCCAGGCGCGCATCGTGCTGGGGGAGCAGACCCTGCAGAACATGGAGAGCGATCTGGTGGCCCGCTACCAGAACCAGTTGACCCGGCTCGAGCAGACGTCGCCGCTCTACTGGTATCGCTACGGCGAGGGACTGCGCAACTCTCTGCAGATGCTCTATCCCGACTCGCTGGCGGTCAAGGCGCTGGACAAGCAGTGGCAGGCGCAGCTTGGCGGTCAACAGGGCGATGTCATCAGCGTCCCCACCTACCTGGATGCCCGCGCCGGGGTGGATGCCCTGCTCGATCAGCTGCTGGAGCTGGAGCGCCAGCGCAAGACGGTGACCATCTCCTACCTCAAATCCCAGCTCTATGAAGTGCAGAAGAACCTGATGCAGAACATCCCGTTCAGTCTGCGCCTCGGTGAACTGGAGGCGAGAAAAGCCTCCCAGGAGCCCATCACGGCTGCCGAGCTCAAAAGCCTGGAAAATGATCTGAAAGCGCTCAACATCCGCCTCTATCAGCTGCAACAGGGCGTTTCTGGTAGCTGAAAATGCCGCCCTGAGCAAAAAATTGCGCAAGGTGTGGTGAGTTTGACTGGCAAGGCAAGGTTTGCCGGGAAACTTGCCCTGTCTTGCGCAATAGATTGCAGCAGATTGGTCTGATGCCGCGAGCTTGAATCGTAATTGACTGATTTTTAATGTGATTGTGGGCGACTTTGCCATGGCATGGAGGCTGCTGGGTCGCCGCTTCAACTGTCTCTGCACCAGGCTGCGCTTGCACCATGGTTGCCCCACGGAGAATCCAGATGTGCCCTTCTATTGCATTGCTCGGTGACATCGGCACCGACCACGATGGTTTCCACCCATCCCCCGTGATTGCCGCCAGCCCAGATGTGTTCCTCGATGGCAAGCCGGTGGCCCGCCAGGGTGATCCGCTGGCCCCCCACGACAAACCCAACAATCCACCCCATCCGCGCAGCATCTCGGGCGGCGTCGGCTCTGTGCTGGTCAACGGCAAGCCCATCGCCGTGACCGGCACTGCCGTCGGCTGCGGCGGCGTGGTGATTGGTTCGGGCAGCGGACAGGCAGGTTAAGGAGCGCTTCATGGCAGACAGCACGGGATTACAATTTACCGTCAAGGTGGGGGCCCTGCCCGAGAGCACCTTCGTGGTGGCCGAGTTTGCGCTGGATGAAGCGCTCAACCGGCCGTTCAACCTGCGCCTGGAGCTGGCGAGTGCCCAGCCTGACATCGACTTTGGCGCCGTGCTGGACCAGCCGTGCGAGCTGCTGGTCTGGTACAACGGCGAGCTGCAGCGCCGAGTGTGCGGGGTGGTCAGTGACTTCGCGCAAGGGGACAGCGGTTTTCGCCGAACCCGCTATCAGCTCATGGTACAGCCGGCCCTGTGGCGGCTGTCACTTCGCCAGAACTCCCGCATCTTCCAGGCGCAGAAGCCCGATGAAATCCTCAGTATCCTCTTGCAAGAACACGGCATCACCGACTATGCGTTTGCGCTGAAAAACGAGCATGCCAAGCGGGAATACTGCGTCCAGTATCGGGAGAGCGACCTCGATTTCGTGAACCGCCTCGCCGCCGAAGAGGGGATGTTCTACTTTCACGAGTTTGAAGCGGGCAAGCACCGCATTGTGTTTGCCGACGATACGGCGGCATTGACTCAAGGCCCCGAGCTCTTCTTCAACCTCGGCAACCGCTCGCTCGAGCAGGGGCCCTATGTGCGCCAGTTCCACTACCGGGAGGCTGTGCGCCCTTCGGATGTGGAGCTCAAGGACTACAGCTTCAAGACGCCTGCCTACGGTCTCTCCCACAAGAAGGTGGGAGCTGAGCTGACCCACCAGCGCGATACTTACCAGCACTTCGATTTTCCGGGTCGCTACAAGCAGGATGGCAGCGGCAAGGCCTTTGCCCGACATCGGCTGGATGCGCTGCGCAACGATGCAGTGGCGGGCCAGGCTAAGTCCAACTGCGCGGCCTTGCAGCCGGGGCAGACGTTTTCACTCACTGAACATCCCAATGGCAACCTCAACACCGACTGGCAAATTGTGCGTATCCAACACACCGGCTTGCAGCCACAGGCGCTGGAAGAGGAGGGGGGCAGCGGCCCGACTGTCTACCACAACGAATTTGGCGTGGTGAAAGCCAGCACCACCTGGCGGGCGTGCATCGGCAGCCCGGAAGCCCCCCACAAGCCCATGGTGGATGGCCCGCAAATTGCCGTGGTGGTGGGGCCCGAAGGGGAGGAGATTTACTGCGACGAGCATGGCCGGGTGAAGCTGCAGTTCCCGTGGGACCGCTATGGCTCGAGCAACGACCAAAGTTCCTGCTGGGTGCGAGTCTCCCAGGGCTGGGCCGGCGGTCAGTATGGCATGATGGCCATCCCGCGCATCGGCCACGAGGTTATCGTGAGTTTCCTTGAAGGGGACCCGGACCAGCCCATCGTGACGGGTCGAACTTACCACGCCACCAACCGCCCGCCGTATGAGTTACCGGCCAACAAGACCCGCACCGTGCTGCGTACCGAGACCCACCAGGGTGAGGGTTTCAACGAACTGCGCTTTGAAGACCAGGCGGGGCAGGAAGAGATTTATATCCACGGTCAGAAAGACCTGAACGTGTTGATAGAGAACGACGCGGCTTGGCATATCAAGCACGACCAGCACACCGATATCGACAATGAGCGGGTGACCCGCATCAAGGCCAATGACCACCTGACGGTGGAGGGGGAGAAGCGCGACCAGATAAAAGCCGACTACTCGCTGACGGTGGATGCCAGCCTGCACCAGAAGCTGGGGCAATCCCTGCTGGTGGAAGCCGGTCAGGAAGTGCATATCAAGGTGGGCGACAAGCTGGTGCTGGAGGCCGGTTCTGAAATAACTCTCAAAGGAGGTGGCAGCTTTGTGAAAGTGGACCCGAGCGGCATCAAGCTGGTGGGCCCCGCCATCAAACTCAATGCCGGCGGCAGCGCAGGCTCAGGCTCTGGCTGGGGTGGCAAGGCCCCCGTGGTGCCCAAGGGAGTAGAAGTTGTCAAAGCTCCCGAACTGGTTGAACTGGTCAAGGCGATTGCCACCGAGAAGGCGATGGAGGCGTTGCTCAAGGTGCTGGAGCCCGATAGCGATTATCAGCCCTCTGCTTGATGTTCGACGAACAACTTAGGATTGAATGACAAAGATGAAAATCGTCTATCCCATGCAACTGGCGGGTGAAAATGGCTCCAGCGAGATTGCATCCCTCGATGAATTTATCAAGAAGATCAATGGTCTCAAGAGCGGTACCTTCCCGATAGGCCGCAACCGTATCTGGCACGGTGGTATCCACTTCAGTAAAAGCGGGGGCTGGCACCCGAGCGGCGCTGTGCGCGCGATTGCTGACGGGGAGATCGTGGCCTACCGACTGGCGACCAAACCAGCCAAGGCGACCCGTAGCTCCGAAGAGGGCAAGCCAGAGGGAAAGATTGACTTGTATACCTCCCCTTCGTTTTGTCTGGTACGCCATTGCTACGAAGCCGGTGAGCAGAGCAAGAATCAGCTGACCTTCTACAGCCTCTACATGCATATTGCGTGTGAGAACAGCTACAACAGTTCCGAGGCTGCGCGAGTAATGGTCAAGGGGACAGGTGTGTCCACCTATGAACCGGTGGTCGAGGGACATCCTCCCAAGCTGACACGTCGGCTGTCTGGCGATAAACCTATCTATGCGAAAAGAGGGGCTGACGTGAAGTTGGTCGGCCAGGAAGTGAAGAGCCTGCTTAACCACAAAGATGAGCCCCACGATTACTATTTGGTGCACTACGTTGATGACCCGGACAGCCTGTTCCATATTGCGGCAAGCCAATTACAGCAGGAATTTCCACAAAAGCCGAAGTGGATGACACCACCGGAAGGCAAACCGGCCCGCCATAAGATCCCTGGTAATACATGGCTACGTAAAACTGCTGGCACCACAGTGGGTAGCATGGGGCTACCTGCTGGCAGTGAGGTGGTGGTATCCAGTGAGCCACCACAGATGGTGAACCTCAATGGCGGCACGACTGAGTTTCGTAAAGTACAGGTGTTCAAGGCGGGTAGTGGTACCGTCAAAGATAGCGCCAATCAGGTGATGCTCAATGCCAGCAAAGGGGCTGTAGGCTGGCTGGCGAAAAGCAAAATGGGAGCTGAGCTGGCCGCCGAACCAAGTATCCCTGTCGAATTCAAAGAAGATGCGCCGGTTGTTAACCGCAGTGCAAATCCTATACCGGTGCAGGCCGGAGAGATCATCGGTCATTGGGGTGAGCATGAGCTAGCCACTGCCGGAGCCAGCGGTTTTGTGAAAGACGCAGACAGCAAAGTCGTGCATTTTGAGGTGTTTGTTGCAGAGAGCGACAAGCAGGCGCTTGAAGATTGCATCAATAACAAGGCGCGGGTAACCGGTGGCCAAGGCTACCTGCTAGTAAAGCAAGAGGTCACGACCTATCGTCTTATCAACGATAGCCAGCATGGTTTTCACGAGGTTGCCAATTTTGGGCCACAGGTCTTACCGTTGGCGGTGAAAGAGTCTGATATTGTCACTCACGGTGCCAACAACTTTGTGAAGGTGCGTGAACGGACGGCGGCGGACGGGGAGCTGGCGGGCGAGTTCGTATTGCAGGGTGGTGATGTCGAAGTGGTCAGTCAGCACGACTGGCACAAGCTGGGCGTCAAGCTGGTCGATGGCAGCAGTGATGACGATGGCTTTTTGGACAAGGCAGATACCGAGAGTGAAGATCCGCAGCAGAAAGAGGCGAGCAAATTTTTCAGTACCCTCTATGACAAGCTGGTGACAGACAGAGACAACGATGGCACCCTGAGCGGCAATGACATCAAGGCCGCACTGGCCGATGAGGAGTTGGCGGGCAAGTTGCGGATGTTGTTTATCAAGCACAAAAGCGAATGGGTAAAGCCGGGGGATTGGCCGCGTCTCAAGCAGGAGTTGGCTGATCAACCGAAGCTCTATGAATATGCCATGCAGGTACACAACAATATGGTGTGGATGGAAGATGCCAGCGCGATATTGGGTGATACCAAACCCTGGTTTATTCATCCGGCTGGGATGATGGCATTAGTGGGAGAAAGAAAGACATCAAGATCCTGTGATTGTGAAAGTCTTTATGCTGATAAGTTCAAGGTCACTAGATATGGAAGTAAGTATGGTCCTGTCTATTGGGGGACGATAACACTGGCATCTTATTCAAGATGGAGCAATCTCTTAGCTACTGGAAAAATCACTGAAAATGAGAAAGTTATCTTGATTGCCATGTCAGATAATGAAGGAAAAATGGACGCGATACAGTCATATGATAGTGAGGTTGTTACTGCAGGTGCTATGCAGAAAACATTTAAGGATGGCGTTGGCCTTGAGGGGAAAGGGGAGCTTTCAATTCAACTAGCAAAATTTAGAGATAAATATCCTGACTTGTATGCCAATCATATGTCCAACTGCGGTTGGATAGTTGAAGGGACTGGCTCATCAGCAATCACGTATTATGTTGATGATTTATTGACCAGTGGTGGTAAGGTTACGGGGAGAGATTTGAAAAATCTACTTCGAAAAGGTTGTGATGAAAGCACATTTAATAGTGTTCTAAATAGCAAGCCTCTAGCTGGTTTACTGAAAGTAATATCCTTGCCAGAGTTTTTAGATATTCAGGTGCTAGATTTTATTGAACGTCTTCATAGTGCTGAAAGTCAAGTTGTTTCTTCTGGCGATATCAGAATAAAGGATTATATTAAAAGTAATTTTGGTCGAGCTGTAGTGTTGGATCACTCGGTAAATAGGCCTGGTTATGTTAAAGACAACTTCAAAATGGCCATCAGTAATTTCCACACCAAAAACCCAAATGTTAGCTTAAATCCTCACGATTGGGCTGAGTCACATGAAATATATGAGAAAAAAATTCTTGAGGAATATAAAGTGACAAGAAGCATGACTGACTCAATCAGTAGGTATAATTCTCTAAGGAGTAAATTACAATGATAAAAAGCATGGCGGTAATTTTTCTTGCACCTTTTCTGGTAACTTCAGTTACAGCTATTGCTGATGTTTCCATTAATTCAAATGATGGTAGCTCATTATTTTTTTCCGGAAAACTAACTGGCGAGAACATTGATAATAATGCTTGGGGTAAACTTTATTATATATCTGAAAGTAAGAAAGTAGAGCTATCTTTACAAGATAGATATTATTTGGAAAATGATGCTGGAAGTATTTCAAAAAAATCTCCAACAGGGAATTATATATTGTTTTATAGTGTTTCAGGTGAAATGGTAAGCTTGGGAGATGGAACTGAAAAATATGTTGACAGAGCCTACTGTAGCGTAATTGATATGCGTAATGGTTGTATTGTTAGTGACTGGGATGGTGAAGCATGTGGTTATGACTGGGTAAAAAGCAAAGACGTATTGGCCAGTTCAGAAGATAAAGGCGCTGAGGTATTTGATTTTAAAGTAATGCGCCCATCAATAAATATAAAAAGCACCCCGCAGGTGATCGCTAATAAATCTTCCTTAGAAAACATGTTACGTTGCGATCCGCTTAATAAAACTAATGTAGATATATATCAGCTTTTTCTTAAAGCCAATAAAGAATACTCATCAACTATAAAGGAGAGCATGCTTGATTACTTACGGTCCCTTTCTGAAAAAGAAGTGAAAAATAAATCAATGTTGTTTAGCAACTCTAATGAGAATAGCCAATCAAAAGCATACCTCATAGCCGGGGATAAAGTTAGAGTTATCCAAGCAAGCGCTGATGGGCGATGGGTTAATATTGGTTACATTAATAAAAAAAATAACCCACTGATTGCTTGGATTGAGGCTGTAAACTTGCGCTGAGTAATTGAATTATGTGTACAGATCTAGTTATCACCTGACACCGGCCTCAAACCGGTGTTGTCGCGGTCTATTGCAGCTTGCAGGTAGAACTTGTCAACCCCATATGAGTGTGCTGATGAAGAAGGTGTCGACCGTCACCAGGTCCTCGATGCAGTGGATTTCTATCTGACGCTCTTGATACTACGGGCTGAAGTGATCGAGCAGGTGAATATGCTCATTATTGAGCTAAATCACCTGTTCACTATTGATGCCACTTGGAATGAGCACTAATGAAACCTATTGCAGACATCTTGCAGTGAATCACTCGGATGAAAAAAGGGGTTTATTTATTTAAATAGATAAGACTGGATGTCTTCTTAAAGGATATAATGGGGTGGCTGATGGGGCTCGAACCCACGACAACCGGAATCACAATCCGGGACTCTACCAACTGAGCTACAGCCACCACTGAATATAACCATCAATGCTTGCATCGGGGAGATGCATATCATCAATGGCGCGCCCTGCAGGATTCGAACCTGCGACCCACGGCTTAGAAGGCCGTTGCTCTATCCGACTGAGCTAAGGGCGCATTGCCTCGACAAGCCTGGCGGCATGTCGAAAAACCTGGTCGGTGATAAAGGATTCGAACCTTTGACCCTCTGGTCCCAAACCAGATGCGCTACCGGGCTGCGCTAATCACCGAAAATCTCGTCTCCAGCATAGCGACAGCGGCTGTACTGGGCAACGGGCCGGCATCATACCCAAGCGGGAAAGCCAGCGTCAACGAATTTTTCCACCAATGAATTCAAATGCCTACTTATTGCCCTCCATGCGAGAGCCGCTAACACCTGTGGCAAAAAAATGCGACAATGCGCGGCAGTTGAACACATGGTGAGTGAAGAACGATGTCTGCCAAAATCATTGATGGAAAACAGGTTGCGCAAACGATTCGCAATCAGGTCGCAGCGCAAGTCCAACAGCGGTTGGCACAAGGAAAACGGGCGCCGGGTCTGGCGGTGATCCTGGTTGGGGTAGATCCTGCCTCGCAGGTCTATGTCGGCAGCAAGCGGCGCGCCTGTGAAGAGGTGGGCTTTATCTCCCGCTCTTACGATCTGGATGCGACGGCGAGCCAGGCAGAGTTGTTGGCACTGATCGATAAGCTGAATGAAGACGCAGACGTTGACGGTATTCTGGTGCAGCTCCCCTTGCCGGCTCACTGCGATACGACTCAGGTATTGGAGCGTATTCGCCCCGACAAGGATGTGGATGGTTTCCACCCCTACAACGTGGGTCGGCTGGCACAGCGAATTCCGGCACTGCGTCCCTGTACTCCCAAAGGTATCATGACCTTGATTGAAACGACCGGGGTCAAGACACACGGCTTGCATGCGGTGGTGGTCGGTGCGTCCAACATCGTTGGCCGGCCGATGACGCTGGAGCTGCTGCTGGCCGGTTGTACTACCACCACCTGTCACCGTTTCACCCAGGATCTGGAAGAGCAGGTTCGCCGTGCCGACCTGCTGGTGGTCGCCGTTGGCAAACCCAATTTCATCCCGGGTGAGTGGGTCAAGCCGGGGGCACTGGTGATCGATGTGGGTATCAACCGGTTGGCTGATGGATCTCTGGTTGGTGACGTGGAGTTCGAGACGGCCCGCAACCACGCATCCTTCATCACGCCCGTACCGGGTGGGGTGGGCCCCATGACGGTCGCCAGCCTGATGGAAAACACCCTGAGCGCCTGTCAGGACTATCACGACAACGCAAAATGATCTTTGCCTGACCCGCCAGGAGAATGCACTTCTCCTCTAGGATCGCAGCAATAAAAAAACCGGCAAGCCGCAAGGTTGCCGGTTTTTTTATTTATCCAGTTCGACTCTTACATGTTCTGTGCTTCGTTTGGCACAATGACAGAGGCATGATTGCCTTTCGGCCCCTGCTGCAGTTCGAAGTTGACTGCTTGACCTGCTTTCAACGTCTTGTAGCCTTCCATTTGTATCGTGGAGTAGTGGGCGAAAATATCTTCGCCACCTCCTTCCGGACAGATAAACCCAAATCCTTTTGCGTTGTTAAACCACTTGACTGTTCCGGTTGCCATACATCTACATCCTTTTATTGATTACCTTGAAGTCGTTGAGTAACCTGCGCCAGCCCTTTATAACTAGTAACATAGCCCATAGCAGACGGGCGCCGATTAGCAAGTAACCAATCTAGTCTAACTTTTGAGCGAGTCAAGGAGTTGTTAACAACTGATGTGATCTGGTTAACAAGTCTATTGACCAATCTTGTGTTAGGCGGTAGTAATCTAGAGGTACCAAAGCGCGACTATGAGCAAGCAGAAAGAACTCTTTGCTAATGAAGAGATTGCAGAGGCAGAGAAAACCAAGCTGCAACCGCCACCCATGTACAAGGTCGTCCTGAACAACGACGACTACACACCGATGGAGTTCGTGGTGGAGGTGCTGCAAAAGTTCTTTGGTATGGATTTGGACAAGGCCACTCAGGTGATGCTGAGCGTGCATTATAGTGGTAAGGGAGTCTGTGGCACATTCACCGCCGAGATTGCCGAAACCAAAGTGGTCCAGGTCAACACCTATGCACGTAACAACGAACATCCACTGCTCTGTACCATGGAAAAGGCTTGAATCTGATGACTTGATGGCGATGACGACACCACATTGTTGCTGTACTAGGGGAGGTGCCTATGTTGAATAAAGATCTAGAAAAGACGCTGAACGAGGCTTTCAAACTGGCCCGTGACGAGCGCCACGAATTCATGACCGTCGAGCACCTGTTGTTAGCCCTGCTGGATAACAGCTCAGCCAATGAGGCGCTGAGTTCTTGTGGTGCTGACGTGGAGCAGATGCGCAAAGAGATCAGCGCATTCATCAGTCAAACAACCCCGCTTATTCCCCGTGATGATGAAGACCGCGAGACTCAGCCCACACTGGGCTTCCAGCGGGTGCTGCAACGCGCCGTGTTTCACGTTCAGTCCTCCGGCAACACCGAGGTCAGTGGAGCCAACGTGCTGGTTGCCATCTTCAGCGAGCAGGAGTCCCAGGCCGCCTACTTCCTGAAAAAGGCCGAGATCAGCCGGCTGGATGTGGTCAACTTCCTCTCCCATGGGGTACGCAAAGACAGCAAACCGGACAACAGCAGCAACAACGTCGAGTCTGACGATGAGGTCTCTGCTGCCCAGATTGAGAGCTTTGCCACCAACCTCAATCAGCTGGTGTTGGAAGGGCGTATCGATCCGCTCATCGGACGGGATCAGGAGCTCAACCGTACCATCCAGGTGCTCTGCCGTCGTCGCAAGAACAACCCCTTGCTGGTGGGCGAAGCCGGGGTGGGCAAGACAGCCATCGCGGAAGGGCTGGCCTACCGTATCGTCAAGGGTGATGTACCCGAGGTGATTGCGGGCAGTACCATCTACTCCCTGGATATGGGGTCGCTGCTGGCAGGGACCAAATATCGCGGTGACTTCGAGAAGCGCCTCAAGGTGCTGCTCAAGCAGATCGAGCGTCAGGAAGGGGCCATCCTGTTCATCGACGAGATCCACACCATCATTGGGGCAGGGGCTGCCTCCGGTGGTCAGCTGGATGCGGCCAACCTCATCAAGCCACTGCTCTCCAATGGCTTGCTGCGCTGCGTCGGCTCTACCACCTATCAGGAATACTCCCAGATCTTTGAAAAAGACCGCGCCCTGGCGCGTCGCTTCCAGAAGATCGACATTGTCGAGCCCAGCGTGGATGACACTACGCGCATCCTGATGGGCCTCAAGAGCCGCTATGAGGCTCACCACGGGGTACGTTACACCGTCAAGGCCATTCGTGCAGCGGTGGAGCTCTCCGCCAAATACATCAATGACCGCCATCTGCCGGACAAGGCGATCGACGTGATCGACGAGGCCGGGGCGGGTCAACGCTTGCTGCCGGTGAGCAAGCGCAAGAAAGTGATCAATGTGCAGGAGATCGAAACCATTGTTGCCAAGATTGCCCGCATCCCGGAGAAATCAGTCTCCTCTTCCGACAAGGAAGTGCTGAAGAACCTGGAGCGCAATCTCAAGATGGTGGTCTTTGGCCAGGACAAGGCCATCGAGGTACTGACAGACTCCATTCGCCTCTCCCGCTCAGGGCTGGGCAACGAGCGTCGCCCTGTGGGCTGCTTCCTGTTTGCCGGCCCGACCGGGGTAGGCAAGACCGAGGTCACCCAGCAGCTCGGCAAGGCGCTTGGCGTGGAGGTGCTGCGCTTTGATATGTCCGAGTACATGGAGCGCCACACCGTCTCTCGTCTGATCGGGGCTCCTCCCGGTTATGTGGGGTTCGAGCAGGGGGGTCTGCTGACCGACTCTGTCCTCAAGCATCCGCACTCAGTGGTACTGCTGGACGAGATCGAAAAAGCGCATCCGGACGTGTTCAACCTGCTGCTGCAGGTGATGGACAACGGCACCCTGACTGACAACAACGGGCGCAAGGCGGATTTTCGCAACGTGATCCTAGTGATGACCACCAACGCGGGGGTACAGGAGACCCAGCGCAAGTCAATCGGCTTCCAGCAGCAGGATATGAGCCACGATGCCATGGCGGTGATCAACAAGACGTTTAGTCCGGAGTTTCGCAACCGGCTTGATCACATCATCTGGTTCAACCATCTGGACATGCAGATCATCCATCAGGTGGTCGACAAGTTCATCGTCGAGTTGCAGGTTCAGCTGGATGCGAAAGGGGTATCCCTTGAAGTGTCCGAGGGTGTCCGCCACTGGCTGGCCGAGAAAGGGTATGACAGGGCCATGGGGGCAAGACCCATGGGACGGGTCATCCAGGAACACCTCAAGAAACCCCTGGCCAACGAGATCCTGTTCGGGGCGCTGGTCGATGGGGGGGTTGTGAAGGTTGAGTTGATAAACGACAGCCTCAGCTTTGACTATCAGGTCAATGTTGAAGCCGTTTCCCACTAAGCATTGAACAGTTGAAAGACCACAAAAAACCCCAACCGAAAGGTTGGGGTTTTTTGCTGAATTCCTGGCTTAGCGAGAGCGGAAAACAATACGTCCCTTGGAGAGATCGTACGGAGTCAGAGCTACCGTTACTTTGTCTCCAGTCAGGATACGGATGTAGTTTTTGCGCATCTTGCCGGAAATATGAGCGATAACCACGTGACCATTTTCCAGTTCCACACGGAACATGGTATTGGGCAGGGTTTCGAGAATAGTGCCCTGCATCTCAATACTGTCTTCTTTAGCCATTGAATCCTCTTGATAAGCCACAACAAAAATCCGCTGGATCATGCCGGATTTAAGGCTATGTGTAAAGTTTACTCGGGCTTGCTGTCGATATTTTTCCATTCTCCCTGTATCAGACGCTCATGAGGCAGGTACTGGCTCTTGTAATTCATCTTGCGGCACTCCTCCACCAGGTAGCCCAGATACAGCCAGCTGCGGCCTGTACGCCTGGCCAGTTCCAACTGGCTCAGAATGGCAAAGGTACCGAGTGAGCGATCGGCATGGGCCGGGTCGAAGAAGGTGTACATTGCGCTGAGGGAATGGGGCAGCAGATCCGTAGTAGCAACCCCGATCAGCCGATTATCCTTGCGCATTTCCAGATAGAGGGGAGGCATCCAGTCGCAATGGAGAAACCCCTTGTACTGGGTGCGGCTGGGGGGATACATGCTGCCGTCATGGTGGCGTTCGCGAATGTAGCGCTCATAGAGCTGATAGTATTCGGGCTTGTCATCGTAGCTCAGCACCAGCTCGATATCCCGGTTGAGCTGGCGGATCCGCTTCTGGCTGCGGCTGGGCACGAACCGTTCGCTGTGGATGCGCAGTGACTGGCAGGCATTGCAGGCCGGGCAGTGGGGGCGATAGATGTCGTTGCCACTGCGGCGGAAGCCGGCCGTCAGCAGGCGCTCGTAACCGCTGGCGTTGAGCAGGCTGTGATCCATCAATACCAGCAGCTGTTCCTGTTCATGACCCAGATAGCTGCATTGATGCTTGGGGGTCAGTCCTACCTTGAGGATCACTTCTTCGGTCATAGTGTCATGCTCCCCGCCTGCCAGCAGCCGGCCGCCAGTGGTTGCCGACTCAGCTGGGTCAGCGTCGTCAGGAATTTGCTTCTCGGCCACTCCTCTATTCCCATGGTGGCCAGAAAGTCGTTCTGCATCTGGCAATCGATCAGGGCCCCGTTATGCCGGGCAAAGTGCTGGCAGAGGGCTACCATGGCCAGCTTGGCGCCGTTGTCGATGCGACTGAACATGGACTCGCCACAGAACACCCGGCCGAGGGAGAGGCCGTAGAGGCCGGCCTGCAGCCGGCCATCCTGCCAAATCTCGACGGAGTGGGCATGGCCAAGGCGGTGCAGTTGTCGATAGGCGTCGATCATGGGTGTGCTTATCCAGGTTCCACTGGCACTGCGACGGGGGGCGGCGCAGGCCGCTATCACCTCATTAAAGGCGCGATCGATGGAAATATCGAATGGGGTACGGCGGATAAATTTGCGCAGGCTGCGGCCGATGTGCAGTTGCGCCGGCTGCACTACGCCTCTGGGGTCGGGTGACCACCACAGCAGCGGCTGGTGGGGTTCGTTCCACGGGAAGATCCCCTTGTGGTAAGCTGCCAGCAAGCGGGCGGGGGAGAGATCGCCACCGATCGCCAGCAGGCCGTTGGGTTCATCCAGGGCGTGCTCGGGGTCGGGAAACCAGCACAGCTCATCATCCAATTGGGTAAGATAGCGAGACATAAGGCAACGAGGTTCATAGATGAAGGCCATTATCCTGATAGTATCCAGCTTGTTCTGCTTTGTCACTGCGCCCGCCTGGGCCCAGGTCTACGAGCGCAATACCGCCAGGCCCGTGAATCAGGTGGTGTTTGGCCAGGTTGAAACGGTGCGCAACATCACCCAGCGTCAGATCCTGGAATCCGAGCGTTCAGGCTGGAAAACCCTGGGCGGCGCCGTGCTGGGTGGTCTGCTTGGCAACCAGTTCGGTGGCGGCCATGGTCGGGAAATCGCCACTGCCGTCGGGGCTCTGGCGGGCGCCGCTGCGGCGCAGCAGTATCAATCCGGCGGCACAGTGGTGGAGAACAAGCTGGTGGAACTGCTCATTCGCAACGAACAGAACGGGCTGGTCAACGTCATTCAGGATTACGATCCGGCCATGGTATTCATGAACGGCGACAAGGTGCGCATCCTCTATTTCGACGATGGCGTGCGGGTCGACAAGACCTACTGAGAGGGCTGTGACATGACGGGAGGTAACAGGAGGGGAACCCGACGTGTGCCCGGGGAGGGCTGCGGTCGGGCGGTACTACACGACGAGCATCCGGGATGGTGCGATCAGGCAGCTGAGCCTTGAGACACTATCTTGTCACGACCGGTGTTCTTGGCCTGATAGAGCAGGCGATCCGCTTCGCTCAATGCCTCGTCCATGGAGACGCGCCCGACCTGGATCACCCCGAAACTGGCGCGAACGAACAGCGGCGTTTCCCGTGACAGCGGTTGCTGGCGCATCTGCTGGCGCAACCCTTCCAGCCGCTTGAGCAGCACGGGCACGGTGCAGTGAGGCACCATCAGGGCAAACTCCTCGCCGCCAAAGCGGGCGATCATGGCATCGGGGAAGAACTGGGTGAGCAGACGGGTGAGGTGACACAACAGCTGATCGCCGATGGCGTGACCCCAGTGATCGTTGACCTGCTTGAAGTGATCTACATCGAGCACGCACAGTGCAAGCGGCGTCTCCTGGCGCTGGTGTTCCTCGAACCATTTTTGACCCTCGTTGAACCAGTAGCGCCGGTTGTAGAGCCCGGTCAGGTAGTCACGATTGGCCGACTCCTGGATGCTGTTGAACTGCTCCAGCGCCTCCAGATTGTGGCTGACCCGGCACTGCAGCTCTTCCGGCTCGAACGGCTGGTTGAGGAAGTCGTTGGCACCCTGTTTGAGGTAGCGGGCGGAGAGGCCGCGTTTGTCCGACACCGAGATCCCGATGATGGCGAGCTGCTGCTTGCTGTAGCGCTCGCGCAACATGCGTACCAGGCTGATCCCGTCAATTTCTGGCATATAGTAGTCGACCAGCACCAGCCGGATGGCTGGGTTCTGTTCGAGCTGGGCCAGCGCTTCACGGGCATGGCTCGCCTCGTGCACCTGCAGCAGTTGCTTGCGCAGCTGGGCCATGGTGCGGTGGCGGGAGGTACGGGAATCATCGACCACCAGCACTTCGATGCGCTGGTTGAGGTAGAGGCGATGGACCAGGCTGACGGCATACTGCAGGGAGTGGCGTGAATCTTTCATCACGTAATCGAGCACCCCGGCCTCAAGCCAGGCTTCCCGTTTCTCCTCGCTGATGTCGGCGGTGAGGATCACCACCGGCAGGCCGCGCTCCAGCAATACCTTGACCGCTTCTCCGCTGGGGGCATCCGGCAAGGTGAGATCCACCAGGGCAACCACATACTCTTCTCCCCGGCAGTGTCGGGCCCCTTCCAGGGTTTCGAACGCATCGATTTCCAGCCCGGTTTGCTGGGCAATGGCCTGGATCAGCATGCGACGAATAGTCAGACTATCCTCGACAATCAATATTTTCTGTTTCATCCGGCTCCTTAAAACAAAAAGGCATGCCTTGCGGCATGCCTTTTATATCCCTTGTGCTTATTGCGCGTCCAGATAACGCTCTGCATCGAGGGCGGCCATACAGCCAGTACCGGCGGAGGTGATGGCTTGACGGTAGGTGTGGTCAGCCACGTCACCGGCGGCAAAAACCCCTTCGATGCTGGTCTGGGTGGCAAAGCCGTCCAGGCCGCCACGCACCTTAAGATAGCCGTTCTGCATCTCCAGCTGGCCGTCGAAGATCTGGGTGTTGGGCTGGTGACCGATGGCGATGAATACCCCCATCAGCGGCAGATCCTGGGTGGTATCGTTCTGGGTGTTGCGCAGGCGTACACCGGTCACCCCCATGTCGTCACCCAGCACTTCGTCCAGGGTCTGGTGGGTGTGCAGCACGATGTTGCCGCTGGCAACCTTGTCGTGCAGGCGCTTGATCAGGATCTTCTCGGCGCGGAACTCGTCGCGGCGATGGATCAGGTGCACCTTCTTGGCGATGTTGGCCAGATAGAGTGCCTCTTCCACGGCGGTGTTGCCGCCGCCGACCACGGCCACTTCCTGGTTGCGATAGAAGAAGCCGTCACAGGTGGCGCAGGCGGAGACGCCGCGGCCCTTGAAGGCCTCTTCGGAAGGCAGGCCCAGGTACTTGGCGGAGGCGCCAGTCGCGATGATCAGCGCATCACAGGTATATTCGCCGTTGTCACCCTTGAGGCGGAACGGACGCTGGGTCAGCTCCACTTCATTGATGTGATCGAACAGGATGCGGGTATCGAACTTCTCCGCATGCTCTTTCATGCGCTCCATCAGGGCCGGACCGGTCAGACCCTCGGGGTCACCGGGCCAGTTCTCCACTTCGGTGGTGGTAGTCAGCTGACCGCCTTGCTGCATGCCGGTGATGAGCAGCGGATTGAGGTTGGCACGGGCGGCGTAGACGGCCGCGGTGTAACCAGCCGGGCCGGAGCCCAGGATCAGCAGTTTGCTATGAGTGACTTGGCTCATGATGTGATTTCCGAGACGTGATGAGTTTGCGCGATTGTAGGTAATTCGTGATATGGGGTCAAAGGCCAGTGCGTCGATTGCATCAATCGGCCTCAAGGCCCTTCATGAAGGGGAAGCGCTCTCTTGTCACGGGTTGTTTGCCACGGGTTGTCCCTGGCTGTCGTCATGGGCCCGGGCGAGCAATGCCTGGTGGCCCCACGGCCGACAACAAGGGGAGTGGTGCTAGTGCGTCCTGATTGCAGGCACAAGTGAACCGGACCCCGCTCACATGGAGACAAGCTCACCAGGATTGACAGCTTCTGGCGCAGTGGGGCCCGCTGTGGGTGGGGCAATTTGGCTTCGATGGGGCTCACTAAGAGGCCCTGTTGTCAGCGAGGGTCGCTTCGGCGGCACAGCTTGGGGGAGGGGCCTGGACTCTCTTGCCGAAGAAACGCCCTCGTTATGGCACATCGGATGCAAAACACGCTGGAGCGGTGAGGTGCATATCTATAGAAAGGAGGGAAACACGAGAGGGTGGCTGCCGGCTTGGCGGCCTTGGCTGATCGTTGTGGTGACTCTGCCCTGGCGAAAAGCTCGGCAATACAGGACAAAATAGCAGCAGTGGCAGCGTGATAATCTGCATTGGCAAACTCATTGCCGCTTCCTGCGCCGCTTTGGGCGAAAACGGTATGGTTTCGTGCTGTTAGTTAACGTACACTGGCCAGAACCATGCCTAAGCGGTATTCATGGTTTTTTATTTCTTCAGGTACACCGATAATCATGCTATCCCTCGACTATCGATTGGTGTTTTGTGTTGCGCTCGTTTTCAGCAACATTTGCACCTAGCATATTCAGGTATTGACAGGATTTGTGACCATAATTATAAAATGACTGGTGATTCTTACCAAAAAATAGCCAAAGGATGGAATAAATGATGGAAGCTAAGAGTCGGCTAAAGGATTTGGACAGGATTGACCGCAACATTCTGAATGAGCTGCAAAAGGATGGCAGAATTTCGAACGTTGAGTTGTCCAAACGTGTTGGCCTGAGTCCCACACCGTGTCTGGAACGGGTTCGTCGCCTCGAGCGACAAGGGTATATTGAAGGATATGCCGCCATTCTGAACCCTCATTATCTGGATGCGTCTCTGCTGGTATTCGTGGAAATCACCCTCAATCGCGGTGCCCCGGATGTATTTGAACAGTTCAACAAGGCTGTTCAGGTGCTCGAAGAGATCCAGGAGTGCCATCTGGTCTCCGGCGATTTCGACTATCTGCTCAAGACCCGAGTCAGCGACATGTCGGCCTACCGCCGCCTGCTGGGGGAAACCCTGCTGCGTCTGCCCGGCGTCAACGACACCCGCACCTACGTGGTGATGGAAGAGGTCAAACAGAGCAGTCGGCTGGTGATCAGCACCCGTTGAGTTGGGTTATGCTGTGGCTTGCCAGCCTTGCGACAAGTCACGACATTCAGAAACGAGCGGCCGGTCCGCTCGTTTCTTCTTATCGTGCCGGTTGTGAATACGGTCGGCACATCGGGCACTGGCTGACAACCGGTGGGCTTTTCAGGGATACTAGGCCCCCTTATCCCCCTGCATTACATGTTTTCAGAAAGGAGCCGGAGTTTGGCCGATAAAAAGCTGTTTACTCCTTTATCAGGTACACAACGGATCTTCGAAGCCGTCTTGATCGCCATCACCCTGATGGCTGCCTATCTCTTGCTTGCCCTGTTGTCCTACCACCCCGCCGATCCCGGTTGGTCCCAGACCTCCTGGCAAGGGGAGGTGAAGAACCTCGCCGGCAGCGCGGGGGCCTGGCTCGCCGATATCACCATGTTTACCTTCGGGGCTTTCTCCTACCTGGTGCCCCCCCTGGTCGTGCTGCTTGGCTGGAGCCTGTTCTGGCGCCCGAGCCGCTTGCTCGATGTGGACTACCTCACCCTGTCGGTGCGCATCGTCGGTTTCATCCTGACCGTGCTCGGTATGTCCGCCATCGCCAGCATGAACTTCAATGATCTGCAGAATTTCTCCGCCGGCGGTCTGGTGGGGGACGTCATCTCCTCCGCCGTGGTGCCGCTGTTTGGCGGCGTTGGGGCCAACCTGTTGCTGCTCTGCTTCGTGGCCACCGGCATCACCCTGTTTACCGGCTGGTCCTGGCTCACCATCGTCGAGCGGATCGGTGCCGCCTGCACCGGCTCGGTCAGAGCCGTTTATCACTTTCCTGCCACCCTGGGCCGCTGGCTCACCGGTGGCTGGCGCCAGCCCCGTTACGAGGGGCCTGATCCCCTGCTGGAGGGAGGCGTAGGTGCCATCGAGCTGGGTGACGACGAGGAGGATGAGCCACATACCGGCTGGACCCGTCGTCCCAAGGAGAAGGTGGCCGCCAAGGGCCAGAAGGCCAAGTCCGAGGAGTGGCTGCCCGAGCTCGACGAGGATACCTTCCAGTTCGATCCGCAGTTTGACGACGACGATGATGACGCACCTGCGCCGGTTACCCGCACCAAGCGGGCCGCCGCTGCCGGCGTCCGTCGTCAGCCCGCGCTGGTGACGGCCGATGACGAGGACGATGATCTCGACTTGCCCTGGGCCGAAGGGGATGAGGAGGCGCCGGCACCGGCTGCCCCTACTCCTGGCAAGCCCAAGCGCCGTCTGCAACCAGGACTGCCCCCCTTACCGAGCATCGAGCTGCTGGACCGTCCGCCCGCCAAGACCCAGATGATGAGCAAGGACGAGCTGGAGCGCATGGGCCGGCTGGTAGAGGCGAAACTGGCCGACTACAACGTGCAGGCCAAGGTGGTGGGCGTCTATCCGGGCCCCGTCATCACCCGCTTTGAGCTGGATCTGGCGCCCGGCATGAAGGCGAGCAAGATCACCAACCTCTCCCGTGACTTGGCCCGTTCTCTGTCGGCCAGCAGCGTGCGGGTGGTGGAGGTGATCCCGGGCAAGACTTATGTGGGGATCGAGCTGCCCAACCGGGTGCGTCAGACCGTCTACCTGCGCGAGACCCTCGACTGCGAGGCGTTCTCGGGCAGCCGCAACCCGCTCACCATGGGCCTGGGTCAGGACATCGCCGGCGAACCCGTGGTGGTGAACCTCGCCAAGATGCCCCACCTGCTGGTGGCCGGTACCACTGGCTCCGGTAAGTCGGTGGGGGTGAACACCATGATCATCTCCATGCTCTACAAGTCGACGCCGGACGATCTGCGCTTCATCATGATCGACCCCAAGATGCTGGAGCTGTCGGTCTACGAAGGGATCCCCCATCTGCTGACCGAGGTGGTGACCGACATGAAGGATGCCGCCAACGCCCTGCGCTGGTGCGTGGGCGAGATGGAGCGCCGCTACAAGCTGATGTCGGCGGTCGGGGTGCGCAACCTCAAGGGCTACAACGACAAGGTGCTGGCGGCCATCGAAGAAGGTGACCCCCTGCTGGATCCGCTGTGGCGTCCGGGCGACTCCATGGATCAGATGCCGCCTGAGCTGGAAAAACTGCCTCACATCGTGGTGGTGGTGGACGAGTTTGCCGACATGATGATGATCGTCGGCAAGAAGGTGGAGGAGCTCATCGCCCGTATCGCCCAGAAGGCGCGGGCGGCCGGTATTCATCTCATTCTCGCGACCCAGCGTCCGTCGGTGGATGTGATCACCGGCCTCATCAAGGCCAACATCCCGACCCGTATCTCGTTCCAGGTGTCGAGCAAGATCGACTCCCGTACCATCATCGACCAGGGCGGTGCGGAATCCCTGCTCGGCATGGGCGATATGCTCTACATGCCGGCCGGCACCTCCAATCCGACCCGGGTGCACGGCGCCTTCGTCGATGACCACGAGGTGCACAAGGTGGTGGCGGACTGGAAACTGCGCGGCGAGCCGAACTACATCGAGGAGATCCTCTCTGGTGAGTCGGGCGGCGAGGGTGGCAGCGGCGAATATGGCGGTGGTGACGACGAAGAGCTCGACCCCCTGTTCGACGAGGCGGTGGCCTTCGTGGTGGAGTCGCGCCGTGGTTCCACCTCCAGCGTGCAGCGCAAGTTCAAGATTGGTTACAACCGGGCGGCCCGTCTCATCGAGCAGATGGAAAACCAGGGCATCGTCAGCGCCCCGGGCGGCAATGGTCAGCGCGACGTGCTGGCCCCGCCACCGGTGCGGGACTAAGGCTCACCCCTCTATCATCCTGGCCATGCCCTCTGCGGGCATGGCCTTTTATCGAGATAGCCGTTATGAAAAGCGTGATGAAAAAACAACTGTTGATGGGCACAGTGCTGCTGGTGGCCAGCAGCCAGGCGTGGGCCGACGCGGCCAGCGATCTCAAACAGAAACTGGCGGGGGTGAGCCTCTTCTCCGCCAAGTTTGCCCAGGTGGTCTATGACAGCAAGGGCAAGGAGCTGCAGCGTGCCGGCGGCACCCTGCTGGTGCAGCGTCCCAACCGTTTCAACTGGCATACCACCACGCCGGACGAGAGCCTGATCGTGGCCGATGGCAAGGATGTCTGGATCTACGATCCCTTCGTCGAGCAGGTGACGGCGCTCAAGCTCAAGGATGCGGTGCTCAACACCCCCTTCGTGCTGATCGCCGGCAACGACGATGCACTCTGGAAGAACTACGACGTGACCCAGCAGGGGGACGTCTACACCGTCACCAGCCGTAGTCAGGATGAGCTGATCGCCTCCTTTCGCATCACCTTCGACCGCCAGAACAACATCAACCGCTTCGACGTGAAAGAGGCCCAGGGGCAGTGGAGCGAGTTCACCCTGAGCAACTTCAACCGCAAACCGGCGCTCAAGGGCAACGAATTTGTCTTCAAGACGCCTGCGGGGGTCGCACTGGACGATCAGCGCTGATGCGCAAGCAGGCGCTGGCTTTATTGGCAGGCCGCCCGGCAACGGCGGCCTGCACCCTTCCTGACGGTCAATGCAGATGAGCAATTTATCGCTGGATTTCTCGTCGGACTTTCGTCCGCTGGCGGCCCGGATGCGGCCGCAAACCCTCGAGCAGTACATAGGTCAGCAACATATCCTCGGGCCCGACAAACCGCTGCGCAAGGCGATCCTGGCGGGCCACTGCCACTCCATGATCCTGTGGGGACCACCTGGCACCGGCAAGACCACGCTGGCAGAACTGGTTGCCCACTACTGTCAGGCCGAGGTGGAGCGGCTCTCGGCGGTGACCTCCGGCATCAAGGAGATCCGCGCCGCCATCGACAAGGCCAAGGAGAACAGCTGGCGCGGGGTGCGCACCATCCTCTTCGTGGACGAGGTGCACCGCTTCAACAAGAGCCAGCAGGATGTGTTCCTGCCCCACATCGAAGACGGCACCATCACCTTCATCGGCGCCACCACCGAGAACCCCTCGTTCGAACTCAACAATGCTCTGCTCTCCCGGGCCCGGGTCTATCTGCTCAAACGGCTGGAGGAGCAGGATATCCTCGCCATGATCGATCAGGCGATGCAGGACCCCCGTGGCCTCAATGACCCGAGCCTCGCCTTCGCCCCCGGGGTGAAGGAGGCGCTGGCGAAAGCCGTGGATGGGGATGGGCGCAAGTCCCTCAACTATCTGGAGCTGTTGGCCGACATGGCTGAAATCGACAGTGCCGGGGCGCGGGTGATCGACAGCACATTGCTCGCCGCCGTGGTGGGGGAGCACGTGGCGCGCTTCGACAAGGGGGGCGATCACTTCTACGACCTCATCTCGGCGGTGCACAAATCCATTCGCGGCTCGGCGCCGGATGCGGCGCTCTACTGGTATGCCCGCATGGTGAGCGCCGGTTGCGATCCGCTCTATATTGCGCGCCGGCTGCTGGCGATTGCCTCGGAAGACGTGGGCAACGCCGATCCCCGTGCCATGCAGGTGGCGCTCTCGGCCTGGGATTGCTTCCATCGTATCGGCCCGGCGGAAGGGGAGCGGGCCATCGCCCAGGCGATCGTCTACCTCGCCTGCGCCCCCAAGAGCAATGCGGTCTATACCGCCTGGAAGGCGGCGCTTCATGATGCCAAAAACCTGCCGGACTTCGAGGTGCCGCCGCACCTGCGCAACGCGCCGACCAGGCTGATGAGCGAGCTGGGCTACGGCGCCGAGTATCGCTATGCCCACGACGAGCCGGGCGCCTATGCCGCCGGCGAGCAGTACTTCCCGCCTGAGCTGGCTGGCAAGCAGTACTATCAGCCCACCGATCGCGGCCTTGAGAAGCAGATCGGCCAGAAGCTCGACTACCTGCACGAACTGGACAAGCAGAGCCCGCGTCAGCGGGAGAAATAACCGGCCGGGGCAGGTGAGTGGCCGCGCCTCTGCCTGACCAATTCGGGCCGATTGCACGTTAATTGGTCAGCCGATTTGATCCAGGTCGTCATCCCCCGGAAAACAGGGCAAAACGGGCGCAATAGTCCCTGTTCGGGCGGGGGGGCGGTCTGATACACTGCCCCTCTGACCCCGCTTGTCTTGGCCTGGTGCCATCTTCTTGATTTCGAAGGCTTGCTCTTGTTGGCCCGATGCAAAAAGACGACAGGGGTGTGCCAACCGATGTTAACTTCCGGATCTGTTTCCCAGCCCGTCATGATGACTCAGGCCCAGATCCCATTTTAAAAAAGTAGGTAAACCATGCTGGATCCCAAATATCTGCGCAGCGACATCGACGATGCCGCCGCTCGTCTGGCGACACGTGGCTACGCTCTGGACGTAGCGGCTGTCAATGCTCTGGAAGAGAAACGCAAGGATCTGCAGTCCCGTACCCAGGAGCTGCAGGCCGAGCGCAACGCCCGCTCCAAATCCATCGGTGAGGCTGCCCGTCGCGGCGAAGATGTTGCCCCGCTCAAGGCTGAAGTAACCAAGATCAACGAAGAGCTCGAGACCAGCAAGGTCGAGCTGGATGCCCTGCTGGCCGAGCTGAAGACCATCGCCGACGCCATCCCCAACCTGCCGAGCGACACCACTCCGGTCGGTCGTGACGAGAACGACAACGTGGAAGTGCGCCGCTGGGGTACCCCGCGCGAGTTCGACTTCCAGGTACGCGATCACATCGATCTGGGTGAAGCGGCCAAGGGCGTCGACTTCAAGAACGGCGTCAAGCTCTCCGGCTCCCGTTTCGTGGTGATGAAGGGCCAGATTGCCCGCCTGCACCGTGCTCTGGCCCAGTTCATGCTGGACCTGCACACCCTGCAGCACGGTTACACCGAGTGCTACGTGCCCTACCTGGTCAACCCGGACAGCCTGTACGGCACCGGTCAGCTGCCCAAGTTCTCTCAGGATCTCTTCAATACCGGTATCGAAGGGGAAGGGGAAGAAGAGGGCAAGGTTCGCAAGTTCTCCCTGATCCCGACCTCCGAAGTGCCGCTCACCAACATGGCCCGCGACGAGATCTTCGACGAGCAGGAACTGCCCATCAAGATGACCGCCCACAGCCCCTGTTTCCGCTCCGAAGCGGGCTCCTACGGCCGTGACACCCGCGGTCTCATCCGCATGCACCAGTTCGACAAGGTCGAGATGGTACAGCTGGTGCACCCGGAAAAATCCTGGGACGCGCTGGAAGAGATGGTGGGTCACGCCGAGAAGGTACTGCAACTGCTGGAGCTGCCGTATCGCGTGATGGCACTCTCCACCGGTGACATGGGCTTCTGCGCCGCCAAGACCTACGATCTGGAAGTGTGGCTGCCGGCCCAGAACACCTATCGCGAGATCTCCTCCGTCTCCAACTGCACCGACTTCCAGGCACGCCGCATGCAGGCTCGCGTGCGCATCGACGGCAAGCCGCAGCTGTTGCACACCCTGAACGGCTCCGGCCTGGCGGTGGGTCGCACCCTGGTGGCCGTGCTGGAGAACTACCAGCAGGAAGATGGCCGCATCGCGATCCCGGCTGCGCTGCAATCCTACATGGGCGGCCTGACCCACATCGGGTAAGCGCTCATTGCAGACGACAACGCCATGGCATGCCATGGCGTTGTGCATTCTGGCGCCGGTCAACCGTTTTTATCGTGAATAAATCTGCGTTGCCGGCGTCTCTTTGAACATGTAACACAATTTTATCAAGCATTGCGCAATCGTTTTTGTTAGACTGCGCCGCAATTTCGCAGGACATCTTTTTCTATGGTCTGGATTGATTACGCCATCATCGGCATCGTCGGTTTCTCTGCTCTCATCAGCCTGGTGCGCGGCTTCGTCAAGGAGGCCATGTCTCTCGTCACCTGGTTCGTCGCCTTCTTCATCGCCAGCCATTTCTATCCCGATCTCGCCGTCTATTTCACCTCGTTCAGCGATCCCCTGGTGCGCAACGGCTTGGCCATCGCCGCCCTGTTCGTGGCGACCCTGATCCTGGGCAGCGTGGTCAACTACGTGGTGGGGCTGCTGGTAGACAAGACGGGGCTGTCCGGCACCGACCGGGTGCTCGGCATCTGTTTTGGCGCAATTCGCGGGGTACTGATCGTCAGTGCCCTGCTTTTTTTCATGGATACCTTCACCAGCCTCTCCCAGAGCGACTGGTGGGTGGCATCCAAGCTGGTGCCCGAGTTCAAGCCGGTCATCCAGTGGTTCTTCGGGTTCATGCTGAACTCATCGAGTTTTCTTAAACAGGTATAGTGACTTCGAGGTAGCAAAGACATGTGTGGTATTGTCGGTATAGTTGGCACCACCCCCGTCAATCAGGCCCTCTACGACGCCTTGACGGTGTTGCAGCACAGGGGACAGGATGCCGCCGGGATCGTGACCATTGACAGTGGAAACTTCCGGCAACGCAAGGCCAACGGCCTGGTGAAGGACGTGTTTGAAGTGCGTCACATGCAGCGCCTGAAAGGGCATATCGGCATAGGACATGTCAGATATCCCACCGCAGGCAGCTCCAGTGCCGCTGAAGCCCAGCCTTTTTACGTGAACTCTCCCTACGGCATGGTGCTGGCCCACAACGGCAACCTCACCAACGCCAAGGAGCTCAAGGAGCAGCAGTTCAAGGTGGCCCGCCGCCACATCAACACCACCTCGGATTCCGAAGTGCTGCTGAACGTGCTGGCCCACGAGCTGGATCGCTGCGACAAGATGGCCCTGCAACCGGAGGATATCTTCGCTGCGGTACGCAAGGTGCATCAGCAGATCCGCGGCGCCTATGCGGTGGTCTCTCTGGTGATCGGCCACGGTCTCATCGGCTTTCGCGATCCCAACGGCATTCGCCCGCTGATCCTGGGTCGCCGGGTCGACGAGCAGGGGCAGGTGGAGTACATGCTCGCCTCCGAGAGCGTGGCGCTCGATGCCATCGGTTTCGAGACGGTGCGCGACATCGCCCCGGGCGAGGCCATCTACATCACCGAGCAGGGCCAGCTCTTCTCCGAGCAGTGTGCGGAGAACCCGCAAATGAGCTCCTGCATCTTCGAGTACGTCTACTTCGCTCGCCCTGATTCGTGCATCGACAAGGTGTCGGTCTATGCCGCCCGCCTCAACATGGGTCGCAAGCTGGGTCAGAAGATCGCCCGCGAGTGGGAAGATCTCGACGTGGACGTGGTCATCCCCATCCCGGAGACCTCCTGCGACGTGGCGCTGGAAATCGCCCACACCCTGGATCTGCCGTACCGTCAGGGCTTCGTGAAGAACCGCTACATAGGCCGTACCTTCATCATGCCGGGCCAGACCCAGCGCAAGAAGTCGGTGCGTCGCAAGCTCAATGCCATCAGCTCCGAGTTCAAGGGCAAGAAGGTGTTGCTGGTGGACGACAGCATAGTGCGCGGCACCACTTCCGAGCAGATCATCCAGATGGCCCGTGAAGCGGGGGCTGCCAAGGTCTACTTCGCCTCGGCGGCACCGGAAATTCGCTTCCCCAACGTCTACGGCATCGACATGCCCACCGCCAACGAGCTGATCGCCCACGGCCGGGAAGTGGAAGAGGTGTGCAAGCTCATTGGCGCCGACGGCCTCATCTTCCAGGATCTGGAAGATCTGGAAGCGGCGGTGCGGGAGATCAACCCCGAGCTGCGTCACTTCGAGACCTCGGTGTTCAACGGTCACTACGTCACTTCCGACGTGGATCAGTCCTACCTCGACCACCTCAACGCCATGCGCAGCGATGACAACAAGGCGGTGCGCGAGTGGCAGGAAGGCACCAGCAACCTGGAAATTTTTAACGAAGGCAGTTAAACGTTTTCCACGTTGAGGTGTTGCAACGAGATGGGGGCCAAGGCCCCCATTGTTGTTTCCGCTTGCCAAAAAGGGCTCTGCATCTGCTTGAAAAAGCAGCGTTTGTAGCCGCAGCTATGGGCAGTGGCGGCGGGATCCGCTAGCATGGGCCGCCGCCGTATCAACCCGACCAGACGAGAGTTCAGATGGATGACCTGCTAGCCCCCGTGCGCCAGTTTTTGCACTGCGAGACCCCGGATGCGTGGATCGAGATGGCGCGGGATCCCGCCCAGCTGCCGACCCTGCTCATCGATCACGCCAACTGCGAAAACAAGGCTGCGCTCACCGCCCACAGCCTGGTGCGCCGCTACTGCCTGCCCAAGGGCAAGCGACATCTGCTGCCCAAGCTGGAGTTCTATCGGGAGCTGGACGCCATTCCGGAGAAGGCCGAGATCTTGGGCAAGCGGACCATGGGAGAGACCGATCGCACCGTGTTCGAGGAGCTCTCTCGCAATCCGCTGCTGTTTCCCATGGTGCGGCTCATTCAGGAGGAGCTGCACCACTTCGAGCAGGTGCTGGAGCTGATGGCCGCCCGCGACATCCCCTACGGCCCGGTGACCGCCTCCCGCTACGCGCGCAACCTGATGCAGCACGTGCGTACCCACGAGCCCGCCACCATAGTCGACAAGCTGATCATCGGCGCCTATATCGAGGCGCGCTCCTGCGAGCGTTTTGCCAAGCTGGCACCCCATCTGGACGAGGAGCTGGGTCGCTTCTACGTCTCCCTGCTGCGCTCAGAGGCGCGCCACTATCAGGATTATCTGGCGCTGGCCGAGCAATATGCGGGGGAGGACATCAGCGAGCGGGTGGCCTTCTTCGGCCAGCTGGAGGCGGAGCTGATCCGCTCGCCGGATCCGCAGTTCAGGTTCCATAGCGGTCTTCCTGTCAGATCTGACAGTTGTTGACGCGAAGGGGGCTGCCTACCATTGCAGCGTTCCTACTACGAGCGACGCATTTACTTTTGAGCGCAATTCCCGGCCCCTGAGCCGGGATTTTTTTGTCTCATTTTCGGGGCAGCGGAAAGGCGGGAAAGGGCCGGCGGCAGGCCGCCGGGCAGGGCTCAGCGGCGGTATTCGTTGTCGTAGTTCTGGATGAGGCGGCGGGTCACCTCGTGCTGGGGATCGGCGAACACCTTGAGGGTCTTGCCGCGCTCCACCACCCGCCCTTCGTGCATCACCAGCACTTCGTCGCTGATGTGGCTCACCACCCCCAGATCGTTGGCCACCAGCACATAGCTGAGCCCCATGGTCTCCTGCATCTCCAGCAGCAGGTTGATGATCTGCGAGCGCACCGAGATATCCAGGGTAGAGAGCGCCTCGTCGGCCACGACTATCTTGGGGTTGAGGATCAGCGCCCGCGCCAGCGCCACCCGTTGCTGCTGGCCGGCGGAGAGCATCTGCGGGTAGAAGAGGGCGTGATCCGCCAGCATGCCCACCATGCGCAGGGTCTGTATCACCTTGTCGCGGCGCTCCTCCTCGGTCATCTCGGTGTTGAGGCGCAGCGGCGTCTCCAGGATCTGGCCGACCCTGATCTTGCGATTGAGGGAGGAGTTGGGGTCCTGGAAGATCATCCGCAGCAGCTTGCAGCGGGTCTGATAGTCGCCGTGGATCATCGGCTGCCCCTCGATGGCGATCTCGCCACCGCTCGGCTCTATCATGCCCGCCAGAATGCGGGCCAGGGTGCTCTTGCCGGAGCCGGCCTCGCCGACGATGGCCAGGGTCTGGCCCACCTCGAGATCAAAGGAGAGCGGCTTGATGGCTTCCACCGCCCGGCGTCGAAACAGGCCGGTGCGGTTCTGATAGGTCTTGCACAGGCCCCGGACCTGCAGCAGAGAGGGTTCGATCACTGTCCTGACTCCTTGGTGACAGGGCTCGCTGTCACGCACTGATACGAAATTGACGTCACTTCTTGGGCTCTTCCATGTTCAGCGGGAAGTGGCAGCTGAACTGGTGCCCCTTGATCTTGCTCATCAGCGGCGTCTGCACGCACTGCTTCTGGGCGTAGGGGCAGCGGGGGCCGAGCCGGCAACCGATGGGCAGGTGCTGCAGCGGCGGAATGACGCCGGGCAGGGTCTCGAGGCGCGACTTGTGGCGCACCAGCTTGTCAAAATCGGGGATCGACTTGAGCAGCGCATCTGTATAGGGGTGGTGCGGGGTCTCCAGGATCTGCTCCCGGGTGCCCACCTCCACCATCTGGCCGCAATACATCACGTTGATGGTGTCGGTCAGGTTGGCGATGGCGGCGATGTCGTTGCTGATGATGAGGATGGTGGTGTTGCCCAGCTTGTTCATCTTGTCCAGCAGCCGCAGGATCTGGGAATGGGTGGTGGACTCCATGGCGCTGGTGGGCTCGTCCGCCACCAGCAGGCGCGGCTGGTTGGCGATGGCCATGGCGATCATTACCTTCTGGCACATGCCGTCCGACAGCTCGTGAGGGTAGGCCCGCATCACCTTGCGGTGATCCTTGACGCCGACCCGGTGTAACAAGGCGATGGCCTTCTTCTTGCGCCACTGGAAGCGCTGCCAGAACTGCCCCTCGAACGAGTCGGTGGGGATCGCCTCTTCCAGCTGGGTACCGATCTCCTCGGAGGGGTCGAGACAGCTGATGGGGTCCTGGAAAATCATGGCGATCTCGCGGCCCATGATGCGGCGCCGCTCGCGGGGAGCCATGGTCAGCAGGTCCATGTCGTTGAAGCGCATCCGGTCGGCGCGCACCGTCCAGTTGTCCTTCTGGATGCCGACGATCACCTTGGCCACCAGGCTCTTGCCGGAGCCGGATTCTCCCACCAGGCCGCGGATCTCCCCCTCGGCCAGGGTCAGGCTCACCTTGTCCACCGCCTTGACTTTGCCCTGCGGAGTGTCGATCTCGATGGTGAGGTTGCGTATATCGAGCAGCGGCATCAGTCATTCCCCTCTTTGAGTGCTTCGCGAATGCCTTCACCTACTAGATTGGTGACCAGCACGCTGAACAGGATGGCCATGCCCGGCAGGGTCACGGTCCAGGGGGCGAGATAGATGAGATCGCTGGAGTCCGCCAGCATGGCGCCCCACTCAGGTTGCGGTGACTGGGCACCGAGGCCGAGAAAACCCACCGCCGAGATGTCGAGGATGGCCGCCGACAGGGTGCGGGTGGTCTGGGCCACCAGGGTCTCGACGATGTTCGGCAAAATGGCGAGGCGCATGATCCGCAAGGGGGGCGAGCCGTCGAGCCGGCTGGCGATGATGTACTCCTTCTGCATCTCGGTGTGGACCGCGTTGTAGGTGGCCCGGATGAAGGGCGGGATCAGCGCCAGGGTGATGGCGATCAGGGTGTTGAACAGACCCGGCCCCAGAATGGCCACCATGATGATGGCCAGCAGCAGGGAGGGGATGGAGAGCAGGGTATCGAGCAGGTGGTGCAGCACGCTCGACTTGAGCCCCTTGCTCATGCCGCCGAGGATGCCGATGGCGGTGCCCACCACCATGGCGATCACCACCACCAGCAGGGCGTTGCCAAAGGTGAGCCTGGCGCCCACCACTAGCCGGGAGAGGATGTCGCGGCCCAGATCGTCGGTGCCGAGGAAGTAGTCGATGTTGCCGCTGTTGGCCCAGGAGGGGGCCAGCAGCAGGCGGGAGCTGTGCTGCTCGTCGATGCCGTAGGGCACCACCAGCGGGCCGAGCAGGGTGATGAGCAGCAGGATCACGAAGCACCAGAGCCCTGCCATCGCCAGCGGATTGCGGCGATAGGAGGCCCAGGTCTGCTCCAGCGGCGAGAGGATCTTGAGCTCGGGGTAGAGGCTAGTCTTGTCTTGCATAGGATTCCTGGCTCCGGGTCATGCCATGAGCACGTTCAGTCTTGTTTTGCATAGAGTTCTTTGCGCCGCGCCGGGTAGATGATGGTGGTGAGCAGCTCGGTGCTGACGCTGATGAAGATGACGAAGCTGGCCACCACCAGGGTGGCACCGCGGATGGCGGCGTAGTCCTGCAGGGCGATGCTGTTGATGAGCCAGCGGCCGATGCCGTGCCACTCGAACACCACCTCGGTGATCATGGCGGAGGTGAGCACGCTGCCCAGCTGCAGGCCCAGCAGCGGCAGCACCGGCGGCAGGGCGTTCTTGAGGCCGTGGCGCCAGACGATCTGGCGGCGGGAGAGGCCGCGGCTGGCCGCTGCCTTGATGTAGTTCTGCTTCATCACGTCGATGAGGGAGCTGCGCACGTGGCGGATCACCTCGGTGGTGGGCACCACCGCCAGCACCAGCGAGGGCAGGATCAGGTGGCGCAGGGCGTCGTGCAGGGCAGCCTGGCGCCAGGGCTCGTGGCTCATCAAGACGTCGATGAGGGCGATGCCGGTGATGGAGGGCACGTCATAGAGCAGGCTGATCTGGCCGGAGGCGGGCAGCCAGCCCAGCTCCAGCGAGAAGAACATCACCACCAGCAGTGCCAGCCAGAACACCGGCACCGCGTAACCGATGAGGCCGGCGGTCATGATGGTGAGATCGAGCGGCTTGCCCTGGGAGAGGGCCGCCAGGGTGCCGAGCGGAATGCCCACCAGCAGCGAGATGGCAAAGGCCGCCCCGCAGAGGATCAGGGTGGCGGGGAAGTAGTGACGGATCTCGTCCAGCACCGGCAGGCCGGAGACGCTGGAGAGCCCCAGATCCCCATCCAGAATGCGGCGCAGGAAGTCGGGGTAGCCGCTCCAGAAGCTGGCTTGCTGGCCGATGAGACGCACGTCCAGCAGGTAGGCGACGAAGGTCAGCGCTAGCAGGGTGATGAGCAGCAGATTGATGCGACGCAGGATATAGAGAAACATGCTTACTCCCGATAGGCCTGGTTGAAGACGGTGCCGCCAAAGGGCATCAGGGAGAGCCCCTCGATGTCGCTGCGGCTGACCTGGGTACGCAGGGCATGGGCCAGCGGAATGAGCGGCATCTGTTCGTTGAGCAGGGTCTGGGCGTAATAGTAGTTGCGCAGCCGAAACGCCAGCTGGGGCGTGGTCACCGCGTCGTCCAGCAGCTGATCAAACGCCGGGCTGCACCAGCGGCTGTAGTTGTTGCCGCGCTCGACGGCGGCGCAGCTCAGCAGCTGGCGAAAGAAGTTGTCCGGGTCTGCGTTGTCGGCGATCCAGCCGCTGAGCAAGCTGTCGTACTGACCCTGGGCGAGGCGGGCCTCGATGACCGGCCACTCCTGCTGCACGATTTTGAGCTTGATGCCGATCTTGGCCAGATCGCTTCGCATCAGCTGGGCGGTCTTGAGGGCATCCGGGTTGTAGGCGCGCGAGCCCGGCTGCACCAGCACCTGCATCTCGAAGCCTTGCGCCAGTCCCGCCTCCTTGAGCAGCTGGCGCGCCCGCTTGAGATCCGGCTGGCGCATCGGCAGGGAGGGGTTGTAACCCCAGGAGAGCGGCGGCAGCAGGCTGTTGGCGGGCTGGCCCGTCTCGAAATAGACCGCCTGCAGCAGGTTGTCGATGTTGATGGCGTTGGCGATGGCCTGGCGCACCTGCACCTTGTTGAACGGTGCCTTGCGGGTGTTGAGGGCGAGGAAAGCGACGTTCATGCCGGACTGCACCGCCAGGCTGAGGTCGGGATCCTTGTCGATCACCGACAGCTGGCTGGCGGAGGGGGTGCTCATCACGTCGCACTCGCCGGTCAGCAGTTTGGCCAGCCGCTTGGAGGATTTGGGGGTGATGTCGTAGATGAGCTGCTCAATCTTGGCCTCGCCGCCCCAGTAACCGGGGTGGCGCAGATAGCGCACGTATTCGTTGTGGCGATACTCCTTGAAGCTGAACGGCCCTGTGCCCACCGGGCGGCTGTCGATGAGTCCCGGGGTGCCGGCCTTTTGCAACTGCTCTGCATACTCGGCGGAGAGCACGATGGCGTAGTCGCTGGCCAGGGTGGCGAGGAAGGAGGCATCCGGCCGGTTGAGCTCGAACACGACGTTATCGGCCCCCTTCCGGTAGACCCGCTTGATCAGCTGATCCAGCCCCAGGCTGTAGAAGTAGGGGTACTCGCCGCCGGACACCTCGTGATAGGGGTGCAGCTTGTTGAGCAGCCGCTGCCAGGTGAACACCACGTCGTCGGCGTTGAGGGGGCGGGAGGGGTTGAACCAGGGCGTGTGGTGAAAGGTCACCCCCTGGCGCAGGGTCAGGGTATAGGAGAGACCATCCTCGCTCACCTGCCAGCGGGTGGCGAGCCCGCCTTCGAGCGCCAGGGTGTTGGGGTTCACCTCCAGCAGGCGGTCATAGAGCGGGCGCGAGCTGGCATCCAGGGTCACCCCCGAGTTGGAGACCTGGGGATTGAAGGTCTGGGGCGAGCCTTCCGCACAATAGATGAGTCCCGTTCTGGACGCGTCATCCTGTTTGTGACAACCGGTGAGCAGCACCAGCACACCAAGCAGCAGGGGTTTGAGCATTCTCATTGTCGAACCATGTTTTTATACGAAGTTGCCGGCGATGGGGCCGGCAAGGGGTGGAAGCCGCTCTGGCACGGGCTGCCCGGGTTATTAATCCGCATCGTTGTCACTGTCCAGCAGCTGGTATTTGCGCAGCATGCCGCGGAACTGGTGATAGCTCAGGGCCAGCAGTTGGGCGGCTTTGCGCTGATTATACTGGGATTGCTGCAACGCTTGCTTGAGTAAATTAATCTCGTAGCCCGCCACCGCCTGTTTGAGGTCCAGCGGCAGGGTGGCAGTGGCCGCAACGGGCACCGATTGCGGCTCGCTCGGCAGCGCCGCGGCGGTGTCGGTGCGAGCCAAGGGACGCCAGGGGGAATCGAACGGATTGAGCACCAGCTCGGCCAGCGGCAACTGGGGGTTGCCCTGGCGGTAGATGCTGCGCTCCACCACGTTTTTCAGCTCCCGCACGTTGCCGGGCCAGGGGTAGTCCAGCAGCAGCTGGGTCGCCTTGCGCGAGAAGCCGGCAAACAGCTGATAGCCGAGCTCCCGGGTCATGCCGTGGGCGAAGTGCTCCGCCAGCATCAGAATATCGTCGCGCCGCTCCCGCAGGGGGGGCAGAGTGATGACGTCGAAGGCGAGCCGGTCGAGCAGATCGTGGCGAAATTGCCCCTTGTCGGCCAGCGCCGGCAGATCCTCGTTGGTGGCGCACACCAGCCGCACATCCACCTTGAGGGCCTTGGCGCCGCCCACCCGCTCGAACTCCCCGTACTCGATGACCCTCAGCAGTTTCTCCTGCACCCGGGCGCTGGTGGTGGCCAGCTCGTCAAGGAAGAGGGTGCCGCCGTCGGCCCGCTCGAAGCGACCCTGGTGACGCTTGGCGGCACCGGTGAAGGAGCCCGCCTCGTGGCCGAACAGCTCGGTCTCCAGCAGGCTCTCGCTCAGGGTGGCGCAGTTGACGGTGACAAAGCTTTGATCCCAGCGCGCCGAGAGATAATGTAGGCGGTGGGCGATCAGCTCCTTGCCGGTACCCCGTTCGCCGATGATCAGCACGGGCTTGCGCAGCGGCGCCAGGCGGGAGGCCTGCTCAATGATCTCGAGAAATGCGTTGGATTCCCCCAACAGGCTTTCCGTGGCCGTGGTCATAGTCATCCCCGTGAGTCGGTGAAAGCTGGTCAATCTTACCAAAAGTTGGTGATTCTAATCATTACTTGTGTGGTGTCTCTTGAAATGTGATCGAGCAGCCCCATATAAATCAACAAGTTAAATTCTGTTCCAGATTGGCACACAAGTTGCCATTGTCAATGGAGAAACAACGTATGCCAACCACAGGAGTACAATCATGAGTATTTTTTCCCGCCTGGCCGACATCATCAATTCCAACCTGACGGCCCTGCTCGACAAGGCAGAAGATCCCCAGAAGATGGTGCGCCTGATCATCCAGGAGATGGAAGACGAATTGGTGAAGGAGCGCTCCAACTTGGCCCGCTTCCTCGCCAACCAGAAAGAGATCGGCCGCCAGGTCGCCCGCCATCAGGAGCGGGTCGCCGAGTGGCAGGGCAAGGCCGAGCTGGCCCTGAGCAAGGAGCGGGAAGACCTGGCCCGCGCGGCGCTCATCGAGAAGAAGAAGCAGGCCGAGCTGGCCGACTCCCTGTTGCGTGAGCAGCAGGCGGTGGACAGCGGCATCGAGAAGCTGGGGGAGGAGATCCGTCAGCTGGAAGCCAAGCTGGAAGATGCCCGTGCCCGCCAGAAAGCGATGGCCATTCGCACCGAAGCGGCCAGCAGCCGTCTCAACGTGCAGAGCCAGGTTGCCCGTGGCGACAGCCAGGCGGTGGTGAGCAAGTTCGAGCGCATGGAGCGCCGCATCGACGAGATGGAGGCCCGCGCCGATCTGGGGCAGTCCGACAAGGCGCTGGCCCAGCAGTTTGCCGAGCTGGAAGCCGACGATCAGATAAGCAAAGAGCTGGAAGCCATGCGCCAGAAGCTGGGCCAGAGCGACACCACGCCGAAACAGGGAGAGTAACAGATGGAAGATCTGCTGGGTGTGTTGATGGTTCCCATGGTGGTCTTCATGGTAGTGGTGGCCCCCATCTGGCTGGTGCTGCACTACCGCGCCAAGGGGCGTATTGGCGCCGGTCTTGCCGATGGCGAGCGTGAACAGCTGCAGGGTTTGCTGGTGCGTGCCGAGAAGATGCAGGAGCGGGTGGGCGCCCTGGAGTCGATTCTGGATGCGGAAGTCCCGGGCTGGAGGAACAAGGTATGACACAGTGGAGCAAAGAGGGGCGCAACCTCTATCGTGACCCCCAGCGCGGCAAGATAGCCGGGGTCTGTGCCGGCCTGGCAGAGTACTTCGGGGTGGAGACCTGGATCGTGCGGCTGCTGGCCATCAGCGGCCTCATCTTCGCCGGTTTCATCACCTTCACCGCCTACGTCGCCGCCTGGTTTCTGCTCGACAAGAAGCCGGTCACCCTTTACGCCCAGGAGGATGCCGACTTTGCCGAGGTGCGGATGAAGGCACGCAGCTGGCAGGCAGGCATCACGCCTCATCAGGCCCTTGCCCGCATCGGCCAGGAGCTGGATGCGCTGGAGCCCAGGGTGCAGCGCATCGAGAAGCTGGTGACCTCCAAGGAGTTCACCCTGCAGCGGGAGTTTCGCAACTTGTAAGGCCTGAGCGGTACGATGGCCCCGCCGGCCTGGACTTGCCTCTGATGGCAGGGGAGGCGGGCGGGGATCATGACGAGGGGGGGCTGCCTGCCACCCGCTTCGCCAGGTTGGTATGGGAGAACAGAACAAGCCTTGATACTCAATAAACTGGAACAGCAATTCAATCGCCTGCAGCACAAGGCAAGCGACGTGGTGAACCGGGTCCGGGATCGCCACATCCGGCTGGCAGTCACCGGCCTCTCTCGCAGCGGCAAGACCGCCTTCATCACGGCGCTGGTCAACCAGCTGGAACACGCGGCCATCGACGGCCGCCTGCCCCTGTGGGATGCCCTGCGCCAGGGGCGCATCCTCGGCGCTCGCCGGGTACCCCAGCAAAATGCCCATATTCCCACCTTTGCCTACGAGCGCGGCCTCGACTCTCTGTTTGGCGATCCGCCGGCCTGGCCCGAGCCGACCCGCGGGGTGGCCGAGGTGCGCCTGGAAATCCGCTATCGCACCCGTCATCCGCTGCGCAAGCACCTGGGGGAGATCTCCACCCTCTACGTGGATCTGGTGGATTACCCCGGGGAGTGGCTGCTCGACTTGCCGCTGCTGGAGATGAGCTACGAGCAGTGGAGCGAGCAGGTGCGCGAGCAGCTGCGCCGCCCCGAGCTGCAGGCCCTTGCCGCCGGCTGGCTGGCACCCGCATGGCAGGCGGATCAGGGCTTCGAGGAGCGGCCGGTGGCCCAGCTCGCCGAGCGCTATACCGATTACCTGCACGCCTGCAAGCGTGAGCTGGGGCTTCACCTGATCCAGCCCGGCCGCTTTGTGCTGCCGGGGGAGTATGCCGGTGCCCCCATGCTGCAGTTCGTGCCCTGGGTGTGGGACAAGCCTGCTGGCGAGCCCGCCGAGGGGACTCTCTACGCCACCCTCAAGCAGCGCTTCGAGCAGTACAAGCAGCATCTGGTGCAGGGGTTTTATGAGCAGCACTTCGCTGGTTTCGATCGCCAGATCGTGCTGGTGGATTGCCTGCAGCCCCTCAACGCCGGGGCGGCCAGCTTTGGCGACATGCAGCAGGCCATTGCCCGCATCATGGAGAGCTTTGCCTACGGCAAGAGCAACTGGTGGCGGCGGCTCTTCTCACCGCGCATCGACAAGCTGTTGTTCGTGGCGAGCAAGGCCGATCACGTCACCCCGGAGCAGCACGGCCCCCTGGTCTCCCTGCTGCAACACCTGGTGCGCAGCGGCCGCGGCCAGGCCCGTTTTGAGGGGATTGCTACCGAGTGTCTGGCGCTGGCCGCCATCAAGGCGACCGAGGTGGGCAAGGGGGTGGCCGATGGCCGCGAGTTCCCCGCCATTCGTGGCACCAGCCTCTCGGGTGAGCCGCTGTTGCTGTTTCCGGGCGAGGTGCCATCCCATATCCCGCCTGCGCAGTGGTGGAACAAGCAGGGCTTTGATTTTCAGGCTTTTCGCCCGCTGCCCATGAGCGCCCATCAGGCGCTGCCCCATATCCGGCTCGATGCGGCGCTGGAGTTTCTGCTCGGGGATCACCTCGAATAAGGGTGTGCGGTCCGGGTTTGTTGCCTGCGCCGCCCCCAGAAGACGGTTTTCAGGAGAAGCGATGAACGATCAGACAAAAGCGCAGCCGCCGCTGCAGGGTAAGGTGATCCTGGAACCCACCTTGACGGCAGCTGACGACCAGCGAGCGCCGGCTCCGGCCCAGCGGCTGGAGGAGGCGAGCTTCGAGCGCCTCGATGAGCTGGAAGATCTCACCGAGGTGGAGAGCGCCCTCATCATCAAGCCGCGCCGCCGTCATCGGCTGCTGGCCTGGGGACTGGGAGCGGTCGGTGTGCTCTCTCTGGGCCAGTACGGCGCCTTTCTCTACGAGCAGTTTCTCACCACCCCGCTCTGGGGCGGTGCCTGGCTGGCGGCCTCGGCACTGGTGGCAGCGGGCACCGCCGGGGTGGTGGGGCGCGAGTGGCTGCGCCTGCGCACCCTCAAGCGACGCCAGGATGTGCGCTCGCGGGCCGAGGATCTGCTGGCCCATCAGGGGGTCGGTCAGGGGCAGGGGTTTTGCGAAGGGCTGGCCGAGCGCAGCGGCGACAAGGGGCGCGAGGGATATCAGACCTGGCTGGCCCAGCTCGACGAGAGCCACAACGATCGGGAGGTGTTGACCCTCTACAGCCAGCTGGTGCTCGGTGAGCGCGACAAGCTGGCCCAGGCGCGGGTGGCCAAATGGTCGGGAGAGGCTGCCGTGCTGGTGGCCCTGAGCCCGCTCGCCACCGTCGACATGATGCTGATGCTGTGGCGCAACCTGCGGATGATCGAGGACATCGCCGACGTCTACGCCATCGAGCTCGGCTACTGGAGCCGCATTCGCCTCATCCGTCAGGTGTTTCGCAACATGCTCTACGCCGGCGCCACCGAGCTGGTGACCGAGGTGGGGATGGATTTGCTGGGGGCCGAGCTCACCGCCAAGCTCTCCGCCCGCGCCGCGCAAGGGGTGGGGGCCGGGCTGCTCACTGCCCGGCTCGGCCTGCGCACCATAGAGGCGTGCCGCCCGCTGCCCTGGTGTGCGGACGAGAAACCCAGGCTCGGCGAGCTGCGCAAGCGGCTGATCGGTCAGCTGGCGGGCTACCTCAACAAGGGGTGAGCACCAGGCCAGGGGCTCGATTGTGGTTGTCACAAATTATTTACAATTGTCCACGGCAGCCGACCCCTGGGTCGGCTGCTTTTTTGGGAGGCAAACCGTTACAGTGATCTCATCGCGCAATGGCGCCACACCGCCCGGATGGCGGGTTGCAACCCAGAGGATGGAGTCACCCATGGCAAGTCTCTACACCGCCCACCAGCCGGACGAAGCGGGCACGATCCACTACTCGGACGAGGAGCACGGCACCTGGCAGATCCTGATCGCACGCCAGTTGGCGGCGCTCGAAGGCAAGGCCTGTGACGAGTACCAGGCCGGGCTGGCGCGGCTCGACCTGCCCCGGGATCGGATCCCCCAGCTGGCCCAGATCAACGCCGTGCTGCAACCGGCCACCGGCTGGTCGGTGGCGGCGGTGCCGGCGCTCATCTCCTTTGACCGCTTCTTTGCCCTGCTGGCCAACCGCCAGTTTCCGGTGGCCACCTTTATTCGCCGCCGGGACGAGCTCGATTACCTGCAGGAGCCCGACATCTTTCACGAGATCTTCGGCCATTGCGCCATGCTGACCAACCCCGCCTTCGCCCACTTCACCCATGTCTATGGCCAGCTCGGCCAGCGGGCCGGCAAGGAGGATCGGGTCTTTCTGGCGCGGCTCTACTGGTTCACGGTGGAGTTTGGCCTGCTGGCCACGGCGAAGGGGCTTCGCATCTACGGTGGCGGCATTCTCTCCTCCATCGGCGAGACCGCCTATGCCCTCGGCAGCCAACCTGTGCTGCAACCCTTTGATCCCATCGAGGTGCTGCGCACCCCGTATCGCATCGACATCATGCAGCCCACCTATTTCGTGCTGCCCGAGCTTGATGAGCTCTATCGTCTGGCGGAGCAGGACATCATGGCCATGGTGGCCGAGGCGCGCCGTCTGGGGCTGCGTCCACCCCGTTTTGCACCGGCCGGCGGCAAGCAGGCGAGCTGAGTCGCCCGCCGGTATTTGATTACCCCTTTTCATCGATACACAAGGAGAGTCCCATGTCCGAACTGGCCAGCCAGCAGTGTGAAGCGTGCCGCGCCGATGCCCCCAAGGTGAGCGAACAGGAGCTGAGCGAACTGATGCACCTCATCCCCGACTGGCAGCCGCTGGTGGTAAAAGGTGAGCTGCAACTGCGGCGCGAATTCACCTTCCGCAACTTCAAGGAGGCGCTCGCCTTCACCAACCGGCTGGGTGAACTGGCGGAGGCGGAGTTTCATCATCCCGCCATTCTCACCGAATGGGGCAAGGTGACCGTCAGCTGGTGGACCCACAAAATTGGCGGATTACACCGCAACGACTTCATCATGGCGGCGCGTACGGATGAGCTGCTGAAGTGAAGACGCCCTCACTCACCGAGTGGGCGAGATGGTGACCGCCAGCTGGTGGCCCCGCAAGATAGGTGGCTTGCACCGCAACGGCTTCATCATGGCGGCGCGCACGGACGAGCAGCTGAAGTGAAGAGGACATTCCTCATCGACAAATTGCTCAAATAAACGCCTGTAGATGACGCGGGCCTGCCCGGTGAAAACGGGGCGGGCCCGCATTTTTATGGGCTGGCGCTCGCACTGGCGGGATCGAGTCTGTATTATCCGGTCATTCATAGAGTTAGCTAGGAAGTGTGTCCCGAATGCGTCTTGAAGTCAGCTGTGAAGACCGCCTGGGCCTGACCCGGGAACTGCTCGACCGCCTGGTGGAGCACAACATCGATCTGCGCGGCATCGAAATCGATACCTCAGGCATCATCTATCTCAACTTTCCCGAGCTGGAGTTTCGTGATTTCCAGCACCTGATGCCGGAGATCCGCCGCATTCCCGGCGTCTATGACGTCAAGACCATCCCCTACATGCCCTCCGAGCGGGAGCACCACGAGATTGAGGCGCTGCTCAAGGCGCTGCCGGATCTGGTCTTTTCCCTCGATGCCAAGGGCAAGGTGACCCAGGCCAACCAGTCCGCCCTCACCACCCTGGCCCTGCCGGTGGAGGAGGTGCGCGGCGCGGCGCTCGGCTCCCTGGTCAAGGGCTTCTCCTTCAGCCGCTGGCTGGAGGCGAGCGAGATCCGCCCGCAGACCTGCAAGCTCAGCATCGGCGGCGAGGAGTATCTGGCGGATCTGATGCCGCTGTTCGTTGCCGAGGAGAAGGGCAAGCAGGCCCTGGCCGGCGCCGTGGTGGTGCTCAAGTCCGCCCGCCGGGTTGGCATGCACTTCAGCGCGCTGCACGCGGTGGAAGTGGGGGGCTTTGAACACCTGCAGGCCGAGAGCCAGAAGATGAAACAGGTGCTGGCCCAGGCGAGCAAGCTGGCGATGCAGGATGCGCCGCTGCTGATCGTCGGCGAAACCGGCACCGGCAAGGAGCTGCTGGCCCGCGCCTGCCACGGTGCCAGCCTGCGCTCCAGCCACCCCTTCATGGCGCTCAACTGTGCGGCCATGCCGGACAACGTGGCCGAGAGCGAGCTGTTCGGCTATGCCCCCGGCGCCTTTGGCAACAACACCGAGGGCAAGCGCGGGGTACTGGAGCTGGCGAGCGGCGGCACCCTGATGCTGGACGAGATCGGCGACATGTCGCCCCATCTGCAGACCAAGTTCCTGCGGGTGCTGCAGGATGGCGTGTTCCGCCGGGTCGGCGACGAGCAGGAGGTGAAGGTCAATGTGCGCTTCATCTGCACCACCCAGAAGCAGCTGCTGGATCTGGTGCATGAGGGCAAGTTCCGGGAAGATCTCTACTATCGCCTCAACGTGCTGAGTCTGGCGCTGCCGCCGCTGCGCGAGCGCAAGGCGGACATCATGGCGCTGGCCCAGCAGTTCGTCTCCCGCTTCGCCAGCGAACTGCAGCGTCCGCGCCCGCGCTTTACCCGCAACATGGCCGAGTACCTGACCGCCTATCGCTGGCCCGGCAACGTGCGCCAGCTGCGCAACTGCCTCTATCGCGCCATGACCTTGCTGGAAGGGGACGAGATCGGCCCTGAGCACGTGGACTTGCCGGTGGCGGCCGACGCCATGCCGCTCATCGACGAGTGGTTCGAAGGGGGGCTGGACGAGGCGGTGAAACGCTTCGAGAGCAGGCTGCTGGAGCGGCTCTACCCGGCGTTCCCCTCCACCCGTCAGCTGGCCAAACGGCTGGGGGTGTCGCACACCGCCATCGCCAACAAACTGCGGGAATACGGGATCAGCAAGAAGTAACCCCATGAATGTAACTTATCGCAGGGCTCACGCCGGGGTGGGCCCTCTTCATTATTGTGACGCCAGCCCGGTCAGCCCCTTGCTCTGCGGGCTGCGCCTTGTCATGCTGCTGACAAGTTCCATACTATCTCCTGCCGGCTCACCCCCTTCGGGCCTGTGCCCTGTGTGGTTGCTGAGGCGGGTGTAAGCGCAGGCATGATGCACACTTTTTCACTGTTCAGGATCCTGGTCTGGCTGGCGCCCCTGTTTTGCTCGCTGGCCCTCTCCGGCGAATCGCCCCCGCTCACCGCGGCCGAGCTGCGGTCCGAGCAGGTACGCCAGACCGTGCTCGACATTCTCAGCTATACCCGCTGGCCGAATGAACCGAGCGAGCTGCGCCTGTGCGTGGCGGCACCGACGGAGTACGCCACCGCGCTCTTTTCCATCAAGCAGCAGGCCAACGGCCGGCCGGTCAGCGTCCATCGCTACGAAATCGATGACGAGGCGATCGGCCCCCAGTGTGACGTGCTCTATCTGGGGGTACTCTCCTCCGAGCGGCGCTTGCCGTTGTTTGAACGGCTGCGTGGCTACCCCATCCTCAGCATCAGCGAATCCAGCTCCGAGTGCGTGGCCGACGCCGTCTTCTGCCTGCAGATCGGCAAGGAGCGGATCCGGTTCAGGGTCAATCTGGATGCCCTGGCCAGGAGCGGAGTGCGGGTGCATCCGGCGGTGCTCAAACTGGCCAAGGCCGATGAGGGGGGGTCATGATAGGTCTGTTCCGCCCCCCCTCCCAGCGCCTCACCTTGCGACAGAGTCTGGGACGCACCCATCTGGTGACGTCCCTGACCGCGGTCTGCATGGCCGGTCTGCTGCTGACCGGCATCGCCCTGCTGGCGCTGCGGCTCTATGCGGATCACAATCTGGAGCTGGTCGCCCGCGCCATCGGCTATACCAGCGAAGCGGCCGTGGTGTTCCACGACGAGGAGGCGGCCCGGGAGGCGCTGGAGGCCATCCTCACGCACGAAGACGTGGCGCAGGCCAGCATCTATCTGCCGAGCGGCCAGCTGCTGGCGAGCTGGAGCCGGGCCATGAGCACCCCCTGGTCCGGCCTTGAGCAGTATCTGGCGCGGATCATCCTGCCGGGGCCGGTGGATCAACCCATGATGCGGGGGGGCATGGAGATCGCCCATATCCACCTGGTGGGGCACGGCCAGTATCTGTTGTTGTTCCTGCTGCAAACCCTGTTGGCCATGCTGCTCTGTCTGGTGCTCAGCACCCTGGGGGCCCTCTATGTGGCGCACCGGATGCAACACTCCCTCACGGCGCCACTCAAGGAGCTGGCCCAGGTGGCCCACAGCGTGAGCCGCCAGCGGATCCTCGCCATGCGGGTGCCGGAGGCCAACATCGCCGAGCTGCACGAGCTGGGTCAGGATTTCAACTCCCTGCTCGACGAGCTGGAGGCCTGGCAGGCCCACCAGCGGCGGGAGAATGCCAGCCTGCTGCACCAGGCCACCCACGATGCCTTGACCGGCTTGCCCAATCGTGCTCTGTTTGAGGCTCGTCTGGATCAGGCGGTCACCACGGGCCGGCTGCATGACGAGCGCTTCGCGCTGCTCTACCTCGATTGTGATCGCTTCAAGCAGATCAACGACACCCTGGGCCATGCCGCCGGGGATGACGTGCTGATCGCGCTGGCCAGACGGGTACAACATCAGCTGCGGCCGATGGATCTGGTATGCCGTCTGGGGGGCGACGAGTTTGCCATCCTGCTCACCCCCCTCTCCCTGGTGGAGGAGGCGGAGGATGTGGTTGCCCGCATCCAGCAGGCCATGGCGGACCCCGTGGTACTGGGGGACGGCAGCCAGCTGGTGGCGGCCGTCAGCATTGGCGTCGCGCTGTATCCGGATCAGGGGCAGAGTGCCGCCGATCTGCTGCAGCAGGCGGACCATGCCATGTACCAAGCCAAACGGCTGCGTCGGGAGCTTGCACTCCATGAGCAGCTGGAATTTGATGTCTCTGCTGAGGAAAAATAACAATGAAGATCCATGTCCTGATGAAAACCGGCTTGATCGGTCTGCTGTTGAGCGTGCTGATGGGTTGCCAGAGTGCTCCCCACGGCCTCACGGCAGAGCAGATCGCCGTACTCAAGGAGCAAGGCTTTCGCCTGACCGACGAGGGTTGGACTCTGGACTTCTCCAACCGTGTGCTGTTTGCCAACAACGCGGATGCCCTGACCCCCAAGACGCGCGTCGTGGTGGAAAAACTGGGGACGACGCTGCTGGAAGTGGGCTTGAACCGGGCGCGGATCGATGGTCATACCGACTCCAACGGGGCGGCGGACTATAACGATCAGCTCTCCTACAAGCGGGCGCAGTCGGTGGCCGACGTGCTGGTTTCGGTCGGCATGCCGCAGGCCAACCTGGACATCCGGGGCCGTGGCGAGCGCGATCCGATAGCCGACAACAAGACGGCTGCCGGTCGGGCCGAGAACCGCCGCGTGGCGATTGTCATCAGCAATGAATGACACGGTTGTGTAGATACAAAAAGAGCGCCATCAGGCGCTCTTTTTTGTGGCTCGCCGTTATTGCTGCTTGAGCTTCTCGCGGTCGTGATGACTGCGCAGGCGGATGTTGATCATCTCCACCGTCAGCGAGAAGGCCATGGCGAAGTAGATGTAGCCCTTCGGAATGTGCAGATCCATCCCCTCGGCCATCAGCGCAAAGCCCACCAGGGTGAGGAAGGAGAGGGCCAGCATCTTGATGGTGGGGTGGTTGTCGACGAAGTCGCCGATGGCCTTGGCGGCGAACATCATGATGAAGACGGCGATCATGATGGCCAGCACCATGACCGGCACGTGATCCGCCATGCCCACCGCCGTGATGACCGAATCCAGGCTGAAGACGATGTCGAGGATGGCGATCTGGATCAGGGTGCTGATGAAGCCGGAGGCGGCCGTGCTCACGCTCTCGGGCTCGGCGGCCCCCTCCAGAGTGGTGTGGATCTCGTGGGCACTCTTGCCGATGAGGAACAGGCCTCCCAGCAACAGGATGAGATCGCGGCCCGAGATGGCCTCGCCCAGCACGGTGAACAGCGGCTCGGTGAGGCGCATCACCCAGGCCAAGGAGAGCAGCAGCAGGATGCGGGTGCCCATGGCGAGACCCAAGCCCAGGATCCGCGCCTTCTGGCGCTGGGCTTCCGGCAGGCGGCCGACCAGGATGGAGATGAAGATGATGTTGTCGATGCCGAGCACGATCTCGAGCAGGGTCAGGGTGGCGAGCGCGACCCAGGCGGAGGGGTCTGCAATCCATTCCAGCATGATGAAACCTTGGTTGAACTTTGGTTGAGGGTTGAAACCGCGCATTCTAGCAGGGGGTTATGGCTTGTCCCAGTGGCTGGAAAAGATAAAAATGGCGACCATCCAACGGGAGGGACATATGTTTCGTTTAGGACTCATCATCAATCCGGTCGCCGGCATCGGCGGCGCGGTCGGTCTCAAGGGCAGTGACGGCATGGTGGCCGAGGCGCTGGCCCGTGGCGCCGTGCCCAAGGCTTGCGAGCGGACTCGTCAGGCGCTGCTGCCACTGTGTGAACTGGCGGAGCGCTTCGAGCTGCTGACGGTGGCGGGGGAGATGGGGGCCGGGCTTGCCGGCGAGCTCGGTCTGCCCTGTCACATCGTCTATCAGCCCGCCACTGTGCCCACCACGGCGGCCGATACCCGAGCGGCGGCGCGGGCGCTGCGCGAGGCCGGCGTCGATCTGCTGCTGTTTGCCGGCGGTGACGGCACGGCGCGCGACATCTGTGCGGCGGTGGGGGAGTCGTGCCATGTGCTGGGGATCCCGGCCGGCTGCAAGATCCACTCCGGGGTGTACGGGGTGACCCCAGCCGCCAGCGGTCGGGTGGTGGCCAGAATGATCGCAGGCGAACTGCTGAGCCTGGTGGATGCCGAGGTGATGGACATCGACGAGGAGGCGTTTCGCGCCGGCAAGGTGCGTGCCCGCCACTATGGCCAGCTGCAGGTGCCCGGCGATCTGCGCTACGTGCAGGCGGTCAAGCAGGGGGGACGGGAGTCCGAAGAGCTGGTGCTGGCGGACATCGCCGCCGGTGTGGTCGAGCAGATGGAGCCCGATACCCTCTATCTGATGGGCTCCGGCAGCACGGTGGCGGCCTGCATGGCGGAGCTGGGTCTGGAAAATACCCTGCTCGGTGTGGATCTGGTGGAAAATGGCCGGCTTATCGGGCAGGATCTCTGCGCCGCCGAGATCCTGACCCGGATCCGCGGTCGTCGCTGCCGGCTGATCATCACCCTGATCGGCGGTCAGGGACATCTGTTCGGGCGCGGAAATCAGCAACTGAGTCCAGAGGTGATCCGGGCCGTCGGGCGGGACCAGATCCAGGTCCTGGCCACCAAAGCCAAGCTGGCAGCCCTCGTTGGCCGTCCGCTGCTGGTGGATACCGATGATCCGGCGCTGAACCGGTCGTTAAGTGGTTATCTGCGGATCACCACGGGATACAAGGATCAGGTCATCTACCCGGTGGCCAACCCGGAATAGGACATCAAGGATGCGGCTGGCCTGGCGCCAGAGAGCCGCGATCAACCGGATCGCGGTTCCACTCCCCCGAATTATTTTGCCGGCAATCCCGGAAAATGAGGCTGCGTTAAATGACGATTCATGAATTTGAGCACAAGTTGTTGGGACTGATAGACAGCATGGTGGCCACGGCGACCGATGACGAGCTGTTTGCCGGGGGCTACCTGCGCGGCCACATCTCGCTGGCGGTGGCGCGGGCCGAGCTGGAAGGCAAGACCCTGGTGCGGGATGTAAAGAGCTATGTGCTGCGCAGCCTGAACGAGGCCATTTTGCAGGGTGAACTCTCGGAAGAGGATGAGAAGCTGGTGCAGGCGATGTGGATTCGTTTGCAACAACAGGCAGAAGCTTGATCGGTTACACAGTTCAAACAGAAGTTTAAGTTTATTCTTCCCTGAGGTTAGTGAAAGGTTAATAATAAGTTTCGCCTTTTGTTTCAGGGATTAAACTATGGCTTCCTCCTCGCGTATTGCCAATAAACTGCCGCTCGAAATGCTCTATCACTGGGAGCGGCAGTCTCCTGACAGAGTCTATCTGCGTCAAACCATCAACCGAGAATACGTGGACTTCACCTGGGGCGAAGTGGCCGATGAGGCCCGCCGCATGGTGACGGCACTGCGTCAACTGGGGCTGGTGGCCGGCGACAAGGTGGCACTGCTTTCCAAGAACTGCGCCCAGTGGTTCATCGCCGATCTCGCCATGCAGATGGGGCAGTACGTGAGCGTGCCCATCTACCCCACCGCCAACGTCGATACCATCGAATACGTGCTGCGCCACAGCGAGGCCAAGGCCATTTTCGTCGGCAAGCTCGATGACTGGAAGAGCCAGGAGGCAGGGGTGCCCGCCGATCTGCTGCGCATCGCCTTTCCCTATGACACCATGCCGGCGGCCCACCAGTGGGACGAACTGCTGGATCGCCACGAACCGATCCCGGACAGCCCGGTGCAGGCGCCGGACGCCCTGCTGAGCCTGGTCTACACCTCTGGCAGCACCGGCAAGCCGAAAGGGGCCATGCTGAGCGTCGAACGTTACGCCTGGTCGTGCGAGAAGCTGGTGGAGACCGTGGGCCTGACCCAGTCCGACCGCGGTTTCTCCTATCTGCCGCTCGCCCACATCACAGAGCGGGTCTACATCTATGGCGGCAGCCTCTACGGCGGCGCCACCATCGCCTTCCCCGAGTCCCTCGATACCTTTATCGAGGACGTCAAACGCTGCCGTCCCACCGTGTTCATCTCGGTGCCGCGGCTGTGGGCCATGTTCCGCATCAAGATCCTCGAGAAGCTGCCCCAGCAGAAGCTGGCGCTGCTGCTCAAGATCCCCTTCGTCTCGGGCCTCATCAAGCGCAAGCTGCAAAAGGGGCTGGGGCTGGATCAGGCGCGGGTGCTTGGCTGCGGCTCGGCGCCGGTGTCGCCGGCCCTGCTTGAGTGGTACCTGAGCATCGGCCTTCAGGTGACCGAAGCCTGGGGCATGACCGAAAACCACGCCTACTCCACCATCAACTACCCGTTCAGGGCCGACAAGATAGGCACGGTCGGCAAGGCGGGGATCGGGGTCAACATCAAGATCTCCGACGAGGGGGAGATCCTCTGTCGCTGCGAGGGCATGATGCTGGGCTACTACAAGGATCCCGAGCACAGCCGCGAGGCCATCGATGAAGAGGGCTGGCTGCACACCGGCGACATGGGCAAGCTGGATCGGGAGGGCTACCTCACCATCACCGGCCGCATGAAGGACGTGTTCAAGACCGCCAAGGGCAAGTATGTGGCGCCGGTGCCCATCGAGGGGTTGCTGGGCCAGGAGCCCATCATCGAGCAGTTGTGCGTGATCGGCTACGGCATGCCGCAGCCGGTGGCGCTGGTGCAGCTGGCGGAACACGCCATGAAGGGGGATCGCAGTCAGGTCAATGCCCAGCTGGAGGCGGCCCGCAACCGGGTCAACGAGCAGCTGGAGTCCCACGCCAAAATTCGCGGCATCCTGGTGGTGAAGAGCCCCTGGAACATCGAGAACGGGGTGCTGACGCCCACCATGAAGATCCGCCGCCACCTGCTGGAGCAGAAGTACGCAAACCTGGGGGACGCCTGGTCCTCTGCCCAGAGCATCGTCTGGGAGTCCTGACAGGGGATCCGCTGATCACCGCAAAGCAACAAGGGGAGCCACTGGCTCCCCTTGTTGCTTCAGGCCATGGCCGATCAGACCGCCTGGTACTCCAGTTCGACCGAACCGAGCGCCTTGAGGGTGGCGCGGGCGGAGTCCTGCTGGCTGATCTGGCCATCCTTGCTCTCCAGCAGCACGGCGCGGCGGATGGTGGCGAGATCCTCGCCGCCCAGCACTGCATGGGCACAGGCCATCTGCATCGGTGGCAGGCTGGGGTTGAAGGCGGCATTCTCGGCGTAGCGGCCGCAGAAGATGCGCCCGTCGGCGAACTGCAGTGCCACCGCGGCATAACCCTGGCTGTAGGGGGCGTAGCTCTGGCGGGCGGCGGCCAGCGCGGCCTGCCACAGCGGATCCTCGCTCTCAAGCTGGAGCTCGTCGTGGGACTGCGGGCTCATCAGGGCGTCCGTGATGTCCAGATCCGCCGGGCCGAACGAGTGGGGCAGGAAGGATTGCAGCGCGCTCAAGTCGTCCGGCAGGGAGACCTTGAGGGTCTTGGCGGTGCTCAGCTCGTTCATGAACTGGCGGCAGTGACCGCAGGGGGTGTAGTTGACGGTGATCTCGGAGATGCCAGTCTCGCCGCCCAGCCAGGCGTTGGAGATGGCGGACTGCTCGGCATGCACCGAGTGGAACAGTCCCTGGCCGGCGAACTCCATGTTGGCGCCGAAATACCAGTTGCCGCTCAGGCCGCAGGCGATGGCACCGACGAAGAACTTGGAGATGGGGGCCACCGAGCAGGCGGCGGCCAGCGGCAGCAGGGCCAGGCGCAGGGCGCGATCGTCAAGACCGGTAGCGGCTTTCAGGGTCGCGACCTGATCGGCGGTGAAGCGGGCCTGGAAGTCATCGCCCAGCATGGGCAGCAGGGCTGCCTTGAGCGGAGCGGACAGGGTATCGAGTGGCTTGGCAAAACGGGGATGCATAGTGTGTCCTCAAAGGCCAATTGGGGGGCCATTGTAGGGAGCAAGCTCGGCTAAATGTGTGAGCGTGCTCACGCCCTGACGGGCAAACGGAGGGGGATGTTAATGGAAACGTTTGTCTTGTGCAAATTGTGCGGCAGGTCGCACATCGGCGGGCCCGCAGGCCCGCCGCAGCGGAAAAGGGTGCGCTTCAGCTCAACCAGTGGTAAATGGCAAACAGCAGGGGCGCCACGGCGGCGGTGAGGATGCCGCACACCACCATGGCCAGCGAGGCAAAGGCCCCCTGGGTGATGCCCTGCTCGGCGGAGGTGGCGGTGCCGATGGCGTGGGCGCAGGCGCCCATGGCCAGCCCCTGGGCTTCGGGGTCGGTGACCCGCATCAGCCTGAGCAGGGGGAAGCCGACCAGGGCGCCGACGATCCCGACCACCACCACCACGGCGGCGGCGATGGCGGGAATGCCGCCGAGGGACTGGCTGACGCTCATGGCGAGCGGAGTGGTGATGGATTTGGTGGCGAGCGAGGCCAGCAGTGCCGGATCGGCGCCCATGAAATGACCGACTGCCAAGGTAGTGCAGACCGAGATCAGGACCGAGCTCAGGGTGCAGATCAGGATGGGCTTGAGCCTGGCCTGGATCTGGCGGGCCTGCTGATAGAGGGGCAGCGCCAGCGCCACCACCGCCGGTTCCAGCAGCGCCGTGATGGGGCGGGTGCCGCTCTCGTACTGTTCCAGCGGCAGATCGAACCAGAGCAGCAGGCCGATGATGACGGCGGTGGGTACCAGCACCGGGTTGATGATGGGCCAGGGCAGCTTGCGATAGAGGGCCCGGGTGGCGAAATAGAGTGCCAGGGTCAAGGGAATGGCCAGCCAGAAGATCATCTGTTCATCCTCTGGTAGAGACGGCCGACGGTGCCGAGGATCAGCACGATCCCGAGCACGATGCAGAGCATGATGAGGCCGAAGGATTGGCGCAGCGGCTCCAGCCAGGCCACCAGCCCGACCGCCACCGGCACGAACAAGACCCCCATGTGGCGCAGCAGCAGGCCGGCGCCCTGCTCGACCCAGTGCAGTTTCACCAGTTGCAGGGAGAGCAGCACGAACAGCAGCAGCATGCCGATGATGCTGCCGGGAAAGGCGAACGGCAGGATGGCTGCCAGGGCTTTGCCCGCCAGCAGGCAAGCGACGATGACCAGAAAGTCACGAAGGTACAGCAAGGCACGTTGCGCGATCACAGGAGCCCCATCTTGGTAACGGTAAAGTAAGGAATACGCCAGTCTACCAGAGAGACAGGGTCGCGGCATTAAAACAATAACAGCTGAAATCAGTTCGTTTGAGGCTGATTTCATTGAAGATTTTCAGATAGAACCCTTTTCGAACCACAAGGAGTCGCCATGACATCTCTCTTGTCCCGCCTGCGTCAGCTGGCGGACGACCACCATCTCCCCCCTTCGTTGCTGCAAACCCGCCAGTGGGAAGGCCCCCTGTGCCGGGTGCGGCTCGACAACACCGGCAGCAGCGAGGCCCGGGTCGGGCACTGGACGCTGTTTGACGGCAAACTCGGCCTCTTGCCTGCGAGCGCCATCTACGGCGAAGGCTTCCAGATGCTGGCCCAGACCATGGGCAGCTGGCAAGCGCCGCAACCGGTTGGCCGCTGCCCCGATGCCGGCGTCTATCGCATCACCGACGATCAAGGCTATCACACGGTGCACAACCTGCTGCTGGTGGAGCATGACAAGGGCTGGCTGCTGCTCGCCTTTGCCAGCTGCCAGCGCTTTGGCGGGGAGTTTCGGCTCTACCCCGATGGCCGGTTGCAGATCCTGATGAACGGCGAAGGGCGTGCGCTTCCGGCTGGCCAGTTCTGGCAGAGCGAGGCGCTGCTCTGCCTCGAGGGAAAAGATCGGGAGGCGCTGCTGGCCGAACTGGCGCAGCGGATCGAGGCCGAGCATGGCTCGCTGATCGGTCAGGTTGGCGAGCGCCCCAGCGGCTGGTGCTCCTGGTATCACTACTACGCGGACGTGAGCGCCGCCGACATTCGCGAGAACCTGCAGGTGCGTGCCGAGCGTTTCCCGGCGCTGCGCTACGTGCAGCTTGACGACGGTTATCAGGCCAAGATGGGCGACTGGCTCACCCCGTCGGCCAAGTTCGAGCAGGGGGTGGCGTCCCTGGCCGCCGAGATCAAAGGTGCCGGCTGCGAGCCCGCGCTCTGGGTGGCCCCCTTTATCGCCGAGCCCGGCTCCCAGGTGTTTCAGGATCACCCCGACTGGTTCGTGAAGGGGGAGGACGGGCTGCCGCTGCCCTCCGAGCGGGTTACCTACGGCGGCTGGCGCTGTACCCCCTGGTACGTGCTGGACGGCACCCACCCCGAGGTGCAGGCTCACCTCGAGCAGGTGTTCCGTACCCTGCGCGAGCAGTGGGGCATCCACTACTTCAAGCTTGACGCCAACTTCTGGGGGGCCATCCACGGCAGCCGCTTCCATGACTCTTCCGCCACCCGGGTCGAAGCCTATCGGCGCGGCATGGCCGCCATCCTGCGCGGGGCGGGCGAGGGGGCCTTTTTGCTCGGTTGCAACGCGCCCATCTGGCCAAGCCTTGGCCTGGTGCACGGCATGCGGGTGAGCGATGACGTGGAGCGCCACGGCCAGCGTTATCGCCAGATAGCCCGCGAGGCCTTCTGCCGCGCCTGGCAGAACGACCGGCTGTGGGCCCTCGATCCCGACTGCATCTGTCTGCGGGATTTGCCGAGCCAGCAGGCGAGCCCTGCCGAGTACCGTTTCCATCTGGCGGCGCTGGTGGCAAGCGGTGGCATGATGCTGGCCGGGGACAGGCTGCAGGATCTCGACGAGGTTCAGGCGGCGCAACTGCGCAAGCTGCTCGAGCTCTGCGCGGCGCGCGCCCCTGGCGCCCGGTTCGAGTCGATGGACTTTGCCTGCGGCGAGGTGAGCCTGCCCGGGGGCGGTACCCTGCTCTGCCTCTTCAACTGGGAGGCGCAGCCTCAGGAGTTCTTGTTGCCGGCGGGCGGCGAAGACTTCTGGGATGAGGGGGCAGTCGGTACTGCACTCACCCTGCAGGGGGGCGAGGGGCGGGTGATCCGCTACCGCTGAGCAGGCTGGCAATCATGATTCAGGCTCCCGTGGGAGCCTGAATTTATTGTGAAAGGAGCTGCTATAGCGGAGTCAGTAACGCCACTCGAAGCCGATGGCGTAGTTGGCGGCGCCATAGCCCGGGATCTCGTTGCTGGAGAGCAGGGCCTTGAAGGTGAGCTGCGCCGTGAGCGGAATGCCGAGCCCCATGCCGAGGGCTACCTCGTCGTTGGTGTTGCCCATCATGTCGGCCCGGATCATCCGATAGAGCGACATGTCCTGGCTCATGTGCACATAGCTCTGGGAGGCGCGGTTATAGAGCTGGCCGAATACCTCCAGTTGAAAACCGGCCTGGGGAGTGATGGCCAGTGGCACGCCGACGAAGTTGTAGAGATCGGAGCGGTTGAAATAGCTGTTGGTGATCTGGGGGGTGAAATCGGTCTGTCGATAGAGGCGACTGAAGTTGCTCTCGATCAGCTCATAGGTCTGCTGCGGCAACTGCAGCAGGTAGTCGGGGATATCAAAGCGCACGCCCGCCATGCTGGTCGATGGCAGCAGGGCGCAGATGAGCAAACCAAAACCGGATAATCCTGAACGCATCGGATGAGGCATCCCCAAGGGTCGATAGGCCAACCGGCCGTTAGTGCAATGTTAGCGCACAAATAATTGAAACATCAGGAGTCTTTGCTCCCCTTCCCATTATGTCGCGGGGCGGGGGAGCGTACAGTCATTTAACCGTGAGGCGGGTCACATCTCACAGATTTTCGAGGTAGTGATAGAGGCTCTTGAGGATGGCAAAGTTCCGATCGTTCCCCTGATTCTGCTCGGCCAGCGCTTCCAGGCGCGGCACATAGTCGGGCAGACGGCGGCTGAAGTAGTCGCTGCAGTGCAGGCGCCAGCGCTTTTGCTCCGTTTCGCTCAAGGTGTGCGGCCAGTTGCGGGCGCGGTAGCGGAACAGCATCTCCGGCAGCCGTGAGTCGGTGAAGGCAAACTCCCGCTCACCCAGCAGATCTGCCGGGGTGGCGCGCACCAGATCCATGGTGGACTTGTCGCCGTGACCGAAGAAGCCGGCGTAGAGCTGGGTATCCGGATCGCCGTCATTGTTGCCGGCAAACTCCTGATTGAACACTTCCACCAGTTTTTCCCGCACTTCGGGGTGGGCGCGCAGCAGATCCAGGCTCTTGCGGCACTGCTCCCGGTCGATGCCAAGCTGGTCGGCACGCTCCGCCGTCAGGGTGGCAGCCGGCGCCAGCACCGGGCACTTGTTGATGTGCACCAGCTTCACCGGAATGCCGGCCAGATCCCCCAGCTCCTCTTTCTTGGTGTAGAGGCGCTCGCGTATCTCCTCGCTGGTGAGCTCGATGAGCGGGGTGGGGTCGCGGGTCAGATCCACCATGATCACCGCGTTCTGGTTGCTGGGGTGCCAGGCGAGCGGCGACACCCAGCTTGCGCACCCCTGCCAGGGGGAGAACATGCCGGAGACGTGCACCAGCGGCTTCATGGTCACCACGTCGATGAGGGCCTTCACCTTGTTCTTGTTGCGAAGATCAAAGAGATAATCGAACAGCTTGGGCTGGGCCTTTTTCACCAGCTTGGCCATCTCGATGGTGGCCAGCACGTCGGAGAGCGCATCGTGGGCGTTGGCGTGGGCCACGCCGTTGGCCACTGTCAGCTTCTCCAGCTTGAAGCTCGGCTTGCCCTCTTCGTCAAACGCCCACTCTATCCCCTCCGGGCGCAGGGCGTAGCAGGCCCGCAGCATGTCGAGGATATCCCAGCGGGAGTTGCCGTTCTGCCAGGCGTAGGCATAGGGGTCATAGAAGTTGCGATAGAGGGTGTAGCGGGTCACTTCGTCATCGAAGCGGATGCTGTTGTAGCCCAGTACGCAGGTGCCCGGGGTGGCGAACTGCTCGTGGATCTGGCGGATGAAATCCGCCTCGCACAGCCCGTCCTTCATCGCTTTTTGTGGCGTGATGCCGGTGATGAGGCACGCCTCCGGCTCCGGCAGATAGTCCGCCGGCGGCTTGCAATAGATGACCAGCGGCTCACCGATGAGGTTGAAATCCCCGTCGGTACGAATGCCGGCAAACTGCGCCGGTCTGTCCTTGGCCGGGCTGATGCCGAAAGTCTCGTAATCGTGGAAGTAGAAGGTCGGCTCGCTGCCGGCGTGTGCTGTTTTACTCATGTTGCTCGAGAGGGATATCCGATGACGGCGGCGTCTGGCGCCTGGGTGGGGGTGCCATGCACCTCGGTTGCCTGCATGGTAAACCATAGCGCAGGCAGAGCGAAGGGCAGTCGTCGTGGTTGGCGGTTTATTGGCCGCGGCAGGTTGGCCAGCCAGGTGAGATGAGCAACGCCATGATCTTCTAAGACAAAGGCATGGCTCAACGGCTTCTCTGGCCGCGTCCGCCAGTGTGCCGGACATCGAGGATGGATGCCCGGCCTGGCGATCCCGGCCGGGCATGGCAGGTTACTCCTCATCGATGGCGGCGAATCGAGCCACCAGATAGTCGATCAGCGCCCGCACAGAGGGGAGCAGGCCGCGCCGGGAGGGGAACACGGCGTGGATGAGTTCGGGCTTTGGCTCCCAGGCGGGCACCACCTTGATCAGGGTGGCGGCATCGAGCTGCTCCCGCACCATCAACAGCGGCAACTGCACCACGCCGATACCGGCCAGCGCGGCACTGCGCAGGGCCACCATGTCGGTGGTGACGAAACGGGGTTGGTGGGCGAGCTCGACATGGGCCCCCTGCGGCCCGAACAGCGACCAGACATAGTGCTGCCGTGGCGCTCCCAGCCCCATGCTGGGCCAGCCGTGCAGATCCGCCGGCGCGGCGGGCAAGCCCCGTTGTGCTATCAGTGCCGGGCTGGCCACCAGGCACTGGCGACGCTGCGCCAGTGTCCGGATCACCAGTTCGCTGTCCTGCAGCGGTGGCGGTCTGACCCGGATCGCCACATCGACTCCTTCGGCGATGGGGTCGACCCGCCGATTGGTCCCCTCCAGCTCGATCCTGATCTGCGGGTGACGGGCCATGAAATCCGCCAGCATGGGGCCGATATGGGTGTGCAGCAGGGCGATGGGGCAGCTCATGCGGATGAGACCACAGGGCTCGGTTCGGGTCATCTCGATGGCAGCCTGCGCCGCCTCGGCCTCCACCAGCATCCCCTTGCAGTGTTCGTAATAGGTACGGCCCAGCTCGGTCACCGCAAACTGGCGGGTCGAGCGCTGGAGCAGCCGCACGCCGAGCCGCTCTTCAAGCTGTGCTATCCGGCGGCTGAGGCGGGATTTGGGCATGCCGATGGCGCGGCCAGCGGGGGCAAAGCCGCCGTGATCCACCACCTGGACGAAGTAGTAGAGATCGTTCAGATCCTGCATTAGGGTGCTCTCATCGTTCCAAAAATAGGACGCTGATGCTTAATTTAGCAGTCTACCCACCTGTTCGTCTCGAAACTATGCTGTCTCCAGTGTTCAATTCCACCGGATATGTCAGGAGCGACAGATGAAAAAGATCCTCGGTGTTTACAGCGCCCCCCGTCCTCACTGGGTAGGCGACGGCTTTCCCGTACGCTCCCTCTTCTCCTACAGCAGCCATGGCAAGCAGTTGAGCCCGTTTCTGCTGCTCGACTATGCCGGCCCGGCCAACTTCACGCCGACCAGCCGGCCGCGCGGGGTGGGTGAACATCCCCATCGCGGTTTCGAGACGGTGACCATCGTCTACAAGGGCGAAGTGGCGCACCGGGATTCGACCGGTCGGGGCGGCGTGATAGGCCCGGGTGACGTGCAGTGGATGACCGCCGGCGCGGGTATCTTGCACGAGGAGTTTCACGCCCCGGCCTTCAGCGCGTTGGGCGGTGAGCTCGAGATGGTGCAGTTGTGGGTGAATCTGCCGAGCCGGCACAAGATGACGCTGCCCGGTTACCAGCCCATCCTGGCGCGCGACATTCCGACGGTGGCACTGGCCAGCGACGCGGGGTCGGTACGGGTCATCGCCGGCGAGTTTGAGGGGGTCCGTGGTCCGGCCCATACCTTCAGTCCGTTGCATGTCTGGGATCTGCGTCTGGTGCAGGGCAGCGTCAGCACACTCGAGTTGCCCGAAGGCTGGACCGGCGCGCTCATCGTGTTGAAGGGGTCGGTGCAGGTCAACGGCAGTGCCATCGCCCGGGAGGCGCAGATGGTGGTGTTGGAGAGGGTGGGACAGCAGGTGCTGATCGAGGCAAACAGTGACGCCACTGTGTTGCTGCTGAGCGGTGAGCCCATCGAGGAGCCTATCGTGGGTCACGGCCCCTTCGTGATGAACAGCCATGAGGAGATAGTGCAGGCCATCGATGACTTCAACAGCGGCAGATTCGGCGTGATGCCGGAGTGATAAATGGACAAGGCCCTCGCAGGAGGGCCTTGTTTTTGTGATGCTGTGGATCAGCGCTGACGGGCCTTGAATCTGGGGTTGCTCTTGCAGATCACGAACAGCTTGCCGCGTCGGCGGACAATCTGGCAATCGGGGTGGCGCGACTTGGCTGATTTGAGGGAAGAGAGGACTTTCATGACTGCGCTTTTCCTTTGTTGAAGAACTGACCGAAACGCTGGCCGAAGCGGGCGACCTGACCCTCCTTGCTGACCTGCTTCTGCTTGCCGGTGTAGAAGGGGTGTGACGCACTGGAGACATCCAGCGTCACATAGGGGTAGGTGTTGCCGTCTTCCCACAGCTTGGTGCGATCGGTCTTGAGGGTGGAACCCACCAGAAAATAGGTGTTGGCGGTCAGGTCGTGGAACAGAACCTGACGGTACTCGGGGTGAATGTCTGGACGCATGATGGTTTGCTCTGTGTGATTTCGTGTTATGTTATAACAATAAAATAATGCCTCCGTTGAGAATCAATATCAACAACTTTTTGCACTGCATCAGGGTTGAGCGAGGAGAATGAAGTTGCCGCGTTGCGTCGTTTGCTCGGTTGACCGCTTGATTAGGCAGCCAATTGCATCAGAGGAGAGGGTCTGGCAGGAAAGAGTTTTTGGTCAGCCGCTGGCGCCCTCTTTACTTTTGATTTTTACTGTATAAAAATACAGTAAAAATCATGGAGAAGTATCCTATGCGTCTGGAAATCATCATCGACAAGAAACATCAGGTGCCCACCTCGACCATGGAGGCGCTGCGCCAGGAGCTGCTCAAGCAGCTGGGCGAGAAATTCCCCGACCTGCATGTTCGCGTCGCCCCCGGCAGTGCCATGGCGTTGACCGTCAGCCGGGCCAGCAAGGAGGAGAAGGAGCTGGCAGAAGCCATGGTGCAGGAGGTGTGGGAGAACGCCGACAGCTGGATGCCGGAGAGTGCAGCCTCCTGAGCCAGGCGGGGCGGGCGTCGAGCATATGAAAATTGGATAGACAGAAAAACGCAGCCTCGGCTGCGTTTTTTGTTTTCGCGGGATGGGAGCCAGTGCTTGTCGTGCTCTCTGCCCTCAGCCCTTAATCCTCAATCCTTAAAGCCCAGAACAGGCAGCAAGTGTTAGAGCCCGCCCCAGCGTTTGAGGCTGTTGACCTGCACCCGCTGATCGGCCTGGGCAATGTCACCGCTGGCCCGCAGTGCCTTGAGGGCGATGGGCAGAGCGGCGCGCACTTCGCTGGCCGTCATGCCGGCCTGCAGGGCCGGGTGGTAGGCGAGCTTGAGCAGCACGTAGTCGAGCCCGGTCGGAAAGCTGTCGATGCTGTTGTCGTTGAAGATGGAGGGAAACACCTTGTCCGAATCGTTGGGCAGCCCCATCACCTGGGTGAGCTCCTCCACCACGCAGTCGAGGAAGCGCCCCTTGGCCCGGCTGTAATCCACCGGAATGATGATGGTGGCGCGGGCCATCTCGCGGCGGGTATTGGTGGTGAAGTTGGCCATGCAGAGCCCCTCCTTGAGCGCCGTCTTGACGGAGGTATCCTGCCCCATGGTGCGCTTGGCCCAGCTCGCCATCTTGGCGCGCTCGGTCATGATCAGGGTGATGTTGGGCCGCTCGTCTACCAGCGTAATGGGGCGGCCTATGATGCCGGCCAGATGCTGGCTCTGCACCCTGACCACCTCGCTTTGCAGCGCCTTGTCGCCAAACTCGTTGACCAGCTTGAGCCGGATGGGCTGCTCCCAGCGGGAGAAGCGCACGTTCTGTTCGTGGCCATACTCCCGCTTCATGGCGATCTCAAAGAAGCTTGCGGTGAGATAGGCATCGCTCTGCCAGCGTTCAGCTGCCGAGAGGGAAGGGCTCAGCAAGAGTGACGCCATCAACCAGCGGGCAAGTGGTCGGCGCAACGGGGTCATGTCTCCTCCTTGAAACCTGCGATGGGTCAGCGTGCGGCACGCTCGAGATCACGCCAGGTGAGCCAGAGCCTCAGATCAAACTCCAGTTGATGATAGTCCGGCTCCATATGCTGACAGAGCTGATAGAAGCTCTTGTTGTGATCCTTCTCTTTCAGGTGGGCCAGCTCATGCACCACGATCATCTTCAGGAAGGCCGGGTGGGCCTCCTTGAACAGGGCGGCGATGCGGATCTCGTTCTTGGCCTTGAGCTTGCTGCCTTGCACCCGGCTCACATAGGTGTGCAGACCGAGGGCATCCTTGATCACGTTGATCTTGCCGTCGAAGATCACCTTGGAAAGCGGCGCCGAGCTTTTCAGGTAGCGGTTTTTCAGCTCCATGGTGTAGGCGAGCAGCGCCTTGTCGCTCTGGATGAGGTGGGTCTCAGGATAGCGCCTGGCCAGCACCTCCCCGAGCTTGCCCGCCGCGATCAGCTGTTGCACCTGGGCCTTGAGGGGCTCGGGGTAGCCACCGAGATAGGTCAGTTCCGCCATGTCTGCATTACTCAATACATCAAAAGAGCGCCATTGTAGTCAGCGCGTCGCCGCTTGCCTACCGTTTCGGGCCGAGCCTGCCTCACCGCAATGAAAAGGCCGTCATCGCGGGATGACGGCCCTGTTCGCTCAAGGGGGCTCAGCGTCTGCGATAGAGACCCGGCTCCACCTCTTCATACTGGCTCACCAGGTATTGATAGAAGGCGAGGCTGGAGGGGGAGCTGGGCTTTTTGAGCTCATCGGCCACCCGATCCGGCTTGGCAATGATGAACTTGGGGCTCTGGCGTTTGAGGTCGGCCAGCACCCGCTCACGCACGTCGTAGGGCGGGTTGACGTTGGCGAAGAAGAGGTAGGCGGAGGCCGGCTGGCGATCGGTCCAGAGGTAATATTGGGGCTGGATGCCATCCACCCAGATCTTGTCGGCGGGGGTGGTCTCGGCCAGGATCCGGTCGACCCGTACCTGGGCCGGCGGGTTGAAGGGCCTACCTTTCTGGCTGCCTTCCCAGGCGTTGTTGAGCATCAGGGCCAGCATGGCGAGCGAGGCGAGCCAGGGGGTGGCACTGCGCACGTCCCAGGCGCGCCACAGGGGCACCAGAATGAGCACCGGCAGGGCCCACAGCAGGCTGTTGCCGAGCACTTCACGTACCCGTTCCAGTGACCACTCCTTGGTGCTCCAGCCGTAGCCGAGCTGCTGGGCCAGCAGCCAGCTGGCGGTCAGCACCACCAGCGAGATGCAGAGCAGACCGAGGGCATCGGCTTGCTGTTCGCTGCGATCCAGCAGGCAGGCCAGCGGCAGCAGGGCCAGCTGCAGATAGAGCACGTCGTAGTGATCGAACACGTGGCCGGAGACTGAGTTGGCGATCAGGGTGAAGATGACCCCAAACAGGGTGGCGCACAGCACCGGCAGGTACCACTCCTGACGCCGGCTCATCATCAGCACGATGAAGGCGGGCAGCAGCATGATGAGGCCGGTACGCAGCAGGCCGACGCTGCCCACATCCGGCGAGAAGCCGTTGCCGTAGCTCCCCTCGAAGAAGATGTCGAAGGCGTAGTATTTAAATTCGGCCAGCAGGTTGTGGTGCTGGAAGTAGGCCAGCAGCGGACCGCCGACGAGCGCCAGCCCCAGCAGGCTGGAGCAGAGCAGGGAGAGGGCGCAGCGCCACTGCTCGCGCAGGCACCAGTGGCAGAACAGCACCAGATACCAGGCACCCCAGAAGGCGCCGTTGTTGGTGCGCATCCAGGCGACGATGGCAAAGGTAAGCGCGGCCACCAGCGCCGGTCCCCAGCTGCAGCGCTTGTCCAGCAACATGGTGATGAAGGCCCACTGGGCGATGAGGGCCAGATGGAAGGTCCAGTCCTCGGTCATGTTGCCGTAGTAGTAGCGGGTGCCATAGAGCGCCAGCACCGCCAGCATGCTGCCGAGTCGGGCCCGCAATGAGAGGCCGAGCTGACCGAAGGCCTGCCAGCTGGCCATCAGTCCCAGCCAGCAGAGCGCCCACTCCAGCAGCCAGATCCCGAAGAAGCCGCCGAGGCCGTAGCCGAAGGCGTCGAGGGCGAAGATCATGGGGCCCTTGATGTCGATCATGTCCCGATAGAGCACGCCCCCCTCGCTCCACATCTTGCCCATCACGGCAAACAGCGAGGCGTCGAAGCCCGGCGCCATGCCGTGGAACAGCGGGTTGCGCAGGCAGAACAGCAAAGCCAGCAAACCGGTGAGCAGGATCACCAGCGGCCGCAGGCCCGGATTGACGCGAGGAGGAGTAAAACGGATGGCATGATTCATGGGTGACCTGTTCCTGCTGGGAAGTCTCGAAAGCGGGCCTATCTTGCCGAGCCTGACCACACGATGCAATGGGCGAGGGGAATGTGCTTGAAATAATTTGCAAAAGTGCCGCTTTACGACAAGAAAGCGGCACGTTTTATGGCGTATGGGGACAAAGGGCGAAGCCGAGTCCGGCTTTCGCCCCGGCTGGCGGGGGATCAGCCGGCGGTCGGCCCCTGATATTCCACCCGCGCCGGCATGGCGGTGAGCGCCGGCAGATAGCGGGCCCAGCGGATGAAGGCATCCGCCAGGGTGATGCCGAGCTCCTGATTGTGCTGGGTCAGGGTGCGGGCCAGTGCTGTGTAGCCCTCCTTGCCGGAGGCGGTGTAGGCGCTGGAGACCCCCCGATAGACGGCGTCGGCTTCGACCGCTTGCCACTCATCAGGCGCACGCTCCCACTCCAGCCGGGTGATCCGGCGCCCCTTGGGCTGATCCGCCTGATAACAGAAGCGCACTCCGGCGGTGTAGGGGAAGCTGCCGCTGCCATTGCCCGTCACGCCGTTGTTGGTGGCGTTGTCGATGGCCCCCTCCAGCGCTTCGGCCAATTCATGACCGTGCACCCGATAGAGAGTGAGCGGGATGGCGAAGGGCAGCAGGCGGCCGGCGATGTCCGCTTCGCTGAGCGGCCCGGGTTCGAGGGAGCAGCGCACCCCGCCGGCGTTGTGCAGGGCAAAGTCCACCTGACCGACCTGCTCGCGGGCGCTGGCCAGCATGGCGCTCGCCACCAGGGGGGCGACCTGGCTGCCGGCCGGCAGGTTGGCATCAGGCAGCCGCTGGTGGTGCAGCGGCTCGTCAAGGCGGGTCACGATGCGCTGGGTCATGGTCTCCAGCTCGGGCCGATAGCGCCTGGCCAGATGCTGTTCCAGTTCGGGGTCGGGGTCGCAGAAGGTGAGCCCGGCCGGCGGATTGCCGGCAAACGGCCAGGGCTGCCAGGGTAGCCACTCCAGCTGGCCGCGGCTGCGCGCTACCCGGCCGCGCTCGTCAAAGGCCAGCTCGCATACCCCGAGGCAGAGGGCGCTGTGGGCGGCGTGCAGGACGGCCACCCCGTTCACCATCAGCGGGTAGCTGCCTTCGCTGTCGAGCCCGAGCGGCGCCAGCTCCCCCAGCAGGCTGTGGGTGTGGCCGCCGATGATGAGGCTGAGCTCGGGGAAACGCTCGGCCAGCCGTTTGTCCTGCTCTAGCCCCAGGTGGCTGAGCAGGATGATGTGCTGAATGCCGGCGGCCTTGATCTCTGCCAGTGCGGCCTTCAGGGTCTGCTCGATGCCGTGGAAGCGGGTGTGGGCATCCGGGTTGGCGATGGCGGCCATCTGCGGCAAGGTGATGCCAAGCAGGGCAAAGGGCACGCCGCCGAGCAGGCGCCGCTGCCAGGGGCGGCTGACATCGTGCAGATTGGACAGGCCGCGCAGGGGGAGTGGGGTATCGGCCGGCTCCTGGCTGCTGTCGAGGTTGGCAGCCAGCACCGGAAAATCAAGCTGGCGCAGGAACTCCACCAGAGGACCGTTGCCCAGATCGAACTCGTGATTGCCGATCACCATGGCGTCCGGTCGCAGCAGGCTCAGCAGATCGGCGTTGGCCCGCCCCTTGAAGCGGTTGAAATAGAGCGAGCCCTGGAAGGTGTCGCCACCGTGCAGAAACAGACAGGGCTGGCCCGCCTCGTCTGCCTGCCGGCGCAGGGCGTTGAGCCGGGTCAGGATACGGGCATAGCCGCCGCACTGGGTGCGCCATTCGGACTCGCCTGCGGGGGCGAAGCGCATGGGGGCGCCATCGAAATGGGAGTGGCAGTCACTGAAATGGGCAAGTTGAACCGTAATACTCATCTCGGTCCTCCTTAGAGAAAAAAGAGCACCGAGTCTACTCCAATGGCGGGGGGAGATACCAGCCCGGCGGCAGGCCGGGCTGGTAGAGCGGGGAGAGGCGGGGCATCCGCTCAGGGAGCCTCGACCACGTCAGGCGGGCACCATGATCTGGGTGGCGAGGATCACCACCAGCAGGCCGACGGCCACCGGCAGCGAGGTACGCTTGACCACCTCGAACGGAGAGAGGTTGCCCATCCCCGCACAGGCGACCACCACCCCGGAGACCGGCGAAATGGTGCGGCCGAGGTTGGAGGCCTGCAGCATGGGGATCACCAGATAGGCCGGGTTGACGCCGAGGCTGGTAGCCAGATGGGGAATAAGCTCCACGAAGGCGTAGAAGGGGGCGTTGCCGGAGCCCGTGGTAAAGGCGGCCAGGGTGGTGATGACCACCAGCACCAGCATGATGACGATGCCGCCGGTACCAAAGCTCTGGGCAAGATCCAGGAGGTTGGCGATGAAGCCGAGCCCCATCAGGCCCTGGGCAAACACCCCGGCCCCCACCAACAGCATCACCACGCCGGCGAAGGCGTCAGCCATGCTGCGCCAGCACACCTGCAACCCGTCCAGCAGCTCTTTGCCGTTGCGCTTGCGTACCAGCTCCAGCAGGGCGGCCAGCACCAGGCAGATGACGATGATGGTGACGATGTCGAGCTTGGGCCCCAGTTTGCCGTCAAACAGCAGCACCCCGATGATGGGGGTGAAGGGCAGGATGGCGTAGAAGCCGGGCGCGTCGGTGATGAGATCGCTCGGGGCGACGGCGGCATTGTGCTCGCCGGCCTTCTGATCCAGATAGCGTTGCCAGAAGAAGTGGGTCACCGCCATGGCGGCGATGGCCACCAGCGAGATGGGCAGGGTCAGCTTGAAGGCAAACTCGATGAGCTCCATGTTGGCGGCCTGGGCTGCCATCACCACGTCCCCCGAGGTGGGGGCCAGGATGATGGCGGCCGGCGAGGCGCACACCGCCGCCGCGGCGCCGCGGGAGATCCCCATGTTGACCATCAGCGGGAACAGGGTGGCCATCAAGAGCACGCCGAGGCCGGTGGCGGAGCTCACCGCCAGCGACATGGCGCAGGCCACCAGGTAGGCGGCCACCAGCAGGATGTAGGGGGACTTGATGACGCCGAGGGGTTTGCTGGCGAGCTTCACCAAAATGGTGTTGGCCCCTATGTGGCTCATGTAGCCGGCGAAGCCGCACAGCACCATGATCAGCATGCCAAGGCCACCGCCCCGGTCCACCAGCAGGAAGCGCACGTATTCGAACACGTCGGTGGCCACGTGGCCGGTGGAGGCGACGCTGGCGGGCAGTACCGCCTTGCCCATCAGGGCGGTGATCGCCAGCAGCAGCAGGCCGCCGCTGAGCAGCACCCCGGTGGCCGAGTAGCCCTTGAAGATGTAGCGGCCCACGGCAAGGGTGACCAGGGTACCAATAAGGAGTTCCATCATAGAGTGAGTTCCTGAGTACGAATGGGAGTGGATGCATTATTGGCGTCAACTTGGAGGTTAATCTGGCCAATCCCGAAATGCATCGACATAAAACTCGGCGATTATTATCCAATAAGGGGTAACCCACCATGATGTAGCGCATCACTTGTGATCTCGCTTGCAAATCAATACGGGCGCGGGGTTGCGACTTGTCAAGCTGACACTTAGGCTTTGTGACGGGAGTAGGTGACAGTCGCGGGGATCGCGGTTAATCTCCTGCTTTGAATATTAATGCGTTGATTATTAATTAAAATAACAACCCCGCCAGCAACGAGGTCAAGGCAGCAGAGATGGGAATGGTCAGCAAACTTTTCATGGTGGCACTGATGTTGTTCGCCGCCACCGCAGGGGCCGAGAGTTCCCATTACACCGGCATCAAGGCGGTGCCTGACATCAAGGTAGACTTCCAGTTTTATCGGGTTTCCGGGCCGGATGTGGCGAGCCTGGCCCGCCAGATGACCAATGCGGGCACAGCCCGAGCCAATGGCCACATCGGCATGGCCAGTTACCAACTCTCCTGGCAGTTGCAGACCAGCCCCGGGGCGCAGCGCTGCGAGCTGGAGCAGGTCAAGGTCACCACCCGCATCAAGGTGATGGTGCCGAACTGGATGGACAAGGCCAAGGCCTCCGCCGCCGAGCGCCAGAAGTGGGACAAGCTGGTGGCCGCCATGTTCGATTACGAGAGCCGCCACAAGGACATCTTGCTGGAGAGCGTGAGCCAGCTTGGCATCCAGCTGGCCCAGCTGCCGGTGGAGCGTGACTGCGCCGCCCTGCAGTATCAGGCCTGGCAACGCGGGCAGGGGGGGCTGGCCAGCTTGCGCGAGCGTTTTGCCCAGTTGCAGCAGCAGACCGACCATGGCCGCAAGCTGGGGCTCAACTGGCCTAAGGGCATCTGACGCCACATACCATCCATGAAAAACGGGCTCCCTTGGGGAGCCCGTTTTGTTGTTGCGCCTTGCCGGGCACTTGAGCTGAGCATCTGAGGCTTACTGCAACGGCTTGCCCTTGAGCAGCTTGCGTACCCAGTAGCGGGCCGGATGGAGCGCCTCCAGCAGATCGGCGGCCAGCGGCAGCGGATCGCCGCAGATCTCGCTGGCGAGCAGCTCGCCGCAAAGGGGGGCCGAGCACAGACCCCGTGAGCCGAGCGCCCCCAGCACATAGAGGCCGGGGTAGAGGGGCAATGGACTCTGCTGATCAACGGGCGCCTTCAGATTGTGATCCGCCAGCGCCGCCAATCTGGCGACCGGCCCCGCCACCGGCAGATGATCCCGGCTGGCACTGCGCACGCCGACCCGGGCCTGGTTGCCGCTCACGTCCACCTCGGCAGGCCAGCGCTGCTGCGGCAGGCAGGCCTGCAGGCGCGCCTGGTTCTGGGCCTGCTCCTCGGCGCGAAACGCGAGCTCGGTCTGGTTGCGGCCATAGCTGGCGCCGATGCAGTGTTGGCCTTCGTTGGCTGGGGTGAGGTAGCCGTCATAACAGAGCACGGTATTGAGCCGGCTCAGGCTGGCGGAGGTGGGCACATGACTCACCTGGCCGCGCACCGGATAGAGCGGCAACTCGGCAAAGGGGATGAGCGCCGGCAACTGGTGTCCGGCGGCCACCACCAGGGTGGGGCTCTGCCAGCGGCGACCGTCACAGCTTTCGACTTGCCAGCCATCCGCCTGTTCGGTCACGGTCGTGATCTGTGTATTGAAGAGTACCTCAAGCAGTCCGCCGGCCTGCGCCTCCTTGATGGCGGCGCGGGTGAGATCGGCCGGACAGAGCCAGCCCCCCAGCGGATAGCTGACGCCGCCGTGGCCGCAAGGCAGGCCGACCACCTGCTCGACCTCTGGCTCGGAAAGCACCTGCATCAGTTCGGGCGGGAAGGGGCCTTGCGCCATCTTGGTCAGCTTGGCGGCGGACTTGTCGTCATAACCGAGCTGGGTGACGCCACACAGGGAAAAGGCGATGGGGTGGCGCTCGGCCAGGGCCAGCAGTCGGCTTCTGGCAAAGCCGAAGGCCAGCGAATAGAAGCGCGACAGGGCATCGTGCTCACCGTTGAGCAGCGGATAGAGCGCTCCCTGGCGATTGCCGGAGGCGCCGCCGGCCGGCTCGTCATCCTGGCACAAGAGGGTGACCTTGCGGCCCCGCTCCACCAGCGAGAGCGCCGTCATGGCCGAAGCGATGCCACCGCCAATGATCAGCACTTCTTCCTTCCGCCCGGCCGGACGGGCATAGCAGGGGGCTATGGTCTGCTGCGGCAGCTTGTCTGCGCGCTCGCCCGCCAGCATCTCCCGCTTGCTGCCGTGGCCCTTCACTTTCTGCATGACAAAGCCGGCGGCAATCAGGCCGCGGCGCACGAAGCCGGCGCAGGTAAAGGTGGCGATGGTCGCCTGGGGGCGGGCGAGACGGGCGAGCCCGTCGAACAGATCCTGGGTCCACATCTCGGGGTTTTTGGCCGGCGAGAAGCCATCCAGATACCAGGCATCCACCAGCCCCGTTGCCGGGTGGGGCACCTGGGGCAGCATCTCCTTGATGTCGCCAAGCCAGAGATCGAGCCGGATGCGGCCGCCGGCAAAGATGAGGCGATGGCAGCCGCAGACCGGTAGCGGCCACTGGGCAATCAGATCCTGGCTCAGGTGGGCAAGCTCGGGCCAGGCCGCCAGCGCCTTGTGCAGATCGACCTGGGTGAGCGGGTACTTTTCGAAACTGATGAAGTGCAGCCGGGAACCGTTGCCGGTTTGGGGCGCCTGTTCCAGAAAGGCGGCCATTGTCGCCAGAAAGTTAAGACCTGTGCCGAAACCTGTCTCACCTATCACGAAAATGTCACTATCGTGGTGCGAAAATCGCGCTGGCAGCCGATTTTGCTGCAAAAAGACGTAGCGGGTTTCACTTAGACCGTTATCATTGGAAAAGTACACATCCCCGAACTCACTGGAGACTGGAGTTCCCGCTTCATTCCAGTCCAATCGGGCATGATGTAAGGATGTTTGACTCACGTTTTCCTCGGCTCGCGTCACAAAATCGCGGGCATTCTACGTGAAAGCAGACCAGTTTGGCAGCCGAAAGCGGGTAGACTCGGTGCCAGTTTTTCCAGACGAGATGAATTAATGAGAAGAGCAGTGATCACCGGTATCGGCGTCATCTCCAGTATCGGCAACAACAAGGAAGAAGTGCTGGCCTCCCTGAAAGCAGGCAAATCTGGCATCACCTATTCCGAGCAGTTCGAGCAGCACAACCTGCGCAGCCGTGTCTGGGGTAACATCAAACTCGATCCGTCTGAACTGATCGACCGTAAAGTCATGCGTTTCATGGGTGACGCCGCGGCCTACGCCTACCTCTCCATGCAGCAGGCCATTGAAGATGCCGGCCTGGCGGAAGACCAGGTCTCCAACGAGCGTACCGGCCTGGTGGTCGGTTCGGGTGGTGCTTCCGGCAAGAACACCTCCGAGTCTGTGGACATCGCTCGCGAGAAAGGGGTCAAGCGTGTGGGTCCCTACATGGTGCCGCGCACCATGTCTTCCACCACCTCTGCCTGCCTGGCTACACCATTCCAGATCAAGGGCGTGAACTACTCCATCAGCTCCGCCTGCGCGACCTCCGCTCACTGCATCGGTCACGCCATGGAGCTGATCCAGCTTGGCAAACAGGATGTGGTCTTCGCTGGTGGCGGTGAAGAGCTGGACTGGTCCTCTACCATCCAGTTTGACGCCATGGGCGCGCTGTCTACCAAATACAACGACACGCCGGAAAAGGCGTCCCGTACCTATGATGCGAACCGCGATGGTTTCGTCATCTCAGGTGGCGGCGGCATTCTGGTGATCGAAGAGCTGGAGCACGCGCTGGCTCGTGGTGCCCACATCTATGCCGAGCTGACCGGCTACGGCGCCACTTCCGACGGCTACGACATGGTCGCCCCGAGCGGTGAAGGTGCGGTGCGCTGCATGAAGATGGCGATGCAAGGTGTTGGCAAGGTTGACTACATCAACACCCACGGCACCTCCACCCCGGTCGGTGATACCAAAGAGCTGGAAGCTATCCAGACCCTGTTTGGTGCCAACGGTCCCAAGATCTCTGCCACCAAGGCGATGACCGGCCATGCGCTGGGCGCCGCTGGCGTGCACGAGGCTGTCTACTCCCTGCTGATGATGGAACACGGCTTCATCGCCCCCAGCATCAACATCGAGACCCTGGACGAGAAGGCTGAAGGTCTGCCCATCGTGCGCGAGTACGAAGAGGCCGAGCTCAACACCGTCATGTCCAACAGCTTCGGCTTTGGCGGTACCAACGCCTCCCTGGTGTTCAGCAAGTACAAGGCTTGATGAGCCCGTCATGAGTTGCAAAAAAGGCGCCGCAAGGCGCCTTTTTTATTGGGTGTTCGTCAAGCCCGCGCCTGCAGCGGCAGTCGCATGTAGGTGGCGCCCTCGCCATATTCGGCCAGGGATTTCTGGGTGCTGGCAGGCTTGAACCCCTGCTTTCGCCAGAAGGCTGGCGCATCCTGTACCGCCACCAGACCGGCGTGCTCGAACCCTTCGTCGGTGGCAAACGCGAGGGCGGTGGCGAGTAGACGCTGGCCGATCCCCTTGCCGCGAGCCTGTCTGGAGACGGCGAGATCATGCAGATAGAACTCGTCGTTGCCGGCCAGGCGCTGCATGGACACGGAGAGGGGCGGTGGTTGGTGGGCGCGCCAAGGGTGGCAGAGCAGGTAACCCAGTACCTGGCCCTGATATTCGGCGACCCAGCAGCAGTCGGGCGCCAGTTCGGCCTTGTTGCTCATGACGTCGATGGGTTCAGGATCCAGCTGGTGATAACACTCGTCCTGAATGGCCATGATGGCGGGCCAGTCGTTGGCCCGAGTCGTGCGGATCTTGATCATAGTGACAGGGCATGACTGCCCGAAAACGCTGATTAAATAGTGAATGCGTCAGCCAGCCTACCAGAAGCGGGTCACCAACTGAACAGGCATCTTCAAATGATGCCTTTTTTGATCAGCGCGCCGCCTGTTTGCTGACGACCTTGATGAGCTGGTAGCGCAGGGAAGGGGCATCTGCCGGCACATCGGTGAGCTGCTCCTTGCTGACGCTCAGCTGGTAGCGGTAGCCGGGCTCAAACTGGAAGCCTTCGATCTGCTGATAAAACAGGGTCCAGGGCTGCTGCTCGTCGCTGCGCACCTGCATGCACTGCATGGGGCCGACACCGACGCAGTGCACCAGCTGACTGTTGACGTAGAGGGTCTCGCCGGCGGTCGGGGCAGGGGCGCTCTGGCAGGCGCTGAGCAGCAGGGCGGCGCCGGCGCTGATGAATAATGGTCTCATGATGGACTCCTTGGCTAAAAGGGGGGCATTAGAGCGGCAAATGAAAAGGCGGTCAATGACCGCCTTTGTAACAAAATATCTGAAACCTGCGACTCAACGCTGGTCGAGCGGGGTGAACTCGCGCTGCGGCTGACCGGTGTAGAGCTGGCGCGGACGGCCAATCTTCTGATCCGGATCCGAGTGCATTTCGTTCCAGTGGGCAATCCAGCCGATGGTACGGGAGATGGCGAAGATCACGGTGAACATGGACATGGGGATGCCGATGGCCTTCATGATGATGCCGGAGTAGAAGTCCACGTTCGGGTAGAGCTTCTTCTCGATGAAGTAGGGGTCGGACAGCGCGATGCGCTCCAGCTCCATGGCCACGTCCAGCAGCGGATCCTTGATCTGCAGCTCGGTCAGTACTTCGTGACAGGTTTCGCGCATCACGGTGGCACGGGGGTCGTGGTTCTTGTAGACCCGGTGACCAAAGCCCATCAGACGGAACGGATCGTTCTTGTCCTTGGCCTTGGCGATGTACTCGGGGATGCGATCCACTGAGCCGATCTCCTCGAGCATCTTGAGGCAGGCTTCGTTGGCACCGCCGTGGGCTGGTCCCCACAGGGAGGCGATCCCCGCGGCGATACAGGCAAACGGGTTGGCACCGGATGAGCCCGCCAGACGCACGGTGGAGGTGGAGGCGTTCTGCTCGTGGTCCGCATGCAGGGTGAAGATGCGGTCCATGGCGCGTTCGACGATGGGGTTGACCTTGTACTCTTCGGTCGGCACGCCAAACATCATGTGCAGGAAGTTGCCGGCATAGGAGAGGGCGTTGCGCGGCTGCATGAATGGCTGACCGATGGAGTACTTGTAGCACATGGCGGCCAGGGTCGGCATCTTGGAGAGCAGACGGAAGGCGCAGATCTCGCGGTGCTCTTCGTTGTTGATGTCGAGGGCGTCGTGATAGAAGGCGGAAAGCGCGCTGACCACGCCGCACATGACGGCCATGGGGTGAGCGTCGCGGCGGAAGCCGCGGAAGAAGAAGGCGATCTGCTCATGCACCATGGTGTGGCGGGTGACCAGACGTTCGAATTCCGTGTATTGCGCCTTGGTGGGCGCCTCGCCGTACAGCAGGATATAGCAGACTTCGAGGTAGCTGGCCTGGGTGGCCAACTGGGCGATGGGGTAACCACGGTGCAGCAAGACACCCTGATCGCCATCTATGTAGGTAATGGATGATTTGCAAGAACCGGTGGCCATGAAACCGGGGTCGAAGGTGAAGTACCCTTGCGCGCCCAGCTTTCTGACATCGATCACGTCGGGTCCGACAGTTCCTGACAGGATCGGGAGTTCTACCGGGTCTTTGCCGGGCAGATGTAGGGTGGCTATCTTATCAGCCATAGCACGTCTCCTTTGCTCTTTTATAATTTGATTCCAGCTCTACTTTATTACGAGTTTGATGACGCTGGCAAAGGTTCTGACCCGTACCAGGGCGGCTGGAGCGCCTTATTTGAAACAGAGTTCAGGTCTGTTGTCAATTTTGCTGGATGATCATTAATGTTTTGTTAAATCAGTTGTGAGATCTGGTTTACGGTTTTGGGTTTTCTTTGTAGCTAATTGATTGTCATTGGTTAAGCCCGCCGATATACTGCGCCTCGTGGGTGATGGCTGTCGGTGTTTGAAACGCTTTCGCAAAGCCAGATGTGATATTGAAAATGTCGTTTTTGGCTTTCCCGAGTTGTTTTGGTAACAAAAACCTAACAAATGCCACTCCATGCCCTCATAAGCGTGAAAAAACAATAACTAACGTGCTCAATGGAGCTGAGTGGGCAAAGCCGTGAAAAATAAACAGAGACCTGTAAACCTCGACCTACAGACGATCAGCTTTCCTGTCACCGCCATCGCTTCCATCTTGCATCGTGTCTCAGGGGTCATCACCTTTGTGGCGCTCTCAATCTTGCTGTGGATGCTTGGTACTTCACTCGCCTCTCCCGAAGGATTTGAGACCGTGGTGTCCATCATGGACAACTTCCTGGTCAAATTCGTGCTGTGGGGGATCCTGACCGCGCTGGCTTACCACATTGTGGGCGGGCTGCGTCACCTGGTCATGGACATGGGCTATTGGGAAGAGCTGGAATCCGGTAATCAAAGTGCCCGTGTGGCCTTCGTGATCACTGCGATTTTGGCGGTATTGGCGGGGGTTCTGGTATGGTAACCAATTCTGCAACATTCGGGCGCAGCGGTGTTCACGATTACATCCTGATCCGCGCCACCGCCCTCATCATGACCTGTTATGTCCTCTATCTGGTGGGTTTCGTTGCGTGCAATGACATCACCTACGAGGTGTGGACCGGTTTCTTCGCGAAAACCTTCACCAAGGTGTTCACCCTGTTGGCGCTGCTGTGTGTGCTGATCCATGCCTGGATCGGTCTGTGGCAGGTGCTGACCGACTATATCAAGCCGGTCGGGCTGCGCGGTGCGCTGCAGTTTGCACTGGTGGTGGTGCTGTTTGTCTATCTGATGACGGGTTTCGTCGTGCTGTGGGGTGTGTAAGGTGACTATTCCAACTCGTGAATTTGATGCGGTCGTGATCGGCGCCGGCGGTGCCGGCATGCGCGCCGCGCTGCAGATTGCCCAATCCGGCAAGAGCTGCGCACTGCTTTCCAAGGTTTTCCCGACTCGTTCCCACACGGTTTCCGCCCAAGGCGGCATCACGGTTGCGCTGGGCAACGCCCACGACGACAACTGGCAGTGGCACATGTATGACACCGTGAAAGGCTCCGATTACATCGGTGATCAGGAAGCCATCGAGTATATGTGCAAGACAGGCCCCGAGGCCGTCTATGAGCTGGAGAACATGGGTCTGCCCTTCTCCCGCTTCGACAACGGCCGCGTCTACCAGCGTCCGTTTGGCGGTCAGTCCAAGAACTTCGGTGGTGAGCAGGCTGCCCGTACCGCGGCGGCTGCCGACCGTACCGGCCACGCCCTGCTGCACACCCTGTACCAACAAAACGTCAAGAATAAGACCACCGTCTTCTCCGAGTGGTATGCGCTGGATCTGGTGAAGAACCAGGACGGCCACATCGTCGGCTGTACCGCCATCGACATGGAGAGCGGTGAAGTCGTCTACTTCAAGGCCAAGGCCACCGTACTCGCCACTGGCGGCGCCGGTCGCATCTACCAGTCCACCACCAACGCCCACATCAACACCGGTGACGGTGTCGGCATGGCGCTGCGTGCCGGGGTCGGCGTGCAGGACATGGAGTTCTGGCAGTTCCACCCCACCGGCATCGCCGGGGCAGGGGTACTGGTGACCGAAGGTTGCCGCGGTGAAGGTGGCTACCTGCTGAACAAAGACGGCGAGCGCTTCATGGAGCGTTATGCGCCGAACGCCAAGGATCTGGCTGGTCGCGACGTGGTGGCCCGTTCCATCATGATCGAGATCCGCGAAGGCCGCGGCTGCGACGGTCCTTGGGGCCCGCACATCAAGCTCAAGCTGGATCACCTCGGCAAAGAGGTACTGGAATCCCGTCTGCCGGGCATCTGCGAGCTCTCTCGCACCTTCGCCCACGTGGATCCGGTCAAGGAACCCATCCCCATCATCCCGACCTGCCACTACATGATGGGCGGCGTGCCGACCAGCGTGAACGGCCAGTGCCTGACTCAGGACAAGGATGGCAACGACGTGCCGGTGGTCGGTCTGTTCGCGGTGGGCGAGATAGCCTGCGTCTCCGTGCACGGCGCCAACCGTCTGGGCGGCAACTCCCTGCTGGATCTGGTGGTGTTCGGTCGTGCCGCCGGCATGCACCTGGTGGAGACTCTGGGCTCGATGGATCACGGCGTGGAAGCCACCGACGCCGACATCGCCAAGGCGCTCGAGCGCCTCAACCGCTGGGAAAGCAACCGTAACGGTGAAGACCCGGCTCAGATCCGCAAGGATCTGCAGCGCTGCATGCAGAACAACTTCTCCGTGTTCCGCGAAGGGGATGCCATGGCGGAAGGGCTGGCCGAGCTGAAACTCATCCGCGAGCGCCTCAAGAACGCCCGGCTGGACGACACCTCCAGGGAGTTCAACACCCAGCGCATCGAGTGCCTGGAGCTGGACAACCTGATGGAGACCGCCTATGCCACCGCGGTGGCCGCCAACTTCCGTACCGAGAGCCGGGGCGCCCACAGCCGCTTCGATTTCCCGGAGCGTGACGATGAGAGCTGGCTGTGCCACAGCCTCTATCATCCGGACACCGAGTCCATGACCCGTCGCGCTGTCAACATGTCACCCAAGACCCGTGAGGCGTTCCCGCCCAAGGTCCGGACTTACTGATTGCGGAGCCAAGCACAATGAACGTCACATTCTCTGTCTACAGATACAATCCGGATGTTGATAACGTCCCCCATATGAAGGAATATCGTCTTGATATTCCTGAAGGTTCCGACATGATGGTGCTCGACGCACTGATCCAGTTGAAAGAGCTGGATCCCACGCTCGCCTTCCGCCGCTCCTGCCGCGAAGGGGTCTGTGGATCAGACGGTCTCAACATGAATGGCAAGAACGGTCTTGCCTGCATCACCCCGCTCTCCGATCTGCTGAAGAAGGGCAATAACGTCGTTATCCGCCCCTTGCCAGGCCTGCCGGTGATCCGCGATCTGGTGATCGACATGACCCAGTTCTACACCCAGTGGGAGAAGGTCAAACCCTTCCTCATCAACGACGAAAAATTGCCGCCCGTGCGTGAGCACCTGCAATCCCCCGAAGAGCGCGCCAAGCTGGATGGCCTGTACGAGTGCATACTCTGTGCCTGCTGCTCCACCTCTTGCCCCTCCTTCTGGTGGAACCCGGACAAGTTCATCGGCCCGGCCGGGCTGCTCGCCGCCTACCGCTGGCTGGCGGACAGCCGCGACACCGCCGCGACCGAGCGACTGGGGAATCTGGATGACGCCTTCAGTGTGTTCCGTTGCCACGGCATCATGAACTGCGTGAACGTCTGTCCCAAGGGATTGAACCCGACCAAGGCCATCGGCCACATCAAGTCGATGCTGCTCAACCGGGCTGTTTGATATCAGGGCCAGGGCGTCACGCGCCAGGCCCGACCTCTGGATAGCCATCCAGCCTGGATGGCTATTTGACCCCTACAAGCTGCGCTGCAGTGAACAAGATGTACAAGGGATAGAAATGCATAACGGCGTGATGAAGGCCTGGTTGGAGTCATCTCACCTGGCTGGTGCGAATGCAAGCTATATCGAGGATTTGTACGAATCCTTCCTGGAAGACCCCGAATCCGTAGCCGAAGAGTGGCGCAGCCTGTTTAGCTCGCTGCCTCAGGTCAATGGCCATGCGATAGAACAACCCCATTCCCGGGTCCGCGATTATTTCCGTCGCCTGGCCAAGGAGCCCTCCCGTTACAGTGCCCCCGTCTCCGATCCGCAAGTGGATGCCAAGCAGGTGCGGGTACTGCAGCTGATCAACGCCTTCCGCTTCCGCGGCCATCAAAACGCCAATCTGGATCCGCTCGGCCTGTGGGCGCGTGAAACCGTTGCCGAACTGGACCCTGCGTTTCACAACCTGCAAGGCGCGGACATGGAGGCCACCTTCAACGTGGGCTCCTACGCCATCGGTCGCGAGACCATGGTGCTCTCAGATCTCTATGCCTCGCTGAAGAAGACCTACTGCGGCAGCATAGGCGCCGACTACATGCACCTCACCTCCACCGAGGAGAAGCGCTGGCTGCAAGACAGGCTCGAATCCATCGAAGGGAAGGGGACCTATACCCTCGAAGAGAAGACCCGCTTCCTCGAGAGCCTGACCGCCGCCGAAGGGCTGGAAAAATACCTGGGCGCCAAGTTCCCGGGGGCCAAGCGTTTCTCCCTGGAAGGGGGCGATGCCATGGTACCCATGCTCAAAGAGCTTATTCGTCGCGCCGGCGAGCAGGGCTGCAAAGAGGCTGTCATCGGCATGGCCCACCGCGGTCGCCTCAACGTGCTGATCAACGTGCTGGGCAAGCGCGCCCAGGACCTGTTCGACGAGTTTGCCGGCAAGCACGGCGAATCTTGGGGCACGGGTGACGTGAAGTACCACATGGGCTTCTCGTCCGACTTCGCCACCCCGGGCGGCAACGTCCACCTGGCGCTCGCCTTCAACCCGTCTCATCTCGAGATCGTCAACCCCGTGGTCATCGGCTCCGTGCGTGCCCGCATGGATCGTCGTGGTGACAAGGACGGCTCGACCGTACTGCCCATCACCATTCACGGTGACTCGGCCATGGCCGGTCAGGGCGTGGTGGCCGAGACCTTCAACATGTCCCAGACCCGTGCCTATGGCGTCGGCGGGACGGTGCGCATCGTCATCAACAACCAGGTGGGTTTCACCACCTCCTATATCCGTGACCTGCGCTCCACCGAATATTGCACCGACATCGCCAAGGCGGTGCAGGCCCCCGTGCTGCACGTCAACGGCGATGACCCGGAAGCCGTGGTGCTGGTGACCCAGATTGCCCTGGATTACCGCAACACCTTCAAGCGCGACGTGGTGATCGAGCTGGTCTGCTACCGTCGTCACGGCCACAACGAGGCCGACGAGCCGAGTGCCACCCAACCCTTGATGTACCAGAAGATCAAGCAGCATCCGACCCCGCGCAAGATCTACGCCGATCAGCTGGTGGCCGATGGCGTCATCAGCCAGGAGCTGGCCACTACTCTGGTCAACGAGTATCGCGACACCCTGGATCGCGGTGAGCGGGTGAGCAAGGAGTGGCGTCCGATGGAGCTGCACTCCGTCGACTGGACCCCCTACCTGGGTCACGACTGGGCCATGCCCTATGACAGCACAGTGCCGATGGATCACCTGAAGGCCCTCGGCGAGCGGGTGAGCCAGTATCCAGCCACCCACGTGCTGCAGCGCCAGGTCGAGAAGATCTACGAAGATCGCCGCCTGATGGCCGCTGGCGAGAAGCTGGTGGACTGGGGCTTTGCCGAGACCCTGGCCTACGCCACCCTGGTGGACAAGGGTTCCCGCATCCGCTTCACCGGGGAAGACTCCGGTCGCGGCACCTTCTTCCACCGCCACGCCGTGCTGCACAACCAGACCGATGCCAGCACCTACACCCCGCTGTGCAACCTGCACGACGAGCAAGGCCCGTTCGAGGTGTACGACTCCGTGCTGACCGAGAACGCGGTACTGGCGTTTGAATATGGCTACGCCAGCGCCGAGCCGGCCGGCCTCACCATCTGGGAAGCCCAGTTCGGCGACTTCGCCAACTGCGCCCAGGTGGTAGTCGACCAGTTCCTCTCCTCCGGCGAGCAGAAGTGGGGCCGGATGTGCGGCCTGACCATGCTGCTGCCGCACGGTTACGAGGGGCAGGGTCCGGAGCACTCCTCCGCCCGTCTGGAACGTTATCTGCAGATGTGCGCCCAGCACAACATGCAGGTGTGCGTGCCGTCCAACCCGGCCCAGGTGTTCCACATGCTGCGCCGTCAGGTAGTGCGTCCGATGCGCCGTCCGCTCATCGTGATGACGCCCAAATCCCTGCTGCGCCACCCGCTGGCGGTAAGCAAGCTCGAAGAGCTGGCCGAAGGTACCTTCCAGAACGCCATCGGCGAGATCGATGCGCTGGATCCGAAGGGCGTCAAGCGCGTGGTGTTCTGCTCCGGCAAGGTCTACTACGACCTGCTCGATGCCCGTCGCAAGGCCGAGCAGCAAGATGTGGCCCTGGTGCGGATTGAGCAGCTCTACCCCTTCCCGGAAGAGGAAGTGCGCGCCATCCTGGCCGACTACAGCCATGTCACCGACTTCGTCTGGTGTCAGGAAGAGCCGCAGAACCAGGGCGCCTGGTACTGCACCCGTCATCACTACGACAGCGTGCTGCCAAGCCATGCCCGTCTGCGTTATGCCGGTCGCCCGGCCTCGGCCTCGCCGGCCGTCGGTTACATGTCCGTCCACGCCAAGCAGCAAAAAGCCCTGGTGGAAGACGCACTTACCCTGGAATAACGAGTTGTGAAGGAGAGGGCGCTCCCCGGGAGCGTCCTCTTCGACCAAGAACAAGCCCGCTGGCCAAGAAGTAAACAAGGAACTGATTAGATGACTATCGAGATCAAAGTACCGGACCTGCCGGAATCAGTGGCGGATGCCACCATCGCGACCTGGCACAAGAAGCCGGGTGATCTGGTTGCCCGTGACGAAGTGCTGGTTGACATCGAGACCGACAAGGTCGTGCTGGAAGTGCCGGCGCCGGAAGCCGGCGTGCTGGGCGACATCCTGCAAAGCGAAGGGGCCACCGTGCTCTCCCGCCAGCTGATCGCCATGCTCAAGCCTGCCCCGGTGGCCGGTGAAGAGACCAAGGAGAAGCCGGTAGAAGCGGTAGCCGATGACGCCGCCGATGGCCTGAGCCCCTCCGTGCGCCGCCTGGTGGCCGAGCATGACATCGATGTTGCCAAGCTGACCGGTACCGGCAAAGGCGGTCGCGTCACCAAGGAAGACGTGGAAGCCTTCATCAAGGGTGGCAACAAGCCTGCCGCCGCGCCGGTTGCCGCTGCAGCCCCGGCTGCACCGGTCGCCCCGCTGGCCGGTCGCACTGAAAAACGCGTGCCCATGACCCGTCTGCGCAAGCGTATCGCCGAGCGTCTGCTGGAGGCCAAGAACACCACCGCCATGCTGACCACCTTCAACGAGATCAACATGGCGCCCATCATGAAGCTGCGCAAGCAGTACGGCGAGATCTTCGAGAAGAAGCACGGCATCAAGCTCGGTTTCATGTCCTTCTACGTGAAGGCGGTAGTGGAATCCCTCAAGCGCTACCCGGAAGTGAATGCGGCGCTGGACGGTGACGACATCGTCTACCACAACTACTTCGACGTCAGCATCGCCGTCTCCACCCCCCGTGGTCTGGTGACTCCGGTGCTGCGTGACTGCGACAGCATGAGCCTGGCCGACATCGAGAAGGCCATCAAGGATCTGGCCGGCAAGGGCCGTGACGGCAAGCTGACCGTGGACGAACTGACCGGCGGCAACTTCACCATCACCAACGGTGGCGTGTTCGGCTCCCTGATGTCCACCCCGATCATCAACCCGCCCCAGAGCGCCATTCTGGGCATGCACAAGATCCAGGACCGCCCCATGGCCGTCGACGGCAAGGTCGAGATCCTGCCGATGATGTACCTGGCGCTCTCCTACGATCACCGCATCATCGACGGCCGCGAGTCGGTGGGCTTCCTGGTCTCCATCAAGGAGCTGCTGGAAGATCCGACCCGTCTGCTGCTGGACGTCTAAAGAAATCGGCCGGAGTGGCAAGCCTGTGGGCTTGCCAAGCCGCGCCACAAGCTTGCCGCCGGGTCTGTCGCCCGGCGGCAAGCGGGGGCCCTCGCGGCCCTGACGGAACGTCTGAGTGAAAGTGAAATTAGAAAGATAACGAGGGGCCACTTTGGCCTCTTTCACAGGGGATTGAGAAACACGAGCCCCGGACGGAAATACCTACAACACGGATAGAGCATCTATGAATCTGCATGAATATCAGGCAAAACAGCTGTTTGCCGAGTATGGCCTGCCGGTCTCCGAAGGTTATGCCTGTGCCACCCCGCAGGAAGCGGCCGAAGCGGCCGACAAGATTGGCGGCAACACCTGGGTCGTCAAGTGCCAGGTCCACGCCGGTGGCCGCGGTAAAGCGGGCGGCGTCAAGCTGGCCAAGAGCAAGGACGAGATCCGTGCCTTCGCCCAGAACTGGCTCGGCAAGAACCTGGTGACCTATCAGACTGACGCCAACGGTCAGCCGGTCACCAAGATCCTGGTGGAATCTTGCACCGACATCGCCAAGGAGCTCTACCTGGGCGCCGTGGTTGACCGTGGTTCTCGCCGTGTGGTCTTCATGGCTTCCACCGAAGGTGGCGTGGAGATCGAAAAAGTCGCCCACGAAACCCCGGAACTCATTCACAAAGCCGCCATCGATCCGCTGGTAGGCCCGCAGCCTTATCAAGCCCGCGAGCTGGCCTTCAAACTGGGTCTGGTCGGCGATCAGATCAAGCAGTTCACCAAGATCTTCATGGGTCTGGGCCAGATGTTCCTGGACTGCGACTTCGCCTTGCTGGAAATCAATCCGCTGGTCATCACCGACAAGGGCAACCTGCACTGCCTGGACGGCAAGATCAACATCGACGCCAACGCCCTGTACCGCCAGCCGAAGCTGCGCGAGATGCACGACCCGTCCCAGGATGACCCCCGTGAAGCGCACGCCGCCCAGTGGGAGCTGAACTATGTGGCCCTCGATGGCAACATCGGCTGCATGGTCAACGGCGCGGGTCTGGCCATGGGCACCATGGACATCGTCAACCTGCACGGCGGCTCACCGGCCAACTTCCTGGACGTCGGCGGCGGCGCCACCAAGGAGCGGGTGACCGAGGCGTTCAAGATCATCCTCTCCGACAGCAAGGTACAAGCCGTGCTGGTCAACATCTTCGGTGGCATCGTGCGCTGCGACATGATCGCGGAAGGCATTATCGGCGCCGTCAAGGAAGTGGGGGTGAAAGTGCCCGTGGTGGTGCGTCTGGAAGGCAACAACGCCGAACTGGGTGCCCGTAAACTGGCCGACAGCGGCCTCAATATCATCGCCGCAACGAGTCTGACTGACGCAGCTCAGCAAGTGGTAAAAGCAGCGGAGGCCAAATAATGAGCGTTCTGATCAACAAAGACACCAAGGTGATCTGCCAGGGCTTTACCGGCGGTCAGGGCACTTTCCACTCCGAACAGGCGATTGCCTACGGTACCCAGATGGTCGGCGGCGTTTCCCCGGGCAAGGGTGGCACCACTCACCTGGGCCTGCCGGTGTTCAACACTGTCCGTGACGCCGTGGAAGCCACTGGCGCCACTGCCTCCGTCATCTATGTCCCGGCGCCGTTCTGCAAGGACGCCATCCTGGAAGCCATCGATGCCGGCATCAAGCTCATCGTCACCATCACCGAAGGCATCCCGACCCTGGACATGCTGGACGTCAAGGTGAAGCTGCAGGAAACCGGCGTGCGCATGATCGGCCCCAACTGCCCGGGCGTCATCACCCCGGGTGAGTGCAAGATCGGCATTATGCCCGGCCACATCCACAAGCCGGGCAAGGTGGGCATCGTCTCCCGCTCCGGCACCCTGACCTACGAAGCGGTCAAGCAGACCACGGACGAGGGCTTCGGCCAGTCCACCTGCGTCGGTATCGGTGGCGACCCCATCCCGGGCTCCAACTTCATCGACATCCTGGAGATGTTCCAGAATGATCCGCAGACCGAAGCCATCGTGATGATCGGCGAGATCGGCGGCAACGCCGAGGAAGACGCGGCTGCCTACATCAAGGCCCACGTCACCAAGCCGGTGGTCTCCTACATTGCGGGTGTCACCGCTCCGGCTGGCAAGCGCATGGGTCATGCGGGCGCCATCATCGCCGGTGGCAAAGGTACCGCGGCCGAGAAATTTGCCGCCCTGGAAGATGCCGGCGTGAAAACCGTGCGTTCCCTGGCCGATATCGGCAAGGCCCTGCGTGAAGTAACCGGTTGGTAAGTTAGCCTGTTATCTCAGATAACAAAATGCCGCCCTTTGGGGCGGCATTTTTATTTCTAATGATTTGACATCATTATCCATTGTCGCGAATCTAAGAATGTTTTGTATATTGGCAAAGGGAATATATGGAAATTTCATTGCTTGCGGATCATCCGCATGATGTATCGACAATAGTTAACTGGTATTTCGATGAGTGGGCCTCTCAGATGCCCGGCGTTACGAAAGAGATGGTACGTAAAAAGGTTGAAGTAAAAGCCTTGAATAGAAACATCCCATTTAGCCTGGTCGCGCATGACGATAGCGAACTGGTTGGAACATTGGAACTGAAAATCCAGGAAAATAAAAACTACCCTGAATATGAGTTCTGGATTGGTGGTATCTATGTTCCAGCGCCGCACCGCAGAAAAGGCATCGCCAAAAAAATGATTAATGTCGCCAAGGATATGGCCGTTTCCCGTGGTGTTGCGACACTCTACTTGCAGTGTGAAACACATAACGTTGACTTCTATCGTCAGCAAGGCTTCAACGCAATACATAAATCAACCCACGGTCATTGGGAAACGACCATCATGGTATGGCATGCGGTTGTATAAACATGGTTGAAAAGGTAGGTCGCTGGATGGGTGACATGTGGCCTACCTGATTGAGAGAGTCTGTAGTGACTGGTTATTCGCATTGAATAGTTATTAGGCTACAAGCCTGCGCTTGATACTGTACTGTTCGAACCGATGCTGTGATTCACCACGGAAGTTTCCCTGTTTCCAAGCAAATAAAATCCCGTGAATTAACATCATCACGTTCGATCATGTCAACCAGTCTGCTTGCGGATTGCTCCGGTGTCAGCGTCGCATCGGCAGGGGCCATTTTGGTGAGCAATGCCCCGGGGTGGACCGAGATCACTTTAATACCCATGCTCTCCAAATCATCCGCCATGCAGAGTGACAACATATTCTGGGCCGCCTTCGCAATGCGATAAGAGAAAGAGCACATAATTCCCTTGGCTGCGCCTGCTGCTTGCATGTTCAATGATCCTCTCCTTGAACTGATATTGACGATCAAGGATGGTTGTATTCTATTTTCATGGTTCAGCAGGGCTTTGACGGTAGAAAGAGCGCCGACACAGTGCGTTTTAAATTCATAAGTGAGCTGGTCGCCTGTACTGCGCTTGGTATCTATACCCGGGGTGCCGGCGGAGCCCGCATTGTTTATGACAATATCTATCTTCGTGTGCTCGATAAACCCGGAAAGCTGAGCCTCGTAGTTTTCATGAGTTACATCAGCAACAAGCACAGAGACTCCAGGGTACATAGCCATCAGCATGTCATAGGCATTGGCGGTTCTGACAACTGCATAAACCTGATACTTGTGTTCATAAAAAGTCTGGACAAGTGCCAGCCCCAATCCTCTGCTCGCCCCCGTTATCAATACTGTCTTCATCACACGACCCATTAATCCATAAGATCAGTTCATGTTCACCCGCAGGTTCGAATAGCAGATCATATTCGGATCTGCGGGGTAGGCTAGTATGCCACAGCTATTTCCTCCCACCAGCGGGTAGAAATGACAACCGTTAGATGGAGATCTGCCAGTCTGATTATCTGGATGGGATAACATGAATCACCGTTAATGACATCGCTCTCGGACTGCAGGCAAAACCGCCGCCAACCTTGAAAAATCTGGCATAGCACGTATAGCCACGCGCTTGTCAGTGTATTGAGTGAGCATTTCTTCATGCAGCAAACAGATCCCGTGCAGAGCGCCCCTTTTTGGCAGGAAAAAGCCTGCAACAGATGACCACGGCCGAGTGGGAGTCCCTGTGCGACGGCTGCGGCAAGTGCTGCCTGAGCAAGCAGGTCGACGAGGACACCAGTGCTCCGACTAAGGCAACCGCTTTAAAAATAGCCGGGCTATCCTTTCAGATTTCAGTGCTGAGCATTATTATCATTGACTTCTCTTGTTGCCCTGTAATTAATCATGCAACAAATTATGCTGAACCAAACTACTATAAGCAGGCAGGGCAGGAAAACTGTCTGGAGTTCTAATCTATTCATCCCCCTCAACAAATGGATACATAGTTCATAACAAGCGAAGCTATGGGTAAGATGGCCATTCTTGATATTCTAAAAGGGTTGGTGCTAGTGTTGTAGGCCATATACATTAGCTATTTTTTCAATGCACATCAGCCAAGACAAACCTGTTGAAGAGTGGATGCACACAGCTTTGGGGAACATATGACGGCTAAATTATCGATTCGCTCATATACTTTTGTGTCACATACCCACGCACATGACCATCACCAATTGGTGTTTCCTTTAATCGGTGCGGTTGACATGCATACAGGCCGGCATGCAGGAAGAGGGGTTCCTGGGCAATGTATCATAACTCTTGCTAGGGATGAGCACACATTTGCACCAGAAAAAGGGTCATATTTTCTGGTTGCAGATTTAAGTGAACTTCCTGCAAATATAGAGAAGCTACAAGAGTCTTTTGTGAAAATCTCCGAACCTGTTCAAGCCTTCTGCTTCTTTGTTCAAAAGCAACTTGAGTACCGAACCAGTCCGACACTGGAAAGTAGTATGGGGAATTGGTTTTTTCAGCTTCTGAGCGAACAACCATTTTTGCTGAATACAGATAAGAGGATCTCCCGAGCAATAGAACACTTGGAAAATGATATCCGAATGTCGCCTTCACTGGATGAATTAGCTTCTGTCGCTTGCCTGAGCATAAGTCAATTCAAAACACTATTTAAAAATGAAACAGGGAAAACACCAGGACAATATCTGCTGCATTTAAGGATGGAAAAAGCAAGGGCATTGCTGGTCAATACTGACTACCCTGTCAACGTCATAGCGGGCGAGGTCGGGTATCAGGATTCATCTGCATTCAGCTCTAGATTTAGTCATTACTACGGCTATCAACCTAGAAAGCTACGAGCGAGATAATGCACGAATCAGCTTTTGGCAATACTAAATCGGCTTTTGAACAAACTGTAAGTGAGAGTTTAATGGTAACTTTCAGGGACAAGATAAATAACCAAAGGTAATTGTCCGTGATTGACTCGACACTCTTTATTTTCATCACTACATCATTGTTGATCGTCTTGGCTCCAGGGCAAGATATGGTGTTGGTACTATCCAGTTCTATAGCAAGAGGCCCGAAGGCTGGAGTGATTACAGCATCTGGGGTCGCGACTGGATTGTTGGGCCATACAATTCTGGTAGCTTTAGGCTTAGGTGCCTTGTTGCAAGCATCAGAGTTAGCCTTTGATATAATGAAGTATGTCGGTGCGGCTTACCTTTTTTATCTTGGAGTAAAATTATTTAAAGTGTCAGCTATTGGCTTTGAAAATGTGGGAGGCGTCGATGGGAGTATGAGTTCTTTCTTCTTTAAAGGAATGATCTCTAACATAAGCAATCCAAAAATAGCAGTGTTTTATTTTGCCTATCTACCTCAGTTTGTCAGTGTTGATAGTGCGTCATCGACACAAGCATTATTGTTTTTAGGGGCATCTTTTGCGTTCCTTACCTTTTTAGTAAAATTACCAATAGGTTACTTGGCTGGAGTGTTATCTCCTTGGATACAGTCTAAACCTGCTGTTCAGATTGGATTAAACCGTTCTTGCAGTGTTATCTTGATAGGTATGGCTGTAAATCTATTATTCTTAAGTCAACTGTGAGTTTATAAAATAGGTGGCAATTGAGATTTAGTTGATTTTTAATAGATGTAAGGTCCTTGTATTTTAATAGCGGAGGCCTTGAATCATCCTCTGTTACACCGAGATACCTCCTGTACCTCTTCTCCTGTTGGCAGCATCCATTTGGTCGTCATGTCAAAGCTGCCAACCTTGAAAAATCGGGCCATAGGGCGTATAACCACGCGCTTGTCAGTGTATTGAGTGAGCCTATCTTCATGCAGCAAAACGCGCAGCAAACAGAACCCGTGCAGAACGCCCCCTTTTGGCAGGCGAAGAGCCTGCAACAGATGACCATGACGGAGTGGGAGTCCCTGTGCGACGGCTGCGGCAAGTGCTGCCTGAACAAGCTGATCGACGAGGACACCGAGGAGCTGGTGTTCACCAACGTGGCCTGCAACCTGCTCAATACCAAGACCTGCCAGTGCTCCGACTACGGCAACCGCTTTAAGAAAGAGCCGGACTGCCTGCAGATCACCCACGACAAGATTGCCGAATATGACTGGCTGCCGTCGACTTGCGCCTACCGCCTGCTGGCGGAGGGGCAGAGCCTGCCAGAGTGGCATCCGCTTATCACCGGCAGCCGCAGCGCCATGCACCAGGCCGGCCAGTCGGTGCGCGGCAAGGTGGTGCACGAGGTGGATGCCGGCGACTGGATCGATCACATCATTACCTGGGCCAGCTAACGCCAGCCTGTCTATCGGGTCAGCTGCGAGCCGTACCAACTGCGAAGGGGCAGGGGAGTCATCACTCTCCTGCCCCTTCGGCTTTCTGGTGCTTTCCTAAGCGCTGGACGAAGGCGTCTATTTGTCCGCCTTGCCCGCCGCATCGGCAAGTTTGGCCAGCTGCTTGTCATACCAGGCCACCGGGCGGTTCTCATCTTCCGCCCGCTCCTTGCGCCGGATGGCGTTGCGCACCACCATGGCGCCCAGCCAGCGAAATGGCTCGGGCGGAAAATAGCCGCGCGGGCCGCTGACCAGCGCGCAGTCGCGCCACGGCTTGTCCGCTTCCCGCACTTCATCGTGCACCAAGGCCGCCAGGATCTGGCCGCCCATCCAGCTCTGCGCCACCCCGTTGCCGGAGTAGCCGAGGCCATAGACGATATTGGGCTGCCCTCGCCAGTGGCCGAAGAAGGGGAGGCCATCCACCGAGCGGTCGGAGGCACCGCACCAGCTGGCGGCGATGGGCACCTCTGCAAGGGCCGGAAAGAAGCGGCGCAGGGTGCGGGTGAGGGGGGCAAGATAACGGCTCGGCGCATCAAACTCGGCCAGATGGCGGTTGGCAAAGGCGAAGGTGTTGCCCCCCTTGCCCAGCATCAGCCGCCCTTGCGGGGTGGAGCGGTAGTAATGCACAAAGGTGCGGCCATCCACCACGGAGCGGCCGTGCGCAACCTGCTGGGCGGCCAGTGCATCTGGCGCGGGGTCGGTTATCACCATATCGGAGGAGACCAGCACGATACTGCGGCGAAACTCGCGAAAGTGCTGAACCATGGCGCTGTTGAGGGCCAGCACCACCTTGCGGGCACGCACCTCGCCCTGCGGTGTTTGCACCCGCGCCGGCTGGCCCGCCTCAAGGCGCTGCATGGGGGAGCCTTCATAGACCTCGACCCCCAGCTCCCGCGCCACCCGCAGCAAGCCGCGCACCAGCAGTGCCGGTTGCACCGAGCCAGCGTGGGGGCTGTAGAGCCCCTCCAGATGAACGTGAGAGCCGCTCTGGCTCGCCAGTTCACCCTCCGCAATCGCCTGCCACTGGTTAAGGTCGGCTCGCTGTAGCTCACGTAATACCGGCTCCATCAGGCCGCGCTGCGCCTCGCTGGTGGCGGTGTAACAGGTGCCCTCGACCCTCAGCTGTGCCTCAATATTGTGCTGTTCGCAGAAGCGGGCAATCTCGTGCACCGCCTGCTCGGAGCGTTGCACCAGCCAGGCGGCCTGCTGTTCGCCAAAGAGGCGCTTTAACGTCAGGTACTTGGCCGACCAATTGAGCAGGCAGCCGCCGTTGCGCCCGGAGGCGCCGCTGCCGCAGCGATCTTTCTCCAGCACCATGATGCGCAAGTGTGGCTCGGCTGTTTTAAGGGCGATGGCGCTCCACAGCCCGGTAAAGCCGCCGCCGACGATGCAGACATCGGCCTCGTGGTTGCCGCAAAGTGGCGTGGGGGGCGCGGGCTGTTCGGCGGCCAGCGCTTCGGCCAGCCAGAAGGGGAGAGTGGACATCATGACTCCTCGATAAGGTTATGGGTGGCGCCAGCGCTGGGTGCGATCCAGCAGGGTGCGGCTCAAAAAGAGCTGGAGCAGCTTGACGGTGGCGGCGGCCAGCAGGATCAGGGTAGCCATGGCGGCGGCCGCGGCGGTGTCGCCAGAATCCTCCATATTGAGCACGGCGATGGAGGCGAGCACGCTGTCGCTCGAATAGAGGAAGATTACCGCCGAGGTGGTGGTCATGGCGTTGACGAACAGATAGATGAAGATCTCCAGCAGTGCGGGCAGGGAGGCGGGCAGGGTGACTCGCCAGAACGCTTTCCAGAGCGGAATGCGCAATGAGATGGCCACCAGTTCCAGCTCCTTGGGCAGTTGTTTCAGGCTGGTCAGCGCCGTCATATGACCCACCGTGTAGTAGTGGATGACGCAGGAGAGCACCATTAACGGCAGGCTGCCGTAGAGGCTGCCAAAGAGCGGATTGCCGTTGAAAAAGAAGATATAACCCAGCCCCAGCACCATGCCGGGCACCGCCAGCGACAGCATGGCGAGCAGATGCAGTAACTGGCGCAGCCATGCAAAGTGGCGTCCCTTCTCCTGCGCCCAGGCCAACACCATGACCAGCACTGTGCCCGTGATGGCGGTAAAGAGGCCCAACTGCAAGGTGTTGGTAAAGGGCTGCCAGCCATAGACGCTGTTGCTGTCAAAGGCGTAGTGATCCAGCGTCAGAGCGAGGTTGTAGGGCCAGAACTGCACCAGGGAGCCGTAAACGGCCATGCCCACCAGCGCCAGAAACAGCAGGGCCCAGAGCGTGCACCAGCCGAGCGCCAGCAGATCCCGCAGCCGATGGGGTTTGGGGCGATAGGGCACCGCCTTGGTGCTGCTCTGCTCCTGCATCTTGCTGCGCACCCTGTGCTCCAGCGCAAAGCTCAAGAGCGCCGGCAGCAGCAGGGTGACGCTGGCAACGGCACCGAGGGAGAAGTTCTGCATCCCGATCACCTGCCGGTAGATATCGGTGGCCAGCACGCTGTACTGGCCGCCAATCACCTTGGCCACCCCGAAGTCGCAGATGGTGAGGGTGAACACCGCGATGGCTGCGCTGAGCAGGCCATAGCGGGCGGTGGGCAGGGTGACGGTGACAAAGGTGCGCCAGCCGCGGCTGCCCAGCACCCGGGAGGCTTCATAGAGGCGGGCGTCGCTCTGACCGAGCGCCGTGATAAGGATCATCAGGGCGTGGGGGAAGCACCAGAAGCCAAGGCCAATGACGATACCGATGGGGCCGTAGATGCTCTCGCCGCCGAGCAGCCCCTTGGCGATCCCCTGATTGCCAAACCAGTAGACCAGACTGATGGCGGGCAGCAGGGAGGGCATCAGGAGCGGGATCAAACCAATGAGGCGAAACAGCCCCTTGCCCGGCATGCAGGTGCGGGTGAGGGCATATGCGTAACCAAAGGCGATGGTTACCACCAGCGCGGTGATCAGCACCCCGAGCCAGAGGGTGTTGCCAATGGTGCGCCCCAGATGAGGGGAGTCGAAGTAGGCGCTGAAGTTGGCAAGGCCCACCCAGAGGCCGTTCTCATCCTGCAGGCTCTTTTGCAGCATGGTGAGCAGCGGTAGCAAGAGGCCCCCCACCAGCAGGGCGATGCCAAGCAAAAGCAGGATCAGCTGCAGCAGTTGATCCCGGCTCCAGCCGCGACAAAGCCGCTGCCAGTGGGAGTCTTGGCGGGCTGTCGCTGGTGGCAGCAGGGAGGAGGTCGCAAGGGGGGCTGTCATGGGCGCTCTCCTTCAAACAGCTGCATCGCTCCGGCGGGCCAGTGCAGCGAGCAGCGCATGCCGCTGCGCCAGCCCCCCTGCTCGTGGCGGGGCAGCTCGTGGGTCGGGCGCTCCACCAGAATTTGCTGCGGGCCCAGATAGGTGTCGGCGGTGCAGATAAGGCGCTGGGCGGCGCCGAGAAACTCCACCTGATCGATGGTTGCCTCAACGCCATGCTTCCCAAGATAGGGCTCGCTCGGCGCACTCAGGGTGATCGCCTCGGGGCGGATCGCCACCTGCAATTTACTGCCGGCCGTGGCCCGGTTGGTGAGTGGCAACGGTTGATCGTTAAGGCGCACCTGAGTGGGGCTCAGCACCAGGGTGTCGAGGAAGTTCATGGTGCCGACAAAGCTTGCCACGAAGCGGCTGGCAGGCTGGTGGTAGATCTCCTGCGGGGTGCCCACCTGCACGATGCGGCCGCTATCCATCACCACGATGCGATCGGCCATGGTCAGCGCCTCTTCCTGATCGTGGGTCACCATGATGGTGGTGATGCCAAGGCGCTGCTGTAGGGCGCGGATCTCGCTGCGAAGGTGGGTGCGCACCAGTGCATCCAGGGCGCTGAGCGGTTCGTCCAGCAACAACAGACCGGGGGAGAGGGCCAAGGCACGGGCCAGCGCCACCCGCTGCTGCTGGCCGCCGGAGATCTGGCTCGGGTATTTGTGGGACTGGGCCGTGAGATCCACCAGCCCCAGCCAGTGATCGACCCGCTCCTTGATAAGATCCCGCGCCAGCCCCTGATTCTCAAGGCCGAAGGCGATGTTCTGGGCCACCGTCAGGTTGGGGAAGAGGGCATAGGACTGAAACACGATGCCAAAGTCGCGCTGCTGGGGCGGCAGCTGGGAGATATTGCGCCCCCCTTGCCAGATCTCGCCGCTGTCCGGCAGATCCAGCCCGGCGATGGCTCTGAGCAAGGTGGTCTTGCCGCAGCCGGAGGGGCCAAGAAAGCAGATAAACTCCCCCGGCTCAATGGTCAGAGAGATCCCCTTGAGGGCCTGAAAAGCACCGAACTGCTTGTTGAGATGTTGAATGTCCAGATAGGGCTGGGTCATGGTTCGACTCGTTACTGATTTGGTATATACCAGTTTGTGGGTGAAATGTGACGGTCAGGTGATCGAGGGATGACAGCTTGATGACCGTCAGATGACGACGGGTTATCAGCAGATGGCTTGGTCGCTTGTGGATGGGGTGCCACCCATTGAGGGCGACACAAACAGGGGAGGCGATGCCAAAAAAGCGAAGGCCAACACATGTTGGCCTTCGACAAGCAGTTTATTGGCTGCGGTGTGTGGCGTGAACAAACCGCAGCCCTTCACGCTTACTGCTTGGCTTCGGTCTTGCCGTCGAAGCTGGCGCTCCACTGGGCCAGGATGGTGTTGCGCTCGCGGGCTGCCCAGCCAAAGTCGTTGTCGATCATCTGACCCTTGATATCCGCCGGATAGCCCGCTCTGGGCTTGGCCACATCCGGGATGGCGACCACGGCGAACGACTTGTTGTAGAGGGCGTTGGCCTGTTCGGTAGCGGCAAAGTCGAGCAGCTGCTTGGCGGCTTCGAGCTTGGGGGTGCCCTTGATGATGGCGGCGGCTTCCATGTCCCAGCCCGAGCCCTCTTTCGGGAACACCACCTCGATGGGGGCGCCCTTGGCCTTGAGGCTGGTGGCCGGGAAGTCGAAGGAGATACCGATCACCGTCTCGCCGCTGGCGGCCAGCTTGCAGGGGGCTGAGCCCGAGTGGGTGTAGCGGTCGATGTTCTGGTGCAACCCGTTCATAAATTGCCAGCCCTGCTGCTCACCCATGGTCTGCAGCCAGCCGGCGACGCTCAGATAACCGGTGCCGGAGGAGCTGGGGTTGGGCATGATCACCTTGCCCTTGTAGACGGGCTTGGTCAGGTCCGCCCAGCTGGTGGGGGCCGGGATCCCCTGTTTCTCGGCCTCTACCTTGTTGAAGCAGATGGCGCTGAAGAAGGCGTCCAGACCGATCCAGTGCGGCTCGGCCTTGCTGTCGCGAAAGCGGCTGTCGAGCTTATCCAGCCCTTTCGGCGCATAGGCATTGAGCATCTGCTGCTGATCAAGCTGCATCAGGCTGGTGGCCGCCAGTCCCCACACCACGTCCGCCTTGGGCTGGTTTTTTTCTGCCAGCAAGCGGGCGGTGACCACGCCGGTGGAGTCACGCACCCACTTGATGTTGATGTCCGGATGCTGGCGCTCGAACGCGGTCTTCAGCTCGCCGAGCTGTTCCGGTTCGAAGGCGGTATAGACGGTGAGATCGGTGGCGGCCAGTGCCGGGGCTGTCATGGCGGCCACCACGGCGGTGGCCAGCAGATGGGTTCCCTGTTTCATCCTCTTCTCCATATGAATTGGCTTGGTATAAACCAGATTGGTCGAAAGAGAGGCTAGGGGATCTTTATGACGTGACCGTGACGGCCCCGTGACGTTTTGCTGTTCCTGATGTGTCCGCGACTAATCCTGGGTATCCACCTCGATCTCCAGACTGTCGTGGCGCCAGTACTCCAGATCGAAGTCGAGCACCCGACCGTGCTGATCGAAGTTGAGTCGCTCGAGGCGCAGGGCGGGCAGACCGGCGGTGGCCCCCAGCGCCTTGGCCACCTCATCCGGCAGGGCGGTGGGGAAGAAGCGCACCTGCATGCGGGCGTAGTGAAGATCGTAATGGGCCTGGTAGATCTCGGTCAGGCTGCCGTTGAGATCCAGCTCCAGCAGGCCTGGTACCCGCTCTGGCAGGCAGTGGTTCTCGCAATAGCAGATGGCGCGCCCGTTGGCGTAGCGCAGCCGCTTGAGCAGAAACAGGCTGTCGAACGGCTTGAGCTGCAACTGTGCCATCAACGCGGGCGGCACTGCCTGGCGGCTTTTCTCCAGCAGCTCGGTGCGCGGCTCGCCCCCTTGCTCACGTACTATCTGGTGAAAGTTGGAGGTGCGTCTGGGGTTCAAGCGAAAGCGCGGCGGGGTGACAAACCAGCCGCGGCGATCCTCCCGATAGATAAGGCCGTTTGCCTCCAGCTGCACCAGCGCCTCGCGGATGGTGACCCTTGTGGTGCCATAGAGTTCCCCCAGCAGTCGCTCGGAGGGGAGCTTGTCGTTGGGGGCCAGCCCCCCCGCCAGGATCTGGTTGGCGAGGGCATCCTTGATCTGCAGGTATTGGGGTTTGCTCATGAAAATCCCTGGTTTTGCAATAAGTTGTGCAATGAGTTGGGCAATGGGCTGGGCGCAGGGCTGGTCATCAGCCCGACCGTTAAACGACGAAATAAAAACATGTTGGTAGATACCAGCATCGCCCCTGCTGTTCAGGCTTCCTAGATTATCGCGATCCCGGCGCCGTAAATGAATTTTTTGTTGCACGTAGCGCCACCCCTTTGACCTTGGCGGGGCAGTTACCCACAATGCGCTCATTCTGGTATATACCAAAAGGAGCGAAGTCATGACCCATATTCCTGCGGCCCCTGCCGCCGTCGATTACCTGCTGCTGACCCCGGGCCCCCTCTCGACCACCGCCACTGTGCGCGCCGCCATGCTGCAAGACAGCTGCACCTGGGATGCGGACTACAACCAGGGGGTGGTGGAGCCCATCCGCCGCGAGCTGGTGCGCCTCGCCACTGGCCCTGAATATGAGGGCGACTACAGCGCCGTGCTGCTGCAGGGGAGTGGCAGCTATGTGGTGGAGAGCGTGCTGGGCTCGGCGATAGGCGTCGACGAGTGTCTGCTTATCATCAACAACGGCGCCTACGGCGCCCGCATGGGGGAGATGGCCCGTTGTCTTGGCCTGCGTCACCATGAGCTCGACTGCGGCGAGACAAGCCGCCCCGAGCCCGCCGCCATCGAGGCGATGCTGGCGCGCCACCCCGAGATCACCCATCTGGCCATGGTGCACTGCGAGACCACCACCGGCATGCTCAACCCGCTCGACGAGGTGGCTGCGCTTTGCCAGCACCGCGGCATTCGCCTGATCGTCGATGCCATGAGCAGCTTTGGCGGCATCCCCATCGACATGGGCCGCCTTGGCATCGAGTTTCTCATCAGCTCCGCCAACAAGTGCATTCAGGGGGTGCCGGGCTTTGGCTTCGTCATCGCCCGCCGCGCCGCGCTGATAGCCTGCGCCGGTCGCGCCCGCTCGGTCTCCCTCGACCTGCATGCCCAATGGCAGACCATGGAACAGCAGGGTGGCAAATGGCGCTTTACCTCGCCCACCCACACCGTGCTCGCCTTTGCCCAGGCCCTGCGCGAGCTGGACGAAGAGGGGGGCATTGCCGCCCGCCATCGGCGCTACAGCGAGAATCAGCGCACGCTGGTGACGGGGATGGCCGCTCTCGGCTTTGCGCCGCTGCTGCCAGAAAAATGGCAATCCCCCATCATCACCGCCTTCTACTCTCCGGCCCACCCGGATTACCGCTTCGCCGATTTCTACCAGCGGCTCAAGGGGCAGGGCTTTGTCATCTATCCGGGTAAGGTCTCCCAGGCCGATTGCTTCCGCATTGGCAATATCGGCGACGTATCCCCTGAGCGGGTGCGCTGCTTGCTCGCCGCCATGGCCAGCGCCTGCTACTGGCAAGGGGCTGCGCGATGACGAGCCAAGCGCTTCACGGTTGCGATCTGCGTGGCCACGATTTACATGACCATAAGCTGCACGGTAGCGGCCGCGCCGATAGCGAAGGGGATATCAACCTCGGCGAAGGGCGGGCGCGCTGGTGGGCGGGTCAGAGCGAAGAGGTACAGGCCGGATTGGCGGAGGATAGCCGCTACTTTCTCCATCAGGCGCTCTCCACCCCCTGTCTCGATCTGCTTGAGCGCGCGCAGGGGAGCTGGTTGACCAGCGTATCGGGCAAGCGTTACCTCGATTTCCACGGCAACAGTGTCCATCAGCTGGGTCACGGTCACCCCAAGGTGGTGGCCGCGGTGCAGCAGCAACTCGCCGATCTGCCGTTTGTGCCCCGCCGCTACACCCATCGGGTCGCCATCGACTGCGCCCGCACCCTGGCCGAGCTGGCCCCCGGCGATCTCAACCGGGTGCTGTTCGCCCCCGGCGGCAGCGAGGTGGTGGGCATTGCCCTGAAGCTCGCCCGCTTTATTACCGGCAACAGCAAGGTGGTGTCCCTGTGGGATGCCTTTCACGGCGCCTCCCTCGATGCCATCTCGGTCGGCGGCGAGGCCTGTTTTCGCGCCGGCATGGGCCCGCTGATGGCCGGAGTGGAGCGCATCCCGCCCCCCACCCGTTATCGCGGCCTCTGGTATCGCGGGGAGGGGGATGATCTGCACTACGCCGATTATCTGGAGTACGTCATCGAGAAGGAGGGGGGCATTGGGGCCTTTATCGCCGAGCCCATCCGCAACACCGATGTGCAGGTGCCCTCAAGGGCCTATTGGCAACGGGTGCGGGAGATCTGCGATCGCCATAATGTGCTGCTGATCGTCGACGAGATCCCGAATGCCCTGGGGCGCACCGGCCACTGGTTCAGCTTCGAGGAGTTTGGCATCGAGCCCGACATCATCTGTCTGGGCAAGGGGTTGGGGGGCGGGATGGTGCCGTTTGCGGCGCTCATCACCCGCGACCGTTTCAACCAGGCGGCAGCCATCTCGCTCGGTCACTACACCCACGAGAAGAGCCCCATCGGCTGCGCGGCGGCGCTCGCCACGATAGCCACCATCCGTGTAGAGGGGCTGCTGGAAAAAGCGCGGGAGGATGGCTGCTTTATGGATCGCGAACTGGCAGCGCTTGCTGAGCGCCACCCCCTTATCGGGCAGGTGCGCGGCATAGGTTTGCTCTGGGCGCTCGATCTGGTGGTCGATCACCAGAGTCGAAAGCGCAATAGTCAGGCCGCCGAGCGGCTGCTCTACCGCTGCCTGGAGCTCGGGCTCAGCTTCAAGGTCTCCCAGGGCAACGTCATCCAGCTCTCGCCCCCGCTCAATATCGCCCGCGCCGATCTGGTGCGCGCCATCGCTATTCTCGATCGCGCCCTCGGCGAGATCGCGTCTTCACCGCAACAGGAACACCACCATGACTGACTTGCAGACTGCCATCCACCCGACCACAGACATAGAGGCGCTGATCCTCGACTGGGCCGGCACCGTCGTCGATTTCGGCTCCTTCGCCCCCACCTCCATCTTCGTCGAGGCCTTCGCCCGCGCCTATGACTTTGCTGTGACCCTGGATGAGGCGCGCCAGCCCATGGGGCTGGGCAAGTGGGACCATATCGCGGCGCTCGGCCGGCTGCCCTCGGTGGATGCGCGCTGGCAGGCCCGCTTTGGCCACCCCATGAGCCACGCCGAGGTGGACCACCTCTATCACACCTTTATGCCGCTGCAGATTGCCGCCGTGACCCGCTTCGCCGCCCCCATCCCGGGTGTGCTGCCGGTGCTGGAGGCTCTGCGAGCTCAAGGGCTGCGCATCGGCTCCTGCTCCGGTTACCCCCGTCCGGTGATGGAGGCGCTGGTACCGGCGGCGGCCGATCATGGCTATCGGCCGGATCACTGGGTCGCCACCGATGACCTCAAGGCAGGTGGTCGCCCCGGCCCCTGGATGGCGCTGGCCAACGTGATTGAGCTGGGAGTGAGCGCGGTGCATCGCTGCATCAAGGTGGATGATGCCGTGCCGGGTATCAGCGAAGGGTTGAATGCGGGCATGTGGACCGTAGGTCTGTCGGTCTCCGGCAACGAGTTTGGCGCCACCTGGGAAGCGTTTTCCGCCATGAGCGAGGCGGAGATCGCCACTAGGCGCGCACCGGCCGAGGCCAAACTGCGGGCGGCGGGGGCTCATTACGTGATCGATACCCTGGCCGACATCGCTCCGGTTATCGCCGATATCAACCGCCGTCTGGCAGCAGGGGAGCGGCCCTGAACAAGGTGGGGTGAGAGAAGGGGAGTGCCGGCCCTGCCTGCAGGTTTTCAGGCCTATGTTCCCTGACTATCAGGCATAAAAAAACCGGCGCCTGGGCGCCGGTTTTTGTTCACCGAGACTCTATTACAGAGAGGCGGTGAAGGTACGGGTGATGACGTCTTGCTGTTGCTCTTTGGTCAAAGAGTTGAAGCGAACGGCATAACCGGATACGCGGATGGTCAACTGCGGATATTTCTCCGGGTTTTCCATGGCGTCCAGCAGCATTTCACGGTTCATCACGTTGACGTTCAGGTGCTGACCGCCTTCCAGGTTGGACTCGTGGTGGAAGTAACCATCCATCAGACCGGCCAGGTTGGCTTTCTGGGCTTCCATGTCTTTACCCAGCGCGTTCGGCACGATGGAGAAGGTATAGGAGATACCATCTTTGGCGTAAGCGAACGGCAGCTTGGCGACGGAAGTCAGGGAAGCAACGGCACCCTTCTGGTCACGACCGTGCATCGGGTTGGCACCCGGGCCGAACGGCGCACCGGCGCGACGACCATCCGGAGTGTTACCGGTCTTCTTGCCGTACACCACGTTGGAGGTGATGGTCAGCACGGACTGGGTAGCCACGGCACCACGGTAGGTGTTCAGCTTCTGAATTTTCTTCATGAAGCGCTCTACCAGGTCACAGGCGATGTCATCGACGCGAGCGTCGTTGTTACCGAACTGCGGGTACTCGCCTTCGATTTCGAAGTCGATGGCCACGCCATCTTCGTCACGAACCGGCTTGACCTTGGCGTACTTGATGGCAGACAGGGAGTCAGCCGCAACGGACAGACCGGCGATGCCGCAAGCCATGGTGCGATAGACGTCACGGTCGTGCAGCGCCATCAGAGAGGCTTCGTAGCTGTACTTGTCGTGCATGTAGTGGATGATGTTCAGCGCGGCAACGTATTGCTTGGCCAGCCAGTCCATGAAGTGATCCAGACGATCCATCACGTCGTTGTACTCGAGGTACTCGGAGGTGATCATGTCGGTCTTCGGACCCACCTGCAGCTTCATCTTCTCGTCCATACCGCCGTTGATGGCGTACAGCATGGTCTTGGCCAGGTTGGCACGAGCACCGAAGAACTGCATCTGTTTGCCGACGATCATCGGGGACACACAGCAAGCGATGGCGTAGTCATCGTTGTTGAAGTCCGGACGCATCAGGTCGTCGTTCTCGTACTGAACGGAAGAGGTCTCGATGGATACCTTGGCGCAGTACTTCTTGAAACCGACCGGCAGCTTCTCGGACCACAGGATGGTCAGGTTCGGCTCAGGGGACGGGCCCATGGTGTACAGGGTGTTCAGCATACGGAAGCTGTTCTTGGTGACCAGGGTACGGCCGTCAACGCCCATACCAGCCAGGGTCTCGGTAGCCCACATCGGGTCGCCGGAGAACAGTGAATCGTATTCCGGGGTACGCAGGAAGCGAACCATACGCAGCTTCATGACCATGTGGTCCATCAGCTCCTGGGCTTCTTGCTCGGTGATCAGGCCTTTTTGCAGGTCACGCTCGATGTAGATGTCCAGGAAGCTGGAGGTACGACCGAAGGACATGGCCGCGCCGTTCTGGGACTTGACTGCCGCCAGGTAGGCGAAGTAGGTCCACTGTACGGCTTCTTTGGCGGTCTTGGCCGGAACGGAGATGTCGCAACCATATTTGGCAGCCATCACCTTCATCTGGGCCAGGGCACGGTGCTGCTCGGAGATCTCTTCGCGCAGACGGATGGTGGCTTCCAGGTTGACACCGTTTTCCAGGTCAGCCTGCAGGGACTTGAACTGAGCCAGTTTGTCGGCCATCAGGAAGTCGATACCGTACAGGGCAACACGACGGTAGTCACCGATGATACGGCCACGGCCGTAGGCATCCGGCAGACCGGTGATGACGCCGGACTTGCGGCAGTTCAGGATGTCTTTGGTGTAGACGTCGAACACGCCCTGGTTGTGAGTCTTGCGGTACTCGGTGAAGATCTTCTCGACCATGGGGTCCAGCTGACGACCGTACACTTCGCAAGAGGTCTTGACCATCTTGATACCGCCGTTGGCGATGATGGCGCGCTTGAGCGGCTTGTCGGTCTGCAGACCAACGATTTGCTCCAGGCTCTGATCGATATAGCCGGCATCGTGAGCGGTAATGGTGGAGGGCAGGTCGGTATCAAAATCGACCGGCGCGTGGGTGCGGTTCTCGATCTTGATGCCTTCCATGACCTTGTCCCACAGCTTGGTGGTAGCTTCGGTCGCGCCAGCCAGGAAGGACTCGTCACCTTCATACGGGGTGTAGTTCTTCTGGATGAAGTCACGGGTGTTGACAGAGGTCTGCCATTCACCGGCCGCGAAGCCTTCCCATGCTTTTTGGAACTGTTCGTTAAGTTCTGCCATTTTCATTACCTCTCAAGGTATTTATGTGTCTGCCGCCATCCTTAATGATGGCGACGGAAGATAAACCAGTAAGTCAGCCCAACCATGACGCCACCACCAATGATATTACCTATGGTGACAGGAATGAGGTTGTGCAGGACGAAGTTGGATACGGTCAGGTCGGCAAAGGTCGCCGGGTCCTGGCCGATGGCCTGCCAGAATTCCGGGCCTGCGACGCTGTGAATGGCGATGCCGACCGGGATCATAAACATGTTTGCGATGCTGTGCTCGAAACCGGAGGCCACGAACATGGCGACGGGGAGCAGCATGACCATCACCTTGTCGGTGGCACTGCGGGCGCCGAACGCCATCCACACGGCGAGACACACCATGAGGTTGCAGAGGATGCCAAGCGCCACGGCTTCGAAGAAGGTGTGGTGGATCTTGTGCTGGGCCACCTTGAGGGCGTTGAGGCCCCACTGACCATCTGCCGCCATGTATTCGGCCGACATGATGATGAGGCCGACGATGATGAGACCGCCGATGAGGTTGCCGAAGTAGACCAGTCCCCAGTTCTTGAACAGCTGGGCCCAGCTGATGCGATTCGCCGCCTTGGCCACCAAGGTGAGGGTGGTGGAGGTGAACAGCTCGGCGCCGAGCAGCACGCAGAGGATCAGGCCAAGAGCGAAACAGAGACCGCCGACCAGCTTGCTGAGGCCCCAGGCCACATTGCCGGCACCCGTGGTGACTGTGATGTAGAAGACGAAAGCGATGGCGATGAAGGCGCCAGCTGTGATGGCCAGGGGGATGACCTTGTATGCGGGCTTGGTGGCCTTGGCATAGGTTATATCTTCTGCCAGTGCAGCGATGGCTTCTGGCTTGAGACAATCAAAGGGAGATTCTGCTTTCAATTCTCATGTACCTGATGTTTTGCCTGTGGAAATCATAACAAAGGGCCAGATCGTCAAAATTGACTCCGATCAAGAATTGCAGATTGTGAATGTAATTTTACTACAAATATTTGAGTCCCCCGGCAGCGATTCTTTACACCAGGTTTCAGCTGAAACAGAAACGTGGTTTTTTTAATGTCATGATTTTAAACAATTTATTTTTCATCCCTGAAAAAGTGTGCCGGCAAGGCATCTTTGCGTCTCCCCAGCACTCGCTACTCCTTGTTGGCAACCCCCTAAGAGGTATTTTTTGTTTTTTATTTCATCTTTGAATAACAAATGGCCACTTGGCTGACCATAAAAGAGAAGGGGCCATCAGGGCCCCTTCGGAATGTTACCACATCAACCCCATGAATGGGCTCGTTTGGCCTTCTGCAGCTTCTCATAGGCAGCCAGCAGCTTCTGATGCAGCGGGAACTGGCTGAGGGAGAGATCGGCGGCAGCCAGTCCGTGGAAGCGCGCTTCACCGCTGGCGTGGGCCCAAGCCTGCGCCAGCGTCTGTTCACCATACATGCGGGCAAACACGGCGCGGTACTGCTCGGGGTCACGATCCTCGTCCAGGAACAGCTCGACGCAGGCGCGCAGGGCACGATAGTAGTTGGCGCGATCGGCCGGGAACACCGACTGGTTGAACTCCATGGTCCAGTCGATGAGATCGAGCGCTGTGTCGAGTTCTCCGGCGGCCAGCGCCAGCATGGCTTTGAGCTCGCCCACCCGCAGGGTGTGCAGGGCGGTGCCCTTGGCGGCGGCGATGCCGAGCAGCTCGCGCACCCGGGTGCGCTCGTCGTGACCCTCTTCATCCAGCTGGTCAAACAGCGCCATGTATTGCTCCGCGTCCCACTCCAGCGCCGGCAGCGCCAGGATGGTTTCCCGCAGGTGGGCACCCATGGTGTTGTTGGCCAGCAGCAGATCTTCGGCCGGATAGATGTCGGACATGCCTGGCACCAGGATGCGGCAGGCGTAGACGCCCAGGTGCTCGTAGTCGGCGATGTAGACCGGCTGCTCCAGCTCGTGGAAGATGCCGATCAGGTGGTCGAACTCCTCCTGCGAGGTGCCGCGGAAGTCCCAGTCGGCAAACTCGAAGTCCGCATCCTGCTTGAACAGGTCCCAGCTGATGAGGCCTGAGGAGTCGATGAAGTGGGTCTCCAGGTTGTGGTGATCCGCCACCTGCTCGTTGTCAAACGAGGGTGGTACGAACACATCCAGATCCTTGAGGCTGCGGCCCTGCAGCAGCTCGGTGACGGTGCGCTCGAAGGCCACTTCGAAACGCGGGTGGGCGCCGAAGGAGGCAAAGCAGGTGCCGTTGCTCGGGTTGAGCAGCACCACGCAGATGACCGGGTAGCGACCACCCAGGGAGGCATCGAAGCTGTAGATGGGGAAGCCTTCGGCTTCCAGCGCCTCGATGGAGGCCTTGATGCCGGGGTAACGGGCGATCACCTCGGCCGGGATCTCCGGCAGGCTCAGCGCTTCTGCGATGATCTTGTTTTTGACGTGGCGCTCGAACACCTCGGACAAGCCCTGGGTGCGGGCCTCGGTCTTGGTGTTGCCGGCGCTCATGCCGTTGGAGACGTAGAGGTTGCCGATGATGTTCATCGGGATGTAGACGGTCTGGTGATCGGACTGGCGCTCGAAGGGCAGGGCGACGATGCCGCGCTCCTCGTTGCCGGATTGCAGATCCACCAGCATGTCGGCGGTCACTTCACCGTCCGGGTTGTAGAACTTGCGGGTGAAGCTGTCGAGCAGACCGGCGGGCAGCTGATCCCCCTCGATGGGGAACCACTTCTCGTTCGGGTAGTGCACGAAGTCGCCATTGGCAACCTGCTCGCCCAGATAGAAGTCGGCGAAGAAGTAGTTGGTGGAGAGACGCTCGAAATATTCGCCGAGGGCGGAGGCGAGCGCCGCCTTCTTGCTGGCACCCTTGCCGTTGGTGAAACAGAGGGAGCACTCCTTGTCCCGGATGTGCACGGACCAGACGTTGGGCACGGGGTTGAGCCAGGAGGCCTCTTCGATATCAAACCCCAGGGCTTGCAGCTTGGTCTGGAAGCGTTCGATGGAGTCTTCCAGCGCCGCGTCCTTGCCGGGAATAAAAGTGTGGTCGGTCATCACGATATCCTGATTTTTATTGGCTCATGTTTGGCCGCAGATAATAGCAGGGGTCGGCGCGTTTGGCAGGCAAAAAACGGGGCCCATGCCCCGTTTTGCTCTCCTTTCAACCGCCCAGGGTCAAGGCTCAGCCGATGAATTTCAGACCCAGGATCCCGCCGATGATCAGCAGCAGGCAGAGCACCCGGGCGAGGGGGGCCGGTTCGTTGAACAGCCAGATCCCCATCAGCACGGTGCCGACCGCGCCGATGCCGGTCCAGACCGCGTAGGCGGTGCCAAGGGGCAGCTGTTTGACCGCCATGGCGAGCAGCAGCACGCTCACTCCCATGGCGAGCAGGGTCAGCAGGGTGGGGAGGGGACGGCTGAAGCCGTCGGTATATTTGAGGCCGATGGCCCAGGCGACCTCGAACAGGCCGGCCAGCAGCAGGAGCAACCAGGACATAGGGAAGATTCCGCAGGAAGCAGGGTCGTCCCTGCGCATCAGGAGGCCTCGGGGTCGTCCCCGAGGGGCAGCGGGGCTGCCGGTCGGTCTCAATGATGCCCCAAGTCGTGGCGGGATGCCAACCGGCTGGCCGCAGGCCGGCCAGGCTGACGGATATTGCAGCGAACGGCACAGAATATTGCGCAATTCGACTTGCGCCCGCCGTCACAATCCGTAATGTGGACAGACGCATTTTTCGCAACCCATATTTTGTGAATCCCTTGTAAACGGCCCGCGCCGGACAAGGGATCACGGTTATCACACTCGGTTTCTATAAGCAGCTATCCAGGGTAGGACATTATGAAAAAAGTAGGTTTGGTCGGTTGGCGTGGCATGGTGGGTTCGGTGTTGATGAGCCGGATGCAGGAAGAGAAGGATTTTGCCCGCATTCAGCCCACCTTCTTCACCACCTCCCAGGCCGGTGAGGCCGCCCCCAATTTCGGCGTCGATGCCGGCACCCTGCAGGATGCCTTCGACATCGAGGCGCTGGCCGCACAGGACGTCATCATCACCGCCCAGGGCGGCGACTACACCAAGGATGTCTATCCGCGCCTGAAAGCCGCCGGCTGGCAGGGTTACTGGATTGATGCCGCCTCCTCCCTGCGCATGGAGAAGGACGCGGTCATCATCCTGGATCCGGTCAACGGCGACGTCATCGAACATGCCCTGAACGACGGTATAAAGACCTTCGTCGGCGGCAACTGTACCGTCAGCCTGATGCTGCTGGCCCTGGGTGGCCTGTTCAAGGCCGATCTGGTGGAGTGGGTGAGCGTGGCCACCTATCAGGCCGCCTCCGGCGGCGGTGCGCGCCACATGCGTGAGCTGGTCACCCAGATGGGGCTGCTGCGTGATGAAGTGGCGGTGGAGCTGGCGGATCCCGCCTCCGCCATCCTCGACATCGAGCGCAAGATCACCGAGAAGACCCGCTCCGGCACCCTGCCGGTGGACAACTTCGGCGTACCGCTGGCCGGTGGCCTCATCCCCTGGATCGACACCAAGCTCGACAACGGCCAGAGCCGCGAAGAGTGGAAGGGCCAGGCCGAGACCAACAAGATCCTGGGTATCGAAAACGCCGCCATTCCGGTGGATGGTCTGTGCGTGCGCATCGGCGCCCTGCGCTGCCACAGCCAGGCTTTCACCATCAAGCTGAAAAAGGATGTGCCGCTAGCCGAGATCGAAGCCCTGCTGGCCGCCCACAACGACTGGGTGAAAGTGATCCCCAACGATCGCGACATCACCGCCCGCGAGCTGACCCCGGCCGCCGTCACCGGCACCCTCAGCATCCCGGTCGGTCGTCTGCGCAAGCTCAACATGGGTCCGGAGTACCTGGCCGCCTTTACCGTGGGCGATCAGCTGCTGTGGGGCGCCGCCGAGCCGCTGCGCCGCATGCTCAACATCCTGCTGGACCGCGGTTGATGGCAATCGGGAACGACGACAGGGGGCTCAGGCCCCCTGTTTTTTTGGCAGGAACAGGGCAGGCTCGATGCCATTGACGCTGCAAGGGATGAGGTCTTGGTTTTGCCATGCAGTGGCACTGTTATTAACTAAATAGATATTAACTGTGGCGCATCGATTATTTCCTGACTGATCAATCAGTGCCGGAAATATATTCCCGCCGCCGCTCTGGTAGCCGACTCGTTCTATTCCATCTGTACCACAAAATAGGGTGCGGTGGGCTCGCGGGATGGGCGGGATATATGCCTTGTTACAAATGAATATCCATTCAAGATATCCACTGCGAGCCTGATTGATTACACTGACCGCCTGGCCAGGCCGATACCACGAGGCCGTGGCAGCAGGTGATCCGACGCGGCGTGGCGGCCGGCTCGCGGCAGCCCCGTGGGGGGCGAAAATAATATTTATATGCTCAATAGTGCGCGTTACGCCCATGGCGTGCCGTCGCCGTTTTCCCCTTGCTGCGAGACCAATGAAGGGCAGCAATGGTGACCCGTAATAATGTTCAGGTTCGAGAATTGGGAAATTACATGAGAGTCGTGTGGAGTTTGCTCTATTTCTTCAGTGTGTTGGCCTTGGCCGGCCCGGTGCTGGTCAAGGAGCAGAAAAAAGTGGCCGATCCGCTGATCGTGCCCTATCAGCAATATCGGCTCGACAATGGCCTGACGGTGATCCTGACCCAGGATCACTCCGATCCCCTGGTGCACGTGGCGGTCCACTACCGGGTGGGGCTGGAAGAAGAGGCGCCGGGCCAGTCCGGGCTGGCCCACCTGTTCGAGCACATGATGTTTCAGGGCTCGGCCCACGTGGGGGAGGAGGGCCATAACCGCCTGCTGCAACAGATGGGATCAAAGGATGTGAACGGCTGGACCCAGGAGGATCAGACCCGCTATTTCCAGACGCTGCCGGCCAATCAGCTGGAGAAGGTGCTCTGGCTGGAGGCGGATCGCATGGGGTTTCTGCTCGATACCCTCTATCAGCAGAAGCTGGACGTGCAGCGCGACATCATCAAGAACGAGCGCGCCAACCTGGTCGAAGATCAACCCTATGGGCGCTTCTATGAGGCGCTGAATCGCACGCTTTACCCGCCCAATCACCCCTACTTCAACACGCCGTTTGGCCGGGTTGCGGATCTGGATCGCCTCACCCTGGAGGACGTGCGCCAATTCTTCCTGCGTTGGTATGGGCCCAACAACGCCACCCTGGTGATCGGCGGTGACATTCAACCGGCCCAGACCCTGGCCTGGGTCGAGCGCTATTTTGGGGCCTTGCCTGCCACCCCGGCCCAGACTCGGCCGCTGGTGCGGCCGGTGACGCTGAAGAAGAGCCGCTATCGCACCCTGACCGATCGGGTGGCCGAACCCCTGCTGGTGCTGGCCTATCCGACCGTCTCTGCCAGTGATCCCGGGGTCGAGGCCCTCGATCTGCTGGCGGATCAGCTGGGGGGCTCGGCCAGTGGCCTGCTGCAGCGAGAGCTGCAGCAAAGCGGCAGGCTGGTCTCCGTCTCTGCCAGCCATGAATGCAATGTGCTGGCATGCAAGTTGATGATCCATGCCATTCCCAATCTGGCCAGGGGGGCCGAGCTTGGCCCCATCAAGGCGGAGATCGATCGGGTCATCGGCCAGCTCGCCAGCGACGGGGTCACCCGCGAGCAGCTGGCCCACTCGGTCAATGCCCTGCGCGCCAAACGGATTTGGCCGCTGGACAGCGTGGCCGGCAAGGTGGAGCAGCTGGGCACAGGTTATACCCTGTTTCAGGATCCCAACCTCCAGTACCGCAACCTCAAGCGCCTTGCCCGGGTGACGCCGGCCGATCTGCAGCGGGCATTGACACGCTATGTGCTGAACAAGCCCAGGGTGGTGCTGAGCGTGGTGCCGGCCGAGCATCCCGAGTGGCAGGCGGGCAACCCCAACTTCGTCGAGCCGCCCCCCTTGCCGCTGGCCCGGCCGCTGCAGACGCTGGCTCCCAGGCAGATCAAGGAGACCCTGGATCGACGCCAGGAGCCGGCCAGTGGCGGGGCCTTGCCGGTGCCCATGCCGACCCTGTGGCATGCCAAGCTGGGTGAGCGGGTCTCTCTGCTGGGCCACTACAGCGACGAAGTGCCGGCCTTTGCCATGAGCATCAACTGGCCGGGCGGTGAGCGGGCCGAGCCCGAGGGCAAGGGCGGGGTCGCCACCCTGACAGACGCCATGCTCTCCCTTGGCAGCGAACAGCTGCAGGAGGCGAGCATCGAGGAGCGGGCGCGCCAGCTGGGAGCCAGCATCAGATTCGAACATGGTGAGGAGCGCAGCTCCATCGAGGTCCAGGGGCTCACCTCCCATTTCGAGGAGGTGCTGGCGCTGGTACGGGAATTGGTGCTGCAGCCCGCCATGCGCAGCGCCGATTTCGAGCGCAGCCAGTTTGACTACAGCCAGTGGCTGCAACAGCTGGCTCGCGATCCCCAGTGGCAGGCGGACTGGCAGTTCGGTGCCCTGCTCAAGGGGAGCAAGCCGCTGGATCCCGTGGCCAGCCTGCGGGCGCTGACCCTGGACGATGTGCGCCATTTTTATCAGTCGGTCCATCGTAGCGGGGAAGCCCAAGTGGTGGTGAGCGGGGATCTGGCCCAGGAGCGGGTGATGAAAGCCCTCGGCTTTCTGGTCGAGCCAGCGGGTCAGCCGGCGGCCCTGCGCTCTTTGGAGTGGCGTGGGCAGCAGGCCAAACGGGCCATCTATCTGCTGGACAATCCCGGGGCTGCGCTCAGCCAGATCCGGGTGGGGCGGCGCGCCATGGCAGAGGATGCCTTCGGCGAGCAGTACCTGACCCGGCTGATGAATGTCTCCCTCGCCGAGCGGTTGAACATCCGGCTGCGTGAGGAGCTGGGTTACACCTACTTTATCGGCGCCACCTTCGAGGGCAACGTCGATGCGGGTTATTTCCTGCTGCAAAGCAGCGTACGCAGCGCAGTGACCGGGGCGGCGCTGCGGCAGATCCTGCAGGAGCTCGACAAGTATCAGCGGCTGGGGCCGACCCGGTTGGAGGTGCGTACCCTGCGGGATCGGGTGCTTAATGGCCAGGCGCTCGACTACGAGACGCTGCCGCAGGAGGTGGCCTACATGCAACCCATCCTGCTCAAAGGGTGGCCGCAGGATTATGTGGAGCAGCAGGTGAAGCAGGTGAGCCAGCTTTCCCCCTTTACCCTGCGCGAGCTGGCCCGCCGCTGGCTCGATCCCGACGACATGGTGATCCTGGTTGTGGGGGATGCCAAGACGCTGGCTCCCGAGCTGGCCGCGTTGGGCTGGCCGGTGCAGCGCCTCTCCGTCACACCCTAGCGGGTTGCCCCTATTGGGCGACGGCCGCAAGCAAAACAGCCCGCCCCCTGGCAGGGGGCGGGCTGTTTTTTTGCGTTCAAAAGCGGCTGACAGTCAGATCAGGGCCAGGGCGGCGGCCAGATCGGCGATCAGATCGTCGGCATCTTCCACCCCGATGCTGAAGCGGATGAGATCGTCATTGACCCCGGCGGCGAGGCGGCTCGCCTCGTCCATGGCGGCGTGAGTGGTGCTGGCCGGATGGCAGGCCAGGCTCTCGAGATCCCCCAAACTCACCGCCTGCACGAACAGCTGCAGGTTGTCGAGCAGGGTGGCGCAACGGGCAAACCCACCTTCCAGCTCGATGCTCACCATGCCGCCAAAACCGCTGGCGAAGGCGCCGAGGGCATCGTGGCCCGGATGGTTGGCAAGCCCCGGGTAGATCACCTTCTTCACCGCCGGATGGGCGGCCAGGAAGTCGGCCACCTTCTGGGCGTTGTGCAGGTGGGCATCCATGCGCAGGGGCAGGGTCTTGACCCCACGCTGCAGCAGGTAGGCCTCCTGAGGGCCTATGGGGGAGCCGATGTGCTTGAGGGCCACGGTACGGATCGACTTCATCAGTGCGTGAGAGCCCGCCACCACCCCGGCGATGATGTCGCCGTGACCGCCCAGGTATTTGGTGCCGCTGTGCATGACGATGTCGATGCCAAGCTCGAGCGGGCGCAGCAAATAGGGGGTGAGGAAGGTGTTGTCACACACAGTAATGGCGCCCACCTTGCGGGCCGCTTCCACCACCACCCGCGGATCCACCACCTTGAGGGTGGGGTTGGTCAGGGTTTCGAACAGTACCACCTTGGTGGCGGGGCGGATGTTGGCCAGCAGATCCTGATCGCTCTCGTAGGCGGTGACCTTGATGCCGGCGCGGCTGAAGGTCTGCTTGAGAAACGCATCGGTGCCGCCGTAGAGCGGGCCGATATAGGCCACTTCATCGCCGCTGTCGGCCAGGGCATACATGATAGCGCTCACCGCCGCCATGCCGCTCGCCACCACCAGCGCCTCGTCAGCGCCTTCCAGCGCCGCCAGCTTCTGCTCCAGCTCGGCGGTGGTGGGGTTGCCAAAGCGGCTGTAGATGAAGCCGGGGGCTTGACCTGCGAAGCGCTCCTTGCCCGCCTGGGCGTTGAAGTAGCTGAAGGTGCTGCTCTGGTAGAGCGGGGTGGTGAGGGCGCCGGTCTGGGGATCGATCCGCTGGCCGCTGTGCACGCTCATGGTCTTGAATTTCATTGTATTGCTCCGTCATTGCCAGGCTGTGGCCCAACTGCTTGTGTCGTCTGAAGGGGGCGTCGCGGCGCCCCCGTCTATTAGGTATGGCAGCGTCAGGCGAGCTGTGGCTCGCGCCGATCGCGCTTTGTAGTTTGCCCGTTTGTCATCTGCGGATTGGCCGACGGCGGGGCGACGCCATAGTGGCGGACCGCCACATCCGGGTGGGAGCGCAGCCTCCCTTTGAGTACGTTCTCCCCCACCTGATAAAAGAGCGGGTTGGTCGGGTCGCTCTCGGGCCCCAGCGCCTGGGCTGCCAGCGCGGGGGAGAGGCTGAGCAGCGGCACGGTTGCATCCAGCCGCGCCGCCATGAAGAAGGCACAGGAGAGGCGAGATACTCCGGGCGGCGGGCTTGCCACCCGGTGCAGCGTAGCCTTGAGGTAGCCGTTGGAGGCGAGCTCCAGCAGCTCGCCGATGTTGACCACCAGGGCACCCGGCAGGGGCGGCGCCGAGATCCAGCCACTAGCTGTCTCCACCTCGAGCCCAGAGTGATGATCCTGCATCACCAGAGTCAGGTAGCCGGGATCCTTGTGGGCACCCACCCCTTGACCGCTGCCACCCTCGGCTTGCCCCGGGTAGTGAATGAGCTTCATGTGCTGATAGGGGGCGCCGCGAATGCTCTCGTCAAACACCCCGGCTGGTTGCTCCAGCACCTCGGCGAAGGCGGCCAGCAGGGTGAGGCTGATGGCGCTCAACTTTTCCTGCCACGCCAGCAGCTGCGCCTGCATGTCGGGCAGGGCGGCAGGCCACTGATTGGGGCCGATCAGCCGCTGCCAGGGATGCTGCAGGCTGGCGGCATCGAGGGCGACCTCTTCATTCATGAGGTCGAACTGCTCGCGCAGATCCGGCCGCGCCCGGGTGAGCTCGGCCCCCACCTGGTTGTAGCCGCGAAAGTGGGGGGAGTGCACCATCTGCACCGCCAGCTTCTCCTGCTGTGGCAGGGCGAAGAAGCGGGCTGCCAGCGCCAGGGTTTCCTGCTGTTCCTCCTCGCTCAGGCCATGGCCGATCAGATAGAAAAAGCCCACTTCACGGGCCGCCCGGCCAAGGGTGGCCAGCATCTGGCGACGGGTCTCGGGGGCGCCATCAAGGGCGGCGAGATCGATGATCGGCAGTGGTGAATGTTCCATGTGCACCTCCTCACTGACCAGGGGCGGGAGGCTACCCGCACACCTGACATGAAAACGACGACGCCCTGACCGATAAACCGGCCAACGCCCTGTTGCCAGGGATGGCGCCATTTGGATTGAGGGAGATGCTACTGTTCGGAGTTATAAGACGGAAGCAACAAATTATTCTTAGTTATATACAAAAATCGAAATAGAATTCGCCACCCATCCGGGTGGCTGCGGATTGAGCGGCGATAATGGCAATATACCGGCGCGCTTGGCACCCATGTTGGCCTGACTCGGCATGTACCGGCTTGAGCGCAATGTGAGTGCGAGTTGGGCAAGTTGGGCAAATAGAGAGGCGAGCATCGCTGCCAGCACAGAGATTCCCAAATACAGAGATGCAAAAAGGGAGGCTGATGCCTCCCTTTGTGTGACGGGCGCGCAGCCCTGTGTGGTGCCGAGGTCAGGCTCAGTAACCCAGGGTGAAGCGCTGGCGCAGGTGGGCCGGTTTTTCCGCTTCGTTGAGCACGCCATCGGCCAGATCGCCGACCGTGATCTCGGCCGGTTGTTCACCGCTGAACAGTACCTGATCGGCACCGAGCCGGTAGCCGCCACGCTTCTCGCCGGGTTCCAGGAACACGGGGGGGGAGACGAAACGCCAGTCGAGGGCGGTTTCACGGCGCAGGGCGGTGAGGCCGTCGCGGGCGGCCAGGGCCCCCTGTTTCCACTCGGCCGGGAACTCCGGGGTATCGACCAGTTGCACGCCCGGGGCAATTTCCAAACTGCCGGCACCGCCGACCACCAGCAGCCAGCTGTTGGCCGCGACGGCGGCGGCCACGATGGCGCTGGCCCCCTTGAGATACTGGTCGTAGATGTCCGGGGTGGTCCAGCCCGGGTTGTAGGCGCTGATCACCCGATCGTGCCCCTTGAGCACCTTGGCCAGCGCCTGGCTGTCCTGGGCATCCACCGCAACGGCGGTGACCTGCGGGTGAACTGCGACCTTGCTCACGTCACGCACGATGGCGGTGACGTGATGGCCGCGGCTGACGGCTTCATTGAGGATGGCTGTACCGACAAAACCGCTGGCACCGATCAGGGCAATTTTCATGGGAGATTCTCCTTCACTGTTGGAATGGGGCTATCCTACGCCCCCGAATGTGATTTAATAATCCGTTGTAAATTGCATTCACTTATAAGCTGGATTTAATAATGGAACAGCTCAAGCGTTACGCCATCTTCGCCGCCGTGGTCGAGGCGGGCAGCATGACCGGCGCCGCCAAGGCCCTCGGCATGACACCCTCCGCCGTCAGTCAGCATATCAGCCAGCTGGAGAGCCTGCTCGGCCTCACCCTGCTGCACCGCTCCACCCGCCGCCTCAACCTGACCGAGGCGGGGGAGGTGGTGTGGCAGGGGTGCCAGTCTCTGCAGCAGACCCTCAACCAGACCGAGCTGCGCCTCTCGGAGGTGCGTGACAGCCTGCTGGGGGAGGTGCGGATCACCGCCCCGGTGGGGATGGCCGGCCAGCCGCTGGCGCGGGCGCTCTCGCCGCTGCTGCAGGCCCACCCCGGCCTGTGCATCCAGATCATCGCCGACGACGAGAAGCGGGATCTCATTGCCGAGCGCATCGACGTGGCGCTGCGGGTCGGTACGCTCTCGGACTCCACTCTGGTGGCGCGCAAGCTGGGCCAGACCCGGATGCTGCTGTGCGCTTCGCCCGCCTATCTGGCGCGCAAGGGCACCCCGCGCAGCCCGGAGGCGCTGCTGGAACACGACTGGCTGGCCGCCGACATGCTGAGCGGCGGCCTGACCTTCTTCGACGAGAAGGGGCAGGGGCACAGGGTCAAGCCCAAGCCGCGGGTGGTGTGCAACAACGTGCTGCCGCTGCGCCAGTTCACCCTGGCGGGGCAGGGTGTGTCGCTGCAGCCGGAGGGAGAGATCGCAGAAGATCTCGCCTCGGGTCGCCTGCTGGAACTGCTGCCGGGCTTTCGGGTGCCGCCCATGGAGATCCACGCCATCACCCCGCAGCGGGAGATCCCGGAGAAGGTGCGCCGGGTGATCGCCGCCCTGCGCAGCCACTTCGCCGAGCCGGTGGGGGCCACGGCGACACGTCCGTAGTCCGGGCAAGGAAGAAGGCCGTTCCGGTTGGCCGGATCAAAAAAGAGGGCAGCCCGCGGGCTGCCCTCTGTCGATGTGCTATGTCGATTAGATAAGGCCAGGCCTCACTTCATATAGAGGCCGCCGTTGATGGCCAGGGTCTCGCCGGTGATATAGGCACCCGCCTCGCTGGCAAGAAACACCACGGCGGCGGCGATCTCTTCCGGCTTGGCCAGTCGGCGCATGGGGATGTCGGCCTTGATGCTGTCGAGGATGTCGGTGCGGATCGCCTCCACCATGGGGGTGGCGGTGTAGCCGGGGGCGATGGCGTTGACCGTCACCCCGAAGCGGGCCCCTTCCGCCGCCAGCGCCTTGGTGAAGCCCAGCATGCCCGCCTTGGCGGCCGAGTAGTTGACCTGGCCGAACTGCCCCTTCTGGCCATTGACCGAGGAGATGTTGATGATACGGGCATCACGTTGCTCGCACATGGCGTCGAACAGCGGCTGGGTCACGTTGTAGAGGCTGCACAGGTTGGTGTGGATCACCTCGAACCACTGCTCCGGGGTCATCCGCTTGAAGGCCCCGTCCCGGGTGATGCCGGCATTGTTGACCAGCACGTCCACCCGTCCTTCATCCTGCAGCAAGCGGCCCAGGGCCTCGCGACACATGGCGGTGTCGGCCACGTCCAGCGCCAGCAGCCGCACCTGATCCGGCCGAAAACCCTGCTCTGCATACCAGTCGTGCGCCGCCGCGCCGTTGGCGCTGGAGTGGGTGGCGATGATGCGATACCCCTGGGCCAGCAAGGCGGTGGTGATGGCGGATCCGATGCCGCCACGGGCTCCGGTGATCAAGGCAACTTTCTTCATCTAGGCTCTCCCTGCATAAAAGATTCGAACGAGGACTTTATGGGCTTTTTGAGGTAATTGATATATTTGTTTTCAAACAATCTGACAGGGAAACGCGTCACTTTTGTGACAGCCTGCCAAGCTGGCTTGACGGACCAGCACTCGAGCCACCTGGCAAGAGGGCGGACGTGACCATATCGCCAGCCCTTGCCGCCAAGGTGGCGGCCATGTTTAATGGGGCCCTTGCGCGCAGCGCCTTGCCGATAGCCAGATCCGATCTCGTCATGACCATCTTGTCCACCATCCCTGACGCCGTGCCTCAGCCGCACAGCCAGCTGACCCGCATCGAGCGGGTGCTCGACTACATCCATGCCAACCTGGATCAGCCGCTGGCGCTGGCCGAGCTGGCGGAGCAGAGCTGCTGGTCGCGCTGGCAGTTGCAGCGGGTGTTCCTCCATGAGACGGGGCTGACGGTGGCCCACTATGTGCGCGAGCTCAGGCTGAGCCAGGCGGCAGAGGCGCTGCTTTCTGGTCGCCAACGGGTGCTGGATCTGGCGCTCTGTTACGGTTTCGGCTCCGAGGTGAGTTTCAGCCGCGCCTTCAAGCAGCAGTTCGGTTGCTCGCCGCTGGCCTATCGCAAGCGGGGCCTGCGGCTGGGACTGCGTACCCCCCTGGTGCGGGCGACTTTGCCGCAGCCCATGCCTGCCAGGCTGGTACAGGTGCGGATCGAGAGCCAGCCGGGCTTTATCCTGCAAGGGGTGAAGGGGCAGATCCGCGGGCTGTTTGCCGCCGCCCCCGACTTTCAGCAGACGGTGCCCGCCATCTGGCGTGCCCTGCGCACTGCGGGCGGTTTGCCACCCGGGCAGGAGCGGGTGGGGGTGGTGGATGTTTCTGGTGCCGGCGAGTCGCTCCCCTACTGGGCGGGCAGCGTGATGGAGGAGGGGGCCAGCCTGCCCGCCGCTCTGGCGCGCCTCCCGGTGCCGGCCCAGACCTACGCGGTGCTAAGTCACGTGGGCCCGGTCAGTCAGCTGGGGCAGACCCTCAACTGGTTCATCCTGCACTGGCTGCCGAGCTCCGGCTATCGCGGGTTGGACGGTTTCGAGCTGGAGCGTTACGCCCCCGATTTTGACGGCAACCAGCCGGATGCCCGCATGGAGTACTGGCTGCCCGTCGCCCCTCTCTGACACGGCTATTCCCTTGCCCGGCGGAGGCCGGGCGCTACTATTCCCGCTTTCCCTTTTTGCTGCGCCAGGCCTTGCTATCCATTCGACATCGCCTGCGTTGCTGCCGTCAGTTGAGGTTGCCGGATGGGGCCAGAGTGGCCGCATTTTCTCCCTCTTTCGCGCCAACATGCCCCAAATTGTTAATTCAAGGGCAAAATGACCCAATAAAATGCAAATGAGATTTGTTACTATTCAATCATTGCATTCGAGGATCAGATGTACGCCACTCACCCCCCTTTGACCCTGGTCGCCGCGACCCTCTCCGCCCTGTTGGCTGGCCCTGTGCAGGCAGCCGCCACCGAGCGCCCGACACAGACCCGGGCCGACGAGACCCTGACCGTGCTCGGCGAGACCTATCGCAACACCGCGACCAAGACCCGGCTCGACCCCCTGGAGACGCCCCAGGCCATTTCGGTGGTGGAGGGTGATACCCTGGAACAGCGCGGCGTCAGCTCGGTGAGCGAGGCGCTGCGCTACGTGCCCGGCGTCAACACCGAGCTGCGGGGCGGGGCGGTCAACCGGCTGGATCTGTTCAACATCCGCGGCTTTGACAACTACCAGAACTTCTACGACGGCCTGCTGCTGCAGTACAACGACTGGAACCTGCAGCCCCAGATCGATCCGGTGGCCATCGAGCAGCTGGAGGTGTTCAAGGGGCCCACCTCCGTGCTTTACGGCAGCATGCCCCCCGGCGGCATGGTGAACCTCATCGCCAAGCGCCCCCAGCGGGAGGCCAGCCACAGCGTGAGCCTGGCGAGTGGCACCGGTAATCTCAAGGAGCTGACCCTCGACAGCACCGGCGTCCTCAACGATCAGTTTGCCTATCGGCTGGTGGGGCTGGCCCGCCAGAAAGAGGGCCAGGCGGTGACCTCAGAGGAGGAGCGCTACGTGCTGGCGCCCTCTCTCGACTGGCAGTTGAGTGAGCGCACCCTGCTAAACCTCAACCTCTATTACCAGAAAGACCCGCAAGCCGGCATCTACACCACTGTGCCGGCTAGCGGCTCGGTCAAATCCAACCCGCTGGGCCAGCTGGGCAGCGACACCTTCCTTGGCGATGAAAACTGGAACCACTACAGCCGGGAGGTGACCCTGCTTGGCTACAAGCTGAGCCACGACTTCAACGCCAACTGGCAGCTGCTGCAAAACGCCCGCTACATGGATGCCTCGGCCAACCAGCAGAACACCTACAACGCGGCACTGGCGGCCGATAACCGCACCCTGGCCCGTAACGCCTACCTGACCGATGAAGAGTCTCGCGGCTTTGTCATCGACAACCAGCTGGCGGGCAAGGTGCAGACCGGCAAGGCCCAGCACAACCTGTTGCTGGGGGTCGATTACCAGTATCTGGATGCGCGCATTCTCTACCGGGATACCCTCGACTACTCTGCCCCCGCCATCGACATCTTCAACCCGAACCACCAGCAGATAGTGCCGGCAGACCTGGCCTTCAACTATCAGGACAACCGCACCATCCGCCAGTACCAGAGCGGTCTCTACCTGCAGGATCAGGTGCGCCTCGATCGGCTGGTGGCCATCGGCGGCGCCCGCTACGACCGCTACCGGATGGACACCGACAGCCGGACCCTCTATCAGGGGGCGGCGAGCAACACCCTGGCCCAGATTGATCAGGACAACCTCTCGCTGCGCCTCGGCGCCCTCTACGAGCTGGATCACGGTCTCTCGCCCTATGTGAGCTATGCCGAGAGTTTCGAACCGGTGGCGGGGGCGGACAAGCAGGGCCAGGCGTTCAAACCGGCCACCGGCCGGCAGTGGGAGGGGGGGCTCAAGTTCCTCTCCGAGGACATGAGCAAGACCTTTACCGCTTCGGTCTTCCACATCACCAAGCAAAATGCCCTGGTGACGGATCCGGCCAACGTCTACGGGCCCAAGCTGCAGACCGGCGAGATGGTCTCCAAGGGGGTCGAGCTGGAGGGGAGACTCGATCTCACCAGCCGCTGGGATCTGGCGCTGAGCTATACCCGTCAGGAGATGGAGATCACCCGCGACACCACCAGCCTGCAGGGCAAGACCCCGGTCTGGGTGCCCAAGCAAATGGCTTCGCTCTGGAGCAACTACCTGCCGGCCGGCCCGCTGGAAGGGACGCGCCTGGGGGCTGGCCTGCGCTACGTGGGGGAGGCCCAGCTTGATGCCGCCAACACCGATACGGTGCCGGATTACCTGCTGATGGACATGGCCGCCTCCTACGATCTGGCCCGGCTCAGCCAGCGCTTGCAAGGAGTGGAGGTGTCACTCAGCGCCAGCAACCTGTTCAACAAGACCTACTACTCCTGCTACGACCAGAACAACTGCTGGTTCGGCGCAGAGCGCAGCGTGGAGGCGCGACTCAAATACGCATTCTGACCCTGCGTCCCGGGCCGCTCCCGGGACTCTCTCATCCCATGAGCGGCGCCGGCCGTCGTGCCCGCACTTCGGTGGCGCAGCGCGAGCCGGATCTGCAGGCACTGGCGGATCACGGCGCCCTATTTGCCGCCGCTGCCGGGCTTATCCCGTCCCTCAAGGGGCGGCTGGTGGTTGCCGGCGAGGCCTCGGCGCTGTTGACGGCGGCCAAGCAGGCCACGCCGGCCGAGGTGGCGGCCGCATTGCACGAGCATTGGCGGCTGGCCCATCCGGAGGCGGGCCCCGCCTACTGGCTCACCCGCAGCTGGGGCATGCTCTGCTGGCAATCCATCTATCTGGCCATGGTGGCCGTCTACCGGCTGCGGGCCGTGCCGGCGCTGGAGAGGCTGGGCCAGGGTTATCAGGATGGGCTGGTATCGGGCTTTACCCTGCCGGCCGAACCCATGATCAAGGGGGAGCTGGAGCTCTTGATCAAGACGGCGGGCGAGCGGCTGCAGGCCCATTGGCAGGCGCTGTTCACTGCGCTCGGGCAGGTGCAGCGGCTGCGACCCGGCTTCGTGCGGCCACTCTTGGCGGACGATCTGCTGGCGGCGCTGGTGCGGGTGCCCGAGTTCTTTGACGAGATAAGCCCCGCCGAGGTGGCGGCCCATGCGCCGCACTGGCTTGCCGCCTGCGGCCTGCCGGCCGAGCATCTGGCGGGTTGGCAGCCGGCGCCCTGGCCGCCAGCGGCCGGCTTGGTCGGTTATGTGCGCCAGCGCTGCTGCCTGCACTACAAGCGTCGCGATGGTGAGCTATGCGCCAACTGCCCGCGGCGGCATGGGGCGGCGAGCTGTGAAGAGGGTACTTGAATAAGAAGACTTGCGTGATGACAAGCCGCCCTCAGGCGGCTTTTTACTGCGCTTTTACGTCGCCCATCTTGCTGCGAATGGCTCGAACAGGCTCTGCCGTTTACAGGTTCAGATGATCCTGGTCGGCGCAGCGTCCCTTCTCTTGCAAGTTACTGCACTTTTACATCGCCCATCTTGGTGCGAATACGTTCAAACAGGCTCTGCAGACAGGCTTGATCCCGGTCGGCGGCGCGCACGGCGCCATACATGTGGCGGCGTACCCCCTCGGCGAGCGGGCGCGCCTCGAGCAGCCCCTGGCGGACGAACTCCTCGCAGGCCCAGCGGGGCAGGGCAGCGACGCCAAGGCCGGCAGCGGCCATCTGCAGCATCACGGAGGTGTTGTCCACCGGCTTGCAGCGGGCGGGCTCGATGCCGGCCGGCTGCAAGAAGCGGCTGAACACGTCCATCCGCGCCCGCTCCACCGGGTAGACCAGCAGCACCTCGGGGCGCAGATCCTCAGGCTTGATGGTCTGCTGGCCACAGAGGGGGTGATCCGGCGCCATCACCAGCACCAGCTCGAAGGCGAACAGCGGCTCGAAGTGGAGATCGCCGCGCGCCTGCACGTCCGAGGTGAGCAGCAGGTCGAGCTGGCCGCCGAGCAGGGCGCTGATGGCATCAAAGCCCGGTACCGATTCCACCTCCAGATCCACTCCCGGCCACTGGCGGCGAAAAGCGGGCAACAGCGGCAGCAGCCACTGGATGCAACTGTGGCAATCGAGCGCCAGGTGAAGGCGACCAGCGTCGCCGCTGTGCAGGGCCTGCAGCTGTTTCTCGGTCTGCGCCAGCGCCGGCAGCACCTGGCGGGCCAGCCCCAGCAGCTGGTTGCCGGCCGCGGTCAGCACCAGCGGCCGGCTCTTGCGCAGATAGAGCTCCAGATTGAGGCGGGTCTCCAGCTCCTTGAGCTGGTGGGAGAGGGCGGACTGGGTGAGGTTGAGGCAGAGCGCCGCCCCGGCCAGCGAGCCCTGCTCGGCCAGCGCGCTCACCGTCTTCAGGTGCTTGATGTCGATCCCCGGGTTGCTTGACACCGCCATGGTATCCCTCCTTGTTGTGCCTGGGCGGCAGTTTGTTGCCCGCCTTGAGAATTTCTTGAGAGCCAGTTGAAAAGGATTCAATAGCCAACGCCACCTTATCTTGTCATTTTGGATGTGTAAACATCTGGATGGCTAAATCATCCAGTTCACCATCAGATGAATGAGCATAAGGAATGGAACCTATGACCTGCGCACACACCCTGGGCTTTCCCCGTATCGGCGCCAAGCGCGAGCTGAAATTTGCCCTCGAATCTTACTGGCGCGGCGAAACCAGCCAGGCCGAACTCATCGCCACCGGCAAGAGCCTGCGTGAGCGTCACTGGCAGGCCCAGCAACAGGCCGGTGTGACCCTGCTGCCGGTGGGTGACTTCGCCTGGTACGATCAGGTGCTTGGCACCAGCCTGCTGGTGGATGCCATCCCCGCCCGCCACCGTCATGGCGACACCGACCTCGATACCCTGTTCCGGGTCGCCCGTGGCCGTGCACCGACCGGTCCGGCGGCGGCGGCTGCCGAGATGACCAAGTGGTTCAACACCAACTATCACTACCTGGTGCCCGAGTTCAGCCGCGATCAGCGCTTCAAACTGGGCTGGAGCCAGCTGTTTGACGAAGTGGAAGAGGCCAAGGCGCTGGGGCTGCCGGTCAAGGCGGTGCTGCTGGGCCCCGTCTCCTACCTCTGGCTTGGCAAGGAGAAAGAGAGCGGCTTCTCCCGTCTCGAGCTGCTCGACCGCCTGCTCATCGTCTACCAGGAGATCCTGGCGAAACTGGCCGCCCAGGGGGTGGAGTGGGTGCAGATCGACGAGCCGGCGCTGGCGCTGGACCTGCCGGACGAGTGGCGCCTCGCCTACCTCAACGCCTATGAGCGTCTGGCCGGCCCCTGCAAGCTGCTGCTCACCACCTACTTCGGTTCGGTGGCCCATCAGCGCGACATCATCACTAGCCTGAAGGTGGATGGCCTGCATCTGGATCTGGTGGCGGCCCCCGAGCAGCTGGAGACCCTGGTCCCGCACCTGCCGGCCCAGTGGGTCATCTCGGCCGGGGTCATCAATGGTCGCAACGTCTGGCGTGCCAACCTGGCCAAGCTGGTACCGACCCTGAAAGCATTGAAAGCCAAGCTCGGCGAGCGGCTTTGGGTCGGCTCCTCCTGCTCCTTGCTGCACAGCCCGGTAGACTTGACCCTGGAGCACGAGCTGGATCCCCAGACCCGCAGCTGGTTCGCCTTTGCCCTGCAAAAATGCTACGAGCTGGGGCTGCTGGCCGACCATCTCAATGGCGGGGAGCTGGACAAGATCAATGCCTACAGCCAGCCCATCGTGGATCGGGAGTCTGACAGCCGGGTGCACAAGAAGGCGGTGCAGTCACGGCTCGCCAGCCTCACCAACAGCGATTTCGAACGCCACAGCGCCTACCCGGTGCGGGCCGAGGCACAGCGCGCGGATCTCAAGTTGCCGCTGCTGCCGACCACCACCATCGGCTCCTTCCCGCAGACTTCGGAGATTCGGGTACTGCGCCAGGATTGGCGAGCCGGTCGTATCGACGGCAGTGCCTACGAGGCGGGCATTCAGGCCCAGATCAAGGATGCCATCCTGCGCCAGGAGGCCATCGGGCTGGACGTGCTGGTGCACGGCGAAGCCGAGCGCAACGACATGGTGGAGTACTTCGGTGAGCTGCTGGATGGCTTTGCCATCACCCGCTTCGGCTGGGTACAGAGCTATGGCTCCCGCTGCGTCAAGCCGCCGGTGATCACCCGCGACATCGACCGGCCGACCCCCATGACCCTGGCGTGGACCCAGTTTGCCCAGAGCCTGACCGACAAGCCGGTCAAGGGTATGCTGACTGGCCCGGTGACCATCCTCTGCTGGTCCTTCCCGCGCGAAGACGTGAGCCGCGAACAGTCTGCCCTGCAAATTGGCCTGGCCATTCGCGACGAGGTGGCAGACCTGGAAGCTGCCGGCATCAAGATCATCCAGATCGACGAGCCGGCGATCCGCGAAGGGCTGCCCCTGCGCAAACAGGATCACCAGGCGTACCTCGACTGGGCGGTGCGCGCCTTCCGTCTGAGCGCGAGCCCGGTAGTGGACAGTACCCAGATCCACACCCACATGTGTTACAGCGACTTCAACCTCATCATAGAGGCGGTGGCGGCGCTGGATGCGGACGTGATCACCATCGAGACCAGCCGTAGCCAGATGCAGCTGCTGGGTGCGTTCGAGCGCTTCAACTACCCGAACGAGATAGGGCCCGGCGTCTACGACATCCACTCGCCGAACGTGCCGAGCCAGGGCTGGATTGAGGATCTGATCCGCAAGGCCGCCAAGCAGATCCCGGCAGAGCGGCTCTGGGTCAACCCGGACTGCGGCCTCAAGACCCGCGGCTGGGAAGAGACCGAGGCCGCCCTCAAGGTGATGGTCGATGCCACCAAGGCGCTGCGCACCGAGCTGGCCTGATAAGGCTATCCGCAAACAACAAGAGAGTACGGGCATAACGAAGAGGGAAGGCGCAAGCCTTCCCTCTCTTTTTATGCCGGAGCAGCCGTTGATGTTGGCCGGGGGAGGGTCTGTAGCTATGACGGCGCGGGCAGGCCGGGTGGCACGTCGGTACCCGAATACTGGACGCAGCCCCCATAACCCCGCCATGTTCCCCCTGTTTTGCAAGGCTGGATCCTCGACCAGCAAGCGTGGCAGCTTGACGATATTACCCCGCCTGCGCCGGCGAGCTCTCGCCCATTTTTTGATTCGATGCACTTGCGCTAGGCTCAGGGCAGGGTGATGACGGCGGGGCTGACATGATGAAAGCGGGTCTCTGGTTCGGGTGTTTATGGGGGCTGTTGTTGGCGGCATCTTCCCAGGCGGTTGCCGCCGCTTCGCTCAACATGGTCTATTTCGATGATTTTTCCCCCTACTCATGGCGTGACGAGGAGGGCAAGATGCGCGGCCTCATGGTGGATGTGATGGATAGAGTCGGGCTCGAGCTTGGGGTTCAGGTGCATCATGAGGGATATCCCTGGTTGCGGGCGCAGAAACTGGTCCGTGCCGGTCAAGCCGACGGTTTCGTCACCGTGCCGACCCGGGAGCGGCGAGCCTATACCCGGGTGGTCGAGGCCCCGGTGGCCTTCTCCCCCTTGACCCTGTTCACGCAAACCGGCCATCCGGCCCTGGCCCGTCTCAACCAGGCCCGCGCCTTGAGCGATCTCAAGGCGTTCACCATTCTCGACTATATCGGCAATGGCTGGGGCAAGGAGAACCTGGTCGGTTTCAAGGTCCATCTCACCAGCAATGTGGACAATGTCTTCAAGTTGCTGGCGGCCGGTCGGGGGGATCTGATGATCACGGATCCTCTGGTGGCGCGCTTCAAGCTGGCTCAACTGGGATTGGCGGGGACGATTACGGAAGTCCCCCCTGCAACTGGAGCTGACGCCGCTCCACCTCTGTATTGCCAACTCATCCCCCTTCGCCGCCAGGGTGGACGAGTTGACTCGCATCTTGGCGCGACTACGGCAAAGTGGCGAGCTGGCCAGGATGGAGGCTCGCTATCGTTGACGCTGATGATGAGAGGAGGAGTGGACCGGCAGGACGAGCTGAATCGCCCTGCCGGTGTGGGCGCTGGCTGGATCAGCCCGCAGCAGGGAGCGGCAAGGGCGCACCTGGCAAGCAAGGGGCCGGGGTTGGCGCAGGTAACCTCTCCTGATTGAGCGGGGTGCGTGCCATGACCCCGGCCAGCCAGTGATGATCGAGGGGGATGGCATTGCGATCGCCGATCACCAGATTGAGGTGCTGGGCACCGAGGCAGCCGTAGCGGGCGGGATCGGTCTGGGTAAAGAGGCCGAGGCAGGGCACGCCGCTGGCGGCGGCCAGGTGCAATGGCCCGGTGTCACCGCTGACGAAGAGGGAGAGGCCGCCTGCAAAGCGGGCCAGCTCGCTCAGGCTGCTGAGGCCAACCTGCACGTCGCCGAGCTGGGGCTGGGGATCGGCAGGATCCTCGAGCTGGATCAGCAGAGCGGCGGGATAGTGGCGGCGCAGATCCCCGAGCAGCCGTTGCCACTGGGGCAGGGAGAGCCCCTTGCCCTTGCGGGCACCGGTGAAAAAGCCGATGAGCGGCCGTTCCGGGTAGTCCTGCCTGAGTGCCAGCAGCCGTGGGCTGGCGCTGTGCAGCAAGCTGCCGAGCTCAATCTGATCGGTGAGATGACCGTGCATGCCGAGCAGTTGCAGCGGCTGGTGGGCGTAGTGGCAGTGATCGTTGGGAGTGAGGGGCTGGGGGAACAGGGCATCCCCCTTGGCATCGTCAAAGCCCAGCTTCTCGCGGGCCTTTACCCAGCCGGCGATGAGGTGATCGGTGCTGGAGGCAAAGGGCACATAGACCCGATCGTAGTGCGGACGGCGCAGTCGCCACAGCACCGACAGGGAGGCCAGCAGCCGCTTGCCCTGCAATCTGACCGGGTGAATGCGCTGCAGCTGCAGATCGGCCAGGAAGGGGAGCAGCTGGCCGCCGATGCACACCAGCTCTATCTCGGCATGGGGGTGGGCACTGCGTACCTTTTGCAGGAAGGGCAGCAGAAACAGGTTGTTGCCGATGCGGCAGGTGCTGCGAATGACCAGGATCCGCTGGGGAGGCTGGCTGGCTGCCGGCAGTCGGCCTTGACGCGCGAGCCAGGCGAGGGCGGCCCGCTCCAGCCCGGCGGTCCAGCAGCGGCGCTGACCGTCGAAGCGGCGCAGGGCATCTCTGATAGTGCTCATAAGTAGTGGCTCCGTGCATGAATATGGCCTCAAGGTGACACGACATTTCTTAAGCCGAGGTTAAGAAAAGAGAAAAATGAGGGGGGCTCGCCATTTTTTGTAAGAATTTGTTGCTGAGTCACAGTTTCAGAGTGCTCGGATGGAACAGGGGTGTTTCCGTATGATTCCTGTTTTCCTGGGGCGGGATGGCTGAGCGGAGTAGATCGCATCTCCTGGTGGTATTTGCCCGCGGTATGTCGTTAAAATCGCGCATTTGAAATGAATGTTATCCTCGCAGGAGCCCCATGCAGTTCAGGGATTTCTTTCCGGTATCCACCAATACCAGTCTCAAAGAGAGTTGTTACGGCGCCCTTGGCGCCTTCGTCGGGCTGTTGGGCACCGCCCTCTTGTGCCGCTGGGGGCTGGGGCTTGAGGCCCATTGGCTGATCGCCCCCATGGGGGCCTCCGCCGTGCTGCTGTTTGCGGCGCCAGCCAGCCCGTTGGCCCAGCCCTGGTCCATCCTGGTGGGCAACGGGGTCTCGGCACTGATGGGGGTACTGAGTGCCAGCCTGGTGGCGGATCCGGCGCAGGCTGCCGCCCTCGCCGTGATGCTGGCCATCGCCGCCATGTTACTCACCCGCAGCCTGCATCCCCCCGGCGGCGCCGTGGCCCTGACCGCAGTCATCGGCGGCGAGGGGATCCGCCAGCTCGGGGTGGGTTATGTGCTGCTGCCGGTGCTGCTCAATTCGCTGCTGTTGCTGCTACTGGCGCTCTGCTACAACCGGCTGCTGGGACGCCGTTACCCCAACCGCGGTCAGGCCCGGCCCAACCGCCATCAGACCGCCGATCCCCAGCCGAGCGAGCGGGTGGCGACCCAGGCGGAGGACATCGATTTTGCGCTGGAAAAGCACGGCGAGCTGCTCGACATCAGCCGCCAGGATCTGCAGGCGCTGCTGCAGGAGGCCCAGTTGCACGCCCTGCGGGCCAGGGTGGGCACGGTGCGGGTGCAGGAGGTGATGTCGCGGGATCTGATCCTGATAGAGGCGCAGCAGCCGGCCATGGCGGCCTGGCAACTGCTCTCCCACCATCAGGTCAAGGCGCTGCCGGTGGTGGACGAGGCCGGTCGGCTGAGCGGCATCATCACCCTGCACGACCTGATGATCGACCGGGTACTGCATCAGCCGCGAGGCGCTGTGGATCTGGCCGAGCTGCGGGTCGCGGACCTGATGACCCGCAAGGTGTCGACCGCTCGCCACGATCAGCCGCTCTACGATCTGGTGGGTGCCTTCTCTGATGGCGGTCTGCACCACATGCCGGTGGTGGATGGCGAGCAGCTGGTGGGGATCCTGACCCAGTCGGACATGGTGGCGGCGCTGTTCAACCTGGCGCTGCACCCGGCGCAGGGTGAAACCGGTGCGCCGGTCAGCCCATAAGAAAGGCCCCTCGCGGGGCCTTGTTGTTGTCTGTGCCTTGGCACTGCATGGCTGAACAAACCGAACAAGGTCAAAACAAGAGGGAGTGCCAGGCACTCCCTCGTTGGGATAAGAGAGACGGAGGACAAGGCTCAGCCGTAGCGGGCCAGGGTGAGCCCTTCATCGCTGATGGCGGTGTCGCTGCCGCTGATGAGATCGCACAACAGCTGACCCGAGCCCGCCGCCATGGTCCAGCCCAGGGTGCCATGGCCGGTGTTGAGCCAGAGACCGGGGATGGGGCTTGGGCCCACCAGCGGGGTGCCGTCCGGCGTCATGGGGCGCAGCCCGGTCCAGAAGTCGGCGCGGCTGATGTCGCCCCCCTCGGGGAAGAGATCACCGACCACCATGGCCAGGGTGTCGTGCCGTTTCGGGTTGAGGGCCAGGTTGTAGCCCGACAGCTCCGCCATGCCGCCGACCCGGATCCGCTCATCGAAACGGGTAATGGCCACCTTGTAGGTTTCGTCCAGCACTGTGCTGCGCGGCGCAGCCTCGGCGTTGATCATCGGCAGGGTGAGGGAGTAGCCCTTGACCGGGTAGACCGGCAGATCGAGCCCGAGCGGGCGCAGGAAGCCGGTGGCATAGCTGCCGAGGGCACAGACGATGGCGTCGGCCTTGAAGCGCTGCTCGCCGGCCCGCACCGCCACGGCGCGTCCCTGCGCCAGCTCGATCTCGTCGATGGCGCAGTTGAACACGAACTTGACCCCCAGTCGCTGCGCTTCCGCTGCCATGGCCTTGGTGAAGCGGAAGCAGTCGCCGGTCTCGTCCCCCGGCAGGCGCAGACCGCCCACTATCTTGCCGCGTACCCGGGCCAGTGCCGGCTCTGCCCCTTCACAGCCATCGGCATCGAGGGACTGATAGGGCACACCGTACTCTTCCAGCACCTCGATGTCGCGTTTGCTGGCATCGAGCTGGGCCTGACTGCGGAACAGCTGCAGGGTACCGAGCTGGCGCCCCTCGTAGTCCAGGGCCAGCTCGTCGCGCAGCAGCTTCATGCAGTCGCGGCTGTATTCGGCCAGACGCACCATGCGCCCCTTGTTGACCGCATAGGCCGCCGGAGTGCAGTTGGCAAACATCTTCAGCATCCAGCGCAGCTGGAAGGGATCCGAAGTCGGCCGCACCGTGAAGGGAGCGTGTTTTTGCAGCAGCCACTTGGCAGCCTTGAGGGGAATGCCGGGGGCCGCCCAGGGGGCCGCGTAACCGGGGGAGATCTGGCCGGCATTGGCGTGGCTGGTTTCAAGGGCCACCCCGTCACGCCGCTCCAGCAGGGTCACCTTGTGACCCGCCTTGGCCAGATACCAGGCGCTGGTCACGCCGACCACGCCACCACCGAGTACCACTATGTCCATCTTGTCTCTCCTTGACTGGGGCCCTCACATTAATCAGCCGCCACAGGATATTCAACTGGTGTAGATATAATTGGGATATATATCTATTTACAATTATTTAACTGGTTTTCAATGTTGAAATTTGTGGACTTGTTGGCATTAGCTGTGGCAGTCAGAGCTGCTCCAGCCGGATCAGGTACTGCTCCGCCGTCGTCAGGATGGCGTGCTGCTGTTCGGTGGCCTGGCCATCCCAGTTGGCATAGGGCAGGGCGAGGCGAGGATTGCCGCCAAGTTTGTCCCGGTTGCGCCATAAAAAATGCCAGTAGAGGCTGTTGAAGGGGCAACTCCCGTCGCCGCTGCGGGCTTTCACCTGATAGTGACACCCCTTGCAGTAGTGGCCCATCCGCTCGAGATAGGCGCCGCTGCTGGCGTAGGGTTTGCTGCCCATCAGGCCGCCATCGGCAAACTGGCTCATGCCGCGGGTGTTGGGCAGCTCGACCCACTCGATGGCATCCACATAGATACCGAGATACCAGGCATCCACCTCGTCAGGATGGATCCCCGCCAGCAGGGCAAAGTTGCCGGTCACCATCAGCCGCTGGATATGGTGGGCGTAGGCGTGATCCAGAGACTGGCGAATGGCGTGACGCACGCAGGCCATGTTTGTTTCGCCGCTCCAGAAAAAACCGGGCAGCGGCCGCTCGGCCTCGAGAAAATTGGTGCGCTGATAGTCGGGCATCTTCTCCCAGTAGAGGGCGCGCACGAACTCGCGCCAGCCGAGGATCTGGCGAATAAACCCTTCCACCTGCGCCAGGGTGATAGTGGCCTGATTGGCCTGCCAGTGGGCTTCGGCTGCGCGGATCACCTCAAGCGGATGAAGCATCTTGCTGTTGAGGGAAAACGACAGGCGGCTATGAAACAGGCTCCAGCCCCGCTCGCTCAGGGCATCCTGATAGCGGCCAAAGTGGGGCAGGCAGTGGGCCAGAAAATGGGCCAGCAGCTCGCGACTCTGGCGCCGGCTGATGGGCCAGGGCAGTCTGCTGGCATCTGCCTCGCCGATGGTGCTGACGCCGTGGCGGGTCAGCATGGCATCGATGTCGCTCACCTCGTTGGCAAAGGTGAGGGGCGCCGGGATCGGCTGGCTCGCCGGCAATTTGGCGCGATTCTCATCATCGAAGTTCCAGCGCCCGCCAAGGGGTTGGCCACGCTCATCGAGCAGCACCCGGTACTGCCTTCGCAGGGCGCGGTAGAAGAACTCCATCCGGCTGTGGGGGTAGCGCTGCCAGCCATCGCGGGGGGTGAGGAAATGTTCGCTCTCCACCTCGGTGGCAGGGATGGTCAGGCCCGCCGCCCAGCTTTTTAGCTGGCTTGCGAGGCGCCACTCGTCCGGGCTCTGCCAGGCAAAGCTGTCGGCCTGATGTGCTTCGAGCTGAGCCTCCAGCAAGCTGGGCAAGTCGGGCCAGCGGGCGCTCTCATCGAGGGTCAGGTAACAGACGCGATGGCCCGCCTTGCCGAGGGCCGCCGCGAAGGCGCGCATGGCGGCAAAGAAGGCCAGCACCTTCTGGCGGTGGTGGCGGCAGTAGTCGGTCTCCTGGCGCAGCTCCGCCATCAGGTAGCAGACCGCCGGATCCGGCGTGCGAAACCAGCTGTGAGCGGCGTTGAGCTGATCGCCGAGCACCAGGCGCAGCTCCATCAGACATGCTCCCCATTATGTTGATGACTGCGGTGACGAGCGCGACGACAGCGCTCGCTGCAGTAGCGCACAGCCTCCCAGCTGCGCGCCCACTTGCGCCGCCAGCTAAAGGGGCGCTGGCAGACGGGGCAGATCTTCTCTGGCAGATGGGCTTTGCGATGCATGGGACTTCCGATGGTTGGCAAGGAGCGGCGTGAACAGGATCAAGTCACCGGGATAACAGCTTAACGAAGCGGGGCACAGGGGGGATCACTGTCGCCGGTATCGAGTCCGCTGAATGGGCGCTTTGTGAGCAGACGCACAACCCGTTGACACTCAGATTGTTTGCATGGCAACCAGTTGTTAACTTGGGGAGGCTGCCTGCTGGCAGCACCCATCAATGGATCTTATTGGCCACCGACTGGTTACAACCGACATGGAGGGGAGTGATGCCAATCGTGACAGCTACGCCCCGGGCAGCCTGCCTGCTCGCCCACTGGTACACCCGGGATCCCATTCTGACCCTCGACTTTCCTCACCGCTGATTGGCGGCACCCGCCGTTTGAATTTGTCAGCCGGACGACCCTGATCGCCCCGGCCTCTTTGCCAATCCCGATTTCAAACACACTGGCCCCACGCCGGTGAGGAGTCTTTTATGCGTCGTATACCCGAACCGTTTCGTATCAAGATGGTCGAGCCCATCAAACAGACCACTGGCGCCGAGCGCCGCGCCGCCCTCGAGGCCGCTGGCTGGAACCCCTTCCTGCTGCTGGCCGAGGATGTCTACATCGATCTGCTGACCGACAGTGGCACAGGTGCCATGTCCGATCGTCAGTGGGCGGGCATCATGATGGGGGATGAGGCCTATGCGGGCAGCCGCAACTTCGTCGAGCTGGAGCGCACGGTGCGCGAGATTTTTGGCTACCAGCATGTGATGCCCACCCACCAGGGGCGCGGGGCCGAGCAGATCCTCTTCCCCGAACTGGTCAAGCGCTGCCGGGGCAAGGCGCCGGTCTTCATCTCCAACTACCACTTCGACACCACCAAGGCCCACGTGGAGTTGGCCGGCGCGCGGGCCATCAACCTGCTCACCCCGAAAGCCCTCGACACCACGGCCCCCTACGCCTGGAAGGGGGATTTTGATCTCCCTCGCCTGAGCGACACCATCGAGACGCTGGGGGCCGACAACGTGGCCGGCATCATCATCACGGTCACCTGCAACAGCGCAGGCGGCCAGCCGGTTTCCATGGCCAATATGGAGGCGGTTGCCGAGCTGGCCCATCGCCACCATATTCCGGTGGTGATCGACGCCGCTCGCTTCGCCGAGAACGCCTGGTTTATCAAGGCGCGGGACCCGGCCTATGCCAAGTGCAGCATCAAGGAGATAGTGCGCCAGATGTTTGCGCTGGGGGACATCTTCACCATGTCGGCCAAGAAGGACGGGTTGGTCAATATCGGCGGGCTCTGCTGTTTCAAAGAGGATCTCGAGCTGTTTCGCGCGGTGCAGGTGCGCTGCGTGGCGATGGAGGGGTTTGTCACCTATGGCGGCCTTGCCGGGCGGGACATGGCGGCGCTTGCCATCGGCCTGCGCGAGGGGATGGATGAGGAGTATCTCACCTACCGCATCAGTCAGGTGGCTTATCTCGGCGAGCGGCTGGCCGAGGCCGGTATCCCCATCCAGACCCCCACTGGCGGCCATGCGGTGTTTGTGGATGCCAAGAAGCTGCTGCCCCATATCCCGGCCGAGCAGTTCCCGGCCCATGCGCTCGCCTGCGAGCTCTATCTGGAAGGGGGCGTGCGCGGGGTGGAGATAGGCTCCCTGCTGCTGGGGCGCGATCCCGCCACCGGCAAGCAGGAGGCGGCGGACTTCGAGCTGTTGCGTCTGACCATTCCGCGCCGGGTCTACACCCGGGATCACATGGACTATGTGGCCGATTGCCTGATCGCGGTGAAGGCGCGGGCCAGCGACATTCGCGGGCTCACCTTCGACTACGAGCCGCCGCTGCTGCGTCACTTCACCGCACGGCTCAAGCCGCTCTGATCGCCAGCACTTCGGCGCCGTAGCCAGCAGGCTTGGCCACAAGGCTCAACAAAAAAAGCCCCCGCACCTGGATGCGGGGGCTTTTTTGGCGATGATCGCCGGGAGCCTACTGGCTGCTGAACAGCTTGGTCCGGGGGCTGGACTGGGCGGTCAGGCTCATGCGACCGGAAGTCTCCAGCCAGGATTTGATCCGTTTGGCATCGGCCACCCGGGCGTTGGGGGTGTCGGCGTTGAGCAGCACCATGATCACCGGCTCGCGGTTGATCTGGGTGGCCATCACCAGGCAGCGACCCGCCTCACGGATGTAGCCGGTCTTGGAGAGGGAGATGGGCCAGCTCCCTTCGCGCACCAGCCGGTTGGAGTTGAGGTAGTGCAGCTGACGCTTGCCGTTGCGCACCATGCGCTCCTCGGTGGAGGAGTACTGGCGAATGAGCGGATAGGTGGATGCCGCCGCCACCAGCTTGGCGAGATCGTGGGCGCTGGAGACGTTGCGAGGGGTGAGCCCGGTACTGTCGGAGAACTGGGTGCTCCACATGCCTAGCATGCGGGCCTTGGCATTCATCGCTTCGATGAAGGCGCGCTGGCCACCGGGGTAGTTCCTGGCCAGCGCTGAGGCGGCGCGGTTTTCCGACGACATCAGGGCGATGTGCAACATGTCGGCCCGGCTCAGGCGCGAGCCCACCGCCAGTCGCGACCCGGTGCCCTTGAGTCTGTCCACGTCGGCCATGGTAACGGTCAGCATCTCGGAGAGACGCTGGTTGGCATCGAGCACCACCAGTGCCGTCATCAGCTTGGTGATGGAGGCTATCGGCATCACCCGGTTGGCGTTGCGCTCCGACAGCACTTCACCGGTGCGCGGGTTGGCCACCACGAAGGCGGCGGAGCTCAGCGCCAGATCGTTGCGCTGCTCCAGAAAGCTGTTGGGGGAGTGGGACTGGGCTGAAAACGGATTGGCCTGGGCGCTCTCCATGCTGACGGGAACGAGGAAGGCACCGAGCAACAGGGTAAGAAAAGGGCGAGTAATCATGATTTGACGCTACCGTACGGCTGACAGGGATATTTGGCTAAGTTATATGACGGTAATTGACGCTTCACAACGTCTAATGGCCCGATATTTCAATTTTATGGGATGGCGCACCTTGAAATAACGGTAATGAGCGCTATGGGCGGCTTCATACGAGTAATGATGGGGCTGGTCGGCGTGAGAAACATGGCTGCGGTGTGCGGCTGGTGGCGCCCTCTTGCCGTCAGATGATCGATCTTTTAGCGGTCTCTATTGCCAGCATCCCTATCTTCACTCATTCCTGGTGATAATCTCTGTTGAAAACGGCCTGTTCAGGGGGGCAACATGTGCTGATGGCGGCCATGGCCGGCAGCGGATCACCACAGGATCAAGAAGATAACGAGAGGGCTCCTGGCATTCACGCGCTATGGCGTCATGGCTACCCGCATCAGCGCCGAGGGGCTGTTTTCGACAAAGTAGTGCCAGAGATGGTCATAGAGTGCCTGCTGGCCGGGGAAACTCACCAGTGCCTTGGCCTCGGCCAAGGTGCACCAGCGATATTCGGTATGCTCATCATTGAGGGTGACCACCTGATTGGGCGGGCAATAGACCACAAAGACCGGCACTACCTCCACCGTATTTGAAGCGCTTTCGTAAAATTGTTCCAGATAATGGGCTGTGTATAATTCGCAAACCCTGATACCCGTCTCTTCGCCAAACTCGCGAATAATGGTCTGCCAGCCAGTTTCCCCCGCCTCGACCGTGCCCGCCACATGGCACCAGAAACCACCCTTTACGCGTTTCATCACCAGCAGCTTTGTTTCACCATCAATCGTTGAGAGGGCGACACCGGAGACGGTTTTACAGCGAATGGGGATCATGGGAGTGGCTCCAAAATAAGGTTCAATGGACGCCTATTGTTCGGCCGCCGACGGGAGGTTGGCAAGTTATTTCCCTGCCGGCGGCGTTTGTGCGGGCCCAACGTGACAGGGGCATTCAGCCCCTGTCACGCGTGCGGTTAGCCTCCCATCATACGGGCGGTCTGGATCGCCTCGATCAGCGCGGCCCGGTTGATGCGGGGGCGCTCCTCGTCCAGCAACTGCTGCCAGAGGGCGATGGCCCGGGAGTAGCGACCGTGCAGGAAGTGATCGGAGGCGAGCAGTATCAGGGCACTCACCTCACCCTTGTCCTGTTTGAGCGCACTACCCAGCAGGCGCTGCGCCTCCGGGGTCAGCTGTTGACCCGCCTGGTAGTAGAGCACGGTGGCTTGGGCGGCCTGGGTCGCCGCGCTGGCGCCCCCCTCCAGCAGGGCGAGGCGTTGGTAGGCGAGCAGGGCGTTGGCGTACTCGTCCCGATAGAGATACAACTGGCCGAGCGCCGCCCAGCCATCGAGATCGGCGGGGTTGGCTTGCAGGCGCTGGTGCAGGGCGCCCAGCTCCTTGTCCTGCAGATCCCGCGGGCTCAATCCCGCCAGCGGATCGGGGCGCAACTGATAAGCTTGCCACGCCTGATAGCGGCCGGTGCCGGCATAAATGCCGGCCATCAGCGCCAGCAGCAGGGTCCCAAGCAGTATCCAGGAGCGCAGCCAGGACAGCGGACGGGCGGTGCGGTCCTTGGCTAGCAGATCGTGCAGGGCCTGTTCGGCAGGTGGGGTGGCGTTGGCGAGGCGAGCCAGCTCCAGCTCCCGGTAGAGGCGGCTGTGGGGGGCAAGCCCCGCCTGCTGCTCGGCCATGATCAGCCGGTTCAGCTCGGCCCTGGGGTCGTGGGCGAGCGCCCCCTCGGCTCTGTCGCCGATAAGCGGCATCCGCGCCGGTTGCCGGCGATGCAGGCTCCTGCGCAGGCGATTGAGCGCCAGCAACAGCAAGAGGGCGGGGCCGCCCCACAGCAGCGCCGTGCTGCGCTTGAAGGGGGGATCGTAGCGCACGAAGTCACCGAAGCGCGCCGTCATGCGGGCGATCACCTGCTCATCAGACTGTCCCTCGTCCACCCAGCGGTAGACCTCGAGCCGCAGATCCCGGGCGATGGGGGAGTTGGACTCCACCAGGTTCTGGTTCTGGCACTGGGGGCAGCGCAGGGCGCGAGCCAGCTCCTGAGCGCGGGTCTGCCGCTCGGGGTGGCGAAACTCATAGGTGTCGACCCCGCTGGCAATGGCCCCGAGGCTCAAGGTCAGCAAGAGCGGCGCGATCAGGGCGTGGCCGAGACGGCTCATGGCTTGCTCTCCTGCACTTCTCTCTCCACTTGTATCTCCACTTCTCTCTCCACTTCGGGCTGGCTGGCGGTGTTGCTGCGGGCCTTTGCCAGCAGGGGGGCAAACTGGCGTTGCCAGACTTCCCGGGTGAGCTCACCCGTGTGGCGGGTCAGCAGGGTGCCATCGCCGGCGAAGAGATAGGTCTCCGGCGTGCCGTAGACGCCGAGCTCCAGCGCGAGTCGGCCGTCGGGGTCGGCCAGCACGGCGCGATAGGGGTTGCCCGCCTCGGTGAGCCAGGCGCGAGCAGCGTCTCCCTTGTCCCGGTAGCTGAGGCCATAGAGGGGCACGGTACTGGCCAGCTCACCCAGTAGCGGATGCTCGGCGCGGCAGTTGGGGCACCAGCTGGCCCAGACGTTGAGCACGAAGGGCTCCCCCTTGAGCGCCGCAGTGTGGATGGAGGGGCCACCAAGCAGATCGTCACTCTGCCAGGCAGGCAGGGTGCGCCCAGCGACTGCCTCATCCTGGCTGTAGGGGTTGTTGCCAAGGCCGAGCCAGAGCAGGGCACCGAGCACCAGGGTGAGCAGGAGTGGCACGAACAGGCGCAGACGGGCGTTCATAAGGACTCCTGTTCAAGCCGGGGGCAGGGGGCGGTCGCTGGCGCAGGATGGCTAGCCAGCAGCGGCCGGCGGGCGAGCAGGCGCAGGGCGCCGCCCGCCATCATCAACAGGCCGCCGAGCCAGATCCAGCGCACCAGCGGCTTGTAGTGCAGCCGCATGGCATAGGCGCCGGGCCCCATCTTCTCGCCAAGCACCACGTAGAGATCGCCGAGCATTCCCCACGCAATGCCGGGCTCGTTCATGTTCATGGTGCGCACGCTGTAGTGGCGCCGCTCTGGGGTGAGCCTGGCTACCTCCTGGCCCTCACGATGCACACTCAAGGTGATGCGCTCGGCGGTGTAGTTGGGGCCGATGATGGGCTCGCTCCCCTCATAGCGAAACGCGAAGGCGCCGAGCCGATAGGGCTGGCCTGCGGCGAGCACGGCGCCCCCCTCCTGGCTGTGGTGACTCACCTGCGCGATGCCGAGGGCGCACACCGCCACCCCGAGGTGGGCCAGCAGGCTGCCGAACCGATTGAGGGTGAGCTCGCGTAGCGACGTCGGTTGCAAGAGCGGGAGCAGCAGGCTGGCCATCAGCCAGAGGCTCAGCACGTTGGCCGCGAGCCCCAGCCAGCTTGCCCGCAGCGGCTCGGGATAGGCGAGGCTCAGCAAGGCGCCCCCCAGCAGGCCGAACAGGCATGGGAGCAGCACCTTGATGCGGCGCTGGACTGCCAGATGCTGCCAGCGCAGACGCGGCAGCTGGGTCATCAGCGCCATCAGGCAGAGGGCCAACGGCACGAAGATGGTATTGAAATAGGGGGCGCCCACCGAGAGCGAGCCCAGATGGAGCGACTGGAACACCATGGGGTAGAAGGTGCCGAGCAGCACGCTGGCGCAGGCCACGCTGAGCAGCAGGATGGCGGCGCCGAGCAGCCCCTCTTTTGACAGCAAGCCAAAGCGGGCATAGGGGGCGCGAATGTCCGCCCGCAGGGCAAACAGGGTGAGGGCGCAGGTCAATAGCAAGCCGAGCAGCAACAGCAGGGTGAGGCCACGGCTGGGGTCGACCGCAAAGGCGTGCACCGAGGTGAGCACCCCGGAGCGCACCACGAAGGTGCCGAGCAGGCTCAGCGAAAAGGTAAAGATGGAGAGCAGCAGCACGGCGTGGCCGTAAGCGCCGCGCTTCTCGCACACCACCAGGGCGTGCAGCAGGGCGGTGCCGAGCAGCCAGGGCAAGAGGGAGGCATTTTCCACCGGATCCCAGAACCACCAGCCGCCCCAGCCGAGCTCGTAATAGGCCCACCAGGACCCGAGCACTATGCCGGCGGTGAGAAACACCCAGGAGCCGAGCGCCCAGGGGCGGCTCCAGTGGGCCACGGCGCCATCAAGCCGACCCGAGTGCAGCGCCGCCATGGCGAAGGCGAAGTTGACTGCAAAGCCGACATAGCCGAGATAGAGCAGGGGCGGGTGAATGATGAGGCCGATATCCTGCAGCATGGGGTTGAGATCGCGCCCCTCCAGCGGCCCCGGGAACTGGCGGTCAAACGGGCTGGAGAAGATCAGGGTATAGAGGCCGAACAGCCCGACGATCAGCCCCATGATGGCCAATACCCGGGTTGTAATCAGCGGATCGACCCGCCTGGAGCAAAGGGCCACCAGGGCGCCCCACAGCCCCAGCGCAAAGACGAAGAACAGCATGGAGCCCTCGTGGCCGCCCCACACGGCCGCCAGCTTGAAGCCAAGGGGCAGGGCGCTGTTGGCGTGCTGGGCCACATAGACCAGGGTAAAGTCATCCTGGCCAAAACAGCTGGCGAGCAGCAGCAGGGCGGCCAACAGCAGGAGTGCGACCAGGAGGGCCAGCGGTGTTGCGCAGCCGAGCAACGGGCGTGAGGCGAGCCGCAGCCCCAGCCAGGGCAGCAGCCCTTGCAGCAGGGCGAGCCCGGTCGCCAGCAACAGTGAGAGATAGCCGAGCTCCGCCAGCACACAACCTCCAGTCAATCTTTGATGTCATTCATGTCATGCCACACACGCCGCGTCGTCTCCCTTTGGGGGAAAACATTGCCAAGCAACGGGTGTGGCATCACCAGAAATTCATTGGGCCAGCAACAAACCAGCGCCAGTCACCCGAGGGTGGCTGGCGCTGGTGATCATACCTTTAAACTACCGTCATCTGGCCGGCGTATAGCACGAAGTAGCGCAGCAGCAGGATCCCCACCAGGGTCAGGCTGCAGACCAGCACCAGATAGCCGTTTTTGGCCCGCAGCGGTGCGGGGGCCAGCAGGGCCAGCAACTGGGGCAGCAGCATGCCGATGCCCACCACCCCGAGCCAGAATACCTGAGCCCAGAAGCCGCTGCCGATGGCAGCCCACATGGCTGCCTCCTTCTGGCCGCCACCGAAGTAGAGGCCGGTAAAGAAGCAGACCAGCAGCAACACCTCCACCGCCAGCACCGGCCGCTCGAAGCGGTGGACGAAGCTCACCCCCTGGCTGTGATGGTTCTCCTTGAACAGGGTGACCGCCAGCAAGATGGTGGCGGCGATGCCAGAGCTGACGCCGGAGATGAGGAACAGCACCGGCAGTACCGGGTTGTTCAACAGCGGATAGGTCTTGAGCGCCGACAACAGAAAGCCGGTGTAGGCGCCGAGCAGCACGGCGAGCAGCAGCAAGAGCGGCGCCAGCAGCTGCTCGAAGCGGGCGAGCCAAGCGATGAGATTATCCACAAAGGCGAACTTCTCTTGCAGCAGGTGACTGCGCAAGGTCTCGATCTCGGTCCGAAACACCACCGCCAGCCAGGCAAACAGCACCGCCATGTAGATCTGGAACAGCATGACCCCCATCGACATCACGGAGTCGAACTGGTAGTGGAACATCAGCTTCCAGAAGGTCCAGGGGCGGGCCAGGTGGAAGATGAGGATCAGTAACCCCAGCACCACGCTCACCGGCGCCAGAATGGCGGTCGCCTTGATGATGCCGCTCTCGCTGCCGGCCCCCTTGCGGCGCAACAGCACCGAGAGGGTAGTGGCGCCGGCGGAGATGCCGAGCAGAAAGAGATAGATGGCTATGGGCCAGTCCCACACGAGGGAAGGGAAGTGAAATGCGTCATGCCACATGGTCATTCCCTCCATCGGTTATTGCCGTGGTAGATGGCGATGGGGCAAATCCCCACACCAGCGAGGGGAAGTGAAACGCCGCTTGCATGGTCATGACTTTATCTCCCCTTTGGGCACGCGGTACATCTTGGGCGAGGTGCCGAGTGCCTGCTTGTAGCGATAGGTGGTCTCCTTAACCAGCCGTTTGGCGATGGGACTGTCCGGGTCATCCAGATTGCCGAACACCAGCGCCTTGGTGGGGCAGGACTCCACGCAGGCCGGCTCCTTGCCCGCCGCCAGGTTGGTCTTGCGGCAAAAGTCGCACTTGTCGGCAACCTTGGTCACAGGGTTGATAAAGCGCACCTGATAGGGGCAGGCGGCCAGACAGTACATGCAGCCGACGCAGAGATCCGGGTTGACGTCGACGATGCCATCCTCCTTGCGGATATGGGAGGCACCGGTCGGGCAGACGTGCACGCAGGGGGCGTTGTCGCAGTGCTGGCAGGACTTGCGAAAGAAGTGGTACTCGGCATCGGGAAATTCACCGATGGGGCCGGAGCGGATGATCTCGAGGCGCGAGACCCCCTCTGGCACCTGATTCACCTCCCGGCAGGCATCCATGCAGGCGGTACAGCCGATGCAGGCCGTCTCGTCGTGGATCATGCCAAAGCGGACCCCGTCGATGGTCTGGCTGTGGGCGAGGGTGGTGGCACGAGCAGCCCCCGTCATCATGATGAGGGCCCCCGCGCTCATCCCCGCCATGAATTGACGGCGAGAACAGCTCATTGTGCCTCCTTGCCCGAGGTGGTGTTCGCCTTGGCCGCCTTGACGGCCTCATGCTGCTTGCTGTGGCAGTCGACGCAGAGCTTGATGCGGGACTTCTCCGGAATTGCCACCATGGGCTCCTTGGCCGGGTGCAGCTGGTGGCAGCTGGTGCAGGTGAGCTTGGTGGCGTGCACGTCGTGGGCCCAGAGCGCCTCGCGCAGCACTTTGGGCTCGTGACAGCTCATGCAGACCCCGTTCTGCTCGGCGATGGGGTAGCTCTCGGTGCTCTGTTTGTTGTTGAAGCTGTCGCTAAAGCGCATCACGTCCTTGACCCCTTCCCGGTGTTTGGGGGAGGGCTGACCATGGCAGTTGGTGCAGGTGACCGGCGCCAGGTTGTTGGGGTTGGTCGCCTGGCCATGCTTGCCGTGCATGCCGTACTCCTGCTCCTTGTGGCAGTCGGTACAGGCCTTGTCGGCACTGCGCAGAAATTCCACTTCATGTGTAGTCGGTGCCGGGGCGGTTGCCGCATCGGCGGCCTGGCCCTGCAGGCTGGTCAGCAGCATGGCTGCCATCAGCATCAGTCGTAAGAAATCCATCGTTAAATCACCCATAGGAAGCCTCCTTCCGGCGGCAGGCCCGACACTGCGGGCCCGCCTGCCTCGTCATTGTGCGAGCCGTCCGGCCGCTTTGGCCTCGGCATCCCAGGCGGGGACTGTGGTCTTGAGGAACTGGGCCTTGTCGCTGTTCATCTGCTTCATGTCCATGCCAAGAGCGGCCTGGGCCTTCTCCTTGCTGGAGATGTCAGGAATGGCGATCTCCTGGCTGAGCCCCTTGGCGGCCAGCAGGCGTGCCAGCTTGGTGCGGGCATCGGCGGCCTTGTCCAGGGCGGTCCCCAGCATGCGCAGCGCCACTTCCGGGGCGTGCATCTGCACCCCGTGGGAGGCGATGGAGAAGTCCCAGCGCCACTGGGCGTGACGGATGTCCTGCAGAATGTCCTTCATCTCGGCCTCGGTGGCGCCAGCATCCCAGGCGGCCTTGGCTTCAAAGTGGGCGTGCACCAGCTGCTTCTCGACTCTGAGCTTGAGATCGTGAATGGCATCCTTGCGCTGCTTGACCACCCCTTGCAGCATCTCCTTGCTCTGGGTGTGGCAGTTGCGGCAGGTCTGGTCGAAGCGATCGAAGGGGTTGCCCACCTTGTGATCCGTGTAGACCTTGCCCTGTTCGTTCTGCACCTTGGGCATGTGGCAGTCGACGCAGGCGACGTTGTTCTGGCCGTGAATGCCGGCGCGCCAGGTCTCGTACTCGGGGTGCTGGGCTTTGAGCATGGGGGTCTTGGAGAGGGCGTGGGTCCAGTCGGCAAAGCCTATCTCGTCGTAATACTGCTCCATCTGCTCCACTGTGGTGCCCTTGTCCCAGGGGAATTTCACCGCCTTGGTGGGGCCGGTGAAGTAGTACTCCACGTGGCACTGGCCGCACACCTGGGACTGCTGATCGAAGCGGCCCTGCTCCTTGAACGGCTTGCCAATGGCGGTCATGGCGCGATCGGCATAGGGACGGGAGAGGTGCAGGGCGGGTTTGCCCTCCTTGAACTCTTTCGAGGCGGTGTCGTGGCAGTCGGCGCAGCCGATGGTGTTGACGATCTCGGGTCCGCCTTTTGCCCACATCCCCTTGAAGTAGCCATCCTCACCCTTCTCGTCGATGACGCGGGCCACGTCCGGGCCCTTGCAGCTCCAGCAGGCCATGGGCAGCGGACCGTCTTCGGCGCTCTTGGGGGCGCCGGTGCGCAGGGTTTCCCGCACGTCGGTCAGGGCATAGAAGTGACCGCGCGGCTTGTTGTAATCCTTGGCGAAGGCATAGCCGCCCCAAAGCACCACCATGTTGGGGTCCTCGGCCAGGGCATCGGTGCGTTCGCGGCTCTCGCCGGTCGCCTTCCAGCTGCTGAACTGGTCGGCGTGATCCTTGGCGAACAGCTCGCTGCGCGCCTCGATCTTGCCCTTGCTTTGTGCCTCGTCGGCCGCCTGTGCCCAGCCGCTGGTGCCAAGGCAGGTGGTAAGCAGCAGGGCGGCGAGGCCCAGCCTAGTCTGTCTGTTGTGTGAACTCACGATCATCACTCCCAAATCGATCTCATTGCCAAGCCTGACCGTTCCATCCTGGATGTGGGCATCAGCCCCCGCACTAGGCAGGAGCAGGCAGGCCGATTAATTGTTATTAGTGAATAAAACCCATGTATTTATGCGATTGCTCGAGCTGGATATTACCAAATGGGTAAAACGAATGATGATTTATCGGGAGCGGGATTGCGCTAGATCAATTGGCGGAGCCGGCAACAAGCGGAAATGAGATCCCGGTTAAATTATGAGGAAACTCAACTTATTGCACCATTGTTAACGCAGCTACCTGGCGACAGTGGGCACAGTTGCCCGCCAGCCCGCGTCAGGCAAGGGGACGTCCTCAATGCGGCCGGCTTTCTATCCATTTGGGGATAACAAAATTAATGGGAATAAATATGCATTTAGAGTGGTGCGGAAGAGGGCACCATGGATCCCGTCGGCAGCCCGATTCAATCAGGGGGAGTGGGGGAAGATGCGTCAGCCTTTGCCATACTGGATCCGGCAGGATAGAGGCAGATCCTGCCTGGCGGTCTTCAATTGGGATCTTGTTTCGGTATTGAAACGTTTTACGTGCAAAAAAGCGGATGGATCCGCTACGTGATCGCATTTTCTATCGAAATTATGGGGAGATCCGCAAGTAACATGCTTATAAAATAAGCGCTCAAAATTTGACTCGAATTGGCATCCGGGGCCCGCTCACTATTTGCTGGAGGTTGTATGGCAGAGCTGCGTATCGAAAAACCCACCGTCATGACCCAATTGGAGGGAACCGTCTTCGTCATTCATGACGATGGCACAGTGGTGCGCGCCAGGGCCGGCGTCTTGTTGCAACCGGGCGACCGGATCCTCAGTGGTGAAGGCAGCTACCAGCTGACCGACGCCATCGAGCTCTCCCATCAGGAGGAGGGGGCGGCTGATGGGGCTGTGGCGCCCATCGCGCCGCCCGCCGATCCCGCAGCAGCGGCTGACGGCGAGCTGGCCGCCCTGCAGGCGGCGATCCGCGCAGGCACCGACCCCACTGCCCAGTTCGAAGCGAGCGCAGCCGGCAACCCGGCGGCGGGCGGCACCATCGGCGGCGTGGCCGGCTCCAGTTCGGGGGGCTTCGTGGTGGTCGATCGCACCAATGATGCCACCCTGGCCGAGGCCGGTTTCGATACGGATCAAGCCGACTTGCCCCGGGCCGACGAGCCGTTGCTGGAGGGGGAGCGGGATCTCTTTGCCGCCATCACCATCACCGAGCCGCAGACCGACGACAACATCATCAACGCCGACGAGGTGACTGGCGTCATCATCCGCGGCTTTGTCGAGGATGTGGAAGTTGGTCAGCCGGTTACCGTCACCCTGCTGGATCAGGATGGCAACCGGCTCACCGTCACTACTGTAGTGCTGCCCGGCCTGGTCTGGGAGGCCAACTTTGGCGACCTTACCGGCAAGCTGGTGGATGGCCCCCTCATCATCCAGGCCGATACCCAGGATGCCACCGGCAACCGCGCCAGCGATCTGGGTCAGACCCTGCTCGACACCATCACCACCATTACCCTGGATCTCGCCGATGAGAGCGACACCGGCGCCAGCCAGACCGATGACCTGACCCGCGACAATACCCCGCTGCTGCAGGGCAAGGGGGAGCCCGGCGCCACCGTCACCCTGTCTCTTGGCGGCAGCGTGCTCACCACTCTCACCGTGGATGGCAACGGCAACTGGCAATATCAGCTGCCCGATACGCTGGCTGACGGGGCGCATGATTTTCGGGTCGATTCGGTGGATATCGCCGGCAACCGGGCCAGCGACATCCTCACCATCGAGGTCGATACCCAGGCCGCCATCGATATCGATGATCTCGACGCCGCCACCCTCTTTGGCAACGGCAATGCCACCCTGAGCGGCACCACCACCAATGTGGAAGCAGGCCAGAGCGTGACCATCACCCTGGTTGGCAGCAACGGGCAGGCGCTGCTCACAACCTCCGCACTGGTGGGGGCCGATGGCCGCTGGCAGGTATCAGATCTTGATCTCTCTGGCATCACGCAACCTTTTGAGGTGCGCGCCAGTGTCACCGATCTGGCGGGCAACTCGGCCTTGGACGGGGCGCCGCTGATCGGCCAGAGCGAGACGCTCACGCTCTCCGAAGCCGGACTGGCCGATGGCCCGATCGGCGCGACCGGCAGCCTCAACACCGGCGCCGGCATCGATGGCAATCTGCAGGTCACCTTCGCCGCCGACCAGAGTGCTTTCGAGGGGTTGGGACTCACCAGTCAGGGTGTGGCACTGGATTATGTCTGGGGTGGCCAGACCCTGACCGCCAGCGCCGCTGGCGTCACCGTCTTTACCTTGACCCTTGGCAATGACGGCAGCTATCGCATCGTCTGGCACCAGAGTCTGGATCACACTCAGGATGATGCTCTGCGTCTGCCGTTCAACCTCGAATACCGCGACGGCGACGGTGATCTGGTCAAAGCGCCGCTGGTGATCACTCTGCTGGACAGCAACCCGCCGAGCTTCGAGATCCCGGCCATCACCCTCACCGAGGATGATTTCACCAATGGCGCCGCCGTGGTCGGCGAGAGCCGTTTCGTGGTTGGCCACACCGCCGATCCCCTGCTGGCCGACTCGCTGGTGTTCAGCAACCAGAGTGACACCCTGGCCAGTCTCAACAGTGCAGGCCTTGCCAGCGATGGTCATCCGCTTGCCTTCGAATTTGCCGATGATCGTACCCTGCTGGGTTACTACCCGGGCAGCAATGGTCAGCGGGTTGAAGTATTGCGTGCCCAACTGCTGGCCGACCAGCAGGGGAGCGATGTGGGTGGCCGGGTGGTGGTCACCCTCACAGGTCCGCTCGATCATCAGAGCAGCGACAGCCTCTCGCTGGGGTTGCAGGTGAGCGCCAGCGAGATTGATGGTGACACCACCAGTGCCAACCTGACCCTGACCATAGACGACGGCCGCGATCCTTCGCTCGGTCTGGACAAGGGGGTCTCGCTGCAAGAGGGGGGCCAGCAGAGCATCGATGGTCAGCTGCCGGTGACGGTGGGCAGCGATCGCCTGGTCTCTCTCAGCTTTGAGGCGAGCCAGCCGGCCCTGGCGGGCCTCACCAGCGGTGGCAAGCCCACCAGCTATCAGGTGAACGGCAACCTCATCACCCTGCTGGACGCAGACGGCAAGGGCATCCTGACCGTCACTCTGGATCTCGATGGCAAGTATCATCTTGAGCTCGACGGCGTGCTGGATCAGCCGGTGGCCACCGACAGCGTCAATCTGGGGCTGCAGGTGGTGGGTCGCGACTTTGACGGCGATCGGAGCAACCTCGGCACCCTCAACATCACCATCATCGACGGCGCTTTGCCGCAGGTTGACCCTGTTTCCCTGACCCTCACCGAGGACAGCGACTGGCAGCAAGGTCAGACCCTTGGTGGCGAGCTTGCCATCACGGCGGGCAGCGACCCGCTGGTGAGCATCGTGTTTGATGCCAATCAGCCGGGCCTGCAGGGGCTCAGCTCGGGCCAGCAGAGCGTCACGGTCACGGTGGCCGATCACCTTATCGAGGGGCGTACCCCAGATGGCGAGCTGGTCTTTACCCTGACTCTGGGGAACGACGGCAAGTACAGCTTTACCCTCCATCAGCCGCTGGACCAGGGCCGTGCGGATGCACTGCTGACGGCGGGGCTGACCCTGACTGACAGCGACGGTGACAAGGTGGCCACAACCATCAGGGTGGCGGTAGGTGATGGTGCCAACCCGACCATCTCCGCCGTCACCGGCACCGCCATCACCGAGATGGCGCAAGGGGAGGCGGCAGCGGTCAGCACCATGAGTTTCGTGGTGACCCACGGCAGCGATGCACTCGATCCTGCCTCCCTCGGTTTTGACATTGCCACCATCCAGCGCACCCTGATCGGGCTCACCAGCCAGGGCAGTCCGGTAAGCTTCTCCCTCGCGGCCGATGGCCAGCTGGTGGGCATCACGGCGGATGGACGCGAGATCCTGCGCGCCGAGTTGAGCCTGGTCGAGCAAAGCGGCAACTGGAGCGTGAGCGCCAGGGTCACCCTCGCGGGTGAGCTGGATCATCTGGGGAGCGATGCCCTCTCGCTGCCGCTGGCGGTGACACTGGCCGACCAGGATGGCGACGAGATCGGCACCACGCTGCCGCTCACCATTCACGATGGCCGCGCTCCCACCTTTGTGGCAGGCAGCGGCGTCACCCTGAATGAAGGGGATCTGACCGGCAGCAACAGCCTGAGCCAGACCGGCCATTTCGATGTGCAGGCAGGGTCGGATCGGGTGGTCGAAGTGGCCTTTGCCGATGCCGGCCAGCAGCCGGCGCTCACCGCGCTCGGTCAGCCGGTGCAATATCAGCTGGTGGATGGGGATCCGAAGATCCCGGGCAGCCAGCTGCTCAAGGGCTTCGTGATGGTGGATGGCCAGCGGGTCGAGGTGTTTGAGGTGCGGCTGGTCGGCACGCTGGATCAGGCGGGCAAGAACGGTTTTGACTATCAGGTGACCCTCTATCAGGGGCTCCATCAGGGCGCCAACGCCGTGACCGAGCTGCCCATCAAGGTGATCGTCAACGACTACGACAAGGCGGGCGGCAACAACGACAGCACCAGTGGCACCCTCACCATCCGGATTGGCGAGGGGGAGAAACCGACGCTGACGCTGACCGGCGTGACTCTCGGTGAAGGGCGCTTCGATGGCGCCGCCAATAACCAGAGTGCGGACGATCAGCAGGCCACCGGCAAGATCACCATCACCGCCGACTCTGACCCAGTGGTCGATGTGCGTCTGACCTTGGCGGGCCAGGCAGTGGATGCCAATGGCAACCCCATCACCCATAATGGCGAAGCCTTGACCTGGCAGGCGGTGGGCAGCGACGGCCACAGCTTCCAGGCGATCACGGCCGGCGGGCTGGTGGTGATGACGGTGACCCTGGTGCAGGTGCCAGCGACTATCGGCGCTCACACCACTGCGACCCTCGACTATCAGGTGACGGTGCATACCAACCTGGATCACGGCGCCGATGACCAGCTTGAGCTGACACTGCCGGTGCAGGTCACCGACAGCGATGGCAGCCAGAGCCAGGGGTCTGCCACCATCAGGGTGACGGACGGCGCGGATCCTCTCATCTCGGCCATCGACGCGGTCGCGGTGAAGGAGTCTGCCCTCGATGGCTCCGCCAGCCAGCATCCGGGCACCACGCCGGCGGATCAGGGCGAGGTGGCCAGCGGCAAGGTGACCATCAGCGCTGGCTCGGATCGGGTCGCCTCCCTCGAGCTTGACGTGGCGGCCTTCAATCAGGCAAACCACCTCACCTCGGGTGGCAAGGAGGTGATCCTGGCGGCCCACAGCCCGGGCTGGTATCTGGCCACGGCAGAGGGTGGCAAACCGGTCTTCTGGGTTCACCTCGACGTCACCGGCAGCTACAGCGTCTATCTGGTGGGGCAGCTCGATCACGGCGTGCAGGGTAAAGATGATCTTGCCATCGAGGTGCCGCTCTTTGTCACCGATCACGATGGCGATCGCAGCCCCAATGTGAGCGTGACCGTGACGGTAGAGGATGACATGCCCATCGGTACCGTGCTGGCGCATACCCTGAACGAGGGGAGTTCCCCCGTCAGCGGCGATCTGCTGCCGGCCGCGAATGAAGGCGCCGATGGTGCCCGGGTCGAGTCGATCACCATCAATGGCCAGACCTATGCCGTCAATGGCACCCTCACTCAGGAGGTGATGAGCCCGGATGGCAAGCAGGTGATGGGCTCTCTCACCATTTCGGCCGATGGTAGCTACCGTTTCACCCCGGCGGCCGGGTTTGATCACGACAATGCCCAGCTGAGCCAGGTCATCACCGCCCATCTGGTGGATGGCGACGGTGACCGTGCCGACAGCACCCTGACCCTCCATCTGCAGGATGAGCCGGTGAGCTTCACCGTCACTGCGGCCCTCGGCAACGAAGATCAGGGAGCGCAGGATCCGAGCGCCGGTATCCCCATCCAGATGCAGCTCGATATCGGCGATTTCGATCGGGGCGAGCACGTGGAGCAGCTCCTTGTTCAGGCGCCGGCCAATGCCCACGGCAGCTTCTATTACAACGGGGTTGCCCTTGCCACCACCGCGGATGGCAACTGGTTTATCGTGCCGCCCGAGGCCATGGTCACCAGCGATAACGTGCACTACCGCGCCCAGGGGGTGACCTTTGTGCCGGCGGCCGATTGGTCCAGCTGGAGCAACCAGGGCCAGCCGCTCCACTTCCAGGTGCAATTGCAGGTGGGGGTGACCGAGGGGGATGCCCCGGCGCCAGTCACCGGCGATCTCGCCATCACGGTACGCGGCGTGGCCGACAAGCCGCTGTGGGATACCGGCCATACCAGCCAGCACTACGACACCCATGAAGACAGCAGCGGCATCAGGCTCAATGTGCAGGCGGGCCTCACCGATACGGATGGCTCAGAGACCCTGAGCTACCAGATCCGGTGGGAGGCGGGTCAGGGCACCCTCATGCTCAACGGGGCCGAGCTCAAGCCAAACGCCAGCGGCCTCTACAGCGTCTCGGCCGGCAACATCAACAAGGTGAGCGTGGTCCCTGCCAAGGATTTCAGCGGCGACATCAAGCTCTCCATCACCCCGGTCAGTACCGAGAAGGCGCCGGTCGCCAGCGGCCAGAACAAGGCGTTTGGGGATGCCATCGAGCTGGTGATCAACGTCAATCCGCTGGCGGATGATGCCAAGCTGACCGTGCGCGACATTCAGGGCAAGGAGGACACCCTGATCGATCTGGGCAGCAAGATTGGCCTGGCCCACCTGGGGGACACCACAGATGGCTCCGAGCAGCTGTTCGTGCGCATCGGCGGCCTGCCTGCCGGGGCAACCCTGTGGCTCGGCGGGGTAGCGGTCACCCTGGATGCCAACGGCTACTACGAAGTGCCCTTCGATCGCATCAATGACCTCAAGCTGCTGCCGCCAAAAAACAGCAACGTCGACTTCGATCTCACCATCAAGGGGGTAGTGAAGGACACGGCCACCCTGACCGATGCCAATGGCCAGCCCCATACCGTGGTGAACGAGAAGGAGACCGGCGCCCAGACCCTGCATGTGGATCTGGTGGGGGTGGTGGACGAGCCCCATTTCGACCTCAATACCTCCGGCTGGAGCCAGGATGGCAACGGCTACACCATCACTATCCAGGAGGATGGTCGGGCACCGCTGGACTTCAAGCTCACCTCCGGGGAGTGGACCGACACCCCGCTGGATCACTCGGAAACCTTGAACCTGGTGCTGGAAGGGCTGCCGGCAGGGGCCAAGGTGTTCGACGGCAATGGCAAGGCGCTGACCCTCACCTTCGCCGGGCTAGACGGCAAGGGCAACCTCCTCTATCAGGTGGATGTGTCGAGCCTTGGCAACCTGCAGATCCAGCCGCCGGCCAACAGCACCGCCGACCTGCACCTCATCGGTCATGTTGTGGTGACCGAGAACGACGGCGACAGCAAGAGTTTCGAGGTGCCGCTCACCATCAAGGTGGAGCCGGCCATCGACGCCACCGACTACGCCAAGACCAGTCATGGCCTGGAGGATCAGTTCACCGTCCTCGACTGGCAGCCTGACCTGACCGACGGCGCCGAGCAGGTGACACACCTCGGCCTCTCCGGTATCGAGCCCGGGTATGAAGTCTGGATCCGTGCGGGCGGGGCCGAGACCCGGCTGACCGTGAGCGGCGGCGCCGTGGAGTTGAGCAACGCCGAGCTGCAGAGCCTGCTCGGCGGTGGCCAGCTGCTGGTGAAAGGGCCCGAAGACAGCGACAGAGACACCCGTATCCAGAGCCATGTCACGGTGACGCAGGTGGACGTGGACTCCAGCGCCACCGCCCAGAAGGTGATCGAGGGCACTCTGCATCTGGATATCCAGGCGGTGGTGGAGCCCGATGGCAATCTGGTGCAGACCGGCCAGCTGGAGAGCCCGGACGGGCACGATATCCCGCTGGACGGCGTCTTCGTGTTCGAGGATCTGGACCCCAGCAGCGTCGAGACCATCGATTATCTGGTGATCAGCGACCTGCCGTCGGGCTTCGTGGTGGTGGGCGGGATCAACGACGGTCAGGGCAACTGGACCATCCCCCACGACGCCCTCGGCAGCTATGCCCTGCGCTCGCCGGATGGCTTTACCGGTACCGTCACCTTCAAGGTCAGCGCCAGGGTGATCGACCTTGGTGACAACAACGAGGGGGATGTGAGCGCACCAGCCTATCGGGAGCTCACCGCCAGCGCCGACTTTAATGGCGCGACCCACTCGGGCCAGGTGGCCGCCGACGTCGATTTCGACAACAGTGCCCCCATCACCGGGGTGGAGGATCAGAGCGTCAATTTCGGCAGTCAGCTCAAGCAGATGGTGACCCTGGGTACGGCAGACAGCGGTGACGACGAGCTCAGCATCGTCATCACAGGACTGCCCACCGGCGTCAATGTGCAGGGGCTCACCTTCGACTTCGTCAACGGCGAGTACCTGATCAAGTTGCCGGGTGGCCTCGATGATCTCGACCGGCTGACCCTGACCTTGCCTGAGGATTACGCCGGCGACGGCCTGCACTTCAACGTGCGTCTGGTCAACACCGACACTGTCAGCGGTGACTCCAGGATGGTAGAGAAAGAGATCACCCTCTCCATCACCCCGGAGGTGGACATCAATGGCGGAGCGGATGGCCTGCCCGAGCTGCAACTGAACGTGAAGGATATGAACGGCGACGGCCAGCCGGACAACCTGGAAGACACCGAGATCCACCTCGATCTGTCGGTGAAACTGGCCGATATCAGCCCCTCGGTCGCCAACGGCGGTCTGGAAACGGTGGAGCGGGTGGTCGTGACCGTGGATCCCCAATATGGTCACTTCCTCGACAAGCACGGCCAGCCGGTCTCTACCCTCACGGTGAACGACCCGGCGGATCTCAAGGATCTGGTGTTCGTGCCCAAAGAGCACTTCAGCGGTCAGGTGCCGCTCGACGTGACGGTGGATATTCTCGACACCGCCACCACGGGTACGGATCGCGGCAGCTGGAGCGGGCAGGTCGGCTTTGAGGTGCGACCGGTCAACGATCCGGCCGTGCTCACGCTGCACGATGTGGCGGGCGACGAGGATGGCGTCATCAGCCTGGCGGGCCTCGGGGCTGCCCTCATCGACACCGATGGCTCCGAGCAGATAGTGGCGCTGCAGATAAAAGGAGTGCCGGACGGTTTCACTCTCTCGGCCCCGGCGATTAACAATGGGGGCGGTGTCTGGCAGGTACCGGTAGGCACCGACTTTGCCAAGCTGACCCTGATCCCGCCGGCCGATTTCAGCGGCACCGTGGATCTCACCCTGAGCGCCTTTACCCTCGACCAGGGGTTGACCTTGCCGCTCGAAACCAGTGGGAGCTTCACCGTGACCGTCAATCCGGTGGGGGATGCGCTCATCAGCGATCTGGTGCCCACCGCCAGCGGGGTGGAGGGCGACAGGATCCAGCTCAATCTGGGGCTGGAGACCCGCGATACCCAGGCCACCGGCGGCAGTGCGAGCAATGTGCATGAAAATGGCGCCGAGCAGGTGCGGGTGACCATTCGCAACGTGCCGGAAGGGGCCGCCATCGCCCTGCCGGACGGGGTGGCCGGTGAGGCCATCAGACTGCCGAACGGCGACTGGCAGGTGACCACGGTGGGCGGCAACCTGGCGAGCCTGCTGCTGGTGACCAACGACGTCAATGGCACCCTGAACCTCGAGGTGATCGCCCAGAGCCTGGACAACGGCGCGCTGGGGCCAGAGGTGAAGGGCAGCATCGATGTCACCATAGCGGCGGTCAACGACGCGCCCGAGAACATTCTGCCCACGACGCCGCTGGTGGCCGAAGAGGATGTGCCCTATCGCATTGACGGTCTGCAGGTCAAAGACGTGGATGCGGGCAACAGCACCATAGAGGTGCGCCTCTCGGTGGAGCATGGCACCCTCACCCTGGCGGATGGCAGCGGCGTGACCCTGACCGGCAACGGTACGGGAACCCAGGTGCTGAGCGGGTCGCTCGATGCCATCAATGCATTGCTGGCGGGCGGCGTGACCTATCTGGGCGAGCAGGACTTCAACGGCCAGGATCGGCTCACCATGGTGACCGATGATCGGGGCAACACCGGCAGCGGCGGCCCCTTGAGCGACACCGACGTAGTGCCCATTGAGGTGCTGGCGGTCAACGATGCGCCGGTCAATCAGCTGCCGGGCAGCATGACGGTAAAAGAGGATGGCTCTCTGTCGCTATCCGGCATCAGCGTGAAGGATGTGGATGCCGGCAGTGCGCCCATGGCCATGGTACTGCGGGTCGAGCACGGGGTGCTGACCCTGCTGGGAGCGGCGGGCGCGGTCTCGGTACAGGGGGCGGGCAGCAACGAGATGACCCTGGTGGGGTCGCTTGCCGATCTCAACCAACTGCTGGCCGGCAACCTGCACTATGAACCGGCCAGGGATTTCTGGGGTGAGGACAACCTCACCATCACCACCTCGGATCAGGGCAACAGCGGTGCGGGCGGGCCCTTGAGCGACACCGATCAAGTGATCATCACGGTGACGGCCGAACCGGATCTGCCGAGCCTGACGGTGGGGCCCCACGAGATCCATGCCCTGCAGGGGACCATGGTGCCGCTCAATCTGACCGCCAGCGTGGTCAATCCGGTACCGGGCGAGCTGTCGCTGCGCATCAGCGGTCTGGCGGGGGCCCAGGTGCTGGATGAGCAGGGGCAGCAGGTCGGCCATGCCGATAGCAACGGCGACTGGCTCATTCCGGGTGGCCACTCGCTGCCGCTCTATCTGGACGGCCTGACGGCGGGAGACCATGTGCTGGGACTGAGCGCAGAGTCGAGTCTGGGGGGCACTACCATCAGCTCCCCCCTCGATACCGTGACCATCCATACCCAGGCCGGTCATACGCTGACGGGATCGGATCAGGGGGATTGGCTGTTTGGCAGCACGGGCGATGATCGCCTGCTGGGCGGCAAGGACGATGACATCCTGACCGGCGGCGCCGGCAGCGATCTCTTCGTCTGGCAGCAGGGGGATGCGGGGAGTGCAGGCCAGCCCGCCATCGACACCATCACCGATTTCAGCTCGCAGGCGGGTGACAGGATCGATCTGGCGGACCTGCTCAAGGGGGTGACCGACAGCAGCGTGGACGGCCTGCTGGGCCATCTGCAGGCGTCGGTGACCAGCGCGAGCAACGGCCTGAGCGACGTGAACCTCTCGGTGTCGCCGGCGGGGGATGGCCAGGTGACCCAGCAGATCACCCTGAAGGGGGTGGACTTGAGCAGCTGGCAGCTTGGCGGTACCTCGTCCCACGACATCCTGCAGAGCATGCTGGATCAGCACAGCCTGATCGTCCAGCACCCTTGATGGGGCGGATGTGAATAAAAAGAGCCGGCAATTGCCGGCTCTTTTTCCATCTGGTGTTTGCTTGTCGGCCTCTTTGCCGAGCGTTGCAAGGGGATCAGGCCAGGGCCTGGGCCAGCAGGTGGATGGGGTGTTCGCAGCGGAACGCTGTGCTCATCTCGATCTGCCATTTGCAGGTTTCGCAGTCGGTGATGACCAGATCGGGCTTGAGCCGGTTTATCTGATCAAACAGCCCCTCGCCGATGGCCTGACTGGTCTGGTAGTTCTCCGACTTGAAGCCGTAGGTGCCGGCGATGCCGCAGCACTGGGAGTCCAGCACGGTCACCTTGACGCCGGGGATGGCGCGCAGCAGCTCCAGGGTATAGATGACGCCCCCCATCTTCTCCATGTGGCAGGGGGTGTGGTAGGCGATGTGCAGATTGAGCGGCTTCATCGCCGGCTTGTTGCCCTGGTAGAACTCGTTCCACAGGAAGCGGGTCACCAGCGAGATGCGATCGCGCACCTTGTGGTTGTCCTGCTCCAGCAGGTGGGGATATTCGTCGCGCAGGGTGAAGCCGCAGGTGGAGGAGGTGGCCAGTAGCGGCATCTCGTTGCCGAGCAGGGTGTTCTCCAGCTGCTGGATGTTGAAGGCAGCCTGCTGCTTGGCCTTGTCCATGAAGCCGTTGGCAATCAACGGCACGCCGCAGCACTTCTCCCGCTCCAGCAACTGGACGCCGATGTTCATGGCGTTGAGCACCTGCACCAGCTCCTTGCCGAGCTGCGGGTGGTTGTAGTTGACGTAGCAGCCGTGGAAGTAGGCGATTTGACGCGCAAAGCGGGCCTGAGTCGCTTTCTGCTTTTTGTACCAGCCGCGGAAGGTGCCCTGGGAGTATTTGGGCAGGTCGCGGTGGGAGGAGACCCCCAGCGCCTTGTCCAGCACCAGCTTCATCGGCTTGAGGCCGGTGGTGAAGTTGACCACCGGGGCCATCAGGGTGGACATGCTGCCCATCAGGTCGGTGTGGGAGAGTACGAACTCGCGGATCCCCGGTTTGAAGCCGCTGTACTGGTGTTTGGCCTTGGCGATGATGTCGCCGATGCGCACCCCGCTCGGGCAGGCCACTTCGCAGCGCTTGCAGTTGGTGCAGTACTTGAGGGCGCTGTCAAAGAGCTCCGGGCTCTTGATGCGCAGCCGCTCCCCATCCGGGCCCGCCTGCTTGGGGCCTGGGTAGGCCGGGTTGGCCTTGGCCACCGGGCAGTAGGCGGTACAGACGGTGCATTTGATGCACTGATCGAAGGTTTGGTTGGCATGATCCAGTAGCATGTCAGTTCTCCTCCCGTTGGGTGTGAAGGCACGGGATATGGGTCGAAATCATCATTGGGCTGAACTCAAAATGTGACCGGCAGCCTGCCAGCCGGTGGCAACGGCCACGCCTGACCCTGACCCTTCTTTTATGGGGTCATAGTGCGCCAGCACGCTGCCGGCGCCATAGAGGTTGGCGAGCGGTTTGCCGCCACGCAGCACTCTGAGCTTGTCGTCGGTCTTGACCCCGAAGCCCATGAAGGGGTGGTGGTCAAACAGTCGGCGGCCGGCCCAGGAGTCGCGCTCCGGCAGGCTCAGCACATCGGCGTTGAAGATGGGCTCGCGAATGCCGCGCAGGCGCGACTCCAGCCCGCGGCTGAAGAAGCTGCCGGAGGCGAGTACAAAGTTATCCGCTTCAAAGAGTTGATCGTCGCCATTCTGGCTGTGCACGCCGATGACCCGATCGCCGTCGTAACGGGCGCCCAGCACCCGCTCGCTGGTGAGGAAGGTGCCGCCAAGGGCCATGAAGCGGCGCTTGAGGGCTTCCTGCATCCGCATGCCTATGAGTGACGGCGGCATGGTGGCCACCTCCTTGATGATGCAGCCGGTGCGCTGCTCCAGCTCCGTCAGGCGCGGGCCGACCAGCCCCAGTGACAGGCAGGCGGGCAGCACCAGGTGGCGGCATCGCGGCTCGCCGCTCTCCTGCACCATGCGGCTGATCTCGCGGGCCAGATCCGTCAGCAGGTCATGCTGGCCATTGCCCTGCTTGTCAAACAGGCGGGCGATGTCGGCGGAGCGAAACTCGTGGGGATTGCGGCTGAACTCGGCCAGCTGGGGCAGCCGAATTTCCCCGGTCAGGATGCGGCAGTGGGCGAAGCGCGCATGGGTCGCCAAGTTGGCGGCCGCGAGCTCGGGGTGAAAGTCGCGAAATCCCTCCAGGGTGGCCAGCAGGATGGCGTCGGGGGCCGGTGCATCGGTCACGCAGGCACAGGTGTCGGGGGAGAGCCAGGTGGCTTTGAGGGTGCCGATGGGGGTCAGCCGCTGGTGGTTGCGCTCCTGGCGAAACAGCGGCAAGCCCTGGGCGGCGCAGTGACGTTGCAGATCATCGAGGCTGGCCGCGATATGGGTCAGCCCCACCTTGCTGTAGGGGTGCTCGGGGTTGGCGGCCATGAAGGCGGGCAGGGCGGTGCGGGGATCTCCCTCGCTCTCCAGCAGATCCACCGAGCCGGAGGAGAAGTGGAGGGCGCTCTGGCCGGAGGCCATCAGCAGGGTCTTCTGGCCGGCCTCGGCTAGGCGCAGGGCCGCGGAGAGGCCTGCCATGCCGCCGCCGATAACGATGCTGTCAAATTTCATGGCTGCGCTCCTTGGTGGGATTGGCGGTGCTGGCGTCCTGCGGGAAGGGGGGCTCGGCCACCAGATGGGGGGCCGTCCACTCGCCAAGGCCGAACAGCCCCTCGTAGATCCAGTAGGTAAATTCGGCCTCGCGCAGGGCATCGCCCCACAGCACGGGGCGGGTGCCCTTGTAGCGCTCTTCCAGGAACTGGCGCAGCATGACGCAGGCTTGGCGGCCGTCGGCCTTGCCGTATTCCTGCATCAGGCCGGCGGCGCGATAGGCACACAGCTCCCCCTGACAGGGGCCCATGCCGAGGCGAGTACGGCGGCGCAGATCCACCAGGTTGTCCACATCGAGCTCGCGCAGGGCGTATTCGATTTCACCCGCGGTCACCATCTCGCACTCGCAGATGAGGGCGTTGGCCTTGGGATTGTCGCGGAAAAAGGCGATGACCCGCTCGCCGTGACGGTACTGGGCCGAGCCTTCAGCCGGCACCGAGAGACCGGGGGCGGAGACCTTCTCCGGATCCCGCGAGCCGGGCAGGCTCAGCTCGGCGGTGCGGCACGGCTTGCTGTTGCCGAGTTTCTTGGCCAGCAGATCGGTGGCCCATTCGGCCATCAGCCGGTAGGTCATCAGCTTGCCGCCGGTGATGGTGTTGAAGCCCTGCAGGCCGTCCCGCTCGGCGTGATCCAGCAGCACTATGCCGCGGCTGATGTTGCGGCCCGACTCGTCGCCATCCACCGCCACCAGCGGGCGAACCCCGGCATAGGCGCGCAGCAATCGGGTGCGGGCCATGATGGGGGCCAGTTTTATCCCCTCGCGCAGCAGCACCTCCACCTCTTCGGGCTCGACGGTGAGCTGGTCAATCTTGTGGTAATCGATGCGGCTCGAGGTGGTGCCGATGAGGGAGATGGTATCGCCCGGCACCAGGATGTCCGCATCCGCCGGTTTGCGGCAGCGGTTGAGCACCAGCTGGTTGATGCGGTAATCCATGATGAGCAGGGAGCCCTTGGCCGGGAACATGCGGATGCCGAGATCGGCGTACTCGCAGATCTGCTGGCCCCAGATGCCGGCGGCGTTGATCACCTCCTGACACTCCACCTCGAACGCTTCACCGGTGCGGGTGTTGATGGCCTTGACCCCGTGCACCCGATCCTGGGTGCGCAGCAGCCCCAGCACCTTGCTGTGGGTGAAGATGCGGGCGCCGTGCTCCTTGGCATCCAGTACGTTGGCGGCGGCCAGGCGGAAGGGGTCGACCGTGCCGTCCGGCACCTGGATGGCGCCGATCAGCGCCGGGTTGACGTTGGGTTCGAGGCGCAGCGCATCGGCGGGATCCAGCTGGCGGGCGTCGATGCCCGCCAGGACGCAGGCGTCCATGAAGGTAGTTTGAAAATGGATGTCATCTTCCGGCAGGGTGATGAAGAGGCCGCCGGTGTCCTCGACGCAGTGGCTGGCGATCCGCTTGAGGATGCGGTTCTCCTGAATGCACTCGCGGGCGGACTCCTGATCCGTCACCGCGTAGCGGGCGCCGGAGTGAAGCAGGCCATGGTTGCGGCCCGTGGTGCCGGCGGCGATATCGTCCCGCTCAAGCAGGATGCAGTCGATGCCGCGCAGTGCGCAATCGCGCATGATGCCGGCTCCGGTGGCGCCACCCCCTATGATGACGACTTGTGTGGTTATTCTTTTCATTCTTGCCCGTCTCATCTCTTCCAGATGGTGCCAGTGTGGCCTGTCTCTGGGCAGAAATGTTTGATATGGGCCAAGTTAATGTTCGCAAACGCTCATTGGTGGGGGTGTTAATGAGCAAATCGTGATTGTTGTCACACTCTAATAACAGTAGAGGGGGCCGCTGGGCCCCCTCTGTCAACATGGCATTCAGCCGCAGCACTTCTTGAACTTCTTGCCGCTGCCACAGGGACAGGGGTCGTTGCGCCCCACCCGCAGCGGTGCCGGATCCTGTTCGCCATCGGTATAGACCCAGCGCCCCTGATGGCGCACGAAACGGGATCGCTCATGGAGGCAGTGGCGCTCTTCACCCTCCATGAACCAGGCCTTGAACTCCACCATGCCAAGGGTGTCAGCGGGGCCGCCCTGGCTGGCGAGGATCTCGAGCCCGTCCCATTGGGTGTCGGTCTGGGAGAGCTGCTCCGCAGTCAGCCCGTTCAGATAGTCAGGGTGCCAGCTGTGTACCAGATACTCCCCCAGTCCCAGCACGAAGGCGCTGTAGCGCGAGCGCATCAGCTGCTCCGGGGTCTGGGGGGCGGCCCCCTGGTGCAGTGATCCACAGCACAAATCGAGAGAAAGAGTTGAACCGCAAGGGCATTTGTTCATGTGACTGGCCATCTGAGTCGATAGAGATAGAGGGCGAGGATTGTAGCGAAAGCGAGTCCCCGTCGACCAGCATCCTATACTGGTCTGGTAGGAACGGAACACTCATAAAAACAGCTGCAAGGATGTAAAAGATGACGCTAAAGCAGAAAATCCTGTTGTTGGGAGCCGTCCCCGTGCTCCTGATGGCCCTGGTGGTCAATCTCAGCAACTACATGATTGCAAAGAGTGATCTGGAAGCCGATCTGGTGGTGGCGCGGGAGAATGCGATCAAGGATCGCAAGGAACTGCTCAGCAGCTATCTGATGCTGGCCAAGACGGCCATCGATGCCGTCTACAGCCAGCCGGACAGCCCGGCGGTGCGCAAGCAGGTGATCGAGATGCTGCGTCCGCTTCGCTACAGCAGCGACGGCTACTTCTTCGTCTATGACTTTCAGGGCACGGCGATACTCTTGCCGCCCCGTCCCGAGATGGAGGGCAAGAACCGCTGGCAGGACAAGGATGCCAAGGGCAAGCTGCTGATCCAGGAGATCGTCAAGGCGGCGCGCCAGGGGGATGGCTTCTCCGAATACTGGACCGCCAAGCCCTCCATCGGTCGGGACGCCCCCAAGCTCTCCTTCAACCTGGTACTCGACAAGTACCAGTGGATCATCGGCACCGGTTTTTATATCGACGACATCGACAACGAGCTGGCGGCGCTGCGCACCGTACGCGAGAGCAACATGCGTGACTCGCTGCAGAGCAGCGTGCTGCTCATTCTGGTCATTCTGGGGGTGACCCTGGCCGCCACTGTGGTGATCGGCAACCGGGTCACCCGGCCGCTGGCGGACGCGGTATCGGCCCTCAACGACATCGCCGACGGGGAGGGGGATCTGACCCAGCGCCTCAAGGTACAGAGTCACGACGAGATCGGTCAGCTGGCCACCGCCTTCAACCGTTTCGTGGCACGGATCCAGTCGGTGGTGAGCCAGGTGGGGGAGACCAGCAACCACCTGTTCAGCGCGGTGGAGAAGCTGCACCACCTGAGCGAGCACTATGACCATCAGATGCACGGCCACAGCCGGGAGACGGATCAGGTGGTTACCGCGGTGACCGAGATGAGCTCCACCGCCCAGGAAGTGGCGGCCAGCGCCTCCAACGCCGCCACCGCTACCAGCGATGCGGCGCGCGAATCCGATGCCGCCCGCGGCGTGGTGGGCACCGCCATCAACAGCATCAACCGGCTGGTGGGCGAGGTGCACACCGCCTCCGGCGTCATCGAGCAGCTGGCGCAGGAGACCGCCAAGATAGGATCCGTGGTGGAGGTCATTCGCGGCATTGCCGAGCAGACCAACCTGCTGGCGCTCAACGCGGCCATCGAGGCGGCCCGGGCCGGCGAGCAGGGACGCGGCTTCGCGGTGGTGGCGGATGAAGTCCGTTCGCTGGCCGGCCGCACCCAGCAGAGCACCAAGGAGATCAACGAGATGCTGCAGCGTCTGCAGGGCGGGGTGAAACAGGCGGTGGACGTGATGCAGGCGAGCGAGGATCGCAGCCAGGAGACGGTGCAGGAGGCGAGCCACATCGCCACCTCCCTCGACAGCATGGTGATGGCGGTCAGCACCATCAACGACATGAACATCCAGATCGCCACCGCCGCCGAGGAGCAGCATGCGGTTTCCGAGGAGATCAACAAGAACCTGGTGGCCATTCAGCAGATCGTCAGCGAGCTGACTGACGCGGCGGTCGAGTCCAACAGCACCACCCGCGATCTCGCCAGCACCGGGGACAAGCTGCGCAAGCTGGTCTCCCAGTTCCGCTACTGATGGGGTGACAAGAGGGGATATCCCTCACAAGATGCGGCCTGGCCCCCGGTTCAGGCCGCACTTTATTTGGGGATTGATCAATAATGTGTGAAAATTGTCGCCCTCTGTGTCAGCTGTTGCCCCTTACCCTATGAATGAGATCGTGAAAGGCAGTATCGATTTGATCCGTCAGCTCAACTATGGCCTGGTCTACGCCAGCCTGGAGGAGCACAAGGAGCTGTCCCGTACCGATCTCTCCCGCCTGACCGGCCTCTCGCCTGCCAGCATCACCAAGATCACCCGCGAGCTGCTGGACGGCGGTCTGGTGGTCACCTGCGGCGAGAGCTCGGTGGGGCGCGGTCGCCGCCAGACCCTGCTGCGCATCAACGAGCGCCGCTTCCAGTTCCTCTCCATGCGCCTGGGGCGCGGTTATGTGGACATGGCCCTGTTCGATCTGGCAGGCCGCTCCCTCGCCCGCCATCGTCACGTGTTCAGCGAAGGGGAGCGCGCCGACCTGCTGGCCAGCCTGGTGCGGGCCATCGAGGGCTTCTTGCCCAAAAAAGCGCTGCGCCTCGCCTGCATCGCCCTTTGCCTGCCCGGGCAGGTGGAGCGTCACTCCGGCATGGTCAAGCACTTCCCGTTCTACGATCTGCGAAACTGGCCGCTCGGCCCGACCCTGCAGGAGGCCTTCGCGGTGCCGGTGCTGGTGAGCGGCGACGTGCGCACCTGGATCCAGGCCGAGCGTGAGTGGGGCGCCGCCAAGAACTGCGCCGATGCGGTGCTGGTGTTCGTGCACAACGACATCGGGGTCGGCATGGTGGTCAACGGCCAGCTTATCGAGAGCGAGAACGCGCTGCTCGGCGATCTCAGCCACCTGCAGCTCGAACCCTACGGTCAGCGCTGCTACTGCGGCGGCTTCGGCTGTGCCTGCACCCTGGTGACCAATCAGGCGCTGGAGGCGCAATACCGGGATCTGCGCGAGCGGATGCAGGAGCACGATCTGCCCGAGAGCGTCACCATTCGCGAGCTGTGCGAGCTGGCGCTGGCGGGCAACAGCCTCTGTCAGGACATTCTCCATCAGGCGGCGGGGCGGCTTTCCCGGGTACTCTCCAACCTCATCTGTCTGCTCAATCCGGGCAAGCTGCTACTGGGGGGGGAGATCACCCGCGCCGATCGGCTGCTGTTCCCCATGCTGCACCAGTCGCTGGCCAGCCAACTGCCGGCCGAGTACCTGGTACGGTTGCAGATCGAGTCCACCCACTTCTACGAAGATCCCACCAAACCCACCTCGGTGCAGGTGCACAAGGCCCTGCGCGACGGCAGCCTGCTGCTCGACTTGTTGCGAGGCGACAAGGAGGCATGAGGCTGGGGTTGCAAGGACGCATCCTGCTCATGCTCTGTCTGGTCAGTCTGCTGCAGCTGGTGCTGCTGAGCGGGGCCAGTTACTACTATGTGTCCGAGCAGCGCTACCGCGAAGTAGGGGATCAGGCCCTCGACGTGGCGCGACTGGTGGCGCGGGAGTCCGGTGTCATCGCCGGGGTGAAACGGGCCGACACCGCCCGCCTCAATGTGCTGGTGGAGCGGATCCGCGCCGAGGTGGGCGCCAGCTACATCGTCATTGGCGATAAGGAGGCGCGCCGACTGGTGCACCCCAATGCGGATCGCATCGGCCAGCCCATGATGGGGGATGACCCGCAACGGGCCTTGCAGGGGGAGTCCTATATCTCCCGCGCTCAAGGATCCCTCGGGGTCTCGGTGCGTGGCAAGAGCCCCATCCGCGATGAGCTCGGTCAGATCATCGGGGTGGTGTCGGTCGGTTATCTGGTGCGGGATATCGAGGCGGATCTGCAGGGCTTTCTGCATTTCGGTCTTGCCATGACCTTGCTCATCGTGCTGCTCAACAGCCTGGCCGCCACCTGGCTGTCCCGCCGTTACAAACGGGCGCTGCTCGGCTTCGAGCCCGAGCAGATGGGGCGTCTCTACACCGAACTCGACTGCACCCTACGCACCGTGCGCGAGGGTATCCTCACCATCGACGAGCAGGGGCGGCTCACCTCCCTCAACCCCAATGGCATCCGCTTGCTGCGTCTGGACGAGACCACCGCCCGGGCCGCCATCGGCCAGCCGGTTACCCGGCTGCTGCCGGAGAGCCGCATGCTCTCCCTCATTCAGGATCCGCGCCCCCAGTTTGATGAAGAAATTGTGCTCAACGGCCAGTCCCTCATCGTCAACCGGCTGCCGCTGGTGCGCGAGGGCAAGCTGATCGGCGCGGTGTCGAGCTTTCGGCGCAAGGACGAGCTGGAAGAGCTCAGTGCCCAGCTCTCCCAGGTGCAGGCCTACAGCGATCTGCTGCGGGTGCAGACCCACGAGCACCACAACCAGCTCGGCACCATCGCCGGGCTCATCGAGCTGGGCGCCACCGGCGAGGCGCTCGCCTTCATCGGGCGGGAGGCGGACACCGAGCAGACCCTGCTCAGCTTCCTGATGGGGGCCATCGCCAAGCCCAAGGTGGCCGGCCTGCTGCTCGGCAAATACCACAGGGCCCACGAGCTCGGCCTCGAGCTCGTGATCGATCCCGATGCCCGACTGCACGACATTCCCCTGCGCGTGAGTGGCTCCCAGCTGGTGACCCTGCTCGGCAACCTCATCGATAATGCCTTCGAGGCGACCCGCCGGCACGGTGCCCCCTATCAGCCCATCCGGGTCTCCCTGAGCGATCTGGGACAGGATCTCATCCTCGAGGTGGAGGACGGGGCCGGCGGCATCGATCCCGCGCTGGCGGATCGGCTGTTCGAGCGGGGGGTGAGCAGCAAGCCCGAGCCCGGTCACGGCATCGGTCTCTCCCTGGTGCGCAAGACCCTGGACGCCTTGCAGGGGGAGATCACCATCGAAGCCACGGCGCAGGGAAGTTGCGTCGTCTGTTACATTCCCAAGGAGGTGTGAGTGATCAAGATCCTGATCGTCGAGGACGATCCGGCCATCGCCGAGATCCACCGCCGCTTCGTGCAGCGGCTGCCCGGTTTCGAGGTGCTGGGGGTGGCGCTGACCCTGTTCGATGCCAGGGAGCAGATAGGGATCCTCAAGCCCGATCTGGTGCTGCTGGATGTCTGGTTGCCCGATGGAGAGGGGTTCTCGCTATTGAGAGAGCTGCGCCAGGCCGGGGCCAGTCTGGACGTCATCCTGCTCACCGCGGCGCGGGAGGCCGGTGCCTTGCAGGAGGCGATGCGGCTCGGGGTGGTGGACTTCATCTTGAAACCCGTGGTGTTCGAGCGGCTGCGCGACACCCTGGAGAAGTACCGCCAGAGCCGCGCCGCCCTGGCGGCCCTGGCGGACATCGATCAGCAGGCGGTGGATGCCCTGTTTGGCTCCCCGCTGCAACAGGTGGCGGCAGAGGGCCTGCCCAAGGGAATAGACGGCCTCACCCTGCAGCGGGTGCTGGCGGCCTTGACCCAGCAGGGGGCCAGCGCCGAGGAGATAGGCAACCGGATCGGGGTGAGCCGCACCACGGCGCGCCGCTATCTGGAGTTTCTGGTGGGCCAGCAACTGGCGAGTCCGGAGCTGGAGTACGGCACCGTCGGCCGGCCGGAGCGGCGTTATCGCCAGCCCTGACTGGCGTAACTCCCCATCCTGTCTTGCCAATAAAAAGAGCGCCTGTCGGCGCTCTTTTGCTGTGTGAGATCCGCCAACTCAGCTTGGCTCGGATTGCAGGGTGGCAGCCGGTGCGCGGCGTGCCTGCCACCACTGCCAGAGCGGCAGCAGCAGCATGGTCAGGGTGATCACCGTGAAGACCAGGGTGATGGGCCGCTCCCACAGGAAGCTCAGGGAGCCGTCGTTGATCACCAGGGCGCGGCGCAGGTTGTCCTCCAGCATGCCCCCCAGGATGAAGCCGAGCAGCATGGGGGCCATGGGGAAGGTGAGAAGGCGCAGGCCGATGGCGATGAGCGCCACTATGGTCATCACGTGGATGTCCATGGTGTTGAAGGAGACCAGATAGACCCCGGTCAGGGAGAACAGCAGCACCATGGGGATCAGCACGGGGCGAGGCACCGCCAGCACCCTGGCCAGATAGGGGATGAGGGGGAGGTTCAGGATCAACAGCACCACGTTGCCCAGGTACATGGAGATGATCACCGACCAGAAGACGTCCGGATGCTCCATGAAGAGGCGCGGGCCGGGCTGGATACCGTAGGCCACCAGGGCGCCCAGGATGAGGGCCGTGGTGCCCGAGCCCGGGATCCCCAGGGTGAGCAGGGGCACGAAGGAGCCGGTGGAGGCGGCGTTGTTGGCCGCTTCCGGGGCGGCCAGGCCGCGCAGGCTGCCCTTGCCGAACTGCTCCTGGTGCTGCTTGCCGGCGATGTTGCGCTCGGCGCCATAGGCCATGAAGGCGGCGATGGTGGCGCCGGCCCCCGGCAGTACGCCGATGAGGAAGCCCAGCACGGAGGAGCGGGCGATGGGAGGGGCTATCTCCTTGACCTCCTCCTTGCTCAGCTTGAGGCTGCCGAGCTGCTGCATCTGTTTGGCCTCTTCCTCGCTGTTGTCCTTGCCGGGGCGCAGCACCGCCATCAGGATCTCCGCCAGGGCGAAGGTGGCCATGGCCAGCAGCAGGAAGGAGAAGCCGTCGCGCAGGTCCGGCAGACCGAAGGTGAACCTGTCCACCCCGACGCTGCGGTCGATGCCGATGGTGGAGATCATGATGCCGAACAGCGCCATGATCAGCGCCTTGAGCACCTGCCCCTTGCCGGCGAACGCCGCCACGGCGGAGAGGCCCAGCACCATGAGGGCGAAGTAGTCCGCTGACTGGAAGGAGAGGGAGACCTGGGCGAGCAGGGGCGCCGCCACCATCAGCATGATGGCGGAGAGGGTGCCGCCGGTGAAGGAGGCGTAGGCGGCGATGGCCAGCGCCTTGCCCGCCTGCCCCTTGCACGCCAGGGGGTAGCCGTCGAAGGCGGTCACCACGGTGGCGGAGCAGCCGGGGGCGTTGATCAGGATGGAGGAGGTGGAGCCCCCGAAGATGGCGCCGTAATAGACGCCGGCCATCAGGATGATGCCGGAAGAGGGATCCAGGCCATAGGTGATGGGGATCATCAGGGCGATGGCGGTGACCGGACCCAGGCCCGGCAACATGCCGATAAAGGTGCCGACGAAGCAGCCCAGCACCACCATCATCAGGTTGACCGGCAGCAGCGCGGTGCCGAGTCCTTGCAAGATTCCGTCTAACATGGTGACTCCTTAGAAACCGAGCAGGGTGAACAGACGACCCGGCTCCAGATAGACGTTGAGCCCCTTGGTGAGCAGGGCCCAGAAACCGAGGGAGAAGGGGACGCTGATCATCAGGCCGTAGCGCAGGCTGGGCTCACCGAGCACCCGGATGCCCACGCTCAGGAAGGCGATGGTGGAGAGCACGAAGCCAAACCAGGTCAGCCCCAGGCCATAGACGACCATGAGCCCGAGCAGGATGAAGACCCGGCGCCAGTCCCCTTCCTCCCGGCGCAGGGGCTCGCCCCCGGGAAAGAGCACCAGCAGCAGGGAGAGCAGCGCCCCGATCCCGGCCAGGGCATAGGGCAGGGTACTGGCGGTGAAGGGTTCGTATTCGTCGCCGGGGTAGCCCGGTATCTCGGTGGCGTAATAGCCATAGGCGAGGGAGAGCAGCAGAAACAGCAGGCCCCCCAGTCGCTCCTTGGTGATGTTCATCTCTTGACTCCAACATGAGCGGCGGGCCTGCGCCCGCCTGCGATGTGACAACGAGGGTTACTTGATGAAGCCGAGCTCGCGCATCAGGCCGCCGATCTGCTGTTCCTGGCCGTCGAGGAAGGCGGTGAACTCGGGACCGGACTTGTAGAGGTTGGTCCAGCTGTTGCGGCTGCGGACCACTTCCCACTCCGGCTTGTCGTACATCTGCTTGAGCAGGGCGGCAAACTCGGCGGACTTTTCCGGGCTGATGGTGGGGGAGGCGAAGTAACCGCGCCAGTTGGCGAAGACGGTGGGGTTGTTCTGCTCGCTGAAGGTGGGGATCTGCTCCGCCCCTGGCAGGCGCTTGTCCGAGGTGACCCCGAGGATCCGCATCTGGCCCGACTTGACCGCTTCCATCGCCTCGCCAAAGCCGGTGGAGATGGCCTGGGTCTCCCCGGCCAGCACGGCGGCCATGGCGCTGCCGCCGGCATCGTAGGCGACGTAGCGCAGCTTGCTGGCGTCGGCACCGGCGTTCTTGAAGGTCAGGGCGGCGACCAGGTGATCCAGGCTGCCACGGGCCGAGCCACCGGCGATCTTCACCTTGGCCGGGTTCTCCTCGTAGGCGGCCAGCAGCTGGGCCCAGTTCTGATAAGGGGAGTCCGCCTTGACCGCCAGCGCCTGGTAGTCGGCGATGATGGCGGCCACCGGGGTCAGATCACGGAAGGACTGGGGCAGCTCCTTGGAGAGGGATTTGACGATGATGGGGGTGGAGTTGACCATCAGAGTCTTGTCGGACTGGGCCGAGGTCTCGATGAGGTGGGCGATGGCCTTGGCGCCGCCACCGGCGGACATGTTCTGATAGGAGACGGTCTTGACCAGACCGGACTTGGCCAGCACTTCACCGGTGCCGCGGGCCGTGGTATCCCAGCCGCCGCCGGCGCCACCCGGGATCAGGAAGTGGACTTCGTTGATCTGGGCGTGGGCGCCGAAGCTCAGTGCGAGCAGGCTACCGATCAGGGTGCGCTTGAAGGTTCCTTGCAACATGGTGCTCTCCTTGTGATTGTTGCAGGAAGGTTAATTAATCATGTCTGGCTGGAAAACAATCTGACCGTAATGGCTATTAAGGCTGTTGTGGCCATTTTGTTCATTCTGGTCACGACAGGGAGTACTGCTCGCTCATGGCAGGCCGGAAGGGGGCAGGTTGCACTGCGCCTCCGGCTGAAAAGGCGCGAGGTTCCCCGTCAGAAGGGGAGCCTCGCGAAAGAGGGGGCTGACTTATCCCTGTGATGCGGGGGCGGCGGAGACCTGGTCGCCGCTGGCTCCCTGCTGCTTGAGGGCCTCGCTCGCCTGCTGCTTGCGCTGCAACTGCTCCACTACCAGCTTGTAGGCGATGTAGTACTTGTAGATGTTGCCCACGTAGGTCACGGTCTCGGGCCCTATCTTCTCCGCCGCCACGTACTCGACGTTGTGAAACCAGACGTTGGGATCCAGTCCTCGTTTCTTGGCCTCGGTGCGCAGCCGTGCCACCCGGGCGGGACCGGCATTGTAGGAGGCGAACGAGAAGAGCGCCTTGTCGAGGGCGGTCATGGGCTCGTCCGCATAGTAGTGGTCGATCATCCAGCGCATGTATTTGACGCCGCCATGGATATTGGGCTCAAGCTGGCGGATGTCGCCCACCTTCAGGCCCTTGCCGGTGGCGGGCATGATCTGCATGATGCCGATGGCGCCGACGTGGCTGCGCGCCTGATGGTTGAGGGCCGACTCCTGGTAACCCTGGGCTGCCATCAGCAGCCAGTCCACCTCGTATTTCTCGCCATACGCGCGAAACAGATCCACCACCTGCAGAAACTTCTTGCGCTCGGCCTCGGCGGCGGCGCTTTTGACGAACTTGTTCTGCTTGAGATAGCGGGCGAGGAGCTCGTCCCCGGTGGCCTTGCCGCGCAGCGCCTTGATCTGTTCGTTGAGCATGGCCAGCAGTTGCGGGCTCTCCTTGCGCACCGCCCAGGCGATGACGCCCCCTTGCCGGAACACCGGCTGTTCATGGATCCGGATGGCGGGAAAGATTTTCCGCCAGAAGCGCGCCTTGTGCTCGTCCATGACGATGAAAGGGAGCAGGCCGGCGTTGACCATCTCCACCAGATCTTCATCCTCCAGTGCCTCGGGGGCCGGCTGAATGTCGATGAGCGGCTCTCCCGCCGCCTTGCGCGCCTGGTTGTAGGCCATGAGGCTCTCGAAGTAGCTGGAGGAGGGGCGCACGTAGATGTGCTGACCGGCCAGGTCGGCGGTACTTTCCACCTTGGGGGAGAGGGGGCCGGAGATAAGCAGCTCCCGCACGTTGTCGAGCAGGGGAGCGGTGAATGCCACGCCCTGCTCCTTGCGCTTGTCCGTGATGGTGAGGTTGGCGGCGGCGATGTCACCCTTGCCCGCGATGAGGGCATCCAGCAGGGCCTCGCGCGCCACCGGGATGAAGATCAGGTGCAGCTTGAGATGGCGCTTGAGGTTCTTTTGCTTGCGCAGCTGTTCGTTGAGCCGCTTCTCCAGCAGCATGAAGGCGTCGTAGGTGACGCCCCGCTGTATCCCCTTGTCGATGAAGTAACCTGTCTTGTTGTAGGTGGTGAGCACCCGGATGGAGCGCCGTGCCAGCATGGCATCGAGATCGCCAAGCTGGGGCTGGGCCAGCTGGTCGCTGTTGAACGTCAGTGCGGCCGGCTCGGCGTCGGCCTGCGCTGGCGTTGCGGCCTGCAGCGGGCCGCACAGCAGTCCGCACAGGAGGAGGATCCATAACCGCGTCATGATACTGCCCTCGTCTGTTTCATTGAGTGTAAGCGGCATGGGGCGGGCGCTTTAGCTCATTGGGTTTGCTCGGCGGGGGGTGGATAGCACCATAGGCCCTATCCGATGAGGGGGCAGGCAGCGGGGAAGTGAGGAACAGAGCAGAGAATAAAAAGGGGAGCCTCAGTGGCTCCCCTTTGACGACACTTGGTCGGCGCTAGAACCAGAAGCCGATGATGAAGGAGCCTGCCAGGGTCAGCATGACGTTGGCCACCGCATAGGTGCCGGCATAGCCGAGCGCCGGGATGGAGCTGTTGGCAGCCTCGTTCACCACGTCCATGGCCGGGGCGCAGGTACGGGCCCCGGTGATGGCGCCGAGCAGCAGGGCCGGGTTCATCTTCAGCACCCAGACACCGAACAGGTAGCCCACCAGCACCGGCAAGGTGGTCACCAGCATGCCGGAGAAGAGCACCACCATCCCCACTTCGCTCAGGTGATCTAGGATGCCGCCCCCTGCCTTGAGGCCGGTGCTCACCATGAACACCGCCAGGCCGAGATCCTTGGCCAGACGCAGGGCGCCCGGCGGCACATAACCCACAGTGGGGTGGTTGGCGCGCAGGTAGCCCATCAGGATCCCCGCCAGCAGCAGGCCGACGGCGTTGCCGAGGCCAAACTCCAGCTGGCCGAACACCAGGGAGACGGAGCCAATCAGCAGGCCCAGCACGAAGAAGGTGGTGAAGGCCACCAGATCCGTGGTCTGGCTGTGAATGCTGATGAAGCCGATCTTGTTGGCCAGCAGCTTGACCCGCTGCTTCTCGCCGCTGATCTGCAGCACGTCGCCCTTTTGCAGCATGATGTTGCGATCGAACGGCATCTCGATCTGGGAGCGCACCACCCGATTGAGGAAGCAGCCCTTCTCGGTGAGGTTGAGCTCCACCAGGTGGCGGCCCACCACGGCGTCGTTCTTCACCACTATCTCTTCGGTGACGATCTGCAGGTCAAGCAGGTTGCGGTCGAACACCTCCTTGCCGTTGCGGTAGTTGACGTCGAGCTTCTCGTGACTCTCGGGGTAGCCCACCAGGGCGATCTCGTCCCCTTCCTGGATGACGGCGTCACCATCAGGACTCGCCAGGATGCCGTTGCGGCGGATCCGCTCCACGTAGCAGCCGGTGTGAGGATAGATGCCGGTCTCGCGCAGGGTACGACCACCGATCCAGGCCGCCAGCTCGGGGCCGACCCGGTAGGCGCGGATGATGGGCAGGTAGGTCTTGCGGCTCTCGTTGTCGGAGAGACCGCGCTCGCGGGCGATCTTCTGCGCCTCGGTGTTGAGGTCGAGCCGTGCCAGCGAGGGGAGGTAGCGCACCACCATCATCAGGCCCACCAGTCCCACCAGATAAGTCAGTGCATAGCCGATGCCCATGTTGTCGAGCACCGACTGCATGTCGGTCTGATGGGGGAGGTTGAGCAGGCCGCTGCGCAGGGCATCCTGGGCCCCCACCAGCGCCGGGGTCGAGGTGAGCGAACCGGCCAGGATGCCGGCGGCCATGCCCGGCCCCAGGTTGAAGAACTTGGCCAGTCCCACGGTAAGGAAGAGGGCGGTCAGCAGGATCACCAGGGTCAGGGTGATGTAGTGGATGCCGTCGCGCAGGAAGACGCTGAAGAAGTGCGGCCCCGCTTCGATCCCCACGCAGAAGATGAACAGCATGAAGCCGACGTTCTCCGTGGTGGTGCTGAATTCGAAGCCCATCTGGCCGAACAGCAGGGCGGTGAACAACACGCCTATGGTGTTGCCTATCTGGAAGTTGCCGACCCTGACTTTGCCGAGCAGCAGGCCGAAGGCCAGTACCACGAACAGCAGCAGGGAGTCGCTTTGATGTAGCAGTGTCACGAAATCTATGGTCATGCCCGGAAAAACCGAGGAAAAAAGTGGGGCCGACATTGTGCCGGATCCCTCACCAATAAAGAAGCGTCAAAGGCGCATTAATCGGTACTAACCCGCCACCGCCCTCGGGGTCATGAGGGTAACTGGGGGGCACCTGCGGCAATGACCTCTATTTCCCTCTGCCAGCCCCGCTGTCAATTAGTGATTCCTGCTATCTGTGATCCTCGTCTTTGGGGGTCGCTTGAAATTTTACGCTCTGCTGTTTGGTCGGTCGATTTGGCTCACTGGCAGCATTTTTGACTGATGGGCATGGGATGAGTCTGGCGGTTGGTCGCGGCCCGCCCGTGCAGGGTGACCCATCTGTGGCGGGATGGCTAAAAGATATCTGTAAAAAGCATCTGATGGGTGCACTGGAGACCCATTCGGGGGGCGCGGCAAAAACAGCAGAAAATGAGGTTGGCGAGTCAAACGTGCCAGTCTTGCCGGCAATGGCCTGCCAGCCTAGGCCGTCATTGGCTTTGGCCTACTTACCCACAGAAACTGTGGATAACCCTGTTCATGAAACTTGGTGATCAGGCTGTAGCCCGCGCCAATACTGGGCTGCAAGGGCTGTTCAAAAAATACCGGACAAAGATTGTTTCTATAAAAATCAAATAGTTACGCGCAGCAGAACAAAACGCTGTCGAGGCGGATGGGGGAGAAAAAGGGAGAGGTCACCGCAGGGTGCGGCTTGTGCATTAAAAATGGTAGAGGAAAGCACTAAAGTGGATAACTTGCACCGAGATGGTGAGGAAATGGCTCCCCCGACTGGACTTGAACCAGTGACATACGGATTAACAGTCCGCCGTTCTACCGACTGAACTACGGGGGAACATCAGGCAAGGAGGAGCATCATACAGAGGTCGCATTTCGAGGTCAATAGCCGCTTCTGCTGCCAGAGTGGATACCCAGGCCACCCCAACTCGGAGTACACTTCTGCTCTTGCGTATTTTTGCCGGGAGTCGTCATGAGCAAGTTATTCCAGCTGGCCAGCCAGTTTCAACCCGCCGGGGATCAGCCGAGGGCCATCGCCCAGCTGCTCGACGGCATCGAGTCTGGCCTCGCCCATCAGACCCTGCTCGGGGTGACCGGCTCGGGCAAGACCTTCACCATGGCCAACGTCATCGCGACCCTCAATCGTCCCACCATGATCCTGGCTCCCAACAAGACCCTGGCGGCCCAGCTCTATGGGGAGATGAAGGAGTTCTTCCCCGACAACGCGGTGGAGTATTTCGTCTCTTATTACGACTACTACCAGCCCGAGGCCTATGTGCCGACCACCGATACCTTCATCGAGAAGGATGCCTCCATCAACGATCACATCGAGCAGATGCGGCTGTCGGCCACCAAGGCGCTGCTGGAGCGGCGCGACGTGGTGATCGTCGCCTCGGTGTCGGCCATCTACGGCCTGGGGGATCCGCAGGCCTACCTCAGCATGATGCTGCACCTCAAAGTGGGGGATGTGATCAACCAGCGGGACATATTGCGCCGCCTCGCCGAGCTGCAGTACACCCGCAACGACATGGCCTTCCAGCGCGGCACCTTCCGGGTGCGGGGGGAGGTGATCGACATCTACCCCGCCGAGTCGGACAAGCTGGCCCTGCGGGTAGAGCTGTTTGACGAAGAGGTGGAGCGGCTCTCCCTGTTCGATCCGCTGACCGGCGCCATCGAGCAGACGGTGGTGCGCTACACCATCTACCCCAAGACCCACTACGCCACCCCGCGCGAGACCATCCTGGGGGCCATCGAGCACATCAAGGAGGAACTCAAGGGGCGGCGCGAGCAGTTGTTGTCCCTCAACAAGCTGGTGGAGGAGCAGCGCATCAGCCAGCGCACCCAGTTCGACATGGAGATGATGCAGGAGCTTGGCTACTGCTCCGGCATCGAGAACTACAGCCGCTACCTCTCCGGCCGCGCGCCGGGGGAGCCGCCGCCCACCCTGTTCGACTATCTGCCGGGGGACGGCCTGCTCATCATCGACGAATCCCACGTTACCGTTCCGCAGATCGGCGCCATGTTCAAAGGGGACAGATCCCGCAAGGAGACCCTGGTGGAGTACGGCTTCCGGCTGCCGTCGGCGCTGGACAACCGGCCGCTCAAGTTCGACGAGTTCGAGGCGCTGATGCCGCAGACGGTGTTCGTCTCGGCGACCCCGGGCCCCTATGAGCTGGACAAATCCGGCGGCGATGTGGTGCAGCAGGTGGTGCGCCCCACCGGTCTGCTTGACCCCGAGGTGGAAGTGCGGCCGGTCAGCACCCAGGTGGACGATCTGCTCTCCGAGATCCGCAAGCGGGTGGCGGTGGAGGAGCGGGTGCTGGTCACCACCCTCACCAAGCGGATGGCGGAGGACTTGACCGAATACCTGGCGGATCACGAGGTGCGGGTGCGCTATCTGCACTCGGACATCGACACAGTGGAGCGGGTGGAGATCATCCGCGATCTGCGCCTTGGCAAATTCGACGTGCTGGTGGGCATCAACCTGCTGCGCGAAGGCCTCGACATGCCGGAGGTTTCCCTGGTGGCCATCCTGGATGCAGATAAAGAGGGCTTCCTGCGCTCCACCCGTTCGCTTATCCAGACCATAGGCCGGGCGGCACGCAACCTCAACGGCAAGGTGATCCTCTACGGGGATACCATCACCAACTCCATGAAGGTGGCGATTGAAGAGACCGAGCGGCGCCGCGCCCTGCAGCACGCCCACAACCTGGAGCACGGCATCACGCCGAAGGGGCTCAACAAGTCCATCGGCGATGTGATGGACATGGGGGGCAGCCGCACCGCGGGCAAGGCCGGCAAGGGGAGCCGCAAGGCCGCCGAGCCGCAAGGGGAGTACCACGCCCGCTCCGCGAGCGAGATCGCCAAGGAGATCAAACGGATGGAGGAGCAGATGTTCCAGCATGCGCGGGATCTGGAGTTCGAACAGGCGGCGGCGCTGCGGGATCAGATCCAGCGGCTGCGCGGCGAGCTGATCGAGTCATGAGCGCCAGATGCTGGCTCATCTGGCGACGGTTGCGTCGCCTCTATCAGGGCTTTCGCCATCCTGCCACCCCCTGGTGGGCCAGGGGGTTGGTGATCCTGGTGCTGCTCTACGGCATCAGCCCGGTGGATCTGGTGCCCGACCTGGTGCCGCTGGTCGGCTGGCTTGATGATGCCACCCTGTTGTTGCTCCTCTTGTGGGGTTGGGAGCGCTGTCTGCCGGCGCCGGTGCGCAAGGATCTGGAGAGCGCCTCCTGAGCGGTCAGGGCACGACAGGTTTGCGATATCGGGGGGAGGCTGAGGCGGGATAAACGGTTTCATTCGAGCGACGCCAAGCGGCGAGTACAGGAGGCACTCCACAGCGATTGTGGCCTGCCTGGCATTGGCGTAGACTCCACGCCGTTCACATCATGAGTATGGAAAAATGGATCTGATCCTCTTTGCAATCGACTTTATCCTGCACGTTGACGTGCATCTGAAAGAGCTGTTTGAAAACTACGGTATCTGGGTTTACGCCATCCTGTTTCTCATCATCTTCTGCGAGACCGGACTGGTGGTCACCCCCTTCCTGCCGGGTGACTCCCTGCTGTTTGCCGCCGGTGCCCTCACCGTGGGCAGCGTGCTGGACGTGCACACCCTGGCGGCCGTGCTGATCATCGCCGCCGTGCTCGGCAACGTGGTGAACTACACCATAGGTCACTTCTTCGGCGAGCAGCTGTTTCGCAACCCGGACTCCAAGATCTTCCGGCGGGACTATCTGGACAAGACCCACGCCTTCTACGCCAGACACGGCGGCAAGACCATCATCATCACCCGCTTCCTGCCCATAGTGCGTACCTTCGCCCCCTTCGTGGCGGGCATGGGGGCCATGACCTATCCGCGCTTCCTGGCGTTCAATCTGGTGGGGGGGCTCTTGTGGGTGATCTCCTTTGTCTACGCCGGCCACTTTTTCGGCAACCTGCCGGTGGTGCGGCAGAACTTTACCCTGCTTATCTTCGGCATCATCGGCATCTCGCTGCTGCCCATGGTGATCGGCATGGTGAAAGCCAAGCTCAACGCCGGCAAGGTGGCTTCCTGAGTCAGCCTTGTTGGCCGTGTCATGAGAGGGAGCCGCAGGCTCCCTTTTTTGTTTGAGCATGGTGCTGATTACTGATTTCTCACTGATGAGCCTGGAGGAAAGGCCAATCGGCGAGCAAGCAGGCAGTCACCAGGATGGCTGGCAGGGGAGCGAGACGTTGAAGAGCGATATCAGAGCTCAAGACGCCACCCGCAGTCTTCATGAAAAAGGGAGCCACTGGCTCCCTTTTCGCGACGGATGATGTTGATCCGACCTAGTTGCAGCAGCGCCCCTTGACCAGGTTGCCGATGGCCACCACAACGAACACCAGCAAGTAGGCGGCGAAGATGGCCACCAGCCACTGGGGCATGGAGAAGCTCAGGAACTGCCAGCTGACCTCGCTGCAGTCGCCATCCGGGAAGAACATCCAGGGGATCCACTGATCCAGCGGTGCCCAGCTCGGGAAGTCGACAAACCCTTCGCAGACATTGAAGGGAGAGGGGTTCACCTGATAGTCCACATGCTTGAGCGCCAGCTTCAGGCCCCAGAAGGCACTGGCGCCCCACATCAGCAGGGCGCTCCAGCGCACATACCATTTCTGCGGAGCCACCATGCCGAGCAGCGCCGCCATGAGGACCCCGAGAGTGGCGAGCCGCTCATAGATGCACATGACGCAGGGATGCAGACCCAGCACGTGCTGGAAGAAGAGGGCGCTCAACTCGAGGAACAGGGCGGAGGCTGCAAGCAGGCCCCATGCCAGGCGATGGGCGGCTATACGGCGCAGAAACTCAATCATCTGGTTGATCTCACAGAAAAAACAGTGGCTGAATTAGAGCAGAGCAGGGGCCAAAAAGAAAGGGCCCAGGCGGGCCCTCATGGCACTCAGTAGAGTGCGGACAGTACCGCAGGCGCGGCGTTGTCGAGCGTCAGCCAGCCGGCCTGATAGTACCAGTCGGTAAGCGGGCCGAGCAGAAACTCCACCGAGAAGAAACCCACCAGACCCAGCACCAGGGTATAGGGCAGCGCCATCCACACCATCCGGCCGTAGGAGAGGCGCAGCAGCGGCGCCAGTGCCGACGTCAGCATGAACAGGAAGGCGGCCTGGCCGTTGGGGGTGGCTACCGACGGCAGGTTGGTACCGGTGTTGATGGCCACCGCCAGCAGCTCAAACTGCTCGCGGCTGATGGCATTGTTGAGCAGGGCGGTCTTCACCTCGTTGATGTAGACGGTGCCGACGAAGACGTTGTCACTGACCATGGAGAGCAGGCCGTTGGCCAGGTAGAAGAGCGCGAGCTGGGCGTCGGGTTCGGCCGCCAGCACCCACTGGATCACCGGCTTGAACAGCTGCTGATCGATGATGACGGCGACCACGCTGAAGAAGACGGCCAGCAGGGCGGTAAAGGGCAGTGCCTCCTGGAATGCCTTGCCGAGGGAGTGCTCTTCGGTGATGCCGGTGAGGGAGGTGGCCAGCACGATGACTGACAGGCCGATGAGGCCCACCGCCGCCAGGTGCAGAGCAAGCCCCAGAATGAGCCAGAGGGCGATCACCGCCTGCACGATCAGCTTGGCCTTGTCCTGAGCGGTGCGCTCGGCCTCTTCATAACGGTTGTAATCCTCCATGATGCGACGTACCGCGTCCGGCAATTTGGCGCCATAGCCAAACCAGCGACACTTTTCGACCAGGACGCAGGTCAGCAGACCGCAGATAAACACCGGAACCGTGACCGGAGACATGCGAATGGCGAATTCGACGAAGTTCCAGCCGGCCTGTTCACCGATGATCAGGTTCTGCGGCTCTCCCACCAGGGTGCAGACGCCACCGAGGGCAGTACCGATGGCGGCATGCATCATCAGGCTGCGCAGGAAGGCGCGAAAGTCATCCAGGTGTTGACGATTGAGCTCGTTGACGGTGCCATCATCGGTGTAATCGTGGGAGTGGCCAAACTCCTTGCCGGAGGAGACCTTGTGATAGATGGCGTAGAAGCCGGTGGCGACGCTGATCACCACGGCAATCACGGTGAGGGCATCGAGGAAGGCAGACAGGAAGGCGGAGACCAGACAAAACGCCAGGGATAGCATCGTTTTGGAGCGGATCCGGATCAGCAGCTTGGTGAACACGTAGAGCAACAGCTGCTTCATGAAGTAGATGCCGGCCACCATGAAGACCAGCAACAGCAGCACTTCGATATTGGCGACCAGTTCGTGTTTGACCTGCTGTGCCGAGGTCATGCCGATCAGCACTGCCTCGATGGCCAGCAGGCCGCCGGGTTGCAGCGGATAGCACTTGAGGGCCATGGCCAGGGTGAAAATGAACTCGACGACCAGCAGCCAGCCGGCCATGAAGGGATCGAGATAAAAGGCGATCGGGTTGATCAGCAGGAATAGAAGAATAGCGGCCTTGTACCACTGGGGGGCGTTGCCCAGAAAGTTCCTGGCAAAGGCTTGCCCTAAGCTGATTGGCATAATAATGGGTCTCTGTTTTGTGGTTGGTATCTGCGTCTATGCAGTCAAGACAGGCTCGACCAGAACATCCGGATGTTGTCCCTTATCAGATTGATTCCTCATGATTTTAATCAAAAAGAGCATTAACTATAAATAACATAGTCGCCCTTGCCCATGAGTATGGTGGTTTTATGGACAACACAGGGGTTGGCTGGCACCCATTGCCGGCTGAAATACATTTTTTTAACAAAATCACCCGCCGATGTGAGCAGAGGACTGACCTTCTGCTTGCCAGCCCTCCCTGCTTTGCTATTATTCGTGAGCCTTTTTTACGTACTACAACAGAGTCACTACATGGTCATAAAAGCGCAGAGCCCCGCAGGGTTTGCCGAGGAATACATCATCGAGTCCATCTGGAACAATCGCTTTCCTCCAGGATCCATCTTGCCGGCCGAGCGCGAGCTGTCCGAGCTGATTGGCGTGACCCGAACCACCTTGCGTGAAGTGCTGCAGCGTCTGGCCCGCGATGGCTGGCTCACCATCCAGCATGGCAAACCGACCAAGGTGAACAACTTCTGGGAGACCTCGGGACTCAACATTCTGGAGACCCTGGCTCGTCTCGATCAGGACAAGGTGCCGGATCTGGTGGCTCAGCTGCTGTCGGCGCGTACCAACATCTGCACCATCTTCATTCGTGGCGCGATCCGCAACAACCCGGAGCAGGCCGCCGAGATCCTGCGCGGCGCCGCCGAGGTGGAGAACACAGCCGAAGCCTATGCGGACTTCGACTACCGGTTGCACCATCAGCTGTCGTTTGCCTCCGGCAATCCCATCTACGCCTTGATCCTGAACGGTTTCAAAGGGCTGTACAGCCGGGTTGGCCGCTACTACTTCTCCGACAAGCAGGCGCGAGAAACCGCGGATGCCTACTACAAGACCCTGCTTAACCTGGCCGAGACCAAGAATCACGAGGCCGTGTTCATGACGGTGCGTCAATACGGCATCGAGTCCGGCAAGCTGTGGACTCGTCTGCGCCAGGATATGCCGAGCAACCTGTGCGACAACTGAGCCTGTTCTGATGCAAGAAAAACGCGCCGATTGGCGCGTTTTTTTATGGCTGCAAGGTGAGGGGATCAGACCGGTTTCTTCTCCGGGCAGCGCCCTATGATGTCGGGAGGCAGTTCGCCATTGTCCTGCTCAAGTATCACGTCGAAACCCCACAGCTGGTGCAGATGCTTGAGCACCTCGTGGCGGGAGTCCCCCAGCGGGATCCGGTTGTGTGGCACATAGCGCAGGGTGAGGGAGCGATCCCCCTTCACCGCCACGTTGTAGACCTGGATGTTGGGCTCCAGATTGCTCAGGTTGTACTGGGCTGACAGGGTGTTGCGCACCTGACGATAGCCTTCGTCATTGTGGATGGCCGAGACCTTCAGGTAGTTCTTCAGGTCGTCGTCATCGATGGCAAACAGCTTCATGTCGCGCATCACCTTGGGACTCAGGAACTGGCTGATGAAGCTCTCGTCCTTGAAGTTCTGCATGGCGAAATGCAGCGTCTCTACCCAGTTGCTGCCCGCGTAGTCGGGGAACCAGTATCTGTCCTCCTCGGTCGGGTGCTCGCAGATGCGGCGCAGATCGGTGAACATGGCAAAGCCAAGGGCGTAGGGGTTGATCCCCGAGTAGTAGCGACTGTTGTAGGGGGGCTGATAGACCACGTTGGTGTGGCTGTGCAGCACCTCGATCATGAAGCGATCGCTTATCTTGCCCTCATCATAGAGGTGATTGAGGATGGTGTAGTGCCAGAAGGTGGCCCACCCTTCGTTCATCACCTGGGTCTGTTTCTGCGGGTAGAAGTACTGGCTGATCTTGCGCACGATACGCACGATCTCGCGTTGCCAGGGCTCCAGCAGGGGGGCATTCTTCTCGATGAAATAGAGAATGTTCTCCTGTGGCTCGGCCGGATAGCGTCTGTCTTCCACCCCGGAGGCCTTGTGCTGTTTGGGCAGGGTGCGCCACAGCTCGTTGACCTGGGTCTGCAGATAGTCTTCCCGTGCCTTCTGGCGTCGCTTCTCTTCGGCCATGGAGATCTTTTGAGGCCGCTTGTAACGATCCACCCCGAAGTTCATCAGTGCATGGCAGGAGTCGAGCAGTTTCTCCACCGCGTCGATGCCGTGCTTCTCTTCACATTCGGTGATGTAGTTCTTGGCAAACAGCAGATAGTCGATGATGGAAGAGGCATCGGTCCAGGCCTTGAACAGGTAGTTGTTCTTGAAGAAGGAGTTGTGGCCGTAGCAGGCGTGGGCCATCACCAGGGCCTGCATCGGCATGGTGTTCTCCTCCATCAGATAGGCGATGCAGGGATCCGAGTTGATGACGATCTCGTAGGCCAGCCCCATCTGGCCACGCTTGTAGTTGCGCTCGGTGTGGATGAAGCGCTTGCCGAATGACCAGTGCTGATAACCGATGGGCATGCCGACGCTGGAGTAGGCATCCATCATCTGCTCCGCCGTGATCACCTCTATCTGGTTGGGGTAGGTGTCCAGTCGATAGAATTTGGCGACCCGGGCTATTTCTTGATGGTAAATGTCCAGCAGGTCGAAGTTCCAGTCCGGGCCATCGTCCAGCGGCGCTACTTTTCTTGCGGTTTCTACCATATGACCTCCCTCAAGCCGCTTGCTTCTTGAACAGCTCCCGGAATACCGGATAGATATCCTCGACCTTGCGAATATGCTCCATCGCGAAGTGGGGGAACTGGCTGGCGACCGACTCATACTCGTGCCACAGGGTCTGGTGAGCACGGGTGGTGATCTCGATGTAGGAGTAGTACCGCACCCGCGGCATGATGTCCCGCACCAAGATCTCCCGGCACTGCGGCGAGTCGTCGGCCCAGTTGTCACCATCTGACGCCTGTGCCGCGTAGATGTTCCACTGGTTGGCGGGGTAACGTTCGTTGATGATGTCGTTCATCATCTTGAGCGCACTGGAGACGATGGTGCCGCCCGTCTCCTGGGAGTAGAAAAATTCGTGCTCGTCCACTTCCTTGGCCTGGGTGTGGTGACGGATGTAGACCACTTCGACGTTCTTGTAGGTCCGGCTCAGGAACAGATAGAGCAGGATATAGAAACGTTTGGCCATCTCCTTGGTGGCCTGATCCATGGAGCCTGACACGTCCATCAGGCAGAACATCACCGCCTGGCTGGAAGGCACGGGCCGCTTGACGAAGTTGTTGAACTTGAGATCGAAGGTGTCGATAAAGGGCACCGCATCGATCCGTCTTTTCAGCTCCCTGATCTCCTTCTCGAGTTGGGCTATTTCGGCAAAATGTTCGTTGGGATCGGCGGCCAACAGGGCGAGACGATCCTCCAGTTCGTGCAGTTGGCGTTTCTTGCCTGCCTGCAGCGCCATGCGGCGGGCCAGCGAGTTTTGCAGTGAACGCACCACGTTGATGTTGGCGGGCACCCCGTTGGAGGTGTAGCCCGCCCGGTAGGTTTTGACTTCCATCAGCTGATTGAGCTGGGTTTTTTGCAGCCTCGGCAATTCCAGATCTTCAAACAGCAGGTCCAGATACTCATCCTTGGAGATCTGGAAGACGAAGTCGTCCGCCCCCTCTCCCTGATTGGAAGCCTGCCCCTCGCCAGATCCCTGACCGCCACCTCCTCCCTTGGGGCGGTCAATCTTGTCGCCGGAGACGAACTGGTCGTTGCCGGGGTGCACCATCTCCCGTTTACCGCCTTGCCCCTGATGGAAATGAGGCTCGCCGATGTCCTTGGTCGGGATGCTGATGCTCTCGCCGGTATCCACGTCCTGAATGCTGCGCTTGGAGACAGCATCAGAGACCGCTTGTTTGATCTGCTTCTTGTAGCGGCGGATGAAGCGCTGCCGATTGACAGCGCTTTTGTTTTTGCCGTTGAGCCTGCGGTCGATAAAATGCGCCATAACTCCCCCTTGAACAGTCAGGGTCAGGATGACTTGCGTACCCTGAGATACCACTCGGAGAGCAGACGCACCTGTTTGCGGGTGTAGCCTTTCTCCATCATCCGTTCGACAAAGTTATCGTGCTTCTTCTGCTCCTCGGCCGAGGTTTTGCTGTTGAAGGAGATAACCGGCAGCAGCTCTTCCGTGTTGGAGAACATCTTCTTCTCGATCACGGTGCGCAGCTTCTCGTAACTGGTCCAGTTGGGGTTACGGCCTGCATTGTTGGCGCGGGCACGCAGCACGAAGTTGACGATTTCGTTGCGGAAATCCTTCGGGTTGCTGATCCCGGCGGGTTTTTCAATTTTCTCCAGCTCGCTGTTGAGGGATGCGCGGTCAAACAACTGGCCGGTCTCGGGGTCACGGTACTCCTGATCCTGGATCCAGAAATCGGCGTAGGTGACATAGCGATCGAAGATGTTCTGACCGTACTCGGAGTAGGACTCGAGGTAGGCGGTCTGGATCTCCTTGCCGATGAACTCCACGTAGCGCGGGGTCAGATAGCCCTTGATGAACTCAAGGTAGCGGTCGTGCAGCTCCTGCGGGAACTGTTCGCGCTCGATCTGCTGCTCCAGCACATAGAAGAGGTGTACCGGGTTGGCCGCCACTTCCGCGTGGTCGAAGTTGAAGACGCGGGAGAGGATCTTGAACGCAAAGCGGGTGGAGAGGCCATTCATCCCCTCGTCGACACCGGCGTAATCGCGGTACTCCTGATAGCTCTTCGCCTTGGGATCGGTGTCTTTGAGACTCTCGCCATCATAGACCCGCATCTTGGAGTAGATGCTGGAGTTTTCCGGCTCCTTGAGGCGCGACAGCACGGAGAACTGACCCAGCAGCTCCAGGGTTCCCGGGGCGCACTTGGCATCGGTCAGCTCACTGTTGACCAGCAGCTTCTCGTAGATCTTCACCTCTTCCGACACCCGCAGGCAGTAAGGCACCTTGACGATGTAGACCCGGTCGAGGAAGGCCTCGTTGTTCTTGTTGTTGCGGAACTGCTGCCACTCGGATTCGTTGGAGTGAGCCAGCAGGATTCCGTCGAAGGGGAGGGCGGAGAGCCCCTCGGTCCCGTTGTAGTTGCCCTCCTGGGTGGCGGTCAGCAGCGGGTGCAGCACCTTGATGGGCGCCTTGAACATCTCGACGAACTCCATGATCCCCTGGTTCGCCTTGCACAGCGCGCCCGAGTAGGAGTAAGCGTCGGCGTCATCCTGGGCGAAGTGCTCCAGCATGCGGATGTCCACCTTGCCGACCAGGGAGGAGATGTCCTGGTTGTTGTCATCGCCAGGTTCTGTCTTGGCAATGGCAATCTGGTCGAGAATGGAGGGGTTGACCTTCTCCACCTTGAACTTGGTGATGTCGCCACCAAATTCGTGCAGCCGCTTGGCGACCCAGGGGGACATGATGGGGCGCAGGTAGCGGCGCGGGATGCCGTACTCTTTTTCCAGCAGCTCGCCATCTTCTTCAATGTCGAACAGGCAGAAGGGGTGATCGTTGACCGGTGACCCCTTGATGCGATAGATAGGCACCTTCTGCATCAGGGATTTGAGTTTTTCTGCCAGCGAGGATTTACCACCGCCGACCGGGCCCAGCAGATAGAGGATCTGTTTCTTCTCTTCCAGCCCCTGGGCGGAGTGTTTGAGATAGGAGACGATCTGTTCGATGGCCTCTTCCATGCCGTAGAAGTCTTTGAAGGCGGGATAGCGTGCCACGACGCGGTTGGAAAAAAGACGACTGAGTCTGGGATTGGCAGAGGTGTCGACCATCTCAGGCTCACCGATGGCGGTCAGCAGACGTTCGGCGGCAGAGGCGTAGCAGGACTTGTCCTGTTTACACATATCCAGGAACTCCTGGATGCTGTATTCCTCTTCCCTGGCTTTCTCATATCGCTGTTGATAATGCTCGAAGATGCCCATAACTTTGCCCTCGTTATAGTCGCTTACCCTGAAAAGAGTGGATCACTACTTTTGTTCTGTTTACCTCATTAAGCCTAGTCAACAGCCCCCAGTAATCCATCACCAACTATTGGTTTAAATTTGCAAGGGTACTTCCCGACCCGATGCGGGAAGGCGCAATCAGTGACACACCTATGTTACTGACTGTTAAATTATTTTTGCCATGATAGTGAGGCAAATGTCAAAGACATAAAAAATAAATGTTTGTCAAAAAATGGAAACTGCACCGCATTGTTCCTGGCCGGCTGCCGCAAGCGCAGTCAGGGCAAGGGGGAGCGCGCCACGCAGCAGAAATGGCATTACGTTTACGTGCACGTAAAGTTAATTGTTTGGTGTTTTAGCTCTAATTTTTACATTGACGCTACATTGCGACTGCTCTAGATTGGCCCTGTGTCGGGCAGTCAGCGCTTTAGCAAGAGAGTGGCTGGTTGCCGATACAAAGCTCTGTTTAAGCACGTTTCCGTTGGCTTGACCCTCGCAAATGCGAGGGTCTTATTTTTTCAGCGCAATCGGCGCTGTCTGGTGAGCTAGTGATCGTGGTGGCGCGGATAAATGCGGGAAACCGCCGCCAGGACGTCGGCGAAGGGGTGGGATGCCAGCTGGCCAAATCCGGCTAGGCTTTTCGCCTTGACCCGGGTGGTGAGCGGCGTGGCGATGCCGCACAGAAAACGGGTCAGGATGCGCGGATGCCGGGTGTGACACAGGGCCACTAGGGGATCGCACCAGGCTCTTAGTCCCTGTTCATTGGGGAGTGTCCGGCCGGGCAAGGGGGGGAGCTCTGCCACCTCGCCCCGACAGACCGAGCAGTGCCCGCAATGAGTGGGCGCAGCCTGATCGGCAAAGTAGCGTGCCAGTTCATGGCTCAGGCAACTGCTTGAGGTAAAGAAACCCAGCAATGCCTGCAGACGGGCCAGCTCGCTTTGCTCTTTCTTTTCAAACAAGTTGTGCAGCTCATCGGCCAGGGTTGCCACGTCAATCTCCTGGCGCAGCACCCGGTAAACCTCGGTCATCTGCTTGCTTTCCAGTTCGATCCAGCCCTGCTGTTGCAGATAGTCCAAGGCCGCCGCCGCGCGGTGCCGCTCCCCCTGATAGCCTTGCCAGAGCGCTTCGAAGTCCATGGTGCACCAGCTGCGGGCCTGCGGGGCGCAGGCGAACAGCTGCTCCAGGAACAGGCGTCGCTCCGGATTGAAGCGGGCCAGGATCTCCACTTTCTCCAGCACGAACTTGAAACGGTACTCTGCAAAGTAGCTGTAGGCCGGGGCTATGATGCCCGCCATCTCCAGATAGACCAGCAGGGTCTTGAGAGGTAGTTGGCGGATGTTGGTCTCATTGGATAGACGCAGCAGGCTGAATTCCCACTCGCTGCCGCTTTGCAGCAGGATCTCGAGCAGCGCGACGATGGCCGAGCGATCCGGAGTGTCGCCATAGACGAAATTCTCCAGCACCGGCAACTGGCTGCGATTGGCCAGCACGATGCAGCGGGAAGGCTGGCCGTCGCGGCCGGCACGGCCTATCTCCTGGCTGTAGTTTTCGATGGACTTGGGCAGATCGTAATGGATCACCCGGCGAATATCGGCCTTGTCGATGCCCATGCCAAAGGCGATGGTGGCCACGATGCAATCCAGCTTGCCGGTCATGAAGTCGTGCTGGATCTGGCTGCGCAAGGTGGCGTCGAGCCCGGCATGATAGGCTCGGGCCCTGATCCCGCGCTGCTGCAGCTGGGCGGCACAGGCTTCGGCAGTGTGTTGCAGGGTGACGTAGATGATGGTGGGGGCGGCGGGATCGCGCACCAGTTCCCCATGCAGCCAGCCATCGCGCGCCTCGGCGGACAGGGGGACGACGGCCAGGTCCAGGTTGGCGCGATAAAAGCCGGTGACGATGAGCCCGTCATCTTCAATGTCGAATTTGGCCTGCATGTCGGCCATCACGGCCGGGGTGGCGGTGGCCGTCAGCAGCAATACTTGGGGAATGGCCAGCTCGCGGCGATAGTCAGGCAGCTTGAGGTAGTCGGGGCGAAAGTTGTGGCCCCATTCCGAAATGCAGTGGGCCTCGTCCACCACCAGCATTGACAGCGGCACCTGCTGGATGAAGCGACGAAAGCGCTCGTTCTTGAGGCGCTCCACCGAGATCATCAGGATCTTGAGCTGGCCGTCGTTGGCCTGCTGCATCACCCGGCGGCTCTCCTCCGCTGTCAGGCTGGAGTCGAGGGTGGCGGCGGCGATCCCCTTGCTGCGCAAAAAGGCGAGCTGATCGTGCATCAGTGCGATCAGGGGGGAGATCACCAGGGTCAGGTGGGGCAGGGCCAGTGCCGGCAACTGATAGCAGAGGGATTTGCCGGAGCCGGTGGGGAAGATGGCGGCGGCGTTCTTGCCCGCCAGTAGCCGGCTGATCACCTCTTCCTGTCCCGGCCTCAACCGATCGAAGCCAAAGTGACGGGTCAACAGGGATGAGATCATGGCAAAGGCTCCGCGGCAAAACCGTCATGATACCACCGCCGGGTGGAGGCTGGAGGGCAATCGGGGGGGAAAATGGCATCCATTTGAGCGTTGTTGATATTGTGTTATCTCGGTGTTGTAGATTTTTTGTGAGGCGAAGCGGATATTTTTCAGTGATTCTGTGGAAAAAAGCGGCTGCAGATGGGATATTCCTTGTCCGCAACCCCGTGTGTTTCCGGACAGGCTCGACAGAAGGCTTGCCGGGGCAGACGACGCCAGCCCGTGACATGGGTGTCGCCTGGTGTAGCGGTTGCCAACAGGACTAATGATTCACGCACTTAGGTGCTCAGGGACTATTTGATGACACAACAACACCCCCTCATAAGACTGGTCAACAGCACCAGCCTGGTTAGCCAGATCCTGGTCGGTCTGGTCTTCGGTATCCTCCTTGCCATGTTCATGCCGGAATGGGCCAAAGCGGCGGGTCTGCTCGGCAGCCTGTTCGTCGGCGCCTTGAAGGCGGTGGCGCCGCTGCTGGTCTTCGTACTGGTGATGGCGGCGATCATCGGCCACAAGCAGGGTCAAAAAACCAACATGAAGCCGATCCTGCTGCTCTATCTGCTGGGAACTTTCCTGGCGGCTGCGGTGGCCGTGGTTGCAAGCTTCCTGTTCCCCACCAACCTGCACCTGGTGGCGAACAGTGCCGAGATCACCCCGCCGGGCGGCATCACCGAGGTACTGCAGACCCTGCTGTTCAACGTGGTGACCAACCCGGTCAAGGCGCTGCTGGACGCCAACTACATCGGCATTCTGGCCTGGGCCATCGGCCTTGGCATCGCCATGCGCCACGCCAGCGAAGGGACCAAAGCGGTGATCACCGACCTGTCCCACGGCGTCTCCACCATTGTGAAAGCGGTGATCCGCTGCGCACCGCTCGGCATTCTGGGTCTGGTAGCCTCCACCCTGGCGGAAACCGGTTTTGAGGCCCTGTTTGGCTATGCCCAACTGCTGGTGGTGCTGATCGGCTGCATGCTGTTCATCGCCTTCGTGGTCAACCCGCTCATCGTGTTCTGGAAGATCCGCCGCAACCCCTATCCGCTGGTGCTGACCTGCCTGAAAGAGAGCGGCGTCACCGCCTTCTTCACCCGCAGCTCAGCCGCCAACATTCCGGTCAACATGACGCTGTGCGAAAAACTGCGTCTGCCGGAGGATACCTACGCGGTCTCCATCCCGCTGGGGGCCACCATCAACATGGCCGGTGCGGCCATCACCATTACCGTGCTCTCCATGGCGGCGGTCCACACCCTGGGGATGGACGTGGATCCGGCGACGGCCATTCTGCTCTCCGTGGTTGCGACCGTCAGTGCCTGCGGCGCCTCCGGTGTGGCCGGCGGCTCCCTGCTGCTGATCCCGCTGGCATGCAGCCTGTTTGGCATCAGCAACGACATCGCCATGCAGGTGGTGGCGGTCGGCTTCATCATCGGCGTGCTGCAGGACTCCGCAGAGACGGCCCTCAACAGCTCCACCGACGTGCTGTTCACCGCCGCGGCCTGCATGGCCGAAGATGAGACCCTGCTGGACATCTCGCCGGTGCCCAACAGCGAAGCCTGATAGCCGTATCTTTCTATTCACAACGACAACGCCCTCATTTGAGGGCGTTTTTTATTGCCGCCCGGATGGGGCGGGTAGCTGTCGTGACTCCTGGCAATCCTCCCGGCAAACAGAGAAGAAGGCTTCACGACCTGAAACCCGGCAGCCGTCATTGGGTCGGGATGAAGGGGTGTGCGAGCGTGGAAGAGGGAGGGCTTTGCCGTCTCGGATGATGCGGGCAGGAGTTGATCGGCTTGACGGCGGCTCGATACACCAGCCCGAGCAGGGTGGGTTGTTAGAGCGAAAACGTGAGCAGGCATGGCCGGGTTGTTGTGGCTTGCCAGCCAACTCGCTCTCAAGGGTTCCTCTCTTTTTGCCTCGCGAAGAACTGCAATCAGCCCTGCACCATAAAAAAATGCCAGCCGGTTACCCGGCTGGCATTGTTGCTGGTCTCTGTCAGCGTCAGCCGATCAGCTGGTAGAGAATGGCGGAGATGGCGGTCATCCCCATCAGGGCCACGAAGACGTTGCTGATGTGGCCCTGATACTTCGCCATGGCCGGCACGCGCTTGATGGCGTACATCGGCATGATGAACAGGATGGTGGCGATGATGGGGCCGCCCATCGACTCGATCATGCCGAGGATGGAGGGGTTGATCACCGCGGTGCCCCACAGGGTCAGGATGAAGAAGGCGATGATGAAGATCTCGACCTTCTTGTGGTTCGGCTCCTTGCCGGACTTGCGCAGGTTCTGGACGATCATCCCCTTCAGGCCTTCACGGGCACCCAGGTAGTGGCCGAAGAAGGAGGAGACGATGGCCACGAACGCCACCAGCGGACCGAAGTAGGAGATGATGGGGCTTGAGTGCTGGTTGGCCAGGTAGGAGAGCACGGCAATGTTCTGGGACTTGGCCTCGGCCAGCTGTGCCGGGGTCAGGCTCATCACGCAGGAGAAGACGAAGAACATCACGAAACCGAGCAGGATGGTCGCGGTGCGCTTGAGGATGGCGTCAGACTTCTCGACCGCCTGCTCGCCGTGATCGCGGCGCTGGGCCAGGGAGAAGCTGGAGATCGCCGGGCTGTGGTTGAAGGAGAACACCAGCACCGGGATGGTCAGCCACAGGGTGATGGCAAAGTCCTTGCCGGACGGTACCTGGGAGAGGGCGGCACCGGTCCAGTCCGGGATCAGGTAGAAGGAGATCCCCACCAGGATGGCGATGAGCGGGTAGACCAGGAACTCGGTCACTTTGAGCATCAGCTTCTCGCCAGCCAGCATCACCGACATCATGCCCATGATCAGCACGATGGAGAGGATCCAGCGCGGCGGCGCCGCCATCTGCAGCTGGTTGACCATGAAGCTTTCCACGGTATTGGTGATGCCCACCCCGTAGATCAGCACGATGGGGTAGATGGCGAAGAAGTAGAGCAGGGTGATTAATTTGCCGGCACCCACGCCGAAGTGCTCTTCCACCACTTCCGTGATGTCTGCATTGGGTTTGCTTGACGAGAGCACGAAGCGGGCGAGGCCGCGGTGTGCCAGATAGGTCATGGGGCCGACCAGCAGCGCCATGACCACCAGCGGCCAGAAGCCGCCCATGCCGGCGTTGATGGGCAGGAACAGGATGCCGGCGCCGACGGCGGTACCGAACAGGCTGATTACCCAGCGAGTGTCTTGTTTGGTCCAACCACGCGATTGGACTGAGCGGGTTCCTTGCTCCTGTGAGGTCGCAACATCCTGTGCGCCGGTGACAGTATTAGACATGTGTCTCACCCCTGAATTGTGGTTTTTATAGAATCGGCGCAAGGATACGGGTTTTTTAATCAAAAATGTTGATCAAATTCACCTTTATGGGACTGAAAACCGCACTCTTTTATGGAAATGTGATCAAAAGAAGAATTAATCAATTATTTTTTATAAAATACCACGTTATTTTAGTGTTAACGCATGAATATTGCACAGGCATTTGTTGGCAATATGTTATCTGGAGAGTTGCCGTGACAGCTGGCGGATCATGCTGGCGGTTGCACCCCAGATAAAATGATCCTGCCAGGGGATCCAATAGATGGTGTGCAGGTGATCGGCTCTAGGAATGGTCAGGGCGATATGGTGGCGCGGATCCAGCAGGTGGTTGAGCGGCACTTCGAAGGCCTGGTCGACCTCGTCCCGGCTCAGGGTGAGCTGATAGTCGGCCGCTACCAGTCCCAGCACCGGCAGCACGTCATATTGCGAGACGGTGTTGAGGGGAGCGAGGGTGCCAAGCACCTCTATCTGGGCCGGGACTATGCCGAGCTCCTCCTGGGTTTCCCGCAGCGCCGTGTGGATCAGATCCCGGTCATCCGGATCCTGCCTGCCACCGGGGAAGCTTATCTGCCCCGCGTGGTGACGCAGGTGCGGACTGCGCCGGGTCAGCAGCAATTGCAGGCCGTCGGCCCGTTCAACCAGCGGCAGCAGCACGGCGGCGGGCTTGAGCCCGGCCACCGTCAGCCGGTGAGCGGGGGCGGGGCGTTGCAACAAAAAGCGGGTCAGCAGTTCGGCTCGTTCCATCTCGATTCTTCTTCACTCCTTCAAGTCGCTGAGATCATTTTGTCAGGTTTTCAACGCAGTGCGTCCAGCAGTGGCAGGATGCGGGCCACCTTGTCATAGGTTTCCTGATATTCGTCGTCCACGTCGGAGTCGGCGATGACGCCGCCGCCGGCCCAGCAGTGGAGCTGGCCCTGTGCGGCGATCAGGGTGCGGATGCAGATGCTGGTGTCCATTCGGCCGTGCTGGCTGAGGTAGCCGATGCTGCCGCAGTAGGCGTTGCGCCGCTGGGGCTCCAGCTCCTCGATGATCTCCATGGCCCGGATCTTGGGGGCGCCTGTGATGGAGCCACCGGGGAAGCAGGCACGCAGCAGATCCACGCCCTGCCAGCGGGCATCCAGTTCGCCGTGAATGGTGGAAACCAGATGGTGCACCGCCGGGAAGGATTCCACCGCAAACAGGCTGGGCACGCTGACCGAACCGGGCCGGCTCACCCGGCCGATGTCGTTGCGCAGCAGATCCACGATCATCAGATTTTCCGATCTGTCCTTGTCGGCCTCCGCCAGCTCGCGGGCACTGGCCTGATCCAGCGTAGGGTCGGCCAGCCGCGGACGAGTACCCTTGATGGGCTTGGTCTCGATGTGGCGCTGGTCGAGCAGCAGGAAACGCTCGGGGGAGAGGCTCAGGATGGCCCCTTGCGGCAAGCGCAGGAAGGCCGAGAAGGGGGCGCGGTTGGCCCGTGACAACGCTTGGTAAGCCTGCCACTCGTCACCTCGATAGGGGGCGCTGAAACGCTGGGTCAGGTTGATTTGATAGCAATCCCCTGCCGCCAGATAGGCCTGCACCCGGGCAAATTTGTCGCCATATTCGGCGCGGCTCATGTTGCTGCGCCAGGGGCCAGCAAGAGCGAAGGGGTCTGTGGCAAGCTCGTGCTGTGCCTCCAGCCACTGCAGCCGGCGGGCAAGGCCGGCCTCGTCGCCCCAGTGCACCAGCTGCCATTTGCCCGTTGCCACCTCCCGCAGCAGGGCCCAGTCATAAATGCCGACCGCCATGTCAGGGATGGTGACGTCGCGGGCGGCCAGGTTCGGCAGACGCTCGAAGCGGCGGCCCAGATCATAGCCAAACAGGCCGAGCGCCCCGCCGATGAAGGGCAGGGGGGTCGCTTGACTGGTGATCTCTCCCAACAGATCGCGCTGGCACCGGGCCAGCAAGGTCAGCGGATCATCTTCACTGGACTCGTGTTGCTCTCCCTGCTCGATGCGGGTCAGCGCCCCGTCGGTCTGCAGGGTGGCCAGCGGATCGGCGGTGATGATGTCAAAGCGGTTGTCCGCACCCAGCGGGCCGGCGGATCCCAGCAACATGGCCCAGGGCAGGTGGTGAAGGCGGGCGAACAGCGCATGGAGCGCCATCTGGTGTTCAAAATGGTGGATATGCAGCGTTGGTTTCATTTTTTGTTACACAGGCAACAGTTTGCAGCCTGCTCCCTAGCCGGTACGGGGTGGCAAGCGTATCATAGGCGCCGGAATTTTTAGAAAAAACGCGCCGTTGTCTTATCGGGCAGACAGGCAGACCGCCTGGCACCACCCCACCGAAGCACGGCTCATATGGAAGCCCTTGCTCCAACCAACACGGGAGACAAGGACCAGTGAGGATGATATGAGCATCATTAAAAAACAGGATTTTATCGATTCCATCGCCGACGCCCTGCAGTACATCTCCTACTACCACCCCCTCGATTTCGTGCATGCCGCCAAGGCCGCCTATGACCGGGAGATCAACCCGGCCGCCAAGGATGCCCTGGCCCAGATCCTGATCAACTCCCGCATGTCCGCCGAAGGTCATCGTCCGCTCTGCCAGGATACCGGCATCGTCACCTGCTTCGTCAAGATCGGCATGCAGGTGCAGTGGGACAGTGACATGACGGTGCAGGAGATGGTGGATGAAGGGACGCGCCGCGCCTACACCAATCCGGACAACCCGCTGCGCGCCTCCGTGCTGGCCGACCCCGCCGGCAGCCGCAAGAACACCAAAGACAACGCCCCGGCCGTGGTACACATCGACATGATCCCGGGCAACAAGGTGGAAGTGAGCATCGCGGCCAAGGGCGGCGGCTCCGAGAACAAATCCAAGATGGTGATGCTCAACCCCTCCGACGACGTCGTCGAGTGGGTGCTCAAGACAGTGCCGACCATGGGGGCCGGCTGGTGTCCGCCCGGCATGCTGGGCATCGGCATCGGCGGTACCGCCGAGAAGGCGGCCGTGCTGGCCAAGGAAGCGCTGATGGAGCACATCGACATCCAGGAGCTGATCGCCCGTGGTCCCGAGACCACAGAGGAGAAGCTGCGGGTTGAGCTCTACGACAAGGTCAACAAGCTCGGCATCGGTGCCCAGGGCCTCGGCGGCCTCACGACCGTGCTGGACGTGAAGGTGAAATCTGCGCCGACCCATGCCGCCTCCAAGCCGGTGGTGATGATCCCCAACTGCGCGGCCACCCGCCATGTCCATTTCGAGCTGGATGGTTCCGGCCCGGCCGAGCTGACCCCGCCGAAACTGGAAGATTGGCCGGAGATCACCCGCTCGGCCGGCGGCAACGTGCGCCGGGTCAATGTCGACGGCATCACCAAGGCAGAGCTCGCCAGCTGGAAGAGCGGGGATACCGTGCTGCTCTCCGGCAAGATCCTCACCGGTCGCGATGCCGCTCACAAGCGCATTGCCGACATGTTGAAAAAAGGTGAGGGGCTGCCGGAAGGGGTCGATTTCACCAACCGCTTCATCTATTACGTGGGCCCGGTCGATGCCGTGCGTGACGAAGTGGTCGGCCCGGCCGGCCCGACCACCTCCACCCGGATGGACAAGTTTACCGACATGATGCTGGGGGAAACCGGCCTCATCGGCATGATCGGCAAGTCCGAGCGGGGCCCCAAGACGGTCGAGAGCATCAAGCAGCACCAGGCCGTCTATCTGATGGCCGTCGGTGGTGCCGCCTATCTGGTGGCCAAGGCCATCAAGAAGGCGCGGGTGGTGGCCTTCGCCGATCTGGGCATGGAAGCCATCTATGAGTTCGAAGTCGAGGACATGCCGGTAACCGTGGCGGTCGACTCCCAGGGCAACAATATCCACGAGACCGGGCCGGCCTACTGGTCTGCCAAGATTGCCGAGCTCGATGGCAAGCTGGCGTGAGTTGAAGGTGTCTGAGGGCTGTTCACCTGCGGTATGGAGACGGGGCTTTATGTCCTGAGTGCACGGGGGCGATGCGCGACTGCCATGGATGTGGCCGTCATGCAGCCTCAGCCATAACAAACAAAACGAAGGCGACCCCAGGGTCGCCTTTTCTTTTCGTCTGCGTGTCTGTCGTGTGAATTTTAACTGCCAACTGCCAACTGCCAACTGCCAACTGCCAACTGCCAACTGCCAACTGCCAACTGCCAACTGCCAACTGACGCTCTCTGTGCGTGGTGCACAAGGCTGTCAACGCTGGTCCCACGTTCGTCAGTCGGCTGGCGTCTCTTTACCCTTGCCACTGTTGTCTGGTGGCAAGGGCTCTTATTACTCGGTGATTGGCAAACGATTCATCACCCAATTCAAAAACCGCTGTCAAATCAACCTAACCGCATGTCTTTTCACACGATTGGGTGGATCAGTGATTGAGATAAACATCCTGTCCGCCATAGACCAGCGAGCCACCATGAGCGGGAGAGGAGGCGACTGGCTCGAAGAAACGGGTCAATACGCCACAGCGTTGTCCCAGCGTGCTCAGCTTGGCCCGATCCAGCGTGACCTGTTCCGGCAGCCAGGTCAGCACGGCGGCGCAGCGGCCGTTGCCCAGACTCTGCTCCAGCGTGGATTGCCAGTTCTTGATCTTGGGGCTGTGTACCACCAGTACCCGAGCCGGATTGATCCCCTGTGCCTGCAACTGCTTGGCCACGGGCAGACCGGGTGGCGCGATGAGCAGGATCCAGCCCGTGTCACCCTGGCTCAAGCGCACCAGCTCATCGAGCAGCGGCGGTTCCCGGGTGAGGCTCGCAGAGTGGCTATATTCGTCCTGCTTGCCCTGATGGCGGGTGGGCCAGGGGCTGCTCATGCTGGCGACGGAGACAAGGGTGTGGCTCATGGGCTGGCTCATATGTTTTCCTGTATGAATAACCATGCTGTATGTGCATACAGTAGTCGTTGTTCGCAGTAGTGACAAGCCGTTTGTGGCCAAAAATGTGATCTGAACGGTAATGAAAGAAGTTAACTAATTGATTTTAAAATATATAAACTTCAATCTTGAGGTGGGTGTTTTTCAGGCTATGGACAAAGCGGGCAGGGGCGCCCATGGTTATACAGTATGTCCTGTACAGAGGAGAGATGAGGATGGACGTCAGCACCTTGCAACGACTGGATGCCAATATCCTGCTCGGGATCATCAATGAGAAGCTGCGGCTAGAGTGCGATGGGCTGGAGGAATTGCTGGCCTATTACGACATGACGGAAGACCAGCTTGCCACCCGCCTGTTGCAGATTGGCTACCACTACGATCCCATGAGCAACCAGTTCAAGGCTCACGGTTGAGCAGCGAACAATCCCCGAATGGCACTGTTCTATTTTTTCATGAATGGCGCACATTGAAATCGTTTTCAATGTGCGCTGAATTTTCAGCTATTTTCATGGATTTTCAGCGCTTGGCAATCGTTGAAAACCTATTCATGAATTTATATTTGCGATATAAGCTTAAGATTTTGATTTTAAAGGAAATGATGGGTTTGTATTTGCAGGTTTCAGGAAAGGGTTTTCAAACTTGAACTGTCATTTTTATACGTTAAAGTGTGACTTGCGTTAACTTTTCAAGCTGCGGCTTTAGCTAGTATGCCCACGCCGGAACATATTCTCAGATAACAACAGCACCGGTCCCTGATGGGATAACAATTTATTATTCTGTAACGAAGGAAATGGTTTATGGCTACCAAGAAGAAGACAGACCAGGATCTCCAACTGGATAAAGATCAGCTCAAGGCGAGTATCGTGCGTCACCTGCGTTCTACCTTGGGTACAAGCGAACAGAAAGCCTCGCCAGAAGCGTGGTGGAAAGCGACCGCAGCCGCCGTCAACGAACAGGTGTACGAGCGCCTGACCCGCACTCAGCAGACTCACTTCAAGAAAGATACTCGTGCAATTCACTATCTCTCTGCTGAATTCCTGATGGGGCGCCTGACCTCCAACAACCTGCACAACCTCTCCCTGTACAAGATTTGCGAAGAGGCGTTGGGCGAACTCGGTCTGGAACTGACCGATCTGTGTGAACAAGAGCCCGACATGGCACTCGGTAACGGCGGCCTGGGCCGTCTGGCCGCCTGCTTCATCGATTCGCTGGCAACCCTGAACTACCCGGCGGTCGGTTATGGCATCCACTACGAGCACGGCCTGTTCCGTCAGGAAATTCAGGATGGCCGTCAGATTGAGCGTCCGGACTCCTGGCGCGAATATGGCAACCCCTGGGAGATCTGTCGCCCGGAATCGGTGCAGGAGATCCCGCTATACGGTTACGTGGAGACCGTCTTTGGCGACAACGGCGGCCTCAAGAAGGTGTGGCACGCCGGTCGCAAGATCAAAGGGGTGCCCTGGGATATCCCGGTAGTCGGTTTTGGCGGTCATACCGTCAACATCCTGCGCCTGTGGGAGTCTCGCGCCTCCGAGTTTTTTGACTGGGACGTGTTCAACGCCGGTGGTTATATCGACTCCCAGGCGGAAAAAGCCCAGGCCGAGACCATCTCCAAGGTGCTCTATCCGAACGACGAGACCGATGCGGGCAAAGAGCTGCGCCTGATCCAGCAGTACTTCTTCTGTGCCTGCTCCATCAAGGACATCATGCGTCGCTACAAGCGGGTGCATGGCGCCGATTTCAGCAACTTTGCCGCCCAGATCGCCATTCAGCTCAACGACACCCACCCCACCGTCGCCATCCCCGAACTGATGCGGGTGCTGGTGGATGAAGAGGGGCTGACCTGGGAAGCGGCCTGGGCCATCAGCTACCAGGTGTTCTCCTACACCAACCACACCCTGCTGCCGGAAGCGCTGGAGAAGTGGTCGGTCAGCCTGTTCGAGAAGGTGCTGCCGCGCCATCTCGAGATCATTTACGAAATCAACGCCCGTTTCCTGGGCGAGCTGGTGGAGCCCAAGTGGCCGGGCAACGACGCCATCAAGGCCAAGCTCTCCATTATCGAAGAGGGAGCGGTGCGCAAGGTGCGCATGGGCAACCTGTGTGTCATCGGCTCCTCCAAGGTGAACGGCGTGGCCGAGATCCACTCCAAGCTGGTGAAGGAAGATCTCTTCCCCGAGTATGCCGAGCTGTGGCCAGAGAAAATGTGCAACGTCACCAACGGCGTGACTCCGCGTCGCTGGCTGCTGGCCTGCAACCCGGAACTGGCCGAACTCTACAACGAAGTGGTGGGCAAGGAGTGGCCGCTGCAACTGGACAAGCTGCGCAGCGTCACCAAGTTTGCCGACGACAAGGCCTTCCAGAAGCAGTTCATGACCATCAAGCGCCACAACAAGGAGAAGCTGGTCAAGGTCATCAAGGCGGAAACCGGTATCGAGGTCAGTGCCGAGGCGATCTTCGACGTCCAGATCAAGCGTCTGCACGAGTACAAGCGCCAGCAACTGAACCTCATCCACATCATGGCGCTCTATCGTCGTCTGCTGGCCAACCCCGACTATGACATGCATCCGCGGGTGTTCATCTTCGGCTCCAAGGCGGCGCCCGGTTACAAGCTGGCCAAGGACATCATCTACGCCATCAACAAGCTGGCGGAGCGGGTCAACAATGACACTCGCATTCAGGGCAAGCTGAAAGTGGTGTTCATGCCGAACTACCGGGTGAGCCTGGCCGAGAAGCTGATCCCGGCGGCCGACGTCTCCGAGCAGATCTCCACTGCCGGTTATGAAGCCTCTGGTACCGGCAACATGAAGATGGCCCTGAACGGTGCCATCACCATCGGTACCCTGGACGGCGCCAACATCGAGATCGCCGAAGAGGCGGGGGCCGAGAACTGCGCCATCTTCGGTCTGAACGTGGACGAGGTGAAGGCACTGAAGGGGCGCGGTTACAACCCGTATGACTTCTACTACGCCAACTCCGAGCTCAAAGCGGTGCTGGACTGGTTTGATACCGACTACTTCACGCCGGGTCGTCCGGGTGAGCTCTCCTCCATCAAGCGCTCCTTGCTGGAAGGGGGGGATCCCTACCTGACGCTGGCCGATTTTGCTTCCTACTCGGAAGCGCACAAGCTGATCGATACCTGGTATCGGGATCCGGCACTGTGGGCCAAGAAGGCCATCATCAACTCGGCCACCATGGGCAAGTTCAACTCCGATCGCTCCATCCAGGACTATGTGGATCGGATCTGGAACCTGAAGCCCTGCAGCATCGGCTGACCAGAGAGCAAACCAAACCCCCGCCATGCGGGGGTTTTTTATTGGGCGTGGGCGGTGTTGGTTGTGTGAATGCGGGACAAAAGCAAACTGCCCGACTGCCCGACTGCCCGACTGCCCGACTGCCCGACTGCCCGACTGCCCGACTGCCCGACTGCCCGACTGCCCGACTGCCAAACTGCCAAACTGCCCATTGCCACCCTCTGCATACAGTTCTGCTATTTGAGGACGTGTGACGTCGAATGAGGGGGCTGAGGACGGGAGAAAAAGGTGCGCACTCGAGTGTCGGCAGGCAAGAGAGGCAATAAAAAAAGGCCCCGTCAGGGGCCTTGGTATCTGGTTTGTCAGTGCAGTATGTCGCCCATGAAGTAGGCGAGCATGGTCAGAATGACGGTGAAGACCAGGTTCAGCACCAGGCCGGCCCGCATCATCTCACGTTGTTTGATGTAACCGCTGGCGAACACGATGGCGTTGGGCGGGGTGGCCACCGGCAGCATGAAGGCGCAGGAGGCGCCGACGGCGATCAGCACGGAAACGACGATGGGGGAGACACCCAGCGCCTCGGCGACCCCGGCAAACAGCGGCACCAGCAGGGCGGCGGTGGCGGTGTTGGAGACCAGCTCGGTCAGGAACACCACGAACGCGGCCAGGCAGAGCAGGATGATGAAGATAGGCATGGTGGCCAGACCGTTGGAGAGGTGTTCCGCCAGGAAGGCGTTGGCGCCGGTCTGCTTCAGGATGGCGCTTAAGGTGAGGCCACCGCCGAACAGCATCAGCACGCCCCAGTCGGTGTTCTGGTTGATGTCATCCCAGCTGGCCACCCGGCTGATGGCAATGGCCACGATGGCGCCCATGGCGATCAGGGTATCGAACTGGGGAATGCCCCCCATTGCCTTGGCGATGGGTTGGGAGCCGATCCACAGCAGCACCGTGGTCAGGAAGATGAGCAGGGTGATCTTGCGTTGACCGGTCCACTGGATGGTCACCTTCTCGGTGCTGACCTGATGGGAGAGGTCGGGGCGCGTCACCAGATACAGCAGGCCGATGCCCACCGGCATGAAGATGAGCACCACCGGGATGCCGAACTTCATCCAGTCGGTGAAACCCAGCCCCATCTGGGCGGCCGCGATGGCGTTGGGCGGGCTGCCCACCAGGGTGCCGATGCCGCCGATGCTGGCGCTGTAGGCGACCCCCAGCAGGACGAAGACCAGGGTGCGGCGCTCCTTGTGGGCGTCGATGCCTTTGAGCATGCCGAGGGCCAGCGGCATCATCATGGCGGCGGTGGCGGTGTTGCTGATCCACATGGAGAGGGCGGCCGTGATGGTGAAGAGCACGATGGCGGCCCAGCCGAGGTGACCCTTGGCAAGCTGCATCACCTTGGCGGCGATCTGGGTATCCAGCCCTTGTTTGGAGAGGGCTGCAGCCAGTGCGAAGCCGCCGAAGAAGAGAAACAGCACCGGGTTGGCGAAATCCGTCAGGGACTTGCTCATGTCAAACACCCCGAGCAGGGTGGCAAGTACCGGGATGGAGAGGGCCGTGATGGTGATGTTGACTGCTTCGGTCAGCCAGAGAATGGCGATGAAGACCAGGATCCCCAGCCCCTTGTTGACGTTGGGGTCAAACGGTAGCCAGGCGAGCATGGCACAGAGCAGCAGGACATCCAGGATGACGATCCCGGATTTGACGTCCAGCCAGCGTGATGGGGTAGTAGAGGGTACTGCAGATGTGTGCATATCGTTCTCTCGGTTAATTTATGGTTGTTGTTGTGTTGCCGAGATTACATTCATCCCCCCGTTTGAAACAGGGGGATCTGGTCAAAGCATGCCGAGACTCACAGAGTCAAGATAAGTTAAAACATAAAGAAAACATAAATTAAACAACTTGGTATCATTTGTGGCTGTTCAGGAAGGAGGCAAGCCACTCCTTGAACAGACTGGGGGGCAGTGAGCCGCTGCGCTGAGCCACCATCTTGCCCTGCTTGAATACCATCAGGGTGGGGATGCTGCGAACGGCGTAGCGGGCCGCGATGGCGGCCTGTTGCTCGGTATCGACCTTGACGAAGCGGATTTTTGGCTCAAGTTCACTGGCAACTTGTTGAAAAACAGGTGAAAATTGAAGGCATGGTCCACACCAGCTGGCCCAGAAGTCGACCACGACCGGGATGTCGGACTGGATCAGGGTATCGAACTGCTGCTCCTGGCCGGTGACCGGGGTGGTGGCGAACAGTCCGCTCTTGCAGCGACCACACTTCGCGTTTGAATCCAGCTTCTCCTCGGGCAGGCGGTTCCTAGTGAAGCAATGGCTACAATAGGTAGTGATAAATGACATAATTGATTCCTGTATGCATAAGCCCTGCAACATCTTTATTGCACTGTCAGGGCAGAGTAACGGTAACATAGCAGTCAATTATCTTTCACAGCCAATGATCCCGTAGCGACGTGATGTCGGTGGATGCATGGCCATGACATGAGAATCGAGACGGGATGAATAATGTGACACGGGTCAATCGTGTTGTACTTAGCCTGATCATCGTATCGCTGCTGGCGTTTTCCGGCTATTGCTGGCAACTGCTCAGCCAGCAGCAGAAAGCCTCGGAGCTCAGCGTGGCGGCGGAGTTGATCCTCAACCGGGTCAATACCGATACCGTCTATCTGCTGGGGCGCGAGAAGGCCAACGACGGCAATGTACAGCAGCGACTCAATCAGCTGTCGAGCAACCTCGACAGTTTCGTGCGCCAGGTGCGCAACGACCCAGACTCGGCCGACAATCCTCACTCTCAATCGCTGTTGCACGATATCGACAGCTATCTGCTTGATCTCGCCAAGCTCTACTCCATGGAGATGGCGATCGAGTACATAGAGCAGCCCTTTCAAAAGCAGCTGAACGGCTTGCTGGCAACCCTGCCGGCGGACGCGCCGCTGGCCATCGATCTGACCGAGCTGGCCCAGCTCAGCAATTACCTCAAACGCAGCTGGGACAAGGGGGAGCAACAGCAGCTGCAGGCTCTGCAACGCCGTCTCAAGACGGCCTATCCCGCCTATCCCGAAGTGGTCGGGTTGGCCCAGCTGAGCGAGGATGTCAGCCATCAGGTCGTGGCGTATCACGTGCTGCGCAACCAGGTCATCGACATGCATGAACTGGAGGGATTGTCGCGCTGGAAACAGAGCAAGATGGAGCAGGCCTCCTCCCTCAAGAGTCGCTTCTATCTGATGGTGCTGGGGGGGGCCATGCTCTGCTTCGGACTGGTGGCGGTGACCCTGTGGCGGCGCAACCAGAAGCTGAGCGAGTTGTCGCGTCAGACCGGTTTGCTGGCCCAGGCCAAGAGCGACTTTCTGGCCAACATGAGCCACGAGATCCGCACCCCCATGAACGCCATCATCGGCTTCAGCTCGCTGGCGCTGCAGACCGAGCTGGACCAACAGCAACGGGATTATCTCAGCAAGATCAAATCTTCATCGGATACTTTGCTGCTGCTCATCAACGACATTCTGGATCTGACCAAGGTGGAGTCCGGCAAGCTGACGCTGGAGGAGATCGACTTCGATCTCAGCGAGCAGATCGACTCGCTGGCGGGCATGTTCGCCGATCTGGCCGAGCGCAAGCATGTCGAGGTCATCATCAACAAGTCGCCGGCGGTGCCCGACTTTCTGCGTGGCGACCCGCTGCGTCTCGGTCAGGTGCTGGTCAATCTGGTCAACAACGCCATCAAGTTTACCGAGCGGGGCGAAGTGGAGGTGTCCATCACCCTAGTCAACCCCCATCCCATGCAGGTGCGTTTCAGCGTGCGCGACACCGGCATCGGCATTGCCGAGGAGAAACAGGCCCAGCTGTTCCAGCCCTTCACCCAGCTGGAGGCGGGCAACACTCGCAAATATGGCGGCTCCGGGCTTGGCCTCAACATCTCCCAGCGGCTGGTGGAGCTGATGGGAGGACGGATCACGGTGCAGAGCAAACCGGGTGCGGGCTCGGTGTTCCAGTTCGAGATCCCCATGACCAAGGCGGTGTACGGCGTCTCCGGGCGGCGGGTCTTCTTTGAGAATCAGCCGCTGGTGCTGGTGATGGATGACAACGAGCTGGTGCTTGACCTGGCCAAGGATATCCTGGGCCGGGCCGGGGCCAGGGTGATGGCGGTCAACAGCCTCTCGCGGGCGCGGCAGGTGCTGCGGGAAGAGGGGCAGAACGTCCGGCTGGCCATTCTCGACTGGCGCATGGGGCAGGAGGATGGGCTGGATCTGGCGCTCGAGATGTATCAGCACAGTCAGTGGCGCCGGCTGCCCATCCTGATGACCAGTGCCTGGGCCAAAGAGGGACTGCACGGGCGGATGGAGAGCATGGGGCTGACCCATTTTCTGCCCAAGCCGATGACCGAAAATGCCCTGCTGGCCAAGGTGGACGAGCTGCTCAACGGCAGTTCACACGATCAGCAGTTCCGCCAGGCCGAGGTGCAGGGCGATCAGCAGCATTTTCGCGAGCTGCTGCAAGGCATCCGGGTGCTGCTGGCGGAGGACAATAGGGTCAACCAGCAGCTCATCATCGAATATCTGCGCCGGGTCGATGCCCTGGTGACCGTGGTGGGCAACGGCCGGGAGGCGGTCGAGCGGGTGGCCGAGCAGCCGTTCGACGTGATCCTGATGGACTTGCAGATGCCGGTGCTGGACGGGTTGGATGCCACCCGTCAAATCCGCAAGATGGTCGACAAGCACGATGTGCCCATCATCGCCCTGACGGCCAGCGCCATGCCGGGAGACAGGGAACGCTGTCTCGGCGTGGGGATGAATGGCTATGTCACCAAGCCGGTCAGCAAGCTCGATCTCTACAACAACCTGTTGCAGTGGGTGAAGAGCGCCAGCGGCGAGCGGCTGGTGCCGCTGGAGGTGAAGCCGCCTGATCTGATGGGGGTGCTGGATCTGGAGGATGCCCTTAGACGGCTGGAGCAGGACAAGGAGGCGCTGCAGATCCTCTTCAAGCTGTTCATGTCGGAGCACAAGGACGATCTGTGGGAGATCCGCTCCGCCCTGCGTCGCCAGCAGCCCGACATCGCCTGCCGGTTGCTGCATACCCTCAAGGGGGTTTCCGCCAACATCTCCGCCTCCCGCCTGCAGATCCTCGCCGGTGAGCTGGAGTGGCGACTGCGCCAGCAGGAAGAGCTCACCGAGCAGGATCTGGAGCAGTTGCAGCAGGTCTTCAGTCTGACCCGGGAGGAGGTGTCTCACTTCCTGCTGACCGGAGAACAGCATGAAGCATCGTATGGTGCCTTTGAACAGCGCGATGATCGTTTGTTGTAATAAGTGAAATAGCAATAATTCTCAAGCCTTCTGCTTCAGGCTATCATGACCTCCTCGTATCGCCCCCAGCCGGGGGCGATTGCATTGGGCTTTCCATGACGGGCGGCAGCCTCGGCCTGCCGCGACAAAGGATATCTACGTGAGCGTATTTGCAAGGCTGGGCTGGTTCTTCAAGGAGCAGTGGCAGCGTTACCTGGTTGCCATCTCGCTGTTGATGATGGTGGCCCTGTTGACCGTGATCCCGCCCAAGGTGGTGGGCTGGGTGGTGGATGGTATCGCCAAAGGGTCGCTGGACAGTACCACCCTGACCGGTTATCTGGCCGGCTTGTTCGGCCTGGGTCTGCTCATCTATCTGCTGCGCTACGTGTGGCGGGTCATGCTGTTTGGTGCCTCCTACCGGCTGGCTTATGTGCTGCGCAACCGGCTCTTTGGCCACTTTACCCGCATGAGCCCGGACTTTTATCAGCGCCACCGCACCGGCGATCTGATGGCCCATGCCACCAACGACATCCAGGCGGTGGAGATGACCGCCGGGGAAGGGGTGCTGACCCTGGTGGACTCCATGATCGTCGGGATCCTGGTGCTCTCCATCATGTGCAGCCAGTACTCCTGGCAGCTGACCCTGCTCTCTCTGTTGCCGCTGCCGGTGATGGCGTTCTTCATGAACCGCTTCGGCACCCAGATCTACAAGGAGTTCAAGGCGGCGCAAGGGGCCTTTTCCCGGCTCAACAACAAGACCCAGGAGGCGCTCTCCGGCGTGCGAGTGCTCAAGTCCTACGCGGTGGAGTCGCTCGAAGATCGTGGTTTTGCCGAACTGACCCGGGAGGCGGGTGCCTGCAACATGGCGGTGGCCCGTATCGATGCCAAGTTCGACCCCGTGATTTACCTGTGCATCGGCTGCTCCTACTTCCTCGCGGTGGCCGGCGGCAGCGCCCTGGTGCTGCGTGACGAGCTGACCCTGGGGGAGCTCACCAGCTTCACCATGTACCTCGGTCAGCTGATCTGGCCCATGTTTGCCATCGCCTGGCTGTTCAACATCATAGAGCGCGGCAGCGCCGCCTATTCGCGGATCGAGAGCCTGCTGGCCGAGCGCAGCGACATCGAAGAGCCGGTTCACCCGGTGGCGCTGGCCTCGGCCTTTCCGCTGCGCGCCGTGACGCTCAGCTACCAGCTCGAGCAGCGCACCCTGCTGCGCAATGTGGAGTTCACCCTGCAAGCCGGCGGCATGCTGGGGATCGTCGGGCGCACCGGGGCGGGCAAGAGTTCCCTGCTCAAGCTGTTGATGCGACTGGCCAACCCCACCGCGGGGGAGATCCGCATGGGGGAGGTGCCCATCTCGCAACTGGCGCTGGGTGAGCTGCGCAGCCAGTTTGCCTATGTGCCGCAGGAGCCGTTCCTCTTCTCCACCACCATCGCCGCCAACATCGCCCTCGGCCGCCCCGATGCGAGCCGTGAGGAGATTGAGCGGGTGGCACGCATCGCCTGCGTGCACGATGACATCAGCCGCTTTCCCAAGGGCTATGAGACCGAAGTGGGGGAGAAGGGGGTGACCCTCTCCGGCGGTCAGAAACAGCGGCTCGCCATCGCCCGCGCCCTGCTGCTGGAGGCGCCGATCCTGGTGCTGGACGATGCGCTCTCGGCGGTGGATGCTCACACCGAGCAGCAGATCCTGCACGCCCTCAAGGCCCACAAACGGACCTTGATCCTGGTCAGCCACCGGATGACGGCGGTGGAGCAGGCCGACGAGATCCTGGTGCTGGAGCAGGGCCATGTCAGTGAGCGGGGTCGCCACGGCACCCTGATGGCCCACAACGGCTGGTATGCGGACATGGTCCGTTATCAGCGTCTCGAGCAAGACGTGGAGGAGCGCCTGTGAACCCGACCATCAAACGACTGCTCGGGTACTGCGCCCGTTATCCACGCTGGCTCATTCAGGCCGGGATCTGCCTGCTGCTGGCCACCGGCGCCGAAGTGGCCGGTCCCTTGCTAATCAAGCTATTCATCGACGACTATCTGGCGCCGCGCCAGCTGGTGTGGCCCGCCATCGCGGCCATTGCCGCCGGCTATCTCGGCCTGCAGGTATTGTCTGCGGCCGGTTTCTACCTGCAGTCCCTGCGCTTTAACCGCATCGCCCAGGCGGTGGTCCAGCGCCTGCGTGAGCAAGTATTTGCCACCGCCATCCGGCTGCCGGCTCGCTACTTTGACCAGCACCGCTCCGGCTCGCTCATCTCCCGCATCACCAACGACACCGAGGCGATCATGAACCTCTATGTGCAGGTGATTGGACTCTTGGTGCAGAAGGTGGTGCTGCTGTGCGGCATCCTCATCTCCATGGCGCTGCTGGATCTGCGGCTGATGCTGGTGTGTGCCTGCCTGCTGCCGGCGGTGGGCGGGGTGATGTGGCTCTATCAGAAACTGAGCGTACCCGTGGTGCGGGCGACCCGCAGCCTGCTCTCCGACATCAACAGCCGCCTCAACGAGTCGCTGCAGGGGATGCCGGTCATTCAGGCCATGGTGCAGGAGCGCCACTTCGCCAACACCTTTGCCGAGGTGAACCAGCAGCACTGGGCGGCGCGCCTCAAGAGCCTCAAGATCAACGGCATTTTGCTGCGCCCGCTCATCGATCTCTTCTACATGATGGTGCTGATCGGCCTGTTGGCGCTGTTTGCCCGCGAGGGACTGAGTGCGGAGGGGGCCATCCAGGTGGGGGTGCTCTACGCCTTCATCAGCTATCTGGGGCGGATGATCGAGCCGCTCATCGAGATGACCAACCAGCTCAACCAGTTGCAGCAAGCCATGGTGGCCGGGGAGCGGGTCTTTGCCCTGCTCGATGAAGCGCGCGAGAGCACCGCGGGCGAGATGCGCCCGCTCAAGGGAGAGGTGAGTTTCGAGCGGGTGAGCTTCTCCTACGATGGCGAGCAGCAGGTGCTGCGCGACGTAAGCTTTACCGCCAAACCGGGCCAGATGCTGGCGCTGGTGGGCCACACCGGCAGCGGCAAGTCCACCATCATCAGCCTGTTGATGGGCTTCTACCCGCTGGATCAGGGCACCATCCGCTTCGATGATCACCCGATGGCGAGTCTGTCGCTCTCGGCGGTGCGCCGCAGCATCGGCCTGGTCCAGCAGGATCCCTTTATCTTCGTCGGCACCCTGGCTGAAAACCTGCGCCTTGGCCGCGACGGCATCCTTGACGCGCAGCTCTGGCAGGCGCTGACCGAGGTACAGCTGGCCGAGTTCGTGCTGAGCCTGCCGGAGGGCTTGAACACCCTGATGGAGGAGGGGGGCAAGAACCTCTCCGCCGGTCAGCGTCAGCTGCTCTCCTTTGCCCGCGCCCTGGTGGGAGATCCGCGCATCCTCATTCTGGACGAGGCGACCGCCAGCGTGGACTCCCAGACCGAACTGGCCCTCTCTTCGGCGCTGGCGGCGGCACGTCGTGGTCGCACTACCATCGCCATCGCCCACCGCCTCTCGACCATCGTCGATGCGGACGAGATCCTGCTGCTCTCGCGCGGTCAGGTGAACGAGCGGGGTAGCCATGGCGAGCTGATGGCGCTGGGCGGCCATTATGCCCAGTTGTTCGAGATGCAGAGCCAGGGAGCCTGGCTGGAAGAGAAGCGGGCCTGATCGACCGCCACAGGAATGAGCAGAGGGAACCCGTGCGGTTCCCTCTTTTTTTAGGCTGGAGAAATGGCGGCAGCGTGATCCGCGTCCTTGTTCAACAGCGGTCATGCTGGCAACATGTTGTTTACACCAACTCATCGGATCAGTTCGCATATGGATTTGCAACGTTTGAAGGCCAACCTGGCGCTGCGGCTCTTTGCCTGGCGCTACATTCCCGTCATCGGTTTTTGTGCCCCCGTCATCGAAGAGATGAGTGCCAAGGCGCTGCGCATCCGCATTCCGCTCGGCTGGCGCACCCGCAACCACCTGGGCAGCATGTACTTTGGCGCGCTGGCCACCGGCGCCGATCTGGTGGGTGGTCTGCTGGTGATGGAGAAGGGGCGGCAGCGGCGCAAGAAGGTGCATTTCGCCTTCAAGGATGTGCAGGGGGAGTTTCTGAAACGGCCCGAGGGGGATGTGCAGTTTGACTGTGCGGCAGGGGAGGAGATCGACGCCATGATCGACGAGTCGTTGGCAAGTGGTCAACGCATCAACCGCCCCATCCAGGTGGTGGCCACCTGTCCGTCATTGAACGGAGATGAGGCGATGGCGCGCTTCGTGCTGACCTTGTCGATCAAGGCCAGCTGAATACCAAAGGGCGCGTCGGCGCCCTTATTCAAGATTCAAGCGAGGTCAGAGGATCTCGGGGCTGACGCCCTCTTTCACCACTACCTTCATGCCGTTGAAGTTGACCACTGGCTCGGCCACTGTGCTGGGTAGCGCTGGGGTGGCAGAGCGGCGGGGTCAGAGGATCTCCGGGCCGACGCCTTCTTTCACTACCACCTTCATGCCGTTGAAGTTGACTACCTGGCCGGCCACTATCTTGCAGCGCTTGCGGGTCTCCACCTGACCGTTGACCTCGACCAGGCCGTCGGCGATCAGCGCCTTGGCCGCACCGCCACAATCAGCCCACCCCTGATGTTTGATAAGGTCACACAGGGCAATAAAGGGGTGCCCTTCGAGCAGAAACGTCTCCATGGAAAATCCTCTCGTGGATAAATGGCTGAAACAGCAGGGCGATTATTCTAGGCAGTTCGGGCCGTCAAGGAAAGGGCAAGGGCGCTGTCTGCGGGCAATAGTGGCTTGCAAGACTATTTTCGGGGCGCACGCCATAGCAGTCAGCCCGGCACTGGCCGGGCTGACTGAGATCATGGGGCAAACCGCGTTCAGCCAAACTTCACCACGGCTTCCCCGCTGACGGCGATGGCTCCGGTTGTCGTCAGGATGCGGGTGGCCAGGGTGATGATGGGCTTGTCGCTGCGCAGGGCGATGATCTCCACCTCTGCTGTCACCTCATCCCCCACAAACACCGGTTGTTTGAAGGCGAGGCTTTGACCGAGATAGACGGTGCCCTTGCCCGGCAGTTGCTGGCCCAGCAGCCCCGAAAAGAGGCTGGCCAGCAGCATGCCGTGCACGATGGGGCGCTCGAACGGCGTGGTGGCGGCGAAGGCGGGATCCAGGTGCAGCGGATTGAAATCCTCCGACAGCCCGGCAAAGGCCGCGACCTCTGCCGCCCCGAACCGCTTGGTCAGGCTGGCCTGCTGGCCCACCTCGAAGGGGGGCGTGCTCATGCGGGCTCCTCCTCGGGTGTCGGCACAAAGACCGGGTTGAGCCGTACCTTGACGTAGCCACCGGGCGCCGCCTCCAGCCCTTCGCTCGGGATGCGGGCGGGGATGGGGGCGGGATCCTCTTCCCGGCTCTGGATGAAGGCTGCCATCTGCGGCCACCAGGAACCCGGGGTGTGGGTCGCACCGGCGAGCCACGCCTCGGGGCTGGCGGCTTCGGCGTCGTTCTGCCAGAAGCCGTACTTGTTGGCATCCGGCGGATTGATGATGCCGGCGATGTGACCCGATTCGGCCAGGATGAAGCGCTGCTCGCCACCGAACAGGTTCATGCCCTGCCAGGTGCCCTGCCAGAGGGCGATGTGATCGTCCATGGCCGACACCAGCAGCACCGGGGTCTTCACCTTGGCGAGATCGATACGGGTGTGGCGGATCTTGAGCTCCCCCTTCACCAGCTGATTCTCCAGATAGAGCCGGCGCAGCAGGCTGTTGTGGGTCTTGCCCGCCACGTTGGTGCTGTCGCTGTTCCAGTGCAGCAGATCGAACGCCACCGGGCTCTGCCCCTTGAGGTAGCTGTCGATGTAGTAATTCCAGTAGAGGCTGTTCTCCCGCAGCAGGCTGAAAGAGACCGCCAGCTGGCGCCCGTCCATGATGCCTTTGGCCTCGTTCTGGGCCTCCAGCGCCGCAATGATGGGCTCGTGGATGAAGATGCCAAGCTCCCCCGGCTGGGAGAAGTCGAGCAGAGTGGTGAACAGGGTGGCGGAGCGAACCCGCTGCTTCTGGCGCCGGGCGGCCAGCCAGCCCATGGCCAAGGAGAGGGCGGTACCGCCGATACAGTAGCCGATGCCGTGCACTTCCCGCTCGCCGGTGGCTGCCTCCACGCCATCCAGCGCGGCGATGACGCCGTCCACCACGTAGTCGTCGAGATCGATGTCGGCCTGGGCCGGCCCCGGGTTGCGCCAGGAGATCATGAACACCGTCTGGCCCTGGGCAACCAGCCAGGCCACCAGGGAGTTCTGGGGCCGCATGTCCATGATGTAGTACTTGTTGATGAAGGGCGGCACGATCAGCACCGGCGTTCTGGCCACCGTCTCCGTGGTCGGGCTGTACTGGATAAGCTCATACAGCTCGGTGCGTTGCACCACCCGGCCCGGTGTCAGCGCAAGATCTCGACCCAGCTCGAAGGCGGATTCGTCGGTCAGGCGGATGTTGAGGTGATCGGCGCTGCGCTCGAGATCTTCGGCCAGCAGGGTCAGCCCGCGCACCAGATTCTGGCCGTCTGACTCCAGGGTGAGCTTGAGCAGCTCCGGATTGGTAGCCAGAAAGTTGCTGGGGGCCATGGCGTTGATGTACTGGCGGGTAAAGAAACGCAGCCGCTCCCGGCTCTTCTGGGGTACCCCTTCGAGGGCATCCACCGAGTCCAGCAGGTGTCTGGCGGTCAGCAGATAGGATTGCTTGAGGTAGTCATAAATGGGCTGCTCGCTCCAGGCGTCGGCCTTGAAGCGGCGATCGCTGCGCTCCGGGGCAATGACCGGCTCGCTCTGCTGGCCTGCGCTCTTGAGCAGGGTGTGTTGCATTAGTTTGAGCTGATCCTGCCACCAGTTCATCTGGGCATTGATCAGGTGCCAGGGCTGCTGGCTGCCCTGTTCCAGCACCTGGCCGAGATCGTCGAGATTGGTCTGCAGCAGGGCCTGGGCGGTACGCTCGGTCTGCGCCTTGGCCATGTCCAACAGCTTGTCGTTGTAGTGGGCCAGGGCCTCGAACAGCGGGCCGTAAGATGATTGGCTCATGTTCTCTCCTTCACCCATCCCCGGCGCAGGGCGAGCCTGTCGTGACGGAGCATGGGGAGATGTGGCTGCCCGCAGCGGGCAGCCAGGGGGATATCAGGCCTTGCCCGTGCTCTTTTTGATGCCGTCGGCAGTCAGGGCGTCCAGATCGTCCTTGAACTGCTGGCCGAGGGCGTTGAGTTTCTGGATGTCGTCCAGCATCTGGCGGGAGAGCTGGCTGGCGGTCTCCAGCTGGACGGTGCCGAGGGCCGCCAGGCTCTGGGCATCCTGCACCTTGCCGGCGGCCTGCAGCTGGTTCAGTCCCAGCTCGGCATAGGCGTTGGCGGAGGCCAGCTGCAGCCGGGTCAACTGTTCGATGTTGCTGGCCAGCAGCTGGTTGTAACGGGTGAGGGGGGCAGCAAAGCCTTGCATCTGCTCGGTAAAGGTCTTGATTACGTCCATATTCATCGCGCGTCTCCGTGGTTGGCAGAAGGTATTGCAAAAGGGCCTATGGCCCGGGTTGGGTTACAACTGTGCGACTACATCCTCAAGTCGTTGCGTATCGTTTGCTCTGTTCAAACGTACGTTTAAGCATTGTGTTATCAAATGAGGCTTGATGTAAATAATATAAATGTTAATTTTTGGCGAAATATTGGCTCTGGTCTGTCCAGTCTGATTGGCCGGATTCAGACGAGGGGTGACGCAGCCAGCTCGCTTCGGCCTCGTTAGCGGGCCACAGGGCTGGTAGGCTGATGCACTCCCTGAGTCTTGAGGAATGCATCGATGAAACCTGCTCGCCTGCTGCTTGCCCTGGGGGCTGCGGCCCTTGGCGGCATTGCCCACGCCAGTACCCCTGTCCAGCTCTCCCTGCCCGGCGTCAATCTGCCCGCGTCTCACCAGGTCAAGGGGGCCAGAGCCTCTGTTCTCTATGGTCGCACCGGTCAGGTGAAGGGGATCGATCTGCCCGTTTTCGCCCTCTCCGACGTGGATCAATTCACCGGTCTGCAGCTTGGTGTCTTTTTCGGGGCCGGCCGGGTACGCCACCAGTTTGGCGGGGTGGCGATCAACGCACTCAACTGGCACGAGGGTCAGGACAAGGGGGTCAACCTTGGCTTCGTCAACCTGACCAACAATGTGCAGGGTCTCAACTGGGGGGCCGTCAACATCGCCAAGGGCAACGCCCTGGCCAACGTCGGCTTCGTCAACTATGCCGAACGCACCACCTTCCAGCTGGGTTTCATCAACGCCACCAGGCATCTGGACGGTCTGCAGATCGGCCTCGCCAACTACGCCGAGAACGGGGTTTTCCCCATCTTGCCGCTGATCAATTTCAAGAAATCCTTCTAAGCCGCGCCGCCAGCCTTGCTTTAGGGGCGCCAGCCATTACCCTGTGCAGCATTGATAGCGTGCAGAGGTGACACTGGCATGACAATGGAACACATGGATGCCATCGGCATCGGCTGGGACGTAAGAGGCTGGCAGGGCAGTGCCCAGGCCGTGGCCGTGGTGGGGTGGCAGGCGCGTGAACAGCGGCTGCACTGGTTTGGGGTCTCGCCCTTGTTTCGGCTGAGCTCGAGGGTTGCGCCGGATCTGGATGCCTTGCTGCGCCCGGCGCTGCACGACGAGATCCACCTGCTGCAGGTGCTGGCCTGCCCGCAGCTGGCGCTGGGGATCGACGCGCCGCTGGCGTTTCCTCGTGCCTTTGGCGAGCTGCTGGCGGGGAGGGCGACCGAGTGCGCCGTGCCCCAGCGCGAAATAGACAACCCTTATGCCTACCGGGACTGCGAACGCTGGCTCCATGAGCAATACGGCAAGAAGCCGCTCTCGGCCACCTTCGACAGGCTCGGCAACAATGCAACCCTGGCGCTGGCCATGCTGCCGAGGTTGGCCGACTTGCGACTGGTGCCCAAGCAGCAGGCTGAGGCCGATCGCGCCGTGCTGGAGGTCTATCCCGCCCTCGCCAAGACGGGGGGCAAGGCATCGACGGTGCGTGCCGAGTTGCTGCAGCATCTGCCTGCCGATGTAACGGCGGGAACCGATCGCTACGATGCTGCCATCTGCGCCCTGATGGCGCTGCAATACTCCGCCAAGGGGAGTGTCTCCCTGTTGCCGGCACTGGTGGCGCCGCCCGCCGAGATGGCTTTGGACGAGGGCTGGGTCTACCACTTCGCTCGCCCCTGATGAACCGGATCGGGCCGACCAGCCCGGTCCTGCCTTTGGTCGGCCGTGAACTCCTCACTTGCGCTGACGTAGTTTCTTCCTTTCACTACGCTGCCTTGCTGCCTTGCTGCCTTGCTGCCTTGCTGCCTTGCTGCCTTGCTGCCTTGCTGCCTTGCTGCCTTGCTGCCTTGCTGCCTTGCTGCCTTGCTGCCTTGCTGCCTTGCTGCCTTGCTGCCTTGCTGCCTTGCTGCCTTGCTGCCTTGCTGCCTTGCTGCCTTGCTGCCTTGCAGCCTTGCAGCCTTGCTGCCTTGTTGAGGCCAGGGCTGCACCCGGCCATCTGTCCGTTCGCATGCCATCGCACGGATCAACAAAAAGAGCGGATTTATTAAGCTCATATGCCATCAAACAAGAGTATTTCATCACCATTTCAAACCACACCGGTAGCATCCGCTGTCTCGGGCTTTAGCATGGCAGTAAAGAGGGGGAGGGATGTGGGTGACAACGAGTGTCTTCTCGAGGCTTTAGTAGACCAAATAAGAGTTGGTGCTGATCAAGGGTGGAAGTTCAATATCTTCATCCGATATATTGCGCCTTTCCCCTGACTCTTCTCTGCGGTGATGTCGATGAAACGCATTCTCTCTATCCAGTCCCACGTAGTGTTCGGCTGTGCCGGCAACAGCGCTGCCGTATTCCCCATGCGCCGTCTCGGCATGGAGGTATGGCCCATCAACACGGTGCAGTTCTCCAACCATACCCAATATGCGGCCGGTTGGCAGGGGATGGCCATGCCTGCAGGGCATATCAGCGCCCTGTGCATGGGGCTCTCGGACATCGGGGTGCTGGGACACTGCGATGCGGTGCTGAGCGGTTATCTCGGCTCGGCGGAGCAGGGGGACGAGATCCTGACGGTGGTGGCCGCGGTCAAGGCCGCCAACCCTGCCGCCATCTATTTTTGCGATCCCGTGATGGGCCACCCGGAGAAAGGGTGCATCGTCGCGCCTGGGGTGACCCGCTTTTTGACCGAGAAGGCGCTGCCGGTGGCCGATGTCATGGCCCCCAATCTGCTGGAGCTGGAGACCCTGTGCGACGTCCATCTGACGGATCTGGCGCAGACCCGAGCCGCCGCCCATCGTCTGCTGGCACGCGGGGTGAAGATGGTGCTGGTCAAGCATCTTGGACGCGCCGCCCGCGAGCCGGGCCGCTTCGAGATGCTGCTGGCTACCCCCGAGGGGGATTATCTGATTGCTCGTCCGCTCTACGAGTTTGCTCGCCAGCCGGTGGGCGTGGGGGATCTTATCAGCGCGCTGATGCTGGCCAATCTGCAGGCGGGTTACGATGCCGTCAGCGCGTTCGAGCGCACCAATGCGGCGGTGGATACGGTACTGCTGCACACCTGGCAGGTCGACGCCTATGAGCTGCAATTGATCGCGGCTCAGGAGGCCTTTGCCACCCCCGAGATCAAGGCGCGGGCCGAGCGGCTGGCCTGATCTTCCCATCAGGGGCCAAGTCTGGGCGCGGATGATCCACGTTCTGCTTGGCCCCCTGATCATCTTTTCTCATTTCTTAGTTAACAGTACACCCCTGCGCCGCTTATCTGGTTGCACACCGAACGAGGCAATGCCGCCTCAGCCATCCTCTTGGTCCTGACACTGGGCATCCGGTTCAGGTCAGGCCGTTATCCTGTTCCCGCAGCGCTTCATTATCCAGCGTGACTTGCCGGTAGTGCTCGACCGTGGGGAAGGGATCGTAGAAGTGATGGAGCAGGGCCTTCCACTGCTGGTACTGGGGTGAGCCGCGAAAACCCTGGGTGTGATCTTCGAGGCGCTGCCAGTTGACCAGCAGCAGATAGCGGTGGGGATCGGTCAGCGAGCGCTGGAGCTGGTGTCCGCCATAGCCCGGCATGGTGCTGATGATCCGTTGGGCCTGGGAAAATGCCAGCTCGAAGGCGGCAGCCTGACCGGGGATGACCTGCAGATGGGCGACTTCCAATATCATGGTGACTCCTTGTCCCAAGGGGAAAGGGCCATTGCAGCAGGTCGGACGGGGAATGACAAGACCGGCCACAGGGCCGGTCTTGTCGGTTTGATCACGGCTTTGCTTGTGTGCAGATCAGGTGCGTGGGTGACGGGCCCGGTAGCGCTCGGCCATGGCATTGGCCGCGATCATGGCGTGGTAGACATCCTGCTCGCTGACGCTCATCGGCATGTTGCCCATGGTGTCGAGAGGATCGCAGGCAAGCTTGGCCACCTGGCGCCACTCGCTCTCCACGAACTGGCTCAGTCCCATCTCCTGCAGGGTCATGGGCAGGCCGGCCAGCTGGATGATGCGCATCACCTCGTCGAGCTCGGCCTGGGGGGCGCGCTCGAGCACCAGCTGGGTGAGCAGGCCGAACACCACTTTCTCACCATGCTGGGCTCGGTGCAGATCTGGCACCACCGACATGCCGTTGTTGACCGCATGGGCCGCCGCCAGGCCGCCCGCCTCGGCACCTACGCCACTCAGATAGATGGTGGCCTCGATGGTCTGCTCCAGCGCCGGGGTGGTGACGTGATGGCGCACCGCGTCCATCGCCAGCTCGATGTTCTCCCCCAGCAGTTCATAGCAGAGCCGGGCCAGCCCGAGGCCGGTGCGGGAGGGGCGCTTGCCCACCAGATTGATGCCGTCGGCCCGGTAACAGGCGCGGGCCTCGAAATAGGTGGCCAGCGCATCGCCCACGCCGGCGGCGAAGAAGCGGGCGGGGGCGGCCGCTATGATGGCGGTATCGGCGATCACCACGTCCGGGTTCTGGGGCAGGAACAGATAGCGTTCGAACTCGCCGGCCGGGTTGTAGATCACCGCGAGGGCGGTGCAGGGGGCATCGGTGGAGGCGATGGTGGGAAACAGCACCACCGGGCGGCGTAGATAGAAGGCCACCGCCTTGGCGACGTCCAGGGTCTTGCCGCCACCGATGCCGACGATGATGTTGGCCCCCTGCTGTTCGGCAAGATCGCACAGGCGGCGGATCTCGATGTCGGTACATTCGTAGTTGAACTTCTCGACCGCTCCCTTCAGACCTGCCTGCAGCAGGCCGGCCAGCGCCTCTTCCCGCACTCGCTCCAGAATGAATTCGTCGCTGACAAGCAGGGCGTTGTCGCCGAAATCTTTTACGTGATCATGGAGTTGGGGCAGTAGATCGTGGCCGATGATGAACTTTTTGGGGGAGGTGACGGTACGAGGCAGGATAGACATGCAGTATTCCTCAAGGCAGTGAGCGGTACCCGATTGGTATGCAAACGGGTCTTTCTGCCACACCATACGCCTCGCCTGGCGTGAGGTGAAGGAAAAATGGCGCTCAAATGGGGCTGTAGTCGGATCAGAATTAATCCATCTGACCGATTTGATTGTTTTTGAAGGGCAAAATGCAGGGAAAAACTGCACGCCCTCCATAGGGAGGGCGCGGCAGTTCAGTGGAGGTGTGGTGCGAGCCTCAGAGCTGCTTGTAGAAGAAGAGGGTGGCCGCCAGGGTGCCATCGGCACTGCGGGCAAAGGCGGGGATCTGGCCCGCCTCCTGGTAGCCCAGCTGGCGATAGAGGCGGGAGGCGGCATCGCCCACCCGGGTGTCGAGCACCAGCAGGCTACGGCCGGCCTCTCTGGCCCCTTGCTCCATGCTGGCCATCAGGGCACGGCCGACCCCCTTGCCACGGTGGAGACTGTGCACCATCAGTTTTTCCACCTCGGCGCGGTGACGGCCATTGGCCTTGGTGCACAGCGAAAGCTGGAGGGCACCGACCAGCTGGTGTTGCTCAAAAGCGACCCAGAGCCGGCGGCTGCCCGCGGCCAGCTCCGTCTCTCTGCCCTGCCAATAGACGAGCCCCTGCTCTTCGGTCAGCGGCGGCAGGAAGCCCACCGAGGCGCCACTGGCCACGCTATCTTGCAGCAAAGTGATGAGGGCAGGCTTGATGCCCTGGGTGGTATCAACCTCAACTATGTCCATCAGGAGTCCTTGTCAACGAAGTTCACGCCGCTGGCCCGGTCTGCCGCGGCGCCTGCCACCAACAGAACCGGCGGCAGGATGACTGGCTAGACTCGCCGTTTCCGCCGCCAATTTCAAGTCGTTGCCATTCGTCGGGTGCGCCCGATCACGCCACCCGGGCAGTTTCCCCTAGCGCATAAGCTTCTGTTCGACTAGCCAGGCAAACAGCAGCCGGGAAACCGGGGAGATCTCGGCCAGATGGCGGCTGTCGAGCCAGCGCAGCTCGGCGATCTCCGCCGAGGCGACGGGCGTGCCGTCAGCCTCGCCGGTGTAGGAGCGCAGCCTGACGTTGACCCCCTCTGGCTTGCCGTCGGCCTGGGCGCTGAACTCACAGGCAAACGCCAGGGTGTCGGGCTTGAGGGCCACGGCCAGCTCCTCCTCGATTTCGCGCATCAGCGCCGCCTCGTCGCTCTCTCCCGCTTCGCGCTTGCCGCCGGGAATGTAGTAGATGTGTTTGCCGTGGGAGCGGGCACAGAGCAGTTGCTGATCCTTGAAGGTCAGCCAGGCGAGTTTGTCGATCATGGTTCTATTCCAGTAGTCAATCAGTAGAGACTGTTCACGTATTTCTCGGTCGGTTCAGGCAACAGATCCTGTGGGTGATCACCACCAAACGTGGCCCATTTGCTTTTTCCTTTAAACGACGAGTTGGCGATACTCTTTTTGCTCAGGGTGTCGTATATAACTAATTGAATTTCAATTACATCTGGCTTACCTGACCATTCGGTTGCCCGCTCTTCCCAATGTAAAATGACGGGTTTTACGTAATATCTGAATTGGGTTGGTTGAATATCGTTCAGGCAAGGTTCGCCGTGGCAACGGGTGGTAATTTCAACTCTGTGAGCTTTCTTGGAAAATGCCGCATAGATTGCCTGAGCAGTCATTTGCCCCGAATTTTGATATTGCGTCGTTTCGTATGAGCCATCTTGGGGCTGCGAAATAAGTACCCCCTGGCTGGGATCGAGCTTGCTGGTCATTGTTTGCACATTTGATTGCTGATATGTAGAGCTGCAGCCAACAGCAAGTAATGATAAGAGGGCAGTAACATAGTTTTTCAAAATACATTCCCTTGTTTAATTGAATAAGTTTGATGATTTGAGTAATGGCATGATTTTTATATCAAATCTAATCAACAGACTGATTGATTAAGCTCACATAACTCTTTGTACGAGCGGTGCTCACGCAGTTTCAAACCCAGTGTTGACGCCAACGCTTCCAAGGCATGCCTATATTCCACCAGTCGCTCCTCGTCATCGGTCATGATGGCCAGCTCGGCAAAATCGCCGAGCCCCGCCAGGTGATCCAGGGTGACGTGAAAGGGGCCGACGAAATAGATGCTGCGCACTTTGCGAAGGGTCAGTATCGGCTGGTAACCCAGGGTGTGCAGCATGCTGATGGCCTTGTCGGCGTCGGTGATGTTGACCGCCTCGCAGCGATCGGGTTCGGGCCCCTTCACGATCCAGAGCTGGATGCCGGAGGGCTGCATGGCGCGGATCAGCAGGCTCTTGCCCGCCGCGTTCAGGCTGCGGTCCGGCGTGTCGAAGTAGGTGTCCTGCTTCTGGTTGCGCTCCAGCATCACCTCGGGATTGAGTGCGGCGAGGGCCGTGGTGAAGGCCTCGACATCGCCGAGCCTGTATTTGAACTCGACCTCGAAGCGGCCCTGAAAGTGCTGTGCTGACATCGACAGGCATCCTTGAATGTGCGGATTGGCATGGCGGGCAGCCTAACAAAGTTGGCGGGCCGCCCCAAGGGGCAAGGCAGCAGGATGTGGAAACGATCTGTTTCCGGGGCGCAGGGTTGATCAATGCGCCGCATGTTGCCGTGATCAAGGGCATGCGCCGCACATGGTCGAGTGAGTTCGGTCATGTCGGTTGTTCACAAGCTCGCCGAGCGGCCGGCAAAAGTTCGCGCTGGCGCACAGGATGGGGCGTGCAGGCTGGGCGAGGGCAGACCCTTGTGTTTTAATCCTCGCCACGTTTGCGGCAGCCGCCCCGTGCCGGGCCGCTGCCTTCGCTTTGGCAAGATGCAGGTGAGAAGATGCAAGTGACAGCAGAGAGCAAGTTTATCGGACTCGGGGTGGCGGGCAATTTCGCCGGTCATCTGGAGCAGGCCGGCGAGGCCTCGGATTTCGTGGCGGTGGTGGTGCGTGACACCAGCGCCCCCAAGGCGCTGTTCCCCTTCTACGTGCCGGGCCACCCCGGCCAGCTCGGCGTCTTCCCCTTGAGCGGCGATGCCATCTTCTTGCCGGAAGCGGCGGTGAGCGGCGATGAGAAAGTGCAGATAGAGCCGGAAGTGGCGCTCTGGTGCGAGCTGGAGTACGCGGGGGAGCAGGTGGTGGCCATCCATCCGCGCGCCTTTGGTGCCTACAACGACTGCTCCATCCGCCGTCCCAACGCCAAAAAAATCAGCGAGAAGAAGAACTGGGGTGAAGAGAGCAAGGGGCTGGCCCCCGCGTTGCTGCCCCTGTCCCATTTCGCCGCCGGCTGCGAGCTCGATGACTACCGCATCGCCTGCTATCTGGAGCGGGACGGCGAGCTGCACACCTACGGGGTCGACAGCGCAGCGGTGGACTACAGCTACTTCCACGGCCAGCTGCTGACGTGGGCCATCGACAAGTTCAACCATCAGCAGGACGAGGGGCCGGCCGAGCACATCCAGGGGCTGCTGGCCCAGGCCGGGCGCCCGGCCCATGCCCTCATCAGCATCGGGGCCACCCGCTATACCCCGTTTGGCGAGACCCACTTCCTCAAGCCCGGCGACACCGCCTGCGTGCTGCTCTATCCGGCCAGCCGCTACGACGAGGCGGCGATCCGAGAGGCCATCAGGGCTCGCCGCTTCGAGCCTGACATGTCGGTGCTGCTGCAGGCGGTCAAGACCCGCTGAGGCGCGTTTGCCGATTTGCAGGGATGGTGCCCCCGAGGTTTGCGACCCTCGTCCAGGGTGACGACGTGTCGCCATGGTTCAAGGAGAAGGAAGGATGACGCTCATAAGGCGCTGTACCCTGCAGGATATGGCCGGCCTGCTGGCACTCTATCGGGAGTTGCGCCCCCATGACCCCGCGCTTGCACCGGATGCTGCCCGCACGGCACTGACGGCCCTGCTGATTCAGCCGCACCTTCACCTGCTGGTGGCGGAGGTGGATGGCCAGCTGGCGGCCACCTGCCAGCTTGGCGTGGTCGCGACCCTGACCAACGGTGGCCGGCCGTTTGGCATCATAGAGCACGTGGTGACGGCCTCTGCGTTTCGGCGCCGGGGCATCAGCCGGCAGTTGCTGACCCATGCGCTTGAACTGGCCTGGCAGCAGGATTGCTACAAGGTGATGCTGCTGTCGAGGGAGGGGCGCGATGAAGCCCACCGTCTCTATGAAAAGCTGGGCTTCAAGGCCGGCATCGAGAAGGGGTTTGTCCTCAAGCAGATCGACGCCATGGCAACGACCGGACAGGCCCCGAACAATCAAGCGATTGAGTGAGCACGATATGAGACTGGAGCAGGCATCGCGTGGGGATTATCAGGCCCTGATCGCGCTGTGGGAGGCGTCGGTGCGCGCCACTCACCACTTTTTGCCGGAGGAGGAGATAGCCCCTCTGCGCGAGCTCATCCTGGCACACTACTTTGACGCAGTGGCCCTCACCTGCGCCCGCAGCGAGCAGGGGATCGCCGGCTTTTGTGGGGTACAGGAGGGCAATATCGAGATGCTATTCATCGACCCCGCCCTGCGCGGGGGCGGGGTGGGTCGCCTGCTGGTGGCCGATGCCATCGCCCGGCTGGGGGCGACCCGGGTGGACGTCAATGAGCAAAATGAACCGGCGCTCGGCTTCTATCGCCATCTGGGCTTCGAGGTGGTGGGCCGCTCGGCGCTGGACGGGCAGGGCAGGCCATATCCGTTGCTGCACATGTCCATTGCGACAGCCGGTACTGACAGGCCAGTGACGCCATCATGAAAAAAACCGCCCTCGGGCGGTTTTTTGTTATGACGGGTTCAGGACGGCCTGTTACTCCTCGTTGGAGTTGTCCTGATAGTCGTCGCGCTGGGCCTTCGGCAGGCGGCGCATGGGGGCAAAGCCGATATCCTCGCCCACCACTTCCCGCTTGCGCGCCGGGGCGGGCTTCTTGCCGCCATCGCTCTTTGCCTTGCTCTTGCCTGCAGCGGATTTGCCGTTGCCGCCCTTGGCATTGGCGGCACCACGGGCGCGCGGCGGATTTTGTACCGGTTTGCTGCCGGGCAGGGTCTGCCGGCTCGGTTTGCCGCTGGGCTCATAGCCGTCCAGGATCTCGACGGAGAGGGATTGGCCGATCAGCGCCTCGATGGCCTTGAGCTGACCCAGCTCGTCCTGGCTCACCAGCGAGATGGCCTCGCCGCCACGACCGGCGCGGCCGGTGCGGCCGATGCGGTGGATGTAATCCTCCGCCATCTGGGGCAGCTCGAAGTTGATCACGTGGGGCAACTGATCGATGTCCAGACCCCGGGCGGCGATGTCGGTCGCCACCAGCACCCGTACCTTACCCTCGCGAAAATCCGCCAGCGCACGGTTGCGGGCACCCTGGCTCTTGTCGCCGTGAATGGCGACGGTATCCAGGCCATCCTTTTGCATCTGCTGGGCGAGCCTGTCGGCAATCTGCTTGGTGCGTACGAACACCAGTACCCGCTGCCAGTTGCCGCGGCCAATCATGTGGGAGAGCAGCTCGCGGCGCCGTTCCCGGTCGACCTGGATGATGCGCTGGGTCACCTGTTCGGCGGCGGTGTTGCTGGGGTCGACCTCGATCAGGGTCGGGTCGTTCAGCAGATCGTCCGCCAGCGCCTTGATGTCGTCCGAGAAGGTGGCGGAGAAGAGCAGGGTCTGCCGCTCGGCGGGCAGGGCTTTCATGATGCGGCGGATGTCGTGGATGAAGCCCATGTCGAGCATGCGATCCGCCTCATCCAGCACCAGCACTTCCAGCTCGGACAGGGTCAGCGCCCCCTGGGTCAGCAGATCCAGCAAGCGGCCCGGGGTGGCCACCAGGATGTCGATGCCGAGCTTGATGGCGTCCAGATTGGGTTTGATGCTGACACCGCCGTAGGCGATCAGGGTGCGAAACGGCAGGTGGTGGGCATATTTGATGATGCTCTCGCCCACCTGGGCGGCCAGCTCGCGGGTCGGGGTGAGCACCAGGGCGCGCACCTGACGACGGCCGCGGCCATGGTTGGCCAGCAGCCGCTGCAGCATGGGCAGGGTGAAGCCGGCCGTCTTGCCTGTGCCTGTCTGGGCGCCGCCGAGCACGTCCTGCCCGGCCAGAATGGCGGGGATGGCTTGCTGCTGGATGGGGGTTGGCTGTTCGTAACCCAGCTCCTTGACGGCCCGCAGGATGTGCGGGGACAGACCCAGTTCGTTGAATGACATGTTCGAGAGAGACTCCTCTGGTGAGCCTTGGGCTCAGCGGGTGACCGGCGCACGGGGCCGGCCACGGGATGAAAGTGATAACGGGGGCGTAATATAGCAAAAGCGCGGCCGCTGCGCAGTAGCTGTCGCACCGGCCGCTCAATTAGGCAGGTTCAGGCAATCAGAGCAGATCGCGGATGGGGGCGACCAGGTTTTCCGGTTTGGTGGTGGGGGCAAAGCGGTCCACCACCTGGCCATCCCGGTCGATCAGGAACTTGGTGAAGTTCCACTTGACGTTCTCCAGCCCCAGCAGACCCGGCTTCTCCTTCTTGAGCCACTGATAGAAGGGGTGGGCCTGTTCGCCGTTGACTTCGCACTTGGCCATGATGGGGAAGCTGACCGGATAGTCGAGGGAGCAGAAACGGGCGATCTCCTCGGCATCGCCCGGCTCCTGGTGGCCGAACTGATCGCAGGGGAAGCCCAGGATGACCAGTCCCTCGGGTCCCAGCTCCCGATAGAGTGCCTCCAGTCCCGTGTATTGAGGGGTAAAGCCGCAGCGGCTGGCCACGTTGACCACCAGAATGACCTGGCCCGCGAGGGAGGCGAGCGGCAGTTCACTGCCGTCGAGGCGTTGCAGGGTGAGTTCGGGCAAAGACATGAAAGACTCCTTTGAGTGGGGCCCATTCAGGGCACATTGCACCACGTTAACGGGGGCGACGGCGGGGAGCAAGCCGGAGTGTTCCCTTGCTGGGAGCAGATTGAGTGCGCCGGATCACAGAGTGGCGATCGGGTCGAGATAATGGGGGTCTTGGCGGCCCGGATGGCGTATTGATGGTGGGACTTCTCAAGAGAAGCAAACCGGTTTGTGTCTTGGCCGGGAAGTCGCTAAAAAGCGCCCTCTTTCCACTTGTTGCGAGTCAATCTTGGACTATCAAGCCGTCATGGACGCCATATACACCCGGGGATGGGTGATAGTGGATGATTTTTTAACCGCCGCCGAGGTGGATGCCCTCAGGGCCTGTCTGCCGGACGAGTGGCGACCGGCGGGGATCGGCCGCGATACCCTGCATCAGGACAACCGCGACATTCGCCGGGATCAGATCCACTGGCTCGACGCTTCCCTCGGCGCGCCGGTGGCCGACTACATGGCCCGGATGGAGGCGCTGCGGCTGGCCGCCAACCGGATGCTGATGCTCGGGTTGTTCGACTACGAGGCCCACTTTGCCCGCTACCGCAGCGGTGACTTCTATGCCACCCATCGCGACGCTTTCGCCGGGCGCTCCAACCGCCGCCTCACCTCGGTGTTTTACTTGAACAACGACTGGCAGCCAGAGGCGGGCGGGGTGCTGCGCATGTACGGTGACGACGAGCAGTTTCTGATGGACGTCTCCCCACGGGGCGGGCGACTGGTGCTGTTTTTATCCGAAGAGTTCCCCCACGAGGTGCTGCCCGCCAACCAGGAGCGCTACAGCATCGCCGGCTGGTTTCGGGTCAACGGCAGCGGCAATGGCCGGCTCGATCCGCCGCGCTGAGCTCTTTTCATCCAATTTCTGACACAGGCGGGAATTTTTATGGCTCTTGTCGGCGGATGGGGCGCCCATCGGCTGACAAGGCTCGATCTCCCTTGCTACACTGGCCCGCACTTATCTTCGTATCTGGCTTCGTCCGGTTTTAATGCGGTTGGGTTTTAAATGGTGATGGCGAAGCCGCTTTTCCCAAGGGATCACATCTAATGAAGAACATCCATGTCTTGCTGCTGTGTGGCGGCGGTGGCTCCGAACACGAAGTCTCGCTGCGCAGTGCCAATTTCCTCGAAAAACAGCTCTCTCTCCTGCCCGGCGTGGAAGTGACCCGGGTCGAGATGTTTGCCGACCGCTGGCTCAGCGCCGACGGCCGCGAGTGCAAGCTGGGGCTGGACAAGCTGCTCTCTTTCGACAGCGTGGCCCGTCCGGTGGATTACGTGGTGCCCTGCATCCACGGCTACCCGGGTGAGACCGGCGATCTGCAATCCTTCCTCGAGCTGGCCGGCCTGCCTTACCTGGGCTGCGACGCCGAGGCGAGCAAGGTGTGCTTCAACAAGATCACCACCAAGCTGTGGCTCACCGCCCTCGGCATCCCCAACACCCCTTATCTGTTCCTGACCGAGCAGAACGACGCGGCGCTGAGCGAGGCGAAAGCGGCGCTGGCCAAGTGGGGCAAGGTCTTCATCAAGGCGGCATCCCAGGGTTCTTCCGTCGGCTGCTACTCCGCCAGCAACGAAGCGGATCTGGTGAAGGGCATTGCCGATGCCTTCGGTTACTCCGAGCAGGTATTGATCGAAAAAGCGGTCAAGCCGCGCGAGCTGGAAGTGGCGGTCTACCAGTACGGCGACGAGCTGGTGGCTACCTACCCGGGCGAGATCTGCGTGCCGCAGGACAAGTTCTACACCTATGAAGAGAAGTACAGCAGCGCCAGCCACACCGAGACCGCGCTGCGTGCCGAGGGGCTGAGCCAGGCCCAGGCCGATGCCATCCACGAGTATGCTCTCAAGGCGTTCCGTCAGCTCAAACTGACTCACCTGTCGCGCATCGACTTCTTCCTGACCGAAGAGGGGGAGATCCTGCTGAACGAAATCAACACCTTCCCGGGCATGACCTCCATCTCCATGTTCCCGAAACTGCTGGAGCATCACGGCCACAGCTTCGCGCACTATCTGGAGCAGATCCTGCGCAAGGCGGTCTGACGGCTTGCCGAACGTGACAGAGGGGCCCGCGGGCCCCTCTGTCGTTGTTGCGGTTGGCGATGTCACATGGGGTCAGGGGTGAACAGCCAGATGTGCGCCCCTTGCGGATCCGCAATCAGGGCCATGCGCCCGACCCCCGGGATGTTCATGGCGGGCACCACCACGGTGCCGCCGTGCTGGTTGACCCTGAGCACCCTGGCATCTACGTCATCCACCGCGATATAGGTTGCCCAGTGGGGTGGTACGCCGGCCATCTCGGGATTGCCCCGGGTAGATTGCACGCCGGCGATCGGCCTGCCATTGGCAACCAGCATGGGGTAGTCGCCGCCTTCCATCGCCATGGTCTGGCTCTCCCAGCCGAGCACCTCGGTGTAGAAACGGATCCCGGCCTCGGCATCGGGGAGATAGAGCTCGTGCCAGGTGAAGGTAGTGCCTTCGGCCAGGGCGTGCTCGCGGGCAATGTCTTGTTCTGCCATCGTCGTCCTCCTGTGTCCCATGCGTGGGTGCATGGATTGACGACCAAGTATTAAAGAGGCGCGGCATCCCGGCTTGCCCCAGATGGGGGGCCTTGCTGCGCAGAGGGCGCACCGTTACAATCTGCCCCCTTTTTGTCCTGCCACAGGCACCGTCAGAGCCGCGTTCCATGAAGCCAATCCCCGATCACGCCGTCAATCGCCTGCGCATCTGGCGCAAGAGCGTCTCGACCCGACCCTTTCTCGCCCGTGGCGGCAGCGTGCCGCGCTGCGAAGCCTGCCAGCTGCGCCACGACTGGTGTGCCTGCGAGTGGCGCCCCGAGCTCAAGGCCGAGGCTGGCTTCTGCCTGCTGATGTACGACAGCGAACCGATGAAGCCCTCCAATACCGGGCGCCTCATCGCCGATGTGCTGCCGCAGACCACCTGGGCGTTTCTCTGGTCGCGCACCCAGCCCCATCCCGAGCTGCTGGCCCTGCTGGCGGATCCCGCCTGGCAACCCTATGTGGTGTTTCCCGCCTGCGAGAAGGAGCCGGCCCGGCTCACCTCGGTGGTGACCCCGGTTCCCGGCAAGAAGCCGCTCTTCATCCTGCTGGACGGCACCTGGCCCGAGGCGCGCAAGATGTTCAACAAGAGCCCCTATCTGGACGGTTTTCCGGTGCTCTCCATCAAGCCGGATGCGCTCTCCACCTATGGCATGCGGGTGGCCCACTGCGACGAGCACCTGTGCACCGCCGAGGTGGCGGCCTGCGTGCTGGAGGTGGCCGGCGAGCTGGCGGCGGGACAGGCGCTGCAGCTGTGGTTCAATCTCTTCAGCAGCCGCTACATGGCGGGCCGGATCAGCCGGGCTCCTGATGAGGGCGAGATGCCGCTTCTGGGCGGATTGGAAGCCATCAAGGGGCAGGCTGCCATTCTGGATTAATCCGCTTCAGCAGCCGCTACATGGCGGGCCGGGTCAGCCGGGCTCCCGGCGAGGATGAGGCCCATCTGCAGCAGGCGCTGGCCGACATCAAGGCCGATGGAGTGACCTGCTGCGCGCCCGACGCGGCCTGATCAAGACGGGCGAGGGGATCGCACGCGTGCCAGCCACGCCATGGGGCGGTTGACTGATGAAAATCAGGAATCAATTGCCTGCCACCGTTTCGTTGGCGTCATGAGCCAAGCCCCATTAGGATAGCGACCTGCGGTGTTTATCAGGCTCATGGCGAGCCTGCGCTGTGCGGGCCTTTGCGGGCCCCGGTCAATTTCGCGAGGCGATGGATGGAACTGGAACTCTTTACCCTGCTTGCCCTGTTTGGCGTGGCCCTGGTGGCCGGCTTCATCGATGCCATTGCCGGCGGCGGGGGCCTGCTGACGGTGCCCGCCCTGCTCGCCACCGGCATGCCGCCAGCCCTGGTGCTCGGCACCAACAAGCTGCAGAGCAGTTTCGGCTCCTTCTCCGCCACCTGGTTCTATGCCCGCAAGGGGCTGCTGGAGTGGGCCATCATCTGGCCGGCGGTCATCTGCACCTTCATCGGCGCGGCCATCGGCACCCTGGCGGTGCAGACCATAGATGCCGCCATCCTGGAGCGGTTGCTGCCCTTCCTGCTGATGGCGTTTGCCTGCTACTTCTACTTCTCCCCCCGGGTGAGCGATGCGGAGAGTCAGCGCCGCCTCACTCCCATGGCATTCGCCCTGCTGGTGGGCGGTGGCGTGGGTTTCTATGACGGCTTCTTCGGGCCGGGCACAGGCTCGTTCTTTGCCATCGGCTTCGTGGCTCTGGCGGGCTTTGGCATGGCGCGGGCCACTGCCCACACCAAGCTGCTCAACTTCACCTCCAACATCGCCTCCCTGCTGTTCTTCACCCTGGGGGGCAAGGTGGTGTGGAGCGTCGGCCTGTGCATGGCGCTGGGGCAGTTCATCGGGGCCCGCATGGGCTCCAAGCTGGTGCTCAAGAAGGGGGTCAAGCTCATCAAGCCGCTGCTGGTGACCGTTTCCCTCTTGATGTCCGTCAAGCTGGTGTGGAGCCAGTATCCCGAGCTCTTTGCCTGGCTGGGCTGACGCCTTGCACAAGGGATCATAGAGAGGGCCCGATCCGCTGGATCGGGCCCTCTTGTTTTTCAGCCCTGAGCCGTCAGCTGCCGGAAATGGGCCTGCAGGGCCTGTACCAGGCGGGCAATGCGCTCGCGCTTGAGGCTGTTTGGCCGGTAGACCAGGTGGAGCGGGCGTCCCAGCCCCGGCAGGGGACGGGCCTGCGCCCCTTGCTCGCCCACCAGGGCCAGCAGGCCGGCCGGCAGCAGCACGGGGCCAATCCCCGCCTTGGCCAGCTCGATCAGCGCCAGGTAGGAGTCGAGCTCCATGGCCGGGGTCAGGCCAAGGGCCGCCAGCGGTTCGCGCAGATAGCGGTTGGAGGGGTTGTCCAGATCCATGGTGAGGATGGGTTGCAGCCGCTCGGCACTCTCTTCTTGGTGCTCGGACGCTGCGTCCCCCACCAGATAGAAGGGCTCCTCCAGCAGCCGTTCGGTGCACAGGCCGTGGCCGGGGGGCAGACGCCCGGCGCAGATGCCGAGCAGGGCATCGCCGCCGCGCACCCGGGCCAGGATCACCGGCGTGTGGTGGGTGGAGAGGGCGATATGGGGATCACGCTCGAGATAGTCGTGCATGAAGCGGGCGAGGTATCCCGCCAGCAGGGTCTCCGAGCAGGCGACGGGCAGGGGGGTCTGGTCGGTGAGGATCTGGCTGTCCGTCAGCACCCCCTTCATCTCGGCCAGGCTCGGGGCCACCCGGGTGAGCAGCTCCCTGGCCTGGGGGGTGAGGCGGGTGTGGCGTCCATCCGGCTCGATGAGCTTCTTGCCAAGGCGCTGTTCCAGCTGGGCGATGCGCTTGCTGACCGCCGACTGGCTGATATAGAGGCGGCTTGCGACCTTGGCCATGGTGCCCTCGCTCGCCAGCAGGCAGAGTGTCTCCAGCCCTTCCAGTAACATGCTCTCTCCCGTCCTCGTCTGTTGAAAGCGGTTACCTTAGGGGCTGGTGGCATCAGGGGCAAGTACCGTTTGTAGCCCGTGCCAGCGGCCAGCGCCACGCCTTGACGGGCGGGGCGAAGATCACCAGGTTGCCGATGAGGCTCACCACCACGCCGACCACCGACACCGGCTGCCAGACGAACCCCTCGTAGAAGGTGGACAGGGTCAGCGCCACCAGAGGAAACAGCACGGTGGCGTAGGCCGCCTTGCTGGGGCCGATGCGCCCCACCAGGGTGAGGTAGGCGGTGAAGGCGATGACGGAGCCGAAGATGGCCAGATAGACCATGGCCGCCAGGTAGCGCGGATCGGTGGGCAGCGTCAGCGACTGACCGAGCAGGGTGACCCAGCCCAGCAGCAGCGCCACGCCGTAGACCATGCCCCAGGGCACCATCTGCAGCACGTGATAGCCCTGGCGCTGGCCGCGGGCCGAGACCAGGTTGCCGAGCGAGAAACAGAGGGTGCCACCGCAGGCAAACAGCAGCCCCTTCCAGCCGTTTGCACCCAGTTGCGCATCCGCCAGCACGGGCCAGAACAGCAGCAGGGTGCCGACGAGCCCCAGCAAGGATCCTTGCAACCAGCGCAGGCCGGGTCTTTTACCCTCGAACAGCCAGAGGTTGAGGCCGTTGAAGATACTGGCGCTGGCGAAGATCACCGCCGACATGCCGCTCGGGATATAGAGGGTGGCGTGGTAGAAGCAGAGAAAGTTGGTGGAAAAAAGCAGGGCGCCGAGCAGGGCGGCGTAACGCTGGCCCGCCCAGGGCAGGCGCGGGAACTTGCCGCTCACCGTGAGCAGGGCAAACAGTGCCAGCGCCGCCAGGGCAAAGCGATAGAGCACCGAGACCTCGATGGGAATGGGGCCGAGCTGCCAGGCGATGGCGATCCAGGTGCTGCCCCAGATAAGGACGGTGGCAAGATAGAGCATCAGGTTCATGGGGTATCCGGTGAGATGAGTACGACATGGGATCAGCATGCAGCGGGCGGTGGCGGCGGGCTTACACCATCTTGCGGTTTTTTACGGGCAGCCGCAGCCTTTGCCGCCGCGCCGCGTTAAGATGGCGCACAGGGGCCACAAGCAACAAGAGGAACAGAGCGGGTGCTGCAGACTAAGCCGGCGGGAGTATTCGATGCACTGGTCAGCACGGGCGCGCGACTGGAGAACGCCTGCTGGCTGGAACCCGGCCTTGGCGTCGCCAGCTGGCGCAACTGTTACGATCAGACCCGCTACCACAAGCCGGGCCACCATACCCTGAGCGTCTACCTGCAGGGGGGCGAGCAGACCGAGCGGCTGGACGGCCCGGGTGGCCACGGCGGCACCGGCAAGGTGTGCATCATGCCGGATCACCACAGATCCGAGTGGCTGGTGCGCGAGGAGTTTCGCTTTTTCCACCTCTACTTCACCCCGGCCCACCTGACTCGCATCGCCGAAGAGGTGTGCGACAAGGAGGGGCGCCACCTGCTGCTGGAGGACAAGACCTTCATCGACGATCCGCTGGCCGCCAGCCTGGTGCAGGGTCAGCTGATGCAGCTGGACTGGCAGCACCAGGTGGACAGGATGGCGCTCTCTCACGGCGCCTGGATGCTGATGCTGCACGCCTATCGCCACCACACCCGGGAGGCGCCGCCGCTGCCCGAGGTGCGCGGCGGGTTGGCACCGGCGGTGATCCGGCGGGTGCAGGAGTACCTGCTGGCCCATCTGGCGGAGTCTGTCACCCTGGCCGAGTTGGCGCAGGAGGCGGGCCTGAGCGAATACCACTTTGCCCGCATGTTCGGCCAGAGCCTGGGCTGTCCGCCTCACCGCTACCTGCTGGGGCTGCGGCTCAAGCGGGCCAAGCAGCTGCTGGCCGGCGCCGACTCCCTGGCCAGCATCGCCATCCAGTGCGGTTTCTCGTCCCAGGCCCACCTTGGCAACCGCTTTCGCGAGGCGTTTGGTCTCACCCCGGGTCAGTGGCGCAGCCAGCTGTCATCCTCCTGTCACAGATAAGCGGCAGATTGGTTGGCAACGAGGGGGAACCTCGTTCCTTCAACCCGCACAGGAGATGCCCTTGAATCATCGCAAACGTCAGACTCGCACCCGCCACCTCTGGTTCAGCCACTGGAACGCCCCCCAGGGCCGACTTGCCGGCGCCACCGTCCCCGAACCGCTCGTTCCTCACAGTTCCCGCTGAAAATCGCCACGACCCGATAGGATTTTCCCGACAACTTTGCCACTATTGCGCCATCAGGATGGACTGGATATGGCCGCATGTTTCTGGAACGCATTGAAGTCAAAGGTTTTCGCGGAATAAATCGCCTCTCGCTCGGGCTGGACCACACCACAGTGCTCATCGGCGAGAACGCCTGGGGCAAGTCCAGCCTGTTGCGCGCCCTCTGGTGTCTGCTGGGCCAGGATGCCGAGCCCTACCAGTTCAGCAGCGATGACTTCCATCAGCCCGAAGATCCCGAGCTCGAGCCGGCCCGCCACCTGCAACTGGTGCTCACCTTCAGCGAGCACAGGCCCCAGATGTGCCTGCATTCCCAGCGACTGGCCCGCCTCGGCGCCGCCTGGATCAAGCACAAGGACAAGTTTCACCGCATTCACTACCGCGCCAGCGCCGAGCTGCAGAGCGACGGCTCCGTCACCACCACCCACGATTTTCTCGATGGCATCGGCAAGAGCCTGGCCATCGACAATGCCCACGAGCTGGTCTGCCTGCTCATCACCATGAACCCGGTGTTCCGGTTGCGGGATGCCCGTACCGCCCGAAGCGGGGTGGAGACCCTGCAGTGGGGGGATCTCTCCGAGCTGCGGCTGAGCGAGTTGGCCGACAAGCTGATCGACGAGCCCCAGCGCATCGGCGAGCCCGAACTCAAGGAGGCGCTGCAGGCGGTACGCCAGCTGATGGATCACTACTTCAACGCGCTGGCCCCCATCAAGAACAAGCCTCGCAGCCAGCGGGAGATCGTCAATCGCCCCATGACCCTGCGCAACCCCGGCAATCTGCAGGCGCTGCTGCGCAATGCCGACAACCGGGCGTTGCAACTGGCGATGGCGGGCATGGCGGCCACCCTGCTGCAGGCGCGGGGCAACCGGGAGCTGGAGCAGGGGGCACGCCCCATCATGATCCTGGAAGACCCGGAGAGCCGCCTGCACCCCACCATGCTGGCACTGGCCTGGGGCCTGCTGGAACAACTGCCTGGGCAGAAGCTGCTCACCACCAATTCGGGGGACTTGCTCTCCTCGCTGCCCCTCAACCAGGTCCGCCGGCTGGTGCGCCGCCAGCAGGATATCCTCTGTCATCAATTGGGGGGCGAGCGCTACAGCAGCGACGATCTGCGCAAGATTGCCTTCCACGTGCGCATCAACCGTCCCATGTCGATGTTTGCCCGCTGCTGGCTGCTGGTGGAGGGGGAGACCGAGATCTGGCTGCTCTCCGAGCTCGCCCAGATCTGCGGTTACAGCCTGCGGGCGGAGGGGGTGCGGATCATCGAGTTCGCCCAGTGTGGTCAGTCACCCCTTATCAAGGTGGCGCGCGACTTTGGCATCGAGTGGCATCTGCTCACCGACGGCGACGAGGCGGGGGTCAAATACGCGACTTCGGCGCGCTCCCTGCTCAAGGGAGAGAGGGAGCGGGATCGGTTGACCCAGTTGCCGGCGGCGGACATAGAGCACTACCTCTACCACAACGGCTTCGAGGCGGTGTTCCGGCGTGAAGCTGGCGTCGGGGGGCGCTCGACCCTCAACGCCGGGCGCATCATCAACAAGGCGATTCACCATCGCAGCAAGCCGGGCATGGCGCTGGCGGTGGTGGAGGAGGCGGAGCGGCTCGGCGGCGAGCACATCCCGCCGGTGCTGCGCCAGATGTTCGCCCGGGTGGTGGCGCTGGCCCGCGGCCAGAGCTGAGCCCTTCGTCGCAGGCTGATGCGCGGCAGGGATTGGGGATGACGGCGGCTTTGGGTATACTCGGCCCCTTCATCCGGCGCCATCGGCGCGTTCTGAATTCTTGCTGCTGGAGGCGTCATGTTCGTCCAACTCCCTTTTTGGCTCTTTCCCCTGACCGGCTTGATGGCGCTGGGGGCCCTCATCGCCCTGGGCCTGGTGCTCTGGCGCGGTGATCTCTGCCCGGGCCAGCGCTCGCGGATCACCACCCAGCTCTTCTCGGTCTGGGTGATCACCGGCCTCTCCCTGATGCTGGCAGTGGAGGCCAAGGCGGCCGACTGGCTGATCTGGAGTGGCGGCGCCGCCCTGATCCTGGGAGTGGTGCTGTCGCTGGCTCAATCCCGGCTGGAGGGCAAGCGCGCCATCCCGGCCACCCTGTTCTGGCTGCCGGCGGTGCCGCTGCTGGTCTATGGCATCGGCTTGCTGCAGATCCAGGGCTGGCTTGGCGGCCTGCTGCAGATGGTGCTGCTGGGGGCGGCCTTCGCCCATCTGATGCTGCTGCGGGCCCGTCACCGTCTGCAGGCGTTCAACACCCTGTTGCCGCTGGCCGGGCTGGTGGCCGCCATCCTGAGCCTGCTCTGGCTGGCGGTGCTGGTGGGCTGGCAGGGGAACGGCGCCGGGCTTGATGCCCTGATCCCCGGCGTACTGACCCAGGCGGCCCTGCTGATCGCCGCCCTGCTGCTCTGGTTCAGCCCGCTCTATCGCCAGCAGGAGACGGCGCCGGTGGTGGTCTCCACCGCCCTGTGCGGCCTCATCATCGCCCAGATCGCGGCGACCAGCGTGCTGCACCAGCTGGCCTGACCGACCGGCATCATGAAAAAGCCCCCCCCGGGCAACCGGGGTGGGCTTTTTGCTGGCCGTTTGCGGCCCTGGTGTGCGGCCCTCTAGTAGAAGTCGTCGGCGCCGCAGATGAAGAGGCAGCTGCTGCGCGGCTGGGCCAGGTACTCCCGGGTCAACCCTTCGAGCGGCATGCCGAAGGTGCTGATGTCCTCGGGCGAGGGCAGGGCGGTATCCAGGATCCGGCGCCAGTAGCCACCGACCCCCTTGGGGGGACTCGGCAGGTTGAAGGTGAGCGGCTCCCAGTAGGCGTTGAACAGCACGTAGAGGGCCAGCCGGGTTTCGCTCGACAGGGCTGACATGGCGATGGCGTGGGAGTGGGGGCCGAAGTCCGGCTGGGCGGCGTTGACCCCGTGCCAGCAGATCTCGCTGTGGCGCAGGATCTCGGTCAGCGACAGCGGCATGCTCTCCTGTTCCGGGCGCTGGAACAGGTGCTTGCGATACTGGATCAGCTCCTTCATGAAGCGAAACATCTCCTGCCCCCTGGCATCGGGCTGCCAGTGCATCCAGCAGGTGTCGTTGTCCTGGCAGTAGCCGTTGTTGTTGCCGTGCTGGCTGCGCAGCACCTCGTCCCCCATCAGCAGCATGGGGGAGCCCACCGAGAGCAGGGTGGCCACCATCATGTTCTTGGCCTGACGAGTGCGCAGGGCGTTGATCTGGGGATCCTCGCTCGGCCCCTCCTGGCCGTGGTTCCAGCTGAAGTTGTGATCACAGCCATCCCGGTTCTGCTCGCCATTGGCCTCGTTGTGCTTGCCGTTGTAGCTGGTCCAGTCCCACAGGGTGAAGCCGTCGTGGCAGGTGACGAAGTTGATGCTCTTCTCCGGATCGGCGTGGTGATAGTGGTAGATGTCCGGGCTGCCGCACAGCCGCTCCACGAACGCCATCACCGCGTTGTCATCCCCGCGCAGGAAGCGGCGCACGTCGTCCCTGAACTGGCCGTTCCACTCGCGCCAGCGGGCGCCGGCCAGGCTGCCCACCTGATAGAGGCCCCCCGCATCCCAGGCCTCGGCGATGAGCTTGATGTCGGCGATGCGGGGATCGGTGTCGATGGTGCGCAGGGTCGGTGCATTGGCCTGGGGCTGGCCCGATTCGTCCCGCGACAGGATGGCGGCCAGGTCGAAACGAAAGCCGTCCACGTGCATCTCCTGACGCCAGAAGTGGAGGCTGTCCATGATCATGCGCAGCACCACGGGGTGGGCGCCGTTGAAGGTGTTGCCGCAGCCCGAGTAGTTGGTGTCCTTCTGATTGGCATCGAGGATGTAGTAGGCCTCGTTGTCGATGCCGCGAAAGGAGAAGGTGGGGCCATCGTCGCCCCCCTCGGCGGTGTGGTTGTAGACCACGTCCAGGATCACCTCGATGTTGGCGCGGTGCAGCGCCTTGACCATGTCGCGAAACTCGGTGAGGGGATCATCGCCGCTGGCGTACTGGGCGTGGGGGGCGAAAAACGACATGGGGCTGTAGCCCCAGTAGTTGGAGAGCCCCCTGGGGGCATCCTGAGGATCGAACTGGAACACCGGCAGCAGCTCGACTGCGGTGACGCCGAGGGATTGCAGGTAGGGGATCTTCTCGATAAGGCCGAGGTAGGTGCCACGCAGGGCGGGGTCGACCCCCGAGTCCGGCGACTTGGTAAAGCCCCCCAGGTGCAGCTCGTAGATCACCGAGCGGGAGAGGGAGTGGGCAGGCAGCTTGTCCCCCTCCCAGTCGTAGTTGCGGGTATCCACCACCCGGTTCTTGGCGCAGCAGGCCAGGTTGCTGCCGGGGCGGGCCGCCGCCCAGCGATCGTAGTCGGCGCCCAGCTCAATGCTGCGGCCATAAGGGTCCAGCAGCACCTTGTCGGCATCGAAGCGGGTGCCGTAGTAGGGGCGCCAGGGGCCCTGGATGCGATAGGCGTAGCGCTGACCCAGCCCGATCCCCTCTATATGGATGTGCCAGTAGTAGGCGGTGCGGTTGAGGCGGGGGGAGAGGGGGATCACTTCCGGCGTGGCATCGTCGGCGCCGGCAAACAGCAGCAGTTCGACTCGACTGGCAAGACGGGCCCAGATGGCGAAGTTGACGCCGTCGTGCTCGGGTGTGGCCCCCAATTGACGGCAATGACCGGCGGAGATGCGCATGATAAACCTACCCAAAACGAGGAGTTACAAACCATCTGAGTGTAGTGCGCCAGCTTGGCCCACAAGCTGCTTGCCTGAAAAAACCGCGCTCTGTTGCAAATTCCTGCGATTTATGCCGGTTTAATCTACGAATGAAGTTTTTTTAGGATATTTACTTGCAATCTGAGCGCCGGCGCCTATTATTGGCGACCTCAGACGCGGGGTGGAGCAGCCCGGTAGCTCGTCGGGCTCATAACCCGAAGGTCGTCAGTTCAAATCTGGCCCCCGCAACCATCTGAGTTCTTGCATCAGCCTTGTTTCACAATGTGTTGATAAACAAGAGAATTCGAACAGGCTACTGCTCAGCCTGAACGAAAAAATACGGACGCGGGGTGGAGCAGCTCGGTAGCTCGTCGGGCTCATAACCCGAAGGTCGTCGGTTCAAATCCGGCCCCCGCAACCAACTATTTGTATCCATGGCAAGCGCAGTGCGCAGCGGTGGAGACGAAGACAGCAAGAGGCAACTGCTCAGCCTCTTGTGGTGGCAGTACAATTCGGACGCGGGGTGGAGCAGCTCGGTAGCTCGTCGGGCTCATAACCCGAAGGTCGTCGGTTCAAATCCGGCCCCCGCAACCAACTATTTGTGTCCATGGCAGGCAATGCTCTGCGGTGGAAACGAAGACAACAAGGGGCATCTGCTCTGTCTCTTGTGGTGGCAATAGAATTCGGACGCGGGGTGGAGCAGCTCGGTAGCTCGTCGGGCTCATAACCCGAAGGTCGTCGGTTCAAATCCGGCCCCCGCAACCAACTAATTTGTGTCCATGGCAGGCAATGCCGCGCGGTGGAGACGAAGACAACAAGGGGCAACTGCTCTGCTTCTTGTGGTGGCAGTACAATTCGGACGCGGGGTGGAGCAGCTCGGTAGCTCGTCGGGCTCATAACCCGAAGGTCGTCGGTTCAAATCCGGCCCCCGCAACCAACTATTTGTGTCCATGGCAGGCAATGCCGCGCGGTGGAGACGAAGACAACAAGGGGCAACTGCTCTGCCTCTTGTGGTGGCAATACAATTCGGACGCGGGGTGGAGCAGCTCGGTAGCTCGTCGGGCTCATAACCCGAAGGTCGTCGGTTCAAATCCGGCCCCCGCAACCAACTATTTGTGTCCATGGCAGGCAATGCCGCGCGGTGGAGACGAAGACAGCAAGGGGCAACTGCTCTGTCTCTTGTGGTGGCAATACAATTCGGACGCGGGGTGGAGCAGCTCGGTAGCTCGTCGGGCTCATAACCCGAAGGTCGTCGGTTCAAATCCGGCCCCCGCAACCAACTATTTGTGTCCATGGCAGGCAATGCCCTGCGGTGGAGACGAAGACAGCAAGGGGCAACTGCTCTGTCTCTTGTGGTGGCAATACAATTCGGACGCGGGGTGGAGCAGCTCGGTAGCTCGTCGGGCTCATAACCCGAAGGTCGTCGGTTCAAATCCGGCCCCCGCAACCAACTTCCCTTCTTTATTACCTTGTTCCTCTAGCTTGTCATCCAGCCGCCTTCGCGGTCTTTCTGCTTTGTCTCCTTTTCACGCTTGATATTGATTTTCAAGTGCAATCTGGCTGTGACCCCGCTTTGTTGGGTATCATCTCTGGTATCTCTTCATGGACGAGGGCCTTGCCCGATGATGCAACCATTTACCTATCTGCCGCCGCAGATCGACATTCACGACGCCAGCCTTGCTGCCGTCCTCACCAATGGCCTGGCCGCCAACCTGCTGATCTGCGCCGAAGAGCGGCGCGAGAGCCTGCTGGCCCTGCCCGAGCTTGCCGCCGTCAGCGCCCAGATCGCACTGGGGCAGAAAGCCCCCTACAGCCTGGTGCTGCACAATACCCTGCAACTGCTGGTCTTCCTGCCGGCCCGTCCCGCGCGCGATCATGCCCTCTACAAGCAGGTGCGCAGCTGGGTTGCGCCGCTGGCCGGGCTCAAGATTGAGCGACTGGGGCTGCATCTGGAGGGGTTTGACGAGGCCGATACCACTCTCCTGGCCGAACTGGCGCTGGCCACCCTGCTGGCGGCCAACGTGCCGCTGCCAAGCCACAAGCATCGCAGCGAAGATCCCTGGCGCTACCAGCAGATCGCGGTCTCTCCCAATTGCGTGCTGGATCTGGCGCGGATCTATGCCGAGGCCGAGGGCAACGGTATCGCCCGCCATCTGGCGGTGTCGCCCGCTTCCGATCTGACCGCCCGCAGCTACCGTGAATGGGTACGCCAGCTGGCCCAGAGCGAGGGGTGGCAGTGGCATGAGTACGATCAGGCTCAGCTGGCCGAGCAGGGGGCCGGTGCCTTCATCGCGGTGGCACGCGGCTCGGAAGACAACCAGGCCGCCATGGTCAAGCTGAGCTACTGCCCACCCAATGCGGTGCGGCGAGTGGCCCTGGTGGGCAAGGGGATCTGTCACGACTCGGGCGGCTACAACCTCAAGGTCTCCGGCAGCATGTACGGCATGCATCTGGACATGGGGGGCAGTGCGGTGGCGCTGGGCACGCTTCACGCCATCAGCCGAGCCAGGCTGCCCTACGAGGTGCACTGCTGGCTCGCCATTGCCGAGAACCACATAGGCCCGCTCGCCTACCGGCCGGGGGAGGTGGTGACCGCCCTCAATGGCACCACCATCGAGGTGGTGGATACCGATGCCGAGGGGCGCATGGTGCTGGCCGACACCCTCAGCATGGCGGTGCAGGACAACCCGGATCTGCTGATCGACTACGCCACCCTGACCGGGGCCTGCAAGCGGGCGCTCGGCAGCCGCTACAGTGGCGCCTTCACCAACCGGCCCCAGTGGCTGAGCGAGCTGATCAGCCTGGGTCAGCGCAGCGGTGAGCGAGTCTGGCCCTTCCCGCTGGATGAGGATTACGACGACAACCTCGATAGCGAGTGGGCCGATCTGTTACAGTGTGCGCCCGGCGCCTCGCCGGATCACATCGATGCGGCCCGTTTCCTCAGCCGTTTCGTGCCTGCCCAGACCCCCTGGCTGCACCTCGACTTGAGTGGTTTTCGCAACAAGGGCGGCAATGGCGTAGTCAGCAGCGAGGTGACTGGTTTCGGGGTCAGATTGACGCTGGAACTGCTGGCCGGCCCGCTGGGGCGGCGCAATGAACTTGATCAACCAGAACAGTAAGGGATCCCGTGAAAGAACCAAGTTATGACTGGGTGTTGTTCGATCTGGATGAAACCCTGGTCGATTTCCCGGTCGCTCAGGCGCTGGAGCAGACACTGCACATTTACGGCGTGACGCCGACTCCGCCCAAGATGGCTGAGTACCACGCCCTCAACCACCGGCTCTGGCAGCAGTACAACTCCGGCGAGATCGATGCCGTCCACCTGCAACAGACTCGTTTCTCCCTCTTTGCCGAGCAGGTGGACGTGGCGCCGATGGCGATGAACGACACCTTCCTGCAGCAGATCATCGCCTTGAGCGTGCCGCTGGAGGGGGTGGAGGAGACTCTGCAGGCGCTGAAGAGCAAGGTGAAGATGGGGATCATCACCAACGGTTTCAGCCTGCCCCAGCGCGGGCGCCTCGACAAGCTGGGCTGGCAGGCCTGGTTCGAACCGCTGGTGATTTCGGACGAGGTGCAGGTGACCAAGCCGGCGCCGGCCATCTTCCAGCACGCGCTGGCACTGATGGGTCAGCCGAGTCCGGCGCGGGTGCTGATGGTGGGGGACAACCCCAAGACCGATATTGCCGGCGCCGCGGCCCAGGGGCTGGCGACCTGCTGGTACAACCCGGCCCGTCAGGATGGTCCGAGCGAGGCGACCCACGAGATCCACCACTTCGCCCACCTCTCGGCCATCGTGCTGGGCGAATAGGAACTTCTGCTGCGCAGGGGAAGTGAAAAAAAACAAGGCAGCCCACGGGCTGCCTTGTTTGTCTCCGGCTCTTGCTAGCGGCCGAGGCGGGCCAGCAACCAGGACTCCAGCAGGGCCACGCCGGGCGCCAGCACGGCTTCGTCGAAGTCGAACTCCGGGTGATGATGGGGCGCCGCCAGATTGGCCCCCAGGATCAGGTAGGCCGCTTGGCCACCGTTACGTTGCACCCGCTCGATAAGAAAGCCGGCATCCTCGCTGGCACCGAAGCGACGGGTGTGGATGGTCTCCAGCTTGAGCGCCTGGGCGAGCGGGATGATCTCCTCGAGCAGGGCCGGGCTGTTGTCGATGCCGATGGCCTCGCCCTGTTTGCGAATGAGGTAGGTGGCGCCCTGCATCATGGCCGCCCCTTCCACCATCTGCTGCACCTGGCTGAACATATAGTCGTTGAGGGCCGGTGTGGCGCCCCGGGTCTCTCCCTGCAGCAGGGCATGGCCCGGGATCACGTTGCGGCCACTGCCCGCATGGAGCTGGCCGACGTTGATGCGGGTCATGCCGTCGCGGTGGCGGGCGATGCCGAGCATGGCGGTAGTGGCCATGCAGGCCGCCGCCAGCGCATTGCTGCCGGCGTTGGGCTCGAGCCCCGCATGGGCGGCGCGCCCCATGAACTCCACGTCGAACTTGGTGGAGCAGAGAAATTCGGTGGGATTGACCACCAGCTCGCCGCTGTTGGCGTGAATGCCGATGTGCAGCGCCAGCAGGGCATCCACGTCGTCGAGCTGGCCACCGGCGGCCAGCGCCTTGCCGCCGCGACACCCCTCTTCGGCGGGCTGGAAGAAGAGCTTGATACGGCCGTTCAGCCGATCGGCGAGGGCGGCGATCCGCTCGGCCAGCACCAGCCCGATGGCGGTATGGCCATCATGGGCGCAGGCGTGCATCCAGCCGGGGTTGCGCGAGTGCCAACCTTCCTGGCTGGGGGGATGCAGCTCATCCTGGCTCTCCTCGACCTCCACCGCATCGATGTCGAAGCGAAAGGCCAGGGTCGGGCCCGGTCGGCCGCTGTCCCACAGTCCCATCACCCCCGTTATCTCTTCGATCCGGCCCAGCCAGTCCGGATGGGCGCCCTGGCGCAGGGCTCGCTCCTTCTGGGCCTGCACGTCTATGTTGCGTCCCATGATGAGATTGCTGGCCAGCAGCTTGTCGCCCAGCATGATGGAGAAACCGAGTTCATTGAGGTGGTGAGCGATGAGGGAGCTGGTACGAAATTCACACCAGGCCGCTTCGGGCAGACGATGAAGATCACGACGCCAATGGCTTAGCGCATCTTGTGTCATGGTAATTCCTGCATGGCGAATCCAGCGGATATTGTGACGGGCAGGGGGGCAAGAGTAAATCCCGCAGACACAAATGCAACAGGGGGAGCCACTGGCTCCCCCTGTTTACGCTGCCGTGGCACGACAGCTCTGTTTATATACACCGACTGGTGCTAACCACCTTGTCTGCACTCATTTTCGATGAAACGACCAAAAATGACTGAATGCGGTGAATTAACCAGCGCACTGGTGCCTGTCGTTGCCCATGCGGATCACGAAGTGGGCAACCAACCGGCTCAAAGCTGTGACAGCGACGGCAGAGAGACGGCAACCAGAGTGAAAAACACGGTGAAAACGGCAGTAACCACAAACTCTTTCATATTATTGTCTCCCTTGGCTGACTGATGATGGAACCAAGATACCACAATTGCGCAGTAAAACAATAGTAAAATGTATTTATATGGCCGTAGTTGTCGCGTAGCGCTCGAAAGCGTCATTTTTATAAATCTAAGGCTGTTTTATCAGCTTCAAGATGGGTGTTGGGCATTCACCAGGATTTGATGGTGTTTTTATTCAATAAAATCAATATTTTGAATGTGTTCTCGTTGTATTTCTCGAGGGGGCCTATATGAGGCTTTTTTGGTTTTTTAAAATTTTGTCGGCAAAAGCAGACAGTTTTGCTGGCGATGGGGTGAGTCTGGCATGGTTTGAACTGCTGTCAGCCCCATTTTCTCTACCCCCAGCATTTCTTGTCGTGCTCCGGGGATTTTTCCCAGTAGTGACGCCACCTTCTGGCGGCAGCACTCTCGTAAATTTGCAGAAATCCTGTGATTGATGACAGTCGTGCAACCATTGAACCGATCCTGTTCGACTCTTTTCACGGCATGTTGGCGGCTGCTGATGGCAGGTACATGACCACTTGATGACAAGGAGGGTGAGCTGACTGCACAGGTCGCGATGGCCCTGTGCAGTGTTTCGCTGCGAGCCACTGGCAGGTGGGGAGGCTTGCTGGCTGCATCGCCCTGACCGGGCTGCCTGAAGAGGCGAGGGGAAGGCAGGGAGCCATGGGTGGAGGTAACGGCAGACATGGCCAGAGGGTGGAATGGAAGCGGGCGTGCCGGCAGGTGGCCCGCGCCAATAAAAAACCCTCCAGCGGAGGGTTTTTTGTCACAACAACCTGAACAAGCGGGGCTTAGAACAGGGTGGTGGAGAGATCGTAGAGCTCCTGGTTGAAGGGACGCTTCAGGTTCTCGATGCAGTCGATGATGTCGTGGTGCACCATCTCGTTGCCCTGAATACCGACGCAGCGACCACCCTGACCGGCCAGCAGCTGTTCGACGGCAAAGGCGCCCATGCGGCTGGACATGATGCGATCGCGGGCGGTCGGGGAGCCACCGCGCTGGATGTGACCCAGGATGGTGGCACGGGTTTCGCGACCTGTCATGGCCTCGATGTCCTTGGCCAGTGCGTTCACGTCGGTGACATGCTCACAGATGGTGATGATGGCGTGGCGCTTGCCTTTGGCTTCCCCTTCCTTGATCTGTTGCAGCAGCTTCTCTTTGTCGAAGGCCACTTCTGGCACGATCACGTACTCGGCACCGCCAGCGACGGCGGCAGACATGGCCAGGTCGCCGCAGTGGCGGCCCATGATCTCGACCACGGAGATGCGGTGGTGGGAGCTGCAGGTGTCGCGCAGACGGTCGATGGCATCCACTACCACGTTGAGGGCGGTGTCAAAGCCGATGGTGAAGTCGGTACCGGCGATGTCGTTGTCGATGGTGCCCGGCAGGCCGATGCAGGGGAAACCCTCTTCGGTCAGCTTCTTGGCACCCATGTAGGAGCCGTCACCGCCGATCACCACCAGGGCGTCGATGCCGTGTTTTTTCAGGTTCTCGATCGCTTCGGCGCGCACTTTCGGATCTTTGAAGGCCGGGAAACGGGCGGAGCCGAGGAAGGTACCGCCACGGTTGACCACGTCGGAGACACTGTGGCGCTCCAGCTTGACGATACGGTCCTGGTGCAGACCGAGGTAGCCATCATAGATGCCGTAGACTTCCAGGCCATGATGCAGGCCGGCGCGCACCACGGCGCGAATGGCTGCGTTCATACCCGGTGCGTCGCCACCACTGGTCAAAACACCAATACGTTTGATTTGTTTGGTCATGAGTGCCTCTGGATCTGAGTTGTCGAATACGAAAGGGTTAAATGAGACAAGCCACTTTTACTATATCGGCTTTCATATGGGATGCGCTGGCTGCCATAGGAAAAGCGATACGCAGGAGGGGGCAAGCGCCCCCTCCATGGCAGCCGATTACTTGGCCGCGCCAGCGATGATCTGGGAGAAGTCGTCCACTTTCAGGGACGCACCGCCCACCAGGCCGCCGTCGATGTCCGGCTGACCGAACAGGTCGGCAGCGGTAGCACCGGTCACGGAGCCACCGTACAGGATCTGTACCTTGGCAGCCACGGCGGCATCAAACCCGGCCAGGTACTGGCGGATGTGAGCGTGCACGGCCTGCGCGATTTCCGGGGTAGCGGTCTTGCCGGTGCCGATGGCCCATACCGGCTCGTAAGCCACGACGGCGTTCTCGAAGGAGGCGATACCGCAACGATCGATCACGGCCTTGAGCTGGGTTTCGACCACGGAGTTGGTGGTGCCGGCTTCGAACTGGGCCAGAGTCTCACCGATGCACAGCACGGGGATCAGGCCACCTTTCTGGATGGCTTCGTACTTGGCTGCAACCACCTCGTCGGTCTCTGCGTGCAGGGTACGACGCTCGCTGTGGCCGACCAGGGAGTAGGTGCAACCGAAGGCTTTGAGCATGGACGGAGCGTTCTCGCCGGTGAAGGCGCCAGACTCGTGAACGTCGGCGTTCTGGGCACCGTAGGCAATCTTGCTGCCGGCGGTCAGCTGCTCAACCAGATCCAAAAAGATAACCGGCGGGCAGACGGCGACTTGTACAGAAGGATGAGCGGCAGCCGCCGGGGTCAGTCCTTTGATCAGTGCTTCGACGGAAGCCTTGGTGCCGTTCAGTTTCCAGTTACCCATTACCAGGTGCTGTCTCATCTTCTATATCTCCTAGGCATTTGATTGCGCGACATTATATGAATTGAACCGAGCCCAAGATAGCTGACCCGGCGGCAAATGACGTAATTTTTTTTCGCTTTCCTGATCCAAATCAGGAATGAAAGGCTCGATCGCTCAATCGGTGACCTGACCCCGCAGACGGGCCCACCATACCCCAATCCATTCGTGAATGGCAGCCTCGGAATACATCAGATAGCGCCCTTTTGGTAGGTAGCTGTAGAGGGGCTGGGCCACCTGACTCTGCTTGGCGGTGTAGTCGGTGGGAGCCGGCACGGCATTGAGTCCCTGACCCTGATAGAGCGCCATGGCCCGCGGCAGGTGGGTGGCCGAGCTCACCAGCGCCACCCGCTTGCCCTTGAGATGCTGGCTGATGCTGACCGCCTCATCGTGGGTGTCTTTGTTGTTTTCAAACAACGTCATCCGTGAGCGGGGGATGCCGAGGCTTGCCGCCATGCGGGCGTTGACCTCGGCGTTCGAGAGGGGATCCCCCGACACATAGCCCGAGAAGATGAGCTCCGCCTGCGGATAAGCCTGGGCCAGCCGTACCCCCTCCAGAGTGCGGGCCAGGGCGATGTTGTTCTGCCAGCTGCGCTCAGGGACGGTCGGGTCGCTCACATGGCCGTTGCCGAGCACGACGATGGCCTGGATGTCCGGATGCTGGCTCACCTCGAAGGGGGGGAAGGTCTGCTCCAGCGGGCGGGCCAGCTGGTAGCTCACCGGCCGCATCCCCATCAGGGCGACGATGAGCAGGGCCAGGGTCGCCAGCAGCTTGCCGGTTTTCTGAAAACGGGTGAACCAGAGCAGCAGCAGTGCCAGCAACAGCAGGGTGACGGAGAAGGGGAGCGGCATCAGCAGCTGACCTAGCCACTTTTTAAGCACAAACACGGCAGAGAGTTCCTTGAGTTTTCAGCAAATTCGGGATGTGACAGAATACCTCTCTTTTTTGGGATGGCCACAACCCTGTGGCGCAAAAGTTGAGTTTCTCCTTGAAGCACGATCAGAGTTTCGACGGGCGGGCCGACAAGTTCGCCCGCAACATTTATGACTCCACCAAGGGGCGCATCCGCACCACAGTGGTGTGGAGCGACATCGAAGCCTGCCTGGCCCGCCTTGGCAACCGGCCCCTGCGCATCCTGGATGCGGGCGGCGGCTTTGGCTACTTTGCCCAGAAGCTGGCGGCCATGGGCCATCAGGTGGAGCTGTGCGATCTCTCCGCCGAGATGCTGGCGCTGGCCCGCAGCCAGATCGCCGAGAAGGGGCTGGAAGACAGAATTCGTCTCATCCATTGTCCCATTCAGGATCTTAAAGCACACGTGACCGGCACCTTCGATCTGGTGCTCTGTCACGCGGTGCTGGAGTGGCTCGCCGAGCCGCGCCAGACCTTGCTCGGTCTGTTCCCTTTCGTCAATGCCGGGGGCATACTGTCGCTGCTTTTCTACAACCGCCACGGCCTGCTGTTCCAGAGCCTGGTGGTGGGCAATTTCGATTATGTGCGCCTGGGTCTTCGCAAGAAGCGGCAGACGGCGCTGACCCCCACCAATCCCCAGCTGCCGGAGCAGGTGTATGACTGGATTGGCCGGGGTGGGCTCAAGATAATTGGCAAGACCGGGGTGCGGGTGATCCACGATTACATGCGCCACAAGCAGGATCAGCTGGAGAAGTTTGACGATCTGCTGGCCATGGAGCAGCAATATTGCCGGCAGGAGCCGTTTATCTCTCTGGGGCGCTATATCCACGTGATGGCGCAGAAACCCGCCGGCTGAGCCCCCTTTTTCGATGCTACCGGATGTAGCCGCGCGCAAGGCTTTGCGCCCAATACAACAACGAGATGACAACGTCATGATGAGTACATCCCGTACCCTGCCAGAGATGGTGGGATGGGTCAGGCAGGAGGGGCTGGCGTTGAGCCTGCCCACCGACCGGCTGGCCTTTCTGATTGCAATCAAGACCCTGTCCGAAGATGAGTCGGACCTGTCGGAAGCGGCCCTGCACGATGCCTTCGGCTACGTCAGCAACGCCTTCGGCCAGATGGACGAGACCCTCACCGGTCGCGCCAACAACGCCATCAACGATCTCATTCGCCAGCAGCTGCTGTCGCGTTTCAACACCGACATGGTGGCGGGGGAGAGCCTCTATCGCCTGTCGCGTCTTGGCATGAGCATCGTCGACTTCTTTATGGATCAGCGCCAGGTCGACTCCATCAAGCTCTCCATCCTGCTCGAACACCTGGCGGCCGAGCTCGACACCGCCCGCAAGGCGGCGCTCGAGACCAACACCCGCGAGCAGTGGGATGCCGAGGTGCTGCCGCGCCTCACCTTCTCCCTGGAGGAGACGCTGGGACGCATCGATCTCACCCAGCGCGCCATGGATGAGCAGCAGAATCAGGTCAAAAACGAGATCGCGGCTCTGTTGACCCAGAACTGGGTCGATGCCATCCACAGCTGCGAAAAACTGCTGCATGAGACCGGCCAGACCCTGCGCGAGCTGCAGGATACCCTGGACGCCGCCGGCCACCGCCTGCAGGCGGGGCTGCTCAACATTCAGGAAGCGGCCCAGGGGCGCGAGGATCTGTTCCACGTCGAGGAGCTGACCCACGCCCTGCAAGGGCGGCTGGACGTCATCACCAGCTGGGGCCAGCAGTGCATCGAGCTGTGGGCCCGCTACGATAGGCACGTCCACAAGTTCATCCGCAACGCCATCGACATGGACAAGAACCGCGCCTTCAGTCAGCGGCTGCGCGAATCCATCCGCAACTTCGATCAGCACAACTGGCAGCTGCGGGTGGCCGAAGAGCCTCGTCTGCTGGAGCTGCGCGACGAGACCATCGCCATCCACGACGAGGAGGTGACCGGCGAGGTGCCCCTCGAGATGGAGTACATGGAGATGGTGGACATCAACCAGGAGCTGGCCGAGCGGATCGAGCGCTACCTGGCCCGCTACCCCGAGCAGGGTCAGCAGCTGGATCTCGCCGACGTGCTGCGAGAATACCTGCTGGACTACCCGGCCCATGCCCACTTCGATGTGGCGCGTCTTCTGATCGACCAGGCCGTGCGCCTGGGCCATGCCAGCGGCGAGCACCAGCTGCATCGTCAGCCCGCATGGAAACCCATTAACCAAGCTGGATCCAAGGTTCAGGCCTATGTCATTGATCAATACTGAGTTTCCCTTGCCGCTGCGGCTCGCAGAGGCGATTGCCAACCCCTTGTTTCCGCGCATCGACACCGCCTTGCGCTCCGGTCGCCACATCAGTGCCGACGAGTTTGAACAGCACTCGGCACTGGTGGAGTACCACCAGGAGCTGGAGATCTTCTACGGCCGCTATCAGGTTGAACTGATCAAGGCGCCGGAAGGCTTCTTCTATCTGCGCCCGCGCCCGAGCGCCGACATCGGCACCACAGTCCTCTCCGAGCTCGACATGCTGGTGGGCAAGGTACTTTGCTACCTCTACCTGAGCCCGGATCGGCTCGCCTCGGAAGGGGTGTTCGCCATGGGAGAACTGCAAGAAGAGGTGCTGAGCCTGGCTGACGAGAAGCAGCTGCTGCGGATGGTCAACAGCCGCTCCGGCGGTACCGATCTGGACAAGAAGAAGCTCTTGGAGAAGATCCGTACCTCCATGCGCCGCCTGCGCCGCCTTGGCATGATCACCGCCCTTGGCAACAGCGACAAATTTCGGGTCAACGAGTCAGTGTTCCGCTTCGCCGCGGACGTGCGCTCCGATGAGGATCCGCGCGCGGTGCAGCTGCGGATGATCCAGGAGGGGGAGGCCATCTTCCACGACGACGAAATGCCGAGCAGCGACTCGCTGTTTGATGACATCGAGGCGGACCTCGATGAAGAACAACTGGATCTGGAGGTATAAAGGTGCGAGGCAAGTTCAAATCCCTGACCATGGTCAACTGGAACGGCTTCTTCGCCCGTACCTTCGATCTCGACCAGCTGGTCACCACCCTCTCCGGCGGCAACGGGGCGGGCAAGTCCACCACCATGGCGGCCTTTATCGCGGCCCTCATCCCCGACCAGTCCCTGCTTCACTTTCGCAACACCACGGAAGCGGGCTCATCCAGCGCCTCCCGTGACAAGGGGCTCTACGGCAAGCTGCAGCGCGGCCACTGCTATTCGCTGCTGGAAGTGATGAACAGCCGCGAGCAGCGGATCTGGGTCGGCGTGCACCTGGAGCAGGTGGCCAACCGTGACAACAAGGTCAACATCACCCCGTTCGCCCTGGTGGATGTGCCGGACAATCTGGCGCCCACCGATCTGCTGCTGGAGAAGCTCGACGACGGCAAGGGCCGGGTACGTGCCTTCGCCGATCTGAAAGGGGCGGCGGCCGAGCTTGGCGCCATCAAGGTCGCCAAGTTCAATACGGTGACCGACTATCACAACTTCATGTTCGAGTTCGGCATCACCCCGAAGAAGCTGCGTGATCAAAAAGATCGCGGCAAGTTCTACCGTCTGATCGAGGCCTCCCTCTACGGCGGCATCTCCTCGTCCATCAGCCGCTCCTTGCGCGAATACCTGCTGCCGGAGAACTCCGGCGTGCGCAAGGCGTTCCAGGACATGGAGGCGGCCATCTACGAGAATCGCCGCACTCTGGAGGCGATCAAGGAGACCCAGGGCCAGCGGGATCTGTTCAAGAACCTCATTACCGAGACCACCCACTATGTGGCGGCGGATTACGTGCGCAATGCCGCCGAGAAGAACCGCCTCTCCGAGCTGGCCCTCAAGGCCCGCCAGGAGCTGGCCGGCAAGCGCCGCCTGCTGGCCGAAGAGAAGCAGCGCGCCATCTATCTGGCCGACGAGGTGGAGCAGCTCACCAATCGCGAGAAGCTGCTGACCGACGAGCTGGAGTCTGCCGCCGAGCACTTGGCCAAGGTGCTGGCCGCCGTGGCGCTGCAAAAGAAGATCGAGATGTACCGCGCCGATCTGGCGGATCTCTCTGACAAACTCGAACAGCAACAGGCGGTGGTGGAAGAGATCCACGGCCAGTTGCTGGAGGTGGAAGAGCGCAAGGAGCTGGCCCAGGCAGAAGTAGACAGCCTCAAGACCCAGCTGGCCGACTATCAGCAGGCGCTGGATATCCAGCAGACTCGCGCCATCCAGTACCGTCAGGCGGTGCAGGCCCTGGAAAACGCCCGCGAGCAGTGCGAGCTGCCGGGATTGACCGCCGAACAGGCGAGCGACACCCTGCACCAGTTCCGCGCCGCCGAGCAGAGCCTCACCAGCCGGGTGCTGGGGGCCGAGCAGCAGCTGGCGCTGGCCAAGGCGGCGGTGGCCGAGCACGAAGCGGCGCTGGCGCTGCTTTTGAACATTGCCCCCGAGACTGCGCGCGAGGCCGCCTGGCCTACCGCCCAGGCACTGCTCAAGCGTCACATCGAAGACAAGGCCCGCATCGCCCAGGGGCAGGGGCTGCGCGCCGCGCTGGCTCGCCTCGAGAAAGAGAGCGAAAGCCAGCAGGCGCTGCTGCGCTTGCGTGACGAGCTGCAGCAGGCCTCTGGCCAGCTGATCGCCAGCCAGGACGAGCTGGAGTTGTTTCTTGAGGCCCAGCGTACCCGTCAGGAGGAGCTCTCCGAGCAACAGGCGGAGGTGAACCAGCGCCGTGCCAGCCTCGAGCATCAGGGCACTCAGCTTGGCCGCGATATCGCGGAGCTCACCAAGCTGGCCCCGCGCTGGCTGAAATCCTTCGAGAAGCTCGAGCAGCTGCGCGAGCAGAGTGGGCTGCCGCTCGCCACCGCCGAAGAACTTTCTTCCGGCATGCAGAGCGTGCTCGACAAGGAGCGCGAGTTCGAGCAGGAGAGCAACCGCATCGCGGCGCAGAAACAGGCGCTGGAGCTGCAAATTCGCAACCTGCAGCTGGGGGCTGGCGAGGCAGATCCGCGCCTAGCACGCATTGCCGAGCAGGTGGGGGGCGTGCTGCTCTCCGATGTCTACGACGACATCTCCATCGACGATGCCCCTTACTACTCCGCCCTCTACGGCCCGGCTCGCAGCGCTCTGGTAGTGCTCGATCTCGAAGGCGCCATCGAGCGGCTGAAAAAGCTGGAAGATTGCCCGGAGGATATCTACCTCATCCAGGGCAACCCCGACTCCTTTGACGAGGATCTGGTGGAGGCGGACGAGCTGGGGGACGCCGTGCTGGTGCGCACCAGCAAGCGTCAGGTGCGCTTCTCCCGCTACCCCGAGCTGCCGCTGTTTGGCCGCGCCGCCCGGGAAAAACGGATCGAGCAGCTCGACCTTGAGCGCGAAGAGCTGATCGAGGGTTACGCCAAGGCCGCCTTCGAGCAGCAGAAGTACCACCGCCTCTACGGTCACTTCCGCGACTTTATCGGCCAGCATCTGGATATCGCCTTCCGCCCCGATCCGGAAGCGGAAGTGCAGGCCAAACAGGCCGAGCAGCGCAAGCTGCAAGAGACCATCGCCGAGTGCAACAAGCAGCTGACCGAGGCCAAAGCGGCCGCCGCCCAGCTGACCCGCCATATCCAGCTGGTGCAGGGCATGCTGCCCTTTGCCCACCTGTTTGCCGAGACAGAGCTGGCTGCCCGCCTCGAGGCGGCTCACGCCGATGTGGAAGCGTTGAAACAGGCCGAAGCCTTTATCGCCAAACACGGCAAGGCGCTCGAGAAGCTGGAAACCATGGTGCAGGTGCTGCGTCAGGATCCGCAGGATCTCTCTGCCCTACAGGCGGCGTTTGACGAAGCCAACGAATTGCTGGCCGAGCAGAAGCGCCGTTGCTACGCCCTCGATCAGCTGGTGGCCCGCCTGCCGCACTTTGCCTATCAGGATGCGCAAGACCTGCTGGGCAAGGCCTCCGAAATGAGCGAGCGTCTCAAAGAGAAGCTGAAAGCGGCCGAGCTTGCCGCCCGCACCGCTGGTGAGCAGCACAAGCAGATTGCCCAGCGCCACACCGAGGCGTTGCAGCTGCGCACCGCGCTCAACTCCAGCGTCGAGGCCAAGCGCCAGACCCTGACCGAGTTCGAGCAGGAGCTGGCGGCCATGGGGCTGACCCTCTCTGACGACATGGAAGAGAAGGCGCGCGCCCACAAGAAAGAGATTGAAGAGCTGCTGATCCGCACCCGTTCCCGTCGCACCAGCGCCGAGGCCCAGCTGCAGGTGACCAAGCGCGAGATCGAATCCCTCGGCGGTCGTCTCAAGCTCGAAGGCAAGGATTACTACGGCGCTCGCAAATCCCTGGTGGGTCACAAGGCGAGCTGGTCGCGGGTGGTGCGGCTGGCGCGGGAGACCGACGTCGAGAAGCGCCTCAACAAGCGCGAGCTGGCGTACCTTGACAGCGACGAGCTGCGCTCCATGTCGGACAAGGCCCTCGGCGCCCTGCGGGTGGCGGTGGCCCACGACGAGGCCCTGCGCGATGCGCTGCGACTGTCGGAGGGCAACCGCAGCACCGAGCAGAAGGTGGCCTTCTACGTGCAGGTCTACCGTTACCTGAAAGATCGCATCCGCAACGACATCATCCGCTCCGATGATCCGGTGGAGGCCATCGAGGAGATGGAGATCGAGCTGGCCCGTCTGGCCGACGAGCTCAAGCAGCGGGAAACCCATCTGTCGCTCTCCTCTCACGAGGTGGCGGCCAAGATCACCAACATCATCCGCCGCGAACAGAACCGCATCCGGGTACTCAACCAGGGCTTGCAGAACATCGCCTTCGGTCTGGTGCGCGGGGTGCGCCTCAACGTCAATATCCGCGAGGCCCACACCCGTCTGCTGACGGCGCTGGCCGATCAGACCGCCATGCACAACGATCTGTTCGCCGACAAGGAGCTCAGCTTCTCCGAGGCGATGGCCAAGCTGTTCCAGCGCCTCAACCCGCAGGTGGAGCAGGGGGATCGCAGCTATCAGGTGATGGGCGACGTGCTGCTCGACTATCGCAACTACCTGGAGCTGGAGATCGAGGTGCAGCGCGGGGCCGATGGCTGGCTGCGGGCCGAGAGCGGCGCGCTCTCTACCGGCGAGGCGATCGGTACCGGTCAGGCCATCCTCTTGATGGTGCTGATCAGCTGGGAGGAGGAGTCCCGCCGTCTGCGCGGCAAGGACATCGCTCCCTGCCGCCTGTTGTTCCTCGACGAAGCGGCCCGTCTGGATGGTAAATCCATCGCCACCCTGTTCGAGCTGTGCGAGCGGCAGGATATGCAGCTGCTTATCGCGGCGCCGGAGAACATCAGCCCCGAGAAGGGCACCACCTACAAGCTCATCCGCAAGGTGCAAGGCAAGCACGAACACGTGCATGTGGTGGGCCTGCGCGGCTTTGGCTTCGCCGATGACAAGCTCATCGCCTGACAGAGGCTGACGGACGAGGTATGAAAACGGGAGGCTTGGCCTCCCGTTTTGTTTGGAAACTATGGCAAAGTAGCGGCGCGGCCATGGCAGGCCGGCACCACGCCGGTTCGCTCATGCCCGCTACCGTTTTATTGGCATCGACAACCCCGCAGGGGAGCAAGGACAAGGCACATGGTTGAAAAGGGGCAATTTTTGCGAAAGGGGCTGCTGCTGTCGCTCACCGTGCTGCTGGCCGCCTGCAGCAGTCGCTATGACGAGAGCCACGGCGGTAGCTGGCGCGGTTATAGCGAGACGGGGCTCGCCTCCTACTACGCCGATCGCTACCACAACAAGCGCACCGCCAGCGGCGAGCCTTATCAGCGCCACGCCAACACCGCCGCCCACATGGAGTTGCCCTTCGGCGCCATGGTGCGGGTCACCAACCTCGCCAACGGCAAGAGCGTGGTGGTCAGGGTCAACGACAGGGGTAATTTCCCGCGCGGGCGCATCATCGATCTCTCCAAAGCGGCCTTCAGCGCCATCGGCAATCCCCGCGCCGGGCTTATCAAGGTCAGGGTCGAGGTAGTGAATTAGCCAGCGATCTGAAAAGGGGAGTGCCATAAATCCATATGGTACTGACTGCTCCATCAGGGACGGGTTTGATTAAGCCCGCCAGATGGCCGGCCTAATCTGCCCCCATCACTGTGACGGGAGGTTCTACAGCCCGCCAGCCCAGCTCACTCTCGTAATACTTCAGCCATATCCCCTGTCCCTTTACATTCATTTCTCCTTATCTCAAGACTGTCTCACCCTAACCCTGCCTCGCATATTGTTCCGACAAACGATGACAACAATCTCAAAAGATTGATATTTAATGCATTTTGCTGTTTTTGTTGAATTTACAAAAAAAGTTTAAAAAAAGGGAGGCCTGATGCTATCTTAGGCGCAGTAACATTTATGAGGGAGTGAGAGCGTCATGACCATTGAACGATATGCCACCGACAAGCCTTTTCCCTTTGCCGATGCAGTGAAGGCGAACGGTTTTGTCTTCCTCTCTGGCCAGGTTTCGATGACTGCCAGTGGTGAGCCGCTGTATGGTTCGGTTGCGGAGCAAACCCGGCGTATTATGCAGTCGATAGACGGGACGCTGACACGGGCGGGCGTGAGCCTAGATCAGGTCGTCAGGGTGCAAGTGTGGCTGAGTGACATGAAACACTTTGCCGAATTCAACGCTGAGTATCGCACTTGGTTTTCAAATGGCTTCCCGGCTCGCTCGGTGACTAGCAGCGCGCTGGCATTTGGGCTGGATGTGGAAGTTGAAGTCCAGGCGACCGCTTCATAGAGAGAGAATTCACATGGACATGAAACATGGCAGTCTGATCACTGCCTTGACGGCATCCCTTGACACCCTTAGAACCACTATTCCCGCCAATACCGAAGCGGTATTACATGATCTGACCAGACCCGAGGCGTCCATCATCGCCATCGTCAATGGGCATGTAAGTGGCCGCAAGAAAGGGGATGCGCTGTTATCCGGACCGGATGATGACATGGGCTTTTTGGGGCTGCTCGAGGCCTCATCCGATATCAGGCACCGCACATTCAGCGGTTATGTTTCCAAGACGGCTTCCGGGAAGCGCTTGAATAGCGCATCGACAATCTATTACGGCGAGGGTGGCACTCCATTGGTGGCATTTTGCATCAATGTCGATATGGAAACTGTCAATCAATTGAAGCGCGATCTGGATTATCTTTTCCTGCCAGCCGGCATGGAAGAAGGGCTGGGTGGCAGGACGAGCAATATATCCATCCAGACGTTGGATGATGTGTTGCAGAGATATCGGCAGACAGGCTCAGAGAACAAGATTGACTTCAGAAGGCGCGTCGTATCAGACATTCATGGCATGGGGTTTTTCAAGATAAAAGGTAGTGTCAACCATGTCGCCAGAATGTTGGGGGTGACGCGATACACGATTTACAACTACCTGGAGAAATGCGATGAAGAGTAGTAGCTCGATAAAGATCCCCTTCTATCAAGTGGATGCGTTTACCTCTCAGCCTTTTGGCGGTAATCCGGCCGGGGTATGTCCTCTTGAGACGTGGCTGGATGATGAAGTGCTCCAGGCAATCGCCATTGAAAACAATTTGTCCGAGACTGCTTTCTTTATCCCGGCAGAGGATGGTTATCACTTGCGCTGGTTTACACCGGGGGTCGAAGTCGATTTGTGTGGGCATGCGACTCTGGCCGCGGCCTGGGTGCTTTTTAACAAGCTGGACCATGCTGGTGAGCGCATTCATTTTCACACCCGCAGCGGACTTCTTACCGTGACCCGCTCAGGCCATGAATACTGCATGGACTTTCCTGCCAAGGCGGTGACTCAGATAACGCCTCCATCGGGATTGTTGGCTTCACTCGGTATAGAAGAAGGGATCGTTGGGGTATGGCAATCTGATGATCTGATCGTGCTGGTGGATGACAGGCAGATCATCGACAGACTGGCCCCGGATTTCAATACGCTGGTGCAGTTTGATACCCGCGGTGTCATTGTGACGGCGGCCGATGAACGCTTCGATTTTGTCTCTCGCTGGTTTGGCCCTCAGGTTGGCGTCAACGAAGATCCGGTGACCGGCTCTGCGCATACCTTCTTGGCGCCGTTCTGGGCAGCACGAACAGGAAAGAAAGAGCTAATTGCCCAGCAAGGGGGGGCGCGCAAGGGCACATTGCGTTGTCTGGTACGGGATGACGGTCGCGTGGAGTTGTATGGTGAGGCTCGCATGACGATCGAAGGCTTCTTCCTGCTGTAGTGGTTCCAAACGCCTTATTACCTTGCCCTATCGGAGGCGGATGACGAGCGCTATCTGCTGGCGCGGTGCAAGAGGGAGTGGGTCAACGAGATAGGCCAGATGATAGAGGGGCATCACGCTCTGCGTTCCCGGCAAGATTCCCCCTTTGCCCTTGTGGAGCTCTTTCTCCGGGCCCCGACATCGTCGACTTCTCTCTTGGCATGGTGTGCGAGACACTCCTTCAACTCCCTGCTGATGTTTTGCCGCTAAGGAGCAGGTTATAAAGAGAGACGTCATTCACAGGGAGGATCAGAACATGACTGACAAGCGCGCCATTCAGGCAGCGGCCATCCCCGAGCACAAGGCAAAGTCCCTTTATCCGGAGCCCTTTGCCTCCTTGGTCAAGCACCGCACCCGGCGCAGGCTGGGGGATCATTTCGGCCTCACCAATTTCGGGGTCAATTTGACGACCCTGGCACCGGGGGCCATCTCGGCGCTCAAGCACCATCACGGCCTGCAGGACGAGTTCGTCTATGTGCTCTCGGGCAATCCCACCCTGCGCCACGGGGAGGAGGAGTACCGGATGTCGCCAGGGGAGTGCATCGGCTTCAAGGGTGGCAGCGGCCTGGCCCACCAGTTGCTCAACCACGGTGAAGTGGACGCCGTCTATCTCGAGGTGGGGGACAGGCTACCAGGGGACACCGTCGACTATCCCGATGACGATCTGGCCCTGATACAGGGTGCCGATGGCGGCTGGTTAGCCAGACACAAGGATGGCAGCCCCTACTAGGGGCGCCTCTTCGCGCAATGAGAGAGACTTCCATGGTGTTCAGCCCCTTTTCTGCTGTCAGGGCAGAGGATTTTCTGCCGCTGCTCAACGACGAGACGCTGCGAAAGCACCTGATCCCTCACCCGCTTTTCGATGTGGCCGGGGTGTGCGACTGGATGGCGTACAAGCTGAGAGTCGACGCCCGGCCAGGCTGCCGCGTGCGTGCCATCTTCCTCGACGGCACCCTGGTGGGGTGGTGCGGCATCCAGCCCGATGACGAGGGGGTGGAGCTTGCCATTGTGCTCGCCAGGGCCGGCTGGGGAAGCGGCGTGGCGATTTTCAACGAGATGATGGGGTGGGCGAGGGAGCTTGGCCATCGGACGATCCTCTTTCACCTGCTGGATACCCGCCCGCCTTACCGCTCCCTCGCCAGACGGGCCATCTGGGTGAGGAAAACACGCCAGGGCGAACACCCTTTCACCACCTATTGCCTTGATGTTGAATCCTGGTCTGCAGACCCTTAGCCAGGGGGTAGCAAGCCGTGCCGCCTCCTAGCGGGTAACATTGACACCCTTTGCGCAATAATCCCTCCCGCTCGTTTGTTCCTCTGTGCACTGCGTGGTGAACACTGTGTTCATTCTGCCCCCCTATATGGCCCCCACCGTCCTGCCTACACTGGGCAACTTCTGATGGGGGTGCATCCGGCACTATAAATAGCTGTCCAGGCTGCACTCTCTAGTGTGTTGACGATGTAAAACGGAGAAGGATGGATGAAAAAAGAGACAGACAAACTGGTGTCTATCGCCGTGCTGAAGGCCCGCACTGGCATGAGAGAGCAACTGCGCCGCGAGCTGCTCAAGCTTATTGCGCCGACGCGGCGCGAGCCGGGCAACCTCGATTACGTGTTGTTTGAATTGCAGGAGGAGCCGGGCACCTTCTACATGCGCGAGGCGTTCGTCAATCAGGCCGCGCTGGACAGTCACTGCCAGACGGACTATTTCCAGGCCTTTGCTGCCAAGGCCGAGGCTTTACTGGCAGAGCCGCTGCAGCTGATTTTTATGGAGGAGGTGAGCCTCCCTTAAACCCATCGGGCCCAAGGTTGGCCCGATTTCTTCCCATGTCAGGTGCCGCACCGGACGCTATCCCCCGTCATCTCCCCCTTGACTTGATTTCCTGCATCCTCCGACGAGGGACGTCTCATCACACTTATGCCACCTGTTTGTACCCGCAACCTTTTCATCTCCAGATTGTTTAGTAAGATACCCAAATGAAAATCAATTTTGGGGCCAATCCCCGCAACATCGTTACCATCGCGGGGGCTGTGATGGGGGCATTGGTCGTCATGGCGCCGAACAGAGCAGAGGGATGAGATGGAGATAACACTGGCAGGGATCCCGCCAAGTGAGTTTGAACAGCGCTTTGCGGCCGTCAAGGAGGGGATCTTTCCCTATGTCGAGGCAGTGTTTGGCTGGGATGAGGAGATGCAGCGCGCGCGGTTGACCAGCGAATATGAGCCGCACTGGTTCTCGTGGATCCTGGCAGGGGGCGAGCGAGTCGGCCTGCTCTGCTGCAAGCCATACGAGGATGCGCTGCACGTCCATCTGCTGATCATTTTCCCTCGCCATCAGGGCCGGCAGCTTGGTTCTGCCGTCATGGCGCAGCTGCAACGGGAAGCGGCATGTGAGGGGAGACTCCGGGTGACCCTGTCGAGTTTTACCGCCAATCAGGGGGCGCTGCGGTTTTATCGGCGCCTCGGTTATCAGGTGGTGGCGGAGGAGCCGGCGTTCGTCTCCTTGTCCCGGCCGGTGACGAGGGAAGAGTCATGGGGTGCCCATGGTTGAGGGAGCGTATTGATGGCAAGGCTGGATATTTTAACGGTTCCCGACCCCAGGTTGAGAGTCAAGGCCGAGCGGGTTGAGGATATTGCGGCCGTGCAAGGCCTGATCGATGACATGCTGGAGACCCTCTATGCCACCGACAATGGTATTGGTCTGGCCGCCACGCAAGTGGGGCGCAAGGAGGCCATCGTCATCATTGACCTGTCGGAAAAACGGGATCAGCCGCTGGTATTGATCAATCCGCAAGTGATAAGCGGCACTGACCCAGCGCTTGGCCAAGAGGGGTGTCTGTCCGTTCCCGATTATTACGCCGACGTCGAACGTTACAGCACAGTGGTGGTGTCGGCAGTGGATCGTCATGGCGCCCCGATCACGGTAAAGAGCAGCGATTTCCTGGCCATCGTGATGCAGCATGAGATCGATCACCTGCAGGGAAATCTGTTTATCGATTATCTCTCGCCGCTCAAGCGCACTATGGCGTTGAAGAAGGTAAAAAAGCACCTCAAGGCGACATGACGCGATATTTCATGCGGCACGTTACATAACCATTTGATTATCTGCACAGGATGACGGGGTAACCATGTACAAGGTTGGTATTGTTTTATTTGATGATTTCACCGATGTGGATTTTTTCTTGATGTATGACCTGCTTGGGAGAAGCAAAGATAGCTGGTCGGTGAAAATACTGGGAACCAAACCGGAGCATGGCTCTGCACTGGGTATCAACGTAAAGACGGATGGACATGTGACGGAAGCCCGTGATCAGGATGTGGTGCTGATCACCAGCGGGCAGCGTGGCATCCCTGCCGCGCTGCAGGACCATGAGTTCATGTCCGCGTTGCGACTGGAGCCGCAGCGGCAGCTGATTGGATCAATATGCGCAGGTTCATTCATATTGCATGAACTGGGTTTGCTGAAGGGAAAGAAATTGACAACCAACCCTGCAGCCAAAGCCCGGTTGCTGGAGATGGGGGGAGATGTTCAAGACTCTCCCCTGGTCGTGCAAGGAAATATTGCAACGGCAGGCGGCTGCCTCTCCTTGGTTTATTTGATTGGCTGGGTGGCCGAACGATGTTTTGGTCCGGAGAAGCGCAGGTTGATCCAGTCTCAACTTATACCTGCCGGACAAATGGAAATCTTCGAAAAACTGATATCTTCCACCATCAGAGATGCCGAGAGTGCATTTGACTGATGTCATCCAATGCTCCTGAGCTCGGTTCAGACCATGACAAGCAAGCGCTATGACAAGGATGGTGAATGAACCTCGAGTTCAACAGGGTCAATCTGGCCCGTGACTATGAGTTTTGTGTGGCAGCGCGCCGGGACGCCTATGTGTGCAGCTTCCATCGCGACGACGGATTTGACGCGTTCCTGGCGGGCTATCGGGAACGGATGACGACGAGGCTGACCAGCCGGGAGTGGCATTATCTGCATGTATGGCGTGGTGGCGAAATAGTAGGGCAGCTGGAATTTCGTACCTCTTCATCCGAGCCGGATAGCGGCTATGTTCACCTGATCTATTTGACGCCGCAGGCGCGCGGACAGGGCCTGGCCGCATTGCTGCTCCAGCACGTTGCCCACACAATGCAGCAGGCCGGTTGCCGGCGGGCAGTGCTGTCGGTCAGCCGCCTCAACCTGCGTGCGCTGCGTTTCTATCGACGCTGTGGGTGGCACTATCTTGGGCCAAACCCAAAGCATGCCGAGACAGATTTTTATGAATACCGGTTGCCGGACCCGGCTTGAAACTGGTCAAGCGACCTGAGCCGAATACGGTGGGAGCGCATCCGCGCCCTGCAGGACGACGATATGACAGGGCAGGCTGCAAGCCACTGAAGGAGATGAAATGAACAAGGTGCGGTGGGCTGTTGGTGGGAAAGGCAAAGCGCCGGGGAAAATGGCGCTTCGCTGGGGGAGTATGGTGCTGGTGTCGCTGCTGGGCTGGCTGCTGGCTATGATGCCGGCCCACGCCGAGGAGCCGCAGCTCGGCGCCGAGTATCAGCCCCTGGTGCAGCGGGTGATCGATGCCGCCAAGGCGCGTGATCAGCAGGCGCTGGCCCGCCAGATCAAGTACCCCTTCAAGCGAGAGTACCCCATCCCCGCCATCAAGAGCCCGGCCGAGATGCTGGCCCGTTTCGACGAGGTGTTTGATGACGCCATTTTAAACAGCATCGCCAGCTCCCGGGCCGGGCAGGATTGGCAGGCCATGGGTTGGCGCGGCATCATGCTTGGCAATGGCGAGGTGTGGCTGGATTTCGATGGCAAGGTGATCGGCATCAATCATCAGACGGCGCAGGCAGCAAAACGCAAAGCTGAGCTTGTCGCCAAACAGAAAAGCGATCTTTATCCCGGCCTGCGGGAGTACAAACGCCCCGCGCTGATGTGGCAGACCGAGAAATTTACCATTCGCATCGACGAGTTGGGGGATGGCCGCTATCGCTACGCCTCCTGGGCCAAGGGCAAGGCGCTCAGCGACAAGCCGGACCTGGTGCTGAAAAATGGCACTGTCAGGGTGGAAGGCACAGGAGGCAACCACACCTATCTATTCACCAGCGGCCCTTACCGCTACGAGTGCGCCGTGACCGTTTTGGGGGAGCAGGGCATGCCGCCGGGTGAGCTGGTGGTCTATCAGAACGAGGTCGCCATCATGCACCAGCCTGTGATCAAGGTACTCTGAGACTCCGAGCGTTCAACGCGCAGCCCTGTGCGGTGGTCATCTGCAACGGGCTGACGGTATTAGCCCTGCGGCATCCTGACCCCCTTGTCGAGGTAGAGGCTGCTGTAGTGAGCGCGATGGGTGACGAACATCACCTGATGACGGCTGCCATCGGAGAGGATGATGAAATCACCGGCCTGGGCGGGGCTGTGCAGGCTGATCTCATGTTCGGGGGCGGTCAGCTTGTCGACCTCCTCCTTGAAGGTGAGGGTGTAAGAATACATAGGGTGCTCCACTGCAGGACCTTATACAGACACGCCTCAAAGGTAGTTGCTGCCGCCCGGCTCTGCGGCGCCCAAGCGGCACCCGTGTACCATTTAATTTACCGGCCACGGCGGGCTCGCTATCTTATGGAAAGCGGCCTGCGGTATGTGCAAACACAGTCGGCAGGCCAGGGTTATCAGCCATCGTCAGGAGCAAGTCATGACAGAGCCAGCTGCACAGTGGAAACCCGAGTTGGTGCGTATTGCCGCCTTCTCTTCTGGGGAGACGGGAGGCAACCCGGCTGGGGTCTGGCTTGGTGCTCAGCTGCCCGCTACCGAGGAGATGCAGCGCATCGCCGCCGAGGTGGGTTTTTCAGAGACGGCCTTTGCTGCGCCGCTCGTCATCGCCGATGGGCCGGCCGGGACGGCGGCGCCGCAGTGGCGGGTGCGTTACTTCTCTCCACTGGCCGAGGTGCCTTTTTGCGGCCATGCCACCATTGCCCTTGGGGTGGCGCTGGGCCGCCGGGTTGGTCCTGGTGAGTATGGGTTGCAGCTCAATCAGGCCACCATTTCGGTCTCGAGCTGGCTGGATGGGGAAGGGGAGTGGCAGGCGGCATTGCAGTCACCGCCCACTCGCAGCAAGCCCGCTCCCGCCGCGCTGGTAAGAGATGCGCTGGCGCTGTTTGGTTATACCCAGGCAGATCTGGATCCCCGCATTCCGCCGGCCCTTATCCATGGCGGCGCCGATCACCTGGTGCTGGCCCTCAACAGCCGCACGGCCCTGGCGGCCATGCACTACGAGATGGCCGCGGGGCGCGCCCTGATGCAGCAAGAGGGGCTGGTCACCATCTTGCTGGTTCACGCCGCCCGCGAGCAGCTGTTTCATACCCGCAACCCCTTTGCCTATGGTGGCGTCTATGAAGATCCCGCCACCGGCGCGGCCACCGCAGCCTTTGCCGGTTACCTGCGGGACCTGCACTGGCCCCATGGTGGCATCATCGATCTCTTGCAAGGGGAGGAGATGGGGATGGCGTCGCACCTGCACGCCGAGATCCCCCCCGAGCCCGGCAGTTCAATCCGGGTATTTGGCCGGGCCCGTCTGATGTAACCCAGCCAATAAAAAAACCGCCATCAGGCGGTTTTTTTATTCTGCCGGCCCTTATTTCAGGGCTTTCTTCAGCTTCTTGATCTTGCTCTCGTGCTTGGCAATTTTCTCGAGGCGGGTGGCGATCTTCTTCTTGATCTCTTTCTTGCTGACTTTGGCCATCTGGCGTGCTCCTTTTGCAATGATGACACTCGCGGTGTCGGGGTAGGTCAGTCCATGAACCCCCAGAGTGCCACAGGGTAGCTGATGACACCAACCTTTCGCTCAAAATAACGGCAGACAGCATGCCGGCGTAGGGCCTTGTGCTGCGACGCTACGAAGCCAGAACAGGGTCGCTGCAGGGCAATTGGCAGCCATAAAAAAAGCGCCCCGCGGGGCGCTCTTGCTATCGGTGCGTGAGGGCGATCAGGCCTTTTTCAGGTAGGCGGCGACCAGCACGATCTGCACGCCGTTGACCTTGCCTTCGATGTGCAGCGGGTTGTTGGTGAGGCGGATGCCCTTCACCAGGGTGCCGCGCTTGGCGGTGAAACCCGCTCCCTTGACGTCCAGATCCTTGATCAGGGTCACCGAGTCACCTTCGACCAGTACGGCGCCGTTGGAGTCGACGGTCGGTACGCTGTCGTCATCCTCGCTGGCCAGGCCGGCTTCGGCCCAGGCCTTGGTCTCGTCTTCCATGTACATCATGTCCAGCATGTCCTGGGCCCACACCTCGCCCTGGGCGGAGAGGTTCTTCAGCTGGCGCCACGCCATGACCTGTACCGCAGGGACCTGGCTCCACATGCTGTCGCCCAGGCAGCGCCAGTGGTTGACCACTGTGGTTTCTGGCTGCTCCAGCTGGCCACGGCAGGTGTCGCACAGGGCAACGCTGTGATCATCATCGCTGGCCGGAGAGTGGGGGACCGCGAAGGCAGTCAGCGCCTGTTCGGCACCGCACAGTTCACACTTGGCGCCCGCGCGCGCTTGCAGGATGGCATTGATGGTCATGTTTTGGTTCCATTCACGTTGGTAAAATGGCCCGCGCTGGGCAGGCCAAGATAATGAAGGGGCGGAATATACCACAAAACCCCGCTCTTTGTCAGGCTAAGCCCCGCCGCAGGCCTATGGCGGGCCGGAGGGATTAACCGAAGGGACTCTCTTTGCCTGTGCTGAAGCTGGGGGATAGTGGCACACCCATGCCGGTGCAGCATGGATGAGAGTGCTTTTTGGCGCGGGATCGCTAGAATGAGCCTCCATTTTGACGGCAGAACAGGGGCGCGCGTGCTGGCTCAACGTTTTCAACAACTGGATCGACTGCTGAGCGAAGCCCGGCACTGGTGGCAATACCAACCCTATCATCACCTTGACCTCGCCTTTGCCAAGACGGCGCCGGCTCTGGCCGCGCGGCTCAATGCCCTGTCGCTGGCCGAGATTGAGCGGCTCGATGGCGACATGCCTGCCCTGTGCGAGCTGCTGGCCCCCTGGATCCCGCAGGGCTCGGCGCTGCATGCCCTGAGTGCGTTGCCGACCCTGACGGGCGAACCCATCCCGTGCGAGCGGACCATGGCGATGTACATGCCGGGGCGCAAGCAGGCCCAGATTGAAGCCTTCACCGCCTGCCTGCCCGCCCATCGCGGCCCCTATCTGGAGTGGTGTGCAGGCAAGGGCCACCTGGGGCGGCTGGTCTCCCTGCACCGTCAGGCCGAGGTGCTAAGCCTGGAGCTGCAGGCGCCCCTGTGCGAAGAGGGGCGCCAGCTGGCCGCCCGTGACGGCGCCCGGATGGCATTTGTCTGTGCCGATGCCTTCGCCGATGAGACCGCCCAGCTGATTGCACCGGCCCATCACGCCATGGCGCTGCACGCCTGCGGCGAGCTGCACACCCATCTGATTGAACAGGTGGCGGCGCGCGGTGCCGAGGGGGTGACCCTCTCCCCCTGCTGTTATCACCTGATCCGCACCAGTCACTACCGCCCGCTCTCCGGCCCGGCCAAGACCAGTGTGCTGCAGCTTGCCAAGAGCGATCTGAAGCTGCCGCTGCAGGAGACGGTCACCGGCGGCGCCCGCATCGCTCGCCTGCGCGAGCAAGAGGTGGCCTGGCGGCTGGCCTTTGACTGCCTGCAGCGCCAGGTGCGCGGGGTGGATGAGTATCTGCCGGTGCCCAACATGCAAAAGAGCCTGCTGACCGGTACCTTCGAGGATTTCTGTGGTTGGGCCGCCGAGCGAAAGGGGCTGTTGTTGCCGGCCGGCCTCGACTACGCCGGGTTTCTGGCAAAAGGGGAGGCGCGTTATGGCGATGTCGCCCGCATGGAGCTGGTGCGTCACCTGTTTCGCCGTCCGCTGGAGCTTTGGCTGGTGCTGGATCGCGCCCTCTTCCTGCAAGAGCAGGGCTACCGGGTGGAGGTGGGGGAGTTTTGCGACAAACCCATGACCCCCCGCAATATCCTGATCCGCGCGGTGCGCACGCCAGAAAGATAAGCGGCGGGCCCCGTCGTTGCGGGGTCTGTTGCAGCGGCTTGCTGTTTACCCTGATGTCGCCGATTGGGGCGTTTGTTTCGTTGAAAGAGCGGTTTTTCCGCTCTTTTTTCATTTTTCTTCGGTTTATTTTCATATATCCGGCCGCCGCGTCAAAACATCGGTTCACAATGCATTTTATGGTGGCCTGCCGGCAGAGTGAATTGGCTCACAGATTCGGCATAATTCTTAATTCTCATCGTGAATTTAGTGGCTGGTAATATTACTCTCGAGGCGACTCTTATCCCGACGTTATTCTGACATAAGGACTGTCTGTTATGTTCAAGCCTACACATTGTGCCTGGCTGGTTGCGGCTGCCTGCGCATTGCCAAGTCATGCCATGAATATTCAACCCGATCCACAAAATGCCGGTGGATATATGATTTCCGCGCCGGATCTAGCGGCGGTTGAAAAAGCCAAGACGGCCAATCCCATGTACGGGATCTGGGCAAAGGCGTTGGCGACACGTTCCAATACCATTGTCGATGCCATCAAACCGAGGGCAGCCAGCAATCCGGATAACGTCAAACGGGTCGAGCGGGTATTCACCGAATCGGACTGGGATTATTTAACCCAGATGGCGGCGCCAGAATATACCTACGAGCGTTTCTTGCGGGCGGTCGGTAAATTCCCGGCTTTTTGCGGCGAATATACCGATGGTCGCGATGCCGATGCCATCTGCAAAAAATCCATCATCACCGCCTTTGCCCATTTCGCTCAGGAGACCGGCGGCCACATTGCCAAGGAGAATATCTCCGACAACCCGCTGGCACTGGAGGAGTGGCAACAGGCGCTGGTGCACGTGCGCGAGATGGGCTGGTCGGAGGGGCAGACCGGCTACACCACAGGCTGCGGCCAAAACGACTGGCAGAACAAGAAGTGGCCCTGCAGCACAGGGCAGGGTTATTTCGGTCGCGGCGCCAAGCAGCTCTCCTATCACTTCAACTACGGCGCCTTCTCCGAGGCGATGTTTGACGGCGATGCGTCCGTGCTGCTGAACAACCCCGGGCTGGTGGCGGACTCCTGGCTCAACCTCGCCTCCGCCATCTGGTTCTTCCTGACCCCGCAGGCCCCCAAGCCCGCTATGTTGCACGTGATTGACCGCACCTGGGTGCCCTCCCAGCGCGAGATCGCCGCCGGTATCGGCTACGGCTTTGGCACCACCATCAACGTCATCAACGGCGGCATCGAGTGCGGCGAGCAGAACAAGGACAAGGGTCAGCCGGTCAACCGCATCCGCTACTGGGAAGGGTTGGCCAAGCATTACGAGATCCCGGTCAAAGCCGACGAGAAGAACACCTGCTGGCAGCAGACTCCCTATGGCAGCCTCAACCTCAACGGCGCCACCGACGTGCTCTACACCAACTGGGATGGCAACTGGAAATACTACCCCGACAGACCCGGTGGCTACTCGTTCGAGTGTGAGCTGGTGGGGTTCCAGACCGCCTACTCGGCGCTGGTGCCAGGAGATTACGAGAAGTGCGTGACCAACTTCTACGGCTCCCACGCCAACTGGCCCAAGGTGCGAGTGGTGGCCAAGCTGGATCCTGCGCCGGTTGATCCGACCGATCCCCCGGTGGGCGATGTACCTGCCTGGAGTGCCAGCAAGGTCTATACCGCGGGCAATCAGGTGAGCTACAAGGGGGCCATCTATCAGGCCAAGTGGTGGACCCAGGGCAATGAACCGGGCAAGGGGGATCCCTGGGTGCTGGTGCCGGCGAAATAAAGCAAAGCGGCCTGTACCAATTCGCTAGGCGGTTGATAACAGCCTTTCAAGCTAATGCGGGGGACATATTGTCCCCCTTTCAATATCCGACATGGAAAAATTGAGCTTGCATTTAATTTGGCAAGAGAGGGCGATACTCCGGCCCTTATCACTTATATGAGGGCCCAGTGAGGGGGATAATAACCGACAGTCACCGATGCTGATGCAGGAAGTAGTCATCTATATCGGACTGACTCATTTTTTATCTTGGGGGGCGTCAGCTGAACTTTATTCAGTTTGGCATTGATGATGTGTTGCCTTATTGAACTGCCCCTTGTTTTATCCATCAGGCATGCCTCACCCAGTCGATATTTTATCGGGCAATGACATGCAAGAGTTAAAAGGATTGGCCGCCATCCCGCCATGGAATATCACTGCGCAAATGAGTCAACATCAGGGAGCAACCCCATTTTCACTATTGCCGTGCATGTCGAAATCCCGCTGACTGAGGTCGGGGAGGGCATCAAGGTGGCCAAATTTCAGGACCCGGAAGGCAACCGGATTGCATTGCAGGAGCGCTGGTTACCGGCCTCGTGAGTCATCTCGCAGCCGGTTTTGTGATGGGAATGGTGGCTGACGAGGGCGCAACATGGTACTCATCTGATCCGGCACTGGCGACAATGACACGGTCAGGTCAGCGACGACAAGCGACAACAAGACGCAAGGAGGAGTGATGAAGGGACATTGTCTGTGTGGCGGGATTGAGGTCTTGGCCGGCGATCACCAGGAGGTGGGGTTGTGTCACTGCAGCACCTGTCGGCGCTGGTCGGGCGGCCCGCTGTTTGCGGTGCACTGCGGCAAGGAGGTGCACTTTAGCGGGCTCACCCCGGTGGCCTATCGCTCCTCGGAGTGGGCGGAGCGGGGCTTTTGTCCCACCTGCGGCACCCACCTTTTCTATCACCTGTTGCCGACGGATGAGTACATAGTGTCGGCCGGCCTGTTTCAAAACGAATCTTTCCAATTGGCGAGCCAGATCTTCATCGACGAGAAGCCCGATTTCTACGAGCTCAAAAACGAGACACCTACCCTGACCGGTCAGCAGGTGTTTGAACAGTTTGCGCCCAAGCCGTGAGCGTGGGGCGAGGTAGCGTGAGCATCGGCCGCAATCAAAGGAACAGACCATGCAATTGGTAGTGATGCGCCACGGGCAAACCCCGGCCAATGCCGAGGAGCGCTATCAGGGGGCGCTGGATATCGGTCTGAGCGACACGGGGGTGGCCCAGATCAGCGCGCAGGCAAAGATGCTGGTCTTGGCGCAGGCCCCGTTTCAGCGGCTGCTGAGCTCCTCCTTGCTGCGGGCACGGCAAAGTGCGGCCCTGGTGGCGGACGAGCTGGCGTTGCCGGTGACGCTCGCCCCCGCGTTTCGTGAGCGCCATGTCGGGGTGTTCGAGGGGCTGACCCAGCAAGAGGCGAGGGAGAGCTACCCTGCACTGTGGGCCCGCAACATCACCCGGCGCTGGGCCGAGGCGCCGCCCGGCGGCGAATCGCTGGACGAAGTCATTGCCCGGGTCGGGCAGGGACTGGCGGAACTGGCGCAGAGTTGCCATCAGGAGCGGGTGTTGCTGGTGGCGCACGGCGTGGTGGCCAAGGTGATCCGGGCGCTGACCGTGGCGGGTTTTGACGACTTCTTCGAGTGGCAGCTGGCCAACGGGGCCCTGCTGGAGGTGTCGCTGGCATGTGACGACGCTGGCGGGCCGCTGCGTTTCTTTGCCCGGCCGGGCAGTGAACATGGTCTCGCTACCTTGAATTGAGGAAGGCGCCAGGCCTGATGATTGTCTATCAGGCTTGGCGTCGCCTATCAGGGGGAATCTGGCAGCGCCTTCCTTGAGCAGTTGCGCCCCTGTTTCTTGGCCAGATAGAGGGCGGTATCGGCCCGGCGCACCATGCGCTCCACCGTATCCTGCGGGCCCAGACTGGCACTGATGCCGACGCTGATGGTGAGCGGCACCTCGGTGCCTGCGCCCAGCTGATGCAGCTGCGACTCGACGGCGAGGCGGATCCGCTCCGCACTGGCCCAGGCCAGCTCCAGCGAGGTTTCCGGCAGTAGCACGATGAACTCCTCGCCGCCCCAGCGGCCCAGCATGTCTACCTCCCGCAGCTGTTTGGCAACCCGCTTGACCAGGCTGAGGATGGCCTGATCGCCCTGTTGATGGCCATAGGTGTCGTTGATCTGCTTGAAGTGATCGATGTCGATCAGCAGCAGGCTCATGGTGTGACTGAAGCGCTGGCAGCGCTGCATCTCCAGCTTGACCAGTTCATCGAAGCGGCGCCGGTTGGCGATCCCGGTGAGGGGATCCGTGGTGGCCGCCACCTTGAGTTCCTCCACCAGCTTGGCCCGCTCCGAGATGTCCCGCAGGATGGCGGTCATCTCGGTGGTCTGGCCCAGGTTGATCTTGGCGATGGTCACTTCCAGCGGAAATTCGCTGCCGTCGCGGCGCAGCCCCATCACGGAGGCGCGGGCATGCATGGGACGCGAGTTGATGGGGGAGTTGCTGAACGCCTTGAAATAGCCGTCGTGGTTGGCCCGAAAGCGCTGGGGCAGCAGGGTCTCCAGCCGTTTGCCGAGGTAGCTTTCGTCCACCCCGAACATCTCGCAGGCGGCGGTGTTGATAAGTTCGATGCGCGACTCGCTGCTGACGCTGATGATGCCGTCATAGGCGGAGTTGACCACCGCCTCGAAGCGCTTGCGGCTCATCTTGAGCGCCTCTTCCAGCTGCTTTTTGGCGGTGATGTCGATGGCGGTGACCATGATGCGGGTGATGCGGGACTGCTCGGGAATGATGGGGGAGATGACGAAGCGCCACCAGCTGGTGCGCGACAGGGTGTCGATGGGCAGCTCGCTCTCAAGCCCCGTCAGCTGGCTCACACACTCGTGCATCGGCTGCTCTATGCTGCCGGTGATGTAGCGGGGAAACATCTCGCCCAGGCGCTTGCCGATGCAGCCCAGCACATCCAGCTCGAAGGCCTGGGCAAAGGTGTCGTTGGCGGAGATGAGGGTAAAGCGATCGTCCTTGTCGAGGGAAAACACCGCGACGGCGGCACCGATGGCATCGAGAGAGGACTTGATATCGGCGTGGGAACCCTGTGTGAACATGCAACCTCCATGGCGAATAACATATTGATATTCAGTATAGTGCGGCCGCTTTGATGCCCGGTTGGCGGGAGCCGGGCAGGGGCCGGCCACAGAGCGCTCGTTCTGGCAAACTGGCCGGTCGGCCCGGATTGGGCTTTACTTGCGGGCATCTACAAACGGCACCGGATCCGGCGCAGCGGTCTGGTCAGCGCAACGAAGCAGGGAGGGCGAGATGAAGATCAGCATCGAGGCACATATCGAGCAGGAGATAGAGGCGGTCTGGTGGGCCTGGAACGATCCGGACTGCATCGCCAGGTGGAACGCGGCCTCCAGCGACTGGCACACCACCAGCAGCCGGGTCGATCTGGTGGTGGGTGGGCGTTTTTGTCATCACATGGCCGCCAAGGATGGCAGCGCCGGCTTTGATTTCACCGGCACCTTTACCCGGGTGGAGGCGCCGACCCGCCTCTCGTTCTTGATGGATGACGGACGCGAGGTGGATGTGCGGTTTGCCAGCGAGGCGGGCGGCACTCGGGTGCAGGAGACCTTCGATGCCGAGTCGAGCCACACCCCGGCCCAGCAGCAGGCGGGCTGGCAGGGGATCCTCGACAACTTCAAGCGCTACGTGGAGGCGGCAGGCTAGGGGAGAGGTGCCAGTACCAATAAAAAACCACCGCCAGACGTCGGTGGTTTTTTATTGCGCCTTGATTGCGGGGCTCATACCGCTGGCGTTGCCGGCGGGTGGCGCGAAGGCGTTACTCTTCGATATCCAGCAGCACCAGGATGGCGCTGTCACCGCCCCACTCGCGGGGGGCCTGATGGAACGCCTGCACACTGGGGTGTTGGGCCAGCCAGCTCGGGATGCGCTGCTTGAGGATGTGTTTGCCGATGCCGTGCATCACCGAGGCGACGTGAATGTTCTCGCGTCGGCAGAGGGTGAGCAGGGCCGCCAGCTCCTGTTTGGCCTGCTGCTGGTTCATGCCGTGCAGGTCCAGGTAGATCTCCGGCGGATAGCTGCCGCGCTTGAGCTTTTTGAGCTCGAATTTCGACACGTCGTCGCGCACGTAACGGGTCGGTCCATCCTCTTCCAGATGGGGTTGGTATTCATCGCTGAAATAGTGGTCAACCCCAAGGGATTCGCGGCTCTCACGCATTTCGCGTTTCTGCTTGACCGGGCGTAACTCGGCCCTTATGGTATCTTGCTTGATTTTCCGGGTACCTTTTATCGCATCGCGGAACAGCAGGGTTTCCTCGTCTGTCGGTGAGGGCGTTTTTTTCATCAGGTACTCGTCTTGCTCGCTGTATAGAATTCTCGGGCCGGATATTACTCGACTTGGAGGTGGATTTGGACAAGATATTTATCGATGAGGTGGTTGCCGAGATGCACACCATCCAGGACATGTTGCGCTGGGCCATGAGTCGTTTCAACGACGCCGGGATCTTCTACGGACATGGTACCGACAACGCCTGGGATGAGGCCGTGCAGCTGGTACTGCCCGCGCTACATCTGCCGCCGGACGTGGATCCGGGCATGCGCCACTCCCGCCTGACCACCAGCGAACGGCACCGCATCGCCGAGCTCATCATCCGCCGCGTGCAGGAGCGCATTCCCGCCCCCTACCTGACCAACAAGGCCTGGTATGCCGGTTGGGAGTTCTACGTGGACGAGCGGGTGCTCATTCCCCGCTCCCCCATCGCCGAGATGGTGGCCAATCGCTTCGCCCCCTTCCTGAAAGACGAACCGACCCGGATCATGGATCTCTGCACCGGCTCCGGCTGCATCGCCATCATCATGGCCCACGAGTTCCCGGAAGCGGAAGTGGATGCCATCGACATCAGCGTCGATGCCCTCAACGTGGCCGAGCGCAACATCAACGATCACGGCTTGGAGCAGCAGGTCATTCCGATCCGCTCCGATCTGTTCCGCGATCTGCCGGTCGGCGACAAGTACGATCTCATCGTCTCCAACCCGCCCTACGTGGATTCCGAAGACATGTCGGATCTGCCGGACGAGTTTCGCCACGAACCTGAGTTGGCGCTGGCCTCCGGTTCCGATGGCCTCAAGCTCACCAAGCGTCTGCTGGCCAATGCCGCCGATTTCCTGAAAGACGATGGCGTGCTGGTGGTCGAGGTGGGCAACAGCATGATCCATCTGGAAGCCCAGTTCCCTGACGTGCCCTTCACCTGGGTGGAGTTCGAGAACGGCGGTCACGGCGTGTTCGTGATGACCCGTGCCGAGCTGGTGCAGTACCAGGACCATTTCGCGATTTACAAGAGCTAAGCAGGAGCAAGCATGGCAGGGAACAGTTTCGGCCAACTCTTTCGGGTTACCACCTTCGGCGAGAGCCACGGCCTGGCGTTGGGCGCCGTGGTCGACGGCTGCCCGCCGGGGCTGGAGATAAGCGAAGCGGATCTGCAGGGGGATCTGGACCGGCGCAAGCCCGGCACTTCCCGCTACACCACGCCACGCCGCGAGCCGGACGAGGTGAAGATCCTCTCCGGGGTGTTCGAGGGCAAGACCACAGGCACCTCCATCGGGCTCTTGATCGAGAACACCGATCAGCGCTCCAAGGACTACTCCGACATCAAGGACTTGTTCCGTCCGGGCCACGCCGATTACACCTATCACCAGAAGTACGGCCAGCGCGACTATCGTGGCGGCGGTCGCTCCTCCGCCCGTGAAACCGCCATGCGGGTGGCGGCGGGGGCCATTGCCAAGAAGTACCTGAAACAGGTGCACGGCATCGAGATCACCGGCTTTCTCTCCCAGCTCGGCCCCATCAAGGCTGAAGCCTTCGACGCCGCGCAGATCGAGCAGAATCCCTTCTTCTTCCCCGATGCGGGCAAGCTGGAAGCGCTCGATCAATACATGCGCGACCTGAAGAAAGAGGGCAACAGTATCGGCGCCAAGGTGCAGGTCATCGCCAGCAATGTGCCGGTGGGCTTGGGTGAGCCGGTGTTCGATCGTCTCGACGCCGACATCGCCCACGCCATGATGGGCATCAATGCGGTGAAAGGGGTGGAGATCGGTGACGGGTTTGCGGTGGTGGAGCAGAAGGGCTCCGAGCATCGCGACGAAATGACCCCGGCCGGCTTTGCCAGCAACCATGCGGGCGGCATTCTGGGCGGCATCTCGTCGGGTCAGGATATCGTGGTGAGCATGGCGCTCAAACCCACCTCCAGCATCACGGTGCCGGGCAAAACGATCAATACCGAAGGCGAGGCCATCGAGATGATCACCAAGGGTCGCCACGATCCTTGCGTCGGCATTCGCGCCGTGCCCATCGCCGAGGCAATGCTGGCCCTGGTGTTGATGGATCACCTGCTGCGCCACCGTGCCCAGAACCAGGGCGTGCTGACGCACACTCCGCAGCTGCGCTGATCGGCTGTTCACCACTCGGCTGATCGGGTGGCGCAGTCACACACAGGCACAATGAAAAGGCGACCTCAGGGTCGCCTTTTTGATGGCCATTCACCCCCTCTTGGCGATTGGGCCGGGGGGCGTGTCGGCCGCCGGGTTGTCGAGCCGGCAGGTGGGCGGGGTGGGGTTGCCGCTTGCCGGCGGCAAGTTGGCGATCGCCGCATCGACCCGGGCCAGGGTGTCGTCATCGATGGCGCTGTTGGCAAACATCAGGCTGACCGGCTGGTGGTGGAGCAGCAGCTGGCAGTGGATAAAACCGTCGGCCCCCAGCTGCTGCAAGCGATAACGGGCGTATTGCCACTCGACGATGATGCCGTCGAGGCGGCGGGCCAGCAGCAGATCGATCAGCCGATCGTCGCTGTTGTATTCACTCGCCTGTTTCAGGGCCGGGCAGGATGCCATCAACTGGGTCGGCCGGGTGCCGCGCAGCTTGCCAAGGCGCAGCTGGCTTTGCTGGCAGAGCCCCTGCAGGCTCTGCACATCCTGCCATGGCTCGCGCTGGCCGGGGATGGGATCGCTGCTCAGCAGCACAAAGGTGCTGCGTCGATAGGGGGCCGAGAAGCGGGCGAAGGCGCGCCGCTCCGGCGTAACGAGCGCCCCCATGGCGAGATCGAGTTGCTGCTGCTCTATAAGATGAAGGGCCCGGGCCCAGGGCAGGTTGCGAAAGCGGGGTGTGAGCCCCGCCTGGGCCAGGATCTGGCGGGTCAGGCTCACGTCCAGCCCATCCAGTGTCCCCTGAGCATTGATGTAGCTGAACGGTGGCCAGTGGCCCCAGGCGACGGACAACCTGGTGTTGGCCTGCAGCGGCAGAGTGAGGGCAAGCATCAGCAGAAGCAGCCAGTAGCGGCCGGCAGGCAGAAAATGAACACGCATGAACCTGAACCTCCTTGTTGCAGGATCGCCGCGGCGGCGTCGCCATGGTCTGGCATCAAGCATAGCCTGATTCGAATGAGTTCTTGAACGGCTTTTCTCGGCGGGACGGTGACCGGCTTTTGGCAAACATGCTGGGAGGAACATCACATTTTTCTCGTTTCTCCTCAATAACTCCGTTAGACTGCGCCCCTATTCTTTCCCCTTTGCTCTGCTCCCCGGGGAAATCGTTGTGTTCTCAACAGGCCCGGATCTGGCGAGATGGCATCGGCTCAGCAGAGGAGCCCCATCACGGATCCCCGGCGCCCCTATCCCTAGCAGGTAACTATGAGTTTTACTTCCCTCGGTCTGGCCGAACCCTTGTTGCGTGCCGTTGCCGAGCAAGGCTACGACACCCCGTCTCCCATTCAGCAACAAGCGATCCCGGCGGTACTGGCTGGCCGTGATCTGATGGCCGCCGCCCAGACCGGGACCGGCAAGACCGCAGGTTTTACCCTGCCGATGCTGCAACGCTTGACCGAGAGCAAGCGCAAGGTCTCCCCGAATCGCATCCGTGCCCTGGTGCTGACCCCGACCCGCGAGCTGGCCGCCCAGGTGGGCGAGAGCGTGCGCAACTACGGCAAGCACCTGCCGATCCGCAGCCACGTGGTATTTGGCGGCGTGAGCATCAACCCGCAGATGATGGCGACTCGCCGTGGTCTGGACGTGCTGGTGGCCTGCCCGGGCCGTCTGATGGACCTTTACAACCAGAACGCCGTCAAGTTCGATGAAGTCGAGATCCTGGTGCTGGACGAAGCGGACCGCATGCTCGACATGGGCTTTATCCGCGACATCCGCCGCATCCTGGCTCTGTTGCCGAAAAAGCGTCAGAACCTGCTCTTCTCCGCCACTTTCGCCGACGAAATTCGCGAGCTGGCTACTGGCCTCCTGGACAACCCGGCGGTGATCGAAGTGACCCCGCGCAACAGCACCGCCGAGCGCATCGAGCAGCTGGTGCACCCGTGCGACAAGGCCAACAAGATTGCCCTGCTGAGCCACCTCATCTCCAGCAACAACTGGCAGCAGGTGCTGGTGTTTACCCGTACCAAGCACATCGCCAACCGGGTTGCCGAGAAGCTTGAGAAAGACGGCATCAGCGCCGCCGCCATCCACGGCAACAAGAGCCAGGGGGCCCGTACCCGCGCCCTGTCCGGCTTCAAGGATGGCAGCGTGCGCGTCATGGTGGCGACCGACATCGCTGCCCGCGGCCTCGACATCGACAAGCTGCCCCAGGTGGTCAACTTCGAGCTGCCAAACGTGGCGGAAGATTACGTGCACCGTATCGGCCGTACCGGCCGTGCCGGCGCCGCCGGTCACGCCATCTCCCTGGTGGCGGCAGACGAGGGCAAGCTCATCAAGGCCATCGAGCGGCTGACCAAGCAGAGCATCCCCTGCGAGCAGGTGGCCGGCTTCGAAGCCTCCCGCGAGACGCTCGACAACATCGCCCGTGGCATCGGTGCGCCGCTGCGCAAAGAGCCGCGCGATCCGAGCGAGCAGCGCCGTGCGCCACGTCCGCAAGGCCAGGGCCAGCGTCAAGGTGCCGGTCGCTCCGGCAATGGCGCCGGTGGTAACGGTGGTGGCAATCGCACTGGCAACGGCGGCAAGCCCAAGCCCCAGGGTGGCCAGCGTCCGGCCGATGGTGCCGGCAAACCGGCCCAGGCTCGTCGTCCGCGCCGTTCTACCCATAACCAGTAAGCGGTTCGGGAGCTTCTCTCCCGCGCTCAACGGTTGACGCGCTCAACGGTTGAATAGAAAACCCCGCCAAGTTGGCGGGGTTTTTTGTGCCTGCGGTTTGCAGCCGGATGAAAAGAGGTGGCTCAGGCTGCAAGCAAATGGCGACGCTTGCCGACCTGCGTCTGGATCTGTTGACATAGCGTTTGGATATTGGGCTCATCCATTTTCTCACGGGAAATATAGATGCCAACCGTGCCTCTGTTATATTCCTCCGCCATCTCGAGTGGGACGATACCGAATTTTGAGAAGTATTCTCCCATGCTGCCTGGATACGGCATGACCGCATTGCTGGTATTCACCAGATCGATGGCAGCCATCAACGAATTGGAGCTGTAAATGATTTTGTCATTGAGCTGCATCTCTTCATGCTCTTGCTTTTTGATTGCCATATCCTCGACCAGATGAAGATATTTAGGTTCATCCGTGGTAATCAACAGGCTGGGGTAATAAACCAGATCCTGCTTGCTGCAAATTTTCCCTGAGAGGGGATGTCCAGCTCTGGTAAACACGGCATCGCTGGCGGTAAAGAGCGGGATGAATATCAGGCTGTAATGTTTATCCAGACCATGGATTTCATGCCCCAAGAACAGGTCGATATGATTGCCCAGGAGCAAGTCCAGCAGTCGCAGATGATTACCGACTTCGATATTGATGGCGCAAGACGGGTTGGCTGCGCGGTAATGTAGGGTGACAGGTTGTAGCACATGCTGCCACCAGGCGTGGCCGGTTCCCACTCTCAGGGGCTGGGCTGCTCGCTCGCGCAGGATGGCGAGTCGTCTGAGGGTGTCATCGTAGATCCGTTGCATCATGCGGGCCTGGATCAGCAACAACTCGCCGGCTGCCGTCAGCGCCACACCGCCAGTCTGTCTGATGAGCAGGGGCGTGCCCAGACTCTCTTCCAGTTTCTTCATGTTGTGGGTCAGCGTTGGCTGGCTCAGCCCCATGTGCCTGGCGGCGAGACTCACGCTTTTGTGGGTCGCGACTTCAATGAATTGTCTGAGGTGTTTGTCCACGGGAAATAACGTACGTTCAGGATCAGGCGGAGCGCCACGCTAGTGCAAGCATGGGTGACTGTCAATCGCCTCCGTGTCGCCGCAACAGTTTTTGTGTGTGTCTCCTCACGTTGTTTTCTATTCGAGTTGACCGGTAGCCGAGTTTATTTTGTGAATGGGATCACGCAATGCAGCCTGGTTATAGATGATGGCTATCCCGTCATTATGGTCGTCTATGTGTTTTTAAAGGCCTGCTGGTGTAGGCTAGAAAATACAGCTTATGGCTGTCATTAGAATAACGAAATAATAAATAAAGTAACGAAGGGAATATATGAAAATCCATCCATTGGCTTTATCCGTGTCATTGTTGTGCGGCGGAATGCTCTTGTCCGGTTGTAATGATAATAGTTCATCTGCAAGTGATAATACTATTGAGGCGAAAGCTCCCTGGGATTTTGATCTCTATCTGGTCGGGGAGTTCAGCGGCTGGGATCGTGAAGAGAAGTTCAAACTGGTCTTCAAAGATGGAATATATCGATTGGACAACCTGAAGATGAATTCAGGCATGTCACCGTTCAAGGTCGCGGGCCCCGAATGGACGAAATATCCTGACTTTTCTGCCGATAGCCGCAACGAGACCAGCATCTTCCCCGAACAGCGCTATCCCATGTACTACCAGAATAACGGACAGAACAATCGCCTGGTGGTGACCGAAAAAGGGCTGCTCGATATTCAGGTCAAGGTGACCAATGCCGATCTGGCGGCCCCCGTCGTCGAATTTACCATGGTGCGTGATGACCCCAATTACGCTGAAAACCTCTACCTGAAGGGCATAGACGGCAATCTCGAACCGCTCTTGCAGATGATCTACCAGGGCGACAAACGCTATGTGGTGGTGGCCAGGCTGGCTCCCGGGGAGCACAAGATTAAGATGGCCTCTGCCCAGGACGGGGTCGGCTTTGGTACCAGCGGCACCCTGTCATTGAATGATCCCGCCAGGATGCAGCGCTGTGACAGCAGTTGCCAGCTGGCATCCCTGTCAGTGTCACAGGCGGGATATTACAAGTTTGTCCTCGATGCCAGTGAGGATGAAAAGGCCCCTGTGTTGTTGATCAGTGCCGCGACGGACGAGGATCTGCGCTTGATCAATCCTCATGAGGGGCATGAGCTTATCGAGAAGCGGGAATACCAGACCCATATACCCGGGGTCAAGGAGGTTGCCACCTTCTCGGTCAAGCAGGCTGGGGCCGACTATCGCAGCTATGCCCAGTCGACGACCCAGGAGCTGCGGGATCCGGGGGATAGCTTCACCACCTATCAGGAGCAGGCCGATCTGCCCCGGCTGCGTTCGGGCAACATGGTGTTTGACGCCTTGTTTACGCTGGCGACACACGAGATGCGGCAAAACAGCGTGTCCCAGGTCAAGGATGGCAGTTACGGCGGCGGTCAGGCGATCCCCTGCGACTGCTTCGAAACGGGGGCAAAGTGGCATTATGTCTGGACGCGGGATCTCTCTTACGCCACCGATCTGGGGCTGGGAGTGCTGGATCCGCAGCGGGCACGTAACTCCCTGCAGTTCAAGCTCTCCGATTTCAGAACCGAGCTGAAGCAGGGTCTCGACGGCCTGATCCCGCAGGGGCGCCAGATCATTCAGGATACGGGCACGGGGGGCAGCTGGCCCATCAGCACCGATCGCATGGGGTGGGCGCTGGCGGCCGAGCAGGTGTTGGCGGCATTGCCCACCGAGGAGCGCAGCGCCTTCCTGCCCGAGGCGTTTGAGGGGCTGCGCAATACCATTGAGAGCGATCGCCTGGCGGCCTTCGATCATGGCGATGGCCTCTATGGTGGGGAGCAATCCTTCCTCGACTGGCGTGACCAGACCTATGCCAAGTGGATCAAGACCGATATCGCCCACATCGGCATGAGCAAATCCCTCTCCACCAATGTCCTCCACTACCAGGGTCTGATGCTGGCAGCACACCTGGCCGCCGAGCTGGGCCAGGATGAACTGGTGACTCGCTACAGCCAATGGGCCGCCGCGCTCAAGCAGGCCATCAATCGGGCCTTCTGGCTGGCAGATGAGAAGATGTATGCCAGCCTGATCAATACCGCTACGGATCCAAGCCCGGCCTACAAGTTCGATCTGCTGGGGGAGTCCCTTGCCATTCTGGCGGGCATTGCCGATGAGGCGCAGGCCAGGGAGATCGTCAGCCGCTATCCCATTGGGCCTTATGGTGCCCCTGTCTATTTCCCGCAGCAGCCCGATATGCCGGTCTACCATAACCGTGCCATCTGGCCTTTTGTCTCCGCCTACGGGCTGAAGGCGGCGGCCAGGGTGCAGAACGTGGCCGTGGCCGATCGCCATGTCGACTCCATGATGCGCGGGGCCGCGCTCAACCTCTCCAACATGGAGAATCTGGAGTGGCTCTCGGGCCAACCCTCTTTGATGGATCTGGCTCAACCCGACTTGACGGGGCCTGTCATCAACTCCCAGCGCCAGCTCTGGTCCGTTGGCGGTTATCTCGGCATGGTGACCAACACCCTGTTTGGCTACAACGTGGAAGAGCAGGGGATCCGTGTCTCGCCCTTTGTCACCAGTCACCTGCACAGGCTGATGGGCGCCAGGCCCGAAGCCGTGCTCAAGGGGCTGAATTACCGTGGCAAGCAGATCGAGATCAAGCTGCTGCTCCCGGATGTCGGGGAGGAGGGCAGTTACTACCCGGTGCGTGGCATCATGCTCAACGGTGCCCCCGTGGGGGAGTTGATCTGCGAGGATATGCTGGCTGCCAGCAACCAGATCGAGGTCCAGTTGGGGGCCGGCATTGCCGATGAACAGGGGATCCGCCTGATCGAGGACGCGGCACCGCTGGACGTGGAAAACCGCAAGGTATTTGCACCGACCGAGCCCACCCTGCTGGGAGTGACCGAGCAAGCTGGCAAGCTGGTCGTCACATGGCAGGACAGCGTCAATAAAGGGGCGCTCAGTTACAACCTGTATCGCGATGGCAAGCTGGTCGCCAAGGGACTCGAGACGGCGGGAGAGTGGGTCGACGACCTGCGGCTGCAACCTGGCATGGCCTATTGCTACAGCGCGGAGGCCATCTATCCCGAGTCCGGTAACCGCTCCCATCATGCCAAGCCGGTGTGCTACCAGCCAGAGACCCGGCGCATCGCGGTCGATGCCGTCGCGGTGTCGCATACCGGCCCCCTCACGGCGGCCGATGCGGCCATCTCCATGCCCTATCTGAAAGATTGGGGCCGCCCGGAAGATACCGTCCTGGTGCGCAATGTCACACTGGATGGTCAGCGTGCCATTCGCCTGCAGTACAGCAATGCCCAGCACGCCATCAATCTGGGGGTGACCAACGGGGTGAAGCGGATATCCGTGCTCAGCAAGGGCCAGGTGGTCGCAGGTGGCACTGTGCAGATGCCCCATGTAATGAAGGAGGGAGAGATCAAACCGCTGCGAGACTCGACCCCTGTCATCGTTAACGTGCCGGCAGGGCAGTACGACATCCTGGTGAGCGACTTCTATAACATGAGCTATCTGAAGGCGAACGATACCTACAACGATGCCGGCGGGCGGGGCGGGCCGGTCAACCTGATCGATCTGGCCAGCATCACTGTCTCGGCTCGTTAAGCCAACTCAGCGGACAAGCCGGGCTTGTGGCCCGGACTTGTCCCGCTGAAGAGTGCAAAAAGCCCTGCCACTCTGGCAGGGCTTTGCTGTATTGGTGGTGGCTCAGCCCAAGCCTGGAACGTGCCCTGACTGTTGCGGGGAGAAGGCGCCACTGCGATGGCCGCAGCGGAAATGACAAGGCCCCGTCAACATCCGTTGGCGGGGCCTTGTCATTGGGGGATCCAATACCGGCTATGGCTTAGAGCGCCGGCAGCAGTCCCATGCTGACGCTCACCTGCACCCCGACGATCAGCACGCCCATGGCACCGGCAAGGCCCAGGGCCAGCACGCCACCCGGGGCGCGGTAGTGGTGCGTCTCGGCCTGCTTGCGGCTCTGCCACACCAGGGCCACCGGCAGCAGCACCGCCAGTATCGCCAGCGCAATGGCGGCGTAGCCGAGCGCCATGATGAAGCCCTGCGGGAAGTAGAGGGCAAACAGTAGGGGCGGCACGAAGGTGATGAGGCCGGTCTGGGTGCGGCCCTGCCAGTTGTCCTTGCGACGGGTCACCTTGGCCATGAAGTCAAACAGCCCCAGGGTCACCCCGAGGAAGGAGGTGGCCAGCGCCAGATCGGCAAACAGGTGCATGGCCTGGTTGAAGGCGGGCCAGCTTACCAGCTTGCCGACGTTGGCCAGCAGGCTGTCCAGCGCGCCACCGCTCTGCAGCAGGGCCTGTTGACCCAGCAGACCCAGGATGGCGACCTGCCACAGCACGTAGAGGATGAGCGGCAGGGCGGAGCCCCACACGAAGACCCGGCGCAGCTGCTTGGGGCAGTCCCCCAAATAGAGCATCACGCTTGGGATGGAGCCGTGAAAGCCGAACGAGGTGAAGATGACCGGCAGACCTGCCAGCAACAAGCCCTGACCCAGTGGCAGGGAGAGCAGGTGCTGCCCTTCGGTGCGCGGCAGCAGCAGCGCCAGCACCGCCACCATGATCACCAGCTTGACGGTGAACATCAGCCGGTTGAGGTAATCCACCTGCTTGGTGCCGACACAGACCATGCCGCCAAACAACAGGGTAAAGGCCCAGGCCGCCTGCTCCTGGCTGAGGGGGAGGCCGGCATCGGCCAGCGCCTGAGCCAGCAGGCTGCTGCCGCCGCTGATGTAGGCGGAGGCCAGCGAGTAGAACAGCATCAGAATGCAGAAGGAGGCGATGCGCTTGCCCCAGGGGCCGAGCAGGTGATCCGCCAGCTGGTGCAGGTACCACTTGCCGGTGTTGAGGCTGGCTTCCACCTGCAACATGGCGGTAAAGGCCATCAGGGCCCAGAGGCCGATCATCAGCAGCAGGGTGGCGGGGCCGCCGAGCGACGAAGAGGCCAGCGGCAGGGCCAGCATGCCGGCGCCTATGGTGGTGCCGGCAATCAACAGAGTACATCCCAGGGTTTTGGTGTTCATGGTGTCCATCCGAATCGAGAAACTGCGCAGTGCACAGCAGGTATATGAGGTGTTGGCAAGGCGCCTCCGGGGTCGAGACCGGAGGCTAGCAATATCGGAGTGAACCCATCGTTACGAAAAATCCGCTGGTTGTAAAAGTTGGTTGCCAAGTTAACGGATCAAAATGGTGGAAACAAGCCTGAAAAAGCGGATTTTGTACTGGGTTGGCAGAATATGTGGAAATAAATGATGACAGATATGGTTTTAGACTGGTGAAAAAAAGCGCCGCTGCGAGGGGGGCCGCAGCGGCGCGCCATGGAGAGGGGATCAGCGGCGGCGTTTGAGGGTGCGGCTCACATAGTGGAGGCCGCACTGGTATTCGCCGCCAATCGCCTTGAGGGCCAGCTCCAGCGCCTGGCTGGCGAGGGCATCGTGCTGCTGGGGCAGGGAGTTGATGCCGAAGGGGAGGAAATCGAGCAGGCGATCATCGCCGAAGGTGGCCATGGCGAGCCGGCTCATGTCGGTCTCCTGCTCAAGCAGATAGTCGAGCACCCCCTCCATCAGGATGTAGGAGGTGGCGACCAGTGCCTGGGGCAGCTGGCCGAGCTGTTGATGCAGCGTCTTGATCAGGCGATAGCCTTCGGCGCGGGAGAAGTGGGCCCCTTCACACAGATGGCAAGCCGTACTGTGGCTGGCAACAGCCTGCTCGAAGCCCGCTCGGCGTTCACGACTGATCGTGAGCGCCGGCAGCGCGGTGATCAAGGCGATGTGCTTGATTGCCGGCGAGAGCAGGGAGGCGGTGAGATCAAAGCTCGCCTTCTGGTTTTCGCTGGCGACGGTGACGAACTTGTCGGCCGCCATGGCCCGGTCGATGGCGAGCACCTGGATGCCGCGCGTCTGCAGGCCGAGGTAGAAGGGATCTTCGGGCGGCAGGCAACTGGCCACCAGCAGTGCATCCACGTGGCGGCTGGCCAGCATCTCGGCCAGCTCCTTCTCGGTGGCGGGGTCATCTTCCGAGCAGACGATCAGCAGCTGATAACCCTGTACCCGCGCCCCTTGCTCCAGCCGTTTGGCGAGCTTGGCGTAACTGGCGTTCTCGAGGTCGGGCAGGATAAAGCCCAGGGTTCTGGTCTGGCCACCACGCAGGGAGGCGGCGCGGCTGTCCGGCTGGTAGTTGTGGGCGGTGACCACCGCCATCACCTTGTCGCGGGTGGCCTGACTGATGCGGTATTGGTCGGCCTTGCCATTGATCACATAGCTGGCCGTGGTGCGCGAGACACCGGCGAGGGCGGCGATTTCATCCAGTTTCATCATATTGGCTCTGTTTGAGTTGCAAGGCCCACGGGCACTGCCTGGTGAGGGCACCGAAAAGTGTGCGCGGGATCATATCATTGAAAACCACTCTTAGTGGGTACTTGATCAATTCGCTGAAACGATTCAGTCTGAGTGTAGGTGAAACGATTCAGCTTGTCAGCAGACAATCGATGGCCGGGCATAAAAACCCGGCATGGCTCCCGAAGGGATGCAATCCGGTCTATTGTCAGCAGGCGAGTGGTACGAATGGTTATGTTTGATGCGCCGGTACGGTCAGACCGCCCGGCACCTGATGGAGAATCTCTATGTTGAAGTTGGCGCGACAGCAGATCCTGCTGGGGCAGTCGGTGGCGACCAAGGCCGAAGCCATTGCCCTGTTGGCAGGCAAACTGACCGAAGCCGGTCTGGTGGAAGCGGGATATGTAGATGGCATGCTGGCCCGCGAAGCGCAGCACGCCACCTACCTTGGCAGCGGCATCGCCATTCCCCACGGCACCACCGACACCCGGCATCTGGTGAAGAACACCGGCGTCATGGTGGCTCAGTTCCCGCAGGGGATCGAGTGGGATGAGGGGCAGATCGCCTACGTCGCCATCGGCATCGCCGCCAAATCCGACGAGCATCTGGGCATTTTGCGCCAGCTCACCCACGTGCTGGGTGACGAGCAGGCAGCAGCGCAATTGAAAGAGGCCACCGATGCCGACACCATCATCAACATCCTGACCGGTGCCACGGCGCCCAAAGAGGTGCAGTTCCTGAGCCTGGCGGACTTCCCGGCAGACGATCGCGACCAGCTGCTGCTGGGCGCCGCCGCCCGCGCCAAATCCGCCGGCTGGGGCGATGCCGCCATGGTAAGCGCCCTGCTGGCAAGCGAACCTGCCTATCTGGGCGAGGGCATCTGGCTGGCCCGCGCGCAAGCTGCCCAGACCGGCTGGGTGCTGGCCACGCCTAGCACTGCACTGAACGCCGGGGAGCAACCGGTCAGCGCCCTGCTGCTGCTGTGCGCCGCAGATAGCGGCCATCTGGCGCAACTGGAGAATCTGGCCAAACTGGCGGCTGCCGGTCAGCTCGCCACCTTGGCAGGTAGCGAGGGGCTGGCCATGCTGCAAGCGGGCCCGGCGAGCGGTCTTAGTGAAACCTTCACCATCATCAACCCCCACGGGTTGCACGCCCGTCCGGGCGCCATGCTGGTCAAGGTGGCCAAGGAGTATGAATCCGACATCCGGGTAGCGAACCTGGATGGCAGCGGCGAGGCGGTCTCCGCCAAGAGCCTGATGAAGGTGATCGGCCTTGGCGTCAAGTGTGGCCATCGTCTGGCGTTTCGCGCCGAAGGGGCTGACGCCGAAGCGGCCCTCAAGGGCATAGGCGCCGCCATTGCGGCCGGGCTGGGCGAGGGGGCGCACTGATGGACATAGTGACCATCACCCTCAACCCGGCGCTCGATCTCACCGCCCGTCTGGAGACGATGAGCCTGGGCGAGGTGAACCTGGTGAACGAGGCCAACCTGCGTGCGGCGGGCAAGGGCATCAACGTGGCCATGGTGCTCAAGGACTTGGGCCGCGACGTAGGCGTCACCGGCTGGCTTGGCGCCGATAACCAGCAGAGCTTCGTCTCCCTGTTTACGGAGCGTGCTCTGGCCGATCACTTCGTGCGCGTGGCGGGCAGCACCCGCATCAACGTCAAGATCTCCGAGCAATCCGGCCGGGTCACCGATCTCAATCTGCCGGGGCTCACCGTCCATGAAGGTGAAGTAAGCGCCCTGGAGCAGGCCATCGACCAATTGGCCCCTCACGCCGACTGGTTTGTGCTGGCGGGCAGCCTGCCCAAAGGGGTGGCCCCCGATTACTGTGCCCATCTTATCCGCCTGCTCAAGGCCAAAGGCAAGCAGGTGATCTTTGACTGCAGCGGCGCGGCCTTAAGCGAAGGGATCAAAGCGGCGCCGACCCTGGTCAAACCCAATCTGGAGGAGCTCGGCCAGTGGGCCGGCCGCCCCATCAAGACTCTGAGCGAGCAGGCCGAGTGTGCCCGCGCGCTGCAGGCCAGCGGGATCCCCAATGTGGTGATCTCCAATGGCGCCGACGGTCTCATCTGGTTTGCACCGGATGCCGTCTGGCAGGCCATTCCGCCGCGCATGCAGGTGGTCAGCACGGTCGGTGCCGGCGATTCCCTGGTCGCCGGTCTCGCCCATGGTCTCAGCCTCGGCTGGACGCCGGAGCAGACCCTGCGCCTCGCCACCGCCGTCTCGGCGCTGGCGGTCAGCCAGGTGGCGGTCGGCTTTGACGATATCAGTGTGCTCGACCCCTTGCTTGAACAGGTGCGAGTACAGCGTCTGGAGGCGCTGGTCCCGGTTCAATGCAATACCCCCTCAATGGAAAACTCAGGAGATGCCCAATGAAAGCAATCTTGGTTACGGCTTGCCCGGCGGGCATTGCTACCAGCTTTCTCGCTGCAAAACGGATAGAACAGCAGGCCAAACTGGCTGGCTGGGAACTCACCCCCGACGTCGGCTCCAGCGTGCAGCCCCGCCAGACCCCCTCAAAAGAGCAGATTGCTGCGGCCGACCTGGTGCTGGTTGTCGCCAGCGCCCCGGTGGATCTCGCTGCCTATGACGGCAAGCGGGTCTATCAGGGCAGCATGGATCTCGCCCTGCAGGATCCGGCCGCACTGCTGGAGGCCGCCGCCAGCGGCGCCAGCGTCTATCGTCACCAAGCCGCTTCCGCCGTTGCCAATGCTGCCGCCAAACCGGCCGCCGCTGGCAAGCGCATCGTGGCGGTGACCGCCTGTCCGACCGGGGTGGCTCACACCTTTATGTCGGCAGAAGCGCTGGAGACCATGGCCAAGCAGCTGGGTCATCAGATCCGCGTCGAGACCCAAGGCTCGGTCGGTGCCCAGAATGCCCTGACTGCCGAGGAGATTGTATCCGCCGATCTGGTGTTCCTCGCCACCGACATCGAAGTGGACATGGCTCGCTTCGACGGCAAGCCGGTCTATCGCACCAGCACGGGCGCGGCGCTCAAGAAGACCCGTGCCGAGCTCGACAAGGCCTGGACCGAGGCGAAAACCTATCGTCACAGCGGCGCCAGCCAACCCAAGAAAGAGGAGAAAGCGGGCCCCTACAAGCATCTGCTGACCGGGGTCTCCTTCATGCTGCCCATGGTGGTGGCGGGCGGCCTCATCATCGCGCTCTCGTTCGTGTTCGGGATCGAGGCGTTCAAGGTGGAAGGCACCCTGGCCGCGGCCCTGATGAAGATCGGTGGCGGCTCTGCCTTTGCCCTGATGATCCCGGTGCTGGCCGGCTACATTGCCTACTCCATCGCTGACCGCCCGGGTCTCGCCCCCGGCATGATCGGCGGCATGCTGGCAAGCTCGCTGGGTGCCGGTTTCCTCGGCGGCATCGTGGCCGGTTTCCTGGCCGGTTACAGCGCCAAGTACCTGAGCGACAAGGTGCGCCTGCCGGTGACCCTGGAAGCGCTCAAGCCCATTCTGATCATTCCGCTCTTTGCCAGCCTCTTTACCGGTCTGGTGATGATCTACGTGGTGGGCGGCCCGGTGGCCGGCATCATGAATGCCATGACCGAGTTCCTCAACAACATGGGCTCTGCCAACGCCGTGCTGCTGGGGGTCATCATCGGCGCCATGATGTGCTTTGACATGGGCGGCCCGGTCAACAAGGCGGCCTACGCCTTCGGGGTCGGCCTGCTGGCCTCCAAGACCTATGCCCCCATGGCAGCCGTGATGGCCGCCGGCATGGTGCCGGCACTGGGGATGGGGATTGCCACCTTCCTGGCCCGCACCAAGTTCATCAAGGCGGAGCAGGAAGCGGGCAAGGCCTCCTTCGTGCTGGGTCTGTGCTTCATCTCCGAGGGGGCTATCCCGTTTGCCGCCAAGGATCCGATGCGGGTCATCCCGGCCTGCATGGCGGGCGGCGCCCTGACCGGTGCGCTCTCCATGTTGTTCGGCTGCGAGCTGATGGCACCTCACGGTGGTCTGTTCGTGCTCTTTATCCCGAACGCCATCAGCAACGTCATGATGTATATCGTGGCGATTGCGGCAGGGTCGTTGCTGACCGGGGTGGCTTACGCCATGCTCAAACGCGGTGAAGAGCAGGCCAAGCTGGCCACGGCATAAGCCTTGCCATCCGGCAACATCTCATAGTGTCAAAAAGAAAAGCGGCCTGCGGGCCGCTTTTTTATGTTGCTCATCAAAGGAAGGGGGAAACTAGAAGTCCCAGCCCGGTTGCTCTTGTGGCTCGTTCTGGGCTGCCTCCAGCGCTTTGCGGCGGGCGGCTTCCACCCGCGCCTTGCGACCCCGGCACAGGCGCATTACCTCCTGCTGCTGGGCCGGGGTCATGGTGAGCCAGTTGAAACGCTCTTCGCGGCTGCGCAGGCACCCCTTGCAGTAGCCCTTGTTGTTCACTTCACAGACCCCGATGCAGGGGCTCTGCAGCGGGAAGATCTCGAGCTGTTCCATCCATGGCCCCTCACACCTTGTTACCTTGTTATAACCCAGAAGATCCCCTTTGGAGAAATCCGCCGTCGCAGGCTTGAAGGCGTTTGCTTTCCCCCTGCAAATTTGGCATCTTCCCCGCCGAACATGACGCTTGGTGTTATATGAGGACATATGAATAAACACGCGTACTGGCTGACCGCCGCTGTGCTGGGGTTGGCCGGTTGTGCGGGCAACTCTGAGCAAGCCCAGGTGCCCAAAAACAAACCCGATGCCAGATGTTTTCTCAACTGCGAGGTGCCAGAAAATCTGGGCAAGCAGTATCTGGACGGCATGCTGCCCGACGATCTGGTGCGGGTTGAGCGCGTCAACAGCCGCGTGCGCGCCGACTACAGCAAGTTCGGCCCCCAGAGCAGGCTGGTGCTGGAGCGCTCAGGCAAGATGACCCGCCGCTATGGCGAACTCTATCACCAGCTCTCCCGCTGGGTGGCGAACGGCGGCAATCCCGCCGACATTACCCGCTACGGCATCAGCCTGGCCCAGCTGGGGGGCTCGGATCGGATGGGCAACGTGCTGTTCACCGGTTACTACTCGCCGGTGCTGGAGGTGCGCCACCGCCCGGATGCGAAATACAAGTACCCCATCTACGCCATGCCCAACTGCGGCAGCCGTTGTCCGACCCGGGCCCAGATCCACCAGGGGGCGCTGGCCAACCGCGGGCTGGAGCTGGGCTACAGCAAGTCTCTTATCGACAACTTCCTGATGGACGTACAGGGCTCGGGCTTCGTTCACTATGGTGACGACGACAGGCTGCAGTATCTCGGCTACAGCGGCAAGAACGGTCACGGTTACGTCAGCATCGGCCGGGTGCTGATCGACCGCGGCGAGGTGCCCAGGGAGCAGATGTCCATGAAGGCCATCAAGGAGTGGGCAAACCGTCAGCCGGAGGAGAGCGTCAAGGAGCTGGTGGAGCAGAACCCCTCCTATGTTTTCTTCGAGCGTCGCCCCACCAACGACGTGATCGGGGCCGCCGGCATCCCGCTGCTGCCGATGGCGGCGGTGGCCGCCGACAAGACCCTGCTGCCGATGGGCACCCCGATCTTGGCGGAGGTGCCGCTGCTGGACAAAGAGGGCAACTGGACCGGCAAGCATCAGCTGCGGCTGTTGATCGCGCTGGATGTGGGCGGGGCGGTGAAGAAGGGCCACCTCGACCTCTACCACGGCATGGGCGAGAAGGCCGGTGTCGCGGCCGGTCACTACAAGCACTTCGGGCGGGTCTGGAAACTGGGCCTGCACCATGGGCCGACCGCCGCGCCCTGGCTGTAATGCCTTGTGGGGGCGGGTGGCGCATCAGCCAGCAGCCCATGAGGCATAAAGATGGATGTAAAAAAGCCGCCGGAGCAATCCGGCGGCTTTTTGTTTGGCGAGGTGAGCTTGGACATATCAAGAGAGGGCGGTCTCAGCCCTTCTTGATGTCGAGCCGGATGGCCCCCACCGGCTTGCAACAGCAGGGCAGGCACTCACCCTGGGAGACAAAGGCGAGCGGCACGGCGGCATAGTGCACCTTGCCTGCCAGCAGCGGGGTGCGGCAGGCGCCGCAATAGCCGCTGCGGCACTGGAACTCCACGTGATGACCGTGACGCTCCAGAGTCTCCAGCACGCTCTCGCCTGGGTGGGCGTGCAGCACGCCATCCCGGGTGTGTACCTGCGGTGCGCCCGTCTCGCTCTTGGCGGGGGCGGTGTGCAGGGGCTCGGTCAGCGTGCCGGTGGCGTCACTCACAGCTCGAAATCGCCCAGGTCTTCGGCGTTCACTTCGCTGTCGATCTGACCCACCAGGTAGGAACTCACTTCCACTTCCTGCGGGGCGACCTGCACGTTGTCGGATGACAGCCAGGTGTTGATCCAGGGGATCGGGTTCTGCTTGGCGCCGGCAAAGGCCGGTTGCAGGCCAACGGCGGCCATCCGCAGGTTGGTGATGTACTCCACGTACTGGCAGAGGATGTCCTTGTTCAGGCCGATCATGGAGCCGTCCTGGAACAGGTACTCGGCCCACTCCTTCTCCTGGATGGCGGCTTCCTTGAACAGATCGAAGCAGGCCTGCTCGCACGCGCGGGCGATCTCGGCCATCTCGGGGTCGTCCTGGCCGCTGCGCATCAGGTTCAGCATGTGCTGAGTGCCGGTCAGGTGCAGTGCTTCGTCGCGGGCGATCATCTTGATGATCTTGGCGTTGCCCTCCATCAACTCGCGCTCGGCGAAGGCGAAGGAGCAGGCGAAGCTGACGTAGAAGCGGATCGCTTCCAGTGCGTTGACGCTCATCAGGCACAGATAGAGCTTCTTCTTGAGCTCGCGCAAGGTGATGGACACCTCGCGGCCGGCCACCTGATGGGTGCCTTCACCGTGCAGGTGGTAGAGCGCGGTCGCTTCAATCAGATCGTCGTAGAAGTGGCTGATGGAGCCGGCGCGCTTCAGGATCTGCTCGTTGGTGACGATGTCGTCGAACACCTGGGCGGGGGTGTTGACGATGTTGCGGATGATATGGGTGTAGGAGCGCGAGTGGATGGTCTCCGAGAAGGCCCAGGTCTCGATCCAGGTTTCCAGCTCCGGAATGGAGACCAGCGGCAGCAGCGCCACGTTGGGGCTGCGACCCTGGATGGAGTCCAGCAGGGTCTGGTACTTCAGGTTGGAGATGAAAATGTGCTGCTCGTGGGGCGGCAGGGCCTGGAAGTCGATGCGGTCGTGGGAGACGTCCACCTCTTCCGGGCGCCAGAAGAAGGAGAGCTGCTTCTCGATCAGGCGTTCGAACACTTCGTGTTTTTGCTGGTCATAACGGGCCACGTTGACCGACTGGCCGAAGAACATCGGCTCCTTGAGCTGGTCGTTTTGGGTCTGGCAGAAAGTTGAATAGGCCATGGTTGTCGAATATCGCGAAGTAGGGGAAACAGGAGGGCGGGAGCTTGTCGCTCCCGCCCGGTTCATCAGATCTTGCAGGCGCCGCCGGCACAACCGTCATCTTGCAGATCGGTCTGGGCATCGTCCGCACCATCACGGGTGTTGTGATAGTACAGGGTCTTGAGGCCGTATTTGTAGGCGGTCAGCAAGTCCTTGAGCAGCTGCTTCATCGGTACCTTGTTGCCTTCGAAACGGGCGGGATCATAGTTGGTGTTGGCGGAGATCGCCTGATCCACGAACTTCTGCATGATACCGACCAGCTGCAGGTAACCATCGACGCTCGGTTGCTTCCAGAGCAGTTCGTATTGATCCTTCAGACGGTCATACTCGGGCACCACCTGCTTGAGGATGCCATCCTTGGAGGCCTTGACAGAGACCAGGCCGCGCGGCGGCTCGATGCCGTTGGTTGCGTTGGAGATCTGGCTGGAGGTCTCGCTCGGCATCAGGGCGGTCAGGGTGGAGTTGCGCAGACCCACGGTGCGGATCTCCTCGCGCAGCGCTTCCCAGTCCAGATGCAGCGGCTCGTTGCACAGGTTGTCCAGATCCTTTTTATAGGTATCGATGGGCAGGATCCCCTGGGCATAGGTGGTTTCGTTGAAGGCCGGGCAGGGGCCGAACTCGCGGGCCAGCTGCACGGATGCCTTCAGCAGGTAGTACTGGATCGCCTCGAAGGTGCGGTGAGTCAGCGCCAGACCAGAACCGTCGGAGTATCGGGCACCGTTCTTCGCCAGGTAGTAGGCGTAGTTGATGACGCCGATCCCCAGGGTACGACGGTTCATGCTGCCCTTTTTGGCGGCCTTGAGCGGGTAGTCCTGATAGTCGAGCAGGGCATCCAGGGCGCGCACGGCCAGCTCGGCCATCTCTTCCAGATCTTCCAGCTTCTCGATGGCGCCCAGGTTGAAGGCCGACAGGGTGCACAGGGCGATCTCGCCATCCTCGTCATCCACGTTGTTGAGCGGCTTGGTGGGCAGCGCAATCTCGAGGCAGAGGTTGGACTGGCGCACCGGCGCCACGCTCGGATCGAACGGGCTGTGGGTGTTGCAGTGGTCCACGTTCTGGATGTAGATGCGACCGGTGCCGGCGCGCTCCTGCATCATCAGGGAGAAGAGATCCACCGCCTTGAGGGTCTTCTTGCGAATGCTCGGATCCTGCTCGTACTTGACGTAGAGCTCTTCGAACTTGTCCTGGTCCGCGAAGAAGGCATCGTACAGACCCGGCGCATCGGACGGGGAGAACAGGGTGATGTCGCCGCCCTTGATCAGGCGCTGGTACATCAGCTTGTTGATCTGTACGCCGTAGTCCATGTGACGGACCCGGTTCTCTTCCACGCCGCGGTTGTTCTTCAGTACCAGCAGGCTTTCCACCTCGGTGTGCCACAGCGGGTAGAACAGGGTGGCAGCCCCGCCGCGCACGCCGCCCTGGGAGCAGCACTTCACGGCAGTCTGGAAGTACTTGTAGAAGGGGATGCAGCCAGTGTGGAACGCTTCACCGCCACGGATCGGGCTGCCAAGACCACGAATGCGACCGGCGTTGATGCCGATGCCGGCGCGCTGGGAAACGTAACGCACGATGGCGCTGGCGGTGGCATTGATGGAATCCAGGCTGTCGTCGCACTCGATTAGCACGCAGGAGCTGAACTGACGGGTCGGGGTACGCACGCCGCTCATGATCGGAGTCGGCAGCGAGATCTTGAAGGTCGAGACCGCATCATAGAAGCGCTTGATGTAGTCCAGACGGGTATCTTTCGGATACTTGGAGAAGAGGCAGGCCGCTACCAGGATGTAGAGGAACTGCGGGCTCTCGTAAATTTCGCCGGTGACGCGGTTCTGGACCAGGTACTTGCCTTCCAGCTGCTTGACCGCGGCGTAGGAGAAGTCCATGTCGCGCCAGTGGTCGAGGTGGGCGTTCAGCTCCTCGAACTCGGCCTGGCTGTAGTCTTCCAGCAGGTGCTTGTCGTACTTGCCCATGTCCACCAGCTTGGCGACGTGCTGGTAGAGGTGGGGCGGCTCGAACTGGCCGTAGGCCTTCTTGCGCAGGTGGAAGATGGCCAGACGGGCGGCCATGTACTGGTAGTCCGGGCTTTGCTCGGAGATCAGATCAGCAGCGGCCTTGATGACGGTTTCGTGGATATCGGCGGTACGAATGCCGTCATAGAACTGGATGTGGGACTTGAGTTCCACCTGGGAGACCGACACGTTGTCGAGACCCTCGGCGGCCCAGTCCAGCACGCGGTGAATTTTATCCAGATCGATGGGTTCTTTGTGGCCGTTACGCTTCGTCACAAACAAGTTCATTGGCTGATGACCTTTAGTTGATTCCCGAAAAACCATCGCACGGCGTTGGCCTCCGGCCCGGGCAGGGCGATGGAGGTGGGTACCTATTGTGCGATGAATCACAAGATATAGTGTTATTTTGAATTCGAGCTACAAGATAGTGAGGTCTGCCCGGCTTTGCAATCTGTGGATAAGGCAATTGCTGTGGATAAATTGTGGGTGTTGTCGATGGAGTTAGTGGACGCTCACAGCGAACGGGTTTTCATCCGTCCGATCCGGTAAATGCAAGTCTGATGATCGAACATGGAAAATTTAAATAACTTTTTTTGCTTGCGAAAACGGGGTGTTTTTACTAGCAAATTCAGCCTGATTATCCCTTGTGCAGCAAGGGTCAAAAGGTGTCCGATCCCGCTGCCGCACTGCTTGTCAAACCGGCAAAACGGGGGATCAATTGCCGATCCTCCGTTTTGCCGATCGAGTGACCAGATGAGCGTCATTTTCACCGCTCAGCTCAAGGGATGGTCGCAAAGCTGCGTCTGATATCCATCTCTTGCGTTATCCACCTGTGGCGTTATCCAAGAGAGGCCACACGGGGAGCCCCCTGCTTGTCCACTTCTATATGTATCCACGGCAGCCTTGCCCGACTGCTCAGGCAGGCAAGGCTTAATCCAGCTCGTAGCGCAGCCAGTGATGCAGGGCCTGCACGGTATCAAAGTGAAGGTCGGCGCCCCACTGGGCGGGATCCTCGTCGTCATTGAGGTAACCCCAGCCGGCGACGGCGGTACGCATGCCGGCGTTGCGGCCGGCCTCGATATCGCGCACATGATCCCCCACATAGAGGCAGTGGCTGGCCGCGACGCCAAGCTGCTCGCAGGCAAAGAACATGGGGGCGGGGTCGGGCTTGCGCACCGGCAGGGTGTCGGCGCTGACAGTGACGCCGCAACTGGCAAGCGCCGGCAGCGCCGCCAGCAGCGGCTCGGTGAGAAAGCCCGGCTTGTTGGTGACGATGCCCCAAGGTAGCTTTTTCTCGTCGAGCCACTCGATGAGATCCACCATGCCTTCATAGGGGCGGGTGCCGACACAGAGGTTGGCCGCGTAGTAGTCGAGCAGGGCGGTGCGAAGGCGGGTGGCGCCCAGCTCCTCCAGCAGCTCGTCACCAAGGCCGGCCCTGAGCAGCCCCAGGGCCCCGTGAGAGGTGGTCTGACGAATGATGTCGTCAGAGAGCGGCGCAAAGCCTTCGCTTATCAGCACATGGTTGACGGCAGCGCCGAGATCCGGCGCGGTGTCGAGCAGGGTACCGTCCAGATCAAACAGCACGCAGCCAAGGGGCGCAGCAGGGTGAGTTGTCATCAGCCTTGCTCCGGGCGCTCGAACGCCACCATGTAGTTGACGTCGACGTTGCGACCGAGCTTGAAGCTGTTGGAGAGCGGCGCGTAGTGGACGCCGCTCATGTCCCGTACCAGCAGGCCTGCCGCCTCACCCATGCGACACAGTTCGGCCGGGGTGATGAACTTCTTGTGGTCGTGGGTACCCTTGGGGACCATCTTCATCAGGTACTCGGCGCCGAGGATCATCATCAGATAGGCTTTCGGGTTGCGGTTGATGGTGGAGACGAACACCTTGCCGCCCGGGCGCACCAGGGTGGCGATGGCGCGCAGCACGGAGGCGGGGTCCGGCACGTGCTCCAGCATCTCCATGCAGGTGACCACGTCATACTGGCCCGGGGCTTCGTCGGCGTGGGCCTCGGCGGTGATCTGGCGATACTCGAGCTCCACCCCCGCTTCCAGGGCATGCAGGCGAGCGACGCCCAGGGGCTCCTTGCCCATGTCGATGCCGGTGACCTGGGCGCCGCGACGGGCCATGCTCTCGGCGAGGATGCCGCCGCCGCAACCGATGTCGAGGATGCGCTTGCCAAACAGGCCGCCGCTCTTGTCGGTGATCCAGTCAAGGCGCACCGGGTTGATTTGATGCAGCGGCTTGAACTCTCCCTCCATGTCCCACCAGCGGGAGGCGATGGCTTCGAATTTGGCGATTTCTGTCAGATCGACATTGGCATCACTGTGCATTTTTTGATGATCCTGTGGCAAGGGCGCGCAGGCAGGGGAGTGCGCGCGCAATCTATTGTCCTGGCGGGCATTATAACGGACGGACTTTGTCACACCAGCCCGACTTGTTACCGGATTTGTGGCTTAAGATATTTGGCTCAGTGTGTTACCATGTCGCGCTGTTTAAGCCAAAGAACAACTAATTAGGGATTAAGGCTTTCTATGAGCGATCTGGCCAGAGAGATCACGCCGGTCAACATCGAAGAAGAGCTCAAGAGTTCCTATCTTGATTACGCCATGAGCGTGATCGTAGGACGAGCTCTGCCGGATGTGCGTGATGGCTTGAAACCGGTTCACCGCCGCGTTCTGTATGCAATGAACGAGCTGGGGAACGACTGGAACAAGCCCTATAAAAAATCGGCCCGTGTGGTCGGTGACGTAATCGGTAAATATCACCCGCACGGCGACAGTGCCGTGTATGACACCATCGTCCGCATGGCGCAGGATTTCTCCATGCGTTACATGCTGGTCGACGGTCAGGGCAACTTCGGTTCGGTCGATGGCGACAGCGCCGCGGCCATGCGTTATACCGAAGTGCGGATGGCCCGCATCTCCCACGAGCTGCTGGCCGATCTGGACAAAGAGACCGTGGACTGGGTGCCGAACTATGACGGCACCGAGATGATCCCGGCTGTCATGCCCACCAAGGTTCCCAACCTGCTGGTCAACGGCTCCTCCGGTATCGCGGTGGGCATGGCGACCAACATTCCGCCTCACAACCTCACCGAGATAGTCAACGGCTGTCTGGCGTTGATCGAGAACGGCGACCTCACCATCGACGAGCTGATGACCTACATCACCGGCCCGGATTTCCCCACCGGTGGCATCATCAACGGTCGTTCCGGCATCGTGCAGGCGTACCGTACCGGTCGTGGCTCCATCTACGTGCGCGCCAAGGCCGAGGTGGAAGTAGACGAGAAGACCAGTCGCGAGACCATCATCGTCCACGAGATCCCCTATCAGGTGAACAAGGCTCGCCTGATCGAGAAGATTGCCGAGCTGGTCAAAGAGAAGAAGATCGAGGGCATCAGCGCCCTGCGCGATGAGTCCGACAAGGACGGCATGCGCATCGTCATCGAGATCAAGCGCGGCGAGTCCGGCGAGATTGTGCTGAACAATCTCTACAAGCACACCCAGATGCAGACCACTTTCGGCATCAACATGGTGGCGCTGGACAACAACCAGCCCAAGGTGATGAACCTCAAAGAGATCCTGGATGCGTTCCTGCTGCACCGCCGCGAAGTGGTGACCCGCCGGACCGTGTTCGAACTGCGCAAGGCGCGGGATCGGGCCCACATCCTGGAAGGTCTGGCGGTAGCCCTGGCCAACATCGATCCGGTGATCGAGCTTATTCGCCACAGCGCGACCCCGGCCGACGCGAAAGCGGGCCTGGTTGCCAAAGGCTGGGAGCTCGGCAACGTGGCTGCCATGCTGGAGAAAGCCGGCGACGACGCGGCCCGCCCCGAGTGGCTGGAGCCCGAGTTCGGCATTCGCGAGGGGCACTACTATCTGACCGAGCAGCAGGCCCAGGCCATCCTTGACCTGCGTCTGCACAAGCTGACCGGCCTCGAGCACGAGAAGATCCTGGAAGAGTACCAATCTCTGCTGGATCTCATCGCCGAGCTGCTGTTCATCCTGGCAAGCCCGGTGCGGTTGATGGAAGTGATCCGTGACGAACTGCTGGCCGTGCGCGAGCAGTACGGCGACGAGCGTCGTACCGAGATCAGCATGTCCAGCGCCGAGATCAACATCGAAGATCTGATCACCCCGGAAGACGTGGTCGTTACCCTGTCTCACCAGGGTTACGTGAAGTATCAGCCGCTCTCCGACTACGAGGCCCAGCGCCGCGGTGGTCGTGGCAAGTCGGCCACCCGGATCAAGGAAGAGGATTTTGTGGAGCGTCTGTTGGTGGCCAACACCCACGACACCATTCTGTGCTTCTCCACCCGTGGCAAGGTCTACTGGCTCAAGGTGTATCAACTGCCGGAGGCGTCCCGTGGCGCCCGCGGTCGTCCGATCATCAACCTGCTGCCGCTGGATGAGGGTGAGCGCATCACCGCCATCCTGCCGGTCAAGGAATATGACGCCGACAAGTATGTGTTCTTCGCCACCGCCAACGGTACCGTGAAGAAGACCAGCCTGTCCGACTTCAGCCGTCCGCTCTCCTCCGGTATTCGCGCCATCAACCTCAAAGAGGGTGATGAGCTGATCGGGGTGGACATCACCGATGGCAGCAACGAGATCATGCTGTTCTCCGATGCGGGCAAGGTTGTTCGCTTCGCGGAAGGCAGCGGTCGCGCTGATGCCGATGCCACTGACGAGGTCGACACCGACGACGACGCCGGCAACGACGATGATGGCAGCGACAACGGCGAAGGCACCGAAAGCAAGGGCACCTTCAAGGGCGTACGCCCCATGGGTCGTACCGCTGCCGGTGTGCGCGGCATCAAGCTGGGCGCCGGTGACAAGGTGGTCTCCCTCATCGTGCCCCGTGGCGACGGTGCCATCCTCACCGCCACCGAGAACGGTTACGGCAAGCGCACTGCGCTGGACGAATACCCGACCAAGAGCCGTGGTACCCAGGGCGTCATCTCCATCAAGGTGGACGAGCGCAACGGCAAGGTGATCGATGCGATCCAGGTCGAAGATACCGACCAGATCATGCTGATCACCAACGGTGGTACCCTGGTACGTACTCGCGTTGCCGAGGTGAGCGTCATCGGCCGCAACACCGGCGGTGTGCGTCTGATCCGTACCGGTGAAGACGAAACCGTGGTCGGTCTGCAGCGCGTTGCCGAGAGCGACGAAGAGGAAACCGAGGCTCTGACCGTCGAGGGGGAGGTGTCTGAAGGCACCGATACCGCCGCAGACACAGGTGCTGTCGATGCAGGGGAGGCGGGCGACGAGTAATCGTTCCCCCTTTGCCCGATACGAAAGAGCGACCTTCAGGTCGCTCTTTTTTTATGCCCGCCGTTAGCTGCCCCAGCCAGGCTGCCGCCAGAGCGGCAACCGAGATGTCATCGGGGCGTCATGCCTCTGTCATGGGAAAAGGGCATCTTGCCTGCGTCGGCGATCACAACGGCGGCCTCTGCCGCACAGGAGCATCTTATGACCAGCTGGGTAATGTGGGAGATCTGGTGGAGCAGGGTATGGGGCGAAGCCGGGAGGGACGAGGCGCAGCACGAACAGGAGCTGGAAGTGGCCCATGAACCGGCGAGGCTGCCGGTCGAGCTGATTGCCCGCGAGCGCGCTGCAGGAGTGCGCACCAGAGGCTGACTGGCGTCATGACGGGAATTAAAACAGCCGCAGCTGCTCGCCCGGGCGGATGAAGGCATCCTGGCGCAGCTGAAAGTGGCGCTTGCCGAGCCCGAGCCGCTTGGCGATCAAGCGAAAGCGCTGGGCCAGTAGATCGGCAAACTGGCCTTCTCCCCGCATCCGGGTCCCGAAGGCGGGACTGTTGAGAGTGCCGTCCCGGCTGGATCGCAGCTGGTTGAGGATCGCCTCCTTCTGGCCTGGGTAGTATTGCTCCAGCCAGTCACTGAACAGCGGTGCCAGCTCGTGGGGCAGTCGTAGCAGGATATAGTCGGCGCAGTGGGCGCCGGCCTCGGCGGCGCTCTTGATGATCTGCTCGAGCTCGGGCTCGTTGAGCCGCGGGATCATAGGGGCCGCCAGCACCCCGACCGGCACGCCGGCGTGGGCCAGTTTCTCCACCACCTTGAGGCGCCCGGCCCCCGTACTGGCTCTTGGCTCCAGCTGTCGTCGCAGGGTTTCATTCAAGGTAGTGACCGACACCATCACCTGGCAGAGCCCTTCCCGAGTCAGTTCGGTCAGCAGATCGAGGTCCCGCAATATCATGGCGCTCTTGGTGATGATCCCCACCGGATGGCGATGGGCCAGCATCACTTCCAGCAACTGGCGGGTGAGGTGATAGTGGTGCTCGATGGGCTGATAAGGGTCGGTATTGGCCCCCAGCACTATGGTCTGCGGCTGATAGGCGGGTCTGGCAAACTCTCGGCGCAGCAGCTCGGCGGCATTGAGCTTGGCGAACAGCCTGGTTTCGAAATCGAGGCCGGGGGAGAGTTCCAAATAGGCGTGGCTTGGTCTGGCATAACAGTAAATGCAACCGTGTTCGCACCCTTGATAGGGATTGATGGAGCGGCCGAAGGGAACATCGGGGGAGCTGTTGTAACTGATGATGCTGCGGGCGCTGATCTCCGTCACCTCGGTGCGGGGATCGCTGGCGGCAAATGCCGCTTCCCACTCGGGTTGGGACCAGCCGTCGTCGACCGCATCGACCCGCTGGCCGCTGAAACGGTGATCAACGTTGTGGGAACTGCCTCGTCCTGCCATGGTGCCGCACCAACACTGTTTATATATACAGTTATGATGCTGACCATCATTGCCGAATGCAAGTCCTGCCGACCCGCCAGCCATAAAAAGCATGTCAAAAGGATCTCTTGCTTGATCGCGGCGCTACATTTCGTTTACATAGTGGAAATGCGAACTGGATCACGGAAATCACCATGGCACCCATCACCTCTCGCTGGCTCTTCATCGCCGTCATTGCGCTGGTTATCTGGCGTCTGATCCCGCTCTCTACCGAGCAGGAGCTGGCTTCGGCCAACCGCGCCTGGCGCACCGGGCACTTCGATGAGGCAACCCGGATCTGGTCGCCGCTGGCGGATCAGGGCCAGCCACGGGCGCAGGCGCTGATGGGCTGGAGCCATGAAATGGGGCAGGGGAGCGAGCAGGATATGGAACGCGCCATCAGCCTCTATCGTCAGGCGGCGCAGGCGGGGGACGCCTTCGGCCAGTACCGGCTGGGGGAGGTTTACCTGCGGGGTGCCGGGGTGAAGCGGGATCTGCGCGAGGCGTTTCACTGGATGGAGCTGGCGGCCAGGAACGGCGATGTGCCCGCCATGTTGAAGGTGGGGGTGCTGCATCTGATGGGGGTCAGCGGGCGGGTCGATCTGCCCCGTGCCAAAGCGTGGCTCTATCAGGCCGCCAGGCAGGGCAACCAGCTGGCGCTCAAGGTGCTGCAGGAGCTGGAACTGGCCCAGGAGGGGAGCTCCACGTTCGATTTCAACTGGCAACCTCTGCTAGGGGAATAACCTCCAAGCGGTTCATCTGGTTGTAGAAAATCTCAGCAAACCCGATACAGCCTTGCTTACTTCTGGTAGCATGGTCCGGTTTTTGGTTTGTCTTGCGACGTTGAACGGGTTGTTTGCGTCACGGGGCGCCTTCGCAAAGTGCTGTGGAGAGCCAGAACATCACCCATTTTTGAATGAATCTTTCCATCCCGCATGTGCCCTTTGGTAGGGGGCACCACTGTATAAGGAAACACACAATGCCAATCATTACTCTGCCTGATGGCAGCCAACGTCAATTTGCCCACGCCGTTTCCGTCATGGATGTGGCCGCGGACATAGGTCCCGGTCTCGCCAAGGCGTGCATTGCCGGTCGGGTAAACGGTGAACTGGTGGATGCCTGCGAGCTGATCGAAGCCGATGCCTCCCTGGCCATCATCACCGCCAAAGACGAAGAAGGTCTGGACATTCTGCGCCACTCCTGTGCTCACCTGCTGGGTCATGCCATCAAGCAACTCTGGCCCCAGACCAAGATGGCCATCGGTCCCGTCATCGACAACGGTTTCTACTACGACATCGATCTCGACCGCACCCTGACCGATGAAGATCTGGCTGCCCTGGAAGAGCGCATGCTGGCGCTGGCCGCCAAGGATTACGACGTCGTCAAGAAGAAGGTCTCCTGGCAGGAAGCACGCGATGTGTTCGAAGCCCGTGGCGAGACCTACAAGGTCGAGATCCTGGATCAGAACATTGCCCGTGATGACCAGCCCGGTCTTTATCATCACGAAGAGTACATCGACATGTGTCGCGGCCCGCACGTGCCCAACATGCGTCACTGCCACCACTTCAAGTTGCAGAAAATGTCCGGCGCCTACTGGCGCGGCGACTCCAACAACAAGATGCTGCAGCGTATCTACGGTACCGCCTGGGCCGACAAGAAGCAGCTCAAGGCCTATCTGCAGCGTCTGGAAGAGGCCGCCAAGCGCGACCACCGCAAGATCGGCAAGCAGCTCGACCTGTACCACATGCAGGAAGAAGCGCCTGGCATGGTGTTCTGGCACAACGACGGCTGGACCGTCTTCCGCGAGCTGGAAACCTTCATCCGCGGCAAGCTCAAAGAGTACGACTATCAGGAAGTGAAGGGTCCCTTCATGATGGATCGCGTGCTGTGGGAGCGTTCAGGACACTGGGAGAAGTACGCCCAGGCCATGTTTACCACCCAGTCCGAGAACCGCGAGTACGCCATCAAGCCGATGAACTGCCCGGGTCACGTGCAGATCTTCAACCAGGGCCTGAAATCCTACCGCGACCTGCCGCTGCGCATGGCCGAGTTCGGCTCCTGCCACCGCAACGAGCCGTCAGGCTCCTTGCACGGCCTGATGCGGGTACGGGGTTTCACTCAGGATGATGCTCACATCTTCTGTACCGAAGAGCAGATCATGGAAGAGGTGTCTGCGTGCATCCGCATGGTCTACGACGTCTACGGCACCTTCGGTTTCGAGAACATCGTGGTCAAGCTCTCCACTCGTCCGGAACAGCGTATCGGCTCCGACGAAGCCTGGGATCGCGCCGAGGCCGCGCTGGCCGAAGCGCTGGTGCTGAACGGTCTGAAGTACGACCTGCAGCCGGGCGAGGGGGCCTTCTACGGTCCCAAGATCGAATTCACCCTGCATGACTGCCTTGACCGTGCCTGGCAATGTGGTACCGTGCAGCTCGATTTTGCCCTGCCGGGCCGTCTGGGTGCCACTTATGTGGGCGAAGACAACGAGCGTCACGTCCCAGTGATGATCCACCGCGCCATTCTGGGCTCGCTGGAGCGTTTCATCGGGATCCTGACCGAAGAGTACGCCGGACTGTTCCCGACCTGGTTGGCACCTACCCAGGCCGTGGTCATGAATATTACCGACAATCAGGCCGATTATGCGGTGAAAGTAGCCAAAGCATTGAATGATGCGGGCCTTCGCGCAAAAGCGGACTTGAGAAATGAGAAGATTGGCTTTAAAATCCGCGAGCATACTTTGAAGCGGGTACCTTTTATGCTGGTCTGCGGTGATAAAGAAGTAGAAGCCGGCAAGATTGCAGTACGTACCCGTAAAGGGGCTGACCTGGGCTCTTATCCTGTTGAAGAGCTGATTGCTCTGTTGACCCAGGAAGTTCAGACCCGCGGACAAAAGAAAGTGGAGGAATAAGCTATAAAAGGCGGAAAAAAACTGGGCAAGCAACCGCAAGCCCGCGCTCACCGGATCAACGAAGAGATCCGTCTGAAAGAAGTTCGTCTGACTGGCCTGGATGGTGAAGCCATTGGCATCACCTCCATCCAGGATGCTCTGAACTTGGCCCTTGAGGCCGGAGTGGATCTGGTCGAGATCAGTCCGAACGCTGAGCCGCCCGTTTGTCGGATCATGGATTACGGCAAATTCCTCTACGAAAAGAGCAAAACCACCAAAGAACAGAAGAAAAAGCAGAAAGTCGTCCAGGTCAAGGAAATCAAATTCCGTCCTGGCACCGACGAAGGCGACTATCAGGTAAAACTACGCAACCTGGTTCGCTTTCTGGAAGACGGGGACAAGGCAAAGGTCACCCTGCGCTTCCGTGGTCGTGAAATGGCCCACCAGGATCTTGGTATCAAGGTTCTGGAACGCGTCAAGAACGATCTGGAAGAGCTGGCCGTAGTCGAATCGTTCCCGAAAGTCGAAGGCCGTCAAGCTGTGATGGTTCTCGCACCCAAGAAGAAATCTTAAGGCCCACAAGAAATTGACTCATGGGGCCAGCCCCATGAGTCGGTTCGCCTTGCGATTTTGTTGTCACTCACAATGCGGAGTATGAAATGCCGAAGATGAAAACCAACCGGGGCGCCGCAAAGCGCTTCAAGAAGACTGGCTCAGGTCGCTTCAAGTGCAAGCACAACCACCTGCGTCACATCCTGACCAAGAAGAGCAGTAAGCGTAAGCGTCAGCTGGGACCGAAGTTCTTTGTTTCCGCTGCCGACCACAAACGTGTTGTCGCTTGTCTGCCGTACGCATAAGGGGGGATGTGAAAAATGCCAAGAGTTAAACGTGGTGTGACCGCTCGCGCTCGTCACAAGAAAGTAATGAAAGCCGCCAAGGGTTACTACGGCGCCCGTTCCCGTGTCTACCGCGTAGCGGTACAAGCGGTAACCAAAGCTGGTCAGTATGCCTACCGTGACCGTCGCCAGAAAAAGCGTCAGTTCCGTCAACTGTGGATTGCTCGTATCAACGCAGCAGCCCGTCAGAACGGTCTGTCCTACAGCCGTCTGATCAACGGTCTGAAGAAGGCTTCCATCGAGATCGATCGCAAGATCCTGTCCGATATCGCCGTTCACGACAAGCTGGCTTTCACCGCCCTGGTTGAAAAGGCCAAAGCAGCTCTGGTTTAATCCGGTTCTGTTATAAATGCTAAAAGGAGGCCTAGGCCTCCTTTTTTGTTGTCTGTCATTTGTCGCTTGCAGGCGGCGATGACTCTACCATCATGATAGCTATACATATGGCTTCATATGCCATCAAACTGAAATTGTGTACCCAATCGCAAAGAAGAAGCAGGTCCGGCTCGAAGCCCTACTTGATAACAAAATGATTTCTAGGGAGAAAAGGGCACCTTAACTATGGTCAGTGAAGGGGCTTTTTTTGTATTATTCCCCTCTTGACCTTATTTAGCCTAAAGGCTCCTGTACCGGGAGTGGTGACGAGGAAGACATGCAACAGCTTGAAGAAGTAGTCGGCCAAGCCAGGGCCGAAATTGAGGGCGTAAGCGACATCGCCGCCCTTGACGAAATCCGGGTCAAATATCTGGGTAAAAAGGGCTTTTTTACCGAGCAGATGAAGGGCCTGGGCGCCCTGTCCGCTGAAGAGCGTCCCGCCGCGGGCGCCGTGATCAACCAGGCCAAACAGCAGGTTCAGGATGCCCTGAACGGGCGTCGTGAAGCCCTCGAAGTTGCCGTGCTGAACCAGAAGCTGGCCGCCGAGACCATCGACGTCAGCCTGCCGGGCCGCCGCATCGAGAATGGCGGTCTGCACCCGGTGACCCGCACCATCGAGCGCATCGAGCGCCTGTTTGGCGAGATGGGCTTCAAGGTTGCCCGTGGTCCCGAGATTGAAGATGGCTTCCACAACTTCGATGCGCTGAATATCCCGGCGCACCACCCGGCGCGTACCGATCACGATACCTTCTACTTCAATCCTGATCTGATGCTGCGTACCCACACCTCGGGCGTGCAGATCCGCACCATGGAACATCAGCAGCCGCCGATCCGCATCATAGCGCCGGGCCGCGTCTATCGTAACGACTACGACATGACCCACACCCCGATGTTCCACCAGGTCGAAGGCCTGCTGGTTGACGAGCATGCCAGCTTCACCGAGCTCAAGGGCATCCTGCACGACTTCCTGCGCAACTACTTCGAGGAAGACTTGACCATTCGCTTCCGTCCTTCCTACTTCCCGTTCACCGAGCCGAGCGCCGAAGTGGACGTGATGGGCAAGAACGGCAAGTGGCTGGAAGTGCTGGGCTGCGGCATGGTGCACCCGAACGTGCTGCGTTCGGTCGGCATCGATCCGGAAAAATACTCCGGCTTTGCCTTCGGCATGGGCGTTGAGCGCCTGACCATGCTGCGTTACGGGGTCAACGACCTGCGTGCCTTCTTCGAAAACGACCTGCGCTTCCTCAAGCAGTTCAAGTAAGGGCGAGAGAACATGAAATTCAGTAAATCCTGGGTGATGGAGTGGGTCCGCACCGAGTTGAGTGACAACGCACTGGCCGAGCAGATCACCATGGCCGGTCTGGAAGTGGACGCCGTGGAAGCGGTGGCTGGCCAGTTCAACAACGTGGTGGTGGGTGAAGTGGTGGAGTGTGCCCAGCATCCGGACGCCGACAAGCTGCGAGTGACCAAGGTCAACGTGGGCGAAGAAGAGCTGCTGGACATCGTCTGCGGTGCGCCGAACTGCCGTGCCGGCCTCAAAGTCTGCGTGGCCAAGGTAGGGGCGACCCTGCCGGGTGATTTCACCATCAAGAAAGCCAAGTTGCGTGGCCAGCCGTCTCACGGCATGCTCTGCTCCTTCAGCGAGCTGGGTATCGACGTCGAGGCCGATGGCATCATCGAGCTGCCGCTTGACGCTCCCATCGGCACCGATATCCGCGACTACCTCGCGCTCAACGACGTCAGCATCGACGTGGATCTGACCCCGAACCGTGCCGACTGCCTCGGCATCGCGGGTCTGGCCCGTGAAATCGGCGTGCTCAACAGCGTTGACGTGGTCGAGCCGACCTGGACCCCTGCTGCTGCCACCATCGACGCTAGCTTCCCGATCCGGGTTGAAGCGCCGGCCGATTGCCCCCGTTATCTGGGCCGTGTCATCAAGGGGCTGAACCTGCACGCCCAGAGCCCGCTCTGGATGCAGGAGAAGCTGCGCCGTGGCGGTATCCGCTCCATCGACGCCATCGTCGACATCACCAACTACCTGCTGCTGGAATACGGTCAGCCGATGCACGCCTTCGACCTGGCGACGCTTGAAGGGGAACTGGTGGTGCGCCGCGCCAAGGCCGACGAGCCCATGACCCTGCTCGATGGCAACGAAGTGAAGCTCAAAGAGACCACCCTGGTGATTGCCGATGCCAAGGGCCCTGCCTGCATGGCCGGAATCTTCGGCGGCAATCGCACCGGTGTTTCCGAGACCACCACCGACATCCTGCTGGAGTGCGCCTTCTTCGCACCGCTCTCCATCACCGGTCGTGCCCGTGCCTACGGCCTGCACACCGACTCCTCCCACCGCTTCGAGCGCGGGGTGGATCCCGAGCTGCAGGCCAAGGTGATGGATCGCGCCACCCGTCTGCTGCTGGATATCTGCGGCGGTGAAGCAGGTCCGGTCATCGAGGTCAAATCCGATGAGCATCTGCCCAAAGCGGCCCCCATCAAGCTGCGCCGTGCCAAGCTCGACAAGGTGATCGGCATCAGCGTGGCGGACGCGCAGGTGGTCGAGATCCTGACTCGCCTGGGCATGCAGGTGACCGTGGATGCCGATGGCTGGACCGCGCTGGCTCCCTCCTGGCGTTTCGATATCGCCATCGAGGAAGATCTCATCGAGGAAGTGGCCCGCATCTACGGCTACAACAACATCCCCAACCTCAAACCCGCCGCATCGCTCGCGATGGTAGAGCAGGCAGAAGGGCAGGTGACCCTGAAGCGGGTGCGCGACCTGCTGGTCGATCGCGGCTTCCAGGAAGCGATCACCTACAGCTTCGTGGATCCCAAAGCTCAGCAGACCCTGTTCCCGCAGAGCGATGCCATCGTGCTGCCGAACCCGATCTCGGTCGAGATGTCCGCCATGCGTGTCTCTCTGTTCCCGGGTCTGGTGCAGGCGGTGGTCTACAACCAGAACCGTCAGCAGCCGCGGGTGCGTCTGTTCGAGCAGGGCCTGCGTTTCATCAAGGACGAAAATGCCGAGAACGGCATCCGTCAGGAGCCCATGCTGGCCGGCATCATTACCGGCAACCAGAGCGACGAGCACTGGGACATCAAGAGCCGCGCTGCCGACTTCTTTGATCTGAAAGGGGATCTGGAAGCGGTGCTGGACTTGACCGCCGAAGGCGCCACCTTCACCTTCGAGCGTGCCGAGCACAGTGCCCTGCACCCGGGCCAGAGCGCGGCGATCCTGCGCAATGGTGAGGTCATCGGCCACATCGGTGTGATCCATCCGAGCCTCGAGAAGAAGCTGGGCCTCAAGAGCCGCGCCGTGATGTTCGAGCTGGAACTGGACAAGCTGACCCCGGCCAAGGTGCCGGTTGCAGCCGAAGTTTCCCGCTTCCCGGCCAACCGTCGTGACATCGCCGTGGTGGTTGATGTTGCGGTTCTGGCTGGCGATGTGCTGGCAGTAATTAAAAAAGTTGGCGGAAATCAGGTAGTTGGAATAAACTTGTTTGACGTATACCAGGGTGCTGGTATGGCCGAGGACAAGAAGAGCCTGGCCATCAGTCTTGTTCTGCAAGACACCCAGCGCACTCTGGAGGAGAAAGAGATTGCCGAGACCGTAGACAATGTCGTGCGGGCCCTTGGTGAAGAGTTGAATGCATCCTTGAGGGATTGATCTATGGCGCTTACCAAAGCCGACATTGCAGAGCACCTGTTCACCCAGCTCGGGATGAGCAAGCGTGAAGCCAAAGATATGGTGGAAGCCTTCTTTGAAGAGATCAGACAAGCGCTTGAGCGTGGTGAACAAGTCAAGATTTCAGGCTTCGGTAACTTTGATCTTCGTGAGAAGAACCAGCGTCCAGGACGTAACCCGAAAACCGGCGAAGATATTCCCATCAGCGCCCGGCGGGTGGTCACCTTCCGCCCTGGTCAGAAACTCAAGGCCAGGGTCGAAAATGTTGAACCCAACGAGTGACAAAAAGCCAGGCAACCGCCTGGCTTTTACTTTTTCATGATAAAAACCAGTCTTTTGCTAGGTCTGCTGCTGGCCGCGCCACTGCAGGCGATGGATCTGCCTCTCTCCACGACCGCCAAGGCATTTGCCGATGCCACCCAGTCGCTGACCATCTGTTATCCGGCGCTCATCAGGCCGCCTTATCTCGATGAGTCGGGTGGGCTGCTGGTCGATCAGATGGAGCGGCTGGCCGAACAGCTCCCCTTTCCGCTCATCTATCAGAAGCTGCCCAACTGGTCTGCCGTGCGCAGCGGATTGCTGGAGGGGCGCTGCGATCTCATTCCCAACGTGGGCCCCTCCCTGGAGGCCCTGCCCGGGATGGCGCTCAGTCGTGCCATGCTGGAGGCCGAGTCCGCCATCCTCTATCGCGGCGAGCTGGGGCAGGCCAGGTTTCTGGTCTCGCCCATCTGGCAGGCGAACGAGGTGCTGCGGGCCCTCTATCCTCATTCAACCCAGCAGCCCCTGACCGAGGCGGACAACTGGTACGCGGCGCTGGCGGCGGGCAAGGGGACGGCCTACCTCGGCGACTACCTGCAGCTGCGTTACCTGATGCGCGAATACCCGGACACCGGGCTGCGGCTGAGGCGCCTGCGCAGCGACGAGCTGGTGGTGAGCTACCGGCTGATGATGCGGGACAAACCGGCACTGCGCGAACTGATCGACACCGCCATCCGCTACCTGCCACCGGGCTCCCTCTATCAGGATCTCGACAGCTACCTGGCGCAGGGGGAGCAGGACATCAACCCGCTCCACTTCACCGACAAGGAGCAAGCCTGGCTGGTCGGCACCTCCAGCGCCATCAAGCTGGTGGTCAACCCGGATCTGATGCCCTACAGCGGCCTCGACGAGCAGGGCGATCTCAAGGGGTGGAGCGCGGATGTGCTGAAACTGGTGAGCCAGCAGACCGGGCTCAACTTTCACGTGATCCCCACCACCAGCCGGGAAGAGGCGCTGGCCAAGCTGCAAAGCGGCGAGGCTGACATGATGGTCGGCCTGCTGGAAACGCCGGCGCTGACCGATGCCTTCGACTTCACCCGGATCATGGCGGTCAGCCGTTATGCCCTGGTGAGCCGCAAGACCCAGCCGTTCGAGACGCTGGCGGCGGTGAAGGGCAGGATAGTGGTGCCCGCCACCCTCTATGACGAAGAGATGCTGACCCGCCTGGAGGGCACGCATCGCTGGCGCAAGAGCGACACCCTGGCAGCGGGGATCGCGGCGGTACAGAGCGGCGCGGCCGACGCCATGCTGGCCGAGCTCTATCAGCTGCAATACCCGCTTCGCAACAACCAGCTGGACGGGCTGGAGGTGCGGGAGCTGCCGCAGCGTTTTGGGTTGGGGTTTGCCATCAGTCGGCACAGCCCCAGGCTTGCCGGGGTGATGGAGCAGAGTCTGATGACCCTCACCGGCAAGCAGAATGACGATCTCAAACTGCGCTGGCACCGGCTGGTACTGACCCAGCAGGCCGGGGTCAGCTACGGGATCTGGCTGGGTTCGGTGTTGCTGGCGCTGCTGATCAGTGCCGGTGTCATCTGGCTGATCTGGCGCTCGCGCCAGCAGCTGGCCCGGGAGGTGAGTCAGCGCCAGGAGATGGAGCGGACTCTGGCACTGGAGAGCCAGTTCCGGGAGTCCCTGTTCCAGGCACTGCCGGTGCCGGTGTTCCTGCGGGACAATCAGGGGGAGATCATCAAGCGCAACAAGCAGGCCAAGCGGCTGGAGGCCCGCTATCTGGCGGAACTGCACCTGCCACAGGCCCAGTTGCAAGAGAGCGAGGGGGAGATGGCACTGGGTGATCAGGTCTACTCCTATGCCCAGATCCCGCTCCAGCTTGGCAAGCAATCGCCGGCGGGGGATCTCATCGCGCTCTCCAACATCAGTGCCCTGCGCGAGCGCACCCGCTTGTTGCGTCAGGCCGAGCGTCGCCTGCGGGCGCTGACCAATACGGTGCCTGGTGTGGTGATCCAGTTCCTGCTGCACAAGGAGGGGATCCGCCAGGTGGAGTTCATCAGTCGCGGCAGCTATGAGTTGCTGGGGCTGGCCAGCCAGCAGATCCGCCGCAATCCGGGCGAGGCGCTGGGACGGCTGGCACCGCAGGACAAGGTCGAGATGCAGCAGCCCATGCGCGAGATGTTGCAGGCCGGCCAGCCCTTCTCCTATGCCCTGCGCTACCAGCATCCGCTCAAGGGCACCCGCTGGCTGCAGTTCTACGGCCGGGGGCGCAGTCTGCCCGGGCTGGGGTGGCGGGTATACGGGGTGGTGCAGGATGTGACGGTGCGGGTCGAGCAGGAGCAGGCGCTGCAGGCCTCCCATGAGCGAGCCGAGCAGGCCGTGCTGGCCAAGGGGCGTTTCCTCGCGGCGGTGAGCCACGAAATTCGCACCCCCATGAACGCCATCCTGGGGCTGCTGGAGTGGCTCAGCCACACCCCCCTCAATGCCGAGCAGCACTCTGCGCTCTCCCATGTCAGGCAGGCAGGGGACGAGCTGCTGGGCCTGCTCAACGACGTGCTCGATTTCAGCCGCAACGAGAACCGGCAGCTGGCGCTCTCGCCCCAACCCACCGATCTGGTGGACTTGTGCGAGCATGTGGCCGCCGTGCACTGGTCCAAGGCCCGCTCCAAGCGGCTGCAACTGCGGCTGGATCTGGATCACCGACTGCCCGCTCAGGTGGAGCTGGATCCCCATCGGGTGCAGCAGGTGCTGCACAACCTGCTGGCCAATGCCATCAAGTTCAGCAGCCGTGGCGAGGTGGTACTGTGGGCCCACCGGGACGGTACCCAGCTGCTCTGCGGGGTGGATGACGAGGGGCCCGGCATCAGTGCCGAGCTGCTGCCACGCCTGTTCCTGCCCTTTGAACAGGGTGGGGAGGAGGGCCAGCCGCGGGCCCAGGGGACCGGGCTCGGGCTTGCCATCTGTCGCCAGCTGATGGAGCAGATGGGGGGCGAGATCCGGGTCGAGCCGCGCACGACCGGCGGCAGCCGCTTCACCTGTGCATTGCCGCTGGTGCTGCTGCAGGAGATGCCGCGCTGGCGCCCGCGGGTGAGCAGCGTCCATGTGGCGCTCGACGGGGCGGAGCGGGACTATCTGCTGCCCTGGCTCGGCGAGCTCGATCTGCCGGACGACCCGGCCGGCCCGGTACTGAGCGCCCGCCAGGATGAACAGGGGCTGCGCTACTGGGACTGGCAGGGCGAACCCTGGGTGCCGGGCTCGGTGGTCAGCCTGATGCAGCCGCGGCTGGTGCCCTCCGCCCAGGGCATGATCACGTTGCCGGGGCAGGGGATGCGGGTGCTGCTGGTAGAAGATCACGAGGTGAACCGGGTATTGATCAGTATGCAGCTGACCCAGCTGGGGGCCCAGGTGATCAGCGCGGCCAACGGCCAGTTGGCGCTCGACATGCTGCAGCACGAGACGGTCGATCTGGTGCTGACCGATCTGCAGATGCCGGTGATGGACGGGGCCGAGCTCTGCCGCCGACTGCGAGACTCCCCACGCTGGCAACATCTGCCCACCTACGTGATCACCGCCGATCTCAGCGAGCCGGCGGCGGCGCAGCTGGCCAGCTGCGGTTGTCGTGGTCATCTGGACAAGCCGCTGCTGCTCAAGGATCTCGCCAATCTGCTGCGCACTCTGGGGGACCCCGCACCCGAGCCGAACCCGGAGCAGAAGGCGGCAGCGCCTGCTTCTTGGTCAGAAGCCCAGATGCCGCTGCTCACCCCCGAGCTCATATCCCTCTATCTGGAGGCGACCGGCCAGGATCTGGCCGACATTGAGCGCTGTGTCACACAAGCAGACGAGATGGCACTGGAAGCCGCTTTACACAAGATGAAGGGGGCCGCCAAAATGGTGGGCGCGACCCCGCTCGTCCAGGTGATTGAACAGTGGAAACGGGATCCACGGCAACCCCTGCTACCCCCGCTGCGGCAAGCTCTGGACGAGGTGTGCCGGCGACTACGTGAGAGGCTCTGACATGATCATCACAGATGAAGAGTTACTGGCCTTGCTGAACTCGGAAGAGACGGATGAGCGTCTGTTCCACCCCGTGACCATCTATGCCCTGGACGGGGTTGCCTATCGGGCGGCAAAAGCCGTCGAACTGCCGGAATTTGCCACCCTGCGCCGCACCCGGCCCGATGCCTGCTGGCAGTGGGAAGGTCTGTTTGCCGCCGGCGCCATCGCCCTGTTCGATCCCGACTCCCACGCTGGTGCCGACTACCTGCCGCAATTGACAGCGCAGGCGGAGGGGATCTATCGCCTCACCGATGACTGGCTGGCGGGGGTCAATGGCCGCTATCTGGCGTGGCAGGAGTGGCTGGCCCAGACCCAGGTGTTGTTGCTGGAGGATCACCCGTTTCAGGGGGCCCACATTCAGCAGGAGATCAGGGGACTGGGATTGCCCTGTCAGTGGGTGCAGGATGGCAATGCCTGCATCAAGGCGCTGGCCGGTGGAGAGATCAAGCTGCTGGTGAGCGATCTCAGCCTGGTGGATCAGGATGCCATCAGCCTGCTGATGAGCCAGCCCCAATACCAGCACAGCGGCCTGCCCATCGTGCTGCTCTCCGCCCACGACCAGACCCTGATCGACGGCGCCCGCCGCCTGCTGCACGATGCCGGGTTCAACGTGCTGGCGGCCCTGGCCAAGCCGCTGCTGGCCGACGATCTGCTGAGCCTGCTCAAGGGGCTTTATCTGGGGCCGCAGCGTCAGCGCCGCCTGAGCGGACTGCGCCGTACCATCCGCACCTGGCAGGGGGAGGAGAAGGGGTTGCTCGGACTCTTGTCCGATCCCCCGTCTCCCTTGCCCATCTGGCTGGCGGTGACCGGTTTGCCGCCGCGCTGGGAGCTGGTGCGCGAATGGCTCGTCCAGCGGGGCAGGGAGCCTGGCGAGCTCACCCTGCTGATCCACCGGCGCGACCACCTGCTGAGCCAGGCGGAGCGTTTTGCCCTGGTGCTGCAGGCCAGTCTGGCGGGGGCACGGCTCGCCCTGCTGCTGGACAACGATCAGCACATTCCGTTCGACTTGCTGGAGCGGATGCCGCTGCAGCATCTGCTGCTAGGGCAGAGCCTGCTGCCGAGCCTGGAGGCCATGACCCCGGACTCCCTGCTGGGGCGCTTCATCAACCGAGCCAGAGAGCTTGGCATCGCCCTCTATCTGGACGATCCCTTCAACCTGCTGGACCACAATCTGTGGCGCGATCGCGGCATGGCGGGGCGCTGGTAGAGGGTGGCCCGCTACCTCTGCTGGCCGCCGGACGAAGCCCGGTTGCGCCGCTCCCTGGCCGGCTGGCTTCATCCCCGTACCCGCGCTGACCTGCCGCTGATGATGGAGGTCGGGGGCGTTCCCTGCCGTTTGCAGGAGCTGGCGGGGGCCGATCCCGCCCGCATCCGGGCGGCTTATGACGAACTCGGCGAGCAGAGCGTCTACCTGCGTTTCATGCGCGCCAAACAGAGGTTGAGCGACGAGCAGCTCGCCTTCTTCCTCGATTACCCCAGGGAACACCAGATCGGCCTGCTGCTGACCGACGGTCAGGGGCGGCCGCTGGCCCAGGCCCAGTCCATCCGGCGGCGGCTGCACCCGGATCGGGCCGAGTTCTCCTGCATCGTCGCCGATCACTTCCAGCACAGAGGGGCGGGGCGGCGCATCCTGCTGGCGCTGGCCTTGCTGGCGCGCGGTGAGGGGATCCGCGAATGGACGGCGGAGGTGCTGCCCCAGAATCGCCCCATGCTGGCGCTGCTGCGCGGGCTGGGCCTGCCGCTCACCCTGGTGACGGGGCGGGAACTGGTGTTCGTGCGACTCGATCTGAGCGTGCTCGACACCCTGTAACCGCATCATAAGACCAAGGGCGAATAGGCCGGTTTTTCACCCTGTGCTAAGGTCAGCCAGAGAGCTAGCCAGAGGGAGTCAGTCATGGTGCAGTCAGCAAAACACATCGTCATTCTTACCGGTGCCGGGATCTCGGCCGAGTCGGGCATCAAGACCTTTCGCGCCTGTGACGGTCTGTGGGAGGAGCACAGGGTGGAGGACGTGGCGACGCCGGAGGGCTATGCCCGCGATCCGGAGCTGGTGCAGGGCTTTTACAACTCCCGCCGTCATCAGCTGCAGCAACCCCACATTCACCCTAATCCGGCCCACTATGCGTTGGCCCGGCTCGAGCGCCTGCTGCCGGGCTGCGTCACCCTGGTGACCCAGAACATCGACAACCTGCACGAGAGCGCCGGCAGCAAGAACCTCATCCACATGCACGGTGAGCTGCTCAAGGCGCGCTGCCCAGGCTCGGGTCAGGTGATCGAGTGGCGCGGCGATCTCCATCAGGAGGAGCTGTGCACCTGCTGCCAGTTTCCCCAGCCGCTACGCCCGCACGTGGTCTGGTTTGGCGAGATGCCGCTCGGGCTGGATCGCATCTACAGCGCGCTGGCCCAGTGCGATCTCTTCATCTCCATCGGCACCTCTGGCGCCGTCTATCCGGCGGCCGGTTTCGTGCACGAAGCGGGATTGAACGGAGCCCATACCATAGAGCTCAACCTGGAGCCGAGCGAAGTGGGCAGCCAGTTTGACGAGAAGCGCTACGGTCCGGCTTCCCTGCTGGTGCCGGCCTATGTGGATGAGCTGCTGCAACGCTGCGGCGTACACCAGCCGGCGAAGATCGAGGGGCACAACTGGATGGAGATGCGCGGCCCCTAGCTATTGTGCATCAGCGCAGTTGCAATGAACCGGTGAAATCGCCACACTGGCAGCCAAAAAATGGGACGCAGTTGGCGCAACTTACATGATCACTCTCAAGCAATGGATCGCTTTTTCCCTCCTGATGCTGGCCTGTGCCGGCGCATCGGCACAGGCCTCCCTGATGGCTCTGGTGTTGCCAGGCGGCCAGCAAGTGGCCCTCGATGAGGCGACCCTCTCCGCCCTGCCACAGGCCGAGTTCACCACCACCACCCCCTGGACCCAGGGCGCCCACCACTATCGCGGGCCGACCCTGGCGACCGTGCTGGCGGCGCAAGGGATCCAGGATGCCCGCAAGATCGCCGTCTCGGCCCTCAACGGTTATCAACAGGTGGTGGATCTGGCCCTGTTCGACGACGTGCCGCTGACCCTGGTGCGTGCGGAGGACGGCAAGCCGCTGACCCGGCGCAACAAGGGGCCGCTCTGGTTGCTTATTCCGTTTACCAGCTATCCCAAACTGGACGTGCCCGCCATCCACAACTGCATGGTGTGGCAGGTGACCCGCATCGAGATCGTCGATTGATGGGGCTATCCCGCCACAAACTGCTGCTGGTGGCGGTCTCGCTGCTGTTTCTGCTCTCGTCGGGCAGCAGCCTCTATCTGCAGCATCGCCAGGAGCAGCTGGTCGACACCTTCTATCGCAACATCCACTGGAACATCAGCCAGGTGATGCTGGAATCCCAGCGTTTCCTCGCCGATCTGCGGCTCTATCGGGTCGGCCAAGTGGAGATGGAGACCCTGAGCCTGGATTACGATCTGCTGTGGAACCGGCTCGACATCTTTCTCATCAGCAGTGAAACCGCCGAGGCGCGTGAGCGGCACGGGCTTGGCAGGGCGCTGGCCGGACTGTTCGAGCAAATCAAGCGGCTCGAGCCCCAGATGGCGGCAGGGGAGCTGCGGGAAGGGGCCCAACTCGCCCGCCTGCAGGAGGCGATCGCCAGCCAGACCCGGCTCATCGAGCAGATAGGCAACCAAATCCTCTCCGGTCAGGAGCGGGAACGTTCGGTGAGCCAGATCCGCAGCAGCCTGTTCTGGTTGCAGATCTGGCAGCTGATCCTGCTGCTGACCGGCGGCGCCCTGGTGGCCGCCCTCATTCGTGCCAACCTGGCGAACCGCCGGCTCGCCCTGCTCGACCCCCTGACCCGGCTTGGCAACCGCCGCGCCCTGCAGGAGCAGCTCTCTCGCGCCCTGCATGCCGGCGAGGCGAGCGCCCTGGTGGTGCTCGACCTCAAGCGCTTCAAGCAGGTCAATGATCTGCTCGGCTATCAGGTCGGTGATCGGCTGTTGCAGACAGTGGCCGACAAGCTGCAGCAGGCCCACGGCAGTCACGCCTACAGGCTCGGTGGCGACGAGTTCGCCGTGGTGCTGACCACGGCGGACGGGACGCTGGAAGCGCATATCCACCAGCTGATGAGCCTGCTCCACTTCGAGTTCGTGACCCGGGAGTGCAGCTTCGAGCTGGCCTGCCGGCTCGGCGTTGCCAGGGCGCAGCTGCAGGATGCCGGCCGGCTGCTGGATCAGGCCATCCTGGCCCTCAATCAGGCCAAGCGAAGCCAGGAGGGGGACATCTGCTGGTTCGAACCGGCCATGCTGCAGCAGTTGCAGTTGACCCAGCACCAGCTGCATCAGCTGCGCGACTGGCTGGCCGGACGCGAGCCGGCGCCGCTGCGGGTGGCACTGCAGGCGATGACGGATGAACAGGGCAACGGCCTGTGGCAACTGACGCTCTACTGGCAAGAGCAGGGCACATCCTGTCCTATGCGCTGGCTGCAGGAGTGCGGCGTGCTGGGGCCCGTGCTGGCCCGGCTGCTGCAGGCGCACGAGACGCTGCGTGGCGATGATTGTACCTTGTTGGTCCAGCTCGACAATCAGCTTCAGCTGGCCCAGGTGCTGGCCTGTCTGCCGGGGGCATCCCGCACGCCGCTGGTGCTGCTGGTGCCGGCATTGCAACCGGATACTGCCTTGCTGGCGGGATTGCGGCAGCAGGGTTGCACCCTGGCGCTCAGAGACATTGGCAGCGCCACCCCGGCGCAGCTGGCAGCCGGTTGGCCTGTGCGCTACTGGTTGCCGCAGGATGATGAACATGGCGAGTTGTTGCAGCCGCTGGCCCGGCGACTGGGGCTGGTGCAACTGCAGGTGCTGGCGGGCAGTGAGGCAAGGCAGCTGGCCTGAGCACAAAGAGCGGTATTGAACCTGCCAGAGACAAAACGCAGCAAGGCGACCCCAGAGTCGCCTTGTTTTTTTATTGTACGTGTATGTCAGGAGCGGGGGGCGCAGGAGTCCCTGATCACCAGGTCGGGGTCGACGGTGATCAGGTGGTCCGCCAGCGCCTCGCCGTTGATGCGCGCCAGCAGCCGGGTGACGGCGAGGCGGCCCAGCTCTTCTTTCGGCTGATTGACCGTGGTGAGCGGCGGCGACATGAATTCGGCCAGCGCCACGTTGTCATAGCCGACGATGGAAAGATCCCGCGGGATCACCAGCCCTGCCTGATGCGCGGCGCTGATGGCCCCCATCGCCATCATGTCGTTGCAGACGAACAGCGCGGTGGGGCGCTCGGGCTGCGCCAGCAGACGGCGCATCGCCTGATGGCCGCTGGCGCAGTCAAAGTCACCCTCCTGGACCCAGTCCGGATTGACGGTGAGACCGGCCTCCAGCATCGCCTGCTCGAAGCCCGCCTGACGCTGGTTGGCGGGGGCGCGGCTGTGGGGGCCGGTGATGCAGCCGATGGCGGTGTGACCCAGCCCCAGCAGGTGGCGGGTCGCCAGGTAGCCGCCGCGATGGGAGTTGTCGGCGATGAGATCCACGTCGGCACTCTCCATCCCCCAGTCCATCACCACCACCGGCAGGCTCTTGAGCCAGTCGAGCTGGTTGAACACCCCCTGCTGCCCCTCGCTGCACATGATGAGCAGGCCATCGACCCGCTTGCGCAGCATCATCTTGAGGTAGGAGAGAGCGGTCTCGGCCTGGCCCTCGGTGTTGCCCAGCATCAGGTTGTAGCCCTGCTCGAAGCAGTAGCGCTCCACCCCGCGCACCACCTCGGCGAAGAAGGGGTTGCTGGAGGTGGTGACCAGCATGCCGATACTGTTGGTCTCCTTCACCTTGAGGCTGCGGGCCACCAGGCTCGGGGCATAGTTGAGCTCGCGCATGGCGGTGAAGACCCGCTCGCGGGTCTCCTCGGCGACGAAACGGGTCTCGTTGATGACGTGGGAGACGGTGGTGGTGGAGACTCCCGCCAGCGCCGCCACCTCCTTGATATTGGCCATCAGTGCCCCTGCGCAGTCTGCTCAAGCAGGAAGGCGTCGACCTCCTGCTTGCTCGGGATGGAGCTCTGGGCACCAAACCGGGTGACGGAGAGCGCCGCGGCGCCGTGGGCAAAGCGCACGGCCGCGTCAAAGTCGGCGCCGGCGAGCTCGGCCGCCAGCAGGGCACCGTTGAAGGTGTCGCCGGCCGCCGTGGTATCTACTGCTTTCACCCGAAAACCCGGAATGAGCGCTTGTTGCTGCCCCTTGCTGCAATAGACCCCTTGCGACCCCAGGGTGATCATCACCTCCCCGATGCCCATCTGGTGGAAACGGGCAGCCGCCTCGGCCGCGCTCGCCTCGTCGGTGACCTTGACGCCGGTCAGCAGCTCGGCTTCGGTCTGGTTGGGGGTGATGAGATCGACCAGTGCCAGCAGTTCGCTCGAGAGCGGGCGAGCGGGGGCGGGGTTGAGCACCACCCGGGTGCCGTGGGCACGGGCCAGGCGGGCGGCTTCCAGCACACTCTCCAGCGGCACTTCCAGCTGCAGCAGCAGGGTGTGGGCATCGGCGATCATCGCTTCATGGCCTTTCACCACGGATGGGGTGAGGGCGCCGTTGGCTTCGGCTGAGATGCCGATGCTGTTCTCCCCCTCATCGCTCACATAGATGATGGCGATCCCGGTGGGGAGCTTGGGGTCGAGCTCGACGGCGCTCACGTCGATGCCGTCTTTGGCAAAGCCGGTCTTCATCTGGCGGCCGATGGCGTCATCGCCGATGCGGGCGATAAAGGAGACTTGTGCACCTAACCGGGCGGCGGCCACCGCCTGGTTGGCGCCCTTGCCACCGGGCACAACTTGATAGCTGTGGCCGGTCAGGGTTTCACCTGGGCGAGGAAAGTGGGGAACGCGCAGCACATGGTCTGCATTGACACTGCCCAGAACGACGAGACGATTCATGTTGAGTACTCCTGATGCATCTTGGCATGGACACGAAAGCCGGATCCAGGCCGGGAGGCACCGTCAACCTTGAGTGAAAAGGGGGAGGCGAACCTCCCCCCATCAACTTACTTGCTGACCACTTGCAGCGGAACCGGGATGGATTTTTCCACCGGCTGGCCCTTGAGCACCTTGTTGGCGGTTTCCACGCCGATGGCGCCAATCAGGGCGGGCTGCTGGGCCACGGTGGCGGCCAGTTTACCCTTGGCCACGGCGGCCTTGCCATCGTCGGTGCCGTCGAAGCCGACGATCATCACCTCTTTGCCGGCGGCCTGCACGGCGCGGATGGCACCCAGCGCCATCTCGTCGTTCTGGGCGAACACCGCCTGCACGCTCGGATGGGCGGCCAGCAGGTTCTCCATGACGTTCAGACCCTTGGTGCGGTCAAAGTCGGCGGGCTGGGAGGCCAGCACTTCCAGTTTGTTGGCGGCCACGGCCAGGGCAAAGCCTTCGCCGCGGTCACGGGCGGCGGAGGTACCGGCGATCCCTTCCAGCTGGATCACCTTGGCACCGGCACCCAGCTTCTGGGTGATGAAATCGCCGGCCAGTTTGCCACCTGCCACGTTGTCGGAGGCGATGTGGGCCTTGACGTCACCCTGCGCCGCACCGCGGTCCAGGGTCAGCACCGGGATGTTGGCCTTGTTGGCGAGGCGAATGGCGTTGCCCACGGCTTCGGAATCGGTCGGGTTGATCAGGATGGCGTTGACCTTGCGCACGGTGAGATCTTCCATGTTGGAGAGCTCCTTGGCCGGGTCATTCTGGGAATCCAGCACCACCAGCTCGTAGCCAAGCTCCTTGGCCTTGGCTTCGGCCCCTTCCTTCATGGTGACGAAGAAGGGGTTGTTGAGGGTGGAGACCACCATGGCCAGGGTGTGATCGGCGGCCTGGGCGGTGCCCAGCACGGACATGATGGCGGCAGCGAGCAGGGTATTGAGCTTTTTCATCATTTCATTCCTTGTGTGTGCTTACTTGCTTTTGTTATCGATCATCACGGCGAGCAAAATCACGCTGGCCTTGGCGATCATCTGGTAATAGGACGAGACGTCGAGCAGGTTGAGGGCATTGTTGAGGAAGCCGATGATGAGCGCCCCGATCAGGGTACCCATGATGCGACCCTTGCCCCCCATCAGGCTGGTGCCACCCAGCACCACGGCGGCGATGGCATCCAGCTCGTAACCCATGCCGGCAGTCGGCTGGGCGGAGGAGAGGCGGGAAGTGACGATGAGCCCGGCCAGTGCCGACAGCATGCCGCACAGACCATACACCGCGAGCTTCACCCGGCCCACATTGATGCCGGAGAGGCGGGTGGCCGATTCGTTGCCGCCCAGGGCATAGATGTAGCGACCCAGGCGAGTGTGGTTGAGCATGAACCAGGCCAGCAGGAAGACGATGGCCATCAGCCAGATGGGCACCGGCAGGCCGAACAGGTAACCGGTACCCAGCCAGGCGAAGTGATCGGCACCGTCACTGAAACCGGTGGAGATGGGGCGCCCCTCGGTATAGACCATGGTGACGCCGCGCAGGGCGGTCATGGTGACCAGGGTGGCGATGAAGGCCTGCACCTTGCCCTTGGCAATGATGAGGCCGCTGATACCGCCAAGCAGGGCGCCGGCACCCAGGGTGAGAGGGATCACCAGCATGATGGGCAGCTCCATGGCGACCATGGTGGCGGCCAGGGCGCCGCACAGGGCCAGCACCGAGCCGACCGACAGATCGATGCCGGCGGTGAGGATGACCAGGGTCATGCCGACCGCCATGATGGCGTTGACCGAGGTCTGGCGCAGGATGTTGAGCAGGTTGTCGGCGGTGAAGAAGTTGGGGCTAAGGAAGGAGACCACGCCGATCAGCACCAGCAGGGCCACCAGCGATTTGTTCTCGATCCACCACTCCTTGCTCATGATGCCGCGGCGGGAAAGGGTTTGGGTTGTCATTGTGCTGCCTCTTGCTCTGCTTGCCACTGTTTGCCGACTGCCGCCGCCATCAGTTTTTCCTGATTGGCGTCGCGGGTATTGAACTCTGCGCTGATGCGCCCTTCGTGCATCACCAGGATGCGGTCACTCATGCCGAGCACTTCCGGCATCTCGGAGGAAACCAGGATGATGCTCATCCCCTCCTTCTTGAACTGGTTGATGAGCTGATAGATCTCCTTCTTGGCGCCGACATCGACGCCGCGGGTCGGCTCGTCCAGGATCAGCACCTTGGGCCTTGTCAGCAGCCCCTTGGCGATGGCCACTTTCTGCTGGTTGCCGCCGGAGAGCAGCTTTATCAGCTGATCTTGACTGGGGGTCTTGATGTTGAACAGGCGCACATAGTCGCCCACCGCCTGGCGCTCGGCCTGGCCGTCAATCTTGCCGTGGCTGATGAACTCGCCAAGGGCGCACAGGCTCATGTTTTCGCGCACCGACAGCTCCAGCACCAGGCCATCGCCCTTGCGATCCTCGGAGATGTAGGCGATGCCGGCGGCCAGGCCATCGGCCGGGCTTCTGGGGGCCAGCGCGTGACCATCCACCGACACCTGGCCGGCGCTGATGGGGCTGGCACCGTAAATGAGCTTCATCAGCTCGGTACGCCCGGACCCCATCAGGCCGCTGAAGCCCAGAATTTCACCCTGACGCAGGGAGAAACTCACCCCGCGCACGCCGGGGCCGGCCAGATCCTTGACCTGCAGGCTGACCGGGCCGAGCTCGCGCACCAGGCGCGGGTACTGCTCTTCCAGTCGGCGGCCTACCATCATCTCGATGATCCTGTCTTCGTCGAGCTCGCTCACCGCCTGCTCGCCGATCCACTTGCCATCGCGCAGCACGGTGACCCGATCGCAGATCTCGAAGATCTCTTTCAGGCGGTGGGAGATGTAGACGATGCCGCAGCCCTGCTCACGCAGCTCGCGGATAACCTTGAACAGCTGCTCGGTCTCGGTGTCGGTCAGCGCATCGGTGGGTTCGTCCATGATGATGACGCTGGCATCAAAGGAGAGTGCCTTGGCGATCTCCACCATCTGCTGTTCACCGATGGAGAGACTCCCGAGCCGGGTATCCGGGCCGTGTTTGACGCCAAGTCGTGCCAGCAGGGTGCTGGCACGCTCACGCAACTGCTTGTGATCGATGCTGCCAAAGCGGGTGCGCGGTTCGCGGCCGAGGAAGATGTTGGCGGCAATGGAGAGCTCCGGCAGCAGGTTCAGCTCCTGGTGGATGATGCTGATCCCCTGATCCTGGGAGTCGCGGGGCCCTTTGAAGTGAACCGGCTCACCGCGATAACTGATGGTGCCGCTGTCGGCCTGGTAGATGCCGGTCAGCACCTTCATCAGGGTGGATTTGCCAGCGCCGTTTTCGCCGAGCAGGGCCATTACCTGACCCGGGTAGACCTTGAGGCCTGCCTCATCGAGCGCCCGCACCCCGGGGAAGGTCTTGACGATCCCGGTGAGCGACAGAATGGGCGAGGGGGTTGTACTCATGGCTGATTCCTTGAAAAGGCTTAAAACGCCACGCCGGCGCAGAGAATGAGGTTGGCGTAGGGGGTCACTTCGCCGCTGCGCACGATGGCCTTGCTCTGGTGGGAGCGAGCCTTGAACGCCTCGTGCAGGCAGTATTCGATGGTGATGGGCTTGCCCTGGGCAGCGGCGTGCGCCTCCAGCTGATCCACCAGCGCCTGATGGGCGGCGGGACTGATCTGCTTGATCTCGCTCGCCATGATCACCTTCTCCACCACCAGGTCGGTGAGCAGGGCGGTCAGCACGGTGCCAAGGCTCGGCGTCCCCGCCATCAACGCCAGATCGATGCGCTCGGGGCCCGCCGGAATGGGCAGGCCCGCATCGCAGACGGTGATCTCGTCGGTGTGGCCCATCCTTGCCACCAGGGCACTCAGGGGAGCATTGAGCAGTACGCCTCGTTTCATACAGCACCTCGGCAGGCTATGCCCGCGTATCTGATGTTAGCTAGGCAACCGGTTACGCAACCGGTTGCGTCATGAGGTGGAAGATAGGCGTTCAGGCGTTCTGGATCCACCAGGAGATGGCAGAAATGTGAAAACGATCTCAATGGCGAGGGGGAAGCGGGGAAAAAAGGTGCCAGAAGAGCACTGGCACCCGCAACGAGAGGAATTAGAGGGCGAGCCCTTGTTGCACGCCGGGGCGTGCCAGCATGCGCCGATAGTGATCCGCGACCTTGGGAAAGTCGCTGATGGCCACCCCGTCGCCCTCGAGCCAGCTCGCCACCACGAACAGGTAGATGTCGGCCAGGCTGAACCGCTCCCCCAGTACCCAGGGGCCGGCCAGATAGTGGCGCTCTATCTCGGCAAAGCCCTCGCGCATGTTGTGCGGCACCTTGGCCTGCATGGCGGCGATGGCCTGCGGGTCATCGGCCCAGCGGCTACCACGCCGGCCGTGGGCGTGGGCGACGTGCACGGTGGCGGCGAGAAAACCGTGCACCTCCTGCATCCTGGCCAGCAGGAAGGGGTCGTCCAGCGGCGCCAGCCCGGCATTGGGAAAACGCTGCGCTACATAAAGCAGCAAGGCCGGGGTTTCGGTGAGCACACCGTGCTCGGAGACAAGAGCCGGGACCCGCCCCTTGGGGTTGATGGCCAGATAGGCGGGGGAGCGCTGCTCGCCGGCCGCCAGATCCAGCCGCTTGACAACGTGAGGGGCTCCGGCTTCGGTGAGGGCGATACGCACGGCCATGGCGCAGGTGCCGGGTGCGAGATAGAGGGTCAAATCAGACATGAACATCTCCTTGTGAAGCGCGTGTCCCCTGTTGTCCCGGGTGGGGCGGGGCGCGCAAAAAAATCCGCACTGTCGTCTGGCATCCTACGCCCCCGGTTGCCGTCGGCCAAGGAGGGATCCTGGCCTGGACTATGGGGGCTGATGAAATCAAAGGCTTTTTGAGCGCAGGCACGCGGGAAAAACGGCTACGCATACCGGGTCAAATCGCTATAATGTGCTCCCTGAATAGCAGTTTTTCGGATGTTGGATAGTCAATTGAGTAACAAAATGCGGATAGGTGGTTCCCTCGAACAGTCCCTGAGCCAGGGATATCGTCTCGACCTCAAGGGGGTATTGCAGGAGAGCTGGCAACAGACGCGGCGCACCGGGTTCGGCCTGCTGCTGGCCATCGTCGGGGTAACGGCTATCTGGATACTGTTGAGCAACACCCTGCTCGCCCCCTATGTCAATCAGGAAGGGGGAATGGACGTGGCCCTGGTGCTGAGCCTGCTCATCACTGTCATCATGTCGCCCATGACCTCTTCCCTCGACATGCTGGGGTTGCAACAGTCGGTGGGGGTGCGTGCCCGGCCGAGCCAGGTGTTCGACTTCTTTCGCCACTTCCTGCGCCTTGGCAGCCTGAGCCTGCTCGGCAGCCTCATCACCAGCCTGTTCGGCCCGCTGTTCGAGCTGGTGGGGCTGCCGGTGATGCTGGCCTTCATTCCGTCGGCCCTGATCGGCATGGGGCTGGTGTTTACCGTGCCGCTGGTGCTGGAGCGCGGTCTGTCGCCGGCGCAGGCCATCCTGGTCTCCCTCAAGCTGTTTGCCCGCGGCTGGCCCAGCATAGTGTTGCTGCACGGGGTCATGATGGCGCTCTTCTTCCTGGCGTTGATCCCCATGGGGCTGGGGCTTATCTGGGTGGCGCCGCTCTATTTCAACTGCAAGGGGATCCTCTACCGGGATCTGTGCGGGGTGGCGGTCGAAGTGACCGAGGTGAGCCAGGGCCCCGATCATTTCAACGCATGAGTCGGTGGGCGGACACAGACGGTCGTCGCCCGCACTGAGCGTGATGCAAAAGGATGGCATATGAACAATCGATACGGGATGGCCGCGCTGCTGATGGCGCCCATGCTGGCAGTGGCGCAGCCTTCCCTTGAGCTGCAGTACGGCACTTTCTACAGCCAGATGAAGACCTTCGCCAAAGGGGAGTTTGGTCACGCCAGGCTGGGTTTTTATCTGACCGATCAGCAAAATGGCCGGCGCTGCCTGCTCACCTCGGCCCGGGTCTCGACCCTGGATCGGGACGTGGCGGCCGAGGTGACCATCGACAGCGAATTGCGGCTGCCCTATGACGATGACTTGAATCTCGACAAGGCAAGCGTGGTGGTGGGGCTCACCGAGCCTCATGCAGCTTGCGATCTGTCGGTGCAGGTGATGGCGGATGTGCCGCCGCCGGCAGACAGCCAGTGGCAACTCAAGGTGAGCGAGCTGACGGGGCGCCAGCACGACATGCAGAGCCTGCTGGAGAAGCTGGCCGGCATGGTCGGCAAATATTTCCTGCCCGAGATGACGGGGGTGAGGGTCAGCCTGGTGCAGCCAAGCGGCACCGCCTACCTCATCGACGGTGCTCGCCAGCTGCCACTGCCCTGGCAGGAGGGAGAACTGCTGCTGAGCAACGCCCAGCTGGCGGAGTTTGCCGAGGGCAAGCTGCAGTTGCAGGGGGAGATCCTGCGGCTGACCCCCTGGCTGCACAAGGGCTGATGGGTCCCGGTCTGCCAGCTGGCCGGCATAAAAATAAAAAAGGAGCGCCAGGCGCTCCTTTTTTCATTGGTGATGGTGAGGGCTTAGCGCACCTCAATCACGTCCAGCATGTCCATCTCGTCGATGTCCAGCAGCGGTGCCTTGGGCAGTTCGGGCGGATCAAACGCCTTGTCGCCGCCGTCGATGATGCCGGAGTCGCGGTTGATGCTCTTGAAGTCAAACAGCTTGTGATCGAGCAGGTGGCTCGGGATCACGTCCTGAATGGCGGTGAACATGGTCTCGAGACGACCCGGGAAGCGGCGATCCCACTCCTGCATCATCTGCTTGATGGCCTGGCGCTGCAGGTTCTCCTGGGAGCCACACAGGTTGCACGGGATGATGGGGAAGGCCTTGACCTCGGCATAGCGCACCAGGTCCTTCTCCTTGCAGTAGGCGAGCGGGCGGATCACCACGTTCTTGCCATCGTCGCTCACCAGCTTGGGCGGCATGGACTTGAGCTTGCCGCCGTAGAACATGTTGAGGAACAGGGTCTCGAGGATGTCATCGCGGTGGTGGCCAAGGGCAATCTTGGTGCAACCCAGCTCCTGGGCGGTGCGGTAGAGAATGCCGCGGCGCAGGCGGGAGCAGAGGGCACAGGTGGTCTTGCCCTCCGGCACCTTCTCCTTGACGATGGCGTAGGTATCTTCTTCGACGATCTTGAAGTCGATGCCGAGGGTGCTCAGGTATTCGGGCAGCACGTGCTCGGGGAAGCCGGGCTGCTTCTGATCCAGGTTGACCGCCACCAGATCGAAGTGGATGGGGGCGCTGGCCTTCAGGCTCATCAGGATGTCGAGCATGGCGAAGCTGTCCTTGCCGCCGGACAGGCACACCATGACCTTGTCACCCTCTTCAATCATGTTGAAGTCGGCGATGGCCTGACCTACGTTGCGCCGCAGGCGCTTCTGCAGTTTGTTGAAACTGTATTTTTCTTTGGCGTTAAGCTCTTCTAGCATGACCTGAAACCCGGGACAAAAATAAGCGGCTTATTATAGCCATGTCCCGGGGGAGGGCAAGAAAGGCTTATGCTGGACGGCGGCTATCGACCGGGCAGCTGTAATCGGCGGGCTTGAGGATCAGCATGTCGCAGGCGAGGCGATCCACCACGTGTTCGGCGGTGTTGCCAAGCAGGGCGGCGGAGAGCCCGGTGCGACCGACGCACCCCATGATCATCAGGGTAGCCTGCAGCTCGCCGGCGAGATCGGGCAGCACCTCTTCGGGCAGGCCTTCCGCCACCCGGGTCCAGAGATGGCCGATGCCGTATTTGTCGGCGTGGCTCAGCAGCAGGCTCTCGTGGTGTTTGCGAATGGCGTCGTTATAGGCGTTGGGGTCAAACTCCGGCAGCTCGATGGCCACGTTGACCGGGGTACCCGGGTAGGTGTTGACCAGATAGAGGTTGGAGCCGAGCAGCTCGGCGATGGCGATCCCCTCTTCGGTGATCCGCTCGTTGAGCAGCTTCTGATCCTGATCGTCGCTGGAGCAATTGATGGCGGCGATGATGTTACCGCCCCGCTGCCAATGCCCCTCTTTCACCAGCAGCACGGGGCAGGGGCACTTGCGCAGCAGGTGCCAGTCGGTGGGGGTGAAGATGAAGGTTTGCAGGAAGGAGTGGTGGTGAGTGGCCTTGACCACCAGATCGTGGCGCTGCTCCAGCACTTCCTGAATGATGCATTCGAAGGGACGGTTGTGCCAGACCACCTTGATCTCGCAGTCCAACCCACGGGCACGGTAGGGTTTGAGTATGTCGTCGAGCCACTCACGGCGCTGGGAAATGACCCCGTGGCGCATCTCTTCCCGCTCATCCACCGACAGCATGGCGGTCATTTCATACGAGAAGTCGTAAATGGTGAGTAACAGGGTCAGCTGCGCCCCTTCGTCCAGCTCGGCGACCTTGACCGCACGTTCGAGGGCGATTTGCCGCTCTTCTTCCGGGTTGATGACCACCAGGATTTTTCGGTACTTGACCATGTTCTCCTCCTCCTTGGCAAAAATACCAATGATGGCAGACCTTTAGCCATTACAGCTTAGCTCAGGAGGAGAAGGGGGGACGTGTGCCGGATCAAATTTCGGGGTAAACCGATCCGGCACCGGAGAGAGGAGGCTTAGCCGCAGGGGGGGCGGGTCGCACCGGCCATGACGCCGAGGGCGACGTGATCCAGCACGGTAATGTACTTGCCCTTGACGCTGATGAGGCCTGACTTCTGGAAACGGCCCAGCAGACGGCTGATGGTCTCGACGGTGAGGCCGAGGTAGTTGCCGATGTCGCCGCGGGTCATGGAGAGGCGGAACTCCTTGGCGGAGAAACCACGCTCGGAGAAGCGCACCGACAGGTTGTGCAGGAAGGCAGCGAGGCGCTCTTCTGCATTCTTCTTGGAGAGCAGCAGGATCATCTCCTGGTCGCCCATGATCTCGTTGCTCATCAGCCGCATGATCTGCTGACGCAGCTTCGGCATCTTGCCGGAGAGATCGTCAAGCACGTCGAACGGGATCTCGCACACCATGGCGGTTTCCAGCGCCTGGGCGAAGGAGGGGTGCGCCTGTTTGTGGATGGCGTCAAAGCCGACCAGATCGCCAGCCAGGTGGAAGGCGGTGATCTGCTCGTCACCCTGCTCGGTGATGGTGTATGACTTGATGGTCCCGGAACGGATGGCATAGAGCGATTTGAGCTCGTCGCCGGCCTTGAACAACTCTTCACCCTTCTGGATCGGCTTCTTGCGCTCAATGATGCTGTCCAGCTGATCGAGCTCGTTGTCGTTCAGAGTGAAGGGAATGCAGAGCTGGCTGATGCTGCAATCCTGGCAATGAATTGCACAGCCACCGCTCTGAATACGTCTGCCAGGTTTCTTTTCCGGGATCATAGGCTCATACGAATAATTGATTTATATCAAACAAGTTTACCATCAACTCATCCGTTTTGGATAGGGTTTCAAAAGGATGCAATCCCGATCCAGAGGGTATGCAGCCCGTATGCGATGAGCAGCAGGGCCCCGCCAAGGCGCAAACTGCGAAGGGTCAGCCAGTAGCGCAGCCGATCCGCCAGCCCTCCCAGCGCAAACAGGGTCGGCAGGGTGCCGAGGCCGAAAAAGAGCATGATCAGCGCTCCACCGCCAGCGGATCCCGCCGCTGCGCTCCAGGTCAGCATGGAGTAGACCAATCCGCAGGGGAGCCAGCCCCACACCATGCCAAACGGCAGTGCCTGCCAGGCCGAAGTGAAGGGGATGAACTTGCCCGCCAGCGGCTTGAGGCGGGGCCACAACCTGGCGCCAATGCGCTCGAGCAGCAACACCCCCTGCCACCAGCCGGCGAGATAGAGCCCGAGGGCAATCATCAGGAAGGCCGCTACCAGCCGCAGGCCGGCAATGGCGTGCTTGCCCGCGCCGAGCTCACTGGTGGTGGCCAGCAAGCCCCCGACCAGGGCGCCGGCAATCACATAGCTCAAGATCCGGCCGAGGTTGTAGTTGAGCAGGTAACCGAGCCGACCCCAGAAGTGCTGCTTCTCGGCAGGAATGGCCATGGAGAGGGCGGCTGAGACACCGCCGCACATGCCGATGCAGTGGCCGGCGCCAGCCAGTCCCACCAGCAGGGCGCCCAGCAGATCAAGGGTGGCCGTCATTTTTGTGCTCGTGTTCGACGTGTTTGGGGGCGGGTTGCTCTTCATCGAACAGGATATTGGAACCCTGGCGGTCGAGATCTTCAAACTGCTCGGAACGAATGGCCCAGAAGAAGACGGCGCCGGCGATGATGACGAAGAGGATGGCGATGGGGATGAGGACGAAGATGATGTTCATGCAGCAAGCCTTGCAATGAAAGGGGTCATGGTACACCCGTTGGTGGCCGCAGACCCGTCGATTCGATGGTGAAGGGAACCTGACCGGAGCCCGCTCCCTTCACCCTGTCTGTCCCTGTGGCCACGGCTCAGCGGTTGAGCCGCATGGAGTTGGTGACCACGATGAGGGAGCTCAGCGACATGCCCGCCGCCGCCACATAGGGGGGCAGCCAGCCGCTCGCCGCCAGCGGCAGCACCAGCAGGTTGTAACCGATGGACCAGGCGAAGTTCTCCTTGATGATCTTGCGGGTGCGCAGCGCCAGGGCGCGGGCATCCAGCAGGCGGGAGAGATCGTCGGCCAGCAAGATGGCGTCGGCGCTGTTCTTGGCCAGATCGGTGCCGCCGGCCATGGCGAAGGAGGCATGAGCGCCGGCCAGCACAGGGGCGTCGTTGATGCCATCTCCCACCATGATGCTGATGTCGCCGCGGGCTTCGTGCTCCTTGAGATAGGCCAGCTTGCCATCCGGGGTGACGCCCTTGACCAGCTCGTCGACCCCCAGTTCGCGGGCCACCTCGTCGGCCTGGGCCGAGCTGTCGCCGGTGAGAATGGTGGTCTTGAGGCCGGCCGCCTTGAAGGCCTGGATCAGCGCTTTCGCATCCGGGCGCAGGGTGTCGGTCAGCAGGAAACGGGCGAGCGCCCGATCCTCGTCGGCCAGATAGATGACCAGCCCGTCCGCTTGTGTTTCTTGGGCATCGCTGATGCCGAGCCAGCGGGCACTGCCGAGGCGATAGTGACGTCCCTCGATCACCCCCTCGATACCGTGTCCGATGACGGGGGTCACCTTGCTGGCCGCCAGCAGCACGGCGTCGTCTGCGGCGTTGCTGCGAAAGGCGCGGGCGATGGGGTGTTCGGAATAGGCCTCCAGGGCGCGGGCGATGGCAAGGCAGCGCGCCTCGTCGAGATTGCCCAGGGCCTCCGTGCTGGTCAGGCTGATGTTGCCCGTGGTCAGGGTGCCGGTCTTGTCCATCACGATGCGGTTGGCCCGGGTCAGCACGTCCAGCACGTGGCCGCGGCGCAGCAGGATGCCGGCACGGGTCAGGCGGGCGGTGGCCGAGGTGAGCGCGGTGGGAGTGGCCAGCGACAGGGCGCAGGGGCAGGTGGCGACCAGCACCGCCAGGGTGACCCAGAAGGCCTGCTCCGGCTGATGGAAGTGCCAGAAGGTCCATACGCCAGCGGCGATGAACAGCAGCACCAGAATGAAATGGCGGGAGAGCACATCCGCCATCTGGGCGATGGCCGGTTTGTCGTCCAGCGCGTGATCCTGCAGCCGCATGATCTGGGCTAGGCGCGATTCTTCGATACGATGACTGACCCGGATCTCCAATGGGGCGTCGGTGTTGATGGTGCCGGCGTAGACGGCATCTCCCGCCTGCTTGAGCAGTGGCAGCTGTTCGCCGGTCAGCATGGATTCGTTGAGACTGGCCTGCCCAAGCAGGATGATGCCGTCCGCCGGCAAGGTGGCCCCCGCCAGCACTCGCACCCGATCGCCAACCTGCAGCGTCTTGGCCGCCACCTCGTGTTCGCCATCCTCATCGAGCCGGGTGGCCATGATGGGCACCAGCCGCGCCAGGTTGGAGCTCGACTCGGATGCCTTGCGTCTGGCCCGCAGCTCGAGGAAGCGCCCCAGCAGCAGGAAGAAGACGAACATGGTGATGGAGTCGTAATAGACCTCGCCGGTGTTGAACACGGTGGCCCACATGGAGGCGACGAAGGCACCGATCAGCGCCAGCGACACCGACACGTCCATGGAGAGGTGCCCCTGCCTGAGGCTGCGCCAGGCGCCCACGTAGAAGGGCTGGGCCGAGTAGATCATGATGGGGGTAGAGAGCAGCAGACTTATCCACTTGAAGTAGACCATGAACTCCTCTTCGACACTGATGAAGAGATCCATGTAGAGCGCCACCGCACACATCATCACCTGCATGGAGCCGAGCCCCGCCAGTGCCAGCCGGAACATGTAGCTGCGCACCTCTTTGGCGTAGAGCGCTTCCTGCTGGTGAGTCTGGAAGGGATAGGCGCGATAGCCAATCTTGGCAAAGCCCTTGAGGATGTCGCTCAACGAGAGCCGGTCCGGATCCCACTTGATGCGGGCCCTGTGGGTGGTGGTGTTGACGTTGATGTAGTGCAGCCCGGCAAGGTTGCCCAGATGGCGTTCGATGAGCCAAGCACAGGCGGCGCAGGTCAAGCCTTCCACCGTCAGCTGGATCTCGCGCACCTTGTGGCTGCCGGTGGCGCTGTCGGTGACGAAATCCTGCTGCACTTCGGCCAGATCGTAGTGGGTGAGGGCGGCGAGCTCCTCGGGCACCAGCTCGCCCTTGGTGCCGGGGGCGGTGCGGTGCTCGTAGTAGCTGGCCAGGCCGCACTCCAGAATGGTTTCCGCTACCGCCTGACAACCGGGGCAGCACATGGGTTGGACTATGCCCTTTATCTCGAGGGCATAGCGGCTGCCGGCGGGGACCGGCTCACCACAGTGAAAGCAGCCGCTCATGACAGCTGGCCGCAGGCTACCCGGCCTGTCGGCAGAAACAGTGAAGCGCCGGTTGCTGCCGGCGTGTCATGGTGAACAGGACGGCTCATGACTCAGCGCCCTTTGGGATCGAGTTCGACGGGGGCCTTGGTGGGGAGCTGGACAGTCTCTTGCAGCCGCCATTCGTGGTTGAAGGCATCCACCCGCACGTGCCACTTGCCGGTGAGCGGTTTGTCGAGCAGCAGGCGATAGACGCCGTTGCCGTCGGCGGTCACCATGTGCTCGCTGTCCATGCCGGCGAGGGTGGGGTGAAACAGGGAGAGGTAGAGCGCCTGGCCGGCCGGGATATCCCCCGACAGCGGCTTGAGGGTCAGCTCGTTGCCGTTGACCTCCAGCGCGATGTGGATGTTGAGGGCGTCGGCGCGATCAAACTTGCTGAGATCCTGATTAATCTCTTTGCCTTGCTTGTAATAGTCTTCGGCCACCAGATTGACGCCATCCTTGCTGGCGATGATCGCCGTGCTGATGCTGCCGATCACGGCTGCGGTCGGGAGGGCGATGATGAACCAGGGCCAGAATTGGCGATACCAAGGTTGGGACATAGTGCTACTACCGTGAAACCAGTGGTTAACGAAACAGAGGAATTTCAGTCAACACAAGATAACAAAAAGCCTCGAAGAGTCGAGGCTTTTTGCTGAGTAATCACGTGTTTATCACATGTTACTGCTTATTTTGCTGGTCGTTGTGGGACAAGCTGTAAACGTAGGAGGCGAGCAAGTGCACCTTGTCTTCACCCAGAATATCCTTCCAGGCCGGCATCACGCCGTGACGACCGTGGGTGATGGTCTGCTCAACCACCTGACGGGAACCGCCGTAGAGCCAGGTGTTGTTGGTGAGATCCGGTGCCCCGAAGGCGATGCCGCCCTTGGCGTCCGGACCGTGGCAGGCGGCGCAGATGGTGAAGCGCGCTTCACCCTTCTTGGCTTCCACCATGTCCACCTTGCGACCGGAGAGACTCAGCACGTAGGAGGCCACTTCGCGGACCCCGTCCTTGCCGAGGATCTCGCCCCAGGCTGCCATCACGCCCTGACGACCGCCCATGATGGTGGTCTTGATCTGGTCGGGCGCGCCGCCCCACTGCCATTCGCTGTCGGTCAGGTTCGGGAAACCGCGACCGCCGCGGGCATCGGAGCCGTGGCACTGGGAGCAGTTTTGCAGGAACAGACGCTGACCCACCTTGCGGGCTTCCGGATCGGCGGCGATCTCCTCGATGGCGCGATAGGTCTTGCCATCGGCCTGATAGGCCAGCTCACGGAACTTGGCGCCGTAGATCTCGTCAGCCTTGACGAGCTCGCGATCGTATTCCACCGCACGCCCTTCAGCCTTGGCGGAGGCTGCCGCTGCCTTGGACTCGGCCAGCGAGCGTATGTCCTGGTTGGAGCTCTGCCAGCCCAGTACGCCCTTGAAGTTGCCAAGGCCCGGGAAGGCAATCAGATAGACCAGACCGGTGACGATGAAGAAGAGGAACATGTAGGTCCACCACTTTGGCAACGGGTTGTTGATCTCTTCGATACCGTCGAAGGCGTGCCCCATGGACTTGCCCTCTTCCACGCCCATCTTGTCGCGCAGGCACCATACCAGCAGCAAGAAGCAGCCGAGGATGGTCCCCAGACTGATGACGGTCACAAAAATGCTAAACAAAGTGCTCATTATTGTTTCGCTCCTGCGTTCTTGTTATCAGCACTGGGTTGCTCGTCGTCGGCAAATACCAGATTGGCAGCCTCGTCGAAGGAGGTCTTGCGGCGTTTGCTGTAGGCCCAGACGATGATGCCGATCATGATGGCCATCAACAGCAGGGTATACAGGCCGCGAAAAGTGCCGTAATCCATATCCTGACTCCTTTATTTCAGGGCATGACCCAGTGATTGCAGATAGGCTACCAGCGCATCCAGCTCGGTCTTGCCCTTCACGGCCTCACCGGCCCCTTGAATGTCGGCATCCGTGTAGGGTACGCCGAAGTGATCGCGGAACAGGGCCAGCTTCTTGCCGGTCAGCTCACCGGTCAACACGTTGGTGTCGAGCCAGGGGAAGGCAGGCATGTTGGACTCGGGCACCACGTCGCGCGGGTTGATCAGGTGGGCACGGTGCCAGTCGTCGGAATAACGACCGCCAACCCGGGCCAGATCCGGACCGGTACGCTTGGAGCCCCACAGGAAGGGGTGCTCCCACACGCTCTCACCGGCGACCGAGTAGTGGCCGTAACGCTCGGTTTCGGCGCGGAACGGACGGATCATCTGGCTGTGGCAGACGGTGCAGCCTTCGCGGATGAAGATGTCGCGCCCTTCCATCTGCAGGGCGGTGTAGGGCTTGAGGCCCTCGACCGGCTCAGTGGTCTGCTTCTGGAAGAACAGCGGGGTGATTTCCACCAGGCCCCCCAGGCTGATGGCAAATATGATGCCGACCACCAGCATGGGAACGCTCTTTTCAAAGATCTCGTGACGGTTATTGTTGCTCATGCTTTGACCTCTTCAATCATGCTGGCTGTGCGACAGGTTCCAGGGAACCTTTGGGCGCAGTGATGGTGCGATAGGCGTTGTAGGCCATCAGCAACATGCCGGTGACAAAGAAGCAGCCACCCAGGAAGCGCACGAAGTAGAAGGGATAAGAGGCCTGCAGCGCTTCTACGAAGCTGTAGGTCAGGGTGCCGTCGTCGTTGACCGCACGCCACATCAGACCCTGCATCACACCGGAAATCCACATGGCGACGATGTAGAGCACGGTACCCACGGTTGCCAGCCAGAAGTGGACGTTGATGAGCTTGATGCTGTACATGCGGCCCTGGCCGAACAGGTTCGGGATCAGGTGATACACGGCACCGATGGAGACCATGGCAACCCAGCCCAGCGCGCCGGAGTGGACGTGACCGATTGTCCAGTCGGTGTAGTGGGAGAGGGCGTTGACGGTCTTGATCGCCATCATGGGGCCTTCGAAGGTGGACATGCCGTAGAACGACAGGGACACGATCAGGAAGCGCAGGATGGGGTCGTAACGCAGTTTGTGCCAGGCACCGGAAAGGGTCATGATGCCGTTGATCATGCCGCCCCAGGAGGGGACGAACAGGATCAGGGACATTACCATGCCGAGGGACTGTGCCCAGTCAGGCAGGGCGGTATAGTGCAGGTGGTGCGGACCGGCCCAGATGTAGAGGGAGATCAGCGCCCAGAAGTGGACGATGGAGAGACGGTAGGAGTAGACCGGACGACCCGCCTGTTTCGGTACGAAGTAGTACATCATGCCGAGGAAGCCGGCAGTCAGCAGGAAGCCTACCGCGTTGTGGCCATACCACCACTGCACCATGGCATCCATGGCGCCGGAGTACATGGAGTAGGACTTCATGCCCGAAAGCGGCACTTCCATGTTGTTGACTATGTGCAGCACGGCCACCGTGATGATGAAGGCACCGAAGAACCAGTTCGCCACATAGATGTGGGAGGTGGTGCGCTTGACCAGGGTGCCGAAAAAGACCACGGCATAGGCGACCCAGACGATGGTGATGGCGATATCAATCGGCCATTCCAGCTCTGCGTACTCCTTGGAGGTGGTGTATCCCAGCGGCAGCGAAATGGCGGCAGAAAGGATGATGGCCTGCCAGCCCCAGAACACGAAGGTCGCCAGCGGGCCACCAAACAGTCGGGTTTGACAGGTGCGTTGCACCACATAGAAGGAGGTCGCCATCAGGGCGCTACAGCCAAATGCGAAGATGACCGCGTTGGTGTGCAGAGGGCGAAGGCGACTGTAAGTCAGCCAGGGAGTATCAAAGTTGAGGGCAGGCCAGATCAACTGGGCTGCAATCAGTACGCCAACCGACATGCCGACAATTCCCCAGACAATCGTCATAACGGTGAACTGGCGAACAACGGTGTAGTTGTACTCAGGATGGTTAGTTGTATGGCTCATCGTTGTATTCCGCTTCCGATGCTGCTGTTGTTTGATTTTGTGTCCAGTGAGGTGGACCGACTTCATTGGCTACTGCCTTTTCTCTTGTTAACAACTGTTAATAAAAGGAAAAGCAAAAAGTAGCTAAATGAAAATTCAATGGGAATGATACTGAACTGACAGGTAAAATAACAGTATAAACAGTGATATATTTGGCTCCGTTGGGTCTCGCCTGTTCAATTATTTACCTTGCGCGAGATCACGAAAATGTCATTTTTCAGACATCTTACAAGGTTGTTTTTTCATGAAAGAGAGACTCACTTCACGCAAAATTATCCATTTGGCGATCGTGTTGACTATTTTGCTCGGTTTGGTTGCCTATCGAACCTGGTTCGATGGCGCGCAGACGGCGATGGCAAGCTCGGAAAAAGATCAGATTTGTGATCTGTCCCACAGCTCATGCCCTCTGCAGGCGGGGAATAAGCCGCTGACCGCCCGCATCGCCTCGCTGCCGGTACAGGCCGAACGTGACTTCGTGATACAGCTTCAGGGCGGCGATCCGGCCGTCACGCCGGTGAAGGCGTGGCTGGAGGGGCGGGACATGTTCATGGGGACCATTCCGGTCACTTTTGAGGCCACAGCCCAGGGCTGGCAAGGGACGACCCTGGTGGGATCCTGCACCTCGCCGATGATGGTCTGGCTGCTCAATATCGAGTGGAGCAATGGCCAGCGCCAGCAACTGGCGCTCTCCGTCGCCCGCTGAGAGCCTCCTTCTGAGGTGCAAAAGGAGGGGGCAAGGTGAAAATTGATTTGAATTTTTCAGGCAGGGCGTTACCTTGCACTGATTGTCAGGGAGTGAAGTTCATTTAATCATGATTGAAAAACAAGCATTTTATCGCACGCTCAACCAGCAGGCCCAGGCATTGCTGGAGGGAGAGCCGGATCTCATCGCCAACCTGGCCAACCTGTCCGCCCTGCTCAATCAGGAGCTGACCGACATCAACTGGGTCGGCTTTTACCTGTTGCAGGGGGAGACCCTGGTGCTCGGCCCGTTCCAGGGCAAGCCGGCCTGCGTACGCATTCCGGTCGGGCGCGGGGTATGCGGCACGGCGGTGGCCGAGGGCAAGACCCAGCTCATCGACGATGTGCACCAGTTTGAGGGGCATATCGCCTGCGACGGTGCCAGCAATGCCGAAATCGTGATCCCGCTGCGTCGGCGTGGCGAGATCATTGGCGTACTGGATATCGATAGTCCAATCTTTAACCGCTTTGACGAGCAGGACCGGATTGGCCTCGAAGAAACGGTGCAAATTTTGGAAAGCATGCTCTAAGTCATTGCTTGATGGTTCGCAAAAGGCCCCAAGCTCTCTATAATGGGGCCTTTGTTGTGCTCGGGCGTGCCCGCGCGTTTATATGAAAGCCAAGGTTATACATGGAAAACACTGAGAAGCTGAAGAACAGTAAAGAGATCGTTGCCTACCTGGTCGAGAAATTCCCGGCCTGCTTCATTGCTGAAGGAGAGGCCAAGCCGCTCAAGATTGGCATCTTCCAGGATTTGGCCGAGCGTCTTGCTGACGACGCCAGAGTCTCCAAGACCATGCTGCGCTCCGCTCTGCGTCAATACACCTCCAGCTGGCGTTACCTGCATGGCCTCAAGGCCGGCCAGGCCCGTGTCGATCTGGACGGCAACCCGGGCGAGCTGCTCACCGAAGAGCACATCGAGCACGCCAAGCAAGCCCTGAAGGAGAGCAAAGAGCGCGTCTTTGCCAGCCGTCGTACCAACAATAAAGAAGAGAAGGCCAAGCAGCCGCGTCGTCCTGCTCCGCGCAAGGCCGATGCCGCCACCAAGTCCAGCAAGCCGAAAGCCGCTCCCAAGGCTGCTCCGGTTGCTGACGAGGCCCCGTTGGTCAAGGTGGATGCCGCTACCCTGAAAGTAGAGCAGGGTGTGCGCGTGGTGCTGGGCAAGTCGCCGGTACCGGCCACCATCAAGGAAGTGACCAAGGATGACGTTCAGGTTCAATTGCAGACCGGCATGATGCTGCGGGTCAAATTCGAGCACCTGGTTCTCTAAGGAGACAAATGTTGAAGCATGGCGTAATTCGTTTTTCCCTCGTTGCCTGTAGCCTGGCGCTTGCCGGGCTTGCACAGGCCATCGAGCCGGTGCTCAAGGAAAGTGATTTGCCTGTGTTGGCTCAGGAGAGCCAACATGCTACGGCTAGCAAGCGAATTGCCAATCTGTTTACCCGCTCGCATTACAAGCAGTTCAAGCTGGACGATGCCTTTTCCTCCGTGATCTTTGACAAGTATCTGGAGAATCTGGATTACAGCCGCAACCTGTTTCTGGCCTCTGACATCAGCCGTTTTGAAAAGTACCGTACCGGCTTTGACACCGACCTCGAAAGAGGGCGGCTGGCACCGGCTTACGAGATGTTCAACCTGAGTCAGCAGCGGCGTTATGAGCGGTTCGAATACGCCCTCAAACTGCTCGATACTCCTTTCGATTTTACCCAGCCCGACAACTACGTGTTTGATCGGGAAGGGGCGGCCTGGCCGAAAGACGAGGCCGAACTCAACGAGTTGTGGCGCCAGCGGGTCAAGTTCGATGCCTTGAGCCTCAAGCTCAGCGGCAAGGAGTGGCCCGAGATCAAGGAGCTGCTCGGCAAGCGTTACAACAACGCCATCAAGCGGATGTCCCAGACCGAGAGCGAGGATGTATTCCAGCTCTTCATGAACTCCTTCGCTCGCGCCATTGAGCCGCACACCAGCTATCTGTCTCCGCGCAGCGCCGATCGTTTCAACACCGAGATGAACCTCTCGCTGGAGGGGATTGGGGCCGTGCTGCAGGCCGAAGATGACTTCACCGTCATTCGCTCCCTGGTGCCCGGCGGCCCTGCTGCCAAGTCCAACCACCTGAAACCGGACGACAAGATCGTCGGGGTAGGGCAGGACGACGGCAAGATTGTCGACGTGATCGGCTGGCGTCTCGATGACGTGGTCGAGCTCATCAAGGGGCCCAAGGGCAGCAAGGTGAAGCTGGAGATCCAGCGCGGTAAGGGCGCCAGCGCCAAGACCGAGCAGATCGAGCTGGTACGTGACAAGGTGCGTCTGGAAGACAGGGCCGCCAAGTCCAAGGTGATCACCGCCGAGGGCAAGAAGATCGGTGTGCTCGAGATCCCGAGCTTCTACGTCAACCTGCACGACGACGTGATCAAGGAGCTCTCCAGCCTCAACAAGCAGAAGATCGAGGGGCTGATCGTCGATCTGCGCGGCAACGGCGGCGGTGCGCTGACCGAGGCCTCTGCCTTGAGCGGCCTGTTCTTCGCGAGCGGCCCGGTGGTGCAGATCCGGGATCACATGGGCCGCATCACCGTCAACGGTGATGACGACGGCAACGTCTACTACGGCGGCCCCATGTCGGTGATGATCGACCGCTACAGCGCCTCGGCCTCCGAGATCTTCGCCGCTGCCATGCAGGATTACGGCCGCGCCCTGATCCTCGGCGAGAACTCGTTTGGCAAGGGCACGGTGCAGCAGCATCGCAGCCTCGCCAAGGTCTATGACTTCTACGAGCAGCCGCTGGGTCACGTGCAGTACACCATCGCCAAGTTCTACCGGATCAACGGTGGCAGCACCCAGAACAAGGGCGTCGCCCCGGACATCAGCTTCCCCACCGCGGTGGCACCGGAAGAGACGGGCGAGAGCCGCGAGTTCAACGCCCTGCCGTGGGACAAGATAGCGTCGGCCAAGTACGACAAGCTCGGCAACTTTGCCAGCTTGCTGCCCAAGCTGCAGGCGGCCCACGAGGCGCGGATCAACAAGGATCCGGAGTTTGCCTACGTGATGCAGGACATCGCCGAGTACAAGGAGGAGAAAGACAAGAAGTCGGTCTCCTTGAACGAGGCGGAGCGTCTGGCGGATCAGGCCAAGCAGGACGAGAAGGCGCTCAAGCGCGCCAACGAACGCCTGACTCGCCTGGGCAAGCCGACGGTGAAGAGCCTGGACGATCTGCCTGCCGATTTTGAGGCACCCGACGAGTATCTGGTCGAGGCTGCCAACATCACGGCGGATCTGGCCAAGCTCAGCAAACGCGGCTGAACAGGGACAGCCAATTAATCAACAAGGGCGACTTAGGTCGCCCTTTCCTTTACCTGAATGCAAACTATTTGACCCTGCCAACCGGTTATGACAGCCTCTGACACGTCAATAACAAGCGTGGAAGCAAACAATAATGACCGATCACTCCCAGGCCATGACGGCCAAATATCGCCAGGATTACCAGGCGCCGCTCTACTGGTGCGACAGCATCGACCTCGATTTCCAGCTGCAGGAGCCGCAGACCCGGGTCACCGCCATCTCGCGGCTGCGTCGCAACGGCGACCACAAGGAGCCGCTGGTGCTGGATGGCGAAGGGCTGGTCCTGCACGCCATCAGCGTGGACGGAGTTGCCTTTAGCCAGTACGAGCAGGGGGAGAGCAGCCTGACCCTGTTCAACCTGCCGGCAGAATGCGTGCTGACCATAGTCACCGACATCAACCCGGCCGCCAACACCGCGCTGGAAGGGCTCTACAAGTCCGGCGATGCCTACTGCACCCAGTGCGAGGCGGAGGGCTTTCGACGCATCACCTATTACATGGACAGGCCCGACATTCTGGCCCGCTACAGCACCCGCATCACCGCCGACAAGGCCAAGTATCCTTTCCTGCTCTCCAACGGCAACAAGGTTGACAGCGGCGATCTGGGTGACGGTCGCCACTTCGTGCAGTGGCAGGATCCCTTCCCCAAGCCGAGTTACCTGTTTGCGCTGGTGGCCGGGGACTTCGACGTGGAGCGCAGCCACTACACCACCAAGAGCGGCCGCAAGGTAGCCCTCGAGATCTTCGTCGACAAGGGCAACCTGGACCGCGCCGGTTTCGCCATGGAGAGCCTCATCAACTCCATGCGCTGGGACGAGCAGCGCTTCGGCCTCGAGTATGACCTCGACATCTACATGATCGTGGCGGTGGACTTCTTCAACATGGGCGCCATGGAGAACAAGGGGCTCAACATCTTCAACTCCAAGTTCGTGCTGGCCAACCCGGCTACCGCCACCGACAGCGACTACCACGGCATCGAGCGGGTGATCGGCCACGAATACTTCCACAACTGGACCGGCAACCGCGTCACTTGCCGCGACTGGTTCCAGCTCAGCCTGAAAGAGGGGCTGACGGTGTTCCGGGATCAGGAGTTCTCCTCCGATCTGGGTTCGCGCGGGGTCAATCGCATCAACAACGTGCGCACCGTGCGCGGCCCGCAGTTTGCCGAGGATGCCGGCCCCATGGCCCACCCCATCCGCCCGGATGTGGTGATCGAGATGAACAACTTCTACACCCTGACCGTTTACGAGAAGGGCTCGGAAGTGATCCGCATGCTGCACACCCTGCTGGGTGAGGATGCCTTCCAGGCGGGCATGCGCCTCTATTTCGAGCGCTTTGACGGTCAGGCCGTTACCTGTGATGACTTCGTGCAGGCGATGGAAGATGCCTCCGGGGTGGATCTCGGCCGCTTCCGCCGCTGGTACAGCCAGTCCGGCACTCCCGAGCTCACCGTGACCGACGAGTACGATGCCGACAGCGGCGTCTATCGCCTGCACGTGAGCCAGCACACCCCGCCGACCCAGGATCAGCCGCAGAAACTGCCGCTGCATATCCCCCTCGACATCGAACTCTATGATGAGCAGGGGGCCGTCATCCCGCTGCAGTACCAGGGCAAGGCCATCGGCAACGTGCTGGACGTGCTGGAAGCACAGCAGACCTTCGTGTTCGACAAGGTATCGGTCAAGCCGGTGCCCTCCCTGTTGCGGGACTTCTCGGCGCCGGTCAAACTGCATTTTGACTACAGCGACGAGGCATTGGCCTTCCTGATGCGCCATGCCCGTAACGAGTTTGCCCGTTGGGATGCGGCGCAGATGCTGATCAACAAGGCGGTGATCGACGGCGTGGCCCGGACTCAGCAAGGGCAGGGGGTTGATGTCTCCCGGACCCTGCTGGCGGCCTTTGTCGCCATCCTCGACGACGAGGGGCTCGACCCTGCCCTCAAGGCGGAGATCCTGGCGTTGCCGGGTGAGGCGACCCTGGCCGAGCTGTTCGAGGTGGCCGATGTCGATGCCATCCATCAGGTACGCAACGAGATCCAGACCTCGCTGGCCCAGGCCTTCGGGGCCCGTCTGGTGGCCTGCTACGAGAGTTTGCGCCTGCCGGCTTATCAGGTGGTGCACGCCGACATGGCCAAGCGGGCGCTCAAGGGCGTCGTGCTGGGCTATCTGGCGGCCCTCGACGCCGGCAGTGCCGATCTGCTGGTGCGCCAGCAATATGCGGCCGCCGACAACATGACCGACACCCTGGCGGCACTGCAGGTGGCCAACAGCCACCTGTTGCCGTGCCGTGCCGAGCTCTTGGCCGACTTTGAGGGCAAGTGGGCCAAGGACGGACTGGTGCTGGACAACTGGCTGCGGCTGGTGGGTGCCAAGCCGGCGGAAGACGTGCTGGAAGAGGTGAAGCAGGCGATGGCGCACCCCACCTTCAGCATTCGCAACCCGAACCGGCTGCGGGCGCTGGTGGGCAGCTTTGCCATGAACAACCAGGTGCAGTTCCATGCGCGCGATGGTCGCGGCTACCGCTTCCTGACCGATCTGCTGATCGAGCTCAACGAGGTCAATCCGCAGGTGGCATCCCGCCTCATCACTCCGCTCATCCAGTTCAAGCGGCTCGATGAGGGGCGCAAGGCGCTGATCCGCACCGAGCTGACCCGTCTGGCCAACCTCGAGGGGCTGGCGCGGGATCTGTTCGAGAAGGTGAGCAAGGCGCTGCAGCAGTAAGCACGAGCGGGCGGGGGAGTCATCTCCCGCCCTTTTACCGTGAGTCTTCAACCACGACCAGAGGAGTCATCGTGAAGCAGTTTACCTTTCGCCTTTCACTTAGCCATGACGAGGTCATGCTGATGTACCAGGGCCATGCCAAACGGCTGGTGGTGCGCAGCGAGCAGGGGCTGACCCTGGAACTGGGCATTGAGAAAATCCGGCCCTTCGTCGCCATCAGCGGGGTACATGGCTACTTTCGCCTCAAAACCCAGGACGATTACCGCTTTATCAGCCTCGAACGCATAAATTAACAAAACTCGAACATATTTCCGCGTAATTCACTGCTTTCAGTCACTATCTATCCGGTAAATCCGTAACCATCCAGTGGGATTTTCTGTTTTTTGCCAGAACGGCAAAATTTTTCACAGCTTAAGGCGTGATCTGCCCCTTGTTTTTAACAACTCATTATCACCTTTGCTCGCCTTCCTTGATCCAAGACATTACACTTCGCAGCAACTCTGTACCGGTGGGCATCCAGGGTGGATGTCTCTGTGTCGGTGGTTAATGTCGTCCGATAAGGAATATAGAAATGGCATTGAAAGACGCCCCTACCTCAGTTCTGCTCGAAAACGTTCTCAGCCTGATCCATCAGAAGTTGCCCAAGAAGAGTGCCTCCCTAGTCGAGTGCTTCGTCGCCAAGTTCTACGGCAACATGGCGAGCACCGATCTGCACGATCGCAATGACAGCGATCTCTATGGCGCCGCGCTCAGCCTGTGGAATGCGCTCAACCAGCGCACCAGCACAGAGCCCTATATCCGGGTCTACAATCCCGAGCTGACCCGCCACGGCTGGCAGTCTCCCCATACCATCGTCGAAATCATCCTGCAGGACTCCCCCTTCCTGGTGGATTCCATCCGCATGGCGCTCAAGCGCCGGGGCATCACGGCGCACATGATGCTGCACCAGCCGCTGCACCTCATTCGCGGCAGTGAAGGCAAGATCAGCGCCATTCTGGATCTGGACAACACGGCCGAACAGACTTCCGTCGAGACTGCCTTCCTCATCGAAATCGATCACCTCACCAGTGAGGAGCAGATGGAAGGGCTGACCGCCGAGCTCAACTCCGTCGCCGGTGAAGTGGCCCTGGCGGTCGGTGACTGGCAGCCCATGCTGGCACGCCTGAACGAGATCATCGACGAGCTGCCCAAACGCAAACACCCGGTCAGCAAGGCCGAGGTGGACTCCTGCGTCGCCTTCCTCAAATGGGTGGCCGCTCACAACTTCACCCTGATGGGCTATCGTCGCTACGACGTCAAGGCGGTGGAGGGGGATCACGAGATCCTGCCGCAACCGGATTCGAGCCTGGGTCTGATGAAGAACTCCATCAAGGATGAGGGGCAGCGCCTGGGCACCATGCCGGCCAGTGCCCGTCACGCAGCCCTGAGCTCCTCTTTGTTGATCCTCACCAAGTCCAACAGCAAATCACGGGTGCACCGCCCGGCTTATGTGGACTACATCGGCATCAAGCGCTTCGACGAGCATGGCAAGGTGGTAGGCGAAGATCGCTTCATCGGCCTCTATGCCTCCTCCATCTACAACACCAGCGCGACCCAGATCCCGCTCATCAGCCACCGCCTCGAGCGCATCATGGCCGCCTCCGGTCACGAGAAGGGTTCCCATGCCTACAAGGCGCTGCTGAACGTACTGGAAACCTACCCGCGCGATGAGCTGATCCAGGCTCGCGAAGAGGAGCTGCTGGCCACCGGTCTCGGGGTGCTGGAGATGCAGGAGCGCGACATGCTGCGCCTGTTCGTGCGCCGCGACGTCTACGGCCGCTTCTTCTCCTGCATGGTCTATGTCACCAAGGAGCGCTACAACACGGCGCTGCGGGTCAAGACCCAGCAGATCCTGCAGAAGTATTTCGGCAGCAACGAAGAGGTGGAGTTCAACGTCTACTTCACCGAGGGCGTGCTGGCACGGACCCACTACATAGTGCGGGTCAACAACAACAACGTGGATGTGGATGTGAACGAAGTACAGAACAACCTGATTGAAGCGGCCCGCAGCTGGGATGACCGTCTGGACTCCGTGCTGCTCTCTCACTACGGTGAAGCCCGTGGTAACGAACTGCGCCGCCGTTTCAGCACCGCCTTCCCCCGCGCCTACAAGGAAGACGTGCTGCCGGGTTCCGCCGTGGCCGACATCATGGAGCTGGACAACCTGAGCGAGGCCAATCCGCTCGGCATGCTGTTCTACCGCGCCCAGGAGGAAGAGAACGATCGCCGGGTCCGCCTCAAACTGTTCCACCGCACCGAACCCATCCACCTCTCCGATGTGCTGCCCATGCTGGAAAACATGGGGCTGCGGGTCATCGGCGAAACCCCGTATCAGGTGCGCACCCCGGCGGGCGACATCTTCTGGATCCTCGACTTCTCCATGCTGCTGCATGGGGAGCAGCCGTTCGATCTGGAGCAGAGCCAGCAGCGCTTCCAGCAGGCCTTCGCGGCCATCTGGAACAAGCAACTGGAAGATGACGGCTTCAACCGGCTGGTGCTGGGCGCCGGCCTCACCGGTCGTCAGGTATCCGTGCTGCGCGCCTATGCCAAATACATGCGTCAGACCGGCGTCTCCTTCAGCCAGTCCTATATCGAAGAGACCCTGACCCGCTACCCGGATATCGCCCAGCTGCTGTTCACCCTGTTCGAACAGCGCCTGGATCCGGCCGGCAAGCAGGACGCCAAGGTACAGGCCAAGCTGCACGAGCAGCTCGCCGCCAAGCTCGATCAGGTTGCCAACCTGGACGACGATCGCATCATCCGCCGCTATGTGGAGATGATCGACGCCACCCTGCGCACCAACTACTACCAGCTGGACAAGGCGGGCAACATCAAGCCCTACGTCTCCTTCAAGCTGGCCCCCTCCAGCATCACCGACATGCCGTTGCCGCTGCCGAAGTTCGAGATTTTCGTCTACTCGCCGCGGGTGGAAGGGGTGCACCTGCGCTGGGGCAAGGTAGCCCGTGGCGGTCTGCGCTGGTCCGATCGCAAGGAGGACTTCCGTACCGAAGTGTTGGGTCTGGTAAAAGCCCAGCAGGTGAAGAATACCGTCATCGTGCCGGTGGGAGCCAAAGGCGGTTTCTACTGCAAACAGATGCCGGCGGGGGCGCCCCGTGCCGTCATCCAAGAGGAGGGCAAGGCTTGCTATCGCCTGTTCATCCGTGGCCTGCTGGACGTGACCGACAACATCATCGGTGGTGAGGTGATCCCGCCCAAATCCGTGGTGCGTCACGACGAGGATGACTACTACCTGGTAGTGGCCGCCGACAAGGGCACTGCGACCTTCTCCGACATCGCCAACGAGATAAGCCTCGAATACGGCCACTGGCTGGGCGATGCCTTTGCCTCCGGCGGCTCGGTCGGTTATGACCACAAGAAGATGGGCATTACCGCCCGTGGCGCCTGGGAGTCGGTCAAGCGCCACTTCCGTGAGATCGGCGTCAACTGCCAGACCACCGACTTCACCTGCGTCGGCATCGGTGACATGGCGGGGGACGTGTTTGGCAACGGCATGCTGCTCTCCGAGCACACCCAGCTGGTGGGCGCCTTCAACCACATGCACATCTTCGTCGATCCGACCCCCAATGCGGCCAAGAGCTTCGTCGAGCGCAAGCGCCTGTTCGAGCTGCCAGGCTCAAGCTGGGATGACTACAACCGGGAACTGATCTCGGCAGGGGGCGGCATCTTCCTGCGCTCGGCCAAGTCCATCAAGCTGAGCCCCGAGATGCAGACCCTGCTCGGCACCGACAAGGCCAGCATGGCCCCGAACGAGCTGATCAAGGCGCTGCTCTGCCTGAACGTCGATCTGCTGTGGAACGGCGGCATCGGCACCTATGTGAAGAGTGCCCGCGAGAGCGATGCCGAAGTGGGCGATCGCAGCAACGATGTGCTGCGGGTCAACGGTCGCGATCTGCGGGCCCGCATCGTGGGTGAGGGCGGCAACCTCGGCTTCACCCAGCTCGGCCGGGTGGAGTACGCCAGCCAGGGTGGTCGCATCAACACCGACTTCACCGACAACGTGGGCGGGGTGGATTGCTCCGACAACGAGGTGAACATCAAGATCCTGCTGAACCAGCTGGTGGCGGCTGGCGATCTGACCCTCAAGCAGCGCAACCAGATGCTCTACGAGATGACCGACGATGTGGCGCAGATTGTCATCACCAACGCCTATCGCCAGTCCCAGTCTATCTCGGTGACCAGCTTCCGCGGCGCCGAGCAGCTCAAGGAGCAGCAGCGCTTCATTCAGGGGCTGGAGCGGGAAGGCAAGCTAGACCGTGGCCTCGAGTTCCTGCCCTCCGACGAGGAGCTCTCCGAGCGGATGGCGGCAGGGCAGGGGTTGACCCGACCCGAGCTGGCGGTGCTGGTGGCCTACGGCAAGATGGTGCTCAAAGAGCAGCTCAACTGCCCGGAAGTGACCGACGAGCCCTTCCTCGCCAACATGCTGGTGACCAGCTTCCCGGCCAAGCTGCAGCAGCAGTTCGGGGCGGCGCTTGCCCAGCATCCGCTGCGCGGCGAGATCATCGCGACCCGGGTGGCCAACATGCTGGTCAACGACATGGGGCTCAACTTCGCCAGCCGGATGAAGGACGAGACCGGTGCCTCGGTGGCGGAAGTGGCTTGCTGCTTCGCCATGGCGCGCGAGGTGTTTGGCCTCAACCAGCTGTGGCGCGACATCGAAGGGTGTGACAACCTGGTGGATGCCCAGACCCAGCTCGAACTGATGTTCTACAGCCGTCGCATCGTGCGCCGTGCCACCCGCTGGTTCCTGCGCGCCCGCAACCGCAGCTGGAGCATCAGCGAGAACATCGCCTTCTTCCGTCCGGCCTTCGAGACGCTGGGTCAGCACCTCTACGAGGTGATGGACGAGAGCGAAGTAGCCGAGCACCAGCAGGCGGTCGCCGCCCTGGTGGCCAAGCAGGTGCCACAAGCCATCGCCCGTCAGGTGGCCCACATGAGCAGCCTCTTCTCCAGCCTGGATCTGGCGCAGATTGCCGCGGAGCACAAGACCGACATCCTGCGCGCCGCCAACGTCTACTATCGCCTCGGCGCCAAGCTGGATCTGCACTGGTTCCTCGATCAGATCAATCATCAACCGGTGGGCAACCACTGGCAGGCGATGGCGCGGGCCTCCTTCCGCGAAGATCTGGACTGGCAGCAACGCAGTCTCACTTCCGTTGTACTGGAAGGGTGCAAAGATCAGGGAGAATGCGCTACCATACTGGCCGACTGGATTTCGGAGCATGAGCAACTCTTGTCCCGTTGGACCCACATGTTGGCCGACTTCAAGACCACCAGCACTCACGAGTTCGCCAAGTTCTCGGTGGCCTTGCGAGAGTTGAACCTGCTCCAGTTGAATTGCCGAACCTCGGCATAACCCCAAAAGCCCCGGCCAGTTGCCGGGGCTTTTTTTAAGGAGCAAACATGCTGTACCCTCTCGCCAGGCATTTCCTGTTCAAGCTCAATCCGGAACAGGCGCACGATCTCTCCATCAAATATTTGCCCCGCCTTCTCGGTACACCGCTCGATTGTTTCTTCCGCCACTCCCTGCCAAAACGCCCCGTCACCGTCATGGGGCTTTCTTTTGCCAATCCGGTGGGTCTGGCGGCCGGGCTCGACAAGGACGGTGAGTGTATCGATGCCTTCGGGGCCATGGGGTTCGGTTTTATCGAGGTCGGTACTGTCACCCCCAGACCCCAGAGCGGCAATGACAAACCCCGTCTGTTCCGGGTCATTCCGGCCGAGGGGATCATCAACCGGATGGGCTTCAACAACAAAGGGGTCGACCACCTGGTTGCTCAGGTCAAGCAGGCCAAATATCAGGGGGTGATCGGCATCAATATCGGCAAGAACAAGGACACCCCCATCGAGCAGGGCAAGGATGATTATCTGATCTGCATGGACAAGGTGTATGACCATGCCGGTTATATTGCCGTCAATATCTCTTCCCCCAATACCCCTGGGCTGCGTTCGCTGCAATATGGCGAGGCACTGGATGAACTGTTGGCCGCCCTCAAGATTCGTCAGCAGGAGCTGGCCGCGCAATATAAGAAGTACGTGCCGCTGGCCGTTAAAATTGCGCCAGATTTGACCTCGGATGAAATTAATCAAGTCGCCGCATCCTTGATAAAAAATGGCATCGATGGCGTGATTGCCACCAATACCACCCTCGAGCGCGACATGATTTATGACATGCCTCATGCCGGTGAAGCGGGGGGACTCAGCGGTCGTCCTCTGCAGCACAAGAGTACCGAGGTGATCCGCCAGCTGGCCAAGGCGCTGGATGGTGCGCTGCCCATTATCGGGGTCGGCGGCATCGACAGCGCCATGGCGGCCCGCGAGAAGCTGGCGGCGGGTGCCAGTCTGGTCCAGATTTATAGCGGTTTTATTTATAAAGGCCCGGATCTGGTCAAAGAGATTGTGACCCATATATAAGAAATAAATCGGTGCCCTTTATTTAAAGTTGCTGAAATTCTCGACATGGAATAAAGTCGAGTAACGACTTCCAGTAAGGGCACCTCCATGTGTATCCAACCCAATGACAATTGGCAGTGGCATTATGATGCTCATGACGATCGTCTGATGCTGGATTTATCCGATCGCATGATATTTGCCACCGAATATAAAGGGCGGCAATTGGTGCCTAGCTCCTTCACCACCCAGCCGTTTTGTGTGGATGATGCCGCGCTCTATTATCAGCTGATGGACAGAGTGGCAGAACTGGAGTGGAGCGTGCCACATCAGGTGCAGCTGGTCCTCAATGCCATCGCCGTCAGCCGCTTTTACAAACCCTTGATGCCACAAAGCTGGTTCTTTGGCGAAACCCATCCGGTTATCACTCCGGAAACCGGTGCACTGGTGTGCATGGGGACGCCTCATGGCAAGGGGGAGTTTCTGGTGATTGAAGCCGGCGATCAGGCTAGCGTCTGTTTGAACCTGACCGACGATCTGATATTGACCACCAGCAAGACACTGCCCCGGTTTGGCGTCATCAAGGTGATGAACAATCGCATGAGCCCAAGACCCGCGGCTCAGGCGCAATATCGCCAAGTCGGTTGATATATTCCCGCATAACGTTACCTGCCATCTGAGGAGGGCAACTGACAATAGATTGCCAGTTGTCATCACTTTCATTTCCATTCTGAACCTGGTCTGAACGTTCACAAGGCCGAACGATATTTAATTTAATCGTTGACCGTTGTGGCCGGTGGAAATGTGAACTGTGCCACTTGAGGCTTTTCCATAAACTACGTAATCTCAAAATGCGAGTGTAATAATGTGCGTGTATCTGGTTGATACGTGTAAGTAGCATGATCAAGGAAATGACTCATGAAAATAAACAAGTATCTATTGGCCAGCAGTCTATTCCTTCTCCCCTTGACTACCTCGGCGGCAGAAGATTTGTCAGTTCTCATCTATGGAGCATCAATACACAGCGGGTGTGAGAAGGCCAAAGGGCCACACGGGAAGACTTGTGACTTCAACAATATCAACCCTGGTTTGGGCGTTGACTGGGTATTCTTGGGGGATCAGGATACCGGCAAGCTCTCATTGCGTGGTGGGGCTTATGAAGACTCTTATGAAAAATTGGCAGCATTTGCCGGCTTTATGTACCGCAAGGAGTGGTATTTGACCGAGAGCTTCTTTGCTGGTCTCGGGTTGCAGGCCGGTTATCTTGATGGCTCTGGCATGAATGGCTTCGCCGTGCTGCCCGTTGTCAGCCTGGGTTACAAGAATGTGGCATTGGAAATAGGATACGCTCCCAAGATGGACCACGTCCCCGGCAGAAAACATGCTGCAGTGACTTCATTTGGTTTGCGCTGGGCAATTTAAGGCAACCAGACCGATGACAGACCCGCATCAAGCGGGTCTTTTCATTTTACGTTATCTTGTTTGTCATCTGGATACCCGCTTGTCGCGGTCAATAGCGTCAAATACAGGAAGTTATTTTTTCATTCTGGCGCCAGTGAATAAAGACCAATAAAAATGCCCTCACGTCAATTCGAGGCGAGGGCGACAAACACACACTACAGGAGGAATAAGCTGTTGTATCAACAACACGGGACTATTCTAAAACCTGTAGTTTCTCTTGAAACCTGATAGATATGACAGGCGGGGCAATGTCGGCATAAACGGGGAGGGGATGTAAAAAAATAGCCCTCCCGTTTACGGACGATAACGGGAGGGCAAAGCACGGGGTTTACAGAAAGGACTTGCTCTGTCGTGAAGAATAATAACGATTTGAGCTTTGTTTGACTCCTGTCAGATGTGGCAATTTAGAAGAGGGAAAGGGGGAATATATATCCGGATAACGGATCAAGACTTGCTCGCAAAATAGCCGATGCTGCTTTTTGTGCCATCACTCGCATTGACGTTGCGTGTGCTGTCGTTACGGAGTCACTCGCTTGTCATCAATGTCACCATTACCGGCCTTCATCCTGCACAGGCTCAACCACAGCCTCAGGGTCAACTGCGCGCTCTTTATGCAGACATGCCCAAGCTTTTGCTGCTCCGGATCGCCGCTTAAGGTATAATGCGGCACTATTTTTATGGCTTCCCCGTGAGCGTGATGAAAGAATTTTTTGCAACCTGCCCCAAGGGGCTGGAAAACCTGTTGGCCGTCGAGCTGACCAATCTGGGTGCAGAGCAGGTCCGCGAGACCGTGGCCGGCGTCCATTTCTGCGGCGAGCTGGCCATCGGTTACAAGGCCTGTCTGTGGAGCCGTTTTGCCTCCCGCATCGTGCTGGTGCTCTCCGAGTTCCAGATGAACGACGATCTGGACCTCTATCTGGGCGCCCATACCATTCCCTGGGAAGAGCACTTCTCCGGCACCGCCACCATAGCGGTGGATTTCACCGGTACCAATGCCTCCATTCGCAACACCCAGTACGGCGCGCTCAAGATCAAGGACGCCATCGTCGATCGCTTCACCAAGCGTGGTCATGTGCGCCCGGACGTGGACAAGAAATCCCCGGACATTCGCATCATGGCCCATCTGGGCAAGGGCAAGGCCAATATCACGCTGGACTTGTCAGGCCCCGCGCTGCACCAGCGCTTCTATCGTCAGGGCACCGGTGAGGCACCGCTCAAAGAGAACCTGGCCGCGGCCATGATCGCCCGTAGCGGCTGGGCCGGTGAGCCCATGATGGACCCCATGTGCGGTTCCGGTACCCTGCTGATTGAAGCGGCCTTTATCGCCGCCGACATGGCGCCGGCCCTGCGCCGCGAGCGCTTCGGTTTCGATCGCTGGCTGCAGCATGACAGCGAACTGTGGCAAAGCCTGATGATGGAGGCGCAAGTGCGCGCCAAACGAGGCATGCAGCGCTGCGAGGTGAAGCTGTTCGGTTGTGATGCCGACTCCCGCGTGTTGCTCAAAGCCCGTGACAACGCCAAAGCCGCCGGCGTGGCTCATCTCATCACCTTCAAACAGGCCGATGCGACCGCCTTGGAAAACCCGCTGCCCATGGCGGCGGAAGGGGAGACCCGTCAGGTCGGCATGCTCATTTCCAACCCGCCCTATGGCGAGCGTCTCGGTGAGTTCCCGGCGCTGCTGGAGGTGCACCAGGCCCTTGGCGATGCCCTGCGTCGCAGCTTCCAGGGGTGGAAAGTCTCGATCCTTTCTGCCTCCCCCGAGCTGCTCAGCTGTCTGCGCCTGCGCGCCGACAAGCAATATCGCCTGTTCAACGGGGCGCTCGAGTGTCAGCTGCGCAACTACCAGATCGCGCTGGACTCCGTGGCCTCCCAAAAAGAGGTGGCGCAGGACTTTGCCAACCGTCTGCGCAAGAATCTGAAGGCCCTCGAGAAGTGGGCGAAGAAAGAGAACCTCGACTGCTACCGTCTCTACGACGCCGATCTGCCGGAGTACAACGCCGCCATCGACCGCTATCAGGACTACCTGGTGGTGCAGGAGTACGCGGCGCCCAAGGATATCCCCGCCCAGAAGACCCGTCAGCGCCTGCTCGACATGGTACAGGCCGCCATCAAGGTGACCGGCATGGATGGCGAGAAGGTGATCCTGAAGGTGCGCGAGCGTCAGGAAGGCAAACAGCAGTACCAGAAGCTCTCCGAAGAGCAGCACCGGATGGAGGTGCAGGAGTACGGTGCCCGTCTGTGGGTCAACCTCTACGACTATCTGGATACCGGCCTGTTCCTCGACCACCGTCAGACCCGCCGCATGCTGGGGGAGATGGCCCGTGGCAAGCGCTTCCTGAATCTCTTTGCCTACACCGGCAGTGCCACCGTGCACGCGGGTCTGGGCGGTGCCAGCGAAACCACCACGGTGGACATGTCGCGCACCTACCTGAACTGGGCGCAGGACAACATGCGCCTCAACTCGCTGGTGGGCCGCGAACACAAGTTCGTGCAGGCGGACTGCCTGAAGTGGCTCTCCGAGGCGGACGAGCAGTACGACCTCATTTTCATCGATCCGCCCACCTTCTCCAACTCCAAGCGGATGGACGAGAGCTTCGACGTACAGCGCGATCACCTGTTGCTGATGCAGCATCTCAAGAGTCTGCTGGCCGCGGGTGGCACCTTGGTGTTCTCCAACAACAAGCGCCACTTCAAGATGGATCTGGCCGGTCTCGAGGCCATCGGTCTCAAGGCCCAGAACATCACCGGCAAGACCCGGCCGAAGGATTTCGAGCGCAACCAGCATATCCACAACTGCTGGATCATCACTCATGCCGAGGCCCAAGGCTGATGCTGACCCTGTTTCACACCGACGGTTGCCACCTGTGCGAACAGGCGTGGGGGCTGGTGGAGCAGGCCGGCCTTGCCGGCAGGACCCGCCGCTGCGACATCCTGGATGACGCCGACTGGCTCGAGGCCTACCGGGTGCGCATTCCGGTCGTGCGCGACGAGGCCGGGCGTGAACTGGGTTGGCCCTTTACCCTGGCGGAGCTGCAAGCGTGGCTTGCCGCCCGGGAGTAGTGGGCGATTTGACGATGAAACGGGGGGAGACTCAGTCTGCCGCCCGTTTTTTCATTAGCAAGAAGGAACAAGAATGGCTCTTTTGACATTGCACGGCGCTTCCCTGTCGTTCAGTGATTTTCCGCTGCTCGACCAGGCCGAGCTCACCATCGAGCGGGGCGAGCGCCTCTGTCTAGTGGGGCGCAACGGGGCGGGCAAGTCCACTCTGATGAAGGTGATCGCCGGCGAACTGCCGCTCGATGACGGCCGTCTGGTACTGCAGCAAGACTTGAAAGTGACCCGCCTCGAGCAGGATCCCCCCGCCTCGAGCGAGCTCACCGTGTTTGACTACGCCGCCGAAGGGCTGGCCGGGGTAGGGGTGCTGCTCAAGCAGTATCACCATATCTCCATGGAGCTGGCACACGATGCCTCCGATGCCAACATTCGCAAGATGAGCCAGTTGCAGGAGCAGCTCGACTACCAGAACGGCTGGCAGTTCGAGACCCGCATCAACCAGGTGCTGACCCTGCTCGGTCTGGATCCCGACGTGACCCTCGACAGCCTCTCCGGTGGCTGGCTGCGCAAGGTGGCCCTGGCCCGCGCGCTGGCCTGCGATCCGGATCTGCTGCTGCTGGACGAGCCGACCAACCACCTGGACATCGATGCCATCAACTGGCTGGAAGAGTTTCTCAAGGATTTTCGCGGTGCCATCGTCTTCATCTCCCACGACCGGGAGTTCATCCACAAGCTGGCGACCCGGATCATCGATCTGGATCGCGGCGTGATCACCTCCTGGCCCGGCAATTACGACGAGTACCTGCAGGGCAAGGAGGAGTGGCTGCGGGTCGAGGAGCTGAAAAATGCCGAGTTCGATCGCAAGCTGGCCCAGGAAGAGGTGTGGGTGCGCCAGGGGATCAAGGCCCGCCGTACCCGCAACGAGGGACGAGTGCGTGCCCTCAAGGCGATGCGCATGGAGCGGACCCAGCGCCGTGAGCTGCAGGGCAAGGCCAAGCTGCAACTGGACGAAGCGGGCCGCTCCGGCAAGCTGGTATTTGAAAGTGAAGGCTTGGGTCTCGACTTTGGCGATCGCACCCTGTTTCAGGGGCTGGATCTGCAGGTGTTGCGTGGCGACAAGATTGCGCTGGTCGGCCCCAACGGCTGTGGCAAGTCGACCCTGATCAAGCTGCTGCTCGGCCAGCTCGAGGCAACCCGCGGCTCGGTGCGGCAGGGCACCAACCTGGAAGTGGCCTACTTCGATCAGTACCGCGAACAGCTCGACCCCGAGAAGACGGTGGTGGACAACGTCGGCGAGGGCAAGCAGGAGGTGATGGTGCGCGGCCGCTCCCGTCACATCCTCGGCTACCTGCAGGACTTCCTGTTTGAGCCAAAACGGGCACGCACCCCGGTGAAAGCCTTGTCAGGGGGCGAAAAAAACCGTTTACTGTTGGCCAAATTGTTCTTGAAGCCCAGTAATTTACTGATCCTCGATGAACCAACCAACGACCTGGATGTCGAAACGCTGGAACTGCTGGAAGAGCTGCTGGCGGACTATCCCGGTACCCTGCTGCTGGTGAGCCACGATCGTCGTTTCATCGACAATACCGTGACCGGTTGCTGGTTGTTTGAAGGGGATGGGCGGATCAGTGATTATGTGGGGGGCTATGCCGACATGATGGCCACCCGTGCCCAGCAGCAGTCTCAGCTGGCCGCACAGCCGGCGGCGAAGCAGCCCCAGAGCAAGGCGCCAGAGCCTGTCGTGACGCAGGCGACGGTCGCGGCAAAACAGAAGAAACTCTCTTACAAGTTGCAGCTGGAGCTGGATAATCTGCCAGCCCGGCTGGAACAGCTGGAGGCGGAGCTGGATGCCCTGCAGACGGAGATCAACCACCCCGGTTTCTTCTCCCTGCCTGCGGAGCAAACCCAGACCAAACTGGATGCCCTGAATGCCGCAGAGGCGGCATTGGAACAAGCCTTCTCCCGCTGGGAGGAGTTGGAAGCGTTGAAACATCAGGACTAAGGAAGTAGATGAAAAAGCAATTATCCATGCTGGCCATTCTGGTCAGCGCCAGCCTGAACGCCCAGGCGGCACAAAGTCCCTTTTTCACCATTGTCGATGCGTCCGACAAGGGTTACGCCAGCGGGATCAGCGGCGACGGCAACGGGCTCATCGGGATCAACACCAAGAACAACATGGCCGAACACTTCTCGACCGTGCGTTTCGCCGACTTCCTGGTTGACCGCTTCCGCTTCGAGCAGGGTTGCATGCTCTCCAACTCGGTCTGCAACTCCTTCTGGAACGACAACAGCAACTTCGCCTACCAGTGGCGTCGTGACTTCCTCGACGGTGTCGATCAGCGCAACAACGTAGGCTATGTGCAGTTGGGCGAGACCGACGGCCTGGTGACCGCGCTGGGTGATGTACCCGGCACCCGGGCGGGCTACAAGATGAGTGGCAAGGTGCGTACCGCCTTTGCCGTGGTTGAGGAGGGCAACCCCGTCGAGCTGAAAGATGGCGCCGGTACTCACAGCCTGAGTGTGCCGACCAGCATCAAGAAGCTGGACAACGGCCAGTATCTGGTGACCGGTACCGCTGCCACCGGCAAGAACATCGCCGTCAACTCCGAAACCTACAACTGGTGCTTTGCCGGTAACGACGGCCAGTACGGTGACTACCGCTACTGCCCGGGCCTCAACACCCAGGCGAGCTTCTGGCTGGTCAACAGTACCGGTACCTTCAACAAGTTGCTGCAGGCCAACGAGTATGCCCGGGGCCGCAACGAAGTGGTGCAGACCGCTTCCGCGCTCGGCGTGGGCAAATTTAACGGCACACTGTATGGGGTAGGGTACTCCTCCACCGGCGAGATCGGCACCAACTACCTGGATGGCCGCAACTTGGCCGCCTACTGGACACTGGATCTGGATGGCAGCAAGGTGGGCACCACCCAGATCATCCCGCTGGCAGAAGGCGAGCCCGGCAAGGATGACGCCAAGCTGCAACACAGCTGGGCCGTGGGGGTCAACGACAACGGTTATGTGGTCGGCAACCAGCTCTATCGTATCAACAAGGGCCAGAACCGCCCGGTGGAGATGTTCGTGTTCAACCTGAACACGCCGACCACCAACGCCGTGGTCTCCCTGCAGGACAAGCCGCTCAGCGGCTCCGGCTCGGAAGCGGCCGCCATCAACAACCACAACATGGTGGTTGGCTGGCGTGATTCCCGCCATCAGACCCAACCCGTGGTCAACGGCACCAACCGCATGCAGGAAGGCTTCCTGCTCAACGCGGCGACCGGCAACAACTGGTACCTGAACGATCTCATCTGTGGTCTGGATGATGCGGGTGCCAAGCAGTGTGCCCAGAACGGTTACTACTATCACATCGCTTATGCCAGCGGCATCAGCGAGAATGGGACTGTGGCCGCGACCGCCTATCGCTACAACAGCGAGAGCGATCTGAACAACCGCACCAACGCTACCGTGGTCAGCGTCAAGCTGGCACCGGTCGTGACCGACTACAAGAACAACGATCCGGCCGGTTATGTGGTCGCCAACGCACCGGTCAACAACCAGACCGGTCAGGATGGTGGCAGCGGTGGTGGCAGCCTGTTCTGGTTGACTCTGCTGGCCCTGCCATTCGCCTGGCTGCGCCGTTTCCAGCGCTAAAAAGTTGTGTCACTAAAAATTAATGCGGTTCAGTGTCTTGTGTCACAATGAGCGGATAGCATGAAATTTTTTGTTTGACCCTGCCAACCCCCTGGGGTAAAGATGAAAGCGACCGATGAAAAATTGGTCGCTTTTTTTGTTCCACGGAAGAGGGTCGTAGATGATGAAGAGACAAAAACGGGACCGTCTGGAAAGAGCTCGTGCTCGTGGTTATCAGGCTGGCGTGGTCGGCAAACAGAAAGAAGCGTGTCCGTATCAATGCCTGGATGCACGTGGGCACTGGCTTGGTGGTTGGCGTGATGCCATGGAAGGGCGGGGCTCAGGCCTCTTCATGAAGTAGTCGGTACTTCATCACACATTGCAAAAAGGAAAGGGGCCATGGCGGCCCCTTTACGTTGTGTGGTCTGACCAGGTGGTCAGTCAGCTCATCAGAATGCGGTGGTGTCCTTGAACAGGCCCACTTTCAGGTCGGTGGCGCTGTAGATGGGGCGACCATCCACTTCCACCACGCCATCGGCAATTCCCATCACCAACTTGCGATTGATGACGCGCTTGAAGGTGATCTTGTAGGTTACTTTCTTGGCAGTCGGCAGGATCTGACCGGTGAATTTCACCTCGCCAACCCCCAGTGCACGGCCTTTGCCGGGGCCGCCTTTCCAGCCGAGGAAGAAACCAACCAGCTGCCACATGGCATCCAGACCGAGACAGCCAGGCATGACGGGGTCACCCGGGAAGTGGCAATCGAAGAACCAGAGATCCGGTGTGATATCGAGTTCTGCCAGGATCTCGCCTTTACCGTGCTCACCACCATGGTCATTGATCTTGACGATGCGATCCATCATCAACATGTTGGGGGCGGGCAGCTGGCTGTTGCCCTCACCAAACAGCTCGCCACGGCTGCAGGCGAGCAGCTCTTCACGGGTAAACGAGTCTTTGCCTTGTTCACACAGGGAAAGGCGGGCATCAATGGTGGAATTGTCTACGGTCACGCTGGTTATCCTTAAAATTGGTCAAAGCGGGGCCAATTTAGCGTACAGATGTTCGCTAAACAACTCCGATCACTTCGTTTATACCCCGAACAGCCTGCCAAACAGGCGGCGCAGCACGCCCCCCTTGACGGCCTCGGTGCCGTTGAGCTCATCCAGGCGCTGCTGGATGCGGCCAAACAGGGTATCCGGCATGTCCGGCTCACCTGCAACACAACCAGTCAGCAGCTCGATGGCCTCTTCCACATGATCCACCGGGTGGATATGGAACTGGCCGGCCTCTACTGCCGCGATCACTTCATCAGAGAGGTTGAGCTGCTGGGCGTTGGTACCGGGCAGCAGGATCCCCTGTTTGCCGGTGAGGCCGTGGATCTTGCACACCCGGAAGAAGCCCTCGATCTTCTCGTTGACGCCGCCGACGGCCTGCACGTTGCCAAACTGGTCGACCGCGCCGGTAACCGCAAAGTGCTGGTAGATAGGCTGGCGGGCGAGGGCGGAGAGCAGGGCGCACAGACCGGTCAGAGACGCGCTGTCACCATCGATTTCATGGTAGGACTGTTCGAACACCAGGTTGGCCGACAGCGGGGAGGGATTCTCGGCACCAAATTTGTTGGAGAGATAACCGTGAATGATCATCATCGCCTTGGCGTGGATATGACCTGCCAGCTCCGCCTTGCGCTCGATGTCCGCCACATCACCATCCCCCAGATGCACGGTGGCGGTGAGGCGCACCGGCTCGCCGAAATCATAGGGGTGCCCTGAGACCTGAATGACGGAGAGACCGTTGATCTGACCCACTTCCTCACCATCGGTCTGCAGCAGGATCTGGCCGTCGATGACCCCCTGATCGGACTGCTCGACCAGGTAGTTGAGCCGATAATCCTGCTCTTCCAGTGCTCCGCGGATGTGCTCGTCGGTGACGACGTCCGCTTCCAGCTCACGTGCCAGGCTGTCGGCCATGCGCATGATGGCTGAGAGCTGCACCTCGGAGAGCGAGAGCCACTCCTGATGATCACAGAGCCGGCTGGCATGGCGGCAGAGGGCGGCGAGGGCGGCCGGCGTGAAGTCCAGCAGGTTCCAGCGCTCGCGCAGCCAGGCCAGATATTGCAGATAGTCAGGCAGCTCCTCTTCGATGTTCACCTCGGAGACCAAGTCCGCGCGCAGGAAGATGCGCTCCGACATGTCTCTGTCCAGCATCTGGAACTCGGCCACATCGAGCCGGTCACCGACCAGGATCAGCTTGAGCTTGATGGGGGTGGCTTCCGGCGTAAAGAAGGGGGTGAGGGTCTTGCCTTCCTGATAGGCGTTCCAGTCCAGCTCGCCTTTTTGCATCGCGTTCTTGAGCTTGAACCAGAGATGGGGCTGATCCAGCAACTCATCCAGCTGCAGGATCAGGTAGCCACCGTTGGCCTGACGCAGCAGACCAGGTTCCAGCAGGTGCTGGTTGGCATAGACGGAACCTTGCTCGGTCTGGTAGTTGATGGAGCCGAACAGGGTGTCCCAGTTGAGATCGCGGCCATACACCACGGGGGCTTCCTGCTCCTCATGATGGATCAGCAGGTTGATGAGGACCGGGTGCTGAAATTCGAGCCCCTGTGCCACATGGGCGGCCAGATCGGAGAGGAAGTCATCGATCTTTGGATCATTGTTCTGCTTGCGCATGATGCGGGTGACCAGACGCTCGGCATCCAGATGGTGGCTCATCAGCTTGAGCAGTTCACCGACCATTTCACAAAACTCGATGCCGGTACCGGGTTGCAGGCGCAGCCAGATGGGTTTGAACGGATTGTTCAGGTTTTCGGTGTAGCAGAGATCGAACAGGTCGCCATCCTTGCCATTAGAGGCGGCGATCAGCGTCTGGCAGACATCTTCATAGTCGACCCCGGGGAAACCGTTGAGCAGCATGACCGGGCAGTCGCCATCAAAACTGGCAAGACGCTTGATGCCGGAGATGGCCCTGGGTTGCAGCGCGGCAAACGGAATGGGTTCGAGCTCGCTGAGGGCAGGAAACTGTTCAATCGCAAAAGCAGGTTTTAATTGTTCTGATGTTAATTCAGCCACTTAAGACATCCGGTCGGAGATAGGATCAATTGTTGCCATTATACACAGTTCAATAAGTGGTAACAGGAAACAAGATATTTCATTTAACATAATATACATTATGCGCGGTTTTGAATGTGGAGCAATTGAGTGTTCTGGATTGGTTCAACAACACTGGGTTGGTTTGCCAAGAACGAATCTTTCCTTTTCTGTTATCTCTCACTGTTTAACTTAATCATGTAACCGATCCAGTGGTTTGTGATTGGCACTCTCGTGACGTTCGCTGTTGCCGGTGTGCAGGTATTTGGAGGTGGTATCGATGCTGTCGTGGCCGGCATCGGCCTGCACATGGGACAAGGGCCGGCCGTTGAGGTTGATGTCGTGAGTGATGCCGGTATGGCGAATGGAGTGCGGTGTCAGGTTGCGCATCTCGGCGCCATCCTGGGCAAAGCCATCCTGTTCCGCCAGCGTGGCAGCCGCCTGAATCACGGCCATCACCAGCTCGCGCAGCTGACGGATGCCGAGGTTGGCATTGAGTTCACCTTGTTCACGGCCGTGGGCTGCGGCCTTGTGGCGCACAAACAGTGGCGTCTGTTCATCGGGTACCGGCAGTGGCGAGAGACCGAGAAAGGTCCGGTAGCGTTTGAGGGCCTCCAGCAAGGCATGGGAGACCGCCACGGTGCGGCGCTTGCCACCCTTGCTGCGGGGAATGTAATAGCCCCAGACGCCGGTTTTCCCATCGCGGCGAAACTGCCCCATGACGGGGGTAAAACCTGGCCTTGCCGCCACCTCGGAGATGCGCAGGTAGCAGGCATACATCAGGCTGATCAGAAAGCGGCTGCGCTCGTGCTGCTCCGGTGACTCGGTGGCCAGCCGATCGGCCGCCTGCATCACATAGGACCATTGCAGCTCGCTGAAGGCCTGGCCCTGGTCATCCGGCTCCTGCTGGACGCAGCGCTTCACCCGTTGCAGCAGAAGCGCCGGGTTGCGGTCCATGTACTCTTCCTGGATCAAAAACTGGAAAAAGGCAGACAGAATGGCGAGCTTGGTCTTCATGGCCTGTTCACTGAGGCGGTACGGCAGTTCACGGCCCAGCTCCCGTTTGCCAAGAAAGGGTCGCCACTGGGGATTGGGCAGACGCTCTCCCCACTCCTTGTCGAGCACGAACTGCGCCACGTTGCGATAGGCAATCAGGGCCGCTGGCGGCGACTGACAGTAGTCGAGGTAGCGCATCATGATGCGCCGGGTCAGATCCTTTGGGCTGATGCGCATCTCGCTGAAGCACCAGTGCAAGAACGTGGTCAGCTCACTGCGATAGGTCTTGTAGTTGTTCTCGTTGTTGCGCTGCTCCAGCAGCCAGTCGACGGCGAGCTCGTAGACGATCCCGGCATCGGGTACGTCGGTGAGGCTGAGGTTGGCCAGGTACTGATTGACCTGGGGGTTGCCCGCCTCCAGGTATGCTAAGCCATCGAACAGCGGCATGGCGGGTGGAAGTATGGTTGTGGTCATGGTCTTGCTTGAAATGGTTCTGGCTTGCGGCCTGCTCAAGGGTAATGCCGATAAATGGGGTTATCGGCATCATCGGTGGTGGGGACATTGTCAGGAAACATGGATGCAGTCGCCACGTTGAATCACTGCGAACACATTCTTATCCCATTCAATGAATATGCACTCTTGTCAGAAAATTCTCGGGGTAAATAGTCTGAAAATTGACTGTTAATTCTTTATTTTTGAATAAGAAAGTGTTTGGCCGTGACGGCTCGCCCCTTTTCCCTGTCCTTCCTCACCCTGTTATCCAGACGCCTTGCTACGCAACCCGCTTGAGTGACTTGCCTTTGGGTTCGGTTGCTTCACTCTGGGTTTCCTGGCTCTCTGCCTTGTTGCTCCCCTGCCCCTTTCCACCGCGCAATACGCTCTGCAGTGCGTCCCGCTGTTCGGCCAGATAGAAGGCCAGGCTCTCCTGCTGTTCCAGCTCGAGTGCAATGGGAGCCGCGGCCAGCAGCGTCATCAACTCATCGGCAGTGTCCAGCAGCTTGTCATAGGCGTCAGCCTCTTTCTTGCTGGTAAAGGTCATCTTCTCCACTCCCCCACGAACCACAACATATTTGATCTCAACGGCCATAGTGGCGTCCTCCTTCTGATGGTGAATACAAGTATATGTATGGATATACAGTATTGCAAATAGCCACAGGCAGGTAGGCTTGAGCCGAGACTGACCGATAGCGGGTTGGCCGTCACATTGATGAAAGTGTCATTTGACTTCCACGCCAAACTGGTCGGATGATTGGGCCATGACGATAACAAAGCAATTACTGATCCTGCTGCTGGTTGAGGTGACGCTCCTTGGGAGCATCGCCCACCTTGCCATCGGCCTCTCTTGGGCGCCCTCCATCTTGTTTGTGGTGGTGGCCCTGTTGGGGTTGCGCACCCTGGTGGTATTGCTGACCTGGGGCTTTTCCCGTTTCTATCCTGTGCCTGCCATCGGCTGGCGAGCCTGGCTGCCCATGGTGGGGCGCGAGATAGCGGCCTACCTGCTGACCTTCACCTGGCTGCTGCCGTTCGAGCGCTGGCTGATGCCGCCTGACAAGTTGACCCCTTCTCCCCTGCCCCTGCTGCTGATCCACGGTTATGGCTGCAGTCGCGGCATCTGGCGGGTGCAGCGGGCACGGTTGGAGGCCGCCGGTCACACGGTGGCAACCGTCACCCTGACTCCTCCCTTTGGCCATCTCGACGACATGGTGCCGCTGTTGGCCAGGCGTATCGACGAGGTGTTGGTCGCCACCGGCGCATCGCAGCTGGTACTGATCGGTCACAGTATGGGCGGACTGGTGTGCCGCGACTATCTGGCGGTGACGGGGGGTGACAAGGTGGCGCAGCTCATCACCCTGGCCACCCCTCATCAGGGCAGCCAGCTCGCCACCCTGGGACTCGGCGACAATGCCCGCGAGATGGAGCCAGGCTCCGGCTGGTTGCAGCGCTTTGCCGCCGTGCCGCTTTGCGTACCAGGCGTTTCGGTGCGTACCAGCCACGACAACTTCGTGCTGCCCCAGTCCCGCCAGCGTCTCGATGGCATGGAGGACGTGGAGCTTGCCGCCCTTGGCCACCTCTCCTTGCTCTACTCCCGTCGCACCACGGCCCTGCTGCTGACCCTGCTCTCCCGCCCGCAACCGCAAATGAAAAGGGCCTGATTGCTCAGGCCCTTTCCGTTTTTGCTACATCAACTCGTTGTGGTCACCACTAGAAGTGGATCCCCTTGATCAGGGTGGAGACCGCCATCTGATCCGCCGAGGCCTTGGACTCGTTGCCCTCCTTGGGGTCGGAGAAGGTGCGGAAGCTGGTGTTCATGATCACCTGGGCCACCCGCGGTGCCAGGGCATGGATCACCTGGCCGAACACCCCGAGCCGGGTGGCGAGGCGCACGTGCTTGTTGATGATGGTGTCGCACACCAGATCGGCGGCCTCTTCCGGCGTCATCATGGGCACCTGTTCATATACCTTGGTGGGCGCCACCATGGGAGTTTTCACCAGCGGCATGTTGATGATGGAGAAGTTGACCCCCTTGTCGGCAAACTCGGAGGCCGCGGTACGCACCCAGGCATCCAGCGCCGACTTGGAGGCGACGTAGGCGGAGAAGCGCGGCGCATTGGTCAGCACCCCGATGGAGGAGATGTTGATGATGTGCCCCTTCTTCTTCTCGATCATGGTGGGCAGTACCCCCATGATCACCTTGAGGGTGCCGAAGTAGTTGAGCTGCATGGTGCGCTCCAGATCGTGGAAACGGTCGAAGGAGTCCTCGATGGCGCGGCGGATGGAGCGACCGGCGTTGTTGACCAGGATATCCACGCCGCCATGCTCGGCCACGATCTGGCGGGTGATCGCCTCCCCTTGGGCGAGATCGGCCAGATCCCCCTGATAGACCTGCAGGGTCAATCCCAGCTCGGCAAACTCGGCCTGGGTTTCGGCAATCTTGTGCTCATCCCGGGCGATGGTCAGCACCTTGGCGCCCGCCTCTGCCAGTTTCTTCGCGGTGGCCTTGCCTATGCCGGAAGTGGCTCCGGTGACCAGCACTACCTTGCCCTCGACCCGGCCGCGCAGGGTGCGGTCGATGAACAGGTCCGGGTCGAGGTGACGCTCCCAGTAGTCCCACAGGCGCCAGGCATAGCTGTGCAGCGGCGGCACTTCGATGCCGGTCCCCTTCAGCACCCGCTGGGCCTCCCGGTTGTCAAAACGGGTCGGATAGTTGATGAGCCGAAAGATGTCCTTGGGCAGGCCGAGATCGGCGATGGCCGCATCGCGAATGCGTCGCACCGGGGTCAGCGCCATCAGCATGGTCATCAGATGGCGGGGAATGAAGCTGAACAGGGCGGCATTGATGCGAATGGCCGGTTCGGGGGCATGGGCCGCCCGGGAGAAAGTGCTCAACATGTCGCCGACCCGCATGGGGTGAGAGTCGGTCAGGTGGAACGCCTTGTTGTCCTCCCCCTCCAGGTGGGCGATGTGATCGATGGCATCCACCACGAAGTTGACCGGCACCAGGTTGATGCGTCCCCCCTCGACCCCGATGGCGGGCATCCAGGGCGGCAGCATGCGACGCAGCTTCTGGATGGTCTTGAAGAAGTAATAGGGGCCGTCCACCTTGTCCATCTCGCCGGTATTGGCGTCGCCGACCACTATGCCGGGTCGGTAGATGCGCCAGGGGATGGTGCTCTCCTTGCGCACTATCCCTTCGGCCTCGTGCTTGGTCTGGAAATAGGGCATGTCGAGGTGTTCGGCCTCATCGAACATGTCTTCCCGGAACAGGCCGTCAAACAGGCCGGCCACCGCGATGGAGCTGCAATGATGGAAACAGCGCACCTGGAGCCGCTCGGCCAGTAGCAGGGCCTGACGGGTGCCCTCGGCATTGACCTGCTGCTGAATGCCCGCCTTGGCGTTGAGATCATAGATGGCGGCGAGATGCAGAAAATGATCAACCTTGCCGATGAGGGGCTCCAGTTCGCCGTTGCCGACGCCGAGCAAGGGGTGGGTCATGTCGCCCACCACGGCAATGGCGCGATCCTCACCAACGCCCCAGTAGGCCAGCAGGTAGGGTACCCGCTCGAGATGGGCTGCCCGCATCAGGAAATGCACCCGACTATTTGGACGCTGCAGCAATTTTTTAATCAGCCGGCGGCCGATGAAGCCGCTGCCACCTGTGATGAAATAATCCATGGTATTTATATCCCTTACTGATTGGGCTGTTAGTTGTTGTTAGATATATCACGCTTTTACTGAAAATATTCATTCGAATATCATTCTTCGTGACCCAGTCCAAAATTACCAGGGTTGCCTGTTCCGTTATTAGGTAGAACCCTCTATTTTTTCTCCCTAGACTGAGGATGAAAGTTAAGTAATGCCACAACGAATATACCAAGGTTGTTGTCATTACCATCATCTATATCACGAGTAAGGAGACTGTCATGGCCAAAAAATTGAAAGCACTGGCAAGTTCGGTGACCGACAACCACCTCACTTCCACCATCAAAGAGTCCACCCAGCAGATCTGGCTGGCTGGCCTGGGTGCCTATGCCAAGGCGCAAGAGGAAGGCGGCAAGATCTTTGAAGCCCTGGTTCAGGAAGGGGAAGCCCTGCAAACCCGTACCCGTCAGAGCGCCGATGAAAAGATCGCGGCCATGACCGACAAGACTGCCGGTACCTGGGGCCGTCTGGAGCAGGTATTCGAGGATCGCGTGGCCCGCGCCGTCGCCAGCCTCGGCATCCCGACCCGCAAGGACATCGACAAGCTCTCCAAGCGGATGGCTGAACTGACCGAAGTGGTGCAGCAGCTGATCGATGCCCAGGACGACACTGCCCCGGCTGACGAGGCCAAGCCTGCTGCGGCAGCGGCCAAGAAGCCGGTTGTTGCCAAGAAGCCGCCGGTCAAGAAAGCCGCACCTGCACCCGCCCCCGTCGCCAAGGTGAAGGAAGAGGTCAAGGAGCTGGCAACGGAAGTAGAAAACGTGGCCAAGGAGATCAAGGAGAAGGGTGAAACCGCACTCTTCTGATCCTGACCGGCTTGTTCTGACTGATGATCCACCGGCCCATGCCCTCTGCTGGGCCGGTTTTGCGTGATAAGGGAGGCAAATCATGAGCACGATTGCGGTTGCCCTCGCCGGGGGGGGACCTCTGGGGGGGATCTACGAGATCGGTGCCTGCGCCGCCCTGGCCGACAGCATCAAGGGAGTGCGTTTCGAGCAGGCTGACATCTATGTGGGGGTGAGTTCGGGGGCGGTGATCGCCTCGGCGCTGGCCAACGGCATCTCCCCCGACAAGCTGGTGCGGATCCTGCTGAGCGACGACAGTGGCGAGTTCTTCGACCCCTCTACCCTGCTGCGCCCCGCCTTCGGGGAGTATTTTGAGCGGCTCACCTCGCTGCCGCCCCTGGCGCTGGCGTGTCTGGCCGACTACCTCTCCTCCCCCTGGAACAAGAGCCTGCTCGGCTCGCTGCAGGGGCTGTCCAAGGCGATCCCCACCGGCATGTTCGACAGCCGCGGGGTGGATCGGATCCTGACCCAGTTCTTCTCGCGCCCCGGTCGCAGCAACGATTTTCGCGAGCTGGCCAGCCGGCTGTTCGTCATCGCCACCGAACTCGACACCGGTCGGGCGGTGGCCTTCGGCAGCCCGGGGCTCGACCAGGTGCCCATCTCCGCCGCGGTGCAGGCCTCTGCCGCCTTGCCCGGCCTGTTCCCGCCCTCCCTCATCGATGGCCGTTACTACGTGGACGGCGCGCTCATTAAGACGCTGCACGCCTCGGTGGCGCTGCAGGAGGGGGCCGATCTGGTGTTCTGCATCAACCCGCTGGTGCCCTTTGATGCTGGCCTGGCCAGCGAGCGCCCCGCCAAGCTGGTGGATAGCGGCCTGCCGTTGGTGCTGGCCCAGACGTTTCGCGCCATCATCCACTCGCGCATGCACGTGGGGATGGATCGCTACAAACACCAGTACCCAGAGGCGGATGCCCTGCTGTTCGAGCCCTCCCCGGCCGATGGCGAGATGTTTTTCACCAATGTGTTCAGTTATCGGGACCGGCGCCACCTGTGCGAGCACGCCTTCCAGCATACCCGCCGGGATCTGTGGCAGCGGCGGGCCGAGCTTGGTCCCATCCTCGCCAGACACGGGCTGGCGTTGGATCTTGACGCGCTGGCCGATGAGCAGCGCTCCCTGCTGACCCCGGGCATCGGTGCGGTGGCGGCGCTGGATGCCTCACTGACCCAGTTGCAGCACTGGCTGACCCGTCGCTATGGCGACAAGGGCCGGCGTCAACCGAAGGAGTAGCATGGATCGCAAACCCAAGCGGCGTACCAGGGATCGCATCTTGGCCACCGCCCTCGCCCAGTTCAACCTGCTGGGCGAGCCGACCGTCACCACCACCGCCATCGCGGCCGAGCTGGAGATGAGCCCGGGCAACCTCTATTACCACTTTCACAACAAGGAGGAGATAGTCAACGCCCTGTTCGGCGAGTTCGAACAGGAGATGGCCCACCTGCTCGACACCATTACCCCGCCGTTGAACGAGGCGGAGGACATCTGGTTCTTCTTGCACCTGATGTTCGAACTCATCTGGAAGTACCGCTTTTTCTATTACGACATCAGCACCCTGATGAACGGCAACCACAAGGTGGAGCAGCGCTTTTCGGCCCTGCTGCGGCGCAAGGAGCTGACCGCCGCCGCCATCTGTCACCACCTCTGGCGCAGCGGTCTGCTAGAAGGCGACGAAGCGCAGGTGACGGCGCTGGCCGCCAATATTGCACTGGTGGGGACCTTCTGGATCTCCTATCAGCGGGCGCTGCATCCGCGGGCCGATGCCGACATCGCCCTCGGCGTTTTTCAGGTGATGGAGCTGGTGGCCCCCAGGCTGCGAGCCGATGCCCGCGCCGCGCTCGATGCCATTGCCAGCCATTATCGTCCCGCCACCGTGGCGGGTTGACCGAACCGTGTTTTTTGATTGTGTTTTTAACAGGGAGAATCATATGACCACTGCACAGCCCAACTTCGATTTCACCCCCTTCCCCTGGCCGGAAGCCACCTATGACTATACCGGGGAGCGCCTTGAGCAGCACTGGGAGCGGCTGCACCAGGGGGATGCCGAGCCCTGGCCCGAAGATGAACAGGTACAGGAAGCCTGGCGCGCCTATCACGCCGGTGATTTCGCCCGGGCCGTCAGCCTCGGGCTGGCCGCCGGCGAGGATGGCCTCAACGTGGCGAACAAGGCGCTGGTGATCCATGCCAGCTACCTGCTGGATGACAAATATGCCAAGCGCGAGGCGTTCGAGCTGGCCGCCAGCAACGCTGCAAAACTGCAAAAACGTCAGCCAGACAATGTCAACGCCTGGTACTTCCACGCCCTGGCGCTGGGTCGCTACAGCCAGGTGATCTCGGTCTCCAAGGCACTCTCCATCGGCATAGGTGACAAGATCAAGAGCAGCCTGGAGAAGGCACTGGCGCTTGAACCTGACCACGGGGAAGCCCATATCGCCTTCGGTGCCTGGCATGCGGAGATCATCGACAAGCTGGGCGCCATGATCGGCGGCATCACCTACGGCGCCAAAAAAGATGAGTCCGAGCGTCACTTCAAGGCGGCGCTGGCCATCATCCCCCACTCAGCCATCGCCCGCATGGAGTACGCCAACGCCATGGTAATGATGCACGGCAAGAGCAAGATGGCGGCGGCCGAGGCACTCTACGGCGAGGCTGCAGAGTGCGAGGCGCTGGATGCCATGGAGCGGCTCGATGTGGAAGCCGCCCGTGAGGAGCTGGAGGAGGAGTAATTCGCCAGACTCATAAAACAAGAGGCCAACCCCCGGGTTGGCCTCTTGCGTTTGAAGCGCGGCGGATCAGCCGTGCAGCAGCTGATCCAGCATGGCGGGGTCGTAGAGCAGGTCCGGCTCCATCAGTACCAGCAGCAGCAACTGCTCAAACTCCACCGCGAAGCGCTCGACGATGAGATCCGGGTCCGGCACCCGCTTCTTGTCGGTGATCAGGCCCACCTGCACCTTGTTGTCATAGGAGAGGATGGAGACGCCGACCGCGATATCGCCGGCCTGGGGCACCCAGAACAGCGGCTGGCGCAACCTGGCGCCGGCCAGATAGAGGGTCTGCTGCGGGCCAGGTACGTTGGTGATGACGGCGCTGGCCTTGGCGGAGAGGATGTCGATGGCCTGTTGCTGCACCGCCTTGGGGGCCATGCCCATCACTTCCAGCAGGTTGAGCACCACCGCCGGCTGCAGGGAAGATTTGAGCGCCTGCATCCGATCCCGCACCGCATAGAGGCGTTGCAGTGGATGTTCGATGTTGAGGGGCAGATCCAGGGCCACCAGCCCGAAGCGGTTGCCAAGGGCCCCCTTGTCGTCCGGGGCGCGCATGTTGACCGGCACCAGGGCCCGGATGTCGACGTCGGCCTCGTCTCCCTTCTCCAGCAGATAGTGGCGAAAGGCCCCGGCGGTGGCGGCGATCAGCAGGTCGTTGACCGAGCAGCCGAGCACCCGCCCCACCGCCTTCACATCCGGCAGCGGGATCTGTTCTGACCAGGCTACCCGCTTGGTGCAGCCGGTCTCTCCTCTGAGCCGGGTATCGGCATCATCGGAGAGGGTGGCGATGGTGTAGAGCTCGGCGGTCACGTCCCGGCTGGTCTTGAGGTAGTCCATCGCCTTGGTGGGGTGGGTCAGCACCTCGACGTATTTGGACCAGAGGGTGCCGGTCAGCTTGAGGCCGGCCCGCAGCAGGCGACTGCCCTGCTGATCGTGCTCTTCGTCGCCGTCGTCGTTGGCCACTGGCTCGGGCTGCGGTCTGGGAGGGGCAACCGGGCTCTCGTCCATCATGGTGAGCATGGCCCGCACCAGGGAGAAGCCGTCCCCCATGGCGTGATGAAAGCGCACCACCAGCGCCTGGCCGCCGAGGGAGGTGTCTACCAGGTGCATCTCCCAGAGCGGACGCTGGTGGTTGAGGGGGGTGGAGGCAAAGTCGGCCACCAGCCGCTCCAGCTCGGCCTTGCCGGCCTTGCCCGGCAGGATCACCCGCTTGAGATGCAGGTCGAGATCGAAATCGGGGTCGGTACGCCAGTAGTACTCTCCCCCTTCCAGGCAGGCTTTCTGCGCGAAGCGCGGCTGTACCCGTACGGTGTGCAGCAGGCTCTCGCGCAATCTGGTTTCATCCAGCTGACCGTCGAACATCAGCACGCCGACGATCTGCATCAAGTTGTTGGGCCTGTCCATCCGCAGCCAGGCGGTATCGACACAGGAGATGAGTTCACACACAGACATGTATTATCCCTATCGTTTCGCATTATTTGTGCCACATTTCGTTCTGGACGTCGGCGACCAAAACGGAGGCAATAAACAATGTTTTCTTATGTTGGTGAAACTGCACGGCGATTAATTCACGCCAGCCATCCATGACAAAAGCAGAGGCTCTTGTTGCCCCGTAAAATTTAAAAATACGACTTGTGATATGCCGCCTGAATAATAACCTCCAGGTCGGCTGTTTCGTCAAAAGAATATAAATCGCACTATTTCACCATTATTTATTGCGCTGGATCAGTCTTTATTGGATTGGTTATCGCCGCGTGGGACAAGGCAGACGCTGATCGACATATTCGAGGATCTCCTGCTCCAGTACGCTGCGTACCGGTAACAGCATCAGGCCGAGGCGCACTTCCAGCGACAGGGTATCCTCGGTGAGGCAGAGGGAGCCATTGACCCCGGCGCCGCGAAACAGCAAGCGGGTCTCCTCCTCGTCTTCCCACTCGCAGTCGAGCTCGTACTCTTCGCTCATGTCCTGGGCGATGGCTTCGGCAGCGAGCCGAGCACCGGCGAGGCCGAGCGGGTGTTGACGGCTGACCTGGATGGTCGACAGGCTGCTGCCGGCAAGGGGATCGTATAGAAACATGCTAACTCTCTGAGCGGTGACGACATTTACTGATATTAAACACATGAATCAAACAAGTGAAAGTGATTTGCAACATATTTGGGACTCACTTAACAAAGGCTGTCGAGTAAAAGCTCCATCGATTCCGCCTGGGTTGCCGCCGCGTTACACTAGTCTGGCGGCTCGTGACGAGTGACTCCCGCCCCTCACCGGCCGCCCGTTTTATCCGTCACAGGCCATGGGATACACCAGAGAACACAGGTCAAGAGAGCAGCAGATGACCCAAGAGAAACAACCATCCGATGACCACCACATGGATGAAGAGAGCACCCTGGGGCGACTCTACCGTCAGCTCAACCAGGTGGCCGCCTTGCGCGAGCAGATGCGCACCCACCCGCAGGATCAGCAAGACAGGGATGCATTGCGCCAATGGCAGGCCGATCGGCTGGGGCGCACTCACCGCGATCTGCTGGAGAGCAAGCGCTACGGCCCGGCTGCGCAGTTTTTCCTGACCGACCTCTACGGGCCGGGGGATTGTGCCCGCCGCGATGCGGACGTGATGCGGGTGATGCCGACCGCCGAGCGGCTGTTACCGGAATCCGGCCTCAAGGTGCTGGCGCAGGCCATTGAACTCGATGCCCTCTCCGAGGAGCTCGACTACCTGATGGTGGTGGCGCTGCGTCGCGGCGGCAGCATGGCGCGCCTAAACGCCAAGGCCTATGCCCTCGCCTATCAGGAGGTGGGTGAAGAAGCGCGTCGCCGTCATCAGTTGCTACTGGTCAACGAGCTGGGGATGACCCTGGACCGGCTGGCCAGAAAGCCGCTGCTCGGAGCAACCTTGAAGCTGATATCGGGGCCGGCCCATCTGGCGGGGTTGGGCGAGCTCTTCTCCTTTGTCGAGCGGGGTTACCGGGTGTGTCACCACATGGGGCGGGCCAGCGAGTTTCTCGAGACCATCGCCAGCCGCGAGACGGCGATCATGCAGGCATTGCTGGCTGGCGATGACACAGTGCTGGATTGACCTTGGGAGTCATGCAGGCACACATGCCGTAAAACATGACAAAGCGGGCCGAGTGGCCCGCTTTTCGTTTATCGTTGGACAGGAGTGCGGTCAGATCACCAGCAGATCCATGAAGGTGTGCACCGGGGTGGCGGCCAGTTGCTTGCCATCCTGGCAGAGGGCCAGGATCGCCTCGGACCGTTTGGCCGGGAAGCGGGTGGCCAGGTTGTGGCGGAACTTCTCTACCAGCAGCGGGATCCCCTCCTCGCGGCGGCGGCGATGACCGACCGGATACTCCACCTCCACCTTGGCGGTGTGAGTGCCGTCCTTGAAGAAGACCTGGATGGCGTTGGCAATGGATCGCTTGTCCGCTTCCAGATACTCGCGGCTGTAACGCTTGTCCTCCTGCACCACCATCTTGGCGCGCAGTCCATCGATGCGGGGATCGGCAGCCACGGCGTCCTCGTAATCCTCGGCGATGAGGCGTCCGAAGATGAGCGGCACCGCTACCATGTACTGCAGGCAGTGATCCCGGTCGGCCGGATTGTTGAGGGCGCCCACCTTGCTGATGATGCGAATGGCCGACTCATGGGTGGTGAGTTCGATGCGGTCGATCTCGTCCAGCCGCCCCTTCACCTGCTCATGCAGCTTCATGGCGCACTCCACCGCGGTCTGGGCATGGAACTCGGCAGGGTAAGAGATCTTGAACAGCACGTTCTCCATCACATAGCTGCCGTAGCTCTGATGCAGGGCGAACTGGTTGCCCTTGAACAGCACGTCGTAGAAGCCCCACTTGGGAGCCGTCAGAGCGCCGGGATAACCCATCTCGCCGCTCATGGTGATCAGCGCCAGGCGCACCGCCCGGGAGGTAGCATCCCCCGCCGCCCAGCTCTTGCGAGAACCGGCATTGGGTGCATGACGGTAGGTACGCAGGCTCTGGCCATCGACCCAGGCCTGGGAGACCGCATCGATCACCTGATCGCGGCTACCGCCCAGCATGTGGGTCACCACGGCGGTACTGGCAACCTTCACCAACACCACGTGATCGAGACCGACCCGGTTGAAGGAGTTCTCCAGTGCCAGTACCCCCTGGATCTCATGGGCCTTCACCATGGCCGTCAACACATCGCTCATGGTGAGCGGCGCCTTGCCTTCTGCCACCCGGGTACGGGAGAGCCAGTCGGCGGTAGCCAGGATCCCCCCCAGGTTGTCGGAGGGGTGACCCCACTCGGCGGCCAGCCAGGTGTCGTTGTAATCGAGCCAGCGGATGATGGCACCGATATCCCAGGCGGCCTTGACCGGATCGAGACAGAGCTGGGTACCGGGCACCCGGGCACCATGGGGTACCAGGGTACCTGGCACAATGGGGCCAAGGTGTTTGGTGCACTCGGGAAAACGCAGGGCCAAGAGGCCACAGCCCAGGGTATCCATCAGGCAGTAACGGGCGGTATCGAGGGCGGCCTGGCTGGTAATGGGGTGATTGCAGACGTAATCGGCAATATCGACCAGCACCTGATCGGGGTCTGGTCTGTGGTTGACGTCGACGTTGGCGGACATCGTGACTTCCTTATCGTTGTAGTGAATGAAACGGGGTGATGAAACGGCGCCCTGCCCGCCCGCCTGCGCACATCGATCCCGCTGTTGCCGGTGTCGGGTGACGCAATGGGGTGACAGGGCCGCCCATGGTTATCGCTGCTGCAGCGAGACGAAATGCCGGGGCGCCGGGCCGACGTAATCGGCGCTTGGGCGGATGATCCGGTTGTGCTCGCGCTGCTCCATCACGTGGGCGCACCAGCCGGTGACCCGCGAGCAGACGAAGATGGGAGTGAACAGCTTGGTCGGGATCCCCATGTAGTGGTAGGCGCTGGCGTGGAAGAAGTCGGCGTTGGGGAAGAGCTCTTTCTCCTCCCACATCACCTTCTCCGCCTCGCAGGAGACGCGATAGAGCCGGTCATCCCCCACCGCCTCGGCCAGCTTGGCCGACCACCCCCTGATGATGACGTTGCGCGGATCCGAGGTGCGATAGACGGCGTGGCCAAAGCCCATGATCTTCTCCTTGGCTGCCAGCTTGGCTTGCAGCTCGCGCCGTGCCTGGGCCTCATCCTGCCAGGGCTCGATCATCGCCATAGCCGCTTCGTTGGCACCGCCGTGCAGCGGGCCGCGCAGGGTGCCGATGGCCGCGGTAACGCAGGAGAACATGTCCGAGAGCGTCGAGGCGCAGACCCGCGCCGCAAAGGTGGAGGCATTGAACTCATGCTCGGCGTAGAGAATGAGGGAGACGTGCATCACCCGGCGCTCCAGCTCGCTCGGCGCCTTCTGGTGCAGCAGCGCCAGGAAGTGGCCGCCGATGCACTCCTCGTCGGTGTCGAGGGCGATGCGCACCCCGTCGTGGCTGAACTTGTACCAGTAAAGGAGAATGCCCGGGAAGGCAGCCAGCAGCCGATCCGCCACTTCATGCTCATGCTCGAAGCCGTCCTCCGGCTCCAGATCGCCGAGCATGGAGCAGCCGGTGCGCAGCACATCCATGGGGTGGGCGTCGGCAGGAATGCGCTCGAGCACTTCCAGCAAGGCGGCAGGCAGGGTGCGCAGGCTGCGCAGCGTCCGCTTGTAATCCTCGAGTTGTTGCTCGTCCGGCAGCTCTCCCTTGAGCAGCAGGTAGGCGACCTCTTCGAACTGGGCGCCGTCGGCCAGCTCCTGGATGTCATAGCCGCGATAGGTGAGCCCGGTGCCGCTCTTGCCAACGGTGCAGATGCTGGTCTCCCCTGCGCTCTGGCCACGCAGGCCGGCGCCACCCAACGGTTTTTGCTGTCCCATTCTTCCTCCTAATCCTTGGATGTAAACAGACGGTCCAGCGTCTGCTCGTAGTGGTGATAACCGAGGAAGTCATAGAGCGACTCCCGTGTCTGCATGGTGTCGACGACGGCCCGTTGATGACCATCCTGGCGAAGGTGTTGATAGACGTTGAGGGCTGCCTGGTTGGCTGCCCGGCTAGCGCTCAAGGGATAGAGCACCATGTCGACGCCGTGGGCGGCGAGCGCCTCCTTGTCGAACAGCTCGGTTTTGCCGAACTCGGTCATGTTGGCGAGAATGGGGACTCCGGCTGCCTGCTTGAACAGGTCATACTGACCGAGCTCGGTCACCGCCTCGGCGAAGATCATGTCGGCCCCGGCGGCCACGTAGGCGGCGGCGCGCTCCAGCGCCGGGCCAATCCCCTCCACCGCCAGCGCGTCGGTGCGCGCCATGATGACGAACTCCCCATTCTCGCGGGCATCCACCGCCGCCTTGATGCGATCACACATCTCCTCCTGCGAGACCACCGCCTTGTTGGGCCGGTGGCCACAGCGCTTCTGGGCCACCTGATCTTCCATGTGCACGGCCGCTACCCCGGCTCGCTCGAAGGCGCGCACGGTGCGGGCGATGTTGAAGGCCCCGCCCCAGCCGGTGTCGATGTCGACCAAAAGCGGCACACGGGTCGCCGCCGTGATGCGTTCGGCGTCGGTCAAGACGTCGTTCAGGCTGGTCATGCCAAGATCCGGCAGGCCATAGGAGGCGTTGGCCACGCCGGCGCCTGAGAGGTAAATGGCCTGAAAGCCGCTGCGCTCCGCCATCAGCGCCATGTAGGCATTGATGGTACCGACGATCTGCAGGGGGCGTTCATTGGCGAGGGCAGTGCGAAAGCGCAGACCTGCCGAGGGGGTAAGGCTGGACATCATGACTCCTTTCACTTGTCTGGTTTGACTATCTAATATCACGTTTACGTTAACGTCAATCATACTTTCGTGGCAGACCCCTGCCAGGCAAGACAGGACGCGGCTTTTAGGGTAAATTTCACCAATTCCTTCAACAGGTTGAATCGTAATGTCGGATCCCAATCCCGTGATCGTCTGCCCGGCTTGCGACTTGCTGATCGAACGCAAGTTATTGCCGCTTGGGCGCCACGCCCACTGCCCCCGCTGTCATCAGCATCTGTACGGGCGCTACGCATTTCGCCCCTCCCAGCTGATGGCGCTGACCATCACCGGTTTCCTGTTGCTCCCGTCCGCCTTCTTCGAGCCGCTGATCTACCTGCGCCTGGCTGGCGTCAATTCGGACGCCAACCTGCTCAAAGGGATCCTGGTGCTGCTGCTCGAACACGAGATCTGGGTGGCGGGGCTGGTGTTCTGGTGCGCCGTGCTGGCGCCGGTGGGCTTGCTGCTCGGGATCTTTGCGCTGGCCTCGGGCCTCGCCAAACGCTGGCACATACTGGCGCCGACCCTGCAGGCGGTGGAGGTGTTTCGCCACTGGGCCATGCTGGAGGTCTACATCGTCAGCCTGCTGGTCGCCCTGTTCAAGCTGGTCGACATCGCCGACGTGCGCCTCGGCGGCGGCCTGCTTAGCCTGGGGATCCTGATGCTGCTCAACCTGACCCTGCTGATCCTGTTTGACCCCGCCCCCTATTGGGAGCGGGTACCGCTGGAGGAGCCGGACCATGTCCCAGACCAGCGCCCGTGAACTGGGGCTCTGCCGCTGCCACACCTGCGGCCTGCTGGTACGCTATCAGGCGGGCAGCGTCTGCCCCCGCTGCCACAGCCGGCTGCAAGTGCGCATTCCCCACTCCCTGGCCTGGTCCTGGGGTTTGCTGGCGCTGGCCAGCTTCATGCTGCTGCCCGCCAACCTTCTGCCCATCACTCATTTCTACAACAAGGGATTGTTGCAGTCCGACACCATCTTCAGCGGTATCATGATGCTCTATCGCAGCAAGATGTCGGGGATTGCCACCATAGTCCTCACCGCCAGCATCATAGTGCCGGTGGGCAAGATTTTGGGGCTGGGCTGGATCTGCTGGCAGTTGCAGCGCAGCAAGCCGGTGCGGCGCAAACGCCAGCTCATCATGTATCGCATCATCGACTTCATCGGGCGCTGGTCCATGCTGGACTTGTTCGTCATCTCGCTGATGGTGGCCCTGGTGGATCGCGGGGTGCTGCTCAACGTGCGGGCCGGCCCCGGCGCCACCGCCTTTGCCGGTGTGGTGGTGCTGACCATGATGTCGGCCCGCATGCTGGACACGCGCCTGCTGTGGGACAAGGCGGCCCGCTAGGGCGCGGCAGTGTTAACCTGTTTTCTTCTATCTGAATGCTGTTTATCTCAGCCAATTAAGGAGTCGGTATGATCGGGGCTGAACCCGTCATTGAGAAGCGTCGCTGGTTGTCACCCGTCTGGTTGCTGCCCTTTATCGCCCTGTTGCTGGCGGGGGGCTTCATCTACCAGCAGTTTGTCAGCAGTGGCCAGCTTATTCGCATCAACTTCGCCCAGGGCAACGGCATCTTGCCGGGCAAGACCCAGGTGCGTTACCAGGGGGTCGCCATCGGGGTGGTACAGGAGCTGGCGCTGGCCGAGGATGGCCGCAAGATAGCCGTGCTGGCCAAGATAGACAGTCGGGCCCGCCCGCTCATCCGCAAAGGCTCGGACTTCTGGCTGGTGAGCCCCAAGGCGTCGCTCACCGAGATCTCCGGCCTCGATACCCTGGTCTCCGGCAACTACATCAACCTGCAGCCCGGGCGTGACAACAACCCGCTGCAGGAGGAGTTCGACGCGCTGGACGGCCCTCCCCCCGGTTATCAGGCCCAGGGGCGGATGCTGCACCTGACCGCCGATTCGCTCGGCTCGGTCGGCATCGGCGCCAAGCTCTATTTTCGCGGCATCGAGGTGGGCAGCGTCATCAACACCCGCCTTGGCGAAGAGAACCAGAACGTGATCCTGGATCTGGTGATCGAGCCGCGTTTTGAACACCTCATCAAGGCCGACACCCGCTTCTGGAACATCAGCGGCATCAAGGGCTCCTTCAGCCTGGCCGGGGTCAATGTGGAGGCCGGCAGCCTCACCTCCATCCTGAGCGGCGGCATCGCCTTCGACTCTCCCAAGGACTCCCCGGAGCCGGAGAAAGGCCAGGTCTTCACCCTCTACAAAGGGTTGGCCGAGGCGGCCCGCGGCGAGCGAATTGACATCCAGGCGGGGGATCTGCCCATCAAGGAGGGGATGCCCATCCTGTTTGAAGGCATCGAGATCGGCCGCATCGACTCCATTCGCCTGACCGACAAGGGCCGGGTTGTGACCGCACTGATCAACCCGGAGCAGGCATTTCGGATCACCGGCAACAGCCGCTTGGTGTGGGAGAGCGTCTCCCTCGGCGCCGGCGGCATCAAGCATGCGGATCGCCTGCTGGCGGGCCCGGCCATTCGCCTCGACTATGTGGCGGGCGAGCGGGTCAAGGCCATGACCCTGAGCAGCAAGGAGCAACCGGGCGGCATCAAGCTGGTGCTGCAGGCCGACGATCTGGCCGGCCTCAACGAAGGGGCGCCGCTCTGGTACAAGGGCTTGCAGGTGGGCCAGATCAGCCAGCTCACCCTGGATGGCGGTGGCAACGCCAGCGTGGCTCTGGTCGTGCAGAGCCAGTATCAGCATCTGCTCAACCGGGCCCGTTTCTATCGGGCGGCGCCGCTGCAGATCGATGCCGACTTGAGCGGTATCAAGGTGGAAACCAGCCCGGCCAGCGCCTGGATTGGCGGCGGCATCAAGCTGGTGCAGGCTCCCTCTGGCGAGCGGGTCAACCGGCTCTATCCCAGCCAGGAGCTGGCCCTGCTCGGTACCCGGGATGCCAAGCCTCGTCGCTGGATGTTGAAGGCTGAACAAGCCGATGGCATCGGTATCGGCTCCCCGGTGCTCTATCTGGGGCTCGAGGCCGGTAAGGTCAACGCGCTGCGCGCCGCCAGGGAGGGGGTGGAGATCGAACTCGAGATCGCCGGTGTCTATGCCCCCCTGCTGGAGCAGCAGCCGCAATTCTGGAAAAAGCCGGCGCTGGATACCCGGGTGCGGGTGGATGGCGTGCAGGTCAAGGTGGGGAACCTCGCCACCCTGCTGCGCGGCGCCATCGAGTTCGATCGGCTCGGCACAGGCCGCAGCAGTCATCAGCTGTTTGACAGCAAGGAGCAGGCCAAGGCCAAGGTACGGACCCTCTCCCTGGTGGCTGACAGCAACCCGGGGCTCGGGGTCGGCAGCCCGATCCGCTACCGCGGGGTCGACATCGGCAAGATTGAACAGATTGAGCTGGAGCCGGCCCTGGGGCAGGTGATCTTCAAGGCCGAGCTGGATGGCCAGTATGCCGCGCGCTTCCTGCAGTCCGGTGCCCGCTTCACCCTGGTGCAGGCCAAGCTGGGGCTGGGCGGCGTGGCTCATCTCGATACCCTGATCAAGGGCGCCTTTGTGGAGGCGCAGCCCGGTCAGGGCGCAGGCAAGGAGCGCTTCCCCCTCAGCCAGAGCGGCCCGGCCGGCCTGGCGCTCACCCTCAAGAGCGCATCGGTCAACGGTTTGAGCGTCGGCAGCCCACTGCTGTTTCGCAAGATGGTGGTGGGCAGCGTGACCAAGGTGGCGCTGGCCCGCGATGGCAGCGAGGTGCTGATCGACGTCAACGTGGAGCAGGAGTACGCCCATCTGGTGCGGGCCAACACCCGCTTCTGGAACGTCTCCGGGGTCAAGGCGGATATCGGCCTGACCGGTGGCACCATCGAGGTGGAGACGGTGCAGAGCCTGCTCGCCGGCGGCATCGCCTTCAACACTCCAGAGAAAGAGATGGGGCCGACCGTCAAGGCCGGCCACAGCTACCCGCTGCATGCCAAGGCAGAGAAAGAGTGGCAGGAGTGGAGCCCCCGCATCCAGCCCTGATCGCTCCCCTCACCCACGCTCACTCAAGCCCGGCACTGTGTCGGGCTTGTTTTTAGCCGCTGCGCTTTCAGAATATTCCTGCCCTTGTGATAAGATGTCGCCCCTCTTTTTCGGTCAATGAGACGGCTCCGTGCACGACAACACCTATCTTCCCGATCACTTCTTGCGCCATATTGCGGCCATCATGCCGGCGCACCTCTCCATGGATGAGTTCGTGGCCAGTTGTCGACGACCGCTGCGGCGCAGCATCCGGGTCAACACCCTGAAGATATCGGTGGCGGCATTTGTAGCGCGGATGCAGCCGCTCGGTTGGCAGCTCGATCCCGTGCCCTGGTGCGACACCGGCTTCTGGCTCAGTCGCGAAGACGAGAGCGTGCCCCTTGGCAACACCGCCGAGCATTTAAGCGGCCTCTTCTACATTCAGGAGGCGAGCTCCATGCTGCCGGTTACCGCCCTGTTTGCCTGTGAGCAGACTCGGCGTGACGGCATGTTGCTGGACGCGGCGGCGGCCCCCGGCTCCAAAACCACCCAGATTGCGGCCCTGATGGAGAACCAGGGGATGCTGGTTGCCAACGAGTACTCCAGCAGCCGGCTCAAGGTGCTCAGTGCCAATCTGCAACGCTGCGGTGTGACCAACGTGGGGATGACCCATTTCGATGCCAAGGTCTTCGGCCAGTGGTTGCCGGAAACCTTCGATGCCATCCTGCTGGACGCCCCCTGCTCTGGCGAGGGCACGGTGCGCAAGGATGAAGACGCCCTGCGCAACTGGAGCATCGAGAGCATTGACGAGATCGCCGCCGTGCAGCAAGGGTTGCTGGAGAGCGCCTTCCATGCTCTCAAACCGGGCGGCGTACTGGTCTACTCCACCTGTACCCTGAGCCTGCAGGAGAACCAGGCCGTCTGTCAGTCACTGCAAGACAAGTTCGGCGATGCCTTCAGCTTTGACTCGCTGGCCGATCTCTTCCCCGCTGCGGAGAAAGCCTGTACGCCAGAGGGATATCTGCACGTTTGGCCCCAGATCTTCGACAGTGAGGGCTTTTTCGTCGCCAGATTGCGCAAGCACCACTCAGTGCCCAACACCATGTTCAAACCGGGCAAACTCGGAAAATTCCCCTTTTCGCCTCTGCCGGCCAAGGAGTCCGAACCCATGTTGCGCGAGATTGAAGCTGCCTTCGGGGTGGTGCCGCAGGGAAATCTGTTTGGCCGCAGCGAGGAGATCTGGCTCTTCCCCCAGCTGTTCGAACAGGTACAGGGCAAGCTGCGTTTCGATCGCATCGGGCTGAAACTGGCGGAGACCTTCAAGAAAGGGTATCGGCTGACCCATGAGTGGGCACTGGCCTATGGCGATGGTGCGAACAAGGGATTCGTCGAGCTCGATATAGCGAATGCGCGGGAGTTCATGATGGGGCGGGATGTGTGGCCGGAGCAAGCCGCCGGTAGCGGTGAGGTGATCGTCCGCTATCAGGGGCATACCCTGGGCATGGGGAAATGGGTGGGCAGCCGGGTCAAGAATGCCCTGCCCCGCGAGCTGGTGCGCGACAACAATCTGTTCGTGTAGCAAGTGGCGTCCCGAAGCAGGAAAACCCACACTCCGGTTGAACCTTTGCGCGGATCTTGAAAAGCCTTGAGCCTTGTCTAAGCTTAAAGGCAATCCGAACACCAGTTAGCGCACGGCTCTGCAAGGAGCCAATTCCCCTATGCCAGGTACAAGGAATTCGTACCTGGCTTTTTTTATGTCCCTGTTTCTCGATCTTTGCCTCAGTTGCTGGCACGTTTACTCGAGCAGCTCCGCCGGTGCTTGCGCATCAATCTGTGCCCTGTCCTGTTTCTGTTGCTGCTCATGTTGCAGCTCTTGTTGATAGAGCAGATCGATAGCCTGTTCGATGAGGGATGCCTGGCTGTCTTCGAGCAACTGTCCCAACATGGCCAGCCGCTCGGCATGGCGATTGCTGATCCAGCATTGCAACCGGCTGTGAGTTTCCTGTTTGCGTTTCACGTGCTGGCGCTGCCGCTCGGCGTTATCTTGCGCCCCGCTCACTTCTATTTCCTGGCTCATATCACCTTGCAACTTTAATTTTTACAGCCCGTTATCTCTCACCAAGTCTTCAATATTCGCTGACCAACGTGAGGAGCCTGACTCTCCCCTTCTTGATGGGGTGAGGTCCAGTGCGCTGCAAATATATCATTGGATCAACAAGATATCATTTAACATAAAAAAGTGAGTGGCGCGGTTATATTACAGCAGGCCATCCAGGGCGTGATCCGAGAACTTGTGAGCATCGTCGAAATACTCCTGCAAGGTACGGATGTCCTTGTGGCGGGTGACCTCGATGATCTTGTTCATCGGTTTGCCGGCGGTCACCGCCGACGTGATGAAGCCGCGGCGCAGACTGTGGCCGCTGACCTGGAGATCATCGATGGCCTGACCGGTACGGCGTTTGATCATCAGGTTGATGCCTTGCGGGCCGAGCGGCTCTTGCATGAGCTGACCCCAGCGATTCATCCGGCGAAACAGGGCGCCCTCGCTAATCCTGCTCTGCTTTAGCCAGCGTGCCAGTGCCGACACCGGACAATATTGTTTGCCGGGCACCAGGGCGATCTCCGTTTCATGCAGCTGATGTTTGCTGGGCTTGAGCCGAAGGCGGATCCCCTGGCCCACAAAATCGAGATCATCCACCTCAATTCTTGCGGCCTCCGAGCGTCGCAAGGCGCCGCTGAACATCAGCAACAACAGGGTGTAATCCCGCAGTCCCGCCAGATTGCCGGTGTCGATTTCGTCAAGCACACAGGCCAGCGGTTGCAGGGTCAGCGCCCCCGTTTTACGTTTGCGGTTGTCACCGAGCCGCACTATGCCCCGCATCATCTCCTTTATCTCCGCATGCTCGGTCGGCATGGGGTGGATCCCCTTCTGCTTGAACGCATAACGGATGCCGGCGAGCCGTCTTACCAGGGTGGCTGGCTTGCGGGGATCGCCGTTGCGAAGCTCCCCCTTCCCCTCTTCTTTGTCCAGCCAGACCCAGTCGGCCAGGATACCGCCGGCCTGATCCGCCAGAAAGTTCATGATGTCATGATGGGTAGTCTGCAGCGGATCGAGCCCATGCAGCTGGCACCAGAACACGAAGATGCGGGTATCGGCCTGGTAGGCATTGAGGGTGGAGTCGGCTTTGGCGCTGCGCAGGAAACGTCTGGCCCGGCTGTTCAGCTGAGGATCGAAGACGCTCTGCAAGGGCTGCTGAACTGGGTTTGAAATGCGTGGGTAGTTCACTTAACTCTATGATTTAATGCGGAGTTTCGTTGGATCTTACAGGATCTTGCAGATCTATCAAGTATCGATAATGAATATTATCGATACTTATGAGGAATGCTTTTAGCCTATTTCAGCCTCCTCATTTATTCCTCAGCTCCCTCTGATCCCTGCTCCGTTTTATCAGGGTTGGGGATTTGATCTCATCAGCATCCACCATACCAAGTGAGAGATAACGATCTGCCATGATCGTTTTGGGATGGGTCATGATAGTGCCGATTGTCATAGTAAAACGCCCCGCTATGCGGGGTGTTGTTTGTTTTATTGTTTTATCGCTTTGCCAACTTGAACAATTCAAAGAAGTTGTGACTGGTCGCTTGGGCCAATTCGGCCAGCGGCATTTGCCGCAGATCCGCGATGAACTGGGCCACGTCGCGCACGAAGGCCGGCTCGTTCTCCCTGCCCCGGTGCGGAACCGGTGCCAGATAGGGAGAGTCGGTTTCAACCAGCAGTCGCTCCAGCGGCAGCGCCTTGACCACCGCTTGCAGTGCAGCCGCATTCTTGAAAGTAGCGATGCCGGAGATGGAGATATAAAAGCCCATCGCCATGGCCGCCTCTGCCATTTCGAGTGACTCGGTGAAGCAGTGCAGCACCCCGCCGACCTGATCTGCCCCCTCCTCGCGCATGATCTGCAGGGTATCCTGCTGGGCATCGCGGGTATGGATGATGAGGGGTTTGTTCAGGGCACGGGCCACCCGGATATGCTCGCGGAAGGAAGCCTGCTGTACTTCCTTGTTCTCAGGCGAATAGAAGTAGTCGAGCCCGGTTTCACCGATGGCCACCACTCGCTCATCCGCCGCCTGGGCCAACAACAAATCGGCATCGACGCCAGGCTCCTGGTTGAGAGGATGCACGCCGCAGGAGGCAAACACCTGAGGGTAAGGAGCGATCGCCTCCAGCATGGTCGGGAACTGTGCCTGGGTCACGCTCACACAGAGAAAATATCCCACGTCCTGCCTGGCCGCCTTGGCCAGCACATCGGCCATGTCGGTCTGCTTGCTGCCATAACTCAGACGATCGAGGTGGCAATGGGAATCAACGAGTAACATACAAAACCTTTTGGGATCTATAACCAGCGAGTGAGCCAGTTCATCAAATGGATGGTGGGGTTGGAGAGCTGCCCGGGCTGGCAGGCCGCCTTGAGCCCAACGAGCTGCTGCTCCGCCTCCAGCAGCTTTTCACTGGAGTGACGCTCCGCCAGTTGTTGACTGAGCGCGGCCAGATCCGGCATGGCCAGCTGGTGAGGGCCACAGCCGGCCTGCGTCTTGAGCGCATCGCACAAGAACAGCTGCACCCAGTGCAGTCTGACCTGGGTATCGCTCGCCAGCAGGCTGCACACATGGTTGGTCCGGGTGGGGGTTTGCGAGAGGGCGAGAAAACTCTCAAGCAGATCACGGCGATCCGTGTCCTGCTGCTGCATCAAGTAATCCAGCACTCGCAGCGGTGCCCCCTGGCAGATCCGCACCTGAGCCTGGGTGGCCTGATGACCCTGCTCGGCGAGCCAGGCCAGGGTCTCCCCTTCCGCCGGCAACTGGCAAACGTGCTTGTGGCAACGGCTGAGAATGGTGGGCAGCAGGCGGGAAACCTGGGAGGCGATCAGCAGCAGCAAGCTGTCGCCAGCCGGCTCCTCCAGGGTTTTGAGCAGGGCGTTGGCGGCCGATTCGGTCATACGCTCCGCATCCGGGATGATCACCACCTTGCCGCGGCCAAGCTGGGCCGAGTTTTGCAGGCGCGCACAGATCTCGCGGATGGCCTCGACCCCTATGGTCTTGCCCTCAGTGGTGAGGGTGCCCAGATCCGGGTGATGACCCTTCTCAAACAGTTGGCAGGAGTGGCAATGACCGCAAGGCTCGCCCCGATCAGGCTGATGGCACAGGTGCAGGCGGGCCAGCTGCTGTGCAAGTTGCTCCTTGCCAAGACCGGGATCACCCAGCAGCAGCCAGGCGTGACCGAGCCGGCCGGCGGCGGCAGTCTGACTCAAGGCATGCCAGTCCGGGATCAACCAGGGATACATGAGGGCTCGTCTTTCAGGTAGTGGGCCAAGGCAGCCTCGATGGCCGCCTTTACCTGCTCCGGCGCTTGGCCGGCATCGATCACCTTGATTGACTCATCGGCGGCAGCCAATTCCAGATAGCGCTGGCGGGTACGCTCGAAGAAGCTGAGCTGCTCAAGCTCGATCCGGTCCAGCTCACCGCGATGACGAGCCCGTTGCAGGCCGATGGCGGGATCGATGTCGAGATAGAGGGTCAGATCCGGCTTGAAATCGCCGAGCACGGCCCGCTTGATGGCGCCGATGAGGTTGGCATCGATGCCACGGCCACCGCCCTGGTAGGCCTGGGAGGAGAGATCGTGGCGATCGCCCACCACCCAGACGCCGTCAGCCAGCGCCGGCTTGATGCGTGTCTCCACCAGTTGTACCCGGGAGGCGTACATCAGCAGCAATTCGGCTTCGATGGTGAGCCGCTCGTCGTGCACCTCCTTGACGATGGCCCGCATCCGCTCCGCCAACGGCGTGCCGCCCGGTTCACGGGTACACTCGATCCGCGCCACCCCGTGGGCATGCAGATAGTCGGTCACGTAACGCACCGCGGAGCTCTTTCCTGCGCCTTCCAGTCCTTCAATCACGATAAATTTAGACATTAGGGTTTCTTCAAAATGTATTCACGCACCGCCCGATTGTGTTCATCGAGGGTCTTGGAAAAATAGTGGGCCCCGCCCCCCTTGGCGACGAAATAGAGATAGTCGGTCGACAGGGGATTGAGCGCCGCCTCGATGGAGGCCTTGCCCGGCATGGCGATGGGAGTGGGCGGCAAGCCGTCGATCACATAGGTGTTGTAGGGGTTCACGTCGGTCAGGTCGCTGCGGCGGATATTGCCGTCATACCTGTCCTTCACCCCGTAGATGACGGTGGGATCAGTCTGCAATTTCATGCCAAGGCGCAGACGATTGACAAACACCGAGGCGATCCGCGCCCGCTCTTCCGGCATCCCCGTCTCTTTTTCGATGATCGAGGCCATGATCAGCGCCTCGTAGGGAGTCTTGTAGGGCAGATTGGCCTGACGCTTCTCCCAGCTCTGCTGCAGGAAGGTCTCCATGTCCTGATGGGCACGGCGCAAAATGGAGAGATCGCTGGCATGAGTGGTATAGGCGTAGGTCTCCGGCAGGAACCACCCCTCCAGCTTGCCGTTTTCGATGCCAAGCTCCTGAGCCAGATCGGTCTCGGGCAACTCGACGGTCAGCCGCTCCAGATAAGGGGCGCTGGCCAGCTGCTTCAACCAATCCTCGAAACGGGAACCTTCGACGAAGGTCAGGCTGAAGTGAAACTCCTTGCCGGAAGCAAACAGGGAGAGGGTATCCTTGAGCGGTGCCCCTTCCTTGATCTCATAGGTGCCAGACTTGATGGCAACCAGCTCGGGATGACCGCGCAACCAGAGTCGCACCGCCCAGGGGCTGGTTTCCCCCTCCCCCAGTTCGGCGATCAGACGCGCCGCATGGGCTCCCTTCTCGACGGTAAAGAGACGGGTCGGTCCCTTGTTGGTGAGCGTCTCCACCTGTTGCCACTTGTAATGTACATAGCCCCCGGCAGCGGCGACAGTCAGCGCCGCGCCCGCGAGCAGGGTGTAAAGCCGATTAAACTTCAATGACCAAACGCTCCTGTAAACGGCGGATCAATTCCTGACTGGCATATTGGGTCTCCCCGATGCCGGTGACCGGCACTATGCCCATCAGGGTATTGGTCAGCCATACCTCTTCGGCCTGCCACAGTGACTCCAGCGGAGCCTCCACGACACGCAGTTCAATGCTCATCTGTTTTAGCATTGCCATCACATGGCGCCGCATGATGCCGTCTATGCCGCAGTGGGAGAGATCCGGCGTAAACACCGTTCTGCCACGGCGCCAAAACAGATTGGCACTGACCCCTTCTACCAGAAATCCCCGACTGTTCAAGACTATACCTTCGACCCCGGAACGGGCCGCAAGTTCGCTTTTCAGCAGCACCTGCTCCAGCCGGTTGAGGGTCTTGAGGCCTGCCAGCATGGGGGCATCCCCCAACCGCTGCCGGCATACCAAGAGTGGAATGCCATCTTGCTGCCATGTCGGGTAGTGAGCCGGGTAAGCGGCCAGCGACAGGATCCGGGTCGGTGCATGGCAGGCTGTGCCATCATAGCCCCGGCCACCGCTGCCGCGGGTCAGCATCACCTTGATCACCGCCAGCGCTTGATCGCGGGCCAATTGGGCCACTTCATCGCCAAGTTGTTGCCAGTCCAGCTCGGCAAGGCCGAGTCTGGCGCTCGCTTGCTGCAACCTTGTCAGGTGTGCCGGCCACCAGACGGGTCGGCCATCCTTGACCAACAGGGTGGTGAAATGACCATCCCCATAGGCCAGACCACGATCCATGGCGGACACGCTGTCTGTCGGTATTCCATTGATCAGCAAAAGGATCCCTCCGATAAAAAAGGCCCGATACTGACGTATCGGGCCCATACTATCCGCCCAGGGCGAATTATACGCGTTTGAAGATCAGTGAGCCATTGGTGCCGCCAAAACCGAAGGAATTGGAGAGGGCATATTCGAAGTTGCCGGCCTTGGCAACATGAGGCACCAGATCCAGGTCGCACTCATCATCCGGGTTGTCCAGGTTGATGGTGGGCGGCGCCATCTGATCGCGCAGCGCCAGTACCGTGATGATCGCCTCGATGGCGCCGGCGGCACCCAACAGGTGACCGGTCATCGATTTGGTGGAACTGACCATCAGGGATTTGGCATGTTCGCCAAATACGGCCTTCATGCCGCGCAGCTCGGCGACGTCACCCAGCGGGGTGGAGGTGCCGTGGGCATTGATGTATCCCACCTGCTCGGGGGAGATGCCGGCATCCTTGATGGCATTTTGCATGGCGCGGGCGCCACCGTTGCCATCGGCGGGAGGCGCCGTCATGTGGTAGGCATCGCCACTCATGCCAAAACCGACCAGCTCGGCATAAATCTTGGCGCCGCGGGCCTTGGCGTGTTCGTACTCTTCCAGTACCAGCACCCCGGCACCATCACCCAGTACGAAACCGTCGCGATCTTTATCCCACGGACGGCTGGCCTTGGTGGGCTCGTCGTTGCGGTTGGAGAGCGCCTTGGCGGCGGCAAAACCGCCCATCCCCATCGGGGTGGAGGCTTTCTCGGCACCACCGGCCACCATCACGTCCGCATCGCCGTAGGCGATCATGCGACCGGCCATGCCGATGGCATGGGTGCCTGTGGTACAGGCGGTGGTGACGGCGATGTTGGGGCCCTGCAGGCCTCTCATTATGGAGAGATGACCGGACACCATATTGATGATGGTGGACGGTACGAAGAAGGGGCTCAGCTTGCGGGGACCGCCGTTGACCAGGCTGCTGTGGTTCTGCTCAATCAGACCCAGACCGCCGATGCCGGAACCGATCGCCACACCGACACGCTCGGCATTCTCCTCGTTGATGACGAGACCGGCATCATCCAGCGCCTGCACGCCTGCGGCGATGCCGTACTGGATGAAGAGATCCATCTTGCGAGCTTCTTTGCGGTTGATACCGTACTGCTCGGGATCGAAATCCTTGACCTGGCCTGCGAAGCGGGTCGCAAACTCGCTGGCGTCAAAGTGTTCGATGGGAGAAATGCCGCTCTGCCCGTTGAGCAGGGCTTGCCAGCTGGATTCGGCAGTGTTGCCTACCGGGGAAAGCATCCCCAAGCCGGTCACCACGACTCTGCGTTTTGACACTGAGGTAGTCTCCGAGAGGTGTTTTGAAAAGGAGTAAACATAAAAGAAGCGGCCCTTGGGCCGCTTCTTTCAGAACAGGAACTTATTCCTGATTAGCGGTGATGTAGTCGATAGCCGCTTGAACAGTGGTGATCTTCTCGGCTTCTTCATCAGGAATTTCGGTATCGAATTCTTCTTCCAGCGCCATTACCAGTTCAACGGTATCCAAAGAGTCAGCGCCCAGGTCGTCGACGAAGGAGGCAGCGTTCTTAACGTCTTCTTCTTTAACACCCAGTTGTTCGATGATGATTTTCTTTACGCGTTCTTCGATGTTGCTCATGACCTGAATTTTCCTTTAAAAATACGCTATTGCGTCTGGTTGGGGTAGTTTATTCAATTGACGTGAGTTTGCAAGTAGCTTGCCGCTGGTCAAACCACGAAATTCGCCAAACTTCGGCGTACTATCGCAAATTTGAACAGATCTCACGACAAATTGATTACACCATGTACATCCCGCCATTAACATGCAGGGTTTCGCCAGTGATGTAGGCGGCATCATCCGATGCCAAGAATACCACAGCAGCGGCAATTTCTTTTGGATCGCCCAGACGAGCGGCAGGTACCTGGCTCATGATGCCGGCACGCTGCTCTTCATTGAGCGCCTTGGTCATATCGGTCTCGATGAAACCGGGGGCAACCGCGTTCACGGTAATGCCGCGGGAGGCCACTTCACGAGCCAGCGACTTGGTGAACCCCACCAGGCCCGCCTTGGCGGCCGCGTAGTTGACCTGACCGGCGTTGCCCATGGTGCCGACCACGGAACCGATGCTGATGATGCGGCCATTGCGCTTCTTCATCATGGCGCGCAGCACCGGCTTGCTCAGACGGTACAGGGAGGTGAGGTTGGTGTCGATGATCTCGTTCCACTCATCATCCTTCATCCGCATCAGCAGGTTGTCACGGGTGATCCCGGCGTTGTTGATCAGGATGTCGATGTCGCCAAAACGCGCCTTGATGGCGGCGAAGACGGCTTCGATGGATTCCTGGCTGGTCACGTTCAGCGCCATGCCGCAACCCTGTTCACCCAGATAGGCGCTGATTGCCTCGGCGCCGCTCTCGCTGGTCGCCGTGCCGACTACCTTGGCGCCACGGGCCGCAAAAGTTTCAGCAATCGCACGGCCGATGCCACGACTGGCACCGGTCACCAACACAACCTTATCGGTAAAGCTCATTCATTGCTCCTGTTTACTTGATCTGGGCCAGCGCCTGCTCGAAAGAGGCGGCATCGTTGGCATGAATACCTTCCACGCGCTTGTCGATGCGCTTGGCGAGCCCGGTCAGTACCTTGCCCGGTCCCATTTCGATCTCGAGGGTGACCCCCTCGTTGGCCATCCGCTCGACAGTCTCGGTCCAACGAACCGGGCTGAACAACTGACGCACCAATGCCTGCTTGATGGCGGCCGGATCCTGCTCACAGGATACGTCGACATTATTGATGACGGCGATGGCAGGAACCTTGATCTCGATCCCGTCCAGCGCAGCTGCCAGTTTTTCGGCAGCAGGTTTCATCAGCGCGCAGTGGGAGGGCACGGAAACCGGCAGCGGCAGCGCACGCTTGGCACCGGACTCTTTCATCAGCACGTTGGCGCGCTCGACGGCCTCTTTGTGACCGGCGATGACCACCTGGCCCGGGGAGTTGAAGTTCACCGGGGAGACGACCTGGCCCTGTGCCGCTTTCTCGCAGTTGGCGGCGATGGCGTCGTTGTCCAGGCCGATGATGGCGGCCATGGCACCGGTGCCTTCCGGCACGGCTTCCTGCATGGCCAGACCACGCAGCTCAACCAGTTTGACCGCATCGGTAAAGGCCAGCGCGCCGCTGCAGACCAGGGCGGAATACTCACCCAGACTGTGGCCTGCCATCACGGCGGGGGTTGCCCCACCCTGCTGTTGCCACAGGCGCCACAGCGCGACAGAAGCGGTCAGCAGTGCAGGCTGGGTACGCCAGGTCTTGTTCAGCTCTTCGGCCGGACCTTCCATTACCAGGGCAAACAGGTCATAACCCAGCACCTGGCTCGCCTCGGCGAAGGTCTCCTTGATCACGGCATGTTGTTCGGCCAGCTCGGCCAGCATGCCGACGGTTTGGGAGCCCTGTCCCGGGAAGGCAATGGCAAATTGGGTCATCATTGATTCCTTTAAATAAGAGAAAAATGAGAACGGCAGGATGAGACGCTCGTCCCACCCCGCTGACGATCAGAGGCGAACCAGCGCCGAGCCCCAGGCAAAACCGCCGCCGAAGGCTTCCAGCAAGACCAGCTGGCCCGGTTTGATCCGGCCGTCGCGCACCCCTTCATCAAAGGCGATGGGCACGGAGGCGGCAGAGGTGTTGCCGTGTTTGTCGAGGGTCAACACCACCTTGTCCAGCCCCATGCCAAGCTTCTTGGCGGTGGCACTGATGATGCGGAAGTTGGCCTGATGGGGCACCAGCCAGTCCAGCTCGCTCGGCTCGATGCCGGCGGCGGCCAGGGTTTCGGTGACGATCTCGCTCAGACGGGTGACCGCGACTTTGAAGACATCGTTGCCCTTCATGTACATGTAGGCTTCGAGCTCGGCCCCCGGCATGCCGCGACGGGGCTGCGGCAGCTTGAGCAGCTCGCCGTAACGACCATCGGCATGCAGATGGGTGGAGAGGATGCCGGGGGTGTCGCTCGTACCGATCACCACGGCCCCTGCCCCGTCCCCGAACAGGATGATGGTGCCACGATCCTCGGGATCGCACATGCGCGACAGCACATCGGCGCCGACGACCAGCACGTGGCGGGCGGCACCGGATTTGACGAACTGATCGGCAATGGAGAGCGCATACGTAAAGCCGGCGCAGGCGGCCGCCACGTCGAAGGCCGGGATCCCTTGCACCCCGAGCAGCCCCTGCAGTTCACAGGCGGCGGCCGGAAAGGCGTTTTCGGCGCTGGTGGTGGCCAGCACTATCATGTCGAGATCGGCGGCCGTCAGGCCCGCGGCCTCCAGTGCGCGCAGGGCTGCCTGGTGAGACAGGGTTGCAACGGTTTCATCGGCACCGGCAATGCGGCGTTCACGGATCCCGGTACGCTCCACAATCCACTCGTCACTGGTCTCTACCATCTGTTCGAGGTCGGCGTTGGTGCGTACTGAGTGCGGCAGATAGCTGCCAGTACCCAAAATTTTGCTATGCATAGAGTTCTTATAGATCCCTGTCGGAAAAGACAGATTCAAGGCGATCTGCGATTTGCAATGGAAGTTGATGCTTGGCCTCTTGCGCGGCCAGCAGGATCGCGTTACACAGGGCACGCCGTTCGGCCCGCCCATGGCTTTTTACCACAATGCCGCGCAATCCTAACAGACTTGCACCGTTATACTGGTCGGGGTTCAGGTAAGAAAAACGTCGTTTGAACATAAATCCGGCGATACGGCCAAGAAAACTGCGTTTCTTGCGGGGATATCCGGCCAGTTGGGCCATCATCCGCACCACCCCCTCCGCCGTCTTGAGGGCGACGTTGCCGACAAAACCGTCGCAGACGATCACGTCGCAATCGCCGCTAAAAATTCGATCCCCTTCAACAAAGCCGACAAAGTTGAGCGCCTGGCACTGGCGCAGCAGTTCGGCACTGTGGCGCACCAGATCGTTCCCCTTGATCTCCTCCTCCCCCACGTTGAGCAGGGCCACCCTGGGAGTGGCAACCCCCTCCACCTTTTCAGCCACCACTGAGCCCATCACGGCAAACTGCAGCAGGGTGTCGGCATCGCAGCTGACGTTGGCACCGAGATCCAGCATCACGGTGCGTTGGCCGGACAGGGTGGGCAGCGCCTTGATGAGGGCGGGTCGGTCGACGCCGGGCAGGGATTTGAGCACGCATTTGGCCATGGCCATCAGTGCACCTGTGTTGCCGGCGCTGACACAGGCATCGGCTTCGCCGCCCTTGACCAGATTGAGTACGACTCGCATGGAGGAGTCTTTCAGGGTGCGCAGTGCCACGATCGGTTTGTCGCCCATCCCAACGACCTGGGAGGCATGTACAAAACGGACACGAGGGTGATTGAGCAAACCATGTTGCTGCAGGAGGGGGGTGGTCTGGTGCTGGTCACCGACCAGGATCAATTTCAGCTGGGGTAAAAGAGACAGTGCCTGCACGGCGGCAGGCACTGTTTCCGAGGGGCCAATATCTCCCCCCATGATGTCTAGCGCGACAGTTTGCGTAGACAAAGGCAATCCTTAAGCGATTACCTTTTTACCGCGGTAGAAACCATCGGCAGTCACGTGGTGACGACGATGAATTTCGCCACTGGTCTGATCAACAGTCAGGGCAGCGGTGGTCAGCGCATCGTGGGAACGACGCATGCCACGCTTGGCACGGGTTTTACGGTTCTGTTGTACGGCCATTGTAGGCTAACTCCTAAATTCACTTACGTTTAAGCTCTTCAAGAACTGCAAAGGGATTCGGCCGCTCATCAGCAGGTTCGATTTCACCCCAGGTCATCTCCATGTTACCGCGCGGGCAAGCATCCATGGGATGCATGGCCACCTGCGGCAACGAGAGGATGAGTTCATCCTCCAGGATTTGATGAAGATCCATCTCGCCGTTTTCGTCCAACTCAATGGGCTCATAAGCTTCCGGCAGTTCTTCCTCGTTTGTTCTTTCGAACAGCGGAGTGTAGATAAATTCAGCTTCACAGAGATGTTCGAATGTCTCTCCACAACGCTGGCAAACCAGGTCAACCTTGGCATGGGCAGTGCCTTTCATAACGGTCAACTTCTGGACATCTTTGCCAAAGTGCAGCGATACATCGATATCACTCCGCAAGCCTGCGGTTGATTCCTCCAGCCTGGGCATCTGCGACTTTTCCACTATCCCGACATAATCGAGCAGCTTCGAGGCACTACGGACTGGATCAACCTTTACGGGCAACTTCACCTTTTGCATAGGGCGCGAATATTATAGGTCCAACAACTGATAGTCAAAGGAAAAAGTCCTTACCGCCGATGATTTTAACCTCACAACCCCCGCACATGGCGGAACTTGCGCTCACCGGTGCCTGATTATGCCACAAACCTGCGGATCCGACACCGGATCCTGGCCGGATTTGCTGGTGCGTCAGGCCCCAGGCAGTTGTCAGGAAGTCCCGCCGTGACTTGCTTGTCCAATTCGCCCTGCCTTCCCCACCCTGCTGCAGTCAAGGGGTGGCGTTACAAGCACCATGCTTTCCACTAGGTCGCTGATGAAGACAGGCACAGATCCCCACCGGGGCGGCCTCCATCAGGCGGCGAATGGCTCGAAAACTCTGCAGCGCAGCGTCAGTAGCCATGGGATTGACGAGCCAGGCTGGCAGCGTGTCACCCGGGTTGGTATAGGTTTCGAGGCGCACCAGCGTCGTGCCGTTCAGCTGAGGCAGCGCTTCCCAGCGTCCTTCACTGGTGTGGATCCGCACCCGGCCGGGATAAGGCGGCAAAGCATCGGGGGCCGCCCAGACGCTCAGCACCAGGCCGCAATCTGGCAGCCGTTGCAGGCGGGAGTGGGTGATCAGCTCCCTGTCCTGTACGGGCCAGGGGGCCGCGAGGCGGGTATAGACAATATCCTCATCGGGGGCGGGCTTGGCCAACACCCTCACCTCCAGGCTTTGGGGCAGCCACTCCTGATGTCGACCGGTATCACGCAGCACCGCGAGCAACGCCGCAGGGGGCGCTGCCACATACATCTCCAGTCGCAAGGCCAGAAAGGCGCCGGGTGGATGAGGGCGGGTCCAGAGCAGTATGCCCTCCTCCCCTGCCTGCAGGTGCCAGCCTTGTCCCCAGACGGGCAGACAGAGCAGCCACAACAACCATGCCCCCAGCTTGTTCATCTCATCGCTCCGTTACCCCGCTCTTATGCTTATAGCCGTTTTCGGACGGGACAGAGACAGTCGGTGAACGGGGAGCCAAACCAAGTCACTCCATCAGCCAGATGTAGCCGACGCGCACTGTATTCTGAGCAAGGCCAGCGCATCGAGCAGGATCACCCGCTTGCGAGCGCGGCGATATTTGCCCGCACCGCACGATGGCGATACCATCGGCGCCTGCCCGTTTCTGAACCTGGATAACTGATTGCCATGTCGCGCCCCCTGATCCTCGCCTCCACCTCCCGTTACCGCAAAGCCTTGCTGGAAAAGCTGGGCCTCCCCTTTGAGTGCGCCGCGCCCGAAGTAGATGAATCTGTGCTGCCAGGTGAAGAGGCACAGGCGCTGGTGGCCCGCCTTGCCCATGCCAAGGCCAGCGCCATTGCCGGCCTACGTGATCAAGGGCTGATCATCGGCTCGGATCAGGTGTGCGTCTGCGATGGCCGGATCCTGGGGAAACCGGGAACGGTCGAACAAGCAGTAGCCCAGCTGATGGCGGCCCAGGGGCGCAGCGTCACCTTTTATACCGGCCTGTGCGTACTGGATGCGGCCTCCGGCCGGGTCGAGCAGCTGGTTGAGCCTTTCACCGTCCATTTTCGCCAGCTGGATGAGGGGGCTATCCGCCGCTATGTGGAGGCCGAACGTCCCCTCGACTGCGCCGGCAGCTTCAAGTGTGAAGGCATGGGTATCGTGCTGTTCAAGGCTCTGGAGGGACGCGATCCCAATGCACTGATCGGCTTGCCGCTGATCGGACTGATCGAACTGCTGGAGCGCCACGGCCTCTCTCTGCCCTGATGAAGGCAGAATGTTGGCAATAAAAAACGGAAGCCTTGGCTTCCGTTTTTTATTGCATCCCGGTGCTTGTCATCAACCCAGCAGCGCCCTCAGCTCCGCCATGGTATCGACCACCGCCAGCGGATGGTGGGCCTGCAGGCGCCCCCGGTTGTGCACGCCCCAGCTTACGCCGATGCGCGGCATGGCCAGCGCTTCGGCCATCGCCATGTCGTGGATGGAGTCACCTATCATCACCGCCTGTGACGGGATCAGCGCCAGCTCGGTCAGGATTTGGGTCAACATCAGGGGATCAGGCTTGGAGTTGGCCTCATCCGCTCCGCGCGTGGCGGCAAAGAGTGGCCGCAACCCGGTTTCATCCAGTACCCTGTCCAACCCCCGCCGTGACTTGCCGGTCGCCACCGCCAGCGCAATGCCCTGCTCGTGCCAGCCGTGCAGCAGCTCCCTCGCCCCGGCAAACAGTGGGCTGGGAGTGGCATCGTGCAGATAGTGGTGGCGATAGCGGGCGATCAGAGCATTGGCTCGCTCACCGCCCTGCTCCAGGGAAAACAGCCGGGGGATGCCGACCTCCAGACTGAGGCCGATGATCTGATGAGTCTCGGTGGCGGTGGGCACCAGCTCGGCACAGTCACGGGCCGCGGCAGCCACGCAGGCCACTATCCGGCCCACCGAGTCCATCAGGGTACCGTCCCAGTCGAAAATGGCGAGCCGGATCTGCGTCATCAGCGTGCCAATCCGTTGAGGAAGGTCTCGAGCTCGGGCGACAGGGGCGCTTCGACCTGCATCTCGCGACCATCGGCCGGATGAGTGAAGGTCAGCCGCCAGGCATGCAAGAAGAGCCGTTTCAGGCCTTGGCTGCGCATTTTCTCGTCAAATGCCGCTTCCCCATATTTGTCGTCACACGCGATGGGGTGGCCGGCATGCAGGGTATGCACCCGGATCTGGTGGGTACGGCCGGTGATCGGGCTGCACTCGACCAGGGTCGCCTCGGCGAATTGACGGGCAATGCGAAACCGGGTTTCAGACGGCTTGCCATCGGCACTGACCCGCACGACCCGCTCGCCGGATTGCAGATCATTCTTGCGCAGCGGCGCATTGACCACCTTGACGTGGGGTTGCCACTGGCCACGCACCAGTGCCAGGTACTGTTTGCGCATGGTCTTGACCCGCAGCTGCTCGTGCAGACTGCGCAGAGCGCTGCGCTTCTTGGCGACCAGCAACACACCGGAGGTGTCGCGATCGAGACGATGCACCAGTTCGAGAAAACGGGCTTCCGGGCGCAGGGCGCGCAGCCCTTCGATGACCCCGAAGCTCAGCCCGCTGCCGCCGTGAACGGCCATGCCGGACGGCTTGTTGAGCACGATCATGGCGTCGTCTTCAAACAGGATCTGGCTCTCCAGACGCTGGATGCTGCCGAGATTGGCCGAGGGCAATTCGTTCTTTTCGGCGACCCGCACGGGGGGAACCCGTACCTCGTCACCGGTGCAGAGTTTGTACTCCGGTTTGATGCGCTTTTTGTTGACGCGCACTTCCCCCTTGCGAAGGATGCGATAGATCAGGCTCTTGGGGACGCCCTTTAGCTGAGTCTTGAGAAAATTGTCGATGCGCTGCCCGTCATGCTCAGCTTCGATGGTGAGCAGCTGCACTTGTTGTTGTATCTGTGTCATGGCGCGGATTTTAACACTGCCGACGGCCCTTGGCTGCATGCTTTGTTGAAAAATGGCGCCTTGCTATAAAAGTGATTTAAATGGGATAATAAACAAGGTTTTGTCATTGTGTTCAAGCCTTGTACTAAGTGGCCAAAAATTATGCCACCCAATCCCGAAACACCGTGTATACAAGAACATGACGGTTCCCGGGTGCGAGGTACAGCGCATGGAGAACGCAAACAGAACCGCCTATTTGTCTCCACACCGGTATCCTTTTCATGCCTTCTCGAGAAGGCTGAACCAGAGTGCCCTTAGTTTGCGCCTCATGCATACCCCAACCGGGAGGTTGCCCCAGTATGCTGAAGACCCGAGGCCGGCGCCGGCAGGATCCTGTGGAGGAAATCAAAATGACAAAATAACGAGAACTCAATGAAAAGAATGCTAATCAACGCGACTCAGGAAGAAGAGTTGCGCGTAGCGCTGGTTGACGGACAACAGCTCTACGATCTAGATATTGAAAGTCCGGGACACGAGCAGAAGAAAGCGAACATTTACAAGGGCAAAATCACCCGCGTAGAACCCAGTCTCGAAGCTGCTTTTGTCGACTATGGCGCCGAGCGCCACGGTTTCCTGCCGTTAAAGGAAATCGCCCGCAATTACTTCCCCTCCGGTTACTCCTATCAGGGTCGTCCTAACATCAAAGAAGTGGTCCGCGAAGGCCAGGAAGTCATCGTCCAGATCGACAAGGAAGAGCGTGGCACCAAGGGTGCAGCCCTCACCACCTTCATCAGTCTGGCTGGCAGCTACCTGGTGCTGATGCCGAACAACCCCCGTGCCGGCGGTATCTCCCGTCGCATCGAGGGCGATGAACGGACTGAACTGAAAGAAGCCCTGAGCGGCCTGACCGTGCCGGACGGCATGGGCCTCATCGTGCGTACCGCCGGTGTGGGCAAGTCCCCGGAAGAGCTGGAATGGGATCTGAACGTTCTGCTCAACCACTGGGACTCCATCCACAAGGCGTCACAGAGCCGCTCCGCGCCGGTGCTGATCCATCAGGAAAGCAACGTCATCGTACGTGCCATCCGTGATTACCTGCGCCGCGATGTGGGTGAGATCCTGATCGACAACCCGGTCATTTTCGAACGCGCCAAGTCGCACATCGAGCTGGTACGTCCCGATTTCCTCAACCGCGTGAAGCTGTACAAGGGTGAAGTTGCCCTGTTCAACCACTTCCAGATTGAGAGCCAGATCGAGTCTGCCTTCCAGCGTGAAGTGCGCCTGCCCTCCGGCGGCAGCATCGTGATCGATCCGACCGAAGCGCTGACCTCCATCGATATCAACTCCTCCCGCGCCACCAAGGGCGGCGATATCGAAGAGACTGCGCTGCAGACCAACCTGGAAGCGGCCGACGAGATTGCCCGTCAATTGCGTCTGCGTGACCTGGGTGGTCTGATTGTCATCGACTTCATCGACATGACGCCGGTTCGCCATCAACGCGAAGTGGAAAACCGTCTGCGTGAAGCCGTGCATCAGGACCGTGCCCGCATCCAGCTTGGCCGGATCTCCCGTTTCGGTCTGCTGGAGATGTCTCGTCAGCGTCTGCGTCCCTCCCTCAACGAGTCCAGCAGCCATATCTGCCCCCGTTGCCAGGGGCAGGGCGTGATCCGTGACAACGAGTCACTGGCCCTGTCCATCCTGCGTCTCATCGAAGAAGAGGCGATGAAGGACAACACCGAGCAGGTGCATGCTCAGGTGCCGGTCGATGTCGCCGCCTATCTGCTCAACGAGAAGCGCAGCTCCATCGCCAGCCTGGAACAACGCAATGATGTGCGTGTCTACATCATTCCGAACCAGCACCTGGAAACCCCGCACTACGAAGTGACCCGCATCCGTCAGAACGAGATCCCGGAAGCGGCCAGCTACGAGCTGAAAACCGAAATTGCCAAGCCGGTCTACCAGCCCAAACAGGCCCAGACCATCGAGCGCGAGCAGCCCCTGCTGCAAGGCTTCGTCCAGGCACCGCAACCGGCTGCGCCGGCGGCCCCCGCCCCTGTTGCAACCCCGGTTGCTGAAGAGCCGGGCCTGTTCGGCAAGCTGTTCAAGAGCCTCTCCAACCTGTTCGGCGGCAATGCTGACAGCGCCGAGGTCACCGCGCCTGCCGAGAAACCGGCAACCCGCGAGGCTCGCAAAGAGGACGGTCACCGTCATCAGCGCGATGAATCCCGCAGCCGTGGTCAACGTGGTCGTCGTGACGACAACCGTAGCAGCCGCAACGGCGATGCCGGCGAGAAGCGCGAAGGCGTGGCCAGCCGCGAGAACGGCGAAGGCCGCAACCGTCGTCCGCGCAAAGAGCGTGAGCCGCGTCAGGAACGTGAAGCCCGTGGTGACGTGCGCGAACAGCGCATGGAACGTGAACCTCGCGAGGCTCGTGAGCCGCGTCAGGAGCGCGAACCTCGTGCCCCACGTCAGGCTCGTGAGCCCCGCGCTCCGCGTGAACCGCGTGCCGAGGTAGTGGTTGACACACTGGACAGCGTAGAAGCCGTTGCCACCAACGTGGAACAGCGTCAGGAAAAAGAGCAGAAAGTGGCCGAGCGCCGCGAACGCCGCCAACTGCGCAAGCAGATCCGCGTCGATGCGCCTGCCGATGACGCCGCTGTTGCCCACGCTGCCGATGTAGCGCCGGTTGCCGCCGTCGATGCCGTTGACGCGACTGAACAGCAGGATGAGCAGGCAGAAGGCCAGCGTCGTTCCCGCCGTACTCCGCGCAATCAGCGTATCGAAGGTCAACGTCGCAAGCGCATCAACGAAGAAGCTCGCAGCCAACGTGACGATGAAGAGCAGACTGCCGAAATCGCTGCACCGACTCTGACTGCCGCCGCGCAAGCCGATGCAGCCCAGGTCAAAGTGGAAGAACCGGCTGTGCCCGTGATCACCATCCCGAGCGCTGAAGCCGTTGCTGCTGCCCTGCAGGCCTCCTCTGCCCTGACCGAGCACGTGGTTGCCGAGGCCGTCGCCGAAGAAGCCCGCGAGCAGGCCGAAGCCGTTGTCGCCGCTGAACCGGTAGCAACCGTCGTCGAAACTGCCCCCGTGGTGGCCGAACCGGTCATTGCTGCTGTTGAAGCTGCACCTGTTGCAGTGGAAACCGTGGCAGAGGCTGTCGTTGAGCCCGTACAGGCTGTTGAGACTCCGGTTGTCGAGAGCAAGCCGGTTGTGGAAGCGACCGTAGAAACCGTCCCAGCAGTTGCAGACGTTGTTGCCGCACCGACCGTTGAGCCTGTTGTCGCTGCAGAGACTGCCAAGGTTGAACCCGCAACCGCAGCCCCGGCTGCCAAGCAGGTCAAGCGCGGTGGCAGCCTGCTGGCTGGTGCCCGCAAGGCCTCTGCCCCGATGGCAACTCCGGCCGCCGCCCCTGCCCTGCCGGCACGCGAGCCGGTCGAGTATGCACCCTTGGTGCGCAGCGAAGTGGCCACTTCCGGCCGTCATGGTGGCAGTACTGCCGCCGTCAACGTTTCAACCAGCCCGGCCGGTCGTCCCTGATTGACCCGCTAGCCTGATAAAAGAGCCACACACTGTGTGGCTCTTTTTTTATCTCTCTATGTAGCTCGTATTGACCCAGGAGCAGCGCCTGCAACCCAGTCCATTACAGTCTGCTCATCTTCTTTATGCCACTCTGTGCAAACCGATCCCGTCATGCTTCCCTACCCCACTACCCCACTACCCCACTACCCCACTATCCAGGCTTCATACCGCTGATGCATCCATATGACCTGAAACCCGGGTCGTTTTACGACAGCAGACATGGTCAGTTGAAACCGCGGTTAACACGGCTTGCTCCCCCACTCCAGGCGGCTTTCCAAGCAGTGCAGCTGTGATAGCGGAGCAGAACATTGCTCATGCCGTTGCACACTGTCCATTTCTTCTATCGGATATTCACCAACGCACATTTGTACTCTTTGTCTTTGCCTCGTTACATCATCTGAACTCTGCGGCTCGCGCCGATTGGCCTCCCCACTACTTGAGTGATTGGTCTAACGGGCCACGGTGTTGTCGATGTGACATCCTCCCGCTTTGTATACTGGTTTTTTTGAAGGTCGTGATATGGGCGAGATCAGAGACGAGTCTTTTACATTGTTTTCAAATATTTAGTTTGATGGCATATCATGGGGGTACTGGAGTCCTCGACCTTACCAAGATATGGCAGAGCGTTTAGTTTTGAAGGTATGAAAAAAGGGCCCTTGGGGCCCTTTTGACAATCAGATGGAACTGGTTCAGCTGAACAGATGGTTGCTGATCAGGAACAGACCACCGGAGAGCAGCATGGTGAGCGGCAGGGTCAGCACCCAGGCCATCAGAATGGTCTTGATGGTCTGGCTCTGCAGGCCCGACTTGTTGGCCACCATGGTCCCCGCTACCGCAGAGGAGAGAATATGGGTGGTGGACACCGGCATGCCGGTCAGACTGGCAATACCGATGGAGGCAGCTGCCGTGATCTGGGCTGCGATCCCCTGGCTATAGGTCATGCCGGAGGAGCCGATCTTCTCGCCTACCGTGTAGACGATACGACGCCAGCCCACCATGGTACCGCAGCCAAGCGCCAGGGCGATGGAGACGATAACCCAGGTCGGCGCGTATTCGGCGGTCGCGGTCAGATCCTTCCGCCATTTGGCGAGATCGGTCAGCTCCTTGGCCGGCAGCGGCAGCTTGGAAACCTTGCGGGCGGTATCGTCGATGCACAGCAGCAGGCGACGTACTTCACGGCGATCGGTCAGGTCCATCTCTTCATAGGTACGCACCTGGGCAAGACGATTGTCCAGGGTGGCCATGGCCTGCAGTGCTCCGGAGGCGACGCAGTGGGTCATCAGCTCTTCCTGGGCCTGGGCAGGCACCTTGAAGTCCACCACCTTGGAAACCAGCTCATGGTTGCGCTGATAGATCTCCATGATGCGCTGGTTGGCATCCTGGGTGCGATCCAGATCGTAGGAGCGGCTGTTCATGTCCAGCGCGAAGTAGGCCGGCGCCATGCAGATCAGCACCAGCATCACCAGACCGATACCCTTCTGGCCATCGTTGGAGCCGTGCACGAAGCTGACCCCCATGGCAGAAGCTACCAGCGTGAGGCGAGCCCAGAACGGCGGATGCTTCTTGCCATCCACCAGCAGGCGCTCTTCCGGTGTTTTGTGGATCTTGCTGCCCTGCCAGACACGTTTCATGGCAAACAGCAGTATGGCCGCAATGATGAAACCGACGGTGGGCGAGATAATGAGGGAGAGCATGATATCGATGGCTTTGCCGACATTGATGCCTTCCTGCAGCGGTTGATGGTTGATCCAGGCATAGGCGCCGCCTACCCCCAGGATGGAGCCGATCAACGTGTGCGAGCTGGATGCGGGGATCCCGAAGAACCAGGTGCCCAGGTTCCACACGATGGCGGAAAACAGCAGGGAGAACACCATGATCAGACCCTGGGTAGAGTCCATTCCGAGCAGCAGATCGATGGGCAGCAGGTGAACAATGGCATAAGCCACCCCCAAGCCGCCCATCATGACCCCTGCAAAGTTGAACAGACCGGATGCCACCACAGCAGTATGTGCCGGCATCGCCTTGGTATAGATGACCGTTGCTACCGCGTTGGCGGTATCGTGAAAGCCATTGATGAATTCATAGGCCAACACAAAAAAAACGGCCAATACCAAACCGATTGACCACCACAAACCCAAACCACTAAACATTTCAAACATAAAAAACGAACCTGTTTATGAGTTGCGGCGGATTATGCCAGAAGGCTGATAACGCCATACCCGTTGTTGAAATATTTCAGTAAGAAAAAAAAAGAGCATTCAGCCAAAAAATAGCTTAGCGCCAGTCACCATGCGGCTTGTCTTGGATTAATTAAACAGACCTTGCCTGACAAAAACAGTCCCCAAACGGGAACAATTCATCATCTCTGGCCCCTTCAATTTCCCTCCACAGGTGCCTGCTGCGTCAATCTTGGACCGACCCAAAAGGGAAAATTGCACAAGGAACCGACAACTTCCCTGCCGACGCAGGTTGCCACCACCATGGATAAGGGCGCCGTTGCGGGCGCCCTTCTTCAGCATATTGTCTCTTGTCGACGGCCAAGGATCACGCAGGCCAGATCAGTCCTGGTTGATGCGGCTGGCCACGGCGCCCTGCTGGCTTTTGTACTTGGCGTTTTCCCGCTTGTTGTAGGGGCGCGCCGCCACACCGGAGAGCATCTCGAAGTTCAGCGCACCGATCTTCATCTTGGGGCGCAGCGCCAGCGGCAGCTTGCCGCCGTTGTAGAACTCCAGCACGATGCGACCGGACCAGCCCGGATCGATGCGGTGTGCGGTCACATGTACCATGAGGCCCAGGCGAGCCAGGGAGGAGCGGCCATCGAGCCAGCCGACGATATCCGCCGGCAGGGTGACCGATTCATAAGTGACCGCCAGCGCCAGCTGACCCGGGTGCAGATAGAAGGCTTCCCCATCGGGAATGTGAATTTCGTCGCTCATCACCCGATCGATGGCATCGGCCATCTCGCTGCTCGGCCCGCTCAAGTCGATGTAGGGGGCGGTGTGATCGCGAAACACCCGAAACTCGTTGCCCAGCAGCACGTCGACGCTGACGCCACTGATCCGTTCAATACCGGGTCTTGGCTCAATGACGATCTTGCCTTCATCCAGATGACGTTCGATATCGGTATCACAAAGACGCATTGGGCGACTCTCCTGACAAATTGTTCATTTAAAAAAGCCGGGCATCACCCGGCTTGATATCTCTCAACCAATCAACATATGGCGGATCCGCGCCTTGAGCATGTCAATGGCGATGCGGTTCTTGCCGCCACGGGGCACAATCACGTCCGCGTACTGCTTGGAAGGCTCGATAAACTGCAGGAACATGGGACGCACCGTTTTCTGGTACTGCTTGAGCACGGAATCCATGGTCCGGCCGCGCTCCTGCACGTCGCGCACCAGGCGGCGCAGCAGGCAGATGTCGAGCGGGGTATCCATGAAGATGGAGGCATCCATCAGATCGCGCAAGCGGCTGTCGGTCAGCAGCAGGATCCCTTCCAGAATGATCACCCGGCGCGGGGCAAACGGGGTCACATCGCTCATGCGGGTGTGTTCGGTGTAGGAGTACTGGGGAATATTGACGGCATCCCCCTGCACCAGCTGGCTCAGGTGCTGTACCAGCAGGTCGTGATCCAGAGCGTTGGGGTGGTCATAGTTGGTCTTGACCCGCTCTTCCATGGTCAGGTGGGTCTGATCGCGATAGTAGCAATCCTCGGTGATCACGCCAATCTGACCGGCTCCCAGCTCGGCCACCAGCTCTTCATAGATGGTTTGGGCTATAAGACTTTTGCCGGACGCGGATGCACCAGCAATACCGATGATCACACACGAATGTTGAGTATCAGACATTGAAAAATACCTAAAGAGAAGAGCAGTGGGGATTGTTTAAACCGATCCATTATATAAAAAAGGGTGAGCCCTGCCCACCCTCAAATCCACCCCAAACGGCCGACCGCCGATTATTCATCCAGCGCCATGGCATAGAGCGGGGTCGCAATCGGTTTTCCGCTGAAATAGAGCTCAGCCCCCACCCGACGGGCCAGTTTCAGATAGGCCTCTGCCAGCTCCCCTTTCGGTGCGCCGAACACGGTCGGGCAACCATCGTCCATGTGTTTGCGGATGTCGATGTGCAGTGGCAACTGACCCAGCAGCGCCACCTGATACTGCTCGGCCATCTTCTGGCCGCCGCCGGTACCGAACAGCGCCTCATGATGACCACAGGCGCTGCAGACGTGATAACTCATGTTCTCGACGATGCCGAGCACGGGCACATTGACCTTGTTGAACATGGCTACCCCCTTGCGCGCATCCGCCAGCGCCACATCCTGAGGGGTGGTGACGATCACCGCTGCCGTGGTCGGTACCTGCTGGGCCAGGGTGAGCTGGATGTCACCGGTGCCCGGCGGCATGTCCACCACCAGGTAGTCCACCTCGCCCCAGCGGGTCTCGTGGAGGATCTGGCCCAGCGCCTTGCTCGCCATGGGGCCGCGCCAGATGGTGGCATCCTGCTCGGAGACCAGATAGCCGATGCTGTTGCTCTTGAGGCCACAGGCCATCACCGGCTCCATCAGCTTGCCGTCATGGCTGACGGGACGCTCCTTGAGGGTTCCGGTCATGGTCGGAATGGAGGGACCGTAGATGTCCGCATCCAGAATGGCGACCCGCGCCCCCTCCTTTTGCAGTGCCAGCGCCAGGTTGACGGCGGTGGTGGACTTGCCCACCCCGCCCTTGCCGGAGGCAACCACAATGATGTTGCGAATGCCCTGCACCGCCGCCAGCCCCTGCGCCCGCGGCATGCTGGCCACCTCGATCTCGCCGACCCAGTCGATACGGGTCGCGCCGGTGACGCTGCGCAGCCGGGCATCGAAGTCCTGCTGGATCTGCTCGAACAGGGAGTGGCCAGCGAAGGGCAGCACCAGCTTGATGGTGAGCGCCGAACCTTGTTTGTCGATGCTGCGCACGAAGCCGGCAGCCACCAGATCCTTGCCCCACCCTGTCGGCTTAAATTCGGCCAGGATCTGTTTTACTGAATCAATCACCATTAACTCCTCATTATCTTGTCATTATCTTGAGGTGAACGGTTACCGCACACAAATCAGTGGCTTGCCTGCTTGCCGACCAGCGTGCGCCGGCGGGTAGGACGAGCCACAACCCTAGGCAGGCTACCCCCAATTCGGGTAACATGCACGGCACTCTATCATCCCAACAAGCACATCAAGAACGACTATATGGCAACTGATCCTCGTACAATGCTGGTAACCTGCGCCCTTCCCTATGCCAATGGCTCCATCCATCTTGGCCACATGCTGGAACACATCCAGGCCGATATCTGGGTTCGTTATCAGCGAATGCGCGGTCACCAGGTGCACTTTGTCTGTGCCGACGATGCTCACGGCACCCCGATCATGCTCAAGGCCCAACAGCTGGGGATCACCCCGGAAGAGATGATCGCGGCCGTCTCCCAGGAGCACCAGGCCGACTTCGCCGGGTTCAACATCAGTTTTGACAACTATCACTCCACCCACAGCGACGAGAACCGTGAGCTGGCCGGGCTTATCTACGGCCGTCTGCAGGCCGGCGGCAAGATCAAGAGCCGCACCATCTCCCAGCTGTTCGATCCGGAAAAATCCATGTTCCTGCCGGATCGTTTCGTCAAGGGCACCTGCCCCAAGTGCAAGTCCCCGGAGCAGTATGGCGACAACTGCGACAGCTGCGGCGCCACCTACAGCCCGACCGAGCTCATCGATCCGAAATCTGCCGTCTCCGGTGCCACTCCGGTGATGAAGGACTCCGAGCACTTCTTCTTTGACCTGCCACAGTTTGAGACCTGGCTGGCCGACTGGGTGCGCGGCTCCGGCGCCATTCAGGAAGAGATGGCCAACAAGATGCAGGAGTGGTTCGAAAGCGGCCTGCAGCAGTGGGACATCACCCGTGACGCCCCCTACTTCGGGTTCGAAATTCCGGGCGCCCCGGGCAAGTACTTCTACGTCTGGCTGGATGCCCCCATCGGTTACATGGCCTCCTTCAAGAACCTGTGCAACAAGCGCGGTGACATCGATTTCGACAGCTACTGGAAAGCGGACTCCGAGGCCGAGCTCTACCACTTCATCGGCAAGGACATCGCCTACTTCCACTGCCTGTTCTGGCCATCCATGCTGGAAGGCGCGGGCTTCCGCAAGCCGACCAAGGTCAACGTGCACGGCTACGTGACCGTCAACGGCGCCAAGATGTCCAAGTCCAAGGGCACCTTCATCAAGGCCTCCACCTATCTGAACCACCTGGATCCGGAGTGCCTGCGTTACTACTACGCCGCCAAGCTCAACAGCCGCATCGACGATCTGGACTTGAACCTCGAAGACTTCGTGCAGCGCGTCAACGCCGATGTGGTCAACAAGCTGGTCAACCTGGCGTCGCGCAACGCCGGCTTCATCGCCAAGCGCTTCGACGGCAAGCTGGCCGCCACCTGCGCCGAGCCCGAGCTCTACGCCGAGTTCGCCAACGCCCGCACCGCCATCGCCGAGGCCTACGAGAGCCGCGAGTTCAGCCGCGCCATCCGCGAGATCATGGCGCTGGCCGACAAAGCCAACCGCTACGTGGACGACAAGGCCCCCTGGGTCATCGCCAAGCAGGAAGGGGCGGATGCCGAGCTGCAAGCGGTCTGCTCCGTCGGCATCAACCTGTTCCGTGTGCTGATGGCCTACCTCAAGCCCGTCATGCCGCTGCTGGCCGAGCGCGCCGAGGCCTTCCTGGCCGAGACCCTCAGCTGGGATGGTATCGCCGCCCCGCTGGTCGACCACACTGTCGCCCCGTTCAAGGCGCTCTTCTCCCGCATCGAGCCGGCCAAGATTGAAGCCATGATCGAGGCTTCCAAAGAGGATCTGGCCAAAGAGCAGGCACCGAAAGCCACCGGTCCGCTGGTTGATGACCCCATCAGCGAAACCATCGCCTACGACGATTTTGCCAAGATTGACCTGCGCGTGGCGCTGATCACGAAGGCCGAAGCGGTGCCGGAAGCGGACAAGCTGCTCAAGCTGCAACTGGACATCGGCGGCGAGACCCGTCAGGTGTTTGCCGGCATCAAGTCCGCCTACAACCCGGAAGATCTGGAAGGCAAGCTGACCGTGATGGTGGCCAACCTAGCCCCGCGCAAGATGCGCTTTGGCATGTCCGAAGGCATGGTGCTGGCCGCCGGCCCGGGTGGCAAGGATCTCTGGATCCTGGAGCCGCAGGAAGGGGCCCAGCCTGGCATGCGCGTCAAGTAAACGCTACCGTAGCCGTTAACAATGAGGGAGGCCTGGGGCCTCCCTTTTATTTTCCCTCTTTCCTCCTCCTCTTCTCCCACCGCTTGCGCCGTTTTGCGCTTTGTCTCCCACCTTGGGTGCTTGTTGCTCCCAAGCAATTTGCCTAGACTGGCGATTCACTTCGGGCCCATGGCCCATTCATCAGGCAAGGAGCAAGCATGATCACCTTATATGGCACCCCCGTCAGCCGGGCCCTGCGCGTATCCTGGTTACTGGAAGAGCTGGACGTGGCATGGCAGTTCCAGTTTCTCGACTTCGCCAAGGGCGAGAATCGCAGCGACTGGTTTTTGACCCTCAATCCAAGCGGCAAGATGCCGGTGCTCAAGGACGGGGAGTTCGTGTTGACCGAGTCCGCCGCCATCATGCAGTACCTGGCCGAGGTGTATGGCCCGAACTGGCTGCCGGCCAGAGGGACCCAGGCCTCGGCACTGCACGCCCAGTGGGTCAGTTTCATCACCTGCGAGCTGGAACAGCCGCTGTGGACCATCGGCAAGCACCGCTTCGCCCTGCCCGAGGCCCAGCGCCTGCCGGCCATCTTCCCCACCGCCAAGTGGGAGTTCGACAAGGCGGCGGCCATCGCCGAATCCTGGGTGCCCGAGCAGGGTTACCTGCTGGGTGAGCAGGTAACCATCGCCGATCTGCTGCTGGCCCATACCCTGATGTGGGCCACCCGTTTCGAGCAGACCATTCCGCCCAAGCTGGCGGCCTATCGGGATCGTCTGGCCAAACGCCCCGCCCTGCAGGCGGTGCTGGCCAAGACCCAGGCCATCGCCGATGCCGCTCAGGCCGGCTGACCTGCGGACAAGAAACCGTCAATGCAAACGGGAGCCCGCAAGGCTCCCGTTTTTTATGGCTGTTTGGCATCATTGGCGTGGCAAGGCGCTCAATTGGTATGAAAGCCGCTCCCCTTGGGCGGTGGCGCAACTTCATACTCCATCCGGGTCACCTCGGCGGTGCGCGGGCCACGCTCCAGCCAGCCCAGCATCATTTGCACGCTCTGCTCCGGCCCGCAGATGAGGATCTCCACCGAGCCATCTTCCAGGTTGTAGGCATGGCCCCGCAGCCCCAGTTGCAGCGCCCGCTCCCGGGTGAAGTAACGAAACCCCACCCCCTGCACCAGGCCCCACACTCGCACGACAAACGATTGCTCTCCCATTTCTCACACCTTCCCCTTAAGAAATTTCCCTCCAAGGCGATAATGAGCGCGACACTCTCATCCCCTTGCAGGACGCAATACCATTATGAAAGAAGTAAAGTTTCGGTGGGTTGACCGTTATCTCATTCACCTCACGATCAGCGAAAAATTTCTCATCACCTTCTGGTGCCCACTGTTGTTCATCGCCTTTATCAGCTGGTACCTGCTGGCAGGCGGCCATCAGCAGGAGATGCAGCTGCGCCTGGATCAGCTCAAGCAGCGGGTCGAACTGAGCGCCCAGCTGGCCAGCCAGCACGCCGATCTGACCCTGCCCGCCGAGCTCACGCTGAGCCCGACCGGCAGCACAGGGTTAACCCAGCAGGGCGACATCTATCGATACGGCGCCAGCGCCGGCCAGGCCGGGGTCGTCACCGGTACCCTGGATGCCTCCCGCTACTCCCTGTGGGATGGCCAAGGAACCACCCTCACCATCATCGCCGTGCTGGCCGCCCTGCTGGCCCTGGTGACCCACTACCTGATGACCTTCGTGTCGGGGGCGCTCTACTCCACCAACAAGGCGCTGCAGACAGTGGCGGATGGCGATCTCACCTTCCGCCTCAACTTCTTCCCGGTGCGCGACGAGTTCTCCATTCTGGCCGGCAGCATCGACCGCTTCACCGACCGCCAGCACAAGATAGTACAGCTGGTGGAAGAGTCCGCCGAGGCGCTGACCATGGCAGCCGACGAGTTTCGCGATCATGCCAGCGAAGGCGAAACCATGGCCCGCTCCCAGCGCCAGCACATGGACTCCCTTGCCGCCGCCATGGAGCAGATGTCCGCCGCCATTCGCGAGGTGGCCCGCAACGCCAACGACACCCTGCAGCAGACCCGCCAGTCGAGCGAAGAGGCAGCCAATGGCGCCTCCCGAGTATCGCGCACTATCACCGCCATCCGCACCCTGGCCGACGAGATCGGCAACGCCTCCGGCGCGGTGGAGCGGCTGACCCACAATGCCAATCGCATCAACGAAGTGGTCAACGTCATCAACGCCATCTCCCAGCAGACCAACCTGCTGGCCCTCAACGCTGCCATAGAAGCGGCCCGCGCCGGCGAGCAGGGCCGTGGTTTTGCGGTGGTGGCCGACGAGGTTCGCACCCTGGCCAGCCGTACCCAGCAGGCCACGGTAGAGATCCAGCAGATGATTGAAGAGCTGCAGGCCGGCACCGGGGCACTGAACGACATCATGGAGAAGACGGTGGAGCGGGCGGCCAGCAGTCAGCAGCTCATCAGCGAGGTGGGGCTAGACATCGACAAGCTCAGCAACCACAGCGATGCTGTGCTGGAGATGAGCACCCAGATCGCCACTTCGAGCGAACAGCAGAGCTCGGTGGCCGAAGAGATCACCCGCAATCTGGATCAGGTGCGCCATGAAGCGGGCCAGGTGGAAGCGTCCGCCAGCGCCTCGGTGGCCGGCACTGCCGGCCTCAAGGCCACCGCCACCGAGCTGACCCAGGCCCTGAAAGGCCTGAAGATCTAACTTTCCGCGCAATAACGACAGAGGCCATCCCAGGGATGGCCTCTGTCGTTTCAGCATTAACACGGGTTTGAAATAGCGTCACCGAACTATTTGTGCTCAATGACGCTCCACTCATTTGATCGCGGTGCTGCCCGCTTCCCCCATCATCATGACTGCAGCAGGCTGAGAGCCATATTGGGTCGGCTGTTGGCCTGACCTAAGATGGATGAGCTCGCCTGCTGCAATATCTGGGTACGCACCAGGCGGGCCGACTCACTCGCTATGTCGGCATCCCGGATCCGTGAACGGGCAGCACTGAGGCTCTCATTGGCGTTGGCCAGATTTCGTACCCTGGCGTCCAGTGCATTGGCCTGGGCCCCGAGCCGCGAACGCTGAACCCCTAGCTGTTTCATGCCCACATCCAGCGTCTTGATCGCTCTGCTTGCATTGTCATCATTAAGAACATCAATATTATCAATGGTATATTTCTTCTTGTCTGCTTGATAGAAACCCAGTGCATGCAAGCTCGCCCCTTGCATGTCGATGTTGGAGTACTTGTCACCAGATGAGTGCAATTCCATCTGGCCGATATAAGTCGTGGGGGACACATCTGGCAAAAGAGCGCTCAAAGAAGAATTGCTGCTCACTGGCGGCGCCGGTGGTGCGGGTTGCGGAGGGGGCGTTGTGCCATTGGCCAGCGCAAGACTGTTCCCCTGTGAGCTATAAACGGTCAATGCATTGCTGGCAGGATTGTTACTGTTGGACGCACTCACATAAAAACCTAAACCTGCAGATTGCGCAGTACTGTTGATGCGTTGAACCACAGTTGCCATGATGGCGCTATTTTTTGCGGTCGGATTGACCGGATCCCATCCAGTCATATCAATCCCGCTGGTCAAGTCCACAGAGTGGCCCGCCACATCGATATAGGATGGCAAGGCGGACAAATCGACGGAAGAGGCCACGGAAAATGGCAGTTGCCGTGCTGTTACCGGCCCCTGATTATTGGGAAAGGTTGTGCCATTGATATCAGCCACGAGCGCTTCCAGGGTTGCATAATCCTTGTCAAAGGTCACGCCGTTGAGAGTCACGGGCTGAGCTGAAAGTTTGAGATCAGAAATGTCATAAGCCCCCGGCTTGCTGCCTGCCGGACTGCGCGCTTGCCACTCCATCTCCCCCAGATTTTTGGTTTGTGCATTGAGATCGGTGATGACGGTATTCTGACCTGCATAAGCTCCAACCGAGAAGATCCCCTTATAACTCCCCGCCAGCAGTTCCTGTCCGGCAAACTGGGTACCTGTGGCGATCCGGTCCATTTCCAACTGCAGTTGCTTGAATTCAGCATTCAGGGCTATGCGATCCTCTGTCGTATTGGCACCACTCCCTGACTGCAACGCGAGAGTACGCATCCGCTGCATCAGGTTCATCGACTCATCGAGTGCCCCATCAGCCACATTGATAACTGATATCCCATCATTGGCATTGCGGATCGCCGTGTTGGTCCCGTTTACTTCACTGGTGAGACGATTGCCAATCTGCAAGCCGGCAGCATCATCGGCAGCACTGTTGATACGCAATCCGGATGAGAGTCGTCGATAGACCGAATCCAGCGTGTTTGATGACTGACCAAGATGACGAGACGCATTGAGGGAGGAAACATTGGTCGCAATAGAGAGTGACATGAACAGCTCGATACAAGGAAAGATTCAAAATGGCCTCCACACTATCGACATCACCAAATGGCTCTTTATAGGAAATTGCACAGAATAAAGATAAAAATACCAATATGGATATATTTTGCGCACTAAAGGAGTGGGCTTGAGCAAAAAAAAAGCATTTAAGGCCAATACTGATAAGCTGAGCAGCCAGATACGCCAACGCCGAGTTTCATGAAATTACGTGAAGCCGGTACCTGATCGCTGCTCAAGGGCAGAGAGCAGTCATGCGTCGTATGCCAGCAAAGACTGGCTTAGCAGCCCTCTTGCCCTTAGAATGTGGCCCCTTTTCTTTTGACCATCTGGCAACTCCCATGAGCGCTTCCATCTATCTCGTCAAAGGCCGCGAAAAATCCCTGCTGCGTCGCCACCCCTGGATCTTCTCCAAGGGGATCGAGCGGGTTCAGGGCAACCCCATTGACGGCGATACCGTCGAGATCCTCACCCATGACGGCAAATGGCTCGCCCGTGGCGCCTGGTCCGGCAGCTCCCAGATCCGCGCCCGGGTCTGGACCTTCGACAAGGATGAGACCATCGATCTCGACTTCTTCATCCGTCGCCTGAAATACGCCCAGGAGTCCCGTGACGGGCTCATCAAGCGTCAGGGCCTCACCGGCTATCGCCTGTGCGCTGCCGAATCCGACGGTCTGCCAGGCTTGACCATCGACCGCTACGCCGATTTTCTGGTGTGCCAGATCCTCTCCGCCGGCGCCGAGTTCCAGCGTGAGCTGATCACCCAGGCGCTGCGCACTCTCTACCCCGAGTGCAGCATCTATGAGCGCTCCGACGTGGCGGTGCGCAAGAAGGAAGGGCTGAAAGAGCGCACCGGCGTCATCTATGGCGAGACCCCGAACGAGCCGGTAGTGATCGAGGAGAATGGCGGCGTCAAGATCCTGGTGGACATCCGCAACGGTCACAAGACCGGCTTCTATCTGGATCAGCGTGACAACCGTCAGGCCGCCGCCAAGTACACCGAAGGCAAGCGGGTGCTCAACTGCTTCTGCTACACCGGTGGTTTTGGCGTTTATGCCCTCAAGGGCGGCGCCAAGGAGGTGGTCAACGTGGATCTCTCCCAGAATGCGCTGGACATCGCCCGCCAGAACGCCGAGCTGAACGGGCTGGATACCAGCAACACCCAGTTTGTCCGTCACGACGTGTTCAAGCTGCTGCGTGAATACCGCGAGAAGGGCGAGAAGTTTGACGTCATCGTGCTGGATCCACCCAAGTTTGCCGAGAGCAAGGCCCAGCTGCTGGGCGCCTGCCGCGGCTACAAGGACATCAACATGCTGGCGTTCCAGCTGCTGGCGCCGGGTGGCGTGCTGCTGACCTACTCCTGCTCCGGCCTGATGGAACAGAGCCTGTTCCAGAAGATCGTCGCCGATGCAGCGCTCGATGCCGGCCGCGACGCCCAGATCCTGGAGCTCTTGTCCCAGGCCTCCGATCACCCCATAGGTACCGCCTATCCGGAAGGCTTCTACCTCAAAGGGCTGGTGGTGCGCGCCCGCTAAGCTGAGCAGACCAGCGCTGCCCCCCTTGTCCCCGGCTCCAGAGCCGGGCCGGGGTCAGGCAAGCCATCCAGAAGCCCGCGATCAAAGCGGGCTTTTTTATGCAGCTCTTGCGGCCGCCAAAGAGATAACCTCCCCTCGACGTTGCCACCAGCAGCGATGGGTGCCCCTGTCTCTCCTCTTCAACTGACTACAGCCATCCTCAATCTGGAATTGCCCCATCGTTAGCCCGCTTCTCATGCCTCTTTCACCCTTGGCATGGCATACACAGCCCGCCAGCAGGGACTGCCCGGCATTTGTTTTATGCAAAAACATGAAATGTTACGCATCAACATTAAAAATATCTCGGGGAAATATCGGCAATAAACGCATATTCACTCACCTGAGTGAATATTGTTGTTTTCCCCTGTGGTTGTCACACCATGCCTCTCCCGGCTCGTCAAAGCACCAGGTCGGCAGGAATGCATCATTCCATTCAGTCACGCGCTGGCGCGCCCAGCGGGAAGTAGTGCCGAAATGGTCTGGCCTCCTCCACCACCCGCACGATGGAGGGATGGCTGAGTAGACGGGCGCGATAGGCACGCAGGCAGCCATGGCTAGCGGGGATCTCGTGGGCCCAGTCGGCGTAGAAGAGCGAGGGCGCGGCGGCGCAATCGGCCAGCGTGAAGTCTGCACCGGCAATCCAGTGGCGCCCTTCCAGCCGCTGATCGAGCCAGGGGTAGATCTGATCGAGCAGCTCGCGGGCCTCCACTACGCCATAGCGGTCACGCTCAGCGGCCGGGCGCAGCATATCCAGCACCACTTTTTGCATCGGCGTCATCACATAGTTGTCGAACACGCGATCCAGCATATGCACTTCCAAGCCCGCATCGCCAGGCGGGATCAGGCAGACGGGGCCCGGGTGGTGCGCCTGCAGATGGGCGACTATGGTGCTGCTCTCGAGGATGCAGCGACCGTCATCCAGCAGCACCGGGAAGCGCTTGAGCGGCCAGAGGGCGGCAAGTTCTGCGTTGGCCGCCGGCTCTTCGAGATTCCGGTACTCGAACGGGGTGGCATTCTCGTAGAGGGCGATCAGCACCTTCTGGCTGTAGGACGAGAAAGGATGGGCATAGAGTTTCATCGGGATGCTCCTGGCACGCGGATGGATGACTCACCTAGTCTAGATCCCTTCTCCACTTCCGATGCCGCGCTCATCCCTTGCTGGTTTTTGGATGATAAGTGCGCATTCATGACGACAATCACACCCGTATGGCTCTCTTTTAGGTAGGGTGATCCCGCCTGCGGCCGCCAAGCCGGGGCCGCCGACTCATTGATGAGCGGCACCACAACAAAAATCGATGTCAGGCCAAGCTGAACATCATCAAGGATCCCGTCATGAATCAATCATTGCCACTGTTGACACCGCTGCGGGGCATCGCTGCCCTGATGGTGGTGCTGTTTCACGCCCGCTTGCTGCTCTTTCCCCAGTGGATGGAGTCGATCGCCGGCCACACCCAACTCATCGAGAACGGCTACCTCTGGGTCGATCTCTTCTTTATTTTGAGCGGGCTGGTGCTGGCCCACGTCTATGGGGATGCCTTTGCCCGCACGCCTCGCACCATCGGTTATGGCCGCTTCCTCTGGTTGCGACTGACCCGGGTTTATCCCCTCTACCTGGTGACCCTGCTGCTGCTGGTTGGCTGGGAGCTCTACAAGGCCCACCATGGGATTGGCTTCTACGCCGGCCCCCTGTTCAAGATGTGGGAGTGGGAGGGGATGCCTCCTTTCGGCTCGCCCTTTACCCCGGCCGAGGCGCTGCCAAGCAGCCTGTTGCTGCTGCAGGTGGTGACCGATCACGGGTTGACCTGGAACTTCGCCGCCTGGTCGCTCAGCGTGGAGTGGATTAGCTATCTGCTGTTCCCATTGCTAATTCCGCTCGCCGTCACCCGCAGCCGCTGGAGCAACCTCGCCCCTCTGCTGGCCCTGACGGTGCTGGCCTTTATCGTGCACAGCCGGGGTACCCTGGATGTCACCAGCGGGGCGCTGGCCATCGGGCGCGGGGTGAGTGAATTCGTGCTCGGCCTCTGGCTGCTGCCGAAGGTGAAGGCTGCCCGCCAGTGGCCCATGATGCAGCGGGATCTGCCGCTGCTGCTCGCCTTTCTGCTCCCCTTCGCGCTGATGCAGTTCACCATGACGCCGCAGCTGACCCTGCTGCTGATCAGCGCCTACGTGTTGCTGATCTGGATTGCCGCCTGCCAGGGCGATCGCCAGAGCCCGCTGCTGCGCCTGCTGGATAACCGCGTCACCAACTGGCTGGGGGATCTCTCCTACTCCATCTACCTGCTGCACGCCCTGGTGCTGCTCACCGGCTGCGAGCTTGTCCACTATCTGGCGCCGGGGCTCACCGAGTGGTGGTATGCCCAGACCAACCCCTTGCTGGGTGTGTTGGCCACCTTGTTGATGCTGGCGGTGCTGATCGGGCTCTCGGCGCTGAGCTACACCCTGCTGGAGCGGCCGCTGCAACGGCGCCTGCGCCGGCTCGGCAAGACTCGCCAGCCGGTGATGGAGCAAGCCGGCTAAGTTCCCCACCAAAGATGGCCCCGATGGCAGCATGGCTTGCCTTCGGGGCTACATTGGGGAGAGCCTTGTCAGCGACATGGCGAGAGCGGCCCCCTTCCTCTAAAGCCGCCAATTCCCTGCGCTTTGTGTGAATTCCAGTTCGAACCAGAGCGGCCATTTATGGCATAATGGCCCGTCCTGTGGCCCTTGGCGGGGCTGCGCCGGCGCGATGTCGCCCCTCCTCCCCCGTCCTGCCAGGCTGTCTTGCACGGCAAGCCTTGCATCGCTGCGCACACAGCCAGCCTGTGCCACCCGAATTTCGCGCGCATGCGCACCCATTTGACGGCTATACAGAGCCGCTGCACTTATTTTGTTTGTACACGCACGTTTGCACACACAAGGGGAAAGTATGTCTTCCATTCGTCTGACCCAATACAGCCACGGCGCTGGCTGCGGCTGCAAAATCTCTCCCAAGGTGCTCGACACCATTCTCAAGAGCCAGATCCCGGGCTTTGACGACCCGACCCTGGTGGTCGGCAACAGCAGCAAGGATGACGCGGCCGTGGTCGATATCGGCAACGGTCAGGGTATCGTCTCCACCACCGACTTCTTCATGCCCATCGTCGATGATCCCTTCACCTTCGGCCGCATCGCCGCCACCAACGCCATCAGCGACATATACGCCATGGGCGGCAAACCCATCGTCGCCATCGCCATCCTCGGCTGGCCCATCAACACCCTGGCGCCGGAAGTGGCCCAGCAGGTGATCGACGGCGGCCGCCAGGTGTGCCACGAAGCAGGTATTTCTCTGGCCGGCGGCCACAGCATCGATGCCCCCGAGCCCATCTTCGGCCTCGCGGTGACCGGTATCGTGCCGCTAAATGCCATCAAGCAGAACGACACCGCCAAGGTGGGTGACACCCTCTATCTGACCAAGCCGCTTGGCATCGGCATCCTCACCACCGCCCAGAAGAAGGGCAAACTCAAGTCCGAGCACGAGCAGCTGGCCCCCAACGCCATGTGCACCCTCAACAAGATCGGCCAGCGCTTTGCCGAACTGCCCGGCGTGCACGCCATGACCGACGTGACCGGCTTTGGTCTGGCCGGCCATCTGTTGGAGATGTGCGAAGGCTCTGGCGTCAGTGCACGCCTGGACTTCAAGGCGCTGCCGCTGCTGGACGAGGTTGATTACTACCTGAGCGAGGGCTGCGTACCGGGCGGTACCCTGCGCAACTTCGACTCCTATGGTGCCAAGCTGGACGCCATGGACGATCGCACCCGCAACATCCTGTGCGATCCGCAGACCAGCGGCGGCCTGCTGGTAGCCGTCGGTAAAGAAAGTGAAGCCGAGCTCCTAGCCATTGCCGCACAGGCAGGGCTGACCCTTTCCCCCATCGGCCAGCTGCAGGCCCAAACCGGCAACCAGTTCATCGAGGTTGTCCAATGAGTGCACTGCCACTGGCCACGGATTACGCCCGGATTTTTCTGGATGACGTTCCGCTCATCGACCTGCGCGCCCCCATCGAGTTCAAGGAGGGGGCCTTCCCCTGCTCGACCAATCTGCCGTTGATGACAGATGATGAGCGGGCCCAGGTCGGTACCTGCTTCAAGCAGCAGGGGCAGGCGGCCGCCATCGCACTGGGCCATCAACTGGTCGGTGGCGCGGTGCGGGCCGAGCGCCTCGAAGGCTGGCTGGCCCAGCTGCGCCGGCAGCCGGATGCCGTGCTCTACTGCTTTCGCGGCGGTCTGCGCTCGCAAACGGTGCAGCAGTGGCTGCATGAGGCGGGAGTCACCCGCCCGCGGGTGGCCGGTGGCTACAAGGATCTGCGTCGCTTCCTCATCGACACGCTCGACGGGGCGGCAGCCGAATGCCACTGGAGCGTGCTCACCGGCATGACTGGCTCCGGCAAGACCCACATGCTGGCCAAGGTGGCCCAGGCGCTGGATCTGGAGGGACACGCCCATCACAGGGGGTCGTCGTTTGGCCAACTGCCCGGCGGCCAGCCCAGCAACATCAACTTTGAAAACAACATGGCCATCGAGCTGCTCAAGCGCCGCCAGCAGGGGGAGCAGCGTTTCGTGGTGGAAGACGAAAGCCGCCTCATCGGCCGCTGCTGCCTGCCCAATTCGCTGTTTGACACCATGAGCCAGGCCCCGCTGGTGGTGGTCGAGGTGCCGCAAGAGGAGCGCGCCGAGCAGATCCGCCAGGACTATGTACACGATCTCTGGCTGCGTTATGAGGAGCGTTTCGGCGCCGAAGAGGGCTGGCCGCTGTTTGCCGCCTACCTCACCGACGCCCTGGCCAGACTCAAGCGCCGGCTCGGTGATCAGGCCCATCGCGAGCTGGATCAGTTGATGCAAGTGGCCCTCGAAGAGCAAGGCCGCAGTGGCCACACTGAGCTGCACCTGGCCTGGATTACCCTGCTGTTGACCCGCTACTACGACCCCATGTATCTCTACCAGCTTGGCAACAAGCGCGAGCGCGTCATCTTCCAGGGTGACAAGCAGGCCTGCCTCGACTTCTTTGCCCAGCAGCGTGCCTGATCTTCACCGTACAAGAGGACCCCATATGTTGAAATTCGAGGTGATCCCGGTCACCCAGTTTGCCCAGAACTGCTCCCTCATCTGGTGCGACGAGACCCATCAGGCCGCCCTCATCGATCCGGGCGGAGAGGCGGACAAGCTGCTGGCCGCCATCGCCAAACGGGGGCTGACCCTCACTCACATCCTGCTGACCCACGGTCATCTGGATCACGTGGGCGCCGCTGCCGAGCTGCGCGACAGAACCGGCGTCACCATCACAGGCCCCCACAGGGAAGATGCCTTCTGGCTCGACATGCTGCCCCAGCAGAGCCAGATGTTCGGCTTTTCCCATACTCCGGCCTTTACACCGGATAGCTGGCTCGAACAGGGTGACAAGGTGCAGGTTGGCAAGTGCGAGCTGGAGGTTTATTTCTGCCCGGGTCACACCCCGGGCCATGTGGTGCTGCTCAGCCAGGCCGAGCAACTTGCCTGGGTGGGCGATGTGCTGTTTGCCGGCAGCATAGGTCGGACCGACTTCCCGCGCGGGGATCACGGGACGCTGATCAAGTCGATCACCGAGACCCTGTTGCCGCTGGGGGACGACATCGTCTTCATTCCGGGGCACGGCCCCAGCTCGACGTTCGGTCGCGAGAAGGCAAGCAATCCCTACCTGACGCAACCTATCTGGTGATCTCCCGCTCCTCGCGGGTGTCCCATTGGCTCTTGAGGCGCAAGATCTCCGGCATGATCTCGAGAAAACGTGCGAGCAGCCGGGGATCGAAATGCTGGCCAGCACCGTCACGCAGCGTGGCCAGCACCTGCTCCAACGGCCAGGGCTCCTTGTAAGGGCGACGCACGCTCAGGGCATCAAACACATCGGCGATAGCCACGATCCGCGACGCCTCGGGGATCCCTTCGCCGGTCTCCCCTGCGGGGTAACCCGAGCCATCCCACTTCTCATGGTGATGCAGGGCTATCTCCGCCGCCATCCGAAAGATGGGGGCGTCTGAGCGGCTCAAGATCTCGTAGCCGATGCGCGGGTGGGTGCGCATGATGACCCACTCCTCTTCGGTGAGAGGACCGGGCTTCTTGAGGATGTGATCGGGGATCCCAATCTTGCCCATGTCGTGCATGGGGGCCGCCAGCTCCAGCAGCTCCGACTGCTCCGGACTCCAGCCCGCCGCACTGGCCAGCGCGCGGGCGTAGGCGGCCATGCGCCAGATATGTACCCCGGTGTCGGTGTCGTTGTAGTGACCCGCTTCGCTCAGCATCACGATGGCGGTGCGGTAGCTGTGCTCGAGCTGATCGAGGCGCACCAGAGAGAGGTGGTTGCGCACCCGGGCGCGCACCGTGCTCGGGCAGACCGGCTTGTAGATATAATCCACCCCGCCCGCCTCGAACCCCTGGCTCTCGCTGTCTGCGTTGTCGCTCGCCGTGATAAACAGCACCGGGATCCCGGCGTGGGCCGGATCGGCCTTGAGCCGGCGGCACACCTCGTAGCCATCCATGTCAGGCATGCGCACGTCAAGCAGGATCAGGGCAGGCTCGTGGCGCGCCACGGCGGCCAGCCCCTCCTCGCCTCCCTTGGCGAAGAAGAGGCTGTACTCCTCCTTGAGGATTTGTCGCAGCAGCCCGAGGTTGCTCGGCTCGTCGTCGATGATCAGCACACGCGGTCGGTTCATGATCCAGGTGCCTCCCGATTCTCCAGATAATCCTCCAGCTTGCAGGTGGCAAGCTGGATATCGAACAGCTCCAGGGCCGCACTGATCTCGCTCACCAGCTCAGCAGGCAAGTAGCTCTTGGCCTGGCCCAGTGCAGGCTCGATCAGCTCCAGATCCTCGCTCATGAGGGCCTGACGCAGGGCGTGCAGGCACACCTCCTGCGCCTCCCCCTGCGCCAGCGGGGAGCTGACGGCACCTGGCTCGCGCCCGGCATAGATGTCGATGGCCTGCTGCGCTCGCTCCAGCGCCTCGAGCAAGGGGGCGATGAGCTGACTGGTGTCTCCCCCCTGTTCGATGGCCTCGTTCAATTCCGCACTGATGCGCGCCACATCGGTGAGCGACAGGCTGCCCGCCACCCCCTTGAGCTTGTGGGTCAGGCTCGCGGCCGCGTCCGTCTCGTGCTGGGCGATGTAACCCGGCAGCACGGTACCAACCGTCATGTAGTCATCGCGAAAACGCCGCAGGTATTTGAGATAAACCGACGCCTCGCCCCAGTTGCGCAGGCCGGTATCGATGTCGATGCCGGCCACCGGCTCCTGGGCTGGCGGCGCGTCGCTGACCGTAAGCGGCGCCACACTGTCGGGCAGGTAGCGCAGCAGGGTGGCGATGAGCTGCTCCACGTCGAGCGGCTTGGCGATAAAGTCGTTCATGCCAGAGGCCAGCGCTGCCTCGCGCTGATCCTTGAACACCCCGGCGGTGAGTGCCAGCACGGGGATATCCTCCCGTCCCGGCAGCTGGCGCAGACGACGGGTCGCCTCGTAGCCATCCATCACCGGCATCTGCACGTCCATGAGCACCAGATCGATGCGCTGCGCCGAGTCGGCAAGGCAGGCCAGAGCCAGCTCCCCGTCGACGGCGGTGATCACCACGGCCCCCTCCCGCTGCAGCAAGCGGGTTGCCACCTCCAGGTTGATGTCGCTGTCATCGACCAGCAGTATGTGCACGTCCGGCAGACGCTGATGGCGCTGACCGCTTTCCAGCGGCTCCACATGTTCGCGCTTCTCGTGAATGAGGCGCGCCACCGCGTTGTAGAGACTGGAGCCGGTGACCGGTTTGTGCAGCACCAGATCCACCTGCTCCGAACCGGGGCGGCGCATCAACTCTTCCTGGGAATAGGCGGTCGCCATGATGATGATCGGCGAGCGATCCTGCTGTTCGAAGGCACGGCGAATGGCCACGCAGGTCTCGAGCCCGTCCATGCCCGGCATCATCCAGTCGAGCAGGATCACGTCGAAACGCTCCCCCTGGCGCAGCAGATGGTGCAAGGCCTGCTCGCCCGATTCCACCACCCGTGACTGCCAGCCAAGGGAACCCACCGTCATCGACAGGGTATCGCGGGTCACCTGGTTGTCGTCGGCGATAAGTAGCGAGACGTGCTGCAACCGTTCGTGGAACACTTCGGGTCGCTCTACCTGAGCCAGCCGGACACGGAACCAGAATTCGCTCCCCTTGCCCAGTTCGCTGGTGACACCGATGTCGCCCCCCATCAGGCTCACCAGACGGCGGCTGATGGTCAGGCCAAGCCCGGTTCCGCCAAACCGGCGGCTGGTGGAGGTGTCGGCCTGGGAGAAGGCATTGAAGATGTTGGCCTGCTGCTCGGGCGGAATGCCGATCCCGGTGTCGCGCACCCGAAACAGCAAAGTGGCGGTGCCATCTTGCTCGGCTTCCAGCTCGACCTTGACCTCCACCTCCCCGCGCTCGGTGAACTTGATGGCGTTGCCGGTCAGGTTGAGCAACACCTGTTCGAGGCGCAAGGCATCCCCTATCAGGTGCGTGGCACGCTCGGGGGCACTGCTCACCACCAGCTCGAGGTGTTTTTCGCCCACGCAGGTGGACATGATGGCCGCCACGTGATCGAGTACCTCTTCCAGACTGAATGGCACCTGCTCGAGCTCGAGCCGGCCCGACTCAATCTTGGAGAAATCGAGGATGTCGTTGATGATCCCGAGCAGTGCCTGCCCGGCCTGGTGGATCTTGCGCACCAGGGCCCGCTGGCCATCGTCAAGCCCTCCCTGCTCGAGCAGGTAGGTCAGCCCCATGATGGCGTTCATGGGGGTACGGATCTCGTGGCTCATGTTGGCGATGAAATCCCCTTTGACCCGCGCGAGCCTGGCCGCCTCCTGCTGCGCCAACTGCTCCCGATGCCGACTGTGCACCAGCGAGGCCACTCCGGCACCGAACAGCAGCAGCAAGGTGGCGCAGCTGGCCGAGATAAGCCCCCAGATGTGAGTGCGAATGGCCAGCAGCTCGCTGCGTGGCACCATGGAGGCGGCTTTCCAGATCAGCTGATCGTGATTGAGTGCCGGGTACAGGGTGGTCCAGCTCCACAGCCCGTCGGCCAGCTCAACCTGGCCGCTCGAGGCGCCCCAGAATGCCTGCCAGGCCCGGGGAGAAGATTGCTTCAAGGTGAGGTCAGGGCGCTCGAGCATGAACCCCCACTCTTGTGCCGGATCCGGGCTGCGCAGCCAATAACCGTCCTGGTTGAGCAGCATGGTGTGATCGGCGGCCTTGCCACTGCTGTTGGTGAACTCCTTGAGCATGCGAGCGGCCTGCACGTTGATAAGCAGCAAGCCCAGATCGCGGCCCCCCAGACGCATGCGCTTGGCGATGCGGATCATGGGATTGAAGGGGCGATCGATCACCCCGTGTTCGACGTTGAGATCGAGCGGCGAGACGTAAACCCGCTCCCAGGGCAGCGCCATGGCATCGCGAAAGTAGTAACGCTCCCCTTTGTTTTGCAGCTGGTCGTCGGCCACACGCTGCAGATGCTGACCCTGACGATCGATACGCACCCGCTCCATGCCGTCCGGCGCCAACCAGCGCACCTGGGCATAGTCGGGATTGCGGTTCATCAGAATGGTAAACTGGGCAGCCATGGTGTCACGCTCGCCGCGACTCGCCGCCTCGAGCAGAATGGGCTCTTCAGACATGCTGCGCACATGGCGCAACGGCACCGCCAGCTCGTCATCGAGACGACTGCTGGCGAGCGCCAGGAAGGTGCTCTCATCACTGCGAACACGATAAAGCTCGCGCTCGACCAGTGCGTCCCCCAGCAGGTATCCCCCCACCAGGACCAGCACCAGAATGGGTGAGAACAGCAGGAAATATCCCCGTATGATTCCCTTCATGACGGTCAACACCACCCCGTGATTGGACTTGTTCGAATACTTTATATATGTCAGAGCACCACAATTGGTGTCCTGCTGTCAATCATGCCTACAAGTAAAGACTAACAGCACTAGTTGAGTATTTTATTTTTATCGGGGAAAAATGCCGTAAAAACAAAGAGGCCACCCGATTGGGTGGCCTCTTCACAGGAACGTTCGTGGTCGATTAGACGCGAACGAAGTCCAGGTGCAGCAGCTTGTAACGTACCGGGTGACGCTGGATAGCTTTCACTTTTACGTTAACTTCTTCGCCGTTGATAACCAGAGTCAGTACGGACTCGTAGAATTCCGGCTTTTCTTGGGCCAGGATGAATTTCTTGTGGTCAACGGTGATGGACACGGCTTCTTTACCTGCACCGTAAACGATGGCAGGAACTTGGTCAGCGTGACGCAGGCGGCGGCTCGCACCTTTCCCCAGGTCAGAACGGACTTCAGCTTGGAATACGAAAGACATAGTATGTATCTCTTTTAGATGAATTTATGGTGCAGACTGCGACCGGTCGGCACCTCGCAAAACGAGCGCGAATACTATCACGGGCCCCGAGCAGTGACAAGAGACCTCAGCGTCCCTGTTCCAATCTGGCAAAACGCTGCAATCGCTGGGCCGGACTCAGGGCATCGAAACGGGCCAGCGTCTGCGGCGCCGGGCAGTAGAGGGTATCTCCCGCCTTCACCTTGATGCCCTGACCCATCAGCGCCTGGTTGTCATCGACGATGGCCAGCAAATAGCTGTAGGTATCCCCCGCCACCCCGGTCACGGTCCCATTCTGGGCCAGCATGGCGGCGATGCGCCAGAGGGTCTCCCCTGCGGCGACCTGATGGCAGACCCGCTTGCCGCCAGCCGCCGGCGCTGCCAGCGTCAGCGTGCTGCTGACAGGCACCATCATCCCCTGCCCATCCCCCTGCGATGACACAAATTGCGCCAACCGGGTAGCAGGCGCCTGCCAGCTGGCCTGCTGCGACAAGGCGGCCAGCAGGGGTTCCCCTTGCTCACTTGCTTTCGGCTGGCCCGGTGATGGTGGCACAGCAAACTCCGCCATGAAGGGCACGGCCAGGGTCGCCACCTCTTGTGTCGGATGAGGCTGATAGGCCGCCGGGGTAATGGGTGCCAGCCCGTAGGCCGCTTCGTCGATGCGCCGCAGTCTTGCCAGATAAGCTTTGGAAAGCTCGGCCTCCCCCTCGAACAGATCGAAGGGGGGCACCAGCCGGGCTGGAAACAACACCTGCCAGCGTCCCTTCTTCTTCTTGAGCTCGAGGGTGGGAAATTGATTACCCCGCCAGGCCACGAACATGGCGGGCGGGGTGCTATGCAGCGGGTAGTACTCCGGGTTCAACTGTACCCAGGTTTGCTCGGCAATGGGCTGATAGCCACTGATGTTGACCATCGCCATCCCTAACCAGAATCCAAGCATCCTTGCTCCTCCGTCAGCGTCCAGGCAGCCGGTAGCGCACCCGCGGCCTTTCTCCTCAGCAGATTAGCACTGGGCGATGGCGTTTAGCACCCGTTTATCGGAGACCGGATAGGGGGTCCCCAGATTCTGGGCAAAGAACGACACCCGCAGCTCCTCGATCATCCAGCGGATGTTGGCCACCTCGGTGGGCACCAGCTGGGATTTGGGGATCTTGGCCAGCAGCGCCTTGTATTCCGACTCCACGCTGTGCACCTTGAGCATGTAGACCCGATCCCGGTTGGGGTCGATGGCCAGCTTCTCCAGGCGCCGCTCGATGGCGCGCAGATAGCGCAAGAGATCCGGCAGCCGCTGCCAGCCGGTCTCGGTCACGAACCCCTTGTGAATGAGGTTGCCGAGCTGCTGCTGGATGTCGGACATGGCAAAGGCGGTGTCGAGCTGCATCTTGCCCTTGAGTCGCTTCTTGATCTCATGGGAGAGGGTCAGCACGGCTTCCACCTGCTTGGCTACCTCCACCACGGCGTCGTTGAGCTCGGCACGGACATACTCCTTGAGCGCCTCGAAACCGGCCTCGTCCCATGCCATACCGCCGTGCTGCTCGATGAGCTTGTCGCAGCCACAGGCGATGCAGTCGTCAATCAGCTCCGCCACCTTGCCAAACGGATTGAAGTAGAGCCCCAGCTTGGCCTTGTTGGGCAGCTTCTCCTGCAGGTACTTGATGGGAGATGGCACATTGAGCAGCACCAGCCGGCGCTGACCGGCCCACATCAGCTGCTGTTGCACCACCGGGCTCTCCACCAGCTGGATGGCGACCGAATCCTTCTGATCCACCAACGCCGGATAGGCCTTCACCTCGAAACCGCTGCGCTTCTGGCTGTACTCCTTCGGCAGCTCGCCAAAGCTCCAGAGGGTGAGGCCGGACTGCTCGATGTCGTCGTCCGCCACTTGTGACAAGGTCTCCTGCACCTTGCCGCGCAGGGACTCTTTCAATGCCTCCAGGTCTTTGCCTTCCGCCACCTTCTTGTGCTTGTCGTCCACTACCCGGAAGGTGAGTGTCAGGTGATCGGGCACCGCAGCCCAGTCCCAGGATTCGCGGGGCACGGCCACGCCGGTCATGCGCCGCAGCTGGCGCTCCATCTCATCCAGCAGCGGCCCCTGCTCGGGGTTGATGCTGGCGAGCAGCGCATCGGCATAGTTGGGGGCCGGTACGAAGTTCTTGCGCATCGGTTTTGGCATCGACTTGATGAGGGCCACCAAGAGCTCGTGACGCAGCCCCGGGATCAGCCACTCGAACCCCTTCACCTCCACCTGATTCAAGAGCGGCAGCGGAATATGCAGGGTCACGCCATCGGCGGCCTCCCCCGGCTCAAACTGATAGGTCAGTTTGAGCTTGAGGCGCCCCTGCTGCCAGAAGTTGGGGTAGTCGAGATCGCTGATGTGGGCCGCATCCCCCTTCATCAGCATCTCTTTTTCGAAGTTGAGCAGCTCGGTGTCCTGCTTCTGCGCCTCCTTCCACCACTTGTCGAAATGACGGGCGGAGATCACATCCTCCGGTAGGCGGGCGTCGTAGAAGCGGAACAGATCCTCGTCATCCACCAGGATGTCGCGACGGCGCGACTTGTGCTCCAGCGCCTCCACCTCCGCCAGCAGCTTGCAGTTATCGCTGAAGAAGCGGTGGCGGGTCTCGAAATCCCCCTCCACCAGGGCGCGGCGGATAAACAGCTCGCGGCACAGGGCCGGATCGATGCGGCTGAAGTTGATGGTGCGCTCGGCAACCAGGGTCAGGCCATAGAGGGTCACCTTCTCCTTGGCCATGACGGCGCCGTTCTTCTTCGACCAGTGGGGGTCGCTGTGGTGCAGCTTGATGAGGTGGCCCGCCAGCGGCTCCACCCACTCGGGTTCAATCTTGGCGTTGATGCGGGCGTAGAGACGCGACGTCTCCACCAATTCTGCGGCCATCACCCACTTGGGCGGTTTCTTGAACAGGCCCGAGGCCGGGAACAGATGGAAACGGCCGTTGCGGGCACCCAAAAACTCCGGCTTCTCCAGATCCTTGTTGCCAATGTGACTCAAGAGGCCGGTCAGCAGGGCGCAGTGCACCGTCTTGAAATCCGCCGGCTCCTGGTTGGCTTTAAAACCCAGCTCTTTCACCGTCTGACGCAATTGGAAGTGAATGTCCTGCCACTCGCGCACCCGCAGGTAGGAGAGAAACTCCTTCTGGCACATGCGCCGGAACGGGTTGCTACCAAGGGCATCCTGCTGCTCTTTCAGGTAGTTCCACAGGTTCACAAAGGCGAGGAAATCGGAATCCTTGTCTTCAAAGCGTCTGTGCTGCTCGTCGGCGGCCTGCTTCTTCTCCATGGGCCGCTCGCGGGGATCCTGAATGCTGAGGGCGGCGGTGATCACCATCACCTCGCTCAAACAGCCGGTCTGCGCGGCGCTAATCACCATCTTCGCCAGGCGCGGATCAAGGGGGATGCGCGAAAGCTGGCGACCAATTTCGGTCAGCTGCAGCTTGGCTTCGCGATCGCCGGTGGCGGGCAGCTCGCGCACCGCCTCCAGCTCTTTCAAGAGGGTCAGGCCATCCTTGATATGGCGTGACTCGGGCGGCTCCACGAAGGGGAACGCCTCCATGTTGCCAAGGCCGAGTGCCAGCATCTGCAGGATGACGGAAGCCAGGTTGGTGCGCAGGATCTCGGGATCGGTAAAGGCCGGACGGCCGTTGAAATCCTCCTCGGAGTAGAGGCGGATACAGATACCGTCCGCCACCCGGCCGCAGCGCCCTTTACGCTGGTTGGCGCTGGCCTGGGAGACTGGCTCGATGGGCAGGCGCTGCACCTTGGTACGCCAGGAGTAGCGGCTGATACGGGCCGTGCCCGGATCGATGACGTAACGAATGCCCGGCACCGTCAGCGAGGTCTCCGCCACGTTGGTGGCCAGCACGATGCGCCGCCCGGCGTGGGGCTGGAACACCTTGTTCTGCTCGGCGTTGGAGAGGCGAGCGTAGAGCGGCAGTACCTCGGTGTCGCGCAAGTTGAGCTTGCGCAGGGCATCGGCGGTATCGCGGATCTCCCGCTCGCCGTTCATGAAGATGAGGATGTCCCCGAGCCCTTCGCGGGCCAGCTCTTCGACGGCATCGAAGATCCCCTGCAGCTCGTCGCGCTCCTCCAGCCCTTCGCTCTTGTCACTGCTTTTTTTATCAACAAACAGCGGGCGGTAGCGCACCTCAACCGGGTAGGTGCGGCCGGACACCTCGATCACCGGCGCCTTGTTGAAGTGGCGGGAGAAACGCTGCGGGTCGATAGTGGCCGAAGTGATGATGACCTTCAGATCGGGGCGCCTCGGCAGCAGTTGCTTCAAGTAACCCAGGATGAAGTCGATGTTGAGGCTGCGCTCGTGGGCCTCATCGATGATGATGGTGTCGTACTGGGTGAGCATCCGGTCGTTCTGGATCTCCGCCAGCAGGATACCGTCGGTCATCAGCTTGATGTGGGTCTGCTCGCTCACCTGATCGGTAAAACGCACCTTGTAGCCTACGTAGTGACCGAGCTCGGACTCCATCTCTTCGGCAATACGGGCCGCCACGGTACGGGCCGCCAGACGCCGCGGCTGGGTGTGGCCGATAAAGCCCTTCACCCCGCGCCCCAGCGCCAGGCAGATCTTGGGGATCTGGGTGGTTTTGCCCGAACCGGTTTCCCCGGCGATGATCACCACCTGATGTTCGTTGATCGCCTTGGCGATCTCCGCCTGCTTCTGGCTGACCGGCAGATTGTCCGGATAGGTGACCCTGGGCACACCGGCCAGACGGGATTGATAGCGCGCCTCGGCCACATCCAGATCGGCAGCGATGGTCTCGAGTACGGCGGCCTGCTTGGCTTCCGGCAGCTTCTTGGCCCCGTGCAGACGGCTGGAGAGACGGCGGGCGTCGAGGTTCATGCAGGCAGATAGACGGCGGCGCAGCGCCTCGATAGAGAGAGACAAGGTACGAATTCCTTAAAAGAGTGCCCATCAAGGGCCATATCGATAGCTGGGGGAGATCCTAAAGAGCGAGGCTGGACGGTGCAAGCCTTAAAGCGGCGCCGAGGAGGATGAAGCCTGTATCACAGCGGACATCGGCATTCCCCATGCGGCAATAAAAGAGCAGGCATGGTGCCTGCTCTGTGCTGCCAACGTGCTGACGAGGTGAAGACAGCGTCCTCAGGCACGAGCCTTGTGTACGAAACAGGTCCCCAGCTGGGCGTGGATGGCCTGCATCACATCGTGGCGGCTGATGACCCCGAGCAGATGGCCCTCCTCCACGACCGGATAGATCTTGGGCTTTTGTCCCATCATCATCTCGGCCAGCTCGAGGATGCTGGTATCGGGGCCGACGGCCAGCACCTCCTTGCGCATCACATCCCTGACCTGGGCCACCTGTTCACAGTGATAGGCCTCTTTCAACATGACGGCGATACAGTCCTGCTCGGAGACCCAACCCACCAGGTGGCCCCGTTCGTCCACCACGGGGCCGCCAAGCTGGCGACTGTTGAGAAACTTTTCCACTGCCGCCTGCACCATCATCTCCGCGCTGAAGGTGATGGGACGAGTCTGCATGTAATCCTTTGCCTTGAGTGATTCCATCGTGCGTTCCCCCAACCTGCCTCCCGGGCGGGAGGCGCGAGCCGGGCACTATGTCCGGCTCACTCCAAGCATAGCTCGCATGGATCAGGAGATGGATTGCAGCAACAGCAGCAGCTCGTTCTGGCTGTGGCAGTCGGTCTTCTTGAACACCCCTTTCAGGGTCGAGCGCACGGTTTCCACCTTGACGCCGCGTAGCTCGGCGATGTCGTTGCTGCTGTAACCCTTGCTCATCAGCACCAGCAGCTCTTTCTCGCCGATGGTGAGCGGATAGAGGCTGGCCAGCGCTTCGATGTCGGGGTTGAAGGAGTGTTCGGGATCCCGCAGCACCACCTCCACATACCGCTCGAAGCGATTGAGACCGCTCATCAGGGTACACTGGATCAGCAACGGCCGCAGATTGGGCTGACGAGGAATGGACATATAGGCGCTAGCGCCGGGCAGCAGATAGGCGAAGCCATTCAATATCTCTTTGAACTGGCGCTGCTGCTCCTTATTTTGCAGCGAGAAAATACCATTGCCCGCTCGCAGTTCCACGTTCTCATCGGCAATACGATTGAAGGCCACGTTGGAATAATGGATATGCCCTTTGTCATCGACGATGGCGCTGGGTTTATTATGGTTTTTTACCAGCTGTTGCAGCTGATAGTTCTGGGTTTCCAGGGCCAGCAAGTTCCAATAATGTTGGCTCCAGGCCGCCAGGCCAGAATAAACTTCGCCAAGGGAAGAAATTTCCTGCGCGCTGAAATCATCCTGCGTCGCCGCACGATAGGTAGACAGGCTGCTCAGCCCCCGCCCCTTCACCCGGCAGACACCGCCGGCCGCAAACTGGGCGCCGAAACTGGCCAGCAAACCCGCCGAATTGGAGAGGCTGTTGGCACTGACGATCCCCTGGCAGCCCTTGTCCAGATAGTGATTGAACCACACATCCTGGCGATGGTGCTGGACATAGAACTGCTGCTGGGCTTCGGTCAAACCACTGGAAAAAAGCTTGATGCCGTCGCTCTTGTCGTCATCCCGCAACAAGAACAGCGACGAGCTGCCTGACACGTCGGAGCGGAACTGATCCACCACCAACTTAATGTCAGAATCATTAATACCGCACTCATATAACTGGCTTATATAGGGCGATACCCTTTCTTTTACTAATGCCTTCACACCCGAACTCCTAATTTCTTATTTTTATTGAAGTGGCATCTTACTCTGCAATGAGAAACGCGAAAAGTAGTCAAATGAACAAAGGTTTTATAACTGATCCATAAATAGTAATGATGAAACGACATAAGAGCGCTCGAAAGCGAAAATCTTAAATCCAAGTTAATGTTTTTTATGATTTTTGTCGCTGATGTTGTGCTTGTCTGTGGCAAGCCACAGGCACTATCGATGCGACAATGGTGCAACAAAGCAGCCCTCTCATGCCATTTGCTGCGACAAGTTGCCCAGGGGTGCCAATCAACGCGACTATGTCACTCCACAGACCTGGTTATTCTGGGCCTCTCCACGCCTAAGCGCCCGCCACCTCTCGCCCTCGGCCATGCAGGCCCCCTGCCCGACCGATCCCTGCGCCCCTGATCATTTCTCAAATCCAACCGACTCCCTTTGCCGCCAACCTCATCGCTTACGCGCTGTCGTCGCCGCTCAAGGTGTTTCATTTTAGTTAATTTTGTGTTTAATTCACTCCTGAAACACTTAATGTATATACAAATAACAACCCAACACACGGACTGACACCCACCGCAAGGAGCAGGTATGGAATCGGACAACCTACTGTTAACCCCCATGAAGCCAGGCGCAGGCATCAAGCTGCTGCTGACCAGCCTGCTGGGCATCGCCATCTTCTTCATTCCGGTCGAGCTGGGGGGGCGCAGCACCATAGTGGTGGATCATCTGGCCGGCCTGGTGATGACCCAACGCCCCCTGGCGACCGGCCTCATCCTGTTGCTGATCGGGTATGGTGCTGTGATGCCCTTGCTCGATGGCCGCTGGCGTGCGCGCCCCATCGACAGGCTATTGAGCCTGTTCAAGCTGCTGGGCCTGGGAGTGGCCTTGATCTATGTCACCGGGATCGGGCCGGCCTGGTTGATGACCCCGGATCGACTGCCTTTTCTGTTCGACAAGCTGGCCATGTCGGTGGGCCTCATCGTGCCCATCGGCGCCATGGCCCTCACCTTTTTGCTCGGCTTCGGTCTGCTGGAGCTTATCGGCGTATTGATGCAGCCCGTGATGCGCCCCCTCTGGCGCACGCCAGGCCACTCCGCCATCGATGCCGTGGCCTCGTTCGTCGGCAGCTACTCGGTGGGTCTGCTCATTACCAACCGGGTTTTCCTGACAGGCAAGTACACGGTGCGCGAAGCCGTCATCATCGCCACCGGCTTCTCTACCGTGTCGGCCGCCTTCATGATCATCGTGGCCAAGACCCTTGGCCTGATGGCGCAGTGGAATTTCTACTTCTGGTCCACCCTGATCATCACCTTCATCATCACCGCCATCCTGGCGCGGGTGCCTCCCATCGCCACCATGGCTCATGAAGGCGACACCGACGAACCCTTGCCTGCCGGCCAACGCCGCTGGCAAGCGGCCATGGCTGCCGGGCTCACCCAATCCAGCCAGGCCGAACCCTTGCTGAGCCAACTGCGGGACAACCTCAGGGACGGTCTTCACATGGCTGCCGCCGTGGTGCCGACCATACTGTCGGTCGGTTTGCTGGGCCTGCTGCTGGCCCAGCACACCCCCCTGTTCGATCTGATAGGCTGGCTGCTCTGGCCGCTCACCTGGCTGCTCGATCTGGGAGAGCCGCTGGCTACCGCCAAAGCGCTCTCGGCCGGTCTGGCGGAGATGTTCCTGCCGGCCATCCTGCTCAAGGATGCAGATTTGCTGGTGCGCTATGTCGCGGCCGTGGTCTCGGTCAGCTCGGTGCTCTTTTTCTCGGCCTCCATCCCCTGCATCCTAGCCACCCGGATCCCGGTGAGTGTGGGACAACTGGTGGTGATCTGGCTGCTGCGTACCCTACTTGGTATTGTGCTGGCTGCGCTTTGCGGTCGCCTTGCCATTGCACTCGGCTGGCTGGCGTGAAGACTCGAAGAGGATCGCGCATCAGCACGTTGGCTGAAACACTAAACAGGGAGGCAAGCCTCCCTGTTTATTTAATTTATCGACCCCCTCTCCAACACTGAAAATAATACATGGCCAGCCCATTCACGATCATCAAATTGATACCGTCTGAGCATCACCAATAATGAACAACAATGGGTCAGGCACATGATGGCCGCTTGAAAAATTTATAAACAATAGAAATCCATTTAAAAAAATATGGCGAGCGTGACCAAGGCAAGTCTTGAATCAGGCCTGTCATGTCGCCCGCGAGCTCACGGTGACAGCTACGTCAGCCCCGCAGCAGGCCTCAATGCAGCCGTCTTTTAGGTTGACGAACCAACCTGACAGCAGAACAGCAGTACCCCATTTTTATTTTTACAGGCAATATTTGGTAACAACTTCCTCATTATCATTCCCCCATGGCTGTGATACTACAGTTGACTGCCGATCTCTTATTTTTGGTGACACAGATTAAATATGGATATTGTCATGACACATCATCGCCATGCATTTTTCGACAGGGTCGACAGGCAACCGCAATTCATGCGGTCAGGAGGGTCCCATGCTGCCCACTAGACCCGCAGTCGAGACTCATCTCGGTGCCTTGCTTATCATGGTCTTCGTCATCGTGCTGATGGGTCAGTTTGGCCACCAGCTATGGACGCCAGACGAACCTCGCGAAGCCGCCATCGCCTGGGAGATGTTCAACAGCCGTGAGCTGGCCATCCCGACCCTGGCCGGCAGCAGCTTTATCGAAAAACCCCCGCTCTATTACATTCTTGCCATCCCCTTGCTGGCCCTGCTGCACGATACCCTGGGTATTACGGTGACGTTGCGCCTGGTGGGGGCCCTCTGGGCCCTGGGCACACTGCTGTTCACCGGCCTGCTGGCCAAGCGGGTATTGGGTTCCGGCACTGCGGCGCTCTGGTCGGTCATTGCACTGGGAACCATGGAGGGCTTCATCATGAACAGCCACTGGATCCGGGTAGACACCAGCCTCGCCTTTTTCGTCGCCTTCACCATGTGGGCTTTCGCCGAATGGTACCTGGGTGGTCGATCTCGGATGCTCTGGTTCGCAGGGCTCGGTCTCTCCCTCTGTTTTCTGGTCAAGGGGCCCATCGGCCCCATCACCCTCTTCTTTGGCTGGCTGGCACTGTTCATCCCGGCATTCAGGCGTCATCTTGCCGCTAATGAGGGAGGCCGTTTCGTGATGCAGCACCTCGGCATGAGCCTGCTGTTCGTCATGCCCATTGCAGGATGGCTGCTGACCCTGTGGCAGCATCCCGAGGGAGACGCACTCTGGCAACAGTGGTTCTGGCAAAATCAGGTGGGCAGGTTGACAGGCAGCTCTGCCGAACTGGGCCACATCAAGTCCGGCGAATACTTCTTCTACCTTGTAGGAATCGCAGAATACACCCTGCCCTGGCTGCCCCTCGTGCTCTATTGGGGCTGGCAAACCATCAGGCAGAAACAGTGGAGCGTCTCCCGCCTGTTCCTGCTCATCTGGACAGTGGGCACCCTGCTGCTGCTCAGCGTGGCCTCCACCAAGCGGACCCTCTACCTCTTTCCGCTGATGCCGGTCTTTGCCCTGATGATCGGGCAACTGAGCCTCAGCTGGCCTCGCTGGCTGAATGGCTATGGCCGTGGCTGGACCCTGTTCATGTTCCTGTTCGCTCTGGCCCTGCTCATGGCCCCTTTCTACCTGCCGCTGTTGCCGGTGGAGATCCCCGACCAGACCCTTTCCGTCATCAGCACCCTCGGCTGGCGTCATGTGCTGGCGGCGGTATTGCTTATTTTCGCGGCCGAACAGTTGTGGCGCTGGCGTGAAATTGAGGGAGCCACCCTGCTGGCCAGTGCATCCGGCATCATGTTCTTGCTGGCATTTACCCTGGCCTACCCCGCCATTGATGCCGCCAAAGCGATGAAAGGCGATACAGAGCGTTTCTTGCTGAAGATCCCCATCGAGCAGCGTGCCCGGATTGCCGGCTGGAACTTTGGTGAAACCGAGCGGGGACTCTTTTCGGTGTACGGCGACTGGCAGATCAAAAACGTCGACACGGCGCGGCTTCATGACATCTTGACTTGCCGTGACCCCATCTTCACCAGCCTGCTCATCAATCAGGACGACAAGAACTTCCAGTTGGCCAGCTTGCTGGCCGGGCATACCTACCGGTTGCTGGCCACGGGGCACCCCAGAGTGGACAGAGATGCCCGCGCCATCTACTGGGTCAAGGGGCGCTGCGACCATTGATGAATTGCACGGCCATCGGGGAAAGGCCATTGAAATTGAAACTGGCTCATGTTGACGCTTTCCTGTTCCTCACCAAATGGCGGACGAGGAATCATGGCCAAGACCGGCTCAAGGTGGCCAGTCAATTTGCCAACGCCAGCTGAACAGCCTGCTCCTGCATCACCAGATCAGGCAGCATAAAGCAAAGAAGCCAGGACTGTCGCACTCCTGGCTTCTTTGCTTTTTACGCGCTTACCTGTGCTCAACGCCTGTCAACATGACGCGCCTGCACGATATTCCCTTGCCAATGTCCTTCAAATAAGAGTCACAGCCGAAAACCAGGCCATGATTGTTTACCCGAGCTATCAACATGACCGGCTTTTTAATGAAGAGCTCCCACCGCCATCAATTCGATTCAACCAAGTGCCCTCGGTTCACGCTACAGACATTGAGCATTCAATAGAGAGTCATGGTCCGATGGCCTGCGATAAGGCGCAGACTCTTCACGCCCCCGCTCATCCATGACCAGGCTGAGGCAAGGCGCCGGTTCGACGCTCAACTATCATCTATGTCTCCACGATTTAGTCATACTGACAGGCAGCCCGAGATGACGCACATGTCTGCACGCCGGCGCTCTTGTGTGCAAGGAGAGCCGGGGGGTTCAAGCAGAAACTGTCGCATGAAAGTTGATCTTCAATCGTCATTGCCGATGAATGTCAGAGTTTTAACCTTATGTTCAGTAACGCTATTTCAGAGTTAGATTGATCTTAGGAACGAAGAGCACTGTTTCACCGTCATAACGTTAATAAGAGGACATAGTGAATGGACAAACACACTCATGGGGCCGGTCAGTGCCCTTTTGCACACGGAGCCAATACTTCCGCCGGCCAGGAGCCTCAAGTTTGGTGGCCCAATGCCCTCAACCTCGACATCCTGCACCAACATGACCGCAAGACCAATCCGATGGATGAGTCTTTCAATTATGCTGATGCCTTCAGCAGCCTCGATTACGATGCCCTCAAGGCCGACCTCCATGCCCTGATGACCGACAGCCAGTCCTGGTGGCCGGCCGACTGGGGGCACTACGGCGGCCTGATGATCCGCATGGCCTGGCACTCCGCAGGCAGCTATCGCGCCACCGACGGCCGTGGCGGTGCCAACACCGGCAACCAGCGCTTCGCCCCCCTCAACAGCTGGCCAGACAACGGCAACCTCGACAAGGCGCGCCGCCTGCTGTGGCCCATCAAACAGAAATACGGCAACAAGATCTCCTGGGCCGACCTGATGATCCTGGCGGGCAACGTCGCTTATGAATCCATGGGGCTCAAGACCTTTGGTTTTGCCGGTGGCCGCGAGGACATCTGGCATCCGGAAAAAGATGTCTACTGGGGCTCCGAGAAGGAGTGGCTGGCGCCGAGCGGCAGCGAAGGGAGCCGTTACAGTGGTGAACGGGATCTGGAGAACCCGCTGGCCGCGGTGATGATGGGGCTTATTTACGTCAACCCGGAAGGGGTGGATGGCAACCCTGATCCCCTGAAAACCGCCCACGACATGCGCGTCACCTTTGCCCGCATGGGGATGAATGACGAAGAGACCGTCGCCCTCACCGCAGGTGGCCACACCGTCGGCAAGGCCCACGGCAACGGCAGCGCTGCCAAATTGGGGCCGGCCCCGGAGGGCGCCGAGCTGCACGAGCAGGGGCTTGGCTGGATCAACCACGAGAGCCGCGGTATCGGCCGCGACACGGTCACCAGCGGGATCGAGGGCGCCTGGACCAGCAACCCGACTCGCTGGGACAACGGCTACTTCAAGATGTTGCTGGGCCATGACTGGTGGCTCAAGAAGAGCCCGGCCGGTGCCTGGCAGTGGGAGCCCATTGCCATCAAGGAGGAAGATCGCCCGGTGGACGTGGAAGACCCCTCCATCCGCTGCAACCCCATCATGACCGATGCGGACATGGCACTGCGCTTTGACCCCGTCTACCGGGAGATCTCCGAGCGCTTCGCAGCGGATCAAGACCTCTTCTCCGACGCCTTTGCCCGCGCCTGGTTCAAGCTGACCCACCGCGACATGGGGCCGCGCAGCCGCTACCTGGGGCCGGAGGTACCGAGCGAAGTCATGGTGTGGCAGGATCCGGTGCCGGTGGTGAATTACCAGCTCTCCGAGCAGGAGGTGAGCGAGCTCAAGGGCAAACTGCTGGCCTGTGGCGTGGCGCCAGCCGATTTGATCGCCACCGCCTGGGACAGTGCCCGCACCTTCCGCGGCTCCGATTATCGCGGTGGGGCCAACGGTGCTCGTATCCGCCTTGCGCCGATGAAGGAGTGGGAAGGCAACGAGCCCGCTCGCCTCGAGAAGGTGCTCAACGCCCTGACTGCCCTGCAGGCCACCCTGAACAAGCCGGTCAGCATCGCCGACCTGATTGTGCTGGGCGGCAGCGCAGCGGTAGAGCAGGCGGCCAAGCTGGCCGGCGTTGATATCGTCGTTCCCTTTGCGCCGGGTCGCGGCGATGCCGGCGCCGAGCAGACCGATGCCGAGTCGTTCGCCTTCCTGGAGTCGGTGCACGATGGTTTTCGCAACTGGCAGAAGGGGCACTACCAGGTGCAGCCGGAAGAGATGCTGCTCGACCGTGCCCAGCTGCTGGGGCTGACCGCCCGCGAGATGACAGTGCTGGTCGGCGGTATGCGGGTGCTTGGCACCAACCATGGCGGCTCGGCCCACGGCGTCTTTACCGATCGGGTCGGTGTGCTCAGCAATGACTTCTTCGTCAACCTGACCGACATGGCCTATAGCTGGAAGCCGACTGGCCGTAACAGCTACCAGATCGTGGATCGTCAGAGCGGCGCGGTGAAGTGGACCGCCACCCGGGTTGATCTGGTGTTTGGCTCCAACTCGGTGCTGCGTGCCTACGCCGAGGTCTATGCCCAGCAAGATGGCAAGGAGAAGTTCGTACGCGACTTCGTCAAGGCCTGGGTCAAGGTGATGAACAACGACCGTTTCGACCTGAAATAATTCACCAGGTCCGTATAAAGAACGCCAGCCGCGAGGCTGGCGTTCTTTTTTGTCGGCACGCGCCGCCAGCGGCGGTGCATCGGCCTCCCCCTCACAAACGGGGTACAGGAGAGCGGAAAAAGAGTGAAGCAAGAGAGGGCGGAAGGGATACAAGCAGAGAATACAGGCCTTGCACCAATTCGATGTGGTGGGCGGCGTGACAGACGTGGACCCCTACTCATAAAAACGCAGCTGACACGAGGAAAAAGTGTCAGCTGCGTCATGACTACTCGCTATGCACCCGGATGGTGAAGGCCTTGAATCGTTGCACACGCCACTGGCTGACAACGAGAGGGAATCACCTGCCCCATCCTGGCCCATGGGTCGGCAACGACGCTCCGGCGTTACCGGAGCGAGTTGACCGGGAAGTCGGGGCAAGTGCCCCATCACGACCGACGGGCAGACCATCACGCGCAGCCTATTGCTGCGACTGGAAATGAGTCCTTAAAAGGGCATCTTGAAGCCGGGAGGCAGTTGCATGCCGCCGGTCAGCTCGCCCATCTTGGCCTTGTTCTGCTCTTCGACGCGACGCACGGCATCGTTGACAGCCGCAGCCACCAGATCTTCCAGCATCTCTTTGTCATCTTCCATCAGGCTCGGGTCGATTTCGATGCGACGCACGCTGTGGCTGCCGGCCATGGTGACCTTGACCATGCCAGCGCCGGCTTCACCGACTACTTCCATCTGGGCAAGCTGCTCTTGCATCTTCTGCATGCGCTCTTGCATCTGTTGGGCCTGTTTCATCAGGTTCCCCATTCCACCTTTACCAAACATATGTCGTCTCTCGTCTTGAAATCCGGCATCCAGCGCCGGGCCGTGGGTTTACCCGTCCTAAATGGGGACAGCCAAACCGTTTTTCAACCGGGCACCAGGCCCGGATGGTGTGATCAGTTGCTCAGCGGCTCTATGCTGTCGTGGTGCAGCATGGCGCCAAACCGCTGTTGCAAGAATTGCACGTTGGGATCCTGCTCCAGATCCCGGGTGACCTGCTCCCGCACCCCGAGATAGAGGCGGTGCTCAATCTCGAGCGGGGTTTCCCGCTCGGGCACCACCCCCAGGGTGACGTCCACCTGTACCGCCAGCCCCAGCTCGGGGCCGATGATCTCGGCCAGATCGGCGCGCGCCCTGTCGCTCACCAGATGGCGCTGCTCGGGTTTGAGGGTCAGCAGCACCTTGTCACCCTGCTGCTCCATCACCGAATTGATGGCCAGCTGGCGCAGGCGGCCGCCCACACCGGTGCGGGCAATCAGTTCGGCCCAATGGTCGCCGCAATTGGCCAGCAGCGAAGAGGGGATCAATCTGGCCGCCACCTCGCTTCCCTGCGGCTGGTTGTCGCTCTCCAGCTCGTTCCAGTCGATGGTTTCCATGACCGAGGCGGCTGGCTCGCTGATGGTCGCCTCAGGGGGCGTTGCAACGGCGGCCGGGACACTCGGTGCAGCAACCGTCTGCCGGCCGGCGCTGCCATCCAGATCCCAGGGCGGCAGATCATCCGCCTGGGGACGCGCGGCAGGCGCTGGCTGCATCACCTGGGTGGTTCGCTCCGGCAAGGGAGCGCTGGCAAACGCATCGTTGAAACCCTGATTCAGATACTCTTCGTAGTCGCTGCCGCTCTCTTCATAGGCATCGAGCGGCGGCAATTCATCGTAACCTGACTGGGCCGCCTGGGCAGCTGCCTGCACCCGGGGGGCACTCGGGGAGTGGGGCGTCGAGGGCGGCATGGCCGCAGCCGGTGCCATCGGTGCCGGTTTGGCGGCCGCCATCGGCTTGACCGGCGTCGCCCGGGCTGGCGCCGCATTGCCGCTCGGCTCGCCGCGCAGGCGGCTTCGCAGCAGATTGCGCTTGCCCAGCAGACTTTGCATGCTGGCCACCGTTGAAGAGACACACCCCTCCCCGCTGTCAGCCACTTCGTCAGCCACATTCGTTGGTACGGCGCCTTGTACGGAGGACGCGGGCTGGGCAGCGGCAGGCTGAGCCGTGGGCGCAATAGGTTCGGGCGCGGCTTCATAACCCATCTGCTCGGCCTCACGCAGCAGCTCCGCCTGCTCGGCAAACAGCGGATCCAGCTCGGCGCCGCCTTCCGGCTCCGCCATGTCAGCCAACTGTGGGTGAGGCTGGGCGGCCTGTCCGGCCTCCTGCGCCCCTTGGTGCTCGACCGATGCAGAAGAAGTAACCGGCGCAGGCGAGTTCGCGGCGTCGGCTGACGGAGCCTGCGGCATCATGCCGGTGGCCGGGGGTGGCTCAACCCCCTCGGGCTTTCCCATGGCGGGGGCCGGGCTCCTCGCACCGGCGGCGGGCAGGCCACCGAGTGCCGGAGGCAGCGCCGTCAGGCTGGCGGGGTGCAGCACCTCGCGCCGGGGCGAGAAGGCCAGCATCCGCAGGCAGGTCATCTCCAGTGCGGTGCGGCCATCGGGGGCCCAGGGCAGATCCTTGCGGCCACCCAGCACAATCTGATAGCAGAGCTGCACCTCTTCCGGGCTCATGGCCTGGGCCAGCTGCAGCAGGGCATCGGCATCCGCCCCCTGCTCCTGCACGGTGGCGGGCAACAGCTGCGCCATGGCGATGCGATGGAGCAGCCCTTCCAGCTCGGCATGGAGCTGATCAAAGTCGGGGCCCAGGGTCGCTATCTCGGTGATCTTGGCCATGGTGGCGGGTGCATCCTGACGCAGCACAGCTTCCAGCAGCTGGTGCAGATGGCGGTGATCCAGGGTCCCCAACATGGCCAGCACGCTGTCGGTGCGCACGCTGCCATTGCCGTGGGCCAGCGCCTGATCGGTCAGGCTCAGGGCATCGCGCATGCTGCCATCCGCCGCCTTGGCCAGGGCCAGCAAGGCGCGCGGCTCGAAGGGTTGTCCCTCCTGATCCAGCACCCATTCGAGCTGCTTGGCGATCTGGGTCTGATCCAGACTCTTCAGATGAAACTGCAGGCAGCGCGAAAGGATGGTGATGGGCAGCTTCTGAGGATCCGTGGTGGCCAGCAGGAACTTCACATAGGGGGGCGGCTCTTCCAGGGTTTTCAGCAGCGCGTTGAAGCTGTGGCGCGACAACATGTGCACTTCGTCGATGAGATAGACCTTGAAACGGCCACGGGCCGGTCGGTACTGGACGTTGTCGAGCAGCTCGCGGGTATCTTCCACCTTGGTGCGCGACGCCGCGTCTATCTCCAGCAGATCGACGAAGTTGCCCTGATCGATCTCGCGGCATGTGTCGCACACGCCGCACGGATGGCTGCTGATCCCCTGCTCGCAGTTGAGGCTCTTGGCCAGGATGCGCGCGATGGTGGTCTTGCCGACTCCGCGAGTACCGCTCAGCAGATAGGCGTGATGCAGCCGTCCCTGATCCAGGGCGTTGGCCAAGGCGGTCAGCACATGATGCTGGCCTACCACTTGTTCAAACGTATGGGGGCGCCATTTACGCGCCAGAACCTGATAGCTCATAGATCTCGATGCAGGGATGACAAGGCATTGAGGCTGGATGCTAACACAAATGCGGGGCGGGCTGTATCGGCTATCGGCCGAGGCGGGAGGGATCGCTTGAATTTCAAACCGATGCCCGCTCGGGCACCGGTTTGGACGCAGGCAACGGGCTGACGAGGCCCGTCTGCGTGATCGGACTGGCGGCTTATTCGCCCGGCAGTTCGACCAGGGAGACCACCTTGACGCCGGCGGCGGTCAGGCGGGCATCACCACCCAGCGACGGCAGGGAGATGATGAAGGCGGCATCGGCCACTTCGCCGCCGGCACGGCGGATCAGCTTGACGGTGGCATCGACGGTGCCGCCGGTAGCCAGCAGATCGTCCACCACCAGTACCTTGTCACCGGGCACGATGGCGTCGGTGTGCAGTTGCAGGGTGTCGGTGCCATATTCGAGGGCGTAGGACTCCTCGATGACGGCGCGGGGCAGCTTGCCCGGCTTGCGAACCGGCACGAAGCCCAGACCCATGGCGAAGGCTACCGGCGCGCCGAAGATGAAGCCGCGCGCTTCGGTACCGACAATCTTGGTGATCCCTTGATCACGGTAGTGATTGGCCAGCAGATCGATGGTGGCCTTGAAGGCCTCGGCATTCTCGATCAGGCTGGTGATGTCGCGAAACAGAATGCCCGGCTTCGGATAGTCGGGAATGGTCTTGATGCTCGCTTCGATAAATTTCAGGGTTTCCGGATTCATGGTTTGACCGTTTGTTTTTCGACGCAGATGGTCGTTTCTCTCAGCTTCCCGCCAGCGGGAAATAAAAAGGCCCGTCACGCAAAAATGACGGGCCGACTCCATAGCATTATTGCCGCAATAGCTTAGGGACTTCACTTCTCCATTGCAACTGGCTCCAGCACCGGCAGGCGCATTAACCAGGTGAGCAGGATCACCATTATGGCAATGAGCAGCAGCCTGACCCACATCATGGGCACCACTGCCAGCGACACCGAAAAGGAGAGCAGAATAAAGAAAATAGCGCGCCGCCTGGCATGGCGACGAATGCCGCGATACTGCTGCCAGTCCTGGATGGGGGGGCCGAACCAGGGGTGCGCCAGCAACCAGCCATGAAAGCGGGGGGACGTGCGGGCAAACAACGCCGCCGCCAGCAACATGAAGGGGGTGGTCGGCAGCAGGGGCAGGACTATCCCGACTATCCCGGTGGCGAAGGCAAGCCAGCCCAGGGCCATCAGACACCAGCGTTTCATGGGTACTCCTCTGAATATATCTCTGCCTTTAGCCTAACAGAGTTGGCCCGTAAGCAGACAGTCTGGCCCAGGCGACGGCCGTCGATTGGGTTCATCGAGTGGGCAAACGGCTGACAATCCCGGCCATTGCCACTACAATCTGCGCTCTTTTTTCTCTGTTTGCCCTGCGGAACCGGTTATGCGCGTTATTTTGGCCCCCATGCAGGGGGTGCTGGATCACTTGATGCGGGAGGTGCTCACCTCCGTCAACGACTACGACCTCTGCGTCAGCGAATTCATCCGGGTGGTCGATCAGCTGCTGCCCGCCAAGGTGTTCCATCGCCTCTGCCCCGAGCTCAAGCAGGACGGCAAGACCCGGGCCGGCACGCCGGTGCGGGTACAGCTGCTGGGCCAACACCCCGAATGGCTGGCCGAGAACGCGCTGCGCGCCATCGAGCTTGGCTCCCCCGGCGTCGATCTCAACTTTGGCTGCCCCGCCCCCACGGTCAACAAGAGCAAGGGGGGCGCCGTGCTGCTCAAGGAGCCCGAGACCATCTATCGCATCGTCAAGGCGGTGCGCGAAGCGGTGCCGGCCCATCTGCCGGTGAGCGCCAAGATCCGCCTCGGCTACGATGACAAGGATCTCTATCTGGAGAACGCCCAGGCGGTTCATCAGGCCGGGGCCAACGAGCTGGCCGTGCACGCCCGCACCAAGCGCGAAGGCTACAAGGCGCCGGCTCACTGGGAGTATGTGGACGCCATTCGCCGTGCCCTGCCCATCCCGGTCACCGCCAACGGCGAGATCTGGAACCATGCCGATGCCCTCACCTGTGCCCGGGTGTCCGGCTGCGATGCCCTGATGGTGGGCCGCGGCGCCATCTCGTTGCCCAACCTGGCCAACGTGATGAAAACCGGCTGTGCCCACATGAGCTGGGCCGAGGTGCTGCAGTTGATGGTGAGCTACACCGAGCAGGATTTGGCCAGCGAGAAGGCCGACTACTACCCGAGTCGCATCAAGCAGTGGTTCAGCTACCTCAAGCGGGAGTATCCCGAGGCAGACCAGCTGTTTCAGGAGATCCGGGTACTCAAGGAGACCCATCCCATTCGGGACGCCCTGCTGCAGGCCGCGAAAACTGTGATCTAACCGTTCTTTACTTGACGCATATCATCTTGATAATCCTGTCGCTTCCCTATACTGCCCACAATTTGTTATTCGTCCGTTGGGGGCTAGTGTGTGTGAAATGACGCAAGCTCAGTTGGCCGTGTGGCGTGATCGCCTGCTGACTGACTGGGCGCAAGTAAGAGAAGAGCTGATCGGTCAGCTCAAAGCCTGTCGGCGTGACGAGTGGGCGGAGCAGGTGGATCACTGCGAGCGGGATCAGCTGGTCGATCTCACCAGCCGCCTCGACTTGCCCAAGGTGGAGCAGAGCGTGGCCCGGCTCAAGCGGATCGATGCGGCGCTTTGCCAGATGGATCTGGGCCTCTATGGCCTCTGCTCCGACTGCGAGGAGCCGCTGGCCATCGAATCGCTGGAGCAGGACCCTACCCTGCAACGCTGCCCGCGCTGCGAAGCCCGCTATCGCAAGGGATTCCACGCCCACGAGCTCTGAGGGATGCACCTTCGTGCATCCTTTCCCCCGGGCTGGTCAGCCCGACATTTCTATTCAATAATCAACAACAACCACGCTGAACAGGGATAGCTCCGTGTACAGAGTCTTGTTGTTATGGTGTTTGTGCACCGCCGCCTGGGCGCAGGAGTCACTGCAGGTGGGCTGGGCCAGCTGGCACCCGTTCAGCTTTCGCGACGAACAGCAGCAGCTGCAGGGGCTGGACATCGACCTGCTGCAAGCCATCTTCAGCCGGGCTGGCTTTAGCGCCAGCTACAGCGAGATGCCCTGGGCTCGCGTACTGCGCGAGCTGGAGTTCGGCACCATCCAGCTCACCATGTCCGCCAACCAGACCGCCGAGCGCGAGCGGTACGCCCGCTTCAGCCTGCCCTATCGCAACGAAGAGACAGTGCTGCTGGTGCGCCGTCAGGACAGGGCGCGCTGGCAAGGGATCACCCAACTCTCGGACCTGCTGCCACGGCAGGATTTCACCATAGGGATGATGCGTGATTTTGATTACGGCACCGATTTTCGCACCTTCATGCAATCGCCCCAGATGCAGGATCGGCTGCTGGCTCGCCTGCGGATGGAGCCCTTGCTCAAGCTGCTGCTGGCCGGTCGCATTCAGGGAGTGGTCATCGATCCCATGGGGCTGCAGGAGATGAACCTGGCCGGTATCCCGCTCGATGACCTCACCCCCCTGCTCAATATCCAGCGCACACCGGTACATCTGATGCTGAGCCGGCGCACCACCACGCCAGCCCAGCTGCACCGGCTGGACGAGGCCATCCAGGCGCTGCTCACCAGCCCGGAATACACCCAGATCCTGGCCCGCTATCGTTATCAGTTGCCGCCCATCAGATGAAAAAACGGGCCCAGTGGGCCCGTTCTCTTGTGCGCTATCTCATTGGGCCAACAGATGGCCAACCAGCTCAAAGCGCCAGCCCTGCAGCAGCATGGGCTTGTCGGCTCGGGCCCGCTCTTCGTCGCTCATGCGCCAGCTCCAGGTGAAGTACTGGTGAATGATCTTCTTGCTGGCCACCAGTTCGGGCGGAATATTGCTGGCCTTGGCCTTCTCTTCCACCATCCCCTTGATGCGCTTGAGCTCGGCCTTGTACTGGGGGTAATCCACCAGCCGGCGAATGGGCTCGGGCCAGCCGGCGGGATCGCTCTGCTGGGCGGCGGCCACGATATCCAGCATCCGCTTGCCGTGGATCTTGATCTCGATGGGGGCCAGCCCCAGCTCGTTGAGATCCCGCAGGGAGGTGGGCTTGCGCTCCGCCACCTTGAACAGGTGCAGCTCCTTGACCACGAAGTTGAGGGCCAGATCCCGGCGCACCGCCTCCTGCTGACGCCAGGCGGCCAGCTCGCGCAGTATCGCCAGCTCGCGGCGCCCCAACTGCCAGGCGTTGACGATGTCGAGATAGGCCTGACGGGGATCGCTGCTCTGGGTCTTGCGGGCGGAGTGGTTCTGGCACTCCTGCTCGAACCAGGCGAACTTGCCGCTTTCACGCAGCGCCGCCATCACCTTGTCGTAGAGAGGCAGCAGATAGAAGACGTCGGCCGCCGCATACTCGAGCTGACGGGGGGTGAGCGGACGAGCCAGCCAGTCGGTACGGGCCTGATCCTTTTCCAGGGTCACGCCGAGAAACTCGTTGACCAGGGCGCCGAAGCCCACCGAGACCCCGTGGCCCAGAAAGGCCGCCGCCAGCTGGGTGTCGTGCATCTGGTTGGGCAGATGGCCCGCCTGATGCTGGATGAGCTCCAGATCTTCGCCGGAGGCGTGCAAAATGGCGATCTGCCCTGCCCGACCGAGTCGCTGCCAGAGGGAGGAGAGATCCAGCGTCAAGGGATCCAGCAGCGCCAGCTGGTGGCCGTCGTAGATCTGGAACAGGCCCAGCTGGGGGTAATAGGTACGGGTGCGGACGAATTCAGTATCGATGGCCAGGGGAACGTCGGCCAGGGAGGCGAGATACTGATCCAGTTCGGCTTGCTGTGAAATGAGTTGATAATGCATCTGTGCCTGCGCGTTGATCAGGGCCAAAAGAAAAAACCGTGGGCTGACCCACGGTTTTGCATAACGACGGCATGCTGCTTGGCAGCGCCACGCCGGTTACTGCTTGGCAATCTCCTCGTCGCGCAGCACGCGGCGCAGGATCTTGCCCACATTGGTCTTGGGAAGTTCGTCACGAAATTCTACCAGTTTCGGGACCTTATAGGCAGTCAGATGTTTGCGGCAGTGCGCAATAATCTCGTCTTCCAGCAGCTTTGGATCTTTCTTGACCACGAAGATCTTCACCAGCTCTCCGGAGACCTTGTGCGGCACGCCAACGGCGGCCACTTCCAGCACTTTCGGGTGGAGCGCCACCACGTCTTCAATTTCGTTCGGATAGACGTTGAAGCCGGAGACCAGGATCATGTCTTTCTTGCGATCGACGATCTTGAAGAAGCCCTGCTCGTCGCACACCGCGATATCACCGGTACAGAGCCAGCCGTCCTGCATCACCTCGGCGGTGGCTTCCGGCCGCTGCCAGTAGCCGCTCATCACCTGCGGACCGCGTACCTGCATCTCCCCCGGCTTGCCGAGTTCGTGGATCACCTGGCCGTTGTCATCCACCAGCCGGATGTCGGTGGAGCAGACCGGCAGGCCGATGGAACCGTTGTAGTCCACCAGATCGTAGGGGCAGACGCTCACCAGGGGTGAACACTCGGTCAGGCCGTAACCTTCCAGCAGCGGGGTGTCGGTCAACGCCTTCCACTGCTCGGCCACCGCCCGCTGCACCGCCATGCCGCCGCCGATGGTGAGCTTGAGCTTGTCAAAGGGCATGCTCTGGAACTCGCCATTGTTGACCAGCGCGTTGAACAGGGTGTTGACCCCGGTGATGCAGGTGAAGTGGTACTTCTTGATCTCTTTGACAAAGCCCGGGATGTCGCGCGGGTTGCTGATCAGCAGGTTGTAGCCACCCAGACGCATGAACAGCAGGCAGTTCACGGTCAGCGCGAAGACGTGGTAGAGCGGCAGCGCGGTGACCACGAACTCCTTGCCCCGCTCCAGCACAGGGCCATAGACACCGAGGCACTGCTCCACGTTGGCGATCATGTTGCGGTGGGTCAGCATGGCCCCCTTGGAGAGGCCGGTGGTGCCGCCGGTGTATTGCAGGAAGGCGAGATCGTCGTTGTTGATCTCGGGCTTGATGTACTGCAGATAGCGCCCCTTGGCCAATGCCTGACGCATGGTGCTGGCGTGGGGCAGATTGTACTTGGGCACCAGCTTCTTGACGTATTTCACCACGAAGTTGACCAGGGTCCCCTTGGCCAGCCCCAGGTTGTCCCCCATCCGGGTCAAGATCACGTGCTTGACCGGGGTGTCATAGACCACTTTTTCCAGGGTGTGGGCAAAGTTGGAGACGATGACGATGGCCTTGGCGCCGGAGTCCTTGAGCTGATGCTCCAGCTCGCGCGGGGTGTAGAGCGGGTTGACGTTGACCACTATCATGCCGGCACGCAGGATGCCGAACACGGCGATGGGGTACTGCAGCAGGTTGGGCATCATCACGGCGACCCGGTCGCCCTGGCTCAGCTTGAGCTCGTTTTGCAGGTAGGCGGCAAAGGCGCGGGACTGCTCCTCGAGACGACGATAGGTAATGGTCTGCCCCATGTTGACAAAGGCAGGCTGGTCGGCGAACTCGGTCACCGACTCTTCAAACATCTCGACCAGGGAGCTGTATTGGTCTGGATTGATCTCGGCGGGCACCCCTTCTGGATAACGCTTCAGCCAGACTTTTTCCACGAACTTCTCCTGCATAACTAGCACCTGTGCGCTCACTGTGTTGCCTCCGTCCCTGTTCACATCCATTTCAAGCAGTTGTTTTAAGCTCATACTCTAATGCCGCCCATATTTACATAGGGCAACATCAATTAACAGCGAATTAACAACAGAAAATGTGAGGGGGAAGACAAACCTGGAATTATTGAAAGCCGCCGATTCTACCGAATTTGACAAAATTTTTCGATACAAACCGCGGTCTCTGCCGAATTTTCCATATGAAAATGGTGGTTTCCCGCCAAAATGACACGTTCAATGCGTGTAAAGGCGGCATGACGCTCTCCCCACTGTACCTGCAGGCTGGCAAAACCCTCTGCGCCGGCGATAAACAGCACCGGGCAACGGATGGCCCGGATCAGCGCCTGGGCCTGCCCCTCGCTCATGCGCATGGGGGAGAGATCCCGCAAACGGGGATCGCTGCGCCAGTGCCAGCGCCCTGCCCGCGCTTCCAGCTGCCGCTCGCAGATAAGGCGTGCCGCACTCGGGGTGATGTCCGCCACCTTGCAGCGCGCCGCCACCGCCTCGTCGATGGAGGCAAAGCCCTGGGAGGCTCGCTCGCGGGTTCTGCTGCGGTTGAGGATGGCTCGGCGCAGCTGCTCCGGCACGGCGTCGTCCGGCTGACTGAGGGGTCCGAGTCCCTCCAGCAGAATGAGCCGCTCCACCTGCTCGGGGAAGACCCCAGCATAGGCGGAGGCAATCAGCGCCCCCAGGGAGTGGCCCAGCAGCACAAAACGCGACCAGCCGGCGGCCTGGGTGATCTGATAGAGATCGTCCAGCCAGTCGACAAAGACATAGGGCGTGTTCTTGTGATCCGAGCGACCGTGCCCCGGCAGATCGACACAAACGAGGTGAAAGTGAGTCAGAAAGGGGGCCAGGGGCACAAAGCTTGCGCTGTTGTCGAGCCAGCCATGCAGGGCAAGCAGCAGCGGTTTGTCCCCCTGCTCTCCCTGCGCCGGCAGGCTCTCGAGCAAGGCAACCCGGCGGCCGTCGGCCAGGGTCAGGAAGCGCTCTTGCAGCAAGGTGTTCATGCCCAGCTCCTAGCGGCGCAGCGGCCGTCTCGGCCAGTAGGGATCATAGAAGGGGTCGTAGAAGTAGGGATCCATGTAGCGGATCTCCACCTCCTTAACCGGCGGCCACAGCTTGCTGCCCGTCACCTTGAGCACCGAGAAGCGATATTTATGCTCGCCAATCTGGCTGTCCACCGGCTGAGCTATGGTGCCGAGCACCGTCAGGCTGCGCCCCTTGGCATAGAGGGTCGGGTCGACAAAACCCTGCATGATGGCCAGAAAACGGCCCGGGCTCTGTTCGGTCTGCTCCGGCACCCCGTTGGACTTGAGCGGCAGATAGACCACCTCGATGACGCTCTGATCCGCCTTGTTGTGTACCGACGAGATGACGCCGCTCCAGCGGGCCGGCTTGCCTTCCAGGCCGGCAAGCGCCGGCTGGTAGGCCACCAGCTGGTTGGCGGGCTCATAGGCCAGCTCTTGCGGGACCGAGCTGCAGGCACCGAGCAGAAGGCCGGCGGCCCCCATCACCATTGCACGCTTCAACATGTCACTCTCCTTGAGTCGGGCTGGGCCCGACCTCTCAACCGCCCGCATGGGGCCTGTGTCGACCGGCATGAGCGACAAGTCTGCCACTCCTGCCCTTATTCGCGACCCGGCAGCTTCTTCCAGGTCACCTTGTCACGCAAATATACCGGGGTCGCCTGCTCGACCGCCACCGCCTCGCCGGCCAGCCAGGCGCTGCGGGCAAGCGGCAGCATGTCCTCTGCCGCCGGGAAGCGTACCTGGCTGGTCACCAGCTCGTCGGCCAGCGCAGCGAGGGTCTCGCCATAGGTCTCAAATCCGGTACCGACGCGGGTAAAGCTGCCCGGCAGCATGCCGCGGGACGCCACCAGTGCGGCGGGGCCGCTCACCACCTCTTCGCCCACCAGCTGGATGCGGCCATCGATGAGCTCATAATGGCCGAAGTAGACCTCGTCCATGCGCGCGTCAATGGCGGTCAACACCCGCTCGGCGCCGTCCAGCCGATGAGCCCCCTGCGCCATGGCGGCCAGGGTGGAGATGCCGATCAGCGGTACACCTGCGCCCAGCGCCAGCCCCTGCGCCACGCCGATGCCGATCCGCACCCCGGTAAAGGAGCCGGGACCACGGCCAAAGGCGATGGCATCGAGCTCGTCCAAGGTTACCCCGGCCTCGTCCAACACAGCCTGAACCATGGGCAGGATTTTACGGGTGTGATCCCGCGGCGCCTCTTCCCAACGGGAGAATACCTTTTCCCCCACCAGCAAGGCGGCGGAGCAGGCTTCGGTGGCGGTATCTACGGCCAGGATCTTCAACTCGTTCATGCTTTCCAATCTCTATAAAATCAGTCAATTACATAATCTGCAAGCAGGCTCTGCCAGCAGTTTTCACATTCTGGTGCGCGAATTGCGGGCCGCCTCGGCCCCTATCGGCAGCGTGGTCGTCACGCCATCGCACGGGTGCGCAGCATCTTCGGTAGATTCAGCCCTTGCGATCGAAAAACCCGCCCAGGGTGGCCAGCTCTCGAGTCCGAGGAATCGCGGGCAGGCTCTTGATGAAGGTCGCGCCGTAGGGTTTGTTGACCATGCGGGGATCACAGATGACCAGTACGCCGTGATCACTGCGATCACGAATGAGTCGCCCCACCCCCTGCTTCAAGGCAATTACCGCCTTGGGCAGCTGGATATCGGCGAAGGGATCGCCGCCCCTGAGCTTGCAATCATCCACCCGCGCCTTCAGCAGCGGATCGTCGGGGCTGGCAAACGGCAGCTTGTCGATGATAACACAGGAGAGCGCGGCACCACGCACGTCGATCCCCTCCCAGAAGCTGCTGGTCGCCACCAGCACGGCGCGGCCATTCTCGACGAACTCCTTGAGCAGCCGCTGCTTGTTGTCCTCCCCCTGCAGCAACACGGTGCGACCGATCTCCCGGCGCAGCACCTCGGCCACCTGGCGCATCACCTGATGACTGGTACAGAGGAAGAAACAGCCCCCCGGCGTCTTGTTGATGAGCGGGATCATCAGGTTGGCCAGCTGCTCGCCCCGACCAAAGGCATTGGGCTCGGGCAGAAAGCGCGGCACACACAGGCGCGCCTGCTCGCCATAGTCGAACGGGCTGTCGAGAATAAGCTCGGCGCTGCCGGCCAGCCCCAACTCCGCCTTGAAGTGATCAAAGCGCATGTCCACTGTCAGCGTGGCCGAGGTAAACACCCAGGCTACCTCGGGGCGCAGCACCTCGGCGCCAAAGCGCTCGGCCACCGACAGCGGGGTCAGATTGAGGGTGAAATGGAGCCGCGAGCAGTCATACCAGTAGGAGAAACCGGTCTGATTGACCGCCAGCACCTCGCCAAGGCGAGTGCGCAGCTCACTGATGCGCTCGAAACAGTGGTCAAGCTGCTCCCCTCGCCCCAGCGCCAGCTTCAGCACCTCGTAACACAGGCCGAGGGCATCGTTGAGGCGGGCCAGCGCCTGGCCCCAGAGCGGTTGGCGCAACATGTCGCGGGTGTTGCCACGACCGCCGTCCACCCCGAAGGCGAGCCGCAAGTCCTGGCTCGCGATGGCGAGCCTGTCCGCCGCCTTGCCAAGCTGACCCATGTCGTGGGCCTCGGCCCGATAGGCAAGCTGGATATCCTGCGCCAGATCCTGGATGGTGCGGCTGCCCACCGACTTGCCGAAGTAGTTGGTGGCGATCTCGGGCAGCTGGTGCGCTTCGTCAAACACATAGACCTGCGCTTCTGGCACCAGCTCGCCAAATCCGGTGTCTTTCACCGCCATGTCGGCGAAGAAGAGGTGATGGTTGATCACCACCACCTGGGCATCCATGGCGCGGCGGCGGGCCACCACCAGATGGCAGTCATCGTAATAGGGACAATCGCGGCCGAGGCAGTTTTCATTGGTGCTGGTGACGTGGGCGAGGATCTCGGCGTTCTCCTGCAGCCCCGGAATGTCCCCCACGTCTCCGTTGTCGGTGGCGGTGGACCAGGACTTCACCTTGACCAGATCGTTGAGCACTTCCGGTTTTTGCAGGTGGGATTCGCTGAGCAGCCGGTTCATCCGCTCGATGCAAAGATAGTTGCTGCGCCCCTTGAGCAGGGCCACCGGCGGGGTATAGGAGAGTGCGCCGGTGATGGTCGGCAGGTCTCGATAGAAGAGCTGCTCCTGCAGGTTCTTGGATCCGGTACTGATCACCACCCGCTTGCCGGACTCCAGCGCCGGCACCAGATAGGCGTAGGTTTTGCCGGTACCTGTGCCCGCCTCCACCAGCAAGCGACCGTGTGACTTGATGGCGTTGGCCACCGCTTCGGCCATCTCCAGTTGCGGGGCGCGGGCGACAAAACCGTCGATGTGGCTGGCCAGAGGGCCGTCTGGCTTGAACAGGGTCTGGATGGTCAAAGGGGCGTCCCGCTGCAACAAAAGGGGGCATTATGCCAAAAAGGTGGCAAAAGCGGGACTGACTTCTGCCCCTAGACGAAGAGATCGATCTGGTGATCGGGATCCGGCTTGTGATCGTCCTCTTCAGGCTTTTCCTGATCACGCTTGGCGGAGGGGTAAGGCTGCTGGCGCTGCTGGGAGTCACCGTTGTCGGTGCTGGTCTTGCGCAGCTGATGCTTCTGGCTGATCTGGGTTACTTCCCGCTTGATGTCGTCACTGCTCGGCGCGGCCGGCGCCCTGGGCAGAATGGGGAATAACAGGTCCTGGCTGGGCATGATGTCGCCTCCTCTGGCTCACCTTGTCTAGTTATCGACCATAAAACCGTTTTCTCAACTTTAATCGACCAAATCACATTTTCCGGTTGCTTTTTCCGTCAAGGCAGGTAGTTTAAATCGGGCGTCAACTACGACATCTTATTTGTAAAGGATTGATTACATGCAGTTCACCAGCCTGAAGACTCATCACCACCATCATCATCCCGAATAGTCTTTCAGGAGGTTGACTGCTGGAAGACACTTAACTGGTGACTTCCAAAAGGACCGCAAGATTCATAAACCCTCGGAAGCACCCACTTCCGAGGGTTTTTTCGTTTTTGACTAGAAGGAAATCGAGCAATGGAAACACAACGTCTGCGCATCGCCATGCAAAAATCCGGTCGTCTGAGCCAGGACTCCCAGGCCCTGTTCAAGAGCTGCGGCCTCAAGATCAACCTGCGCGAGCAGCGCCTCATCGCCCATGTCGAGAACATGCCCATCGACATCCTGCGGGTGCGCGATGACGACATCCCGGGGCTGGTGATGGAAGGGGTGGTCGACCTTGGCATCATCGGCGAGAACGTGCTGGAAGAGGTGCAGCTTATCCGCGCCTCCCAGGGCCAGCCCTTTGCGGTCAAGACCCTCAAACAGCTCGACTTCGGCGGCTGCCGCCTCTCCCTGGCGGTGCCGGACGATGTCAACTACACCGGGCCAGAGAGCCTCGCCGGCAAGCGCATCGCCACCTCCTACCCTGGGCTGCTCAAGCGCTTCTTCGACGAGAAGGGGCTCGGTTTCAAGAGCGTGATGCTGGGCGGCTCGGTGGAAGTGGCGCCGCGCGCGGGCCTGGCCGACGCCATCTGCGATCTGGTCTCCACCGGTGCCACCCTGGAGGCCAACGGCCTCAAAGAGGTGGAGGTTATCTACCGCTCCAAGGCGGTGCTGGTGCAAGCGCCCAACCCCTTGTCCGATGCCAAGCAGAAGATCATCGACACCCTGCTGCCCCGCATTCAGGGGATGCAGCAGGCGCGCGAGAGCAAGTACATCATGCTGCACGCCCCCAAGGACAAGCTCGATGCCATCACCGATCTGCTGCCGGGCGCCGAGCGACCCACCATCATGCAGCTGGCGGGCGAGACCAATCAGGTGGCGTTGCACGTCGTCTCCAGCGAGACCCTGTTCTGGGAGACCATGGAGCAGCTCAAGGCGCTGGGTGCCAGCTCCATTCTGGTGCTGCCCATCGAGAAGATGATGGAATAAGGAAGGGACATCATGCAGACCCTGATCTGGAAGACCCTCTCCCCCGCCCAGCAGGCCGACGTGCTGACCCGGCCCGCCCTGAGCGACGAAGCCGACATCGGCGCCGTGGTACGGGAGATCATCGGCTCGGTACGCAGCCGGGGCGATGAGGCCCTGCGCGAGCTGAGCCAGCGCTTCGAACGTGCCCCGCGCCAGCAACTGCAGGTAAGCAATGCCGAAATCGAGGCCGCCTGCGAGCGCCTCGATGACGAGATCAAGGGCGCCATCGAGGCGGCCATCGCCAACATTCGCACCTTCCACGCCGCGCAAGCGCAACCCGTGGTACGGGTGGAAACCCAGCCCGGGGTGGTGTGCGAGCTGCACACCCAGCCCATCAGCCGGGTCGGCCTCTACGTGCCGGGTGGCAGCGCGCCGCTCCCCTCCACCGTGATGATGCTGGCCATTCCGGCAGCGATCGCCGGTTGCCGAGAAGTGGTGCTCTGCACCCCGTCCCCGGCCAGCGACGAGATCCTGTTCGCAGCCCGTGCCTGCGGGGTCGAGAAGGTGTTCGCCATCGGTGGCGCCCAGGCCATCGCGGCCATGGCTTACGGCACCGAAAGCATTCCCAAGGTGGACAAGATCTTCGGCCCGGGCAACGCCTATGTGACCGAAGCCAAGGGCCAGGTGTCGCGCGACTGGCGCGGCGCCGCCATCGACATGCCGGCCGGCCCCTCCGAGGTGCTGGTGATCGCCGACGAGAGCGCCAACCCGGCCTTCGTGGCGGCGGATCTGCTCTCCCAGGCCGAGCACGGCCCCGACAGCCAGGTGGTGCTGGTGACCACCTCGCCGCTGCTGGCCGACGCCATCAACGGAGAGATCAAGCGCCAGCTGGCCAAACTGACTCGGCGCGACATCGCCGCCAAGGCGCTGGGTTCAAGCCTGGTGATCCTCTGTCACGATCTGGCCGAGGCGTGCGCCATCTCCAACGCCTACGCGCCGGAGCACCTGATCGTGCAGACCCGCGCCCCGCGCGAGCTGCTGGACCGGCTTGAAAACGCCGGCTCCATCTTCCTCGGTGCATGGACACCGGAATCGGTCGGCGATTACGCCAGCGGCACCAACCACACTCTGCCCACCTACGGCTATGCCCGCACCTGCTCGAGCCTTGGCCTCGCCGACTATCAGCGCCGCTACACGGTGCAGGAGCTGAGCGAGCGCGGCATTCAGGGCCTTGGCCCCATAGTCCAGCGCATCGCCCAGGCCGAGGGGCTTGATGGCCACAAGAACGCCGTCACCCTCAGGTTGAACGCCCTGGCCGCCGCGTCCCAACAAACAGCACAGCAGAAGGATTTGTCATGAGCATTGCCAATCTGGCGCGCCGCGTGGTGCGGGCCCTCACCCCCTATCAATCTGCCCGCCGCATCGGCGGCAAGGGCCACGTCTGGCTCAACGCCAACGAGGCCCCGCTGGCCTATCCCTTCACCATCGAGGGGAGCCGTCTCAACCGCTACCCCGAGTGCCAACCGGCCGAGGTGGTGAACGGCTATGCCGCCTACGCCGCGGTCAATCCCGATCAGGTGCTGGTGAGCCGCGGTGCCGACGAGGCCATCGAGCTGTTGATCCGCACCTTCTGCGAGGCGGGGCAGGATCAGATCCTCATCTGCCCCCCCACCTACGGCATGTACGCCATCAGCGCCGAGACCTGTGGTGTCGGTATCGTCGAGCAGCCGCTGACCGCAAACCGCCAGCCCGACTGGCCCGCCATCGCCGATCGCCTCGGCGACGTGAAGCTGGTGTTTCTCTGCTCCCCCAACAACCCCACCGGGGATCTGGTAGGTCGCGACGGGCTCATCGCCCTGCTGGAGAAGGCGCAGGATCGCGCCATCGTGGTGGTGGACGAGGCCTATATCGAGTTCTGCCCCGAGGCTTCCGTGGTGGATCTGCTGGCTCGCTTCCCCAATCTGGTGGTGACCCGCACCCTCTCCAAGGCCTTTGCCCTGGCGGGGATCCGCTGCGGCTTTACGCTGGCAAACCCGGAGGTGATCGCCATGCTGGCCAAAGTGATCGCCCCCTATCCCATTCCCGAGCCTATCGCCCAGATAGCGGCGCAGGCCCTCTCCCCCATGGGGCTCGAGCTGATGCGCGAGCGCGTGGTGGAGCTCAACAGGCAAAAGGCTGCCTTCAAGGCTGAACTGGCAAGATTTGCCTGCGTGAAGGAAGTGTTCGAGGACAAGGGCAACTTCGTGCTGGTGCGCTTTGTGGATGGCGCCGCCGTCTTTGCCGCCATGAAGGCCGCCGGCATCATCCTGCGGGACTTCTCGACCAAGCCGGGCCTGGACAACAGCATTCGCGTCACCATCGGCTATCAGGGCGAGATGGACGCCGTGCTGGCCGTGCTGCGTGATCTGCCCTCTCCCACTTTGTAAGACAAGGATGTAGCGATGAAGACCCCGTTTTTGTTTATCGACCGCGACGGCACCCTGATTGAAGAGCCGGTGACCGACAAGCAGGTGGACAGCCTCGCCAAGCTGCGCTTCGAACCCATGGTGATCCCGGTACTGCGCGAGCTGCAGGCCGCCGGTTACGTGCTGGTGATGGTGACCAACCAGGATGGGCTGGGCACCGCCAGCCTGCCGCTGGAGAACTTCCAGCCGCCCCACGACCTGATGATGCACCTGTTCGAATCGCAAGGAGTGAGCTGGGAAAAGGTGCTGATCTGCCCCCACTTCCCCACCGACGGCTGCAGTTGCCGCAAGCCCCACCTTGGCCTGGTGAAGGAGTATCTCGCCTCGGGTCGCATCGACTTTGCCAACTCCTTCGTGATTGGTGACAGACAGACCGATCTGCAGCTTGCCGAGAACATGGGCATCAGCGGGATCCGCTACCACCCGCAAGATCACGACTGGCTCACCATCCGTGATCAGCTGCTCTCCAAAGGACGAGTGGCCGAGGTTGAGCGCTACACCAAGGAGACCCGCATCCAGGTGGCGGTGGATTTAGACAAGAGCGGCGGCAACCAGATTGAAACCGGCATCGGCTTCTTTGATCACATGCTGGATCAGATAGCGACCCACGCCGGCTTCAGGCTCAAGCTCAAGGTCAGCGGCGATCTGCACATCGACGATCACCACACGGTGGAAGATGTCGGCCTCGCCCTCGGTCAGGCCCTGCGCCAGGCCCTTGGCAACAAGCGCGGCATCGGCCGCTTCGGCTTCGTGCTGGCGATGGACGAGGTACAGGCGGTGATCGATGGCCGCCCGCGTGCGGATGAAGAGACCCCGCTCACCGAGCAGGAGGTGGCCACCGCGCTGGATTTGAGCGGTCGCCCCTACTTCGTGTTCGACTGCCCGAGCGGTTTTGGCCGCGACAACGTGGGCGAGATGGCCACCGAGATGGTGCCCCACTTCTTTCGCTCCCTCTCGGACGCCATGGCCATCACATTGCAGATGAAGGTGGGCAGCGGCAACACCCACCACCAGGTGGAGGCGCTGTTCAAGGGCTTTGGCCGCGCCCTGCGCCAGGCCATTCGGGTGGAAGGGAGCGAACTTCCCTCCAGCAAGGGGGTGCTGTGATGGATGTGAGCAAACAGAAGCTGGTCATCATCGATACGGGGTGTGCCAATCTGGCGTCGGTCAGGATGGCGTTCGAGCGCCTCGGCGTGCAACCGCGGGTCTCCCGCGAGGCGGCCGACATCGAAGCGGCGGACAAGCTGATCCTGCCCGGGGTCGGCACCGCCGTGGCCGCCATGAAGAACCTCAACGAGCGCAATCTGGTGCCGCTCATTCGCGCCGCCAAACAGCCGCTGCTGGGCTTTTGCCTCGGCATGCAGATGCTGGCGGAGGCCTCCGAAGAGATCATGAGTGAGGGCGAAGACAAGGGCGGGCTTATCGACTGCCTCGGCATAGTCCCGGGCAAGATCCGGTTGATGGAGGTGGGCAACCTGCGCCTGCCTCACATGGGCTGGAATCAGGTGGAGCACGACGAGAGCCACCCGCTGCTCAAGGGCATTCCGAGCGGCAGCTACTTCTACTTCGTCCACTCCTACGCCCTGGAGGTGACCGACGCCACCATCGCCACCTGCGACTACGGCCAGCAGTTTACCGCCATCGTCGGTCGTGACAACTTCTTTGGCGCCCAATTCCACCCGGAGCGATCCGGCGCGGCCGGTGCCCGCCTACTGCAAAACTTTCTGGAGCTTTAACAAGGATGATTATCCCAGCCATTGATCTGATTAACGGCCAAGTCGTGAGGCTCTATCAGGGCGACTACGGCCAGAAGACCGCCTACAGCGACAGCCCGCAGGCCCGCTTCGATGAATATGTCTCCCAGGGAGCGGTGCAGCTGCACCTGGTGGATCTGGACGGTGCCAAGGATGCCAAGGCGCGCCAGCTCCCCCTCATCGCCCAGCTGCTGTCGGCCACCGAGGCGCCGGTGCAGGTAGGGGGTGGCGTGCGCAGCGAGCAGGATGTGGCGGATCTGCTGGCCGCCGGCGCCAGTCGGGTGGTGATCGGCTCCACCGCCGTCAAATCGCCGGATCTGGTGGCCAGCTGGATGGAGAAATACGGCCCCGAGCGCATCGTGTTGGCGCTGGACGTCAATATCGATGCCCAGGGCAATCGCCACATCGCGGTGGCCGGCTGGCAGGAGAACAGCGGGGTGACCATAGAGGCGTTGATCGAGCGCTTCCTCCCCGCCGGGCTCAAGCACGTGCTCTGCACCGACATCAGCCGTGACGGCACCCTGGCCGGTACCAACGTCGAGCTCTACCGGGATCTCTGCGCCCGCTACCCGAGCGTCGGTTTCCAGGCCTCCGGCGGCATTGGCGGCATCGAGGATATCGAGGCGCTCAAGGGCTCAGGGGTCAAGGGGATCATCCTCGGTCGTGCCCTGCTGGAGGGCAAGTTCTCGGTGGGGGACGCCATCGCCTGCTGGGGCAGCCACGGCAGCGCCGGCTGATCCCGCCACAGCAGACAACCTCCTGACGTTGACTGGTGAAGGCCCGCCTGCGGGCCTCTCTCCAGCAAGGGGTAAATCGGGGTAAGTCCTTATTACTTGGTAACAATTGACTCTATACTCGAACTCACTGAGACAACGTCACGGAGGATCTATGTTTACATCTCACTCCGCCACCATCCTGATTGTCGACGATTCCCCCGAGAATCTGATGGTGCTGACCGACCTGCTCTCCTCCACCTACCGGGTGCTCGCGGCCCAGAGCGGAGAGAAGTGCCTGCGCATCGCCACCGGCAAGATCACACCGGACCTCATCCTGCTGGATGTGATGATGCCTGGCATGGACGGCTACGAGGTGCTCAAGCAGTTGCGTCTCAACGGGCAAACCAGCCGCATCCCGGTCGTGCTGCTCACCGCCCTCGCCGATCCCCAGAGCGAAGAGTACGGCCTGTCGCTGGGAGCCGCCGACTACATCACCAAACCCATCAAACCCGCCATCGTCCAGGCCAGGGTACGCACCCAGCTGGAGGCCAAGCAGGCCCGCGACGGTCTGCAGAACCAGAATGCCGCGCTGGAAGCCGAAGTGGCACGGCGCATGGCGGAAAATGATCTGACCCAGCAGGTCTCCATCCGCGCCCTCGCCCATCTGGCGGAGATCCGCGATCCCGAAACCGGCAATCACATCCTGCGCACCCAGGGCTATGTCAGGCAGCTGGCCAGCGCGCTGTCGACCCATCCCCGCTTTGCCGAGACCCTGACCCCCCGCTACATCGACCTGCTGAGCCGCTCGGCCCCGCTGCACGACATCGGCAAGGTGGGCATACCGGATCAGATCCTGCTAAAACCGGGCAAGTTGACGCCCGAGGAGTGGCAGATCATGCGCACCCACGCCAAGCTCGGCAGCGATGCCATTGAGGAGGCAGAACGGGACATCGATCAGCCACTGGTATTTCTCACCCTGGCCAAGGAGATCGCCCACTGGCACCACGAGAAGTGGGACGGCAGCGGCTATCCGGATGGTCTGAAGGGAGACGCCATTCCACTCTCGGCCCGCTTGATGGCATTGGCGGACGTGTTCGACGCCCTCATCAACGTGCGGGTCTACAAGGCGGCCATGCCCTATGACGAGGCGCGCGCCCTGATCCTCTCCGGCAGCGGCCAGCATTTCGACCCGGACGTGGTGATCGCCTTTGACAATCACTTCGACGAGTTCATCGCCATCGCCGAGCGCTACAAGGACGACAACGAGGTCCCTCATGGCTGAACGGCCGCCCTTGACCCGGGCCCATGTGCTCAATGTGGTGCTCACCTATGCCGCCGTGGCGAGCCTGTGGATCCTGCTATCCGACAAGGCGGTGGAGTGGCTGTTCAGCACCCCGGCGCAATTTGCACTGGCCAGTACCATCAAGGGGTGGCTGTTCATTGTCATCACCGCCACCCTGCTCTACGCCATGCTGCGCCGGCGCATCGATCAGCCCACTGTCAGCAGCACGCCATCGAGGCGCCAACTGCTCCCCTTCGTGCTGTTCAATGGCCTCATCATCGCCCTGACCGCCATGGCCATCGCCCAGAACATCAATCTGACCCAGGACAAGGAGGCGACCCGGCTCGAGACCATCGCCGACCTTAAAGGCAAGCGCATCACCGAGTGGCTCAACTCCCGCGAATTCGACGCCCACATCCTGCTCGAAAACCCGCTCTATGGCGCCCTCTATCGCGAAGCCCAGACCAGCCATGCCGGCCAGGCCGACCTGATGGCCAGACTCGATGAGTTTCTCTCCATCCGCCGTTTCAGCGCCGCCACCGTGCTGGCGCCGGGTGGCGAGGTGCTGTGGCAGACGCAGGGGGCCAGCGGGCTCAACTCCGCGCTGCGCAATGCCCTGGCCAGTGTCAGCACCGGGCGTATCACCCGGGTGGGCCCCTACCTGGACGAGCAAGGGCATGCCCGGCTCGATTTCATCGCTCCCCTGCCGGTGACCGACGGCAAGCCCCCCCTGATCGTGCTGCAGATCAGCAGCAGCGATCCCCTCAACAGCATTCTCAAGACCTGGCCGGTACCGGACAGCAGCGGCGAAGCCCTGCTGTTTCGCCGCAACGGCGAGCAGATCCAGTTCATCAATGACGTCCGCTATCGTCCGGACTCGGCCCTCAGCCTGCAGTTGCCGGCCAGCAGCAAGGAGCTGCTGGCGGCCCAGTACCTGCGCCATGATCACGACGCCCAGGACAAAGCGATCTTCTTTGGCCGGGACTATCGCAACGTACCTGTGTTTGGCACCGCCCGTCCGGTGCTGGGCACCGACTGGTACCTGCTGGCCAAGATAGACGAGGCGGAGCTCAACCGCGCGGTATTGAAAGAGAGCATCTGGATCGGGCTCATCGGCCTGCTTGCCCTCTTCATTACCAATGCGGGCATAGTGCTGCTGCGCCAGCACACCCGACTGCAGATGGCTGAGCAGGTTCGCCAGTCCCAGGCAGGCCGGCTGCAGGCGCTGCAATTGCTCTCCGCCATCGCCGACAGCTCGGAAGACGCCATCTTCGCCAAGGATCTGGAGGGCAAGTACATCCTGTTCAACCGGGCAGCCAGCCAGTTTGTCGGCAAGTCGGCCAGCGAGATGCTGGGCCAGGATGACACGGCCATCTTTCCCCCCGATCAGGCGCGCATGCTGATGGAGATTGGCCGCCAGGTGATTGCCAGCAACCGGGTGCAGACCCAGGAGGAGTTTCTGACCCTGCCAGGCGGTGAGCGGGTGTTTCTCGCCACTAAGGGGCCGCTGCAGGGCAGCGATGGCGAGGTGATCGGTATCTTTGGCATCTCCCGCGACATCACTGATTTCAAGCGGGCCGAGGCGGGTCTGCGCGAGCGTGAAGGGTTGTTCCGCGCCCTGGTGGAGCAATCCCTGGCCGGCATCTACATCATCCAGCAGGGTCAGCTCTGCTACATCAACCCAGGTTTTGCCCGCCTGTTCGGCTACGGCTCGACCGCGGCGCTGCTGAAGATTGGCTCCCTGCCAGCCCTGGCCAGTGCCAAGGACAGCGCCAGAGTGGCCGAACAGCTGCAGCGCTGCGAGCAGGAAGACAGCGAGATCCACACCCGCTTCACCGCCCTGCATCACGATCACCAGAACATCGAGATGGAGCTGTACGGCCGGCGCGTCGACTACCGTGGCCAGCCCGCCGTGCTCGGCCTCTTGCTGGACATCACGGAGCGGGAGCAGGTCGAACAGGCCCTGACCCGTCAGGCGAGCGAACTGCGCCAGCAAAACAACGAGCTGGAGCGGTTCAACAAGGTGATGGTGGACAGGGAGCTCGCCATGCTGGCCCTCAAGCACAAGATCAATGAGTTGTCGCTCCAGCTCGGAGAGCAGCCCCCCTATCCGCAGGCCCCCACTCCGCCGGAAGAGTCCCTATGATGAACTGGTCTTCGCTGTGGCATATGCGCCCCACCAAACAGCGCTGGGGCGTCTGCCTGCTGGCACTGCTGCTGCCCGTCCTGATGCTGCAGATCCGGGTCCAGCTGCCCATCGCCTTTGGCGAGCGCCCCCTGCTGGTGCTGTTCATGCTGCCCATCATCGTCTGTGCCCTGCTGGGGGGGCTGTTGCCCGGTCTGCTCTGCACCCTGATGAGCGGCCTGCTCACGGCCTACTTCGTGTTGCTCCCGGTCCACGAGCTGCGCATCGGCTCCGGCCAGGATCTGGTGCAGTGGGGCATTCTGGAGGTCAACGGCATCCTCATCAGCCTGCTGAGCGCCGCTGTGCACCACTCCCGCAGCCGGGAGACCCAGCGCTGGCAAGAGTTGGCCAGCATCCAGTCCCGTCTGCAACAGAGTGAAACCCGCTTCCAGGCCACTTTCGAACAGGCTGCGGTCGGCATTGCCCTGGTCGCCCCCGACGGCAAGTGGCTGCGGGTCAACCAGCGGCTGTGCGACATGGTGGGCTACCAGGCCGACGAGCTGATGGGGATGACCTTTCAGCAGATCACCCATCCGGACGATCTCTTCATCGACCAGACCTATGTGACCCAGATGCTGGCCGGCGAACGCCAGCAGTACACCCTGGAGAAGCGTTACCTGCGCAAGGGGGGCGAGATCCTCTGGATCACCCTGACGGTGGCACTGGTCAAAAACCTCAAGGGGGAGCCCGACTACTTCATCTCGGTGATCGAGGACAACCAGCAGCGCAAGGAGGCGGAGGAGGCCCTGCGCCGCAACGAGGGGATCCTGCGTGAATCCCAGCACCTGGCCAAGATCGGCAACTGGCGCTGGCACATCGCCGATGACAGCCACTTCTGGTCGCCGGAGATCTACCGCATCTATGGCCGCGATCCCTCCCTGCCCCCTGCCATCTATCCCGAAGTGAAGAAGTATTTCACCCAGGAGGGGTGGCGAACCATTGCCCAGTCGGTCGAACGCTGCCTGCAGGATGGTCAACCCTACGAGTGCGATGCCGAGGTGTATCACGAACATGGCGACCCCGCCTGGATCATCGCCCGGGGGGCGGCGCTTCGAGACAGTGAGGGGACCATAGTCGAGCTTTACGGCACGGTACAGGACATCACGGAGCGCAAGCTGGCCGAGCAGCAGTTGCTGCACAACCAGCAGATAGCGCTCGATACCCAGCGCCGCGCCCGACTGGCGGCGCTCAATCTGATGGATGACGCCATCAGCGCCCGCATCCGCGCCGAGACCACCAGCAGCGCCCTGCGCGAGAGTGAACAGCGGTTGCTGCTGGCCCAGGAGGGGGCGCACATCGGGATCTGGGAGTGGAACATCCAGAGTGGTCGCCTCTACTTCTCCCCCGAGTGCGCCCGCCTCTATGGCCGCAGCGCAGAGCAACTCAGCGAGATCCACACCTGGCAGCGCTGCCTGCACCCGGACGACAAGCCGCGCATCGACAAGCTGCTGGCAGACCTTCCCGCCGGCGGCAAACCGGTGGAGCTCGAGTTCCGGATCCTGCTGCCCAACGGCGAGGTGCGCTGGCTCAGCAGCAAGGGCAGCGTCTATCGGGATGCCCAGCAGCGCCCGCTGCGCCTGCTCGGCATCCATCTGGACATCACAGAGCGCAAACTGGCCGAGCAGCAGCTGCGCCAGCTGTCGCTCGCGCTGGAGCAAAGCCCGGACGGCGTCTTCATCACCGATACCCAGGCCCGCATCGAGTATGTCAACGTCGCCTTCCTGACCACCAGCGGCTACCAGCAGAGCGAAGTGATCGGCCAGACCCCGACCCTGCTGCGCTCCGGCCTCACCCCCAGGGCCACCTATATCGCCCTGTGGGACGCCATCAAGCGCGGCCAGCGCTGGCACGGCGAGTTCATCAACAAACGCAAGGACGGCTCCCACTATCATGTGCTGGCCACCGTCTCCCCCATCCGCCAGGAGAACGGGGTAGTGACCCACTACGTGACGGTACAGGCCGACATTACCGAGAAGAAGCAGCTCGGCGAGGAGCTCGATCAGTACCGCTACCACCTGGAGGAGATGGTTGACGAGCGCACCCTGCAACTGGCCCAGGCCCACCAGCGGGCGGAGAGCGCCAATCGCGCCAAGAGTGCGTTTCTGGCCAACATGAGCCACGAGATCCGCACCCCCATGAACGCCATTCTGGGGCTCACCTATCTGCTCAAGCGCGACACGCCGGATCACACCCAGCAGGAGCGGCTGGAGAAGATCGACAACGCCGCCCAGCATCTGCTCACCATCATCAACGACATTCTGGATCTCTCCAAAATCGATGCCGGCAAGATGGCGCTGGAGCAGAGCGACTTCTCCCTCACCGCCATGCTGGACAACGTCAGCGCCCTGATGAGCGAGCAGGCCCGCGCCAAGGGGCTCACCATCATAGTCGACATCGGCGACACCCCGGCCTGGGTGCACGGCGACATCACCCGCCTGCGCCAGGCGCTGCTCAACTACACGGCCAATGCCATCAAGTTCACCGAGCAGGGCTCGGTCACCCTGCGGGTACGACCGGAGCGCCAGCTTGGCAACGACTATCTGCTGCGCTTCGAGGTGGAAGACACCGGCATCGGCATCAGCCCGGAACAGACCGAGAAGCTGTTCCAGGCCTTCGAGCAGGCGGACGTCTCCACCACCCGCAAATATGGCGGCACCGGGCTGGGGCTCGCCATCACCAGCCGGCTCGCCACCCTGATGGGCGGGGATGTGGGGGTCAGCAGCACCCTCGGCAAGGGCAGCTGTTTCTGGTTTACCGCCCGCCTCTCGGCAGGCCAGGGCGAGCCGCAACAGCCCGCCCGGCTGGAGCAGACGGTGCAGCAGGCTCTCTTTTTCGCCAACCATGCCAGGGTGCTGCTGGTGGAGGACAACGCCATCAACCGCGAGGTGGTGCTGGAGCTGCTCGGCAACAGCGGCCTGGTCATAGAGACGGCGGTGAACGGCCAGGAGGCGCTGGCGCGCGTCAGTCAGCACCCCTTCGATCTCATCCTGATGGACATACAGATGCCGCTGATGGATGGCTACAGCGCCACCCGCGCCATCCGGGCGCTGCCGGGCTGGGATAAGGTGCCCATTCTGGCACTCACCGCCAGCGCCTTCGAAGAGGACAGAAGGGCCTGCGAGTCCGCCGGCATGAACGATTTTATCGCCAAACCGGTCACCCCGACCCGCCTGTTTGCAGCGCTGCAGCAGTGGCTGCCCAACAGCTCTGCCGCCAAACCTGGTTATCAACGCCGGGCCAACGATCTGCTGATCGGCCCTCTCGCCCGCCTGCAAGGGGTGCCCGGGCTCGATCTGCAACAGGGGCTGGCGGTGTTGCAGGGCAACCAGAACAAGTACGTGACCCTGCTGCGCCACTTCGCCAGCGAACACAGCCTGGACATGCAGCAGCTGGCCGCTCAGCTGCAAACCGGTGACAAGCCCGCCGCCACCCGACTGGTTCACACCCTGCGCGGGGTGGCCAGCACCCTGGGGCTGGTCGAACTGGCCGCGCTCTGTCAGCAGCTGGAGCAGGCCCTTGCCAAAGGGAATCCAGCCCCGGCCGAGCTGATGATGCCCATCGAGCGCCACCTCTCTGAGCTGCTCAACCTGCTGGGAGAGGAGGAGCGCTTGGTCCCCGCCATCTCGGCCCCCCTTGGCGGCCAGTGGCAACAACCGCTGCTGCGTCAGATGGAAGATCTGCTGCTGCAAAGCGACACCGCCGTGCTGCCGCTGTTCGAGCAGTATGCCGCCCCCCTGATGCTCACGCTGGGCGCCCGGGGCGAGACGCTGGCCCGTCAGCTCAAGGTGTTCGACTTTGATGGGGCCCTGCTCACTCTGCGGGCCCTGCTGGCAACGGATGATGCTCATGGGGAACCACTGGCACGCCAGCCCGATGGCAGCAAGGGATCCCAGGGGGCCAACAGGGCGGATAAAGGGTTGAATCACTGAATAAAGTCGTGCATATAGTGGTGTTCCCCCGCGTGAAAACACCGTCCGGATCCGGTCTTTTCTCCCGTACAGGAACCCGCTGTTAAAGCATGCCATTGACATTTTTTCACTCGCCACCGGGCCCCAAGGCCCGTGGGCAACAACGTTAGTTTTAACAGTGCTTTACATGGAGCAACGAGCATGTTGTCAAAGCGTATTATCCCCTGCCTCGACGTCAAAGATGGCGTGGTGGTCAAGGGAGTGCAGTTTCGTAATCACGAGGTGATGGGCGGCATCGTCGAGCTGGCCCGCCGCTACGCCAGCGAAGGGGCCGACGAGCTGGTGTTTTACGACATCACAGCCTCGAGCGATGAGCGGGTGGTGGACAAGAGCTGGGTGAGCCGGGTGGCCGAGGTCATCGACATCCCCTTCTGCGTCGCCGGTGGCATCAAGAGTGTCGAGGATGCCCGCCAGATCCTGGAATTCGGGGCCGACAAGGTCTCCATCAACTCGCCGGCACTGGCCGATCCCACCCTCATCACCCGACTGGCCGAGCGCTTCGGCGTGCAGTGCGTGGTGGTGGGCATCGACTCCTATTTTGATGCCCAGAGCGGTCACTATCAGGTCAAGCAGTTTACCGGCGACGAGAGCCGCACCCGCACCACCGCCTGGCATACCCTCGACTGGGTCGAGGAGGCGCAAAAGCGTGGCGCCGGTGAAATCGTGCTGAACGTGATGAACCAGGACGGCATGCGCCAGGGCTATGATCTCGAGCAGATCAAGCTGGTGCGGGCCGTCTGCAAGGTGCCGCTCATCGCCTCCGGCGGCGCTGGTGCCATGGAGCACTTTCGCGATGCCTTCACCCTCGCCGACGTGGACGGGGCGCTGGCCGCCTCCGTGTTCCACAAAGGCCTTATCCCCATTCCTGAACTGAAACGCTGGCTGAAAACCGAAGGAGTCGCCATCCGTGAATAATCAAGCTGTAAACAACGACGTATCGCTGGCTGAGCGCCTGGACTGGACAAAATGTGACGGCATGATCCCCGCCATCGTCCAGCATGCCGCCAGCGGCGAGGTGCTGATGCAGGGATTCATGACCCGGGAAGCCCTGGATAAAACCCTGGCGACCGGCCAGGTCACCTTCTTCAGCCGCAGCAAGCAGCGCCTCTGGACCAAGGGGGAGAGCTCGGGCCATGTACTCCAGCTGGTCGCCATCACCACCGACTGCGATCAGGACTCCCTGCTGATCGCCGCCAACCCCGTCGGCCCTACCTGCCATCTGGGCAATCCCTCCTGCTTCGACGGGCACCCCGTGCCGCCCCTTGGCTTCCTGGCCGAGCTCGAGCAGATCCTGGCAGCACGCAAGGGCGCGGATCCGGCCACCAGCTACACCGCCAGCCTCTATGGCAAGGGCACCAAACGCATCGCCCAGAAGGTGGGTGAAGAGGGTGTGGAAGTGGCGCTGGCCGCCATGGCCAAGGATCGGGAGGAACTTATCAACGAATCCGCCGATCTGCTCTACCACCTGACAGTCTTGCTGCAAAACGAAGGGCTGGCGTTGAAGGATGTGGTACAGCGGCTTTATGAGCGCCACACCAAGTGATGACCAACCGGTGAAGCACAAACGGGCCCTGATGGGCCCGTTTCATTTAATGGCCAGCACCGGCACGAGAGCCGGCAGACCGCACACTCTTTCAGCCGATACGGGTCCAGAAGCTCATGCTCACCGAGTCAGGCTCCAGCAGAGTCAGGTACTCCCTTGCCACGGTATTGTGCAACCACTGCTGGCAATAGGCTTCGACCAGTGACTGGCTGGGGGCCATCACCAGATCGGCATAGAGGCCGTCGGCGCCGCGCAGCAGGCAGTGCACAATGAGCTCGGACTGCTGGACAAGAAATTCGGACTCGACCCTGTGTGCCAGGGCGAGCAAATCCGCCTCCGTCACCCCCTCCTTGAGTCTGAAACTGGCAAACTCGACGCCCCCTGCCCCTTGCATGTCGCCCTTGATGATCATCTTGTTCTCTCCGTTGTATATGGTCTGGAGAAAACAGCATAACGAAGGGCTACTGACAGCCTTGTGTCAGTCCTGAATTGCCGTTTCGGCACCACTGCGCGCATGAGTGAACTCGTCCGACTGCCGCAGGGCGAGGTAATCGGCCAGGGTCACGCCAGGGGGCGCCCCTTCCCCCTGACGGCACTGTGCCAAGGTATCGATGCGATCCACCCTGAAATCCCGGTAGGCCTGACGCAGCGCACACCAGGCGCCGAGCATCCAGCATCCGCCCCAGTAAAAGAGCCCGAGGGGATAGATGTGGCGGCCCGTCTTGCAGGCTTTGGCATCCTGATAACCTATTTCCAGCCAGCGGCCGGCGGTGATGGCCTCGTGCAACTGATCCCAGCGGGCGTATACCGGATGCGCCGTGCGATAGTCCGGTACCCGCACCACGGGGTCGCAGTCCACCTGAATACCCTGTGCCGGCAAAGCGGCCTCTATCTTGGCGAGCAGGGCCCGGGCCGGATCGGCCATCCCCTTGCCGGTCAGCACCGCCACCAGGTTCACCCCGGTGATAAGGGCCTCCAGCTCGGCTGCGCTCAACTGCAAGGGGGCCATCTCGAACCCCTCGCTCAGCCGATAGCCCAGCCCGGCTTCACCATAAACGGGAATGCCCGCCAGAGAGAGAGCGTCCATATAGCGGTAGATGGTGCGCTCAGAGACACACAGGCGCGTTGCCAGCTCGCGGGCGGTCAGAGGCTGGTGAGCCCGCAGCAGGTTGGTCAATTGAAACAGTCGATCCGATTTTCTCACGGGCATCCTCAGGCTGGCGGGATATGGCAGGCATGGTAAGCCCGGATGGGCCCGAAAGGCACGTATTGTTGGCTGGCAACCGCTACCATCGAAACCTTGCCTCCTGCATCTCGCAAAGCAGAACGGGCCCGCAGGCCCGTTGATGACTTGGCGCTCTCGTCAGAGTCACCCCAGCTGCTGGCGCAGCATAAATTTCTGCACCTTGCCGGTGGAGGTTTTCGGCAGCGGGGTAAAGATGATGCGCTTGGGGGCCTTGAAATGGGCCATCTGCTCGCGGCAAAACGCAATGAGTTCGGCCTGGCTGAGTTCACGCCCCTCCTTGAGCTTGACGAAGGCGCAGGGCACCTCCCCCCACTTCTCGTCCGGCATGGCGATCACCGCCACTTCGTCCACATCGGGATGGCGATAGAGCACGTCCTCCACCTCCAGGCTGGAGATGTTCTCCCCGCCGGAGATGATGATGTCCTTGGATCTGTCCTTGATCTCCACGTAACCGTCCGGGTGCCACACCGCCAGATCGCCGCTGCGAAACCAGCCCTCCGCCATCGCCTCGGCGCTGGCGACCGGGTTCTTGAGATAGCCCTTCATCACCACATTGCCGCGCAGCACGATTTCGCCCATGGTCTTGCCATCCTGGGGGACAGCCTCGCCGCTGACCGGGTTGATGACCCGCATCTCCCCCTGCAGTGGTGAGGCCACCCCTTGGCGCGCCTTGAGACGCGACAGCGTGGTGGCATCCTGCCCCTGCCAGCTTCTTTGCGGCTCGCACAGCACGCAGGGACCATAGGTTTCGGTAAGACCGTAGACGTGGGTCACGGCGATCCCCATCGCCTCCATGCCGGCGATCACTGTGGCGGGGGGCGCCGCCCCTGCCGTCATCGCCTTGATGGGGTGGTCTAGCCCGCGTTTGAGGGCCGGATCGGCGTTGTTCAGCATGTTGAGTACGATGGGGGCGGCGCAGAAGTGGCTCACCTTGTGCTCGTGCAGCGCCTCATAGATGGCCGCCGCCTGCACATGGCGCAGGCAGACGCTCACCCCGGCCGTCGCCGCCAGGGTCCAGGGGAAACACCAGCCGTTGCAGTGAAACATCGGCAGAGTCCAGAGATAGACGCTGTGCTTGGGCAGCTCCCAGGAGAGCACGTTGTTGACCGCATTGAGGTGGGCGCCGCGGTGGTGATAGACCACCCCCTTGGGGTTGCCGGTAGTGCCGGAGGTGTAGTTAAGGGAGATGGCCTGCCACTCATCTTGCGGCAGCCAGCCGGGCTCATCCCCATTGCCCTCGGCAAGAAACGCCTCATAGTCGAGGTCACCGACCAGTTCCCCCTCCCGGTAGAGGGGATCGTCGATGGCGATGAGGAGCGGCACGAGTTCAATCAATGCCAGCGCTTTGCGCACCACGGCACCGAACTCCCGGTCCACCAGCACCACCTTGCTCTGGGCATGCTGGAAGATAAAGGCCATCGACTCGGCATCGAGCCGGGTGTTGATGGTGTTGAGCACGGCGCCGCTCATGGGCACCCCGAAATGAGCCTCGAACATGGCCGGGGTATTGGGGGCGACGATGGAGACGGTATCCCCCTCGCCGATGCCATGCAGGCGAAGGGCCGAGGCCAGCTGGCGGCAGCGTCGCTCGGTCTGGGCCCAACTCTGGCGCAGGGGGCCGTGGATCAGCGCCGGATAGTCGGGGTAGACCCGGGCGGCCCGCCCTAGAAAGCTGATGGGGGTCAGCGCCTCATAATTGGCAGGATTTTTTTCCAGATCGCGCTGATAGATGTTCTGCTCTGTCATCGGGTTCCTTCCTCGCAGGTAGCAAAAGCGGTGCGCTCCCGGGAGCGCCGGCAACCATCGTCTGGCGTCCTGCCAGAGGGTGCTCGTATCGGGGATCACAGCCTAGCGCGAGGTAATGGCCACAGGTATTAGCAAAACGTCTTAGAGGTGCTGCGCCGGCGACGCCAATCTGACCGAGCCGCATGCTGGTGCCTGTTTTTTCAGCGACAAATGTCGACGGCCAATATCCTCGGCATAAAACCCGGCAAATAATGAATATGCTGATGTTGGCATGCAAGCTGGCCATATCTGGTTGCAGGCTTGCCGATATGGATATATTTACAAACAATGCCAGCTGGATATTTATGGCATAAAAAAGCGCATCAGTTTATTGCCAATAAATTAATGGCAGATTCCTCATTAAATATATTTTGTGACGGCTTCCATAAAGCAGGCCTGCTGCGCTGTTCATGCTTCCCCTCGGCGGGTTATGGTTTCTTGGTGAAACAATCTACCGGATGTTCAATATCAGGCCAGATTTCTCGCCATACGATGCGCCACAACCAGTGAGTTCGCGCACTCCCGCTGCATGACGAAGGAACCCTATCGACCCGATATTCCGCCGAGCCCGAACCTGCTTTATCGAGGAGCATTTTATGTGTGCCGAGCCGAATACCCAGACCCGCAGACAATTTCCCACCGCGTTTACCATTTTGTTTTTGATCATGTTGTTGGCCATCGCCCTCACCTGGATAATTCCGGCAGGCGCCTATGCCAAGCTCTCTTATAATGCCGCCAGCCATATGCTGACCATCAATACGCCGCAAGGGGAAACCCGGCGAGTGCCCGCCACTCAGGATGAGCTGACCAGGCTCGACATCAATATCGGGGTGGAGCAGTTCGTCAACGGTACCATCCGCAAGCCCATCGCCATCCCCGGCACCTATGAACGGCTGGCCCAGGCGCCGAAGGGACTCTCCGACGTGGCGGTGAGCATGGTCAAGGGCACCATAGAGGGGGCCGACATCATCGTCTTCATCCTGGTGCTGGGGGGGCTGATCGGGGTCATCAACAAGACCGGTGCCTTCAGTGCCGGGCTGGTGGCGCTGTCGCGCAAGACCCGCGGCAACGAGTTCCTGTTCGTAGCGCTGGTCTGCTTCGTCATGGCGCTGGGAGGCACCACCTGCGGGCTGGAGGAGGAGGCGGTCGCCTTCTATCCCATCCTGGTGCCCATCTTTCTGGCGCTCGGCTATGACGCCATCGTCTGCGTGGGGGCCATCTTCCTTGCCGCCTCCATGGGCACCACCTTCTCCACCATCAACCCCTTTTCGGTGGTAATTGCCTCCAACGCCGCCGGCATCCCCTTTACCGAGGGGCTGAGCGTTCGCGCCGTCGGCTGTCTGGTGGGCACCCTGGTGGTGATCGGTTATCTCTACTGGTACTGCAAGAAGATCAAAGCCAACCCCGCCTTCTCCTACACCTATGAGGACAGAGAGAGCTTCCGGGCCCGCTTTCTGAAAGAGGGCTCCCTCGATGAAGGGGTCCCCTTCACCCTGCGCCGCAAGATCATCCTGACCCTGTTCATCCTCGCCTTCCCCCTGATGGTGTGGGGCGTCTCCATGGCTGGCTGGTGGTTCCCGCAGATGGCGGCCTCCTTCCTTGCCGTCGCCATCGTCATCATCTTCATCTCCGGCCTCAGGGAGAAAGAGGCGGTCGAGGCCTTCACCCAGGGAGCGTCAGAACTGGTGGCCGTCTCGCTCATCATCGGGCTGGCGCGGGGGGTCAACCTGGTGCTGGATCAGGGGATGATCTCGGACACCATCCTGGCCTATGCCTCCAGTCTGGTGGCCGGCATGCACGGCGCCGTGTTTGCGGTAGCCCAGATGCTGGTGTTCACCCTGCTGGGGCTGGTGGTGCCCTCCTCCTCGGGGCTGGCGGTGCTCTCCATGCCCATCATGGCGCCGCTGGCGGATACCGTGATGATCCCGCGCTATATCGTGGTGTCGGCCTACAACTGGGGACAATACGCCATGCTGTTCCTGGCCCCCACCGGGCTGGTGCTGGTCACCCTGCAGATGCTCGGCATCCAGTTCAACCAGTGGGTCAGGTTCGTGCTGCCCATGGTGGGCTTCGTGCTGGGTTTCGGCGCCCTGATGCTGGTGGCGCAGGTGATGCTGATCTAGCGCACATGATCCCCGCCCCGGCGGGGGTCATGCCTTATCCAGGGCGCAGATCTGGAGAGCCTAGTGGCGCACCCTGTGCTGCTGGCGAAAACAGAAGAGCTTGAGGCTGATGTCGGCAAGGTCGGCGGGCAGCTCCTGCGCCGTCTCACAGAGGGGTTGATAGAGGGAGTCCAGCAGCCGCTGGGCTTGTTCCCGGGTGATGATGCCGGCCTGCACGGCCGGTTGTATCCATCTTGGCAGCATCGACATATGAACCCCCTTGCTGACCGGATGACCGCAGCCGAATCTGGCCTGACTGCGGGTGGCGCCTGCCGGCTCACATTGCTGCGGGCCGCCAGAGACACGCGATTGATCCTCTCTGCCAACAGAGCAAGCATAATGCTTGCCGTGATCTGTTATCGGCCGCCAATCCTCCCGGCAACAGTGATTTATCAAGCGGTTGGCGCACCCTGACTGACGCTGGTGGATGACAAGCCCCTCTGGTTTGCCATTAGGCCAGCCGGCGGTGGCAGGAGATTGGCGCAAAATGGGAAAATAGGCCCAGCTGAATCGCAAAATGCCATTCGCAGATCGCCTTTTCTCCCTTCAGCCGCCCTTTGTCGCCAAAGCCCGACACCTTTTTGACGAGGCGTTTTCTGGTGCAGTCAGGGGCTGTCGTGCCCGCACGGGCTTTGCCTTGTGCCTCCTTGTCCTTGTGCCAAGATGAGCGCAAGCAAGAGACGCATCCTGTGATGCATTTGAGGAGAAGAGAAAATGAACAAATCCATGTTGGCAGGAGTCGGGATCGGTGTGGCCTCTGCGCTGGCCTTGTCAGCCGCCGCCAGCGGATCCCTGTTTTCATCACAGCCTCAGTTCGCCGAAGTGCTGGCCAGCAAAGCGGTGACCGAGACCATCAAGACCCCCCGTCAGGAGTGTCGCAACGTCGCCGTGACCCACCGCAAACCGGTGCAGGACGAGCACAAGATCCTGGGTACCGTGGTCGGCGCGGCGCTGGGCGGCGTGCTTGGCAACCAGTTCGGTGGCGGCAACGGCAAGAAGGTGGCAACCGCCGCCGGCGCCGTGGCGGGTGGCTATGCCGGCAACCAGGTGCAGGGCAACATGCAGGCCGGTGATACCTACACCACCACAGAGCAGCGCTGCAAGACGGTGCAGGAGAGCAGCACCCGCACCCTGGGCTATGACGTTACCTACCGCCTCGCCGGTCAGGAAGGGGTGATCCGCATGAACAAGGCCCCCGGCGCCACCATCCCGGTCAAGGATGGCAAGCTGGTGATCGACGGCCCCCAGAGCGGCAGCTGATCCCGTCGGCTGGTCCCGCTCAGAGGCCCATCCTTGTGATGGGCCTCGCTGTTTTTGGCACTCTGGCCTGCAACAGCAAGGTGGCCAACAACAAAAAGGGGCCCGCAGGCCCCTTTTTATATTGAGGAGTCATCCTCAGTGGCGACCGAAGGGCCACCAGGACTTGTCGTTGTCCAGAATGTCGACCCGAGTCTCCTGCAGGTTGCCCGGCTGGCCACCCTGCAGCGCGGCCAGGCTCACCTTGAACTGCTCGGTGGGCTCGACAAACCAGTCATCGATGATCAGCACCTTGACCGACTTGCTGCCCCCCTCGCCCGCGGCCCAGCTCACCGATTGACCGAACCAGGGCAGGAAATCCAGCCCCCAGCGCGCCGTGATCCCGTCAAGGGCCACCCGGGCCCGGGCCGGCTTGCTCAGATCGCCGCTGCGCACCAGCGGGATCTCGGTAAACCACTGCCCCTCGTTCACCGTCAGGCTGGCGTGCGCCAGCGAGATGGTGGACGGTGCCAGCTTGTCCTTGATGGTCACCAGGGTCTGGTGCTGCTCGCCCAGGGTCGCGCCGCTCGCATCAAACAGCTCCAGGGTAAAGGTCTCGTCCCCCTCGTTCAGGGTGTCGCTCTTCACCGGGATGCTGATGGTCTGGCTGTCGCTCTGGCCGGCGGCCCAGTGCAGGGTGCCGGTGAGTGGCGCCACGTCGCTTGCGTCCGCGCTGCCGTAGGCAATGCGATAACTCACGCTGGCCTCCCCATAGCTGCCGTCGCGGCGCGCCACGCTCAGGGTCAGGGTGTTGCCCTCCTCTACACTGGCGGCTGCGCTCTCGAGGCTCAAGACCCCGGTGGGCGGCAGCGGGTACTGGATGGCCACCAGCACGGGATCGTGATCCGAGGCGCTGAAGGGCCCTTCGGATTTCGCCAGCTGGCCGCTGTACTTGCTGCCGTACTCGAAGAAGTTGCTCTCGGCGGAGTTGATGTGCCAATCCTCGATGCCGATCACCTTGGCCGCGAGGCTCGGGTTTGCCAGGGCGTGATCCAGGTTGCCGAGCTCCCCTTCATAGCTGTAGGAGTAGGTGTCGGTGCCGTGGAAGCGGGTGTTGAGGTTCACCAGGCCATACCCCTTGCCAAGGGCGCTGCCGCTCTCCTCGAAGGGTTGACCCGCCAAGGTGGTGAAGGAGGCGCTCATGATCTGGCGCGATTGGGCGGCCGGATCATAGTCGGTCAGCACCCGGATGGGATCCTCCATGCCGTAGGCGTTCATGTCGCCGATCAGCAGCAGATCCCCGGCCAGATCCTTGAGGTGCTCACCCAGCACCTTGGCGGCGGAGACCCGCAGCGCATTGCAGTGGCCCTGACCATCCAGCGGATCGGCGCTGGCGTAGTCGGGGTAATCCTCGAAACAGGCAGAGCCCTTGGACTTGAGGTGGTTGACCACCAGGGTCAGCGGCGCATCCCCCTTGGGCGAGCTGAAACGCTGCACCAGCGACTCGCGCATCCCCTGATTGATGGTGACCGGCTTGCCGCTGGCGTCCTGCGCCTCGGCCTGCTGCACCGGCAACGCGATGAGGCTGGCGGCCCCCTCCGGGGTCACCTTGGCGGGCCGGTAGATGAGCCCCACCGTGATGGCATCGGTGCCAATGGGCTTGCCATCCGGCGAGGCAATCCAGCGGTAGTGATCCGCCTCATCCGGCTGGGCAGCGTTGAGGGCCACCACCAGGTTGGCGATGGCGGAGTTGTCGCCGTAGCCGTTGTTCTCGATCTCCATCAGCCCCACCACGTCCGCATTGAGGCGGGTGATGGCGCTGACGATCTTGGTGCGCTGCAACTCGAACTCCGCCACCGTCAAGGCGCCCCGGTTGCTGCCGGTGGGGTTGGCATCGCCCCCCACGACCGTGGTGAAGAAGTTGAGCACGTTGAAGCTGGCGACCCGCAGATCCCCCGCCTCGGCAAGCTCAGGGGTTTCCACCCGATCCCAGCCGCTGTGATCTATCTGGCTGGTATCGATGCGGTTACTGGCCACCAGCCGGAACAGGTTGTAGGAGTAGCCAAGCGCCCCCTCCAGCCCGTTGAGCTTGTCGCCGATGCGCAGGTAACCATCCTCGGCGTTGAAGCCGGGGAACCAGGGCAGCACACCGTCCGGCGCCTTGGCGTCGGTCTCCACCACCAGCTGGTTCTGCTGGTTGCGCAGGGCCCAGTTGCTTGCCTCCTCGCTCATGGCGGCAAACTTCTGGGTCGACTTGATGAGCGGCGCGCCATAGGCCAGCACCAGGTTGTTGCGCTTGCCGTCGTAATCGAAGCTGAAGTTGCGGGTCACCACCAGGCTGGATTCAGGCACCAGTCGCACCTGCATCCCCTCGTGACGTTCCAGCAGCTGGCTCAGACTCTCCCCCGCCACCGGCACCAGATCCACCGCAGCCGGCACGGCCCCAGCGGGCCGGGTCACCACCAGCTCGTCGGCGTTGATCTGGGTCTGATTGAAATACTCTTTCACCTTGCCAGAGACGCACACCTCGGCGCCCGGCACGATGGCAGCGTTGGCCTTGGTGCTGTAGACGAAGAGGCCGTCGGAGGTGGCCGGATCGCCATCCCCCTGCTCATCCTGAATGAAGAAGCCCTTGTAGAGGCCGCTCACTACCTGAGTCACCACACCGCGGGTGGCGTAGGCCTGCTCCGATTCAAACTTGCCGGCCGGCACCAGGGGGCTGCTGTTGCCGGGGCCCTGAATGGCGGGCACCGGCACCAGGCTGTCCACCGGGCAGACGAAGGCGGGCGGCTGGGTGCCATCGCAGGGGCCATCGCCGCTGCAACCCAGGCCACTGGCGTCATCTTTCGGGGCGGCCACGTATTCCTGCGCCGGAGCGAAGGGGGCGGTTGCATCAGTCCGGCCGGTGGTGACGGTAGCCTTGCGGCGCAGGGTCATGTCCAGGGTCGAGACGTTGCCCGACACCCAGGCCGTGCCCGGATCCACACCGACCTGGCCGAAACTGTCGATTATCTCGCTGCCGCGATAGAGCACCAGGGCATCGTCACCGTTGAACACCAGGTTGCCGCTGGTGCGGTTGGCCTTGGCCAGGATCTCGCTGCTGGCGGAGGGGTTGGCCAGCACCAAAGTGGCCCCCGGGGCCAGGGTGCCTTGCAGCGCCAGGCTGTTGGTAGGTGATTCGCTGATGGGTTTGCCGTTGGCGTAGAGCGCCAACCGGTATTGGGAGAGATCGACGGCGTCACTGCCGAGGTTGCTCAGCTCCACCGCCTTGTTGTTGCCCGAGCCTTCCAGGTATTCGCTGATGAGCAGCTGTGCCTGTGCCTGTCCCGCCAGCGCCAGCCCGACGGCCAACGCTACCAGAGAGTGTCTTCCTGACATGCCAGTTTCCTTTTCTTTTTGACGTTATGTTTTGCGCCCCGCCAGGCGGGCCGCAGCACCTTGTTACGATTCTGATTGCGCATCATGGCGGCCTCGGCCAACCACGGCGCCTACTCTGCCCGTTTCGGCGCAGGGCCGCCGCGAGCTGGCTAACAATTACAGAAAAATGTTGCGGTCACGTGACGAAAAAGGGGCTTTTTTTCAGCCCCCTTGCCGTTATTTTCCGTTATTTCCCGCCCACCGGTATTTGCTGCCGCCAATATGCAAAAGAGGCGCACAAGATGGCGACACAAGCTGACATGGTGCGTAAAAACAGTCGCTTGCCATTTCCAGGCCGCTGCGCGGACCCGCCTGCTCATTATTTGTGCTGACAGCCCGGCAGTGCAGTATGCCTGTTCCCCAGTGCCCGCCCGAAATAACGGGATGCGCACTTTACCTGCGCGCCTGAAATAATCTCCCGGTTATTTAATCCCATGCAAGAGAGTCGTTCTGAGGGAGCATCGCAGGAGGGCCCCATCACCCCTTGCAGCACTTCTTCACCGCTCGCACCACGTTCTGGTAACCGGTGCAGCGACACAGATTCCCCGACAGGCCGCGGCGGATCTCCGCCTCAGTCAGCGGACGGCGATCTGTCTTGTCGAGCAGGGCGGCGCTCGCCATCACGAGGCCCGGGGTGCAAAAGCCGCACTGCACCGCCCCCTCGTCGATAAAGGCCTGTTGCACGTCGGAGAGCTCATTCCCCTGCCGCTCCCCCTCCACGGTGCGAATGGATTTGCCATCGGCCCACACCGCCAGATAGAGGCAGCTGTCGATGGCCACGCCATCGACCCGCACGGTACAGGCGCCGCACTCGCCGACACTGCACCCCTCTTTCACGCTGATAAGCCCCTGCCCACGCAGGAAGTGAAGCAGCGACATGGTGGGCGACACAGCATAGGAGTAAGGCTTGCCGTTGATCTCGCACTGGATCGCAACAGTGGGACAGCTTTGCGGTTGCATCATAGGATCTTGCCTCCGGCACGTTCGACGGCGCAGGTGATCACCCGCTGCGCCAGGGTTTTGATCAGGTGCAGGCGAAATTCCTTTTCTGCCCGCCAGGAGGAGCGCGGCGCCACATCGGCTACCACCGCCTCGGCAATGGCGGCCAGCGTGGCGCGAGTCAGCGGTTGCCCCTCGGCCGCCGCTTCCGCGTGTGGCGTGCGCACCGGCGTCGGCGCCGCCACGCCGTAAGCCAGTCGCAGGCGCTTGAAGTGACCATCCTCAATCTGGCAGTAGGCGGCGCAGCCTATGGTGGCGATGTCCATGGCACCCCGCATGGCGTACTTGAAGTAGTGGGAGCCCACCTGGGGGTGCGCGTCCGGGGCAAAGTGAAACGCTACCAGAATTTCCGCTGGTTGCAGCGCCACCTTGCCCGGGCCGGTGTGAAATCCGGCGATGGGGATGCGGCGCGTGCCATCGGGGCCGGCAATTTCCAGCTCGGCTTCCAGCGCGACGGTAGGCGCCGCCGAGTCGGCACTGGTGGCGCCGTTGCAGATGTTGCCGCCATAGGTGGCGACGTTGCGGATCTGCGGCCCTGCGATGGTGGCAGCGGCTTCGGCCAGCATCGGCAGGCGGCGCTGCACCAGCTCGTTTTCAATCAGCTCGGTAAAGGTAGTGCCGGAGCCGATACGAATAGCGCCGTCAGCCTGCTCGCTCACCCCCTTCAATTCGGGCAAGTCGTGAATATCGACGATATGACGATAGGCGGCGTTGAGGTGATGGAGCTGGATCATCACATCGGTGCCGCCGGCCAAGAGGCGCGCCTCTGGGTCGGCCTGGCGCAGGGCGACCGCCTCGGCCACGCTGTGAGCCTTGTAGTAACGGGCAATATCAAACATGGCGTTGCTCCTCCCCTGCTCCCTTGCCAATCAAACCCGCCGCGACAAACTCCCGGAACAGGGTCTTGGGGGTGATAGGCAGCTCGTTGATGGCGACGCCAGTCGCCATGCGAATGGCGTTACGGATCGCCGGGCCCGGCGAGATGATGGGTGGCTCCCCCAGGGATTTGTGGCCATAGACCGACTGGGGCTCGTAGGTCTGCACGAAGTCGCACTCAAGTTTGGGCAAATCCAGCATGGTGGGGAACTTGTAGTCGAGCAGGTTGGGGTTGCGCACCACGCCGCTCTTGGCGTCGATGATCATCTCCTCGAACAGGGACCAGCCGATCCCCATCCCCATGCCGCCGTGCACCTGCCCCTCTGCCAGCTGCGGGTTGAGGATCTTGCCCGCATCGTGCAGGTTGAGAATACGGTTGATGGTCACCTTGCAGAGATCGATGTCGACGCTGAGATCGACAAAGGTGCAGCCAAAGCTCGGCGGGTTGGTGGTGGTCTTGTGGGAGACCTCCGAGGTGATCTGGCCGCCAATGGTGAGGTGGTAATAGGCGTTGACCGATACCTCGGCGACGCTGATGAGCACCTTGTCCGGCGCACCGGCCAGCACCACGTAACCGTCGATCAGGGTGAGCGACCCCACATCCTGATGGCAGAGCTGAGCTGCCAGCGACAAAATGCGGGCCCGCAACTGCAGCGCCGCCTGATGAATGGCGGGGGCCGCCACATAGCTCTGGCGCGAGGCGAACGAACCCGGATCGTAGGCGGTGATGTCGGTATCCTGGGTCGAAATGACCCGGATCTGCTCAAACGGAATGCCCAAGGTCTGGGCCGCCATCTGGGCAAACACGGTATCCGATCCCTGTCCTATCTCGGTGGCGCCGATCTGCAGATTGACGGTGCCATCCTGATTGAGCAGCATGCGGGCACCGGCAATTTCGACCCCCACCGGATAGGTGTTGGATCCATAACTGAAACAGGCCACCCCGATGCCGCGCCGTACCCGGCTCGCCGGATCCTGCGCCAGACACTCGGCCTTGAGCCGTTCCCACTCGAACTGCTCGCCGCCACGGCGCAGGCACTCAGGGAGCCCCGCGCTGTAGATGGTCTTCTGGTTGACCTGATTGACGTCCCCTTCGCGGGCCACGTTGGCGATGCGCACCGCAAGCGGATCCAGACCCAGCTCGGCGCAGGCGTCGTCCAGCATGCATTCGAGGGCAAACACCACCTGGGGCGCGCCGTAACCGCGCATGGCACCGGCGGTGGGCAGGTTACTGTAGAAGGTTTTGGCATCATAGCCAAAGGCGCTGCGCGGATAGAGGTAGCTTATTTTGTTGGCGCCGGCGCTGGCGATGGAGTGGCCGTGGGAGGCATAGCCGCCGGTGTTGGAGAGCACATCGAGCTGATACCCCTTGAGCACGCCATCCCGGCTGATGCCGAGGGTGCCGTCGATGGCAAAACCGTGGCGGGTACGAGAAGCAAAGAAACACTCCTCCCGGCTCAAGGTCACCTTGACCGGCACGCCACCGAGCTTGTAGCTCAAAAATGCCGCCATCGGCTCTTCCAGCACATCCTGCTTGTTGCCAAAACCGCCGCCCATGTAGGGCTTGATCACCCGCACGCTCGACCAGGGCAGGCCGAGGGACTTGGCCACCCGGCTGCGCACAATCTGGGGGATCTGGGTGCTGGTGACGACGATGATGTGGTCCGGCTGATCCATGTAGGCGTAGCAGGTCACCGTCTCCAGATGACAGTGCTGCACCACCGGCGTCTGGTAGTGTCCCTTGAACTGCAAGTCGGCAGCGGCGATGGCCTGCTCCGGCTCACCCGCCCGGATCTGGCTCTGGCGCAGCAGGTTGCCGGTCGGGTGGATGGGACAGGCCCCCTCGGCCAGGGCACTGGCCGCATCCGTCATCACCGGCAGCGGCTCGTAGGTCACCTTGACCAGGGCGGCGGCCTTCTCGGCGACCAGCGGATCGTGGGCCACGACTATGGCGACGCCATCGCCGAAGTGACGCACATGATCGGTGAGCAGGCGGCGGTCTTTCACATCCCGCTTGGCCTCATCGAGGGACCAGGCGTGACCGGCGGTGCGAAAGCAGGTGGTAGGCACATCCTCGTGGGTGAACACGGCTTCGACCCCGTGCAGGGCCAGCGCCTCGCTGGCGTCGATGGAGAGCACCTTGCCGTGGGCGATGTTGCTTCGCACGTACTTGGCGTGGCGCATGCCGAGCATGATGTTGTCGTCGGTGTAGCGGGCGCTGCCGGTCACCTTGGCCTCGGCATCCACCCGCTTGAGCGGTAATCCTATGGACATATGCAAGTCCTTTGTCAGGCAGAAAAAATCAGAACTGGTATAAAAAACAGCAAGATATGCGCCCGTTTCCGGCAAGGCGGGCCAACCGGAGGGCAAAGGCGGTAAGCAAAGGGAAGAAGTGTGAAGAAGATCCCATCCGGCGCCCATCAGGCGCTCCGTCATGGCCGTGACCGGCCCCGGGGCAGCAGCCCATGGAGGACTCGGCAGCGCGATTGCCGGGCGGCGTTATCAATCTGGTAAGCCCCGTTATCAAAATGGTATGAGTTAGGTTTGAAGGGCGGGGCCGGCCAAGAGAGGCTGGCCCCGCGATAGAGAAGGACGCGATGCGGACTAGATGGCCCAGCCGCCGGCGTAGAAGAGCACCAGCGCCAGGGCGATGATGACGGTGCCGACGTTGAGCTTGCGCCACTCCTTCGAACAGATGCGGCCGATCACCAGGGCGCTGAAGCCCAGCATGATGCCGGTGACGATGTTGCAGGTGAGCACGATGAAGACGGCGCACAGCAGGCCGGACATGGCCCCGACAAAGTCATCGAAGTCGAGTCTGGCGACGTTGCTCAGCATCAGCAGCCCCACGTACATCAGCGCCGGTGCGGTGGCATAGGCCGGCACCAGGTAGGAGAGCGGCGAGAGGAACAGCATCAGCAGGAACAAGACCCCCACCACGGTGGCGGTGAGGCCGGTCTTGCCGCCAGCAGCCGTGCCCGCCGCCGATTCGATGTAGACGGCGGCCGGCGCGGCCCCCACCAGACCGGAGAAGATGCTGCTGATGGAGTCGGCGCTGAGCGCCTTGCCGCTGTTGATGATGTGGCCGTCCTTGTCCAGCAGGTTGGCCTGCCCCGCCACGGCGCGAATGGTGCCGGTGGCATCAAACACCGCCGTCATCACCAGCGCCAGCACGCTTGGCAGCACCAGCGGCGAAAGCGCCCCCACAACGTCCAGGCTGAAGATGAGGGAGTTGCCCTGCTCGTCGGCGAGGCTCGGCATGGCGAACAGCCCCTGGTACTTGACCGCCGGATCGAAGATGAGGCCGAAAATGGAGATGGCGATGATCACCAAGAGGATCCCGCCCGGAACTTTAAGCTTCTCCAGCCCGACGATGACCGCCAGCCCGATGAGAGACATGATGACCGGCATGGAGGTAAAGGCCCCCAGCGCCACCGGCAGCCCCTCCAGCGGGTTCTTGATCACCAGCCCCACCCCGTTGGCGGCGATCAGCAGCAGGAAGAGCCCGATGCCGATACCGGTGCCGTGGGCGATCCCCATCGGCAGGTTGTCGAGGATCCAGCTGCGCACCCCGGTCACCGAGATGGCGGTAAACAGCACCCCCATCAGAAAGACGGCGCCGAGCGCCACCGGGATGGAGATCTGCTGCCCCAGCACCAGGCTGAAGGCGGTAAAGGCGGTGAGCGAGATGGCGCAGCCGATGGCCATCGGCAGCTTGGCCCAGAGCCCCATCAGCAGCGAACCAAAACCCGCTACCAGACAGGTGGCCACGAACACGGCGCCGGGGGGAAAGCCCGCCTTGCCGAGCATGCTGGGCACCACGATCACCGAATAGACCATGGCGAGAAAGGTGGTGAGCCCCGCCAGCACCTCCTGGCGCACGTTGCTGCCTCGCTCGCTGATCATGAAGTAGCGATCGAGTGCGCCGCCGGCGGGCTGTCGTCCCGCCGCCGCCCCCTTGTCCGCAACTGCCCCGTCCATCTCGTTTATCCTGTTTGTCTGGCTCATGGCCGACTCCTTCCTGCATCCCTGAATGTGTCGTGTCGAAATGGCGGTCGGTGCCGTGGATCTCTGCTGCCACGGTCGCCGGCATCATGGGGTTGGCAGACAAGGCAAACGTTTAACTTGCCGTCTAAAAAAAACCGGGCCATTTCACCTGCTGTGGCGGGGCAAGCGCCTCGCCTGTCGTGCGGCGCAGGCACCACGCTGGCCCCTGCTGCCGTGTTCCCGGGGCGAGCATGCCCGCCCCTCTGCTTTGAAAACCGGATCAGCCCCGCTCGTGCACCAGCTGACCATCCACATAGGTGCGGTAGATGGATCTGTCATCCCCCAGGGTCAGCAGCACGAACAGCTTGTCGCGCAAGGTGGTGGAGTTGTCGTAGCGCAGCTGCTGCAGCGGGGTGGCGACCGGGTCGAGCACCACGAAGTCCGCCTCCTTGCCCACCGCAAAGCTGCCGATCTGCTCGTCCAGCCCGAGCGCATGGGCGCCGCCCAGGGTCGCCAGGTAGAAGGCCTGATAGGCCGAGAGGCGCTCGCCCTGCAGTTGCATAACCTTGTAGGCCTCGTTGAGGGTCTGCAGCATGTTGAAGGTGGTGCCGGCGCCGATGTCGGTGCCCATCCCCACCTTCACCTGCTTGTGCCACGCCTTGTGCAGCTTGAAGAGACCGCTACCCAGATACAGATTGGAGGTGGGACAAAACGCGATGGTGGAGCCGGTCTCCTTCAGGCAATCCCACTCCTGCTCTTCCAGATGGACGCAGTGGGCAAACACGCAGTTGTGACCGGTCAGCCCATGCTGGTGATAGACGTCGAGATAGCCCTGATGCGCCGGGAAGAGGGATTTCACCCAGGCTATCTCGTCCTTGTTTTCGCACAGGTGGGTGTGCAGATAGGTGGTCGGGTACTCTTCGCGCAGCCGTCTCGCCATCGCCAGCTGCGCCGGGGTCGAGGTGGGGGCAAAGCGCGGCGTGATGGCGTAGAGCAAGCGGCCGTTGCCGTGCCAGCGCTCGATGAGCGCCTTGCTCTGCGCATAGCTGCTCTCGGCGGTATCGAGCAGATAATCTGGCGCGTTGCGATCCATCATCACCTTGCCGGCGATCATTCGCATGTTGATGCGACTGGCCGCCTCGAACAGGGCATCCACCGACTCGGGGTGGACGGTGCCGAACACCAGCGCCGTGGTGGTGCCGTTTCGCAGCAGCTGCTTGATGAAGAAGGTGGACATCTCGCGGGCATATTCGAGGTCGTTGTAGCGCCGCTCGGCCGGGAAGGTGTGGCGGTTGAGCCACTCCAGCAGCTGCTCGCCATAGGCCCCCACCATCTCGCTTTGCGGGTAGTGGATGTGGGTGTCGACAAAGCCCGGCACTATCATCTTGCCGCGATAGTCCCGCACCCGTACCTGGGCCGGGATCCGCTCCTTGCCCTCCTCCCACTGGCCGAACCAGTCGATGCAGCCGTTGCGGATGATCAGCAGGCCGTCTTCGATGAGGCGGGCATTGGGCTCTATCTCCTCGGGCTGGCTCACCACCCGGGTGATGTCAAAGAAGCTGCCGCGCACCGCCTTGACAGAGTTGTCGTTTTTCATCTCTCAATTCCCTCTTGTTGTTCGTTAGCCGCGATCCACTTGCGGGGCGCGCACCTGGGCCTCGTCCGTCGCCAGCCCCTGTTGGCGGGCAGTGGCCGACGGAGCGGGTCGGGTGGCAAAACGGGTGTCGGGTTTGTCGCTCAGCTGGATCAGCTCCACCGCCTCGGCGGCATTCACGGCCGCCTTGCGTCTGCGGCTTTGCGGCAGCACCAGGTTCATGATGATGGCGGTGATGCCGCCGGCGCAGATGGGGTTCTCCACCAGCATGTAGATCCCCGCCGGCAGCACCTTGAACACGTTCGGGTCGTAGGAGACCCCGAGCCCCAGCCCGAGCGAGGTGGCGACGATCAGGGTCTCGCGTCGATCGAAGCCGTGACTGATGATGATGCGCCCGCCGGCGATGGCGATCATGGAGAACATGATGACCATGGCGCCCCCCATCACAGGTGACGGTATGGTGGTAAAGAAGCGCCCCACCACCGGGAAAAGCCCCAGCAGCACCAGGATGACGGCGATGAACTTGCCCACATGGCGCGAGGCCACCCCGGTCATCTGGATGACGCCGTTGTTCTGGGCGAAGGTGGTGAGCGGCAGGGAGCCGAGCGCCGAGGCGATCACCGACACCAGGCCGTCCGCCAGCACGCCGCCGGAGAGCCGTTTTTGAAACTCGGGGCCCTGGATCTGCCGGTGGGAGACCATGGCGGTGGCGGTGATGTCCCCCACCGCCTCCAGCACGCTCAACAGATAGATGGTGCCAGCCAGCACGAAGGCGTGCAGATCGAAGGAAAAACCGTACTTGAACGGGATGGGCACAGTGATGAGTGGCAGGTTCTCAAGGGCGGAGAAGTCCACCATGCCGAGCATCAGGGCCACCGCATAGCCCACCAGCAGGCCGATGGCGATGCCGCTCATGCGAAGCAAGGGGCTCTTGCTGCAGTTGAAGGCGACGATGACGCAGAGCACCAGCAGCCCCAGGCCAATGTTCTCGTATTTGCCGAAGGTGCCGCTGCTCATGGCGGAGAATCCGCCGCCAAAGTCGATGATCCCCACCTTGATGAGGCTCAGGCCAATCATCAGCACCACCACCCCGCTCACGGTGGGGGTGATCACCCTCTTGAGGTAGGGCAGCACGAAGGAGGAGCCCATCACCAGGAAGGCCCCGACGAAGGAGACCCCGAGCAGGGTCGAGACGATCAGCTCCTCGTGCAGGCCATCTTTTTTCATGGCGCTGCCAAGCGCGATCATCACGGTGACGAAGGAGAAGTTGACCGACTGGATGGAGAGCAGCCCCGAGCCGATGGGGCCGTAGCGGTTCACCTGCAGCCAGGTGCCGATGCCGGAGGCGATCATCGCCATGGAGACCAGATAAGCGGTAGTCTCGGTGGAGAGGCCAAGGGCCCCGCCCACGATCAGGGCCGGCGTCACCATGGGCACGAAGATGGCCAGCAGGTGGGTCACGGCCCCCATCAGGGTTTGGTAAAAGGGAGGTTTGTCTTCGAGCGCGTAAATCAGGTCCGAGTGCTTGCGTGTTGTTTTAGACATCTTGATTGTCCCATCACACAGAATATAGGCGGAGTACTCATTCCGCTGTCAGGTGCTGGGGGCGAGCCTGCGCCCGCCCCTCACCTTTTCTTATGCCGACGCTTGTTGCTCCAGCTTGCCGAGCTCACGCAGGATCTGCTCCGGCGTGAAGTGCCACTTGCGCAGCCAGACACCGCAGGCGTCGTGGATGGCGGTGGCGATGGCAGGTGCGGCGCCGTTGACCCCGATCTCCGAGATGGACTTGGCGCCGTAAGGGCCGACCTTGTCGTCACTCGGTACCAGGAAGGCCCGAAAATCGCGCGGAATGTCGCCAATCTTGGGCGCGCCATAACTCTTCAGATCCCGGGTCAGCGGAATGCCCTTGCCGTCGTAGCAGATCTCCTCGGTCAGGGAGTGACCGATGGCCCGCATGGTCGCCCCGTAGATCTGGCCGAGCGCCAGCTCGGGGTTGATGGGGGTGCCGCAGTCGAGCAGGGCGTAGAACTTGTCGAGCCGGATCTGGCCGGTTCTGACGTTGACCGCCACCTCGGCGAAGTTGGCGCCATACGGGAAGGCAAGCTCCGAGGTGATGTAGCTGGCGGTGCCCACCAGGATGCCGAAGCCGGTACCTGTCTCGGCCTTGTGGGCCAGCTTGGCGAGGCTCACCTCCCCCAGCTTGCCACGCACCAGGCCCGGGAACGCCAGCTCAACATCGGCTACCGGCTCGCCCAGCATGGCGGCGCCGTGCAGCAGGATCTTCTCCTTGAGGTTCTCGGCCGCCTTCTTGGCCGCGTTGCCGGAGAAGCAGGTGCCAGACGAGGCGTAGGCCCCCTTGTCGAACAGGGCGTGGTCGGTGTCGCCCGAGATGACGTGCACATCCCCGAGCGGGCAGTGCAGCACCTCGGCGGTCAGCTTGGCCACCACGGTATCGAGGCCGGTGCCGATATCGGCGCCACCGGAGTGGACGATAAAGGTGCCGTCCGATTCCAGCTTGACCATGCAGTTGGCCTGATCGATATCCGGGATCCCCGATTTTTGCATGATGATGGCGACGCCACGGCCGATGTGCCAATCCCCGTCGGCGGGTTTGGGACTATCCCAAGCGATAAGTTCGCGACCCTGCTTGAGGATGGGCTCAAGGGCACAGCTGGCCGCGTGGGGCACCGAAGTAGGCATCTTGCCCTCGCCGATGGCCCCCAGCACCTTGAGGATGTCCCCCTCGTGCACCCGGTTGTGCTCCACCATGTCGAGCTGATCGATGCCGAGTTTCTCGGCCAGTTCGGCAATCGCCATGGTCAGCGCGAAGTTGCCCTTGGGCGCGCCATAACCCTGATAGGCGCCGGTCGGGCAGATGTTGCTGTAGTAGGTGTTGACGGTAAAGCGCACGTTCTCGCAAGGATAGAGCGGCAGGGAGAGCGCCGGGCCGTTGCTCGGCACCGTCAATGAGTGGTTGCCGTAAGGGCCGGTGTTGGCGCGAAAATCCATCTCGATGGCGGTGATGGTGCCATCCTTCTTGGCCCCCACTTTCACCTTCACCTTGGCAACATGGCGAGAGGTGTTGCTGATGAACTCCTCTTCACGGGTGTAGCGGAAGGAGACCGGACGGCCGGTGACCTTGGTCGCCCAGGCGCACACCTCTTCCAGCAGAATATCCTGCTTGGAGCCGAAACCGCCCCCTACCCGCTCCTTGATCACATGCACCTGATGTTGCTTGAGGCCGACGATACGCGCCACCTGACGGCGCACGTGCCAGGGCACCTGAGTAGAGGCGTGAATGACCAGCCGCTCGCCATCCATGTAGGTGAAGCAGATGTGTGGCTCGGTCGGGCACTGCTGTGCCTGGGTCGATTCGTAGGTGCGCTCGACAATCTCGTCCGCCTCGGCAAAGCCTTTGGCCACATCACCGATCTGGCCATGGACGCTGGCGGCCAGGTTCTCGTGCGGACGGGAACCGATGGGGAAGTTGATGATCATGTGCTCGTCGCCACGGCGCACCGAGCAGGCGTTCTGCTGCTCGAGATCCGCCGGAGCGCCGGCCATGTAGACGATGGGCTCGTCGTGCACCAGCGGCGCATTGGGGGCCATCGCCTCGTCAATGCTCATGACCGCCGGCAACACCTGATACTCGACCTCGATGAGTTTCAGCGCGGCCAATGCGATGGCTTCGCTCTCGGCCACCACGGCGGCCACCCGATCACCTACGTGACGCACCTTGCGGCCAAACATGCGGCGATCGAGCGGTGACGGCTCGGGGGCACTCTGGCCACCCGGGGTGTAGTAGATATCCGGGCAGTTGAGGTGGGTGATGACATGCACAACGCCCGGCATGGCTTCGGCGCGGCTCACGTCGAGTTTGGTGATCACCGCATGGGGATGGGGGCTGCGCAGCATCTTGATGACCAGCGCATCCTCGGTGACCCGATCCTCCACGTAGCAGGGCTTGGCCTGTACCATCTTGGCGGCGTCAACCTTGGGGCAGCTCTTGCCGATGTGGCGCAGATCGTCGCGAAACTCGGGGGCAATCTGGCACAGATAATCGGGATCCTTCATCCGTGAACTGGCAAGCTCGATGGCCTGATAGAACTGCTGGTAGCCGCCGTCCCGGTGAAACAGGCCCGAGAGCGCGTCGTCGATTTGATCACGGCTGGGTTCGGGATGGCGATCAAGCAGGTCGGTGACAATGAGCGCCGCAGCCGGATCGTTGTAGCCCGACTGCACTACGCCCACATCTACCATCGCCTGCTGTACCAGACTGAGCTGGTTCCAGCTGCCCAGCGACTCGGCGGTGCGCACCTCTGATCCATCCAGCTGGGCGGCGATCAGCAGGGAGGCGTTGATCACCTTGCCGTTGAAGAGAATGGCGTCGGAGCCAGCAAAGCCAAAGCCGTCGTCACTGTTGCGCACCGAGTGCATCCGGCACTGGTTGAACAGCACCCGCTGGGCATTCTCGCCAGCCGGGGTGATGACAGTGCGCAGGGCACCGTTCAGTGTGAAGTTGAGTTCCATCATGCCTGTACCTCCTGCTGCTGGCACTCGACCAGCAGATCCGCCACCACTACCCCGCTGATATAGCGCTTGTAGGTCACGCTGCCGCCGAGATCCTCGCGCGGTGCAACCAGCTCGCTCACGGCCGCCTCCAGCGCGGCATCGTGCAGATCGCGGCGCTCCACATCACGCAGGCGCATCGGCTGCGGCGTAACGCCAGCAACGGCGACCCGCATCTCGCCAAGGGCATCGAGGGCCACAGCGGCGGTCATTACCGCCAGACCGTCGGCGTTACGGCTGAGGCGGCGAGTGGCGCAGCGCAGCGCGGGCTCCGGCAGCACCACCCCCAGCACCAGCTCCTTGCGCTGGCCCGCCAGATAGGCATCGATGGGTTGCAACTGATTGTTCTCCAGCACCACCACGGCTTCGAGTACCAGCAGTACCGGCAACAGCGGCGAGTCCTGCTGCTGGCAGGCAATTTCGCCGCCAATGGTGGCCTGATTGCGCAGATGGCGGGAGTAGACAAACCCCAGCGCCTCGCACAGGGCGGCCGGGGTACGGGGGTCATCTTTGAGGGCTTGCAGGGTGATGGTGGCGCCGATGTGGAGTTGACCGTGCTGCTGCTCAATCTGGCCAAGTCCGAGCTTGTCCAGCGAGATGGCGACCTTCTTGTCGGTGCGGGTCGGGGCTGCGTTGAGCTTGCTGCCGCCCCCCATGTAGACGGCGTCGTTGCCAAAGCGGGCCTTGAGTTCCAAAGCCTGACCCAGTTGTTCGGGTCGGAAGAATTGTTCAATCATGTGTCGTCCTTACTCTTGCAGCCCGCCGCCGGGGAGATCCACAGGGCGGGCAATCCGGTCCAAAACTGTGGAGGGTGGCCCTAGGCCAGCTGATCCATCCGTTGCCACAGGCGGCTCGCCACCTTGCTCGCCTGCTGATAAATGGGCTCGACGTCAAAGGCGAACTCGCGGTCCTGATAGACCATGCGACCCTCGACCATCACGCTGTTAACGCTGGCAGAGCCCATGCCAAAGGCGAGATGGCCGCCGAGGTTGCGCGGCGCCAGCGGGGTCGGTGCGGCGTAATCACAGATGGTGAGGTCGGCCTTGTATCCCGGCTCCAGGCGGCCAAATTTGGCGTCGAAGTTGCGCTCCAGCAGGGTGTTGCCGTTCCAGAGGAAGCGGGCAAAGCTGTCGGGCCAGAGCGCTCCGCCGGCATCCTTGTGTTTGAAGTAGGCGAACTTGAGCTCTTCGAGCATGTCGGAGCCGATACCATCGGTGCCGAGCGCCAGATTGCGATACTCCGGCAGGTGCATGTTGTAGCCCACATGGTTGTTCATGTTGGAGCGGGCGTTGTGCACCAGGAAGGCATCGCGGCTGTTGAGCAGTTCGATGTCAGCCGGGCTCAGGTAGATGCCGTGGGCGATCAGGGTCTTGCTGTCGATCAGGCCAAACTCGTCCAGCCGGGCGATGGGCTCCTTGCCATAGTGGTGGTGACCGTGGGCCATGTCGTAGCGGTCTTCCGCCACATGGATATGCAGACCACGACCGGTGACCTGTACCGCTTCGCGCAGCATGGCCAGCCCCTCGTCGGGTACGGTGAAGGGGGCGTGAGCGCCGATATGAGCCTCCACCAGATAGGGTTCGCTCCCCTTGGCTTTGGCCGCATCGATCTGTTGGGCGAACAGGATGTTCTCCTCCACCCCGGCCTGCAGTTCGGCGAGGCCGCCGTTGCGATCCGTGGTCTCGAAGCAGGTCATGCCACGCAGACCCGCCTCCATAAACCCTTTACGCAGCACATTCAGGGAGCCCTTGATGAAGTTGGGCGAGGCGTGGTGGTCGATCACCGCACTGCAACCGCTCTTGATCGCTTCCAGCGAGCAGATGAGGCCGCTGTAGTAGAGGGACTCTTCATCGAGCGCCCGATCGAGCCGCCACCAGAGATTTTTCAGGGTGGAGATAAAATCCGGGCAGGGGGCGATATTGGCCATGATCCCCCGCGACAGGCCGGAGTAGAAGTGGTTGTGGGCACAGACGATACCCGGCATCACCAGCTTGCCGCCCATCTCCCGATAGTTGGCCTCCGGGTAGAGGGCCCGCAGATTGGGCCCCACCGCTTTGATAAGCGATCCTTCGATGGCGATATCCACACCTTCCAGCACCCGGGTCGGCTCCAGCTGGACAGCGGTGACGTTCTTCAGAATAAACATGGTTTGCTCCTTCGCTTATTCGTGGTTCGCTCAGGCCTCGACGGCCCCCAGCAGGTAGTGGTGATGAGCATGGACATGGCTGATGATGCGGCACATATCGCCAAGGGCCGCTGGCGCATCCTTGATCCGGCTCTGGGCGTCTATGGTCAGGCGATAGGTCTCGCCATCCTGACGCACCCGCAGTTCGCCACCATCCGCCAGATAGAAACCGGGGTTGCGGCTGTTGTCGAAGTCCTCGGGCAGGCTGAAGATGGTGACCTTGTCCTGATAGGGCTTGCCCTGCCACGGGCAGAACTGGGCGCAGTTGCCACATTCGTTGCAGTAGGCATCCAGGTGCAGGGTCTGGAACTGATCCTTGAAGCCCGGCACCGCGATGGCGACGTTGGCCCGGTTGGGGCAGACATCCACGCACTTGCTGCAGAGGTAGTTGCACTCGAGGCAACGGTGTGCCTCTTGCGCCACGAAGGCATCGCGTTCGCTCTTATCAACCATGGTGACGGCGATGCTCCCTTTGCGGCGGTAGATCTCATCCTTGCCCGACGGCTGGATGGTCACTTCGCTCTGCTGGCTGGCGATATGCTCGCGAGAGAGCACCAGATCCGCGGCGCGGCGGGCACCACCGATGGCACCGACGATGGAGGACGGGCCGCTCTGCACGTCACCGATGAGGAATACGTTGCGACGGCTGGTTTCGCCAGTCTGGCCATCCACCTCGGGCCAGCCATCGTTGCCAAGAGGAATGCCCATAGCTTTGAGCACCTCGCAGTCAGGCTGCTCGCCGATGGCGGTGATCAGGGCATCCATCTGCATCACTTCGGTCTGCTCGGTGGGCACTGGACGGCGGCGGCCCTGCTCGTCAGGTTCCCCCAACGCCATCATCCGAACTGTGAGCTTGCCATCTTTGTCAAAGCGCTCCGGATTGGTGAGAAAGCAGAAACGCACCCCATCCTCCACCGCTTCCAGAACCTCCTCGCGATAGGCGGGCATCTCTTTTTCGCTACGGCGGTAGATCACGGTGACATCGCTGACACCAGGCACCTTGAGGGCGGCGCGAGCGCAGTCCATGGCGGTGTTGCCGGCACCGATCACCGCCACATGGCGGCCAAGCGGCAGCGGTTTGCCCTGATTGAAGCTGCGCAGGAAGTGGAAGGATTTGTAAATCCGCTCGTGTCCCCCCTCGAGGCGCATGCCACCGTTCTTGTCGGCACCGATGCCGACAAAGACATAGCTAAAGCCCTGGGCATGCAGCTTGTCGACGGTGAGCGCCGGATCGCAGCCAAACTCGAACTTGACCCCGTGGGCGGCAACAAAGTCGATGTCATGCTGGATAAGTTCGGCCGGAATGCGGAACTCGGGGATGATGTGCTTGACCACGCCACCGGCATCCGCTTCGCGCTCGAACACGGTGACCGGATGGCCGGCACGGGCCAGGAAGTAACCGGCGGAGAGACCGGCCGGACCGGCGCCAATGACCGCCACCGGGTGCTTGTCACCACTGCCGGCCGGTTTGTGCCAGCGGGCCTTGTACCCTTCCCAGCCGCGCTCCAGCGCCACTTTTTTCAGTTCGCGGATATTGAGCGCGCTGTCGTAGTCGAGACGGGTGCAGTTGTACTGGCACTGGTGATCGCAGATATGGCTGGTGATGGCAGGCAAGGCGTTGCGCTGGTAAATCAGCTCGAGGGCCGCCACATACTCTCCCTCGCCCATCAGACGAATGTACTCGGGGATATCCTGATGCACGGCGCAGGCGGTGACGCAGGGCGCCACGTAGCAGTCGGTCAGCGGCAGGCCGCCCCCCACTTCGATGCGATCGTCGGACTTCCACTCCTTCTGGGTGTAATCCATGGTGAGGGCCTTGGCGGCAAGGGCCTCCAACTTCTCGACATCCACCTGACTCATGCTCCAACTGTCGGAAGCGTCAATCTCGTTGAGGCACTCGATCTGGCGCAGGTAACCACCCGGTTTCAGCAGGTCGGTGGCCATGGTGATGGGACGAATGCCGGTCTCGAAGATATCACTGATGTTGAACTTGCTGGCACCACCGGAGTAGGAGATGGGCAGCTTGCCATCGAAGGCGCGGGACAGCACGGCGGCCACGTTGATGGAGAGCGGGAACAGCGCCCGGCCGGACATATACATCTCATCCCCCGGCAGCGCCCCCTTGCGATTGATGGTGCCAAGGGTGTTGGTCAGCTTGACTCCGAAGGTGAGCCCCTTCTCGGCCCCCAGCGCCATCAAGCGGGTCAGCATGGCCTTGGCCTGATCCAGCTTGAGGTCGTGATCGAACGACGCTTCGCCGAGACCTATGTAATCAAAACCACAGGTATCGAGGATCTCGCGCACCCGCGGGTAGCCCAGCAGGGTTGGGTTGAGTTTGACGAAGGTGTTGAGCCCCTTCTCTTCCAGCATGTAGCGGCAGATGGCCTCGATTTCGTTGGGCGGGCAGCCGTGCATGGTGGAGAGGGTGACGCCGTGCACCAGATTGGCCGGAATGCGATCCACCAGCTGTTGCAGGCGATCGCGACGAGCACCCAGTCCCAGCTCGGCGATAAACTGCTCGTCAGCCACCAGCTCGCGCAGCACTTGCTGGTACTCGGCAAACTTCGGACTTTGGCTTGCATCCATCAGGCTGTGGATAAACTGCTGCATCGGTGGCTGTTTGATGCCATCGAGGTTGTAACCCACGCTCATGTTGAAGATGAAGGACTTGGCCTCCCCGTCGAGACGAGGATCAAACACCTCTTCCAGCAGATAGAGGGAAAACCAGGCTTTAAGATACTCGTCAAACGCCTTGGGCAGGGTGAACTCGGTAGACCACTCGGTATTGAAGCACTCATCCTCGGCATCGATACAGGGCTTTTCCAGTTCGAGACGGTCCAGGATCTGCACCGTCTTGAGCTCGATAAAGCGCCCGCCGGTCAGCCAGGAGGTGACGATGTTCTGGGCCAGCTGGGTATGGGGGCCGGCTGCCGGGCCGATGGGAGTCTCGCAGGTTTCACCGAACACCTTGATCTTGCGCTCGTCCTGCTTGCGATAGAATTGCGCGGCGGGAATACCGAAGATGGATTGACTCGCTTTATATTCCGAGAAGATACGGACCAGAAGGTTCTTGAAGGGAACGGGTCGCATAATATCGCCCATGTTGATCTCCTTGCAGCGGCACTGCTCATTGACAGGGTGAATAAATGGGGCCCATCCATAACCACGCATAAAAAGCCCCTTGAAACTGACAAGAGCAACAATCAGGCCAGCGCTGGATCTTTTTATTTTTCAGCCATAAAAACGTGAGGCATCTCCAATTAATAAAACATCGAAAGCCGATACCAGTTTCGACAATGAGAGTGGCTATCAACACCGAATTTAAATAATGGAAACGCCGCCCTTGTTGCTGAAAATGATCTCACTTTGGCGCGGCGCGCTATCAGTTTGATAAAGAGCGAGGCCAGCGCCATTATCAGGCCGGCCAGGATGATAACGGCCGCTGTCGGCCCCTGATAACGGGTTAGACAAGGGGATAAATATGCAAAGCAAGGCCGGACAAACCCCTGCCAGACGACCAGTTCAGCGCTCGAATGCTTCGTTTGCCAGCAGCGCCTGATAACGCTCCGGGGTGTCCACATCCTGCAGGATGGCGGCGCTCTGCATCTCGATGAATCGATAGGGGTGCGCCAGCAGCCAGCGGCGCACCGAACCCTGTGCCGGCGCCGCCGCCAGCGCCCTGGCAAGGGCTCTGGGCAACAGCACGGGGTGGCCCGCCTCCCCCTGATAGGAGGGAAAGAGGGTCTCGTCCCCCCGTGCCTGCCAGAGCGTGCGGTACACCTCGGGGGGGATGCAGGGCAGATCGCCGTGGCTTATGAAGAGGTGATCGCTGCTACAGGCGGCGAGCCCCGCGCGGATGGAGCTGCCAAGCCCCTGTGCATAATCATGGTTGTGTACCAGCCGGATACGGGGGTGATTGGCGTAGCGGCTGATCAGCTCATCGGCGCGATGCCCCACCACCAGAATGACCCGGTCACACAGCACCAGGGCATTTTTGAGACTCTCATCAAGAATCGTGCTCTGGCGATACGGTAGCATCAATTTCCACGCGCCCATTCGTGATGAGAGGCCGGCCGCCGTAATTAGGCAGTCGCACCGCTCGCGCGAATGCCAGTGCTTCTCACTGACCGCGCCTCTATTTTCATCGGTCGTCGCCATGGCTATTTCATCACCCATTCTGCTCACCTCGCCAAATATCGAGAGTGTATTAAACCCGCTCACCGAAAATATTGATGGGCGTACCACTTTAATTAGTCTTTGCGGCGCCGGGGGGAAAACCAGCACCCTCTTCTGGCTGGCCGACTATTTCCATCAACAGGGCAAGAAGGTGCTGCTCACCACCAGCACCCGGATGTTTCTGCCCGCCCCCTCCTCTCGGCGCACCCTGCTGATTGAGGCCGACCCCATTCGTCAGCTGACCCGCTGCCAGGCGCTGCCCGATGAACCGATGCAGCTGGTGCTGTTCAGCCACCTCGATCGGGCCAGCGGCAAGGCGGTGGGGCCAAGCCCCCAGCAGATCGATCTGCTCAAGGGGCAGCAACGCTTCGACATCATCCTGGTGGAGGCGGACGGCGCCCATCACAAGTTATTGAAAGCGCCCGCTTTGCACGAACCTTGCATTCCTCAACACAGTGATTGGGTGATCGCCCTGGTGGGCGGCGCCATGGTGGGCGCCAGCGCCGACCCGGCGCAGATCCACCGCTGGGCTGAGTTCCAGGCCCTATGCGGGATTGCGGCCGGTGAACGGCTCGACTGGGCCCTGTTTGACCGGCTCATCGCCCACCCCGAGGGGGCGTTCAAAGGCACCCCGCCCGGGGCGCGCCGAGTCTGGTTTATCAATGGCGATTATCAAAATGAGCAGCAGTGGCTGCCCGCCCTGATAAACCTGCTGCAACGCCACCCCGAGCTCCACGCCATCTGGCAAGGGGCCGTGCGTGAACCCGGCGCCATTCACCATGTTTGCTGTCGGCCTGCCCCCGAAGCCGCGCAGTCGCTGACCCGTTAAGGATGAGACGAGGTACCTTATGAATCTGTTTGCACACGCTGCCCGACTGGAGCAGGAGAACACCCCCTTTGCCATGGCCCAGATCATCGAGAGTCGCGGCTCCACCCCGCGCCATCAGGCCCAGATGCTGGTGATGGCCGATGGCCGGATCCTCGGCACCATCGGCGGCGGCATGATAGAGCGGCTGGTGATCGAAGAGGCCGTGGCCGCCATTGCCGAGCGCAAGCCGCGCATCTTCCACGGCCGGATGGCCCGCAACGGCGAACATGCGGTGGGCTCGGATTGCGGCGGCGCCATGTCGGTCTATATCGACGTCTACGGCCTGCGCCCCCGCCTGGTACTGATCGGCGCCGGCCACGTCAACCGGGCACTGGCCCATGCCGCAGCGCCGCTCGGCTTTGACATCCACGTGGGGGATTGCTTCGAGGGGAGCCTCAGCCCAGATCGCTTCCCGGCCGGTACCCATCTGCAGCAGGCCGACACCATCAGCGCGGTGATCGAGGCGCTTGCCATCGAGCCCGCCAACTTCGTCATCATCGCCACCAACCACCAGGACAAGGAGGCGCTGGAGCGGCTGATCAGCCGTCCCCTCGCCTACCTGGGGCTGCTCGCCAGCAAGCGCAAGGTGCAGACCTTCACCCAGGCCCTGCGCCAGCAAGGGGTGAGTCAGGCCCAACTGCAGCGGCTGCACGCCCCCATCGGCTACAACATAGGTGCCGAGACCCCCGAGGAGATCGCCATCAGCATCCTCGCCGAGCTGCTGCAGGTGAAAAACGGCAAGGCTGGCGGCCTGATGCAGGATGACGTGCGCCTCAAGCGGGATCAGCTGGTGGTGATGCGCGGCTCCGGCGATATCGCCACCGGGGTGGCGCTGCGCCTCTACCATGCCGGCTTCAAGGTGGTGATGCTGGATCTCGACAAGCCGACTGTGATCCGCCGCACCGTCGCCTTCGCCCAGGGGATGTTCGACGGTGAAACCAGTGTCGAAGGGGTGCGAGCCAAGCGGGTCGAGAGCGTCGAGCAGGCGTTCGAGCAGCTGGATCGGGGCGTCATTCCGCTGCTGGTTGACCCCGACTGCGCCACCCTCGCCGAACTCAAACCCCGCTATCTGGTGGATGCCATTCTCGCCAAGCAGAATCTCGGCACCCACAGGGAGATGGCCCCCATCACGGTGGCCCTGGGCCCGGGGTTTGAAGCGGGACGCGACTGCGATGCGGTCATTGAGACCAATCGCGGCCACCATCTGGGGCGGGTCATCTATCAGGGCCCTGCCCAGCCCAATACCGGCATTCCCGGGGTGATCGAGGGGCACTCCGCCCGCCGGGTGGTGCGTGCCCCCGTCGCCGGGGTGATGAAGAGCCTGATCAAGCTCGGCGATCTGGTGCAGGAGGGGGACGTGATCGCCCATCTGGGGGACGCCCCCATTATCGCGCCGCTCTCTGGCATGGTGCGGGGGCTGCTCAGCGATGGCATCGAGGTACCGGTAGGCTTCAAGATCGGTGATATCGACCCCAGAGGTGAGCGCGCCGATGCTACCACCGTCTCCGACAAGGCCCGCGCGATTGGCGGCGCCGTGCTGGAAGCCATGATGCATCTGGCCCAACGCAGATAAGCCAGCGCACCAACACAAAGGGCCCGCCATGATGGCGGGCCCTTTTTTATGCCTTTACCAGCAATACGATTCAACCCTGCTTGACCCGGGTCTCCCCCGCCACCGACACCACGGAGCGCTTGCCCTTGCGGCTGATGACGACAAGCGCCAGCACGATCAGGGCGATGCCGCTCCCCTCCACCGGCCCCGGGTTTTCACCAAGCAGCCACCAGGAGAGCAGCACGCCGCTCACCGGCACCGCCAGGGTGCTGAGCCCGGCGATCCCCGCCGGCAATTTTTTCAGCACGAACAACCAGAGGCTCCAGGCCAGCGCCGTGGCGAAGATGGCGCTGTAGGCGAGCGCACCGAACACGTAGGGCTGCCAGTCGATGGGTCTCTCCGGCACCAGCGCCGCCACCAATGCCATCACCAGGGTGGCGTAGATCATCTGCCAGGTGGTGAGGGACATGAGATCCACTGTGGGGTAACGGGCATACATCCGCTTGGCGATGATGGCGCTGATCCCCCAGCAGATGCCGGAGGCAATCCCCAGCAGCGCGCTCTTCATGGAATCGAGGTGCAGTTGCCAAGGCTCGATCACCAACAGCAGGCCGCAGGCGGCCACCCCGACCGCGAGATAGTGCAGCTTGCGCATCCGTTCACCCAAAAAAAGCGCTGCGAAGATCACCACCCAGAACGGCATGGTGTAGCTCAGAATGGCCACCTTGCCCGCCCCGCCGCTGATCAGCGCCCACTGGGCCAACCCCACCATGCCGCAGGTCTGGAACAGGGCGATGGCGAGGGTATAGCGAAACGGGGTAGGTTTGAGATAACGGCGGCCGCGCAGGCACTGCACCAGCAGCAACACCAGGGATCCGCACAGGCAGCGCAGGGCGGTGAACTCGAACGCCCCCGCGTAGAGCATCACCTGCTTCATCACGATCCAGCTGTAACTCCAGATGGCGGTGAGCAGGACCAATCCCCCCAGCGCCGCCATGTTCAACTTGCTATTCATTGTGCTGCCTTGTTGCTGCGGCGGCCGGTGCGTCCGCCATTCGGGGCGCCATCTTACTCCTCTGCCGTTCCCCTGCCCACCGCGGATAAGAGCTGGCCGGCCCATGCTTTCCCTCTGCCAATCCCTGACACCTGCCAACAGAAAGGGGCCTTGGGCCCCCTGTTTGCAACCATCAAAGACGAGGCTACAAGCTGATCAGGGTGCCGGTCTTGCCGGCAATGCCATCAGCCGCCTTCTCCAGCAGGGTGATCAGGGATTTGCGCCCCGCCATGGAGGTGGCGAACGAGAGCGCCGCCTCCACCTTGGGCAACATGGATCCCTTGGCAAACTGCCCCTGTGCGATAAAGCTGTTGGCATCGGCGACGCTCAGGGTATCGAGCCACTGCACCTCGGGCTTGCCGAAGTTGATGGCTACTTTTTCTACCGCGGTAAGGATGATCAGCATGTCGGCATCGATGAGCTCCGCCAGCCTGGCACTGGCCCAATCCTTGTCGATCACCGCGCTGGCACCACGCAGGTGGTTGCCCTCGCGCAGCACCGGAATGCCGCCGCCACCGACGGTGATGACCACCTGACCGGCGGCCAGCATGGCAGAGACGGTCTCTTTCTCGATGATGTCGATGGGTTTGGGGGATGCCACCACCCGGCGATAGCCGCGGCCGGCATCCTCTTTGAGCCGCTCGCCCTTGGCCATCAACGCCTCGGCCTCCTCCTTGCTGAAAAAGCCGCCGATAGGTTTGCTCGGGTCAAGGAAGGCGGGATCGTTTTTATCCACCTCCACCTGGGTCACCAGGGTGGCCACCGGCTTATGGATGCCGCGCTCCAGCAGGGCCTCGCGCAGGGCATTTTGCAGGTCATAACCGATATAACCCTGACTCAGGGCCACACAGACCGACATGGGCAGATGGGGCGCCTTGGGGTCGTGGCGGGCCGCCACCTCGAACGCCTGCTGGATCATCCCCACCTGCGGGCCGTTGCCGTGGGTCACCACCACCTCGTGCCCCTGGGCAATGAGGTCGGCAATGGTGCCCGCCGTGCTCTGCACCGCCTTCATCTGCTCGGGCAGGTTGTTGCCAAGGGCATTGCCGCCAAGGGCCAGTACGATTCGCTGTTTCATCTTGTTATCTCCAGTGAGGGGACAAGCCGGCGCGATACCGGCCCACCTTTCGTTGTTCACATAAGCTTGCGGGTTAGCCTGTTTCGAACGGATTGTCAGCCGGCCACTGTGGAGCAAGGCGATTGCAGCTCCGGCGCCAACGCCGGATCAAACGGCGCTCTGGCCAGAAAGCGGCCATGACCACGTCGCCCCAGAAACTCGCCGTCGCGAGCGACTATCTCGCCGCGACTCAGGGTCAGCCTGATCCGGCCCGGGCAGCGCATCCCCTCGTAAGGGCTGTAGTCACCGTTGTCATGCAGCAGTGGGTGAGAAATCAGGGTGTCACCGCGGGGATCCATCACCACCAGATCGGCGTCAGACCCAAGTTGCAGGTTGCCCTTGCGCGGCCAGAGGCCAAACAGGCGCGCCGGGTTGGCGCTGGTGAGCGCCACGAAGCGGGACGGCGAGATGCGCCCCCCCAGCACTCCGTGGGTAAACAGCAGCAGCATCCGGTTTTCGACCCCGGGCAAACCGTTTGGGCAGCGGCTGAAATCGCCGCCAGAGAGGGTCATGCGCTGGGCGTGGGAGAAGTTGCAGTGATCGGTCGCCACCACGTCGATGTCGCCAGCAGTGATGCCGACCCACAGCTTGTCCTGCTCGCTGCGCGAGCGCAGCGGCGGACTCAGCAGATAGTCGACCCCGTTCTCCTTGTAATAACACTGCTCATCGAGCAGCAGATATTGCGGGCAGGTCTCCACCCAGACCGGCTGCCCCTGGCGGCGCGCCAGTTTCAGATACTCCAGCCCCAAGCCGTTGGAGAGATGGACGATATAGAGCGGCGCATTGCCCGCGAGCCCCGCCAGATTGATCATCCGGGCGATGGCCTCCGCCTCGCACTCAAGCGGGCGGCTTTGCGGGTGATACCAGGGCTCATGATGGCCGGCGGCCAGCAGGGCCGCCCGGCGCGCCGCGATGGCGGCGTCGTTCTCGGGGTGGACGGTGGCAAGCGCCCCCACCTCTTTGAGGCGCGCCAGGGCGCGCAGCACGTCGTGGTCCCCCAGCTTGTACTGGTAGGTGAGGTAGAGCTTGAAGCTGCTGATCCCCTCCTCCTGCACCATGGCAGCCATCTCGTGGAGGATGGCGTCATCCACATGCTGAACAACGCCATGAAAGCTGTAGTCGACCACTGCCTGATCGGCGGCGTAGTCGTGATAGCGGGCCAGCTGGTGATGCAGGTTGCACCCCGCCGGGCCAAATCCCATGTGATCGACGATGGTGGTGGTGCCACCACAGGCGGCGGCACGGGTACCGCTGAAAAAATCATCGCAACTGCGGGCAATGCCGACATCGATGTTGAAGTGGGTGTGGACATCGATGCCGCCCGGCATCACGTAGCAGCCGCTGGCATCGATCAGCTCGGTCTCGCCATCGGGCTCGATAGCGGCGGCGCGCGCAAGGATCACCCCGTTCTCGATCAGCAGATCCTGACGATATTCACCCTGCGCATCGACCAGCACACCGTGTTTGATCAGCCGTTTCATCCCCACCCCCTCGCACATCCGATCGCGTCAAACAGCAGGGCCCCGCCTGCGAAAGACGGGGCACTGGCCACATTTGCAACAGCCGGGCGGTGATGGCAGTCACCGCCCGGCAGACCCTTACTTGTCCAGCTCGGCCAGATAGAGCATGGGGATCACGGCGTACATGGCGGCGCACTTGACCAGATGCTCCTTCCAGGTCTTCTCGTTCGGCGCGTGGGCCTCCGGCTCTTTGCCCGGGCCAAAACCGATCACCGGGATGCCGTGGCGACCCATGATGGAGACCCCGTTGGTCGAGAAGGTCCACTTGTCCACCACCGGCGCCTTGTTGAACAGCTGGGTGTACGCCTTGGAGAGGGTTTTGACCGTGATGTGATCCTCTTCCACCTTCCAGGTCGGGAAATAGCACTCGGTCGGATAGACCAGACCGGTGTAGGCCGGACGGTCGTACTGGTACATGGAGACCTCGGCGCCGGCGGCTTGCACCGCAGGCAGGGCGCGGATCTCGTCGAGCGCCCCTTGCCAGGTCTCGCCCCAGGTGAGACGACGGTCGATGGAGACGGCGCAGCTGTCCGCCACGGCGCAGCGGCTTGGGGAGGTAAAGAAGATCTCGGAGACGGTCAGGGTGCCCTTGCCGAGGAAGTCGTCGTTGCCGAGGTTGTGACTCAGCTCCTGCAATTCGCCGAGGATCGGGCCCATCTTGAAGATGGCGTTGTCACCGCGCTCCGGTGCGGAGCCGTGGCAGCTGACCCCTTGCACCTCGACGCGGATCTCCATGCGGCCGCGCTGGCCACGGTAGATCTGGCAGTCGGTGGGTTCGGTACTGACCACGAACTCGGGGCGGATCTTGCTCTGCTCGATGATGTACTGCCAGCAGAGGCCGTCGCAATCCTCCTCCTGCACGGTGCCGGTCACCAACAGGGTGTACTCGTCTTCCAGCCCCAGATCCTTGATGATCTTGCCGGCGTAGACCATGGAGGCCATGCCCCCTTCCTGATCGGAGGCACCGCGGCCACCGATGATCTCGTGATCTTCCATCCCCTCATAGGGGTCGAAGGTCCAGTTGGCCATGTTGCCGACCCCCACGGTATCGATGTGAGCATCCATGGCGATCAGGTGCGGGCCGTGACCGATATAGCCCAGCACGTTGCCCATAGGGTCGATCTCCACCTTGTCAAAACCAACCTTCTCCATCTCCTGCTTGATGCGCAGCACCACCCGCTCTTCATCGCAGCTCTCGCTCGGGATGGCGATCATGTCGCGCAGGAACTGAGTCATCTCGGCCTTGTACTGGTAGGCCTTCTCCAACACCATTTCAAACGGAATTTGCTTGCTCATTGTGTCTCTCCATAACCAACCTGGGGTGCGGGAGTGCGCCTCCCGCCCGCTACTTCGTCATGGCACCCGCCGGGCACCATCCTGTTTCGATTCATACCTAGTCACAGGCGGGGTGCTTGCCTTCCCACACCACTTCCCGGTAGTGCTTCACGTCGGTGTCCCCTTCGGTGTTGATCACCAGCACTACCGATTGCTCATCGAGCCCCAGTCGGGCCATCAGCGCCGCGCGATCCGGGTGGTGGCGCACCGCCGCCAGCACGCCGGTGCCGACCGAACCGGATTCGCCGGAGATGATGCGAGGGTCATTGCCAAGGGGATTGCCCAGCACCCGCATGCCGAGCGCCGATACCTTGTCGTGACAGGAGATGAACTGGGTGGTGCAGCCACGCAGCACCGGCCAGCCGAGGGGATTGGGTTCGCCGCAGGCGAGACCGGCCATGATGGTGCGCATGTCGCCCCCCACGTTGACCATCTCCCCCGCCACGCCGGAGCGGTAGATGCAGTCGGCCTGATCCGGCTCGACCACGATACTGTGCAGATTCTTCGCCCCGAAGCAGTCCACCAGATAGCCGAGCACGCCGCCCGCCAGCGCCCCGACCCCGGCCTGCAGCAGCACGTGAGTGGGCTGTTTGATGCCCATGGCCTGCATCTGCTCGACCGCTTCGTCGGCCAGGGTGGCGTAGCCCTGCATGATCCAGGTCGGGATCTTGGTGTACCCCTCCCAGGCGGTGTCCTGCACTATGTACCAGCCGCGCTCCTCGGCCATCTTCATGGTGAGGCGCACGGTGTCGTCGTAGTTCATGTCGGTGACGATGCACTCGGCCCCCAGCGCCAGGATGTGGTCCACCCGCTCCTGGGCCGAGCCCTTGGGCATGTAGACCACCGCATGCTGACCCACCTGCTTGGCGGCCCAGGCGACGCCACGACCGTGATTGCCATCTGTGGTGGTGGCGAAGGTCATCGGCTCCTTGATGGTGCGCTTGATGAGATCGAAGGTGAAATCCTCCACCGCCACCCCATATTTTTCACAGAGCAGGTTGGCGATGGCGTAAACGCCACCCAGCATCTTGAAGGCGTTGAGGCCAAAGCGTTTGGACTCATCCTTCACCAGGATGTTCTTCACCCCGATATAGGCGGCGAGCGCTGTCAGATCGCACAGGGGGGTGGGCTCATAACCGGCCAGTTTTTTATGAAAGGCGCGGGCCTTTTGCGCCTCGGCACGGGAAAACAGGGGCAGCGACTCACCGGTAAAGAAACGGTTATCGGCAATCTCCATCTTCAGGGAAAATTGGGACATGAATACCTCGCAAAGAGTCATCTCGCCGGGGATCATCGAGTGAAAAGCGCCCCGGGGAGAGAACCCGTGACAATAATTGCGTGATGACGACGGCCGGGCGGGACTTATTTCCCGCCCGGCCCGGCCAGGCCATTATTTGACGCGTTTTTGCGCCTCTTTTATCAAGCCTTCGAGGGCGGCGCCCGGTGCCGAGAATTTACGGGCAACAATCATGGCGGCGATAATATAGGGCTTCCAGCTCGCCTCTTTATAAGTGGCGATACGATATTTCTCGAATACCCCTTCGGTTACTTCCCCTTCCTTGCAGGAGACGCCGGAAATATCCGCCGGCAGGCAGTGCATATAGAGCGCCTCACCCCCCTTGGTGAGGGCCATCATCTCCTCGGTGCAGTGCCAATCCTGATGCTTGGCGTTTTGCGCCAGGCACTGCTTCTCCAGCTCCTTGAGGCCAGCGTGATCGTTGGCCCGCAGCAGCTCGGTGCGCTGCTCCATCACCTGATAGGGCGCCCAGGACTTGGGATAGACGATGTCGGCATCCTTGAACGCCTCTTCCATAGAGGTCACCTGGCGAAAGCTCCCACCGGAGGCCTTGGCGTTCTCATGGGCCACTTCGATCACGTCCGGGATCAGGTCATAGCCTTCCGGGTGGGCCAGGGTCACGTCCATGCCAAAGCGGGTCATCAGGCCGATGATGCCCTGCGGCACGGAGAGCGGCTTGCCGTAGCTCGGCGAGTAGGCCCAGGTCATGGCAATCTTCTTGCCCTTGAGGTTCTCCAGGCTGCCGAAGTGCTCCTGCAACCAGGCGAGATCAGCCATGGACTGGGTCGGGTGATCAATGTCGCACTGCAGGTTGACCAGCGCCGGGCGCTGGGGCAGTACTCCCTTCTCGAACCCCTCGTCGAGCGCAGCGCCCACTTCACGCATGTAGGCGTTGCCGGCCCCCAGATACATGTCGTCGCGAATGCCGATGGCATCGGCGCAGAAGGAGATCATGTTGGCGGTTTCACGGACGGTCTCGCCGTGGGCAATCTGGGACTTGCCCTCGTCCAGATCCTGCTGGGTCAGGCCCAGCAGGTTGAGGGCGGAGGCGTAGGAGAAACGGGTACGGGTGGAGTTGTCACGAAACACCGAGATGCCAAGACCGGTATTGAACAGCTTGGTGGCGATGTTTTCGGCGCGCAGTCCCTTGAGGGCCTCGGCCAGTTTGAGCACCAGCGCCAGCTCCTGAGGGGTCTGCTCCCAGGTCAGCAGGAAATCTTTTTCATGCAGGTTGGACTTGAGTTCATTGATCTCTTTGATTAACTGGTTCACTGCTTTCATCGTTAGCCCCAATCTGTTGATGAGAAATGCATTGCTCCCCTTCCACTCACAGGTCACCGAAACAAGGGCCATTGGGTGAGTTCATCGGTCAGCGTCAAATAAGGGCAATCAATAAGTGTGCCAACGCATAAATAAGCGGGAAATAACCAGAAAAGGCGTCTTGAATGTGAGCCGGCGCACAGCCTGAGGCTATATGGCGCCCCGCCAAGGCAGGTGAGCCGACTTATTTTCAAGCGGATGGCTGAGTGCCACTGAAATAGCGCGAGAATAGTGCGAGAAGAAACGAAGCCGGCCCTGATAATTATCAGTCCGGCTATCACCAGAGCCTGTCAATTGATAGAGAGCGGGGCCACATTCTCATAATGATAACGCCGCGATTATCGGTCGCGGCGCGGTGAAGCGGGGCCGCCAGGCGACCCGCTGCGGGATCAGGCCTGCACGGCTATCTCGTACTTCTTTATCTTGCGATAGAGGGTGGCGATGCCGATCCCGAGTGCCTGGGCGGCCAGCTTCTTGTTGCCAAGGCGCAGCAGGGTCTCCTCTATCATCTGCTTTTCCATGTTCTCCAGCCCGTTTTCGCCAAGTGGCAGTGCCAACCCGCGCTCGACCTGGCCGGCAGCCGACTCTGGCAGGCTTGCCTCTGGCGATGACCAGGGCGTCCCGCTAGCCGATGCCGGGTTGCCAGCGGCAGGAGTGAGCGCAGGATCGGCCAGCACGCCATGGGAATAAGGGTCGGGCGAGAGCGGCATACGCGCGATTTTCGCCGTGCTTCGTGGCGGCTCATCCGCCCCACTGCGCTGGTTGCGCAGGATGTTGGGGGGCAGCAGGATGCTCTCGATCACCTCTCCCGCCTGCACCACGTTCACCAGGTACTCGATGAGGTTGCTGAGCTCGCGCACGTTGCCGGGCCAGCGGTAGCCCTCCAGCAGGGCCATCACCTCCGGGCTCAGCCCCGGATACAGCAGACCGATGCGGCTGGTGTGCAGGTTGAGGAAGTAGTGGGTCAGCAGCGCCACGTCCCCCTCCCGCTCGCGCAGGGGCGGCAAGTGGATGGGAATGACGTTGAGGCGATAGAAGAGATCCTCGCGAAACTTGCCCTCGGCGATGTACTGCTCCAGATGCTGGTGGGTCGCGGCTATGATGCGAATGTCCACCGGCACCGGCCGGCTGGCGCCGATGGGGGTCACTTCCCTCAGCTCCAGCACCCGCAGCAGCTTGGCCTGCATGGTGAGCGGCATGTCCCCTATCTCGTCGAGAAACAAAGTCCCCTGCTGGGCGGCCTGGATCAGCCCCTGCTTGCCGGTGCTGGAAGCCCCGGTGAAGGCCCCCTTCACGTAACCGAACAGCTCGCTCTCGAGCAGCTGCTCGGGGATGGCGGCACAGTTGATGGCGATGAAGGGCTTGTCGCGGCGCGGGCTGAGTCGGTGGATAGCGCGGGCCACCACCTCCTTGCCGGTGCCGCTCTCGCCGCACACCAGCACGCTGGAGGGGCTCAGGGCGATGCGATGGAGCAGCTTTTTCAGGGCCCGCATCGGCTTGCTCTCCCCGATCAGCATGCTGACTCCCTCGTCGGGCTCCAGCGGCGGGTTCGGTGTGCCGTGGGACTGGTGAAACGCCATCAGAAACAGCTGCTGACCTTGTACGTGGTGCAACTGGCCGATGATCAGCTCCTGACGATCCCCCAGGGTGACGATGTGCTGCAGGTGGCCGGTCAGCCCCTGCTGGGCAAAGGTGAGCGGCCGCAGCCCTATTTCGCAGCCCAGCAGCGCCTCCTGCTGGCAGTTGAGCTGTTTGAGCGCAACCTCGTTGGCGTAGAGCAGCTGGCTCTTCTCGTCGAGCAGCAGGCAGCCCTGATCCATGTGGTTCATCAGGCTGAGGAAGACCTTGTTGACCCCGTCCGACAGGCCGCGCGAGTCGAGCAGCTTGGCCACGAAGATGCTGGAAATGTGCTGCACATAGTCGCACACCTCCTGCAGGTTGTTGTTGAGACGGGCCTGCTGCTCCGGGTTGAAGGCCACCAGGCTGATCACCCCGATGCAGTTCTCCTCCACCATGATGGGCACCCCGAGGAAGGCCCGCTCCCGGCAGCTCTCCTTGCAGCTGCACCCCTCGCAGACCGGATCCTCGCTGGTGTGGGTGACGATCTTCTCGCGCTGATGCTCGATGACGTAGCGCAACAGGCGGGAGTCCCCCTCCAGCTGGCGACCGAAAAACTTGCCGTAAGGGCCGGTTCCCGCCACCCGCACCATGTTGGCGTCCACGATTTCCACTTCCAGTTGCAGCACGCTGGCCAGCATCTTGGCAAAGCGCAAAATGGTGGGCTGGATCTGCATCAACAAACATTGGTTACTGACGGACATCATGTTGTAAATCCCCTGGCTCCCACCCCGGGTGGGATTCATGCTGGCCAGATACTATGCCAATTCGACAGCAGCGACTTCGCCGAGGATCACGAAAAGGGAACTTGCACCCGCCCCGCTCCCCGGAGTGAGAGCTGGCGCAGAGTGGGGAAGATAAAAGCCAAGGAGCAGGCAGCCCACATCATCCGGTGTGCACTAAAACGACGAGAAGGGCCGGATCAGTTGCCCAGATGCAGGGCCAGCCAGACTGCCAACGGGATCACCAGCACCGAGAGCGCATTGCCGCCGAGCACGATACTGGCCACCTTCTCGGGCTGGCACTGGTACTGCTCGCACAGCATGTAGTTGAGCACCGCCGGCGGCAGTGCCACCGACAGCATCAGAAGCGGGATCCAGGCCGGCTGCAACGGCAGCAGCCAGACCGCCAGCCCCAGGGAGATGCCACCGGCCAGCAGATAGAGCAGGTTGCACTTGAGGGCGAGCCCCAGGTGATCCAGCTCCCCTTCCATCAGCCGGATGCCGAGGGCAAACAGCATCAGCGGCACCGAGATCTGGCCGAGCAGAGAGGCGCTGGTCACCAGGTATTCGGGCAGCGAAATGTGCAGATTGGCCACCAGCAGGCCCGCCAGGGCGGCCCACAGCACAGGGCTTTTCAGCCAGAGCCAGCGGGAGGTGTTGGCCGAGAGGATGAACATGCCCACCGAGAAGTGGAGCAAGTTGGAGAGCACGAAGAGTATGATGATGGCGCCCAGCTGCTGCTCGCCGAAGGCCAGCACCATCAGCGGAATGCCGAGGTTGCCGGTGTTGCGAAACATGGCGGGCAGGATCAGGGCCGGTCGGCTGATGCTGCGAAGCCTGAGCAGGGAGAGCAGCAGCCCCGGCAGCAGGATCACCAGGGCCCCCGCTGCGATGAGCGACAGGTGGGCCATCAGATCCAGCGGGTATTTGACCAGCGCCGAGAACACCAGTGCGGGGGTGAACAGCTCGATATTGGCCCGGTTGACGTAACCCAGCGCGCCGCCCGGACGCAACCGGCCGTAGAGGGCGCCAAGCCCCACCACCGCAAACACCGGAATGACGATATTGAGCAGGGCGCTGAACATGGGCGAGTCCTTTACAATTCGCGGGCGGGGGTTCCCATCAGCAGCACGGGATCCAGGGTCACTTCCTGGCGGCCGTTGCTCACCCAGAGCTGGCCGTCGGAGATGGTGCAGGTGAGCTGCATGGTGCGCTCCACCATCTCGGTCAGCGGCAGGGTCTGGCTGTCGGAGAGCTCAATCACGGTCAGGTTGTCGTGCAGGCTGAGCTTGCCCTGGTTCTGCTTCCACCAGACGCTGGTGCCACGGCCGCCGTAGAGGTAGAGCACCACATGACGGGAGCGGTTGCACGCCTTCTTGAGACGGCGCTCGTCGGGCTGGCCGAGCTCGATCCAGAGTTCAATCTCGTCGGAATAGTTCTTGCGCCAGAGCTCGGGCTCATCATCGGCAGAGAGGCCCTTGGTGAACTCCAGCCGCTCGGCGGCGTGCCAGGCGAAGGCGGCCAGCCGGATCATCATCCGCTCGTCGGTCTCGGAGGGGTGACGGGCCAGGGTGAGAGAGAAGTCCTGATAGAGATTGCGATCCATGTCGGACAGGCTGAGCTGAGCCTTGAATACGGTTGCCTTGAGAGCCATAGAAAACCTTGAATACCTTGGGAAGCGGGCCGAAACGAAAAACTGCGCGCCAGTGTAATCAAAATCGGCGGCAGGTTCGACCTCAAGCAGCACAGATTTGGCCCGGCTCGCGCAGATAACGGCCTGCAGAGGCTCCAAAAACAAATGCCAGTCAGAAGACTGGCATTTGGCGGTATGAACGAAAGAAGCGGATCACTTCTCGGCGGACTTGACCCCGAAGGCATTGAGCAGCAGGCAGCAGGTCACTGCCACCGCTACAAACCCGCTCAGGAAGATAAAGGGCATGGCCCCGTATCCCAATACAGTCCAGATGGTTTGTTCAAGCAGACTCATTATGTGTCCTTCATCCAGTGAAATGGGTGTCCCTTTCGTGACGGGGTTATCCCCCCGTTCCTGATGATGCTATTTGACCCCAACCAGCGCCTGAGTCCTATGCCACCAAAGTAATAAATAGGGGGCTACTTTGCGTTGGATCAACAATTTATCCCTTGCCGAGGAAAAATATGGACGCAATTCAACCCGTTGTCAGCCTGCAGCCCTCTCCTTCGCCATCGCTGCGCCAAAAAGAAGGAGGCGACCCTGGGGTCGCCTCCTTGTCAGTTGGCCTGTTGCCGCGAGCGGCGCACCCTCAATAGAAGCGCTGCTGCTCCGCCGCCATCGCCTTGAGGCGATCGCAGGGGGCGAAGCGATCGCCATGGCGCTTCTGGTAGTGCTCAAGACGCGCCACCAGGTGCTCGATGCCAAGGCTGTCCATGTAGCGGAACGGGCCCCCCAGGAACGGCGGGAAGCCGATGCCGAAGATGGCGCCGATGTCGCCATCGCGGGCCGAGGCCACCACGCCGCTGTCGAGCGCCATGGCCGCTTCGTTGAGCATCATCAGCACGCAGCGCTCGGCGATCTCCGCCTTGGCCTGTTTGGCCTGGGGGCTGACGCCCAAGACGCCGTAGACGCTGTCGTCCACCTTCTTCTTGCCCTTGGCGGCCTTGCCATAGAGGTAGAAGCCCTTGCCGTTCTTGCGCCCCTTGCGATCGTTTTGCAGCAGCTTGTCAAAGGCCGCCGGCGCCTGGAAGCGCTCGCCCCCCAGCTCTTTCTCGAGGATCGGGGAGATCTTGGCGCCAACGTCGATCCCCACCTCGTCCAGCAGGGTGATGGGGCCCACCGGGAAGCCGAAATCGAGCAGGGCACCGTCCAGCACCTCCACTGGCTCCCCTTCCAGCACCAGGCGCGCCGCCTCGTTCATGTAAGGAGCCAGGATGCGGTTGACGTAGAAGCCCGCCTCATCCTTGACCACGATGGGGGTCTTGCCCTGGGCACGGGCGAAGGCCAGGGTAGTGGCAACCGTCTCGGCACTGGTGCCGGCGTGGGGGATGATTTCCGCCAGCGGCATCTTGTCCACCGGGCTGAAGTAGTGCAGCCCCACCACCCGCTCCGGGTGTGCCGCCGCCGAGGCGATCTGGTGGATAGGCAGGGAGGAGGTGTTGGAGGCAAACACTGTGTGCTCGCCACATTCGCGCTCCACGTCCTGCACCATCTGGTGTTTGAGGGCGAGATCTTCGAACACGGCTTCCACCACCATGTCGACCCGGTGGAAACCGGAGTAGTCGAGGGTGCCGGTGAGCAGGCTCATCTGCTTCTCAAGCTCGCTGCGCAGGATATGACGACGCTTGAGCTTCTTGGTCAGGATGTCGTAGCTGTAGCGCATGGCGTTGCCGATGCCGGCACTGGCCACGTCCTTGATCCGTACCGGTACCCCCGCCTTGGTGGCGGTGACGAAGGCGATGCCGCCCCCCATCAGACCGCCGCCCAGCACGGCGGCATGGCCCACCTTGCGCGGCTCGGCCCCCTGATAGGTGACCTCCTTCTTCATCTCGGTGGTGGCAAAGAAGATGGAGCGCAGGGCGGCGGATTCGCTGGTCATCACCAGCTCGCCAAAGTGGCGGGATTCGGCGGCAAGGCCTGCCTGCATCCCCTCTTCCACCCCGATGCGCACCACCTCCAGGATCAGCTCAGGAGCCGGGTAGTTGCCGCGGGTCTTCGCCTTCACCCCCTTGCGGGCCTGATCGAACAATACCTTGCGGCCGAGCTTGTTGGTCTCCAGCAGTTTGCCCTGCAGATCTCGCTTGAGCTCGTGCCGGGGCTTGCCCTTCTTGGCCAGCTTGATGGCGGCCTCCAGCAGGATGGAGGGCGGCACCACATCGTCCACCAGCCCCAGTTTCCTGGCCTGCTTGGCCCGCACCTGCTTGCCGGTCAGCATCAGGTCGAGCGCCTTGGCCACCCCGATGAGGCGCGGCAGACGCTGGGTCCCGCCGGAGCCCGGCAGCAAGCCCAGTTGCACCTCGGGCAGGCCGAGCACCGTCTTGCCGTGATCGGTGACCACCCGGCCATGACAGGCCAGCGCCAGCTCCAGCCCGCCGCCGAGGCAGGGGCCGTGGATGGCGGCGATCACCGGAATGGGCAGCGACTCGATCTCGGCGAAGATCACCTGCCCTTCCCGCGACAGCGTCTCGGCATCCTTAGCACTGGTGCAGGCCGCCAGCATGCTGATGTCGGCGCCGGCGATGAAGGAGTCCTTCTTGCCTGAGACCACCACCAGGCCGATCAGCTCTTTATTGGCTTTCACCTCGGCCAGCACCGCGCGGATCTCGTCCACGAAGGCGGCTTTGAGGGTATTCATGCTCTCGCCCGGCACATCCATGGTGAGAATGCCGATGCCATCCTGGCGCACCGCCAGGGAAAAAGTCTTCTCGCTCATCACTCTACCTCCAACACCATGGCCACGCCGAGACCGCCCGCCGCACAGGCGGTGTTCAGCCCCAATCCTCCTCCCCGACGCCGCAGCTCGTGCAGGGTCTGGGTGATCATCCGCGCACCGGTGGCGGCAAAGGGGTGACCATAGGCCAGCGAGCCACCGAGGACGTTGAATTTGTCCATGTCCACTTCGCCGATGGCCTGATCGCGCCCCAGCTTGCTCTGGGCAAACTCGTGGCTGGCAAACATCTTGAGGTTGGCCAGGGTCTGGGCGGCAAAGGCTTCGTGCATGTCGATCAGAGTGAGATCGCTGAGCGTGATGCCGGCGCGGTCCAGCGCCAGCGGGGTGGCGTAGGAGGGGCCCATCAGCATGTCCTGCCACACATCGATGGCAGAAAACGCGAAGCTGCGGATATAGCCGAGCGGCTCGAGACCGAGCTCGCGGGCCCGCCCTTCGCGCATCAGCAGCACGGCGGCAGCGCCGTCGGTGAGCGGGGTGGCGTTGGCGGCGGTGACGGAGCCGTGCAGTCGGTCAAACACCGGCTTGAGCTTGGCGTAGCTCGCCAGATCCGAACTTTCGCGGATGTTGTTGTCTCGCTCCAGCGGCGCCTTGTAAGGAGGCACGTGAGCGGTGAACACCTCGCCATTGAGCTTGCCATCGGCCCAGGCCTGAGCGGCCAGGGTATGGGAGCGGTGCGCCAGCGCGTCTTGCGCCTCGCGGCTGATCTGGTGGCTCTTGGCCATCTGCTCGGCGGTCTGGCCCATGGAGAGACCGGTGGAGTACTCGGCCACGGCGGGCGGCACCGGCAGCAGATCCTTGACCCGCAACTGGCGCAGGATATTGAAGCGCTGCTGCAGATTGCGCGCCTTGTTGAGATCCACCAGGGCGCGGGCCAGCTTCTTGCTCACCCCGATGGGCAGCACGGAGGAGGAGTCGGCACCGCCGGCGATGGCGATGTCCACCGTGCCGGCCATGATGGATTCGGTGACGTTGGCGACGGCCTGGAAACTGGTGGCGCAGGCGCGCGACACGCTATAGGCATCGGTGCTGACGCTCATGCCAGTGCCGAGCACGATCTCGCGGGCGATGTTGGGGGCTTCCGGCATCTGTACCACCTGGCCGAACACCAGCTGGTCGATGAGCTTGGGATCGAGATCGGTGCGAGCGAGCATCTCGCTCACCACCAGTTTGCCCAGATCCACCGCTGGCACGCCGTGAAAGGCAGTGGCCTGCTTGGCAAAGGGGGTGCGCAAACCCGCCACGACGGCAATCCGTTCGCCCTGGCGAGTCGTCAGTTTCAATGGCTCTTTCATCCTGGCTCCTTGATTAAACGAGAAGACTAAAGGGAGAGGTCTGACCTCATTGCGCCACATCTTAACAATCCACTCACAAATTTCATACGGCTGATTGAAACTAAATTGCCGCCATCTTGGCCCCCTCCCTCGCCCTTGTGCGCCAACTGGAGTATAAAAAGATCAACTTCTATGAAAACAACGGGTTTATTGCATGGCAGCGGCCGAGTTCAGACAGCTTGGGGACTATCTTGGTAGTCAGATTCTGGGACAGGGCCCCCTCATCGAGGGGCTGCTGATCGCCCTGTTATGTGAAGGACATGTGTTGATCGAGGGAGCCCCCGGTCTTGCCAAGACCCGGGCCGTCAAGGCGCTGGCCGGCGCGGTGGAGGGACGCTTCGCCCGCATCCAGTTCACCCCCGACCTGCTGCCCGCCGATCTCACCGGCAGTGAGGTGTTTCACCCTCAGGATGCCAGCTTCGTGTTTCAGCCCGGCCCCCTCTTCAACCACCTGGTGCTGGCGGACGAGATCAACCGGGCGCCGGCCAAGGTGCAATCCGCCCTCTTGGAAGCGATGGCCGAGCATCAGATCACCGTGGGCAAGAAGAGCTGGCGCCTGCCGCCCCTCTTTATGGTGGCCGCCACGCAAAACCCGATAGAACAGGAGGGGACCTATCCCCTGCCGGAGGCCCAGCTCGATCGCTTCCTGCTCAAGCTGCTGGTGGACTACCCGAGCCCCGCCATGGAGCTGGCCATCCTCCAGCTCAACGCCCAGGGCGACACCCTGCCAACGCCGCCACTCACCCTGAGCCAGGCCGATCTGCTGGTGGCCCGCAGCGCGGTGCAGGCGGTGCAGATGCAGGGGCGCCTCGAACACTATCTGGTGCAGCTGGTCTGCGCCACCCGCCCCGGCAGCGGCTTGTGTCCGGAACTCGAGCCCCTGGTCGCGGTGGGCGCCAGCCCCAGGGCCAGCATAGGTCTGGCCAGGGCGGCTCGCGCCAGGGCCTGGCTGGCCGGGCGGGATTTCGTGCTGCCCGAAGACATTCAGCAGCTGGCGCCGGCCGTGCTGCGCCATCGCCTCATTCCCAGTTATCAGGCGCTGGCTGACAACCTCGACAACGAGGCGCTCATCACCCTGCTGCTGGATGCGATCCCATGCCCCTGAGCCCGCTCGCTCCCTCTGCGCAGACCCTGCTGCCATGACGCACGCCGCCGATCCCCTCGCCCATCCAGATATCGCCCTGCCGCTTGCCAGGTTGCTGGCGATCAGGTTGTGGGCCCGGCAGGGGCCGCGCTCGCCCATTCAACCGGTGGCGCAGGGGCGGCTGGGCCGCACGCCGGGGCTCATCTTTCGCGAGCTGCGCGCCTATCAGGCCGGTGACGAGGTGCGCCACATCGACTGGCGGGTGACCGCCCGTCTCGGTCGCCCTTATACCCGCCTCTACAGCGAAGAGCAGGATCAGGCCCACTGGCTGCTGCTCGACCTCTCCCCGGCCATGTACTTCGGCTCACATCACCAGCTCAAGGCACGCCTGGGCTGCGAGCTGGCCGCCGCCCTGCTCTGGCAAGGGGAAAAGCAGGCCAACACCCTGATCTGCCACGGCGTGGAGACACACCTGCAACATCAGCGCGGCCCGCTGGTGCCGCTGCTGGAGGCCCTCTGCCACCATTACCGGCTGGGGCTGGCACGCACACCGCCACCCCACGCCCTGGCCCATACCCTGGCCCGGCTCAACCTGCCCCACGGCGCCAGATTGACCCTGATCACCGATCACAGCCCCCTCGATGAGGCGCTCTGCCGCCAGTTGCAGCTGCTCGGTCGGCGCCATGACATTCATTGCTGGCAGATCCGCGATCCGCTGGAGGCAGCCCTGCCCGCCCAGGGCCGCCTGGCGGTGCGCGCCGGCCAGCAGAGCGGCTGGCTCGAGGCCGGCGAAGCGGGGTTCGCCTGGCGCTATCAAGCGGCCGCCGAGCAGCTGGCCCGCCAGAGCCATCAGCAACTGCTGCCGCTGGTGCAGCGCCTCTACCGGCTCGACAACGGCCAGCCGCTGCAACGCCAGTGGCAGGAGGGGGCATGTCGCCAATTCTGAGCTGGCTTGCCAGCGCCGTACCGGGCAGCAGCGTCCCCACTTCCCCGCTGGCGGCCCAGCTGCGCGACATTCATCCCGGCCCACCGCTGCAGCTCGCCTCTGATCCCCGCCTGCTGGGCTGGTGGTGGCTGCTGATCGCTCTGCTGGTCGGCACCTTGATCATCCTCGGCGTGCAGAGCCTGTTGCGTTATCGCCGCTGGCGGCGGCAGCTCGACTGGCAGGCCCCCGATCTGGTACCCAGGTTGCAGGCCGTGATGCGCGAGGCCGTGCTGCCGCGCTGGCCCGAAGCGGCCTCCCTGCAGGGCGAGCCCTGGCTTGTCTTTCTTGATTCTTTGGGGCTCGATTCTTTGGGGCTCGATTCTTTGGGGCTCGATCCTCTGGGAGGCAGCCGCTTTCGCGAGCTGGCCCCGCACTGGTCTGCCTGGCTCTACGGCGGTCAAAGCCCGGATGCGCAGCAGCGCCAGACACTGCGCCGGGCCTACCTCGCCTGGGGACGTCACTGCATCTGCCCGCCAGCCTGGTTGCTGGCGCTGCGCACTCGCTGGCGAAGCCATACAAGAGATGTGCACATCCGGAGGCAGCCATGATCCTCGCCTGGCCCTGGTTTGCCCTGGCGCTGGTGCTGCCGCTGCTGGTGCGCTTCGGTCTGCCACCCCGCCCCAGCAGCGCACACGACCCCGGCGTGCTGAACCATGCCGGCTTTCCTCTGCTGCGCCCCCATGCCGGCCAGCCCCTGTGGCGGATGGCGCTGTGCTGGTGCGCCCTGGTGCTGGCGCTCTGCCGCCCCCAGTGGCAGGAGCCGCCTCAGGTGAGCTATCAGAGCAGCCGGGATCTCATCCTGGCGGTGGATCTCTCCGACAGCATGCGCACCCAGGACATGCTGGACGACGGGGAGCAAAAAGACCGGCTCAGCGCGGTGCGCCAGCAGATAGACAGGCTCATCGCCGCCCGCCCCGGCGATCGCATCGCCCTCATCGTGTTCGCCGACCACGCCTACCTGCTCTCGCCCCTGACCCAGGAGACCAACGCCCTGCTCGGCCTCACCCGCGAGCTCGATTTCGAGCTGGTGGGGCGCACCACCGCGCTGGGCGAGGCCATTCTGCTTTCTCGCCAGCACAAGGCTCCCAACCGCTCCACCGCCCTCTTGCTGGTCACCGACGGGCGCAACACTGCCGGCAGCGCCGATCCCCTGAGCGAGGCCAAGCAGGCCGCCGCCGCAGGCATTCGCCTCTATACCCTGGGGGTGGGCGCCGATCCGGATACCTTTGCCGAGGCCATGGCACCCGCGCTGACCCCGGCCCAGAGCGACCCCAGCGCCGAGCTGGACGAAGCCCTCTTGCAGCAACTGGCCGAGGTGGGCCATGGCCGTTACTTCCGGGCGCGCACCCAGGGGGATCTCGAGGCCATCAATCAGGCGCTGGATACCCTGGAGCCCGTCGCCACCGTGCAGACCCGCTATCGCCCCAACGTGGAGCTCTACCCCTGGCCCCTGGCGCTGGCCTGGTTGCTGCTGAGCTGGCCAGCCCGTTTGCGCTGGCCAGCGCGACTGACTCGCAAGGCCTTGCCTGATCAGCCGTCCCGAGGCGCCCCATGATGGAGCTCACCCTGCTGCGCCCACTCTGGTTGCTGGCCCTGCTGCCCTGGCTGTGGCAGGGGTGGCGCCGTCGCCGCCAGGCCCCGCTGCTGGCCCCCGCCATGCAGGCCTATCTGCTGCCGGGACAGCGGCGCCAGCGCCCCTGGCTCTGGCTGGCCTGCCTGCCGGTGATCCTGGCCTTGAGCGGCCCGGCCCTGCGCCAGCAGAGCCTGAGCGTGCCAAGCCCCGCCCTCGACATCTGGCTGCTGGATCTCTCCCGCTCCATGCTGGCCACCGACCTGTTGCCGGATCGGGCCACCCGGGTGCGGGTGCTGCTGCAGGATCTGCTGGCCGACAGCGAGCGGCAGGAAGCAGCCCATCCCATCGCCCTCATTCTGTTTGCCGGGGATGCCTACCTCGCCATGCCGCCCACCCGGGATCAGCAGGCCATCGCCCTGCTGCTGCCCGACCTGCGCCCGGCCATCATGCCAAGACAGGGCAGTGCGCCCGAGCGCGCCGTGGCACTGGCGCTCAAGCAGATCCCCGCCGGCCGGCAGGCCCGCCTGCTGCTGATCACCGATGACCTGACCGCCCGTCAGGCCGAGCGGATCAAGGCGAGCTGGCCCTGCCAGGGCAACCTCTTTTGCCACCCCGAAGTGCAAGCCCGTCTCGATATCCTGCTGGTCAACGCAGGCCAGGCCAGTCAACTGCCCGCCACCCTGGGCGGCGGCCTTGGCCGCGAGCTGCCCGCCCCGGATGTGGCAACGCTGCAGCAGCTGGCCGGCGAACTCGGCGGTCAGCTGCAGTGGCTGCAGCAAGGATTGCCGCATTTTTCCCCCCTGCCCATGAGTCAGACCACAGGCGCCCACCAGGCGCAGGATCTCGGCCCCTGGCTGCTGCTGCCCCTGCTGCCGCTGGCACTGCTGGCCCGCATCGGTAGCCTCTGGCTGGTGATGATGGGGACACTCTTGCTGACGCCCCCCTCCCTGCAGGCCAATCCGGCGCTTGCCAGCATGCCCCCCGGCGGGGACAACCTGGCCTGGCAGGCCTTCTTGCAGGGACGCTATCAGGAGGCGGCCCGCGCCTTTGCCGATCCCGTCTGGCAGGGCAATGCCTGGTATCGGGCCGGCGACTACGGCCGGGCCGTTGCCGCCTACGGCCGGGCCAACAGCGCCACCGCCCACTACAACCGGGGCAACGCCCTGGTACAGCTGGGCCAGCTGGCCGCCGCCGAGCAGGCCTATCTGGCTGCGCTGGCACTGGCCCCCAACCATGAAGACGCACTTTACAACCTGGCGCTGCTGCGCGCCCAGCCGCCCGCGGCAGCACCAGAGGCGCAGGATCCCAAGCCTGTCGATCCCCCCGAACAGGCCGCTACCCCGGATGTCCCGCTACCTCCATCCCCCCCCGTACTGCTGCTGGAGCAGCGGCTGCGCAAGGAGGATCAGCGCAGGCGCGAGCAGGAGGCCGACAAGGGCCTTCTCCCCACAAGAGGGGAGGATCCCTGGTGACGCGCCTCTTTGCCCCTTGCCATGCGCTCTGCCTTCTGCTGCTCTGGCTGCTGCCGGCGCAGCTCTTTGCCGCCCCGCCCCGGGCCGAGCTGCTGCCGGGGGCCGATCGCCGCGACTGGCTGCTGATCATCGAAGCGGACGGCGAGCGCCAGAGCGATGAACTCGCCATCACCCCCCTGCTGCGCCGCTTTGCGGTGGGCAAGGTGACCATGAGCCGGGTCACGGCTCCACAGCAAAACCTGACCCGCTGGCAGATCCCCCTGCACCTGCTGGACGACGCAGAGCAGCAGGTGCCGGCTCTGTCGCTGGGGACGGAGCAGACACCGTCCATCCCCTTTCCGCCGCGCTCCGAGAGCGGCAGCCTGGTGCCTGCACCAGCCATCTCCCCCATCGAGTTGCAGGCCCGAGTGCTGCAACAGGGGCCGCTCTACCCCGGTCAGCCCTTTGTCTATCAGCTCAGCCTCTGGCTGCCCGCCAACATGGAGGCCCCCAACCTCACCGAACCGGCCAGCGATGCCTTCACCGTCCGCCGTCTCGGCAACGATCAGTGGCAGCCCCCGGCGAGCCCCAGCCTGCCGGGCCGGCTGACCCGCAGCTGGCTGTTGCAGGCCAGGGAGGCCGGGCGCCATCCGCTGGAGTCCCCCCGCTTTCAGGGGCGCCTGCCGCAAGATGACGGCGGCAGCGACCCCCTCTCGGCCCGGGCCGCCACCCTGTTCGTGCAGATCGACGAGCCTCCGCTGCAACCGGTGGCGAGCCGGCTCACCCTGAGCCAGCGGCTGGATCCCACCACCGGCGCCAGAGCGGGCGAACCGGTGATCCGCACCCTGACCCTCACCCTGGAGGGGGGGGATGGCAGTCGCCTCAATCTGGCACGTCTCGGCTCATCCGGCCTGCCCGCCGGCGTGCAGGCCAGACCGGATGGAGAGCAGCAGCAGGAGCGCTATCTCGCCGAGGGGACGCTGCGCTTCGAGCGCGAGTGGCGTCAGGCCCTGACCGTCGACGAGCCCGGCGACTACCTGCTGCCCGCCATCGAGCTGGCCTGGTTCAACACCCAACACAAGCGCATCGAATACGCGCACTTACCCGCCGTCCCCCTGCACATCACCGCGGGCGCGCAGGGGCAACTGGCACAGGATGGGCCGAACGACGAGAGCCTGCGCTGGGTCATCTGGGCTCTGCTGCTGCGCGCCTGCTGGCGCCACGGGCCGCGCTGGCACGCCTTTTATCGCCTGCAGCGGGCGCTGGCCCGCACCGAGGCCGAGCCGATCCGCCAACACCTGCTTGGCTGGGCCGCCCTGCGCTGGCCACAGCCCCATCTTCGTCTCGACACCCTGCCCTGTCGCCGCGATCCCGCCCTTGCGCCCCACTTCGCCGCCCTGGAGCGAGCCTGTTTTGCCGCCGTCTCCCCCGCTGGCCATGATGGGCACGACTGGCGTGGCTTTGCCGCGGCCCTATGCGGCCAGGAAACTTTTGCGATAGCCTATGGCCTCAGGCAACTGGCCCGGATCGGTGGATCCGGGCCTTCATTCAAATAAGGAAGCCCAGCGATGGCTTTAGGATTTTTCAGAAAAAAAGGCGCCACGGTCGGAAAGGATCCCACGACCTCCCCGGTCTATGGAGGTATGGCCGACAAACAAACCAAATACGAAGCCCTGGTGCATGCCCTGCACGGGGACATCTACCGCTATGCCTACTGGCTGTGCCGGGATCCGCAAGTGGCGGAAGACCTGGTGCAGGAGACCTTCCTGCGCGCCTGGAAGGGGATAGACACCCTGGTGGATGACAAGGCCGCCAAGGCCTGGCTCATCACCATACTGCGGCGAGAGAACGCCCGGCGCTTCGAGCGCAAGCAGTTCGATCTCGTCGATCTCGACGAGCACCCCCAGAGCGATCAGGAGGCGCTGCACAGCGAGCAGGAGATGGAGAACGAGTGGCTCAGACGCCACATCGCCCGCCTGCCGGCAGAATACCAGGAGCCCCTGCTGCTGCAGGTGCTGGGAGGCTTCAGCGGCGACGAGATCGCGGCGCAACTGGGGCTGAACAAGAACACCGTCATGACCCGCCTGTTTCGGGCCCGCAACCAGATCAAAGAGGCCATGGAGTCAACGATCCAACAGAGAGGACACACCAATGGATGAGCTGGAATTTCGCCGTCGGGCCATAGCCCATCCACATGAGCAGGATCCCGCGTTTCTCGAGCAGGCCCAGCGCTCCCCCGCCAATCGCAAGCATCTGGAAGAGATGAAGCAGCTCGATCGCAGCCTGCAGCGGGCGATGGAGGTCGAGGTGCCGGCCGGCCTGGCCGAGCGCATCCTGCTCAGGCAGGCACTGGAAGCAGATCAGGAGCAGGTGGTGCCCCTGCCGGTGCGCCCGCGCAGCAACTGGCGTGCGCTGGCGATGGCCGCCTCGGTTGCCTTCCTGCTCGGCATGAGCACCCGCTGGCTGAGCTGGCCGCAGGCCACCCCGGACGAACTCTCACTGGCCCAGGTCGCCATGGCCCACGTCTATGGCGAGGAGCCCTTCATCAAGGATGTGGACGAGCAGGTGAGCCTGCGCACCATCAACGCCAAGATGGAGAAATATGGCGCCACCCTGATGGGCATGCAGGGGCTGAAGATCACCTATGTCAACCACTGCTCCTTCTATCAGGGGCCGGCGCTGCACATGGTGCTGCAGGGCAAGATGGGCCCGGTCACCCTGTTCCTGGTGCCCAAGCATGTGCCGCTCACCCTGCAGCCCACCTTCGAGGATGGCCAGCTCAAGGGGGAGATCCTGCAACTCAAGGGGGCCAACATGGTATTGATCGGTGACATGGAGGAGCCGCTGGCACCGGTGGCGCAGCAGCTGGAATCCCGACTGCACTGGTCGATTTAACAGGTGTTAACGCAATCCTGACCCGAACGAACTCGGGTCAATTCGACGGGCAGACCAGACAACTTGGCTGCCCGTTTCCGCCCTTATCCCCCACGATTTGCCGCCATTTCCGGCTCATTCACGGCAAGTGCCGAAAAATATTTTTGTGATGCAGATCGCCCTATGTGCGTGTTTTTTATCCAATAAATGGTAAAAGAGACTATTTATGCGGCACATTCAAACAAATGATTAACACTCCAGAAACTTTTATGTATTCTGCTGTCACTGGTCTGATTTCTTACCTCCTACCAGATCCATAGAATCACGCCAGAATTGAATGGGAAGAAGCTGAAATAACAACAGATCTTGTCACATACGGAGGCAAAAAAGCCCCGATGCTGACAGAAAATCTGCCTACAAGAGAGAACACTATGACAACTGCCTTTTTCAAAAAGAGCCTGATCGCTGCCGCCGTCACTCTGGCCAGTACCCAAACCTTCGCCGCCGCGTTTCAGCTGAACGAACACTCAGCCTCCGGTCTGGGCCGTGCGTACGCCGGGGAAGCCGCCGTGGCAGACAACGCCTCCGTGTTGTCCCGCAACCCGGCAGCCATGACCCAGTTTGACAAGATGGCGTTCTCCGTATCCGGCACCTACATCAAGCCGGACGTGGATGTAAATGGTGACATCTATGCAGGTTCCGCCAAGATGGCCGGCGCCAGCGAGAGCGGCATCGCACCGAGCGCCTTCGTGCCCGCCACCTACTTCATCCAGCCGCTGAACGATCAGTGGGCCTGGGGTATCGGCCTGTTCTCCAACTACGGTCTGTCGACCGAGTACACCGAGAACTTCAACGGTGGCTCCATTGCCGGCAACACCGAACTGCTGACCTTCAACATCAACCCGAACATCGCCTACCGCGTCAACCAGCACTTCACTTTCGGTGCCGGTGTGAACCTGGTCTATGCCAAGGCTGAACTGAACCGCCGTGCCGGCGTGCTGGCCGCCGTGCCGCCGCTGAGCAGCGTACCGGGTGTCGGCAAAGACACCATCGTCAGCCACCTGAAGGGTGACGACTGGGGTTACGGCTGGAACGTGGGCACCATGTTCGAAGTCAACGAAAACAACCGCTTCGCCCTGACCTACCGCTCCCAGGTGGATCTGAAGTTCAAGGGTGACTACCAGGGTACCTCCTCCGGCTTCAAGACCGTCGGTGGCGAACTGCCGCTGGATCTGCCGGCCCAGGCCGAGTTCGCCGGTTACCACCGTCTGAACCAGCAGTTTGCGGTGCACTACTCCGTCAACTGGACCGACTGGAGCGCCTTCCAGGAGCTCAAGGCCACCAGCGGTCAGTGCAACAGCACCGACGGTGCCGGTGTCTGCCTCTACAAGCCTGAGAAGTTCAAGGACTCCACCCGCTACTCCCTGGGCGGTACCTGGTACGTCAACCCGTCCTGGGAAGCGCGTATCGGCTTTGCCTACGACAACACCCCGATCGAGCCGGAATACCGCAGCCTGAGCATCCCGGACTCCGACCGCGTTTGGTATAGCGCCGGTGCCACCTACCACATCGACAAGGACATGAGCGTCGATTTCGGCATGGCCTATCTGGACGGCAAGAAAGTGGACGTCAACGAGAAGCTGGTTGAAAGCAACGAGGCCCTGCGCTGGAAAGGCACCTCCCACGGCAACGCCTTCCTCGCTTCCGCTCAGTTCAACATGAAATTCTGATCATCAGCGAATTGACCAGAGCGCCTGCGGGCGCTCTTTTTTTATGCTCAATGCCTGTTTCAGCGTACATCTGTAGTAAACAACTGTACGCTTTTCTTTTTTTATCAAGCTATTAGCTGCACATCCTCCAGCATTTAATCCCGTTTTCGTCCGCCAGCTTCCGCGCCCGTTGCCTTACTGGTCGTACCATATAAAATCCTGCATCCAATCAGAAAAACGTTCGAACCCAAGGTTCACTTTCAAGGACAATGCAATGCACTCCATCATGAAGCCGTCTCTCATCGCCCTGCTGGTGCTGTCGAGCCAGGCCCAGGCGGCAGGTTTCCAGCTGGCCGAGCAATCCGCCACCGGCATGGGCCGCGCCTTCGCGGGCGAAGCCGCCATCGCCGACAATGCCAGCGTGCTCTCCCGCAATGCCGCCGCCATGACCCGTTTCGATACCATGGCCTTCTCCGGTGGCTTCATCTATGTGCACCCCGATGTCAACATCGAGGGCACCACCCGGGTGCCGACCGCCAGAGGGCCGGTCGACCTGGATGCGGCGGCCCACGACATCGCCGATGATGCCTGGGTGCCCAACGCCTACCTGATAGTGCCGCTCAACGATCAGTGGCGCCTGGGGCTGGCCGCCACCTCCTATTACGGGCTCGGCGTCAAGATGCCGGACAACTACAATGCCGGCCACTTCGGCAACGTCTCCGACATCAAGACCGTGGATCTGGGCGCCTCGCTGGCCTATCGCGTCAACCGCGTCTGGTCCGTCGGGGCCGGCCTCTCCGCCATTCGGGGCGAAGGGGAAGTGGGCGGCACCTTCCCCTCCAACAACCAGATTGCCAAGCACCTCAAAGGTGATGGCTGGGCCATGGGCTGGAACCTGGGCACCCTGCTGGAGCTGTCGGACGCGACCCGCATCGGCCTCTCCTATCGCCACGACGTGACCCTGAAGCTCTCGGGCGATGCCATCGGCATCGATCAGAACGGTCAGCCCTTCACCGATACCGGCAGCCTGGATCTGCCGCTGCCCGCCACCGCCGAGCTGGCCCTGTTCCATCAGCTGACGCCGGCGCTGGCACTGCACTCGAGCATCAACTGGACCAACTGGAGCAAGTTCGTACAGCTGGAGTCCGAGCTCGACCACCACGGCGTCATGCACATCAAGGACGAACACTGGAATGACAGCTGGCGCTATGCGCTGGGTCTGACCTACCAGCTGGCGCCGCAATGGACACTGCGCTCGGGCCTTGCCTACGACCGCAGCCCGGTGCCGGCAGATCGCCGCACCATCTCCATCCCCGACTCGGATCGGGTCTGGTACAGCGCCGGGGTGGGTTATCAGTTCGATCGCAACCTCTCGCTGGATCTGGGGGTCACCCTGATCGACGGCAAGAAGGTGGACGTGAGCGAAACCATGCAGCTCAAACCCGGCATCCCGCAGACTACCTCCACTTTCCAGGGCACCTCGGAAGGGGACGCCTGGCTGGCCGGCCTGCAGCTCAACTACCTGTTCTGATCCGGCGGGCCTCCTGGGCCCGTCTATTCAAGCACTATGCCAGTTATTGACCGTTTCTGGCCTTCACGCGCTGGCATAGTGCTCTGCTTCACAATAAAATCAATCCAGTACACCCGCTGGAGAGATGCATGTATTCCTACGTAGCAAGGCAGCCCATCCTGGATCGGGAGTTGAAGACCCACGCCTATGAGCTGCTGTTTCGCGACAGTCTGGATAACGTGTTTCCTCCCATCTCCTCCCAGCAGGCCACGGCCAGGCTGGTAGCCGAACAGTTCCTGCAACAGAACATCGATCAGCTGCTCGGCGGCCGCCCCTGCTTCATCAACTTCCCCCACTCCCTGCTGCTGGAAGGACTGGCCGAATGCCTGCCGCCGGAGAAGGTGGTGATCGAAATCCTGGAAGACGCCGCCCCCGACGACGCCCTGCTAGCCAAGGTGAAGCAGTTGCACGAGCTGGGCTATCAGCTGGCACTCGATGACTTCACCCTGTCGCCGGACTGGGAGCGCTTCCTCCCCTACATCCACATCATCAAGTTCGATCTGCGCACCACCTCCCTGTTGCGGATCAAGGTGTTCATCCAGCAGCATCAACAGCTCAAGCTCACCTATCTGGCCGAGAAGGTGGAAGACAAGGCGGAGTTCGAGCGGGCCAAGCGGCTCGGTATCGACCTGTTCCAGGGCTTCTTCTTCAGCCGCCCCGAAATGGTCAAGCAGGCCACCATGGAGCCGGCCCAGGTGGTGGTGATGCAGTTGCTCAACGTGGTCAACCAGGCCGAGCCGGATCTCAACCGCATCGAGCAGTTGCTGAGTCAGGACATCTCCCTGTCACTCAAGCTGCTGCGTTACGTCAACCACCTCAAGAGCCACGCCAACCCCATCTCCTCCTTTCGCCAGGCGGCGGTCTATCTCGGCCACACCCAGCTCAAGCGCTTCGTGACCCTGGTGGCCGCCACCAGCGCCGGCCAGGGCAAGAGCGCCGAGCTCTATCAGATGTCGATGATCCGGGCCCGTTTCTGCGAGCTGCTGGCCCATACCCATGCGCCCACCCAGGAGGCTCAGCAGGCCTTCATCACCGGCCTCTTCTCCCTGCTTGACGTCTTGATGGAGCAGCCGATGGACAAGCTGCTCGGCACCATTCCGCTGATCGAGGAGATCCGGGTCGCCCTGCTCGAGCGCAAGGGCAACCTGGGGTTCTACCTGTCGTTTTGCGAAGATTACGAGAATGCGAACTGGCAGCGGATCACCGCCAGAACGGCCCAATTAGGGCTCAATGAAGAGAAGGTCAGCCAGCTATATCTGACCGCCACCGCCTGGGTCAACCAGCAACTCCAGGCGATGGCGGAGACAGATTAACCCAGCTCGATGGCGACTGCGGTCGCCTCCCCGCCCCCGATGCACAGACTGGCGATCCCGCGCTTGAGGCAACGTTCGCGCAAGGCGTGGATCAGGGTCACCAGGATCCGGGCGCCACTTGCTCCCAGTGGATGACCGAGGGCACAGGCGCCGCCGTTCACGTTCACCTTGTCATGGGGCAGCTTGCAACCCGCCATGGCCAGCATGCTCACCATGGCGAATGCCTCGTTGACCTCGAACAGGTCCACCTCGCCCACCTGCCAGCCCACCTTGGCCAACAAGCCCTCGATGGCCCCGATGGGCGCGCTGGTGAACTCGGCAGGCAGGGCCGCGTGGCTCTGATAACCCACCAGCCGTGCCAGCACGGGCACGCCAAGCTGCGCGGCGGTGTCGGTCCGCATCAGGATCAGCGCCGCCGCCCCATCCGAGATGGAGCTGGCATTGGCCGCCGTGATGGTGCCCGTCTTGCTGAAAGCCGGCTTGAGCTGGGGGATCTTCTCGGGGCGTGCCTTGCCAGGCTGCTCATCCTCGGCCAGCAGCAGGGTCTCTCCGGCCTTCACCGGCGCCAGCTCCGCTGCAAAGGCGCCGCTGCGCTGGGCCGCCAGTGCCCGCTCCAGCGAGGTGATGGCAAAGGCATCCATGTCGGAGCGGGTCAGCCCGGCACGATCCGCGCTCAGCTGGGCATAATGGCCCATCAGTTGACCTTCGTAGGCATCCTGCAGCCCGTCCAGGAACATGTGATCGAGCACGCTCTGGTGCCCCATCCGAAAACCGCTGCGCGCCTTGTCGAGCAGATAAGGGGCACGGCTCATGCTCTCCATCCCGCCGGCGATCACCACGTTCGTGTCACCGAGTCGCAACCCATCGGCCGCCAGCATCACCGCCTTCATGCCGGAACCACACACCTTGTTGACCGTGGTGCAGGGGATGCTGTCCGGCAGGCCCGCCTTCAACACCGCCTGACGGGCGGGCGCCTGGCCGACCCCGGCACTCAGCACGTTGCCAAGATAAGCCTCATCGATCTTCTCCCCCTTGAGCCCGGCCTGCGCCATGGCTGCGGCGATGGCACAGGCACCCAGTTCGGGTGCGCTCAGGTTGGCCAGGGCCCCTTGAAAGGCCCCCATGGGGGTACGTTTGGCCGCAACAATCACGATATCCATCAATTGTACTCTCCTTGTTACATTGAGCTAACATATGCCGCCGCCGTCGCGGGAACAAGACTTGCGGGGCAGTTGACGTTTGGGTAAGGTGCCAGCCAGGATTGACAGTCAAGATAGCGCCATGAACCGAACCAAGGATGACAAACGGACCTACAGCATCAGCGAACTGGCCCGTGAATTTGATGTTACGACCCGAAGTATTCGTTTTTATGAAGATCAGGGACTTTTGAATCCTGCTCGTCAGGGGCAGACCCGGATCTACAGCCGTCAGGACAGAGTGCGGCTCAAGCTCACCCTGCGCGGCAAGCGACTGGGGTTCAGCCTGGCGGACATCCGCGATCTGTTCGATCTCTACGATGCAGACAAGAGCAGCCGTACCCAGCTGCAGACCATGCTGGGACTGGTGGCCGACAAGCGGGATACCCTGCAGCAGCAGCTGGAAGACATCAAGATGGTGCTGCTGGAGCTGGACGCCGCCGAGCAGCGCTGCCAGCAGGCGCTGGAGCAGCTCGGCTGAGGCAAACAGACAAGCATAAAAAAGGGGCCCGCGGGCCCCTTTTCATTGCAACTGGATTATTTGTTCCAGCAGTCCGGATCGTAATCCGGGCTGTAGCGGTCGACGATGACGGCGCAGGCCGCATCACCGGTGATGTTGAGGGCGGTACGGATCATGTCGAACAGACGATCCAGCGCAAACAACAGCGGCAGTCCCTCGATGGGGATCCCGGCGGCCAGCAGCACGGCGACCACCAGGAAGCTCGGGCCAGGTACGCCGGCCTGACCGATGGCCCCCAGGGTGGCGGTCACTATGATAGCGGCCCAGGCACCCATGGAAAGATCGATCTGATAGACCTGGGCGAAGAAGATGGCGACCAGACCGTAATAGATGGCGTTGCCGCTCATGTTGATGGTGGCACCCAGAGGCAGCACGAAGGAGGCCGTGGCATTGCTCACCTTCAGCTCTTTCTCGCAGGTCTCCATGTTGACCGGCAGGGTCGCCATGGAAGAGGCGGTGGAGAAGGCGACGATCTGCGGCTTCTTCATGGCAGACAGGTACTTGCGCACCGGGGTGTTGGAGAAGATCATGACCAGCAGCGGATAGACCACGAAGCCGAAGATCAGGATGGCGGCCAGATAGACCACGAACAGCTTGATCACCAGGGTCAGCACGTCGAAGCCGTAGGTGCCGATGGCGTCGGCCATCAGGCCGAACACGCCGAGCGGCGCAATCAACATCACCTTGTTGATCATCCAGACGAAGGCATCCACCAGGGTGTTCAAACCATCGACCAGCGGCTTGGCCCGCTCGCGGGGCTGCTTGGCCAGCGCGATGCCGAGGAACATGCAGAACACCAGGATCTGCAGGATGTTGGCTTCGTTGAGCGACTGGAAGACGTTGGTCGGGATCATCCCGAGCAGGGTGGCGACCGCATCGGGCAGGGCGCCCTTGTCGGAATAGTCACCGGAGAACATGGAGGCCATGGAGCCGAACTCGACCCCGATCCCGGGTTTGAAGATCTGCCCCATCACCAGTGCCAGCAGCACCGCCAGCGCCGAGGTGCCGAGGAAGAAGGCCAGCGTGGTGACGCCAATCTTGCCTGCTGCCGGGCTGGCCCCCAGATTGGCAGCCCCCGACAGGATGGCCACCGCCACCAGCGGGATCACCAGCATCTTGATGAGCTGGATAAAGAGCGTACCGAGCGGTGCGAACACGGTGGCTTGTTCACCCATGAACGCCCCCACCAGTGCCCCCAGCACCATGGCAACCACGACCTGGAAGCCAACGTTCTTAATGAGTCCTTTTGTTAACACAGAATGTTCCTTTATGTAGCAATTATTTACACTTTCCCAGTGCAATCAACCAAACAGGGGAAGAACAGCTGTCCATTCTCCTGAGCGCGCGCTTTATCTCATATTTATTGGCTGTTTGAAATCGCCAAATCGTTAACGGGAGTTATTGATAAGTTTGCAACAAAGTTAAGATTCAAAAGGAACACGGCGATTTTTCCCGCTTTCATCATGACAACTGACAAAACATTGTGCTATTTTGACTTGGCAAACGTGCATACAGGGATGAAAACATGCTGAAAGTTAACGAATATTTTGACGGAAATGTAAAATCCATCGGTTTCGAGCAAAAAGGGGACAAAGCGACCGTCGGTGTGATGGAAGCGGGTCACTACCAGTTCAATACCGCCGCCCCCGAGCGGATGACGGTGGTCAAGGGTGCCCTTACCATCCAGCTGGCCGATGAGGATGAGTGGCACACCTATGAGCAGGGCCAATCCTTCGACGTGGCCGGCCACTCCTCCTTCAAGCTGGAAGTGAAGACCCCCACCGCTTATCTGTGCGAGTTCCTCGACTAAGCCGCAGACAAGCTGCAGCCCAAGTGGATAAGAGAGCGGACCCGAGTCCGCTCTTTTTCATCTGATCCCCTTCCCGTTTCGGCAACCCTTCGCCGTGACCCCCTCATTTGCGTGCCGCCATCACACCCCTCGGTTTTCCCGCTTTCCATCGACTACAAAAAATTTACAATATTTAGACGAAACCCATAATCGGAGTGGTGTCATGATCAGTGTCTTCGACCTGTTTTCCATCGGGATCGGTCCCTCTTCTTCTCATACCGTGGGGCCGATGCGCGCCTCTTACGCCTTCGTCATCGCACTCAAGCAACAGGGGCTGCTGCCCCGGACCGAACGGGTAGAAGTGGAGTGCTACGGCTCCCTCGGCCAGACCGGCAAGGGCCATGGCACCGGCAAGGCCATCATCCTGGGGCTGGCCGGTTTTGAACCCGAGTCGGTGGACATCGAGGCCATTCCTGCCTTCCTGGCCGAGGTGGAGCGCAGCCAGTCGCTGCGGCTGGCGGGGGAGCAGCCCAGCCAGTTCGCCCGCAGCGGCGCCATCATCTTCAACCGGCGCAAGACCCTGCCCGCCCACTCCAACGGCATGACCCTGCGCGCCTTCGCCGGTGAACAGCTGCTGTTCGAGCAGACCTACTACTCCATCGGTGGCGGCTTCATCATCGAGGAGAGCCACTTCGCCAACGCCAAGGAGGAGGCCGCCCGCTTCGATGCGGCCCACCCCGTTCCCTACCCGTTCGAGAGCGGCGCCCAGCTGCTGACCCACTGCCAGGAGAGCGGCCTCTCCATCTCCGGCCTGATGCTTGCCAACGAGAAGGTGTTTCGCACCGAAGCCGAGATCAAGGCGGGACTGCGCAAGATCTGGCAGGCGATGCAGGGTTGCGTCGAGCGTGGCTGTCGCAGCGAGGGGGTGTTACCCGGCGGGCTCAAGGTGAAACGGCGGGCGCCGGCCCTCTATCGCCAGCTCAGCTGCGAGACCAACTTCAACAAGGATCCGCTGATGGTGATGGAGTGGGTGGATCTGTTCGCGCTGGCCGTCAACGAGGAGAATGCCGCCGGCGGCCGGGTGGTGACCGCCCCCACCAACGGTGCCGCCGGCATCATTCCCGCCGTGCTGCACTATTACGATCGCTTCGTACGCAAGGTGGATGACGAGCTGCTGCTGAGCTACTTCCTCACCGCCGCCGCCATCGGCATCCTCTACAAGAAGAACGCCTCCCTCTCGGGTGCGGAAGTGGGCTGCCAGGGGGAAGTGGGGGTGGCCTGCTCCATGGCGGCGGGGGCACTGACCGAGATCCTGGGCGGCAGCCCGGCGATTGTCGAAAACGCCGCCGAAATAGGCATGGAGCACAACCTGGGGCTCACCTGCGATCCGGTGGGCGGCCAGGTGCAGGTGCCCTGCATCGAGCGCAATGCCATGGGGGCGGTCAAGGCGATCAACGCAGCCCGCCTCGCCCTGCGCGGCACCGGCGAGCACAAGGTGTCGCTGGACAAGGTGATCAAAACCATGTGGGAAACCGGCAACGACATGAAGACCAAATACAAGGAAACCGCCCGCGGTGGCCTGGCGGTTAACATTACCGAGTGTTAAAAATCGGTAACTTGCCCCATTTGGTTCCTAAATACCCGGCATTGTCGGGTATTTTTATGGGCAAACGCTTAACAAAATGGATAAGCATCAAAATAAATTTTATACTCGCCGCTCTGATTCAACAAAAATAGATCTATTTCAACTTTTTTTGGGCCTTGAGCCGTTACACTGTGGTTATCTGGTTCATTGACCTCGGCGACGACGCCCTCGTCCCATGGATCACCCCGTTTCTGCGAGTGGGCATGGCGCCCCCTTCTATCCTGAGGTAATTGTTACATGATCAGCGTTTTTGATATCTTCAAAATCGGTGTTGGCCCCTCCTCTTCCCACACTGTCGGCCCGATGAAGGCAGCCAAACAGTTCGTGGATGAACTGCGTGCAGGCGGCAAGATCCGTGACATCACCCGGATCCAGGTCGATGTCTACGGCTCACTCTCCTGGACCGGTAAAGGTCACCACACCGATACCGCTATCATCATGGGTCTGGCGGGCAACCTGCCGGAAAATGTCGATATCGACGGCATCCCTGAGTTCATCTCCCGCGTCGAACAGACCGGTCGTCTGCCCATCGGCCTGCACTGCCACACCGTCAGCTTCCCGCGCGACGCCATGGTGTTCCATGACGAAGCCCTGCCGCTGCACGAAAACGGCATGAAGCTGACCGCCTTCATCGAAGATGAAGCCGTCTATAGCAAGACCTACTACTCCATCGGCGGTGGTTTCATCGTTGACGAAGAGAACTTCGGCAAGGGCGACAGCGGCGACATGTCCGTCAGCTACCCGTTCAAGAGCGCGGCCGAGCTCATCGCCCACTGCAGCCAGACCGGCCTCTCCATCTCCGCCCTGATGATGGAGAACGAGAAGTGCTTCAACACCCCGGAAGAGATCTACAAGAAACTCGGCAAGATCTGGACCACCATGCGTGAAGGGATCGAGCGCGGCTGCCGCACCGAGGGCGTTCTCTCCGGCCCGCTGCGCGTACCGCGCCGTGCTGCGCCGCTCTATCGCCAGCTGACCACCAACGAGAACCTCTCCAACGATCCGATGAACATCGTCGACTGGGTCAACATGTTTGCCCTGGCGGTCAGTGAAGAGAACGCGGCCGGTGGCCGTGTGGTCACCGCGCCGACCAACGGCGCCGCCGGCATCATCCCGGCCGTGCTGGCCTACTACGACAAGTTCATCCAGCCGGTTGGCCGTGACGACTACACCCGCTTCTATCTGGCTGCGGCTGCCGTCGGCATGCTCTACAAGATGAACGCCTCCATCTCCGGCGCCGAAGTGGGCTGCCAGGGTGAGGTGGGCGTCTCCTGCTCCATGGCCGCCGCCGGCCTGACCGAGCTGATGGGCGGCAGCCCCGAGCACGTCTGTGAAGCTGCCGAGATCGGCATGGAGCACAACCTGGGTCTGACCTGTGACCCGGTTGCCGGTCAGGTGCAGGTGCCCTGCATCGAGCGTAACGCCATCGCCGCCATGAAGGCGGTCAACGCCTCCCGCATGGCGCTGCGTCGTACCTCCAAGCCGCGCGTCTCGCTGGACAAGGTGATCGAGACCATGTACATCACCGGCAAGGACATGGACTCCAAGTACCGTGAAACCTCCCGCGGTGGCCTGGCCATCAAGGTGATGCAGGTTGCCTGCGACTAAGCAGATAACGGCAAATGCAAAAGGCGGGAATTCCCGCCTTTTTTATTGCCCATTATTTCCCGCTCATCACCTTCTTCATGGCGCCATTTCCCTGGGGCTGGCTCGCTAATTTCCGGGACCATCCTGCAGCCCTGCCGAGATTCGTGGCCAGAGCGCCTCGGCCTTATTCCACCAGGCGATCGGCCAGGGTCCCCACCGCCACCACGAAATAGTGGGAGCGATTCCAGTCGCGCAACACCCGATAATTGGGATAGGCAAGATAGGCAGCGCCCCCTGCCCCGTCGGGCTGCACCAGCGAGGCCTGCATCTTCACCGCGGGCAAGGCGCCGCCATCCGCTTTGCGTACCCCGAGGGCCTGCCAGGCCGACAGCGTTCGGGTATCTTCAAGCCCGACCAGCGCAGGATCCAGACCTGCGGGCACCCTCACCCGGCGCCCCCAGCTTTCATCCCCGTGCCAGCCGTTCTGGCGCAGATAATTGGCTGCCGAACCAAACACATCCGCCGGCGTCCCCCACAGATCCTTCTTGCCGTCACCGTCCTGGTCGACCGCGTATTTGCGGTAGGAAGAGGGCATGAACTGCACCTGTCCCATGGCGCCGGCCCAGGAGCCCTTGAGCTCGGCCGGGGTGATCGGCTCCTCTTCCAGCATGCGCAGGACATCGAACAGCTGCCCCTTGAAGAAGGCCTCACGGCGCCCCTCCCAGGCCAGGGTGGCCAGCGACGAGACCAGCGGATATTTACCGGTCAATTTGCCGAAATTGGTTTCAATGCCCCACAGGGCGACAATAAATCGGGGTTGTACATCATATTCCGCCCCTATTTTTGTGAGCAGCGGCAAATACTGACGATATAGGCGTTTGGCTTGATTGACTTTCCACTGCGGCACCGCGTTGGAAATATAAGTGGCGAGGGTCTGTTTAAATTCCGGCTGATTTTTATCGTGCCGAATGGCGACCTCGATCAGATGAATATCGGCGAAGGCGGCAGCAATGGTCGCGGGCTGGATCCCGGCGGCCAGGGCCTCCTGTTTGAGGCCCGTCACATAATGGTCAAAATCGGGGCTGGCCTGCAGCGGATGGCTCGACAATCCCCCCATCAACAGCAGTGCCAGCCGCCTCTTCATTTCCGTTCGGCCTTCATTTGAGCCTTGTGCTGCTCCAGCAGGTTTTCCGGCGGAGGCGGCATCTGCAGATAGAAGCCCTGACTCTGCAGCGCCTCCATCACCCGGCTGGTGGAGGCGATCCCCAAGGGCTTGGCTGGGTCCAGTTTGGTCATCAATACCAGTTCGGGACGGCCAAATGTGCTCATCAGCACCTCGGGTACGCGGGAAAAGTCCTCTCTTCTTTCAACAAAAAGATAGGTCTCGGCTTTTTTGCGACTTTTATAGACTGCACACAACATGGAAATTGATATAATCCAACCGGTTTATTGCCTCTGAGGATGGCAAACTATAACATCAGGAATTGAATAACAATAACGGATTACCGTCTCTGTCTCGGGGAAGATTCATGGTTGAGCGCGATAACGAATTGAAAGGGACCACCTTCACTATTTCTGTGTTGCATATCAGCGATGGCAAGCCTGAGCGGATCCGCCAGTTGCTGGCGGCCAAAGTGGCCCAGGCGCCCCAGTTCTTTAATTGTGCCCCCCTCGTCATCAATGTGGAACGGCTCACCGAGATCCCCGACTTCGAACAGCTCAAGGAGCTGGTGGAATCGGAAGACTTCGTGCTGGTCGGGATCACGGGGGCCCAGAACGAGGCGATGAAGACGGCCGCCAAGGCGGCAGGGCTGGCGGTGATGGCCTCCGGCAAGAGCCGCAAGGCCGAACCCCAGCCAGAACCGGCGCCGGCCCCCATCGTAGAAGCGAAACCCGTGCCAGCACCGGTGATAGCGAGCAAGGTGCATGTGGGCCCGGTTCGCTCCGGCCAGCAGCTCTATGCCGCCGGCACCTCGCTGGTGGTGCTGGGCTCGGTCAGCCCGGGCGCCGAAGTCATCGCCGACGACAGTATTCATATTTATGGCACTCTGCGCGGCAGGGCCATTGCCGGCGCCAAGGGCAACCCCCAGGCACGGATTTATTGCCAGCAACTGCAGGCCGAGCTGCTCTCCATCGCTGGCACCTTCCAGCTCAGCGATGCATTGCCGGCCGGCCTCATCCAGCAGCCGGTTCATGTCCGGCTGGATAACGAACAACTCCGTATAGACCGTATCAAATAGAGTTACAAGGAAGCGAGAATGGCGCGAATCATAGTCGTTACATCGGGTAAAGGTGGCGTTGGCAAGACCACAACCAGCGCGGCCCTGAGTACCGGTTTAGCCCAGCGTGGCCACAAGACAGTGGTCATCGATTTTGACATTGGCCTGCGAAACCTGGACCTCATCATGGGCTGCGAGCGGCGCGTGGTGTATGACTTCGTCAACGTCATCAATGGCGAGGCCAACCTCAACCAGGCCCTCATCAAGGACAAGCGCTGCGAGAACCTGTTCATCCTGCCCGCCTCCCAGACCCGGGACAAGGATGCCCTCACCCGCGAAGGGGTCGAGAAGATCCTGGATCAGCTGAGCGAGATGCAGTTCGACTACATCGTCTGCGACTCCCCGGCGGGGATCGAAGCCGGCGCCCTGATGGCGCTCTACTTCGCCGATGAAGCTATTGTCACCACCAACCCGGAAGTCTCCTCCGTGCGTGACTCGGATCGCATCCTCGGCATCCTGGCCTCCAAGTCCCGTCGCGCCGAGCGTGGCGAAGACCCCATCAAGGAGCACCTGCTGCTGACCCGCTACTGCCCGACCCGCGTCAACCGCGGCGACATGCTGAGCGTACAGGACGTACAGGAGATCCTGGCCATCAAACTGCTCGGGGTGATCCCGGAGTCCCAGGCGGTGCTGCGTGCCTCCAACTCCGGCGAGCCTGTCATCCTGGACAAGGAGTCCGATGCCGGTCAGGCCTATGAGGACGCCGTTGCCCGCCTGTTGGGTGACACCAAGGATTTTCGTTTTCTGGAAGAAGAGAAGAAGGGCTTCTTTAGCCGACTGTTCGGGAGTTAAGCATGTCATTATTGGATTATTTTCGTTCCAACAAGAAACAGAGCACCGCACAACTGGCCAAAGAGCGGTTGCAGATCATCGTGGCTCACGAGCGTTCATCCAGAGGGGGGCCGGATTACCTGCCCCAGCTCAAGCAGGATATCCTCGACGTGATCCGCAAATATGTGGAGATAGACCCTGACAAGATCACGGTCCAGCTCGACAAGAAGAGTGATGAGCTGTCGGTACTCGAGCTCAACATCACCTTCGCCGACGACAAGAAGGGATGAGCCTGACGCCCTATGCGTGACCCTTTCCCCCAATGAAGACCGGATCCTGCTGCCAGGATCCGGTTTTTTATTGCCGCAACCGGGTCAAGGGCGCTGCTGCACTCGCCAAGCCCGTAGGGGACAGCTAGAATACGGCGCGCCACCGTGCGGCCAAGCCGTCGGTGTTTTTCTTTATTTATCAGCTGGAACAGACCGCTTATGTCTTTGAATGACGAAATGCACAGCGTCGAGGAACTGCTCGACACCGCCCTCGAACTCTTCATGGAGCTTGCCTCCGACAACCTGCCGGAGCAGGAGATCGCCCGCTTCAATCAGGAGTTCAACGACCGCGGCCTGCTGGCGGAAACCGATCCGGCCGATGACTGGGAAGCGGACGTTGGCTTCGAAGTCAGCGACGCCGAGTACGCCGAGATCTGGATCGGCCTTGGCAACGAGCAGGAAGAGTACGAGCACCTGTTCGCCCGCATGCTGCTCTCCCGCCGTGTTGACGAGAAGTTCTGCCACATCGAATGGCTGCCCCAATAATTCCGGATCCCGATGATCCGAGTCATTACGTCTGGGAGTCGGAGCCAGAGCCCGTGCGGCCCAATCCGGCACGGCGCCTGCTGAACTGGCTCGGCAAGCTGCTGCTGGCGGCCCTGCTCAGCACCATCGTCTCGGTGGCGCTGCTGCGCTTCATCGATCCGCCCATGTGGACCTGGCGCATCGAGCGGGCGCTGTTTCCCCCTGCCAAGGTGGCCGAGGTGAAGCACGACTGGGTGCCGCTCGAGCAGATCTCCCGCGAGCTGCAGCTGGCGGTGATCGCCGCCGAAGATCAGCGCTTTGCCGAGCACAACGGCTTCGACATGGATGCCATCAGCTCGGCACTCAAGCACAATCAGCACAGCGAGCGGGTGCGCGGCGCCAGCACCCTCAGCCAGCAGACCGCCAAGAACCTCTTCATGTGGAGCGATCGCAGCTTCCTGCGCAAGGGGATCGAGGCCTGGTTCACCCTGCTGATGGAGCTGGGCTGGGACAAGTCCCGCATCCTCGAGGTGTACCTGAATATCGTGGAGTTCGGGCCCGGCATCTACGGCGCCGAGGCCGCTGCCAGACACTACTTTGGCAAGCCGGCGATACGTCTCACCCGCTACGAGGCGTCACTGCTGGCGGCAGCCCTGCCCAACCCCTGGCGCTACCGGGTCAAGCCCCCCTCACCCTACGTCCAGCAGCGCTCGGCCTGGATCCGCCGCCAGATGGGCCAGCTGGGGCAGGTGACCCTCAACAAGGTGCATCAGGCAGACTGATGCCTGATGGGTGTCGGGCTTGTTCACGGTGCGAGCCCGATCTCGTCGGTGGTGGGCCCCAGGTGCCCGCCCACCGTGCCCCGATGCAGCGGCAGGTAGTGCCACCACCAGGTCTCCCGCCGCCGCTTGATCTGCTGCCGTCTCGTCCGCCGTTTCATGCCCGCTCTCCCTTGCCCTGCCCCTCTTCAACCATACCCAACTCCGGCCTGCCTTGCCCGGAGCTGGCGCACCCTTCCCACTGGTCTGGCCGCCACCGCCAATAATTGTTACAGTAGCGAACCTCGATGTATCTGGAGTGATTTCATGGAACAGCGTACCCCGGATCAGCTGGTCGAATGGGCCTATGATCAGTTTCTTGAGCAGGCCGCAGACATGCTGGCCCCCGAACAAATCGTCGACATCACCCTGGAGTTCGAACAGCGTGGCGCCGTCGAGGCGACCCTGCCCAATGCCGACTGGTCAACCGAGCTCGGTGTGCCGGTGGACATGGAGCGCTGGGTCGAAGTATGGGTGGGTCTGCTGGACCATCAGGAGGAGTTTGAGGTGATTTTCGCCACCTTCCTGCTGCCCCGTCATAGCAACGAGCACGATGTCTACGTGCGCTGGCACCGTCAGCAACAGGCATGAAAAAGGCGCCCTCGGCGCCTTTTTCTTTTGCGGTGATCATGGCTCAAGGCCGGGCCGCGATGGCCTTCGCCAGACAGCGCCGGCACCAGCAGGCATCGGCCTCCCCCATGGGCAGGGCCGGCAGCTGGCTGCACCAGCACTCTGCGATGGTCGAGCCGGCCGACACGGCGCAAAAGGCCGGTTCGCCACAGCCGGGGCAGTGATGGGTGCTGGTGGAACCATCCAGCTGCGCCATCACCGCCAGCTGGGCCTCGCTCTCCATGGCGGACCAGCGACCAATCTCGGTCAGAGTGCGACCACAGCCAAGGCAAAGACCGTCTTTCGCCCGGCACGCACCGACGCAGGGGCTCGGCACTTATTCGCCGCCTTCGCGCTGATCGTCGCCCGTCAATGTGATGCTGTAGTCATCGATGACCAGCTTGCCCTGCTTGTAGAGGCCGCCGATGGCCTTCTTGAAGGTGCCCTTGCTCATGCCGAGCAGCTTGTAGATGAGCTCGGGTTCGCTCTTGTCGCCCACCGCCAGGCTGCCGCCCTGCTTCTTGAGGCGGACCAGGATCTGCTCGCCGGCATCGTCCAGCCGCGCCACACCCGGCTTTTGCAGGGTCAGATCCAGCTTGCCGTCATCACGCACCTGCTTGACCCAGGCGGTCAGCGGACGACCCGTGGTCACCCGGCCGAACACCTCGTTCTTGAACAGCATGCCGGAGTACTCGCCATTGACGATGGCCTTGATGCCGAGCGGCGTGCGCTCGCCAGGCAGGGCAGTCACTTCGTCACCGGCCTTGAAGGGAGGTTTGTCGGTGCGCAGGAACCGCTCGAGGCGGCTGGTGCCCACCATGCGCCCCTCGTGATCGAGCATCAGCCGCACCAGATAGACATGGCCCACCTGCATCGGCTTGTTCTGCTCGCGGCTTGGTACGAACAGATCCTTCTTCATGCCCCAGTCGAGGAAGGCACCAATCTTGTTGGCATTGACCACCTTGAGGCCGACGATGTCGTCCACCATGGCAAACGGCTTGTCGGTGGTGATCACCGGCTCGCAGTCGGCATCCAGATAGAGGAAGACCTTGACGCCGTCCCCTTCCGCCACCCCTTCCGGCAGTTGACGCTTGGGCAGCAGCAGCTCGCCGTACTCTTCGCCAGCCGCCAGCCAGGCGCCCCGATCTTCGAGCTCGACTACGGTAAGGGTGTTCATCTTGCCAATCTGTAGCATGGTGTTCTCTTCTTTCATTGTCCGGATGGCCAATTTTTCATTGCCTGTATGGGCGCGCATGTTACCCCAAGAGCGGTAACAGGGCCTAGTCCCTTGCCCTGTTCGCGGGTGATTTTCAGGGCCTTTTGGCCGGGGCGTGTCCATATAATCGCCAGTCAGCCGCCCTTTTGCTGCAAATAACCCCACTTTTGGGTAGACTTCGCCGCTGTCAAAATCCAGAGGAACTGTCGATGAATCCATCCACTCGTACCCGTCATCTCAATCAATGGATCCAGACCCACAGTGGGCAGGACATGACCTACCCGGCGCTGCACGGCTTTTTGTGTGCCCGCCTGGTCGGGCCGGATGCCCCTGACTGGCAGGCCCCGCTGGCCGGTCTGTTGCCCCATGACGCCGAGCTGGATGAAAAAAGCGCCGAGGCGCTGCGCCACCTGATCGCCGAGCTGGAAACCCAAGCCGATGAGGCCCAGCTCGCCCTGCCTAGCCAGTGCCGCCTCTCCACCGAGAGCCCGGAGCAGGTGTTCGAGCAGAGCCACCCCCTCGGTCAGTGGTGTTACGGCTTCAGCCAGGGCTTTGCCACCTGGCCCAAGCCCAGGGATCTGAACGATCCGACCACCCAGTACCGTTTCAGCCTGGCCGCCGAGCTGAGCCTGTTTCGCGACAAGCCCATGGCGCAGATGCTGCACGCGGCCGCCGGCAGTGACCTCCCCTTCATGGAGTTCTGCAAGCGTCAGCGCCAGAACATGAAGACCGCTCTCAACCAGCTGCTGCAATTAGATGAGTATCAGGCCGTGCCGAGCACGGAGCAGGCGCTGGACAGCCAGCAGGCCGAGCAGTGGCAGCAGTGGTTCGAACTGGCCGATGCCAGCCGCGACCCGCACAGCCGCCTCGGCTGGTTTGACAAGGTGATCGCCGATGCCGAACCGCTGTTTGACACCGCCTTCTGGCAGCAGATTGCCGGCCATGGCTGGAGTGCCCACGAAGCGCGCCCGCTGCTGGCCGCCCGGGCCGGACGGGCCGACTGCCTGCTGCGCCTCGGCCAGCTGGAACAGGCGCGCAGCGAGTATCTGGCGCTGCTCGAGCTGTGCGTGGCCGATGAACTGGGTTGCCGTTATCCCCTCTCCAGCCTCTATGCCCTGCAAGGGGACTGGTCGGCCCTGCAGGCTCTGCTGGTGCGCTTTGATGAGGCCTCCAGCTGGCTGCTCTACAACAAGGCGCTGATGACGTTCGTCTGCGCTGGCGCCGAGGCCGCGCAGCCGCTGCTGGCCGCCGCCATCAAGGCCAACGCCCATGTACCGGCCTGTCTGCTGGGCCAGCGCAAGCTGCCCAAACAGGAGCCCCACAGCTGGCAGGCGGGCAGCCGTGACGAAGCGGCGCTCTACACCCTGCAAAGCCGCGAGGCCTGGCTCAAGCACAACGCCCTGCTCTGGCTGCGCAAAGGCTGAGCCAGCGACAGTAAAACCAGCTTCGAATAGACCCGGTTGCGGCGGATGACGTGCGCAACCGCACATTTCTCTGGTACTTGTTCAGACAAACGGCCCTGTGTTACGTATCATCAAGGTCAAAGTATCAAGAGAAACTGCACCCGATGCAGCCGTCACAGCAGGATGTCATATGTCAAAGATCATAGAGCTGCTTGCCCACTATCCCCCCTATCAGCTGGTACACGCCGCCGAGATGGTGCGCGATACCTTCGAACAGTTTTACCAGCAACGCTATCAGCTGACGGTGCCTCAATGGCGCCTGATGATGGTGCTCGGCCCCCACTACCCCATCAGCCAGAAAGAGCTGGTGGAGGCAAGCGGGATGGACAAGGTACGGATCTCCCGCGAAATTCACCGGCTGGTGGAAAAAGGGATCCTGTTCACCGAGAGCAGCGAGCACGACAAGCGGGTCAGCCTGGTCTCCTTCACCCAGGCGGGGCTCACCCTGTTCCAGCAGCTCAAGAGCGAAGCGGGCAGCTGGCAGCACACCCTCACCGACTACCTGCCGGCCGAGGCGCGCCAATCCATTCGTCTGCACCTGCAAAGCGTCAGCGATGCCATCGAACAACTTCACCTGCTGGATAACGAGCGACCCTCATGAACCTCAACAACTTTGCCACCATGGACGTCAACATGCTGCTGAGCCTGGTCAACATGCAGCTACGTGATCGCTACGATGATCTCGATGATCTCTGCAAGGCGCAGGATCTCGACAAGGCGGCGCTGGTCGCCCGGCTCGCCAGCGGCGATTTCCACTATCAGGAAGATCAGAAGCAGTTCAGATAGGGATCCGGATCACAACCCGGCCCATGCCGCTGGCTCCGGCGGCAAAAGCTGCTATGGTGATGGCTACCCCGGTCAACTGACCATCGGCAAGAGGTATGGATACATCTTGCTGTCACAGACCGCGGTTAGCCTTCTCTTCACCAGCCGTAGCCAAGGATGACCCATGATGTTTCTGACCCGTCCCGCCAGCCTGATCACCCTCTGTGCCTTGCTGATGATCAGCCTCCTCTCGCCCCGCCTGCCCGACAGCGCCGAGCAGTGGCTCACCACCCTGCTGCTGGGCTCCCTGGTGGTGGTCTGCCTGATGGTCGGCAGCGGCTGTCGCCGCTTTCTGCGGGATTGACCTGACGGGCCGCTTCATCAGGTCAGGCACCAAAAAAACAACGCAGCCCGAGGGCTGCGTTGTTGCTTTCTGGCGTATGGCTGGTTGCTCTCTTGATCAGAGCGCCAGAGTCTCCAGCTGGCCCTTGGCCTGCTCGATGCCCTTGGCCTGGGCATCCGGACCCATGCCCATGCCTTCGGCGTAGATGAAGTCCACCTCCTTGATGCCGATGAAGCCCAGCACGGTGCGCATGTAGGGGGTCACCAGATCGGTGGCGCTGCCGACGTGCATGCCGCCACGGGGGCTGATCACCAGGGCGCGGGTGTTTTCCACCAGTCCGACCGGACCGGTTTCGGTGTAACGGAAGGTCACGCCGGCACGGGCCACCAGATCGATCCAGTTCTTCAGCTGGGTCGGGATGTTGAAGTTGTACATGGGGGCGGCAATCACCACCAGATCGCTCGCCTTGAGCTCTGCGATCAGCTCGTCGGACTGGGCCAGCACGGCCAGTTGACGCTCGTTGAGGTTTTCACCACCGCGCAGACCAGACGCCAGCTCGCCATCCAGTACCGGCAGGTTCAGGGCCGCCAGATCACGCACGGTGACGGTGTCGGACTGATGGTCGGCCAGGAAACCGTCGATCAGGGCGTTGGATTGGGAATATTGGCCCAGGATGCTGGACTTGAGTACGAGGATATTGGCCATGGTGAAACTCCATTAGGTTGTCGGTTGAACAGCGGTGCTGTCGATGGAGGTCACTCTAAACATTGGGCTTCTATACAGATAGCGAAAATAGATGCTCAACTTATTCAAAAATTTTGATGGTAGTGCATTCTCTCGCCAGCCGCCTCTCTCACGCCCCGCCAAGGCTTGGCAGAACAAACGATTGCCGTTATGATCCGCCGCACTTTTTTCAGCGACCCGGATCCCATGACACCCTCGCGCAGGCACTCCCCCTTTGCCGGTGCAGTCTGGATGATGGTAGCGGGCCTCTGCTTCGCCGCCGTCAACAGCCTGAGCCAGTATGTCAGCTTCAAGCTCGGCCTCCCCTCGACCCAGGTCGCCTTCCATCAATATCTGATTGCCTTGGTCTGTCTGCTGCCCTGGCTCATTCGCCACGGCCTGCGCCAGTCGCTGATGACCAACCAGCTGCGGCTGCACCTGCTGCGGGTTGCCCTGGCGGTGGTCGGCATCCAGTTCTGGCTGTGGGCGCTGGCGGTCCCCGTCCCCATCTGGCAGGGGATCGCGCTGCTGATGACCTCGCCGCTGTTTGCCACCCTGGGCTCTGCCCTCTTTCTCAAGGAACAGGTGAGCCGGGCCCGCATTCTGGCAACCCTGGCCGGCTTTGTCGGCGCCATGCTGATCCTGGCCCCCTGGACCGACGATTTCAGCTGGGCTTCCCTGCTGCCGGTGGCGGCGGCCCTGTTCTGGGCCGGCTACTCCTTGCTGGTGCGCTATCAGGCTGCCAGCGAGTCGTCCCACACCATCGTCGTCTACCTGCTCATCTTCAGCACCCCGTTCAACGCCATGCTGGCGCTGCCGGAGTGGCAATGGCCGAGCGAAGCCCAGTGGCTGCTGGTAGCCGCCTCCGGCGTGCTGTCGGCGCTGGCCCAGATGTCCATCGCCCGCGCCTACAGCGTGGCCGAGGCCTCGTTCGTGCAACCCTTTGATTTTGCCAAGCTGCCCATGAACGTGCTGGCCGGCTGGCTGGTGTTTGGCTGGGCGCCGCCCGGCCGATTGTGGCTGGGAGCCGCCATCATCATCGGCGCCATCACCCTGCTCACCCATCTGGAGCAGCGCGCCCACAAATCCGTTTCCTGAGGTACGCCATGCGTGCCTCTTTTTTTGCCCGCTATTCGTGCGATAGCGGCCCTCAATCACCACCCACGACATCAGGAGAGATCACATGTTTGGAACCGCTACCCGCCCCGGCGCCACCCGCGCCCTGCTGCTGGGCTCCGGCGAACTTGGCAAGGAGGTCGCCATCGAGCTGCAACGCTTCGGCATCGAGGTGATCGCCACCGACCGCTATGCCGATGCCCCCGCCATGCAGGTGGCGCACAGAGCTCATGTGCTGGACATGCTGGACGGTGACGCCCTGCGCGCCCTGGTCAACGAGGTCAAACCGGATCTCATCATCCCCGAGCTGGAAGCCATCGCCACCGATACCCTGGCCGCCCTGGAGCAGGAAGGGGTCAAGGTGGTGCCGAACGCCCGCGCCACCCAGCTCACCATGAACCGGGAGGGGATCCGCCGCCTCGCCGCCGAGACGCTGGGCTTGCCCACCTCCCCCTACCGCTTTGCCCAGAGCAAGGAGGAGTTCGTCGCCGCCGTCGAGACCATTGGCCTGCCCTGCGTGGTGAAGCCGGTGATGAGCTCATCCGGCAAGGGGCAGAGCGTGCTGCGCGATCTCGCCAAACTCGACGAGAGCTGGACCTATGCCCAGGAGGGCGGTCGCGCCGGTCGCGGCAAGGTGATCGTCGAGGGCTTCGTCCCCTTCGAGTACGAGATCACCCTGCTCACGGTACGCGCGGTGGACGGCATCCACTTCTGCGAGCCCATCGGCCATCGCCAGGAAGATGGCGACTACCGCGAATCCTGGCAGCCGCAAGCCATGAGCGAACTGGCTCTGGCCCGCTCCAAGGAGGTAGCAGCCAAGGTGGTCGAGGCGCTGGGCGGCTACGGCCTGTTCGGGGTCGAGCTCTTCATCAAGGGTGACGAGGTGTGGTTCAGCGAGGTCTCGCCGCGCCCCCACGACACCGGCATGGTGACCCTCATCTCCCAGGATCTCTCCGAGTTCGCCCTGCACGTGCGCGCCATTCTGGGACTGCCCATCGGCACCATCACCCAGTACGGACCGAGCGCCTCCGCCGTGGTGCTGCGCGAAGGTCACAGCCAGGACATCCGCTATCAGGGGATTGGCGAGGCGCTGGCTCTGGTGCCGGGTGCCCAGCTGCGGCTGTTTGGCAAGCCGGAGATCGCCGGTCGCCGCCGGCTCGGCGTGGCACTGACGCGAGCCGAGCAGTGCGACGAGGCGGTAGAAAGAGCCAAAGCGGTCGCGGCCGGGGTCAAGGTGCTGTTCTAAGCCCACTTTTTGGCACACGAAATCAAACGTTTGCCAGCATGATCCAGCGCAAGGGGCATGGCAATGCCCCTTTTGCATTGAGGCACCTTGTTTATAATCCCCCCTTCACCTATGTCAGGAGTACAAGATGTTAACTGCCGTGATCTTCGATATGGATGGTGTTCTGATCGACTCGGAACCCTTTTGGCAACGGGCCCAGATGGCTGTCTTCTCCGAGCTGGGCCATCCCCACACGGTGGAAGATTGCGAATCGACCATAGGTGTGCGCATCGATCAGCTGGTGGCCCACTGGTATCGCCTGCGCCCCTGGAGTGGCCCCAGCCAGGAAGAGGTGGTGCAGCGCATCCTGGATCGGGTCAACGCCCTGATCCTCTCCGAAGGTCAGGCTAAGGCCGGCGTGCTGGAAGCGCTCGATCTCATCGAAGCCCAGGGCCTCAAGGTGGGTCTCGCCACCTCCTCCCCCTTTGCCATGGTGGAAGCGGTGCTCGGCAAGCTCGGCATTCGCGATCGCTTCCTGGCGGTGCACTCCGCCGAGGTGGAGCGCTTTGGCAAGCCGCACCCGGATGTCTATATCCACGCCGCCGAGAAGCTGGGAGTCGAGCCGGTGCATTGTCTCGCCATCGAGGACAGCTTTACCGGTCTGCTGGCGGCCAAGGCGGCCTCCATGACCGCGCTGATTGTGCCGGACCCGGCGCTGGTGGGTGACCCCCGTCTGGCCATTGCCAACCATCAGCTGCGCTCGCTCACCGAGCTTAATAGCGAGATGCTGACCAGCTGGGTCAAGTAAACGACCAGCAGGCGCTGATCGTTCCCATGTACCCGCCATTGGTGGGTGGCCCACGTCTGGCCATCGCCGACCATCGGCTGTGCTCGCTCACCGAGCTGGATGCCCAGATGCTGGCCAGCTGGGTCAAATAAACCACGCTCTGACGGACTGACCTCCTGCCTCCCTTGATCCCGGTCATAATCGTGCGCTTGCTCGCGGTCAGGCAGGTGCGATCCAGCTAGAATCTGGGGAGAGAGGCGGCCCACGGGCCCGAGGAGGTCATCATGATCGAGTACACCAGCAAGCGCATCGTCTGCCCCCACTGTGGCCATCATACCCGGGTCGAGCTGGATGCCAGCCAAGGGGATCAGGAGTTTTATGAGGATTGCATGGCCTGCTGCAACCCCATCCACCTGCGACTGCACCGGGATGAGGCGCGCGACTGCCTGCAACTCTTCGTGGATGCTGACGACGAACAGATGTTCTGAGTCGCCCTGACAGGGAATGGCACAAAACAAAGCGGGGCCCACTGGGCCCCGCTTTCCTTTTCGCCTAAGCGGCCGCCCCTGCGCCTTATTGGCGGGACGCCAGCACCCGCTCCACCGTGTCGACGATGGCCTGGGTCTGGGGGTCAATCTCGATGTTGGTCTGCCAGCCTGCCTTGACCCAACCGAGGTTGGTGCGGGCCAGGGTCTCGGGGATCAGGTTGACGCAAAATTCGCAGCCGCGCACCTCGCCCACGGTAAGGCTGATGCCATCGATGCCGATGTAGCCCTTGGTCAGCACGTATTTCATCAGCGTTGGGGCCAGGCGATACCACACCTGCCGGTTGTTGGGGGTGTCGATGACCGAGATCACCTGCGCGGTGCCCATGATGTGGCCGGACATGGCGTGGCCGCCAATCTCGTCGCCAAAGCGGGCGGCCCGCTCCACGTTGACCTTGTCCCCCGGCTGCAGCTGGCCGAGGTTGGTGAGGCGCAGGGTCTCCTGCATCAGATCGAAGCTGACCAGATCTCCTTCGACCCGGGTGACGGTCAGGCAGCAGCCGTTGTGGGCCACGGAGGCACCCAGCGCCAGCCCCTCGCCCCAGGCCGGGCTCGGCATGCGGATCACGTGGGTACGAAAGTTGGGCAGCTCTTCGATAGCCACCAGTTCGGCGGTCCCCTGCACTATGCCGGTGAACATGTCTCGTCTCCTGCTACGAAAAAAGGCAGGGTAACCTCGCCGCGCACCCCAGACAAGCGCAACCGCTGACAAGCAGGCGGCCGATCGCTATAGTGACGGCATTCAAACCAAGTGCTGACAAGGAAACAAAAATGCAGGTATATCAATGCTGTGAGGCCATTCGCATCGCCTACAACCAGATTGGCTCCGGCGAGCAGGGCTATGTGCCGCAGGCCATCGCCGCCACCATCAGGGCGCTCAACGCCGTGGCATCGGACGAGCGGGTGCCGGCGGATCTGCGCGAGCAGGCCGCCTACGCCGCCGCCAACCTGCTGATCAGCGATCACGAAGACGCCTGATCCCGGGCTTGCACCAATCGTTTCGTCCCGAATGAATTTCAGGCTAGAATGACCCCCCCGCACTTTGCACTCCCCTTCTGGAGTGCAAAGGCTCTTCCCGATACCCGCTCTTTTTACGCTTTATCTGATCCACTCGGAGGTGTCAGTGCAACGTTATTGGTCCGAGGCGAGGCAACTCGTTCGTCTAGCCAGCCCCATTCTGGTCGCCCAGGTGGCCCAGATCGCCATGAACTTTGTCGATACCGTGATGGCGGGACAGGTCAGCGCCGTCGATCTGGCTGCCGTGTCGGTGGCCTCCAGCTTCTGGCTGCCGGTGATCCTGCTGGTGCAGGGCATCATCATGGCGCTCACCCCCATCGTCTCCCAGCTCAATGGCGCCCGCAAACGGGACGAGGTGCGTCCAGCGGTGCATCAGGGCTTCTGGCTGGCGCTGATGGTTACCCCCATCGCCATGGTGGCGCTCTATTTCAGCCCGCTGGCGCTGCAGTTCATGGACGTGGATCCCGTGATGGCCGCCAAGACCACCGGCTACCTGCACGCCATCCTGTGGGGGCTGCCCGCCTTCGTGCTGTTCCAGGTGCTGCGCAACTTCAGCGAGGGGCTCTCCCACACCATGCCGACCATGGTGATCGGCTTCGTGGGGCTGGCGGTCAACATCCCGGCCAACACCATCTTCATCCACGGCCTGTTCGGCATGCCGAAACTGGGCGGGGTCGGCTGCGGCGTGGCCACCGCCATCGTGCTGTGGGCCATGCTGCTGGCGATGATCGTCTATGTGAAGCTCTCCCGCCACTTCAAGGAGATCAACCTGTTCGCCCAGCTCGCGCGCCCCAATGGCAGCCGGATCTGGCGCCTGTTCCGGTTGGGTTTCCCCATCGCCATGGCCATCTTCTGCGAGGTGACCCTGTTTACCGTGGTGGCCCTGATGCTGGCCCCCTTTGGCGCGGAGACGGTGGCGAGCCACCAGATAGCGCTCAACTTCTCCAGCCTGGTGTTCATGCTGCCGCTCTCCATCGGGGTGGGCGTCACCATCCGGGTCGGTCACAGCATCGGCGAAGGACTGCCTGATCACGCCCGGGTCGCCGCCCGCACCGGCCTGATGCTGGGCATGACGGTGGCCGCCGCCACCGCCGCCCTCACCGTGCTGCTGCGCGAGCAGATCGCCACCATCTACACCGAAGACCTCCAGGTGATCACCCTCGCTGCCACCCTGCTCTTCTTCGCCGCCATCTACCAGATCTCCGACTCGGTACAGGTGGTGGCTGCCGCGGCCCTGCGCGGTTACAAGGACACCAAGGCGATCTTCTACGTCACCATCGTCGCCTACTGGGGACTGGGGCTGCCCACCGGCATGATCCTGGGACTGACCGACTGGGTGGTGCCGCAGATGGGACCCCAGGGGTTCTGGATCGGCTTCATCGTCGGCCTCACCTCCGCCGCCCTGATGCTGGGTACCCGGCTGCGCTACATCTATGGTCGCTTTGCCAGCCCGGAGGCCTGCAGCGCCCTCTCCAAGGCGCAATAAGGGGAAACTCGCCTGCAAAATCAACAGGCTGCGCAAGAACTGGGCAAACAGTCTCCTTTGTGCGTGCGGCCTGTTGACAGCCTTGGGGGGCATGGGTAGTATGCCGACCACGCCAGCAGTGCTGGCGGGATAAAACGGGTTTTCAATCCGGTTTATGAAGTGGGTTTATAGCTCAGTTGGTTAGAGCACTACCTTGACATGGTAGGGGTCGTTGGTTCGAATCCAATTAAACCCACCACTTTTCCGCGATGCGTCCTTAGCTCAGCTGGTTAGAGCACCACCTTGACATGGTGGGGGTCGGTGGTTCGAATCCACTAGGACGCACCATCCGGAACACTGTTATGCGTCCTTAGCTCAGCTGGTTAGAGCATCACCTTGACATGGTGGGGGTCGGTGGTTCGAATCCACTAGGACGCACCATAACAGTTTGAATAAATTGCAGATATGAATTTGATGTGGGTTTATAGCTCAGTTGGTTAGAGCACTACCTTGACATGGTAGGGGTCGTTGGTTCGAATCCAATTAAACCCACCACTCCCCTGCAATCACACAAAGTCGCCTTGCGCACCCTGCGTCCTTAGCTCAGCTGGTTAGAGCATCACCTTGACATGGTGGGGGTCGGTGGTTCGAATCCACTAGGACGCACCAGATTTGAAAAGCCCGCTCCTCGAGCGGGCTTTTTGCATTTCTCTTCTCTGACGATCCATGCTTTCCCCTCTCATCAGCCCCTCTTGACCCGCTGCGGCCATTGTCGAGCCATGGCCGCAGCGTTCCCTTGCCCAATCAGAAGAGATCGAGCTGCTGGCCGCAGATCCGCTCGAACGACTCGCCGATAAAGGGGAGGATGGCATCGGCGATGGGTTTGAGCTGCTTGTCGATGTAGTGCTCGTAGTCGATGGCGCTGCGCCGGTATTCGAGCGGCTCGGGGCCATTCAGGGTCACCAGGTAGGCGATGGAGCCCCTGTGCTGGTAGCGCTGGGGCAGACCGCGGCGCAGGTTCTCCTCGTCCGCCAGGCGCGCCGCCCGCACGTGGGGCGGCACGTTCTTCTGGTACTCCTCGAGTTTCTGGCGCAGCCGTTTGCGATAGACCAGCAGCTCGTCGTGAAGGCCGGCGCGGGTCTCGTCCACCATGGTGCGCACATAGCCGCTGGGATCCTGGTCGTGAAACACCATCTCGTAGAGGCGGGTCTGGAACGCCTTGGCAAGGGGCGTCCAGTCGGTGCGCACCGACTCGAGCCCCTTGAACACCAGCTGCTCCTCTTCACCTGCCTGATGGCCTGCCACCAAGCCCGCATAACGCTTCTTGCTCCCCTTCTCCAGCCCGCGAATGGTGGGCATCAAGAAGCGACGATAGTGGGTCTCGTACTGGATCTCCAGATAGCTCGGCAAATCGAACTCCCGCTTGATCAGCGCAGTCCAGTTGTCGTTGATCATACTGGCCAATCGCCGGCCGATCTCGTCCGCCTGGGCGGGGCTGGTCTCGCGCCCCAGGTGGACGAAGGTGGAGTCGGTGTCGCCATAGATCACCTCGAAACCCTCCCCTTCGATCCACTCCCGGGTCTGCTGCATGATGCCGTGACCGCGCAAGGTGATGGAGGAGGCAAGCCGCGGGTCGTAGAAGCGGCAGCCCCCCGAGCCCAGCACCCCGTAGAAGGAGTTCATGATGATCTTGATGGCCTGGGAGAGCGCCTTGTTGCTGGCCGCCTTGGCTCTATCCCGCGCCGCCCACAGGGTGGCGATGAGATCCGGCAGGAAGTGGCGCTCGCGGGAGAACAAGGCGCCGCGAAAACCCGGGATGGCATGGTCGGGATGCTGCAGCCCCTCGATGAGCCCCATGGGGTCGATGCAGAAGGTGCGGATGATGCTGGGATAGAGGCTCTTGAAATCGAGCACCAGTACGTGGCGATAGAGCCCAGGTTTGGAGTCCATCACATAGCCGCCGGGGCTCGCGAGCCCCCCATCGGCCGGCAGGTTGGGGGCCACATAGCCGCCGCGGTGCAGCCGCGGCAGATAGAGATTGGTAAATGCCGCCACCGAGCCCCCTACCCGGTCGAGCTCGAGGCCGGTGAGGGAGGCACGCTCGATGGCAAAGGGGATGAGGTGGCAGTAGTCGAAGATCTCCCACACCAGCTTGCAATCCTCAAGGTTGTAGCGGGCCAGCGCCTCCTTGTCGGAGTGGAACAGCTCGGTGATCTTCTCCCCCCGGTTGGCCACGTCCTCGATGTCCTTGCCGCGGCCGAGCAGCTCGCTCGCCACCGCATCCAGGCTGTAGCTGGGGAACTGCCAGGTGGCGCTTTTGAGGGTGTCGATGCCATCCAGCACCATGCGCCCGGGGATGATGACGCTGCCGCTCTGGGGGTCATTGCGCGATGAGCGCCAGAAGCAGAGCTCGTGACCACGGCCGAGTCGCAGCCGCCGCTTGTTGAGCTCGGCGCGGCGCAGCAGCAGGCGAAAGTCGAAGTTCACCACGTTCCAGCCGATCACCAGATCGGGGTCGTGCCGCACAAACCAGCGCTCCAGCGCACTCAGCAGGGCGCTCTCGTCCGCTACCCACTCGACCTGGGTACCCCAACTGTCGGCATCGGCCTCAGGCACGCCGATCATGATGACCCGCGCATCCTGCTCGCTATAGAGGCCGACCGAGAAGAGGGCCCCGTCCATGGCGCACTCCACGTCCAGCGACACCCAGGAGAGGGTCGGCGTCACCGCCTGGGGCGCGCAGCGCGCCTCGTTCACCTCCCAGTAGCCCTGCTTGCCCCCCTTCTTGCGCGCGCGCCCCTCGAAGCGCACGCCGGCGGTGATGAAGCGCTCCATCAGAAAGCGCTCCGGCAGCCGGATATCCGCCTCGAAGTGCTCCAGCCCGCGGATGAGCAGCAGCTCGATAGCGCGGTGAAAGGCGCTTAGGGTGGCAAAATAGCAGCCCACCACGGCGCGGCCGTCGAAAGTGTGCATCGGCAGGCGGCGAAACCGCCCGCTCACCCCGGCCCCCTTGAACAGCTCCGCCGCCTCCGCCATATGGCTCTGCGGCAGGAAGAAGACCGGCTCCTGCCCCGGCACCACTACCCGCACCGGTCCCTGCTCGCTCCAGAGCCACATCACGATCTCGGTGCGCTCCGGCTGCTCGCCACGGCCGCGCACATCCCGCCCGTGACGGGTCAGGATAAAGCCGTCGCGCGGCGGGGTAACGGGAGAGATGGGAGGGTGGTCGGTCATGCCAGTCATCGGGATCAACATAGGTGTGGGACTATTGTACGTTCATACAGTGCTTTACTGCAATTGGCACGCCAGGCTGCCATTGCCACGCAGGCTGCCAGGGGCGGCGCAAACTGGTATGCTCGGCCAGACGGACACGCGCAGCCGGTGGCAGTGGTGTTCGCCCATCGACTCACCCCGCTCGTCAGCCAACATCAGGAGGTCATGGTGGCGCTTTATTCTCTGCTGGATCAGCTGGCCATTCCCTATCAGCGCATCGATCACGCCCCCGTCTTCACCTGCGAGGAGGCCAGCCGGCTGTTGCCCAATCTGCCCGCCGCCAAGACCAAGAACCTCTTCCTGCGCGACCCCAGGAGCGAACGGCTGTTTCTGGTGGTGACCCCTGAGCAGAGCCGGGTCGATCTCAAGGCGCTGGCGAGCGCCCTTGGCGTCAAGCGGCTGAGCTTCGGCTCGCCCGAGCGACTGGAGGCGGTGCTTGGCCTCACTCCGGGCTCGGTCACCCTGCTCGCCATGGTGCGCGACAGAGAGAGCGCGGTGGAGCTGGTGGTGGATGAGACGATTTGGCAGGCCGAGCGGGTGCAGTGCCACCCGCTGGTCAATACCGCCACCCTGCTTATTCGCCTCGACGACGTGCGCCGTCTGCTGGCCCACCTCGGCCGGGAAGCCACCGTCATGCGGCTGCCGGTGGTGGTCGACTGAGGTCGACGTGAGCGGGGAATGGCCCTTCGTCACTCCCCGCCCCTGATTAATCGTGTCAGCCGCCGGCAACTGGTGGTGTTGGCACTATCCTGCCCAGATCATCCAAGCCATTGCTCAGCGGCACAATTCATGCTGTGATCCGCCCCAGTCACCCGGCCCTGAGACCACAGCGCCGTTACCGGCAGGAAGAGCCCATACCCTTGATGCAGAGTCTGTTTTCCTCGGCCCAGTTGCTGAGCCTGGTGCTGTTTGTCAGCCTGTCCCACGTCGGGGTCGCGGCCATTTTCGCCTACCTGTGGCATACCCAGCGACCGCTGCGCGCCCTGCTCTACTGGTCGGCCAGCGAGCTGGCCATCGCCGCCGCCTTTGGTTGCCTGCTGCTGCGCCCCCTCACGGGGGAGACGTCCCTTGCCAATATCCTGCTCACCAACCTGCTGATCATTGCCACCCCGCTGCTCTATGAGCGGGGCCTGCGCCACTTTTTCCGGCGCGAGGCCGACCGCTTCGGCTGGCTCTGCCCGCTCCTCGCCCTCGCCGGCTTTCTGCTGTTTGCCCTGGTGGCCTCGCAGCAACCGCTAGCCGATGTGCACAGCCGGATCATCACCCTCTCCGGCGTGCTCTCGCTGCAGATTGGCCTGCTGCTGTGGCAGCTCTGGCGCTACCAGCGGCTGGCCCCCGCCTACCGGGTGCTGCGCTTCGCCATCCTGCTGCTCGCCCTGCAACTGGCTCTGCAGCTGCTCAGGATGGCCAAGCATCAGTGGTGGCCGGAGTCGGCCGCCTCCAGCCTGACCGACCCCCTGCTCGGCCCGGTGATCTTGCTCAGCCTGCTCTTTACCATTGCCCGCAGCTTCATCCTGCTGAGCCTGGTGCACACCCGCCAGCAGCAGGCCATGCTCGCCACCCAGCGCGAGCTGGAGCGGCGCGCCAACCAGGATGCCCTGACCGGACTGGACAGCCGCCACCATTTCGAACAGCAGCTGGCGGCGCGGGCCTGCCGCAGCGCCCGCCCCTGGCAGCTGCTGCTGATCGACCTGGACAACTTCAAGCAGATCAACGACAACCACGGCCATCCCGCCGGCGATGCCATGCTACGGGCGGTGGGCCGGGTGATCCGGAAGAGCCTGCCGCCGGCGGCACTGGCCGGGCGCCTCGGCGGCGACGAGCTGGCGCTGCTGGTGATGGAGACGCCGCAGACGCTGCCAGGCTACTGTCACGCCCTGCAGCAGGGAGTCACCGAGGCCACTCGGCCGCTGGCGGGCGGACCCATTGGCCTTAGCATAGGGCTGACCTCGCTGCAGACGGGAGAGAGCTTCGAGCAGGCCTATCTGCGGGCGGATCAGGCGCTCTATGCCGCCAAGCAGAGCGGGCGCATGCGCGCCTGCATCCGCGAGGCCCACCACAGCGAGCCACGCCTGCTGCAAGCGGCAGAGCTGCACCCGTGACAGCCGTCATCGAGTGTCGGGCCGCGCAACCTACCGATGGCCCCGCCTATCGCCGCTATGTGGCCGAGTGTGGCGCCGCCGGCCTGCCCCTCTATCAGGTGGCGCAATTCGACCCGGATCAGTGGCTGCAGGATCTGCTCGCCCATGCCGCTGGCGAGCGCCTGCCGCCGGACTACCCGCCCACCACCACCTACTTTGCCCTCGAGGGGGCAGAGATCCTCGCCACCTTGCGCCTGCGCCACGGCGACACCCCGGCGACCCGCCAGTGGCTCGGCCACATAGGTTACGAGACCCGCCCCTCCCGCCGCGGTGAAGGGGTGGCCCGCACCCTGCTCGGCTGGCTGCAACGCCATATGCTGACCGGCCCCGTGCTCATCAGCTGTGACGAGGCAAATTCCGCCTCGCTCAAGGTGATCGCCAGCGTCGGTGGGCAATGGCTGGATCGCCGCTACCATGCTGGCGATCGCTGCTGGGTGCACTTTTACCAAATCCAGCCCCACCCCGCCCGCCAGCAAGGCGCCGTTGACTCGCAGCCATAAAAAGAGCGCCCGCAGGCGCTCAGTCGTCTCTTGGTTGCAGGAGCCTGGGCGTCAGTAGCCCTCCTCCTGCTCCGCCTTCAGTCGCGCCTGGCGGGCCAGGGCCTCCTCCTCGGCGCTCTCGATTTCGTGCAGTACGGCGTCAAGATCCACCCGCTCGTTGCTCTCTTCGAACAACCCGGTCAGTTCGCTGTCGGGGGTGAGCTTGCCATCTTCATAGAGGGCCCACATCTCCTTGGCGTAACGGGTCTTGAGCAGCTCGGGGGCATACATGCCGTAGTAGTTGCGCATGTTGTCGACGTCCCGCTCCAGCATGGCCTTCGCCTGGTTGTTGGCGGCGGCATCCACCACCTGGGGCAGGTCGATGATGACGGGCCCCTCTTCATCCACCAGCACGTTGAACTCCGACAGGTCGCCGTGAATGAGGCCGGCGCAGAGCATGCGCACCACGTAGCGGATCACCCTGGCGTGGTCGGCCAGCGCCTGTTCGCGGCTGAGGGCCACGTCGTTGAGGCGGGGCGCCACGTTGCCATCGGCATCGGTCACCAGCTCCATCAAGAGCACGCCGTCGAGGCAGACATAGGGCCGTGGCACCCGCACGCCGGCGGCGGCCAGCTTGAACAGGGCATCCACCTCGGTGTTCTGCCACACCTCTTCGTGCTGCTTGCGGCCGTACTTGGAGCCCTTCTCCATGGCGCGGGCATCGCGGCTGCTGCGCACCCGGCGCCCTTCCTGATAGACCACCGCCTGCTTGAAGCTGCGCTTGGCGGCCTCCTTGTACACCTTGGCGCAGCGGATCTCGTCGCCGCAGCGCACCACGTAAACATCGGCCTCTTTGCCGCTCATCAGCCGGCTGATCACCTCGTCAACCAGGCCGTCGTCAACCAGAGGTTGGATTCGATTTGGAGTTTTCATGCCCGCCCTTTCACCCTGTGTGCGCCCCCGAAGATAGCCTCTTCCGGTGCGCTTGCCTATTCCAGATTGTGCCGTGCCACCGGCGCCCGGGCGCCGGTCCTTCAGTTGCGTCAGTTTTCGGGGGGCAGGTCGCCGCGGATCCGCTTAATGCCCTCTTCGTAGAAGCCCTCGTGCCCCTGGGGATGCTCCATGGTCTCGAAGATCTTGAGAAACCACATGTACTGCTCCGGGTGCTGGCGCAACTGCTGCTCCACCATGTCATTCATGGCGCGAACGTCGGCCTCCAGATCGGTGCCTGGGTAGGGATCGAAGGGGGCCTCGATCTCCAGCCGGTAGCAGCCCTCCTCCTCGTCATAGCAGGCGAGGATGGGCACCGCCTTGGCGCCGGTCAGTTTGACCAGCTTGGGCAGGGCCGGCAGGGTCGCCTTGGGGTGGCCGAAGAAGGGCACGAAGATGCTGGCCTCACGGCCGTGATCCTGATCTGGCAGGTAGAAGAAGCTGGCGCCGCCGCGGATCGCCTTGATGGCCGGCTTGATGCCGGCACTGCGCTCATACACCTTGCCCCCCTTGGCCCGCTCGCGGTTGATGTACCAGTCGAAGACCTGATCCTTGGCGCTCTTCATCATGGTGCACATGGACATGCCCCGGATGGCGAAGTAGCGGCCTATCATGTCCACCGCCCAGGTGTGAGGCACCACCAGGATCACCGGCCGGCCGGCGGTCTGCTCTGCCTCGATGTGTTCCCAGCCGCGCACCTTGATGCGGCCGGCCAGGTGATCGGCGCTGCGCAGGGTCAGCTCGGCAAAGCCCATGAAGGTCTTGAGCCCCACCCGGATCGATTTGAGCAACAGGGCCTGACGGCCCGCCTCATCCAACTCGGGAAAGCAGATCTTGAGGTTGGTGTCGGCGATATAGGCCTGCTTCTTGGACAGACGCAGCAGGGGGGGAGCCAGCCGGTCGGCCAACCGGTCACGCAGACCATGAGGCAGCAGCCCCAGCAGGCAGAGCAGGCCGAGCGCCAGCCAACTGCCCCACCAGCGCGGATGGAGCAGACGGGGATGAAATGAGGTGTCGAAAACCGGATCGTGTGAGGACATGGCCGCCATCAAGTCATAGAAAATAAACGGTTATTTTAATTATCCTGACAAAATTTTCCACTTTGGGCTGGCGCGGGCCCGGTTGGGGCAGGCGCCGGCTCGACTGCTCGCCCTGCCAGCCGGCAGAGGGGCAATAAAAATGGCCCCGCAGGGCCATAGTACCAACAAGGAATTGCTCATCAGGAGAGCGGCTGCAACCCGCGACGGATCCGCTGGATCCCCGCCTCGTAGCGGCCATCCAGCCCGACCTGATCCTCGCGGGTGTCGAAGATCTTGAGAAACCACATGTACTGGCCCGGATCCCGGCTGAGCTGCTGCTGCACCATGTCGTTCATCCGGCAGGTGTCGGCCATCACATCGTCGGTGGGATAGTTGTCAAAGGGGGCGTCTATCTCCAGCCGGTAGCAGTGGTGCGCCTCGTCATAGCAGGCCAGCAGCGGCACCGCCTTGGCACCGCTCACCTGCACCAGTCGCGGCAGGGCCGGCAGGGTTGCCTTGGGCTGACCGAAGAAGGGAGCGAAGATGCTCTTCTCGCGACCATGATCCTGATCCGGCAGGTAGAAGAAGCTGTTCCCCTCCTTGATGGTGCGGATCACCGCCTTGATGCCGGCGCTGCGCTCATAGACGCGGCAGCCATTGCGGGCACGAGCACGGTTCAGATGCCAGTCGAACACCGGGTTGCGCGCCCGTTTCATCATGGTGCACATGGGCACCCCGCGTCGGGTGAAGTAGTAACCGGCCGCGTCCACCGGCCAGCTATGGGGCACCACCAGGATCACCGGTCTGCCGGCCGCCTGCTCCGCCTCGATATGTTCCCAGCCAGTGACCCGCATCCGCTTCATCAGATAGGCGGGGCTGCGCACCGAGAACTCGCCAAAGCCGAGCAGGCTCTTGAGGCCGACCCGGATCGAGGTCATCAGGATGGCGTCGCGCTCGGCCTCGCTCTTTTGCGGGAAACAGAGGGCCAGGTTGGTTCTGGCGATGTAGACCTGCTTTTTCGAGATGCGAAACACCAGCGGCGCCAGGGCGGCGGCCAGCCGATCGCGCAGCCTCACCGGCACGAAGGCCAGCAGCATCAGCACGCCAAGCGCCAGCCAGCTGAACCAGTAACGCGGATGCAGGAATCGGGTCTCGAAACGAGAGTCAAACACGGGATCATGGGAAGACATGGATGGGGTCAAGCATGGGAAAGGGAGCTGCATTGTATTCATCCTGACAGGTAATACCAGTTAAATTCATCATGGCTTTGGCGAAGGTGCCACCCCGGTCGGGACCAACAAAGCGGGCGGGTTTGCGCAGGCAAGTGCATAAAAAAAGCGCCCCACCCGAGGTGGAGCGCCTTGTCGTCATCTGTTCGGTGGCGTCCGTCTTGCGCAGACCTGCTCACCGAACCCCTTATCCCGGCCCTCTTGCGGCCATTTCCTAGCGACGAACCATGCCGGATGCCAGCTCGTCGTTGCCCAGCGGCAGGAAGAACATCAGGTAGCGCAGGGCCACGTAACCGACGATCAGGGTGGCGGCGCCCAGTTCGAAATGGGCCAGCAACCGGATCTGCTCGACGTACTCGGCCGCCTGGGGCCACTGTTCGACCAGATGGCTCACCTTGAACAGGGCGGTGGCACCGATCACCAGCGGGAAGGTGAAGGCGGCATAGCCCGGCGAGAACGGCAGACGCAGCAGCTTGATGAAGGCCAGGTAGATGATGCCGGTCATCAGCACGGCGATCCCCAGCAGCACGGCCACCAGCAGCAGAGAAGGTTCTTCGCTCACGGTCAGGTAGCCGGCCAGTGACAGGCTGGCGGGTGCCGCCAGGATGGCGATGGTCGGTTTGGCGGCATCCGGTACCTCATGGCTGAAGATGAGGCGATAGAGCATCAGCGGCAGCATCAGGCCGTAGCAGAGCATGCCGAACCAGAGCAGGCCGTTGGCCAGCGCGGCATACTGGCCGCCCGGAAAAGCGACGTCAGCGACTATGATCCCCACCGGCGGCACGAACCAGCTCGGCACCATGTGGTGGATCTCAAACTGTTTGGCCCGATGCCAGACGAAGGTGGCCAGGAACCCCAAGTGCAGCAGCACCGCAAACAGCCAGAGCCCCTCCCCCAGACCGGCGTTGAGCATGCCAACCGCCTTGGAGACCACCATGGTGCCCATGGCATAGGTGGGCACCACGCTGCCGACCACCGGGTGAGCCAGATCCTGCCACAGCAGGCGCGGGTGCAGCAGAAACTTGAAGGTCAGGATCACCAGCAGCACGGCGGCAACGGCGGCGCCCAGCAACTGCAGGCGGCCATCGAAGTGACCGGCATTTTCCCAGCACCAACCGAGACTGGCGATCCCGAGCGCCAGTCCTGCCATGGGGGTCGGAGCAGCGGCCAGGGATTGACGGGTTCTTGCGATCATGTCTGAAACCTCATGTGAGAGACGATGGACATAGGATAATGAGCGGCCATCGTTTACGATATCTAAATGAATTAAATCAATCGTTCAGGATTTCCAAACATGAAGCTGACCCTGCAACAACTCAAGGTCTTTGCCACCATCGCCCGTTACGGCAATCTGGGGCTGGCCGCCAATGAACTGTGCCTGAGCAAGGGCGCCGTCTCCCAGTCGTTGCAGGAGCTGGAGCGTCAGCTCGCCACCCCGCTGTTCGATCGCATTCACCCCAGGCTGCAGCTCAACAACGAGGGACGCCTGCTGCAACCGGCGGCCGAAGAGCTGCTGACCCGGATGCAGGACATCGAAACCCTGTTCAGCCCGGATGCCGAACCGAGCGGCCAGCTGCGTCTGGGCGCCAGCCAGACCATAGGCAACTACCTGCTGCCGGCCCTGCTCGCCACCAGCAAGCAGGAGCTGGGACAACCGCCCAGGGTCACCATCACCAACACCCACCAGCTCTGCCACCTGCTGGCCAACTTCGAGCTGGATCTGGCGCTGATCGAGGGGGAGAACCACCACCCGGATCTGGTCAGCGAGCCCTGGCTCCACGACGAGATGCTGATCGTGGCCCAGCCCGATCACCCCCTCGCCGGCCGCCATCGCCTCTCCCTCGCCCAGCTGAGCGACGAAACCTGGGTGCTGCGCGAGCCCCAGTCCGGCAGCCGCGAGCAGTTCGAGCAGCAGATCCAGCCCGAGCTGCCGCGCTGGCAGGCGGGGCTCGAGCTAAATACCCTGGAGGCGGTGATGCTGGCAGTCGAGAAGGGGCTCGGCATCTCCTTCATCTCTCACCTGGCGGTGTCGGACCGGCTGCAGGCGGGCCGTCTGGTGGCCCTGCCCCTCGCCCGTCGCTTTCCCCGCCAGCTCTCCCTCATCTGGCACCGGCAGAAGTATCACTCCGCCACCCTGCGCCGCTTTCTGCAATTTTGCCGCGCCCAGGAGGACGTGTTACCCAGCCAGATCAGCAGCACCTGAGCCAATGGGATGATCGGGCAGCCTATTGCCCGGCATGGCCCTTGCCGCCAGGTATCGGCAGCAATAGAAGAGGGAGAGCCTAGGCTCTCCCTCTTGGTCATTCTGCCTTGTGACTCAGCGTTTCGCGGGCAGCAATCCCCGCTCGACCCAGCCCAGCACCTGTCTGGTCAGTGCCTGCGGCACCCAGGGGGAGTCGGTGATGCCCGCCCTCACGCAGGCGGCAAAGTGATCCGCCTCGTGCTGCATGCCACCGCCCGCCACCGGCAGCGCGATGTCGTGGGGCCAGGCCGGCAAGGGGGCGCCGCCAAGCCAGACGATCTGCTGGGGGTTCCACCACTTGCCCACCAGCTCCAGCGCCCAGCCGGGCCCGGACAACCAGGCCGACTTGTCGAGATCCTCGACGATGGAGGCAACCAGCTCGGCCTTGAGCGGGCCGGCGAAAGCAAAGCGGGCGGCTTCATCCACCTCGCCCTCACGGCGAGACAGCGTGACCTCGGGCTCACCCGCCGCCAGCCCCAGCTGGTGACAGAGGGCGGCATAGAGCCAGAGCGGGTAGACCCCCACATCCCAGGCGGCGCCGCCATCCAGCGCCGGATCAAACAGCTTGCCGTCCCGCGTCTGCACCGAGCCGAAGGCGGCCTTTAGCCTGTCGGGGGCTGGCAGGGCCGACAGGCGCCCCAGCAATGCGCGCATGGCGGGGAAGCACATCACCTTCATCGCCTCCATCAGCAGCAGGTCCCGCTCGGCGGCGAGCCGTACCAGCCGATCCCAATCTGCGACGCGAGTCACCGCCGGCTTTTCCACCAGCACGTGCTTGCCCGCCAGCAGCATGCGTTCGATCAGGGCGGCATGCTCCGGGTGGATCACCGCCACATAGACCGCCTCCACCTGGGGGCTGGCCGCCAGCGCCTGATAGCTGCCATGGGCGTGGGGCAACCCCTGTTCGTCGGCAAAGGCCTGCGCCCGTGCTTGATCACGGGCGGCGATCGCCACCACCCGGCTGCCACTGGCGTGCCCGTTCACATCCTGACAAAAACGGCGGGCGATGGCCCCCGCGCCGGCAATACCCCAGCGCAGCGGCTGCTCGCTTGTGCTCTCTTGCATCCCTGTCTCCTTATGCCCTCTGCCGGTCAATCATCATGCCTGCGCCAGGCTGCGCAGCCAGCGGATCTCGTCACCCCAGATGGACTCGTCGATGGTCTCCAAGATCAGCGGAATGCCGTCGAAGCGCTGATCATTCATGATGTGATGGAACACCGCCTCTCCCAGGTTCCCCTCGCGCAGGCTGTGGTGACGATCGACCCGGCTGCCGAAGGTGCACTTGGCGCCGTTGATATGCATCCCTTTTAGATATTTGAAGCCGACTGTCCGGTCGAACTCGGCAAAGACGGCGGCGCAGGCGTCTGCGGTACGCAGATCGTAGCCGGCGGCAAAGGCGTGGCAGGTATCAAAGCAGATGCCAACCCGGCTCTTGTCCTCCACCCCGTCGATGATGGTGGCCAGGTGCTCGAACGACCAGCCGAGGTTGGTGCCCTGACCGGCGGTGTTCTCGATCACCGCCGTCACCCCTTCGCTGCGCTCCAGCGCCCAGTTGATGGATTCGCTCACCAGCTTGAGGCTGGCCGCCTCCGGGATCTGCTTCAGGTGACTGCCCGGATGAAAATTGAGGTAGCAAAGCCCCAGCTGTTCACAGCGCTTCATCTCGTCCAGAAAGGCATCGCGGGACTTGGCGAGGCCATCGGGGTCGGGATGACCCAGATTGATGAGGTAGCTGTCGTGGGGCAGGATCTGCTCGGGGCGAAAGCCCCCCTTCTCGCAGGCCTGCTTGAAGGCGCGAATGCTGGTCTCGGAGAGCGGCGCCGCCTGCCACTGGCGCTGGTTCTTGGTAAACAGGGCGAAGGCGTTGGCCCCGATGGCCTGGGCGCGGGCGATGGTGTTCTCCACCCCGCCGGCCGCACTGACGTGGGCTCCGATAAATTTCATCACATCTCCTCTGCACTGTTGCTGGGGCCGGCCACACCGCAAAGGGGCGGCCAACCCGTGTGGGGCGTCATTATGCCAAGCCACCCGGCCGGCGCCAAACCGGGATTGTCGATGGCAGCCATAGAGAGACCCGCCGCAGGTGGGGATTAGCATCAAACCATCAATCGGCCGCGTCCATCCCTGCCCGCGTCGCCAGGCCATCGCGCGGGCCGTCAGGGCCCAGCGCTGACGCCAGGATGCCGCTCAACCACTGAATGAAGGCCTGCACCCTAGGGGCCAGCTGACGGCGATGGGCATAGAGGGCGTGAATGGGCAGCGGGGGCGCCTGCCACTTTGGCAGGATGGCCACCAGCTCGCCGCTGGCCAGCAGTGGCTCCACCCCGACTCGCGGCTGCTGGATGATGCCAAGCCCGGCCAGCGCCGCCGCCAGATAGGATTCGCTGTCGTTCACCGTGAGCGCCCCGCTCATCGCCAGCACGGCGCGCGAGCCATCCGCCTGCAGATACTCGAAACCGCTCTCTCTGGGCCCGCTGCTGCTGCCGTAGTGCACCAGCCGATGGCCGCTCAGCTCGCTCAGGCTGCGGGGCGTTCCGTAGCGGGCCAGGTAGGCGGCGCTGGCACAGTTGATCTGGCGGTAATGGCCGAGGGGGCGCGCCACCAGGCTGGAGGGCTCGAGCGCCCCGACCCGGATCACGCAGTCAAACCCCTCCCGCACCAGGTCGACCCGCCGGTCCGTGCTGCTCAGCATCAACTGCAAGGCGGGATGCGCCGCCAGAAAGGCGGGCAGCGCCGGCATCACCAGATGGCGGGCCATCCGGCCCGGCATGTCCACTCGCAGCTGGCCGCTCAGCTGCCCCTGCTGGCGAAACAGCCCGTTGAACTCCTCCATGTCTGCCAGCAGATCCTGACAACGGGCGTAACAGAGCCGGCCATCCGTGGTCAGCTGCACCCGCCGGGTGGTGCGCTGCAGCAAGCGGGTGCCCATCTGCTCCTCCAGCCGGCGGATGGCCGCCGAGAGCGTCGCCTTGGGGACTCCTAACTGTTCGGCACTGCGGGTAAAGCTCTCCAGCTCCGCCACCCGCACAAACATCCTCATCGCATCCAGTTGATCCATGCCGCCATTGTCTCGCTAATCGGAACAGTGCATTCATTATCGCCTTATTTATCCAATCAACAACGGGCAATAGAGTGATCACACCGGCTCACCCCGAGCCCATGACCATAGACAGGAGTCCTCTCATGACCCATCCCATCGCACTCATCACCGGCGCCAGCCGCGGCCTTGGCAAACAGGCGGCGCTGGCCCTCGCCGCCCGCGGCGTCGACCTCATCATCACCTATCGCAGTCAGGCCGAAGAGGCAGCGGCCGTGGTGGCCGAGGCGACCGCCCTCGGCGTCAGGGCCCATGCCCTGCCCCTCGATGTGGCCGACAGCAGCAGCTTTGCCGCTTTCGCCAGCCAGGTGCGCGAGCAGCTGGGCGCGTGGCAGCGAGATCGGTTCGATTTTCTGGTCAACAACGCCGGCATCGGCATTCACGCCAGAATCGAGCAGACCAGCGAGCAGCAGTTCGACACCCTGTTCAACATTCACCTCAAGGGGGTTTTCTTTCTGACCCAGCAGCTGCTGCCGCTTCTGCGCGATGGCGGGCGCATCCTCAACCTGTCGAGCGGACTGACCCGCTTCGCGCTGCCCGGTTATGCCGCCTATGCGGCCATGAAGGGAGGGGTCGAGGTGCTGACCCGCTATCTGGCCAAGGAGCTGGGGCCGCGCGGCATCGCCGTCAACGTGGTGGCGCCGGGGGCCATCGAGACCGATTTTGGCGGGGGTGTGGTGCGGGACAATCAGGCGGTCAACGACTTCATCGCCAGCCAGACCGCGCTGGGTCGGGTGGGCCAGCCGGAGGACATCGGCGGCGTCATCGCCGCCCTGCTCTCCCCCGACAGCCGCTGGATCAATGCCCAGCGCATCGAGGCCTCCGGCGGCATGTTCCTCTAAGGCGTCCGCTCACCGACGCCGAGATCTCTCTGGGCCGCCTGCGTCTGACCGCTGGCGGCCTGATGGGCCTCGGGCAGGTGCGCCGCCAGGGTAGCCACGGCGTCGACATCGACCCGCCCCTGGCTCGCCAGCTGTTGCAAGAATGCGAGCGCCGCGTCGGCGCTCAGCCCCGCCCGGTAGGGTCTGTGCTGCACCATGGCCTGGAAGATGTCGGCCACCCGCAGGATCCTCGCCTCCAGCGGCATCGCCTCGGCGGTCAGGTGGAAAGGATAGCCGCAGCCATTGGGCTCCTCGTGGTGATAGGAGGCCCACAGGGCAATCTCCTCGAAGCCGTCGATGTGGCGCAAAATCTGATAGGTTTCAAAGCTGTGGGTGTTGATGATGGCCCGCTCCCGCTCATCGAGTTTTCCCGCCTTGTCGAGGATCTCGTCGGGTACCCGCAGCTTGCCGAGATCGTGCAGCAGCCCGGCGATCTCCAGCTGCTCGCAGCGTCCCTCCTCAATCCCCATCCATTGGGCCAGCCGCCGCGCCAGCCTGGCCACCCCGAGGGAGTGGGCCACGGTGAAGGGGCTCTTGGCATCGACGATGGCCGAAAAGATGCGCGCCAGCTGCTTAAGCTCGCCGTTGCTGGTGAGGCAGGGCTCCCGCTCGCTCAGCATGCCGCGCATGTAGTCGGTGATGGCGCGCCCCTCCAGCTGCAGCCAGAACGCCTCCGGCAGGGAGGCCCGCAAAAAGGCCGCCACCAGCTCGGGGTCGAAGAACTCGCCGGCGCACGCCTCGATCCGCTGCCGGATCTCCTGGGTGTGCATCAGCAGGGAGCCGTCCCCATAATGCGGGGCCGCCAGGGCATCGACCCGGTCCACCAGAAAGATGAGGTTGGCCTGGCGCCGCACCGTGGCCGTCACCCCCTGCTGCCGAACAAGTTGATGCCAGTGGGTGTGGTGATAGCGGATGGGCTCCGCCAGCGGGGCCAGCGGCGGGAAATCCTTGAGCAGATCGTAACCGACCTCGCAATGACGCTGGGAAGACTCCCAGTCGAACTCGCTGACCAGATGGCTGTGGATGAAGGTGGAGGAGACGCCGATGTCGTGCAGCACCCCCAGCTCGAACAGGCAGGCCTGCTCGCTCTCACCGGCCCCCAGTGCCTTGCCACACTCGGCGGCCATGATGCCGACCCGCTTGCCGTGTGCCACATCGCCGATGCCGACCAAATCCAGCGACGCCGACAGGGCGTATACCAGCTGGCGCAAATCAACCTGCTGGGCAACCAGCCCGCCGCAGCGGGGATGAGAGCTGTTGTGGTGCATGATGCGCTTCCACCTCTGCCAAGGTGATAGATCCCTCTTCGGGGCCGCGTAAACATATTGAATCTAAACCAGATTGCCCCTCCCGCCGGTTTGCAGCCGCCATCCGCACACGCTAATTGATAAAAAGATGAGTTGGATCAATCCGGCAAGTGCCATGCCTGGATGCGGCGTGGGTCGGCCCGGCAGACGGACAAAAAAACGGGCCCCGCCAGTTGGCGGGGCCCGTCGAGGGGATGGATTTGGTTACAGTGTCTTGCCGCCCGAGCTTATCACTGTCTGGTACCAGTAGAAGCTGTCCTTCTTGAGCCGGCGCAGGGAGCCCCCCTGCTCGTCCCGCTCAACATAGACGAAGCCGTAGCGCTTCTGGTAGCCGTTGAGCCAGCTCAGGATGTCGGTGAACGACCAGGCGCAATAGCCCAGCAGCTCCACCCCGTCCTGCAGCGCCTCCTGGCACGCCTTGACGTGGCTGCGCAGATAGTCGATGCGGTAGTCGTCGTGCACCCGATCTCCCTCTACCAGCTTGTCGAACTCGCCGAGGCCGTTCTCGGTGATCATCAGCGGCAGGCCGTAACGGGAGGAGAGCCGGCGCAGGGCGATGCGCATCCCGGTCGGATCGATGGCCCAGTCCCAGTTGCTGGTCTCCAGGTGCGGGTTGGGGGCCGTCTTGTAGAGGCCGGGAATGCCGCTTGGCGGCGTAGTGCCCTTCTTGCCCGTGGTGTTGATGCGCTGCATCGTCTGGCCGCCGAGCGGGTTGTCGGTATAGGTCAGGGTGTAGTAGTAGTTGACGCCTATGTAGTCGGGGGTTCCTTCCCGCAACAGCTCGAGATCGCCCGGCAGGATCTGGGGCGCCTCGCCGGTTTCCCGCAAATAGGCGAGCGCCGCCTGGGGGTAGCGGCCGAAGCAGTAGGCATCCAGCCACCAGAGGTTGGTGAACTCCTCGGCATTCTCGTAAGCCAGCATGTCTTTGGGATCGCACGAGGCCGGATAGGCGGGAGAATACGCAAAGCTTGGGCCGATCAGTCCCCCCGGCACGTGCTGGCGAAACGCCTTTATGACCCGGGCGTTGGCCAGAAACGCGATGTGGTTGGCGGCAAAGAAGCGCTTGCGATCCTGCACCGCGGGCGGATGGGTGCCGAGCTGATAGGCGTTGGTCAGGTTGTAGTTCTGCTCGTTGAGCGACACCCAGTACTTCACCTTGCCGGCAAAACGCTGGTAGAGGGTCACGCAGTAGCGCTCGAAATCGGCGATGATGCGTCTGTCTTCCCAGCCGCCGTATTCATCCTGCAGCGCCTGGGGCAGGTCCCAGTGATAGAGGGTGAGCACCGGCTCAATCTGGTGGGCCAGCAGGGTATCGATGAGTTTTTCATAGAAGGCGAGCCCCGCCTCGTTCACCTCGCCACGGCCGGTCGGGTAGATACGCGGCCAGCTCACCGAGAAGCGGTAGGCCTTGAGCCCCATCTCGGCCATCAGCGCCACGTCCTCCTCCATGCGGTGGTAGTGATCCACCGCCACGTCGCCGTTGCTCCCCTCAAAGGTCTTGCCCGGCAGCTTGGTGAACAGATCCCACACCGAGGGCCCCTTGCCATCGGCGTCCCAGCCCCCTTCCACCTGATAGGCGGCGGAGGCGGCGCCCCACAGAAAATCTTTCGGGAAGTCGTTGAATTTGTGGTGATGCATCTGGGGTTGCTCCTTCTGCGGCGGTGGGCTGGCCACCTTGATCGCACCGACTGGCGGTGCCCAATGGAATTGGCATTAGCATCGAACAGTTCTAAAATTCCGTCCAATGACAAATTTAACCATTCAACATTCCAAACAGGAATCACAGGAGCCGACATGGAGTTGCGGGATCTGAAGGCCTTCGTCACCCTGGGGGAGGTATTGCACTTCGGTCAGGCGGCGGTGCGCCAGCACGTCACCCAGTCGGCGCTGAGCAAGCAGATCCGCCGGCTGGAAGAGGAGCTGGGCGGCGAGCTGTTCGAACGCAACGCAAGCAGCACCCGTCTCACCGTGCTGGGACGCGCCCTCTATGAGGATGCCCGCGCCTTGGTGGCGGCCAGCGAGCAGCTAGCACGCAGTGCCCGCGACGTGCTAGCCGGCAACAGCGGCACCCTGCGCATCGGCTTCGGGGTCGCCACCAAGCTGCTGGTGCCCGCCGCCATCGCGCAATTTCGGGCCGAACGCCCCCAGGTGACCATAGAGCTCAACGATCTCTCCACCCACCATCAGTTGCTGGCACTGAGCGAAGGCAAGCTGGATCTCGGCTTCTGCCGCCTGCCCGCCCCCAAGGGGTGGCCGTGTCTGCCGATGGTGCGGGCCCATTTTGTCGCCGTGCTGCCCGCCAGTTACGCCGGCGTGAGCAAGCTGGCTGATCTGGTGGACAAACCGCTGGCCATCCTGCGCCGGGACAAGGCCCCCTCGTTTTACGATCACCTGATGCACTACCTGGCCCAGAGCGGGCTGCGTTTTCGCGATATCCAGTACGTCAACGACTTCGCCGCCGGGGTCGCCACCGCCGCCGCCGATATCGCCTGGACCCTGGTGCCCTCCTCCACCACCATAGAGCACCCGGACGTGCTGACCCTGCCGCTGACCGAGGGGGAAGCCTGCTGGACCATAGGCCTTATTCGCCCAGCCCACAGCAAGGGGCCTCTCATCGACGCCTTCTGGCAGACAGTCGCCAGCATGAGCGAGCCGGACCTGCCATAAGGTCAAGGCCCGGGCAAGGCCGCGATGCTAGGAGTGACGCGCCGCTACAGCGCCGTGCTAGGGCGCTTCGCGGCGCACTCAGGCTCGGCCCGCTCAAGCAGTCGTGCCAGCCCCACCACCATCTCTCTGCCCGTCGCGCTCGCCTTGTAATGCGCCGCCGCATGCAGCCTGGCATTCTCCCCTATGGCCATGGCCACAGCGGGGGCCTCCTGCAGCGCCGCCAGCACGCTCGCCAGTTCATCGGCGCTGTCCGGCTGATATTTGCGGCAGTTCACCCCGTCGGTCAGGTGGCGATCCCACCAGGCCCCATCCGCCGGGATCACCACGCACAGGCCGGCGGCCATGGCCTCCAGGATGGAGAGGCCAAAGGGCTCCTGATGGCTGGTGGAGACGAAGATGCCGCAGCCGGCCCTGATCTCGTCAAGGTTGCCGGGGTTTTCATGCCAGCGGGTATCGGGCAGCTCTGGCCGGGGTTCGCTACAAGGTTGCAGTATGTTTCGCGGTTGCAGATAGCAGACGGTCAGCGGCGCACGGGGCTCGGCAAGCTGCTGATGCGCCGCCAGCATGGTCTCCAGCCCTTTCCACTTGAGCAAGGAGGCGGCCCACAAGATGCCGGATCCGCCGGTCGTGGCCGTGGGCCAGCTCGCCTCGCACAGGCCGTTGATGAAGGGCTGCCAGCGGGACGGGAAGTCGCGCTCGCCAAGGCGGGCAATCAGGGCCGAGAGCGAAGGGCGGGCGGCCTCCAGATAGAAGACCTGGCTGGCGCGCCACAGGGCCCTTGCCGACATGCCGGAGCAGCCCACCGGGCCGTGAATAAGCTGCACCACCGGGATCCCCGCGATCCGAGCCGCCCAGTAGCAGCAGAGATCCACCCCGGGGCCGGAGGCCGCCAGCAGGCCGCGTACCTCCCCCAGCCGCCATATCAGCCAGAGGATCATCAGGCTCTGCCACCCCTGCTTGAGCAGATACCCCAGGCCCGACTCGCGCCCCCGCAGCAAGGCGGGCACCCAGAGCGAATGGTGACGACATCCGGGCCAGGAGTCCAAGTCCGGCGTCAGGACATGCAGCGCCAGGGCCGGCAGGCGGTCGGCCAGCCCCGCCAGGATCACCTCGGTGGCCACCTTGGAGCCGCCGCGAAAAGAGATGGGATCCACCACCAGCAGCGTCTCCCCCTGCCCGGCCTTGCCAGCAGTCGACTCATGGTGCGGCTTCATGATGGTGCTCCTTCATCCGACCCGATCGCCGCCCTGCGCCCGCCAAGCAGCCCCCCTTCCCCCGCCAGACCCACCCTGGCCAGCAGCCGCTGGCCGAGCCAGCGCACCATGCGCCCGTAGGGGGGGAGCTCGGGATTGTCCCAGCGCCCCGAGAGGGTCGCCGACCAGAGCTCGCTCACCTTATCCACATAGCGTTTGACCGTGAACAGCTGGCTGGCGCGCAATTGCCCCGCCCGCCCCAGCCGGTAGCGCAATCCGGCATCGCCCAGCCGCTGCCAGTGGGCAGCCATCTGGCGCCAGTCGCCGGGATCGGCCAGAAGGCCCGTCACCGTGTGTTCCACCACCTCAGGGATCCCCCCCACCCGATAGGCACTGACCGGCAGCCCCAGGGTGCCGGCCTCGGCCAGGGTCAGGCCGAACACCTCCTCACGGGCACCGGAGACCAGCAGATCCACCCCGCCGCGCAGGATGGCGGCGCTGTCAGGCCGCTCGCCGAGAAAGTGCACCCGCTCGGCCACCCCCAGCTCAGCGGCCAATGCCGTGAGCGCGGCCAGTTCGGGGCCGCTGCCGACAACCAGCAGCTGCGCCTTGCCCCCCTGAGCGCAGAGCTCGGCCAGGGAGCGGATCAGCAGGTCCACCCCCTTGCGTTTGATCAGCGACCCTATGGTGGCCAGGATCAGCTCCCCCGACGGCAGCCCGGGCAGGCTGCTGACGGGCCAGGGCTCACCCCGATTGAGCCGCATCTCATCCACGCCGTTGGCGATGTGGACCAGCCGGGTGTGCTCGCAGCCATCCTCCCGCCAGGGGGCCAGCACCGGCTGGCTTACCCCGATCAGCACGTTGGCCTGATGCACCCGCAGGGTGAACCTGTCTCTGGGCTGATAACGGGCGTGCAGATGGCACACCAGGGGCACCTTCATCTTGCGGCACACCCCGGCCAGCCACTGGCAGGGGGCGGCGCTGTTGGCGTGCACCAGGGTGATGCCGTGCTCGCTTATCAGCGCCTGCGCCCGCTGGCACAAGGAGCGGTGGGCGGCCAGATCGAAGCGGGGGGACTGCCAGCCCAGCAGCAGAGAGAAGGGCTCGACCACCGCCTTCACCCCGAGCAGGGCGGCCTCCTCTGCCAGCTGCTGGCTGTTGCACCAGAGCAGGGGGGCAAAGCGGCTGCGATCGAGGTGGGCCAGCAGATCCAGCAGGCAGCGCTCGCTGCCACGGATCCAGTTCTCGCCGTAGTGCACCAGCAAAATGGGGGTTGCGCTCATGACTCTGCTCCCTTTTCCTGTTTATCCCGCTCCACCCCGGCCATGGCCATTTCCGCTTCCCTGGCCTGCCGGACATATTTGATGGCTGCCACCGCCAGCGACAGCTCCAGATAGATGGGCCAGGTAAAGCCCTGGGTCAGGAAGGACCCCGAGATGACGAACCCCACCATGCTCGCCATCACCCCCTGCATGGCTGTGACTACTGCAGGAGGCATGCCATCCAGGCGGCAGTGCCACGCCCGGTAGAGGGTGACCGCCACCATGCCGACAAACAGGGTCAGCCCCACGAAGCCGGTCTCCGCCAGCACCCCGAACCAGGTGGAGTGCACCGCGTGGTTGAGGCCGTCCCAGTGGGGGCTGTAGAAGAAGTAGTTGTAGTAGAAGTTGGAGAGCCCCACCCCGATGAGCGGATGGGCCAGCGCCATGCCCCAGGCGGCCTGCCAGGCATACAGCCGCCCCATGGCCGAGGCATCCACCCCGCTCTCCGCCGCCCCGCCGGAGGCCCTGTCGCTTATCCCGGCGGCGGCGAACAGCACCAGGAGCGCCAGGGTGCCGCACAGGATCAGCAGGGTTTTCGACTGCACCCGCTGCCAGGCAAAGAGGCCGCTCACCGCGCAGATCCCGAGCAGGCCGCCGCGACTCTGGGTGGCGATGATGGCGGCGGCCACCAGCACGAACCCCACCGCCCCCAGGATGCGCCCTCCCAGGCCGTTGCCCCGGTTGAGCAGCAGGCTCAGGGAGAAGCCGGCGGGAAACAGCAGCACCAGCGCCAGATCGTTGGGATCCCCCAGCACCGAGCCGAGCTCGCGCCCTATGGTGACCCGGGTCCCCTCCACCAGCCCGATGCCGCTGCTCTTGTTGTAGAGCGCCACCAGGGCCACCATGCAGCCGGCCACCACGAAGACCCGCACCGCCAGGGCGAAGTCCTCCGGCCTGCGTACCAGCCAGGCGGTGGCCAGCGTCATCAGGTAGATCTTGCTGTAGCTGCCGGTCCAGGTGGCGATCGCCTCCCCCCGGTTGCTGGCAAACAGCACCCCGATGGAGACCATCACGAAGAAGGCGGTCAACCAGCTGAGGGGCTGGCTCCAGTAGGGCTTGATGCGGCCGGTGAGCAGGGTGTGCCAGATCAGGGCGCCGATCGCCGCCAGCGAGAAGAGCAGAGGGATCTTGAGGGGATAGAGCTGGGGAAACACCTCGTGCAGCCGGAAAAACGAGAAGGTGACGAACCCCAGCACCATCAGAAACGGCCAGCGCAGGGCAAACCAGATGGCGGGAATGGCCAGCCCCAGCACCGGCAGCAGCAGCGGGTGCGGCAGCCGCCACCAGAGTCCGGCCACCACCAGGGTGGCGGCCAGCCCCCAGAGGGCGTGGCTCAGGCGGCCCATTGCCCTGCCCACCACTGGCCGAGCCACATCATGGCAAGGGAGCCGGCACTGCTCGCCCACAGCATGGAGAGACGGTAAGGCAGCGGCAGCAACCGCTGGCTCACCAGATAGAAGGCGAGCGCCCGCACCAGGTAGACCAGCAGCAGGGTCCAGATCACCCCGGCCACCCCGAAGTGCGGAATGGCGAGCAAAAAGCCAATGACGCCGAGCAGACTGCATCCCAGATTGATAATCATCTGGGCCTTGCTCTCCTCGCCGCTGAAGCAGCCGACGTTGAGCAAGTCAGAGACATTGCGCACCGCCATCCCCAGCACCAGCAGCGGGATATAGGCGATGGCCCCGTGATAGCTCTCGGGGGTGAGCCAGCGAATGAGCAGGGGCGCGGTGAGCCCCACCACCCCGGCGGTGGCAAACCCCAGCACGGAGCCGAGCACGCTGTAGTGGGCGTTGAGGCGCAGGCCATCCGGCTCCCTGAGCAGCATGAAGCGGCGCGGATACCACCAGAGGGCGAAGGGTTGCAGCAAAAGTCCCACCGCCAGCGCCAGCTTGCCCGCCACCGCGTAGTAGGCCAGCAGCGCCTCGCCGACGTGCTCGGCCAGCAGCCAGCGATCCAGCCCGCTCAGGGCAAAGCCCGCCAGCCCGCTCACCACCAGCGGCAGGCCATAGCGCAGCAGGGGGCGATAGTGTTGCCAGTCAAAGCGGATGCCACCATCGCGCCACTGCCAGAGGCTCAGCAGCAGCGCCAGCGCGACACAGGTGAGGGTGCCGGAGGCGAGCACTCCGCTCACTCCCCAGCCAAGCCAGAGCCACCAGGCGGTCAGCAGGGACTGGATCACCGCCTTGCCGGCGGTGGCCACGAAGAAGAGACGGGCCTGATTGCGCATCCGCAGCCAGGCCAGCGGCACCCCGATCACCCCCTCGAACGGCAGGGCACTGAGCACCCAGCGCACATCGGCAAGGCGGGTTTCGGTTGGCAGCAGTCGCTGCACCAGGGGCGCCAGCCACCAGAGCAGCACCAGGCTGGCCAGGGCGATGATCCAGACCAGGCCGAACACCCGCGCCACCACCTGCTTACGCTCGCCCTCATCTGCCGCCATCCCGGCGAAACGATAGAGGGCGTCCACCAGCCCGAACCCCAGGATGAGGGAGCCCAGGTTGATGATGGTCAAGAGCACCTCCAGCTGGCCATACTCCCGCGGCGCCAGCAGGTGGGTCAGCACCGGCAGCATCAGCAGGGAGATCCCCTTCATCAGCAAGAGGCCGGCGGCGTAATAGAGCATGGCTATCTGGTTTACTCCGAGTCTCATAGGGCCTCCCAGCCACCAGGCAACGGATCTTGGGTCATCTGGGGTCAGCCAATGCAAGGGGCACGCCAGCCGGTGCAATTCCCCGTGCAGCCCTGTATGTCACGCTCTCGCCCCTCACTGCAACGCACATCAGGCCCAAAATGAATCTGATTTTTGCGTTTTGCAGCCCGGCCGGCGCAATTTGCACAGCGCCTTACCATCCAACCCCCTGGCAGACAGCCAACAGCGTGCTGAGCGTCAGTTGGCCCGATCCCTGCTAGTGCCTGACTGGTCGGCCATGACGGCAGCAGAACCAAGGGAGAGCACACCATGAACAGCATCAGCCTGTACCGGATGAAAACCTGGGCCAAGCAGGGAGAGACGCCGCTGGCCCGCCTGTTGTGGCGCCTCGCCAAGGGGGCCCGCAGCTGGAGCTTTCCGCTCATCCCGCCCCTGCACGGCCTGCTCTATCGTCTCTATCGGCTGGCAAGCCAGACTCTCGCCACCCTGGCCCGCACCCTCTGGTGGACGCCGCTGTTCCAGTCCCGCCTGCGTGCCCCCGCCCCCCGCCTCTACCTTTACGGCGGCATCCCCTTTATCAGCGGCCCCGTGTCAATCGAGGTGGGGGCGGATTGTCGCCTCAGCGCCGCCATGACCATCAGCGGCCGCCCCTCGAGCAAGGGGCCCGCTCTCAGGATTGGCAACAACGTCGGCATCGGCTGGCAGACCACCATCGCCGTGGGCAGCAAAGTAGTGCTCGGCGACAACGTGCGCATCGCCGGGCGCGCCTTTCTCGCGGGCTATCCTGGTCACCCGCTGGATGCCCAGGAGCGGGCCCGGGGGCTGCCGGATCGGGACGAGCAGGTCGGCGATATCGTGCTCGAGCATGACGTCTGGCTCGGCACCGGCGCCATGGTGATGGCGGGGGTGACCATAGGCGCGGGGACCGTGGTCGCCGCCGGCAGTATCGTGACCCATAGCCTGCCCGCCGGGGTGCTGGCCGCCGGGGTGCCGGCCCGGGTGCTGCGCCCCCTCGATGCGCAAGATTGCCGCGACGCGCTGGCAGAGAGTGCCGCCAGCCGCCCGAGTGAGGAGAAGCAGCCATGAAACCGTCGAGCGCACAGCCCCAACTGGTGGTACTGGGGGAAGACTGGGGTCAGCACCCCTCCAGCACCCAGCACCTCATCAAACGCCTGCTGCCGGACTATCGGGTACTCTGGGTCAACTCCATCGGCCTGCGCCGCCCCCGCCTCAACGTGCGCGACCTGGGCCGGCTCGGCCGCAAGCTGGGGGCCGTGCTGCGCCGCCCGGCCAAGGGCCAGGCCCAGTCACCCGCCATCCAGAGCGGGCCAACGCCTCAGGTGATGCCGCCGCTGGCGCTGCCCCTGCCCGGCAGCCCGCTGGCGGGGCGGATCAATGGCCACTGGCTGGCGGCCCAGATCCGCCGCCAGCTGCCCGAGCTCGACAAGCCGCTACTCTGGATCTCCCTGCCAAGCGCGGTGGATCTGGTGGGCAAGCTCGGCGAGCGGGCGGTGATCTACTACTGCGGCGACGACTTCTCGGCCCTGGCGGGGGTGGATCACGCCGCCATCGCCCGCTGCGAGGCCAGGCTGGTAGAAAAAGCGGACCTTATCCTGGCCGCCAGTCCGGCGCTGGCCAGCCGCTTTCCCCCCCACAAGACCCGGCTGCTGAGCCACGGGGTGGATCTCGGCCTCTTCATGCCCCCCCAACCCAGGCCGGCGGATCTGCCGAGCGGGCGCCCCATCGCCGGTTTTTACGGCAGCCTGAGCGACTGGATAGACGTCCCCCTGCTGGCGGAGACCGCTCGCGCCCTGCCCCACTGGGATCTGGTGCTGATAGGGCCCAGGCAGACTGACCTGAGCCCGCTGGCAGGATTGCCGAACGTGCATCTGCTCGGCCCCAGACCGCACCACACCCTGGCCGCCTACGCCCAGCACTGGCAGGTGAGCCTGCTGCCCTTCGTCGACAATGCCCAGATCAGGGCCTGCAATCCGTTGAAACTACGCGAGTATCTGGCGACCGGCCGGCCCGTGGTCAGCACCGATTTTCCGGCGCTGGACGGCTATCGGGCGCTGGTCCATCTGCCCCGCCCGGGCGACAGCCTGGCCCAGGCCATCCAGCGTGCCGCCCTCGACGCCCCCGCCCAGGACTGGTTCCAGCGCTACGAGTGGGAAGCGCTGACTCGCAGCGAAGGGCGCCAGAGTCGCCAGCAGGCAGTGGCGCAGCAGAGCTGGGATCACAGGGCCGACGAGCTTAAAAGCTGGCTGGCAGGGCTGCTCTGATGGGCTGGTTGACGCTGCGCCTACACAAGGCGCCCTGGCCGCTGGTGCTCTTGCTGCAGGTACTCGGCCTGATGACCCTCTGCCTGATAATAGGGAGCTCTGTGCTGGCGGCGAGCCGCCTTGATGGCCCCACCCCCTTGCCGCTGAGCGGCGAGCAGACGCCCCAGCGGCTCACCTTCGAGCGCCTGCCCTGGCCCGTCGGGGCGGATGACGAACTGGTGATCGAGGGTCACAATCCCGCGGCAGGCCCCCAGACTCTGATCCTGCGGATCGATGACGCCGCCTCGGTCAACTACCGCAGCCGGGTCAATCTGGAGCGGATCATCCCCCCGGGCCCCTTTACCCTGCGCTTTTCGTTAAGCGACTGGCGCACCGCCCAGCCCAGGGCCCTGGCCCTCGACCAGCTCACCAGGCTCTATCTCTTCATGGCTGACGGGGCGACGCAGCTCACCCTGACACGCTGGTACTGGTCCCCCGGGCTGACCTTGCCCGCCGGCACCATTGCCCTCGATCTGGGGGCGAGCGACTCGCCCCGCTTCACCGGTTTCGAGCCCCTGGCGCCGGGGGATCCGCGTCTGCTGGGCCACCCCAGCCCCATATTGCGCCCCTCCGGCGATGCGCTGATCCGCGACGGGCTGCGCAACCTCGACGGCGTCAGGCTGGAGGTTCCCAAGGGGCGCTACCAGCTCACCCTCTGGCTCGACGATCCGGGCGAGTGGGAGTACCTGCCCCACCCCCTCGAGCGCAGCGTGTTGATCGATGGCGAGCCGGTCTGGGCCGAGCGGTGGCAGCCGGGCGAGTGGCTGGCCCAGCGCTATCTCGCCGGCCAGCAGCAGGAGGCGCTGCCCAATCCCGATCCCTGGCTGCTGTTCGGTGCCCGCCAGGGGGGGCCGGTCAGCCTGGTGCTAGAGCATCCAAGTGGCCCGCTCACCCTCACCCTGGGGGGCAATTCGCCGGATGCAAAATTCCTCGCCGGCCTGCTGCTGGCCCCCTATCCGGCGGCGGACAAGCAGGCTGATACCAAGGCTAACCCTCACCCGCTGGCCGAGGCCACCCGGCGGGTGCTGGCCAAGCAGCGCCAGCTCTTTACGGAGAAGTGGGCCCTGGCCCCCTATTCGCTGCCAGAGCCCCTCGCTCGTCTCACCCTGACCCCCATCGCGCAGGGGCAACCGACCTTGAGTGCCAGGGCCAGCCCGGCCCCCCCTGCCACTCCCGTACTGGCCGCCCAAGGCAGCCAGCTGCTGCTGGAGTTCGTCATCGAGACGCCCGAGGATGACGCCGCCCCCCTGCTGGTGATCCAGCCGCCGGCAGCCAACGGCGTTACCCTGCCGCTGACCCCCTACCACAGCCAGTGGCATCTGGTGCGCCCCCAGGCGAGCGGCACCCTGCTGCTCCCCTCGGATCAGGAGCTGGTGGAAGGGGTGGCGGGGCTCACCCTCAAGCGCGGGGTGCCAAGGCGCCTGGTGCTGCATCTCCCCATTCCGCGAGATGCACCGGCGGGGCGCTATCAGGGCAATATCCAGCTGCTCAGCCACCAGCAGCTGGTGCAGTTGCCGCTAGACGTCGAGGTGCTGCCCCTGACCCTGCCCGCCGCCAGCAAACCGGTCGGCATCTACCTCGACACCCCTCCCTACCTTGGCTGGTTCAGCCAGGGCCCGGAGCTGGCAGGCGCCCAGCTGGCCGCCAGTCGCTGCGATCTGCAGCGGCTCGCCGGGCTTGGGATAAGCGGCATTGCCCCCGCCCTGCCCCAGGATGAAGCCGGGATGCGCACCACCCAGGAGGAGGCCATCGGCCTTGGTTTTCACATGCCGCTGCTGGCCTACGCTTCGCTCAAGCGCTGGGGCAGCGACACCAACAGCCGGCTCGATGCCTGGCAGCAGCGCCAGGCGGCCTTTCGCGCCCAGGGGCTGCCCCCCCTGGCCTGGAGCCTGTTTGACGAGCCGGATCTCGGCGCCCTGCCCGCCATTCAAGCCATGGCCAGCGAGATGAAGCGGCGGGATCCCGCCGTGGTGCGGGCCGGTCACTTCAACCACCCCGCCCAGGCGCCCTTGCTTGGCGAGGTGGAGATAGCCCTGATCAACGCAGGCTTTGGCGCCGACAAGGCCGATGTGGAGCGGGTCAGGGCCGCCGGGGCCACCCCCTGGTTTTACAACCTCGGCACCCCGCGCGCCGCCGGCTTCTACCTCTGGCAGAGCGGGGCCGAGGGCTATCTGCAGTGGCACGGGCGCATGCCCACCGCCCTGCCCTATGACCCCACCGACGGGCGCGAGAGCGACTTTCTGCTGCTGGGCCCGCAGGCCTGCGAGGCCCGTCGCCTCTCCTACGATCTATTGCTGCTGCAACAGGGCATCGAGGATCTGCGCTGGCTCGCCTGGCTCGAGCAGGCGGCGCGCCAACAGGTGGAGGCGGCCCTGCTGATGCAGCGACTGCGCGATTCGGTGCCCACCCGCTGGCAGCAGGCCGAAGCACTCCCCGCCAGCCGCTGGGCCATCTTTCGCGGCGAGATTGAACAACTGGCCAAGCGCTTGAAAACATTGCAAACTGGAGCCAATTCATCCCCCTGACTGGCCAGCTTATGCCGCATCAGAACGTCACCAACATAAAGGCTTTTGGGCGCCAGAGTACCGGGCGTCGTCCCCGCCAGAGCGGGCTTGCCGCAGGCTTGTTGCCTGCCTTGCTGCTCTCCTTGCTGCCCTCTTTGCTACTCACTGGTTGTGCCCGCCAGACGCCCACCGAGGATCCTTTTCCCATGCTGGCGCAGTTGCGCCAGCAGCAGCTGGCCGAGCAGGCCCAGCTGTCGCTGACTTATCAGGAGGAAGCGGTGATGTTGGCGGCGGATCAGGAGCAGCAGTTGCACCAGTTTCTCGGCCAGCGGGATCCAGCGAAGATAGCCCTTATCAGCGGCCCCGGGCCGCAGACCGACATGCTGGAGAGTGCGCGCCTTGCCAGCAACCGCCTTGGCAAGCTGGCCAGCCTGCTCAGTGCCCGCGCCATCGAGCTCGAACCGCGTTACGACCCCATGCTGGCCCCGAACAGCCTGCTGATCCGGGTGTTGCCCGCCGACGCGGCGAGCCCCCTCAACGAGGCTCGCCAGGCGCAATAAGGGCAAGACAGGCCGCAGGCAGCGCGACCCGATAGAGGGGGGCCGGCGCGTCGCCCCACAGCTTGTGCCAGCCCTGATTGAATCGATAGGCCAGCAGTGGCGGCTCCGGGTGCCACTGCCCCCGAAACATCACCCCCTGCAGCTGGCCAGCGCCTGCGAGTCTTACCGACATGGCCTCCCGATCCGGGGCCACCGCCATCGCCTGCAAGACCCCGTCACAATCTGGGTGGCGCAGCCGGTAGCCGACATAGGTGCCCCCCAGCAAGGGGCTGGCCCCCTGCCGCTGCCAGCCGAGCTGGCGGAGTTCCTGCAGCATCTGGCGCGCGCCATCCACCGGTTGGCGGTGCTGATAGCGCCACCCCATGGCGCCGGTGGAGGCCAGTGCCAGCAGCACCAGCCAGAGATAGCCCCTAATCGGTGGTGACATGGCGCCCCCTGTTAAACAGCAGTGTCATCAGCAACAGCAGCACCAGCCACTGGTAGAGCTGGGCGAGCGTGCCGGTATGCAGCCAGCCGTACCAGCGCAGATCCAGGCTCATCAGCACCAGCCGCAGCTGGTTGCTGCCGATATAGAGCAGCAAGACCAGCCCCAGCAGGGGCAGCTGACGGTGCAGCGCCCGCCCGGGGGCGAGCCAGCAGGAGGAGACCAGCCAGGCCAGCGCCACCAGATAGAGCTGGGAGAACGAGGAGCAGCCCTTGAGCACGATCAAGGCATGGCCCCCCACCCGCTCGATGCGGTTGCCGCTTTGCACCGTCTCCCACCCCAGCAGTTGCAGCCACTGGCCCACTCCCCAGGCATCGAGCGCCAGCACGGGGCCGGAGCAGAGGGCAAAGAGCTGCTGCCCCCACAGCACGGCCAGGGTGAAGGCCACCACTATCTGTAGTGCGGCGCGCTCGTCCCAAGGCTGCTGGCGCCGCCACAGGCTCGCGGCCAGCAGCAGGCAGGCCAGCGCCTTGCAACTGGCGCTCGGGATCAATAGCAGCAGCGAGAAGAGCAGCAGAGCGGCGCGGCCAGGTTGCCAGGCTGGCGCAACCCGCGATGCAATTTGCCACCAGATGGCAATCAGCAACACCACCAGCAGGTTGAAGTGGCCCGTGTTGAGCCACACCATGGCCCACTGATTGAGCAGCCCCAACAGCAACCAGTTGGGCGCCCACTGCCAGGGACGGATCTCCATCGCCTCACCCCGCACTTGTTCGTTTTCATCCTGTGCGAAGACCGCAAATTTCATGCCCGCTGCTGATCCCTGCAAAGTGGCACGCTTTATTCATCCTCCCCATCGGCACTGAGGATCAGGGCCAGGCCTCAAGGAGAAGGAGTGAGTTATGAGACTAAAACCGTTGGCAGGGCTGGTGGGGATGCTGCTGGTCAGCGCCCCCGCCTACGCTTTGACCGAAGTGGATACCGAGCTGCAACTGCTGATGGATGTGTCGGGCAGCGTCAGCGCGTCAGAGTTCAACCTGCAGTTGCAGGGCTATGTGGATGCCTTTTACAGCCAGGCGGTGCAAGACGCCATCCTGGATACCAGCGACGGCAAGCTGGGCACCATCGCCGTGCAGATGGTGATGTGGAGCGGCTCGACCCAGCAGGCGGTGATGACCGACTGGTTCTACCTCTATGACATGACCTCCATCAACGAGTTTGCCGCCACCCTGGACGCCCTGACACGCCCCTACTCGGGGATGACGGCGCCGGGCTCAGCCATGCAATTCGGTGCCCTGCAGTTCGATACCAACGACTTTACCGCCACGCGCCAGGTGATGGATGTCTCCGGTGACGGGATCCAGAACGCCGGGCTGGATACCTCCACGGTACGGGATCAGCTGCTCGCCTCCGGCATCGATACCATCAACGGCATCACCATAGGCCAGGACTACCCCGATGGGGTGCTGCAGGATTGGTATCTGAACAATATCGCCGGCGGCGAGGATGCCTTCGTCATCAACGCCACCACCTTCGCCGATTTTGGCAGCGCCCTGGAGCTGAAACTCGCGGCCGAGATTGAGGGGGGGATCATCCCGGAAGGTGCACTGGCCGCCCCCATCGAGGAGATCCCGCTGGCGGCCCAGCTGCTGCTCGGCATGCCCTTGCTGCTGGCCTGGCGCTATCAACGCCGTATTCAAGGCCGTAATCAGGGGAACCAGCAGCACGCCGGCTGGCAACCGATACCAGCCGTCGGCTAGCAGTTACACTGTCTGTAACTTTTGTTATGAGTAGGGAGCCATGGCTCCCTGTTTTTTGCTGCCACCATGGCACCACGGACACAGGGACGGAAAATATCGCACCTCTTGTATACGCATGTGTTCTTATCTAAATCACTTTATTAACCCAAACTGCCGCATAGCATTTTCTAATACCGTCACTTTGTCTTCTGGACACGGGTATTTTCGAAACTTTGGGGATTGCCTGTTTGGCGCCTGTTTCATTGAGACGCCATTTAACTCCTTAACATGAGCAATCCAACAACTCTTCACTGAAAAGCCATGCTGTCCCTTCACATATTCTTGAACTTTCTTGTAAGTCATTAAACGCTCACTCAACAGATGATCTACACAACAACGATTTACAATATAAAATCATCGCCATCATTAACAAATGATAATAAGATATCACATAAATATTCAATACGCACAGCGTCACATTCAATCTCTAAGCAACTAACCCACTAAACCTAAATCATATCACCGTAAACATGAGCCCCTATCATGGAATTAAAAATACCAAGCATCGGGAATTACCCCTCAATGCTTTATTATTTTTAGTCATTAAAGGATCGCCGGTTTGATTAGCGAAGCGTAATCGGACGTTCGCGGCCTTTTTGTAATATGTTTATTTTACTCGCCCAAATTTTCTCATTTTGCTACTTCTCACCCTCCAAAAAACTGACATCGGTCTGGACGTAGTTAACACATTGACGGGGAAAGTCACCGCGAGCGTCCGATTACACCTATCGGCTAATCGAACCTACAAGCCTCGCTTATATCAATACAAATAGCATAGCGTGCCTCATACACTGAAGTTAATTCAAACAGAGAATGCCACGTATTGTGAATCCCTTTTTAAATTTTATTGTTATTCCTATGTATTTCCACCAAATCAAGATTAGAAGGCCTAAAATTTAAGAACACTCGACCTTTTACTTCCAATGATGGTATGCCGTAGACATATATATATAAATCATTCTGACTCATGCCAATACTATCAATGATAGCGTCGCGAATAGGACGTTTATATTGATAACCGTCTAATATAGACTTTTTGATAAAGACTGAAACAATTGCAGTATCTTTTTTAAATCTGGATACATCTGATAATGTGAACCTAACATCACCATTGCTTTGAGGCACAACACTAGAAACATGTCCCCAGTAAACCCGTCTTCTTTGACTTACAATCTCATAACTATCAAAATGCTGATTCTGTAAGCGTTTAAATAACTCACTATAAAGATATTTATTTTCTCCTATAGCCACCGAACGCTTCTTATGCTGATTTTCCCTCTCAAACCTATTATACTTCGCAACCAAGGAGCCAAGATGATATAAATTGGTCGGAGAGTAATAATCAATCCCCCCCGTTTGCTTACCTTTAATAACCGTAACAGTCTCTACACCTTCTGTATGGGGTGAAGCCCGCTCTTCAAAAAAATGACTTTTAGGTCGAACAATAATGAATTCATCAGGTCTATTGGGATCCTTGCTCTGCTCTGATGGCACATGAGAAAAATCACCTAAATCAACAGTGTTTCTATACTTTGTTTCGTAGATATCACATGATTTTGAATGCTCTTCAACTGTTCTAAAGTATGGGTCTAACTTACGTTTTGGATTGTCCATATTGGCGCAAGTTATTCTGCAAGAACATCCTTTACCGATGCATACAAATTTTCTTTTATCGGAAATAAGGCCCATTTTGTAATATGATTCTGCCAATTCCGGAGTAAGTATTTCATCGCACTCTAAACTCTTTGCTTTACTTAAAGATGTCAAAACTTCCCCCCCCCACAAAAAAACATAAACCCCTCATTTTGGGCTGATTTGAGGCGCAACATAAAATCGGTTAGATAAAATGTGCTTGTTAGCACTATTTTTTGGTCATCCAAGTTGCCATAAGATCTGGATTAATCAAGGTATAAGCTGCGACCAGTAAAAACCCAATTAATATGAGCCAAGACTTACCAGAGAAAAACGAAGTAGATTTGGTTAAGAAAAACCACAATCCATGCATAATACCAGAAGAACGTTGATTCATTAAGCTTAGATAATGAATCAATGACAACGCCGTTAAAATAACAGCTAATGCTAGTATCACAATTCCGCCCACATGAGCAAACATGAAATTTCGCCCATACTCACTTAACCAATCTGAATAGAATGTAAAAAAGGTATTACTTAAGGCTCCCTGTTGTATACTAGGGTCGAAATTGATTTTCGCCAAATTAAGTAAATAAATAGCTATACAAAGCGATACAAGCGGGCCAGCAGTATAGAGCCACCATTCACCTGATGTGTATTGACCCTTTACTAAAGAAATAATTATCGTTGTAGCTGAAAAACTAAACACCGTTAGTATTAAGGATGCTAGGTAGTACTGAATTGTATCGAAATATATTGCGTACTTCCAAAGTATAAATAATAAACCAATGCCTCCAATTATTAGGAGGCCCATACCATCATCAGATTGGTTGGATGCTTGCCTTCTCTCAACAACTCTAGTTACATAAACCGTCCTTGTTTGAATAACTGTAGCTGGTGCTTGAGGCTCGGGAGATTTATTTAACCCAGAAAATAAAGCAGCAAAAATCACTCCCATTAAAGGTCCGAGCAGCAAACTTTGCATTAAAGGGTCATTGATAAACTCTAAAACTATATCCATAGCTAAGATCTCGCCTTGTTGGGCTAATAGTAATTAGGTAGAAGACGAAATTAATGCGCTAGTATCAGCTTCAATCTAACTGATCTATATGCGTATTATTAGCGCTCCACACTGGCTTCAGTTGTATCACTGTATAAAACCACAGTCAATAAGCAGAATGAGGAAGCGCCACCAGACTTTATCGTCGCAATCACATAAAAATTCGATGCAAACCATAGTCGTTGGTCAGACGCTATCTGAGTGACATAAAAAAAGGCCTCATTACGAGGCCTTATCAGAAATATTCTGGTTCAGAGTGGTGACCTGCCTTGATGGCCACGGGTAAATATCACCCCGGCACCTCCACCAGTGACGGCTGGGCTTGAGCCGCCTGACCGCTGTGTGCATGCACTGGTTCGCAGTAGGGGATCCGGCTTAGCACTGGCGCCTTGATAAGCGCTGCCAGCTGATCGGTGCGGCGCAGGCTGGTATCCGCCAGTTCAATCAGCAGCGCCAGCCCGCAGCCGAGCCCGAAGCCCCCCACCATGCCGGCGATCAGAAACAGCCAGAGCGGGTAGTTGCTGGGCTTGCTCGGGGCGAAGGGCCTGTCGATCACCTTGATCCGTTCGCCGGGCTCAAAACTGCCGAGCGCCCCGGTCACCTTGGCCTTCTCGTAGCGCAGCAGCAGATCCTGATAGAGGGAGCGCTTGACCTCGAGATCGCGCTCCAGCTCCGCCAGCTGGCTCTCCGTTTCGCCCTGAGAGGCCACCACCTTGTTCAGATCGTCGAGCTGGGCCTGCAGCGCGGCGGCATTCTGTTCGGCCTCGGCCAGCTGGGCCCTGGCCTGATCCCACTCGGGCCCGACCGCCACACCGGGTTGGCTCTTCTGCTGTTCCAGCTCCTGCTGCAACTGCTCAATCTGGTAGCGCAGGCTCTGCACCTCGCTGTGCTGATCGCTGTAGCGCACTCGCAGCAGGGCCAGCTCGGTTTGCATCTGCTGCAGCTTCTCCTCCAGGCTGCGGGCCGTGGCCCCCTCCTGGCCGTGGGAGAGCTGCTCGACCCGGGCCTTGGCCTGCTGCAACTGAAGCAGGCTCTCGGCGTGGCGATCTTTCAGGCCGTAGAGCCGGGCGGCGTTGGCATTTTGCTGATCCGGCAGGGCGCTGGCATGCTCGCGCTTGAAATCCGCCAGCAGCTGTTCGGCCCCCTGCAGCTCGCTGCGCCGGCTGTCGAGCTGGCTTTGCAGGAAGCGCTCGGAGGACTCGGCCGACTGGCGCCCCTTGTTCAGCAGGTTGAAGAAGAAGCGGCGCGAGACGGCCTCCAGCAGGCCGGCGCTGCTCTCGGCCGAGTCGGCTTTCACCTTCAGCTCGATCACCTCGTCCCCGATAAGACGGATGGAGACGGACGCCGAGAGCCAGTCCATGATGGCGTCGCGCTTGGCCGGCGGGGTGTTGTCATCCACCAGCTTGCGGTCCCGCGCCACCCCGTCCATCACGTAGCGGCTGCGCAGCATGGCCTCCAGCACCGCGAAGCGATCCTTGAGGCTCTCCTGGGTGATCAGATCCTTGAGGGTCGGCGTCTGGTTGGAATCCTGCGGCACCATGAAGGTAGTGCGGCTCTCGTACACCTTGGGGCTCAGCACGCCAATCCCCACCCCCACCAGCGGCATGATCAGCGCCGGCATCAGTATGAGATAACGTCGCCGCCAGGCGGCGAAGAGGATGATGTAGAGGTTGTAGTAGAACTGGACCGGCATGGCGTCACTCCCCTCAAGGCAGGTATGGCATTCCACGAATGGAGGAGGAAATGCAAGGGTAATGCCAGCAAGCGGGCCAACATGGCAGACGTTGTGGTACAGGATTCGCATAGTCCCGCCAAGGGGCCCGGGAAGGGCCGACAACTGTGAGGAGAGCGCCATGCCCACCACCGCCCGGTCAGCCAGCACCGCCATCGTGCAAATCGTCCAGCACCTGCAGCCCGGGGGGCTGGAGACCATGGTGCTCAACCTCAGCCAGGCCAACGAGTGCCACCAGCCCATGCACATCGTCTCGCTGGAGGGGAGCAAGGAGGCGCTGCTCGCCGCCTGGCCCGCCCTGGGGCCGTTCGCCTCGCGGATCCACTGTCTGGACAAGCCCGCCGGCTGGTCGCTGACCACCCTCTATCGCCTCATCCGCCTGCTGCGCCAACTGCGCCCGGCGGCGGTGCACACCCACCATCTGGGCCCGCTGCTCTATGGCGGGCTGGCCACCCGGCTGGCCCGGGTGGCGTGTCTTATCCACACCGAGCATGACGCCTGGTATCTCGACGATCCCCGTCAGCGCCAGCTGGCCGGGCTTGGGCTGCGCACCTTGCGGCCCACCCTGGTGGCAGACGCCACCCCGGTAGCGCACCAGCTGCAGGCGAGGCTCGGCGCCATCCAGGCCCAGGTGATCCCCAACGGCATCGACGAGGGGCGCTTCGTCCCCGGCCCCGCCGAGCTGGCGCGTCAGGCACTGGGCTTGCCCCTCGGGGTGAGGCTCATCGGCTGCGCCGCTCGCCTTGAGACGGTCAAGGGTCACCACCTGCTGCTGGAGGCCGTGGCGCGGCTCTCCCCCGAGGTGCATCTTGCACTGGCCGGGGTGGGCAGTTTGCAAAATGCGTTGCAGCAGCAGTGCCGACTGCTGGGGATTGCCCATCGGGTGCACTTTCTCGGCCTGGTGGAGCAGATGCCCCGCTTCTATCAGGGGCTGGACCTCTTCTGCCTGCCGTCGCTGGCGGAGGGGATGCCATTGTGCGTGCTGGAGGCCCAGGCCTGCGGCGTGCCGGTGGTGATGAGCGCGGTGGGGGCCGCCGCCGATATCGTCTGCCCGGCCAGCGGTCAGTTGCTGGAGGCGCGAGATCCGGCTCTGCTGGCGCAACTTCTGGCACAGGGGTTGCTCAACTCTCGTGGCCTGCGCACCGTCACCCGGGAATTTGTCTGTGAACAGGGCAGCCTGAGCCGGATGGCTCAAGCCTATCAGGCGCTGTACGCCCGCTGAGGCGATGCCACCGACACGCAAAGAGACAGCAAAAGGAGCCTCCCATGGAATGGATCATGATCGTGTTCTGGCTGTGTGCAGCCCTGGTGGTGTACCACCATGTGGGTTACCCCCTGCTGCTCAAATGGGTCGGCAAACGGGCCTGCTCGCGCCAGCACCAACCGACCCCGCACCAACGGGGTTTTCGGACCGAGGTCGGCGATGAGCAGCTCCCCGCCATCACCCTGGTGATGCCCATCTACAACGAGGCGACCACCCTGGCGGCCAAGCTGCAGAATCTGGCCAGCCTCGACTACCCGGCCGACAAGCTGGCGGTGCACCTGCATTTTGATGGCTGCACCGACGACAGCTATGCCATTGCCCTCTGCCAGCTCGGGGATCCCGCCTTGCTGCAGCTGCAGATCCGGCTGTTCGAACACCCGCGCAATCGCGGCAAGGTGGCCGTGCTCAACGAGGCGATGACCCATATCGAGAGCCCCCTGGTCGCCTTCAGCGATGTGTCGGCCCTGCTGCCCATCGACAGCCTGCTGCTGGCCGCCGCCCATTTTCAGGATCCCGCCGTCGGCGTGGTGGGCGAAGCCTATCGCTTCTGGCAGCCGGGCTCCCAGGGTGAGGCCAGCTACTGGCGCTACCAGAGCCAGATCAAGCTGTGCGAGTCCGCCCTTGGCAGCATGCTGGGGGCCCACGGCGCCTTCTATGTGATGCGCAGTGACTGCCTGGCACCGCTGGCGCCCGACACCATCAACGATGACTTCATCCTGCCGATGCAGGCCATCGCCAGGGGCTACAAGGCGGTCTATGACAATCGCTGCGCCGCCCTTGAGCTGGAGGTCTCCGATGCCCAGCTGGAGTCCAAGCGCCGCAAGCGCATCGGTGCCGGCAACACCCAGCAGTTGCTGCGTCTGCTGCCACTGCTGCACCCCAGATTCGGCTGGGTGGCGTTCAACTTCGCCAGTGGCAAGGGCTTGCGGGTGCTGATGCCCCTCTGCCTGACCCTGCTGTGGCTGTGCGCCATTCCGCTGGCCATCCACTCGCCCCTGTTCGCGGCGCTGCTGGCCGCTCAACTGCTGGGCTATGCCCTGGTGCTGCTGATCCAGCTCACCCCGCTGCACAACTGGCCCGGTCTGTTTCGCAAGATCCACTATCTGGTACTCGGACACTGGTACAACGGCATCGGCTCCCTGCGCTACGGCCTGCGGAGGCTGACCCGCCCCACCACACAGGAGAGAGCAGCATGAAACACCCCATCCCCAAAGCGACCCTGGTGCTCAAGCGCATCATGGATCTGGCCGGAGCCAGCCTCGGCCTGCTGCTGACCCTGCCCCTGTGGCCGCTCATCATGCTGGCCATACGGCTCGACAGTCCGGGCCCGGTGTTCTTTCGCCAGCTGCGCATTGGCCGCAGCCACGCCAGCCACACCGAGCTCTTCTTCATGATCAAGTTTCGCACCATGCGCGCCGATGCCGAGGCAGGCACCGGGCCGGTCTGGTGCGGCAAGGCCGACAGCCGGATCACCCGCAGCGGCAACTTTTTGCGCAAGACCCGGCTCGACGAGCTGCCCCAGTTCCTCAATGTGCTCAAGGGGGAGATGTCACTCATCGGGCCGCGGCCGGAGCGCCCCGGCATCGCCAACCGGCTGGAGGATGCGGTGCCCTTCTTTATCGAGCGCACCTATGAGATAGCGCCCGGCATCACAGGGCTGGCCCAGGTCAATCAGGGCTATGACGAGTCGCTGGACGATGTGCGCAGCAAGCTCGCCTTCGATCTCGCCTACTCGGTGACCCTGCTCCACCCCTGGCGCTGGCTGCTGCAGGACATGCAGATCATCGGCAAGACGGTCGCCATCATGGTGGGCAAGAAGGGGCGCTGAGCCTCACCCTGCTGCCGGATTTCGGGCCACTGCCTAGGCGGTGGCCCGATTCTTTTCACCCTCAGCCACCCCAGCCTGTCGGGCCTGCATCCCCTTTTCATCTTCTTGCTGACAGCGAGCCGCGCCAACGCAGCCCTCACTCGCATCTCTTACCAGAACGACGCCCCTCGCCATCCCGGGGCGGTTTGTGCCGCCCCCTTTCCCCGGCGCCTGCTCTGGCTCCCTGCCAGGGGAGCCAGAGGTCGCGGCCTGCTTCTATAGCGAGGTGTTCGTGGGCAAGCGGCTTGGCGCTGCCTGTGCTGTGTCACCTCGTCAGGAGCCTGACGGACTGAGGCATCCAGCCGCACCATCCCCTGCGCCAGATAGGCAGAGCAGAGAGCGCGAGGCTGACAGGGAGAAGGGTTGACCGAAGGTGCGTCGCACAGCCATAAAAAAAGCGAGTGGCCTGGCCACTCGCTGCGCTTGCTGGCGGTGTGCCGGCGGCCCGGGATCAGCCGCCATAGACCGCCAGGATATCGCTCACCCTGTGGTTGACGCTGTAACCCCGGGCGATGGTCTGGCGGGCAGCCCGGCTCATGGCGCCCCGCGCCTGCTCGTCGCGGCTCAGCCAGTAGTTGACGATGGCCGCCATGTCCTGCACCTGGCTCGGCTCCACCAGCCAGCCGTTGGACTTGTGGTCAATCAGCGACACCAGCCCCCCCACCGCAAAGGCGCAGACCGGAATGCCGTGGGCCATGGCCTCCAGCGCCACCAGCGGCAGCCCCTCGAAGCGGGAGGTGATGCAGAGCAGATCGATATGCTGCCACTCGTCGGCCATCCGGCGAAAACCGTGAAACTCGACCCGATCTCCATACTGCATGCTGAGATCCCCCATCAGCGGCCCCTCACCATAGAGGTGAAAGCTCCCCTCCGGGCAAAAGGCGGCCAGCTGACAAAACGCCTGGGGCCCCTTCTCGGCAGAGAGGCGACCGACGAAGGCGATGCGATTGCCCGCCACCGCCACCGGGACGGCAGGCATGGGGACGAAATTGCTGATGACGGTGCTCGGCACAGGCAATCTGCGGGCAATGGGCTCGCTCACTGCGATGCACTTCGCAAAGCGCGCCGTGAGCCTATCGAGCCAGCTGTAGAGTTTCAGCCACCCCTCCCCCTCATCCCCGCTGTGAAAGGTCGAGACCACCGGCTTGCCGCTGCACCAGGCGGTGAGGCGCCCCAGGATCCCGGCCTTGTAGCCGTGGGTGTGCAGCAGCACGAAGCCGGGCTGGCGCGCCAGCACTCGCACAAAGTCCCGGCTGTTGCGACAGACCCGGTATGGCAATCCTTGTTGCCTTAGCAGGGCGACAAAGGGGGTCATGCCGTGATCGGCCACCAGCACTATGGTGACCTCCAGCCCCCTTGCCAGCAGATCGCTGGCGAGGTGGGTGATGTGAACCTCGATCCCGCCGACCTGACGGGCATCGATGGCGAGCCAGACCTGATGTGTTGGCAACATGGGCAACCTCCTCTGGTGGCGTCGGGCCACCTGCAGCGGGGGTTTTGCATAGAGTGTGCCAGCAGTTTGGGGGCCTCAGTCGGCAGGAAATGCCACCAGCAGCAGGGTCATGTCATCCGGGGCCTTGTCGGCCCGCTCGTCAAACCAGGTGGCAATGGCCAGGGCCAGCTGCTCCAGGCCGGGTGCGGGGGTGAGACAGATCTGCTGCAGCTGCGCCTCCCACAACTGGCGCTCGGCGGGGTCCCGGCTCTCCAGCAGGCCATCGGTCCAGAACAGCAGGCGCTCGCCCGGCTGCAACTGATGCTCGCAGGTCTCGAAGTGGGGATCCGGTCGCAGACCGGGCAAGGGGCCGGTCACGCCGAGCGGATGCATCCCGTCCGCCCCGATGAGCCAGGGGGCCGGGTGCCCGGCGCTGGCCCAGCGAACGCGGCCCGCCTCCCCCAGCTCGATGCAGAGGGTGGTGAGCAGGGTCGCCCCCAGCAGGGGATCGCTGTGCACGGCGGTGGAGAGGGTGGTCAGCAGGCTGGCAGGAGATCGCTGCTCGCTCTGGGCGGTCAGCAGACCGCGCAGATAGCCCGCGTAGGCGTGGGCGAAGAACTTGGCCTCGGCATCGTGCCCCATCACGTCCCCAAGCCACAGCACCCGCTCCTTCACCAGCAGGAAATCCCCCCCCCCCACGGCGGCGGCGCGGGTCTGCAGCGCCAGCTGATAGCCGTGCAGCTGGTTGGCCGGCAGCAGGGGGCGCAGGGCCGAGGTCATCCGCTGATCCAGCTGATCCCCCCACTGGGCCTTGAGCTGGGCCGACCGCTTGAGCACCCGGGCGACCGCCAGCTGCAGCGCCTGCTTGGTGATGGGCTTGATCAGGAAATCATCGATGCCAAGGGCGCCAGCCCGGCTCTGGGTCCATTGATCATGGTGGCCGGTCAGAAAGATGAAGGGGACCCCGCGCATCTTGGGATCCTTCATCAGCTGCTGGCGCAGGGCGAAGCCGTCGATCCCCTCCATCTCGATGTCGGAGAGCACCAGATCCGGCGGCTGGCGTCCCAGCGCCTGCAGGGCCGCCAGGGGATCGGCAAAGCTGTCGACCTGATAGTTGTCGTGCAGATAGCCGGTGAGCAGGGTGCGCATCACCTTGTCATCGTCGATCACCGCCACCATGGGCATCCGCCGGGGAGCGTGCCGGGCCCGCAGGATCACCCGGTTGCGCCCCTGCTGGTGGCTGAAGCTCACTTCCTCAAACAGGCTGTGCACCAGCGCCAGACCATAGCCCCCCTCCTGCGGCTCTGCCGGCAGGGGGTTGGCCGCCAGCGCGGGCTGGGGCCCGCCGTCGTCATCCAGTTGCAGACTCAGGCCCGACTCATCCTGCTGCAGGGTGAGCCAGAGCTGGCTCGCCGGCGGCTCCCCATGACGCACGATATTGGTGGCGAGCTCGCTGAAACAGAGCAGCCAGTTGGCCTGCTCCTCGGGGGCAACCTGAAACAGTGCCAACCCTTGCGCCAGACGGCCGCGCAGCTCGCGTACCGACTGCAGGGTGGCGGGGGCGGATCGCAACCACTCTTTCATATCGTCTCCCTCAGATCCGGAAGTTGAGCAGCATGCTGCGCCGGCACCAGCGTTTGAGCCATTCGGTCAGCCGGTTGCTCGGCAGCCGGTTGAGTTCGCGCAGGATCTCGCTGGCCAGCCCCGGATTGACCCTGTCGTTGAACACGGCCCCCAGCAGATTGGCCTCGGCCCGGGTCAGCTTCTCCACCGCGCTCTGCACCATGGTGGTCGGCGTCACCCCGGCCAGCACCACCAGCAGGGTTCCCTCGCAGGCGGCGCACACCTGATCCGCCGGGATATTGCCCCGGTTGAGGGCATTGAGGGGGGAGGTATCGAACAACACGACATCATAGTGCTCGAGCCAGCGCACCAGCAGGGCGCGCAGGGTCTCCTTGTTGCGAAAGGCCATCAGATCCTTGCCCGGTGCCGGCAGCACCGCCAGGGCGTGGCCCTGGTGCTGGGGCTCGGGCACGTCGTTGGGCCCCCAGGCCTGGCCGGCGGGCCGGCCCGGGTGATAGAGGTTGAGATCCACCAGCAGGGTCTTGAGACCGTCCGCCTCGGCGCGCCGGGCCAGCGCCTCGCAGATGGTGCTGACCCCCTCGCCCCCCTCGGCCGAGGTGACTGCCAGGGAGCGGATCCCCCGCGCCAGGGTCGAGGCGTAGAGCGACTCCAGTTCCAGATACTGGATCGGGATGCTCACGTTACAGGGTTCCCACCAGGGCGACCACCGAGATGGTGGTAAGAATGTCACGCATCCCGTCCATGAAGATGGCCCAGTTGCTGCTCTTGCTGTCGGGGATGAAGACGGTGTCCCCTGCCCTGAGCACCGGCAGCTGGCTGAAATCGGGCTCCTTGGCAAAGCCGTCCAGATCGAAGGTGCGGGCCTGATCCCCCTGGCCGCTGACGGCCATGTTGATCACCACGATCTTCTTGATGTAGGCCGAGCTGGTGGGCCCGCCGGCTTCCGCCAGCAGATCCAGCAGGGTCATGGAGGAGTTGAAGCGATAGCGGCCCGGCCGAGCGATGGCCCCCAGCACCCGTATGGTGTTCTCCTTGGGCTCGTCGAGCCAGGGGCGGTTCTTCTCCGGCAGGTAGATGGAGTCCCCCGGCAGCACCTTGGGCAACAGTGTTTCGTCGCCGGTCTCGAAGTAGAGGGCGAGATCCAGCTTGCTTACCCGCGCCGTACTGCCGTTGCGATGGGCGATGCGCACGTTGCGCAAATCCGCCGCTGCGGTGGGGCCATCGGCGGCGGAGAGGATGTCGATAAAGCCCATCTCCTCGTTAAAGGCGTAGCGACCGGGGGCGCCGACCTGACCGAAGATGTAGATGGAACTGTCCGGCGACTGGCGTACCCACTGGGATTTGTTGTCGCTGGGATCGGTAGGCAGCTCGGGGATCATGATGGTGAAGCCGGCGTGGATCCTGGGCAGGCTGCCAAGGGCCCCCCCCTGATGGAGAAACTTGTCGAGATCGAAGATGGTCGGGGTCGCCATGCCCCCCTCCGAGGTCAGGATCTGCACCTTGGCGATGTCGGCCCGCTCGTTGGGGCCACCGGCATGGGCGATGAGATCGAGCAGCGACATCTCGTCAGACCATTCATAGCGGCCGGGAATGCGTACCGCCCCCATCACCATCACCGCCCGTCCCGGCGCCACCTTTAGCCAGGATTTTTCGTTGATGTCGGTCTTCTCCGGCACGAAGATGGCGTCACCCGGCCTTATCTGCGGCAGGTTTTTCTGCATGCCCTCGGTATAGGCCTGCAGATCGATGGGTTCGACCGCGCCATTGGTGCGCAGCAAGCGGATCTGGCGGCTCTCGGCATAGCGGGTCGGCCCGCCGGCGTTGGCCAGGATGTCGAGGAAGGTATCCCCCTCCCGCCCCTCATAGGCACCGGGCTTGAACACCTCCCCCATGATGTAGATGGTGCGCGCCCCGCGCTTGATCTGCTCTTCGTCCTTCGGCACGAAGATGGTGGCGCCAGGGGCCAGCGCCGGCAGCAGCTTGTTGTTGCCCGAATCGAGGTAGGCCTTGAGATCGAACAGTTCGGGGGCATCCCCGTTGATCACCCGGATCCGCTCCACCCCGGCAAAGCGGGTCACCCCGCCGGCCCGCATCAGCAGATCGACGATGGAGTTGCCACTCTTGAAGCTGAAGGCGCCCGGGCTGTTCACCTCGCCAAACACCTTGATCGCCTTGCCGGTGTCGCCATCCCCGCCGGCGGCCAGGGTGGCGGCATCAAAATCGATCTGGACGTTGCCGATGAGGGGGGATGCGGGCACGAAGACCACGTCGAGGGATTGCAGCGGGGGCAAGAGGCCGGCATCGCCGGTATCGAGATAGCGCTTGTAGTCGAAGCTGGAGACGGTGTCGCCGCGGCGCACCTGCATGTTGTTGAGCTGGGCCCCCGGCACCAGGCCGCCGGCCGCATCCAGCGCCATCTGCACGTTGCCATCGGGCGCCAGATCATAGCTGCCGGGCTTTTTGACATAGCCCATGACGCTGATGAGCAGCCGCTTTTCCAACAGGGTGATGGTCAGCTGGGAGAGGTTGTTGTAGACGGGCTTGAGGGCGGTGCGAATGATGGCGTCCGCCTCTGGGAGCGTCTTGCCGCCCACCACCACGGTCCCCACCTCGGGCAGTTTGATTTCACCCTGCTTGTCGATCTGGAAGGGCTTGTCGAAGGCGGCCTCCCCCGGCTGCACGATTGAGAGCCGATCACCCGGCGCCAGCAGGGTGCTTGCCAGCAGCGGACAGGTAAACAAAAACAGAACAACCGCGATAAATCCCTTGATAGCGCCCCGATCCATAGACATCCTTTTTATTGTTACGTTTGCCTCCACTGACGCAACGGAAGTCCAGACCAGCTTCGGCTACAACCCCCACTGGTGGTCTTTTCCAGCTGCAAACGCACCTGCTTCAACGACTCGGCCAGCATGGCCTGACGCCAGGCTACGTCGGCCCAGAGCCGGCCATGTACATCCCGTACTATATCAACTCGTTGAGATTGTAGCTGTTTTAGCCCAGCCGGCATGCAGTCGCGCAGACCCGCCTGCTGCAGGCTGACCAGTTGCTGATCGAGCTTCTGTTGACGCTCATCATAACCTGACAGCAGGCGTTGTTCATCCTCATTTAACGGTAACCAGGTGGGTCTCAGCTCGGCCATTCCCCCCTTGCCCTCGGATGGCCATTGCGCGCAACCCGCCATCAGCAGCGAGATCCCGAGCACAAGCCAGTGCTTCATGATGTCACCACCATGCCGGATGACTGCATGTAGGCTTTCACGTTCTCATGACAGGGGATGACCCGGTTGATGTGCAGCATGTCCAGCAGATCGCGGGGTTGACCGGGACCACAGATGATCTCCAGATGATGCCCATTCATCACCAGTCGCTTGTGGAGAAACACCAGGGCACCGATCCCGGAGGAGTCGATGAAGTGCACGTCTCGCAGATCCGCCAGCACATCACCTGTGTACTCCGACAGCTTTTCAAATAAGGGGCGCAATTCACTGACGGCCATCGCATCAAACTCGCTTTCCAATGCCACAACCTGAGTGTCGTTAAGGGTGTAGGTCATGCTTTCCATGTTGAAGCTCCTTGTCTATGCCAAGACGGTTTAGTTCCATGCCATACCCAGTAAAGCAAGAGCCGTGCCTGGCAAGAAAAAGACCCAAAGAAACCCTGTTTTTCACCTTAACTAGAGAAGCACATCGGCCACGGCAAGGGGAACATTCTTTGCCAATTTGCAACATGGCTCATCCTTCTCATTGCAAAATGCGATGAAAAGGCACTCTCACCCCCTCTTCACCCCCGTCTAAGCCACGCCAGCTGCCGCTTTCCACTATCAGGCACGTTTATTGCCTTGCCTCTATGCCAGGCCCGCCGTTGCCCTGGCATCTGCTTCTCACGGTTCCATGGAGGAAGGTTATGAGACTCAATTTTTATGTTGCTCCCCTGCTGGCCATTCTTTGCGCTACCGCCCAGGCGACTCCCGATCCCGACAGCGCCCAGCTCAGGGTGGAAGGCGCCATTACCCAGCCCAATTACCAGCAGGACGCCCTGTGGGACACCGCCATGCTGGATCAACTGCCCGAATACGAGATCAAGACTCACACCCCCTGGTATGACGAAGAGAAGACCTTTCGCGGCCCCCGTCTGAGCGATCTGCTGGCCAAGGTGGGCGCCAGCGGCAAGCAGCTGACCATCACGGCGCTCAACGACTACTCGATCCAGGTGCCCACCAGCGATGCCGCCCAGTATCAGGTGATCCTGGCCCGCAGCATCGATGGCAAGCCGCTGTCGGTGCGCGACAAGGGGCCCCTGTTCCTCATCTACCCGTTTGATCAATACCCCGAGCTTCGCAACAAGCTCTATTACGGCCGTGCCATCTGGCAGATCAACAAGATCAAGGTGGAGTGAACCGCATCATGCAATCCATGGCAGCCAGTCAGCGCTCCCTGTTCGTCGTGCTCTGCGTGCTGTTGCTGGCGTTTGCCGGTATCGGTACCGTCCAGTACCGGCAGTTCGAGGAGCTGCAGCACAGCACCAGTCAGGGTGAAGACAACGTCATGTGGAACTATTTCCAGCTCTACAACGAGGCGCTGCGCTTTCAAAATGCCCTGAAAAATGAGCCGCGGGTCAAGTTCCAGCTCAGATACGACATTCTGGTCAGCCGGATTGAGCTGGTGCTGGAGAGCAAGGATCGCAACCTGCTGCAACATACCCAGATTTATCAGCAGGCCAGCAAGGAGATGCGCCGCTTCATCGCCCTGGCCGATCTCTGGCTCGGGCCGGTCCAGCACAAGCCGCTGGATCAGGCGGCCCATCAGCAGCTTGATCAGCAACTGACCGTCCTGCTCCCCCAGCTCCACCAGCTGACCCTGGAGGTCAACGAGCAGGCGACCCTGCTTGACGTCGCCCGCCGCGAGGGGGTCCGCCAGCAGATCATCACCACCAGCCTGATCGCGGCCCTGCAGTTTGCCCTGCTGTTCGTGCTGGCCCTGCTCATCTGGCGGCAGATGAATATCTCGTTCCTGCAGCACAAGCTGATGCAGCAGCTCAACGAGAAGTTGGTGCGGGCCAACCGCGAGGCCGAAGCGGGTCAGCGGGCGAAAAGCAGCTTTCTGGCCAACATGAGCCACGAGATCCGCACCCCCATGAACGGCATACTCGGCATGTTGTCGCTGCTGGCGGATCGCACCATGGCCCCCAGAGAGCGGGAGTACCTGGAGACGGCACGGGAGTCAGCCAACCATCTGCTGGGGCTGCTCAACGACATTCTGGATATCTCGAAACTGGAAGAGGGGCGTATCGAGCTGCAGCTCGTGCCCCACCATCTGCCCAAGCTGCTGGAGGACATCCGGGCCCTGATGCAGAGCAATTGCGATGCGAAGGGGATCAAGCTCAGCCTGACCCTGGCCCCCAACACGCCGGAATGGTTGATGATGGACCCCCTGCGGGTGCGCCAGATCCTGTTCAACCTGCTCAGCAACGCCATCAAGTTCACCCACCAGGGCGAGGTGAACATCAGGGTGGACAGCCAGCCGCTGGACAAGGAGCGTCATTCGATTCGGATCGCGATTCAGGACACCGGCATCGGCATGAGCAAGTACCAGATGGGCAACCTGTTCCAGCGCTTCTCCCAGGCCGACATCTCCATCACCCGCCAATATGGTGGCTCGGGGCTGGGCCTCGAGATCTCTCGCAACCTCGCCCGCCTGATGGGGGGCGACATCTCGGTCGAGAGCCACGAGGGGTTCGGCAGCACCTTTACCTATCTCTGGCCGGCCCAGGCGACCACCCCGTCGATGACCAGCCTGCCCAGCAAGCCGACCAGTCAGGAGAGCTATCGCATCTTGCTGGTGGACGACAACGCCACCAATCGCAAGGTCATCGGTGCCATGCTCGCGTCTGCCGGCCATCGGGTGACGCTGGCGCTGCAGGGGGAAGAGGCGCTGGCCAGACTGGCGCAAGAGACCTTCGACATCGTGTTGATGGATGTGCAGATGCCGGTGATGGACGGGCTGGCGGCCACCACCCATATTCGCGCCTCGAGCCAGAGCTGGGCCGACATTCCCATCATCGCCCTGACCGCGGATGCCATGCCCGAATCGAAGCAGTACTATCTGTCTCACGGCATGAACGGCTACATCACCAAGCCCATCAGCAAGGAGACGCTGCTGGGGGAGATCAACCGTCATCTGGTGCGCGAGCAGCGCAAGCGCACCATGACCCTGGGCAATCAGGCTTGAAGCGGCGCCGCTGCGCCCGAACACAGCAGCGTGAAGGTAGCAGGCGCTGGCTCGACGATGCGGGCGCCCGCCATGGGCGCCCGTTTTCACGCTTGAGCCAGACCCAGGTTCACTCCCGCCACCAGGGGCTGCCGCCATGGGGGGCCAGCAAGGTCAGCGACTCCCCCATCATGGGGGTGGTCAGCGGGATCTGCTGCTCGGCCGCCAGCCGGGTGATCTGCTCCAGCGGCTCATCCCATGGGTGCATGGCAAGATCGAAGGTGCCGTTGTGGATGGGATAGAGCCAGGCTGCGCGCAGATCGTGAAACGCCTGCGCGGTCTGGGCCGGAAACATGTGCACATGGGCCCAGCGCTCGTTGTAGGCCCCCGTCTCGAGGAAGGCCATGTCGAACGGACCATGGCGCTCCCCTATCTCCTTGAAGCCGGCGAAATAGCCGCTGTCGCCGCTGAAGAACAGCTTGCACTCATCGCTGCGAATGACCCAGGAGGCCCACAGAGTCTGGTTGCCATCGCTCAGGCCGCGGCCGGAGAAGTGCTGGGCCGGCGTGGCGATGAGCTCGATGCCATCGACCCGGGTCTGCTGCCACCAGTCCAGCTCCCTGATCTTGTGTGCCGGCACGCCCCAGGCGCGGAGCCTGGCCCCGACCCCGAGCGGGGTGATGAAGTGCGCCACCCGCCCCTGCAGCGCCACTATGGTGGCCTGATCCAGATGGTCATAGTGATCGTGGGAGAGGATCACCCCGGCCAGGGGCGGCAGATCCTCAAGGGCCATGGGCGGGGCATGCCAGCGCCTGGGACCAAGCCATGAGAGCGGTGATGCGCGCTCGCTGAAGACGGGATCCGTCAACCAGAACTGGCCGCGCAATTTGAGCAGCAGGCTGGAGTGACCCAGCCGCCAGACGCTGGAATCCGGCGCCGCCATGACATCCGCAAGGGTCATCGCCTGCACCGGGATGGCGCGATCCGGCAGGGTGCCGGCTGGCTTGCCAAACAGGAAGTCACGCCAGATCCCGACCTCTTTCCAGACACTGCGCGCGGGGGGCGCCACCAGATTGTGAAACCGGCCTGCCCGATACTGGCTTGAGTCCTGATGTTCGGGCAGACCCGATTGCAATACAGACGAGATAATACCGGCCATCGCGGCTCCTGTGAGTCATAACAACATAAGGGCCCCGGCAAACCGGGGCGACGCAAGCGTTGCCAAGACACGCGGCAGTGGCCGGGTGCCTTGCACGGCTCGCTTTCAAACAGGGCGCCTCAGCGCCCCACCAGTTTTCCCAGGTGCGCCGGGTAGCGCCCCCCTTCCAGCTCGATGCCTGCCACGGCGGCGTCTATGTCGGCCAGCTCGTGGCTGCCGAGCCTGATGGCGGCGGCCCCCAGGTTCTCTTCCAGCCGGTGCAGCTTGGTGGTGCCCGGAATGGGCACGATCCAGGGCCGCTGGGCCAGCAGCCAGGCAAGCGCAATCTGGGCCGGCGTTACCCCCTTGCTGGCGGCCAGATCCCCCAGCACCTCCACCAGGCGCAGGTTGGCGGCGCGGGCCTCCTCGGCAAAGCGCGGCACTATGCTGCGAAAATCGTTCGCCTCGAAGCGGGTATCGGCCTTGATGGCCCCGGTCAGAAAGCCCTTGCCAAGCGGGCTGAACGGCACGAAACCTATCCCCAGCTCGTCGAGCAGCGGCAGGATCATCTGCTCGGGCTCACGCCACCAGAGGGAATATTCGCTCTGCAGCGCCGCCACCGGCTGCACCTTGTGGGCGCGGCGGATGGAATCGACGCCGGCCTCGGACAGACCGAAGTGGCGCACTTTCCCCTCGCGGATCAGGTCCTGTACTGTGCCGGCCACCTCTTCCATCGGCACCTCGGGATCGACGCGGTGTTGATAGAAGAGATCGATGACATCGGTGTTGAGCCGGCGCAGGGAGGCCTCGGCCACGGCGCGGATATTCTCCGGCCGGCTGTCCAGCCCATCGGGTACCTTGCCGTGCTTGAAGCCGAACTTGGTGGCGATCACCACCTTGTCGCGAAACGGGGCCAGCGCCTCCCCCAGCAGCAACTCGTTGTCGCCAGGGCCATAGGCTTCGGCGGTATCGAAGAAGGTGACCCCGAGCTCATGGGCGCGCCGGATCAGGGCGATCGCCTCCGCCTTGTCGGTGGCGGGGCCATAACCAAAGCTCAAGCCCATGCAGCCCAGACCGATGGCGGATACCGTCAGCCCGTTGTGACCCAATTGACGTGTTTGCATGCTTGCTCCTTTTCTCACAATGCAGCCGAAACTGCCCTGGTAACCATGGATGCACAGACCCTTGTCTCAACCAACCCGAAGGGGAGTCAAGCGCTAAAGGCTGGCGCGGTCGATGGACGCACTATAGAGATGGGATAAACATCGAACTAGATGGTAAATGACGGAATCAGTTACAACCAAATGATGTAAATCCATGAGCCAGACCATGATCAACGAATTGCGCTCCATCACCACCTTCGTACACACGGCCGAGCTGGGCAGCCTCAGCAAGGCGGCCGAAGCCCAGCAGATCTCTCCTCAGGCCGCCAGCAAGGCGCTCGGGCAGCTGGAAAGCTATCTGGGGGTACGCCTGTTTCATCGCACCACCCGCAGCATGTCGCTGACCGAAGAGGGGCAACGATTTCTGGAGGCGGCGCAGCCTGCCCTGCTCGGCCTGCAGCAGGCCCTGACGGCGACGCGCCAGACCCGTGAGGAGTTCGCCGGCCCGCTGCGAATAGTGGGCCCGCGCTCCGTGGTGCAGACGGTCATAGGGCCGCTGCTGGAGGAGTACTGCCGCCGCTATCCCGATGTGCAGCCGGATATCCGGCTCGATGACAGGGTCGGCAACTGGGTGGAGGAGCGGGTCGATGTGGGGCTGCGCATCGGCATCTCGCCCCAGGAGGGGCTGATCGCGCGCCGCCTGTTCCCCATGCAGCTCATCATCTGCGCCGCCCCCGCGTATCTGCGCAAATATGGCGTGCCCCTCACCCTGCACGACCTTGCCCTGCATCGCTGCAGTGCCTTTCGCCACGCCGGCAACGGACGCCTGATCCCCTGGTACGTCAAGATGGGGGACGAACTGCAGGAGCATCCGGTGCGCCCGGCGCTCTCCACCAACGACGAGATGGTGGAGCTGGGGGCCGTGCTGGCCGGCGATGTCATCGGCCAGCTGGCCGGGCCGACGGCGGCGGCACATATCCGCGCCGGCCGCCTGGTGCCCTTGCTGCTCGAGCACATGACCCAGAGGCTCGGCCTGTTTCTCTACTACGGCAGTCGCGCCGCCCAGCCCGCCCGGGTGCGCCACTTCATCGATCTGGCGATAGTCAGCCTCGCGGACAACCGCGCCTATGTGCTCGACCTCGATGAGCTGGAGCAGGCCCACCGGACCGGCATGGCGTCGCTGCAAGCGACATGACGCCCGCGCCCCCGTCCCGGCGCCGCAGACCAGGGCCCTGGCCTCCCCTTACATGAAGTACGGCTTGTCGCCCTCGCTGCCAGGTTGGTGGATGCCAAGGTTCTCCCTCACGTGCAGTTCGGGCGAGACCAGGATCCGGGTGATGAGATCCCCCACGCTCCTGCGCGACACCACAGTGCCCAAGAAGGGCTGGCCCTTGGCGGTCAGCTCGTAATCCACTTCATCCTCATCGGTCAGCCAGGCCGGACGCAAGATGGTGTAATCCAGCCCCGATGCCTCGATGGCGTCTGCGGCACGGCGGTAGGGTTTGAGCTCCTCGCCGATGATCCCGCGATTCCACTCGCCGAACTTGCCGGGCACCTCGTCGTAGATCCCAAGCGACAGCACGAAGACCAGGCGCTTCACTCCGGTGGCCTGCATGGCGGTGATGACCGCCTGGGCCTGCTTGTCCAGATTGTCGCCACTGAGGTTGGCGTAGACGATCTCTTGTCCTGCCATCGCCTCCTTGAGCAGCGGCTTGTCCAGCACGCTGCCGATCACCACTTTGGCGTTGGCCGGCTCACGGCCGCTCAACTTCTTTGGGTCGCGCAGCAGCAGGGTCTGGCGGATGTCGCCCTGCCCGGCGAGCCCCTTGACCACCCACCGGGCTATCTGGCCGCTGGCGCCGAGGATCAGTACGTTTCGCATATCGGTTTACCTTGTCGCTTGAATGGGTGGGGATGCCCCCACCGCGGGATCACAGGGTGCGCTGGAAGAAGGGCACCACGCTTGCCATGGCGATGGCCACCGGCTCGGCTTTGTCGTAGAGGTCGTAATGGGACCAACCTTCGGCCACGACAATGTGCTTGTCGGTGGAGGCGGCGCGGCCGTAGATCTCCCAACCATCCCGATAGGCGCCAAAGCCCCCCGCCTTGTCGCCGATGACCACCATCAGCGGCTGGGTCAGCAGCACCTCGGCATGGAGGAAGGCATCCCACCCCATGGCGGCGCCGGTGAAGGACATCAGCTGGCGGGTCGCGCCGTGAGGTTGCTGACCACGCGCCGTCTTGTAGTACTCGGTGGCCTCCAGCACGTCGATGTCGGTGATGCCTGCCGCGGTGGCCGCCGCCACGGACGCCGGCAGCAGATCGGCGGGTTCCGTAGCGTCACCTTGTGCCTGCGCCGTGCGCATCCGGGCGATGCCCTGGGCCAGCTCAAGAGGTTTGAACTGGGCGAAGCCTTCGCGGATCAGGCGGCCATAGTTGACCCCTGTGATGGAGACCAGCGCCTTGAGGCGGTGATCCGTGATGCCCGCATGGATGGTGTAGGCGCCGCCGCCACACACGCCGATGGCGCCGATGCGATCGCTATCCACATAAGAGAGGGATTGCAGGTAGTCCACCGCGAAGCGGATGTCGGAGACCCGAATGGCCGGATCCTCGATAAAGCGCGGCTCACCGCCGCTGGCACCCTGGAAGCTGGCATCGTGCACCAGCACCACGAACCCCGCCGCAGCCAGCCCTTTGGCGTAGACATTGCCGGCGGTCTGCTCCTTGCAGCTGCCGATGGGGTGGGTGCTGACGATGGCCGGGTAGCGCTTTTGCTCGTCGAAATCGGGCGGCAGGTAGAGGTCGGCCGCCGTCTGCCAGCCCAGGTTCTGATAGGTCAGGTTCAATACATGGCTCATGATGATGCTCCTCGATAAGCGAGAGGGGTTTCCCCCTCTCGCGGGCCGATTAGTTCAGGGTTCGCAGGAAGAAGGGGGCCAGCTGGGCGACGGCCTCGTCGACAAAGCGGGGCACGTCGTAGAGGGACATGTGATTGGCCCCCTCCACCACATGCAGGGTCTTGTCTGTGCTCGCGGCGCGCGCCAGCAGGTCGTCGCTCATCCACTTGCTGCCGGCCACACTTCCTGCCACCGCCAGGATCGGCTGGGTCAGGAAGGCCTCGGCCTTGTGATAGGCGTCGTAGGTGATGATCTGGTTCAGGTTGCGGGTCAGGGCAAAGCCCGGCGCGTTGGGGTGCTCGCAGCGCGGGGTATGGTAGTACTCCCAGGCTTCGCGCAGCTCCTCGTTGGGAGCATCCTCTTCACGCAGGGGGGCCAAGGGGATGGTGGCGTAGCCGCTGCCGGTCGCATCTGCGGTGCGCGCCTGAGAGCCGAACGCCAGATAGCCCATGGCATCGGCATCCTTGACGCTGTTGTCCCAGCCATTGCGGAACATCTGGCCGATGTTGACCGCGCTGACCATGCCGAGCGCCTTGATGCGGCGATCCTGGATGGCGGCATTGGCGCTGTAGCCGGCACCGGCGCAGATGCCCATGGCCCCGATCCGGTTCTCGTCGACATAGGGCAGCGTGGTCAGGTAGTCCACCACGGCGCTGACATCCTCGGTGCTGACGTGGGGATTCTCCAGCTGGCGCGGCTCGCCCGAGCTCTCGCCCTGATAGGAGCGGTCAAAGGCGATGGCAACGAGGCCCTGCTCGGCCAGCTTGCTGGCGTACAGGCCCGCAGTCTGCTCCTTCACCCCGCCGCCGGGGTGGGAGACTACGACCGCCGGGTACTGCTTGCGATCATCGAAGTGCGGCGGGAAGTGAACGATGGCGGCCATGGTGATGCCTTGGCCGTTGCGATTGAGGAAGGTGACGTGGGACATGGTCGGGCTCTCCGTTAGGTTCAGGGGCGTCATGCTTGACGCGAGTTCGAGCTAATAGTAGTAAGTCTATTGAGCTAGATATACGCACCTATCAAGACATGACTGATTAGCCAGGCTAAACAAATGCCCATAGAACCTTCACTCGTCGCGTCACTGACGTGGTTTGCCCACATCGCCCGTCATCGCAGCTTCACCAAGGCCGCCACCGAGATGGGGGTGACCCGCGCCGCCCTCTCCCAGCACCTGAAGGGGCTGGAGCAGCAGCTGCAGGTGCGGCTGCTCAACCGCACCACCCGCGACATGTCGCTGACCGAGGAGGGGCAGCGCCTGCTGGACGTGCTGCAACCCTCCCTCACGGCCATCGAGCGGGTGGTGAGCGAGCTCAATGACTCCCACCTTGAGCCCTCGGGCCTTATTCGCATCAACAGCTCGCGCATCGCCGCCAGGCTGCTGCTCGAGCCCCACATGGGTGAGTTTCTGGCGCGCCATCCCAAACTGCGGCTGGAGCTGGTGATGGCGGACGGGTTTTCCAACATCATCGCCGACGGGATGGATGCCGGCATTCGCCTGGGGGAGAGCCTGGATGAACACGTGGTGGCGGTGCCCATCACCCCCCCTCTGACCATGGCCATCGTCGGCTCACCCGACTATTTCAGGCAGCATGGCACGCCGCAGACCCCGGGGGATCTCACCCGGCACAACTGCCTGGCCTACCGCTTTACCTCCAGCAATACCATCGACCGCTGGTCGTTTACCTCCCCCGATGAGGAGCAGCACACCCAGATCGTCGATCCCAAGGGCAACGCCGTGTTCAACGACGACGACAGCATGCTGCAGGCGGCCCTGCAGGGGGTGGGGTTGGTCAAACACCTGGATCTGCGGGTGCGCCAGCACCTGAGTGACGGCTCACTGGTGCGGGTGCTCGCCCCCTGGTGCCCCCCCTTCCCGGGGTTTTATCTCTATGTGCCGTCGCGGGCCCAGATGCCGGCCAAGATCCGGGCGCTGATGGATTTCCTGATCGAGAAGCGAGCGCAGCTGGTCTGATGTCACTGCGCCGGCCGTTGCCCGTCAGGCCAGCAAGTGGTTCACGCGCCACCAGTCAAGTGCCCGGCTTGCCGACGGTCTGGCGCTTTCCAGCGCCTGGCCGTAGGCGTACGGCAACCCCTTCTCTTTCGAAAAGGGGTTTTAGCGTGGTGAAAACAAAGAGGATGCAATGGCAATAAAGGCCACGTGAAGTGACTGAGGGAAACATGATCCCAAGGGAACTACGTGGAAGATCAAGAGGACGTTTGCGCTGGACACCAGGGTCACCTTGCGGTCGCACCTGAGAGCTTGCGGCAGAGAATCGGAAATATGGGATGAAGACGCTAGACTCATCCACATCAAGTGGATGACCAAGAGGTCTGAAGGGGGTAATGGAGGCTAACTGATTGAATTGCAGAAACAAGTGGTGGCCCTACCAGCCACATCCCGGCACTCGAGTCCCCCGCCTTGGCTGCTACCTTCCGGTCCTGACCAGGTCGACGGGTTATCAATGCGAGAGGACCAATAGGACCACCGGTGAGGAGAATAGGCAAACTGGCCCATCAATGCAACGGCTTTCTGCCCTCGCTCGTGCCGTTCGCCTTATTTTTCAACAATCTGGCCAAGGGTTCAGCTAAACAGCATGAATTTGGCCCCCACCAGCAGCATCAACAGGGCGAACGCCTGCTTGAGCCGCTGGGGAGAGAGTCGGTGCGCCAGTTTGGCCCCCACCCGGGCAAACTGGGTACTGGTGAGCACTATGCCAAGCAGGGCCGGCAGATAGATGTAACCCAGGCTCCACTCTGGCAGATCCGGGTTGCCCCAGCCGGCGTAGAGATAGCTGAGGCTGCCCGCCAGGGCGATGGGCATGCTGCAGGCGGCGGAGGCCGCCACGGCGTTGCGCATCGGCACGCTGTTCCAGCTCAGATAAGGCACGGTCAGCGAGCCGCCACCGATGCCGAACAAGGCCGACATCCAGCCGATGAGGGTGCCGGCGATGCCGGTGCCGAGCGCCCCCGGCAGATGACGCTCCGCCTTGGGCTTGAGGTTGAGCCCCATCTGCAGCGCCATGGTCCAGGCGAAGCAGCCGATGATGATGTTGAGGGTGCTGGCGCTGAGCAGGTTGGCGGTCATGCCGCCGAGCCAGGCCCCGATCAGCATGCCGGCGCCAAGCCGGCGGATCATCACCCAGTCCACCGCCCCGGCCTCCTGGTGGGCGCGCAGGGAGCTGAAGCCGGTGAAGATCATGGTGGGCAGCGAGGTGCCGAGTGCCAGATGGGTAATGATGTCGGGGGCGACGCCCTGGGCGTGAAAGCTCAGTACCAGCACGGGCACTATGATGAGACCGCCGCCGATGCCGAACAATCCCGCCAGCATGCCGGCGAATGCCCCCAGCAGCAGATAACCCATAAACAGCATAAAAATTCCTTCCGAGGCTCTGCCGCGCACCGAGTCGTGTGCAGCACATAAAAAAAGAGATGGCCCTTGGGCCATCTCTTTATTGTGCCGGTTAACTCAAGGGAATGGTACCGTCCATCACCTTGTAGAAGGCCAGCACGGCGCAACCGAGCAGGGCCGCCGTCATCCCCTGCTCCAGCCGGTTGAGGCCGCGCAGCCCGTGATGCTGGCGCGCCTTCCAGTAGATGAAGATGCCGGGGCTGTAGAGCAGCGCCACCAGCAGCAGGTACTCGACCCCGGCGGCATAGACCAGCCAGCAGCCATAGACGGTCGCCACCAGCGCCAGGAACAGGTCGCGCTTGCGCTGATGGGGCTGACCTGCGTAGGTCTCCCCTTTCAGCGCCAGCTTCAGCCCGTAGGCGCCGGAGAAGACGTAGGGCACCAGCGCCGCCGAGGTGGCGATGTTGACCAGCGCCAGATAGGTGCTGCTCTGGAAGTAGATGATGATGAGGAAGGTCTGTACCAGGCAGGTGGAGCACCAGAGCGACACCTGGGGCGAGCCGTTCTTGTTCTCCTTGGCGAACCAGCCGGGGAACACGCCGGTCTTGCCCGCGATGTAGGGCACTTCCGCCGCCAGCACGGTCCAGCTCAGCAGGGCCCCCATCACAGAGATGACCAGGCCGATGTTGATGAGCCAGGCGCCCCAGGGGCCGACCACGGCTTCCAGGATCATGGCGGTGGAGGGGTTCTTGAGGGCCGCCAGTTGCGGCTGGTTCATGACCCCCAGCGAGAACAGGGTCACCATGACGTAGAGCGTCAGGGCACCCAGCAGTGCCAGCACGGTGGCACGGCCTACGTCCTTGCGATGGCGGGCACGGGCGGAGACCACCACGGCCCCCTCGATGCCGATGAAGACCCAGAGCGTCACTTTCATGGTGGACTTGACCTGATCCATCACCGAACCCAGCTCAGGGGTGCCCTGACCCCAGATGTCCAGGGTGAAGGTCTCCATGTTGAAGGCGAGCAGGATGGCCACGCAGAAGACGATGAGCGGCACCATCTTGGCGATGGTGGTGACGATGTTCACCAGCGCCGCCACCTGGATGCCGCGCAGCACCAGGGCGTGTACCGACCAGATGAGGATGGAGGCGAGCGTGATGGCCACTGGGGTGTTGCCGTCACCGAAAATGACGTTGTCCGGCGTGTCGAAGAAGTAACTCAGTGCGCTGAACACCACGATGGCGTAGGAGACGTTGGCCAGCAGCTGGCAGAGCCAGTAGCCCCAGGCGGCGTTGAAGCCGATGAAATCGCCGAAACCGGCCTTGGCATAGCTGAAGATGCCGCCATCGAGATCAGGGCGACGCATGGAGAGGTTCTGATACACAAGCGCGAGGCAGATCATGCCGATACCTGTGATGGCCCATCCCAAAGCGACGGCCCCGGCACTGGCATGAGCGGCGATGTTTTGCGGCAGACTGAAGACCCCGGCACCGACCATGGAGCCGATCACCAGCGAGATGAGGGCGCCAAGCCCCAGTTTCTTGTCCATCTCAATCCTGTTTAATTAGGCGGCGGCAGAGCGTCCGTATTCATACTGCGCGCAATATGGGAGGGGCTAGAAATCCGTACCCCGTGAAAAAGGCGGCAACTATATTGCATGACTATTCCGACCGCAATCCCTCGTACCGTCAATCATGCACCGCCTTGACCGCGCGCAATTTTACAGCACTGACCCCGGGGGCCTGTGAGCTGGTTCAAATTAAGAAAGACCCGTTGATATTTCACATTTTTCCATGACCTGAGCCCCCTTTTTGCGGATAAGACCTGCATGAGAATGCAGCTTGCAGCCGAGCTCGGCAAACCTGACTGCTGACAAACGTTTCAATAAAAATGCCCCTGCGCCGAGGGCCAGGGGCATCTGCAAAAGAGAGCTGGAATTTAGAGGCGCAAGCCGCCGTCCAGCTCGATCATCCGCCCCGACAGATAGTCATTGGCGAGAATAAAATGCACCGTCTGGGCCAGTTGCGCCGCCTGCCCGAGGCTCCCCACCGGGATGGCCTGCTGCATGCGGGCCATGGCTTCGGGCTTCATCGCCGCCGTCATGTCGGTGGCGAAGACTCCGGGGGCGATGCCCATCACCCGGATGCCGTGGCGGGCCAGCTCCTTCCCCCAGGTGACCACCAGCGAGGCCACCCCCGCCTTGCTGGCGGCATAGTTGCTCTGACCCATGTTGCCGGCACGGGCGATGGAGGAGATGTTGATGATGACGCCCCCCTCCCCGCCGGTGGCCATCAGCGCCGCCCCCTCGCGCCCGCACAGGAAGGTGCCGGTGAGGTTGACGTCGATGACGCTCTGCCACTGGGCCAGGCTCATCTTCTCCGCAAGCGTCCCCTCCTTCACCTTGATCAGCATGCCGTCCCGCAGAATGCCGGCGCAGTTGACGAGGCCGTGCAGGACCCCGAACTGATCCTTGATGGCGGTGAAGGTCGCCTCGACCTCCGGCTCGCTCGCCACGTTGCAGACGAACAGGGCGCAGCGGCCGTCACGGCTGCGCACCTCCGCCTCGGTCACCTCCAGATCGGTGCGGTTGACGTCGATGAGCGCAAGCTGCGCCCCCTGTTCCGCCAGACTCAGGGCGATGGCGCGGCCCAGCCCCCTGCCCGCCCCCGTGATGGCGATGACTTTCTGTGTGATATCCATAAATGCTCCTGGTGAGATGGCCGGTGACTATCGAGTCAAAGACTATCGGGTAAAAAGGTAGATAGCGGCCCTTAACCCGGCTCTGTCTTGTCCAGATAGAGTTCGACGATGCTGGAAAAATCCCGGGCCCCCTGCCCCTTGGTGGCGTGCAGGTTGAACAGGTTGCGCGCCAGCGCCCCCATGGGCACGGCGCTGTGGGCATGCTCGGCCAGGGCCATGGCGAGCCCCAGGTCTTTGACCATCAGCCGGGTCATGAAGCCCCCCTGATAGTTGCGCGACGCCGGTACGTTCTCCATCACCCCGGGCCAGGGGTTGTAGCGCTCGAGGCTCCAGTTGTTGCCCGAGCTCTTGCCCATGATGGTGGAGAGCACGCCCGGATCCAGCCCCTCCTTGACCCCGAGCGCCAGCGCCTCGGCGGTGCCCGCCATGTGGATGGCAAGCAGCATGTTGTTGCACATCTTGGCGATCTGGCCCGCACCGAGCGCTCCGGCGTGGAACAGGTTCTGCCCCATGCAGGCGAGCACGGGTTTGGCCGCTTCAAAATCCGCCAGTTCGCCGCCGACGATGAAGGTGAGCGTCCCCGCCGCCGCGCCGGCCACCCCTCCCGACACCGGAGCATCGAGAAAACGGATACCGCGCGCCTTCGCCGCCGCCCCCACCTGGCGGGCCGAGGCCACGTCTATGGTGGAGCAGTCGATGACCAGGGCGCCGTGCGGCAGGGCCGCCAGCAGATCCTGCCCACCCCGCTCACCGGCGCTTTCACCCAACCAGAGGCTGCGCACATGCTCCCCCGCCGGCAGCATGCTGATCACCAGCTCGCAGCCGCTCACCGCCTCGCGGGCATCGCCGGCGGCGATGCAGCCGGCCTCGATGGCGCGGGTCAGGCTCTCGGCCACCAGATCAAACACCTGCACTGTGTGCCCCGCCCTGGCCAGGTTGGCGGCCATGGGGCCCCCCATGTTGCCAAGCCCGATAAATCCAATCCTTGTCATGGTCTGTTCCTTGTGTGTGATCCCGCGTCAGCAGGGGCGCAAGGGGTTGTCCCCCTCGGGCCAGCGATAGAAGTCATCCAGCCAGGCCTCGCCTGTCTGCGGGGCCTGCCAGCGGGGGGATTTGTCCTTGTCGATGAGCAGGGCCCGCACCCCTTCCACGAAGTCCCCTCTGAGCACGCAGTTGACCGAGAGAGTCAGCTCGTCGGCAAACACCTCGGCCAGCGACTGGCGCCGTGCCTGCCAGAACTGGCGCCAGAGAATGGCGCGGCTGATGGGGCTGCCGCTCTGGCAGGTCGCCCGCGCCTGGGCCAGCGCCGGTTCGTCCAGCTCGGCCCCCTCGAGGCGTGCCAACACCCCTTGCAGGGAGCGGCTGGCCAACAGCGCATCGATGCGAGCCTGGTGGGGCAACAGCACGGGGGCCGGCAGCGTCTGGCCAAGAGATTGCTGCAAACCGGACAGCAGTCCCTCGATCTGCTCGCTGGCATCGACAGCGCCGGACCAGTCGAGGGCGGCGAGGCGCGCCGGCAGCTCCGCCCGCTCGTGGCTCGCCATGGCGTGATCCGCCAGACCCAGACCGATGGCGTCCGCCCCGTTGAAGCGGGCCCCGGTGAGACCGAGCCAGAGCCCGAGCCGGCCTGGCATGCGGCTCAAAAACCAGCTGGCCCCCACGTCGGGGTAGAGGCCTATGGTCACCTCCGGCATGGCGAACAGGCTCTTCTCGGTCACCACCCGAAAACCGGCCCCGGCAAAGAGGCCGATACCGCCCCCCATGCAGATGCCGTCCGCCACGCAGATGAGGGGCTTGCCGTAGCAGTGGATGTGGTGATCGAGCCGGTACTCCTGCAGGAAGAAGTCGCGAGCATAGCCGAACAGTGCCGACTCGCTCGCCTCCTGCTTGCGGTAATAAAAAGAGCGGATGTCGCCGCCGGCGCAAAACGCCTTCTCGCCGGCCCCCTGCAGCAGCACGCAGACGATGGCCGGGTCCTGCTCCCAGCGGGTCAGCGCTGCCTGCAACAACTGGATCATCTCAAGGCTCAGGGCATTGAGGGAGGCGGGGCTGGCCAAGGTCAGCATGCCGATGTGGCGACCATCCGCCGTGGGGAGGGTATCGATGCGCACAGGCTCACTCATGGCTGGCCTCCGCAGACCGGGTATCAGCCCCTGCGACACGGCGGGCCGCCATCATTACCTCATTCATCCTTCACTCCCTCACTCTTCACAGGCTTCGATTGGTCGTAGTGCCAGCGCGGGGCCCGTTTCTCGAGGAAGGCGGTCACCCCTTCCCGCTGGTTGGCATCGTCAAACAGGGTGAGGAACAGGCTGCGCTCGAGCGGCAGCGCCGCGTCCCGATGGCCGCTGCGCCCCTGATTGATGAGGGTCTTGCAGGCGCGCAGGGCGCTCGGGCTCTGGCGCTCCACCAGCTGGGCCATCTGGTGCGCCGCCTCCCAGGCGTGGCCCTCCTTCACCACCTCCTCCACCAGCCCCATCTCGTAGGCCAGGGTGGCGCTCACCTTCTCGCCGCAGAGGATCATCCGCTTGGCCCAGCCCGGTCCCACCAGTTCGGTGAGGCGCTGGGTGCCGCCGGCGCAGGGCAAGAGCCCCACCGAGGCCTCCGGCAAGCCCAGCTTGGCCTGCTGCTCGGCGATGCGGATGTCGCAGGCCAGCGCTACCTCGAGGCCGCCCCCCATGGCGTAGCCGTTGATGGCGGCGATGCTGACCCCGTGAAAGCGGGCCAGCGCCTCGAAGGCGCGGCCAAAGGCCTCGGCCACTTCGTGGGCGTGCTCCAGGTTGCCGTCGGCAAACATGTTGAGATCGGCGCCGGCACAGAAGAACTTGTCCCCGGCCCCGCGGATCACCAGCGCCACCACGTCGGGGCGGCCGTCGAGCTCCACCATCATCTGCAGGAAGGCCTGCAGGCTGGCGAGCGTCCAGGTGTTGGCGGGAGGATGGTCGAGGGTGATGTAGGCCACGTGACCGTGATATTCGAGCCTGATCCTTGTCATTGCGTTGTCCTTGTCAAAAAACCTGCCCCATGATGACAGGGTTGAATGGAGCCGACCTGCGGCTGGCTCACAAAGCCTGACGACGAGTCACGCCAACCGCGTCGTCAGGGCGGCCCCCTCTCGCTACTCCAGCGCCAGACCGGGCTCGGCCAGCAGACGGCGGGCGATGATGAGCCGCATCACTTCATTCGTCCCCTCCAGAATGCGGTGAACCCGGGTATCGCGCAGGTAGCGCTCGAGCGGGTACTCGCGGATATAACCATAGCCGCCAAAGAGTTGCAGGGCGTCGTCGCAGATGCGGTGGCCCACATCGGTGGCAAAGCGCTTGGCCATGGCGCACCAGGCGCTCTTGTCCGGCGCGCCAGCATCGAGTCTCGCGGCCGCCTGACGTACCAGCAGCCGGGCGGCCGCGAGCTCGGTGGCCATGTCGGCCAGGCGGAACTGCACGCTCTGGAATTCGCTGATCGGGTGGCCAAATTGCTGGCGCTGCTGCACATGGGCCAGGGCATCGTCGAGGGCCTGCTGGGCGGTGCCGACCGAACAGGTGGCAATGTTGATGCGCCCGCCATCGAGTGCCTGCATGGCAAACTTGAACCCCTCGCCCTCCTGCCCCAGCCGGTAACGAGCGGGAATGCGCACGGCGCTGAAGTTCACCTCCCGGGTCGGCTGGCTGTTCCAGCCCATCTTCTCCTCCGCCTTGCCGTAACTCACGCCGGGGGTCTGGGCCGGCACCATGAAGGCGGAGATCCCCTTCGCCCCCTCGCCACCGGTGCGGGCCATCACCACCAGCACGTCTGTGCTGCCGGCGCCCGAGATGAACACCTTGCTACCGTCGATGACGTAATCCTCGCCATCGCGCACGGCGCGGGTCTTGAGGGCCGCCGCGTCGGAGCCGGCCCCCGGTTCGGTGAGGCAATAAGAGCCCAGCAGCTCGCCGCTGGCCAGCCTCGGTACCCACTCCTCGGCCACCTCGGCAGGCAACCAGCTGCCCAGCATCCAGCTCACCATGTTGTGGATGGTCAGATAGGCGGTGGTAGAGGTGCAGCCCATGGCGAGGCGCTCGAAGATGAGGCTGGCATCGAGCCTCGGCAGACCGAGGCCGCCGTACTGCTCCGGGGTGTAGAGGCCGCAAAAGCCAAGCGCCGCCGCCTGCTTGATGGTGGGGATGGGGAATTCGTGCTCCTTGTCCCAGCGCGCGGCGTGGGGCTTGAGCGCCTCCTCGGCAAAAGCGCTGGCGGCCTCCACATAGGCCTGCTGATCCGGGGTCAGGTTAAAATCCATCTTGTTTGCTTCCTTGTACTTGTTCGATCCATTTCTGTCAGTGTGTGCGCCCGAGCAACCTGCCGTCAGCGCAGCTGGATGGTCATGTTGGGGCCGGTCGGGATGTCTTCGTCGAACCAGCGTTCGGTCACCGTCTTGGTCTCGGTGTAAAAACGCACCGCCTGCTTGCCGTAGGCGTGCAGATCCCCGTAGAAGGAGCCGCGCCAGCCGGTGAAGGAGAAGAACGGCAGCGGCACCGGAATGGGCACGTTGATCCCCACCTGGCCCACCGCCACCTCGTGACGGAACTTGCGGGCGGCGGCGCCGCAGCCGGTGAAGATGGAGGTGCCGTTGCCGTAGGGGTTGTCGTTGATGAGGGCGAGCGCCTCATCGAGACTCTCTACCTCGAGGCAGGCCAGCACGGGTCCGAAGATCTCCTCCTTGTAGATACGCATCTCGGGGGTCACGCCGCGAAACAGGGTCGGCCCCACCCAGTTGCCCACCGGGTAGCCGGGCACGTCGCAGAAGCGGCCGTCCAGCAGGCACTCGGCCCCCTCGGCGATCCCCGCCTCGATAAGCCCCTCCACCCTGACTTTGGCCTCCGGGCTGATGAGGGGGCCGTAGGCGGCTTCGGGATCGTGCCAGACGCCGGGTTTTACCTTGGCGAACTCGGCGGCGAGCTCGGGGATCCACTCCCGGGCACTCCCCACGAACACAGCCACGCTGATGGCCATGCAGCGCTGACCGGCGGCGCCGACCCCGGCCCCCACCAGGTTGCTCAGCACCTGCGCCTTGTTGGCATCCGGCATGATCACCATGTGGTTCTTGGCACCGACAAAACACTGGGCCCGCTTGAGCTGGGAAGTGGCGCTGCGATAGACGTGGCCGCCGACCCGGGCCGAGCCGACGAAGCTGACCGCCTTGATGTCGGGATGGGCCAGCAGCGCATCCACCTGCTCGGCGCCGCCGTGCACCACCGACAGAATGCCTCTGGGGGCACCCGCCTCGGCAAACAGCTCGGCCAGGCGCATGGGGGTGAGCGGATCCTGCTCGGAGGGCTTGAGCACGAAGCCGTTGCCGCAGGCCACCGCCAGCGGGAACATCCAGAGCGGGATCATGGCCGGAAAGTTGAAGGGGGTGATGCCAAGGCAGACCCCGAGCGGCTGCACCCAGGAGTGGCCGTCGACCCGGCGGGCCACGTTGCCCATGGTTTCCCCCAGGGTCTGGCTGGCGATGGCGCAGGCCTGCTCCACCACCTCGATGCCGCGCCACACATCCCCTTTGGCATCCGCCAGGTTCTTGCCGGTCTCCTGGGCCAGCAGGGCCGCCAGCTCGTCGTGATGCGTCTTCAACAGATGCTGGTAGTTGAACATCACCCGGGCCCGCTCGGAGGCCGGCACCTCCCGCCACAGCAGATAGGCGTCGTGAGCGGTGCGCACCGCCAGCTCAATTTCCGCCGAGGTGGCCTTTGGCACTCGCGCCAGCAGGCTCTGATCCGCCGGGTCGGTCACCTCGATCCACTGTTCGCTCGCGGAAGGGTACGCTTCCCCGCCGATGTGCAGCGGCACGTCACCGAACCGGGTCTGATGGTTGTTCATGGGTACTCTCTCCTTGCTGGCACATCATGGGCCGTTTGCGGACGGGCCATGGGCACTCCTGTGACGGGGGACCATCACGACCGGGCAATCGCCCTTGCCGTCATGGCGCAACAAATTTACCTTAGACTAACAATCAATTTACGTTTACGCTAACGTAAACTTAAATTACAAATGGACTGACCAGTTTGGCCCCCTGTTTCAGCTCGGCCGCCAGGCTGTCACCCCCTTCATATGAGGAGAGCAAGGATGCATGCAGTGATGGACGAGACCCTGTGCGCCCTGACCGAGCAGGTCGAGGCCTTCTGCCAGAAAGTGATCGCGCCGCGGGCCGGCGACATCGATCAGAGCAACGTCTTCCCCCGCGATCTCTGGCCCCAGATGGGTGAGCTGGGGCTGCACGGCATCACGGTGGCGGAGGAGTATGACGGGGTGAACCTCGGCTATCTGGCCCACGTGCTGGTGATGGAGCAGGTGAGCCGCGCCAGCGCCTCGGTCGGCCTCTCCTACGGCGCCCACTCCAACCTCTGCATCAACCAGATCCACCGCCACGGCACGCCGGCGCAGAAAGCCCGCTACCTGCCGCCGCTGGTGAGCGGCGAGCATGTGGGGGCGCTCGCCATGAGCGAACCGGGCGCCGGCTCTGACGTGGTGAGCATGCGCCTTACCGCAGTGCGCGAGGGGGATCACTTTGTGCTGAACGGCAACAAGATGTGGATCACCAACGGGCCCGATGCCGACACCTTCGTCATCTATGCCAAGACGGATCCCGCCGCCGGGCCCAAAGGGATTTCTGCCTTTATCGTCGAGGCGGGCACTCCAGGTTTTTCCACCGCCCAGAAGCTCGACAAGCTCGGCATGCGCGGCTCCAGCACCTGCGAGCTGGTGTTCGACAACTGCCGGGTGCCGCAGGAGAACCTGCTGGGCCCCCTGCACGGCGGGGTCAAGGTGCTGATGAGCGGGCTCGATTACGAGCGGGTGGTGCTGGCGGCTGGCCCCCTTGGCATCATGCAGGCCTGCATGGACGTGGTGCTGCCCTATGTGCGCGAGCGCAAGCAGTTCGGCCAGCCCATCGGCGAGTTCCAGCTGGTGCAGGGCAAGCTCGCCGACATGTATACCCGCCTCGCCAGCAGCCGGGCGCTGGTCTATTCGGTGGCGAGCGCCTGCGATCAGGGCCGCACCAGCCGCAAGGATTGCGCCGCCGCCATCCTGTTTGCCGCCGAAAATGCCACCCAGATGGCGCTCGATGCCATCCAGCTGCTTGGCGGCAACGGTTACATCAACGAATACCCCACCGGCCGCCTGCTGCGGGACGCCAAGCTCTACGAAATAGGCGCCGGCACCTCGGAGATCCGCCGCTGGCTCATCGGCCGCGAGCTGATGGGAGATAACGCATGAGCAGGCTCCACTCCCGCCTTGACACCGCCAGTCCCGACTACGAGGCCAATCGGGTCGCCATGCAGGCCCTGGTCGACGATCTCAATGCCCGCCTGGAGGAGATAGCCTTGGGCGGCGGCGCGGCCAACAACGCCCGCCATCAGGCCCGCGGCAAGCTGCTGCCCCGCGAGCGCATCAACCAGCTGCTGGACCCGGGCTCCCCCTTTCTCGAACTGTCGGCGCTGGCCGGCTGGCAGGTCTATGACGAACCGGTGCCCGCCGCCAGCATCCTCACCGGCATCGGCAGGGTCTCGGGGCGCCTGTGCATGCTGGTGGTGAACGATGCCACCGTGAAGGGCGGCACCTACTACCCGCTCACGGTGAAAAAACACCTGCGCGCCCAGGCCATCGCCGAGCGACTGCGCCTCCCCTGCCTCTATCTGGTGGATTCCGGCGGCGCCTTCTTGCCGATGCAGGACGAGGTGTTCCCCGACCGGGATCACTTTGGCCGCATCTTCTACAACCAGGCCCGCATGTCGGCCCAGAACATCCCCCAGCTGGCGGTGGTGATGGGGCTCTGCACCGCCGGCGGCGCCTACGTGCCCGCCATGGCGGACGAGTCCATCATGGTCAGGGAGCAGGCCACCATCTTTCTGGCGGGGCCGCCGCTGGTCAAGGCCGCCACCGGCGAGGAGATCAGCGCCGAGGCGCTGGGCGGGGCCGAAGTGCACTGCGCCCACTCCGGGGTGGCGGATCACATGGCCCGCGACGATGCCCACGCCCTGGCCATCGCCCGCACCCTGGTGACCCACCTGGGCAACGAACCGGTAGAGACCAACCCCGGCTATGAGCCCCCCTGCTACCCCATCGAGGAGCTTTACGGCCTGGTAGGCACCAGCCTCAAGCGCCCCTATGACGCGCGGGAGCTGATCGCCCGGCTGGTGGATGGCTCGGACTTTGACGAATTCAAGGCGCTGTTCGGCACTACCCTGGTGACCGGTTTTGCCCGGATCTGCGGCATGCCGGTGGGGATCCTCGCCAACAACGGGGTGCTGCACAGCGACAGCGCCCAGAAGGGAGCCCACTTCATCCAGCTCTGCAACCGGCGCGCCATTCCGCTGCTCTTTTTGCAGAACATCACCGGCTTTATGGTGGGCAGCTCGGCTGAGCGCGAAGGGATCGCCAAGCATGGCGCCAAGCTGGTCACCGCGGTGGCCTGCAGCCGGGTGCCCAAGATCACCCTGATCGTCGGTGGCAGCTTTGGCGCCGGCAACTACGGCATGTGCGGACGCGCCTACGACCCCGATTTTCTGTTCAGCTGGCCCAACAGCCGCATCTCCGTCATGGGCGGCGAGCAGGCGGCCGGGGTGCTGGTGCAGGTGCGCCGGGACAAGCTGGCCGCCGAGGGCAAGCCGTTGAGCGAGCAGGAGGCGGCCGCCATCCGCGCCCCGGTGATCGAGCAGTACGAGCGTCAGGGCCACCCCTATTACGCCAGCGCTCGGTTGTGGGATGACGGCGTCATCGACCCGACCCAGAGCCGCACCGTGCTGGCGTTGGCGCTGGCGGCCTGTCAGGGGGCCGAGACAGGCCCGGAACAGTACGGCATCTTCCGGATGTAAGGAGTTCACATGTCCGATCCATTCAGTCACGACACCCAGTCCGGTTTTCGGCTGGAGCGACACGGCCCGCTGGCCGAGCTGGTGCTGTCGCGCCCGGCCCGCCACAACGCCTTTGACGCCGACCTCATGCTGGGGCTGCTCGACTGCCTCGACGAGCTGGCCCACACCCACGGCCAGGCCCTCGCCGACCGCCCCCACGCCTTGCTGCTGCGGGCCGAAGGCAAGCATTTTTGCGCCGGCGCCGATCTCAACTGGATGCGCAACCAGGCCCATGCCGATTTCGAGCACAACCGGGAAGACGCCCGGGTACTGGCCCGGTTGATGCAAACCCTGGACGAGCTCCCCTTCCCCACGGTGGCGCTGGTGCAGGGGGCCGCCTATGGCGGGGCGCTCGGCCTTATCTGCGCCTGCGATCTGGTGCTGGCCGCCGATGACGCCCGCTTCTGCCTCTCCGAGGTGAGCCTCGGGCTGGTGCCCGCGGTGATCAGCCCCTACGTGGTGCGCGCCATGGGAATGCGCCAGGCCCGCGCCCTGATGCTCAGCGCCGAACCGTTCGATGCGGTCACCGCCTGCCGGCTCAACGTGGCGCACCGGCGCTGCCCGCCGGATCAGCTGCTGGCCGAAGGGCGCGCGCAGGCCCTGCGTCTGTGCCGCAACGGGCCGGAGGCGATGAAAGAGACCAAACGGCTGCTGGCCGCCCTCGAGAGCCACGGCGCCAGCCTGCACGAAGAGAAAACCGTCGAGACCATCGCCCGGGTACGGGTCGGTCTCGAAGCCCAGGAGGGGATGCAAGCCTTCTTCGACAAACGCTCCCCCAGCTGGCGCCCCCGTTTCAAGGACGAAGCATGACTCAATACCACTCCATCAAGCGCCTGCTGATCGCCAACCGTGGCGAAATCGCCGTGCGGATCATCAAGACCGCCCGGCGCCTCGGCATTCACACCATCGCCCTCTACTCGGACGCCGACGCCCGCGCCATGCATGTGCGCGAAGCCGACGAAGCCTGGCATCTGGGGCCGGCCCCCGCCCGGGAGAGCTACCTCGATACCGGCAAGGTGCTGAAGATTGCCAAAGAGGCGAACGCCGACGCCATCCACCCGGGCTACGGTTTTCTCTCCGAGAACAGCGACTTTGCCGCCGCCTGCGAGCAGCGGGGCTTGCGCTTCATCGGCCCAAGCGGCGCCGCCATTCTCGCCATGGGCGACAAGTCCGGCGCCAAGGCGCTGATGCAGGCCGCCGGCGTGCCGGTGCTGCCCGGTTATCACGGCGCGGATCAGCACCCGGAGTTTTTGCGCGATCAGGCGAGCCTGGTGGGCTTTCCGCTCCTTATCAAGGCGGCCAGTGGCGGCGGTGGCAAGGGGATGCGCCGGGTCGATCAGCTGGCCGACTTTGACGCGGCCCTGGCGGCGGTCAAGCGGGAGGCAAGTTCTGCCTTCGGTGACGACCATGTGCTGCTGGAGCGTTATCTCGCCTGCGCCCGCCACGTGGAGGTGCAGGTGTTTGCCGATACCCTCGGCAACGCCATCTATCTGGGGGATCGGGACTGCTCGTTGCAGCGCCGCCACCAGAAGGTGATCGAGGAGGCCCCCGCCCCCGACATCCCTCCGGCGCTGCGTCGTGCCATGGGCGAGGCGGCCGTCGCCGCCGCTCGGGCCATCAAGTATCGAGGGGCTGGCACCATCGAATTTCTGCTGTGCGGGGAGGAGTTCTTCTTCATGGAGATGAACACCCGGCTGCAGGTGGAGCACCCGGTCACCGAGGCCGTCACCGGCCAGGATCTGGTGGCCTGGCAGCTGGCAGTGGCCGAAGGCAAGCCGCTGCCGCTCACCCAGGAGGAGGTGGTGCTGCGCGGCCACGCGGTGGAGGCGCGCCTCTACGCCGAGGACGTGGCCGCCGGTTTTCTGCCCGCCAGCGGCCCCATCCAGTGGCTCAGCTGGCCCAAGGGGGTGCGCATCGATACCGGGGTCGGCGCCGGCGATGCGGTGAGCCCCTATTACGACCCCATGATCGCCAAGCTGATCGCCCATGCACCGAGCCGCAGCGAGGCCTTTGCCAGCCTGGCCGACGCGCTGGCGGCGCTGGAACTCGGCCCCCTGGTGCACAACGGTCCGCTGCTGCTGCGCCTGTGCGAAGAGCCAGAGGTATTGGCCATGGGCCACCACACCCAGTGGCCCATTCCCACCGACGCCCTGCCCGTTCCGGCGCTCGCCTGGCCACTCGCTGTCCTCTGGCTCGCCACTCGCCAGCGCGATGCCTCCCCCTGGCAGCAGGCAACAGGCTTTCGGCTCGGCCCCAGCCGCAGCTTCAGCGCAGCGGTGCGCATCGACGAGGAGGCCCGCGTGCTGACCCTCACCGAGCGAGCCGGCGCCCTGCTCTGGCAGGGTGAACAGATCCCGTTCGAGCTCGGGCCGGATCATATTCGCCTGCAGCAGGACTGCAACTGGCTGCGCTACCCGCTGCAGTCCCTCGGCGAGGGCGACTATCTGCTGCAACTGGCGGGCAGACGCATCCGCTTCTCGGCCGATGATCAGCATCATCAGCTGCACCATGATCACGAGATGGGCGGCGGCGCCGGCATCCTGGCCCCCATGCACGGCATAGTGGTGGCGCTGCAGGTCGAGGCCGGCCAGCCGGTCAGCAAGGGGCAACCCCTGCTGGTGCTGGAGGCGATGAAGATGGAGCACGTCCTCAAGGCCGACCGGGATGGGGTGATCGAAGCGCTGCAGTGCCGCCAGGGCGAACAGGTGAGTCAGGGCGCCGTGCTGGTGCGCTTTGCCGAAGAGCAGACCGAGCAGGAGATACGCTCATGAACCGAGCACAGGAGAACCGGGACGACAAGGTCAGCCTGGTGGAGATGGGGCCGCGGGACGGCCTGCAAAATGAAACTGCGACCCTCTCGCTGGTGCAGCGGCTGGAGCTCATCGCCCGGCTGGCCGAGAGCGGGCTGCAGCGCATCGAGGTGGGCGCCTTCGTCTCCCCCAAAAAGGTGCCGCAGATGGCGGATTCCGCCGCACTGTTCGACGCCCTGCCGCGCAAGGTTGCAACCCGTTACGGCGCCCTGGTACCCAATCTGCAGGGGCTGCAGGCCGCCATCGCCGCCCGCGCCGACGAGATAGGCCTCTTCACCGCCTGCTCGGACGGCTTTACCCGGGCCAACATCGGCATCAGCGTGGAGGAGTCGCTGGTGCGCTTCGCCCCCCTGGTGCAGGAGGCACGCCGCCTCGGCATCAAGGTGCGCGGCTACCTCTCCACCGTCATCGCCTGCCCGTTCGACGGCCCGACCCGGCCCAAGCGGGTCGCCGCCATGGCTGAGCGACTGCTGGATCTGGGCTGCCACGAGATATCCCTCGGCGACACCATAGGCGTCGGCACCCCGGGCACGGTGGCCCCCATGCTGGATGCGGTGCTGCACGAGATCCCGGCCGGCCGGCTGGCGGTCCATTTTCACGACACCTATGGCCAGGGGCTGGCCAACCTGCTGCCGGCGCTGGAGCGCGGCATTCGCACCATCGACAGCTCGGTGGCCGGGCTCGGCGGCTGCCCCTATGCCCCGGGCGCCTCCGGTAATGTGGCATCTGAAGAGGTGGTCTACCTGCTGCACGGCCTTGGCATGAGCACAGGTGTCGATCTCGACAAACTGGCGGCCACCGGCCAGTGGGTGAGCGAGCAGCTCGGCCGCCCCAACGGTTCTCGGGTCGGCCGGGCCCTGCACGCCAACGCCGAGCGGCTGCGCACGCGGCTGTGCCAACCATCCCCGCACTCATCCCCACACTAAGGAGCCCCGCCATGCCCAACACCCTCGCCCACGGACTCGCCGGCAAGGAGGTGACCTACAGCATCTCCGAGCTGGCTCACGAGTTTGACATCACCCCGCGCACCATCCGCTACTACGAGGACGAGGGGCTCATCACCCCGACCCGGGAGGGGCAGACCCGCATCTACAGCCACAAGGACAAGATCCGCCTCAAGCTGACCCTGCGCGGCAAACGCCTCGGCTTCAGCCTGGCGGAGATCCGCGAGCTGTTCGACATGTATGACACCGACCGCTCCAGCAAGACCCAGCTCAACTCCATGATCCAGCTCATCGAAACCAAGCGCCACTCCCTGCGCCAGCAGCTGGAGGATATCCAGATGGTGATGGCCGAGCTGGAGGCGGCCGAGCAGCGCTGCGTAAATTCCCTTAACGGCTTGAAAACTGGCGCAGATTAACCGAATCTGGGGTTATTTACCCCCTCCCGGGAGCCCCGATGAAACGCTGGTGCTGGTTGTTGTTGCTGCTCTGCTGCGGGGCATGGGGCCACCCTGTGATCCGGGTCGGCGGCTACCCCTATGCCCCTTTTGTGATCAAGGATGCGAACGACGGCTATCACGGGCTGACCCTGGATCTTATCGCCCAGCTCAACGACATCCAGCGGGACGTGCGTTTCGTCTTCGTGCCCACCTCCGCCACTCACCGCTACCAGGCGCTGGCCCTCGGTCGTTTCTCCCTGATCCTGTTTGAAGACATCCATTGGGACTGGCATGCCGATGAGGTGCTGATGACCCGTCCGCTGCTGCTGGGTGGGGAGATCTATGTTGCGCTCAAGGCGCCGGAGCGGGATCAATCCTTCTTTGATCATCTGGAGCGACGCCAGCTGATCGGGGTCAGCGGCTATCACTACGGCATCGCCGATTTCGACGCGACACCGGGCAACATGAAGCGACGCTTCAACATCACCCTGGTCAAGGACAACGTCAGCGCCCTGCAGGGGCTGTTCAAGGGGCGCGGCGAGGTGGCCATCATCAACCTCTCCTACCTCAACCAGTTCGAGAAAAAACAGCCGGAACAGGCCGCACGACTGCTGCGATCGGACAAATGGGATCAGCAATACGCGCTGCGAGCCCTGCTCAGCCCGGATGGCAGGGTCTCGGTGCAGCAGCTGGAGCTGTGGCTGGATGCGCTGGAAAAGAGCGGAAAACTGGCAAGCCTCTGGACAAGGTACGGCGTACAGAATCAAGTGGCACCATGATAATGACCTGAAAGTTTGTTACCCTATGCGCATCAATTGGAGACCCTCATGCCCAAGCCCCTGCGTGCCCGCCTGCTGCGCTACGCTCTCTACTTCTGCGCCGCCCTGCTCTGTTCTCTGCTCATTCTGTTATGGCAAGCCCCCGCCCTCACCCAGCGCCACCTGCCGGCCTGGCTGGCCAAACACTACGGTCTGCACCTGACCCTGGGGGAGATTGACGTCGGCCTGCGCCACCCCTCCCTCGCCATCGGCCCCACCACCCTGTTTGATGACCAGCAGCAGCCCCTCGTCGCCTTCGATCGCCTGCAGCTCACCCCCCTGATAGGGGAAAGCTGGCGCCAGCGCGCCCTGATCCTCGATGAGGCACTGCTGGTCAAGCCGACGGTCAATCTGGTGCGACTGGCGGATCGCGGCCAAGACGTTCGCTTCAACCTGACCGAGGCGCTGGCCAGCCTGCTCGCGCCGAGTAACGCCGCGACCACCGACAGCGGCGCCCCCCTGCTGGTGCAAGTCAACCGGCTGGCGGCCGAGCAGGGTCACATCACCTATCAGGACAGCCGCAAGCAGAGCAGCCCCGGCTGGGTGCCCACCCTGGCCCTGAGCGGGCTCGACCTGCAACTGCCACGCTTTTCCACCGCTCCGGGCCGTGCCAACCCTTTCGTGCTAGGAGCCACCCTCAATAAGCAGAGCCCACTCAAGGCGAGCGGCGAGCTCGACATCATGAGCGGCGCCGGCAAGGGTAAGATCAGCCTCGGCAAACTGGCCCTCACCCCCTTCGCCCCGCTCTGGGCCCCCTATCTCGACGTCAAGCTGGCCAAGGGCGAGGCCAACGCCGAGCTGGCCTACCAGATAGCCGAGGGCAAGCAGGGGCTGGGCTGGCAACTCTCCAAGGGCAAGCTGACCCTCAATGACTGGCAGCTCCAGCGCCGCAAGGGCGGCGAATTTGCCCGCTTCAAGCAGCTGGCGCTGACCGGCATCGCGCTCGATGGCAACAAGCAGGCGCTGCAGATCGACCGGGTGACGCTCCAGGCGCCGGCCGTCAGCGCGATACTCGATGCCAACCAGCAGCTGGATCTGGCGACCCTGCTGATCCCCCAGCCGCCGGTCAAAACCAGTAAAGCCGCCAAACCGGCCGCCCCGGCCAAACCCTGGCGCTGGAGCCTCAAGCAGACCCGCATCGAACAGGGCCAGCTCAAGCTGACCGAATCGAGCAGCGGCAAGCCGCTGCTGCGAGAGCTCTCCGCCCTGACGCTGGCCCTGGGTCCGTTGGGCAGTCAGAGCGGACAGAGCAGCCCGCTCACCTTGAGCGGGGCGCTCAACAACCAGGCAAAACTGGACTTTGACGGCGACCTCGCCCTGGCGCCCTTCAGCCTCAACGGCGAGATCAAGCAACAGGGTCTGCCGCTCAGCTGGGCCCAGCCCTACCTGCAAGATCTGCTGCGCATCAGTGTGCGCGACGGCCAGCTTGCCAGCCGCACCAAGCTAGCGCTGGCCACCGATGCCAAGGGGACATTGAGCAAGCTGGAGCTGAGCGGCGGGCTCGACATCGATCGGCTCAACGTACTGGATCGGGCCGACAACCAGCGCCTGTTGCAAATTGAGCAACTGCAACTGAGCGGCCTGCACTACGACGGCATCAGCCAGCAGATGAAGATCGACGACATCCTGCTGCGCAAACCCTTCGCCCGCATCGAGATCAACGAGGACAGGGTCACCAACGTGCAGCAACTGCTGCTGCCGCAACCGGCCACGGCCAAGCCCGCCAGCAGCGGGCCGGCCCCCCGCGTCAGCATCGCCCAGGTGCGCACCGAACAGGGCAACCTGCGCTTTGCCGATCGCAGCCTGAGCCCGGAATTCGTGGTGGACATCGCTTCCCTCAGCGGCCAGAGCCGTCACATCAGCAACATCCCGGGCCAGCGCTCCGAGCTGGCCTTCAACGGCAAGGTGGACCGCTATGCCCCGGTAACCATTCGCGGCGGCACCAACCTGCTGATCGAGCAGCCGGTGCTGGATGTGGCCGTCACCTTCAACAACCTGGAGCTCACCACCTTCACCCCCTACTCCAGCACCTACGCCGGTTACGCCATCGACAAGGGCCAGCTCTCCATGAAGCTCAACTACCAGTTGCACGGCAACCGGCTGGAGGGGGACAACGACATCACCATCAAGAAGCTGCAGCTGGGGGAAAAGGTCAAGAGCGAGCAAGCCAAGGATCTGCCGCTGGGGCTGGCGGTTGCCCTGCTGAGCGATGCCAACGGCGTCATCCAGATGAACCTGAAAGTGAAGGGCAATCTGGATCAGCCTGACTTCAGCCTCGGCAACATCTTCTGGGACGTGCTTGGCAACACCCTGCGCAAGGCGGTCACCTCCCCCTTCTCGCTGCTCGCCTCCCTGGCGGGTGGCAGCGAGGATCTGGACGAGCTGCCCTTCCTGCCCGGTGAGCCGGATCTCACTCCCACTCAGCAGGAGAAGCTGACCAAGCTGGCACAAGCCCTCAAGGACAGACCCAAGCTCAGCATGAACATTCGCGGCAAGGTCAACTTCAACGAGGAGCGCCCCATACTGCAGCGCCAGAAGCTCGAACGGGTGCTGGCCAAGATCACCGGCAACCCGGTGGATCTCGATCTGCTGGAGCAGGACCCCGCCATGCAATCGGCACTGGCAGAGGCCTATGAGGCGCGCTTCAACGAAGATCTCGGGGATCTGGCCGATCGGCTGAAGCTCGATGAGGCGAGTCCGGCCCTGCGCGCCCAGGCGGTGCTCCTGCTGCGGGATCAGCAGCTCATCACCGCCAAGTCCCTGCGCAATCTGGCCATGCGCCGTGCCCAGAACACCAAGGAGTTTCTGGTGGACCGCCAGGGGATCGCGCCGGAGCGGCTGTTTGTGCTGGACAGCCAGGTCAGGGAGGCCGACAAGGAGGCCAAGGTGGTACTGACCCTGGACGATTGAGCCGGTGACATCAGCAGGATGAGGGGGATGCTATTCCCCCCCTCTTCTTTGGGATTGAGCCCTTCTTTCGAGGGCTGTTGCCGAGCACATGCCCGCGTTCCTTCTTTCCCCCTTCATCCGGCCAGCCCTCTCGGCTATCCAGCAACAATCTGCGTCACTGCATAAGGCCAACTGCAGAACCCAAGCTCGCGTTCAACACTTTATCACCCCCATCCTGACCCCTTGTTTCAGATATCCACCTCGTCAGCTCACTCGCCCGGCGCAATGCCCCTTGCTCAACCATGCCGAAGCCGCGGACAGGCAGTCAGGTCGTTTGTATTGAACCGGTCATTGACGCCTCTTGTCTGATGGCATATGAGCATATTTTTTGGCCTCAGGTGTGCTCAGGTTTGGCGATGAAAATATGGTAGACAGCGCGGCTCAACCATCGTCTCGAACTGTATGAAACTTTCAGAAACGTTCTGCTCAATACAATTTATCAACCTTGTCCGCACCATTCATTCACCAGCCGTCTACCTGGATCGCACGAATGGTCAGCCGGGTAAAAAATTCCGTTATTTTTTTACTGTTTCGTCCCTTCCGCCTCTTGCCCGAGGCCAATAGCCTGCCTAAAATCGCGCGTCTTTTATCAACCCCCACCTCTATTTTTGGAGAACGCCACGTGAGCGAAAAATTGGCCAACCCTGCCCCTCTGGGTCTGATGGGTTTCGGTATGACCACCATTCTGCTGAACATCCATAACGCAGGTTTCTTCCCCATCAGCGCCATGATCCTGGCCATGGGCCTGTGCTATGGCGGTCTGGCCCAGATCATCGCCGGTATCATGGAGTACAAGCGCGGCAACACCTTCGGTGTGACTGCCTTCATCTCCTACGGCACCTTCTGGTGGAGCCTGGTGTTCCTGCTGGTGATGCCGACCATGGGTCTGGCCGAAGCCACTCCGCACGCCTACATGGGCTGGTACCTGCTGATGTGGGGCATGTTCACCCTGTTCATGCTGATCGGGACCGTCAACTACCCGCGCGTGAAGCAGTTCGTGTTCGCCTCCCTGACCGTGCTGTTCTTCCTGCTGGCCGCCCGTGACTTCACCGGCAGCACCCTGATCGGCACCATCGCCGGTTTCGAAGGCATCATCTGCGGCGCCAGCGCCATCTATCTGGCCATGGCCACCGTGCTGAACGAGCAGTTCGGCCGCACCGTGCTGCCGATCGGCGATCACAAGAAAGCCGCCGCCGTTCAGCTCAAAGCCGCTGCCTAAGCACCCGGCCGACACAGCTGTCACGAAAAAGGCACCCCGCGGGGTGCCTTTTTGTTGGGCGCGATTTGCCAGGTTCACCCGACTAGCCGTGATACTCGGGCTCACCCGCCAGCAGTCGGGTCGCCGGAAAACGCGTCGCCGGCTGCTGGCCGAAGAAGCGGGTGAACTGCTGGTACACCGCCGGATAGGTGTCGCGCAGGCGCAGCGGATCGGTAAAAAAGCTCTCGCTGCACACCGCAAAAAACTCGGCCGGGTGCGAGGCGGCGTAAGGGTCGATGGCGGTAGGCTCATGGCGATCCAGTTGCGCCTGCATGGCATCGAATGCTGCCTGCAGCGCACTCGTCCACTGGCGCGGATCCATGCCTGCCGGCAGCGGCGGCGCCCCGTCGGCCTCCCCTCCCAGCATGTCGAGCTTGTGGGTCAGCTCGTGGATCACCAGATTGAAGCCGTCCCAGTCACCGTCCTGCTGCAGCTCGCTCCAGGCCAGTACCAGCGGCCCCTGGGGCCAGGATTCGCCGGCGTTCTCCTCTTCCACCTCGCTCACCAGCCCGAACTCGTCCTGTACCTGCTGGCGGCGCACCACAGGCTCGGGGATCAGGATGATTTCGTGAAAGCCCCGATACCAGTCGAGCCCCAGATGCAGAATGGGCAGCGCCGCCTGCAGGGCCAGCACCGCCTGCTGACGGGGGGTAAGCGTCACCCCGATCTGGGTGAGGGTCTTGCGGGCCAGCAGTTGCTGCGCCAACCCGATCAGGGTCTCCTCCTCCTCCCGGGAAAAGCCCTGCAAAATGGGCACCGCGGCCAGGGCCTGCTGCCACTCCAGGGCATCCGGCCCCTGCTCATCTTGCCGGGACGCACCACCAAACACACTTCGTAAGCGAGACCAGAACACGCAGACTCCTCTTGCTGATCAGACTGTTTTCACAAACCGTTTCGGACGCTCGACATACCCCTGCGCCAGATAGAAGCGATGGGCCCCTTCCCGCTTGAGGCTGCTGGAGAGCTCCAGCTGGCTGCACCCCCGCGCCTGTGCATGGCTCTCTGCCACGGCCAGCAGGGCGGCCCCCACTCCGCTTCCCCTTGCACCCTCATCGACAACCAGCGCCGAGATCAGGCCCCACTCTGGTGCAACGTGTAGCGGGTTCAGGCAGTGCCACACCAAGACGCCTGCGATCCCCTCATCCAGGCAGGCCACCAGCACCTCGCGGGCCGGATCCGGCGTCAGCCAGCGCTCCTCCAGCTCCTGTGGGCTGACCGGGTAGCCCAGCTGGCCAAACAAGTCGGCCATGGCGGCCACATCCCCGGCGCAGGCCGGGCGGATCACCGCCGTCTCTCTCTCTGTTTGCATCCTTGGCCTCGATTTTGCTCTGCTTCTCCCCCACGGGCATGCCGATGAAAGAGGAGATGATACCGGGTTGACACCGCATTTTGTCCAACCACATCACGATTTGTTAATGTCAATTCACAAATTAACAAGGTGACAACATATTTCGCTAGGAAGCCCTTGCACAAATCGATATGTTAAAACCCGCGGACTGGCCAGTGGAAACTTCCGCCACCGACCGGTCCCCAATCATAACGAGTGACTCCAGGGTCACCTGAAATTTAAGGGAGCGGGGCAGAGACCCCGCCAACAAGACAGCACAACAAAGGAGTTGTTGTACATGAATGAGATCGTCAATGCCATCAATGGTGTGATTTGGAGCCCTGCGCTCATCTACCTGTGTCTGGGGGTAGGCCTCTACTTCTCCCTGCGCAGCCGCTTTTTGCAACTGCGTCACATCAAGGAGATGATCCGCTTGATGTTTGATGGCAAGAGCACGGATGCGGGGGTCTCCTCCTTCCAGGCGCTGGCCATGACCCTGGCCGGTCGCGTCGGTACCGGCAACATCGCCGGGGTCGCCACCGCCATCACCTTCGGTGGCCCGGGCGCCCTGTTCTGGATGTGGATGGTAGCCTTCCTCGGCGCCAGCTCCGCCTTCGTGGAGTCCACCCTGGGTCAGGTCTACAAGGAGAAGATCAACGGCGAATACCGCGGCGGCCCGGCCTTCTACATCGAGAAAGGGCTTGGCATGAAGTGGTACGCCTGGACCTTCGCCATTGCCACCGTGTTTGCCTGCGGCGTGCTGCTGCCAGGGGTGCAGGCCAACTCCATCGGCGCCAGCCTGCAAAACGCGTTTGATATCGATCCGAACGTCACCGCCGCCGCTCTGGCACTGCTGCTCGGCTTCATCATCTTCGGTGGCGTCAAGCGTATCGCCAGCTTCGCCAGTACCGTGGTGCCCTTCATGGCGCTGGGCTACATCATCGTCGCCTGCGTCATCATCGCCCTCAACATCCATGCGCTGCCGGGCGTGATCCTGCTGATCTGGAAGAGCGCGTTCGGGATGGATGCCGGCTTCGGTGCCATTCTGGGTCTGGCCATCATGTGGGGGGTCAAACGCGGGGTCTACTCCAACGAAGCAGGCCAGGGTACCGGTCCGCACGCCTCCTCCGCCGCCGCGGTAAGCCACCCGGCCAAACAGGGCCTGGTGCAGGCGTTCTCCGTCTACATCGACACCCTGTTCGTCTGCTCCGCCACCGGCTTTATGCTGCTCATCACCGGCCTCTACAACGTGCAGGGACCGGATGGCGCGGCGCTCTATACCGGCATTGCCGGCGTGGCTGCGGGCCCGGGCTATGTGCAGACCGCCATGGAGAGCATGATGCCTGGCTTTGGCAGCATGTTCGTGGCCATCGCGCTGTTCTTCTTCGCGTTCACCACCATCGTTGCCTACTACTATATCGCCGAGACCAACATCGCCTACATCAACCGCAAGATGAATCGCCCCTGGCTCACCTTCTTGCTGAAGATTGCCCTGATGGCCGCCACTGTCTACGGCACCGTCAAGACCGCCGATCTGGCCTGGGGCATGGGTGACATCGGGGTCGGCCTGATGGCCTGGCTCAACATCATCGCCATCCTGCTGCTGCAAAAGACCGCCTTCACCTGTCTGAAAGACTACGAGGCCCAGCAGGCCCAAGGGCTGGATCCGGTGTTCCACCCGGAGAAACTCGGCATCAAGAACGCCGACTACTGGTCTGGTCACCGCTCCGAAGACAACCTGGAGCAGGAGAAATCCGGTCACTCGTTCGAGCCGGATCAGGATCGCAAGATCTCCTGATCGCTTAAGACTCACCCAACAAAAATGGCAGCCTCGGCTGCCATTTCTTTTGTTCATTCCTGTCTCTCAGAGCGCGTTGCGGCGCGGCCCGAACGGCAGGCGCCAGCGAAACAGGCTGTTGAGGGTGGCGCGCCACTGGTTGGGGCGCCCGAGGATCTGCTTTTGCAACCGGGTCTCCTCTTTGAGCATTGCCTCGTCGCTGCGGGCCCAGGCCTGGTTGTAGAGCTGCTTGATCCCCGCCAGCGCGTCCGGCGACTTGGTGATGAGAGTTCTCGCGAACTCCCGCGCCTGGGCCAGCGGATCGTCGCAGACCCGGCTCACCAGCCCGAGAGACTTGGCCTCCGGCGCCGCCAGCTCGCGCCCGCTCATGGCCAGCTCCATGGCGGTATCCACCCCCATCAGGTTGCGCATGGTGACGCTGCCGCTCATGTCGGGGATGATGCCCCACTTGATCTCCATCACCGAGAAGCGGCAATCGGGGGTGCTGAACCTAAAGTCGGCGCCAAGGGCGATCTGCAGCCCGCCGCCAAAGCAGACCCCCTGGGTCACGGCGATCACCGGCACCGGCAGCTGATGCCAGCCATAGGCCACCCGCTGGGCCAGGTTGGTGGCTTCGTCCGCCTCGCGTTTTAAAATCTCGAGCGCCGCCACCGGCTGCTTGAGCATGGATTTCACATCCAGCCCGGCGCAAAAGGCCCGCCCCTCCCCGCGCAGGATCACCGCCCGCAACCCCTTGTGCTGGCGCAGCTGCTCGAGTACCCCGTCGATGGCGCTGAACATGGCCCTGTCCAGCGCATTGAGCTTGTCGCCCCGCGCCAGCATCACCTCGGCGATGCCGTCCCGGATCTCGCATTTGACCCTTGGTTTTTCCATTTTCCCCTGTCCTCTCCTGAGCTCACACTGGTCATACCACAACGTTATCAGAGTGTTATCATCAGGTACAGCGGCCCATGGGATCGGCTGGCCGTGCGACTAAAGTCGGCTGGCCGGCAGCACGCCGCTTTGTCAGACTGATTTGACGCCACCGGCCAAGGATTGCCATGACCACCCTGTTCAACTTTGCCCGTCCGCCGTTTGAGTGTCTGAGCGAACCTGAGCGCCAACAACTGGGGCAGGCCCTCTCCATCTGCTACTTTCGCGCCGGCCAGCCGGTGTTAAAGGCCGGCGACGCCCCGCCCGGCCTCTACCTCATCATCAAGGGGGCGGTGGAGGAGTCGACCGCCCACCATCAGTTTGGCGACTACGGCGAGGGGGACATGTTCGACGTGCGCGCCCAGTTCGACGGCCACTGTCGCCACCAGTTCAACGCGCTGGAAGATCTGCTCTGCCAGCTGATCCCCCGCGATACCTTCCTGGCCTTGTGTGAAGGCAACGACACCTTCGCCCGCTACTTCACCGCCAGCCTGGCACAGCGGCAGCAGCTGCAGGAACAGCGCGCCCAGTTGGGTCAGAAGAATCTGGCGGAGTTCATCCTGACCCGCATCGAACCCGGCCATCTGCAGCCGCCGCTCATCGTCGACAGCCGCCTGTCGCTCCTGGTCGCCACCGAGGCCATGGTGGCCAGGGGCACCGACTGCCTGCTCTACCCCGCCACGGACGGCAGCCTGAGCCTGGCGACCCGCAAGACCCTGCTGCACGCCCTCACCCTCAAGGGATTGCCGCTGACGGCGCCGCTGGCAGTGCTGACCCCCACCTCGCTGATCGGGCTGGCCCAGGGCAGCTATCTGTTCGATGCCCTGCTGCTGATGACCCGCCACCGCATCAAGCGGCTGGTTGTCTGGCAGGGACAGGAGGTAGCGGGGATCCTGCACCTGACCCAGGTGCTCGGCCTCTTCTCCACCCACTCCCACGTGCTGACCCTGCGCATCGCCCGCGCCGACACCCTCCCGGCGCTGGAGGCGGTGGCCCGTGAACAGCAGCAGCTGACCCGCTCCCTGTTCGCCCAGGGGATCCACACCGCCTTCTTGATGAAGCTCATCGCCACCATCAACGAGCAGCTGATCGCCAAGGCCTTCGCGCTGGTGATCCCGCCCGAGGTGCAGGAGCGGGTCTGCCTGCTGATGCTGGGCTCGGAGGGGCGCGGCGAGCAGATCCTCAAAACCGATCAGGACAATGCCCTGATCCTGCCCGCCGACCTGCACTGGCCAACCCAGCAGGCCGATCTGGCCACCTTCAGCGAGCTGCTGGCCAGGCTTGGCTACCCGCCCTGCCCCGGCCGGGTGATGGTCAACAACCCCGCCTGGGTCAAATCCCTCGACGGCTGGCTGCAGGAGATCGAGCGGGCCTGCGTCGAAGCCAGTGAAGCGGATCTGCTCTGGCTGGCCACCCTGGCCGACGCCCACCCCATCGCGGGCGATCGCGCCCTCCTTCCCCCCGTTGCCCGCAAGTTGCGCGAGCAGCTGGCCGAGCGGGGAGATCTGCTGGCGGAGATGGTGCGACCGGCGGTCGCCTTTCACACCCCCCTCACCCTGTTTGGCCGGCTGGAACGGGCACCGGAGGGGCTGGATCTGAAACGTGGCGGCCTCTTCCCGCTGGTGCACGGCATCCGCATGCTGGCGCTGGAAGCTACCATCCTGGAGACCTCCACCCTGGGGCGGATCGAGGCGCTGGTGACGGCAGAGCGGCTCAGCGCCAGCTTTGGCGCCGATCTGGCGGAGGCGTTCAGACTGTTCGTGCGGCTCAGGTTGCGCAGCCAGCTCAAGGAGGGGGAGAGCCGGGTGCAGGTCAATGATCTCAGCCATGGCGAGCGGGACCTGCTGCGCCAGGCGCTGCATCAGGTGAAGAAATTCCAGCAGTGGCTCACCTTGCACTTTCGTCTGAGACAATAGCGTGTTGAGCCGCCTGCGTCGTCACTGGCTTGGCCGCCGCTTTCACGCCTCGGCGTTCGCGCCGCTCTTTGCCGCCCCCCCGGCCGACGAGTGGGTGGCCCTCGACTTCGAGACCACCAGCCTGGATCCCGACCGGGCCGAGATCGTCGCCATCGGGGCGGTGCGCATTCGGGGCAACCGGCTGCTGACCGGTGAAGCGCTCTCCCTGCGGGTGTTGCCACCCGACAACCTCACCGCCGAGTCGGTGGTGATCCACGGTCTTCGCCATCAGGATCTGCAACAGGGCATGCCGCTGGAAGCCGCGCTGCATCAGCTGCTTGCCTTCATCGGCCCCCGTGAACTGGTGGGGTATCACATCGCCTATGATCTGCGCATCCTCAACCTGGCCTGCCGCAAGTTGTGGGGGCTGACCCTGGTGCAGCGGGGCATAGAAGTGAGCCGGCTTTACCACGATCAGCTCTATCGCCGCTATCCTGAGGCCGTCATCGATCTTCATCTCGCGGCGATCTGCCGCCATCTGGCGCTTCCCCCCCTGCCCGCCCACGACGCCCTCAGCGACGCCATCACCGCGGGCCTCATCTTCCTGCGCTTGCATCAGGGCGGGCCACTGGCTTATCCCAAAGTCTAATTGTCCACAAATAACATTTGATTCACATTTTGGTTACATGGGCAGCTTAGGCTGCCCGGTAGGGAACTCCCTCATCCACCGCTGACACTCAACGTCATGGAGCACTGCAATGGAACAGCAACCGTATCTTCGGATCCAGCAAGATCCCAACTTCCAGGCGCTGGTCGCCAAGCGCCAGCGCTTTGCCTGGTCCCTCTCCATCCTGATGCTGGGGCTCTACCTGGCGTTCATCCTGCTCATCGCCTTTGCCCCCGGCTGGCTTGGCACCCCCTTGAGCGAAGGATCTTCCGTCACCCGCGGCATCCCGGTCGGAATAGGTCTCATTCTGTCCGCCTTCGTGCTGACCGGTGTCTACGTGTTTCGGGCCAACGGCGAGTTTGACGAACTGAACCAGAAGATCCTCAAGGGAGTGAAATCATGAAAGGCAAGTTTCTGCTGCTGCCGGCCCTGCTGGCATCGTTCCCCCTGCTGGCAGCCGATGCGCTGACCGGCGAAGTGCATCGCCAGCCCCTCAACATCCCGGCCATCATCATGTTCGTGGTCTTCGTGGCGGCGACCCTGTTCATCACCTACTGGGCCTCCAAGCACAACCGCTCGGCCGCCGACTACTACGCCGCCGGCGGGCGCATCACCGGCTTCCAGAACGGTTTGGCCATTGCCGGTGACTACATGTCTGCCGCCTCCTTCCTCGGCATCTCGGCGCTGGTCTACACCTCCGGCTACGACGGTCTCATCTACTCCATCGGCTTTCTGGTGGGCTGGCCCATCATCCTGTTCCTGATCGCCGAACGGCTGCGCAACCTCGGCAAGTACACCTTTGCCGACGTGGCCTCCTATCGCCTCAAGCAGACCGAGGTACGCACTCTCTCCGCCAGCGGCTCGCTGGTGGTGGTCGCCCTCTACCTGATCGCCCAGATGGTCGGTGCCGGCAAACTCATCGAGTTGCTGTTCGGCCTGCAATACCATGTGGCCGTGGTGCTGGTCGGCATCCTGATGGTGCTCTACGTGCTGTTCGGCGGCATGCTGGCCACCACCTGGGTGCAGATCATCAAGGCGGTGATGCTGCTCTCCGGTGCCAGCTTCATGGCCATCATGGTGATGAAGTCGGTCAACTTCGACATCGGCACCCTGTTCAGTGAAGCGGTCAAGGTGCACGAGAAGGGCATCGCCATCATGAGCCCAGGCGGCCTGGTCGCCGATCCCATCTCCGCCATCTCGCTGGGTCTCGCCCTGATGTTCGGCACCGCCGGCCTGCCCCACATCCTGATGCGCTTCTTCACCGTGAGTGACGCCAAAGAGGCCCGCAAGTCGGTGTTCTATGCCACCGGCTTCATCGGCTACTTCTATATCCTCACCTTCATCATCGGCTTTGGCGCCATCCTGCTGGTCAGCACCAACCCGGACTTCAAGGATGCCACCGGCGCCCTGCTGGGCGGCACCAACATGGCCGCCATTCACCTGGCCGATGCGGTAGGTGGCAGCCTGTTCCTAGGCTTCATCTCCGCCGTGGCGTTTGCCACCATACTGGCGGTGGTGGCCGGGCTGACCCTGGCCGGTGCCTCTGCGGTCTCCCACGACCTCTATGCCAGCGTCATCAAGAAGGGCAAGGCCAACGAAGCCGACGAGCTGCGCGTCTCCAAGCTCACCACCATAGTGCTGGGTGTGGTGGCCATCGGGCTGGGCATCCTGTTCGAGAAGCAGAACATCGCCTTCATGGTGGGACTGGCCTTCTCCATCGCCGCCAGCTGCAACTTCCCGGTGCTGTTCCTCTCCATGTTCTGGTCACGCCTGACCACCCGCGGCGCCGTCTATGGCGGCTGGCTGGGGCTGGTGAGTGCAGTCAGCCTGATGATCCTGGGCCCGACCGTGTGGGTGAAGGTGCTGGGTCACGCCCAGGCCATCTTCCCCTACGAGTACCCCGCCCTCTTCTCAATGGGGCTGGCGTTTGTCGGGATCTGGTTCTTCTCGGTGACCGACAAGTCACAAAATGCCGCCGACGAGCACGCCAAGTTCTTCCCGCAGTTCGTCCGCTCCCAGACCGGGCTTGGCGCCGCCAGCGCCAGCTCCCACTGAGCCTTCCATTAACAGGTGCAAGCCGGCCTCAGGGCCGGCTTTTTTCATGCCGACAAGCTACGGTTAGCGCCCGTTGCAGTCCGATCGATGCGGCCATGGCCGCCAGGGTGCGCGAGTGCCCAGCACCACCATCCAAATCCCCCCTGCAATAGACCCGGATCACAGTTCTTGCTAAAACTTTCGGGGGATCTGTGCCATAATGCGCGCCATTTGACAGATCAACCGGGACATTCCAGTGCTTTCAAGCAACAACATCACCATGCAGTTCGGCGCCAAGCCGCTGTTTGAGAACATCAGCGTCAAGTTTGGCGGCGGCAACCGCTACGGCCTTATCGGCGCCAACGGCTGTGGCAAGTCCACCTTCATGAAGATCCTCGGCGGCGATCTGGAGCCCACTGGCGGCAATGTGAGCCTGGACGTCAACGAGCGGATCGGTAAGCTGCGTCAGGATCAGTTCGCCTACGAAGAGATGCGCGTACTGGACGTGGTCATGATGGGTCACACCGAGCTGTGGGCCGCCATCGCCGAGCGCGACGCCATCTACGCCAATCTGGAAGCGACCGACGATGACTATATGAAGGCTGCCGAGCTGGAAGGCCTGGTCGCCGAGTATGACGGCTATACCGCCGAAGCGCGCGCAGGCGAGCTGTTGCTGGGTGCCGGCATTCCCATCGAGCAGCACAACGGCCCGATGAGCGAAGTGGCACCGGGCTGGAAACTGCGGGTGCTGCTGGCACAGGCGCTGTTCTCCAACCCCGACATCCTGCTGCTGGACGAACCGACCAACAACCTGGACATCAACACCATTCGCTGGCTGGAACAGGTGCTCAACGATCGCGAGAGCACCATGATCATCATCTCTCACGACCGTCACTTCCTGAACTCCGTCTGCACCCACATGGCGGATCTGGACTACGGCGAGCTGCGCGTCTACCCGGGCAACTACGACGAGTACATGACCGCCGCTACCCAGGCCCGTGAGCGGCTGCTGGCCGACAACGCTAAGAAGAAGGCCCAGATCGCCGATCTGCAATCCTTCGTGTCGCGTTTCAGCGCCAACGCCTCCAAGTCCAGCCAGGCCACCTCTCGCCTCAAGCAGATCGACAAGATCAAGATTGAGGAAGTGAAGGTCTCCAGCCGCCAGAACCCCTTCATCCGCTTCGAGCAGGAGAAGAAGCTCTACCGCAACATCCTGGAGATCGAAGGCGTTTCCAAGGGTTATGGCGACGGCCCCCTGTTCAAGGGGCTCAACATGATGCTGGAAGTGGGCGAGAAGGTCGCCATTCTGGGTACCAACGGTATCGGTAAATCCACCCTGATCAAGACCCTCGTTGGGGCACTGGCACCGGATACCGGCACCATCAAGTGGTCCGAAAACGCCCAGATCGGCTACTACGCCCAGGATCACGCCGAGGACTTCGACACCGACCTCAATGTGTTCGACTGGATGGCCCAGTGGAAACAGGAGAACGAAGACGAGCAGGCCGTACGCTCCGTGCTGGGCCGTCTGCTGTTCTCCCAGGACGACATCAAGAAGCCGGTCAAGGTGCTCTCCGGTGGTGAACAGGGCCGCATGCTGTTCGGCAAGCTGATGATGCAGCGCCCCAACATCCTGATCATGGATGAACCGACCAACCACCTGGACATGGAATCCATCGAATCCTTGAACCTGGCGCTGGAGATGTACAAGGGCACCCTGATCTTCGTCTCCCACGACCGTGAGTTTGTCTCCTCCCTGGCGACCCGAATCCTGGAGCTGACCGAGAACGGCATCCGCGACTTCGGCGGCACCTACGAGGATTACCTGCGCACTCAGGGCGTGGTGTAACGCCCTCCTGCCCGCATATCCCGTCAATGAAAACCGGCACCTGAGTGCCGGTTTTTTTATGCCTGTTGGCAAGACTCCCTCTTGGGATGCAGACCAGAAGAGCCAAGGGTTTGGCTCCCGCAGCTTATCTTCGGCCAGGCAGCTTATTTCGGTCAGAAGGGGCAGCACATCCCGCCCCCTCTGCCGCGTGCAGATAAAAAAACGGCCCCATCAAGGGGCCGTTCTCATATCGACTGGGATCGGTTCGACTTATTCGACCGTGGCTTCCACGTCGGTGAAGTACTCGATCTTGGCAGACTTGCGCAGCTCGTCGATGAGAGACTTGTAGCTCACCTGAGCCTTGCCCTGACCCAGCTGGCCTTGCAGCAGCTTGGCCATGCCGGACGGCTCCTTGGCGACGGTCACCTTGTCCAGGGCCACCACCACGCGGTCGCCATTGGCTTCGGTCACCAGCTCGACGCTCGGCTTGCCATCGACCGGATGAGGCATGCGGAAGGCCTGTGCCACCAGATTCTGATCCAGATCCTGGGCGAAACGGGCTACGCCATCGTGGCTCTCCACCTTCAGACCCAGTGCAGTCAGCTCAGGCTGGATGTTCTCACCGGCCTTGAGCTTGTCCAGCAGACCCTGTGCCTTGCCACGGGCCACTTCACTGGCCTTGTCGTGCTTGATGGCGGCAATCACCTGCTCTTTCACCTCCGCCAGCGGCTTGGCCGCTTTCGGCTGGTGACCGGTGATGTGCATCACCAGCGCCTTGCCGTCAGCCAGTTCGATCACGTCGGAGTTGGTGTTGTCATCGCGCAGCTGCTCGGAGAAGGCCGCAGAGAGCGCCTTGGGATCGTTCAGCGGTGCCGGGGCATCAGCCTGGCTGAAGTAACCGGTGGACTGCACCTTGAGGCCCATGGTCTCGGCGGTCAAGTCCAGCGAGTCCGGGTTCTCGAAGCTGCTGTCGGCCATCTTCTGCTGCTCGGCAAAGAACAGCTCCTTGGCCTTGTCGCTCTGCAGACGGCTGATGGTCTCTGCCTTCACGTCGGCAAACGGCTTGGTCTGGGCCGGTTCAACCCCCAGCAGCTTGATGACGTGGAAGCCGAACGGGCTCTTGACGACGGCGGAGAGATCGCCTGCCTTGGTCAGGGCAAAGGCCGCCTTCTCGAAGGCCGGATCCATCACCCCTTTCTCGAACCAGTCCAGCTCGCCACCCTTCTTGGCGGAGAAGGTATCGGAGGAGTCGGCCTTGGCCAGGGCGGCGAAGTCGTCACCCGCCTTGGCTTTGGCCAGTACGGCTTCAGCCTTCTGCTCGGCGGCTTTCTCGTCCTTGCCAAACGGGATCAGGATGTGAGCCACGTGGCGACGCTCGGCACGCTGGAACAGATCCTGGTGCTGATCGTAGTAGTCCTGGGCATCCTGCTCGCTCACCTTGACGTCTTTGCCAAGGGTGGCGGCGTCCAGCAGCAGATAGTCGACCTTGACCTGCTCGTCGTTCATGAAGCGGTTGCTGTTGGCCTTGTAGTATTGCTCCACCTCTTCATCGGAGACTTTCACGTCACCCAGATAGGCGGAGGCGGCCAGGCGCACCAGACGCAGATCGCGAGTCTGGTTGTAGAGCTTGTCCAGTTGCTCGGCTTCACCCTTGAGCGCAAATTCGGTGCCCAGCAGGGCGCCCATCAGTTGCTGACGCACCATGTCCTGGCGCAGGGAGTCACGGAACATCTCGGGGGTCATGCCGGCACGGCGGATCAGCTGCAGGTAGCGATCGTTGTTGAACTTGCCCTCTTCGGCAAACTCGGGCATGGCGACGATGGCCTGCTTGATCTGCTCATCGCTGACCCGCAGACCCAGTTCACGGGCCTTGCTGTCAAACAGGGCCTGATCGATCAGACGGTCCAGTACGCCGCGACGGAACTGTTTCATGTAATCGGGATTGGCGGCCAGCTGATTGAAGGACTCCCCCATTTGGGACTCCATGCGGGCGCGCTCGTTGCGGTAGGCATTTTCCAGTGCCGCGGCAGTGATATCCGTGCCGTTGACGGTGGCGGGGGCGGTACGGGCCGGACCGTTCAGATAGCTACCTACACCGGCCAAGGCAAAGGAGAGGATGATCAGGCCCAAGATAACCTTGGCCACCTTGCCCTGCGCCCCTTCGCGTAGTTTATCCAACATCATGTTTGTACTTATGCTCCCGAACTCGATGGGCGTAAATAATGAAAAGGCGCACCGATTGCGATGCGCCTTGGTCAATCAGTATGAGGGAGAGCCCTCTCACTTGTCTGGTCTATGACCAAGGACGGTAGCCGATGTAGAATCAGCGCCCGGCTTAGTTGACCGCGTCTTTCAGGGCCTTACCAGCTTTGAAGGCAGGAACTTTACCAGCGGCGATTTCGATGGTCGCGCCAGTTTGCGGGTTACGGCCAGAACGGGCAGCACGTTCGCGCACGGCGAAAGTACCGAAACCAACCAGAGCAACCTGGTCACCCTCTTTCAGAGCTTCACCGACGGCGTCAATGAAAGCATCCAGCGCACGGCCAGCAGCGGCTTTGGAGATATCAGCACCGTCTGCAATCTTGTCAATCAGTTGAGATTTATTCACTCTTATATTCCCCTTTTATCGAACATCGCTGCGGCGCCGATTTCCCTGGCCACAACAAGTGGAGGTTTTATAGCAAGCCTCCTGATCAGTTGCAAGTGACAATCTGGCGCAAACCCGCGCCACATCACGCCTTGCGACTCATCATGAGTTCCCGATCGGTGGTCAAGGCTACTTCCGTTATCCGGAGCATGCAAGCCTTAACCACCGCCCGAATGCGCCAAATTTGCGGCGCATCAACATTTATACGACAGAAACGCGCTCAAACCCTTGCGGATTGTCCTGCAACGCCAGTTCCAGCACCTCATCAATCCAGCGAACCGGATGAATTTCAAGGTCTTGTTTGACGTTGTCCGGGATCTCCTCGAGGTCCCGCTCGTTCTCTTTCGGGATCAGCACACGCTTGATGCCACCACGATGAGCCGCCAGCAGCTTCTCTTTGAGACCGCCGATGGGCAGCACTTCGCCGCGCAAGGTGATTTCCCCCGTCATGGCCACATCAGCACGAACCGGATTACCGGTCAAGCTGGAGACCAGGGCGGTACACATGGCGATACCGGCGCTCGGACCATCTTTGGGGGTGGCCCCTTCCGGTACGTGCACGTGGATGTCGCGCTTCTCGTAGAAGTCCGCATTGATGCGCAGCTTCTCGGCACGGGCCCGCACCACCGTCATGGCCGCCTGGATGGACTCCTGCATCACGTCACCGAGGGAGCCTGTATAGGTGAGCTTGCCCTTGCCCGGCATGTTGGTGGTCTCGATGGTGAGCAGATCGCCCCCCACTTCGGTCCACGCCAGACCACAGACCTGACCCACCTGGTTCTGGTCGGTCGCCTTGCCGTAGTCAAAGCGCTGTACCCCGAGGAACTCCTTGAGGTTGGCCTGATTGACCTGAACATGCTTGATGCTCTTGTCCAGCAGGATGCGCTTGACCGCTTTGCGACAAATCTTGGAGATCTCGCGCTCCAGGCTACGCACCCCCGCCTCGCGGGTGTAGTAGCGGATCACCCCGACCAGGGCGGAATCCTCGATGGTGATCTCGGACTCTTTCAGGCCGTTGCGCTGGATCTGCTTGGAGACCAGGTGCTGCTTGGCGATGTTGAGCTTCTCGTCTTCGGTGTAACCGGACAGACGGATCACTTCCATCCGGTCCAGCAGCGGACCCGGGATGTTCATGGAGTTGGAGGTAGCCACGAACATCACGTCCGACAGGTCATAATCCACTTCCAGGTAGTGATCGTTGAAGCTGTTGTTCTGCTCGGGATCCAGCACTTCCAGCAGGGCGGAGGCGGGATCGCCACGCATGTCCGAGCTCATCTTGTCGATCTCGTCGAGCAGGAACAGCGGGTTCTTCACGCCGACTTTAGCCATCTTCTGGATGAGCTTGCCGGGCATGGAGCCGATGTAGGTACGACGGTGACCGCGGATCTCCGCCTCGTCACGCACGCCGCCCAGCGCCATGCGCACATATTTGCGACCGGTCGCCTTGGCGATGGACTGACCAAGCGAGGTCTTGCCCACACCGGGAGGCCCAACCAGACAAAGGATGGGGCCCTTGAGCTTGTTCACCCGTGCCTGCACCGCCAGATACTCGAGGATGCGATCCTTGACCTTCTCCAGGCCATAGTGATCGGCATCCAGCACCTCTTGCGCCTTGCCCAGGTCTTTCTTGACCTTGGAACGCGCCTTCCACGGCACCTGCACCATCCAGTCGACGTAGCTGCGCACCACGGTGGCTTCCGCCGACATGGGGGACATCATCTTCAGCTTGGCAAGCTCGGCCTGCGCCTTCTCACGGGCATCTTCCGGCATGCCGGCCTCTTCAATCTTGCGATTGAGGGCCTCGAACTCATCCGGACTGTCTTCCAGCTCACCCAGCTCTTTCTGGATGGCCTTCATCTGCTCGTTGAGATAATACTCGCGCTGGCTCTTCTCCATCTGCTTCTTGACCCGGGAGCGGATGCGCTTCTCGACCTGCAGCAGGTCGATCTCCGACTCCATCATGGCCATCAGAAACTCGATGCGCTCGGACACAGAAGCGATTTCCAGCACCTTCTGCTTGTCTTCGAGCTTGAGCGGCATGTGGGCAGCCATGGTATCGGCCAGGCGCGCCGCATCGTCGATCGCCGAAATCGAGGTGAGCACCTCGGGCGGGATCTTCTTGTTGAGCTTGATGTAACCTTCAAACTGACCGATGGCAGAACGTACCAGCACGTCCTGATCCTTCTCGTCGATCGCCTTGGAGGCGATGTACTGCGCCTCGCCAACGAAGAAGTCCCGGTCGTCGATCATCCGCTCAAGACGGGCACGCTGGCCCCCTTCCACCAGCACCTTGACGGTGCCGTCGGGCAGCTTGAGCATCTGCAGAATATTGGCCACTGTCCCGACGGAGAAGATCTCCTCCACCGTCGGCTCATCGGTTGACGCATCCTTCTGGGCCACCAGCAGAACTTTCTTGTCCTGCTCCATGGCCGCTTCCAGACAGCGAATGGATTTTTCCCGCCCCACAAAGAGTGGAATGACCATGTGGGGATAAACCACCACGTCACGAAGAGGCAGGACGGGAATCTCGATGCGTTCTGAACGCTCTAGGTTCATATATGTCCTCTCGGCTTGTTATACCGTTGGCAAAGCGCTTGGCTGAGTATATGGGGGCGCTTAGATGAGATTCAATCGCCGAAACCGCAAAAAGCATGAAAGGGGCAAAAAGCCCCTTTCATTTGATTAAAAATCAGACATTTACTCTGATGCGGCGGCCTGGGTCTCGGGATTTTCGTAGATCATCAAGGGCGCGGAGTCCCCCTTGATCACGGTCTCGTCGATCACCACCTTGCTGACACCGTCCAGCGACGGCAGGTCATACATGGTATCCAGCAGCACGGCTTCCACGATGGAACGTAGACCGCGAGCGCCGGTTTTGCGCTCCATCGCCTTGCGGGCAATGGCGTTCAAGGCGTCGTCACGGAACTCCAGCTCCACCCCTTCCAGATCGAACAGCGCGGCATACTGCTTGGTCAGCGCGTTCTTCGGCTCTTTCAGGATCTGGATGAGGGCAGCCTCGTCCAGCTCGGTCAGGGTCGCGACCACCGGCAGACGACCGATGAACTCGGGGATCAGACCGTATTTGATCAGATCTTCCGGCTCCACCTTGGCAAAGCTCTCGCTCAGGGTCGCCTTGGCGCTCTTGGACTTGACCTCGGCACCAAAGCCGATGCCGGTGCCCTTGACGGAGCGCTGCTCGATCACCTTGTCCAGGCCGGCGAAGGCGCCACCACAGATGAACAGGATCTTGGAGGTATCAACCTGCAAGAACTCCTGCTGCGGGTGCTTGCGACCACCTTGCGGCGGCACGGAAGCGATGGTCCCTTCGATCAGCTTGAGCAGGGCCTGCTGCACCCCTTCCCCGGATACATCGCGGGTGATGGAGGGGTTGTCCGACTTGCGGGAGATCTTGTCGATCTCGTCGATGTAGACGATGCCGCGCTGGGCCTTCTCCACGTCGTAGTCGCACTTTTGCAGCAGCTTCTGGATGATGTTCTCCACGTCCTCGCCCACGTAACCGGCTTCGGTCAATGTGGTGGCGTCGGCCATGGTGAACGGCACATCCAGCAGACGAGCCAGGGTTTCGGCCAGCAGGGTCTTGCCGCTGCCGGTCGGACCGATCAGCAGGATGTTGGATTTGCCCAGCTCCACACCACCGGACTCGCTGCCGCTGCGCAGCCGCTTGTAGTGGTTGTAGACGGCTACCGCCAGCACCTTCTTGGCGTACTCCTGCCCGATCACATAGTCATCCAGATGAGCGCGGATTTCATGAGGGGTCGGCAGCTCGCTACCATCGCGCTTGGGCGAGATCTCGCGGATCTCCTCGCGGATGATGTCGTTGCACAGCTCGACGCACTCATCACATATGTAGACGGAAGGGCCAGCGATCAGCTTGCGCACTTCATGCTGGCTTTTGCCGCAAAAAGAGCAGTAGAGCAGCTTATCACCCTCACCCTTGCGTTTTTCTGTCATTCAGCAACCTCGTTTTATCAATAGAGGATGGATTGTCCTGTTGAGTTTACAACAGTCCGGAACACCCTGCCCATGCCTGATCTGCCGATTGAGGGCATCACCAAATCAGATGATGTCCTCAATGATGGTACGGGCTAGCTCGTGGCTCAGCCGCGGCGGCTCAGGACACCGTCAACCAGACCATAGGCCACGGCCTGCTCGGCGGACATGAAGTTGTCACGGTCGGTGTCACGCTCGATGGTGGCCATGTCCTGTCCGGTATGGAAGGCAAGACGCTCGTTCAGGGTATTCTTGATCTTCAGGATCTCCTGGGCGTGGATCTGGATGTCAGATGCCTGGCCCTGGAAACCGCCCAGCGGCTGGTGGATCATCACCCGGGCATTGGGCAGGCAGAAGCGCTTGCCCTTGGCACCACCGGCCAGCAGGAAGGCGCCCATGGAGCAGGCCTGCCCCATGCACACAGTGCTGACGTCCGGCTTGATGAACTGCATGGTGTCATAAATGGACATGCCGGCCGTGACGGCCCCACCCGGAGAGTTGATGTAGATGCTGATGTCCTGATCCGGATTTTCGGACTCCAGGAACAGCAGCTGAGCCACCACCAGATTCGCCATGTGATCTTCGACCTGACCGGTCAAGAAGATCACCCGCTCCTTCAGCAGACGAGAATAGATGTCGTAGGAACGCTCCCCTTTCGCGGTTTGCTCTACCACCATCGGGATGAGCGCATTGCGTGGGGATTCAGTCACATCGTTATAGTTCTTGTACATAAGGCATTGTCCCTAAAATAAAATGGCCCGAGTGGAGATCACACGAGCCATTATACTTAACAGTCTTGACCTTAAGTCAAATGTTCTTAGGCAGCGGCACCGGACTTGTTGATCACTTCGTCAAATGCAACTTCTTTCTCGGTCACCTGGGCCTTGGAGAGGATCAGGTCGATGGCTTGATCTTCTACCGCCAGGTTGCGAACGCCGTTCAGCATCTGCTCGTTCTTCTGGTAGTACTCGATCACTTCCTTCGGATCTTCGTAGGCAGTGGCCATGGATTCGATGATGCTGTTGACGCGGGCGTCGTCAGCCTTGATCTCGTTGGTACGGATCACGTCACCCAGCAGCAGACCTACGCGTACGCGACGCTCGGCCTGGGCCTGGAACAGCTCGGCCGGCAGTTCAGGTGCGTTGCCGCCCTGGAAGCCGCCGAAACGCTGCAGCGCCTGTTGACGCAGTGCATCGATTTCCTGAGCAACGGCAGCCTTCGGCAGATCGATCTGGTTGGCTTCAACCAGGCCGTTCAGCACCTGCTCTTTCACGCTGTTTTTCAGGGCTTGAGCCAGTTCGCGCTCCATGTTCTTGCGCACTTCGGCTTTCAGCTCTTCAACGCTGCCGCTCTCGATGCCGAAACGCTTGACGAACTCTTCGGTCAGCTCAGGCAGGATCTGCTCTTCCACCTTGTTCAGCTTGGAAGCGAACTTGGCAGCTTTGCCTTTCAGGTTTTCAGCGTGGTAGTCAGCCGGGAAGGTCACGTCGATGGTGAACTCGTCGCCTGCTTTCTTGCCCATGATGGCGTCTTCGAAGCCAGGGATCATGCGGCCGGCGCCCAGCACCAGGTTGAAGCCTTCAGCCTTGCCGCCGTCGAACTCTTCACCGTCGATGGAACCGACGAAGTCCATGGTCACACGCATGCCATCGGCAGCGGCGGCGTCCACGTCACTCCAGGTAGCGTGCTGCTTGCGCAGGGTGTCGATCATGTTGGCCAGATCTTCATCCTTCACTGTAGCAACCGGCTTCTCGACCTTGATGGTCTCCAGACCGGCAACTTCGAACTCCGGATACACTTCGAAAGTGGCGGTGAATTCGAAATCCTGACCTTCTTTGATCTCTTTCGGATCCATGGTCGGGGCACCGGCCGGGCTCAGTTTGTTGTCGATGATGGCCTTGATGAAGTTGCTCTGCATCATTTCGTCAGCAACGCGAGCATGAGCCATGGCGCCGAACATTTTCTTGATGATGGCAACCGGAGCCTTGCCAGGACGGAAACCGTCGATGCGACGGGTTTTGGCCAGGCCGTTCAATTCTTTGCGCACGGCGGCGTCAACGGTAGCGGCCGGTACGGTGATGGTAAGACGGCGTTCCAGACCCTGGGTTGTCTCTACAGAAACTTGCATTCTTCTACCTCGTTCAACTCAGCACTGCGTGCTGACCCTTTATTGCCCCTGGGCAAAGCCCGGAGTCTTCCTGTTTATAAAGACAACGACTGTCTTTGTGATGAGAAAATATGACGCGACATTATAGCGGCGCACTTTGATCGAGTCGAGCCACACGTCCCCAAACCGGGCTGGCAATGGCACAATTCGCGCAAAACTGCCCCTTATATGGGGAAAACCGAGCCCGACTTCAAGGATGCAGACTGCAAGAATTTGCACTTGCTCACCTTTTTTCGTGCAAGAGCCTACTTTTTCAGCTCATCAGCCGGCAGACCGGCCACGGCGTGCAGGCTGCGACCCAAATTGTCCGCCCCGCCCCTTCAACCATTGCGTCCATGACCATCGCTCGTTATGGTGGCAGCCATCTTGATAAGTCTGGAGTCACCGACATGGCCTTTTTCCGCTTCTTGTTCAATCTGCTCTGGTTCGTACTGGGAGGCGTCTTCATGGGGCTGGCCTGGTGGCTGGCCGGACTGCTCTGTTTCATCTCCCTCATCGGCATCCCCTGGGGACGCGCCTGCTTCGTCATCGGCACCTTCACCTTCTTCCCGTTTGGCAAGCAGGCAGTCAACCGCAAGACCATGACGGGGCTGAGCGACATGGGCACCGGCACCATGGGGCTGATTGGCAACATCATCTGGTTCGTGCTGATCGGGATCTGGCTGGCCATCGGCCACATCGCCTCGGCGCTGGCCTGCTTCGTCACCATCGTTGGCATCCCGTTCGGCATTCAGCACCTCAAGCTGGCGCTCATCAGCCTGGCCCCCATCGGCCAGATGATCGTCACCAATCAGGAAGCCGAATCCGGTCGCTATATTCGTTAAGGGCGATGCCGCCGACCGCAAAAAAGGGCAGACTAGGGTCTGCCCTTTTTCATTGCCATCTTGAGGTACCCCATGCTGCCCAGCCACTTCTTCGCCAATCTCGCCCGCATGAAACTCATCTACCGCTGGCCGCTGATGCGCAACATCCAGCCCGAGAACATCGCCGAGCACAGCCTGCAGGTGGCCATGGTGGCCCACGCCCTCGGCCTCATCAAAAACCGGCTCTTTGGCGGCAGTGTGGATGCCGATCGCGCCGCCGTGATGGCCCTTTATCACGACAGCAGCGAGGTGCTGACCGGCGATCTGCCCACCCCGGTCAAGTACTTCAATCCCGAGATTGCCCGCGAATACAAGAAGATTGAGTTGGCGGCCGAGCAGCGCCTGCTCGGCATGTTGCCGCCTGAGCTGGTGGAGGATTTTCGCCCGCTGCTGGACTCGGGTGCCCAGGACGGGGAGCTGGCCAAGCTGGTGAAGGATGCCGACACCCTCTGCGCCTATACCAAGTGCCTGGAGGAGATCAACGCCGGCAACCGGGAGTTCGAGCCGGCGCGCAAGCGCCTCGAGCAGATGCTGGCCGCCCGGATGAGCGACGAGATGCGCTACTTCATCGACATCTTCGTGGCGAGCTTCTCCCTGCCACTCGATGAACTCAACGCCCATTAAACCAGCCAGCTCCCCTCAAAACAGAAAGACCCGCCGGTTTGCGCCGGCGGGTCTTTCGTTTTTCTCAGCAGACAAGATGCCGCGTATCAGTGCCCCAGCTCGCGCGACGGCACCAGCCCGCTCGCCCGCCAGGCGGGGTAAAGGGTCGCCACCAGGCTCATCAGGATGGCGGCGCCGGTCACGATGAGCAAGTCCTGCATGTGCAGCTCGGTCGGCAGAAAGTCGATGAAGTAGATGTCCGGATTGAGGAAACGGTGGCCGATCACCCCTTCGATGGCGCTCAGGATCTGGGTCAGCTTGCTGGAGAGCAGGCCGCCCAGCAGGGCGCCGAGCAGAGCCCCTGCCACCCCGTTCACCATCCCCTGAATGACGAAGGTGAGCCGGATCTGGCCCGGGCTCGCCCCCATGGTCTTCAAGATGGCGATCTCGCTGCGCTTCTCGTTCACCGCCATCACCAGGGTGGAGACGATGTTGAAACAGGCCACCGCCACCACCATCAGCATCACCACGTACATCACGGTGCGCACCATCTGGATGTCCTGATAGAGATAGCCCTGGCGGCTCATCCAGCTGCTGATGTAGACGTAGTGCGGAAACTTCTGGGCGGCCGCCACCGTGATGGACTGCGCCTTGAGCACGTCGTTCACCTTGAGACTGAAGCCCTCTACCGCGCTACCCATGCCGGTGATGGCCTGGGCATCGGCCAGATGCATGAAGCCGAGCACCCCATCGAGCTGGCCACCGATCTCGAGCAGCCCCACCACCTTGAGGGTCTCCCGCTTCGGGTTCTTGATGCCGGTGGCATCGCCCCCCTGAGGCTGCAGCAGGGTGACGGTGTCCCCTATCCTGACCCCCAGCTTGTCGGCGATGGTCTTGCCGAGGATGAGGCCGTGCTCGCCGGCTTGCAGTTCGCGCAGGCCGCGCCCCGTCATGTAGTTGCCCGCATCGGAGAGATTGGCCTCGAGCTCCGGCAGCACGGCGCGCACCTGCAGCCCCTTGAGGGCGCTGCCGTGCTCCAGCAGGCCGTCGAGCCGGATCACCGGGGCGGCAGCCTCCACTCCGGGCTGGGCCAGCAGGTAATCCCGCAGCTTGGGCCAGTTGGGGAGCGGCGCCTCCATCCCCATCAGCTCGCCGTGGGGCACCACGGAGAGCACCCGGTTTTTGAGCTCCCGCTCAAAACCGTTCATGGCGGAGAGCCCCAGGATCAGCGCCATCACCCCGAGGGCAATGCCGATGAGGGAGGAGGCGGAGATAAAGGCGATGAAGCCGTTGCGACGACGGGAGCGGCTGTAACGCAGGCCCAGAAACAGGGGCAGCGGTTTGAACATCAGGCGACCTCCGCCATTACGCCGCTCACCAGGGTCACCCGGCGATGGAGCTTGGCCGCCAGGCTCAAGTCGTGGGTCACCACCACGAACGCGGTGCCGAGCTCGCGGTTGAGCTCGCAGAGCAGCTCATAGACGGCGGTGGCGCTGGCGTGATCCAGGTTGCCGGTGGGCTCGTCCGCCAGCACCAGGCTGGGTTCGTTGACCAGGGCGCGGGCGATGGCCACCCGCTGGCGCTCACCACCGGAGAGCTCGGACGGTCTGTGGTGCAAACGATGGGAGAGTCCCACCCGCCCCAGCATCTTGCTCGCCTTCTCGGTGGCGCTCGCCACCGACTCGCCGGCGATCAGCAGCGGCATGGCGGCATTTTCCAGCGCACTGAATTCGGAGAGCAGGTGGTGGAACTGGTAGACAAACCCCAGCTCCTGGTTGCGAAACTTCGCCTGGGTGCGGCTGTCCCAGCGGTGGATATCCTGCCCCTTGAACAGCACAGCGCCGCTGGAGGGGTTGTCGAGCGCCCCCATCAGGTGCAGCAGGGTGGTCTTGCCGGAGCCCGAGCTGCCCACCACCGCCAGCATCTCGCCGGGCGCCACGCTAAGATCGATGCCCTTGAGTACCTGGGTCTCCAGATCGCCCTCTTTGTAGACATGATTGAGGGCCTGACAGCGCAGCAGCGGCTCGCAGGAGACGGATTGATTCATAAAGGGGGCTCCACTTGCACCAGTAACAACAGAAGATGAATTATTCATAGCGCAGCGCCTCCGCCGGTTTGACCCGGGCCGCACGGGCCGCCGGGTAGAGGGTAGCGCTGAAGCTGAGCAGCACGGCGCCCAGCAAAATGGTCACGACCTGGGCGGGTTCGACGATGACCGGCAGGCCCGAGCCGCCGGCCGTCATATAAAGGTTGAGCCCCACCGCATTGAGCAGGGGGTTGAGCCCCATGGAGAGTGCCAGCCCCGCCAGCCCCCCGAACAGGGCGCCGATGACGCCGCTGGACGCCCCCAGCACCATGAAGATCTTGACGATGCCAGACTCGCTCATGCCCATGGTGCGCAGGATGGCGACCTCCCCTTCCTTGTCGGTCACCACCATCACCAGGGCGGAGAGGATGTTGAAGGTGGCGACCGCGATGATCAGCACCAGCATCAGCCCCATCATCCGCTTCTCCATGGCCACCGCCTGGAACAGCTCGCCGCGCTCGCGGCGCCAGTCCTGCCACTCCAGCCCGTCAGGCAGCGCCGTCTTCACCACCTCGTCGGCGGCGAAGGGATCATCCAGCCAGAGGCGAATGCCGCCTACCTTGTCCGCAGGCAGGCGCAGCAGACGCTGGGCATCTCCCAGCGCAATCAGGGCAACCTGGCTGTCCACGTCGGCGCCGACCCCGAAGATGCCGGAGACGGTGAAGAGGCGCTGGGCCGGCACCCGGCCAAACGGGGTGAAGCGGGTGCCTTCGGTCAGGATCAGACGGACCTGGTCGCCCATGGAGACCTTGAGACGATTGGCCACCCCCTGCCCCAGCACTATGTGGTATTCACCGGCTTGCAGGCTGTCCAGACGCCCCATCTGCATCTGGGCGTGCAGGATGTCATCCTTGGGCCACTGGGCGGGATCGATCCCCTGCACGCTCACGCCGGTGAGCTGACCGGGGCTTTGCAACATGCCTTCGCTGTCTAGCATGGGAGCATGGGCGATCACGTGGGGCAACCTGGCCAAGTCCGGCAGCCCCTGCGGCGCGGCGTCGATGCGCCCCGCCGGGCTGGTCACCACCACATGGGGGATCACCCCGAGGATGCGCCCCTTGAGCTGCCCTTCAAAACCGTTCATCACCGAGATGACCACCATCAGGGCCGCGACCCCGATGGCAATGCCGAAAGTGGAAAACAGGGAGATAAATGACACGAAGCGATTGCTGCGTCGCGAGCCTGCATAACGCAGGCCGATGGCCAGCGACAGTGGCTGAAAAAGTCCAGTCTTCAAGGATATCTACGTTGCCAACAAAATAAGATACCGGATAATAAAGGGAAACCGTCTATGACAACAAGGGATAGCCTCCATGCAGGAACAGTTCTTCAGTGTCACCCATGCCACGCCGGTCAATGTGATCCCCATGCCCGGCGATTTTCACCTGCCCTCGCTGGAGGCACTGGAAGCCGAGCTGCCCGAACCCTTTCGCATCGCCTCCTCCATCACTTCCATCGACATGGTGACCAGCCGCCTGCTCCGCAACCAGAGTGAGTCGATGCACGATCTGGTGGAGATCATCAACCAGCAGTCGCGCAAGATCGACATGATCATGGGCTATGTGCTGTCGGTGCAGGATCACCCGGAGCACCGCTTTCACACCCTGCGCTTTGGGGCCGGCCAGCTCACCTATCTGCATCCGCGCCAGGGCCACGGCGAGGCACCGCACCTGCACCAGATAGTGCGGCTCAAGATCTTCCTGCGCGAAGAGGCCTCCGCCATCTACTGCTATGGCCAGGTCAAACAGCTGGAGCCGAGCGAGCACGGCACCCAGGTGGTGCTCGACTATGTGCGGATCCGCGAGGATGACCGCGAACTGCTGGTACGCGCCAGCCTGCATATCCAGTCCAAACAACTCAAACTTCGTGCGCAAGACCGTCAACGTTAAAAGAATCGAATGATGCCAATAAAGCTCCCCGCCTTGCCCGCCAAGGCGGGCCAAAAGTTAACGCTCGGCCAGCTGACAGGCAGCAGCCTCTCGCTGATGGCCGCCCGCCTCACAGAGGAGGCTCATCGCCCCGTCCTGCTGGTGACCGCCGATACCCCGAGTGCCCTGCGCCTCGAACAGGAACTGCAGTACCTCTTGGCCGACAAGGGCTGCCCGGTGCTGCTGTTCCCGGATTGGGAAACCCTGCCCTACGACACCTTCTCCCCCCATCAGGACATCATCTCCCAGCGGCTCGAGACCCTCTACAAGCTGCCGCAGATGAGCAGCGGGGTGTTGATCGTGCCCATCTCCACCCTGATGCTGCGCACGGCGCCCCGGGTCTATCTCGACAAATACAGCCTGATGGTGAAGAGCGGCCAGCGCCTCAATCTGCAGCAGCTGCGCGCGCGTCTCGCCGAGGCGGGCTATGTGGCGGTAGAACAGGTGCTGGAGCACGGCGAATTTGCCGCCCGCGGCTCCCTGCTCGATCTCTTCCCCATGGGCAGCAGCAGCCCCTATCGCATCGATTTTTTCGACGACGAAGTGGACTCCATCCGCCCGTTCGACCCCGAGACCCAGCGATCCAGCGAGCCGGTCAAGAGCGTCAGCCTGTTGCCGGCCCGGGAGTTTCCCACCGATGAAGCCGCCATCGAGCTGTTTCGCGGCCAGTATCGCGAACAGTTCGAGATCTCCCGCGCCGAGGGCTCTATCTATCAGGAGGTGAGCAAGGGACGCTGGCCGGCGGGCATCGAATACTATCTGCCGCTCTTCTTCCAGCAGACCGCCAGCCTGTTTGATCACCTGCCGGACAACACCCTGCTGCTGACCGTGGGGGAGATCTACCCCGCCGCCCAGCGCTTCTGGAACGACATCGGCCAGCGCTATGAAGACAGGCGCTGGGACAATACCCGTCCCCTGCTGCCACCCCAGCAGATCTACCTGCCGGTGGAGCAGCTGTTTGCTGCTCTGGGTCAGTACGCGGCCGTACGGCTGCAGGAGGCCCCCACCGCCGGCGATGCCGGCCAGCATGACCTGCCTCTCTCGGCGCTACCGGACCTTCAGCTCGATCACAGCAAGGAGCGGCCGCTGCTGGCCCTCAGCCAGTTCCTGCAAGATTTTGCCGGCCGTACCCTGTTTGCGGTGGAGTCCGAAGGACGGCGCGAGGTGCTGGGGGACCTGCTGGCGCGCATCGCGCTGCAGCCCAAGGAGTTCACCTCGCTCGATGCCTTCATCACCAGCAAGGCTCGCCACGGCCTGCTGGTGGCACCGCTCGAGCGCGGCTTCTTGCTGCGAGAACCGGGGCAAGAGGAGCTGGCGCTCATCACCGAGACCGAACTGCTGGGCGGCAAGATCCGCAGCAAACGGCAACGGGAAAAGAGCAAGAATTTAAGCTCCGATGCGGTGATCCGAAACCTTGGCGAGCTGACCCAGGGTCAGCCGGTGGTGCATCTGGATCACGGGGTCGGCCGCTATCTGGGGCTGGAGACCATAGACGCCGGCGGCCTGCCCACCGAGTTTCTGACCCTCGAATACGCCGGTGGCGACAAGCTGTTCGTGCCGGTCACCAGCCTGCACCTCATCAGCCGCTATACAGGATCCGACAACCCGCCCAGCCACAAGCTCGGCGGCGAGGCCTGGGTCAAGGCGCGGCGCAAGGCGGCCGAGAAGGTGCGCGACGTGGCGGCCGAGCTGCTCGATGTCTATGCCCACCGCGCGGCCCGCGCCGGCTTTGCCTTCAAGCACGACCGTGAGGCCTATCGCCAGTTTGCCGCCGGCTTCCCGTTCGAGGAGACCGAGGATCAGCTCAACGCCATCAACGCCGTGCTCGGCGACATGTGCCAGGCCAAGAGCATGGATCGGCTGGTGTGCGGCGACGTGGGCTTTGGCAAGACCGAGGTGGCGATGCGGGCGGCCTTTGTGGCCGTGCACGGCGGCAAGCAGGTGGCCGTGCTGGTGCCCACTACCCTGCTCGCCCAGCAGCACTACGACAACTTCCGCGACCGCTTCGCCAACTGGCCGGTGCGGGTGGAGGTGCTGAGCCGCTTCCGCTCCGCCAAGGAGCAGAGCGCGGTGATGAAGGAGATGGCCGAGGGCAAGGTGGACATCATCATCGGCACCCACAAGCTGCTGGGCGCCGAGCTCACCTTCAAGGATCTCGGCCTGCTCATCGTCGACGAGGAGCACCGCTTCGGGGTGCGCCAGAAGGAGAAGATCAAGGCGCTGCGCGCCGACGTGGATATCCTCACCCTCACCGCCACCCCCATTCCGCGTACCCTCAACATGGCGATGTCCGGCATGCGGGATCTCTCCATCATCGCCACCCCGCCCGCCAAGCGCCTGGCCATCAAGACCTTCGTGCGCCAGCATGAGCCGGCGGTGGTGCGCGAGGCGGTGCTGCGGGAATTGAAGCGTGGCGGCCAGGTCTACTACCTGCACAACGACGTGGAGAGCATAGAGAAGTGTGCGGCGGATCTTGCCGAGCTGGTGCCGGAGGCGCGCATCGGCATCGCCCACGGCCAGATGCGCGAGCGCGAGCTCGAGCGGGTGATGTCGGACTTCTACCACCAGCGTTTCAACCTGCTGGTCTGCACCACCATCATCGAGACCGGCATCGACGTACCGAGCGCCAACACCATCATCATGGACCGGGCGGATCATCTGGGCCTGGCCCAACTGCACCAGTTGCGGGGCCGGGTCGGCCGCTCCCACCACCAGGCCTATGCCTACCTGCTCACCCCCCATCCCAAGCTGATGACCAAGGATGCGGCCAAGCGGCTGGAGGCCATCGCGTCGCTGGAAGATCTCGGCGCCGGCTTTGCGCTGGCCACCCACGATCTGGAGATCCGCGGCGCCGGCGAGCTGCTGGGCGACGATCAGAGCGGACAGATCGAATCGGTCGGCTTCACCCTCTACATGGAGATGCTGGAGCAGGCGGTGGAGGCGCTCAAACATGGCAAGGAGCCGTCGCTGGAACAGCTCATGAGCCAACACACCGAGGTGGAGCTGCGCCTGCCGGCCTTGCTCCCGGACGACTACATCCCGGACGTCAACATGCGGCTCTCCATGTACAAGCGGATCGCCAGCGCGGCGGACGAGCAGGAGCTGCGCGAACTCAAAGTGGAGCTGATCGACCGCTTTGGCCTGTTGCCGGAGGCGACCAAAACCCTGATGGAGCTGGCCGCCTTCCGCCAGCGCGCCACGGCGCTGGGCATTCGCCGGGTGGAGATGAGCGAGCGCGGCGGTTACCTGGACTTTACCCAGGAAACCAAGGTCAACCCGGCCTATCTGGTCAAGCTGCTCTCCGAGCAGCCGCGCATCTACAAGATGGACGGGCCGACCCGGCTGCGCTTCCAGGTGCCAACCCAGGAGCGGGCCATGCGCCTCAAGCTGGTGGATGGCCTGCTGGCGGATCTCGCCAGCCACGCCAGCCCCTGAGGTGGCATTCCTTGAGCGGCTAGCCACTCACCCAAATAAAACGGGAGCCATATTGGCTCCCGTTTTTTATCCCGTGACGCTGGCCGTCAAGATTGCTCGGCCGGGTTCTCGTGCGCGGAGAACTCCCGCATGAAGGCCTCGGCACGCTCCACCATCTTGGTGGAGCCCACGAAATAGGGGGTGCGCTGGTGCAGTGCGGTGGGCTGGATATCCATGATGCGGTTGAAGCCGTCGGAGGCTCTGCCACCCGCCTGCTCCACCAGAAACGCCATGGGGTTGCACTCATAGAGCAGGCGCAGCTTGCCGTTCGGCGAGTTGGTGCCGGACGGATAGATGTAGATGCCACCCTTGAGCAGGTTGCGGTGAAAATCGGAGACCAGAGAACCGATATAGCGGGAGGTGTAAGGACGGTGGGTCGCCTCGTCCCGCTCCTGGCAATATTTGAGGTACTTCTTCACCCCGTCCGGGAACTTGATGTAGTTGCCCTCGTTGATGGAGTAGATCTTGCCCTCCTCCGGAATGCGGATGTTCTCGTGGGAGAGGCAGAAGCAGCCGATGGAGGGGTCGTAGGTAAAGCCGTTGACGCCAAAGCCGGTGGTGTAGACCAGCATGGTGGAGGAGCCATAGACCACGTAACCGGCGGCGACCTGGCGGTTGCCCGGCTGCAGAAAGTCTTCCAGGGTGACGCCGGCACCCGGCTTGCTGACCCGGCGATAGATGGAGAAGATGGTCCCGACGGAGACGTTGACGTCGATGTTGGAGGAGCCGTCGAGGGGATCTATCAGCACCACGTACTTGGAGTGACGGGAGAGCTCGGAATCGAAGGAGACGAAATCCTCCTCCTCTTCGGAGGCCATGCCGCACACTTCACCACGGGCTTCCAGCGCCGCCTTGAAGCGCTCGTTGGCGTAGACGTCCAGCTTCTGCTGCACCTCGCCCTGCACGTTTTCAGCCCCCATGGAGCCGATGATGTCCGCCAGCCCCGCCTTGTTGATCTCCCGGTTCACCACCTTGGCAGCCAGGCGAATGGAGCTGAGCAGGGAGGTCAGCTCGCCGGTCGCAGTGGGATAATCCGCCTGCTTTTTGACGATGAACTCGCCCATGGTGATCATGTTTCGCATTATGGTTCCTTTAAGATCGTTTCCGTTGGCATTGAAAACGTTTGCAAGCATCAGCAAAAAAAGTGCCGATCCTCGGCAGCGTTGTTTTGTAACCTAATGTAACGTCTGTTTTTTGTTTTTGCAGCGAATTAAGCCGCTTGATAAATGCGCATTCCCGCCATTTTTTCTGTCCGGCACTCGCCATAAAGTGGTTTCAATCGGTAACTTTTCGAATGTTAATTCGTGGCAAAAAATCACGAAGATGTTGCCATGAAGGCGCCAAGATCCCCGCTCTGCCCCCTATCTGGGGCGCATGCCAAAGGAGACCGGCCTGCCTCTTGAGATCTCGCCATCAATCCCGCACACTGGCCAGGCTTTGGAAGCAAAAAAACATAAGGATATTCAATGAAAAGGACTCTCATTGCCGGCACGGTGGCCGCTCTGTTCGCACTCCCCGTCCTGGCGGCCCAGGTACCGGCCGGTACCAAGCTGTTACCCGCAGAACAGCAAACCTTCATCCGCAACATAGGTACCGAACCCGCCTCCATCGATCCCCAGATGGTGGAAGAGAGCGCGGGCAGCGAAATCGTCAACGATCTGTTCGAGGGGCTCTACACCCTGGATGGGGACGGCAAGCTGCAGCCTGCCGGCGCCCTGGGTTACCAGCTCGATCCCACCGGCACCGTCTACACCTTCAAGCTCAGACCCGATGCCAAGTGGTCCAACGGTGAGCCGGTGACGGCAGCCGATTATGTCTATGGCTGGCAGCGGGCGGCGGATCCCAAGAACGCCTCCAACTATGCCTGGTTCATCGAGCTGACCGGTGTCACCAATGCCGCCGAGGTCATCCAGGGCAAGCAGAGCCCGGATACGCTGGGCATCAAGGCGATCGATGCCCATACCCTGCAGATCACCCTGAAAAACCCGGTCCCCTTCTTCCTGAAGACCCTCTCCCACTACACCACCTTCCCGGCGCCCAAAGCGACCATCGAGAAGTTCGGTCATGAGTGGGTCAAGCCGGGCAACATCGTCTCCAACGGCGCCTTCGTGCTCAAGGAGTGGACCCCCAACGAGCGCCTCATCGCCGAGCGCAACCCCCATTACTGGGACAACAAGAATACGGTGCTGAACAAGGTGTTCTATCTGGAGATCGTCTCCGACACCGCCGCCTACAACCGCTACCGCGCCGGCGAGCTGCACTACACCAGCTACCCGCTCGAGCAGTACAAGCAGCTCAAGCAGCAGAGCCCGCAGGAGCTGGTGAGCGTGCCGACCCTGGCCACCTACTACTACGTGTTCAACACCCAGCGCAAACCGTTCGATGACCCCAAGGTGCGCAAGGCGCTGTCGCTTGCCATCGACCGGGACACCATCACAGAGAAGATCCTGGGACAGGGTCAGATCTCCGCCTTCAGCCTGACCCCGCCCATCGTCGACGGCTTCGAGCTCAAGCGACCGGCCAGCGAGCTGATGAGCAAGGAGGAGCGGATCAAGCAGGCCAAGGCGCTGCTCGGCGAGGCGGGCTACGGCCCGGACAAGCCGCTGACGGTGGACATCCTCTACAACACCAACGAGGGGCACAAGAAGATAGCGCTGGCCATCTCCTCCATGTGGAAGCACAACCTGGGTGTCCAGGCCAAACTCAACAACATGGAGTGGAAAACTATGGTCTCGGCCCTCAACGAAGGGGATTTCGGGGTCAGCCGCTACTCCTGGAACGGGGACTACAACGACGCCTCCACCTTCCTCGATATCCTGACCTCCAGCAGCAGCGCCAACAGCGGCAAGTGGTTCAACAAGGAGTACGACGCCCTGCTGAGCAAGGCCCACGACTCGCAGGATGGCGCCGAGCGCAACCGCCTCTATCAACAGGCGGAAGCGGTGATCGAGGCCGACGCCCCCATCGCGCCTGTCTACTTCTACGTCAAGTCCCGCCTGCTCAAGCCCAACATCAAGGGCTACCCCTACCAGAATCCGCAGGATCTGGTCTACTCGAAGGACCTCTACCTCACCGCGCAGTGAGGCTAGCTATCCCGCATAAAAAAGACCGCCATTCGGCGGTCTTTTTTTCAATCCTCCCGGCAGGTGGCCAGCGCCACCCTGCGCCGGCGCAGCACCACAGGTTGCACCAGCAGCTGGGCCAGCAAGACCCCAAACAGGGTCATGCCGCCGCCGATCAGGTGATAGCTGGTCAATCTCTCGCCGAGCCAGCTGATGGCTAGGCCCGCTGTCATCACCGGCAGCAGGTTCATGAAGATGGCGGTGCGGCTTGCCCCCAGCAGGGCGATGCCCTGCATCCAGAGCCAGGGGGACAGAGCCGAGGTCGGGATCCCCGCGTAGAGGATCAGCCAGAGCGCCCGCCCGTCCGGCCAGTGCCCGTCCACTAGCAGATAAAACGGGGTGAGAAACAGCAGGCTGCAGAGCACCTGGCCGTAGAGCATGGACCAGTTGTCGAGCCCCAGATCCCACTTCTTGAGCAGCACGCTGTAGAGCGCATAGGTGCCCGCCGACAGCAGCATGTAGACGGAGCCGATGTGGATGCCCTGGGTAAAGAGGCGAGCGGGATCCCCCTGCCCCAGCAAAATGGCCAGTCCCAGAATGGAGATGACGCCGCCTAGCAGCGTACCCCAGGTGGGACGTTCGCGCAGCAGCCAGATGCTGAGCAGCACAGTCATCAACGGCGTCAGCCCCATCATCAGGCCGATCTCGGTGGCCCCCAGGGTCTGCGCCGCGTAGTAGCCGAAGGTCTGGTTGAGCACCATGCCGAGCAGGGCCAGCGCCGCCAGCTGATAGAAGCCGGCCCGCAGTTTGGCTCGCTCGCGCCAGGCCCGATGGGCCAGAAACGGGGTCAACACGATGGCGGCCACCATCCAGCGTGACCAGGCCAGGGCCACCGGCGAGAGCACCCCCACCGCCAATTTGCTGACGATGGCGTTGCCGGCCCAGATGGCCATGCAGGAGAAGGGAAACAAGAAGGCAAGGGGCATCGCTATATCCAGAAAAAGCCAGCGGGTATTTCAGGCGGGAGTATAGGGAGGCCGACAGGATTAGCAAGCGCCACACAGTCCGGGGTGGATTGCCTGACAAAAAGGGGAACCGAACAGCGCCAAAGAGGCCGGAATTGCTCCAAAAACAATCATGCCCGCACGGTGGCGGGCATGACGCGGATCAGCGAGGTGACGAAGCAATCACGCCGCATCCATGTGCAGTCTCGAGATCAACGCGTTGACCTCGACCACGGTCTGGCGGTGGGGAATGTCCGCCGACGTGGGCATCATCAGCAAGCCGGACTGGAAGTCGAAGCGTCCTCTGCCGTGGATGTAAATCCGCCCCTTGAAGAAGGTTTTGACATGTTTTGCCACCATTAGTGGCAGGTACTTCTTGAATACTCTCATCGTTTGCAACCTCTTGCAGTTGTATCCGTATGACAGCAGCTTCTGCGAAATAATTCCGTCAAATCTGTATAAAAATCCGGAAAAATCGCAACTCTCTTCCCCAAAAAACCAATCTATAACTTTTTATTAACTTTTAGCGTATTGTATGTGGTCCTTCCAACCAGAGCAAGGCCCCCTTGCCATCCTGCCACTCGATACAGGCCAGGCCCGAGGTGGCAAACATGGGGGCACCCGCCGCCGGACAGAGGCTCTGCACCAGGTATCCCACCAGCGGCAGGTGACTCACCATCAGGATGCTGTCATGCTTGGCCGCCAGCGCGGTGAGGTAACTTGCCACGAAGGCCGGATCGCCATAAGGGGTGATGTCACCGCTCTCTTCGACGGCCCCTGCCTTGGGTAATTCACTGCATATGCTCTGCCAGGTTTGTCTGGCGCGCAGATAGTTGCTGTGGATCACCCGATCCAGCTTGTCGCCAAGCTGGGGGGCCAGCCAGCGGGCCATGTGGATGGACTCTTCGATTCCCTGCTCGGTCAGTGGACGCTGTTCATCTGTTTTCGCATTCATGCCAGCCTGGCCATGACGCATGATGTAGATTTTCATTACAACCTCGCCCAACGGGCCTGTTTTGATAGCGGGGGGATCTTACCCCGCCATGCCGGGGGAAACAATTGCGCTACCTCTCAGAAAAGGGTTTGCCTCACCGGGTAGCGGGGTCGATAATCATGTTTAAATTCAAATAAATCCAACAAGAGTCACGCGCCAATGAGCCCATATGCCAGTCCCAACGACCATCGGCAGTACCACTATCTGGAGCTGGCAAACCGGCTCAGGGTCTTGTTGATCTGCGATCCCGACACCGACAAGTCTGCCGCCTCCCTGGCCGTCAACACTGGCCACTTCGACGATCCGGCGGACCGGCAGGGGATGGCTCATTTCCTTGAGCATATGCTGTTCCTTGGCACCTGCACCTATCCCAAACCTGGTGAATACCAGCAATTTATGAGCCGTCATGGCGGCAGCAACAACGCCTGGACCGGCACCGAGTTCACCAACTTCTTCTTCGAGATCGACAACGGCTTCTTCGAGGCCGGGCTGGATCGCTTCTCCCAGTTCTTCATCTGCCCCACCTTCGATCCCGAGTGGGTGGACAAGGAGCGCAACGCGGTCGACTCCGAATACCGTCTCAAGCTGCAGGACGACGTGCGCCGCAGCTACCAGGTGCACAAAGAGACGGTCAATCCCGCCCACCCCTTCGCCAAATTCTCGGTGGGCAACCTGGATACCCTGGCCGATCTGCCGGGCCGGGATCTGCGCTCCGACCTTATCCGGTTTTACGAAACCCACTACAGCGCGGATCGCATGGCGTTGGTGATGATCTCTCCTGCCGCCATCGAGACCCAGCTGGGTTGGTGCGATCGCTTTTTCGCTCCCATTTTGAATCGCAATCTGGGAACGCCGACCCTAGACATGCCCCTCTACCGGCTCGATGACCTGGGCATTCGCATCCAGATCAACCCGGTCAAGGAGACCCGCAAGCTCGCGCTCACCTTCCCGCTGCCCAACGTGGATGAGTATTACGACAAGAAGCCCCTCACCTTCCTGAGCCACCTCATCGGCTACGAAGGAGACGGCAGCCTGCTCTCTCTGCTGAAAGCGAAGGGTTGGGTCAACCAGCTCTCCGCCGGCGGTGGCATCAGCGGCGCCAACTTCAAGGATTTTGGCGTCAACTTCGGGCTAACCCCGCTCGGGCTCGAACACGTCAACGAGATAGTGACGGCCCTGTTCGGTTACTTGAAGCTCATCGAGCGCGGCGGAGTGGAAGCCTGGCGCTATGACGAGAAGCGCACCGTGCTCGAATCAGCCTTCCGCTTCCAGGAGCGGGGCCGGGCACTCGACACCGTCTCCGGGCTGGTGCTGAACCTGTTCAGCTACGCTCCCGACGACCTGCTCTACGGCGACTACATGATGCGCGCATACGACGAGCCGCTCATTCGCCGCCTGCTCGCCAAGCTCACCCCCCACAACCTGCGCATGACCGTCACGGCGCCGGAGCTCGGCACGGACCGGCTGGCCCGCTGGTATCAGACCCCTTATAGCGTCTCCATCATCACCGAGGCGGAGAAGATCCGCTGGCAGCAGAGCGAACCGGATCCGGCGCTGGCCCTGCCGCAGCCCAACCCCTTTATCAGCAACCGGCTCGACGTGCGCACGCCCGAGCTTGCCGCCGACATGCCCGCCTGCCTCATCGATCGGCCCGGCTTTCGGCTCTGGCACCTGCATGAGCATCAGTTCAGCGTGCCCAAGGGCAACCTCTACATCTCCATCGACAGCGAGCACGCGGTCAAGAGCCCGCGCCACATCGCCATGGCACGCCTCGCGGTGGAGCTGCTCACCGACCACCTCAACGCCCTCACCTACCCGGCGGAGCTGGCGGGGCTCGGCTATCAGATCTATGCCCACCAGGGCGGCTTTACCATCAACCTGAGCGGCTTTGCCGACAAGCAGCCGCTGCTGCTCGACATGATCCTCGGCAACCGCACCCTGGGTTACCCGGATCCGGCCCGATTTGCCGAAATCAAGGAGCAGCTCATCCGCAACTGGGACAACCAGTCCAAGGCGCGCCCCATCTCCCAGCTGTTCAACCAGCTCACCAGCCTGCTGCAGCCCAACAACCCGCCGTTCGAGCAGTTGCTGCGCCACCTGCGCAGTGTCGAGCTCGGCGAAATGCCCGCCTTCGTGGCGAGCCTCTTTGCCGAGGTGCACGTAGAGACCCTGGTGCACGGCGACTGGACCGCCGCCGAGGCCCTCGAGCTCGCCGCCCTGCTGGAGCGCCACCTCGGCGTCAACAGCCAGCCCAGTGCCGAGACCCGTCGCCCGCTCATCTCCATCCAGGACAGGGGCACCCTCATTCGCGAACAGGGCTGCGAGCATGAAGACTCGGCCCTGCTGGTCTACTACCAGTCGCGCACCACCCGGGCGCGGGATCTGGCCTGCTTCACCCTGGCCAACCACATCATGTCCTCCACCTTCTTTCACGAGCTGCGCACTCGTCAGCAGCTCGGCTATGTGGTGGGGGCCGGCAACCTGCCCCTCAATCGCCATCCCGGCCTCATCTTCTATATCCAGTCGCCGGTGGCCGGGCCGCAGATCCTGCTGGATGCAGTGGAGGAGTTCATCGACCTGTTTCCGCTGGCCATGCTCGAGCTCACCGCCCAGCAGTGGCAGGACAGCAAGGCGGGCCTGCAGGCCCAGCTGAGCGAGCGGGATGCCAACCTGCGCAGTCGGGGCCAGCGGCTGTGGGTCAGCATCGGCAACAAGGATCTGGGCTTTGATCAGCGCGAAAGGGTGTGCGAGGAGGTGGGCAACCTGAGCCGCGCCGATCTGGTACGCTTTATCACCCAGCTGAGATCGAGAACATCGGATCGGCTGATCCTCTGCAGCTATGGTCAAGGCCACGAGCACGACGAGCGCATCACCGGCCAGTTCATCGACGACCCGCGGGCATTCCGGCTCAACGCCGCCACCTTCGAGGCCTGATCAGGCCTCCTGTTCCCCTTCTTGCCGCCAATAAAAAGCCGACCCCGTGGGGTCGGCTGGAAAAACCATAATCAATTGCGACCAGAGCCGCCAAAAGTGAACATGAGCGTGAAAATCAGACACTGAGTTGATGGTCGGCGGGCAGTCCCAAACCAGAGCGCGCCTGCCGATGACAACAGTGATTGAGAAACAGGCTCATCTTAGGCACTCCCCTCCCTTGTCACGTTGATCTATGTCAAAGGAGGTAATAAAGAGTCAACCAGCTGCAGCTTTATGGCCAGTTTTATGGCCTCAGCTCACGCTTTTGGTCAAGCCTCTGGACGGCGTACCAGCCGGTAGGCCACCTCGTCGAAGTAGGAGAGCTGGCCCGACAGCACCCTGGGGTGATCGAGCTCCGCCGCTCGCCCCAGCACCTCGACCTGGAAGTGGCGCTCGAACAGGGTGCGCACCTCCATCTCCCCCACCGAGAACGGCGGCTGGCGCTGCTGCTCCGGCTGATACTCCAAAGTCACCAGCAGGATCTGACCGCCCGCCTCGATAAGCCGGCTCATCAGCTCGGCATATTGACGGCGCATGGCGGTCGGCAGGGCAATGAGAGCGGCCCTGTCGTAAGCCAACCGATAGCGACGGCCAAGTTCGGGGGCGGCGAAAAAATCCCCCTCATAGATGCGCAGGCTGTCGTGCTGATGGCTCTGATAGGGCCCCTCGGCACTCACAGTTTCACTCAGTTTGTTCTCGCTGAAAAAGCTGTTGATGGCGACGGACGAGAGCTCGAACCCGTCGACCGGATGGCCCTGCCCGCTCAGCCAGAGCATGTCGCGGGACTTGCCGCACAGGGGCACCAGCACGGGCTCGCCCTGCTGCTGGGCCGACCACCAGGATTGCAGCCAGCGATTGAAATCCGCCTGATGAAAGCCGATCCGGTTCTCTTCCCAACGCTGATGCCAAAATGCCGCTTCCATCCAGTAACCCCTGTCATGTAAAGATGCCTCAATATCACAACTTAGCCCGGCACACGCAAGCACCAACAAGGCGGCAGCCGCAACTTTTGCCCAAAAAAGCACAGCAAAACAAAAAAGGGCCCCAAGGCCCCCTTTTGACATCTTTTTGTCATCCACTCCTGCTCTTCTTCGCCTGCTTTGCGCCCGCTTGCTACCGCGACGTCAGGGCGAGCCGGATCAGAGCAAAACTGGCTCGGCGCATCTGACCGCCGCCACCGCAGCAAGCCTGGCAGCAATCTCGGTAAAATCTGGGCGCGCCGCTACCTCCTCGGCAAGACAGTCATCCACCAGCACATGCAGGGCATCCAGCCTGTCATCCCAGGGGGCACAGCGGGCCAGCAGCTCTTCCAGCAGGCAGCCGAAGGCCCTCACTTCCAGTCGCTCCAGCAAGCCGGCCAGCTCACCGTCGGTTCGCTCGTAACAGGAGGCGGCACCGAAATCCCCGAGCAGCAACCGCCCCTCATCTTGCAAGGAGTGCAGCATGTTGTGGGCGTAGAGATCGCCGTGCAGGATGCCGCGCCCGTGCAGATGCAGCGCGGCGCTCGCCACCCCCTGCGCCATGGCCAGCAGCGCAGCCGGGGTAAAGCGGACATCGGCCGGGTAGATGTCACGTGTACAGGAGTCCAGGCTCGGCGGCCCCGCCAGGTTGATAAAATCAGGGTCTATCAGCGCCATCACCAGCGCCGGAATGCCGGAGGGGTGATCGCCCACCCGCCCCTCGACCCCGACCAGATGGGGATGACGACCGGCCGCCAGCGACACCGCCAGCTCGCAGCGGGGCAGCCCATCACTGGTCACGGCCCCCTTGAAGCACTTGACCGCTACCGCCCGCGGCCCCGCCGGCGTTGCCAGCTCGGCGCGATGGATGACACCGGATGCCCCCTGCCCCAGCAGCTCGCCCACCTTGAGTTCAGCCCACGGGATGTCGGCCACCGAGGCGCACTGACCCAGCCGCTGCTCCTGCCTGTCGCTGAAGGGGTTGCCTGCATACGCCAGCCAGGCAAGGCGCGGCAGCCTCACCAGCCAATGCGGGAGCGCGTCGAGCCGGTTGGCGGCGATGCGCACCAGCTCCAGACGCTGGCAGTTGGCCAGGGTTGCCGGCAGCTCGCGCAGGCGGTTGCCCGAGAGCATCAGCTTTTGCAGGGCCTCGCACTGACCCAGCTCATCGGGCAGCTGCTCGATGGCGTTGTCGGTCAGGATCAACCAGCGCAGCCCCGCCGGCAGCGACTTGGCGGGAACCGTGCCGATCCGGTTGGCCTTGAAGCCCATCATGGTGAGCGCCGGGCAGCGTCCCAGCACTTCGGGCAGCTCGGTAAAGCGGTTCTCGGAGCAGAAAATGATGCGCAGCTTGCTAAACCCGGCCAGCTCGTCGGGCAGCCGACTCAACTGGTTGCCAGTGAGATCCAGCACCTCCAGCGTCTCTTTGAGAGCCAGGATCTCGGGCGGGAACTCCGTCAGGTTTTCGGCGAGTTTGAGGTGGCGAGCGCCGCAGAGTTCACCTGCGCGCAGCTGTTCCAGGGTATGCATGACATCGTCTCTATCGGGGTGGCCGGCTCGCGGCCAACGGCGCTGTCGGTATGGACCCGCAGTCAAACCGGCAGTCAAAAAAGAGGGGGCATTATAGAGAATGACGGCCGAAGATCCCCTGTTTTGTTGCCGCGAGGCTCTGCACCAGCGCACGGTGCCGTGATAGGGGGGCAAAGAGAGCAAGATCCGGGTCGTGTCTGCGAGGGCCGGTTGCCATAGTGGAGCCGAACCAGAGTGGGGTCGAGCCTATTGAGGGTCGAATCCATTACCAACCCTGTGCGCCCGCACAACACACCTGCGAGGGAACTGCCATGTCATTACTGTCCAACAAGGTCGCCATCATCACCGGCGCCAGCTCCGGCATCGGCCGCGCCAGCGCCATCCTGTTTGCCCGGGAAGGAGCCAGCGTCGTCGTCGGCGCCCGCCGCCAGCCCGAGCTGGATCTGCTGGTAGAGGAGATCCGCCACGAGGGGGGACAGGCGGTGAGCCTGGCGGGGGATGTGAAAAGCGAATCTTACGCCCGCGCCCTGGTGGATCTCGCGCTGACCCGTTTCGGCGGGCTCGATATCGCCTTCAACAACGCCGGCACCACGGGGACACCGGGCAGCGTGCCGGCGCTTGAACTGGCGCAGTGGCAAGAGACCCTGGATACCAACCTCACCAGCGCCTTTGTGGGGGCCAAGTACCAGATCCCCGCCATGCAGGCACGCGGCGGTGGCTCGCTTATCTTTACCTCCACCTTCGTCGGCCATACCTTGGGGTTACCCGGCATGGCGGCCTATGCCGCGAGCAAGGCCGGCCTCATCGGCCTGACCCAGGTGCTGGCCGCCGAATATGGGGCACAAGGGGTGCGGGTCAACGCCCTGCTGCCGGGGGGCACCGACACCCCCATGGGACGGGCCTTTACCAATACGCCGGAGAGTCTCGCCTTTGTGCAGAATATGCATGCCCTCAAACGGCTGGCCCAACCGGAGGAGATCGCCCGCTCGGCCCTTTATCTCGCGTCCGATGCATCCAGCTTTACCACCGGCATTGCCCTGCTGGCCGATGGTGGGGTATCTATTTGTCGCACATGACCTTGTCGCACCCAACACCCTGCGGCAGCCAACTTATCGTGAGAGCGCCTTATGTCCGATTACGCCCGCATCGCCGATGCCATCCGTTTTATCGCAAGCCAGGTGACGCGCCAGCCCACTCTGGACGAGATAGCGGCGCACGTTCACTTGAGCCCCTTTCACTTCCAGCGGCTGTTCAGCCGCTGGGCCGGGGTGACGCCCAAACGCTATCTGCAGGTACTGACCCTGGAGCGGGCCAAGGCGCTGCTGCAGGAGTCGCGCCCGCTGCTGGAGGTGGCCGATACCCTGGGCCTTAGCAGCGGCTCGCGGCTCTACGATCACTTTGTGCAGCTCGAAGCGGTGACGCCGGGCGAGTACAAGCAGCGCGGGGCCGGGCTGGTCATCGATCACGGGGTGCACGACACCCCCTTCGGTCAGGCATTCGTCGCCCTGACCCCGCGGGGGGTATGCAACTTCTCGTTTCTCGATGACCAGGCCCCACAGACGCCGCTGAGCGCCCTCGCCCAGAGCTGGCCAGAGGCAAAACTGAGGGAGGCGCCATCACGCACCCGGGGGGTCATCCACACCATGTTCGACAGCAGCAAGGCACCGGATCGCCCCATCTCCTTGCACGTGAGCGGTACCAACTTTCAGATCAGCGTCTGGCGGGCGCTGCTGCAGATCCCCCCCGCCAAGGTGGTGAGCTACGCCCAGGTGGCGAGCGCCGTCGGCAACCCCAAGGCCGCCCGCGCCGTGGGGCTGGCGGTGGGCGCCAACCCCGTCGCCTTCATGATCCCCTGCCACAGAGTCATCCAGCAAAACGGCAGGCTCGGCGGCTATCACTGGGGCGAGACCCGCAAACAGGCGATACACGCCTGGGAAGCGGCGAGGTATGAGTGAGATAAGGTCTGTGTTGCCTCGGCCTGAGAGGGAAAGCATAGCCAACCTGGCTACGATGCAACACACATCAGACTATATCTAATTAGCCACTCAGCAATATAGAGATAGTAGATAGAGGTTAACTACGACTGGAAACTGATGACGATTGATACCTTCTTCACGGAAATGCCCAAGGATATTTGCAACATATATATAAAATCTATTATAGAGACAATATTTGGAGAGACGCGCTAGTGTAACAATGACATACATGCTTAAACAACTATATCAGCCACACGATTGTCAGCAAAGATAATTTGAAGGCAGGGCACTCTATATTATATTCAGAAGAAGATTGAGACTAACGCCAAACAAACCGCGCTCTACCACAGAATAAAAAAACACCGGTTTTAGGCCGGCGTCAGGTGATAAGCAGGTCTGTACAAACTAGGTTTGCATATGATATAAAAAATATTTTTCAGCTTATTCAACAATATCGCTTCTACTTATCATAATCAATCCGTCATTTAAATTATCAAGTTCTTTATCTTTCTTGAAATCATAGTCTGCATATGTAAAATAGAATGTACGACAATATGAAAAGTCACTGAACTCAAACTCCCAAAAATCATCTTCTAAATAATTTTTACCTTTTATAAGACTTGCAACTTTATCATAAAAAACAAACTCTTCATTGTTATGAACATCAAAAAAACTATTCAATTCAAAGTCACATAGAAATTGAATTTTACATTTCCCTGTCAGCTCCAAAAAATTTGCATCCTCATCAATGTTGACACAGAAATCAGATAGTGTTGATATCTTTTTTCTAATATTTTTTGGCTGAAAAAGCGTATCCCCATAAATTTCATCATTTATTATTGACTCACCCAATATAGCATCACCAATCAAGTCTGCTAGCTTCTGAGTATCTTTAATCAAATCATTATGATTCTTTAATTTTAAGTTTTTAGAGAACTCACTTAATATTAAATCAACTTTAGATGTAACGTATACATTTTCTAACTCACATTCTCTTTCTATATGCGGCATTCTATCGTTTATATTTTTTGCGTTGCCATTAAGGAAGTCAGATAGATTTTTCGTATAGATAATAACACTTTCATCCGGAGACGTTTTTCCCTGAAGATTTTTAATAGAACATAAAATAAGATAGTCTTTATAACCTTTTTCAGAACATTTATCTTTTCCAAAAGGCAATGTCCTTTTATATATTTTATTAACGACATCCTGATGGGAAACATTTGGGTAATCAATTAACTCAATATTGTTATTTTTAATAAATAGATCTAAGGCTGTCTTGTAATAAACTGACATCTTCGATAATGAATTTAAAATATTTTCGGTTTCAAACTTTGTCTTCTTTATATCAACTAAAACATTTTTATATTTTAGAAGACTTGACTTCAATGAATTATGACATTCGTTAATATCTTTCGAGTAGTTACCTATACATTCATCATATACAACTTTAGGCAAGCATAATTTAGCTCCAAAAAAGTCTTTCATTTTTATGAGTTGAATTAAATCCTCAGAGTCAAAATTATAATTTTTAATTAATATATTAGCATCTAATACAATATATTTTATTTTCATTCCATTCTCTTTAAATAATATAATGGTACGCTGTGAAAAATTAAGAATATTCGCAAGGCTGTTGTCCGTAACAATACCTCACAATGATATATTGTGACGCCAATTCAGATATTTACAAAGTCCCTCTAAATCTGGAAACAAGGTATGACTATTTATACCATGTCTGTCTAACGCCTTGAGCATTGTTCCTCTGGTGTCTTCTGGAACATTAATTTCAAAAATATAATTTCTTATCTTTTTATTTTTTTCGAGTGCAACAAATATTTCACTTTCCGAGGAATACTTATGACATGTGAACCATCCATGCTGTGCAATAATACGAGGATTGTTCAATGTTGGTCTGAATACTCTTGTAGGCCCTGCATTGAAAGGCCCTTTTTTAGCACTCTGTAAAAATTTATCAGCATACAGAACATATACATATACATCCCCTTCTCTAGGGTCTGAACAAGCAAACCACAAAGCAGCTAAAGGGTTACTCGACCAATCCAACAAACGGGTTCTTAATCCAAAGTGCTGAGCCACCACAAGTAAATCCCAATCTGATATCTGGTCATTAGATATCAATCCTCCCCCCATTCTTCTGAGCTCCTTTAGTGTTTCTTTTTCAGATTCAGTTGTATTTTTTGTCGGATCATCTCTACAAACACTGGGCAGAAGGTTACCTTGGACCGATTGCCCTCTGAATAATATTAATTCCGAATCTTCTGCAAGCCCTTCAAGCGCATATATATAGTCGGAAAAACTATTGACTTTTTTCGATATCATGTATTTTCCTAAGCGCTTAAGCGTTCTTGTAAAGAAGATGATAGTAATATAATCGTAAAACCATCCGAATGACTCTGCTTCATCCTTATTCCCTCCCCAAAAGCTCATTTTAAGCTATAAATATTACCGAACTGTCACTGGTATCTGAATGTATTCGCTTAACTTCTCTTTTTTATCTACTTTACTGCTGTATAAAAACAGTTGAGGAATTAGCCATGGGCAGCTCTACCAAGCTACGTCTACGTGAACAAATCTGGACAGTAATTCTCTTGCATCGCCACAATATCCACTCGATCCGCTCACGTTCAGCTTACCCGCACCACTCGGATAACGGTCAAGCTACCGCCAGTTTGCTGCCTTTAACCCACGCTGTGTATCTGGTCTGATTTATAGGTGACTCCAGAGAGGCAATACCCATACGGATATCATAACGAGCAAGGCCGATAAGAAAAAGTGTGAGATAGCAGTTTCCTGAGCAAGATCAAAAAATTAACCAGCAAGTACAAATACTGACCTCATAGCAGCGCTACCGGATCGTAGATAAAGAAAAGACGCCCTAAGGCGTCTTTCTTATTGCTGGTTGTTGGAGCCAATCGGTTGGGCGATTTTCTCTCCCCGCCTAGCCCCACAATCTAATCAGATCGGGGTGATGGAGGTGATATGGGCCGAGCCATCCAGGGACTGGAAGATCTGCACCACGGCTTCTCCGTGGATCGGGTTGGGCAGCGGCACCGTGGTTTTGCATTTGAAACGGTAGTTGGTGCCGGCGACGACCTGGGTGGAGACTTCAAAGGGGGTGTACTGCACCCCGACAAATCCTTCCAACGCCTGGTTGAATACGGCCTGATCTTTAGCGCTCAGCTTGTGGTAGGCAGTCCATCCGCCCAACAACACTGCTTGTTCTGACATAACAAACCCTCCGTGATCTCTTGTCCCTACTCGTTTGGCTGTTCGGGTTCCGCCCCGTTTATTCAAGTGGTGTCCGGACTCCACCGGGGGCCACACCAGATTTGGTATGTCCGGTGTCGACAGTGCACATGAAGGCATTGCTGTCGTCACCCTCCCCTGCTGCCACGACCCTCGCCTCACAGCATCGGTCTCAATTGGCATGGCTGAGCCTAGTGCGAGATCCATAAAACACCCCCTGTCATATCTGACAGAGGCAGGGAGGCGAGAAAGCGGCTAGCGAGGGGAAAAATGAGGCGCAAACGATTGGAAAAAGAAAAGACGCCGCAAGGGCGTCTTTTTTACATTTTTATGCTTGAAGGGCGAAAGGGCGTTAGCCGCTTATTCCCATTCGATGGTTGCGGGCGGCTTGCCGGAGACGTCGTACACCACGCGGGAGATACCGTTGATCTCGTTGATGATGCGATTCGACACGTGACCGAGGAAGTCGTACGGCAGGTGGGCCCAGTGGGCGGTCATGAAGTCGATGGTCTCGACCGCGCGCAGGGCAATGACCCAGTCATATTTGCGGCCATCGCCCATGACGCCGACGGAGCGCACCGGCAGGAACACGGCGAACGCCTGGCTGACCTGGTTGTAGAGGTCGGCTTTGCGCAGCTCTTCGATAAAGACCGCATCGGCGCGGCGCAAGATATCGCAGTACTCTTTCTTCACTTCGCCAAGCACCCGTACGCCCAGGCCCGGACCCGGGAAGGGGTGACGGTAGAGCATGTCGTAGGGCAGGCCGAGTTCGAGGCCGACACGGCGCACTTCGTCCTTGAACAGTTCGCGCAGCGGCTCCACCAGACCCATCTTCATCTCTTCCGGCAGGCCGCCGACGTTGTGGTGGGACTTGATGACGTGGGCCTTGCCGGTCTTGCTGGCAGCCGATTCGATGACGTCCGGGTAGATGGTGCCTTGTGCCAGCCACTTGGCGTTTTTCAGCTTTTTCGCTTCATCGTCAAACACTTCAACGAAGACGCGGCCGATGATCTTGCGCTTGGCTTCCGGTTCATCTTCACCGGCAAGGGCGGAGAGGAAGCGCTCTTCGGCATCGACCTTGACGATGTTCAGGCCGAAGTGGTCACCAAACATCTCCATCACCTGGGTGCCTTCGTTCAGGCGCAGCAGACCGTTGTCGACGAAGACGCAGGTCAGGCGATCGCCGATGGCACGGTGCACCAGCATGGCGACCACGGAGGAGTCCACACCGCCGGAGAGGCCCAGGATCACTTCATCGTCACCCACCTGTTCGCGGATGCGGGCAACGGCGTCGTCGATGATGGTGGCCGGGGTCCACAGGCATTCGCAGCCGCAGATGTCCTTGACGAAGTGCTCCAGCATGCGGGCACCCTGACGGGTGTGGGTCACTTCCGGGTGGAATTGCACGCCGTAGAAACGCTTGGCCTCGTTGGCCATGGCGGCGTGCGGGCAGGTGGCGGTCTGGGCGATGGTGGTGAAGTCGGCCGGGATGGTGGTGACCTTGTCGCCGTGGCTCATCCACACATCCAGCAGTGCATTGCCGTTGTCGGCAATGGCATCTTCGATGTTGCGCAAGAGAGCACTGGTCTTGCCGGCGTTGCCCAGCACTTCCACCTTGGCGTAACCGAACTCACGCTCGGTGGAGGATTGCACCTTGCCACCCAGCTGCTCGGCCATGGTCTGCATGCCGTAGCAGATGCCAAACACCGGCACACCGGCGTTGAACACGTACTCGGGGGCGCGCGGGCTGCCCGCTTCAGTGACAGACTCGGGGCCGCCGGAGAGGATGATGCCGCTCGGATTGAATTCGCGGATCTGCTCTTCGGTCACATCCCAGGCCCACAGTTCGCAGTAGACGCCGATTTCGCGCACGCGGCGGGCGATCAGCTGGGTGTACTGGGAACCGAAGTCGAGGATAAGGATACGGTGCTGGTGAATGTCTTTAGTCATTTTATTCCTGCATCAGGCTGCTGTTGTCACAAAAAGCACGGGATAAAAAAGGGGTGGAGAAACGGGGCCGCAGCCCCGTTTTATCAGCCCATCCGGTAGTTGGGGGCTTCTTTGGTAATGGTCACGTCGTGGACGTGGGACTCTTTCATCCCGGCGCCCGAGATGCGCACGAATTCGGCCTTGGTGCGCATGTCGTCGATGGTGGCGCTGCCGGTCAGCCCCATGGAGGAGCGCAGGCCACCCATCTGTTGGTGGATGATCTCTTTGAGGCGGCCCTTGTACGGCACGCGCCCTTCGATCCCTTCCGGCACCAGCTTGTCGGCGGCGTTGTCAGTCTGGAAGTAGCGGTCGCTGGAGCCCTTGGACATTGCGCCGAGGGACCCCATGCCACGGTAGGACTTGAAGGAGCGGCCCTGGTAGAGCTCGATCTCGCCCGGTGCCTCTTCGGTACCGGCGAACATGGAGCCCACCATGACGCAGCTGGCGCCCGCGGCGATGGCCTTGGCCACGTCACCGGAGAAGCGGATGCCGCCATCGGCAATCACCGGAATACCGGTGCCTTCCAGCGCGTCGACGGCGTCGGAGATGGCGGTGATCTGGGGCACGCCCACGCCGGTCACGATACGGGTAGTACAGATGGAGCCCGGGCCGATACCGACCTTGACGGCGTTGACGCCGGCAGCGGCCAGCGCCTTGGCGCCCGCGGCAGTCGCGACGTTGCCGCCGATGATCTGCAGATCAGGGTAGGCTTCGCGGGTGGCCTTGATGCGATCCAGCACACCCTGGGAGTGGCCGTGGGAGGAGTCGATCAGCAGCACGTCCACACCGGCTTCTACCAGGGCGGCGACGCGCTCTTCGTTGCCGGCACCGGCACCGACCGCTGCACCCACCCGCAGACGACCCTTGTCATCTTTACAGGCGTTCGGCTTGCGCTCGGCTTTCTGGAAGTCCTTGACGGTGATCATGCCCTTGAGTTTGAAGTCGGCGTTGACCACCAGCACCTTCTCGATACGGTGCTTCTGCATCAGGCCAACCACCTCTTCACGAGGCGCCCCTTCACGCACGGTGACCAGACGATCCTTCTGGGTCATGATCTGTTCGACAGTCTGGGAGAGATCGGTCACGAAGCGCACGTCACGACCGGTGATGATGCCCACCAGCTGGTTGCCTTCGGTCACCACCGGATAGCCGGCGAAACCGTTCTTGTGGCTCAGCTCCTTGATCTGGGCGATGGTCAGGTCAGGACGTACGGTGACGGGGTCGGTGACCACGCCGCTCTCGTACTTCTTGACCTTGCGCACTTCTGCAGCCTGCTGCTCGATGGACATGTTCTTGTGGATAAAGCCGATACCGCCTTCCTGGGCCAGTGCGATAGCCAGACGGGCCTCGGTCACTGTGTCCATGGCAGCGGAGATCATGGGGATGTTCAGGCTGATGGCAGAGGTCAGCTTGGTACGCAGATCGGCAGTATTGGGAAGAACTTCGGAGTGGGCGGGAACCAACAGTACATCGTCGAAGGTTAACGCTTCTTTGGCAATCCTGAGCATGGCAATATCTCACCGTTGAGGAAGTGGGGGTGTAAAATATTGCCGACGAAGTTTACTCACGCATTGGTCACTGGTAAAGAAGTTTTTTGAATTTTTTATGGCGTTTTGACCTTTTAAGCCGCCAAGACGCTAAAAACCCAACAATTTTCGTCATAAAACGGCCGTTTGCAGGCAAAAGAGTTGCCTCATTGCGGTTTTATGCAAAAAAGCCCCCGTTTAATTTTTTCAGGTAGCCCCGCAACCCCTCCCCCGTCACAGACCCGTTGGCACCTGTCGAGCTCCCTCGCCAACCGGGTCACTCGCCTCTGGCAAGTTCGTCAACAACTAAGCAGAGCTGCGCCGTATCCGAACTGGTTCACCCGGGTTGGCACGTTCAGCTAAGTGACCTTTTCACGGCGCGGGTTTGCTTTGAGCCGGCGCCTGCGTATCATGATTAACATTCTGAATTGAAATGGAATTTCATGATGAATCACGGACACCCGCAAGGACGCATGGCCATAACTCTGGCGGCACTGGGGGTCGTCTATGGCGATCTCGGCACCAGCCCGCTCTATGCCCTCAAGGAGAGCTTCGCCGGACACCTGGGCCTGCAACCCACGCCGGCGGGGATCCTCTCCATCGTCTCCCTCTTCTTCTGGACCATCATGATCGTGGTCTCATTCAAATATGTGTTGCTGGTGCTTCGGGCCGACGACAAGGGAGAAGGGGGGATCCTCACCCTCGCCTCGCTGGCCTCCCGCCGCCTCCCGGCCAGGTCGCGCGCCCTGCTCATGATGCTGGGTCTGGTCGGCGTGGGGCTGTTTATCGGGGATGCGGTGATCACCCCCGCCATCTCGGTGCTCTCGGCGGTCGAAGGGCTGCAGGTGATCACCCCGGAGCTGGCGCCCTTCGTGCTGCCCATCACCCTCACCGTACTGGTGATCCTGTTCGGGGCCCAGCATTACGGCACCGCCGGCATCGGCCGCCTGTTCGGCCCGGTCATGCTGCTCTGGTTCGGAGTGTTGGCGGCGCTCGGCGCCTATGAGATCGGGCAGAATCCCGCCATTTTGCAGGCCATCAACCCGCTCTACGCCCTCGATTTCATGGCCAGCCGACCGGGGGTCGCCTTCATCACCCTGGGGGCGGTCGTGCTCTGCGTCACCGGCACGGAGGCGCTCTACGCCGACATGGGCCACTTTGGCCGTGGCGCCATCCGGCTGGCCTGGGGCTCCCTGGTGATGCCGGCCCTGCTGCTCAACTACTTCGGCCAGGGGGCCCTGCTGCTGCGCAATCCCGCCGCCATCGAAAATCCCTTCTACCTGCTCGCCCCCTCCTGGCTGGCCTTTCCCCTGTTGATCCTCGCCACCCTGGCCACCGTCATCGCCTCTCAGGCGGTGATCTCGGGCACCTACTCGGTGGTGCGCCAGGCCATTTTGCTCGGCTACCTGCCGCGCCAGGAGATCCGCCACACCTCGGAGCACGAGATAGGCCAGATCTACCTGCCGCTGGTGAACTGGCTGCTGCTGGGGGGCATCGTCATCGTCATCCTCTGGTTCCAGAGCTCAAGCAACCTGGCGGCCGCCTACGGCATCGCGGTGACCGGCACCATGGCACTGACCACCCTGCTGTTGATGATGGTGGCCGCCCGCCGCTGGAAGTGGTCACGCTGGCTGATTGCGCTGGTATGCGCGCCGCTGCTGCTGGTCGATCTCACCTTCTTTGCCGCCAATACCACCAAGTTTCTGGCCGGTGGCTGGCTCCCCATCCTGTTCGCGCTGCTGGCCATCCTGGTGATGACCACCTGGAAGCGCGGACGGGAGCTAGTGCTCGACAAGCTGGAACACAAGTCACTGGCGCTGAAAGGGTTTGTCGACAACATGCAGGCAGACCCGCCACTGCAGGTACCCGGCACCGCCGTGTTTCTCTCCAAGTCGGTGCAGGTGGTGCCCCACGCCATGCTGCACAACCTCAAACACAACAAGATCCTGCACGAACGGGTCATTTTCCTGACCGTTCAGATCAAGGACGAGCCCTGGCTCTCCTTCAAGGAGCGCATCGAGCTCACCCATCTTGGCGAGGGGTTCTGGCAGGTGGTCGCCCACTTTGGCTACAAGGAGGTGCCCTCCATGGAGGAGATCTTCCAGGCCTGCGCCCAGGAGGATCTGAAAGTCACCATGGCCAAGACCTCCTTCTTCCTCTCCCACGAGCACCTGGTCAGCACCGATCTGCCCGGCATGGCGCGCTGGCGGGAGGGCCTGTTCGTCTGGATGAACCGCAACTCCCTCAAGGCCACCGACTTCTTTCATATTCCCGCCAACCGGGTGGTGGAGCTCGGGGTATTGCTGGAGCTGTAACCCGCTGCCACCACTCATTACCAGAAGGCGGCGTTGCAACCTGTGAGGTGGCAAAGGGGCCCAGTATCGATGCTTATCCCCAGGTTTTTCATCCTGTTACGATTAAAACACGATTGATAATAGTTATTGTTTGATGAGCTATTCGTCGGGCAAGCTTGCGGCTTCGGCGCCGGTTAGGGCGCCTTCACACCAGCCGTTTGAGTATGAATATGAAGACTCGTCAGGGAGCCCAGTGATGGATGCCTGCAGCCCGAGACCAACACTGCCCGCCAACGATCCCGACGCCGCCCGTCTCGTTTGCCTTGCCATCGCGATCGCCCTGCATCTTGCCGCCTTCTGGTGGCTCTATGCGCACCAGCCTGCGCCCATCACCCCGCCCTTGCCGCTGACCCTGTCGGCCCGCTGGGTCGGCGAAGCTGCAACCAATGACGCTCCTGCCAAGGCGGCCCCCGCCCCTGCTACCACAACGCAGCAAATACAAAAAGTGCAGCAAAAGGCCAGGCCGTTGCCACTACCCAAAAAACCGCCGCTCAAGCCAGTCAAAAAGAGCGTCAAGCCGCTTAAACACCGCACCCCGCCGGTGCAGCCCGCCAAGGTCATGCCGGTGAGCAGTCCGCAACCGCCGGTCACCTCGCCCGCCCCTGCGACGGCAGAGGCGGCAGCAACGGCCGCACAGGCAAGCGGCGAAAGTGCCAGTCAGCGTCCTGCCCACAAGGCTGGCGGCGGTGCCGGCAACAGCGCCCCCATCGTCCGCGATGCACGGCTCAACAACCCCGAGCCCCAATACCCCTATGAGTCGAGACGACGGGGAGAAGAGGGGCGGGTCATCCTCAATGTGCGGGTGACCGCCGAGGGCACCGCCGCCTCGGTGGAGGTGGCCAAGAGCAGCGGCTATCGGCGGCTGGACATGACGGCCCGCAAAACTGTCAGCCACTGGAAATTCATTCCTGCCAGACAGAACAACCTGGCCGTCGAGGCCTCGGCAAAAGTCACCATCATTTTCAAATTAAGGGCTTGAACATGGATCCTGAAATCGCAAGCAACGGCATGGGCATCGCCCACCTGCTCAGCCAGAACAGCGGCGTGGGGCTGATCCCCTTCATCCTGCTGGTACTGATGTCCCTTGGCACCTGTTATTACGCCCTGCTCAAGGGCTATCTCGCACAGCGGGAACTACGCCTCAACGCCCGCTTCGTCGCCGATTTCTGGCAACACGACAGCGTGCAAGAGATGGAGCGCCAGCTGGCCCACCTGCCGCCGCAGGAAGCCTATGGCCGGCTGACCGGCGCCGCGCTGGCGGCCGTGGCTCAGCTGAACCGGGCCGAGAAACGTGCGGTCAGTTGCAAACTGGGCTCGCCGGATGAATATCTGCTGCGCGCCATGCGCCGGGCCATCACCCAGGAGCGGGTGCGGCTGGAACAGGGACTGGCCTTCCTTGCCTCGGTGGGCTCGGCGGCCCCCTTCATCGGGCTGTTTGGCACCGTCTGGGGCATCTACCACGCCCTGCTGGCCATCGGCGCCGCCGGCCAGAGCAGTCTGGACAAGGTCGCCGGCCCCGTGGGCGAGGCGCTGATCATGACCGGCTTCGGCCTCGCGGTCGCCCTGCCGGCCGTGCTCATCTACAACTTCTTCGTGCGGCGCAATCGCCTCAGGCTCGCGGCGCTGGAGGAGTTTGGCCACGATCTGTTCACCCTGCTGGTAACCGGCTGCGAGCAGGTCGCTACCACCAAGGTCACTCCGCTGATGGAGCGGAAAACCAGAGAGGGGCGCGGCTGATGGCATTTGGTAAACTGTCGGACGAAGGGGACGATCAACCCCTCTCCGAGATCAACATGATCCCGATGATCGACGTCATGCTGGTGCTGCTCATCGTCTTCATGATCACCGCCCCACTGCTCACCAACGCGGTCAAGCTCGAGCTGCCAGAGGCCAGCAGCCAGCTCAACCAGCCAGACAAGCAGGACATCAATCTTGCCATCGATGGTGCCGGCAAGATCTACTGGAACGATCAGGAGGTCGATGAGACCGCCCTGCTCGCCAGAATGGAGAGCGCCGGCCAGGCCGAGGGGGAGCTGCCCGAGATCCAGCTGCGCATCGATCGCAAGGTGGAGTACGGCATCATCGCCAGGGTGATGGCGCAGGCCTCCCAGCACGGCCTGCACAAGATTGCCTTCGTGAGCCAGCCGGAGCCGTAACGCTCCCGTCACCCACACGCCAGTACGCCAAGGCATGGATGCCCTGCTGCCATCCTGGCAGTTGCCAGCACAGGCACCTTGTCGGCATCATGCCGATGCAGCGCCAATATTGGCCACCATCACCGCAAGGACGACACCATGAAACCTGCCGATTATGGGCGCCTGCTTCTGCTGGCCGCCATCTGGGGCGCCAGCTTCCTGTTCATGCGCATCGCCGCCCCGGCATTCGGCGCCGTCAACACCACCTTCCTGCGGGTCCTGTTCGCCCTCATCGGGCTTGCCGTCATGCTTCTGCTGCTGCGCGCCCCCATGGGGTTTCAGGGCAAGCTCAAGTCCGCCATGCTGCTCGGCGTCATCAACTCCGCCATTCCGTTTCTGATGTACGCCATCGCCGCCCTCTGGCTGCCGGCCGGCTACTCCGCCATTCTCAACGCCACCACGCCGCTGATGGGGGCCCTCATCGGCTTTTCCTGCTTCAACGAGCGCCTTGAGAGGCGCAAGTGGCTGGGGGTGGTATTGGGGGTGATCGGGATCAGCCTCATCACCACCACCGGCGAGGTGAGTGCCGGTGGGCATCTGCTGCCCGGGGTGCTGGCCTGCCTGTTTGCCACCGCCTGCTACGGCCTCGCCGGCTTTCTCACCCGCAGCTGGATCACCCATCGCGGCGGGCTCGATGCCAAGCTGGTGGCCTTTGGCAGCCAGCTGGGTGCCAGCCTGTTCCTGCTGCCCTTTTTCGCTTACCAATTGGCGGCCGGCCCCGCGGTCGACTGGGCCGTGCCCACCGCCTGGGCCAGCGTGCTGGCGGTCGGCGTGGTCTGCACCGCCCTCGCCTATCTGCTCTATTTTCGACTGATCGCCGATATCGGCCCGCTGCGCAGTCTCACCGTCACCTTCCTGATTCCCCCCTTCGGCATCTTGTGGGGCGCGCTGGTGCTGGGCGAGACCTTGAGCCAGGGCTTCGTGCTGGGGGGCCTGGTCGTCTGCCTCTCGGTCTGGCTGGTGACCAGCCAGGCCAGTCCCCCGGCCGTTCAGGCCCGGGCGCAGCCTCAGGATCCGGACGCACGCTGAACCCGACAGGGCCAGCGCTGCTCGGCGTTAGCCGCGAACTGCGTTAAGATAGCGCCATTGTTTTATGCCCCCGCCCCCAAGGCGGGGCACAGAGTGCAGGACCAGCCTTGAACTACCGCAACGAACCGAGTCAAAGCAGACAACAGCAGGTCTTTACCGTCACCCGCCTCAACAGCGCCGTGCGCATGATCCTGGAGCAGGATCTGGGGCTGGTGTGGTTGACCGGCGAGCTCTCCAACCTGGCGATGCCAAGCTCCGGCCACTGGTACTTCTCCCTCAAGGACATGTCGGCCCAGGTGCGCTGCGCCATGTTCAAGGGCAACAACCGGCGGGTGGCGTTTCGCCCGCAGGATGGCATGCAGGTGCTGGTGCAGGCGCGGGTCTCGCTTTATGAGCCACGCGGCGATTACCAGCTGATCATCGAGTCGATGCAGCCGGCGGGCGACGGCGTGCTGGCGCTGCGCTTTGAGGAGCTCAAGCGCCGCCTTGGCGCCGAGGGGCTGTTTGACGAGGGGCGCAAGCGGCCGCTGCCGCGCGAACCGCGCGCGGTGGGCCTCATCACCTCCGCCACCGGTGCCGCCCTCCATGACATGCTGACCGTGCTCAAACGCCGCGCGCCGGATCTGCCGGTGTTTATCTACCCGACCCAGGTGCAAGGCAGCGCCGCCATCGGCCAGATCGTCTCTGCCATTGCCTTGGCCAACCGCCGCGCCGAGGTGGATGTGCTGATCGTCGGGCGCGGCGGCGGTTCGCTCGAAGATCTCTGGTGCTTCAACGAAGAGGCGGTGGCGCGCGCCATCGCCCACTCCGCCATCCCGGTGGTGAGCGCGGTAGGCCACGAGGTGGACGTCACCATCAGCGACTTTGCCGCCGACTTGCGCGCCCCGACCCCGTCGGCGGCGGCCGAGCTGGTGGCGCCGGATCAGAGCGCCCGTGCCCAGCGCCTCGCCCATCTCAAGCAGCAACTGCTGCAGGCCATGAACCGCCAGCAGACCGCTGCCCGCCACGATTTCATCCTGCTGCAAAAGCGGCTCGACCATCAGGATCCGAAGCGGCGGCTGGAGCAGCAATCCCAGCGCCTCGACGAGCTCTCCGCCCGCTTGCAGCAGCTGATGAACCACAAACTGCATCAGGGGGAGCGGCGCCTCGCCAACCTGGAGCTGCGCCTGCAGGGCAAGAGCCCGGAGCGCTTGCTGGCCGCCGGCAAGCGCCGCCACCAGCTGGCCGAGGAGCGCCTTCATGCCCTCATCGCCAAGCGCCGGGATCTGGCCGACCACCGCCTCGCCATGCTCAGCGCCCGCCTCGACGGGGTGAGCCCGCTCGCCACCCTGGGCCGTGGCTACTCCATCACCCGCACCCAAAGCGGTGAGGTGATCAGCCGCGCCGCCCAGGTCGATGCCGGCCAGACGCTGGTCACCCAGCTTGCAGAGGGACAGCTGCGGGTGCGGGTGGAAGAGGTCCACCAGCCATAACGCACAAGGGGGCACATCAGGTGCCCCCTTGTTTATCATCCTCTCTTTGTCAGGCCCGCTCGGCCAGCACACTCACACCAGCGAGTGGCGCACCGCCTGCGCCGGATCGGCTGGCGCCGTACCCGACCCCGCCAGCGGGTTGAGCTGCAAGTATTCAAACAGCCCGGCCTGCAGATTGACGTTCCAGAAACGCCCCGCCAAGGTGAGCTCAAGCCGTGCCTCGCTCAGCGTCGCCAGCCCATGCAGCTGCCAGGCCTCGAACAAGGGTTGCAGATGTGCCCGCAGCGGCGTCGGCAAGCGGGCCAGCGCTAGCCAGCCGCTGTCGAGCGCACCGCGCAGCAGACCATCGAGGCGGCCATTGGGATTGCGCCCCATCACCATGCCGGGGGCCCGCAGATCCGCCGCCAGCGCCTCATGCCAGAGCGCCAGATCCCGGCCATACATGAGGCCGTGCCCATGCACGTTGCCGCCAGCCCCGGCCCCGAAGGGGAGGATCTCGGCGCCGCGCTTAGCCATCTGGTTGTAGCGGCTCTGCTCGGCCTCACCGCGCCGCCAGTGGCTGCAGGAGAGCCGCTGCCAGCCCCCCTGTTCCAGCATCTGGGCGCCATAGGCATACATGGTAGCCCGCTGCTGGCCGTCGGCGGCCCAACCGAGCTTGCCCTTCGCCTCGGCACGGGCCAGATGGGTGCCGGCCATGGCGATGAGCTGATAGAGATCCACCCCGTGCACCCCGCTCGCCATCACATCCGCGATGTCCTGACGCCACACCGCATCATCTTGGCCCGGCAGGCCGAAGATGAGATCGGCCACGATCACGGCGTCGTCGTGACGGGTCAGCTCCACTAGCCGGGTCAGCAGGGTCTCCCTATCGTCGAAGCGGGCCGCCGCCTGGCGCACCTCGGTATCAAAGCTCTGCACCCCGAACGAGAAGCGGTTGAAGCCGCCCGCCAGCGCACTGTGCCATTTAGCATCATCAAAACCGTTGAGGCGCCCCTCCAGGGTCACCTCCGCATCCGAAGTCAAAGGAAAACGACGGATGGCGGCGGCCAGCATCGCCAGCTCGTCGGCGCTCATGTCCGTCGGTGTGCCGCCCCCCACATAGACGGCCGAGAAGGGGCGGCTCTGGGTGAAGGGGGTCTCGGCCGCCTTGGCAAGCGCGCCGCAGAGCGCGTTGACATAACGGGTGATACGGGCCGGATTGGCGCCATTTTCAAAGAAGTTGCAGAAGCTGCAGCGCTTGCGGCAAAACGGGATGTGGATATAGAGCGCCCGTTCGTCCGCCTCGCTCTCGCGGCGCCACCAGGCTTGCCAGTCGGCATGGTCGAGGGTGAACGGACGCACGCCGCCGCGACTGGCGTGGGCCGAGGTCTTGGCGCCAAAGGCGAACTTGAGGGGATCCGGGGTGGCAAGACCTGTCATGGTCGGGGTCAGCAGTGGTGTCATCGCAGGCAGGCTATCGAGTGAAATAATGCAAATGATAACCACTATCAATAAGCGCCAAGTTTGTGCTGGATCAACTCAATGACGAACAACCCTCGTTTGCTACGCACCATTAACCTCCATCATGGATCCAGTTAACAGTTAATTTACTCAAGATGAGGTAGGGTGAGCCGATAGAGAACCATCTCCCCCGTTCTGATGAGCAAACGGGGGAGAGTCATCAACCATTGACGATCGCTCACCTGCGCATGGACCTGCCAACGATGCAAAATCTGTCTCTGAACTGGAAAATCTTTCTCCCCCTCGCCCTGGTCATCGGCTGCACCTTCGCCCTCAGCTTCGAGCTCTCCGCCTGGCTGCAACGGGATCTCGCCATCCGGCTGGCGGGTGAAAAGGTGGAGAGCGCCGCCAACACCTATATGGATCAGCTCAACGTGCTGATGATGACAGGGGCCATCGCCAACCGCCAGATCGTGCAGACCAAGCTCAAGAGCGAGGCCGGCATCGTCGAGGCCCGCCTGATCCGCGCCCCGGCAGTGACCAGCCTGTTCGGCCCAGGCCATCCGGATCAGCAGGTTGAAGACAAGCTGGACGAGCGCGCCATCCAGCAGGGCGAGACCATTCTCGAGCAGCAGGGCAACCAGCTCACCCTGATCAAGCCCTTCAAGGCCTACAAGGAGTACCGCGGTACCCAGTGCACCACCTGCCATCAGGTGGCGGAAGGTACCGTCATGGGGGCGGTGCGCATCAGTTACGATCTCAGCCACACCTTTGGCGAGATCCATCGCAACAACCTGATCCTGAGCGGCAGCCTGGTGGCGGTGTTCGGGCTGGGCTTCGGCCTGCTGGGCTGGGTGCTGCAACGCTACATCAAGCGGCCGGTACGCCATCTGCAGCTGGCCATGACTCGCATGGCCAAGGAGCGGGATCTCTCTCTCCCCCTGATCAATCCCAACCGGGATGAGCTGGGCGAGATGACCCGCGCCGTCAGCGACATGGTGCAGGGGTTTCGCCACAGCCTGCAGGAGGTGGAGAGCGCCACCCACCAGCTCTATCAGGAGTCCAACCAGATCCGCCAGGTGGCGACCCAGACCGAAGGCTCGGCCCGCCAGCAGGAGAGCATGACGGTACAGGTGGCCGCCGCCGTGAGCGAGCTGGCCGCCAGCTCCCACGAGGTGCGCGAACACGCCCGCAAGAGCGCCGAGCTCTCCGCCCTCACCAACCAGGATGCGGCCAACACCAGTCGCCTTGCCCAGCACTCCATCAACGACATGGGCGAGATGTCGGCGGAGATCGAGCGGGTCGACAGGGTGATCCAGCAGCTCGACAATCGCTGCCTGGCGGTCGACGGGGTGCTGGAAGTGATCAAGGGGATCGCGGATCAGACCAACCTGCTGGCCCTCAATGCCGCCATCGAGGCGGCCCGGGCTGGCGAGCAGGGCCGCGGCTTTGCGGTGGTGGCTGACGAGGTGCGCGCCCTCTCCAACCGCAGCCGCGCTGCCAGCGAGGAGATCTCCCAGATGATCGCCGCCCTGCAGAACGAGGCCCAGAGCGCGGTGTCGGTGATCGGGGATGCTAAGGCCAAGGCGGACGAGAGCATCCACAAGACAGAGGCGACCCTGGCCGCCATGCAGAATATCATCGGCCGCATCAGCAGCATCAACGATCTCAACGCCCAGATGGCGCAGTCCGCCGAGGAGCAGGACAGGGTCTGCAGCGAGGTGGACGGCTCGGTGAGCGACATTCGCAACACCTCCAACGACACCCTGGGCCAGGCTCACGCCGCCAATCTCGCCAGCGTCCAGCTGGTGGAGCAATGCCGCAAGCTCGAGCAGCTGCTCAAGACCTACCGCTGGTGATCATGCCTGCCGCCCGCTGTGGCCAATAAAAAGCGCGACCCAGGGTCGCGCTTTTGTTTTATGTGTCGTAGCTCAGGCGCGCCACGCGGCGCACTCAGAACGGGATCAGCGAGGCCAGGATCAGCCTGCGTTGCGGGTGGCTACCGCATCGGCCAGATTGCGCAGCAGGGTCTCGGTGTCAGCCCAGCCGATGCAGGCATCTGTGATGCTCTGACCGAAGGTGAGTTCGCACCCTTCCACCAGATCCTGACGCCCCTCCACCAGGTGGCTCTCCACCATGACGCCGAACACCGCCTTGCTGCCGGCACGCAGCTGACCGGCCACGTCCTCGGCCACCAGCATCTGGTTCTTGAACTGCTTGCTGCTGTTGGCGTGGCTGAAGTCGATCATCACCTTCTGCGGCAGACCGGCCTTGTCCAGCCCCTTCACCACCTCGTCCACGTGAGCGGCGCTGTAGTTCGGCTCACGGCCGCCGCGCAGGATGATGTGGCAGTCCGGGTTGCCCCGGGTCGCAACGATGGCGGAGTGGCCGTATTTAGTCACCGACAGGAAGTGGTGCGGCGCGCTGGCGGCGCCGATGGCATCGATGGCCACCTTGATGGTGCCGTCGGTGCCGTTCTTGAAGCCCACAGGGCAGGAGAGACCGGAGGCCAGCTCGCGGTGCACCTGGGATTCGGTGGTACGGGCTCCGATGGCGCCCCAGCTCATCAGATCCGCCACGTATTGCGGGGTGATCATGTCGAGGAACTCGGAGGCGGTCGGCAGCCCCATGTCGTTGAGATCCAGCAGCAGCTTGCGACCGATGCGCAGGCCGTCGTTGATCTGGCAACTGTTGTCGAGGTAAGGGTCGTTGATCAGCCCCTTCCAGCCCACCGTGGTGCGCGGCTTCTCGAAATAGACCCGCATCACGATCTCCAGCTGGCCCTTGAGTTCGTCACGCAGCACCTTGAGGCGCTTGCCGTACTCCAGCGCGGCGGCCGGGTCGTGAATGGAACAGGGGCCGATCACCACCAGCAGGCGCTGATCTTCACCGGCCAGGATCTGATGGATGGCCTGACGGGATTCAAAGACGGTATTGGATGCGACCTCGGTGGCCGGAAACTTCTCAAGCACCGCAACCGGGGGTAATAACTCTTTGATTTCACTAATACGAACGTCGTCGGTTTGATGCTGCATGACAAGGCTTCCTGCTAGATGACTGCGATAAAGAAACTTCAATCTAGCCCGCACAAGCAGCGGTGTAAATAGAAAATTACATTATTGGATAAGGAATTTTCTTAACCTACCTTGCAAGTTTGAATAATGCTGCTAGGCGAGGATAAAGAGAGGGGGGGTAGCAGAGCGGGACAGCCCAAAGAAACAGGCCCGCAGCGAGGCGGGCCTGGTTGACTCATGCACGCTGGCTGATGCTGGCCAGCTTGTCAAAGTAGTCCGGGAAGGTCTTGGAGGTACAACCCGGATCATTGATGGTGACGGCAGTATCGGACAGCGCCACCAGCGAGAAGCACATGGCGATGCGGTGGTCGTTGTAGGTATCGATGGCCGCATGCTTGAGCTGCGCTGGCGGGGTGACAGTGATGAAGTCACGCCCCTCCTCTACCTCGACGCCCAGCTTGCGCAGCTCGGTCGCCATGGCGTGCAGGCGGTCGGTCTCCTTCACCCGCCAGTTGTAGATGTTGCGAATGGAGGTGGGCCCCTCGGCGAACAGCGCGGCCACGGCGATGGTCATGGCCGCATCGGGGATGTGGTTCATGTCCATGTCGATGCCGTGCAGCGGCGCCTGCTCGGCCTCGATGAAGTCATCGCCCCAGGTGATGCGGGCGCCCATCTTCTCCAGCACGTCGGCGAAGTGGATATCGCCCTGAATGCTGTGCTTGCCGATGCCGGTGACCCGTACCTTGCCCTTGATGGCGCCCGCCGCGAGGAAGTAGGAGGCGCTGGAGGCATCCCCTTCCACCAGGAAGTCGCCCGGGCTGACGTAGCTCTGGTTGCCCTTGATGTAGAACAGCTTGTAGTTGTCGTGCTCGATGACCACCCCGAACTGCTTCATGATGTGCAGGGTGATGTCGATGTAGGGCTTGGAGACCAGCTCCCCCTTGATGTGGATGCGGGTGTCGCCCGCCGCCATGGGCGCCGCCATCAAAAACGCCGTCAGGAACTGGCTGGAGACGGAGCCGTCGACATGGACATCACCGCCCCACAGCCCCTTGGCATCCACCACCAGCGGCGGATAGCCGTCTTTCTTCAGGTACTGGATATGGGCGCCCGCTTCGCGCAGGGCATCCACCAGATGGCCGATGGGACGCTCTTCCATGCGCGGTTCCCCGCCCAGGGTGTATTCGCCGGAGCCCAGACACAGCGCGGCGCACAGCGGTCGCATGGCGGTGCCGGCGTTGCCGAGGAACAGATTGACCGGCTCCTTCACCGCGAAGCTGCGACCCAGACCGTGCACGGTGCACTCGGTCTTGTCGGCGGAGAGCTTGTACTTGACCCCGAGCTGGGTCAGCGCCGCCAGCATGTGACGAATGTCATCGCTGTCGAGCAGGTTGGTAAGCCGGGTGGTGCCACGGGCCAGGGCTGCCAGCAGCAGGGCCCGGTTGGACACGCTCTTGGAGCCGGGCAGATTGACCTCACCGGCCACACGAGAAATGGGTTCCAAACGCAACGAATTCATAGACTTCCTGTACGATCTCAAAAAATTGACCTGACCGGACGTTAGCAGCCCGCGCCCTGCTCGGCAAGACTGCACGTGGCACAAAAGCGGGCCGTGGGGGCAGCCGGTCCGGCATCAGGGAAAAAACAGACGCCGGGGAGTCCCCGGCGTCGGCAATCGGGGAAAAACGCCTCAGCCGTGGCGCTTGGCAAAGCCGTCCATAAAGCTGACCAGCGCCTTCACCCCTTCCAGCGGCATGGCATTGTAGAGGCTGGCGCGCATGCCGCCGACAATGCGGTGTCCCTTGAGCGCCAGCAGGCCGGCGGCTTCTGATTCGGCCAGGAACAACTTGTCCAGCTCGGCATTTTTCAGCTGGAACGGGATGTTCATCCGCGAACGGCAGCTGGCATCCACCTGGTTGCCATAGAAGCTCGACTGATCGAGATAGCCATAGAGGAAATCGGCCTTCTCCTTGTTGCGCGCTTCCATCGCCTCGAGGCCACCCTGTTCTTTTAGCCACTCGAACACCAGCCCGGCCAGATACCAGGCGTAGGTGGGCGGGGTGTTGAACATGGAGTCGTTCTTGGCGGTGAGCTGGTAGTCGAAGATCGACGGCACATCGGCGCGGGCCTGGTTCAGCAGATCGTCGCGCACGATGGCGATGGCCAGCCCAGAGGGGCCGATATTCTTCTGGGCGCCGGCATAGATGATGCCGAAGCGACTCACGTCGATGGGACGGGAGAGAATGGTGGAAGAGAGATCCGCCACCAGCGGCACATCGCCGGTGGCAGGGATGTCGAACATCTCGATGCCGTCGATGGTTTCGTTCGGGCAGTAGTGCACATAGGCCGCATCGGCGCGAAACGCCGGGGTCGGCAGCAGGTGAGAGATCCCCTGCTCGTTCTTGGCAACACCCTGGAAGGTCTGGATATCGCCATACTTTTTGGCCTCATCCACCGCGCTCTGGGACCAGACCCCGGTCAGCAGGAAGTCGGCCTTTTTGTTGGCGCCGCCGAGCAGGTTCATGGGCACCGCAGAGAACTGGCCACGGCCGCCGCCGTGCATGAACAGCACCTTGTAGTTGTCCGGCACCGCCAGCAGCTCGCGCAGATCCGCTTCGGCCTTCTCGACGACCGCCATGTAGGGCTTGCCGCGGTGGGAGAGCTCCATGACCGAGGCTCCCAGCCCCTGGAAATTACAAAATTCGCGCTGGGCGCGCTCCATGACTTCGACCGGCAACATGGCGGGGCCGGCGCAGAAGTTGTAAATCTGTTTGCTCATGACGCTTTCCGTGAGTGGATGAGTGTGATCGGGGACTTGTCTGGTTTTACACAAGTGCAGCCCCCGGATCAAAGTCTTTTTGGGAGCTGGCTCAACCTTTTGCCGACCCGCCGCCAGTGCTCTTGGCAGAAAAAAGCCCTGAACGGGTCAGGGCTTGCAGAGAACATGCGTGGAAATGGGCGCCTGCCGGTGCTCAATGCCCCAGGCCCCCTTTTTTCACCAGGTTACAGCTTGGCGGTGAGCTCCGGCAGCAAGGTGAAGAGATCCCCCACCAGCCCGTAGTCGGCCACCTGGAAGATGGGGGCCTCGCTGTCTTTGTTGATGGCGACGATCACCTTCGACTCCTTCATCCCCGCCAGATGCTGGATAGCGCCCGAGATGCCGACCGCGATATAGAGCTCGGGGGCCACCACCTTGCCGGTCTGACCCACCTGCAGATCGTTGGCGACAAAGCCCGCATCCACCGCCGCCCGCGAGGCGCCCACCGCACCGCCCAGCTTGTCGGCCAGCGCCTCGATCAGGGCAAACTGCGCCTTGGAGCCCAGCGCCCGCCCGCCGGAGACCACCACCCGCGCCGCCGCGAGATCGGGTCTGGCGGAACGCACGGCGCGCCGCTCGATGAGGCGGGTACGGCAGGCCACCTCGCTCACCGGCAACCGATCTACCTCTGCCTGGCCGCCGCTCGCCGCCTTGGCGAAGGCGGTAGGCCGGATGGTGAGCACCTTGATGGGGGCGCTGCTCGCCACCCGGGCAATGGCGTTGCCCGCGTAGATGGGGCGCAGGAAGGTGTCGCCGCTCTCGATGCCGGTTACCTCGGAGAGCATCTCTACCCCGAGTCTGGCCGCCACCCGTGGCAGCAGATCCTTGCCCTGGGTGCTGGCGGCCATCAGGCAGTGCTGATAATCCCGTGCGATGTGGGCCAAGAGCGGATCGACCCCGTCGCTCAGCCCCTCCGCCAGCATGGGGTGCTCGGCCAGCAGCACCCGATTCACCCCCTGCAGGGCGGCGGCCTGCTCACCCGCCTCGGTCAGCCCCTGCCCCAGCAACAGCAGATGCACTTCGCCGCCCAGCTGGCCCCCAGCGGTGACCAGACGGGCCACGTTGTCGGCCAACTGGCCCTGATGATGTTCGGCAATGATCAATACGCTCATGACTGCCCCTTGCTATCGTCCGTTGATGTCCCTGCCTGTGTGCCCATCACGCCCCCGAGCCTGTCGCCGGCGGGCGGGGTTTTGTTGATTGCTGGCAGCATCAGAGTACCTTCGCTTCATGCTTGAGTTTGTCCAGCAGCTCGTCCACCGAGCTCACCATGATGCCGGCGCTGCGGGCAGCGGGGGCCATCACCCCGAGCAGCCGGGTCTGGCCGGCCGGCTCGACGCCGAGGTCGGCAAAGGGCGCGCTCTCAAGCGGCTTGCGCTTGGCCTTCATGATGTTGGGGAGCGAGGCAAAGCGCGGCTCGTTGAGGCGCAGATCCACGGTCACCACCGCCGGCAGCGCCATGCCGAGGGTCTCGAGGCCGCCGTCAATCTCGCGGGTCACCTGCAATTCCCCCTCCACCAGCTTGATGGCGGAGGCGAAGGTGGCGAGCGGCCAGTCATTGAGGGCGGCGAGCATCTGGCCCACCTGGTTGTTGTCGGAATCGATAGACTGCTTGCCGAGCAGCACCAGATCGGGCTTTTCCTGCTCGCATACCTGTTGCAGGGCGCGCGCCACGGTGAGCGGGGTCAGGGTCTCGCCGGTCACGTAATGACGGGCCCGATCCGCCCCCAGCGCCAGGGCGTGACGCAGCTGTTCGGCCGCCGCCTCGGGGCCGAAGGTCACCACCACCAGCTCGGATGCCACGCCGGCTTCGCGCAGCCTGACCCCCTCCTCCACCGCAATTTCACAAAACGGGTTGATCCCCATCTTGACGTTGGCCAGCTCCACGTCGGAGCCATCGCTCTTGACCCGGACCTTGACGTTGTAATCCAGCACCCGCTTGACCGCGACCAGCAGCTTCATGACGCGCATCCCTCGCTTCTGTTGAGTGAATCCATGAAAACCCTCACATTTTTGCTTACATTTACTTTACGTTTACGTAAACTACCAGCACTACCCTAGGCCAAGTCGAGCACAGAGGCAAGATGGAACGCGAAGCAATGGAATTTGATGTCGTCATCGTCGGTGGCGGCCCGGCGGGACTCAGTGCCGCCATCGCCCTCAAGCAGCACAATGCCGAGCTGTCGGTCTGCCTGCTGGAGAAGGGAGCGGAGATCGGCGCCCATCTGCTCTCCGGCGCCTTGCTGGATCCCGTTGCCCTCAAGGAGCTGCTGCCAGAGAGCTGGCAACAGGCCCCGCTCGGGGTCGAGGTCAACGACGATCAGGTGCTCCTGCTGCAAAGCGACAGCCGCGCCCTGCAACTGCCCAACTGGGCGGTGCCGCCGCGCATGCACAACGAGGGCAGCCGCATCATCAGCCTCGGCAACCTCTGTCGCTGGCTCGGTCAGCAGGCCGAGCAGCTGGGAGTCGAAATATACCCGGGTTTTACCGCAAGCGAACTCATCATGGAAGCGGGACGGGTCAAGGGTGTGATCACCGGCGATCTCGGGCTGGATCGGGCGGGCAATCCGAAAGCGGATCACGTGCCCGGCATGGCGCTGCTCGGTCGCTACACCCTGTTTGCCGAAGGGGCTCGTGGTCATCTTGGCAAACAGCTGATCGCCGACTTTCAGCTGGAAAGCGCTGCCCAGCCGCAGCACTACGCCATCGGCTTCAAGGAGCTGTGGCAGCTCCCCCCCGGTCAGGGCAAACCAGGCCAGGTGCTGCACGGCAGCGGCTGGCCGCTCTCCGAGGGGAAGGAGGACAAGAGCCAGGGCGGCTTCTATCTCTATCATCTGGAGCAGGATCAGGTGGCGGTCGGGCTGATTGTCGATCTCAACTACCGCAACCCCTGGCTCAGCCCGTTTGACGAGTTTCAGCGCCTCAAGCATCACCCGCTCATCGCCGCGGCATTGCAGGGGGGCGAGCGCATCAGTTACGGCGCCCGCGCCATCGCCAAGGGGGGCTGGCACTCCCTGCCCCGCATGCACTTTCCCGGCGGCCTGCTCATCGGTTGCGATGCCGGCACCCTCGACTTCTCCCGCATCAAGGGGATCCACACCGCCATGAAGTCCGGCATGCTGGCGGCCAAGACAGTTGCCATGAGTCTGCGCGGTGGCGATGAAGGGGGCCGGGATCTGGCCGAATACGGCGATGCGCTGCAACAGAGCTGGCTGGCCCATGAGCTCAAAACGGCGCGCAACTTCGGCGCCGCCCTGCACCGCTGGGGCCCCTGGCTCGGTGGCGCCTTCAACTGGCTGGAGCAGCGGTTGTTTGCTCGCTCCTCGCCGTTCACCCTGCTGGACAAGGAGCCGGACTACCGCCAGCTGCGCATGGCCAGCCGCTGCCAGCCCATCGACTATCCCAAGCCGGATGGCAAGCTCAGCTTCGACAAGCTCTCGTCCGTCTATCTCGCCAATACCAGCCACGACGAGGATCAGCCCTGCCACCTGAAGCTGCAGGATGAGACGATCCCGGTGGCGGTCAACCTGCCCACCTGGGCCGAACCGGCCCAGCGCTACTGCCCGGCCGGGGTGTTCGAGATCCTGGGTTCGGAGAGCCAGCCCCGCCTGCAGATCAACGCGGCCAACTGCATCCACTGCAAGACCTGCGACATCAAGGATCCGAGCCAGAACATCGTCTGGACGCCGCCGCAAGGCGGCTGCGGCCCCAACTATCCCAATATGTAACAGGCCGGCCCATGCAGACCTGTGCAGACCTGTGCAGACCTGTGCAGACCTGTGCAGACAGCAAGGATGCACACCGCAGAGCGGTTGCGGCCCCAACTATTGCAATGTATGTGATGAAAGACGCGCGGCCGGGGGCTGTCGCAGGGCGCTCGGGAGCCCACGATCCCGGCCGGTGAGCCCAAGCCCTCCCGCCTATCAGGGTGAATAAAGGAGGCAACGCCGGGATCGCCCGTTTCGAGGTCGGCGTGGCTGCTCCGACCTCGCTGTTTTTTTGAGCGAACAGGCTGAACCTCCGATGAATAGGCCCTGACAACCGCGGCCCGCCCCTGTATAGTTCGCCGCATTCAGGTTTTCCATCGGCCCGTTCAGCTTGTCCACGGGATCGCTTTCTACGCGCTCTAAGGCCGCATGACCTGTGCAACCATCCCTGATTACCCATGACTTCTTAAGGGGGGACAGATGATCACCGCCTACATTCTCAATAACAAGGTACTGGACATAGTCACGCTCGGGCCTGACGACATAGTGCCTGACAACACCGTCTGGCTGGATGCCTACAAGCCGGACACGGCGGAACGAGAATGGTTGACGGGCCTGTTTCTGGAAGAGGTGCCCGACAAGGAGGAGCTCGATGACATCGAAGCATCCGCCCGTTTCTACTGGGATACCGACGGTCTGCACATTCACTCCCTGTTTCCCCAGCGGATCGGCCGTGACACCAAGGGTGTCCACGTCTCCTTTACCCTGCGCAACAACCTGCTGATCAGCATCCGTGAGGATGACATCGGCCTGGTGCGCCTGCTGCGCCACTACATGCGCCAGGACCGGCTGGAGGTGGAGGACGCCCTCGACATCCTGCTGGAGGTGCAGAACCTGAAAGTCGAATACCTTTCCGATCTTATCGAAGATGGCTACAAGACCCTGGAAAACACCGCCGATCAGATCTTCGAGCCGGATCAGATCAATCCCATGCTCAAGGAGTTGATGGCCCAGGAAGAGGCCAACGGCCAGATCCGTCTCTCCCTGCACGATACCCGTCGCGCCCTGCGCTTCTTGAAACGCAGCCTGCGCCAGCGCATGACGGGCGAGCAGAACAAGTGGATCGACGAGATGCTGCACGACGTGGAGTCCCTGCTGCCCCACACCCAGTTCCTGTTCGACAAGATCAACTTCCAGCTCGAGGCCTCCATGGGGGTGACCAACCTGGAGCAGAACAAGGTGATCAAGATCTTCTCGGTAGCGGCTGTCATCTTCCTGCCGCCGACCCTTATCGCCAGCATATACGGCATGAACTTCGGTCGCATGCCGGAGCTCGCCTGGGAGTACGGCTATCCCCTCTCCCTGGTACTGATGGTGATGTCATCGCTCGGCACGGGTCTCTTCTTCAAGCGAAAAGGCTGGCTGTGACGCCGGCGGCCCGGCACCAAAAGTGATAAGCGGATTGGGGGGCCTGGCCCCCCGATTAATTCCCGTCCCTGGCTCGCCTTGCAAAGGGCTCTGCTTCGCCCCATATCCCCTTCATCCTTTGCACAGACGACCCCGGGCAACCATGACCCTCTACCCCGAACACAGATATGACGATCACGGCCAGCTGCGTCCCCCGCTCTGGTTCTGGCCCATCGCCCTCTTGCTGACCCGCTCGGTCTGGCTGTTTCTGATGGCCGGCGTCACCCGCGAGAGCGGCAGCGCCATCCTGACCCTCTTCTACCCGGACCGGCTCACCCTCTACATCAGCCTGCTGACCGACGTGCCCGCCATGCTGGCGCTGCTCGCCTGCGGCGGCACCTATCAGCAGACCCAGAGCATCCGGGCCTGGCTCAGGCGCCACAGCCCCTTGCTGCTGCTCTGCTCTGCCGTCAGCGGCCTGCTGATGCAACTGCACAGCCTCAATCTGCAGAAGTGGTCGTTCAGCTGGCCCACCGCCCTGGTGCTGGTCGCCACCCTCTGGTCACTCTGGTATCTGCTGCGTAGCCGCCAGCTGCGTGAATACGCGGTGGATCAACCCCACTGAAGGGCGAGTCGGCTCACTGGCGGGTGACCCGGATCTGCAGGGTCTGGCGATCACTCTGACTGCCACTGCCCCCCTGCAACTGGGTGCCCAGGCTGCTGCCCTGCTGCGCCGCGCTGGTGGAGAGCTCTCCCACCGTCAGCCACTGACCGGGGGCACCGCTCACCTCGGTGGCACTCTGCCCCCGGTTGATGGTGCCCTGCTCCAGCCTGGCCTGCTCGCTGCTGAGCGCTATCTGTACCCTGTCGCCAATCAGGGTGGCGGTGGCATAGAGGCCGTTCACCAGTGGCATCAGCCCCACCACCTGGCCACCGCGCCACTGATAGAAGGTGACCGGTTGATAGGTGCCCATCTGCAATAGCACGGGCCGACCCGACAGGCCGCGTACCTGCCAGCTGTCGTTCTGGCTGCGCTGATACTGCTGGGCATTGCCCTCCAGCAGCCACTGCCGCTTGGCGGCATCCCGGCCCAGCCCCACCCCGGCCTGCTGGCTACTGGAAGCGCCATCCACCCGCCACTCGATGAGCAGGCTCTGGGGCGGCTGGTTGAATTTGGCCAGCGCCGCTTCCGCCTCCTGCAGCTGGGCGGCGCTGCCGCTCAGCACCAGCTGGTTGCCCATGGCGCTCACCCCCAGCTCCGGATAGAGATCCTTGAGGGTCTGCACCGCCGCCTGGGTTTCGAATACCGGGATCACCTTCACCTCGGCCCGCAGCGGTAGGCACCAGAGCCCCCACAGCAGCCAGAGTCCAAACCCGCGCCATCTTCTCATCTTCTCCTCCCGTCCCACTCGGCAGCCCTCCGCCTCATCGGCCTGCTCATCACCTCGTCATCATGGGCCATCCCGCCCGCTTTTCAATGATTTTGCCCGTGAGCGGTGAACGCCGTGCAGGTCAGGTCCTTCATTTTTCGATGAAAAGAGCGGAGATAGATCAAATAACACAAATAAAAATGATTACCATTTGTTGTCACGAAAAAATCGCTCGGATACAATTCGGTCTCATTTTTTCGAGCTTGCCGTCGATGAAGCCAGTGACCACCACCCCCGCCGCCATCCACCTTGCCCTGCTGGTCAATATGCTCTCCATGGGCAGCATGATGATGGTGATGCCCCTTGGGCCGGACCTGGTCATCAGCCTCGGCATGCAACCGGAGCAGACCGGCTACTTCAGCGGTGGTGCCACCCTGGGGGCCGCCCTGATGGGCCTCATCGCCGCCCCCTGGCTCGATCGGGTCAATCGCAAACCCGCCCTGCTGGTGCTGCTCACCCTGCGTTTTCTGCTGCTGATGGCCTGCCCCCTGGTGCAAAACAGCCAGCAGCTGCTGGTGCTGTTCGTCCTGTCGGGCTGTGTGGCCGGCCCGCTCGCCGCCATCCTGATGGCAGCCGTGCTGGATCTGGTGCCGCCTGCCGAGCGGGGCCGCCGCCTCGCCTACGTGGGCATGGCGTTCTCCCTGGCGGCCATTCTGGTAGTGCCCATCGCCCTGGTGCTGGCCCAGTGGTTTGGCTGGCAGAGCCCCTTCCTGCTGTTTGGTGCTAGCGGCCTGCTGCTGGCGCTGCTGAGCAGCCGCCTGCTGCCCTCCTTGCCGGTCAACCGCGCCCCTCACGGCAGCGGCCTGCGCCAGTTGCTGGCCTCCCCGCTCTGTCAGGGGGCCCTGTTGATCCTCTGCCTGCAGATGTTCGGCCACTTCCTGCTGATCCCGCACTTTGCCAACTACTTCCAGTTCAACCTCGCCTTCCCGCGCGAGCAGATCGCCGCCCTCTACCTGTGCGGCGGCCTCGCCAGCATGGCCACCATGCGGCTGTGCGGCGGCTGGATTGATCAGGGCCGGGCCCAGGCCGCCATCCTGATCACCAGCCTGCTGCTGGCGCTGATCACTTTGCTCGGTTTCGCCATGCCGGTCGGCATGCCCGTCTACCTGCTGTTCACCCTCTTCATGGCGCTGAGCTCGGCCCGATCCAGTTCGACCCTCGCCATCACCGCATCCATCCCAGCCCCTCATCAGCGCGCCGCCTTCATGTCTTTTCAGGGCACGGTCACCAATGTGGCGGCCGGGCTTGGCAGCCTGCTCTCCGCCAGGTTGCTGGTGTCGGATCAGAGCGGCGCCCTGCACGGCTTTGCTGGGCTCGCCTGGATCAATATCGGCTGCGGTCTGCTGGCCTGCGGCGGTGTCTGGCTCCTGCTCAAGGGGCTGGCACAGACAAGGAACAACAATAACCCCGAGTCTGGCCCCGCCAGACAAGGAAGTCAGTGAGCCACCGGCCCCAGAGCCGGACCCCATAACCTCTGTTTTATTCATGGAGTTTTGACTATGCAGTTGCAGCCTGGCGTCTTTCGCCTGAACCCCGTCCTGCTCTCCCTCGGTCTTATCGCCCTGCCGGGCCTGGCCCAGGCCGAAGCGCCCAAAGCCAACGAGACCCTGGTGGTCACCGCCACCCAGACCAAGCACACCGAGCTCTCCGCGCCGGCCAGCGTCTCTGTGGTAACCCGCGCCGATCTGGACAAGATGAACGCCAACAACATCGGCGAAGCGCTCAAGCACGTGCCGGGCGTCAACGTCATCGGCACCAACCCCACCGGCCGCAACGAGATCAAGATCCGCGGCATGGGCGGCGACTACACCCTGCTGCTGATCAACGGCAAGCGGGTCAACGCCCGCGAGACCCTGGGCAGCTCGTTTGGCAATGACTTCGACTTGAGCTCCATCCCCATGGCTGCCATCGAGCGCATCGAGGTGATCCGCGGTCCCGTCTCCTCCCTCTATGGCGCCGACGCCCTCGGTGGCGTGGTCAACGTGATCCTGCGCCAGGCCAAGGAGCAGACCGAGGCGGCCTTCGGCTACACCCATACCATGCCCACCAAGGGTGATGGCGGTGATGCCAACCGTGGCAACGCCTTCGTCTCCGGCGCCCTGATCGACAACAAGCTGCTCGGCAGCCTGGTGGTGGAAGGCTATCAGCGAGATCGCTGGCACAGCGATCAGTCCAACAACAAGGACGCCGATGCGCTGGAGAAACGGGAAGTGGTCAACATGCTCTCCAGCCTGAAGTGGCTGGTCAGCGACAACCAGGATGTGGAGTTCGATCTGGGCTACAACCAGAACGACATGGACAGCTACTTCAACAACGTGCCGCGCGCCCCTACCGCCCCGGCCACTCCGCACAACGTGCAAAAGCTCGATCGCCTGAGCCTGGGGGTCACCCACAACGGCCGTTGGGAACACTTCGACAGCCGGGCTCGCTACTACTTCGAGCAGACCGATCTGATGGATGACTCCCAGCTCAACGGTGGCGCGGCCGACGTCACCCAGACCAACCACACCGTCGACGGCCAGCTGAGCGGCTACCTCGGGGATCATCTGCTGACTTCCGGCGCAGAATTCCGCAAAACCGAGCTGGAACACAGCCGCAGCATCACCAACGGCAGCGTGGATGCGAGCCAGAGCGCTCTCTATCTGCAGGACGAGTTCGGCTTTGGCGATCTGGCGCTGACTCTCTCCGGTCGTCTGGATCACCACGAAACCTATGGCAACGAGTTCAGCCCGCGCGCCTATGCGCTCTACAAGCTGAGCGACGAGTGGGTGATCAAGGGCGGCGCCGGCAAGGCGTTCAAGGCCCCGACCCTGGCACAGTCCAGCGAAGGCTTCGCCACCACCGCCTGCCGCGGCGCCTGCAAGGTAGTCGGCAACCCGGATCTGAAACCGGAAACCGCCGTCAGCTACGAGCTGGGCACCGCCTATGAGGCAGAACGCTTTGGCGCCGGCCTCACCGGCTTCCACAACGACATCGAGGATCTGATCCAGAGCGATCAGTGGGGCCCGGGCTACCGTCCGAGCGTGATGACCTACCTCAACGTCAAGAAGGCGCGGGTCAAGGGGCTGGAGCTGACCGGCTGGGTCGATGTGATGGACGACGTCAAGCTGACCGGCAACTGGACCATGCTGGACTCCGAAGACAAGAGCACCGGCGACGATCTGGCCAAGACCCCGGATCACACCGGCAACCTGAGCCTGGATTGGCAAGCCACCGAGATCGTCAGCACCAACCTGGCCTGGCAGTACGTGGGCAGCCAGTTCATCAAGGTGCCGATGCACAACTCCCAGGCGCTCAAGTCCGACAGCTACCAGACCCTGGACGTCAACACCAAGTGGAAGGTCACCCCGGCGCTCGACTTCAAGCTGGGCATCACCAACCTCACCAACACCAAGCGTGACCAGGTCGCCACCGACGCCGACTTCATTCTGGAAGGTCGTACCGTCTACGCCGGCGTGGATTACAAGCTGTAAGCCCCGCAGGGGAGTCCGTCAGGGCTCCCCTCTTTCTGCTGTTATTGCCTCGACATGAAGGAGTAGCCGGGTGCAGAGACACCAAACACACCTGTTCTGGCTGGGAGTGATCCTCCTGTTCCTGCTGATCTGTCTGTCACTGGCCACTGGCGCCGGTGTCTATGGTGGCCGCGAGGTCGCCGGTTTTCTGCTGGGCGATCCCGCCCTCGTGGCCGATGAAAAACTCGCCATGATAGTTCACACCCTGCGTCTGCCCCGCACCCTGTGTGCCCTGGTGGTGGGCGTCTCCCTGGCGCTGGCGGCCTCCATGCTGCAAAGCGCCACCCGCAATCCGCTGGCCGAACCCGGCCTGCTCGGGGTCAACGCCGGCGCCGTGTTCGCCCTGGTGATCGGCCTCACCTATTTTGGCGTCGAATCCGCCTACGGTTATCTGCTCTGGTCCGGCATGGGGGCCCTGCTCGGCAACCTCATCGTGCTCGGTCTCGGCCTGATGGTGGGGCGCTCCAACCCCCTCAAGCTCATTCTGGTGGGGGTCGCTCTCTCCGCCACCTTCGGCGGCCTCTCCAACTTCCTGCTGCTCTCCAACCAGGTGGTGCTGGAGCAGTTCCGCTTCTGGAATCTGGGGTCGCTGGCCGCCTCGGATCTCGATGCGGTGCTCACCGTGATGCCCTTTGCCCTGCTCGGCCTGCTGCTGACCCTGGCACTCTGTCGCCAGCTCACCCTGATGCAGATGGGTGACAGCCAGGCGCTGGCGCTCGGCATCCGGCCGACCCGGGTGCGCATCGGCGTGCTCTTGGCCGCCACCCTGTTTACCGCCTGCGCCATCGCCATCGCCGGCCCCATCGGCTTCGTCGGTTTTCTCGCCGCCTACTGCGCCCGTCTGGTGGAGCCGGTGCGCCTCGCCATCCAGGTGCGCTTCTCCGCCCTGTTCGGGGTGCTCTTTCTGCTCGGCGCCGACATCCTGGCGCGCTGGCTGATCCAGCCGTTCGAGCTGCCCAACGGGGTGATCCTGGCGCTGATCGGTGCCCCCGTGCTCATCCTGGTGGTGCGCAGCGGCGGCTTCCGCGCCCTGCTGGCCGTCAAATAAGGTTGCCTGCCTCATGAACAATTCCATCCATCCCTCCCTCACCACGACGCTTCCCACCGGTACCGTCTGCCTGCGCGTTGGCAGCCGCACCCTGTTGCTGCACCGCCGCGCCTGGCTGATCACCCTAGGGCTCCTGGTGGCCCTGGTGCTGCTCTCCCTGCTGGCGCTGACCCTGGGCTCCGGCAAGCTCACCATGCTGGGGGTGATCCAGACCCTGCTTGGCGAGGGCAACCGGCTGAGCGAGGTGACCGTCTTCAAGATCCGCTTGCCGCGCATCGTCGCCGTGCTGGTGGCGGGAGCGGCCATGGGCCTCTCCGGCTGCCTGGTGCAGACCCTCATTCGCAACCGCCTCGCCACCCCGGACATGATCGGGGTCAACGAGGGGGCCTCCTTGGCCATCATCGCCTTCTCCCTCTACCTGACCCTCGGCAGCTGGCCCTGGTGGGCCGCGCCGCTGGGCGCCCTGTTTGCCGCCGCCGTGCTCTATGCCCTGTGCAACAAGCCGGGGGAGCAGGGCTACCTGTTCGTGGTGATCGGCATCGGCGTCTCCGAGCTGATGAACGCCATCGGCCAGTTCGTGATGTCCACCCAGTCGCTGGTGCACCTCACCAGCCTCTACCTGTGGAACATGGGCAACTTCGTCGGCCAGGGCTACAGCACAGTGCTGCCGGTGGGGATCCTGATCCTGCTGGTCTGCCCCTGGATCATTTATCTCTCCCGGGCCTTGGGCGTACTGCGTCTGGGCCCCGTCACCGCCCAGAGTCTGGGGGTAAACGTCAACCGGGTGCAGCTCGGCGTGCTGGCCCAGGCCATCGTCGTGGCGGCGCTCGGCACCGCCATCGGCGGCCCCGTGGTGTTCATCGCCATGGCGGCCCCGGTGCTCGCCTCCTGGCTCAGCCGGGATCGCATCGTGCCGCTGTGGATTGCCGCCCTGTGCGGCGCCCTGCTGCTGCTGGCCAGCGACACCCTGGTGCGAGTGCTGGCCAGCCCCCACGAGGTGGCCACCGGCATCATGACCCGTATTCTCGGCGGCCTGCTGCTGCTGTTCATCCTGCTCAAAGACCGCCAGAAGGCCGACTGACGATGCCATTCATCCATTTTCAAGACAGACCGAGGGCCGCCTGATGACGCTCACCATCAATCACCTGCAATTTGGCTATCAGCACAAGCCCGTCTTCAACGACATCTCCTTCACCATTCCCCAGGGCAAGCTGGTGGGGATCGTCGGCCCCAACGGCGGCGGCAAGTCCACCCTGCTCAAACTGCTGGCGGGCCAGGAGGAGCAGCAAGCCGGCGAGATCCTGCTCAAGGGCAAGCCGCTGGCCAGCTACGGCAAGAAGGCGCTGGCCCGCGAGCTCGCCTACCTGCCCCAACGTCCGCTGGTGCCCGCCGGCATCCAGGTCGAGCAGCTGGTGCAGTATGGCCGCCATCCCCATCAGGGCTGGTTCAATCAGTGGAGCGAGGAGGATGCGCACATGGTGCGCTGGGCCTGCGAGCGGATGCAGCTCGGCGACATTCTGCAGCAGAGCGCCAGCTCTCTCTCCGGCGGTCAGGCCCAGCGGGTGTGGCTCGCCATGGTGCTGGCCCAGGATGCGGACATCATCCTGCTGGATGAACCGACCAGCGCCCTCGACATCGGCCACCAGACCGAGGTGATGGAGGCCATCCACCAGATCACCGCCGAGGGCAAGACGGTGCTCATCGTCATCCACGACCTCGCCACCGCCGCCCGCTACTGCGACGAGCTGATCGCGCTGGGAGATGGCGGTATCCAGGCCATGGGGCCGGCCCGCGAGGTGGTGACCAAGTCCCTCATCGACCGCCTCTATCAGACCGATGTGGACATACTGCACGCCCCCGGCGACGGCGCCCCCATCATAGTGCCGCGCCGCAGACCGCACGCCTTTGCCATGCGCCAACCGGCCTGAGCCCCATCAAAAAACCGCCGAGAGGCGGTTTTTTTATGTTTGCAGCTCGGCGCACCGCCACTCACAGCAGCAGGCTGGTGAGCACCCCGCCCGGCCGTGTTTGCCAGTGCCCTGTTTGCCAATGCTGTGTCTGCCAGTACATTGGCTGCCAGTAGATCGTGCAGCGCCAACCGGCGGGCAGACCCGGGGTCAGCCCGCCCACCAGTTCGAGGGTGAGGGTCTGCTCCGTCATGGTCAGCCAGCGGGCATCGAGAAAGTCAAAATAGCGCCCCACCCTGGGGTAGAGCGCCTTGAACAGGCTCTCCTTGGCCGAAAAGATCAAGGTAAGCGCCTCAGCCCTGCTCAGGCCGACGGCGCGAGCTGCGGTCGCCAGCCGGGCCCACTCCTCCCCGCTGGCAATGCCGGGCCAGAGCTCGCTCGCCTGCCCCTCTGTCAGCCAGCCCTCCAGATCCAGCCCCATCCCCGCCCGACCGGGGCGCACCGCACACAGGGCCATGCCGCCCCCCTGCAACAGGCTGTGGCTGATGCTGCCCTCAAACCCCGCAGGCCAGCAGGGTTCGCGGGCGTTGCCGATGGCCACGGGGTGATCCGCGAGGTTGAAGGGGCGCAGGGCTTCGCGGGCCGCAAGACGCCCCGCCAGAAACTCCCCCAGCCGCTTGGGGGCCGCGCGCTGCAAGCTGGCGGGCAGCACCATGCCGGCCGCGTCGTAGCAGGCCGGGGTGAAGGCGGCGGGGTCAAAGCAGACCCGTTGCAGCGCCATGTGCGCCGCGCCGGGCAGCGGCAGGCTGTCAGCCTGCACGATAAAGCGGTCCAGTGAACAGGCTGGCGCAGTGGCAATGAACATCACGAAGAGCCCTTGGTGGGTGAGCCAGCATGGTAGCAAACAGCCCCCTCTACATGCCACAAACACAAATGACAATTCTTATCATTTGAATTTGTGGTAGCATGAGTTCGCCCGTTTGGGACCCAGTGTTCCACTGATTTCACCAAGAAGGATGTAACGATGAAGATCTCCTCTCCCCTGGCTGCCGTGCTGATGCTGGCCAGCCTGGTCGGCTTCCAGGCACAGGCCGGCAGCGAGACCCGTCAGGTGACCGATGCCGACGGCAAGACCCAGGTCGTACCGGCCCAGCCCAAACGGGTGGTGGTGCTGAGCGAAATCGATCTGGACAGCGCCCTGACCCTGGGGCTGCAACCGGTCGGCACCGTCAATGGCCGCGGCCAGTCCACCCTGCCCCGCTACCTGCTGCAACAGGCGGGCAAGGAGATCGCCGTGGTCGGCGATCTGGACAACCCCAACCTGGAGAAGCTGATCGATCTGGAACCCGACCTCATCCTCACCGGCCAGACCAAGCCCGAGCTGCTGGCCCTGCTCAAAGAGATCGCCCCCACAGTGGTCACCGGCAACTGGGGTGACTCCTGGAAAGAGATCTTCAATCGCAGCGCCCACGTGCTGAACCGGGACGCCGAAGCCAAGACCTTCCTCGCCCAGTATGACGCCCGCCTGCAGGAAGCCCGCAGCAAGCTCGCCAAGCATCAGGGCGAGCGCCTGAGCATAGTGCGCTGGAACCCCAAGGGCCCGAGCTACATGCACAGCGGCACCTTCGCCAGCAGCGTGGTGGAAGAGATGGGGCTGACCCGACCGACCCACCAGATCGGTGACAAGACCCCCCACTCCCCGGCCCTGAGCCTCGAATCCCTCAACCTGCTGGACGGCGACTGGCTGGTGATCGGCACCCTGAGCGCCAGCGGCGATGCGGTGGATGCCATGAAGCAGGCCGAGCAGACCCCGGCCTTCCAGCAGCTTGGCGCCATCAAGAGCAAGCGCTTCGGCGCCGTGGACGGATCCCTGTGGACCTCCACCGGCGGCCCCCAGGCGGCCCTCAAAGTGATCGACGACGTCGAGCAGCTGCTGGCCAAACCCGATGCGGCCCCCATCACCCAATAAGCCCGCGTGATGAGCGCCCACAAAGAAGCCCGCATATGCGGGCTTCTTTCTTATGGATGTTTGGCGCTTTCCGGTCGCCCTATTCAGGCAGTGGCAGCGCCTTCCTATCTAATTTTCCGCTGCCGGTCTTGGGCAGTGCATCCAGCAAGATGAGCCGCGCCGGCACCATGTAGTGCGGCAGCGTCGCCTGCAGCCCTTTGCGCAGGGCGAGGCGATTGAGAGTCACCCCGCTTTTCGCCTCCACGTAGCCCACCAGCATGGCCTCGTCCCCCTCGCCCACCAGACGCACTGCCGCCTCCTGCACCCCGGCCTGGCGGCGCAGTCCCGCCTCCACCTCGCCGAGCTCGATGCGAAAACCGCGCAACTTGACCTGATCGTCGCGCCGCCCCAGATAGAGGAAACGGTCCGTCCCCAGCCACCGCACCCGATCGCCGGTGCGATAGAGGCGATGGGTGGCAAGGCGCAGGAAGGCGGTGCGGGTCAAGGCCGGCTTGCGCCAGTACCCCTCGCACAGGGCCGGGCTCTCGATGCAGAGCTCGCCGCACTCCCCCTCCGCCACCGGCTGCCCCGCCTCGTCCAGCACCCAGTGCCGATAACCGGGCAGGCTGTGGCTGATGGTGATCTGGCCATCAGTCGGTGGCCAGCGCACCTCGCTCACCAGCGACCAGACGGTGGCCTCGGTCGGCCCGTAGCAGTTCCACAGCCGCCGGGTGCGGGCACAGAGCTGCTCGGCCAATCCCGAGTCCAACGCCTCACCGCCGCACAGGGCGGTGAGGGTATTGCGCCCCTGCCAGCCAGCCTTGAGCAGCATGCGCCAGCAGGCCGGGGTGGCCTGCAGCCAGTTGATGGAGGGGTCGGCCTCGAGCAACGCCTGCATCCCCAGCGGATCCTTGTTGTGCTCACCGCCAGCCACCGTCAACCGGCCACCGCCCCAGAGCGGCCCCAGCATCTCCAGCAGGGAGATATCGAAGGCCGGGGTGGTGATGAAGAGCCAGTGGCAGCTCGGTGAGAGCCCGAGCCGCTCGCGGATCCCGTCGAGGAAGCAGAGCAGGGCCCGCCGGCTGATGACCACCCCCTTGGGCTCGCCGGTGGAGCCCGAGGTGAACATCATGTAGGCGGCCAGGGCGTCATCCACCCGGGGCCAGGAGACGGGCCCTGCCGCTGCCGGCCCATCGAGGGTGCGCAGCGGACAGCCGAAGGCGGGAACCGGCCTGTCGCCGTCGCAGATCACCGCCGACAGGCGCGCCTGACGGGCGATCCCCTGCAGCCGCTCCACCGGAAAATCCGGCTCAAGGGGCACGAAGGTGAGGCCGAGGCGCAGGCAAGCCAGCAGGCTGGCCACCAGATCGGGGCTGCGGGAGAGGTAGAGACCGACCCGCTCCCCCACCGCCAGCCCCTGCAATCGGGCGGCAATCTCGCCGACCCTGGCATTGAGCGCGCCGTAGCTGAGCCACTGCTCATTTGATCCACCCTCACTGATCCCCTCCCCGCCCATACGGATGGCGGGGGCCAGCGGGGTGGCGGACAGACATGCCGCCAGCCGCCCCCCCAGGTTGACCGCCCCCTTGGGGGCGCTTCTCAGGGGGGCCGGGGCCTTATGCTTGATGGTCACCGTCATAGCGCGGCCTCCGTTTGGCGCACCAGCCAGTGCCGATAGAGCCGGCTGGGGGATGGGTGGGCCTTGAGCGTCTGCAGGGTGAGCGGCGCTCGATCCTGGCCAAACGCCTCGTTGAGTGCCGCCAGCAGGGCGAGCTGCTGCACCGAATCCACCCCAAGTTCACACAGGGTCTGCTGCCAGATGCCGGGCACGCCGCACTGGCGTTCCCACAGGGCCACCAGCGCGCGGGCCTCGGCCGGCGGCTGAGCCAGACCGGGCTCAGCCTTGGTAGCGGCCACTTGCGCCTTCGCCGGGGACGGTGCCGCCGCCACAGCCACGCTGGCCGGCTGGCTCAGATCCGCCTGCGCCAGCCAGTCGAGCTCGGCCAGCCAGTCAGCCAGCACCGCCTCGGCCCGGGCCTCGGGGATCTGCTCGCCGTCGAACTCGAGGCGCAGCTGGAGCGTCTCGCCCCGACTGCTGACCACCAAGGAGAGAGGAAGCTCCACCTTCTCCACCACGGCGCCAAAGCGCGGCACCAGTTGGTGGGGTTCGGGGGCGGCAGGGGCCGCCGGCATGGGGTAGTTCTCGAACACGAACAGGCTCTGGAACAGACGCGCCCGGCCTTTGGTCAGTGCCGCCAACGACTGGGTGCCGTGCTCGTTGAGCGCCATCAGGTCGGTCTGCAACCGGGCGATATGCTCGGCCAGGGTCAGCTCGGTGCGCCACGCCAGCGCCAGCGGCAGGCTGTTGATGTAGAGCCCGACGCTCGCGGTGATCCCCTCGATGGGATAGTCCCGGCCCGGGGTCACGTTGCCCACCAGGGTGACGGCATCACCAGAGCGGCGTGCCAGCAGACGGTGCCAGGCATATTGGGCCAACAGGCCCGCAGTCACACCAAGGTCGCGGGCACGATGGGCGAGCAAGGTTGCCACCTCGGCCGGCAGCGCCGTGGCGCACACCGCCGGTCGCTGCTGGGTATGGCGCCCGCTTGAGCTAGCGTCCAGCGTCACCCCGAACAGGCAGGCGAGATCGTTGGGCTTGGCCAAGAGCTCGCCCCGCCCCTGCCAGTAGGCCTCGGCGCTGCGGGCTTGGCTCGCGATATGGCGGCCAAATTCGAGCCAGGCGGTATCCGGCTCGCCCTGCGGCAACAGGCCGTTCATCAGCGCCTGATAGCCGCGATGCAAGGAACCCAGCAACACGGGACCGCTCCAGCCATCCAGCACGCCGTGATGGGCGCTGAAGATCACCTTGTGGTGATCGGGGGCCAATTTGAAACAGGCAAGGCGCAGCAGGGGCGCCTGCTCCAGCGGGATCGGACGGGCCAGATCCTGCTCGCGGTAGGCTTGAACCCGTGCCTCTGCATTTTCCACTTCAGACAAGTCCTCATAGTGGAATGGCAACTCGGCGTGCTTCAAGATGCGCTGCAGCGCCACCCCGTCCGCCAGCACCAGTTCGCTGCGAAGGGCCGGCCAGCGAGCGATCTCCCCCTGCCAGGCCTGACGGTAGACCGCCACGTCCAGCGGCTGGTGGTAGTCGATTTCGGTCTGCAGGTGATAGGCGTGATCCCGGGGCAGCAGCGCCCTGTGATGGAACATGCTCTGCTGCAGCGAGGTCATGGGCAGCAGGGTCTCCACCTCACGCCCGCTCAGCACCCGATCGAGCGCGCTTTGCGAGAGGCCAAGCCCCGGGAAGTCGCTCGGGGTGTGACGCGGAGCCTGCACGGCGCAGCAGTGCTCCACCAGCGCCGTCAGGTTGTCCGCCAGCCGCGCCATCAGGGCGTCGCTCGCCTGCTGGTTGAGGGCGCCCACCTGGCGCAGGGTGAGGCGACCGTCGTAGACCCCCCCGTGCAGGCTGACCAGCTCCCGCGGCAGGTTGTCAGGGGACGTGGGGGCCCCCGGTGCCAGCGGCAGGGGTTGCCAGGCTTGGCTTGCAACGCCCTGATGGCTGACCCCCAGGTAGTTGAAGACCACCAGGGCTTCGGGCAGTGCCCAGCCACCTGGGTGGTGCAGCCGCAGGGCGTTGAAGCCCACCCCCTTGTCCGGCACGGCGCGCAGCTGCTCCTTGGTGGCGCACACCAGCGCATCCCATGCCCCGGCATCTTCCAGCGCCAGCGGATAGGTGCTGGTGAACCAGCCCAGGGTACGGCTCACGTCCAGTTCCGCATCGATGGCCTCACGGCCGTGTCCTTCCAGCATCACGCAGTGACGGCTGCCGTAACCCTGCTCGCTCAGGGTACGGGTCAGGGCCGCCAGCAGCAGGTCGGGTACCCGGGTGAAGTAGGCCTGGTTGGCGGTGTCGATGAGACGGGCCGTGGTCTCCTGACTCAGTTGCAGCAGGCTGGCGGCGGCGCGGCCGTCGGCGGCGCGCGCAGCGATCAGCAGGTGACCCTGGCTGCCTTCCCCCTGAGCCAGCCAGAAGCCAAGCTGCTCCTCTTCCCGTTTGGCATAGGCCGCGAGCCCCTCGCCCCACTGGCGATAGCTGCTGCCCTTGGCGGGCAGCGGCTCGCCCCTGCTCACCCGGGCCAGATCCTCGGCCAGAATGCGCCAGGAGACCGCATCGATGACCAGGTGATGGAAGGCGAGGAAGAGCCCCTCCACCGTCTCACCCTCGCCCTCCCGCTCACCTTCCAGAGAGAGATTGCGCAGGCGGGCCCAGGCCAGGGTGTGGCCACTAGCAGGATCGAAATCTCCCTGTAGCTCGGTCAGGCGGGCCTGTAGCTCTGCCTCATCAAGGCTACCGGCATCCAGGGTCGGCAGCGGCGGCAATGGCAGTTCGGCCAGGTAGCGCTGGCCGGTCGGGGTCACCGCCAGGCGCAGGGCATCGTGGTGCTGGCGCAGGGTATCCAGCCAGCCGCGCAGGGCCTCATCGTCCACCCCGGCTGGCAGGCGCAGGATCACCCCCTGGTTCCAGTGACCGGACTTGGCAAAGCCCTGCTCGAAGAACCAGTGCTGAATGGGGTGGAGCGGGAACTCGCCGGTCAGGCTGCCCTGCTCGCTCCTGTGGCTGACGGCCTGCTGCTGGCCGAGCTGGCGGCAGAGGCGGCGCACCGTCTTGGCTTCGAACACGTCCTTCACGCTGCAGTGCAACCCGGCATCCCGCAACCGGGTGGTGAGCTGGATGCTGAGGATGGAGTCACCCCCTAAGCGGAAGAAGTCATCCTCCACCCCGAGCGGTTGCTTGAGCACCCCTTGCCAGATGGCAAGCACGGTCTGCTCCAGTTCGTTTTGCGGCTCGCCCTTGCTCTGCTGCCAGACGATGGCGGGCAGGCGGCGCAAGTCCAGCTTGCCGTTGGGGGTGAGCGGCATCTCTGGCAGCCAGCACAGGCGCGCCGGCACCATGTATTCGGGCAGGCACTCGCCGGCCCGCTGCAGCAGGGCGTCGCCGTCGGGCTCCCTTGCCCCGGCCTGCAAACAGGCGTAAGCGAGCAGACGCCCCTCCTGCACCACCACCTTGATCTGGCGAATGACCGGGTACAATTCGGCAAGCCGGGTCTCTATCTCACCCGGCTCGATGCGATAGCCGCGCAGCTTGATCTGCTCGTCTATCCGGCCCAGATACTGGATGTTGCCGTCGCGGCGCAGCAGGGCCCGATCGCCGGTGCGATAGAGGCGATGGGTACGTTCCTCATTCGTTGCATCAAAGGCCAGCTCGATAAAGGCCTCCTGAGTGCGCTCCGGCAGATTGAGGTAGCCACGGGCCAGCCCCAGCCCCGCCAGGCAAAGCTCGCCTGGGACCCCCACCGGGCAGAGGCTGCCCGCCTCGTCTAGGATCAGCGCCTTCAGGTTGTTGACGGGTCGACCTATGGTGATGGGCGCCCCCGGAGTGAGCTGCGCGCAGAGCGCGGTGACGGTGCACTCGGTCGGGCCGTACATGTTGAACAGCGCCACCCGATCTCCCCAACGCTCCACCAGGCTGCTCGGGCACGCCTCGCCGCCAAAACCGATGGCCTTGAGGGAACCGAGATCCGCCGGTGGCAGCAGGTTCGAGAGCAGGGCGGTCGGCAAAATCATATGGCTGGCGCCCTTGCTGATGGCGGCAGCGATCACCCCTTCCCCCGGCTCGCCGAAGTGCAGGGCCGCGCCGCAGTACAGGGGCAGCAAGCTGGTCATGTTGCCCGCATCAAACGAGAGGGACATGCAGTTGAACATGGCGCCATTCTGATCAAGGGCGATGCGCTCACCGTGATCCGCCATCAGGTTGACCAGGCTGCCCTGCTCCACCATGACCCCCTTGGGCAGGCCGGTGCTGCCGGAGGTGTAGATGATCTGGGCCAGCATGGCGGCGTCCCGAGGCAGTGCGGGCGTGCTGGTTGGCATCTTGTCCAGCGCAAGCCCGTGCAGATCGTGATATTCGGCAGTCGTGCCCGCCAGCGCCTCGTCAAGCCGCGGGTCCGGCACGCCCCCCAGCACCAGGCTGATGGATGCATCGCCTAAGATATGGGCCAGTCGCTCGGCGGGATAGGCAGGATCCAGCGGCACATAGGCCGCCCCCGCCTTCCAGCATGCGAGCAGGGCGATGACGAAGGCGACATCACGCCTGGCCTGGATGCCGATGCCGGCGCCCGGGGTGACCCCCTGAACCTGCAGCCAGTGGGCCAGCCGGTTGGCACGCACCTCCAGCTCGCCATAGGTCAACGATTGCGCGCCGTCGCTGACCGCCAGCGCGTCCGGCAACTGAATAGCACGCCGCTCGATGTGGCAGAGCAGGGTGTCGCGGCCCGGGTAGTCTTGCGGCAGGTCGGCAAGCTGTGCGGCCAGCGCGGCCTGGTCGGTGCCCGCCTCCAGCGGCAGTTGCCAGATGTCGGTCTCGGGGGCCGCCACCACGGCGCGCATCAGGTGCAGCAGGCGATCGGCATAAGCCTGGATGGTCTCTCGCTCGAACAGGGCGGTGGCGAACAGCCAGTCTACCCGGACGGAGTCCATCAGCTCGGTCACCTTGACCGAGATGTCGGTCTTGGCCGGCAGCACAGGCGAGGTCTCCTCCACCAGCTGGCAGCCGGGGATGAGATCGTTGAAGTCCACCTTGGCCTGATAGACCAGCATGATCTGGAAGATGGGGTTGATGGCGGTGGTGCGATCGGCGCCGATGGCCTCGGCCAGCGCCTCGAAGCGGTAGAGCTGGTGATCAAAGGCCGCCAGATCCTCCTCCCGGCACTGCTGCAGATAGTCGACAAAGCTGGGCTTGCCGCTGAGTTGAGTGCGCAGCACCAGGGTATTGACGAAAAAGCCCACCAGCGACTCGATCTCGTGGCGCTCACGATAGGCGAGCGGGGTGCCGATCACCACCTCCTTCTCGCCGCTCTGGCGCACCATCAGCAGGGCAAACAGGGCGTGCAGACCGATAAAGTTGGAGGTGCTGTGGCGTTGGCAGAGGCGCTTGAAGCTCTCCCACAGCGCGTTGTCGATGGTGGAGAAGACCAGCTCGCCGCCGCTGTCCTGATGGGCCGGGCGCGGCTTGTCGAGCGGCAAACCGTGCACCTCGGGGCTGCCACCGAGCCGGTCGACCCAGAACGGCTTGAACTCGGCGTGATAATCGAGAAAACGGTCAGAGTTGAACCAGCGGGCATAGTCGATGTAGGTGAGCGGCAGCTCGCTCACCTGCAGGGGCTCGCGGTTCTGATGGGCAAGAAAGGCGCGCTTGAGATCCGCGAACATGTTCTTGACCGACCAGCCGTCGGAGATGATGTGGTGCTGGGTGATCAGCAGCACGTGCTCGCGGCTGCCCAGCCGAATAAGATGCACCCGGCTGAGATCCCCCTGGGTCAGGGAGAAGGGGCGCCCGATCTCCTCGCGCACCCGGCGAGCCACATAGGCTTCGCGCTCGGCAGCGGGCTCTGCGCTCACGTCCTCAATCTGCAGCTTGAAGGGCGTATGGGGCAGGATCTCCTGCGCCCCCCTGCCCGCTTCGTCCTTGATGAAGCGGGTACGCATGCTGGGGTGGCGGGCAAACAGGTGGTCGAAGGCAAACTCCAGCGCCGCCGTGTCCAGCTCTCCCTTGACGCGAAAATAGACCGGCATGTTGTAGAGGTGGGAGGCCTCCTCGTACTGCTCGATAAACCAGAGTCCGCTCTGGGACGACGAGAGCGGCCCCTGCAAGGCCCCCTCGGCCTCACGTTGCGCAAGAATGGGCGCCTCGAAGGCGGCGCGGGCCGCCAGGCAGCGCACCAGCTCATCCTTGTGGGCCTTGATGGTGGCGCCGATGGCAGGTGTCACCGCTTCCTTGCTCGACTGGGAGATAAGCTGGCCCTTGTCGTTCAGCGCCAGCTTCACCCCCTGCCGTTCCAGCTGTTTCAACAGCAAAATCATATTGTTCATCTGTACCTCAGACAGCCGGCGTGGCTCGATGGGAAGAAAAACCGTCCTGCCCCTTCTCATTCAGGGCGAGCTTCACGCTCTGACCGCCCAGCTGTTTCAACAGCAAAATCATATTGTTCATCTGTTTCTCAAGCCTCAGGCACTCAGGGTGGCGCCGCCGTCGACGACCAGATCCTGCAGCGTGATGTGGCTGGCCAGATCCGAGGCCAGGAAGAGGACGGTATGGGCGATCTCCGCCGGAGTGGCGACCTTGCGCAGGGGGATGCCGAGCTTGAACTGCTCCGGCAGCCCGGCAATGGTGCGGGCCATGGCCTCCTCGCTTGGCAGCATGCCGCGCAGCATGGGGGTATCCGTCGAGCCCGGCGACACCAGGTTGGCGCGCACGCCGAAGGGGGCCAGCTCCAGCCCCACCGTCTGGGTCAGGCTGGTGACGGCCGCCTTGGAGGCGCAATAGGCCGCCATCTGCATGCGCGGCACATGGGCGGCGTTGGAGCCGATGGTAACGATGGCGCCGCGCCGCTGCCCCTTGAAGTGGGGCACCAGAGCCCGCAGCAGATAGAAGACGCCGCTGGCGTTGACCATCATGCAGTCGTGCCAGTCGTCATCGCTAAGAGTCTCGGTGGGGCCGAGGCGCAGCACCCCGGCCCCGTTCACCAGCACATCGAGCCCGCCGTCCGCCAGCAGCGCTGCGCAGCAGGCGTTGACCGCCTTCGAGTCGCCAATATCGAGCAGCCGGGTGGCATAGGGGTAGTCGGCTTCGGGAAACGCCAGATCCAGCCCCACCACACAGGCGCCGGCCGCCACGAACTGCGTCGCCACCTCGCGGCCGATGCCGCGCCCGGCCCCGGTCACCCAGACCCGCTTGCCAGTGAAATCAAAGGCCATTTTTTGCTGATCCTTCGTCATCTTGCTCATCACCACACCATCTCCACGCTCTCTTCGTCCTCGGCAAGCAGGCCGTCGAGGAAACGGCAGAAGTCATCCAGCCGAGGGTGATCGAACACGTCGGAAACCTTGACCTGCACCCCGAACTCGGCGCCGAGCCGGTTGACGATCTGGATGGTCTGCAGGGACTGGCCCCCCAGTTCGAAGAAGTTGTCGGCGGGCGCCATGGTGGCGAGCCCCAGGATCTGCTGCCAGATGGCGCCGACCCGGTTCTCGGTCTCGCTGCCAAGGGTCAACGCTTCGCCGCCCGCCTGGTACTGGGCCAACAACCCCTTGCGATCCAGCTTGTTGGAGCCGGTGCGGGGCAGCTGGTCATAGTGGCGATAGTCGGTGGGGATCATGGCGGCAGGCAGCACCTTGGCCAGCTGCGCCTTGATGACCCGGCTGTCGCGCTCCGGCCCCGCCACGAAGGCCACCAGCCGGCGCACGCTGCCGATGCTCACCCCCTGCACGCAGGCCTCGTCCACCCCCGGCAGGGCCAGCAGCTGGGCCTCCACCTCGCCGGGCTGGATGCGATAGCCGCTTATCTTGAATTCGTTGTCGCGCCGGCCGAGGTAGACCAGCCGGCCGGCCACCAGGCGCACCCGATCGCCGGTGCGATAGACGGGCATCTGCTCCGCGCCAACCCGCAGGGTGCCGAAACCGCCCTGCGCACTCTGCACATTCGCGCTCTGCGCGCTGCCCACATAGCCGTTGGCCAGCTGCGGGCCGAGCAGCACCAACTCTCCTTCCTCGGCAGGTTGCTCCCCCGCTCCCAGGATAAGCGCCTGCATGCCGGGCAGCGGCAGGCCGATGGGCAACTGGGCCTGGCTCGGGTCTTCCTGTTGCAGCTCCTGGATGGTCACCACCACTGTGGTCTCGGTGGGGCCGTAGGTGTTGAACAGGCGCACATCGGAGCGGCCCTGGCGCTGCCACTGGGCCAGTTGCTCGGGGTAGACCGCCTCGCCGCCGATGATGACGGTGGTAAGCCCGGCAGGAATGTGGGCCTGACCCGCCGTCAGCGCCACCACCCACTCGTTCCAGAAGGCGGTGGGCAGGTCGAGGTGGGTGATCCCCATCTGCTCCACCCCGGTCGCAAAGGCGGGCATGGATTCGAGCAGGGCGTCGGTGCGCAGCACCAGGGTGGCACCGGCGCTCAGGGTGGCGAACACCTCCTCGATGCTGGCGTCGAAGTTGAAGGGGGCAAATTGCAGCATCCGCGCCTCTTCATCCAGGTGATAACGGCAGCGGGCAGCGGCAGCGAAGTGATCCAGCGCACCGTGGCTCACTGCCACCCCTTTGGGCAGGCCGGTCGAGCCCGAGGTGAACATCAGGTAGGCGACGGCGCGGCCGGCGGCCGGCTGGTTGAGCCGATCACCGCTCACCAGATCCCCCGCCAGCAGGGTGCGCCCCTCAAACAGCCTGGCCAGCTTGTGGCGATACTCGGCCTGGGTGATCAGGGTCTTGACCTCCCCCAGCCGCAGAATATGGCCCTGGCGCTCCAGCGGCTGCTCGGGATCGAGCGGCACGTAGACGGCGCCCGCCAGCAGTACCGCCAGCTGGGCGAAGATGGCCTGGGGGGTGCGGGCCAGCATGACCCCCACCTTGTCGCCGGGGCCGACGCCTGCGGCCTGCAGGGCAGCTGCCATCTGTTCGGATCTGGCCAGCAGCGCCTCGTAGCTGAAGCGGGCCTCTCCCTGCTCCAGCGCAACCTTGTCCGGGGTCTGGGCAGCGAAGTGGCAGAGCGCCTCCAGCACCGGCCGTACCTTGATCACTTCATGGGCGGAGCCGGCGATCAGGGCGCGGGCTCGCTGCTCGGCCAGCCAGTCGGCCTTGAGGGTTCCCTGGGTCTGGGCGGGCTCGGCCAGCCAGCGCCCCAGCAGGGCAAACAGGGTATCGGCGATGGCCGCCAGGTCTGCCTGACAGTAGCAGCCGGGGTTGGCGTCCAGATCCAGTCTGGGCTGGCCATCGACACCGACCTGCACCTCGATGGTGAGATCCTCCACCGGGCCGGCGCTGATGTTGAGAATATGGGCAGATAGCGGCCCGAAGCGGCGAGCGTGATCGAACGGCATGATGTTGACCAAGGGGCCGAACAGGCGTTTGTCGCCCCCCACCAGGCCAAGGTCGCGGCGCAGCAGCTCGTAGCGGTAGTGCTGGTGCTTGCGCACCCCGCGCTTGGCCTTGGCCACGGCGCTGGCGGCTCCCGCCAGATCCAGCGTCTCATCAAGCGCAAGAGCCAAGGGGGTGATATTCATCTGCATGCAGGGTACGGTCAGCGACGCCGAGCCGATGCGGTTCATCATCATCAGGCCGAGCAGGGTCTTATCCTGGCCGCTCGCAAGCGACAGCTGGGCAGAGAGGCCAGCCAGCAGCAGATCGGGCCAGCCCAGCTTGTGCTCGTCGGCAAAGCCGGTCAGGGATTGCCACAGCGCCGCCGGCAGCGGGCGGCTCTCGCGGATAAAGTCGGCGGCAATCGGCGCCCGTAACGAGCCAAAGGATGTCACCTCGGGCCAGCCTTGCAGCTGCTCCTGCCAGAAGGCGCGAGCGGCGGCGTTCTTGCCGCTTAGCTCGCGGCTCGCCTCTTCGGCCAGCACCTCAGCCAACGAGCCGAAGGGGGATGGAGAGTGCATCTCACCGGCCAGCCCCTCTGCATAGAGCTCGGCGATGCGCTGGAACAGCAAGGTGGTGCCAAAGCCGTCGAGGGCGATGTGGTGCACGCAGCTGTAGAGATAATCGCGGCCGGGGCCGCGCAGCAGGGCGAAACGGCAGGGCGCTTCTTGGGTCAGCTCGAACGGGCGGCGCAGATCGGCCCAGGCCCAGGCGCGGGCCAGCGTCTCGTCATCATGCTCGAGGGAGACCTCTTCATAGGCCAGGGGCAGCTCGGCCGGGACGAAGCAGACCGCCTCCTTATCGTCTTCGAAGTGGCCCTTGAGCGCCTCGCACTCCCCCACCGCCTTGGCAAGGGCCGCGACCAGCACGGCCGCCTCCACCTTGCCGTCGAAGGCGATGCACTCGGCGGTGTTGAACATCGCCTTGTCGTCATTGAGCAGATGACCGGACCAGAGCCCCTGCTGGGGGATGGTCAAGGGGAAGCGGTTCATGGGGCCACCTCCAGGGCCTGGGCTGCCAGCTTGGCCTCGATGAGGCGCCACCAGCCGTTGAGGGTCGGCAGCTTGGCGAGATCCACGAAGCCGAGCTCCACCCCGGCGGCGCGCCACTCGGTGAGCAGGGCCATGATCCGCACAGAATCCAGACCGTAGTCGATGAGGTTCTCGTCGGGGTCAAACTCCCCCTCGTCCTCATCGATATGGCTCAGCAGCCGCGCCTTGAGCCCCTCGTAGGTCAGTAATGGATTGGTCAGCAACGGATTGGCGGACAACGAATTGCTCTGGGCGACAGAAGCGGAGGCCGGGGCAAGGGCCAGCACCTCCTCGCAGCGGATCACCTTGCCGCAGCGGGTCGCCACGTAATCGAGCGCCATCTGGTGATCGGCCAGGGAGAAGTCCGCCACCCCGTCCGCCAGGAAGAAAGGCTGGATGTCGCGCATGAAGGCGTCGCAGGCGGTCATCATGCAGCCGATATGGCCGTAGATGCCGCCGATGATCAGCTGATCCCGCCCCAGCGCTTTGAGCATCTGCTCAAGCTCGGAGCGCTGGAAGGCGCTGTAGCGCCACTTGACCAGCACGGTGTCGTCACGCTCCGGGCGCAGTGCTGCCACCACCTGCTGCTGCTCGGGCCGTTTGTTGAGCCCCGGGCCCCACATGTCGTTGAGCAGGGCGCGATCTTCAGGGGATTGATCCTTGGGCTGGGCGGTGTAGAAGACCGGGATGCCGAGGGCCTTGCACTGCTTGCGCACGGCGGCCAGGTGCTCGGTGAGCGCCGCAATCAGCGGGCTGTTTTCGCCATAGAAGGCGGTGAAGTACTCCTGCATGTCGTGGATCAGCAGGGCGGCGCGCTTGGGATCCAGAGACCAGTCGACCTTGTTGGCCTTCCACTGGCTGGGCATGGCGTAATTGTTCAGGGTTGGGATAGCCATAACGTCATGATTCCTTTTTAGTTTTATGCTGTTGTCAGGGACTGGTTGGCGGCGATGAGGTGCGCAATGCGCGCCCGCAGCCCCTGCTTGTCAATCTTGCCCACTGCCGTCATGGGCAGGGCGTCCAAGGTTTCGAAACGGTCGGGCAGCTTGAAGTCCGCCACCCCGCGCTCGCGCAGAAACTTGCGCAAGGCCAGCGGCTTGAGCCCCGGCTCGGTGGTGACGATAAAGGCGCAGCTCTTCTCCCCCATGGCGCTGTCGGGCATGGAGACCAGGGCTGCATGGGTGATGGCCGGGTGGTGCAGCAGCTGGTTTTCCACCTCTTCCGCCGCGATCTTCTCGCCGCCACGGTTGATCTGATCCTTCTGCCGCCCGACCACGGTGAGGTAACCATCGGCATCCTGTACCACCAGATCGCCGGAGCAGTAGAAACCCTCGCTATCGAACACCCGGGCGTTGTGGGCCGGGCTCTGGTAGTAACCGCGGAAGGTATAGGGGCCACGGGTGTGCAGGGCGCCAGGCTCGCCGGGGGCGACCGGATTGCCCGCCTCATCGAGGATGCGCACCTCGTCGTCCGGGCTCATGGGGCGGCCCTGGGTGTGAATGACCTTCTCGTCGGGGTCATCCAGCCGGGTGTAGTTGACCAGCCCCTCCGCCATGCCGAACACCTGCTGCAGCCGGCAGCCGAGCAGCGGCCCTATCTTGCTGGCCACCGCCTCCCCCAGCTTGGCGCCCCCCACTTGCAGCAAGTCGAGACTCTCGAGCTGAGTGCGCGCAGTGGGATCCGCTTCCGCGGCCTGCAGCCAGAGCGAGACCGCCGGCGGCACCAGCGAGGTGAGGTTGACCCGGTGGCGGGCGATCAGCGGGAAACAGCTGATGGGGCTGGGATCCGGCGCCAGCACCACTGTGCCGCCCGCCTCGAACACCCCAAGGGCGCCCGGGGAGCTCAGGGGGAAGTTGTGGGGCGCCGGCAGGGCGCACAGATAACGGGTGTGGGAGCCTAGGCCGCAGATCTCATTGCTGCGGCGCACGCTGTAGTAATAGTCGTCATGGGTACGGGGAATGAGCTTGGGAGTGCCGGTGCTGCCGCCGGAGAGCTGGAAGAAGGCCACCTCGTTCGCCGGGGTCGGGACAAAGGAGACGGATGGGGAGCTCCCCTCATCCCCTTCGCCAAGCCAGCGGGTCAGCCCCAGCGCCTCTACGTCGCCATCCAGCAGCACCAGCTCGGCGCCGATGGCTGTCAGCAGCTCGCTCTCGCGTCCCTTGCTCGCAAACAGCGGATGGGCGAACGAACCGATAAAGAGGCGCGGTGTGATCTGCTCTGCATAAGAGAGGAGCTCCAGCCGGTTGTGGCTAAGGAGCGCGTTGACTGGCGCGATGCCGGCCTTGAGCAGGGCGAAGAACACCAGATAGAACTCGGCCACGTTGGGGAGCTGTACCAGCGCGGTATCCCCTACCCCCAAGCCGCGGCGGGCCAGATTTGCGGCCAGCCGGCTCGAGGCGGCGTCCAGCTCGCCATAACTGAAGCGGCGCTCGCCGCAGAGAATGGCCTCGGCGTCGGGGGCCAGCTCGCACTGGCGCGCCAGCATGGCGGTCAGCGGCTCGCCGCACCAATAGCCCTTGGCGCGGTAGTGCTGGGCCAATTCATCGGGCCAGCGGGTATAGGGCAGGAAGCGGTTGGTATCGCTCATTGCGCGACCTCCGGACTCAGGTCCAGGGCTTTCAGATTTGGCTGCCCACTCGGCCAGCCCAGATATTGAAGCTGCGTCATTGCGCTACCTCCAAATCCAGGCCCAGGGCCTTCAGCATGGTGCCCAGCTTGGTGCCGGTCTCGGCCCACTCCATCGCAGGATCCGAGCCCGCGACGATGCCGGCGCCGGCAAACAGCTCCACCTGATGGCCATCGAGCACGCCGCAGCGGATCACCACGGCCCACTCGCCATTGCCCTGGCTGTCACACCAGCCGACGATGCCGCTGAACAGGGCGCGCCGGAAGGGCTCCTGCTCGCGGATAAACTGGCGGGCGAGTTCGGTGGGATAGCCGCACAGGGCCGGGGTGGGATGCAGCTGGCAGGCCAAGGAGAGCACCGATGCCTCGCCACCGTGCAGTCGGCCGGCGATGGGGGTACCCAGATGCCAGAGGGTATCCGTGCTCATCAGGGAGGGGCTGGACGGGATCGCCAGCTCGCGGCAGTGGGGGGTCAGCACCCGGCGGATCTCGTCGATCACCAACTTGTGTTCATGCTGATCCTTGCGAGAAGCCAGCAGCTCCCGGGCCACCATTTCGTCTTGCGCCGGCTCGCTCGCCCGTCTGGCGGAGCCCGCCAGCGGATGGGTGAACACCTCTCCCCCGCTGACCCTCAGCAGCAGCTCCGGGCTGGCGCCAAGCAGGCGGCGCTCCTGGCCAAGCGGCAGGGAGAAGTGGAAGGCATGGGGATTCTGGGCCATCAGACGAGTTATCACCCGCTTCGGATCGGCGGGCTGATGCAGAGTGAGTGTCAGCTTGCGCGACAACACCACCTTGGATAGCCGGCCTTGTGCAAACGCATCCAGCGCCGCACTGACCGAGGCCTGGAATTCGCTGGCCGGCGGGGTGCTCTGCACCGAGATGACCCGGTTGGCCTCGACGGCCTGTTCGGCCGCTGTCACCGATGACGGCTCTGTCGGGGCCAGTTTATCGCCCCGCTTATAGCGGCTGGGCACATAGAGACAGGAGGCCTCCGCCGGGTCGAACGCGAAGGCACCGATCAGCAGCGGGTTGCTCTGGCCGGCGGCGCTGGCCGCGGCCAGCGCGTCGGCAATCTGTTGTTCCAGCAAGGGCCATTCACAGGCGGGGGTGGTGATAGGCTGGCCCAGGTCAGTAGCACTGATCGTGCCCTGCCCCGAGGTAAACAAGAAATCGGGCGGTGACGCAGCCTGGGCAGGCGCGCTATTTTCCATCACAAGAGTATCCACGTTACACCCTCAAATATGATTCAAAATGATAATGATTATCAATTTGTATTTGTGCGGCGGTAAAATACTCGCTTTGAAATCCCCCGGTCAATGGGATTTTTGTGCCGATAAAACTGGAACTTATCTGTGGATATTGCCCGTCGTGGCCCACCGTGCAGGGCCTACCCCTCTTGCCCGTATGAGCACCGCTGCCAACACCCCATATGAGGCTGCGACAAAAACCGCGGTCTCACCGCCCGCGCTGGCAGCGAGCGCCATTTCCCCCTAAGATGGCGCCATCTTCATGACCATTGTTTCAACCCACGGGATCCTCGATGTTAAAGCACCTGCTTCTGCTCCCCCTCAGCCTGCTGCTGGCGGCCTGTTCACTCACCCAGTACAACGTCAGCGAAGGGGAGATCAACCAGTACCTCAAAGAGAGGGTCGCCTTCGAAAAACAGCTGGGGATCCCCGGCATCATGTCGAGCAAGATCCGCCTCGATGAGATGCAGAGCCGCATCGGTCGCCGCCAGGCTGACCGGGTCGAGCTGGATGCCGCCGGCAACCTGCAGGTGATGAGCCCGCTCGGCAGCCAGCAGATGAAGATCCGCTTCTCCCTGAGCGCCCGCCCCGACTACGTGGCCGAGCAGGGGGCCATCTATCTGCGCGATCTCGAGCTGCTCTCGGTCAAGACAGAGCCGGCCGACGTGGGTACCGCTCTCACCCCGCTGCTGCCCACCTTCAACCAGTCCCTCTCCCTGTTCCTCTCCCAGACCCCCGTCTATCGGCTCGACGGCAGCCGCCAGAACGAGGCGCGGATCAAGGAGAAGGTCGAAGCACTCAAGGTAGAGCCGGGTCGACTGGTGATCCCCTTCAAGCTGCTCTGACCCCCAACCGCGCCCCTCTTCTCTTCAACTCCAGGGGCGCGGTTTTTTCTTCTCAAGCTCCCCCCTTTGCCTCATAATGCACACCATTCTCATTTAGATTCATGAGAAGCGTCATAATAAAATCAAACATATGGTGAGAAGGGACATGAGAAAAACCGTACTGGTCCAGGCGATCGCCTGCGCCCTCCTGAGCGGCGCCGCACACGCCGCCGTCAAGGTAGAAGACAAGACATTCAACACCGCCGCCAACATGCTGGCCTACACCGAATTCGAGCTCTCCGGCGAGCCGCTGGCCGAAGCCCTCGGTCTGGATCTGGATGTGCTGGACGCCAACCGCGCCGACGAGCCGACCCCGTTCGACTTCGCCGCCGGCATCGAATCCTACGAATACTCCGAAGAGGCGATGTACGCCCTCAACTATCAATCCGGCATGGGCCCGCACCTGGTGAACGGGCCGCAAAACCTGGCTCGTGGCGGCACCATGGCCACCCTCGGCCAGCGGGTACTGGCCATGGCCGATGCGGTCGGCTTCCCGGCCGATGAAGTGCCGCAAGGCATGTATCCCCTCTCCCTGCCCTACGCCTCTGCCAACCCGGAGTTCGCGCAAGCCGTCAACGCCACCCCGGTCAACGGCGACCAGATCACCATCAAGACCGCCAAGGGCAACGAGAAGAGCGTCAAGACCCAGGTGCCGGCCTACTTCCGCGACTACGCCACCCTGCGCTGGAGCGGCAGTGACAACCTGCTGGTACCGGCAGCCGTGGGCGGCATCCTGCTCAAGGAAGTGATGTGGTCCCAGGATTTCCTCGGCGGCATGCACGTGGCCGAGACAGATGAAGAGGTGGAAGCCGCGTCCGCCACCATGGATCAGGACGGCAAGCATAAGCTGGGCGTCTCCGCCGCCGACGGCTTCAACGGCATGATGCTGACCGAGCAGTCCATCGACAAGCTGGCCATCCTGCAGGGTCAGCTCGGCTTTGACGGCAAGCAGCTGGGCGCCAAGATCACTCCGCAGTACGATCCGGCCAAGGGCATCGTCTACTTCCCCCATCAGGTGAAAGTGACCGAGACGGCCAAGAACGAGGTCGGCGCCATCGGCAAGCTCGAGGTGGTTGATGGCTCCGCTCAGCTGCGCGACACCTGGATGATGCTGTGGCCGCTCTCCGAGTTCTACGCCTTCAGCGATCAGCGCAGCGCCAACACCAACCAGAACCCGGCCTTCCACGCCGTGTTCGACGGTGCCCCGTTCGCCGCCGCACCGGCTGCCAACAAGGGCAGCGATGCCGCCAAGCTGGTAGCGGGTGACGATGCCTTCTCCCTGGCGCTGAACCTCTCCGGCATGGTGTTCAAGAACCTCAATGCCCTCCACTTCGAGCCCAAGGCCGGCACCCTGGTCGACAGCTGGCAGGCCGGCAAACAGGCCAAGCACGTCACCACCTTTGACGCCGCCTACAGCCTGGTCGCCCTGCAGATCTTCCAGCGCGCCCAGGATGCGCTGCCGGTGGGCTACGCCGCCGGTGACAATGGCGAGCTGAACCTGAAAACCGCCCAGGGCCAGCAGGCGCTGGTGCTCATTCGCCAGCAGGCCGACTTCATCCTGGCCAATCTCAAGGGCAAAAATGGGCTGGTGCACGATGGGATCACCCTGGGTGGCAAGCTCGATGCCGGCCAGTCCATCGACGCACAATTTGCCGCCATCCGCGGCCTGACCGCCGCCTTCCTGGCCACCTCGGATGCCAAGTACCGCACCGCGGCGCGCGAGCTGTTCATCGCCGCCGACAAGGCCTACTTCAACCAGAAGGCCGGTACCTGGCTCGCAGGCAAACAGGGTGAATATACCCCCTGGACCCAGGCCGCCATCTCCGGCGCCCTGCGCTCCGCCATGCTGAACCTGCGCAACGAAGGCAGCGAGAAGGCCCCGGCGCTCGAGCTGGCCCAGCTGACCCAGCGCTACGTAAGCTGGTTCCGCGGCACCGTCAACGGTGGCATGCAGATGGCCGAGTGGATCGGCGACTCCGGCGAGAACGTCATCGAAGGGGCCGGTGGTGACACCGACGAAGATGGCGTCCCGCAAGTCACCGCCGCCGGTGGCAAGCACGGCACCGCCATGGTGATGGCCGCCAAGGCGCTGATCACCGAGCAATGATCAGCCACTGGTTGAATAGAGAAAGGGAGCCTTATCGGCTCCCTTTTTAGTTGTGGCGTCTGGCGTTGGCAGCGACATCACCCCAGCTTGGCCAGCATCTCCTTGGTCACCAGCACGATACCCTGCTCGGAGCGATAGAAGCGGCGGCTATCCTCGTCCGCGTTCTCCCCCACCACCAGGCCATCGGGCAGCTTGCAGCCCTTGTCCACCACCACTCGCCGCAAGCGGCAGCCGGAGCCTATCTCGACCCCGGGGAAGATCACCGCCTGATCTAGGGTGCAGAAGGAGTGCACCCGCACATGGGTGAACAGCACGGAGTTGAGCACGAAGGAGCCGCTGACAATCGACCCCCCCGCAAACATGGAGTTGATGGTCATGCCGTGCTGGCCGTTGCGGTCCTGCACGAACTTGGCTGGCGGCGTCATGGTCTGGCTGGTCCAGATGGGCCAGTTTTCGTCATAGATGTCCAGCTCGGGCACCACGGAGGCGAGATCCATGTTGGCCTCCCAGAATGAATCCAGGGTACCCACGTCCCGCCAGTAGGGTTTCAGCCCCTCCTTGGCCCCCACGCAGGACATGGTGAACGGGTGGGCAAACGCTTTGCCCTCCCCCACGATGCGCGGGATCACGTCCATGCCGAAGTCATGCTTGGACTCCTGGTTGTGGATGTCCTCCTCCAGCAGCTGATAGAGGTACTCCGCCTCGAAGATGTAGATGCCCATGGAGGCCAGGGAGACGTGCTCGTTACCCGGCATGGCGGGCGGATTGGCCGGCTTCTCAACGAAGGCGCGGATCTTGCGCTGCTCGTCGATGTCCATCACCCCGAAGGCGGAGGCCTCCGCGCGCGGCACCTCGATGCAGGCCACCGTCACCTTGGCGCCGAGGCGCACGTGATCGAGCAGCATGGCGGCATAGTCCATCTTGTAGATGTGATCCCCCGCCAGCACCACTATGTATTTGGGGCCGTAGTCACGGATGATGTCGACGTTCTGGTAGATGGCATCGGCGGTGCCGCGATACCAGTGCACCTCGTCCACCCGCTGCTGGGCAGGCAGCAGGTCGATGAACTCGTTCATCTGGTAGCGCAGGAAAGACCAGCCCGATTGCAGGTGACGCAGCAGGCTGTGGGACTTGTACTGGGTCACCACCCCCACCCGGCGAATGCCTGAGTTGATGCAGTTGGAGAGCACGAAATCGATGATGCGGAACTTGCCGCCAAAATGGACGGCAGGCTTGGCGCGGTTGTCGGTCAACTGCTTCAGGCGACTGCCCCGTCCCCCCGCGAGCACCAAGGCCATACTCTGGTTCAATAGTTGCCGTGCTTTGGCAGTATTTACGGGTTCTAACAACATAATTACCTCTGCCTTGTTTTGATCCATTCTCGATTCATCTTCGCCTGTTTCCGGCGTCATGAAAGTGGTTTCACTCACATTTAACTGATTTCAATTGGCCCTTTTCCAGGAGTTGAGCGGGATCGCATGCTTTGCGATGCGAGCTTGGTTAGAATTTCAGCATCAACGACATCATCAAGGATGACACCATGTTGAACAAGCTCGGGAGCAACCAGCTGATGGTGATGGCTCTCATCTGTGCTCCCCTGCTGATGCTGCAGGGGCTCTGGCTCGCCTTCGCGAGCACGCCGCTCACCCTGCTGCTCATCCTCGCCACCAGCCTGCTCGGCTTTGGCCTGCTGATCCGGCTGGTGATGGGGCTGCAACAGGCAGATCGGGAGAGACAGGAGCAGGTGTGGTGCCGGGCGCTGCAACTGCGCGACCCCACCTGCCTGGAGACCCCGACAGCCCAGGCGGCCCTGCAGCAGCTGCTCGCCCACTTCAACGAAGCCGAGCTCGATGCCCACCGCCAGATAAATGAACTGCACAATCAGGCGACCCAGGACGAGCTGACCCAGCTGCAAAACCGCCACGCCTTTCGGCGCGACATGACCGAGCTGTTGCAGCGGGATCAGGATACCCAGACCGCCACCCTGGTGCTGGTCCGCGCCACCGAGCTTGGCAAGCTCAACGCACAGCGCGGCTTTCAGTCGGGGGATGCCTACATCAAAGATATTGCCAATCTCATCAACAAGGTGGTGAGCCGCTTTCCCGGCCATCAGGTCTACCGCATCTCGGGGGCCGACTTCGCGGTGCTGGTACGGCCGGAGGCCAACATACCGCCCCCCCTGCTCGGGCGGGATCTGAAGATCGCCTTCGACCACTATCAACAGCAGCACGAGCTGGAGAGCGCCGCCTACTCCGGGCTGACCCGGCTCAGCAGCGGCCAGAAGATAGAGGCCATTCTGGCCCGGGCGGATCTGGCGCTGGCCCGTGCCCAGACCGAGACGGTCAATGGCTGGGCCATCCAGCAGGATGACAACGTGGTGGAGCTGCAGGGGCAGCATCACTGGAAGCTGGTGCTGACCGAGCTGCTGGAGCAGGAGCGGATCGACTTTACCTATCAGCCGATCCAGCCCATGCACCGCAGCATGCTGGCCTACAACGAGATCTACACCCGTTTCAGCGGTGCCGACGGTACCGTGCTGCCCACCGACACCCTGTTTGCCATGGCCCAGCGGCTGGACATGGTGATGCGGCTGGAACAGATGCTGGTGATCCACGTCATGCGCCAGTACCGGGCCTTTGGCTCGAATCAGAGTCGCTGGGGCATCAACCTCTCCAGCAATCTGCTGCAAAACAGCGCCTTTCTGATCTGGCTGGACCGACAGCTGCTCAACGATCCCAACACCAGCGCCAACCTGGTGTTTGAGCTGGATGAGGAGCACCTGGAGCGCAACCTGACCGGGGCCAAGCGGGTGTTCGAGCTGCTCAGACGCAACGGCAGCCGCTCCGCCATCTGCAACTTCGGCAAGGGGATCGGCTCGTTCAATCTGTTTCGCGAGCTCAAGCCCGACTACATCAAGCTGGATCCCGCCCTCATCACCGGGCTGGAGCAGGATCTCACCAATCAGCAGTTCGTGCGGATGATCGTCGACGTGTCACACCGGATGGGGTGCCAGGTGATTGCGGAAGGGGTCGAGCAACTGGGCCAGAAGCAGTTGCTGCAAGGCATGTATGTGGACGGGTTGCAGGGCTATCTCATCGCCAGGCCCCAGCCGCTTCGGCCGGACATCAGCCAGCTCGGGCTCTTTACTGAGGATGCTTCAACTTCAACAGAGTCAGAATGATGTCGTTGAGCTGGCGATAGCGCTCCAGCGCCTTCTGATCGTAGCGGGTCGCCAGGGCGGTGGGATTGTGGCGATTCTTGAGGTAACGGTTGATCTGCAGCCGGTTGAAGCCCGCCACCTGATAGACCTGCCCCAGCAGGGCATTGAGCTCCTCGTGTTCAAGACCGGCCTTGGCGAGGTAATCCTCCTGGGCCGGGCTCTCCAGCTGGCAGCTCTGCTTGGCGATGCGGCCGGTCTCCTGCAGATAGCTGAGCCACTGCTCCAGATAGAGCGGCTTGCAACCCGCCAGCAGATTGAAGAAGCCCACCGCATCGCAGCGGCAGTCGGTCAGCAGCAGTACCGCCAGTCGATCGTCATCACAGTGAAAGGTGACGGGGCCGCTCTGTCCCCAGTCCAGCGCCTGGACCCGGATCTCGGCCCGCTCCCCCGCAGCGCCGGTGACGTCGAATACAAACATGGCTCCTCCCGCTCGGCAAAAGGTTGATGATGGACCATCCCTTTGGCGGGTGCAAAGGCAAATCGCCTTTTCATTCAGTATTCTGCAAGCCGGCCATAAAAAAACCGACATCCTCGCGGATATCGGTTCTCGTCACGCGGGCCAAGGCCCGGTTCAATGCAGCCTGGTTCAGGCGTCCAGTTCTACCAGCGCCTTGGCCAGCTCGATGGGTTCGAGCTCCTGCCCTTCCAGATCGGCGTTCCAGTTCGGGCCGACCAGCACGTCGTCTTCGTCCAGATCGTTGATCCAGATGTCGAGGAACTCTTCCAGCTCGATCACTTCCGGCTCGTAGTCGGCCCACTCGTCCACGCAGTGCAGACGGGCGTCCTCTTCGGCGGACCAGAGCGGCATCACGTCCGCATCTTCGAACTCGGCAGAGCGGCAGACCACCCAGTCTTCACCGTAGCGCAGACCCCACACCTGACCCGACTCGCGGACTTCTTCGATGAACAGTTGGAAATTGGCGTCAAGATTGTCAGTTAACTTACTCATGGGGCTCTCTCTTTAATCGGGTGCTGCGGCCACGGCAGTGCCGAGTGGCAATGCGGTGGCCAAATGGTGTCGCAAAAGCGACATGGACTCAAGCATCTTGGGGGTTATCACACAAAAAACTGCCCGATGGCGGGTTTTACCTGACAAAACGCCTCCCGAAGGAGGCGTTTTCAGCGCAGAGGACGGGATCAACGCTCCCAGTACACCTCTTCCAGGCTGTCTTCCTTCTCCGGCAGACCGCGCGACAGGCGCGGGCTGCTCTGGGCCAGCACCTCGTAGCTCACCCGGTTGGCGTACTTGCACACCTGGGAGAGGGAGGAGTAGGTGAGGAACTCGGCCACGTGCTTGGCGGAGTTGGGCACGGCACTGCGGTGATAGGCGTTGGCCACCATGTCGTGCAGCACGGCGGAGAGCGCCCCGTCCCCTGCCCCGTTGGTGTTCTTGATCTTCTCCGGCCCGCCCATGTAGGGGGAGATGTGGGAGTAGATGCGCTTGGGCACGCGGCAGCCGCTGCGGGTCATCGGGCGGCTGAACTCGTACATGTTGAACTCGGGGATGACGCCGGGCAGCAGCGGCAGGGTGGTTTCACGCTTGAAGTCATCTTCGGTGTAGGCAGCCATGTAGAGCCCCACCGGACCTGCGGTGCAAAGCACCATGTCGGCCCAGTCCAGCGCCTTGTCGGCGGCGGCCAGGGGATCGGAGAAGCCGGTCAGGGCCTCGCCCTCTTCCTCGTTCATGGCCAGCACGGTGACGTTCTCGCTGATGAAATCGCGCCACCACTGGGGGTCGGACTCGATGACGAAGCGGGTGCCCAGGGTCAGCACCACTGGCACGCCGGCCTCGCGGGCATAGCGCACCGCGGCCATTGCAGCTTCCTTCATCGGAGTGCCATCTTCACCGCGCACCAGGTAGGCGGTGATGACCAGGGCGGAGGACTCCTTGATGATCTCCTCGGGGATGTGGGCTACATCCAGATGGTCCATCTTGCCGGCGTTGATGCCAAAGCTGCGTTCGCCTCCTTCGGTGATGAAGGTGAAGCAGCGGCCGACCGGGCCGTCTACCGGTTGCAGGTAGTCGAGGTTGACCCGCGACGAGGTGTTGCACAGATAGCGGTAGGCGTAGCTGCCGATGCGGATGTCCTGGCTCATGACGCCGAGCAGGATGGAGTGGGAGTCCGCCAGTACCGAGTAGTTGTGCATGGTGTTGCCGATGGTGCCACCGGCAAATTCGCTCACCACCATGTTGTTGCTCTTGAGCTCGTCGTAGATCTGCTCCGCCACCTCGTCGGAGATGAGCATGGAGTGGCCGCGGCTCAGGCCGTAACGCTCGAGAAACGCCAGGTCAACGTGCGCTTCGATGTCGACCAGCGTCTGGTCAATCCCGACCACATAGGCCTTGCCCCGCTCCGAGAGCTCCGCACTCTGGGAGATGAGGGGATCACGACGATCCACTGGAAAGTAGTGTTTGGACTTGCGCTGACCGGGAAATTTCATGGCAATGTTCTTGTGCTCTGGGGGAAAGAGGGGCGGGATTTTAACACAATCCGCCGCGCCGAAAAGTCGCCTGATTAAAATATGAAGTCAGTATAGACAAGGGTTGCAGAGGAAAACGTTTACCAAAACCCATCAAAAAAACCACCTAGCGAGGAGGTGGTTTTGGGGGCGGACAAGACTCAGCTGACGGCGAGCCCGCTGGCCAGTGCCAGCACCGAGAAGAGCCCGAGCGAGAGCCAGAAGAAGAGGGTGCCGAAGAGGCGCGGCATATTCGGCGCCTTGGGGATCTGGATGCCGATGGCGTGCAGGATGCGCCCCACCAGCAACAGCACGCCGCCAAGGTGCAGCCAGAAGGCACCGACTCCCGCCAGCTCGCACAGCGCCATCAGCAGCAGGGTGAGCGGCACGTACTCGGCGAAGTTGCCGTGGGCCCGGATGGCGGCGCGCATCTCCGGCGCCTCCCCTTCCCCAATCATCACCTTGAACTGGGCGCGGCGCTTGACCACCCAGAAGGAGAGCAGCAGAAACAGCAGCCCCAAGAGGCCGGCGTAAATCAGGGTGATATGCATCATGGTGAAACTCCTTCTCCTTGGACAATCAACGATCAGGGTCCCGCACCGATAAGTGGTGCGGGCAATGCCCCGTCAGGCCAGCTCGCGGCAGATCAGCGACACCATCATGCGGATGTGGGCCTGATCGCTGTTGAGGGCCGGAATGTATTCAAACTGCTCGCCCCCGGCGGCCATGAAGATCTCCCGGTTCTGCACCTGGATCTCCTCCAGGGTCTCGAGGCAGTCGGCGGCAAAGGCGGGGCAGATCACATCGAGCCGCTTGATCCCGGTTGCCGGCAGGCCGCCGATGGTCACGTCGGTGTAGGGCTTGAGCCACTCCTCTTTGCCAAAACGGGACTGGAAGCTGGCGGTCCACTGGCTGGCCTCCAGCCCGAGCGCCTCGGCCAGCAGGGCTGCGGTGCGCCGGCACTGCTGACCATAGGGATCCCCTTCCCGCTCATAGCGCTCGGGAATGCCGTGGAACGACATCAGCAGGTGCTCGCCCTGGCCGTGCTGCTCCCAGTGGCGGCGCACGCTCATGGCCAGCGCCTGGATATATTCGGGGTGAGCATGGTAATCACGAATGAGCCGCACCACCGGCAGGTTGCGCTCTTTTTTCATCGCCCGGCTCCAGCCATCGAACACCGAGGCGGTGGTGCTGACCGAATACTGGGGATAGAGCGGCAACAGGATCACCCGGTTGACCCCCTTGGCCTTGAGCGCCTGCCAGCCCTCCTCCAGCGAGGGGGAGCCGTAGGTCATGGCCAGCTCCACCGGCACCTCGACCCCTTCGCGCCTGAGCTCCTGCTCCAGCGCCGCGCGCTGCTGCTTGCTTATCACCATCAGCGGCGAGCCCTGCTCGGTCCACACCTGCTGATAGAGCTTGGCCACCTTGGGGGAGCGGGTCGGCAGGATGATGAAGTGGAGCAGCGGGCACCAGAGGTAGCGCGGCAGGTCGACAACCCGCTGATCGTGCAGAAACTGGCTGAGAAACGCCTTGACGGCGGCCGTGGTGGGCGCGGCTGGGGTACCCAGATTGACCAGCAAGATCCCGGTTTTCGTGGTCACGTTTGCTTCCTGTCTTTCTGTTGTTATGTCTTATATGCAAGAAAGGGCCCTGTCGGGCCCTTGTCTCAATGGCACATTGCCGCTGGCCCCTGGGGGACGATGGCAATGGCGGGCTTAGCCCAGGATGGTCGCCAGCTGCTTGCTGACCAGTTCCACCGGCTGGGTGCCATCAATCTTGACGTAACGGGTGTTGCCCGCTTCCGCTTCCTTGCCGTAGAAGCCGATGAGCGGTGCGGTCTGCTGATGGTACACATCCAGACGCTTGCGCACTGTGGTCTCTTCGTCGTCGGCACGGATCACCAGATCTTCACCGGTCACGTCGTCCTTGCCTTCCACTTTCGGCGGGTTGAACACCACGTGGTAGGTACGGCCGGAGCCGGAGTGAACGCGACGACCGCTCATGCGCTTGACGATCTCTTCGTCCGGCACGTCGAATTCCAGTACGAAATCCACGGCAACACCGGCGTCCTTCATGGCTTGCGCCTGGGGAATGGTGCGCGGGAAACCGTCCAGCAGGAAGCCGTTGGCGCAATCCGGTTGGGCAATACGCTCTTTGACCAGGCCGATGATGATGTCGTCAGAGACGAGCTGACCTGCGTCCATCACGGCTTTGGCCTTGAGGCCCAGCTCGGTGCCCGCCTTGATCGCGGCACGCAGCATGTCGCCGGTGGAGATCTGCGGAATACCGTGTTTTTCCATGATGAACTGAGCCTGAGTACCCTTGCCGGCACCCGGAGCCCCCAACAGAACAATGCGCATACACGCTCCTATTGATTGGTTATTCAATTCTTGAGAAGGCAAAAAACTACACGGTTTCGCTCATTTCCACAAGCTTGGCCCGTGTGAGTGACTTATTTTTCACCATTTTCCCGTCACGGCAATACGACCATTGGCGCAGATCCGTTTACGAAAAATGAGTGAAAATGCAGCAGCACTGCACGCAACTGGCGCCCGCCCCAAACGGGGCAGGCGCCAGAAAAGAAAGAGCCCACTGCACGCAGTGGGCCCAAACATCATGCCTGGAGTAACAGACGGTTGATACGGGAGACGAAGCTCGCCGGATCATTGAGCCCGCCCTGCTCGGCCAGCTGGGCCTGTTCGTGCAGCAGGGTGACCCACTCGCCGAACAGCGCCTCGTCCTGGATGGTATCGAGCTTCTTCACCAGGGCGTGGTCGGGGTTCAGTTCCAGAATGTACTTCTGCTCCGGCACCGGCTGACCGGCGGCGCGCATCAGCTTGATCATCTGGGTGCTCATGCCGTGGGCATCGGTGACGATGCAGGACGGCGAGTCGGTCAGACGGTGGGTGACGCGCACCTCTTTCACCGCCTCGCCCAGGCTCTGCTTGACTCGCTCCACCAGACCGGCGTTGGCCTTCTCGGCCTCTTCCTGTGCCTGTTTGGAGGCTTCGTCTTCCAGATCGCCGAGATCCAGCTCGCCACGGGTGACGGAGACCAGCTGCTTGCCGTCGAACTCGGTCAGGTGGCTCATCAGCCACTCGTCGACCCGCTCCCACATCAGCAGCACTTCGACGCCCTTCTTGCGGAAGATCTCGAGGTGCGGGCTGTTTTTGGCGGCAGCGTAGGAGTCGGCGGTGATGTAGTAAATCTTCTGCTGGCCTTCCTTCATGCGGCCAACGTAATCCTCCAGCGACACGGTCTGGGCTTCGCCCTCGCCGGCGGTGCTGGCAAAGCGCAACAGCTTGGCGATCTCTTCGCGGTTGGCGTAATCCTCGGCCGGGCCTTCTTTCAGCACATTGCCGAACTCGCTCCAGAACTTGGCGTACTTCTCGGCGTCATCCTTGGCCAGCTTGGCCAGCATGGTCAGCACGCGCTTGGAGCAGGCCTTGCGCAGGGAGACGGTCACCTTGTTGTCTTGCAGGATCTCGCGGCTGACGTTGAGCGGCAGATCGTTGGAGTCCAGCACCCCTTTGACGAAGCGCAGGTAGGTCGGCATGAACTGCTCGGCGTCATCCATGATGAAGACGCGCTGCACGTAGAGCTTCAGGCCGTGCTTCTGCTCGCGGTTGTAGAGGTCAAACGGTGCGCGGGCCGGCACGTAGAGCAGGCTGGTGTACTCCTGCGCCCCTTCCACCCGGTTGTGACCCCACAAGAGCGGATCTTCGAAGTCGTGGGCGACGTGCTTGTAGAACTCCTGATACTCCTCGTCCTTGATGTCCTTCGGGTTGCGGGTCCACAGCGCAGTGGCGCGGTTGACCTGCTCCCACTCGCCCGGGGTGCCGACGATGGTTTCACCGTCTTCTTCCCGATCCGGGGTACCCTCTTTGAACATCTCCACCGGCACGCTGATGTGGTCGGAATATTTGCTGACCACGGAGCGCAGGCGCCAGTCGTCGAGGAACTCGTCCTCTTCGGCACGCAGGTGCAGGATGACGTCGGTACCGCGACCCTCTTTGGTCACGTCGGCCACGGTGAAGGAGCCTTCCCCTTCCGACTCCCACTGCACGCCCTGGCCCGGTTCGGTACCGGCGGCGCGGGAGACCACTGTCACCTTGTCGGCAACGATGAAGGCGGAGTAGAAGCCCACCCCGAACTGACCGATCAGCTGGGAGTCGCGGCCCTGATCACCGGAGAGGTTCTTGAAGAACTCGGCGGTACCGGATTTCGCGATGGTGCCCAGGTGCTCGATCACCTGATCCCGGGTCATACCGATCCCGTTATCGGAGATGGTCAGGGTCCGTTTTTCTTTATCAACCACCAGGCGAACGCGCAACTGGCCGTCGTTTTCGAACAAAGAGGCATCGGAAAGCGCCTTGAAGCGCAGCTTGTCCGCCGCATCGGAGGCGTTGGAAATAAGCTCGCGCAGGAATACTTCTTTGTTGGAATAGAGGCTGTGGGCCATCAGGCTCAGCAGTTGTTTGACTTCAGTCTGAAACCCGTGGGTTTCGGCATGAACGCTTTGGGTCATCGACACTATCCTCAGGCGATTCGGGTTGAACATATTCCCGATCCAAGATGGGGCCGGCGATCGCCATTTCAAGGGGACAAATGCAACGAGCTGTGCGAGTGGCGATTTTTGCGCCAATCGAGGCTGGGGCCCCATCCTGCGCAAACAAAAAACCCACCGAGGCGGGTTCTGGTATTGCTGCTGAGTCGCGACGCAGGACCTGTTGAAGAACAGAGGCTGACTCAGTTGAGGGGCTGGCGCTGACTCAATTGAGAGGCTGACGCCCCATCAGGGAGTGGGAGAGCGTGGTGCCGTCCACCAGCTCCAGCTCGCCGCCCACCGGCACCCCGTGGGCAATCCGGCTCACCTTGACGCCGGCGGCGCGGGCCATGTCGGCGATGTACCAGGCGGTGGCATCCCCCTCGATGGTGGGGTTGGTGGCCAGAATAAGCTCGCTGATCGCCTCGTCTTTCAAGCGTCGCTCCAGGATCTCCAGCCCCAGCTCCTCCGGGCCAATGCCGTCCAGCGGCGAGAGGTGGCCCATCAGCACGAAGTAACGGCCGGAGAACTGGCCGGTCTGCTCGATGGCGGCCACGTCTGCCGGGCTCTCCACCACACACAGCAGGCCGTTCTCTTCGCGCTTGGGATTGGCGCAGATCTCGCAGCGCTCGTTCTCGGTGAAGGTACGGCAGTGGCTGCAGTGGCCAATCTCGGTCAGGGCGCGAGAGAGCAGCTGGGCCAACCGCAGGCCGCCGCTGCGCTCACGCTCGAGCAGGGTAAATGCCATGCGCTGGGCCGACTTGGGGCCGACCCCCGGCAGCACCTGCAGGGCTTTCATCATCTCATCCAGCAGCGGGCTGAATTTCATGGGCTTGGTATCCTTTGACGCTGTGTCGGCCGCGGCGCCCTGACGGGCAAGGAGCGCGACCGAACCTATCTTGTTGGCGCAGGACTATACCCGAGCCAACCCCGAGCGCCAATGGCCTTGTGCCCTCAGCCCTCTGCCGAAGCGGGGGATGATGCCGCGGCCGCCAGCAGGATGCGCTGGCGACCGCTGTAGATCTCCGCCCGCCCCGGGCGGCAAAAGCCCACCAGGGTGAGCCCGGTCTGCTCGGCCCGCGCCACCGCGAGCTCGGTGGCGGCCGAGATGGCGAGCAGGATCTCCACCCCGGCGCTGGCGCACTTTTGCACCATCTCGAAGCTGGCGCGGCTGGTCACCAGGATGGCGCCATCGCGCCGTTGGCTGCGCTGCAGGTGCCCCACCAGTTTGTCCAGCGCGATATGGCGCCCCACGTCCTCGCGAATGGCGAGGATGTTGCCCTCGCCGTCCACGTGCACGGCGGCATGGGTCGCCCCCGTGCTCTGCCCCAGCCGCTGGAGCGGGCGCAGCGCGTTCAGCACCTTGTCGATATGGCCCACCGCAAAGCGCTGGCTGTCGGGCAGCCTTGGCTGGGCGCGCACCACCTGCTCCAGGCTCTCGCTGCCGCAGATGCCGCAGCCGGTGCGCCCGGCCAGGGTGCGCCGCTTCTCTTTCAGGCGATGAACGCAGCGATTGGCCAGGGTGATGTGCAGCTCGATGCCGCGACAGGCGCTCTGCTGCTCGATGTCGTGGATATCGAGCAGGCTGTCGATGATCCCCTCGGAGAGCGAGAAGCCGATGGCGAAATCCTCCAGATCGGCGGCCGAGCACATCATCACGCTGTGGGCGATGCCGTTGTAGACCAGCGCCACCGGGGTTTCGCAGGGCAGCTGCATGGCGCTGTCGGTGGTGACGCCGCGCTGATGGTAATGGACCACCTCGCGATGGGCGCTGAGCGCCTGCGGGGTGTCGGGGTCGAGTTCAAGCAACATCTGGTGGCCCCTTAGTTGAGGGTGCGGGGATCTTTGGCCGAGATCCCGAGCCGTTTCATTTTCGACAGCAAGGTGGTGCGCTTCATGCCCAGGCGCTGGGCCGCGCCCCGCTCGCCGGCAACGATACCGTTGCACGCCTTCAGCGCCCGGATGATGCTGACCCGCTCATCCTCCCCCTGCGCCTCTTCACCTTGCGGCAAGGCAGGCAACGGCTCACGAAACAGCTCCCGGGCCGGTTCGTCATAGACCAGGGTCTCTATCTTGTGAAAGCCCTTGAGGGGCAGCAGCTCCTCCGGCGAGAGGTTGAGCACGTGGCCGCGGGTCATCACCACCGCCCGCTCGATGATGTTTTCGAGCTCACGGATGTTGCCGTACCAGGGGAGCGACACCAGCATCTTCATGGCGTCGGCCGGAATGGAGGTGATGGTGCGGCGCATCCGCTTGGCGATCTTCTTGATGAAGAAGTTGACCAAAAGCGGAATATCCTCGCGCCGCTCGCGCAGGGGCGGCAGCTCGATGGGAAAGACGTTGAGCCGGTAATAGAGGTCGCTTCTAAAGCGCTTGTTCTTGACCATGGAGAGCAGATCGCAGTTGGTGGCCGCCACCAGCCGCACGTCGATAGCAATGGGGTTGCTGTTGCCCACCCGCTCCAGCTCGTGCTCCTGCAAGACCCGCAACAATTTGGGCTGCAGATCGAGCGGCATGTCCCCCACCTCGTCGAGGAACAGAGTACCCTTGTGGGCCCGCTCGAAGCGGCCGATACGCTGGGTCAGCGCCCCGGTGAAGGCCCCCTTCTCGTGGCCAAACAGATCGCTCTCGATAAGGCCGGTGGGAATGGCGGCGCAGTTCACCTTGACCATCTCGTGATCGTGGCGGGCACTCAGGGCGTGAATGGCCTGGGCGATCAGCTCCTTGCCGGTGCCGGTCTCCCCCAGAATGAGCACGGTGCAGTCGCTCTGGGCCACCAGCTTCACCTTCTCCAGCACCTTCTCCATCACGGCGCTCTGGTAGATGATGTTGGCAAAGTCCCCCTGCGGCGCGGGCCCGTCGACCCGAAGGGTCTTCTCCCTGGCACCGGTGGTGTTGGAGATCTCCTGCTGCGCCTGCACGTTGTTCATGGCAATCGCCGTGCGCGCCGCCACTTGTTCGAGCAGCGAGATATCGAGGTCGGCGAAAAAATCCGTCTCGGGGTGAGAGAGGATCAGCACCCCCAGCAGGTTGCCCCGATAGCGCAGCGGCAGGATGCAGGAGCTGTCGGCGTCGGGGGGCAGGATCTGGGAGGTGAAACGGCAGCTCGACTGGCAGCCGTGGCCCTGCTCGCGATAGAGGAAGAAGGGCTCGCTGTGACCGAGCGCCCCCTGCAGGCAGTTCTTCTCAAAACACGAATGGTTGATGATGCCGGGCTGTTCACGCTGCTGCTGATTGACCAGATAGCTCTTGAAGCTGTCGGAGGTGGCGTTGTACTCGGCCAGGCACAGACTGCTGATGCCAAAGTGGTGGTGCAGTATGGTGAACAGGCTCTGGGGCAGCTCGGCGATGCGCACCAGTTTGATCACCGCGTTGGTCACGTCCACCAGGATCTTGCAGCTGTCGCGCTCAAGGCGCAGGGAGTTGGCCTGCTCCAGGGTGCGCTCCTTGTCCAGCACGTTCTCCAGCGCAATGGCGACGATGGCCGCCAGCTGGGTCAGCTTGGCCAGGGTCTCCATCGGGAAGGCATTGGCTTCGCGGCTGATGAACTCCACCCCGCCCAGGTGGCTGCGGGCAGTGGTGATGGGCAACTGACAATAGGAGTGCAAGCCGTCATAGACAGGCGTGCTCGCCAGCTGTTCGCAGCGGTGGCGAAAGCGGCTCGCCGGCAGCACGATGGCCTGCTCACGGGAAAAATGGAGATCGGCCTTGCGACAGATGAGGTGAGCCGGCCCCTGCTCCCCCAGGTAGTAGAAGACCGCTTCCTCCCCTGTCCCCAGGTTGAGGATGAGGTTGACCCGATCCACCTGGCGAAAGCAGGGCTGGATCCGGTTCAGCTTCTTGATGAAGTCGTCCAGGGTGACGGCAGAGAGCAGATTCTTGGAGAGGGAGAGAAAGCCGTCATCCCAGATGGGTGAGATGTCGGTCAACGGAATGGCACTCACATTCAGCATTCAGGCCTCGCATTACATCTAGATGGGTACCCTTGCCGGCCAATTGCAGCACGGCAACAACGGTAAACAATGCATCAGCCATCGCAGTCAGATGTTATAATTAATTTTTAAAAACTTAACGCTTAATTATAAAAACTAACATGCACCGAAATAGCATCGCGCAGATTATCGCAGGATGGCTGGCATAATAAGTTAGCCCCATCCCCATTACAACCAAGCCGGCCCTGGCACATATTACAGCTCCGTCAGCGGATATTTCCCGCCACGCTCAAATATGGCGTCACTATCGCCGTCATTCGCCGCATATCGCCGCCAACTGGCCCATCCTCTGCCCCTGTTGCCGCTGTCGCAGGCTCATGAGGAGAGCAGCCGGTAGTTGTGCAGCTTCAATCCGCCGAAGATGAAGGCGGCCGAAAAGAGCTGAAGCCCCAGCAATAACCCACTGATATTGTCAGCTATTTCCACCGACACTACCCGATGGGTGAGGTAGACCCCGAGCCCCAGCACGCCCGCCAGCAGGCAGTTGACCAGGGTGGTGGAGAGAAAGGCGATGAGCCAGGCCGCCTGCACGCTCAATGCTGCCAGCACGGCGCTCATGGCGATGCGCGCGGCGATAAAACAGCCGAAGAAGGCAAACCCCAGCAAAAATATCAATTCGTCGTGCCATAGAAAACACCCAATCCCTAACAACATCACCAGCAAATAAGCGGAGACATAAAAGATCCCGAACGAAAGATTTAATTCATTTTTCATGATGGACACCTGCCAGCTGAAAAAAGGATGAGCGGATCCGGGCCCTGTATACAGAGCCTGGATCCACTTTATTAACGACGATTACCCTTTGGCGGCGCTGCGCAATTTCGCCTTGAGCGCGCTGTATTCAGTCTGGACGTACACTTCCGCCCCCGGCTGATCCTCGATACGCTCAATTTTCACTGCGCAGTACTTGTACTCCGGCGTGTAGGAGACGGGGTCCACGTGCTCGATGGTGAGCTCGTTGCAGGCCCCGATCCACCACTGGTAGGTCATGTAGACCACCCCGGCGTTGACCCGCTCGTTGTAGTTGGCCCGGGTGATCACCTTGCCGCGGCGCGACGAGATCCAGACCAGCGCCTGATCCTTCACCCCGAGCTTCCTGGCATCGCTCGGGTGGATCTGCACATAGCCCGGTTCATCGGCCAGGGTCTGCAGCGCCGAGCAGTTGCCGGTCATGGAGCGGCAGGAGTAGTGCCCCACCTCGCGCACGGTGGAGAGCACCAGCGGGTACTCGGCACAGGGCTGCTCCAGCGGCGGCCGCCACTCGGAGGCAATCAGCTGGCCCTTGCCGCTCGGGGTGGTGAACACATTCCCCTCGAACAGGGTGCTGGTGCCCGGGTGATCCTCGGTCGGACAGGGCCACTGCACGCTCTTGAGATCGGCCATCTTGTCGTAGCTGACCCCGGCGTAGAGCGGGCAGAGTCCGCGCAGCTCGTCCCAGATCTGCTCGGTGTCGCGATACTCCATGGGATACCCCATGGCGGTCGCCATCAGCGAGAAGATGGCCCAGTCCGGCTTCACGTTGTCCGGCGGCGTCACCGCCTTGTAGAAGCGCTGGAAGCCGCGATCCGCCGAGCTGTAGACCCCCTCGTGCTCGCCCCAACTGGTGGCGGGCAAAATGACGTCGGCCATCTCGGCGGTCTGGGTCATGAAGATATCCTGCACGATCACCAGCTCCATCCCCGCCAGGGTACGGCGGAACTGACCCAAGTCAGCCTCGGTCTGGGCCGGATCTTCCCCGAAGATGTAGAAGGCCTTGCACTTGCCCTCCTCCACCTTGTGGCCAAGCTCCGTCAACCGGTAGCCGGGTTTCTGGGAAAGAGACGGCACCCCCCACGCCTTGGCAAACTTGGCGCTGATGGCAGGGTCGCTCACCGACTGATAGCCCGGGAACTGGTGCGGCAGCATCCCCATGTCGCAGGTGCCCTGCACGTTGTTCTGCCCGCGTACCGGCCCGCAGCCGGTGCCACGGCGACCGAAGTTGCCGGTCAGCAGCGCAATCCCCGCCAGCCCCTTGACCACGTCCACCGCCTGACCGTACTGGGTCACCCCCATGCCCCACAGGATCATGGAAGCAGGCGATGCGGCATAGGTGCGAATGGCGGCGCGGATATCGGCGGCTTTGAGGCCGGTGATCCCCTCCACGTATGCCGGGGTGTACTTGGCCACTGTGGCCTTGAAGGTGTCGAACCCTTCGGTGTAGTTGGCGACGAACTCTTTGTTGTAGAGCCCTTCATTGATCAAGACGTTGGCGAAGGCGTTGACCAGCGCCATGTTGGAACCGTTTTTGAGCGGCAGCCACTGATCGGCGATGCGGGCGGTCTCCACCATGCGGGGATCACACACAATCACCTTGGCCCCGTTGGCCTTCGCCTTGAGGATATGGCGGGCGACGATGGGGTGAGAGTCAGCAGCGTTGTAACCAAACACCAGCAGGCACTTGGTCTCTTGAATTTCGGGAATGGCGTTGCTCATGGCGCCGTTGCCTACAGTTGTCTCCAGACCGGAGACTGAGGGTGCGTGTCACACCCTCGCGCAGTGGTCGACGTTGTTCGTCCCAAGCACAGCGCGGGCAAATTTCTGCATCACATAGTTGGCTTCATTGCCGGGGCCACGGGCAGAGCCGGTGGTCATGATGGCGTCCGGGCCATATTTCGCCTTGATGGCAGCCAGACGGCTGCTGGCGAACTCGATGGCTTCGTCCCAGGAGACGGCTTCGAGCTTGCCACCGCGCTCGCGGCGGATCATCGGGCTCTTGAGGCGGGGGGTCAGCAGGTTGGTGTCGTTCAAGAAATCCCAACCGTAATAGCCCTTGAGGCAGAGCTGCCCCTCGTTGGTCCGGCCGTTGGCGCCTTCGGCCCCCACCACCTTGTCGTTTTCAACCAGCAGGTTGATTTTGCAACCGGTGCCGCAATAGGGGCACACGGTAATGACTTTTTTCATGACTCACACTCTTGTTTGTTAACGAAAAACGGCTCGGCAAGCCCGCTCACACCCGGGCCGGCATCGCCAGCAGGGCCTCGGCACTGGCCAACTGCTTCTGCCGGTTCAGGGTGTCAAGGTGGGCCGGCGTGACCAGCCGCAGCGCCTGGGTCGGGCACACCTCGACACAGGCCGGGCCCGCCTCGCGGTGCTGGCAGAGATCGCACTTGAGCGCCTGCGCCTTGGTCTGCGGGCGCTTGAAGAGCGAATCGGCCGTGGGGGCCACCTCTTTCACCACCACCGCCATGGCGCCGTAAGGACAGGCCACCACGCAGGACTTGCAGCCGATGCAGCGCGCCTGCAGCACCTTGACACAGCCATCCTCGCTGACGATGGCGTTGTTGGGGCAGGCCATGGCGCACGGCTTGTCTTCACACTGGCGGCAGAGCACCGGCGTGGTCACCTTGCTGCCCACGATCACCTTCAGGCGCGGCTGAAAATGGCTGTCCTTGGAGACCAGATGTCCATCCTCGATGGCAAGATGCAGGCCGCCCTCCCGCTCAAGGGTCCCGCTGCAGGACCCTGACTGGTGTGAAACGGCGCAGGCCACCTCACAGGTACGACACCCAATACAGAGACTGGGATCTGCAATCACGAAGCTGTTCATAGAGAGGGATCCTAAATGGTTCGTTACACCCGACCGCCCTCACCCACCTAGCAGGCGACAACGCGGTCTGCCCCCACAAAGCATTTATCAGACCAACACCGGTAGATGGCCCGTCATAAAATCGCAAGCCTATGAAAATAAAGAGATAATCTGGATGATAAAGGCAGTATTAGCCGCTGATGACGAGAGTGACGAAGGGGCCAGCCCCCTGCTCGACATGACAAAAGTGACGAGGTCGACACTGGCTGACAAAGGCATATCACCCTGCCCTTTCAGCGCAAGCGAACAAATAACAGCCAATCAATGACTTATTTATTGATCTCGACCAGATTTTGCGCCGTTCAACCTTTTACCCCCTACCCGATTGGATAACATGTGTTTCAGTTGGTAACCTGCTTCGTTGGGGGCGTTTCCATGCAGATGCGCAACACAATCTCACGGGTTCAAAAATAGACTGATGACTGAAACTTGGGGAAATTGAGGGATGGCTACGAAAACCATTTTTAGATTATCAAGTTACAACGCAGGTACTCGCCATTTAAATAATTGCTAGCATATGATAGGAATCTACATGACTAAAGAACAAGATTTAAATAGTCGAAATATACCTCTTCCAATTCAACGAGAAGTTAGACAACGTTGTGGCTTCGGTTGTGTTATCTGTGGAATGCCACTGTATGAATATGAGCACATGGAGGAATGGGCTAACGTTAAACGCCATGTAGCTGAAGAGATAACTTTATTGTGTGATCAACACCACAGAGAAAAAACAGGTGGTCTACTCCCAAAAGAAGTCGTACGAGAGGCAAATAAAAATCCATTTAATCTTCGTAAGGGAGTATCTAAACCCTATAGCTTGCATTTTTCCGGCAAAACAGCTGAAGTTGAAATAGGTGGAAACAGCTTTACATGTGATGACCAAGGGTATGGAACAGCAATGGTACCCATTAGTGTTGACGGTACGCCCTTGATTGGCCTTATTATGGCGGATGGTCACTTACTTTTAAACTTAGTTATTTTCGATGAATTTAACGCACCAGTTCTTCATATAAAAAGCAATCAACTTTATTACTCAATAACACCTTGGGACATACAGCTAATAGGTACAAAATTATCGATTCGTGAGGCGCACCGAAAGATACTGATTGAAATAGACTTCAAACCTCCAAACAAAGTAATTGTTAATCGTGGAAGATTTTTAAAAAATGGTGTAGAAATATTGGTTAGACCCCAAAACATCTTAATTACAAATAACTCCACTTTAATTAGTGGTTGTCATGCCCATAATTGTTATGGGGGACTAATAATCGGCCACCATGAACAACGCCTAGGTGGGTTTATGGCTTTAGGTAACCTACCAAGGTATCTAGGTGATCGCACCGAAGCTCTTAAATTTGAAAGAGAGTCAATGGCTAAAATTGAAGAAAGGAAATTAATTGAGTAGTTGATACGAACACTACTAAAACTTGAAACTTTATTATCCTATTTTAAATTATTATCGTAGGGTGCAATAAGCGTAGCGCATTGCACCTCTTGCATTTTTTAATTAGCGGTGCAATTCACTTCGTTCATTGCACCCTACTTGCTGTCTCTTGATAAATAAAGACTCTATTGCAGCCTTACCCCCTTCTCTTTTACTGCCAAAGCCCCTCTTTATTGGTCAGCATTTTATCGTTTATTTCTTAGCCAGCTTGATGCAAAACGCTGGCAAAAATGGATAGCCAGCTAAAACAATCACTTGCCAAGGTCTGGACGGGGTATTTCAATCAGTGCCCAATTAATAATTTCATTAGCCACCCCTTTTTGATTATTTATACCTGAGCATAAACCCACGACGGGTGTGTCATTATACCCTTAACGGCAGATGAACAGACTGTGTCCCATGATGAGCCTCTTTATATCCAGTTAGCTCCCTTTCCCATCGCAATCCATTAATGCGTTCCTGCGGCACCTGCCGCACGCCCGATAGACGGGGCGGCCCGTGCTGGCCAATCGTCACCATCAAACTGACAGACAACTTCATGAACGGTAATCACAAACAAGCCCTGTCCGGCGTTACGCTGGCGGCGATCGGCGTGGTCTATGGCGACATCGGCACCAGCCCGCTCTATACCCTGCGCGAGTGCCTCTCCGGCCAGTTCGGTTTCGGAGTGGAGCCCGCCTCCATCCTGGGCTTTCTTTCACTGATCTTCTGGCTGCTGATCCTGGTGGTCTCGGTCAAGTACCTCTCCTTCGTGATGCGGGCCGACAACGCCGGCGAAGGGGGCATCCTCACCCTGATGTCACTGGCCACCCGCAACACCCCGGCCAAGTGGACCCCCTTGCTGATCATCCTGGGGCTCATTGGCGGCAGCTTCTTCTATGGCGAGGTGGTGATCACCCCGGCCATGTCGGTGATGTCGGCCATCGAGGGCTTGAACATCGCCGCCCCTTCCCTCGACCCTTATATAGTGCCGCTCTCTGTGCTGGTGCTGACCCTGTTGTTCGCCATCCAGAAACACGGCACCGCCACCGTGGGCAAGCTGTTCGCCCCCATCATGCTCACCTGGTTCATCACCCTGGCGGTGCTGGGTCTGAACAGCATCTTCCAGCATCCCGAGGTGCTGGGGGCGCTCAACCCCGTCTGGGCGCTGCGCTTTTTTGCCAGGTACCAGAGCGCCTCCTTCTTTGCCCTCGGCGCCGTGGTGCTGGCCATCACAGGGGTAGAGGCGCTCTACGCCGACATGGGCCACTTTGGCAAGAGCCCGATCCGGCGCGCCTGGTTTATGGTGGTGTTGCCCTCTTTGGTGCTCAACTACTTCGGCCAGGGGGCGCTGCTGCTGGCCCATCCCGAGGCCATCACCAACCCCTTCTTCCTGCTTGCACCGAAATGGGCGCTGCTGCCGCTGCTGCTGCTGGCGACCCTGGCGACGGTGATCGCCTCGCAGGCCGTGATCTCCGGGGTCTTTTCGCTGACCCGGCAGGCGGTGCGGCTCGGTTATCTCTCACCCATCCGCATCGTGCACACCTCCGAGCAGGAGTCCGGCCAGATCTATATTCCGGTCATCAACTGGATGCTCTATATCTCGGTGGTGATCGTCATCATGAGCTTCGAGCACTCCAGCAATCTGGCGGCGGCCTACGGCATCGCCGTCACCGGCACCATGGTGCTCACCTCCATCCTCTCCTGCTCGGTGGCCCGCCACAGCTGGCACTGGAACAAGTACCTGGTGGCCGCCCTGTTTATCGCGTTGCTGGCCATCGACGTGCCGCTGTTTGCCGCCAACCTCGCCAAGATCTTCTCCGGCGGCTGGCTGCCGCTCACCCTGGGGGCGGTGATGTTCACCGTGATGACCAGCTGGAAGAGCGAGCGCTTTCAGCTTATTCGCCGTCTCAACGAGCACGGCAACTCGCTGGAGCCGATGATCGCCTCGCTGGAAAAATCCCCACCGACCCGGGTGGCCGGCACGGCGGTCTATATGTCGCGGGTGGTCAACGTGATCCCCCACGCGCTCCTGCACAACCTCAAGCACAACAAGGTGCTGCACGAGCGGATCATCCTGCTCACCCTGCGGGTGGAAGAGGTGCCCTACGTCCACAACGTGCGCCGGGTCTGCATCGAGCAGCTCTCCCCCACCTTCTGGCGGGTGGTGGCCAGCTACGGCTGGCGCGAGACCCCCAACGTGGAGGAGATCTTCCACCGCTGCAACGCCGAGGGGCTCAGTTGCCGGATGATGGAGACCTCCTTCTTCATGGCCCACGAGTCGCTGATCATGAAGGAGCGCCCCTGGTATCTCTACCTGCGCGGCAAGCTCTTTATGCTGCTGCAGCGCAACGCCCTGCGCGCGCCGGATCAGTTCGAGCTCCCGCCCAACCGGGTCATCGAGCTGGGATCCCAGGTGGATATCTGATGGCGTGAGTTGCGCTAAAGAGAGAGGGAGGCATTGGCCTCCCTCTTTTTTTGGCATTAACCCCGATGGCCGCCCCCTCATCCCCAGCCCTTCTCCCGCGAGGGGAGAAGGGAGCACACCACGTCGACCATATGCTGTAAACAGCGCAATTCATTTTGTTCTTTGCCCCCTACTCCCGGCATGCTGCCGATATGTTTCCGTTCTCGAGCGTCTCTCGAGCGTCCGATCACGCTTCGCTAATCGAACCTAGGGTTTCAAAACAGACGGGCTCTATGCGAACAGACTCGCCACCGTAGGGTGCAACAAGCGCAGCGCCGTGCACCGCGACCATATGGCTGACTTTCCCTCATCCCCGGCCCTCCTGGTGCAAACCATGGCAAGCTGAGGGTGGCGTCAGCTCAAATCATGCAATGCCTTGCCAAGCGGCGGGGAGAGGCGAATATCGGAGAAGGTGACCGCCAGCCCCTCCCGCTCCGGCGTACAGCACATGATGCCGATGAAGTGGCGGGGGCCGGCCACAAAGGGACACAGGCGCAATAGGGGCCAGTGCTGCTTGTCGCAGGAATATTGCAGACGCAAGGCGCCGTTGACCAGGGTCAGGCGTAGCCAGAAGCGGCGGGCATCGCCCGGGAAGAGCCCGGTTGCCCAGTCGGAGTGGGGATGGGTCAGCACGCTGCCTATCATGGGCTGGGCATCGTTGAACTCGATACCCGCCTTCAGCCAGTGCTGCTCGTTGTGGATCAGCATCAGACCGGCCTGGTCATACAGGGTGGTGTAATCCCCCTCCACACACACCTGAAACGTGAAATCCCCCTCCACCTCGCAGCCGTAGACGTGGCCTGAATGGCGTTCAAAACCGTACCAGGTGCGTTGCCAAAAATCGCTCCGATGGTCGGTCACCACCCGCACGCGGTCGCCATCCAGCTGCCAGCTGGCCGGCTCGTTGAGCCAGGACCATGTATTGAGTTCCTTGTTCATAGGCGTTATCTCCTCAGCAATCTATTCGGGGCATCCACCCAGCCGGAGCCGGCGGGCACAGAGAAACAGCGCGCAAGAGAGCGCCGTGATGCAGGCAAACGCCCCCATCAATGAGAACAGGTGGGCAAGCCCCCCTATCATGGCCGGCCCCATCAGAATGCCGGAATAACCCATGGTCGATACGGCGGCCACCGCCAATGCATCCGGCATGGCCTGCTGGCGCCCCGTGGCGGTGAACAGCATGGGCGCTATGTTGGCAAGACCGAAACCTGTCAACAAGAAGGCGCAAGCCAGCCCCCATAGTGACGCACCGAGCACCAGCATGGCAAAGCCGCAGGTGGCCAAGAGGGCGCTGGCGACAAACACCCGCCGCTGCCCGAACCGGCCAATCAGGCGATCGCCGGTAAAGCGGCCAATGGTCATGGTGATGGCAAACAGGGTATACCCTATCCCCGCCTGGCTGGCATGGATATCCGGCAGGCCCAGCAGCAGGATCCCGCTCCAGTCGAGCATGGCGCCCTCCATGATGTAGGCGATAAAGCACAGGGCCCCCAGCATGATGACGCTGCCATGGGGCAGTGCAAAAAACGGGGTATCCCGCGGCTGTGACTCATTCAACAGCCCCTGCCAGGCCGACAGCATGAGTAGCAGCAACAGCGCCTGCACCATGAAGATCACATGGAGCGGCGACACCCCGGATGCCAGCAGCGCACTGGCCAGGCCGGCCCCCATAATGCCGCCCAGACTGAACAGGGCATGAAAGCCGGACATGATGGGCTTTTCGGCCCGTTTTTCCGTGATGACCGCATGAATGTTGACCACGACATCCATGGCGCCGACCCCTGCCCCGAACACGAACAGCGCCAGCGCCATCGCCAGCACCTGATCCAGCAGCACCAGCGCGGGCATGGTGAGCAGCACCACCAGCAAGGCGGAGGTAAAGACGCGCCGGCAGCCGTAGCGCGCCGCCAGCAGACCCGACAACGGCATCATCAGCAAAGAACCGAGGCCAAAAGCCAGCAAGATGGCACCCATGGCACCGTGATCGACATGGAGCCTCTCTTTGGCGAGCGGGATCAAGGGGGCCCATGTTGCCAGGCTGAAACCGGCTATGAAAAAGGCTTTTCGGGTGGCCTGGATGGGCTGCTGGATAAACACCGGCATGGTTAGTTCTGACATGATTGACTTCCTAACATGCTCCCTGCTGCCAGGGAGCAAAGATTCAGAGGGCGGGACACAGTGCGGCAAAGGGAGCAATATCGCCCAGCCGCTCGATGGTGGCGGTGGCATCCCGGTAGTGCTGCTGCTCTGACAACCCGTGGGGCCAGCCATACACGGCGGCGATCCCCGCCCGTGTTGCCGCCAGTACCCCGAGGTCGGTGTCTTCCACCACGATCACGCGATCCCCCCTCGCCTCCAGGATGTCGAGCATGGCCAGATAGGGATCGGGACTGGGTTTGGTCCGCAACACGTCATCACCGGAGATCAGCCTCGGGGGATCCTGCAAACCAAGCAGCGCGATATTGGCCAGACAGATATCCCGGGGGGCCGTCGAGACGAACCCGAACGGGATCTCGGCCACTTGCAAGGCGTCGATCAAGGCTCGGACACCGGGGCGAAGGTACGCCTCGCTCAGCTGCGCCTTGTAGGTTGCCACCGTCTTCGCCGTGATGTCGGCCTGCTGCTCCCGTGGCACCCTCATATGCTCAAGCGTCTCCTCCAGGCTCAAGCCGATCAGCTGTTGCGGCTGGTAATAACAGGCATGCTCTGGCGCAAGATGGCGCAGCACATCGAAGTGAAGCTGCTCGCTGTCGACGATCACCCCGTCGATATCAAAAATAACCGTCATGGACTGCATGGTGTCTCTCATGGTCAGTGGATATCCGCAAGACGCACCAGCACTTTGCAGTTCGGTGTAACGAGCGGCACCATGGCCTGGTTGGCAATGTCACAGCCAACCGTCTTGAATGCCTGTTGATAGTCAGAGAAATCAAACACATGGCTGATCAATCCGGCGACCGGCACAGCACCATCCCGGATCATGGCGTAGGCCCGTTCAAAGCTATTGTTCAACGAGTCGATGGACCCGATCACCGACAGGCTCTTGTCTGCAATGCGCAGCACATCCAGCCTGGCCAGCTTCTCTTTCAGGGCCACGTTGAGCAATTTGCCGCCCGGTGCCAGCCGGGAGAAGACGAGCTCGGTCAGTTGTCCGGTCGTATCCACGCACAGGTCGATATTGCTCTGCTTGCTGCCATATTCCTGCTCGAGGGCCTGCTCGAAATCCTCATAGATGCTCGTCGAAGGCGGCAGGTGTGCCCTCACGAACTCACTGCGCCCCGGGTTGTTTTCCACCAGGAACGGCTTGAGCCCTTTATGATGCAGGACCCACAGATAGAGCATGCCCATGGGGCCGGCCCCCACCACGGCGGCCCGGATATTGGTGTGGGTGATCGCCAGCTTGTCGACCCCCGTGATGGTGCAGCTCAGGGGTTCGGTCAGTGACGCCGCCTCCATGCTCACGTGGTCATCCAGCTTACGCAGGAAGCCCTCCCTGGCCCGATATTGGTGGGCAAAGGCACCATCGTAGGAGACACCGGCTTCGGTCCCCATCTTTTGCTCGCAGTGGTTGGGATTGCCCGTCTGGCACATTCTGCACTCGCCGCAGGCATAGGTCGGATTCACCACGACCCGATCACCGACCTGGAACCGGGTCACGCCACGGCCAATCCGCCGCACCACCCCGCTGGTTTCATGCCCCAGCGTCGTCCCCGGTACCGCGACCGGATAGGCACCGCTGATGATGCCGACATCCGTCCCGCAAATACCGCATACGGCGATATCGACCACCACATCATCCGCTTCGATACACGCAAGGTCGGCGCTTTCAACCACCTCGACCTGCCATCTCTTCACATATTTCAATGCCTGCATCACGCCACCTCCTTGTCCAGGGAATAAATCCGGCTCATCTGGGTAAATGTTTCATCCAGCCTGGTCAGAATTTCCTGCAAATGTTGCCGGTTACAGATCAAGGGAGGGCGTATTTTCAATGCATTGCTCTTGCCATAACGGGCACCACGAATGATCAGACCATGACTGGCTGCGACCTTGATTGCCTGGGCTGCATATTCCGGTGAGGGGGTATCAAACCCGAACATATAACCCAGACCACGCACGCCAGAAATATCTGGATGGGTCTCCTGCAATGCCAACAGACCATTGCGCAAAAATGCCTCATTCTGCTGTACGTTGGCGAGCAGCTGTTCATCCTCAATGATATCAATAACCTCATTCAGGGCGACCAGCGATAACGGATTGGCCCCTGAGGTACTGGAATGTTCAAATGATTCCAGTACGTCTAGTTTTTGTTTCATCAATACACCGGCCGTGGGAATGCCGATTCCGCCGGCCCCTTTGGCAAATACGATGATGTCCGGGTCCAGCTCTTTGGCATAACCGTTACTGGCAAAGAAAGTACCGGTGCGACCAAATCCGGTCTGGACCTCATCGGCAATAATGACGATGCCATTCTTGTGACAAAATTCTCGCAGGGCGCGGTAAAACGCCTGTGGAATGACGATATTGCCGCCATTGCCCATTACCGGCTCTATGATAAGGCACGCGATATTATCGCTGGATCCCAATTGCAGGATCTGCTCCAGATCGGGATACCCTGCCAGCGAGGCCTCATCAATCCCCGTCGCCAGCACGCTCGGCGGTGTGGGGATCTTGAACGAGCCGGCAATATTGATATTGAAGTGCTTGATGCGAAACGCATTGCCCGAGATCTGGGCCGTCGCCAGGGATTGCCCGTGGTGTGACAGGTAGAGCGAGATGACGCCCGAGCGTCTGGTGTATTTTTGCGCCATCCGGATGGCGCACTCGACGGCCCCGGAACCTGACACATCGCGCAGCCAGATCCTGTCTATTGCTGGCGGTGTATATCTGGTCAGCTTGTCGAGAATATGTTGCGAGATCTCCCATGTATAAGCAGAGCTCAGGTGCGCACATCGATCAATCTGTTGTTTCAATTTATCGGCCAGCCGCTTGTGCGTATAACCGAGCGGCAGGTTGAAGGTGCCGGAGGCGGCATCGATGAGCTGCCGATCATCGACATACAAATAGGGGCCATCTCCCCGATATCGGGACAGACTTTTTTCAAACAAATCTTCCATTGATACACTCCTTGATTTGCATACATAAAACTTGGCGCATTGATGGCCACGTTATATTTATCTGCAGATATATCAGACAACGAGCAGGCACAGACCATCGCAGCCGAACAGGGTCAGCAGCATGCCTTCGTGAACAATGTCATTGCGGTTCCGCTCTTGATAATTGACAAAACGCCTTAATAACCAGCATCAACCATGCACAGAGCTGACCATTCGCTTATATATTGCGGGTGTTCACGCCATTACATATATCGGCAGATGATATTCGCTGGCTTATATAGCCAGGCTAATCATTTAAACAAACAAAACACCATTCATAAAAACAACATCGACATGCATGTGCAAATGGGGAGGATACCCCCAATAAACAGCAGCATGAATGCGCTCTGGATACTTATATATATCTGCGACAGGTACGTCTTGCCGTCATAAATAATCACCACCAAAAACAGTAATAATAGAAATATCCCATATGGATTCGCATGTCACCCTATGATTTCCAAGCGAACCCACGAAAGCGATTTCATCCGGCGGTGTCTGGCAATTAAAAACTTTAACTCCAGATTAAAATTCCAAAATAAAAACCAAATGCGCATATTTTTCTCAGTAAATTGGCATAAAGACAGTGCTTTGTTTCTTTTTTATGAGGGGATGAAGAAAGTTGGCCAATCCCGGCCAGACCGGCACCGGCATCCAGGGCGCCACACCATTGGCCAGCGGCTGGTGGTAACCGGGTCTGTGGCTCAGGCTGCAAACCTTCGACAACCCGGCGCCAGCTGATGGTGACGAACCCCCTTTCCCTCTTCGTCACAAGTGACGAACGTCACGGTTCGACACCCGCACAAGTGCCACCCCGCTTCATCACCACTTTTTTTATTTATTAAAAAACAATCAGTTAAGTTCTATTCAGTCACTTTTTTCAAGCTGGCCCGTATCTTGCCAACCTGCCCCTATTCACTCCGTTCGCGACACGACAAGGTAGGCTATGAACCGCTTCGTTATCGCTGACCCCAAGCTTTGTATCGGCTGTGGCACCTGTATGGCGGCCTGCAGCGAGGTACACAAGGCGCAAGGTTTGCAACAAGCCCCCCGTTTAACCGTTATGCGACACGAGCAGGCGACCATGCCGGTTCAGTGCCGTCACTGTGACGATGCCCCCTGCATCAAGGTGTGCCCGGTCGAGGCAATTCGCCAGACCGGCAATTGCGTGCAACTCAACGAATCGCTCTGCATCGGCTGCAACCTCTGCGCCGTGGCCTGTCCCTTTGGCGCCATCCAGAGCGGCGGCAGCCGTCCGGTGGCCGTGGCCACCAGTTACGACACCTATATCCCCTGCTCCATCCGCTCCAGCAACCCCTCCACCTCCGCCGGCCTGCGCTGCTTTGGCGAGGATCTGCTGAGCTGGGAGCCGGGCGTGCGCAGCATCGCCGTCAAGTGCGACCTGTGCGAGTTTCGCGCCGATGGCCCGGCCTGTGTCGGTGCCTGTCCCTCCCAGGCGCTGAAGCTGGTCAATGACGGCGACACCGAACGCGCCGCCCGTATCCGTCGCCAGCAAGCGGCCGACACCAACCCGCAAGGGGCCTCTGCCTTCTCGGCGCCTGCCACGGCGCTCCCTGCATCCGATTTATCCACCACAGAGGGAGCGTGCTGATGTTGTCCCCCCTTGTTATGGCCACGCTCCTGCTCTTTTTACTGGGCGCTGCCGCCGGTTTGCTGCTGCAAAAACTGCCCGCACTGGCCAACCGTCTCAATAGCGGTTTTGCCCTGCTGGGCTCGCTCGCGGGTCTGGTCGCCGCCATCCAGACCTTTGCCCAAGGCGCACCCGTCGATAGCCAACTCTGGCTGCTGGGTTCGGTGCATCTCGGCTCTTTTTATCTAGACACGCTCTCCGCACTGATGCTGCTGGTGATCAGCACCGTCGGCGTCGCCGTCGCCCTCTACTCCTTTGCCTATATCCGCGAATATCAGGGCAAGGGGGATGTGGCCATCGGTGCGCTGATGAACCTCTTCCTCTTTGCCATGGTGGGCATGGTGCTGGCCGACAACGCGCTCGGTTTCTTGCTCTGCTACGAGCTGGTAACCCTCACCACCTACTGGCTGGTCAAAACCAACCCGGAGGCTACCAAACAGAGCCGCCTCTACTTGGTGATGAACCATATCGGCATGGCACTGGTGCTGATCGCCTTCTGGCTGCTCTGCCGCGAAAGCGGCTCGCAGGAGTTCGCCGCACTGCGCGAGCACCATCTGGCGGGCGGCTTAGCCTCGCTGGTGTTCCTGCTCAGCTTCTGCGGCTTTGGCCTGCGCGCCGGTTTCGTGCCGCTGCACGGCTGGTTGCCGGTGGCCGAGCCCGTCGCGCCGTCCCATATCTCGGCGCTGATGTCCGGCGTGATGGTGAAGCTGGGTCTCTTTGGCATCTTGCGGGTCAGCATCGATTTTCTCGGTGCCAGCCAGCTCTGGTGGGGCTATGTGGTGCTGATCTTCGGTGCCTGCTCGGCAGTGCTCGGGGTGCTGTTTGCGCTGGCCGAGCACGATCTCAAGCGGCTGCTCGCCTACCACACGGTGGAGAACATCGGCATCATCCTGATGGGGATGGGGATCGGCATGATCGGCATCGCCAACCAGCAGCCGGCGCTGGTGGTGCTGGGGCTGCTCGGTGCGCTTTATCACCTGCTCAACCACGCCATCTTCAAAAGCCTGCTCTTTATGGGCACCGGCTCTGTGATGTTCCGCCTGCACACCCGCGACATGGACAAGATGGGGGGGCTCGCCAAGCTGATGCCCTGGACAGCGCTGGCGTTCCTGATCGGTGCCATGGCCATCTCGGCGCTGCCGCCGCTGAACGGCTTTGTCAGCGAGTGGTTTATCTATCAGTCCCTGCTTTCCATGACCAAACTCGGCACCTCTGTCGTTGCGCCGCTCGCGGTAGTGATGCTGGCGGTGACCGGCGCCATGGCGGTGATGTGTTTCGTCAAGGTCTACGGCATCTGCTTCTGCGGCGCACCGCGCAGCGAGAAGGCGAGCCACGCCCGCGAAGTGCCGGGGGCCATGGTGGCAGGCACCCTGCTGCTGGCTGCGGTCTGTCTGGTGCTGGGTCTGGGCGCCCCCTGGATTGCCCCCCATATCGCCAGCTATGGTCAGGCGCTGGTTGCCAGCCAGATGAGTGTCGCCACCGGCGCCACCCTGCTGCCACTCGACAGCAGCCAGGCGATCCTCTCCCCGCCCGTTATCGCCATCACCTTGCTGGGTCTGTTCCTCATCCCGCTGCTGGTACTGGCCATCTTCAAGGGGCCCAAACTCGGTCGTCGTCACGCCGGCACCCCGTGGGCTTGTGGTTACGCCTATGAGGAGCGCATGAGCCTCACCTCCGGCGGTGTCACCCACACCTTGCGCCAACTCTGCGCGCCGCTCTATCGCAAGCAGCCGCAGCTCGATCTGGCCAGCGCCCTGCACGGGGTGAGCGATACCTGCGGCAACACCGGCAAGCTGCTGCTCTCTTTAATAAATGGCGTTGTGCTGGCGCTCTTTATCCTGATGGCTGTAGGAGTCTGATATGCCTGTTCTTGAAATGCCGAGCTGGGGCATGGTTGCCCTCGCCCTGACCCAGGCCATCGCCATGCTGGCGCTGGCGCCGCTCGCCACCGGTTTCAACCGGGTGCTGCGGGCCAAGATGCACTCCCGTCAGGGGCCGGGCCTGCTGCAGGATTACCGGGATATCGCCAAGCTCCTGCGCCGCCAGGAGGTGACCCCCGAGCCTGCCGGCATCATTTTCAACCTGATGCCTGCGCTGCTGATCGCCGCCCTCTTGCTGGTAGGGATGGCGCTGCCAACCCTGACTCACGAATCTCCCTTCCCCATCGCCGGGGATCTCATCACCGATATCTATCTGTTCGCCATCTTCCGCTTCTTCTTCTCCCTCTCGGGGCTCGACAGCGGCAGCATGTTTGCAGGGATCGGTGCCCGCCGCGAACTGACCCTCGGCATTCTGGTGGAGCCCATTCTGGTGCTCGCCTGCTTCATCATGGCGATGATGGTGGGCAGCTCGGATCTGGGCAATATCAGCAGCTATGTGGCGACCCAGCCACTGGCCGCGCCCATCGCCACCCTGCTGGCCGGCGCCGCCTGCGCCTTCGCGGTGTTTGTCGAGATGGGCAAGCTGCCCTTTGACTGCGCCGAAGCCGAGCAGGAGCTGCAGGAGGGGCCGCTCACCGAGTATTCCGGTGCGGGCCTGGCCCTGCTCAAGCTCTCCATCGGCCTCAAGCAGTTGGTGGTGGTACAGCTCTTTCTGGTCATTTTCCTGCCCTTCGGCAAGGCGGCCAACTGGAGTCTGCCTGCGCTCATCGGCGCGGCGCTGATCCTCGCCTGCAAGCTGCTGGTGGCCCTTTTACTGGCCGGCATCATCGAAAACGCCATGGCCCGTACCCAGTTCGTGCGCACCCACAAGCTCACCCGCTACGGGTTGGGGCTGGCCCTGCTGGCGCTGCTCGCCTATCTGGTCGGGATCTGAGCCATGCCCGCCAGCACAGCAACTTTTTCCGATTTCATCATTTGTGAATGCTCATTCCCGAACATTAAAGTGAGAACTGCATGACCATCGCCATTTCGGATCGCATCGGCTGCGACTACATCCAGCAGGTGCGAGCACAACTGCCCCACGCCATCGTCGACGAGGAGTGGCAAACCGCCGATCAGGCCACCATCACCGTCAAACCCACCAGTCTGGTCGAGACCGCCAGCCTGATCTTCCACCAGCTGGGGGGCTGGCTTCCCCTCTCCTTTGCCAATGACGAGCGCAGCCTCAACGGTCACTTCGCCGTCTACCACGTCTTCTCCATGGAGGGCGACACCAAGTGCTGGATCACAGTCCGGGTGCTGGTGGATGCCGATACCCAGGAGTACCCCTCCATCACCCCGACCATTCCGGCAGCGGTGTGGGGTGAGCGGGAGATCCGCGACATGTACGGCCTGCGCGCCATCGGCCTGCCGGACGAACGCCGTCTGGTACTGCCGGATGACTGGCCGGAGGATATCCACCCGCTGCGCAAGGACGCCATGGATTATCGCCAGCGCCCGATGCCCACCACCGACACCGAGACCTACCCCTTCGTCAACGAGCTCGGCAGTGATGCCAACCGCATCGTGCCGGTCGGCCCGCTGCACATCACCTCGGACGAACCGGGGCACTTTCGTCTGTTCGTCGATGGCGAAGACATCATCGATGCCGACTACCGCCTCTTCTATGTCCATCGCGGCATGGAGAAGCTAGCGGAAACCCGCATGGGCTACAACGAAGTGGCGTTTCTGACCGACCGGGTCTGCGGTATCTGCGGCTTTACCCACAGCGTCGCCTACACCACCTCGGTAGAGAACGCCATGGGTATTCCAGTGCCGGAGCGGGCCAAGATGATCCGCGCCGTGCTGCTGGAGGTGGAGCGCCTGCACAGCCATATCCTCAACATCGGCCTGTCGAGCCACTTCACCGGTTTCGACACCGGCTTCATGCAGTTCTTCCGGGTGCGGGAGAAATCCATGACCCTGGCCGAGTTGCTGACCGGTGCCCGCAAGACCTATGGTCTCAACCTGATTGGCGGGGTGCGCCGCGATATCTTCAAGGAGGATCGCATCAAGGGTGCCCAGCTGGTGCGGGAACTCCGTGATGAGCTCAAACCCCTGGTGGCCATGCTGCTGGATACCGCCAACATCTCCTCCCGCCTCATCGGCATCGGCAAGCTCGACCCGCAAATTGCCCGCGATTTCAGCTGCGTCGGCCCCATGGTGCGGGCGAGCGGCTTCAAACGTGACGTGCGCCGGGTCCACGACTTTGCCGGCTACCGCGAGCTGCCGATGGAGATCCAGACCAAGGCGGGTTGCGACGTGCAATCCCGGGTACTGGTACGCATCCACGAGCTCTACGACTCCCTCGACATGATTGAGTTTGGCCTGGAGCACCTGCCGGAGGGGCCACTGCTCACCGAAGGCTTCACCTACCAGCCGGGCAAGTTTGCGCTGGGCTTTACCGAAGCGCCCCGCGGCGAGAACGTCCACTGGAGCATGACGGGAGATAACCAGAAGCTGTTCCGCTGGCGCTGCCGCGCCGCTACCTACGCCAACTGGCCCGCCCTGCGCTACATGCTGCGCGGCAATACCGTGGCGGATGCGCCGCTCATCATCGGCAGTCTGGATCCCTGCTACTCCTGTACCGACCGGGTCACCCTGGTCGACCCCAAGAAGGGCAAATCCACCGTGGTCTCCTACAAGGAGATCGAGCGCTACGGCATCGATCGCAAGCACTCTCCGCTGAAATAAGGGGTCATCATGATCAAGCTGTTCAAGACCATCCTCAAGGCTGGCACCCCGACCGCCAAATACCCCTTTGCCCCTTATGAGGTGAACCGGGATTTTCGCGGCAAACCGAAATATCAGGCGGATCAGTGCATCGCCTGCGCCGCCTGCACCAAGGCCTGCCCGGCCAACGCGCTGGTGATGGAAGTGGACATTGAGACCGGCGAACGGCGCTGGGAGATCTCCATGGCGCGCTGCATCTTCTGCGGCCGCTGCGAGGAGGTCTGCCCGACCCATGCCATCGCCCTCTCCCCCGAGTTCGAGCTGGCGGTGACCAACAAGGCGGATCTCTATGAGGAGGCCCGCTTCGCGCTGGCCCCCTGCACCCTGTGCGGCACCTACTTTGCCCCGAGCAAGCTGGTAGCACTGGTGGAGGACACCCTCAAGCAGGCGGGTACGCCGCTCACTACCCCGGAGCGACTGCACCACTGCCCCGACTGCAAACGAAAACAGAGCATGCTGAGCCAGCCTGACTCGGCCCTGATCACACCGATAGCCACACCGATGGCCGCACCGATGACCACACAACAGGAGTGGATGTGATGAGCAAGATCAAAGGCATAGAACCGGTTGTCGGCCATGCCCATACCCGCGCCGTGCCGCTGGCACAGGATCCCGAGATCACCAAACTCAAGAAGACCCTGCTCAAGGACATTCGCCGCTCGGCCTATGTCTACCGGGTCGATTGCGGCGGCTGCAACGCCTGCGAAATCGAGATCTTCGCCACCATCACCCCGCTGTTTGATGCCGAGCGTTTCGGCATCAAGGTGGTCGCCTCCCCCCGCCACGCCGACATCCTGCTCTTTACCGGCGCGGTGACCCGGGCGATGCGGGTGCCGGCCCTGCGCGCCTACGAGGCGGCGCCCGATCCCAAGATCTGCATCGCCTACGGCGCCTGCGGCTGTGACGGTGGCATCTTCCACGACCTCTACTGCGTCTGGGGCGGCACCGACAAAATCGTGCCGGTAGATGTCTATATCCCCGGCTGCCCCCCCACACCGGCGGCTACCATTTATGGCTTTGCCGTGGCGCTCGGTCTGCTGGAACAGAAACTCAAAGCCACCAGCCACGAGGTGCAACCGGGTGAGCGGGTCGAACTGCGCCACACCGGCATCCCCAATGAAATCCGGGTGATGATCGAACGCGAAGCGCGCCGCATGGCCGGTTACCGGCAGGGGCGGATCATCGCCGACGAATTCATGGCCCTGCTCGAAGGTGCGACCCAGCAGGATGTGGATCTGCGCATCCAGAGCTACCTCGATCAGCACGACGACCCGCGCCTGGCGGAGATCGTCAACAACCTGGCAAACGCCTGCCTCAACCGGGCGGCCGGCAAAGGAGAGGCGGTGCATGGCTGACGAGGTTTTCTTCTATCGCCTCTCGCGCAAGTTCGTCGACGAGCAGTTCGACGTCCCCGAGGAAGCCAAAGAGGTGATGTACTACAGCCTCGCCATCGGCCACCACCTCGGCATCGTCGATTGCCTGCGAGCAGACCTGGTCTGCTCGCTGACCGGTTATCGCGACTGGGTGGCCAAGCTGCCAGAGGGGAGCGAGGCGCGCCGCAAGATGGAGGGGTTTCTCACCTTTGGCGAGATCACCATCTATCGCGAGCACTGCCATATGCTGGCCTGCGCCTTCGACCGACTGCGCAAAGCCGACAATGTGCTCGATGAGCAGGAGCTGGGCTGGACCAATACCTTTATGGATCAGCTCACCGCCCTCTTTAACGACCCCCATATGTACCTGATGGTAAGGAGCCGCTGATGGGCTGCAATCTCGTGTTGACCGTGGGCAATGCCATGATGGGGGACGACGGTGCCGGCCCCTATCTCGCCGACAAGCTGCAGGCCGCCCCCCTGCCCGGATGGATCCATATCGACGGCGGCATCGCGCCAGAAAATGTGGTCTACAAGGTGCGGGAGCTGCAACCAGATCGGGTGGTGCTGGTGGATGCCGCCGAGATCGGCGAGAAGGCGGGTACCCTACAGGTGATCCCCCCCGAGACCATCGCCGAGATGTTTATCTTCTCGACCCACAACATGCCGCTCAATTTTTTGATCGACGAGCTCAAGACCTTTGTCCCCGAGGTGATCTTTGTCGGGGTACAACCGGCCATCGTGGCGTTCTCCTTCCCGATGACCGAGATGGTGAGCGGGGCCATGGATTATCTCTACGATCACCTGGAAGAGGCCAAAGATAGCGAGTTGTTAATAAACCGGCTGGTCCAGTGGAATATCACCAACGCGGCCACCGATTATTTGCCGGCTTGTTAACGGCAGCAGTCTGCGCTCCCTCTAAAGGCATATATAAACGCCCGATGTTAAATTAAAAACATCGGGCTAATTGCCATGAAATTGATATAAATCAACGCGCGGACATTTTTCAGAAAGTCGGCCAACTCGCTATTTTTAAACATAAAAAAGCGTTGCCAGTCACAGAAAATTGCCACAAAATGGTGGCCATTGCGGAAGCTGATGGGGTCTGGTGGCCTCCTCGGTCTTCAAAACCGATGAGAGCCGAGAAGGCTTTGGCAGGTTCGATTCCTGCCTCTTCCGCCAAATTTCATATATTGGAGAGAAACCGTCAATTATGTTTCAGGCTGGTTGACGACTGTTTCACACATTGTTCTAACAAGGCGCCTGTCGCATTGCCAATATAATCTGAATGCGCTCCGACCACCTTATTTATCTGCTCGAACATTAATTTATCCATTCGCCTTTTTTATTAATTCATGAATGGCAAAAAGCAGCAAATAAGCAGCGTCGCAGCGGCCTTCCCCCGGCAAGGCGGCGTGCATGACACTCCCACGCACAGCCCGGGTCATCCCATGCCAACTCCGTCTGACGTATCCTCCCTCGCCCCCAGCGCCTCTTATGCCGCGACTCCAGCAAACCAGCGCCGCTTGCCACAAGTGGAACAGCTGCTGCAGCAACCTTTTCTCGCAGGTTTTATCGAGGCGCTGAGCCGCCCGCTGGTGACCCAGGCGGTGCGCGACACCCTGAGCGAGCTGCGCCAGAGCGAATATTTTCGCCAGCACGGCGTCGCCCCCGAGCAGATCGAGGCGCTGATAGCCAAACGCTGCCGACAGCAGTTGCGCCAGCGTCAGACCCGGGTGATCAACGCCACCGGCACCCTGGTGCATACCAATCTGGGGCGCTCACCGTTAAGCAGCGATCTGTGGGACGAGGTGCGCGACCTCAACACTGGCTACAACAATCTGGAGCTGGATCTCGCCACCGGCAAGCGCGGCGGGCGCAAGGGGCTGATCGCCCCCCTGCTCCGTTGCCTCACCCAGGCCGAGGATTCGCTGGTGGTGAACAACAATGCCGCTTCGCTCTTTTTGCTGCTGCAGGAGGTGGCCAAGGGGCGCGAGGTAATCGTCTCGCGAGGCGAACAGATCCAGATTGGCGGCGGCTTTCGCATCCCCGACATTCTGGCCCTCTCTGGCGCCAAACTGGTGGAGGTGGGCACAACCAATATCACCACAGCCCGGGATTACCTCGATGCCATCACCGATCAGACCGCGCTGGTGCTGATGGTACACAGATCCAATTTCGCCATTCGCGGCTTTACCGAATCCGCCGACATCGGCGAGCTGGCCCGCGCCCTGCCCGAGCAGGTGGTGCTGGCAGTGGATCAGGGCTCGGGCTTGACCACCGAGGAGTTTGCACCGGACGAAACCTCGGTGCGCCAGTACATCAAGGCGGGGGCGGATCTGGTCTGCTACTCCGGCGACAAGCTGATGGGCGGGCCTCAGTGCGGCATCATCAGCGGCCGTGCGGACCTTATCAAGCGGTTGGAAAAACACCCCATGATGCGCACCTTCCGCTCGAGCCGCATCATCCACTCCCTGCTGGAACGCCTGCTCATCCACAAGCTCAACAAGTCCCCCGTCGGCGAGGGTATCGCCCAACGGACTTTAAGCAACCCGGCCGCCATGCAGGCGAAAGCCTCCCAGCTGATGACCGCCCTGCCCGGCTGCTTTGTGCCGGTTCCCGCCCAGCTGGTGGTGGGCGGCGGCACCTTGCCGGACGAGTTTTATCCAGCCCCTGCGCTGGAGTGCACCGACCCGCGTCCGGCCCAACAGTTGCTCGATGATTTGCGCAAACTGCCAGTACCGGTCATCGCCACCGTGCGCCAGCAGAAGGTACTGCTCAATATGGCCACCCTGCTCGACGAGGACATGGAGCTGCTGATCGCCCAGCTTAAGCAACTGCTGCTACCCACCCCGATCACTGCGAGCCAGGAGCCTTGATCCCATGACTTCCTATCGCGCCGTTATCGGCCTTGCCGGTCACGTGGATCACGGCAAGACCTTGCTTATCAAGGCTCTCACCGGCATCACCACCGCCCGCGCCCATGAGCAGGCCATCGGCATGACCCAGGATCTCGGCTTTGCCCACTTTAACGACGGTCAGGGCAACACCATAGGCGTCATCGACGTGCCCGGCCACGAGCGCTATATCCGCAATATGGTGGCGGGGCTCTGGAGTCTGGATCTGGTGTTGCTGGTGATTGCCGCCGACGAGGGGTGGATGCCGATGACTGGCGATCACCTGCGCCTGCTCAAGGCGATGGGGGTGCCGCGCCTCTTGGTCTGCATCAACAAGTGCGATCTGGTAACGCCCGACGAGCTGGAACTCCTTGAAGAGAGCCTGCTGGAGCGGGTGATGGACGAGAGCGGCATGGTGCCCGACATCGTCAGCGTCAGCGCCAAGACCAGCGAGAACATGGCTGCCCTGCACACCGCCATCGTGCGCCAGCTGGGGGATATGGCCGAGCATCATGCCCCCCGCGAACGGGCTGCCCCGCGCCTGTATGTAGACAGGGTCTTTACCGCCAACGGCACCGGCACCGTGCTCACCGGCACCCTGCAACAGGGCCGCCTCAAGGTGGGGGACAAGCTGCGCCTCTACCCCGCCGATCGGGAAGTGCAGGTGCGCTCCCTGCAGGCCTATCACCAGAGCGTCGACGAAATCGGCGCCGTCTGCCGGGTAGCGGTGGGCCTTAAAAAAGTGCCCCACAAGGAGGTGGCCCGCGGTCACTGCCTCACCAGCACTGCCGGTCAGTGCGGGGCGGCCACCCACCTTATCGTGCGGCTCTGCGAGGTCGGCGGCAGCATCAGGGAGCAACGCAACCGCGAAGTGGAAGTGGCCCTCGGCAGCTGGCATGGCCGGGCCCGTTTCGTGCCCATCAAGGATACCCGGCTGGCGCGGCTGATCTTTACCAGCCCCATCCCCTGCTTCTTTGGCCAGCCGCTCGCCATCATTCGCCACGGCAGCAGCGAACTGCTGCACGGCGCCCGCATCGTCTGGTGCGGCGACATCCACCCCGCCAGACGCAAGACGCTGCACGCCCTGCTGGGCGAGCTGCCAGATGAGCTTGAGCACTACAACCCGGCCACCCTGCAACTGGGGCTCAATGGCTATGTACTGGCTAGCCGCTTTGACCAGCGACCCGAGCAGGTCACCCCGCTCGGTGAGTGGCTGCTGGATAGCTGCTGGCTGGCACAGAGCCGCGACCAGCTGCTGGCTACGCTGGCCAGCGAACCGCTTAGCGCTGCAGAGCTCACAACCCGTTTTGGCATAGCCCTGCCGGTCATTCAGGCCCTGCTCCAGCAGCTCAAAAGCGAGCAGCACATTCGCCTGCACCATGACAAGTGGCAGCCGGGCAGCGGCGAGTCGGAAGATGATCTGGGAGAAGAGGCGCAGCTGGTGCTCAAGGTGGTGCGAGATCAAGGCAAGGAGGGTTACGAGCCCGGTAAACTGGGCCCCGGCGGCGTGGCGCTGGACCCCTTTATCACCCAGAAACTGCCCGCCGCCCTGCAGCAGGGCTTGCAACAAAAAGGCGCGTTGCAAAAGCAGCTGCGCAATCTGGCGCGACTCAAGTACCTGGTGCAGCTCGATGGCCCCATCTACTACGACGCCACCCTTTACAACCAGATGGTCGCCGAAGTGCTGGCGGGCCAGCAGGTGGGAGATCTGATCGACATGGCATCCCTCAAGGAGATCACCGGTTTGTCGCGTAAATACGCCATTCCGTTCTGCCTGCGCATGGAGATGGATGGCTGGGTGCGGCGCGAGGAGAACGAGCGCCGGGTGCTGCGTTTGCCGCAGACTCAAGATGAGATGGAGCCGGCATGAGCGCCACCATCGCCCCCTCTGGCTCTTCCAATCCTGTGGCCAACCGGCTGCGCCGCGAATTTCATATCGACGGTATAGTGCAGGGGGTCGGCTTTCGCCCCTTCGTCTATGGGCTGGCGCTGCGCCACGGCCTTGCCGGTTATGTGTTGAACGACGCGAGCGGCGTCACCATAGGTGCCGAAGGATCACCCGAGCAGCTCACAGCCTTTACCCGCGAACTGCGGGAACTGGCGCCGCCCTTAAGCCGAATCGATCACTTCAGCGAGCGGGAGCTGCCCCTTGCTCATGATCCCGACTTCGATGGCCAATTTCATGGCCAGTTTCGAATTAAAGCCAGCCAGCAGCAGAGCGCGGCCACGGTCGCCATCTCGCCGGATCAGGGGATGTGCGAGGCGTGCGCCCGGGATGTGGCCAATCCCAACGATCGCCACCACCACTACCCCTTTACCAACTGCACCCACTGCGGCCCGCGCTACACCATTATCCGCCGCCTCCCCTACGACCGCCCCCATACCGCCATGGCGGGCTTTGCCATGTGCCCGCGCTGTGCGGCGGCCTATGAAGACCCGCTGGACAGACGCTACCACGCCCAGCCGGTAAGCTGCCCCGAGTGCGGGCCCCATCTGACCTGGCGCAGCGGCCACGGCGATGCGCTGGCCGAGCACGAGGATGCGCTGCACACCGCCGCCCGCGCCCTGCAAGCGGGCAAGCTTATCGCAGTCAAGGGGATGGGGGGTTATCACTTGATGTGTGATGCCCGCAATGAACAGAGTGTCGCCAGATTGCGGACGCTCAAGCGGCGCGTGCGCAAGCCGCTGGCGGTGATGATGGGCTCCCTTGCCGAGGCCAAACTGCATCTCACCGGCAGCGAAGACGAGTGGACGCTGCTCGCCTCTCAGGCCAGACCCATCACCCTGCTGCGCAAGCGCAAAAACGATGATCGGCTCTCAGAAACTGGGCAACCAGCCGCGCCGCTGGCCGAGGGGATCGCCCCCGGCATCCCCTACCTTGGCATCATGCTCCCCTATACCCCGCTCCATCAGCTGCTGCTGGACGCCTGCGCCATGCCGCTGGTGGCCACCAGCGCCAATGGTCGCGGCAGCCCAATCCTCATCGAGTGCGAGGCGGTGGTCAGGGAACTCGGCCGCGAGATTGACGGCATCCTGGATCACAACCGCCCAATCCTACACCCCTGCGACGACAGTCTGGTGCAGTGGGCGGGCGGGCGACGCCAGACGTTGCGCCTCGCCCGGGGCTATGCCCCCTGCACCCCCAGCCTGAAAGAGGCGGTCAGGGTGCCGCTCTTGGCGGTCGGGGCGCAGCAGAAGAACCAGCTGGCGCTCGCCTTCGGCCGCCAGCGCATCTACAGCCCCTATATCGGCGATCTGCACAGCCTGCCGATGCAGGAGCACTTCGAGCAGACCCTGGCGACCTTTCGCGAACTCTACGACCTCAAGCCAGAACTGCTGGTCTCGGATCGCCACCCCGGCTACCTCAGCCATCAGTGGGCCAAGGGCTATTGCCAGGATCAGGGTGCCACCCACCTCGAGGTGCAGCACCATCACGCCCACCTGCTGGCAGTGATGGCCGAGTACGACACCACGGGCCCTGTACTGGGGGTTGCCTTCGATGGCACCGGCCTTGGCGATGACGGCACCCTCTGGGGCGGCGAGCTACTGATCGCAGACGTTCAGGGCTTCGAGCGGGTTGCCCACCTCCAGCCCTTCAAGCTTGTCGGCGGCGAGGCGGCCATTCGTGAGCCAGTGCGCCAGCTGCTGGGGCTGCTGTTTGAATCGCATAGTCCTGAGCAGATCAGTGCCCTCGATATTCCGTTGATCAAGCAACTGCCCCTTAAGCGGATCAGCAACCTGCACCAGCTTTGGCAGCTGGGTCGCAACGCCCCCTACACCAGCTCCATCGGTCGGCTATTCGATGCGGTGGCGGCGCTCTTGGGAGTGATCGACACCCCGGATTACGAGGGCGAGGCCGGGCTCCTGCTGGAGGCAGCCGCCTTGCAGCTTGCCCCCGATGAAGTGCCCTTCCCCCTCGCCTTTGATCTCAGCCAATCAGCGAAAGGGCCGCTGCAGATCGAGTGGGCAGAGCTGCTCAATACCCTTGTCAGCGAGCGGCGAAAAGGCACCGCCACCGCCAGCCTGGCCGCCGGTTTTATCCGCGCCATCAACGATTTGGTCATCGCCCTGGCGGAGCGCTTCCCCGGCTATCCGGTGGCGCTCGGGGGCGGCGTGTTTCAAAACCGGGTACTGATGGACCAGCTGGTGCCCGCACTCGAAGCCGCCGGTCGGCAGGTATTGACCAGCGAAACCCTGCCACTCAATGACGGTGGCATCGCCGCCGGTCAGCTCTGGTTTGCCATTCACCATCTTGCCACGCATCAGCCTGTCACCACCGGTTGTGCCACCTTGTCGGAGTCCTGAAATCCATGTGTCTATCCATCCCTTCTCAGGTGGTGCAGCTGCACCCCGAAGATAACTGCGTCACCGTCGACACCCTGGGGGTGCAGCGGCGCGTCAGCTGCATGCTGCTCGAAGAGCCTCTCCAGGTGGGCGACTATGTGCTGCTCCATATCGGCTTTGTGATGAGCAAGATTGACCAGGAGGAGGCGCAGGCCAGCCTCGAGAGCTTCCGCCAGATGGTGGCCCTGATGCCAGAGCAGGATATCTTGCCATGCTGACCTTGAATGACCTCTTTCAGGGCTTTCGCCAGCCCCAGGTGATCCGCGCCCTCGCCGCCCAGATCACTGAACTCGCCAAAGATCTGCCCGAACCGCTGCGGGTGATGGAGGTGTGCGGCGGCCATACCCACACCATCATGAAGTACGGCCTGCACCAGCTGCTGCCGGCCAGCATCGAGTTCGTCCACGGCCCCGGCTGCCCGGTCTGCATCATGCCCAAAGAGCGCATCGATCAGGCCATCGAGCTGGCGAGCCAGCCCAGCGTCATTCTGGTCACCCTGGGGGACATGATCCGGGTGCCGGGCTCCAAAGGCACATTGGCCCAACAGCGCGCCAAGGGGAGCGATATCCGCCCGGTCTATGACCCCCTCGATGCCCTGCGTATCGCCAAAGAGAATCCGGACAACACCGTGGTCTTCTTCGCCATCGGTTTCGAAACCTCCACCCCGATGACGGCGGCGCTCTTGGCAGCAGCCGAAGCAGAGGGGGTCGAGAATCTGCTGTTTCATATCAACCATGTGCTGGTGCCGCCCGCCATTCACGCCGTGATGGCCGACGGGGTGGCCAAGGTGAACGCCTTTATCGGCCCCTCCCACGTCAGCGTCATTACCGGCGCCGATATCTACCTGCCCATCGTCGATCGCTATCAGGTGCCTGTGGTGGTGAGCGGCTTCGAGCCAGTGGATGTGATGGAGGCACTCTTGATGATGGTGCGCCAGAAGGTGGAGGGTCGTTACGCGCTGGAGGTGCAATACAGCCGCGCCGTCACCGCCAGCGGCAATAAAGCCGCCCAGCGGCTGGTCGAGCGCTTTTTCGAGACCCGCGAGCACTTTCGCTGGCGAGGTCTGGGGGATATCAACGCCTCCGCCCTGCGCCTGCGCGATGCCTTTGCCAAGCGCGATGCGGAGCGCCACTTCCAGCTTGATCAGACTCCCATCGATGACCACAAGGCCTGCCAGTGCGCCGATATCCTGCGCGGCCTGGCCAAGCCGAACCAGTGCAAGGTCTTTGGCCGGGGCTGCACCCCGACCCAGCCCATGGGCAGCTGCATGGTCAGCTCCGAGGGGGCCTGCAATGCCTACTACCGATATATGGGGATCCAGGAACGATGAGAGAAATCCAACTTAGCCACGGTGGTCGGGTGATGGGTGGAGATGAACCAGCCTGTTTCGGCAATCTTGTGGAGAACCAGACCCGATGAGAGAAATTCAGTTAAGCCACGGCGGTGGCGGTGTGGAGATGAACCAGCTGATCAACCAGCTCTTCTTTCGCCACTTTGGCAACGAGATCCTGCTGCGCTGTGAGGATGCCGCCCTGCTGCCGGTAAACGGCCCCGTTGCCTTCACCACCGACAGCTTTACCGTCTCGCCGCTCTTCTTCGAGGGGGGCGATATCGGCAAGCTGGCCATCGCCGGTACGGTCAACGATCTGGCCATGATGGGGGCCAAGCCCGAGTATCTGAGCGCCAGCTTTATCATCGAGGAGGGATTCCCCTACGCCGATCTCGCCCGCATCGTCGAGTCGATGGCATCAGAGCTTGCCAAGAGCGGCGCCCGTATCGTCTGCGGCGACACCAAGGTGGTGCCCAAGGGGGCGGCCGACAAGATATTCATCAACACCAGCGGGGTCGGCACCTTCCCGCTGCCCGAACAGAGCCGGGGCATCTCGGTACGGAGCCTCAAAGCCGGTGACGCCATTCTGGTGTCGCGGGATATCGGCAGCCACGGCGCCTGCATCCTGATGGCCCGTGACGCCCTGCAACTGGGATCTGATCTCAAGAGCGACTGCACCACCCTCTGGCCACAGGTCGAAGCGCTGCTAAAAGCGGGCATTACCCCTCACGCCCTGCGCGATGCCACCCGCGGTGGCCTTGCCGCCGTGCTCAACGAGTGGAGCACCGCCTCCCAGGTGGCCATCGAGCTGGAGGAGTCCGCCATCCCGGTGTGCGATCCGGTGCGCGGCCTGTGCGAGCTCTACGGTTTCGAGCCCCATGATCTCGCCAACGAGGGGACCATGGTGCTTGCTCTGCCTGCCGAACAGGTGCAGGACGCGCTGGGCATCTTGCGGCAATTCAACCCTTCGGCAAGCCAGATCGGCGTGGTGCAGGCGAGCGATCGCCACAAGGTGATCCTCAACAACCCCTGGGGCAGCCGCCGTTATCTGGAGCTGCCGCAGGGGGAGCTGCTGCCGCGGATCTGTTGAGCAGCCATGCCGTTCCGTCAATTACAGGGAGGAGTCACTGCTCCTCCCCATATCGGTTAAGGAGCCACCATGCACGAAATGTCTCTGGCCATGGCCGCCATCGATCTGGCGGCCGAGCAGGCCACCCAGCGGGGCTTTAACAAGGTGACCGCCCTCTGGCTCGAGGTCGGCAGCTTCTCCTGCGTCGACCCGGATACCATTGCCTTCTGTTTCGAGGCGGCCGCCAAGGGCACCGTGGCCCAAGGCGCCCAGCTTCACTTTCAGCACCAGGCGGCAGAGGCCTGGTGTTACGACTGCAACCAGACGGTCACCCTCACCGAGCGCGGGCAGGCCTGTCCCGAGTGTGGTGGATACAAATTACGAGTCGCGCAAGGTGATAGCCTGCGCATCACCGACATCGAGGTAAGTTGATATGTGTAGCGTATGCGGATGCGGCCAGACGCGGATCGCCGGCCATGAGCACGATCATGAGCACGATCATGAGCATCATCACGAACATGGTCATGAGCACGACCATCATCATGCTCATAACGCCCATCACCATCATGACCACCAGCAGAGTGCGCCGCGCACCCTCATCATTCACCACCACTATCACCATCAGGGGGATGTCCATCACCACTACCACGGGGTGCGGGCTCCCATAAGCCATGAGGGGCATGATCACCCCCACGACCATCATCATGATCATCCCCACTCTCATGACCACGGCCATTCCCATGCGCATCCCCATGATCACAGCCATGACCATGACCATGACCATGACCATGACCATGACCATGACCATGACCATGACCATCAGCAGGGTGATCTGCACTACGGCAAAGGGGAAGCGGGATTGTCGGTGCCCGGCATGGGGCAGCGCCAGCTGATCGCCATCGAGATGGATGTGCTGGCCAAGAACAACGCGCTGGCGGCCCACAACCGCGAACACTTCACTGCCGCAGACCAGCTGGTGCTCAACCTGGTCTCTAGCCCGGGTTCAGGCAAGACCACCCTGCTGTGCGAAACCCTGCGCCAGCTGGCCGACAAGCGCCCCTGCGCGGTGATCGAGGGGGATCAGCAGACAAGCAGAGATGCGGATCGCATCCGTGCCACCGGTGTCCCTGCCGTGCAGATCAACACCGGCAAGGGCTGCCATCTGGACGCCAAGATGGTCCACGACGCCTGCCACCAGCTGCCCGCCAATGAAGGGGGCATCCTCTTTATCGAGAACGTGGGCAATCTGGTCTGCCCCGCCAGCTTCGATCTCGGCGAGAAGTACAAGGTGGCGATCCTCTCCGTCACCGAGGGGGAAGAGAAGCCGCTGAAATACCCGGACATGTTTGCCGCCGCCCAGCTGATGGTGATCAACAAGACTGATCTGCTGCCCTACGTCAGTTTTGACGTGGCCCGCTGCATCGAGAACGCCAAACGGGTCAACCCCTATATTCAGGTGATCCAGGTCAGCGCCACCACAGGCGAAGGGATGGATGCCTGGCTCAACTGGCTGGCCAGTGCCTGAACCGGCTAAACGCCGCTGATAACGGTAGAAAACAAGAGAGGGAGGCCGATGCCTCCCTCTCTTTTATCTGCGCGCTTTGCCAACGATTCTCTCTGTACAGAATGGCCAACGTTTCATACTCGCGCCCCCTCACCCTGGCCCTCTCCCCAGGGAGAGGGAACCGGTTTGTGGATGCCGCGGCTATACGACGCCCTCAAACCCCTCAGGGGGCTTCGAGCATAACAACCAGCCATATCTTCAAACCCCAAGGTTCTCCAAACCCTAAACCCCGAGCGTGGTGAGATGGCACCTTCCACTCCCTTCTCCCCTTGCGGGAGAAGGGTTGGGGATGAGGGGGAACCAACTATCAAGCTGCGCTTTCGGTCAGCTCCCCAGATTCGGGCTGCATCTCGCCAAAGCGCAGCACCCGATGGCAGATCTGGCGCAGCAGCGCCTGCTGGTGACTGAATATCACCATGCCAAGCCCGCGCTGCTCGCACTCCATCATCAACTCCCGCCAGAGCTGGCGCTGAATTTGCGGATCCAGCTGGGCGGTCACCTCGTCAGCAATCAGCAGACGGGTGCGGGGATCGAGGGCGCGCAGCAGCGCGATGCGGGCCAGCTCGCCGCCGGAGAGCTGACCGGGTTTACGGCCAAGCCATTCAGGCTTGACCATAAAGCGGGCCAGCATGGCGTCATCGGGGCGCCACACATCCCACAGAGCCTGCCCGGTGGTGCGATAGGGATTGAAGGTGCGCTCCGGGTGCTGGGGCACCAGCTGGATGGGGTTGTAGCCCTTCACCGGTTTGGCCAACGGCTGCCCATCCAGCAGGATCTTCCCGCCAGCCCCAACCGGTTGCCAACCCGCCAATACCCGCCCCAGCGTGGTCTTGCCATAACCGCTCGGGGCGGAGATGCCGAGCCGTTCGCCCGCTTTCACTGTCAGCGATAACCCCTGCCAGAGGGGACGTTCCCCCTGGGCGATGGTGAGATTTCGTACTTCCAACATCAGGAGACCTCCGGCACAGAGAAGAGCGCATTGAACTCGGGCAGCGCCTGCCAATGGGCTCTGAGCATCTCGCTCCCCTGCCCCTGGCGCAGATGGTGGCAGCTCAAGGTATCGCTCACCTGCCCCTGATGCAGCGCCACAATGCGATCGGCAAAGCGAGCCGCCAGCGCCAGATCGTGGGTCACCCAGAGGATACCGCTGCCCTGATTGGCCAATTCACGCAACTGGCCGAGCAGCAGACAGGCCAGCCCCTCGTCGAGCCAGGCGGTGATCTCGTCTGCCAGAATGTAGCGGGCACCGCCGAGCGCCGCGGTGCAGGCCAGAATGCGCTTGGCCATGCCGCCGGAGAGCTGGCGCGGATAGCTGTCCAGAGTGGTGACGGGCAGCTGGTAGCGCAGCAGTTGCTGGCCGAGCCGCTCGCGGGAACCGCTCTGACCGCAGAGGCGCGCCGCCCGCCCCAGCTGGCGCTCCACCGTCAGCAGCGGATTGAGGGCGCTCACCCCCTGCGGCACATAGCAGAGGGTGTGACCGCGCAGTCTGGCCCGGCTGGCGTCGCACAGGGGCACGCCATCGAGGGAGATGGTGCCGCGCATGCGCAGGTTGTCCGGCAGCAGGGTCAGGGCGCTTTGCAGCAGCAGGCTCTTGCCCTCGCCGCTCCCCCCCACCAGCGCCACTATCTCCCCCGGCGCCAGTTGCAGGCTGATATCGGTCAACAGCGGTCGCCAGCTGCGCCGCCCCAGCCAGGAGTAGTGAGCCGCCTCTATGGTCACCTGGTCAAAACTCAGCATGGTTCACCCCCAAACCAGAGTTGTTGCAATGCTCGGGTAGCCTGATCAAACAGCAGGACCAACGTCAGCAGCATCAGCCCGGGGAAGAGGGCCAGCCACCAGCCGCCGCCTGCCAGATAACGCAGGGCATCGGCCAGCAGCAGACCCAGCGAGGCCTCGTGGGCCGCCAGACCGAATCCCAGAAAACTGAGCGCCGCGCTATGCAGCACCGCGTGGGGGAACATCAGCAGGGTGCCGATAAACCACTGGGGCAACAGCCCCGGCAGCAGGTGGGTACGCCAGCGGCGCAGCGCCCCCATCCCCTGACAGCGCGCCAGCACCACGTAGTCGCTGCTGGCGATGCGCCGCGCCTCGGCACAGAGAATGAGCGCCAGCTTGGGCCAGTGGGTGAGCGCCACCGCCAGGATCACCCCGCGCATGCCGCCCCCCGCGGTAAAGCAGATAAGGATCAAGAGCAGCATATGGGGCAGCGCCAGCATGGCGTCGATCACGAGGCGCACCGCCGCATCGCACCTGGGGTGAATGAGCGAGAGGCTGGCCGCCACCATGGCCAGCAGCCCACTGCAGAGAGCCGTGCTGATGCCCAGCTCCAGACTGGTAAGGGTACCCTGAAAGGCCCGCAGCCAGAGATCCCGTCCCATCTGATCGGTCCCGAACCAGTGCACCAGCGAGGGGGGCTGCTGGCGCGCCAGCAGATCCATCGGCACATCCTGATGAGAGAGGCTCCAGCCGTAAGTGGCCAGCAGCGCCAATCCAATCAGGGCTACAGCGAGGCGCACTATGGAGGGAAGCGGATTAAACAGCATGCTCCCCCTCCCAGCCCCGATTGATGCGGGCCAGCAGTACCCGCGCCGCCGTGTTGCCCAAAAAAACCAGCAGGGTGCAGAAGAGCACTATGCCCATCAGCAGGGGGATATCCCCCCGCAGCCCCGCATCCACGGTGGCCTGGCCGAGCCCAGGATAGGAGAAGACCTTCTCTGCCAAGAGCGATCCACCGATAAGCTCACCAAGCGAGGCAAACTGCAGGCAGAGCGCCGGGGTCAGGGCATGGCGCAGCACGTGAAAACGCAGCATGGGCCAGCCGCCATCCCCCTGAGCGCGGGCATAGCGGATAAAATCACTCGCCAGCACCTCTGCCACCCGCGCCCGGGTGTGCAGGGCGATATTGCCAAGCCCCAGCAGCGCCAGGGTGGTCACCGGCAGCAGCAGATGACGCAACCGCATGGCCCAATCCGCCTCATCGGCAGCGAGCCCCGGCGTCCAGGCGCAGCAGACCGGAAGCCAAGGCCAGTGCACCGCAAACAGCGCCAGCAGCAACAGGCCAACCCAGAAGGTAGGCAAGGAGGCGAGCAGGTAGGCAAAGCGGCAAATAAGGCGATCGGGCCAGCGGTTGAGATAGCGACCGGCGCAGAGGCCCAGCAAAATCCCGAAACAGCCGGAGAGCAACCAGGCGCCCGCCAGCAGCAGGAAGGAGGCAGCAAAACGCTGGCCTATGACTGCACCCACCGGTGCGTTGTAGAGCATGGAGTAGCCGAGATCCCCCTGCAGCACCTGGCTGAACCAGTGCCAGTAGCGCAGCCAGAGCGGCTGATCTAGCCCCCAGCGAGCGGCGATGCGGGCGTATTGCTCGGGCGGTACATGGAGCAGATCGCTCCCGATATAGGCTTTGATGGGGTCGATGGGGGAGTAGCTCAGCAGCACAAAGGTGGCGACAGAGACCAGACAGAGCAGCCCTGCCAGCCGCAGCAGGGCTTTCAGTGTTGCAGTCATCATGGTGGACGAACTTAGCGGCACGTCCACCGCCAATCCTGCAGATTGTTGAGCAGGGACCAGCTACCGTGAATTTCCGGCGCCCCCTTGCCAAGGTCGATGCAGCGGTTGGCGAGATAGGTGTGCTGCACATTGAGCAGCCAGGCCCAGGCGGCATCCCCCTGCACTCCGGCGCCACGCTTGCCATCCCACTCCACCTGCTGCCAGAACGGCACAGCCGCCTGCCAATCGGGGGCATCCAGCGCCTGCTTGAGGTAGCCATCCACCACCGGATTGCTGTAATAACCCGGGTTGTAGAACTCCACGCCGGCGGAACCGCTCTGGTAGTGATGATAGAGCTCCATGGGATCCAGGCTCCCCCACCCCATCAGCACCGGATTGGCGTGCATCTCCCGCTCCACCTGCTCCCAGCTGCCGGACTTGAGGCTCACTTCGAGGCCGATGGGTTTGAGCATGGCCCGCACCGCTTCCGCCAGATCCCGGCGGGTGCTGTCGCCGCTGGTGTACCAGAGGGTAAAGGCGGCGCGCAGATTGCCTTTATGGCGAACGCCGTCGCTCCCCATCTGCCAACCCGCCTCGTCGAGCAGGCCGTTGGCGTGGGCCGCATCGCCATCCTTGAAAGCGGTGGCTTGATTCAGCCAGGGCAAGCCTTCTACCGCGCTGTAAGCCGGGATGGCATGCCCTTCCAGCAGCTGGTCTGCCAGCAGCTTGCGGTCGATGGCGTAGTTGATGGCGCGGCGCACCGCCACGTCCGAGGTCACGTCGTTACCGATGGGATAACCCTTGGCATCCTTGCCACCCGCTGGCGGAATGGGGAAGACGATGCCGCGGTTCTCCACGCTTGGCCGTACCCAGAGCTTGAGGGTGTCGGGGACTGTGGGCGCCAGTGACGGGGCAATGCGCACCAGGTCAAGCTGGCTGCTCTGGGCGGCGGCGTAGGCGCTCTCTTCATCGATAAAGACAAAGACCAGCCGTTTGAAGTCATTGTTGCCGCCGGCGTAATGGGGGTTGGCCTCCACCACCAGCTGTTGACCGGGCAGGAAGCTCACCAGCCGGTAGGGGCCGGCACCGACCGGATGGCGGGCGTAAGCTTTTGCGTCGTAATCCCGTTTCGACACGATGCCGAGCGATCCCAGCACGTTGACGAAGGTGCTCTGGGGGGCGCTTAAAGCAATCTCCACCTGGGTGGGCGACACCACCTTGGCCGAGACAAAGTTGCCCATGTCGATCTTGCCGCCGCCCTGGGCTGCGCTGTTGTAGGTAAAGGCGACGTCTTCGGCGGTGAGCGGCGCGCCGTTGGAGAACTTCAGATCCGGCTTGAGGCGGATAAGCCACCCCTTGCCATCCTGGTTCGGGGTCACCGCCTGGGTAAGCAGGTTCTGCCAGCTGAGATCGGCGTTTTGTTTGAGCAGCGGGCTGTGCAACAGCAGGTAGCTGCCGTGGCTCCAGCCGAGCAGGGGGTCGAACCCTTCGGTGGGCTCACTGCCGATGGCGAGCTTGAGTTCGGCGGGGACGGGCTGGGCAGCCAGCACCATGGAAGAAAAACCGCCCGAGAGCAGGGCCAGCAAGGCGGCCGCCGTGACAGAGAGGCCTTTGCGGCGGCCGGCGTTGCTGCCTGAATGGCAGCCAAAGCATTGAATGGTCATAAGATCCCTTGTTCGTTTTACCACTCACTACCCAAAAAACAGGGGCACGACAGAAGCGAGTGAGGGGCCAAAACGGCCCCTATTCTAAACCTGATTGCAGATGAGACCTAGCGCTGGGTGTCGCCCACAGGGTCGCCACGCCGGCCGCTGAACAGGCGACGCCGGCTCAAGTTCACGCCGCCCTCCCCCTGCTGCACCGGAAGCGAAAGCAACATCTTGAGGGTGCTGCCCACCAACGCTCGCCCCTCGTCAGCCCCGAGATGCGGGTCGATGGGGGACATGAGCGAGCAGGCCAGCAACTGCCCCGTCTCGGGCAATGCCCCCACCATAAAGGTCAGGTTGCCGCAGGGGAGCTGCAGGGCGAGCCGAGCGCTGCTGCTGCGTACCGGCCAGAGTTGCTCCGGCCCCGGCAGCACCACCACGCTCAGCATCCAAGGGGTGAGCACGCAGCCGAGCCACTGCCCTTCAAACAGGGTGCACTCGGCGACTATGGGCATGGCCGGGTGATAGAAAGGCAGCGCCTGCATCTCTTGCTGCGCGATCCGCTCATACTGGGCCACCAAGCGCGGGGCAGGGTTCGCGGCAAAACCGCTAAACTCCTGCGCCGGCTCTTTCGTGGCTTCGTTCACTGTCTCGTTTACTGCCTCATTCACAATGGATTGCGCCATACGCCCTCCCGCGCTCGCTCGGCCTTCTCCTGCTCGGATAGCGGGGTGGCCGGAGCCCCCAGACTGGCCAGCAGGGTCAATATCCGATCCGTCGCCTCCCCCAGCGCCGCCGCCACCACGGGGGTGAGGCCGATGCGGGGTTCGAGGGATTCGGGCTCGACCCCGATCAGGGTGAGCCGCCTGGGGGATTCCCCTGTCATGTGCAGCGCCGAGAGCACGTCCGCCAGCCCCAGCTGATGGGGAGAGATCTTGCGACCGAACAGGGTCGGGATCTCCTCATCCTTCAGGGTCACCACAGTACCCGGTGGATTGCCGCTGCGCACCGCGTCCGCCAGTATGATGTGGTCGCGACTGGCCATGGCTTCGATCAGCTCCATGCCGGTGGTGCCGCCGTCAAGCAGCTCGATGCCGGGGGCGAAACGGTAGTCACGCTCCAGCCCCTCGACGATGCGCACACCGACGGCCTCATCACTCAAGAGCAGGTTGCCCACGCCCAGGATCAGGGTGTTCATCACAGCACCTTCACCTGAGTCACGTCGCCGCTCTGGGTATCCACCACGTGGACCGCGCAGGACATGCAGGGGTCAAAGGAGTGGATGGTACGCACCACCTCCAGCGGCTTGGCGGGGTCGGCCACCGGGGTGCCCACCAGGGATTGTTCGTAGGGGCCGGGCTCGTCGTTGAAGTTGCGCGGACCCGAGTTCCAGGTCGACGGTACCACCGCCTGATAGTTGGCGATCTTGCCGCCCTTGATGACTACCCAGTGGGAGAGCATGCCGCGCGGCGCCTCTTCAAAGCCCACCCCGCGAAACTCCTTGTCCGCCGGGATCTCGGTCTTGATGTAGGCGCTGAAATCCCCCTTGCCGATGTTGTCCACCAGCGCCTTCCACTGATGAGACAAGGTGTCTTTGAGCACACAGCAGCGCACCGCCCGGCCGATGATGCGGCCCAGGGTGGAGTGCAGCTGTTCAGTCTTGATGGCTGAACCGGTTAGCGTGTTGTAGAGGCCGTTCAGCTGATCGAAATGCGCCACCGTCTCCGGGTGCTTGGCCGCCAGCTTCACCAGGAGGTCTGCGAGCGGCCCCACCTCCACCACCTTGCCGTAGAAGGTGGGGGATTTGACCCAGGAGTACTTGCCGTCATCCTGCCAGCCGGTGTAGTTGGGCTCGGTCTTGCCCTCCCAGGGTTTGAGGGGGGCGTCATCCTTGTACCAGGCGTGCTTGTTGCTCTCGGCGATGCCATCCATCAGCCAGGCATCCTGATGGCTCTCGATGGGACGATAGCCGGCCAGATCGCCGTTTTCGATGTAGCCGCCCGGCATCAGGAAGCTGCCGCCGTCACCGTCGGTGGGCAGCTCGGGCACGCTCAGGTAGTGCTTGGCCCCCTGCCCCAGGTTCAGCCACTCGGGGTAGTGGGCGGCGATGATGGCGGCATCCACCTTGTAGACCTGCTCGATGAACTCGCCGAGCCGGTCGATAAAACTCTTCACATACATGAGTCGCTCGAGGTTGAGCACGCTCGGCGCATCCAGGTTGATGGGGTTGGCCACCCCGCCCACCGCCAGGTTCTGGATGTGGGGGGTCTTGCCGCCGAGGATGGCGACGATGCGGTTGGCATCGCGCTGGCACTCCAGCGCCTGCAGGTAGTGGGCCACGGCGATGAGGTTCACCTCCGGGCTCAGTTTCATCGCCTTGTGGCCCCAATAGCCGTTGGCAAAGATGCCGAGCTGGCCGCTCGCCACCAGGGCGCGGATCTTCTCCTGTACCTTGGCGAGCTCCTCGGCGCTGTTGAGGGACCAGGTCGATACCCCCTTGAGCATGTCCGCCGCTTTTTGCGGATTGGCCTGCAGTGCCGCGGTGATGTCCACCCAGTCCAGCGCGGAGAGCTGATAGAAATGGACGATGTGATCGTGGATGTTGTGGGCCGCAATGATCAGGTTGCGGATGTACTGGGCGTTGACCGGCACCTTGGCGCCGATGGCGTTCTCCACCGCCCGCACCGAGGCGATGGCGTGAATGGAGGTGCACACCCCGCAGATGCGCTGCACTATCATCCAGGCATCGCGCGGGTCGTTGCCCTTGACGATCTCCTCCATCCCGCGCCACATGGTGCCGGATGACCAGGCCTTGGTGACGACGCCGCCTTCGATTTCACAGTCGATACGCAGGTGACCCTCGATGCGGGTGATGGGGTCTATGGTGATACGTTGGCTCATACGTTGGCTTTCCCTCGGGCCTGATAATCTTGGTGAACACGTTCAAGTGATGGCAGTACCGGCAAGAGCCGGATCAGCAGCAAATAGGCACATACCTCGATGGCGACGAAGCCCAGGGAGATCAGCACTTCCGCCGCGGAGGGGAAGTAGTGGTAGCCATTGCCGGGGTTGAAGGCGAGCAGGGAGTAGTCCAGTCGCCAGAGGGCGGCGCCCAGCAGCATGCTGAGGGCCCCCAGGAACAACATGCGCGAATCGCGGCGGCTCTTGTCCCAGTGGAACACCAGCAGCGGGAAGATCATCAGCGCGATCTCGCACCAGAACATCAAGGCGTAGCGATTCCACTGGGAGAGGTACTCCGACTTGTCGTTGATGACGATCTCGGCAAAGCGCAGCGCCACGAACAGGATCAGGAAGATGTCGATCACCTGGGTCAGTTTGTAGAAGAGCGACTTCTCGTTGGGGCCGCGCCCCGCCAGCCCCGCCTGCACCAAAGATCCTTCAAACACCACGATGGAGAAGCCCATGATGAAGGCGGTCAGAAGCGAGAAGACCGGCAGCAGTTCATAGCTTTGCCAGAGCGGATGGATCTTCTCACCCGCCACTATCATCAGGGAGCCCATGGAGGATTGGTGCATGGTGGGCAGCAGGGCCCCCAGCGCCAGGATGAAGAACATGATCTTGTTGAGCCGCGCCATGGAGGCCTTCCAGCCGAACTTCTCCAGCAGCACAGGGGCAAACTCCAGCGCCATCACCCCGATGTAGATGGTCATGCAGACCGCCGTCTCGAACAGCACCGAGGAGGTGTTGAAGAAACCCGGAATGTAGAAGTAGGGCAGGTTCCAGTAACGGCCTACGTCGATGGTGATGGAGAGACCGCCCAGGGAATAGCCGAACAGGCTCGCCAGCAGGGCCGGTCGCACCAGGGGGTGATACTCGCCCCGGTTGAACACATAGACCGCCCAGGCCAGCGCCCAGCCGCCGCAGGCGAAACCGGTGCCGATCAGCAGATCGAACGAGATCCAGAGCCCCCAGGGGTAGCCACCGTTCAGATCGGTAACCGAGCCCAGCCCGAAGATGAGGCGTTTGAGGATCAGCATGCCGCACAGGATGACGAACGGCGCCAGCACCATGACCGGCCAGCTGACCAGCCTGCCTCCCAGCGGATGTGCCTTGTGATTACTCATGATTTTTGCCTCCCGATTGCTTGTCATGGCCCGCGTGCGAGTCATGATCGTCGCCATCCTGATGGTCCTTGGTGTTGCGGCGAATGAGCACCGAGAGCCCGGTCAGCACCACCAGCGGCAGCACCATCCCCTTGTAGAGGGTGTGCTGGATATGCTCGGAGCGGGCCCCGGAGGAGAGCTCCGGCAAATCAGGCATGTCGAGCTTGCTGTAGGGCACCCCGGCCAGCACCAGCACCTGGGTGCCGCCCCCCTCCTTCTCGCCATAAACGTAAGGCTGGTAGTTGGGCACTTCATGCAGGTAGGGGTCGTTGGCGCTGAAGGTCTGGCGCGGGTAGGCGTATTCGCTGCCCGGGGTGGCCAGCAGCCGGCGCTTGGCCTCGGCCATCAGCGCCTCCCGGGTGCCGAAGATGACGGCGCCGGTGGGGCACACCTCGACGCAGCCGGGCAACTTGCCCTGATCGATGCGCTCAAGCCCCTTCTGGTTGCAGAGCTCGCACTTGTGGATCGCCCCGAACGGATTGTCGTAGTCATATTTGGGCACGTCGAACGGGCAGCCCACCATGCAGTAGCGGCAGCCGGTGCAGACGTCCGGGTCGTAGTGGACGATGCCGGTCTTGGGATCCTTGGTCAGCGCCTGCACCGGGCAGACGGAGACGCAGTTGGGATCGACACAGTGCATGCACTGCTTCTTGATGTAGGCATAGCCATCCACCAGCTGATCCTTGTGCTCACCCGTGCCGCTCTTCCACACCTGAATGATGTTGTTGGTGTAGGGGCTCAGCTTGTCGTTGTTGGACCAGGTCGCTTCCCCGGCCGGATTGGCCGGGTTGCCGTTGAGGCGCTGGCACTCCGCCACGCAGGCCTGGCAGCCGATGCAGAGGGTGGAGTCGTAGAGCATGCCGAGCGCGCCGGGAATGGGCGGCTTGTTCTCGGCCGCCGCCAGGGCAGTGCCGGAGACGGTGGTGCCCGCCGCCAGCGCACCGACAGAGGCGAATTTGAGGAAGTTGCGTCTGTTCACGGTCACTCCTCCCGTGAGGTGTGCTGCCCGGCTTCATGGCGCTTCTGCTGGCGGCCGAGCTCGCGCACCGTCATCAGACTCACCCCGACCAGCACCCCGAGCGCCCCTCCGATAAGGCCGGTGGCAGTGGGCGACATGTGCCCTCCCTCCTGGATGGCCACGTCGGGCTTGTTCACCCGCGGGGTGGGATTCTCCACCTTGGCGAGCTGGAAGATCCCCTTGCTGAAGCCCACTCCCTGCTCGTTGCAGCCGTAGCAGGGGTGGCCGATGCCCACCGGCCAGATGCCGCCGCCCACGTCGCAGAACTCCAGGGTCGAGCAGTTGCCGTAGGTCTCCGGCCCCTTGCAGCCCAGGTGATAGAGACACCAGCCCTGACGGTGGCCCTCGTCGCCGAACTCCTTGGCGAAGCGACCGGCGTCGAAGTGCGGACGACGCTCGCAGTTTTCGTGGATGAGCCGCTCATAGGCAAACAGCGGCCGCTTCTTGGCATCGAGCGCCGGCAGCTTGCCGTAGGTGATGTAGTAGGCGACCGTGGTGAGGAAGTTGTGGGGGTTGGGCGGGCAGCCCGGGATATTGATAATCGGCGTGCCGAGGTTGCCGAGGGCCTCCTCCAGGCTGACGGCACCGGTCGGGTTGCCGCCGCTGGCGGGCACCCCGCCCCAGGCGGCGCAGGAGCCGATGGCGATGACGGCAGCCGCATCGGCAGCCGCGCGGCGAATATGGTCGACGATGGGCTCACCTGCCACCATGCAATAGATGCCGCCATCTTTAAGCGGGATGGAGCCGTCCACCACCAGCACATACTTGCCCTTGTAGCGTTCGATGGCATTGTGCTTGTTCTCTTCGGCCTGATGGCCGAAGGCCGCCGAGAGCACCTCGTGATACTCCAGCGAAATGGTGTTGAGGATCAGGTTCTCGATGGTGGGGTGGGTGGCGCGCAGCAGCGACTCGGTGCAACCGGTACACTCCTGCGCCCCTATCCAGATCACCGGTGGCCGCTCGGGGCTGGTGAGCGCGGTGGCCATCTTGGCCACGGCGTGCTGGCTTAATCCAAGGGTTGCGGCCATCCCGGCGCACAATTTCATAAAGTCACGGCGATTAATTCCATGAGCCGATAAAAAAGTATCCTCGACCATTCTTTTTATTCCCGTAGTGAGCACTTGTTTGATAAATGCTTAATAGCGGAAATGCTAAGTACTCCCCCCCGGCATTGTGTTGATCTCCATCAAGTGACGGGGCATTACTCAAATAGAAACTCATCACAGTTAATTTAAAAACTTCATATGTAGCATATACTTACAAAACCCTTGCGAAGAGATAAAAATACCCACTAGGGGGTATTTTTGAATTTTAAAGAATTAACACCATTTAAATTACCCGTTAATTCGTGATGTTAAATAATCAGAATGAAAGCGTTGTCACACTATTTGACAGGGTCTTTATGTTACCAGCCATAGGCTATTTCACCTCGCCAAAAGTGGTTGATAATATATATCTTTATATTTGTATTAGTATGTGTAAACAAGTGGAATGGACGCGCGAACGATATTTATTATCAGCTTTTAAGAAATAACTCCCCCTGCTGTTCAAGGCTGATCTTCGCCGCTTGATTAATTAACCGACCCACATCATGCCTCACCATCCCTGGCCACGGATGATCTGCCTCCCCCGGCCACGTGCGCCACCAAACCGGCCACCAGCCTTCTTGCTGGCGTACACCACTCACCGGCTCGACGGGATGCCCTCTTCATCCGGCAGTGCCACCTTACACCTCCCATGGATCTGGCAGCCTGCTTTTCTCCTCTGCCATGCGCCTGCCCGCACCTTTGCCAGGGGTTGGCAACCCAGCCTTCGCGCAGCCGGTGCAAAAAACCGCCAGCAATGTGCGAAAAAGGCGCGATTCCCCTCCCGTTTGAAGGGGCAAAACCAGTGATAAATATTGCCCGATAGGGAGCCAGAGAAAGCGTCGGCAGGCGAATTTATACAGAGGAATATCCCGTATTTTGCCCATTTTCACATTCCCATTCGCCACATAATTTACCAACCAAAAAACAACTGATAACATCTTTTCACAATTTAGAGCATATAAAACAACATGGTTCGGTGACCCCCCCGTTTGCCCGTCGCAGCCACCGGGATCACAGGATCAGGATTGAGACCAGCAGCCAACTTCTCATCGAGCAGACACCCGACCCCATGATGAACACAGTTACGGCCAGCATCGATCTGGATGCACTCCAGCACAATTTCGCCGTGGCACGCCGCCACGCCCCCCACAGCAAGATCATCGCGGTACTCAAGGCCAATGCCTATGGTCACGGGTTGCTGCCGGTGGCCCATGCCCTCGCCCAGGCCGATGCCTATGCCGTGGCCAGGGTCGAGGAGGCGCTGGTGCTGCGTGCCAACGCCATCACCAAGCCCATTCTGGTGCTGGGGGGCTTCTTCAGTGCCGAGGCGCTGCCGCTGCTGGCCAAACACGATCTGCAGACCACCCTGCATACCTGGGAGCAGTTGGCGCTGCTCGAACAGGCCACTCTGCCCGCCCCCATCAAGGTGTGGCTCAAGCTCGATACCGGGATGAACAGGCTCGGCCTGCGCGCCGAGGAGCTGCCCGCCTTTATCGAGCGGCTGAGTCATTGCCACAACGTAGTGCAACCGTTCCAGCTGATGACCCACTTCAGCCAGTCCGATGAGCAGGATACCCAGGCCACTTTGCTGCAGATCGAGGAGTTCAACCGCCTCTCTGCCCATCTGCCGGGCGAGCGGGCCATGGCCAACTCCGCCGGCATCCTCGCCTGGCCGGCCTCGCGCAGTGACTGGATCCGCCCTGGCCTCATGCTCTATGGCGCCTCCCCCTTTACCGGCCAGCTCGCCGCCGACCACGACCTGCGTCCGGTCATGACCCTCAAGAGCCAGCTCATCGCCACCCGGGCCTGCCTGCAGGGTGAGGCGGTCGGCTATGGGGGTCACTGGGTGGCGAATCGGGACACCACCCTCGGCGTGGTGGCTGCGGGATATGGAGATGGCTACCCGCGCATGGCTCCCGAAGGGACCCCCATGCTGATCAATGGCCGTCGGGTGCCCATCGTGGGTCGGGTCTCCATGGACATGATCACCGTCGATCTGGGCCCGGCGGCCAGCGACAAGGTGGGGGATGAGGTGACACTGTGGGGGGAAGGACTGCCGGTGGAGCAGGTAGCCGAGAAGATAGGCACCATCCCCTACGAGCTGCTCACCCGCCTGACCAGCCGGGTGCATCTCGCACATTGCGACAGCCGCGAACAGATGCCGATGTTGAAGCTGGCCTGAGCAATCAGGCTGAGGGCGGCCACCGCGAGGTGACAATCCGGCCCCTGATAAGCAAAAGGCCCTGTCTTGCGACGGGGCCTTTGCCTGATGGGGAATTCAGGAGCAAGGTGCCACGACCTTATCCGCATGGACTCAGCGAATCCCCTCCAATGACTTGAACCAGGCGAGGCTGGCCTGCCACAGGGGCGTGGCAGACTTGCGAAAATAGCCCATATGGCCGATTGCTCCATCCAAAGTATGAGGAAAGAGATCAACACGCGTCACGGGAGCATTACTGTAGTGCTTCATGAAGGCGTCGCGTGATGCGGGCATCGCCCAGCGATCGTCCAGCGCATTGGCCGCCACAATGGGAGTCTGGACGCTTTGGTAAGCACGCTCGATGCCACGCATCGCCGGGTCGTCAAAGAAATAGTGACGAAAACGGCACCAGTACCGCCATTGTACAAAGGCGCCTTTTGGCAAATCTTCTCCCATGCCCAGCAGGCTCCACGCGCAATAGCCTTTCCACCAGGTCAGCAGCGGCAGCACTGTGTTCCACATGGTGAGCACCTTGAGCTGCTCGCTGAAGGGCATATAGCCGTGCCACCCGGCCCCGGTGCCGAAGACATAGAGCCCGGAGACTTTCCGATGATTGGGGAGCAGGCCGAAGGCGTGCCCACCATAGGAATGGCCGATGACGAACAGGGGGAGATCGTCCCCGCTCATGGTTTCCACTGCGGCGGCCAGATCGCGCCTTCCCCAATCGAGCAAATCCATCTCGAAGCCTTTGAGTGACGCGGGTTTTGACGCGCCTATGCCCCGGTAGTCAAAAGTCAGGGTGGTAAACCCTTGCTCACTGGCGAACTCGGCAAAGCGACGATAGAAGCCCTGCGGCACGCCAGTAGCCCCCGCGACGATGATCTTGCCCTGCACCTGCCCTGTTGCCGGGTACAGTTGCCCCTGGATCAGATAGTCATCGTCGGTGTGAAACGAGATAGCAGCCATATTCCTCCCTGAAGTATGACGATTGTCATAGTCATGCTCCGAACGCTATACTATGACACTCGTCATAGCAAGAGGGTGCAGCGTGAAAGAGTGCACATCGACCGGGCGTCAACGGGTGATTGAGGCCGCTGCCGCCATGCTGGCACGGCATGGTTTGAGAGGGATCAGCATCCGTGAAGTGAGCAAGTTCGCCGATGCCCCCCTGGGTTCCACGTATCATCATTTTCCCAGCGGCAAGAATCAGATAGTGACGGAGGCAATACACTGGGCCGGCGCCCAGGCATCCGAGCAACTGCAGCGCTGCCTGCAGGCCGATGCCTGGCAGGGTCTCGGTCTGTTTGTATCCCACTGGCGTGAGCGGTTGACGCAATCTCACTTTCGCGCGGGGTGCCCGATCGTGGCAGCGGCCATCGAAGCGCAGCATGAAGAGGATGGGGAGCCAATCAAGGAGGCGGTGGCCCAGGTCTTTGGCCACTGGCAACAGCTGATTGCCGATCACCTGATGGCACAGGGGCAGGCCGACGCCTCTGCCAGAGCCTGTGCTCTGGGGATCATCGCCAGCATAGAGGGCGCCATCGTGTTGTGCCGTGCCCATCAAAGCAGCGAGCCCCTGGATGCGGTATTGGCATGCTTACCCAGATTGATGGGCACCGCCGAGTGATGGCACGCCTTGGCACCCAATAACGGGGCTATAGAGCACGGAGCAGCCCGGATACATGTCCGGCGGGGAAATCACTGCCCCTCGTTCCCAGGGGGATGATGCCGAGAGATTCATGACTAAATAAAACAAAAGGCCCCGTCTTGCGACGGGGCCTTTTGTTTTATTTGGCGGTGAGGGAGGGATGATTCGCCACTGCGTGGCTCACCCCTTCGGGGCGGCCTGCGGCCGTTCATCGCAGCAAGCTGCTCTGCTCAAACCCGGCGAGGGTTCTCACCCTCCCTCTTCGAGATGAGCTGATAATTCTTCCCCCAAAGCAAAAAACCGACCATCAGGTCGGTTCTTTAAATTTGGCGGTGAGGGAGGGATTCGAACCCTCGATACGTTGCCGTATACACACTTTCCAGGCGTGCTCCTTCAGCCACTCGGACACCTCACCAAATTTTGGTCTGTTGTTTAACGTGCTCAGCCAGCACTTCGTTCGTTGCGCCGTTGCGCTGGAACGGGGCGTAATTTAGGGGAAAGCCCCGCCGGCGTCAACGGCTTTTTGCATCAGGCGAACCGTTCGCACATTTAACGCACAAATCAGTGCACAGACTCCGGTGCAACCTGGATTTCCGGCAGATTCAGGAAGCCCAACCGCTCGCATTCGGAGACCACTTCATGGGTCGCGGCTATGGTGCTCTCGACAAATAGCAGGAACTGCTCGACGGAGAGCCCCGCCTTGGTAAAGACGGTATGCCCCACCACCAGCCGCGGCAGGTTGTCATCGATGATGTCGAGGAACACCTTGAGCGACGGGTACTGCATGTTGAGGCGACCCAGCTCGGCCACCAGCGGCAGCAAAGCGGAGGGACGCACCTCCAGCTCGGATGAAAACAGCACCCCTTCCTCTTCAACGAAGATCCGGCTCTCCTGGATGCCCTCGACGGACTGCAGGGAGACAATGTGGATACCATGGCACTGATCACAGACATAGTGCTCGATACGAGCCTGCTGCAACCAACGCATTATCATTTCGGAGCTGGGGATATTCATCATTTCCACGACACAATTGGGATCAAGGGGCGCAGTCTAAACCAATTTTCCGGCAACCAAAAGCGCACTGGCCGGATAAGCACGGCCCTCGCTTCTTTTTGGCAAGCAGCCTGCATATACTCAGCCCATTCCAGCGCCACACTCGCCCCACAGGGGGCTAAATGACCATCCAAGAAAAGTACCGTCTGCATCTGAAATCCCTCTCGGATGAACTCTTGATCCTGCAAAAGCCCATCCGCATTCTGGATGCCATCAAGTGGCCCCGTCACCTGCAGGCCGACTTTCTGGCCAGCGGAGGGCGCACGCTGCCAGCCGTCGACAAGGCCTTCTATGATGGCCTTCCCCTCGGCTTCGATCCCCGCAACAAGTACCTGGAACTCAAGGAGCTGCGGGACAGGATCCGGCGCCGGCTCGGTCCCCAGGATGATCTTGGCCGCATCCTGCAGGAGACGGTGGATCAATACATGGTGGTCATCGAGATGCTGCGCCAGCGCGGGCAACCGGACTTTCTGCGCTACAGCCGGCTGCTCTACGGTTCGGCCGGCGATCACCTGCGCGGCGATCGCAAGACCCTCAAGGAGCTGGGCGCCAGGCTGTGCGACATCTTCTCCCTGCCCGGCGCCCGCCACCTGGTGCGTCCCTACCCCAAGGAGTTCGAGGGGGAAGCGGCGGTGGCCAGGTTGCAGGGCAAGCTGTCGAACTACTTCAGTGACGGCACAGTGCAGGTCAAGCTGAGCGATGGCATCGTCTCGGATGCCGCGGCCGGCGGCGATTACATCAAGCTCAACTCCCACGCCCGTTTCTCCGAACTCGACCTGCAAGTGCTGGAGGTCCATGAGGGCTGGGTGCATGTGGGCACTACCCTCAACGGGCGCCAGCAACCCTATGCCACCTGGCTCAGTGCCGGCTCGCCGCGCATCACCGCCTGCCAGGAGGGGCTGGCGGTACTGATAGAGACCCTCACTTTCAGCTCCTTTCCGGACAGGGCCAAGCGCATCTCGGATCGGGTGATGGCCATCGATATGGCGGAGCACGGCGCCGACTTCATCGAGGTGTTCCGCCATTTCGTCGGCCAGGGTGCCAGCGAACACGACGCCTACAAGATCACCCAGCGGGTGTTTCGCGGCGGCATGGTCGAGGGGGGGGCCTGCTTCACCAAGGATCTCTCCTATGTGAAGGGTTATGTGGAGACGGTCAACTTCATCCGCAGCGCCGTACTGGAGGGAGTCCCCGAGATCCTTCCCATGCTGTTTGTCGGCAAGGTGACCCTGGACGACATCCCGGTGCTCTATCAGCACTACCTGGAGGGGCTTATCGACGCTCCGCGCTATCTGCCCACCATGTTTCGCGATCTCACCGGCCTCTACGTCTGGTTTGGCTTCGCCTCCGGCATGTCGCTGGTGGATATCGGTCGGGTACAGCAGCACTTTCGCCAGCTGTTCCACCGCCTGCCGGTGGCCGATCCCATCATCGCCCCCGTCGATATCGAGATCGATTGACCCCTCGGAAACAAACAAGGCGCCAGATTGGCGCCTTGCTTGTTCATGTTATCCCCATCAGCCGCGGGTTATTTGAAAGCCCGCCCTTCCAGGTAGTGCTTGCGGCACAGGGAGACATAGCGATCGTTGCCGCCGATCTCCACCTGCTCGCCATCTCGCATCACCTGGCCTGCTTCATTGACCCGGGAGTTCATGTGCGCCTTGTTGCCGCACCAGCAGATGCTTTTCAGCTCCTCGAACTTGTCGGCCAGGCAGAGCAGATGATAGGAGCCGGGAAACAGCTCGCCGCGAAAATCGGTCTTGAGGCCGTAGGCGATCACCGGAATGTCCTGCTCGTCGACGATACGGGCCAGCTGATAGACCTGCTCCCTGGTCAGGAACTGGGCCTCATCGACGATGAACACATCGATACGCTTCTCGGCATGACGGGCTTTCACCATCTCGAACAGATCACAGCGCTCTCTGAACACTTCGACTTTCAGCTCCAACCCCACCCGGGCGCTGATCACCCCGACCCCGAAGCGGTCGTCGATGGCGGGTGTCATGGCCAAGGGATGCATGCCCCGCTCCAGATAGTTGAAGTGCGCCTGAATGAGCTGGGTCGATTTGCCTGAATTCATGGTGGCAAACTTGTAGTGCAGTGAAGCCATGATACTGTTCCGAAACTGAATTTATGGGGCGCATGCTAACCAAAGCCTCCAACAAAACCAAGGGGCCTTGCGGCCCCTTGTACGTTTTAAGCAACAGCCAGGTCCGCCTGGGACCTTGCCTTGCGCAAATGGTAGCTGGAGAAGATGACGAACCAGAGGGCGCTGACGCTGAAGCCCGCCAGCACCGAGTGCATCAGTCCCATCACCAGATAACCGAGGGCGGCGCCAAAGGCAATGGCAAGGGCATAGGGCAACTGGGTCATCACGTGATCGATATGATGGCAACCGGCGCCGGTAGCAGACAGAATACTGGTGCTGGAGATGGGCGAGCTGTGATCCCCGAACACCGACCCCGCCAGCACGGCGGCCAGCATCGGCAACATCAGGGCCGCATCGCTGGCCGCCGCCATGTCACCCGCCAGCGGCAGCATGATGCCGAAGGTGCCCCAGCTGGTGCCGGTGGCAAACGCCATGGCGCAGGAGAGCACGAACACCAAGGCCGGCAGCACTTCCACCGGCAGATTGCCGTTGGCCAGGGAGGCCAGGTACTTGCCGGTCTCCACATCGCGCACCACGGCGCCAATGGTCCAGGCAAACAGCAGGATGTTGATGGCCGGCAGCATGGCCATCACCCCTTGCGGCGCGGCCTTGAGCCAGTTCTTGGCACCGAGCTTCAGACGCATGGCCAGACCGATGGAAACCACCAGGCTGCACAGGGCGCCGTAGACCAGGGAGGAACCCACGTTGGTATTCTCGAACGAGCCAAGGACGCTGAACGGCTCGCCATTGGCGGCCAGCACGGCGGCACCGGAGTCGATCATGAAGTAGACGGTGGCCGCGGTCAGGGTCAGGATCGGCAGCACCATGTCGATCATGCCGCCGTTGCTCTCCTCCGGGCTCTCCATGTCCAGACCGATGGGGCGGCCTTTGGACTCATCCCACAGCTTGCCTTCCAGCGCCCACTGCTCGTGCTGGCGCATCGGACCGATGTCGAGCTGAAACGCGATCACCACCAGCACCATGATGAGGGTGAACACCGCATAGAGGTTCATCGGGATCATCTCGACGAAGGCGGAGATGGGGCTCTGCCCGGTGATGCCGTGAGCCGTCATGATGCCGCCCACCAGGGCGATGATGTAGGCCCCCCAGGAGGAGATGGGCATCAGTACGCAGACCGGCGCCGCGGTGGAGTCCAGCAAGTAGGCCAGCTTGGCCCGGGAGATCTGGAAGCGGTCGGTGACCGGACGGCAGATGGCCCCCACCGACAGGCTGTGGAAGAAGTCATCGATGAAGAAGGCAAACACCATCATGCCGGTGAGCGCCTTGGCCCCCTTGCGGGTCCTGGCACGCTTGGCGGCCCACTCGGCAAACGCCCGGGTCGCACCGGAGACGCTCATCAGGCTGATGAGGCCACCCAGCAGCAGCATGAACAGCAGCATATTGATGTTGTCACGGTTGAGCGCCCCGTCGACCCAGAAGATCTTGAGCACTGTGTTCAACATGTAATGCAGGGAATCGAGGGGGGAAAACTGGTTCAGCAGCAGGCTGCCGGTAACGATACCGACACCCAGCGACAGCAGCACACGGCGGGTGAGGATCGCCAGTGCGACGGCCAGCAGAGGGGGAATGATTGACCAACCGGAGTCGGCGTAGTGAACGATGTCCATGATCTCTTTGCACCTAAAGACAGCAGGTGGAGATCTACCGAGAGGATAAAGAAACAAAACCCATGGGGAGGTAATACTCCTCAGCCCCTTCAGGTAGCGCTCCATAGTGGATGACTATGGCAGTCCTGCACCTATTAGATGCAGAACCAGCAGCCCGGTATGATGGCCTGGCCACTTCGGCGCTGACTCCTTTCCTTGTGCATCATCGGCATCACCCTCCGCACAAGTAGTCATAGGCAGCGCGCCTCTACTTAAAGGTATTCGAGGCACATTTTATCGTGCCGACACGTTATAGCAAGTTTTTTGATTAAATCCCCAAGCAAGCCAGATCAAAAGGGCAAAGAGGTAGTCAAATGGTGCAAACATTATGATTTTGTCGCTATTTTCATCTACTTGGAACTCAGTCGAGTATGCCACTGGCCAATATTGCTGAATCGGGCCTGAATTCAATTGCATTACTTAATTCCAGGCATGAATTTATTAATTCGACTTGCTTGACTTAATCCCGAACGGCCGTATAAATTAGCCAAAATAACTATTTTTATTTAATTCACTCTTTTGCTCGCGTGGTGAACACTATGAACGAATTTTTGAAAGTACTGCTGAATATCCGTAGCCTGCGCGCCGCTTGCCGTGAGCTGACGCTGGAACAATTGGAAGAAGGCTTGGAAAAACTCTCCGCGATTGTCGGCGAACGCCAGCAGGATGAAGCCGCCGAGCGTCAGGCTCGTGAAGAACATCAGCGCAAAATTAATGAATATGCCGAAATGCTGAAAGCCGCCGGTATTGATCCGGCTGAACTGGTTGGCACAGTCGCAGCCGAACCGGCCAAGGCGACCAAGAGCAAACGTGCCCCTCGCCCGGCCAAATATCGCTATATGGACAACGGCGTGGAAAAAACCTGGACCGGTCAGGGTCGCATGCCGTCCGTGATTGCCAAGGCGGTCGCCGAAGGTAAATCCGTCGAAGACTTTGCCATCTGATAAAACAGCATTGGCCCAATAAAAAAACCTCGCCTTGCGAGGTTTTTTTATTGTCTGCGGCCTGCCGTCAGCCCCGCTCTGCCGCCTTGACCCAGAGCACTTCGGGCGTCGCGGTACAGGCCAGCAGGTAGCGGGCTATGGTGAAGAACCAGTCACTCAGTCGGTTCATGTAGGGCAAAATGGCCGGGTTGAGCTGTTCGCTGCGGCCCAAAGTCAGCAGCAGACGCTCGCAGCGCCGGGTCAGGGTGCGCACCACATGGGCTTGCGCCGCCGCCCGGGAGCCGCTGGGCAGAATGAAATTGCTCAGCAGCGGCAAATTGGCGCTGTAGGCATCGATCTGTTGTTCCAGTCGCAGGGTCCACTCGTTATTCACCTGCCAGATGGCGGCCTCCTGAGCGTCACTGGAAAATGCCAGTTCCCCGCCAAGATCGAACAATTCCTGTTGCAGCAATAACAGGTCTGCCAATAATCCGGTTTCCGCTGCGGGCACCTCGGCAATAAGAAGACCTATATGAGAATTTAATTCATCGATATAGCCGTAGGTTTCCACCCGCATATCGTCTTTGGCCAGTTGCACGCCATCGGCCAGCCGAGTCATGCCCTTGTCGCCCTGCCTCGTATATATTCTCATACCGACATCCTGTTAATAATGGGAACAATCATGGATTCAAGCCCGTTGAGCTTGATTTCATAGGCAAGCGCCAGCGTTTGACCAAGCGATCCGGCCGGGAAACCGGTACGGGCCAGCCACACCAGATAAGGCTCCGGAATATCGATGATGCGGCGCCCCCGATATTTGCCGTACGGCATCTTGTTGGCCAGAGACAGCAAGGCCAGCTCGTCGGACAACCACTCCATTTCAATCGATATCCAGATATTTGTGGGTCTGGATGGAGAGTCGCCAATTGCGGGCAATGCAGGTTGCCATGGCCAGCTGGGTCGCCCTGGGTTTCTGGCTGATGGGTTGCAGTGCAATCACCACGTCGTCGCGCAGACGAGCGGTGGCCAGCAGCGCATCCAGCTCCTCCACGTGGCGCTCGGTGGCTACCGGATGCTTGATCTCGTTGGCTCGCTCGAGGGCCGAGACCAGCACCGGCAGGCCCCCCTTCATATTGATCTTGGGGGATACGGTGACCCAGGTCCGCTCATGGGTTTTGATCTCGCTGGTACCACTGGTTTCAATCTGCACCTGATAGCCTGCCGCAATGAGGGCGGCAGAGAGCTCCTGGAGATCATAGAGACAGGGTTCGCCCCCGGTGATCACCACGTGGCGAGCCTGATAGCCAAGTTGCTGGAAGCTGGCCAGGATCTGCGCCGTGCTCATCTTGCTCCAGCCATCGGATTCGTTGGAGCAGTCGAGCACCGCCTGCACACCCACTTCACGAGCAGGATCGACCACCCAGGTATGGCGGGTATCGCACCAGGGGCATCCCACCGGGCAACCCTGCAGGCGAACGAAAATGGCGGGCAGGCCGGTGAAGACCCCCTCCCCCTGGATGGTCTGGAATATCTCGTTGATTGGGTAATGCATCTTGGTCACGGCTGGTTGCAAAAGTCGCGGATTATACCCCAAGCATGGCCGAGACGCAGGCTCAGCATCCGCTTTTCTCACCGAGCCCGGTTTTTTGGTGCAGACGCGCCATCACGCCCGCCTTGTCGGCCAGGTACTGCTGCAGGCCGCGGCTGCGCAGATCGCAGGCCGGACAGGCACCGCAGCCATCGCCGGCAATGCCGTTGTAGCAGGTGAGCGTCTGCTGGCGCACGGTATCGAGGTGGCCGTAGTGATCCGCCAGTGCCCAGGTCTCGGCCTTGTCGAGCCACATCAGCGGGGTCTCGAAGCGGATGGCGCGATCCAGCCCCAGCGAGACGGCCTGATTGAGCGCCTTGACGAACTCGTCGCGGCAATCGGGATAACCAGAGAAATCGGTCTCGCACACCCCGGTGATCACCGCCTCGGCGCCCACCTGATAGGCGTAGATGGCGGCCAGGGTGAGGAACAGGATGTTACGGCCCGGCACGAAGGTATTGGGCAGGCCGTTCTCCTGCAGCTCGAAGCTCACCGGGATCTCGTCCCGGGTCAGGGCCGAGATGGCAAGCTCCCCCAGCATGGTCACGTCCATCACCTTGTGGGCGGCGATGCCGAGCCGGCTGGCCAGACGGCGCGCCGTCTCGATCTCTTCACTATGGCGCTGGCCATAATCGAAGGTGATGGCGTGCACCTCGTCATAACGGGACAAGGCCTGGACCAGGCAGGTGGTACTGTCCTGACCACCACTGAATACCACGACGGCTTTTTTCACGTATGTCACTCCTCTGGGCAGTTCAACTGCGTCGGCCCTGGGCAAAATCATGCCACTGCCGGTTCAAATGGGTAAAAAGAGTCATCAGCGGGGCGAAGCGATCCGGTGCGCCCTCCCACTGGGACAACAGATGGTAGCCCGCTTCCAGGGTCGACAGCGCCTCTGGAAACGGCTTCTTGCGAATGGAGTACTGTCCCGCGACGGCATCCAGCCCAATTCGCGGCAACTGCTGCAACTCGGGGTTGCTGTGCAGCATCCGGTAGGCCTTACGCCAGGTGCCATCGAGCAGCAGAAAACAGGCTCGGCGAGCCGGCTCGGCCGTCTCCCGCTCTCGCACCTCGGCAAGAGAGATGGCCTCCTCATCCGGCCACAGCAGATAACACTGCAGCGCGGGATCGGCCAACAAGGCCGCCAGCTCGGGGACGTCGGCTACCTGTTCACCCACATGCAGACGGGCCTGCGCCAGCGAGGCGGCCAAAAGGACGGCAGTCCCCTTGGGATGACCCACCTCCCCCGGATGCTGCAGGATGTGCAGGGGCGCATGGGGTGAAACCGGTCGAATATAATCGCACAGACAGGCTTTGAGGGCTCTGGTGCAACGTGTACAGTATCGACTCTTGTTGTCGTCGGACTGTTTCATGTTGTCAGAAAAATCAGGATTGCTCTGGGTCATCACGCTTTCACTCGCCAGTTTGCTGCTCTTTTTCACCGTGCCGAATCACCAGCTCTCCTTCGATCGCACCCTGATAGCCCAGGGTGAAGGGTGGCGCATCATAACAGGCAATCTGGCCCACACCAATCTGTGGCACCTACTGCTCAACCTAAGCGGGCTGTGCGTGCTCTACAGCCTGTTTCGCGAATACCTGACAGGCTGTCGCCTGCCGCTGCTGCTGCTGCTGCTGGGGAGCGCCGTCGGGCTCGGCATCTGGTGGTGGTGTCCGCAGACCCAGTGGTACATGGGGCTATCGGGAGCGCTGCACGGCCTGTTCGTGTGGGGCGCGCTGCAGGATATTCGCTATCGCCGCCACTCCGGCTGGTTGATGCTGGCAGGGGTAGCGATCAAGCTTGGGGTGGATTTCTACAGTGCGGGGGAAAGTCCGGTGTCCGCCCTCATCGGGGCCAGGGTACACATTGAATCACATCTGATTGGTTCGGGCGCCGGCCTGTTGCTCGGCCTGCTGCCGGTCACCCTGCGCCCCCACGCCGTCAAAGAGTGAGCCAACACCGGATACAATGCCGGCCCCATCGGGCCGGCATTCTTTTTATGAGCGGCTCGCAAGCTCCGCGTTGATGCCGGCCAGCATGGCGGCAGGATCGGCCGCCTGGGTGATGGGGCGACCAATCACCAGATAGTCGGCACCCGCCTCCACCGCCGCCAGCGGCGTCATGACCCGGCGCTGATCCCCGGCAGCCGAGCCGGTGGGACGGATCCCCGGCGTCACCAACTTGAATTCGTCACCGAGCAGTGCCTTGAGCTCGTGTGCTTCGTTGGCGGAGCAGACCACCCCGTCCAGCCCCGCGTCTTTGGTCAATTTGGCCAGCCGGATCACCTGCTCGGCCGGCGTCACATCAAGGCCCAGCGGCGCCATGTCGGACTGCTCCATGCTGGTCAGCACGGTCACCCCGATCAGCAGCGGCGCCTTGTCGCCATAAGGCAGCAGCGCCTCCTTGGCGGCCCGCATCATCCGCTCGCCACCGCTGGCGTGCACGTTCACCATCCAGACGCCGAGTTCGGCACTGGCGGCGACTGCCTTGGCGACGGTGTTGGGAATGTCGTGAAACTTCAGATCCAGAAAGACATCGAACCCCTTGGCAACCAGCTGACGCACGAACTGGGGGCCAAACAGGGTAAACATCTCCTTGCCTACCTTGAGACGGCACTGGGCCGGGGAGATACGTTCAATGAAGGCGAAGGCATCGGCCTCGTGCTGATAATCCAGCGCAACCAGTACTTTGGGATCTAGCATCTCACTTCCTATCGATGGTTATTCGCCGCCCGGAGCGAGTCCGGCCCGGCCTGAAAAAACCAGGCCACAGGGGCCTGGTTGATGACATTGTTGTGGCTCTTACTCCCCGTCCAGACCGCGGATCGGCTTGATGGCTCCCCACTGGCGGCAGGAGGGGCACTGCCAGAACAGGGAGTGGGTGGCAAACCCGCACTGCCGGCACTTGTGGGTGGATTTGATCTTGATCTGCTCGTCGACCAGCGCCTTGAGCATGGTCAGGCTCTCCTTGGCCTGCCCCTCTTCGGCACCACGCAACTGCAGCGCCATCAGGTGCTGGAAGCCGCGTAGCGACGGCGTGCGCCGCAGCTGGCGCAGCACCAGCTCGGAAGCTGCCTCGCGCCCGTTGTGGCGCTCCACATAATCGGCCAGCCGCAAGGTGACCGGGAAGCCGGCCCGCGCCTCCTGGGCCTGGCCGAGCAGCTCGGGGATACGCGCCTCCTCGCCGCACAGCTCCAGGCTCTCGCACAGGGGTTCCAGCACTTCGCTCGCGAAATCGATGTCCTGGGTCAGCACCCGCTCAAACTCGCGGGCCGCCTGGCGCGGATCGCCCTCCCCCTTGGCCAGCCAGCCGAGGCCGAGCGAGGCACGCACACAGTTGCCATCGGCGGTCAGGGCCTTGCGAAAACGCAGCTGGGCCTGCTTGCGATTCTCTTCGCGCAGGGCCATGTCGGCCAGCTCGCACTGGTAATGGGCGATGGTGGGAGCCAGCTTCTTGCCCTGGAATTTTTGCAACCGCTCGCTCACCGCGATCGCCTTCTCCCAATCACGCAACTGCTGGTAGATGAGCTGCAACTGGGCCAGCGCGGTCTCCTCATAGTCCCCGTCCTCGGTGAGCTCGAGCCACAGCTTCTCGGCCCGATCGAGCAGGCCGGCGGCGAGGAAGTCCCTCGCCAGCTCCTGCAGGGCGAGCTGACGCTGCTCCATGGTGAGCTGGCGGGTAATGAGGTTCTGGTGGATCTTGATGGCTCGGTCTACCTCACCCCGTTGACGGAACAGGTTGCCGAGGGAGAGGTGGGTTTCGATGGTCTCGCTGTCCACTTCCAGCAGCTGGATAAAGAGATCCACCGCCTTGTCGGATTCGTCGGACAGCAAATAATTGAGACCCGCCACGTACTGGCGGGAAAACTGGTTACTCTGTTTCTGGGTGTCCTGGCGAACACTCCTGCGCCCCATATACCAGCCGTAGCCGGCGGCAATGGGCAACAGCAGGAAAAGCAGTTCAAGCATCGAGGGACATTATTCCTTGGCAGCCGTTCGGGCCAGCTCCAATTCACGGGATTGACGGCGCATGGTGCGATTGAGGGTGCGGTTTTGCATCTTGAGGCGCAAGAACAGCAGACCGAAGACCAGCCAGCCCAGCAGGAAGCCACCACCAAAGAAGAATCCCAGCAACATGGAGAGCGAGAACTCCCCTTGGGCAATCAGATAATTGAACTGCACCAGCTGGCCATTTTGCGAACCGATAGCCAGCGTCAGGATAAACACCAGCACCAGTGGAATGAGGGCCAAGATACGCTTCATAGGAGCTCCCTGTCAGTAGCTAATGAGAGGCTGATTATCCTTAAAATCACCGGCAGACTCTAGAGCGAATGGGAAAAGACTTGGCAAAACCGGACAATTGCCACAATAGAAACCGTAAAAACAAAAAAGGCATACCCAGGTATGCCATTTTCTGCATTATTCGATGATGTTCACGCGCTCGCGTAACTCTTTGCCGGGCTTGAAATGCGGAACATATTTCCCGGTCAATTCAACCTTGTCCCCGGTCTTGGGGTTGCGGCCCACACGGGGTGCACGATAGTGCAGTGAAAAACTTCCAAATCCGCGGATTTCAATCCGGTCGCCGTTTTGCAAAGTCGACGCCATTTGCTCAAGGATCTCCTTGATGGCGGCTTCGACATCTTTGGCCGGCATATGCATGCGGCTGGCAGCCAATTGTTCGATGAGATCTGATTTGGTCATAACGTTAAATCTCCTTCCCCGATCACATGCAATATTCATTACGCCAAGATAAAAAAGGGCGGCGTGACACGCCGCCCTTTTCTTGCATCAAGGATTATTCACCCTTGGCGGCTTTGAACGCTTCAGCCATGGCATTGCTGAACACAACTTCTTCTTGTTGGTTCAGGTTGTCGATGGCAACACGCTCGTCAGCCTCGTCCTTGGCGCGGACAGACAGGCTCACGGTGCGGTTCTTGCGATCAACGCCCATGAATTTAGCTTCAACTTCGTCACCAACAGACAGCACCAGAGTGGCATCTTCTACGCGGTCACGAGCAGCGTCGGAGGCACGCAGGTAGCCTTCTACGCCGTCAGCCAGTTCGATCACGGCACCCTTGGCATCAACCTCGGTAACCTTACCCTTCACAATAGCACCTTTCTTGTTGTCAGACAGGTACTTATTGAACGGGTCTTCTTCGATCTGCTTGACGCCCAGGGAGATGCGCTCACGCTCCGGGTCAACTTGCAGAACAACGGCTTCGATTTCGTCGCCTTTCTTGAATTCACGAACTGCTTCTTCACCCTGGTTGTTCCAGGAGATGTCAGACAGGTGAACCAGGCCGTCGATGCCGCCATCCAGACCGATGAAGATACCGAAGTCAGTGATGGACTTGATCTTGCCGGAAACACGGTCGCCCTTGGCGTGGGTTTCGGCAAACAGCTGCCACGGGTTGGATTTGCACTGCTTCAGACCCAGGGAGATACGACGACGCTCTTCGTCGATGTCCAGAACCATCACGTCAACCACGTCGCCAACGTTAACAACCTTGGACGGGTGGATGTTCTTGTTGGTCCAATCCATCTCGGATACGTGTACCAGGCCTTCAACGCCCTCTTCGATTTCAACGAAGCAGCCGTAATCGGTCAGGTTGGTCACGCGGCCAGACAGACGGGTGGTCTCCGGGTAACGCTTGGCGATAGCAACCCAGGGATCTTCGCCCAGCTGCTTCAGACCCAGGGATACACGGGTACGCTCGCGGTCGAACTTCAGAACCTTGACTGCGATCTCGTCGCCAACGTTGACGATTTCGGAAGGATGCTTAACGCGCTTCCACGCCATGTCGGTGATGTGCAGCAGGCCGTCAACACCGCCCAGATCTACGAATGCACCGTAGTCGGTCAGGTTCTTGACGATACCCTTAACTTCTTGACCTTCTTGCAGGTTAGCCAGCAGGCTTTCGCGCTCGGAGGTGTTCTCGGTCTCGATCACGGCACGACGGGAAACAACAACGTTGTTGCGCTTCTGGTCCAGCTTGATGACTTTGAACTCGAGTTCTTTATTTTCCAGGTGAGCGGTGTCACGGATCGGACGCACGTCAACCAGAGAACCCGGCAGGAAGGCACGGATGCCGTTCAGTTCAACGGTGAAACCACCCTTGACCTTGCCGTTGATGATACCGATAACGGTAGCTTGCTCTTCGTAAGCTTTTTCAAGCTGCAGCCAGGCTTCGTGGCGCTTGGCTTTTTCGCGGGACAGCTTGGTTTCGCCGAAACCATCTTCGATAGAGTCCAGAGCCACGTCAACGGAGTCGCCTACGTTGATTTCCAGCTCGCCCATGGCGTTCTTGAATTCTTCAGCCGGGATAGCGGACTCGGATTTCAGACCGGCGTCAACCAGTACGAAACCATTTTCGATAGCAACGACAGTACCCTTGACGATGGAACCTTGACGGGTTTCAACGGCATTCAGGGACTCTTCAAAGAGTTGAGCAAAAGATTCGATCATTGTTTATGTCACAAATGAAACATCCACTTGTCATCCAGCACAAGCGGGGTTGTTTTAAATAATCTGCGCCATCCATGGTGCAGACGACCGGATGTCAGCTTGCGCTGGCATCGCCGAGTTGTTGCTCCGCATAGGCGAGCACCGTTGTCAGCACTTCGTCTATGGACATGGCGGTTGAATCCACCACGAGAGCATCTTCTGCCGGTTTCAGGGGGGCAACGGCGCGATTTCTGTCGCGATCGTCACGCTCCCGAATCTCGGTTAAAAGACGCTCAAAGTTAACATCAAAGCCCTTATCTTGCAACTGCTTATAGCGGCGAGCCGCCCGTTCTTCGGCGCTGGCGTCGAGGAAAATCTTCACTTCCGCCTCGGGGAAAACCACGGTGCCCATGTCGCGGCCGTCGGCGATGAGGCCGGGGGCCTGGCGAAAAGCGCGCTGACGGCGCAGCAGAGCTTCGCGCACCCGCGGGAAGGCGGCAATCTTGCTCGCGGCATTGCCCACTTCCTCGGTACGAATGGTACGGGAAACATCCTCCCCTTCCAGCACGACCTTCACCTGCTCGGCATCGACCTGGAACTGCACGTCCAGATTGGCGGCCAGGGGGACCAGCGCGGCTTCGGAATCGAGCTCGACATCGTGATGCAAGGCCGCCAGGGCCAGCACCCGGTAGATGGCGCCGGAGTCGAGCAGGTGCCAACCCAGTTTTTCCGCCAGCAACTGGCACAGGGTGCCCTTGCCGGCACCACTTGGGCCATCAATTGTCATCACGGGGGCCATCTGCGGCATAACGTCTCTCCTGCACACTTGTTGCACACATCCCGGGAGGGATGGGGTAATGGGCGCCGATTATACCCAAATGTGCCGAACCTGGCAGTCGCCAGCACACACAATTGCGCAAAACCGGTCGCAACTGTCCTCTTTGTGTACAACGGGGCAAGCCATTAAACAGTGCAAGGTTTTGTTCTTATGGTTGTTCCGGACAAGGCGCGCTAAACTGGCCGCCCTTTTTTAAGCAGCTGTAGTAAGGAGCAACCTATGAGCAGCGTTACCCTCGTGGCCAAATCCAAGTTGCCAACCCCCTGGGGCACCTTCACGCTGGTCGGCTTTCAGGAAACCGGCACCGGCAAGGATCACGCCGCGCTGGTGATGGGCGATATCACGGGTGATGAGCCGGTGCTGGGCCGAATTCACTCCGAGTGCCTGACCGGCGATGCCCTGTTCAGTCTGCGTTGCGACTGCGGCTTCCAGCTGCAGGCCGCACTGGAAAACATCGCCAAGGCGGGCCGTGGCGTCTTGTTGTACGTGCGTCAGGAAGGACGCGGCATCGGTCTGCTCAACAAGATCAGGGCCTATCATCTACAGGATCAGGGCGCCGACACCGTTGAAGCCAACGTGGCGCTCGGCTTTGCCGCCGACATGCGCGACTACACCATCTGCGCTGACATGCTCAAGCAGCTGGAGGTGAAATCCCTCAAGCTGATGACCAACAACCCGCGCAAGATGAAGGCGATGGAATCCTTCGGTATTCCGGTGGCGGAGCGGGTGCCCCTGCAGGAAGGGCGCAATCCCCACAACGAGTTCTACCTCTCGACCAAGGCCAACAAGCTGGATCACATGTTCAAGAAGTGATCCCGCCTCGCCGCTCGTTGCCATGAAAAACGCCTCCCATCGGGAGGCGTTTTTTGTTGCTCTCGTATCGCCGCGGCGCTAGCGGATGGGCAGCTCGATATCGGCAAACATGGCATCCACGTCATCGCTGGAGCGCAGGGCAATGGCACGCTCCACCACGTCCCGGGTCAGATGCGGGGCAAAACGGGTCATGAAGTCATACATGTAGGTACGCAGGAAGGAGCCCTTGCGAAAGCCGATCTTGGTGGTGCTGTGGGCAAACAGGTGGCTGGCATCGAGGGCCACCAGATCGGTATCGACCTGGGGATCCAGCGCCATGGTCGCCATCACGCCGATCCCCACCCCCAGCCGGACATAGGTCTTGATCACGTCCGCATCGGTGGCGGTGAAGACGATGTTGGGCTCGAAACCGGCCCGGTTGAAGGCAGTATCGAGCTCGGAGCGGCCGGTAAAGCCGAACACATAGGTCACCAACGGGAAGCGGGCGATGTCGGCAATGGAGAGCTTGCCGACCTGGGTCAGCGGGTGGCCCTTGGGGACGATCACGCTGCGGTTCCAGTGATAACAGGGCAGCATGATGAGATCTTCGTACAGGTGCAGCGCCTCGGTGGCGATGGCAAAGTCGGCCTGCCCCTTGACCACGGCTTCGCTGATCTGGGTCGGCGTGCCCTGATGCATGTGCAGGGAGACCTTGGGAAAGCGCTTGATGAAGCCTTTTATCACGTCAGGCAGTGCATAACGGGCCTGGGTGTGGGTCGTCGCGATATGGAGCGTGCCCTGTTCGGGATGAGTGTGCTGACTCGCCACCGACTTGATGCTCTCCACCTTACCCAGGATCTCGTTGGCAATCTTGATCACGTCCCGTCCAGCCGGGGTGATCTGGGTCAGGTGTTTGCCGCTGCGCTCGAAAATCTGGATCCCCAGCTCATCTTCCAGCATGCGCACCTGCTTGCTGATCCCTGGCTGAGAGGTGTAGAGACTCTCTGCCGTTGCCGACACGTTCAGTCTGTGGTTGGCAACCTCAACGATATAACGCAATTGTTGGAGTTTCATGATGTTAGGCTCTAAAGGCGACTTGAACTAATACTAACAAACTTTTGCCTGATAGCCTTTCCTTCTTGGCCATTTATGGCTGTGCCTGCGCCAGCAGAAAATCCCGCAAGGCCCGGTTGGCCATGGAGAGCGGATCCCCCCGCCGCCACGCCACGCAGAGATCGAGAAAGATCGGGGGTACGAACGGGATCCCGGTCAGGTCCGGCTCTTCGTCCAGCGCCATCCGCAAGAAGGTGGTCACCGCAAAGCCCTGCTTCACCACCGCCTTGAGCAGCGGGATGAGGTTGCTCTCAAAGGCGATGTCGGGCTCGCAGCCCAGCCCCTGAGCCAGCGCTTCCATGTGCTCGCGGTGATAGAAACCGCGGCGAAACATCGCCAGCTCCTGGCTGAAGAACTCGCTCAGCGACACACTCCTGGCCTGACGCAACGGATGCTCCTCCCCCACCACCATCAGCATCTCTTCACGCAGCAGCTGGGCCCCTTCCAGCGCCGGCGGCAGATCGCTGGTGATGAGGATGGCGAGATCCAGCGAACCGTCCACCATCCGGCTCAACAGCTCGCGGGTACCCGCCTCCTCCACCCGGATCTTGAGGCCGGGGTAGCGGTGCTTGAAAGCCATCAGGATCGGCGGGAAGTAATAGGAGCCCATCATGTAGGGGATGCCGATGCGTACTTCTCCGCGCTCCAGTCCCTTGAGTTCGGCCATCTCGGCCTCGGCCTGGTGCATCTGACGCAGCAGGCGCTCGGCATGGCGGCAGAGCACCTCCCCTTCCGGGGTGAGCCGCACGTTGCGATCCTGACGGTCGAACAGGCGCAGCTCGAGCTGCTGCTCCAGCTTGGCTATGGCCATGCTGATGGCGGGCTGTGCCACGTGCAACCCGTTGGCCGCCTTGGTAAAGGAGCCGGCATCCCGCACCGCCAGCAGATAGGTGAGCTGTTTGAGGTCCATATCAATTTGGTTTATCAGATGGATAACTTAAATATATTATATTTATGTTCTGGCGCGCACTAACCTGCAACAAAGCTGTCAGGACAATTGCATATGATCGAAGTCGGTAGTCGTGAATGGATCCGCGCCACCCTGGCCCTCAGCCTGGGTTCCTTCCTGGTGTTTCTCAATCTCTATCAAACCCACCCCCTGCTGCCGCTGCTGGCCGAGGTATTTTCCGTCAGCTCGCTGTCGGCCGGCTGGACCCTGGCCGGCTGCACCGCAGGGCTCGCCGTCTCGCTGCTCGTCTGCGCCCGGCTGGCGGATCGCTTCGGCCGGCGCCGGATCATGTTGTGGAGCCTGGCCGGCGCCATTCTGATCTCCCTGCTCATTAGCCTGGTCAGCCAGTTTGAACAGCTGCTGCTGCTGCGGATCCTGCAGGGAGTGCTGCTGGCGGGGCTGCCTGCCACCGCCATCGCCTACATGGGGGAAGAGTTCAGCAAGCGGGCCCTGCTCTCCGCCGTCGGGGTCTACATCGCCGCCAACTCGCTGGGAGGCATCGCCGGCCGGGTGGTCGGCGGTCTGCTGGCCGGCTGGTTCGGCGACTGGCAGCACACCTTTCTCGGCATCGGCCTCATCAGCCTGGCGCTGCTGCCCCTCGTCATCTGGCTGCTACCGGCCCAGACCCGCTTCGTGCCCGTCATCGCCAAGCCGGGCCAGTTTCGCCAGGCCATCACCAGCCACCTCGGCAATCCGCTGCTGGTGGGGGCCTACCTCATCGGCGGCCTCAACTTCATGGTGTTTCTGAACCAATTCAGCTACCTCACCTTCCTGCTGGCCAGCCCCCCCTTCTCCTTACCGACCCAGTGGCTCGGCATGCTGTTTCTGACCTATCTGTCGGGGACGGTGGCCTCCTCCCTCAGCGGGCGCTGCGCCCATCGCTGGGGGGCTCAGCGTCTGCTGCTGGTCGGCATAGCCCTGATGGCGCTCGGCAGTGCCCTGCTGCTGTGCGGCTCGCTCGGCGCCATCCTCTCAGGCCTGCTCATCTCGAGTTTCGGCTTTTTCCTTGCCCACGCCTGTGCCAGCGCCTGGGTCGGCCAGCACGTGGAGCACAACCGGGCGCTTGCCTCATCGCTCTATCTGGTGGGTTACTATCTGGGGGCCAGTCTGGGTGGACTTTATCTGCACCCCTTCTGGGAGCAGGGGGGACTCGGGGGATTGGTGCTCGGCATCGAGCTGATATTGGTCATCACGGCGGGGTTGAGCCTCTGGCTCGGCCATTTGAAGGGACGCCCCGCCCGCCCCCGCATCTGTCATCCCTGATGTTATTCCTGATATCAGACGGGGCCAGTCAAGCGGCCCCGTCTCATCAAGCCTGGTCGTAGTAGCCGGCAGGCACCGGCACCACGGCGCCACTCGCCCCCTCTTCCTCGATCACCTCGGCCAAGGTGCGCAGATGGAATTTGATCTGCCCAGAGGCCAGCATCACCGCCACATCGGGATTGCGTTCATCATTCAGGTTGCCGGTCTTGAAGGCCACCTCGGGATGGGCTGCCAGCAAGGCATCCAGCGAAGGCACCACCAGCTCGATATGTTCCAGCCCGGCCTGATGGCTGCGACCGGGTTTGGGCGCCGCCAGCTCGATGCAGGGCACGCTGCCGTGGGCATGGGGCACTGGTTGATGCAGGCGATAGGTGGCGATGGGCCGTCCGCCGATCATCCCCTCCACCAGCAAGTCGCCATGGGTTGCCAGCAGCCCCTTCAGGGTCTGGTACTCCACCAGGGTGGCGGCCCGATAGCAGAGGTGGTCGACCTCGATGGCGGCGGGATGGACGGCAAGTGCGTCCAGCTCGGTCAACAGCTGGCAAACAAATGGGGCCATCGGCCCCAGTGTGGTATCGAGTGGATGTGACATGATCACCATTTCTTCTTGGGTTGGAACAAGACGTCCAGTTCGTCCGCCTCTTTGTCCTTGATGCTTTGCAGCTCTTTCTCGCTGTGCTCCTGCAGATGGGCATCGAGGCCGGCCAGCCCCTGGCGCATGTCCTCTTCCCGCGCCATCAGGTAGGGATCTTTATCCGCGACGCTGGCCAGGGCGGAGAGCCCCTTGGTGTAGAGCTGGCGACAGGTGCCGTATTGCCCCTGGATCTGGGCATCCATGGCTCGCTTCACCAGGTTGGCGATGTTGACCTTGAGCTGCATCAGCTCGAGGCGGCGATCCTCCTGGGCAAAGCCCTGCGGATCTATCTTGCCCTTGTTGTGTTCGACCCGCAGCACGGCCCGCATCTTCTTGACCAGCTGCAACATCTGGATGGCCTGACGATCCGATTCGGGGGTCTTGAAATGCCCCTCATCCTGGCTGCTGTAGTTCTCCTGCACGTTCTTGATCTGGGTCTGCACGTCGACAATGCGCTGCTTGATCTGGGCATTGGGCATCACCAGGGCAATGGCACGATAGGCATCAAGGATCCGGTGCTGCAACAGCAGCACTATGTTCTTGGAGAAGGGCACCAGGTTGACGTTGAGCAGCATCTCTTCGGTTTCATCCACCACCGACTTGTAGCGAGCGATGGCGTGACGCTTGTCGGCCTCTGCCTTCTGCTTATATTGCTGCATCACGTTATAGGCGATGACCAGAAACAGGAGTGCGCCAATAGACAGCAATACCAAGGTTAAAATCATAGGAAGTCCAAACTCCTGTCCCAATTCAATTGCGTGATCCTACAACAGCTTACCTAGTTAAGGTAGTCCGCACCGCAAGGCTTGCCCCCGATTTGTGCCGCAAGGTGGGCACAAACACGGGGGAAAACCGGGATCACGCGGCGCTGGCGACACCGCCATTAACCCTTAGTATCGCCCATCGGGCTCATTACTTGAGGCTGAAGCCCCGGGATCGCAGGAAATCCTGCATGAAGGGCCGCGCCTCCTTGCCAAGAATGCCCCGGATCTGGCCGCTCCAGCTCTGCTGCTTGTTGTTGCTGCTGCGGGACTGGTAATAAGCCTCGATCTGCCGGTCATAGCTGGCAAGCAGCTCCCGATCCAGTTCGGCCTGATAGCGATTTTCATGCACCACCAGAGCGCGGGGCAAGCGGGGTTTTTGCTCAGGCGCCTGAGCCGGATGGCCGAGACAGAGCCCGAACAGCGGGATCACCTGATGCGGCAGACCCACCGCCTCGCTCACCGCAGCCGGGTTGTTGCGGATCCCGCCGATGTAGACACCGCCAAGCCCCATGGATTGGGCTGCCAGCAGGGCATTCTGGGCCATCAGAGCGCCGTCGATGGCGCCGATCAGCAACTGCTCGACAAAGCCGGTCTGGGCATCCGGTACCACCTCGCAGTGGCGATGATAATCGGCGCAAAAGAGCAGGAACTCGGCCGCCTGGGCTACATAGGCTTGATGCCCCGCCAGTTCGGCAAGCTGGCTGCGCAGGGCCTTGTCGGTCACCCGGATGATGCTGTTGGCCTGCAGAAAGCTGGAGCTGGAGGCGGCCTGTGCCGCACTCAGGATCTGGTCGAGCTGGGCCTCGCTGATGGGGTCGGCGGTGAATTGACGAATGGAGCGATGGGCAAGAATAAGGTCGAGAGTCGGGTTCATGTTGCCTCCATATGAAGAAGCCCACACTCTACCCAAAAACAGCGGGGGGCCCAAGGCCCCCCGCGCTCGCGTCACAGCACGACCGGCTAACCGGCCAGCGGATAGTTGCCCGCCTTGCAGCTGACCACGAAGCCGCTCTCTTCCACCTGCGCCACCGACATCGGCTTGCTGAACAAGAATCCCTGAAACACGTGGCAGCCCTGGGTGCGCAGGGCGGCCAGTTCGTGTTCGTCCTCCACCCCTTCGGCCATGATGCCAAGGCCCAGGCTGGTGGCCATGGCGACGGTGGCCCGGATCACCGGCAGGTTGAGCCCCACCACGAAGGAGCGATCCAGCTTGATGGTGTCGATGGGCAGCCGGTTGAGATAGGCCAGCGACGAGTAGCCGGTACCGAAATCGTCGATGGCAATCTTGATCCCTTGCTCGCTCAGGCCATCGAGGATCTCGATGCACCCCTTCATGTCCAGCATCAATACCGTCTCGGTCAGCTCCAGCGTGAGCAGGCCGGCATCCACGCCAAACTCCTTGAGCTGCTGGGCCACCAGCTCCGGCAGGGAGGACGAGAGCTGAAAGCCGGAGAGATTGACCGACACCGGCACGCTCACCCGCCACTCCTTCTGCCAGTGGGCCATCTGGGCCAGCGCCGTCGACAACACCCAGCCACCTATCTCGCGAATGAGCCCCATCTCTTCCGCCAGCGGGATGAATTCCACCGGCGAGACATGGCCCAATACGGGATTGTGCCAGCGCAGCAGCGCCTCGTACCCGAGCAACCTGCCTTTTGCCACATCCACCTGGGGCTGGTAGCAGAGGCTCAGCTCCCCCCGCCCGATGGCCTTGGCCAGGAACTGCTTCAGGGTCAGCTTGCGATGCAAGGTCTGCTGCATGCTGGGGGTGAAACGCTGCCAGCGCAGCCGCCCCATCTGCTTGGCCTGATACATGGCCATGTCGGCGCGGGTGATGAGATTGTCGCCGTCATCCGCATCATCCGGATAGATGGCGATGCCGATGCTGCCGCCGATGGTCACCTCGGGCACTCCGCTCAGCTGCAACGGCTTGGTCATCTGGGAGAGCATGAGGTCGGCCACTTCCTGCGCCCGATCGCTGGAGTGGCTGAGCGGCACCAGCGCGGTAAATTCGTCGCCACCGAGCCGGGCCAGCTCCACATCGCGCGGACAGATCTGCTTGAGCCGCCCGGCGACCCGCTCCAGCAGCCGGTCACCGGCCTTGTGGCCGTAGTTGTCGTTGACCAGCTTGAAGTTGTCCAGGTCCATGAACACCAGGGCGAAGCGCCCGCCCAGCCCGCAATAGGCTTCCAGCGATTTCATCAAGCCATAGCGATTGAGCAGCCCGGTCAGCGAGTCGTGCCAGGCCAGGTGGCGATGTTCCAGCTCCTCCAGCTTGCGGTCGGTGATATCACGCATGGTGAGCAGGATCTGGGCCCCCTGCTGGATGTGACGAAACTGGTACTGAAACCAGCGCATCCCCTTGAGGGTGCGGCACTCCCCCTCGGCCACCACCTCATCGAGCCGGGAGAGCTTCTGATAGAAGGCGTCGTCATTGCCGGAGAAGAGCTGGGAGAGGTGATGTACCTCATCACCGAAGCACATCTCGAAGTGGTGATTGCCGCTCTCGAGCCGCCCCAGGTTGTCAAACAGGCAAGCCAGGGTATCGCCGGTGGCGAGGGAGGACTCCTGATAGAGGGTGTCGGCATCGATGACCGCCTCGGTCATCATCATCAGCCGCCCCGCCAACTGGATACCGGAGAGGCGCAAATAAACCTGTTTCTTTACCCCCTTTGGGGAGAGGGTCCACCACTCGCTGTAGCTGCGCCCCTGCTGAAAGTCCCCGAGGTAGCGCTGCAACAGCAGATCGATGGCCTGTGCCATGTCGGCCGAGAAATCGCGCGACTGCAGTTCGTCCAGCGAGCTGGCCTCCCACACATTCAAAGCGGCGCGATTGGCCCAATAGATATGGTGATGCCGGATGTCATACACCCAGATTGGGGTATGCAACACATCCATCCCGTTCAATAACCGTTCGTCTAGCGTATTCATCTAATATGGTGATTCATGGTATGTGATCACTGGGAAACCCAGCGGCGGAGAGCCCTCCCGGGCAACCGATGCTGGTACAAAATCGGATCCAGCCCATAATGGAAACAAGCATGCGCAAGGGGCTGACTTCATATGAAAACGCTACATGTGAAACCCATGGTCAGGAAAAACGGACTCACGTTGGTATTGTTGGGCATCATAGTAAGCATTGCTATGATTTTTATACTTTTTTTACTCGGTGAACAACCACTAATCCCCCCGGTCTCCGGCCTGTTGGCGGGTCTGATGATGATCTTTATCGGCTCATTGAAGCTGGTCGAGCCCCATTTCAGCCTGTCGCTCTGTCACGATTGTCTGCAATATCACCACAAATACGGCGGTTGGATCCTGAAATGGAGAAATATTCAGCGAATCGACCAGCCACGCATTCATTTGGGCTGGGATCTGGTCCCCCTGCCCTACATAGGTTTGAAGATCAAAGATTACGACGATTTTTTGACATTGATCACACCCAGATTGGCCGTGCGTCTGCTGACCGAGCAGCGTGGCGTCCTGTTGCAGGCACTGCGCAGTGAGCAACCCGAATGCATCGGCGGGGGCTGCGGCGACCCCTTTCAGGGGGAAGGCTTGCTGGAAGAGAGTCACTTTCGCTCCCCCTCCGGTCAACGCTATGAGGGGGTGATCGCCATGCTGGCCAACCGCATGACCCGGCTGCGTGATCTGCTCGGCTACGATCTGCTGGTGTCGGACAACAGCCTGGACCGGGATCCGGCCGAATTTGTCCGACTTTTGCACCAGTATCAGCGGGAGTCGAATCTAATCCAGATCAATTAAACGCCGGATTGAGCTTGCCAAGGCTGGCCGCACTTCTTAAGGTCACTGCCTTGTTACACCCAGAACACCGCTTATGAAGTACATCGAAGAGTTCTATCTGTTCGTCAAGGTGGTACAAGAGGGAGGCTTCTCCCACGCGGCCGCCGCACTGGGCATGCCCACCGGCACCATCAGTCGACGTATTTCTCAGCTGGAAGAGCAGCTCGGCTGCTCCTTGCTACACAGATCCACCCGCAAACTCCGCCTGACTGATGAAGGACTGCGCTACTACGAGCGCCTGTGCACCCCGCTCGGTGAAATCGAGCAGGCCACTGGCGAGATCCAGGGCAAAGAGGCCGACCTCAACGGCGTGATCCGCCTGGCGGCCCCCATCGCCCTCTCCAACACCATCCTGGTCGACATGCTGGCGGACTTTGGCCTGCGCTACCCCGAGGTGCAGTTCGACATCACCCAGACCAACGATCACCAACACCTGTTCGACAACGATAGGGATCTGGTGTTTTTCAACGGCGAGCTCCCCCAGTCTCTGCCCAATGCGCTCTGCCTCGGTCACATCGAATACGGTCTGTTTGCCTCCCCCCTCTATCTGGAGAAAATGGGCACCCCCGCCCATCCGGGCCAGCTGGAGGAGCATGCGCTCATCTACTGCTGGCCCCATCAGCACTGGCAACTGACCGACCGGGAGGAGCAGACGGTGCAGATCAAGCGGGCCGCCAGGCTCACCGTCAACCAGACCCAGGCCGCCGTTCGCGCGGCCAGACGGCACCTGGGGATCGTCAACGCCCCGCTCCACTACGTACACCCCTTCCTGCAGGATGAGCAGCTGGTCGCGGTGCTGCCCGACTGGAAAACCGGCAACCGCCCCTTCTACATGTTGCGTTGCCAGCCTCAGTTTGCCCCGTTGCGTGTTAAGATGTTCGCTGATTTTGTTGAAAAATATTCAGCGCGCTACCGGAGCCTGCAGTGGGACAACCAATTTTCACCGGCGACCAGCCTGTCTCATTGCATCTGACCGTTGGCGGGCCACACTTATAGCAATCCTCGTTGACCAGGCCGGCCTAACACTATGAATGTATTGATATGTGATGACTCAGGATTCGCCCGTAAACAGCTGGCCCGCGCCCTCCCCGCCGACTGGGACGTGACGCTCCACTACGCCGCCAACGGGCTGGAAGGGATAGAGCAGGTTCTGATGGGGCATGGGGATCTGATCTTTCTGGATCTGACCATGCCGGAGATGGACGGCTACGGCGTACTGGAGACCCTCAAGCGCGAAGGGCTGCGCAATAAGGTGATCGTGGTCTCAGGCGACATCCAGCCGGAAGCCTATCAGCGGGTGATGGGGCTGGGGGCGCTCGACTTCATCAAGAAACCGGCCGCCCCGGAGACCCTCAGCGCCCTGTTGAAGCAGCATGATCTGTGGCAGGCCAAGGGCAGCGCCGTACCGGAAGCCGCCAGCCCCGCAGCTCAGGCAGTGGTCGATGCCGGCAGCATAGATACCGGCATCAAGATCAGCCCCGAAGTGCGCGATGCCTATCAGGAGCTCGCCAACGTCTCCATGGGTCAGGCCGCTGACCTGCTGGCCCGCCTGCTCAACGCCTTCGTGGTGCTGCCCATCCCCAACGTCAACGTGCTGGAGGTATCCGAACTGCACATGGCCCTCTCGGCCGCCGCCGACTCGGACACCCTCTCCGCCGTCTGCCAGGGCTTCATCGGCGCTGGCATCGCCGGCGAGGCGCTGATCCTGTTTCACGACTCCAGCTTCAAGGATCTGGCCCGGCTGATGAACCATCAGGGCACACTCGATCGCAACGCCGAGCTGGAGCTCTTGATGGACACCGCCAACGTGCTGATCGGCGCCTTCCTGCGCGGCTACGCCAGCCAGCTCGATACCCCCTTCAGCCAAGGTCACCCCGTGGTGCTCGGCCAGCACAGGCCCATCAACGAGCTCATCAACACCAACAAGAGTCGCTGGCGCCGCACGCTGGCCATCGAGATCAACTACCGGGTCCAGGATTACGCGGTGCAGTGCGATCTGCTGCTGCTGTTTACCGAAGATTCCATCGCCACCATGAACAACAAAATCATGCACATGCTCTAGGAGTGACCATGGAAATCCGTGAATTTCATTGGCTGATGAACATAGTCCAGAACCTGGACGTGGGGCTGGTCGTACTCGACAAGGAGTACAGGGTGCAGGTGTGGAACGGCTTCATGGAGAGCCACAGCGGCCGACTGGCCGGCGAGGTGCGCGATGGCGTGCTGTTCGACCTCTTCCCCGACGTGGATCGCGCCTGGTTCGAACGCAAGGCCAACATGGTGTTCAAGCTCAACAACCGCGCCTTTAGCACCTGGGAACAGAAACCCTATCTGCTGCGCTTCTCCAACTACCGCCCCATCACGGGCTCAGCGCCCCACATGTTCCAGAACCTGACCCTGGTGCCGCTGGCCGATTTTGGCGGCCAGGTGACCCACATCGCCGTGATGATCTACGACGCCACCGACGAGGCCATGCTGATGAGCGGCCAGCGCCAGGCATGAAGACTCTTTGCAGCACAATGAAAACAGGGCGCCTTGGCGCCCTGTTTTGTTGTGAGGCGCTCAGCGGGCCCCGAGGTACTCGGTGAAGGCGTCGATCACCTCGTCGATGTCGTCATCGGTTATCTGCAGATGGGTCACCAGCCGCATCTCGCCGTAACCGGAGAAGAGGATCCCCCGCTCCTTCATGAAGGCAAGCAGGGGGCCGCTCTGCTCTTTTGCCAGCTGCAGGAAGACCATGTTGGTCTGCACCTGGGCCAGGTCCAGGGTGATGCCGGGCAAGGCGGCCAACCCTTCGGCCAGACGTCTGGCCCGGCGGTGATCGTCCGCCAGGCGGGCGACGTGCTGTTCGAGGGCAAACAGACCGGCCTGGGCCAGGATCCCCGCCTGACGCATGCCGCCCCCCAGCATCTTGCGCAGCCGTCTGGCGCGGGCGATGAAGGCGCGAGAGCCCACCAGCAGCGACCCCACCGGCGCCCCCAGCCCCTTGGAGAGGCAGATGGAGATACTGTCAAAGGGAGCGGCTAGTTCGTGTACCCCGTGACCGCTCGCCACGGCGGCGTTGAACAGACGCGCCCCGTCCAGATGCAGCTGCAGCCCGCGCTCGTCGACGAACTCGCGCATCGCCTGCAGGTAGTGAAGCGGCAGCACCTTGCCATTGTGGGTGTTTTCGAGGCAGACCAGCCGGGTCTGCACAAAATGGGCATCGTCAGGGGCGATGGCCGCGGCCACATCGGCCACCGCCAGCGAACCGTCAGCCTGCATGGGCACCGCCTGCAGTGCGACCGAGCCCAGCACGGCGCTCCCCTGAGCTTCATAACGATAGATGTGGGCCCCTTGGCCCACGATGGCCCCCTCCCCGCGCTGACAGTGGCTCATCACCGCCAACAGGTTGGACATGGTGCCGGAGGGGACAAACAGCGCGGCCTCCTTGCCCAGCAGCTCGGCCCCGCGGGCCTCCAGTGCATTGACGCCGGGATCTTCCCCGTAGACATCATCCCCCACCTCGGCATGCAGCATGCTCTGGCGCATGGCATCCGTGGGCTGGGTGACCGTATCACTTCGTAAATCGATATAGCGCATGACATCCCTCCTGAAGCTGGAGCATGACGTTAGCCAGCCATGGCTGGCTTGGCAAGCGGACCGTTTCCGGAATGTGAAGCCGGTGACGGCTTACCAGGGTAGCGGCTGGCCCTGCAAGTCGAGGAAGCTGCCGGACTGGGCCGGCGACAACTGGTTGAGAAGATCAAGCAGACGCGGCGCCACCAGCGCCGGATCCTGCAGGGTCTCGGTCGCCAGCTCATGCAGGAAGGGTTGATTCATGGGGGTATCCATCAGCCCGGGATGGACGGTGATCACCCCGGCGGCGGGAAAGCGTTCGCGCCACTCGTGGGCCAGCGTTTTCGCCCCCATGTTAAGCGCCGCCTTGCTCATCCGGTAGCTGTAACGGCTGCCCGTCTCGTTGGCCCCGAGACTGCCGGCCAGATCGGAGAGAGTGCAGAGCCAGAGGCGGGCATCCGGCGTCATGCGCCGGCTCAGGCAGGCGGCCAGAGCCAGGTGCGGCCAGGCATTGGCCAGCAGGCTGTCGCACAGCCACCTGGGGTTGACCTCCTCCACCCGCCGCTCCGGCATGAAGTTGATGTCGTGCAGCAGACCTATGGTGTTGATCACCACGCTCGGCAACGCCGCCGTGTCATAGAGGGTGAACAGGGCATCGAAGGAGAGGGCGTCTACCTCCTGCAGCGGGAAATAACAGGCGGGATCCACCCCTTTTGGCAGTTGCCGACCGGCCAGCACCAGTTCCTCGCCGCGAGCGGACAACTCATGTGCCAGTGCCGTGCCCAAGCCGCCGCTGCCCAAGATCAGATAGCCCATCGCCCTCTCCCCGCTGCCCTCATCTGTTTAGAGGGTATCAGAATAATCCCCGGCCGTAGCCGGGCCATCCCCATCCGGGCTTATGCCTCATGCAGGTGCCTGCCAAATTCACGGGCCCGCGCCAGATCGAGAAACCCGTCAGCCTGCTTGTGGCTGCGCAAGAACTGGTAATAGGCGAGCAGGATCACCTGCGCGTCTGCTTCCGGCAGCGACAATCCGGGCTTCTGTTCCTGCAACAGGCTGCCGGCCGCCTCCAGGGCTTCCCGATCCACCACCTCCGCCTGCCGATAGAGGTAGCCACAGCCGGTGGCGAGCCACTCCAGCGAGCAGTTGGCGGCCATGGCTATCTGGTTCGCCTTGCCAAGCCCGGGTTCAGCCCCCTTCAGATATTTACGGATCAGAGCCTCGCTCAACCCCACCTTGCGGGCAAAGGCGCTGACCCTGCCCGTTCCTATCAAGCTCTGCAAGCGTTCGGCAAAACCGTCCATGTCCTCTCCCTCAGAACCAAAGTTCGAATTAACAAAAGCCGCATTATTGCCTTGCCAACCAGAAGAGACCAAGATGCGGGCAGCATCTTTTTACCCTTATGAGCCAAGGAGCCTCCATGTCCGTATCTCGCCTCCCCCTCCATCCCGAGGGCCCGACCTTCTCCCGTCTCATCATGGGCTACTGGCGCCTGATGGAGTGGCAGCTCTCCCCGAGCGCCCTGCTGGATCTGATGAAGTACCACCTGGATCTGGGGGTCACCACCATCGATCACGCAGACATCTATGGCGGCTACCAGTGCGAGCAGGCCTTCGGCGAGGCGCTGCGCCTTGACCCCTCCCTGCGCAACCGGATGGAGATCGTCAGCAAGTGCGGCATCGCCCTCACCGCCAAGCCGGAGCACTCGCTGAATCACTACAACACCGGCAAGGCGCACATCATCGCCAGCGCCGAGGCCTCCCTGCAAAAGCTCGGCACCGATCACCTGGATCTGCTGCTGATCCACCGCCCGGATCCCCTGATGGATGCCGACGAGGTAGCCGACGCCTTCATCACCCTCAAGCAGGCGGGCAAGATCAAGCATGCCGGCGTCTCCAACTTCACAGCCCGTCAGTTCGAGCTGCTGCAGTCACGCCTGCCCTTCCCGCTGGTGACCAACCAACTGGAGATCTCGCCGCTCAATCAGAGCACCACCCTGGACGGCACCCTGGATCAGTGCCAGCAGCTGCGCATCAAGCCGATGGCCTGGTCCTGCCTCGGGGGGGGACGCCTGTTCCAGGCCCCTGAATATGCCCCGCTGCGCGCCGAGCTCGAGCAGATCCGCCATGAGGTGGGCGTCGAGCAGATCGAGCAGGTGGTCTATGCCTGGGTCATGATGCTGCCAAGCCAGCCGCTACCGCTGATAGGCTCCGGCAAGCGGGAGCGGATCGCCGCTGCCGTGGCCTCCCAGTCCATCGTCCTCAGCCGTCAGCAGTGGTTCCGCATCCGCAAGGCGGCGCTCGGCTACGACGTGCCCTGACGAACCGGCCAGAGGCGCAAACAAAAACGGCATGGGGGAAACCCATGCCGTTTTGCGTTATCGAGGCAGCTCAGCGATGACGCTGGGGGCGACCACGTGGTGCATCTGTCTTCGGTTTGGCCTGGTTGACCGTAATGGTACGGCCACCAATCTCGGTGCCATGCAAACCGGCGATGGCTTTTTCGGCCTCGCCATTGACAGGCATTTCAATGAAGCCAAACCCCTTGGACTGACCGGTATCGCGATCGATGATGATATCGACCTTGTCTACCTGCCCAAATTGGCTGAACACGGTTTTCAGTTCGTCGGCCGTCATCCGGTACGACAGATTACCTACGTAAATCTTCATGCCATCCACTCTCGATTCAAGGTGCCTTCTCTATCCAATCACCAACACAAAGGTAAGGGCACACCCCCCATGCCGGACCTGCCGGGACGTCGTGTCCGGGCACTTCCCCGCTCCGTTTACTCAACTCATTGATCTGTTGGGCGAACAGAGCGGACAAGATCAATTCGAGTCAATGGCAGTATCTGAGCTTTGGCAAAGATTGTCGAGAAAATAGTCAGCTCATATGGGGAGCAGGGCGTCCAGCAGCCCCTGCAGCGTACACCGGCCATGCCAGGCCCGCTTAAAGCCGAAACGATAGATACCGGGCGCCACGGCGTGGGTTCCCTCGCGGCCGAGCCCCATCAGCGCGGTGGCGGCAGCCAGTTGTTCTTCATCGAGCGCCAGATCCAGGCTGAAAGCCAGCCACTGACCATCGTGGCCCACCTTGCGATCCCGCTCGACCCCGACCAATGCCGCCCTGGGCAGCGCCAGCGCCTGATCGTTGCTGCCATTGAGCAGATAGAGATGGGTCTCGTCCCAGGCCAGCTCCGCCAGCCGCCAGCGCTGCCAGCTGCGAGGCAGCACCATCATCAGCAGCACGATACCGCCGAACACCAGCCCGACCCAGGGCAGCAGCCCCATCTGTGGGTAACCCAAAGCGATGGCGGCCAGCACGGTGAGCAGGCTCGCCAGCAGCAAAACCGCCATCACCGGATAGAAACGGCGGGCGGGGGGCATCAGCCAGACCAGCCCCGTTTTGTTCACCAGCTCACTGACCTTCATTCATCTCTCCTTATTCATAGACGCTTGGGCGCGCCATTTTTGTCGCGCATTGTGCGCGAGCCGCCCCGCAGGATGCAACCCGTGCCGCCAGCTGGATGACGGCTTCGCCGCACTCTTGATATGATTCCCTCCATCTGAGTCCATTTGCACGCTTGTCGGGAGTCTCATGCTTACCACCACCCTGCTTTTCATGGCCAGTGCCTTTCTTGCCGAACCTCACCCCCGCCAGGCCGAGGCCATTGGCGGCTACGCCGCCGGCTGCCTCAAAAATGGAGTAGCGCTGCCGCTGAGCGGCCCCGGCTATCAGGTGATCCGCACCAAACGACTGCGCTACTACGGCCACCCCGAACTCATCGCCTACCTCACCACCCTGGCCAACCAGACCCGCATGGCCGGCATGCCGGATCTCTACATCGCCGATCTCGCCATGGCCCGTGGCGGCCCGTTCACCTCCGGCCATCGCAGCCATCAGACCGGCCTCGATGCCGACATCTGGTTTCGCATGGCCAACCAACCCATCTCCCGCTGGGAGCAGGATGCCCCCAAGGAGTGGGCGCTGATCGACGAACCCAGCTACCGGGTGCTGCCCGGACGCTTCGGCCCCCAGCAGCTCAATCTGCTGCGTCTGGCGGCCAGCAAGCCCGAGGTGGCCCGCATCTTCATCAACCCAGTGCTCAAGGCCGAGGTATGCAAACGGGCGGCCGACGAGCCCTGGGTCGGCAAGCTGCGTCCCTGGGTCGGCCACTTCAGCCACTTTCATGTGCGCCTGCGCTGCCCGGCCGACAGCCCGGATTGCCAGCCCCAAGCCCCGATCCCGCCCGGCAACGGCTGCGGCGCCGAGCTGGCCTCCTGGCTCAAGGACAAGCCGCAGTTGCCCAAGGTTTCGATGACTTATCACAAACCCAGGCTGCCCGCCCGTTGTGGCGGTTGACCACAAGCTGCTATGGTGAGCCGTTATCTGTAAAAAATATCAATGGAGAACAACAAGATGGGCACTTCACTCTGGCAACGGGCAACCCGCGCCCTGTTGACCCTGACGCTGCTGCTGGGCCTGACCGGTTGCGGCATGAACAACATTCCCACCCTGGATGAGCAGGTCAAGGCGAGCTGGGGCCAGGTCGAGAACCAGTATCAGCGCCGTGCCGATCTGGTCCCCAATCTGGTGGCCACCGTCAAGGGCTACGCCAGCCACGAGCAGGAGACCCTCAAGGCGGTGACCGATGCCAGAGCCCGGGTCGGCAGCCTACAGGTGAGCGATCCTGCCCAGCTCAAGGAGTTTGAAGCGGCCCAGAACCAGCTCTCCGGCGCCCTCTCCCGCTTGATGGTGGTGGTCGAGCGCTATCCCGAGCTCAAGGCTGATCAGCAGTTCCTCACCCTGCAGGCCCAGCTGGAAGGCACCGAGAACCGCATCTCGGTGGCGCGGCGCGACTACATAGAGGCAGTGCGCCAGTTCAATACCGAGATCCGCACCTTCCCGGGCGTCATCTGGTCCAAGCTGCTCTACTCGGATCTGGAGGCCAAACCCACGTTCAGCGCCAAACCCGGTGCCGATGAGGCGCCCAAGGTCAGCTTCCAATGAACCACGTGATCCGTGCCCTGCTGCCCTGCCTGCTGCTGTGGACGGCGGTGGTGTCCGCCACCCCCACCTTCCCCGCCCTGAGCGGACGGGTGGTGGACGAGGCCAACCTGATGTCCCGCAAGCAGGCCCACCAGCTCACCCAGCAGCTGGCGGCGTTCGAGAAGCGCAGCGGCATCCAGCTGGTGGTGGTCTCCATCGACACGCTGGCGGGCGATACCATCGAAGAGTACGGCTATCAGCTCGGCCGCCACTGGGGGATCGGTCAGAAAGGCAAAGACAACGGCGTACTGCTCTTGATCGCCCAGGATGAGCGCAAGGTGCGCATCGAAGTGGGCTACGGACTGGAAGGGGCCCTGCCCGACGCCATCGCCGCCAACATCATCCAGACCCGGATCCTGCCCGCGTTCAAACGCGGCGACATGGTGGCCGGGGTGGTCGCTGGCAGCCAGGCGATCATGCAGGCCTTGGCGGGCGAGTACAAACCGGTAGACAACGCCAACAAGGACAAGCTGGGCGGCCCCTGGCTGTTCATCCTGATGGTGATTGTGATGATCGTGCTGCACAACCTGCGTGGCGGTGGCGGCGGCGGTGGTCGAGGTGGCCGGCGTCGTGCAGCTTACCTCGCCGGTGGCTTCGGTGCCGGTCGCTCCGGCGGCGGCTTTGGTGGTGGCGGTGGTTTCAGCGGAGGGGGCGGCAGTTTTGGTGGCGGCGGCGCCTCCGGTGGTTGGTAACAGGGATTAAGAGACGACACATGATTTCGAAACAGTTCTTTCACACGTTGCAGGCCAGGGTCAAACAGGCGGAGCAGGCAACCGATGCCGAGCTGGTGACCGTGCTGGCCCCCGCCAGTGACGGCTATCGCTACATCCCCACCCTGTGGGCGGCCCTGCTGGCCATGCTGACACCGCTGCTGGTGTTCGAGCTCGGCTTCTGGCTCGGCTGGTACGAGATCCTGCTGGTGCAGTGGTCGGTCTGGCTGATACTGAGCATCCTGTTCCACTGGACCCCCATCAAGATGTACCTGATCCCGAAACAGGTGCGCCAGCACAGGGCCGCCCTGATGGCACGCCTGCAGTTTGTCGAGCAAGGGCTGCACCGCACCCGGGATCGGCTCGGGGTGCTGATCTTCGTCTCGGTGGCCGAGCACTACGTGGAGATCCTGGTGGATGACGGCATCGCCCAGCACATCGATAACGCCCAGTGGCAGGAGATCATCGATGACTTCACCCGCCGGGTGCGCAACAAGGAGGTGGAACAGGGTTTCCTCGAGTGCATCGAGCGGACCAGCGCCATTCTGACCGACGCCTTCCCCGCCACCCGGGACCAGAACGAGCTGCCGGACAGCCTGATCATCCTCGACAAGCCCTGAACAGGATTAAAAAACCGGCATTCTGTTCAAGGGATAGGCATTCGATAAAGATTATGAAAAATAAGGGGAAAAGTGGTTGACCCCGGCAGCCCTTTCCCCTAAATTACGCCCCGTTCCAGCGCAACGGCGCAACGAACGAGGTGCTGGCTGAGCACGTTAAACAACAGACCAAAATTTGGTGAGGTGTCCGAGTGGCTGAAGGAGCACGCCTGGAAAGTGTGTATACGGCAACGTATCGAGGGTTCGAATCCCTCCCTCACCGCCAAATTTAAAGAACCGACCTGATGGTCGGTTTTTTGCTTTGGGGAAGAATTATCAGCTCATCTCGAAGAGGGAGGGTGAGAACCCTCGCCGGGTTCGAGCAGAGCAGCTTGCTGCGATGAACGGCCGCAGGCCGCCCCGAAGGGGTGAGCCACGCAGTGGTGAATCATCCCTCCCTCACCGCCAAATGTTAAAGAACCGACCTGATGGTCGGTTTTTTGCTTTGGGGAAGAATTATCAGCTCATGTCGAAGAGGGAGGGTGAGAACCCTCGCCGGGTTCGAGCAGAGCAGCTTGCTGTGATGAACGGCCGCAGGCCGCCCCGAAGGGGTGAGCCACGCAGTGGCGAATCATCCCTCCCTCACCGCCAAATTTAAAGAACCGACCCGATGGTCGGTTTTTTGCTTTCAGACTCTGACGAAAGCGGCCCTCTCACCCAGCGTCGAGCAGGCCGGAAGCCTCTATCTATCCTCCAGGCAGTCCTGCTGGCTATGACCCGCCCCATGGTGCGCCGATCTCACCACCCATTTGAACGGCCAGCCTGATGGCTGATAGTGACATTCCGCCGCCAGCCAGCCTCTGCAGCCAAGCATCTCAGACGCAAGACCACAGCACCGCCAAATTCCCTCTGCTGGCAGCAACGTCCACCTTGGTGGCACACCCCTTTCCAGCCGGAAAACACCTCTCCCAGGCGGCAGCTGACGCTGGCGCGCGTTATTGCTCACCGATTGGATATCATTTTGAAAAACTGATACTTAAGTAGCTACACTAGCCATTATCAATCTTCAGGGATGCGTAATAAATGAGCTTAATCGGCCTGGTTCTGGCATTGATCGCCATTCTGGGCGGCAACATGATCGAGGGCGGCCACCCCAGCGCCCTGCTCGATCTGCCCGCCTTCCTCATCGTGATCGGCGGTACTGTCGGTGCCGCTCTGACCCAGTTCCCCTTCTCCGTCGTCGGCAGCACCCTCAAGCGTTTCAAGTGGTTGCTGACCCCTCTCAAACTCGACATGCAGGAGCAGGCCGAGTTGTTGGAGAACCTGGCGGGCAACGCCAGGCGCAGCGGCATGCTGGCCCTGGAAGGGATGATCGACGACATCAAGGACCCCTTCCTGCAAAAGGGGGTACAGATGATGGTCGACGGTTACGAGAAGACCAAGATCCACGAGGTGCTGGAGAACGAGATCGAGTTCGAGCAGGAGGACCTCGAGCAGACCGTCAAGTTTTATGAGGCCATGGGGGGTTATTGCCCGACCATGGGGATCGTGGGGGCAGTATTTGGCCTCATTCACGCCATGGGCCTGCTGGATGCCCCGGACAAGCTGGGGGGCGCCATTGCGGTGGCCTTCATCGCCACCATCTACGGGGTTTCGGCCGCCAACCTCATCTTCCTGCCCTTCGGCAACCGCTACAAGGCCTTTGCCCACCAGATCCGCCACTACAAGGAGATGACCCTGACCGGCATCCTCTGCATCGTGGACGGCGAATCCCAACAACGTCTGCAAGTCACCCTCGAACCCTACTTAGGAGGCCATGGTGGCAAAAAAGAAAAAGGCTGAGGCGCCGGAGAACCACGAACGTTGGCTGGTCTCCTATGCCGACTTCATGACCCTGCTGTTTGCCCTGTTCGTGGTGCTCTACTCCTTCGCGATGGCCAAGCAGTCTGAAACCCGGGTACTGATCCAGGGCTTCATCGAATCGCTGGGTAAAATAGGCCTGATCTCTCCTCCCGCCGGTTCACCGGTCATGCAAGGGGGGACCGGCATTCTCGAGCCGGAATCCAAGACCACCCCGAGCAGCCCCGAGAAGGAGACGGTGCTGGAGAAAGATGCCCCCGCGGCGGCCTCGGATCCCTTCAACGAGACCATAGGCGCCTCTGAGAAACCGAGTGCGACGGAGTCCTGGCCTCACAAAACCAAGGAACAAGAGTGGGTGCAGGTCACCAAGAAGAAGCTGGAACAGCAGCTCAAGGCACAGATTGAATCCAAGGATCTGGAGGTGGAACAGCTCGGCAGCCAGCTGGTGATCCGCATCGGTGAGAAGGCGCTGTTCCCGGCCGATTCCGCCTTCCTGCAGCCCCAGTTCATTCCGCTGGTCAACAAGATCGCCGGCATTCTGGCGGATATCCCGGGCAAGGTGGTGGTGACCGGTCACACCGACAACTCGCAGGCGCCGGTAGAGCTCTATCGCAGCAACTGGGAGCTGTCGGTGCTGCGCTCGGCCTCCATCGTGCACACCCTGCTCACCAACCCCAAGCTCGATGCCTCCCGGATCATCGCACAGGGGGTGGCCGATGCCCAGCCCCGCTATCCCAACGACACCCCGGAACACCGGCAGGCCAACCGCCGGGTCGAGATCACCCTCTCCCAGGGCAAGGCCGCCGAAGAGTCCCTCCCCGTCCTCAAACCCTGATCCAGCAGACCCCGCCCGGCGGGGTCTCGTTTTTCTCGATTAGTTTATTTTTCGAACTGCCCTGCGATTTTCCCCCCATTACAAAAGCGAGTGAAAATGATTCTCAAATAGGAACATTGACCCCGCTTGCAAAATACGATTTTCCTCCCGCTGATTAATAATTAATCCCCTGAAATGACATGTAAATCAGTATCAAGGTGGCATAATACGTAACATCCTTGTTAAGTCTCGTGATTAATTTGGTTAGGGAAAACTCCTATGTTTGCTGATATTGCTGTCCAGCATTGGGCTTTTGCTGTCTATGTAGTTGGCGCCATCTGTATCTGCCTGATCATGATCGGCCTGGCAGCCCTGCTGGGAGGCCGCGCCTACGGCCGAGCCAAGAACAAGCCCTTCGAATCAGGCGTGGACTCCGTGGGCAATGCCCGTCTGCGCTTCTCCGCCAAGTTCTATCTGGTTGCCATGTTCTTCGTCATCTTCGACGTGGAAGCGCTCTATCTCTTTGCCTGGTCCGTCTCCGTTCGGGAGAGCGGCTGGGTCGGCTTCATCGAGGCCACCATCTTCATCTCCTTGCTGCTGGTAGGACTCATCTACCTGTGGCGCATCGGCGCCCTCGACTGGGCACCGAAAAAACGCGTCCTGACCGACAAGAAGCCAGACTGAATTACTGATTATCCCTTTGAGGTTGCACCATGAAGTACACCCTGACCCGGATTGACCCGGATGCGCCGGTTGAGCGCTACCCCCAGGAACAGCGCCAGACCGTCGAGGATCCCCTGGCTCAAGAGGCCTCACGCGGCATCATGATCGGGCGCCTCGAAGAGGTGCTGCAGGACACGGTCAACTGGGGCCGCAAGAACTCCCTCTGGCCCTACAACTTCGGCATCTCCTGCTGCTACGTGGAGATGTGTACCGCCTTCACCTCCCCTCATGACGTGGCCCGCTTCGGCGCCGAAGTCATCCGGGCCTCACCGCGCCAGGCCGATTTCATGGTCATCGCCGGCACCCCCTTCATCAAGATGGCCCCGGTCATCCAGCGCCTGTACGAACAGCTGCTCGAACCCAAGTGGGTCATCTCCATGGGGGCCTGCGCCAACTCGGGCGGCATGTATGACATCTACTCGGTCGTGCAGGGCGTGGACAAGTTCCTGCCGGTCGACGTCTACATTCCGGGCTGCCCGCCCCGTCCCGAGGCATTCCTGCAGGCCTTGATGCTGCTGCAGGACTCCATCGGCAAGGAGCGCCGTCCGCTCTCCTGGGTGGTGGGCGATCAGGGCATCTATCGCCCCCAGATGCCTGCCGAGAAGGACCGCAAGCGTGGCGAGCGGATCAACGTCACCAACCTGCGCACGCCGGATGAGATCTGACCATGAAACTGACTCGAGAATTTCCCAGCAACTACGCCATGGCCCAGTGGCAACCGAGTGATCACAAAGACGCTCAGGTAGTCGGCGAGCTGTTTGCCCATTTCGGTGCCGAACGCTTCACCATCCAGAATACCCGCACCGGCGTGCCGGTGGTCTGGCTCTCCCGCGAGCTGCTGCTGGACGTGATGGGGTTCCTTAAAAAACTGCCCTCCCCGTTCGTGATGCTGTTTGACTTGAGCGCCACCGACGAGCGGATGCGCAGCCATCGTCACGACCTGCCCGACAGCGACTTCACCGTCTTCTATCACCTCATCTCCATCGATCGCAACGCCGACCTGATGTTGAAGGTGCCGCTCAAGGAGGGGGATCTGACGCTGCCCACCGTCAGCCGCCACTTCCCCAACGCCAACTGGTATGAACGGGAAGTGTGGGATCTGATGGGCATCAATTTCGATGGTCACCCCCACCTGACCCGCATCATGATGCCCAAGAGCTGGCAGGGTCACCCGCTGCGCAAGGATTATCCGGCGCGCGCCACCGAATTTGATCCCTTCATGCTCGATGCCGCCAAGCAGGACATGGAGCAGGGCAACCTGATGTTCAAGCCGGAAGAGTGGGGCATGAGCCGCGGCAACGAGAACGAGGACTACATGTTCTTGAACCTGGGCCCCAACCACCCCTCCGCCCACGGCGCCTTCCGCCTGGTACTGCAGCTCGATGGCGAGGAGATCCGCGACTGCGTGCCCGATATCGGCTATCACCACCGCGGTGCCGAGAAGATGGGCGAGCGCCAGTCCTGGCACAGCTACATCCCCTACACCGACCGGGTCGAGTACCTGGGCGGCGTGATGAACAACCTGCCCTACGTGCTGGCGGTCGAGAAGCTGGCCGGCATCAAGGTGCCACAGCGGGTCGACATGATCCGGGTGATGTTGGCAGAGCTGTTCCGCATCCAGAGTCACCTGCTGTTCATCGGTACCTATATCCAGGACGTGGGCGCCATGACCCCGGTCTTCTTCACCTTCACCGACCGGCAGCGGATTTACACCATCATCGAAGCCATCACCGGCGCCCGCATGCATCCGGCTTGGTTCCGCATCGGCGGCGTGGCCCACGATCTGCCCGTCGGCTGGCAGCGACTGGTGCAGGACAACCTGCTGAGCTGGCTGCCCAAGCGGCTGATGGACTATGAGAAGGCCGCCATGCGCAACAGCATACTGCGTGGCCGCACCATAGGCGTCGCCGCCTACAACACCGAACAGGCGCTGGCCTGGGGCACCACGGGCGGCGGTCTGCGCGCCACCGGCCTCAACTTCGACGTGCGCAAGTGGCGTCCCTACTCCGGCTACGATCAGTTCGAATTCGAGGTACCGGTCGGTGCCAACGGCGATGCCTACGATCGCGCCTTGGTGCGCATCGAGGAGATGCGCCAGAGCATGCGCATCATAGAGCAGTGCATGAAGAACATGCCGGAGGGGCCGTTCAAGGCGGATCACCCGCTCACCACGCCGCCGCCCAAAGAGCGCACCCTGCAGGACATCGAGACCCTGATCACCCACTTCCTGCAAGTGTCGTGGGGCCCGGTCATGCCGGCCGCCGAGTCCTTCCAGATGATCGAGGCGACCAAAGGGATCAACAGTTATTACCTGACCAGCGACGGCTCCACCATGAGCTACCGGACCCGGATCCGCACCCCGAGCTTTGCTCACCTGCAACAGATCCCCTCGGTGATCCGTGGCCAGATGGTGTCGGACCTCATCGTCTATCTGGGCAGTATCGATTTCGTTATGTCGGATGTGGACCGTTGAGTAACGGCTGTTACCAAGCGCCGTTACACGACAACAAGAACAAGCCACAAAAGGTTATGCCATGAGCCAGCAATGTCAGTGCCAACACAATCCGTCCCCGCAGGGACAGAGTTCATGTCAGGGCAAGGGGAACGATTTCGTCCTGAGCCAGGCAGAACGCGATGCCATCGAGCATGAGAAACACCACTACGAAGATCCCCGTGCCGCCAGTATCGAAGCGCTCAAGATAGTGCAGCAGGCCCGCGGCTGGGTACCTGACGGTGCCATCCACGCCATCGCCGCCGAGCTCGGTATCCCCGCCAGCGACGTGGAGGGGGTCGCCACCTTCTACAGCCAGATCTTCCGCCAGCCGGTGGGTCGCCACATCATCCGCGTCTGCGACAGCATGGTCTGCTACATCAACGGCCACGAACAACTGCTGGCCGGCCTGAAAGAGGTGATGGACCTGGCCCCCGGCCAGACCTCCGCCGACGGCCGCTTCACCCTGCTGCCGGTCTGCTGCCTCGGCAACTGCGACAAGGGGCCGGCGCTGATGATCGACGATGACACCTACGGTGGGCTCGACGCCGTCAGCCTGCTCAAGACCCTGGAGGCTTACCCATGAGTCTGGCATCCCTTGGTACCGCCAACCGCATCGCCCGCGCGGCCGAGACCCATCCCCTCACCTGGCGGCTGCGCGACGACGGCCAGCCGGTCTGGCTGGATGAATACCAGAGCAAGCAGGGTTACGATGCGGCCCGCAAGGCATTGGGCCAGATGAGCCCTGATGAAATCGTCGGCACCGTCAAGGATGCCGGCCTCAAGGGTCGCGGCGGCGCCGGCTTCTCCACCGGCGTGAAGTGGGGCCTGATGCCCAAAGATGAGAGCATGAACATCCGTTACCTGCTCTGCAACGCCGACGAGATGGAGCCGAACACCTACAAGGATCGGCTGTTGATGGAGCAACTACCCCACCTGCTGATCGAGGGGATGATCATCTCGGCCAAGGCCCTCAAGGCCTACCGTGGCTACATCTTCCTGCGCGGCGAGTACGTCGATGCCGCCACCAACCTGCGCCGGGCGGTAGAAGAGGCCAAGGCCGCCGGGCTGCTCGGCAAGAACATCCTGGGCTCGGGCTTTGACTTCGAGCTGTTCGTCCACACCGGCGCCGGCCGTTACATCTGCGGCGAAGAGACGGCGCTCATCAACTCCCTAGAAGGGCGCCGCGCCAACCCGCGCGCCAAGCCCCCCTTCCCCGCCGTTTCCGGCGTCTGGGGCAAGCCCACCTGTGTCAACAACGTCGAGACCTTGTGCAACGTGCCCGCCATCATAGGCAACGGTGTGGCCTGGTATCAGGGGCTGGCGCTGCCGGGTTCGGAAGATCACGGCACCAAGCTGATGGGCTTCTCCGGCAAGGTCAACAACCCCGGCCTGTGGGAACTGCCATTCGGCATCACCGCCCGCGAGCTGTTCGAGAACTACGCCGGCGGCATGAAGCCCGGCTATCGCCTGAAAGCCTGGCAACCTGGTGGGGCCGGTACCGGCTTCCTGCTGCCCGAACACCTGGATGCCCAGATGTATGCCGGCGGCATCGGCAAGGTCGGCACCCGGATGGGCACGGGCCTTGCCATGGCGGTGGATGACAGCATCAACATGGTCTCCCTGCTGCGCAACATGGAAGAGTTCTTCGCCCGCGAGTCCTGTGGCTGGTGCACCCCCTGTCGCGACGGCCTGCCCTGGAGCGTCAAGCTGCTGCGCGCGCTGGAGCGGGGCGAGGGTCAGCCAGGGGATCTCGCCACCCTGGAGCAGCTGGTCAGCTTCCTCGGCCCGGGCAAGACCTTCTGTGCCCATGCCCCTGGCGCCATCGAGCCGCTGGGCAGTGCGATGAAGTATTTCCGGTCCGAATTCGAGGCCGGCGTCAAGGCGCCGCAGGATAGTCACAAGCAGCTCAAGGGTATCCAGCCCAACCTGCTGGGCGAGCGCTGGTAAGGCGCCCAGTGCGCCCGCAGAACCGGCGCGAGCCACAGAATTTATCTCATTGAAGTCAGGGAAGTTGTATGGCCACCATTCATGTAGACGGTAAAGAGTTCGAGGTAGACGGGGCAGATAACCTGCTGCAAGCCTGTCTCTCCCTTGGGCTGGACGTCCCCTATTTTTGCTGGCACCCGGCGCTCGGTAGCGTCGGCGCCTGCCGCCAGTGTGCGGTGAAGCAGTATCAGAATGCCGATGACAAGCGCGGCCGCCTGGTCATGTCCTGCATGACCCCCTCCACCGATGGCACCTATATCTCCATCGAGGATGAAGAGGCGAAGGAGTTTCGCAAGACGGTGGTGGAGTGGCAGATGACCAACCACCCCCACGACTGCCCGGTGTGCGAAGAGGGCGGTGCCTGCCACCTGCAGGACATGACGGTGATGACCGGCCACAACAGCCGGCGCTACCGTTTCACCAAGCGCACCCACCAGAATCAGGATCTGGGCCCCTTCATCAACCACGAGATGAACCGCTGCATCGCCTGCTATCGCTGCGTCCGTTACTACAAGGATTACGCCGGCGGCGAGGATCTCGGGGTCTACGGCGCCCACGACAACGTCTACTTTGGCCGGGTCGAGGATGGCACCCTGGAGAGCGAGTTCTCCGGCAACCTGGTGGAGGTCTGCCCCACCGGCGTGTTCACCGACAAGACCCACTCCGAGCGCTACAACCGCAAGTGGGACATGCAGTTCGCCCCCAGCATCTGCCAGGGGTGTTCGGTCGGCTGCAACATCAGCCCGGGTGAGCGTTATGGCGAGCTGCGCCGCATCGAGAACCGCTATCACGGCGCCCTGAACCACTACTTCTTGTGTGACCGCGGCCGCTTCGGCTACGGCCACGTCAATCTGACCGACCGCCCGCGCCAGCCCCTGCTGCAGGATGGCAGTGACAAGCTGGCCATCACTGTGGACGGTGCCCTGAACCGGGCCGCCGACGCCCTGCGCACCGCCAGTGGCGTCATTGGCATCGGCTCGCCGCGGGCGTCACTTGAGAGCAACTTCGCCCTGCGCGAACTGGTGGGCGCCGCCAACTTCTACAGCGGCGTCGAGCAAAGCGAATGGGAATGCCTGCAGAAGATGCTGCAGATCCTGCAGCACGGTGGTGTGCGCACCCCCAGCCTGCGTGACATGGAAGAGGCCGATGCCGTGCTGGTGCTCGGTGAGGATGTCACCCAGACCGCCGCCCGCATCGCCCTGGCCCTGCGTCAGGCAGTCAAGGGCAAGGGCCGTGAAATCGCCCGCAAGCTGAAGGTGGATCTGTGGCAGGTCGCCGCGGTGCAGACCCTGGCCCAGAACGAGCGCTACCCGCTGCTGATCACCAGTCTCGACACCACCCGACTGGACGACGTGGCGAGCGGCACCCTGCACGCCCCTCACGCGGATCAGGCGCGCCTGGGCTTCGCCATCGCCCATCTGCTCGATGGCAGCGCCCCTGCCCTGACCGAACTCGCCCCCGAGCAGCAGGCCCTGGCCGCCAACTGGGCCGCGCTGCTCGGCAGCGCCAGGAAGCCGCTCATCATCGCCGGCACCGGTGCCCGTAGCCAGGCGCTGCTTGAGGCGGCCAGCAACATCGCCCGCGCCCTCAAGGGCCGTGGCCAGGCCGTGGAGCTCGCCCTGGTCGCTCAGGAGGCCAACAGCCTGGGGCTGGCCATGCTGGCCGGCAATGCCGCCCCGCTGGAAGCCGCCCTCGAGCGTATCGAAAAAGAAGAGAAGCTCGCGCTGGTGATGCTCGAAAACGATCTCTACCGCCGCGCACCGCGCAACCGCGTCGATGCCGCCATCGACCGCCTGCAGCACCTGCTGGTGGTCGATCATCAGGACACCGGCACCGCCAAGAAGGCGAACCTGGTACTGCCTGCCGCCAGCTTCGCCGAGGGCGACGGTACCCTCATCAACATGGAAGGTCGCGCCCAGCGTTTCTTCCAGGTCTATGCCCCCGCCTTCTACGACGCCGACATCCAGGTGCGCGAGAGCTGGCGCTGGCTGGCCGCCCTGCAAGGGGCGCTGGATCGCAAACCGCTGCGCTGGAACACCTTCGACGAGGTGAGCAGTGCCTGCGCCGCCAGCGCTCCGCTGCTGACCAGCATGCGCGAGGCCGCGCCCAACGCCGGTCTGCGCATCCGCGGCATGAAGCTCGCCCGCGAGCCGCACCGCTACAGTGGCCGCACCTCCATGCTGGCGGATCAGAACGTGAGCGAGCCGAGAGTCGCCCAGGATCCCGACTCGCCCTTCAACTTCTCCATGGAAGGCTACGCCGGTGCCCGCCAGCCGCTGCAACAGGTGCCATTCGCCTGGGCGCCGGGCTGGAACTCCCCCTCCGCCTGGAACAAGTTCCAGGACGAGGTGGGTGGCAACCTGCGCGCCGGGGATCCCGGTCGCCGTCTGCTGGAAGCGGGCGAGGAGAGCCTCGGCTGGTTCGACACTATTCCCGCCCCGTTCAGCGCCAAAGAGGCGCTGCAGGTGGTGAGCTATGACCAGCTGTTTGGCGGCGAAGAGCTCTCTGCCAGAAGCCCGGTCATCCAGGCCCGCATGAGCGAGCCCGTACTGGTGCTGAACCCGGCCGACGCCAACCGTCTCTCTCTTAATGCCGGCAGCCAGGTCGCCTTCTCCTGGGGTGGCCACCACTGGAGGTTGACCCTGCGTCTGAGCGAGCATCTGGCTGCCGGTCTGGTGGGTCTGCCGCTTGGTGTCAACGGTCTGCCGACCGCCCTGCACCAGCAATATCTCGCCAACCTGCAGGAGGCCATCGCATGAGCGACTCTCTGATCGATCTGTTGCTGGAGATCGGCAAGGCATTGATCGTGCTGGTGGGGATCGTGGGGGCCGGCGCCTTCATGAGCTTCATCGAGCGCCGTTTGCTGGCGCTGTGGCAGGATCGTTACGGCCCCAACCGGGTAGGCCCCTTCGGCCTGCTGCAGCTGGCGGCCGACATGATCAAGATGTTCTTCAAAGAGGACTGGATCCCGCCCTTCGCCGATCGCCGGATCTTCGTGCTGGCCCCCATCATCGCCTTTACCGCCTTCATTCTGGCGTTTGCGGTGGTGCCGATCACCCCCACCTGGGGCGTGGCCGATCTCAACGTGGGACTGCTCTACATCCTGGCCATCGCGGGGCTGGCAGTCTATGCCGTGCTGTTCGCCGGCTGGTCGAGCAACAACAAGTACTCCTTGCTCGGCAGCCTGCGCGCCTCGGCCCAGACCCTCTCCTACGAGGTGTTCCTCGGCCTCTCCTTGATGGGAATCGTCATCCAGACCGGCAGCTTCAACCTGCGGGATATCGTGGAAGCCCAGGCAGGACTGTGGAACATCATCCCCCAGTTCCTGGGCTTCATCACCTTCCTGTTTGCTGGCGTCGCCGTCACCCACCGCCATCCGTTTGACCAGCCGGAAGCGGAGCAGGAGCTCGCCGACGGTTATCACATCGAGTATGCGGGCATGAAGTGGGGTCTCTTCTTCGTGGGTGAGTACATCGGCATCGTGCTGATCTCTTCGCTCATCGTGACCCTGTTCTTCGGTGGCTGGCACGGCCCCTGGCTGCCGCCCTTCATCTGGTTTGCCCTGAAGACCGCCTGCTTCATGGTGTTCTTCATCCTGCTGCGGGCCTCTCTGCCCCGCCCGCGCTTTGACCAGGTGATGTCGTTTGGCTGGAAAGTCTGCCTGCCGCTGACCCTGCTCAACATGTTGGTCACCGGCGCCGTGGTGCTGGCGAATGCGCAGTGAGGCCCCGATGGACAGAAAAATTGTGATGCCGTTTGGCTGGAACGTCTGCTTGCCCGCCGTCCTGCATCCCGCACGGGATGCAGCCGCTACGGGCTGTGGTGCTGATGAATGTGCAGTGAGGCACGACTATGAAAATTATTAACATCATCAAGGGTGTCGGCACCCAGTTACGCAGCCTGGGGATGGTGTTCTCCCATGCCTGGCGCCCCCGCGAGACCCTCAATTACCCGGAGCAGGCCGTCTATGCGGCGCCCCGCTATCGCGGCCGCATCGTGCTGACCCGCGACCCGGACGGCGACGAGCGCTGCGTGGCCTGCAACCTGTGTGCGGTGGCCTGCCCGGTCGGCTGCATCTCGCTGCAAAAATCCGAGCGGGAAGATGGTCGCTGGTACCCTGAGTTCTTTCGCATCAACTTCTCCCGCTGCATCTTCTGCGGCCTGTGCGAAGAGGCCTGCCCCACCACCGCCATCCAGCTGACGCCGGATTTCGAGATGGGCGAGTACCGCCGACAGGATCTGGTGTACGAGAAGGAGGATCTGCTGATCAGCGGCCCCGGCAAGTACCCGGACTACAACTTCTATCGCATGAGCGGGATGGCCATCGACGGCAAGCCGAAAGGGGATGCCGAAAACGAAGCCAAGCCCATCGATGTCAAGAGCCTGCTGCCCTGAGGAGTCAATCATGGAACTGGCATTCTATGCCGCGGCCCTGGTCGCCATTTACAGCACGCTGCGGGTGATCAGCACCAGCAATCCGATGCACGCGCTGCTCAATCTCATCATCTCCCTCATCGCCGTGGCCATGATCTTCTTCTGCCTGGGCGCCGCCTTCGCAGGCGCCCTGCAGGTGATCGTCTACGCGGGCGCCATCATGGTGCTGTTCGTGTTCGTGGTGATGATGCTGAACCTGGGCTCGGCCCAGGATCAGGAGAAGCACTGGCTCACTCCCACCACCTGGGTGGGCCCGGGCCTGCTTTCGCTCATTCTGCTGGGTTTTCTGGCCTACGGCATTCTCGGGGTCACCGGCGGTGAACTCGGTCTGACCGACGTCAGTGCCAAAGCGGTCGGCATCGCCCTGTTCGGTCCTTACGTGCTGGCGGTGGAGCTCGCCTCCATCCTGCTGCTGGCCGGTCTGGTGACCGCCTATCACCTGGGCCGTGAAGACAAGAGCGGCGAAGTACTCTCGGTGCCCCGCACCCAGGCCCGTCCATCACAAGAAGGAGGTCAGCAATGAATGGCATCCCCATGGAGCACGGACTGCTGCTGGCTGCCGTGCTGTTCTGCATCGGCCTGTGCGGCCTGCTGATCCGCCGCAACTTGCTGTTTATCCTCATGAGTATCGAGATCATGATGAACGCCTCGGCACTGGCATTCGTGGTGGCTGGCAGCCGCTGGGCCCAGGCCGATGGCCAGATCATGTACATACTGGTGATTTCTCTGGCGGCAGCGGAGGCCAGTATCGGCCTCGCCCTGTTACTGCTGCTCTATCGTCGTTACCACACCCTCAACGTGGACACTGTGAGCGAGATGCGCGGATGAGCCTCCTATACCTGACTTTTCTGTTTCCGCTGCTGGGATGGCTGGTGCTGGCCTTCTCCCTCGGTCGTTTCGGCGAGCGCACCTCGGCGCTCATCGGCGTCGGCAGCATAGGGTTGTCGGCCCTCACTACCCTGTGGGTCGGCATTGATTTTCTCAACACCATGCCGGCGGGCGGCGTCTATACCCAAACCCTGTGGCAGTGGATCTCGGTGGGCAGCTTCAGCCCCAGCTTCCGCCTGGCACTGGACGGTCTGTCGCTGACCATGCTGGGGGTGGTGACCGGGGTGGGCTTCTTCATCCACCTGTTCGCCTCCTGGTACATGCGCGGGGAAGAGGGTTATTCGCGCTTCTTCACCTACACCAACCTCTTCATCGCCAGCATGCTGTTTCTGGTGCTGGCCGATGACCTGCTGTTCGTGTATCTGGGCTGGGAAGGGGTAGGTCTGTGCAGCTACCTGCTGATCGGCTTCTACTACAAGGATCGCAACAACGGCGCCGCCGCCCTCAAGGCGTTCGTGGTGACCCGGGTCGGCGACGTCTTCCTCGCCATCGGCCTGTTCATCCTCTATCGCGAGCTCGGCACTCTCAACATCCATGAGCTGCTGGTGCGCGCCCCCACCCTGTTTGCCGAAGGCTCCCCCGCCCTGTCGCTGGCCTGCCTGATGCTGCTCGGCGGCGCCGTCGGCAAATCGGCCCAGCTGCCGCTGCAGACCTGGCTGGCGGATGCCATGGCGGGCCCGACCCCGGTCTCGGCACTGATCCACGCGGCCACCATGGTGACCGCCGGTGTCTATCTCATCGCCCGTACCCACGGCCTGTTCCTGCTGGCCCCCGAGATCCTGCATCTGGTGGCGCTGGTCGGGGCCATTACCCTGGTGCTGGCAGGCTTTGCCGCCCTGGTGCAAACCGACATCAAGCGGATCCTGGCTTACTCCACCATGAGCCAGATCGGCTACATGTTCCTGGCCCTCGGTGTTGGCGCCTGGGAAGGGGCCATCTTCCACCTGATGACCCACGCCTTCTTCAAGGCGCTGCTGTTCCTCTCCGCCGGTGCCGTGATCGTCGCGACCCACCACGAGCAGAACATCTTCAAGATGGGGGGCTTGCGCAAGAGCCTGCCGCTGGTCTATGCCTGCTTCCTGGTAGGGGGCTCGGCCCTGGCCGCGCTGCCGCTGGTGACCGCCGGTTTCTACAGTAAAGACGCCATCCTGTGGCAGGTGCAGGCCAGCGGCCAGAGCGCCCTGCTGTGGGCCGGTCTGGGTGGTGCCTTCCTCACCTCCCTCTACACCTTCCGCCTCATCTTCATCGCCTTCCACGGCGAGGCGAAGACCGAGGCTCATCCTGGCCACGGTCTGGCCCACCAGCTGCCACTGCTGGTGCTGATGGTGCTCTCCACCGGCATCGGCGCCCTGATCGTGCCGCCGCTGGCGGGGGTACTGCCGGCAGGTCCGGGGGATCACATCGAAGAGGGGCGCCACGCGTTGGAGATCATCTCCGCCGTCATCGCCATCGCCGGCATCGCCCTGGCCGCCTTCCTGTTCCTGGGTGAGCGCCGTCTGGCCAGCAGCATAGCCAACAGCGCGCCGGGCAAGTTGCTCAGCACCCTCTGGTTCAACGCCTGGGGCTTTGACTGGCTTTACGATCAGCTGTGGGTCAAACCGTATCTGCTGGCGACCCGCCTGCTCGGCAAGGATCCGCTGGACTGGATGATGAACCTGCCGGCCTGGCTGGCCCAGAGCGGCCACCAGCTGCTGGCCTGGACCGTTTCCGGCAAGTTGCGCTGGTATGCAGCCTCCATGGGGATGGGCGCCGCCCTGATCCTGGCCCTGCTGCTGCTCGGCTGATCCCGTGATGCAGCCCCTGAACTCGCAGCAAGCCCACGGGCCTGCACAGTGACTAGAACATAGACGAGAGCTGATATCGTGACCTTACTCTGGATCTTGTTAATACCCTTCATCGGCGGTCTGCTCTGTTGGCAGACCGAGCGATTCGGCGAGTACTTCGTACGCTGGGTCGCCCTGCTGTCGATGAGCGCCTGCCTGCTGCTCTCCTGCGCCATCTGGTGGAGCGGTGACTTCACCCTGTCAGCCCAGGGCGGCGTATCCGCCTGGGTCGCCGAACTGCAACTGCCCTGGATCCCCCGCTTTGGCATCTCACTGCACCTGGCGGTGGATGGCTTGTCGCTGCTGATGGTGATCCTCACCTGCTTCATCGGCGTGTTGGCCATCCTCTGTTCCTGGAAGGAAATCGTGCAGCGCATCGGCTTCTTCCACCTCAACCTGCTGTGGATTTTGGGTGGCGTGCTCGGCGTCTTCATGGCGCTGGACCTGTTCCTCTTCTTCTTCTTCTGGGAGATGATGCTGGTGCCCATGTACTTCCTGATTGCGCTGTGGGGCCACTCGGTCACCGACGGCAAATCCCGGATCAACGCCGCCACCAAGTTCTTCATCTACACCCAGGTCAGCGGCCTCATCATGCTGGTCGCCATCCTGGGCCTGGTGCTGACTCACCACGCCGCCACCGGCGTGTTCACCTTCAACTATCAGGACTTGCTGAACACCCCCATGAGCGAGGGGGTGCAGTGGCTGCTGATGCTGGGCTTCTTCATCGCCTTCGCGGTCAAGATGCCGCTGGTGCCGCTGCACGGCTGGCTGCCGGATGCCCACAGCCAGGCACCGACCGCGGGTTCCGTGGACTTGGCGGGGATCCTGCTCAAAACCGCCGCCTACGGTCTGCTGCGCTTCGCCTTGCCACTCTTCCCCGAGGCATCCGCCGAATTTGCCCCCTACGCCATGGTGCTGGGCCTCATCGGCATCGTCTACGGCGCCATCGTGGCGTTCGCCCAGACCGACATCAAGCGGCTGGTGGCCTACACCAGCATCTCCCACATGGGCTTCGTGATGATCGCCATCTATTCGGGCAGCGAGCTGGCCCTGCAGGGCGCCGTGGTACAGATGATCGCCCACGGTCTCTCCGCCGCCGGCCTCTTCATCCTGTGCGGTCAGCTCTACGAGCGTCTGCACACCCGGGACCTGCGCCTGATGGGCGGGCTGTGGGGCCGGCTGCGCTACCTGCCCGGCGTGATGCTGTTCTTCTCGGTCGCCTCTCTGGGGATGCCGGGCACCGGCAACTTCGTCGGCGAGTTCCTGATCCTCATCGGCAGCTTCCAGGTTGCCCCCGTGCTCACCATCATCGCCACCTTCGGGCTGGTACTGGCCTCGGTCTACTCCCTCATCATGCTGCAGCGCGCCTGCTTCGGTACCCCCAAGGACGAGAGCGTGCTCAAGGGGCTCGACAGTCGCGAGCTGGTGATGATGATGACCATTGCCGGTCTTTTGGTGCTGCTCGGTGTCTATCCCCAACCTGTGCTCGACACCGCGGGCAACAGCCTGCTGAGCGTGCTGCACTGGTACGCCCTGCCCTTCGCAGGAGCATTGCAATGAGAGTGACCGCTGTTAAACCGCTGGCCCTGTTGCCTTCCTTGTCCCTTACAGGAGCACTGCAATGACCTTCACCGCTTCGCAACTGCTGGCCCTGCTGCCCCTGTTGCTGACAACCGGGGCCATGGTGGCCCTGATGCTGGCCATCGCCTGGAAACGGTGCGATGACACTGCCTTCGTGGTCACCATCGCCGGTCTCAACCTGGCGCTCTTCTCCCTGCCCATCGTGATGGCGCAAGGCGATCAGGGGGTCACCCCGCTGCTGCAGATCGATGGCTACGCCGTCTTCTACATGGGCCTGGTGCTCATCGGCGCCCTGGCCACCTGTACCTTCGGCCGCTCCTGGCTCAAGGGCTATCCGGACAACCGGGAAGAGTTCTACCTGCTGCTGCTGATCGCCACCGCCGGTGGCCTGGTGCTGGCCGGCTCCCGTCACCTCGCCTCCCTGTTCATCGGGATCGAGATGCTGACCCTGCCGATGTTCGGTCTGGTGGGCTACGCCTATCGCGAGCGCCACTCGCTGGAGGCCAGCATCAAGTACATGGTGCTCTCCGCCGCCGCCACCGCCTTCCTGCTGTTCGGCATGGCGCTGCTCTATGCCCAGGCCGGCAGCCTCAGCTTCAGCGATCTGGGGCTGACCCTGGCCACCACCCCGGCCCACCACCCGCTGCTGATGGGCGGTCTTGGTCTGATGCTGGTCGGCTTTGCCTTCAAGCTCTCCCTGGCACCGTTCCACCTCTGGACCCCGGACGTGTACGAAGGGGCGCCGGCACCGGTGGCCACCTTCCTCGCCACCGTCAGCAAGATCGCGGTGTTCTGCGTGCTGCTGCGCTTCTACCTGGCGGTGCCCGCCGCCGCGGATCCCATGATCCACTGGCTGCTGGCCGCCATGGCGGTGGTCTCCATCGTCATCGGCAACCTGCTGGCCCTGCTGCAGACCAACATCAAACGGATGATGGGTTACTCCTCCATCTCCCACTTCGGTTACCTGCTGGCGGTGATCGTGGCGAGCCGTCTCGGCCAGATGCCGGTGGAAGCGGCCGGCGTCTATCTGCTGATGTATCTGTTCACCAGCCTGGGGGCCTTCGGCGTCATCAGCATGATGTCCAGCCCCTATCGCGGCAAGGATGCGGACTCCCTGCACAGCTATCGCGGCCTGTTCTGGCGTCGTCCCTACCTGACCGCCGTGCTGACCGTGATGATGCTCTCGCTGGCCGGTATCCCCATGACGCTCGGTTTTATCGGCAAGTTCTACCTGATCGGGGTGACCGTCGATGCCAAGCTGTGGTGGCTCTCCGGCGCCATCGTGCTCGGCAGTGCCCTGGGTCTCTACTACTACCTGCGGGTCATGGTCACCCTCTATCTGCGCGAGCCCGGCATGCAGCTGCGCGACGCCAAGGGGGACTGGGCCATCACCTCCGGTGGTCTGGTGGTGCTGCTCTCCGCCGCGCTGGTGGTGGCACTGGGTCTCTATCCCCAGCCGGTCATCAGCCTGGTGCAGGGCTTCCAGAACGTGGTGCTGCGCTGATTTCACTCCCCCAAAAAACCGGCCCAGGTGGCCGGTTTTTTTATCTGCCCAAAACTGGATGCCTGACCAGCCATCTCAAATTTATCTGCCTTTATAACGGCTTATAAGCGCTTATCGGACACGACCGGGTATCCACTTCGCCCGCCTTGCTGATATATTGGCCATTGGCAGGAAAGGAGTTCCGAGGGATGATGCAGCCCGCTTTTCTTTCATTCGATGCGCAACCACTGGCCGATGCACTGCAGCCCTATCGCGGGGAGCGGCTCGATCTCTTGCTGGCCGAGCAGGATGCCGGGCACGTGGCCGAGTTGCAGCAGCAGTGCCGGCGGCTCGATATTCAGCTCAGCGGCGCACTCTTTCCCCGCCTCATCAGCCGCCACGGCTTTCATGAGCACGGTGCCTGGCTGCTGCCGCGCCCGGCCTCCCACGCCCCTCTGCTCATCCCGCTCGATCCCGCCGCCAGCACAGACCTGCAGACCCGCACCCTTTGTGATGCGCTGCTCCCCCAGCTTGCGCAGTGGCCAGAGGCCGCGGGCGTACCGACCCTCTTTCTGACCTTCGATGCCATGATCCCCAACATCGCCTCCCTCCTCGAGGGGATCTATCTGCATCTCGCGGACAGGGTCAATTATGCCGGCGTCAATGCCGGCAGCGGCCAGTTCCGCCCCATGCCCTGCCTGTTCGACAACCACAGATTGCTGGCGCAGGCGGTCTGCTGCACCCTGCTGCCCCACCACAGCTACCCGCAGCTCGAGCACGGCTATCAGCTCACCGCCCAGCCCATGCTGGCCACCAGCAGCGAGGGCAACAAGATTGCCTTCATCGACTGGGAGCCGGCCTTCAGTCGCTACCAGTCCCTGGTCCAGCAACAGTTCCAGCAGCGCCTGACGCCGGATCAGTTCTACCAGTACGGTGTCCACCTGCCGCTCGGGCTGCTGCGGGCCAACGGCAACGTGATCGTGCGCATCCCGGTCGCCGTCACCGACGAGGGGGCTCTGCTCTGCGTCGGGGAGGTGCCGGATCACAGCATCCTCACCCTGCTCAAGGCGCCGCAGAGCCCGACCGCCCACGCCATCGAGCTGGCCGAAAAGCTGAGCCGGCACGGCGCCCCCGAGCGCCTCGAGATCTACTACTGCGCCGGCCGTCAGCAGCACTTCGGCGAGCAGAGCACGCTGGAGCTGAAGACCCTCTTCAACCACAGCGGTGCCCACGAGCTGGTCGGCGCCCTCTCCCTTGGCGAGATTGGCAGCCTGCGGCCGGGGGAGTATCCGCTGTTTCACAACGGCGCCATTCTCTGCAACGGGGAGGGACGGCGATGAACAACGACCACGCCATGGCCATCGTCTGCGATCTCGCTCTCTGCATCGGTCGCGAGGTCACTCTGGACGCCCTGTTGACCAAGGTGCTGCAGCGTTTTCTGTTTCACTGTGCCTGCCCGGTCGGGCTGGTGCTGCAGCAGTTGCCACAGGGGGAGTACAAGATCATCAAGGCGCTCGGGGATGAGCAGCTGGTCAGCCACCAGGGAGAGCCGCTCGCGTTGCCCCACTGGGTCGGCGACGGCGAGCAGTGCATCCTGCGCGCCCCGCTGCCGCTGCCCGCTGCACGCCCCTACCCCTTTGCCTACCGGCTGCGGATCGAGGGGGGCTATCTGATGCTGCTGCTCTCCCCCAATGCGGAACAGCAGGGGGAGCGGCTCTGTCACCTGTTCAGCCCCATCCTCGGCAACCTGGCCCGCGCCATCCAGCTGTGCCGGGACAGCGAGCAGCTGGCCCTGCGCCAGCAGGCGGAGCTGGTCGACATGCAGCGCTTCAACGAATCCCTGTTAAGGGCAATCCCCATCCCGGTGTTCTACAAGGATGTCGAGGGGCGTTTCATCAGCTGCAACCCGACCTTCACCCAGATCACCGGCATCAGCAAGGCCGAACTGCAGGGCAAGCGGGTGGACGAGCTCCTGCCCCCGGAGATGGCCGACGAATACACCCAGCGCGACCTGGAAGTGCTGCGCAGCAGGCAGCCACAATATTTCGAGCACACCCTGTTTGACCGGGAGGGCCGCCGCTATCAGGTGCTCAACTTCAAGGATCTCTTCTACGACCATCAGGGCAAGGTGGCCGGCATCATAGGCGCGCTGGTCGACATCACCCACATCAAGGAGAGCGAGCAGCAGCAACGTACCCTGCTGTTCCAGACCATAGCGGCGCTCTCCTCCGCCATCGCCCACAAGGATCCCAGCACCGCGGGCCACGAGCGGCGCGTGCACGATCTGGCGCTGGCCATCGGCCAGCATCTGCAACTCGCGCAAGAGCGGCTGGATGGACTGGGCCTCGCCGCCATGGTGCACAACATCGGCCTGCTGCAGATCCCGGCGGAGATCCTCACCCGCCCCCGCGAATTGCGGGAGGTGGAGTTCGAGCTCATCAAGCTGCACCCGCAGGCGGGCTGTGAAATTCTGCAGCAGATAGACTTCCCCTGGCCCATCGCCACCATAGTGCAGCAGCACCATGAGAACATGGACGGCAGCGGCTATCCGCAGGGATTGCAGGGGGATGCCATCTGCCTGGAGGCGCGCATCATCCGGGTGGCCGACTCCCTGGCCGCCATGACTGCCCACCGTCCGTTTCGGCGGGCCCTCTCCTTCACCGATGCCTTCGCCGAGCTGACCCGCTATGCCGGTGTCCACTACGACGAACAGGTAGTCAGCGCCTGCTTCGCCGTCTGGCAGGCGGGCTACCGCTTCGCCCCCCTTTGACCGAGGCTGGATGACGATGAGTTCAAGACCCGCACCGCCCTTTACCCCGCTGTCCACGGCCGCCCTGCTTGGTCAGGTGATGGATCATTTGCCCTACCGGGTGCTGCTCAAAGATACCCACTCCCTCTTCATCGCCTGCAACCGGCTGCTGGCAGACGATCTCGCCCTCACCCCGACCGAACTGGTCGGCAAGTGCGATGCCGACTTCTTCCCGGCCGAGCTGGCCCAGCGCTATCGGGACGACGATCTCAGGGTCATGACCAGCGGCACCACCCAGCGCCACGAGGAACCCTATCTCAAGGGAGGCGAGGCCCGCTGGCTCAGCACCACCAAGTTTCCCCTGTTCGACGAGCTGGGTCAGGTGGTCGGCGTCGGCGTCTTCTTCGATGACATCACCGAGAAGAAGCAGCAGCAGGAGCGGCTGCAACAGTACACCTGGACCCTGGAGGCCATCGGCCGTGCCCATCACGCCATGCTCAGGCCGGACGACGAGCAGACGCTGCTGCAGGAGATCTGCGACGCCATCACCTTCGACGGCCGTTTCCCCCTCGTCACCGTGCTGCAGGAAAAACCTGACCAGCACACCCTGCAGGTGCTGGCGCAGGCGGGCAACGCAACCTGGTTTGCCAGCGACGAGTGGCTGACCCGGGATCCCGCCCTGCACCAGGCCATCAGCACAGAGATGCCGTGCAACGAGGCGCTCCCCTGCGAGCTGGTACATCATTCGGCCACCCTGCGCGCCCGCCTGCTGCTGCCGCTGCAGTGGCACACCGGCGGGCGCGGCGGCCTGCTCATTCACAGCGAGCAGGCCCGCCCCTTCACCGACGAGGAGGTGCACCTATTCAGCCAGCTGGCGGACTACCTTGCCTATGGCCTGCAGGCCCGGGCGACTCAGCAGGCCTACCTCACCGCCCAGCGCGACAAGGTGCTGCATGCCCGTCAGCTGGAGCTGGCGCTGGAAGATGCCCTCGGTGCCATTGCCGCCGTGCTGGAGCAGCGTGATCCCTACACCGCCGGCCACCAGAAGCACGTCGCCACCCTGGCGCTGGCCATCGGTCGCGAGCTGAAGCTGGACGACAAGCGATTGCGAGGGCTCTATCTGGGGGCCATGGTGCACGACATCGGCAAGATCCAGGTACCGGTCGACATCCTCACCAAGCCGGGGCGGCTGACCCCGCAGGAGTTCAACCTGGTCAAGGAGCACCCGGGCGCCGGCTATCAGGTGCTCAAGGACATCGCCCTGCCCTGGCCCATCGCCCAGATGATCCACCAGCACCACGAGTACATCGACGGCTCCGGCTACCCGGCCGGGCTCAAGGGCGAGCAGATCCTGCTGGAGGCCCGCATCCTCACGGTGGCCGACATAGTGGAATCCATGTCCTCCGATCGCCCCTACCGCGCCGCCCTCGGCATTCCCCAGGCCAGGGCCCATATCATCCAGCTGCGCGGCACCCGGCTGGATGAAGCCGTCGTGGACGCCTGCCTGCGCATTCTCGATCGCGGTGACTTCATCCCCCACGAACTGGGTCACGGCCGCCCCTAGCGGGAACGTCGCCATAAAAAAACCGGCCACAAGGGCCGGTTTTTTATTTTCGATGTGAGCTTAGCCCAGACGAACCCGGGCGTTGCGGAACATCCGCATCCAGGCGCCATCCTCGCCCCAGTTGTCCGGGTGCCAGGAGTTGGCCACGGTGCGGAACACCCGCTCCGGGTGCGGCATCATGATGGTGGCGCGTCCGTCGGTGGTGGTCACGGCGGTGATACCGTTCGGCGAGCCGTTCGGGTTGGCCGGGTACTGCTCGGTCACCTGACCGCGGTTGTCGACGAAACGCAGCCCCACCAGGCCGCTGGCTTGCAACGACGCCAGGTGAGCGGCATCACGCACCTCCACTCGCCCCTCCCCGTGGGAGACGGCAATCGGCATCACGGAGCCTGCCATGCCGGCGAAGAAGGCGGACGGGGAGTCCTGTACTTCCACCAGGCTGAAGCGGGCCTCGAAGCGCTCGGAGCGGTTGCGCACGAAGCGCGGCCACAGATCGGCACCCGGGATCAGCTCGCGCAGGTTGGACATCATCTGGCAACCGTTGCACACACCCAGGGAGAGGGTGTCGCCGCGCTCGAAGAAGCGCTGGAACTGCTCGCGGGCGCCCTCGTTGAACAGGATGGACTTGGCCCAGCCCTCGCCCGCCCCCAGCACGTCGCCGTAGGAGAAGCCGCCACAGGCCACCAGAGTCTGGAACTGCTCCAGCTTGATACGGCCTTCGAGGATGTCGCTCATGTGTACGTCGACGGCGGTGAAGCCGGCACGGTCAAACGCCGCCGCCATCTCCACGTGGGAGTTGACCCCCTGCTCGCGCAGCACCGCCAGACGGGGGGAGACCCCGCGGGCAATGTAGGGTGCAGCCACGTCCTCGGCCGGGTTGTAGCTGAGCTTGGCCTGCAGGCCAGGATCTGTGGCGTCCTGACGGGCGACGTGCTCCTGATCCGCGCACTCCGGGTTGTCGCGCAGACGCTGCATCTGCCAGCTGGTCTCGCCCCAGATGGTACGCAGGGCGGTGCGGCTGGCGCGATAGACCTCCTGACCGGCCCGCTGCAGGGTGATGAGATCCCCCTCGCGCACCGTGCCGAGCACGTGGGAGCAGGCCGCCAGACCATGACCGGCCAACAGGGTCATCACCGCTTCCTTGTCTTCACGACGCACCTGGATGACGGCACCCAGCTCCTCGTTGAACAGGGCCGGCAGCAGGCCGCCACCGATGCGATCCAGTTGCAGGTCGAGGCCGCAGTGACCGGCGAAGGCCATCTCCACCAGGGTGACGAAGAGGCCACCATCGGAGCGATCGTGATAGGCGATCAGCTTGCGATCGGCCACCAGTGCCTGAATGGCGTTGAAGAAGCCCTTGAGCTGGACCGGGTTGTCCAGGTCCGGCGCCTTGTCACCCAGCTGGCGATAGACCTGGGCCAGGGCGGAGGCGCCGAGGCGCTGCTTGCCGTTGCCAAGGTCGATGAGGATAAGGTCGGTCTCACCAAGATCGCTGCGCAGTTGCGGGGTGACAGTGTTGCGCACGTCCTCGACCCGGGCAAAGGCGGAGATGAGCAGGGAGAGCGGCGAGGTGACGCTTTGCTCCTGGCCATCCTGCTGCCAGCGGGTCTTCATGGACATGGAGTCCTTGCCCACCGGGATGGTGATGCCAAGGACCGGGCAGAGCTCCTCGCCCACCGCCTTGACCGCCTCATAGAGACCGGCATCTTCGCCCGGGTGACCGGCAGCGGCCATCCAGTTGGCGGAGAGCTTGACCCGCTTGAGGGAGCCGATGTGGACCGGCGCCAGGTTGGTCAGGGCCTCGGCCACCGCCATACGGGCGGAAGCCGCATGAGAGAGCAGCGCCACCGGGGTGCGCTCGCCCATGGACATGGCTTCGCCGTGGTAGCTGTCGTAGGTGGCGGCGGTGACGGCGCAGTCGGCCACCGGGATCTGCCAGGGGCCGACCATCTGGTCGCGGTTAACGAGGCCCGTCACGCTGCGATCGCCGATGGTGATGAGGAAGGATTTCTCCGCCACGGTGGGCAGACGCAATACCCGCTCAGCGGCGTCGCCGAGGGTGATGCCATCCAGTTGCAGTGCCTTGCCCTGGGCCGGCAGGCTCGCTACGTCGCGGTGCATCTTGGGGGTCTTGCCGAGCAGCACGTCCAGCGGCAGATCGATGGGGTGGTTATCAAAGTGCTGGTCGGAGAGGGTCAGGTGTTTCTCTTCGGTGGCGCTGCCGATGACGGCATAGGGTGCACGCTCACGCTCGCACAGCGCCTTGAACAGCGGCAGCTTCTCTTTGGCCACCGCCAGTACGTAGCGCTCCTGGGATTCGTTGCACCAGATCTCCAGCGGACTCATGCCCGGCTCGTCGTTCGGAATGGCGCGCAGATCGAAACGACCACCGCGATCGCCGTCGCTCACCAGCTCCGGCATGGCGTTGGAGAGGCCACCGGCGCCCACGTCGTGAATGAAGACGATGGGGTTGTCGTCCCCCAACTGCCAGCAGCGATCGATCACCTCCTGGCAGCGGCGCTCCATCTCGGGGTTGTCGCGCTGCACCGAGGCAAAGTCGAGATCTTCTGCCGACTGACCGGAGGCCATGGAGGATGCGGCGCCGCCGCCCAGACCGATGTTCATGGCCGGGCCACCCAGCACGATGAGGGCAGCCCCGACCGGGATCTCCCCTTTCTGGACGTGTTCGCTGCGGATGTTGCCGATGCCGCCCGCCAGCATGATGGGTTTGTGGTAGCCACGCACCTCGACGCCGTTGTGGCTCGGCACCTCCTCTTCGAAGGTACGGAAGTAACCGAGAATGGCCGGACGGCCGAACTCGTTGTTGAAGGCGGCGCCGCCAAGCGGCCCCTCCTGCATGATGTCAAAGGCGCTGACGATGCGGCTCGGCTTGCCGAAATCCTGCTCCCAGGGCTGTTCGAAACCGGGGATGCGCAGGTTGGAGACGGAGAAGCCTACCAGGCCCGCCTTGGGCTTGGCGCCACGGCCTGTCGCACCCTCGTCGCGGATTTCGCCGCCGGAGCCGGTAGCGGCGCCCGGGAAGGGGGAGATGGCGGTCGGGTGGTTGTGGGTCTCCACCTTCATCAGGATGTCGACCTGCTCCTGGTGGTACTGGTATTCGCCGTTGGCGGGGCTCGGGAAGAAGCGGCCACCCTGGCTCCCTTCCATCACGGCGGCGTTGTCTTTATAGGCAGACAGGACATGATCCGGCGTCTGCTCGAAAGTGTTCTTGATCATCTTGAACAGCGACTTGGGCTGCTGCTCACCGTCGATGGTCCAGTCGGCGTTGAAGATCTTGTGGCGGCAGTGCTCGGAGTTTGCCTGGGCAAACATGTAGAGCTCGATGTCGTTGGGATTGCGACCCAGCCGGGTGAAGTTCTCCACCAGGTAATCGATCTCGTCGTCGGCCAGCGCCAGACCCAGTGCCACGTTGGCCTCGGCCAAGGCGGCGCGGCCACCAGCCAGCAAATCCACCTGGGTGAAGGGGCGCGGCTCCTGATGGGCAAACAGGGCGGCGGCCTCGTTCATCTCGCCAAACACCGTCTCCATCATGCGGTCGTGCAGCACGGCGGCCACGTCGGCGCGCTGGGCAGCGCTCAGCTCACCCTTGGCCTGCACGTAATAGGCGATGCCGCGCTCGAGCCGCTTGACCTGGGTCAGGCCGCAGTTGTGGGCGATGTCGGTTGCTTTGGAAGACCAGGGGGAGATAGTGCCGGGGCGGGGGGTAACGAGAAACAGCTGACCGCTGGGGGTGTGTTCGGGGATGGTCGGGCCGTAGCGCAGGAGCTGGCCCAAGGTCGCTCGCTCCGGGGGCGACAGCAGGCTCGAGAGCTCGGCGAAGTGCACGTATTCGGCATAGACATCCTCTATCTCTACTCCTCTCTCCTGTTTCATCTGCGCGAAGCGTTGCAGCAGTTTTTGGACACGAAACTCAGACAGTGCGGGGGCACCACGCAAGATATCCATATGACCTTTCTCACCAAGTGTTGAAGTGGGGGGGAATTGAGACGCGCGTATTATAGGGATCAGGCCGACGGCGGACAAACGTTTTTCTTGTTTTGCCAAGTGTGACTCGGTCCACACTCTCTGGTATAAAGGTGCCTCTTTTTTGACAAATGCCGATTTTTTCAACAAGGGTACTCACCTACTTGCGCTGCATTTTTCGACTGTTTATCGGGCTGATGTTGCTGCTGACCCTGGTCGGTTGCGACTTCTACACCCCCTCCAGCCAGCTGGAGCAGATCCGCCAGCGGGGCGAGATCCGGGTTGGCACCATCTACGGCCCCACCTCTTATTACCAGCGTGACGACACCGCCCAGGGGTTCGATTACGAGCTGGCGAGAAGCTATGCCGACTGGCTGGGGGTCAAGCTGACCATAGTGCCTGTCTACTCCACCGCCGAGCTGGTGGATCTGCTCAAGAAGGGCAAGCTCGATCTGGCCGCGGCCGCCATCGTCATCACCCCGGAGCGGCGCCAGCTGTTTCGCTTCGGCCCCGGCTTCTACCAGGTCTCGCCCAAGCTGGTCTATCGCAACGGCTCCCCCAAGCCCAGGGACATCGGCGATCTCAAGGGCAACATAGTGGTGCCTGCCGGTTCCACCGGGGAGGATCTGCTCAAGGAGCTGGCCAAGCAGCACCCCAACCTCAAGTGGAGCACCAACCGGGACGCCGACGTGGAGGAGCTGCTCAAGCAGGTGGCCGACGGCAAGATTGACTACACGGTAGTGCAGGATACCGTGCTGGCCCGTACCCAGCGCTACTACCCAGAGCTCACCGAGGGAATGACGCTCGCCAAGAACCAGACCGTGGCCTGGGCCATGACCAAGCTGCCGGACGACAGCCTCTACGCCAGCATCATCGACTTCTTCGGCCAACGCTTCATGGATGGAGCCATCGCCAAGCTCGACGAGAAGTACTTCGGCCACGTGCAGAATTTCGACTTCGTCGACACCCGCACCTTCCTGCAGCGGGCCAAGAGTCTGCTGCCCAAGTACCAGGATCTGTTCAAGACCCACGCCAACCTGGTGGACTGGCGCCTGCTGGCCGCCATCAGCTATCAGGAGTCCCACTGGGATCCGGAGGCCCGCTCCTACACAGGGGTGCGTGGCATGATGATGCTGACCGAGCCCACCGCCAAGGCGATGGGGGTCAACAACCGGCTGCACCCGGAGGAGAGCATCAAGGGGGGCGCCCGTTATCTCGAGCAGATGATGGCGAAGGTGCCCGCCTCGGTGCCCGATGACGAGAAGGTGTGGTTTGCCCTCACCGCCTACAACATCGGCTACGGCCACATGATGGATGCCCGCCGCCTGACCAAGGAGCTCGGCAAGAATCCGGACGCCTGGAGCGACGTGAAAGAGGTGCTGCCGCTGCTGCAGCAGTCGCGCTGGCACCGCAAGGTGCGCTACGGCTATGCCCGCGGCGGCGAGGCGCGCAACTACGTCAACAACGTGCGCCAGTACTACCAGAGCCTGCTCTGGCTCGACAACGAGCAGCAGAAGGCCCATCGCCGCGAAGAGCTGGATGAGGATGACAGCAGCGAGCCGACCAGTGCCGAACGTCCCACCGTCATCGCCGAGGTGGTCAAGCAGATCACCCTGCGCTGATCCCTGTTGACAGGTTTGTTTTTCGGGTGGTTTCTCTGTTACCATCCGACCACACCGGAGCCTATCCGAATCTGTTTTTATCGCGCTATTTCATCCACTTGCACTCGGATGACAGCACTTTCAGATAGGCTCCCATCATCACCCAAGGCCGGGATGGCCACCCCATGGGAGGAGACCAAGATGCGAGCTCGCAGAAGAACGACACTGGTCAAGAAGACAAGGTGCGGCTGGAGCCCCAGACGCAAGCTCAAGCTCAACGAGATCAAACGCAAGATATGGCGGCGAAACCGTTCCTTCACCTTGCTGATAGCAGAGCACACAGCATAAACCCGGCATTCGCCGGGTTTTTTATTGCCTCAATTCCCTGTCAGCGGGCTCACCTCGAAGAGCACCGCCCGCTTCGACACCAGGTTGTTGCAGTGGTTGCAGAAGTAATCCACCGCACCGCAGGCCTTGAGCCGCTCCAGCTCCTGCCGGCAGGTCGGGCAGAGCGCCCGGATCTGGTAACGGGCCTGGCACTGACCACAGGTGGTCTCGCGGCTGCGGCTGTCCAGCTCGCCCTGGCAGGCAGGGCAGACAAGTTGACTCATGGTTGGCTCCTTGCAAAGTGAATGTGCACTGGGCGACCCCACTGCACATTCCCCTCCCCTTCAAGACCACTAGAAAAACGGCTGCCGGTGAGGGCAGCCGCTGGGCCTTATTTCTTGGCTTTGGCCTTGAGCAGGCGCTTGCGCTGGCGCTCCTGGCTCAGGGTCAGGGTGTTCTTCTTGCCCTCGAACGGGTTGACCGACTCCTGGAACTCGACCCGAACCGGCGTCCCCATGATTTTCAACGACTTGCGGAAGTAGTTGATGAGGTAGCGCTTGTAGGAGTCCGGCAGATCGTTGAGCTGGTTGCCGTGGATCACGATGCGCGGCGGGTTGTAGCCACCGGCGTGGGCATACTTCAGCTTGACCCGGCGACCGTTCACCATGGGCGGCTGGTGGTCTTCCTGCGCCATCTGCATGATGCGGGTCAGCATGGCGGTGCTGGTACGGCGGGTGGCGGACTGGTAGGCCTCCTGGATGGATTCGAACAGGTGGCCGACGCCGCTGCCGTGCAGGGCGGAGATGAAGTGCACGCGGGCGAAGTCGATGAAGCCCAGACGACGATCAAGCTCGTTCTTGACGTCCTCTTTCACCTTCTGATCCAGACCATCCCACTTGTTCACCACCAGTACCACGGAGCGGCCGGTGTTGAGCACGAAACCGAGGATGCTGAGATCCTGATCGGTGATGGTCTCCTGGGCGTCGATCACCAGCAGGCAGACGTTGGCATCTTCAATCGCCTTGAGGGTCTTGATGACGGAGAACTTCTCCACCGTCTCGTGCACCTTGCCGCGACGACGCACGCCGGCGGTGTCGATGATGACGTACTTCTGCTCGTCGCGCTCCATCGGGATGTAGACGGAGTCGCGGGTGGTGCCCGGCATGTCATAGACGATGACCCGATCTTCACCCAGCATGCGGTTGGTCAGGGTCGACTTGCCGACGTTGGGGCGACCGACGATGGCGAACTTGATGGGCAGGTCGGCGAACGGGGTCTCCTTGGTGTCCTCCTTGGTGTCGAGTTCACCGGCCGCCACCATGCGCAGCAGGGCCTCTTCGTCGAAGTCTTCCTCTTCTTCATCCAGCTCAGCTTCTTCGCCGGCGGCTTCGACCAAGGTCTCCAGATGGGGGGCCAGCGCCAGCTCGAGCAGGCTCAATACGCCGCGACCGTGGGCGGCCGCCATCTGGTAGACCTCGCCCAGGGCCAGACCGTAGAACTCGGAGACGGCGGAGTCACCGTCGATACCGTCGGTCTTGTTGGCCACCAGAAACACCTTCTTGTGGGTCTTGCGCAGGTGCTCGGCGATGGCCTGATCCGCCGCGGTCAGACCGGCGCGGGCATCCACCATGAACAGCACCACATCGGCCTCTTCGATGGCCAGCAGGGACTGCTCGGCCATCTTCAGCTCGATCCCCTCTTCGGTGCCGTCGATACCACCGGTATCCACCACGATAAATTCCAGCTCGCCCAGCTTCGCCTGGCCATATTTGCGGTCCCGGGTCAGACCGGGGAAGTCGGCCACCAGGGCGTCCCGGGTACGGGTCAGGCGGTTAAACAGGGTGGATTTCCCCACGTTGGGGCGGCCCACCAGGGCTACTACAGGAGTCATAAAAGCCTCATTCTCAAGACGACAAAGGCTCCGGGTCCGAAGACCAGGAGCCGGATATTCACATTATCGGGCGATCAGGGACGCTTGACAGCGTACAGCTTGCCGCCACGGCTCTGCACATACAGGGTGTCACCGTCCACCAGGGGGGCGGCGTACAGACCACTGCTGTCGAGCTGCTGCATGGCCTTGATGGACCCGTCGGTCCGATCCAGCCAATACAGGTAACCTTCCACATCGCCGACCACCACATAGTCACCCATGATGACGGGGGCGGTCACGGTGCGGTTTTCCAGCTGGGTGTTGGACCACAGCTCGAGACCGTTGCGACGGTCGACCGCAAACAGATGGCTGCGGCTGTCGGTCAGCACGATGGCATTGCCGGTCACCGCCATGTCGCGGTAGCCGGAATACTTGCGCTTCCACACTTCGTCGCCGCTCATCAGCTTGCGCGCCATCAACTGGCCATTATACGCGATGGCATAGAGCTCATCGCCGGCGATGAGCGGCGTGGCATCCACGTCCACCATGCGGTCGAGCTCGGTGGCGCCGCGCGGGTCGGCCACCTTGGACTGGCGCACCGGCTGGCCGTTGCTCAGCAGGGCGATGCCCACCTTGCCATCGGCGCGGCCGTACAGCACGGCGCCGTTGGTGATGATGGGGGCTCCGGCGCTGCGCAGGGTCAGCGGCGGCTGCTCTTCCGCCAGGGTCCACTGCAGCTTGCCCTCGTCGGTATCGAGCGCCACCAGGCGACCCGAAGTGGTCAGTACCACCACCCGGCCATCCTCGACGGCGGGGCTCGCCACCACTTCACCCGGTACCGTGGTCTGCCACAGCACTTCCCCGTTCTCTTCGTTCAGGGCGTAGACCACCCCGTTCTCGGAGCCCAGGAACAGCTTGCCGTAGCGGGAGACCAGGCCACCGGAGAGGCGGGCGCTGCGCTTGTCGGCGTTGATTGGCAGATCCGCCAGATCGACGCTCCACAGCTCCTTGCCGCTTTCGCGGTCAAAGGCGGTGACATCACCGTCGCGGGCCGCCGCATAGATGCGCTCCTCTTCCACCACCGGCTTGAGCTGGGAGTAGAAGTCACCGATGCCGTCACCCACCGAGGAGGACCAGGCAGTATCGGCGGTGAACGCGGACTCGACCTTGGGCAGCGGAGCCATGGGGTTGAGATCCTCTTCCGAACTGAACAGGGAGCAACCCTGCAGGGCGAAGGAGACCGCAGCCCCCAACGCCACCATCTTGAACAGATTACGCATCCGGAGCCTCACCCGTGGTCACCGCTGGCAACGCCAGATCGTCCATCTTCAGCTTGAGCTCGGCGCTGCTCTGCAGACCGCCGGCATCGGCCGCCGCCTGATAGGCATCGCGAGCCTCTTCGCTCTTGCCCTGCTTTTGCAGGATGTCGCCGCGCACTTCGGCCACCTGGGCCTTGAAGGCGTCGTTGTTGATCTTGCCAAGCTGGGCCAGCGCTTCGTCGGCCTTACCCTGATCGTTCAGCACCCGGGCCAGACGCAGGGCAGCGATGGGACGAATGCTCTCGTCACCGCTGGTAGCCACCTGGGTCAGCTGCTCGGCAGCCAGATCCAGCTTGTCCGCCTTGACCGCGGCCGCCGCCAGTTGCAGCGCCGCCAGCTCGGCGTAGGAGTCGCCCTTGTGGGCGCTGATGAAGCTTTGTGCCTGCTCGAAGCCGGCCGCGTCACCCTTGGCCAGCTGGGCGCTCATCTCGTTGTAAGCCTGGGAGGCGGCTTCCTGGGTGGTCTGCTGATGCTCGTTGTAGTAGCGCCAGCCAAAGAGTCCAACCAGACCGATAACAGTTCCTGCGATCACCGAGGTTCCGTTCTCTTTCCACCAGTTCTTGATGACCTCAACCTGTTGTTCTTCGGTGGTATAAACTTCCACAGCTTACTCTCCTTTCGCTGCCAGCAGGGCAATGGCGGCGTCGACCGTGACGGTCTGTTGCTCGGCCTGGCCACGCAGATATTTGATGGTGATCTCCCCGTTTTGCACCTCGGTCTCGCCAAGGATCAGGGCAATGGCCGCGCCGCTCTTGTCGGCACGCTTGAGTTGTTTCTTGAAGTTGCCGCCGCCGCAGTGGCTCATCAGGCGAAGATCCGGCAGCGCATCGCGCAGCCGCTCGGCCAGCTGGAAACCGGCCTGTTCAGTACCCTCACCTACCATGCAGAGATAGACATCCACCGCCGGGCGGATGTCGGCATTGAGTTCGAGGGTTTCCAGCATCAGCACCAGACGCTCCATGCCCATGGCAAAGCCCACCGCCGGGGTCGGCTGACCGCCCAGTTGCTCCACCAGGCCGTCGTAGCGGCCACCGGCACAGACGGTGCCCTGGGCACCCAGGCTGTTGGTGACCCACTCGAACACGGTGAGGTTGTAGTAGTCGAGGCCGCGTACCAGACGCTCGTTCACCTCGTACTTGATGCCGGCAGACTCGAGCAGGCGCTTGAGCCCCTCGAAGTGGGCCAGGCTCTCTTCGCCCAGGTGATCAAACAGACGCGGCGCGCCCACCAGGATGGCCTGTACCTTCTCGTCCTTGGAGTCGAGCACCCGCAGCGGGTTGCTGTACATGCGGCGCTGGCTCTCTTCGTCCAGCTCGCTCTTGTACTGCTCCAGGTAGGCGACCAGCGCATCGCGATAGGCGGCACGCTCGGCACTCTGACCCAGGGTGTTGAGCTGCAGGGTGACGTGATCCTGGATGCCGAACAGGCGCCACAGGCGATGGGTCAGCATGATGAGCTCGGCATCGATGTCCGGCCCGTTGATGCCAAACAGCTCGACCCCGAACTGGTGGAACTGGCGATAACGGCCCTTCTGGGGGCGCTCGTGACGGAACATGGGGCCCATGTACCACATCCGGCGTTCCTGGTTGTAAAGCAGACCGTGCTCGATACCGGCACGCACGCAGCTGGCGGTCCCTTCCGGACGCAGGCTCAGGCTGTCGCCGTTGCGGTCTTCAAAGGTGTACATCTCTTTTTCGACCACGTCGGTCACTTCACCGATGGCGCGCTTGAACAGATGGGTCTGCTCGACAATTGGCATGCGCACTTCGCTGTAGCCATAGCTGGCCACGACCTGGCGCAGGATCTGTTCTACTTTCTGCCATACCGGGCTCTGCTCCGGCAGGCAATCATTCATACCGCGAATAGCTTGGATCTGTTTTGCCACGTTGATACTCGAGAAAAAGAGGTAAAATTTGGCCGCATTATAGGGATTTTCGACCCCGAGGTAAAATCAGGGTGTTCCAATGCGGGATGTAAAATCAGCAACCTAAAGACAGGGCCACCCTGAGTGGCCCTTGGTTGCTCAACCCTCGTCCACCTGGATCTGGTTGGCCGGATCCAGCATGGCGGCCCGGGCGCGAATGCGGCGCTCCAGGGTCGGGATGAGATCCTTGTTGTCGAGCCGGTCCACCCGCTGACCACCCTCGTAGAAGGCGCTCTTGTTGGCCGCCCCGGCAAGGCCCAGATCGGAGACCAGCGCCTCCCCCGGACCGTTCACTACGCAGCCGATGATGGAGACATCCATCGGAGTGATGATGTCTTCGAGCCGCTCTTCCAGCGCATTGACGGTGCCGATGACGTCGAACTCCTGGCGGGAGCAGGAGGGACAGGCGATGAAGTTGATGCCGCGGGAACGGATGCGCAGGGACTTGAGGATATCGAAGCCCACCTTGATCTCTTCCACCGGATCGGCCGCCAGCGAGATGCGCAGGGTGTCACCGATGCCTTCACTCAGCAGCATGCCAAGACCGATGGCAGACTTCACCGCGCCGGCGCGAAAACCGCCCGCCTCTGTGATGCCCAGATGCAGCGGCTGTTCGATCTGCTTGGCCAGCAGGCGATAGGCGCCGACCGCCAGGAAGACGTCGGAGGCCTTGACGCTCACCTTGAAGTTGTCGAAGTTCAGGCGATCCAGGTAATCCACGTGGCGCATGGCTGACTCGAGCAGCGCCTCGGGGGTGGGTTCGCCATATTTTTCCTGGATGTCCCGCTCCAGCGAGCCGCCGTTGACGCCGATGCGGATCGGGATGTTGTAGTGGCGGGCACAGTCCACCACGGCGCGCACCCGCTCCTCGTTGCCGATGTTGCCCGGGTTGATGCGCAGGCAATCGGCGCCGTATTCGGCCACTTTGAGGGCGATGCGGTAGTCGAAGTGGATGTCGGCCACGATGGGGATGCGGGTCTGCTGCTTGATGAGCTTGAACGCTTCCGCCGCCTCCATGGTGGGGACGGAGACCCGGACGATGTCGGCACCGACCCGCTCGATCCGCTGGATCTGCTCGACGGTGGCGGCCACGTCCGTGGTCTTGGTGTTGGTCATGGTCTGTACCGTGATGGGGGCATCGCCCCCGACCGGTACGTTGCCGACCATGATCTGCCTGGATTTACGACGAATGATGGGAGATTCGTGAGCGGACATGGCGGACAGATTACTCCTGCGGCAGTGAGAGGCGAGCAGTCCGGCCGTTGTTGTAACGGCTCATGTCGATGGACTTGCCCTTGTATTCGATATTGATGGCCATGGGCGCACCAATGATGAATTTGAGCGGCTCGGGTCCTTCCAGTACCAGTTCGTCATTGGCCTTCTTGAGGCCGCTGAACAGGGTCTTGCCATTGGCATCCTTGACGTCCAGCCAGCAGTCGGCGGTGAAGCTCATCTTGAGCTGGGGCACCTTGGCAGGCTCGCTCGCGGCGGTGTCGTCAGCCGGTTGCGTGGCGGCAGCGGCAGAGGTCTCGGCAGTGGTGGTCGCCACGGCGCTGCTGGCATCCGCCGGCAGAGTGGTCGCAGCGGCATCGCTCACCACGGGGGTTACGGCAGCGTCTGCGGCGGCGGAAGCGGCAGGAGCCAGTACCGGCTCGGCAACATCGACGGCCGGAGTGGCGCTCGGAGTATTGGTGTTGCGGGCTGCGCCCATTTCGGTCGCGGCCAGGGCCTCGTCACCGGCGGAGCGACGCGCCGTGCTCTGCCACCACCAGACGACGGAGAGGGCGATCAGCACCAGGATCACCAGCCAGGTGACAACCTTGAGGCGGCTGTCGTTGGCCTGCTGACGGGAGCGGCGGGAGAAGCTCTGCATGTCGATGTTGTCGGGCGGCGTCAGGCCCAGCTTGTCATAAGCGGCGAGGATGGTCTCTTCCGGAATACCGACCAGCTTGGCATAGGTACGCAGATAGCCGCGGATGAAGGTATGGGAGGTATGTTTGTCATACGTATCCGATTCGATCGCGGCAATCAGGGTCAGACGAAGGTGAATGCGGGACGCAACCTGTTCTCGCGTCCAACCGAGCTGTTCACGGGCGTTGCGCAGCAGCTGGCCTGGGCCAACTGCCTGGGAGTCGTCTTGGAAATCGTGTGGCTGTTCAGTAGTCATTGGCTAAGTAACGCTTGGCTTGTTGCGAAGTGGGATATTGCCTTACCAGCTCAGTCCCGAATTGGTGAAGTAGTGCCGGTTTGTCCATGGCCTGCGCCAGCCGCAATCTCAACCAGAGACTGTTCTCGTTCTCGTCCGATACATCGGCAAAACGGGCGAGATAGGCCTGCACATCAGGCAGCTTGCCATCTTTCATGGAAAGCTCCGCCATGTCCAGCAATAACCTTGGATTGCGGGGATTATACCCCAAGGCCAAGCGATAGTACTCGCTTGCTTTATCATTTCTGCGATTTTGCGCGGCGCAAAGTGCCGCGTTTTCATAGGTATCGGCGATCTTGATGTAGTTCGGCTGGCTGACGGCCTGCAGGAAGGCTTTCTCCGCCTCGTCGAAACGACCGCGATTGCAAAGGAAGGCGCCATAGTTGTTCATCGCGTCAGCATTGGACGGATCCACGGCAAGGGCTTTCTGGTAACTGGCTTCGGCTGCCTTGTAATCTTGCACCTGCTGGTAGAAGTAGGCAAAACCGATGTAAACCTGAGGATTGGCGGCGTCGTACTGGAGGGCGCGATCAAGGTTGAACTTGGCCTGCTCGGCGTTGCCCTGCTGCAGATACTGGATGCCCAAATCCAGACGGGTCTGGGCTGCCGCCTTGAGGTCGGGACCGACCTCACGCTGGGTGGAATTCTGGCCAGCGTAAGTGGTCTCGGTAACACAGCCTGGCAGCGCACAGAGCGCTGCCACTACGATCAATGTACGTGTATCCATTCCCTGACTATACAATGGCTTAGCAAGTTAAACCATTTTGACGGAAATCCCATCCTGTTGCATCCGATTTTTCATGGTGCGCTTGGTGCGATCGATCACCTCCCCCACCAGCTGGCCGCAGGCCGCATCAATGTCGTCACCACGGGTCTTGCGGACGATGACGGTGAAGCCGTACTCCATCAGCACCTTGGAGAAACGGTCGATGCGACTGTTGCTCGGCTTGCCGTAGGGGTTGCCCGGGAAGGGGTTGAACGGGATCAGGTTGATCTTGCTCGGGGTGTCCTTGAGCACCTTGGCCAGCTCGTGGGCATGTTGCATGTCGTCATTGATGTGATCGAGCAGCACATACTCCACCGTGACCCGGCCGCCGTTGGCGTTGGACTTGCCGAGGTAGCGACGCACACCGGCCAGGAAGGCTTCGATGTTGTACTTGTCGTTGATCGGCATGATCTCGGAGCGAAGCTTGTCGTTGGGGGCGTGCAGGGAGATGGCCAGCGCCACGTCGATCTGGTCGCCCAGCATGTCCAGTGCCGGCACCACGCCGGAGGTGGAGATGGTGACCCGGCGCTTGGAGATGCCGTAGCCGTAGTCATCCATCATCAGGCGCATGGCCGGTACCACGTTGGCGAGGTTGAGCAGCGGCTCGCCCATGCCCATCATCACCACGTTGGTGATGGGACGCTTGCCGCCGACGATCTTGGCGGCACGCCACACCTGACCGATGATCTCGGAGACTTTCAGGTTGCGGTTGAAGCCCTGCTGGGCGGTGGAGCAGAACTTGCACTCCAGGGCGCAGCCCACCTGGGAAGAGACACACAGGGTCGCCCGATCGTCCTCGGGGATGTAGACGGTCTCCACCTCCTGGCCGCCAACCTGCAGCGCCCACTTGATGGTGCCGTCGGAGGAGCGCTGTTCGCGGCTCACTTCCGGCGCCCGGATCTCGGCGATCTCCTTGAGACGCTCGCGCAGCACCTTGTTGACGTTGTTCATCTGATCGAAATCATCACAACCAAAGTGATAAATCCACTTCATTACCTGATCTGCCCGGAACGGCTTCTCGCCCAGTTCGACGAAGAAGGCACGCATGGCATCCCGATCGAGATCCAGCAGGTTGGTTTTTGTTTCGCTCATCAAGGGCCTCAGCTCACACACTTCATAAATTATCGGCTGACCTACGTCAGGGGGCGGCATTGTACAAATTATGGGTCCGGCTTTCCACCTGGAGAATAAGGGGATATTGACCGAATGACCAAAAAACAAAAGGGAGCCGAGGCTCCCTTGAGATTCTGCTGACGAAAATCAACCGCGCGGGCAGATCTCTGCGTCAGAGAAGAAGTAGGCGATTTCACGAGCGGCAGAGGCCGGCGCATCGGAACCGTGCACGGCGTTGCGATCGATGCTCTCGGCGTAGCAGGCGCGCAGGGTGCCGGCCAGGGCTTCTTTCGGGTTGGTGGCGCCCATGATTTCACGGTGACGACGGATGGCTTCTTCGCCTTCCAGCACCTGGATCATGACGGGGCCGGAGGTCATGAAGCTGACCAGACCGTCATAGAAAGGCTTGCCCTGGTGCTCGGCGTAGAAACCGGCGGCTTGTTCGCTGCTCATGTGCAGCATCTTGGCAGCGATGACTTTCAGGCCAGCGCTCTCGAAACGGTTGTAGATGGCACCGATCAGGTTCTTGCTGACGGCGTCCGGCTTGATGATGGAGAAGGTACGTTCGATGGCCATTGAGATCTTTCCTTAACTACAGAGATTTATTGTTAGAATCCATGTTCGGCGGCGATTATACGTAAACAAAAACCGAAATAACACACAGAAAAGCAACTTTTTATTAAACAATTCCATCCCTAAAACAACATCACCACTCATCTTGGCCCAGGCCGGCAGGAAAAAATGTGCGCTTGCGCACGATCACCATGCTAACCCCCTGAAACATTGGCTATTGCCCATCTTCTGCAGCATGGGAAAGGGCACCCTCAGGTGCCCTTGATGTGGTCCTCTCAGCGGGTCTCCGCCAGCAGGGTGTGGGCGATGGTGCGCATCCCCAGGGTATTGGCCCCGGGCGCCCACAGATTGTCGCCGTTGTCGCTGAAGCAGGCAGCGAGATCCACGTGCAACCAGCCTCGCCCTTCATTGCCCACGAAGCGGGAGAGGAAGCCGGCCGCATTGGAGGCGCCGCCCGGGCCACCACCCGGCACGGGGCGGCTGTTGGCGGTGTCGGCATAGTGGGACGGACACTGCTGGCTGTGCCAGGGCTCCAGCGGCAGCGGCCAGGCAGGCTCCTGCTCCGCATCCGCATAGGCCATCGCGCGGCTCACCAGCCCCTTGTCGAGGCCAAACAGCGCGTTGTAGCGTCCGCCCAGCGCCATCACCGCCGCCCCGGTCAAGGTGGCGGCGTCGATGACCAGCGGCGCGCCCGACTCCCCGGCCAGTTGCAGACCGTCGGCCAGCACCAGGCGCCCCTCGGCGTCGGTGTTGACTATCTCCACCGTGGTGCCGTTCTTGTAGGTGAGGATGTCACCCAGCTTGTAGGCGTGACCCGAGACCAGGTTCTCGGCGCAGCAGAGGATAAGCTTCACCCGCTTGTCGAGGCCGCGCAGGATGGCCAGCGCCAGCGCGCCGGTGACGATGGCGGCGCCGCCCATGTCGTGCTTCATGGTGAGCATGCCCTGGGAGGTCTTCATGGAGTAGCCGCCGGAGTCGAAGGTGATCCCCTTGCCCACCAGGGCCGCGGCCACCGGTGCCTTGGGATCCCGGCCTGGGTTGAAGTCCAGCTCCAGCATCACGGGCTCGCGCTCGCTGCCACGACCGACCTGGTAGAGACCGACCCAGCCCGCCTGTTGCAGCGCCTCCCCTTTGAGGATGCGATGGCTGATCTTGTCGGGGGCCAGTTCGGTGAGGAAGGCGGCGGCTTCGACCGCCAGCTCCAGCGGTCCCAGCTGCTCGGGGGTAGCATTGGTCATCTCTCGCACCCAGCGCCCGCACAGCCAGCGCGCTTCCAGCTCCTCCCTGTCCTCTTCGGACGAGGTAGCCCACTGCAGCGCCACCTCCGCCTTGGGGGTCTGCAGCCCCTGGGCAAAGGCCCACTGCTGCTCGCGCTCCCAGTGACCGGCCAGCACCACCTGCTGGATCCCCTGGCTGCACAGGCGCCGCGCCGCCTGCTGGATGTCCAGCAAGGGGGTAGCAGTCACCAGATGGATCACCATGCCATCAGCGCGGTGAGAGAGCAGCGCCCCCTCCCCCCACTCGGCCGGCGCAAATTCTCGGCTCAACCAGACGTTCATGCGCCCACCTCCTGCAACCAGCGGGCAATCGTGCGCAGACCGTGGCCCTTGGCCCCGGTCGCCCACAGATCGTTGCCCGACTTCTGATAGGAAGCGGCCAAGTCCAGGTGCACCCAGCCCTTGCCTTCATCACGCACGAAGCGCGACAGGAAGGCGGCTGCCGTGGTGGCGCCAGCGGTGCCTTCGGCAGAGGCCACGTTGCCCAGCTCGGCAAAGGCGGAGGTGAGCTGGCCCGCGTGCCAGGGCTCCAGCGGCAGCGCCCAGGCCTGCTCGTTTTCGGCTTTGGCGGCCGCCAGCGCGCGCGCCTGCTCGGCCTCATCGAGGGCAAACACGGCGTTGTAGTCGCGACCCAGCGCAGTCTTGGCGGCGCCAGTCAGGGTAGCGGCGTCGAGGATGTAGGCTGCCCCGCTTTCGCTGGCGGCCAGCAGGCCATCGGCCAGCACCAGACGGCCTTCCGCGTCGGTGTTCTGGATCTCGACCGAGATGCCGTTGCGATAGGTGAGGATGTCGCCGAGCTTGAAGGCGTGGCCGGAGACCAGGTTCTCGGCGCAGCAGAGGATCAGCTTGACCCGTTTGTCGAGGCCACGGCTGATGGCCAGCGCCAGCGCGCCGGTCACCATGGCGGCGCCACCCATGTCGGATTTCATCGGCAGCATGTTGTCGGAGGACTTCATGGAGTAGCCACCGGAATCGAAGGTGATCCCCTTGCCCACCAGGGCCGCCAGCACGGGAGCATTGGCATCCCCGGTCGGGTTGTAGTCGAGCTCGAGCAGCACCGGCTCGCGCTCGCTGCCACGGCCCACCGACCAGATCCCGATGTGACCGGCCTCCTGCAGCGCCTCCCCGGCGGTAATGCGGGCGGTCACCTTGTCACCGGCGAGGCTGCGAATGAGCAACAGGGCGGACTCCGCCAGGCTCATGGGATAGATCTCCTGCGGGCAGCCGTTGGTCACCTCGCGCACCCAGCGGGCCGCCTTGAGCAGGGCTTCCAGCTCACTAGCCTCCTGCGCTGACTGCTCACCAAAGTCGAGCTCGCGCACGCCCTTGGCGGCATAAAAGCCCTGGGCGAAGGCGTAGCGACGCTCCCGATCCCAGCCCTCACCCACCAGCTTGACGCGCTTGATGCCGCTCGACTCGAGGCGTCTGGCAGCGCGCTGGATGGCGCGCAGCGCCTCCTTCTCCTGGCCGCCGCTGCCCAGATGGAGATTGGCTTCGTCGCCATTGAAACTGAGCAGGGCACCCTCGCCCCAGTGGGCGGCAGCAGCCTGGGAAGACAACCGTACGTTCATCATGTCAGCCATGTTCTCTTGCTTCCTTTTTATTGGCACTTTCATCAACGAATAAGGAGATCGCGGGCACAAAAAAGGCCGCGCCCTCAAGGGTCACGGCCTTCACCATATCATTACTGCACCACGAGATGCTGCACGCGCAATTCACTCATGTGTAATTAAGGGGTCATCAGTGGCGCTCAGACGCCAGATTCAGGGTGTACTTGGGCAGTTCCACCACCAGATCCTCGTCCGCCAGTCTGGCCTGGCAGCTGAGACGGGATTCCGGCTCCAGTCCCCACGCCTTGTCCAGCATGTCGTCTTCCAGCTCGTCGCTCGGCTCGAGGGAGTCGAATCCTTCCCGGACCACACAGTGGCAGGTGGTGCAGGCGCAGGACTTCTCGCAAGCGTGTTCGATCTCGATGCCGTTGCGCAGCGCGATGTCCAGAATGGTTTCACCGGTCGCGCCTTCGAGGGCCGCGCCGTCCGGACAGAGCTCGGGATGGGGCAGAATAATCAGTTTTGGCATATTACACCTTGTTGACGTTTTGTCCGGTCAGCACCTTGCGGATGGAGGCATCCATCCGGCGGGCTGCAAATTCGCCACTGGCAGCATCCGCCGCCTCGATGGCCTCTTTGATCTGGTTGGTGGTACCCGTGCTGCGCATGGTCAGCAGATGATTGATCGCGGCATCCAGCTCGGCCCGCTCGGCGGCGCTCAACAGCGCTTCGCCATCGGCGGCCAGCGCGGCGTTGAGGCTCTCGACCACCCGGTCGGCCTCGACCTGCTGCTCCGCCAGCATGCGGGCGTCCATGTCCTGCTGGGCATTGGCGATGGAGGCGTTCAGCATGTTGAGGATGTCGTCCTCCCCTAGCCCGTAGGAGGGCTTGACCTGGATCTCGGCCTGTACGCCGGAGGATTTCTCCATGGCGCTGACCGACAGCAGACCGTCCGCATCCACCTGGAAGGTGACGCGAATGTGGGCCGCGCCGGCCGCCATGGGCGGAATGCCGGTCAGGGTGAAGCGGGCCAAGGATCGGCAATCAGCCACCAGCTCGCGTTCGCCCTGCACCACGTGGATCGCCATCGCGGTCTGGCCATCCTTGAAGGTGGTGAACTCCTGGGCGCGGGCCACCGGAATGGTGGTGTTGCGCGGGATCACCTTCTCGGCGAGGCCGCCCATGGTCTCAAGACCCAGAGAGAGCGGAATGACGTCCAGCAGCAGCATCTCGGCATCGGGCTTGTTGCCCACCAGGATGTCGGCCTGGATGGCGGCACCGATGGCCACCACCTTGTCGGGGTCGATGCTGGTCAGTGGCATGCGCTGGAAGAACTCCCCCACCAGCTCGCGCACCAGCGGCACCCGGGTGGAGCCGCCAACCATCACCACCTCCAGCACCTCTTCCTGTTCGAGACCCGCATCGCGCAGGGCGCGGCGACAGGCCAGCAGGGTGCGCTTGACCAGCGGCTGGATCAGCTCGTCAAACTGGCTGCGGGTGACGGAGCCCTGCCAGCCGGCAAAGGCGCAGGCAACGGCATCGGCATCGGTGAGGCCGTGCTTGACGGCGGCGGCGGCGTCCAGCAGCTCGCGCTGGGTACGGGCATCGAGCTGACCGGACAACCCAGCTTGCTCTTTGAGCCAGTCCGCCAGCAGGTGATCGAAATCATCGCCGCCGAGGGCCGAGTCGCCGCCGGTGGCCATCACCTCAAACACCCCGCGATGCAGACGCAGAATGGAGATGTCGAAGGTACCGCCACCCAGGTCGTAGACGGCGATCACCCCTTCCTGACCGGAGTCGAGGCCATAGGCGATGGCGGCGGCGGTCGGTTCATTGAGCAGGCGCAGCACGTGCAGACCGGCCAGTCTGGCCGCATCCTTGGTGCCCTGGCGCTGGGCGTCGTCGAAATAGGCGGGCACTGTGATCACCACACCGTCGAGATCGCCACCCAGGGCGGCGGCGCCCCGCTCGGCCAGTTTTTTCAGGATCTCAGCCGAGACCTGCACCGGGTTGACCAACCCCTGACGGGTCTGCAGCTGCGGCATGCCGTTGTCGGCCGCCACGAACTCGTAGGGCTGCTGGCGGGTATCGATGTCGGCCAGCGCCTTGCCCATCATCCGCTTGGCGGAGACGATGGTGTTGTGCGGGTCGAGGGCGGCCTCGCGCTTGGCATCGAAGCCGACCCGGATGGTGTCGGCCTGGTAATGCACGACGGAGGGCAGCAGATCACGCCCCTGCTCGTCACAGAGGGTGTCGGCCTGACCGCTGCGCACGGCGGCGACCAGCGAGTTGGTGGTGCCAAGGTCGATGCCGACGGCACGCTTGTGCTGATGAGGTGCGGCGCTCTGGCCGGGCTCGGCGATTTGCAGTAATGCCATGGGTAATCAAACTTCCAGCGTTAAAGGATCAAGACTCGAACAGGGAGTCTTCGAATCGTTCCAGCTCCTCGAGGAGCTTGTCGACAAACTTGAGCTTGCGAACACAGTCAGCGGCCTTCGGATCATCGCAGGTGGCGAGGCTCAGGGTCAGCTGCTGCATCAACTGCTGGTGATCATGCCTGATCTCCTGGCGAAAATCCTTGATGGCCCGCTCAGGGTCGGCTTCGCCTTTCAGATCGGCCAGCCGCTCGCGCCACTCCAGTTGCTGCATCAGGAAAGCGGGATCTTGCAGCGTCTGCTGTTCGCCGCGGATATCGGTACCACGCAGGGAGAGCAGGTACTCGGCTCGGCGCAGAGGCGCCTTGAGGGTAGTGAAGGCATCGTTGATCTGGGCGGCACGTTGCACCGCGGCCAGCTGTTCCCGCTCGGGAGCCGTGGCAAAACGATCGGGATGGAACTGGGTTTGCAACTGACGGTAGGTATCCGCCAACTGACGGGTATCGAGCTCGAAGCCTTCCACCAGCCCAAACAGCTCGAAATGATTCATGCAGACCTCTTAGACCCTGATGCGACCGCCGTCCTGCTCGCCCTCGGCAAACGGGACGGCGTGGTTGAACTGGCCGTGGCCGGCCGGTTCAACACATGCGCAATCAGGTGTAGCAAACATCTCAGACACTGAAGCTTTCGCCGCAACCACATTCGCCCTTGGCGTTGGGGTTGTTGAACTGGAAGCCCTCGTTGAGGCCCTCCTTGACGAAGTCCAGCTGGGTACCATCCAGGTGGATCAGGCTCTTGGCATCGACGATGATCTTGACGCCGTCCTGCTCGAATACCTGATCTTCATCCGCCAGCTCGTCGACAAATTCGAGCACGTAGGCAAGACCGGAACAGCCAGTGGTCTTGACGCCGAGGCGCAGGCCGATGCCCTTGCCCCGGTTGGCCAGAAAAGAGGAAACCCGTGCCGCTGCGGCATCTGTCATGGTAATGGCCATACTGCGCTCCTGACCTTAGAGACCTTTCTTCTGCTTGTAATCGGCGATGGCGGCCTTGATGGCATCCTCGGCCAGAATGGAGCAGTGGATCTTCACCGGCGGCAGCGCCAGCTCTTCGGCGATGTCGGTGTTCTTGATGCCGGCTGCTTCGTCCAGGGTCTTGCCCTTGACCCACTCGGTCACCAGAGAGCTGGAGGCGATGGCAGAGCCACAACCATAGGTCTTGAACTTGGCATCTTCGATGATGCCGTCGTCGCTGATCTTCAGCTGCAGCTTCATCACGTCACCACAGGCCGGCGCACCGACCATGCCGGTAGCGATGCTGGGATCGTTCTTGTCGAAGCCGCCTACGTTACGTGGATTCTCGTAGTGGTCGATTACTTTTTCACTGTAAGCCATATCTAACTCCTGCTAATTCCGTTGTTCACCAAACACTTGCTCTTTTGGCAAGGATCAGTGATGAGCCCATTCGACCGTGTTCAGATCGACGCCGTCCTTGTACATCTCCCACAGGGGAGACATCTCGCGCAGACGACCGATGGAGTCACGGATAAGCTTGATTGCGTAATCAATCTCTTCTTCGGTGGTGAAGCGACCCATGCTGAAACGGATGGAGCTGTGCGCCAGCTCGTCGTTCAGGCCCAGGGCGCGCAGCACGTAGGAGGGCTCCAGGCTGGCCGAGGTACAGGCAGAACCGGAAGAGACCGCCAGATCCTTGAGCGCCATGATCAGGGATTCCCCTTCCACATAGGCGAAGCTGACGTTGAGGTTGCCCGGTACACGCTGTTCCAGGTCACCGTTGATGTAGACCTCTTCGATATCCTTGATGCCGTCCCACAGACGCTGACGCAGGGCCATGATGCGTTGACCTTCGCTCACCATCTCTTCTTTGGCGATACGGAAGGCTTCGCCCATGCCGACGATCTGGTGGGTCGGCAGGGTGCCGGAACGCATGCCGCGCTCGTGGCCGCCACCGTGCATCTGGGCTTCCAGGCGCACACGCGGCTTGCGGCGCACGTAGAGAGCACCAATGCCTTTCGGGCCATATACCTTGTGAGCAGACATGGAGAGCAGGTCAACCTTGAGCGCTTCCACGTCCACCGGAATTTTACCCACGCTCTGTACTGCATCCACGTGCAGCAGGATCTTGCGGGAGCGACACAGCTCGCCGATGGCGGCGATGTTCTGCACCACGCCGATCTCGTTGTTGACGTGCATGATGCTGACCAGGATGGTGTCATCACGCAATGCGCCTTCGATCTGCTCCAGAGTGAACAGGCCGTTGGGCATCGGCTCGAGGTAGGTCACCTCATAGCCTTCGCGCTCCAGCTGGCGGCAGGTATCCAGTACCGCCTTGTGCTCGGTCTTGGAGGTAACGATGTGCTTGCCCTTGCCGGCGTAGAAGTGGGCGACGCCCTTGATGGCCAGGTTGTTGGACTCGGTGGCGCCGGAGGTGAAGACGATCTCGCGCGGGTCGGCACCGATCAGCTCTGCCACTTGATTACGGGCCAGGTCGACCGCCTCTTCGGCTTGCCAGCCGAAACGGTGGGAACGGGAAGCTGGATTGCCGAACAGGCCATCCATGGTGAGACACTGCATCATTTTTTCTGCGACACGCGGGTCCACCGGACAGGTTGCCGAATAATCAAGGTAAATAGGCAGTTTCATGTTTTTCTCCGTTACAGCCTGGGTCACACATCGACCGGCTGTGGAAAGCACGTTTGTTTATAGTTGGACTTTCAAGCTCACATCGCCGCGTTCTGCCCGATCAACCAGGGACAACACGGTTTTCATCTGTTCGTCTTGCTTGCCGGCAATACGGCGCACATCCGCCTGATCAACCAGCTCGGCCAGGGTGATATCCCCCAGGAAGCTGGAGATCCGCTCGCTCAGGTCACGCCACAAGGAGTGAGTAAGACACTGGGTGCCGCCGTGGCAGCCGCCCTTGCCGAGGCACTTGGTGGCATCCACCGATTCATCCACCGCGGTGATCACCTGACCGACCGAGATGGCATTCGGGGCCAGACCGAGGCGATAGCCGCCACCGGGGCCACGCACGCTGCTTACCAGGCCATGCTTGCGCAGCCGGGCAAACAGTTGCTCCAGATAGGACAAGGAGATGCCCTGGCGCTCTGAAATATCAGCCAGGGGCACAGGCCCCTGCTCTGCATGCAACGCCACGTCGAGCATGGCAGTCACAGCGTAACGTCCTTTTGAGGTCAGTCTCATATGCCTTACCGTCTTGCGAACCAATCAATATGGGCATATGGTCACATACCCGACTAAATCAGTCAAGTATATGGTTGAGTAATTCAGTCGGGTTTAATCCTGCGGCCTGGGTTTTTGCACCGAGGTCAGAATGCCGCGCAGAATGTTGAGTTCCACCGCCTCCGGACGTGCCCGGTTGAACAGGCGACGCAACTTGTTCATCACCTGCCCCGGGTGGTCATCGGTGATGAAGCCGGTCTTGAGCAGCGTCTGTTCCAGATGCTGATAAAAACCTTCCAGTTGATCGGCACTGGGATACTCCACTGCCATCCCGCTGTCGCCTGCTTGCTCTTGCTGCTGCAGCCAGTGCATGCGCACCTCATAACAGAGGGTCTGCACCGCCATGGCCAGATTGAGGGAGCTGTACTCGGGATTGGCCGGGATGGCCACGTGGTAGTGGCACTTTTGCAGCTCGTCGTTGGTGAGGCCGGTACGTTCACGGCCAAACACCAGCGCCACCGGATGCTGCATCCCCTCGGCCACCAGCTTCTCGCCCGCTTCGCGGGGATCCAGCATGGGCCAGCTCAGGGTGCGGGAACGGGCACTGGTACCGATCACCAGGCCGCAGTCGGCGATGGCTTCATCCAGCGTCGCCACAACACGGGCATTGGCCAGGATGTCGCTGGCACCGGCAGCCAATGCATTGGCATTGCCATCAGGCAGGGCTTGCGGATCAACCAGCACCATCTGACTCAAGCCCATGGTCTTCATGGCGCGTGCCGCAGACCCCATGTTGCCGGTGTGAGAGGTGTTTACCAACACGATACGAATCTGATCCAACATGCCCAGTCAATCTTCAGTCAAAAATGGCGCGCAATTGTAACATAGCCAATCGCTATTTTGGCACCGTAAATGGCGCTCCATTTCACAACTATTGCGCCGGTTTGTAGAACAAAGCGGCATGAGGCGGGCATAAGGGCAGGCTAAACTTGGAGGATGGGAAGGTGAAAGAGAGGAGACCACATGTGTCCGCGCTGGCTTTATGAGAAGCTGCCGGCCTGCTATCTGCTGGCAGCCATCGGCATCATCGCGCTCAGCCACTCCCCGCTGCTCTGGCTGGCGGGAGGCCTGCTGTTTGTCGCCGGGGCCGCCAGCTGGATGATGCGCTCCAGCTATCGGCGCACCGACCTGGTCATCTTCCCAAACAAGGTCTGGCTGCAGCCGGAGTGGCTCTACGAGGCCCAACCTTTCCTCTGGCTGGTGCTGGGTCTGCTGTTGTCACGCCAGCAAGGCGCCGGAGCCCTGCTGGCGCTGCTGCCCTGCCTCTGGGCCCTGCGCTGCCTGTGGGCCCGCAACCACTATCGCCATCATGCCGAGGGGCTCGCCTCACAGCTGAGACGCCACCCCACCCGCCGGCGCAGAATGCGCCTCTTGCGCTGAGCTGGCCCTGGCCTGCTCGATAAAAGTGGCGAGATCCATCAGCGGATAGCGCACCAGGCTCGGCAACCCGTCCAGATCCAGGCTGTCCATCAGGTTTTTCACCTCCAGTCCCAGCTCGGTATTGCCTTCTATTTTCAGCTTGCGCTGGAAGAAGAGAGAATCGGGGTCTTCCTTGCGACCGGCGATCAAGATGAGATCGTTGCTGCTGCCGCTGAAGCAGACATCTGCCTGTTCACAGTGACGGGCCACCACCAGCTTGCCCTCCTGTTCGCTGATGAACCAGCAGAGCTCGAGATCCGATACCTCGACCTTGAGCCACTTGCCGGCCAGAAATGCAAAGTCGCCATCGGCGATGGCCTCCTTGAAGACGCTGGCCAGCAGGCGCTCCATCAAATGCTGTTGCAGGGCAAAGGGCACCAGCTTGAGGGGATGGCGCAAGAAGCGGGGGGCCTGTTCGACCAGGCGATGCTGCAGTTGTTTGAACACGATGAACTCCCAGTTTTTTGCGCATTCAAACACAGGGTCGGCGCCATGATCCTGTTGGAAATCAAACTTGTGCCCACTTACCTCAAGAAGGGTAAAGCCACACAAAGCTGCCTCAGGTCAAAAAGTGGAAGGACGCCGGTGAATACAATCGGGCCACTTTTTTGCATTTTTGCCCTCTCGGAGCGTACCGATGGAATTACTCTGTCCGGCAGGCAGTCTGCCGGCACTGAAAACAGCCGTGGATAATGGGGCCGATGCCGTCTATATCGGCTTCAAGGATGACACCAACGCCCGCCATTTCGCCGGGCTCAACTTCACCGACAGCAAGCTGGAGAAAGCGGTCGACTACGTGCATCAACATGGCCGCAAGCTGCACATAGCCATCAACACCTTCGCCCACCCGGGCTCCGATGCCCGCTGGCAGCAGGCGGTGGACAAGGGCGCCGCACTGGGAGCCGATGCCCTGATCATCGCCGATCTCGCCGTGCTCGATTATGCCAGCCGCCGCTACCCGGATCTGGAGCTGCACGTCTCGGTGCAGGCCAGCGCCACCAACGCCGCCGCCATCCGCTTCTACCAGCAGCACTTCAACGTCGGACGAGTGGTATTGCCCCGCGTGCTCTCCATGCACCAGGTGAAACAGCTGGCCCGCGAGACCGACGTCGGCCTCGAAGTCTTCGCCTTCGGCAGCCTCTGCATCATGGCGGAGGGGCGCTGCTACCTCTCCTCCTACATGACCGGCGAGAGCCCCAACACCGTCGGTGCCTGTTCACCGGCCAAGTTCGTGCGCTGGGAAGAGACCCCAAGCGGCCTCGAGTCTCGCCTCAACGAGGTGCTGATCGACCGTTACGGCCCGGGGGAGAACGCCGGCTACCCGACCCTGTGCAAGGGGCGCTTCGAGGTGGACGGTCAGACCTACCACGCGCTGGAGGAGCCCACCAGCCTCAACACCCTGGGCCTGTTGCCCGAGCTGTTCCAGACCGGCATCCAGTCGGTCAAGATCGAGGGGCGTCAACGCAGCCCCGCCTACGTGGAGCAGGTAACCCGGGTCTGGCGCGCCGCCATCGATGCCTATCAGGCCAACCCAGAGGCCTATCGGGTCAAGGCCGAGTGGGATGCCCAGCTCGCCCGCGTCTCCGAGGGAAGCCAGACCACCCTCGGCGCCTATCATCGCCAGTGGCAATAAGGAGCCCTGTTCATGAAATTCTCTCTCGGCCCCCTGCTCTTCTACTGGCCCAAGGCCGACACCCAGGCCTTCTATCAGGCGGTCGCCCAAAGCCAGGCCGACATCGTCTATCTGGGGGAAACCGTCTGCAGCAAGCGCCGCGAACTGAAAGCGGATGACTGGATTGCCCTCGCCCGTCAGGTGGCGGGCTCCGGCAAGCAGGCGGTGCTCTCCACCCTGGCGCTCATCTCCGCCCCCTCCGAGCTCAAGGAGGTGAAGCGGCTGGTCGACAACGGCGAGCTGATGATCGAGGCCAACGATCTGGGCGCGGTCCAGCTCGCCAGCGAGGCCGGGCTGCCGTTCGTCTGCGGCCCCGCCATCAACGCCTACAACGCCGACGTGCTGCGCATGCTGCTCAAACAGGGGATGCAGCGCTGGGTGATGCCGGTGGAGCTGTCGCGCGACTGGCTGGTGCAGCTCAATCAGGATCTCGGCAGCGCCCGTCAGCAGTTCGAGGTGGAGGTGTTCGCCTACGGCCACCTGCCGCTTGCCTACTCGGCGCGCTGCTTCACCGCCCGCTCCCTCGATCGGCCCAAGGACAACTGTGAACTGGCCTGCATCGACTACCCCACCGGCCGGCTCGCCAGCAGTCGCGAGGGGCAGAAGGTGTTCAACCTCAACGGCATCCAGACCCAGTCCGGTTACTGCTACAACTTGGGCAACGATCTGGCCGGCATGGAGGGTTTGGTGGATGTGGTACGGCTCTCCCCCGAGGGGTTGGATACCCTGACGATGCTGGATCGCTTCAAGGCCAACGAACGGGGTCAGGCCCCCCTGCCCCTGCAGCAGGAGCGGGACTGCAACGGCTACTGGCGCCAGATCCCCGGCATGATGCTGGCGCAGTAATTGCGCCCTTACTGGCGGGCGGGCACGGTGGTCACTGGCCGATTCCGATTCCGATTCCGATTCCGATTCCGATTCCGATGCCGATTCCGATGCCGATTCCGATGCAATGGCGCCGTAAAACCTGACACCCAAACAGCAAAAAGGCCTCGCTATGAGGCCTTTTCCATATCGTTCAAAGCGGCGACAGCCAGCAAGATTCAGGATGCCTGCTTGCTGCTCTTGCCCTGGGCACTCTGGGCGCCGGGCGGCAGGGGTTTGCGCGCCATCAGCTCCAGCTCGAGCAGGGCATATCTGTGCTCGATGAAGTCATACACGTTGTTGGCCAGCGCCAGCTTGAAGTAGCTGATGGCCTCCTTGCGATTGCCCCTGGCCAGCTCGAACTTGCCAAGGTAGAAGTAGGTCTCGCACAGGCGCTCGGCGAGCTCCCGGTTGTCCTTCACCCCTTTCACCACATTGCCCATCAACTGGGTAGCGTTGAGCTCGCCGGTATAGAGGCGCACCAGATCCCAGTTCCAGGCGTCGTCGTCATACTTGTTGAGCCGCTCGCGCATCCGGCTCATGGCGGCCGGCGCATTGAGCTTCTGCTCGGCCAGATAGAGCCAGATCACCCGGTAGGGATCTTCCGGCTGCGCCTCGTAGAAGCGCTTCATATCGGCTGCGGCAAGCTCGGGGCGATTGCCGTAATAGAGCGCAATACCACGGTTCAGATAGGCATAGTCATAATCGGGAGCCAGCTCGAGGGCGGAATCAAATGCCTCGTAGGCTTCGTCATAATTCTGCTGCTGCACCAGATAGACGCCGATGAAGTTGTAGGCTTCGGCGAAATCCGGCTTCTCCCGCAGGGCACGGTTGAAATCCAGCCGCGCCAGAGAGCGCAAGCCTACCCGGTCAAACACGACAGCACGCTCATAAAACAGTTCGGCCCGTTGCTCGGTGGTCAATTCCATCTCACTGAGCATCTGCCCGAGTCGCGCCAACGCCAACTCGCTCTGGTAAGAGACCTGCAGGGGGGTCGCCAATACCAGTGAAGCGGGTTGCGGCTTGGGAACTTGAGGCGTTTGAACCTGACTGCTACTGCTGCAACCCCACATGGGGAGCAGCAACAGGATACCAAGGAGGTATCCAATCCCTTTCCTGACGTTCAATGAACACTCCGACGCTTACGCTTGACCCGGCATATGGTAAAGGTCAGCCGACACTTTGTCATGTGGCTGAGCCTCTCTCCCTCAAATAAATCAGGATTCGACAGGGTATCCGGCATCACACCAGCCCCGAAAGCCACCATCCACGCTGACCACCCGGCCGTAGCCCATCTTCTGCAGGTTCTCCGCCACCAGAATGGAGCGAAAACCGCCACCACAATAGAGGTAGAGCTCGGTGTCGGGATCCGGATAACGAGTCTCGATATCCCGTTCGATCACCCCGCGCCCGAGGTAGGTCGCGCCCGGCAGATGGCCCCTGGCCCACTCGCTCTCTTCCCGCACGTCGACCAGGTGAAAGGTGCGCCCCTCCTCCTGCCAGCGCTTGATCTGGTGCACGTCGGTCTCCTTCACATGGGGGCGAATGGCCTCTACCAGCGCCAGAAAACGGGGATTGTGTTGCATGGCTTGCTCCTTGCCTCTTGGCCAATGGCCGTGGGTGAAACCGTCATAATGGCTCACCCGGATGATAAGAGAAAGGGCGCCTCGTGGCGCCCTTGTCATTTACGGCAGGATCTCTTGCTGATCCGCGCCCTCTTTCTCCACCTGGGTCGGCAGCATGTGCTCCCGCTTGACCCCGAAGAACATGGCGAACGAGCTCGCCACATAGATGGAGGAGTAGGTACCAAACGCCACACCGATCACCATGGCCACCGAGAAACCGTGGATCAGCGGACCGCCCTTGAGCAGCAGCGCCAGCACCACCACGAAGGTCAGGCCGGAGGTGATGATGGTCCGGCTCAGGGTCTCGGTCATGGAGAGATCCAGGATGTACTCGGTATCCCCCTTGCGCACCTTGCGAAAGTTCTCCCGCAGGCGGTCGAACACTACGATGGTGTCGTTCAGGGAGTAACCCACGAGGGTCATCAAGGCCGCCAGCACGGTCAGGTCGAATTCGTACTGGAAGTAGGCGAAGACGCCCAGGGTGATCACCACGTCGTGCACCAGGGAGAGGATGCCGCCCATGGCCAGACGCCACTCGAAGCGTACCGCCACGTAGATCATGATGCAGATGATGGAGGCCAGCATGGCCAGCGCACCGTCCGTCGCCAGCTCGTCACCCACGGAGGGGCCGACGAACTCCACGCGCTTGAGCACGGCGCCCTGATCGATCACCTTGGCGGCCGCCAGCACCTCGTTGCCCTGCTGCTCCACCTTGACCCCCTCTTTCGGGGTCAGGCGCACCAGCACGTCACGGCTGGAGCCGAAGTGTTGCAGGGTCGCCCCTTCAATCTTCTGCTCGTCCAGCACCTCGTGCATCTTCTCCAGGCTCACCGACTGCTGGAAGCCCACCTCGATGGTGGTGCCGCCGGTGAAGTCCAGACCCCAGTTCAGACCCCGATCGAACAGGAAGAACAGGGAGATCACCATCAGCAGGGTAGAGAAGACCACACCCGGCTTGGCAAAGCGCATGAAGGGGATGGGCTTTTCAAAATGTAGAATCTGAAACATGTCTCTTCCTTAGATCGGCAGCTTGTCGAGGCGCCGACCACCCCAGGCCAGGTTGATGATGGCGCGGGATACCGTGATGGCGGTAAACATGGACGCACTCAGACCAATCCCCAGCGTCAGGGCGAAGCCCTTGATGGCGCCGGTACCGATACCGAACAGGATCACACAGGTGATGAGCGAGGTGATGTTGGAGTCGGCGATGGTCGAGAATGCCCGATCAAAGCCCAGGTGGATCGCCTGCTGCACGCCGCGGCCGTTGCGGATCTCTTCACGAATGCGCTCGTAGATCAGCACGTTGGCGTCCACCGCCATGCCCAGCGTCAGCACGATACCGGCGATGCCCGGCAGGGTCATGGTGGCCCCCGGGATCATCGACATGATGCCGACGATCAGCACCAGGTTCATGGAGAGGGCAATGTTGGCCACCCAACCGAAGGCACGGTAGTAGATCCCCATGAACAGCACGATCACCAGCATGGCCCAGCCGATGGCTTCCATACCGCTGTCGATGTTCTGCTGACCCAGGCTCGGGCCAATGGTGCGCTCTTCCACGATCTGGATCGGGGCGATCAGCGCACCAGCACGCAGCAGCAGCGCCAGGTTGTGGGCTTCGTTGGCGTTGTCGATGCCGGTGATGCGGAACTGGCTGCCAAGGCGCGACTGGATGGTGGCGACGTTGATCACCTCCTCCTGCTTGCGGAACTTGCGCTTGCCGTCCGGACCCGGCTGACCGACCGGCTTGTATTCGATGAATACGGTGGCCATGCCCTTACCGACGTTGTCCTTGGTAAAGTTGGCCATCTTGTTGCCACCCTGGCCATCGAGCTTGATGTTGACCTGGGGACGGCTGTATTCGTCGAAACCGGACTGGGCACCCACGATGTGGTCACCGGTCAGGATGATGCGCTTTTGCAGCACCACCGGACGACCGTTGCGATCGTTGTAGACCTTGGAGCTCGGCGGTACGCGACCGTCGGCCGCAGCCTGGATGTCGGCGGTCTCATCGACCATGTGGAATTCCAGGGTCGCGGTCGCGCCCAGGATCTCCTTGGCACGGGCGGTGTCCTGGATACCAGGCAGTTCCACCACGATGCGCTCGGCACCCTGCTGTTGTACCAGCGGCTCGGCGACACCCAGTTCGTTCACCCGGTTGCGGATGATGGTGATGTTCTGCTCGAGGGCGTACTTCTTCACCTCCTTGACCTTGGCTTCACTTAAGGAGGCCAGCAGGACGAACTCGTCCCCCTTCTGCTCGGTGGTAAAGGTGAGATCCGGGTTCTGACGACGCAGGAAGGAGACCGCCTTGCTCTGGTCGGCTTCGTCGCGGAAGACCACCTGTACCTGATCACCGACCCGGCGCACGCCGGAGTAACGGATCTTCTGGGTACGCAGCTCGGAGCGGAAATCCTGCACCATCTGCTCCTGCTGCTTGGCCAGCGCTTCGGCCATGTCCACTTCCATCAGGAAGTGCACGCCGCCACGCAGGTCCAGACCCAGCTTGAGCGGGTTGGCACCAATGGCTTCGAGCCAGGCAGGGGTGGAAGGCGCCAGGTTGAGCGCGGTGATGAAGTTGTCACCCAGCTTGTTGGCGACCAGATCGCGCGCCTTGAGCTGCTCTTCGGTGTTCTTGAAACGGATCAGAATGAAGCCGTGTTCGAACGCCGCATGCTTGACCGGGATCTTCGCCTCGTCGAGGGTCGCTTTCACCAGGTCAAGGGTATCAAGCTTGACTTCGGCACCCCGGCTGGCAGAGATCTGCAAGGCCGGGTCTTCGCCGTAAAGATTGGGGGCTGCATATAGAAAACCGATGGCGATCACCACGATCACCATCAGGTATTTCCACAGCGGATAGCGATTTAACACGCTGTGCTCCTCGGGAGATTAGAGGGACTGGATAGAACCCTTGGGCAGAACGGCAGAGACGAAATCACGCTTGATGGTGACCTGGGTCTGATCGTTCAGGGACAGCACAATGTATTCGCTGTCGGCGGAAACCTTGGCGATCTTGCCGACCAGGCCGCCGGAAGTGAGCACTTCGTCACCCTTGGAGAGGGAACTCATCAGATTGCGGTGATCCTTGGCACGCTTGGCCTGGGGACGATAGATCATGAAGTAGAAGATGAGACCGAACACGGCCAGCATGATGATCATTTCCATGCCACCACCCTGTGCCGCCGGAGCCGCGCCTTCTGCATATGCCTTGGAGATAATGCTCATTTAACAACCTCTTATTGATGTAAATTTGATAACTAGCTTATAAATCGTTGTTATTTCACGTCATTTTCAGCTAACGGAGGCACGGGCTTCCCTTGCCGACGGTAAAACTCAGTTACAAAGTCGTCTAATTTACCCTGCTCGATCGCGTCCCGCAAACCCTGCATCACACGCTGGTAATAACGCAGGTTGTGAATGGTGTTCAGACGGGCACCGAGGATCTCGTTGCACTTGTCCAGATGGTACAGATAACTGCGGGTGTAGTTCTTGCAGGTGTAGCAGTCGCAGTCCGCATCCAGGGTGCTGGTGTCCTCGCGATACTTGGCGTTGCGGATCTTGACCACCCCGTCGGTGGTGAACAGGTGACCGTTGCGGGCGTTGCGGGTCGGCATCACGCAGTCGAACATGTCGATGCCGCGGCGCACCCCTTCCACCAGATCTTCCGGCTTGCCCACCCCCATCAGGTAGCGTGGCTTGTCGGCCGGAATTTTTGGGCAGACGTGCTCGAGGATGCGATGCATGTCCTCTTTGGGCTCACCCACCGCCAGACCGCCGACCGCGTAGCCGTCGAAGCCGATCTCCAAGAGACCGTCCAGCGACACATCCCGCAGATCTTCGTACACGGAGCCCTGGATGATGCCGAATAGGGCGTTCTTGTTGCCCAGTGCATCGAACTTGTCGCGCGAGCGCTTGCCCCAGCGCAGGGACATCTCCATCGACTTGCGCGCCTCTTCGTAAGTGGCCGGGTACGGCGTGCACTCGTCGAAGATCATCACGATGTCGGAGCCCAGATCGTACTGGATCTCCATGGATTTCTCGGGGTCGAGGAAGATCTTCTCGCCGTTGATGGGGTGACGGAAGTGCACCCCCGCCTCGGTGATCTTGCGGATGTGCCCCAGGCTGAACACCTGGAAACCGCCGGAGTCGGTCAGGATCGGGCCCTGCCAGTTCATGAAGTCATGCAGATCGCCGTGGGCGCGCATCACTTCCTGCCCCGGGCGCAGCCAGAGGTGGAAGGTGTTGCCAAGCAGGATCTGGGCACCGGTCTCGCGTACCTCTTCCGGGGTCATCCCCTTGACGGTGCCGTAGGTGCCGACCGGCATGAAGGCCGGGGTCTGCACGGTACCGCGCTCGAATACCAGCTGACCGCGACGGGCACGGCCGTCGGTGGTTTTCAGTTCAAATTTCATTGCTACCTCGGTTTCAGTCAGAGAAACAGTCTGACAAATAGTAGGGCCGCACCGGCCCGGTACAAGAAGCCGGCCGAGATCCTGACGATCAGGTCCTGAACGGCTTCTGAAGGGCAGCCGCTTAAGCCGCTGCCCGGCGACGGGTGACGAACATGGCGTCCCCGTAGCTGAAGAAACGATACTGCTCGGCCACGGCGGCCTGATAGGCGGCCATGACGTTGTCATAGCCGGCAAAGGCGCTGACCAGCATGATCAGGGTCGACTCGGGCAGATGGAAGTTGGTGACCATGGCATCGACCACCTGGAACTGGTAACCCGGGAAGATGAAGATGTCGGTGTCGCTGAAAAACGGCGCCAGCGGCTTGCCCTGGGCCAGGGTCACCTTGGCCGCACTCTCGAGCGAACGTACCGAGGTGGTCCCCACCGCAATCACCCGGCCGCCGCGGGCACGGGTCGCCGCGATGGCGTCCACCACCTCCTGCGGCACTTCGGCGTATTCCGAGTGCATGTGGTGATCTTCAATCTTGTCCACCCGCACCGGCTGGAAGGTGCCCGCCCCCACGTGCAGGGTGACGAAGGCCGTTTCCACGCCCTTGGCACGAATTTTCTCCAGCAGCGGCTCGTCGAAGTGCAGGCCGGCGGTCGGCGCCGCCACGGCACCCGGCTTCTGGTTGTAGACGGTCTGGTAGCGCTCCTTGTCGGCATCCTCGTCGGGACGATCGATATAGGGAGGCAGCGGCATGTGGCCGATGGCTTCCAGGATCTCCAGCACCGGGCGCGGGTCCAGGAAGTGGATCTCGAACAGGGCGTCGTGGCGGGCGCGCATCTCGGCCTCGACGGGCACGCCGTCGGCTCCGGCATCCAGGATCAGGCGGGTACCTGGCTTGGGGGACTTGGATGAGCGCACGTGAGCCAGCACGCTGTGCTCGTCCAGGATGCGCTCCACCAGCACCTCCAGCTTGCCGCCGCTGGCCTTCTGGCCAAACATGCGCGCAGGGATGACCCGGGTATTGTTGAACACCAGCAGATCACCGGGGTTGAGCTGGTCCAGCACATCGACAAATTGACCGTGGCGCAGGGCGCCGGTTTGACCGTCGAGCTGCAGCAGACGACTGGCGGTACGCTCCGCCATCGGATAGCGGGCAATCAGCTCGTCTGGCAGATCAAAATGAAAATCGGATACTTGCATCTTTCACCTCGGGGGAATCGGCGGCTAGTCTAGTTATCCCCCTCTTGCAAGGCAACCCAAAAGACCAAAAACCCAAGAGAGACAAGGGATAGCGAGCAATTATGTGAAGCAGGGCCAGTTAAGAAACCTTTAAGGTTTTGTATTGACCCTGATCATGTTTTGCCGAAGGGGGCTGGGCTAGGGTGAAAGCAGATACACAAGGAGGCCCACCATGATGACCCTATCCGAGATCATGACTGAACACCCCTTCACCCTGGGTCCGGAAAACAGCGTCAAACAGGCGATGGACCTGATGCAGCAGGAGCGGATCCGCCATATTCCCATCGTTGACGACCACCATCATCTGCTGGGCTTGGTCACCCTCTCCGATATCCTGGCCACCCGCGAATCCAAGCTGCTGCTGATCAATCCGGAGCGGGAGGCGGAGTTCACCGACAGCGTGCAGCTCGACGAGATCATGACCCGCCAGGTGGCGAGCGTGGATCCCCATGCCGGCATCAAGGAGGCGGCCCTCTATCTGCAGCGCCACAAATATGGCTGCCTGCCGGTACTCAAAGGGCACAAGCTGGTAGGCATAGTCACCGAGTCGGACTTCATTGCCGTGGCCATCAATCTGCTGGAGCTGATGGAAGAGCAGGAGCCATCTGATGACTTTTGATCTGCGAAACCTGTAATTAAATTACAATAAAAGCGTTTTCAGCCTGAATTATCGGCATAAATGGTGAAACACTTTCATTTTGACTGAAAAATTACACCACCAGCTTGCTTTGTGATCTGCATCACACTATCATGACCGCCATGCAATAGTTGCCGAGGGGGAGACGAGGGATTGTGCACCCATCCTCTTCCTCTCATTTGTCTGCAAGTTTGCACACCCCGTAGTTAGTCTTTGCTGTAAAGCTTTTGTTTATATAGCCATTCCTTGTTTGATGACCCGGCCTTGTCCTTGCGACGACGCCGGGATTTTTTTATCCGCGTTGTACCCCTCCCCTTCACCTGGCACGCTCGCGCCGCCCGTTTGCTCCCCCCCGACGCCCCTCTGCGCCACGACTTGACGGCCCTCTCCCCTCTCCCCTTGAAAAGCCGAGGTCGCGCACAGATGTTGAATCTCGACAAGGAGTTATCTCTGCATGCTGGCGATATTCATGTTAGGTACAGCAGAGGTGGTTTATCTAATAAGTCGATTTAAGTGATTCAAAATTGCGGCTTTGACCGATTAGGAAAAGCCCCTATGATGAACCCATCGAAAGTTAAACGCCTCGTCTGGCACGACTCTTCACTACCGGACGAGCACATGTACATCACCAAGGAGCAAATACATGTCTACCTACATCAACACTGAAATCAAGCCGTTCAACGCCACCGCCTACCACAATGGCAAATTCGTTCAGGTGTCTGACGCTGACCTGAAAGGCAAGTGGTCCGTGGTGTTCTTCTACCCGGCTGATTTCACCTTCGTCTGCCCGACCGAGCTGGGCGACCTGGCTGACAACTACGCCGAATTCCAGAAGCTGGGCGTCGAGATCTACGCCGTCTCCACCGACACCCACTTCACCCACAAGGCCTGGCACGACACTTCTGACACCATCCAGAAGATCCAGTACCCGATGATCGGCGACCCCACCGGCACCATCACCCGCAACTTCGGCGTGATGATCGAAGAAGCTGGTCTGGCTGACCGCGGTACCTTCGTCATCGACCCGCAGGGCATCATCCAGATCGTTGAAATCAACGCTGGCGGCATCGGCCGTGACGCTCTGGAGCTGCTGCGCAAGGTCAAGGCTGCCCAGTACGTTGCCGCTCACCCGGGTGAAGTGTGCCCGGCCAAGTGGAAAGAAGGCGACGCCACCCTGGCCCCGTCCCTGGATCTGGTAGGCAAAATCTAAGCCTCCCCGCTCTGAAGACCGGCCCGTTCAAGGGCCGGTTTTGTTTACGGACCTCAGAACAGGCGCCGGTCTGCTTTCTGGCCTGACAAAACGCCGACCCGCATTCAACAAGAAGGAATTCGACCATGTTAGATACCAACCTCAAACAACAACTCAACGGTTACTTGCAGTACATCGTCAATCCCATCGAGATCAGCGTGTCCGGCAACGACAGCGACAAATCCGCCGAACTGCTGGCATTGGCCAGCGAGATCGCCGAGATGTCCCCCAAGATTACCCAGACCTCTGGCACCAATGCCCGCAAGCCTTCCATGAGCGTCGCGCCGAAGGGCCAAGCCCCGCGCGTTCATTTTGCCGGCATCCCCATGGGTCATGAATTCACCTCCCTGGTGCTTGCCCTGCTGCAAAGCGGCGGTCACCCCTCCAAGGCCGATGCGGCCGTGCAGGAGCAGATCCGCAATCTGAAGGGCGAGTTCCACTTCGAGACCTATATTTCGCTCTCTTGCCACAACTGCCCGGACGTGGTGCAGGCGCTCAACCTGATGGCGACCCTGAACCCCGGCATCACCCACACCATGATCGACGGCGCCCTGTTCCAGGACGAGGTCAACGAGCGCCAGATCATGGCGGTACCGAACGTCTACCTGAACGGTCAGCCGTTCAGCCAGGGCCGCATTTCGCTCGAAGAGATCGTCGCCAAGCTCGACACCGGCGCCGCCGAACGCAAGGCTGAAGAACTCAACGAAAAAGCCCCCTACGACGTGCTGGTTGTCGGTGGTGGCCCGGCCGGCGCCGCAGCGGCCATCTATGCCGCCCGCAAAGGCATTCGCACCGCCATCGTCGCCGAGCGTTTCGGTGGCCAGGTGATGGACACCGTCGGCATCGAGAACTTCATCTCCGTGCCCTACACCGAAGGCCCCAAGCTGGCCGCCAGCCTGGAGCAGCACGTCAAGCAGTACGGCGTGGAAGTGATCACCGAGCAGCGCGCCGCCGCCATCAGCCGTGATGGCTACGTCAACGTGGATCTCGCCTCTGGCGCCACCTTGAAGAGCCGCGCCGTGATCCTGGCGACCGGTGCCCGCTGGCGCGATCTGAACGTGCCGGGCGAGCTCGAGTACCGCACCAAGGGCGTGGCCTACTGCCCGCACTGTGACGGCCCCTTCTTCAAGGGCAAGCGGGTTGCCGTGATCGGTGGCGGCAACTCCGGCATCGAGGCGGCCATCGACTTGGCAGGCATCGTCGAACACGTCACCGTGGTGGAGTTCGCCGACACCCTGCGTGCCGACGAGGTGCTGCAGAAGAAGGCCCGCTCCATGGGCAACATCGACATCATCATGAGTGCCCGCACCACCGAAGTGATCGGTGATGGCAGCAAGGTGGTGGGCATGGATTACGAAGATCGCACCACAGGCGAGATCAAGCACCTGGCGGTGGCCGGCATCTTCGTCCAGATAGGCCTGGTGCCGAACACCGAGTTCCTCAAAGGGAGCGAAGTGGCCCTGACCCGCTTTGGCGAAATAGAGATCGACACCAAGGGCGCCACCTCCCTGCCCGGCGTCTACGCCGCAGGGGATGCCACCACAGTGCCGTTCAAGCAGATCATCATCTCCATGGGCGCAGGGGCGACCGCCGCGCTGGGGGCGTTTGATTACCTCATTCGCAACCCGGCGCCAGAAGCCGCTGCGACCAAGGCCGACGCCGTGACCGCCTGATAGCGACCAGATGGACAAAAAGCCGACTCACAGAGTCGGCTTTTTTTATCGGTGCGAAAAGGCTCAGCCGGCTTTCGACGGTTGGACCTCATCCGGCTCGGGCGTGGCATAGCTGGCGGGCACCGCCTCCCCGTCCAGATCCGTTCTGGGCTCCAGCTCCGCCGTCATGGGGGTATTGGGCGGCACCGGGATGAAGACCTGATGATCGGCCAGCGGAATGGGGGCCCGCTGCCGCTTGCGCCAGCCGAGATAGCCTGCCAGCAGCAGACCGCAGAGGGCAAAGTAGACGAACAGCCCCTCTGGCCCGAACTGCGCCATGACAAACGGTGCCAGCAGCGGCCCGGTCATGGCCCCCAGGCTGTAGGCGAGCAGCAGCCCCTGATTGGCCCCCAGCACCTGATCCGGGCGCAGCTCGTCGCAGGCGTGACTGAGGCTCAGGGGATAGATGGAGAACGCCATTCCTCCCAGCAGGAACACCAGCCCCCCCTCGGCGGGGCCGCGCCAGGCATCCGGCAGCAGCACCATCAACAGGGCCAGCAGCGCCAAGACGGCGCCGAGCAGCAGGATCACCCCTCGCCTGTCGTAACGATCGGAGAGGCGACCGATGGGGTACTGCAGGCACATGCCCCCCAGGATCACCAGCGCCATCATCTCCGCCACCTGGGAGAGGGACGAGCCGCTGTCGGTGAAATAGAGCGGTAGCAGGCCATAGATGGCCCCCAGCACCAGACCGGAGGTAAAGCTGCTGCCCATCCCCGCCGGAGTGAGCCGCACCAGCTCCAAGACGCCGACCGGCTGGGGCGCCACCATGGCAGGGGTCGCCACCCGGGAGATAGCCAGCGGGATCACCGACAGGGTCGCCGCCATGGCGCACAGGGCGAACGGGGTCAGCACCATGGGATCCACCCACTTGAGCAGCAGCTGTCCCAGCGCCAGGGAGCCGTAGAGCAGGATCATGTAGAGGGACATCAGCCGGCCCCGGTTGGCCGGGGTGCTGGAGACCAGCATCCAGGACTCCAGCACCACGAACAGGCCGCCGGTGGCAAAGCCACCCACCAGCCGCAGCGCCGCCCAGCTGAGCGGCTCCACCACCATGCCGTGCAGCAGAAACAGAAAGCAGAGCAGGGAGGCATAGGCCGCATAGGCCCGGATATGGCCCACCCGGATGATGAGGCGGGCATTGACGAAGGCCCCCAGCACCAGACCGCCGAAATAGGCGGCCGAGACCAGGCCGATGGCCTGGGCCGATACCTGCTCGGCAGAGAGGCGCACCGTCAGCAGGGTGTTGAACATGCCGTGACCCAGAATGAAGATCACCAGGCTGGTCAGGGGTGAGAGGAACCTTGCGAGTGTCATGGGGTCTCCCTGGTTGGCGCAATTGTGAGCAAAACAGTCATGGTACCGTTTGCTTCCCGCTCGCTTCAACCCCGCGGGATCAGTCAACTCATGACACGCAGGGCCCGCGCCGGACAACTAGAATGGGAATACAGTCCACTCACCCCAGCCCCAGCAAACAGGAACGCCTTCATGTCTGCGAGCCTATCCAAGTACCCGATCGCCCCCGAGTTCGAGATCCCGGACTCCCTGCGTCTCTCCTGGCAGAAGACCGTCAACCTGATGGCTGAGCTGTTTCACGTGCCGGCCGGGCTCATCATGCGGGTACACCCTCGCGAGATAGAAGTGTTCATCACCAGCCAGACGCCGGACAACTGCTATCCGGCCGGGGCCCGCGAGCACCTCGACTCCGGCCTCTATTGCGAACGGGTCATGGATACCCGCCAGGAGCTCCTGGTGCCCAATGCCCTCAAGGATCCCGAATGGCAGCACAATCCGGACATCAAAGTCGGCATGATCTCCTATTGCGGTCTGCCGCTCTGCTGGCCCGATGGCAGACTCTTCGGCACCATCTGCGTGCTGAGCCGGGAGGAGAACGACTACGGCGGCCTCTACCGGCAACTGCTCCTGCAGTTTCGTGATTCGGTGCAGCAGGGCATGCACACCCTCTACGACAATATTCGTCTGCAAGAGACGCAAGAAGAGCTGGAGCAGCACAAGTCGCAGTTGACCCACACCCTCGACAGTCTGAAAAAAACCCAGGAGGAGCTCATCCACACCGAAACCCTGGCGGCGCTGGGAGCCATGGTGGCCGGCATCTCCCATGAGCTGAACACCCCCATCGGCAACGCCCTGATCGCCACCACGGCCCTGCAGGAGCAAACCCGGCAGCTGGCCGCCCAGCTGGGGGCTCAGACTATCCGTCGCACCACGCTGGAGGAGTTTGTGCACGCCAGCCAGGAGATGAGCGAGCTGGCCCTGCAGGCCATCACCCAGTCGGCCAAGCTGATCAGCAGCTTCAAGCAGGTGGCCATCGAGCAGACCTCGGAGAGCCGGCGCAGCTTCGATCTCAGGCGCCTCATCGACGACAACCTGGCCAACCTCAAGGCCGGCCCCGGGTTTGAGCAGGTCGTGCTGCACAATCTCATCGACGAGGAGCTGCTCTGCGACAGCTACCCGGGCCCCCTCAGCCAGGTGCTGCTCAACCTGATCCACAACGCCCTCCTCCATGGCATCGGGGATCGCCAGGATGGACGCATCGAGATCCGGGCCCATCAGGACCAACAATCCATTCATCTGGAAGTGCTGGACAACGGTCGCGGCATGGCGCCCAACGTACTGGCCCACATCTTCGATCCCTTCTTTACCACCACCCTGGGCAAGGGGGGCTCCGGACTGGGGCTCTCCATCTGCCGCCGCATCGCCACCTCGGTGCTGGGTGGTGGCCTGACGGCTCGCTCGGCGCCGGGCAAAGGCAGCTGCTTTACCCTCTCCTTTCCCCGCATTGCCCCTGGCCGCGTCTGAGAGGCAGAACTCAGCCCCTCTCGCAGAGTGAATTGAGTTGCGATGCCGGCCAACACAAGGGCGGCGGTGAGGTCTATCCTTGCTGATGTCCACCAGCGAGGTAATCAAGATGAAACCAGCCCTGTTTCTGTTAACCCTGCTCTTTACCGGCAGTGTGCTCGCCTTTCACTGTCCCGCCGACATGAAGAAGATTGACGATGCCCTGGCCAAGTCTCCGCCGCTGAGCACCGAGCAACTGGCACAGGTGAAGAAACTGCGTGCCGAAGGCGAAGCGCTGCACAATGCGGGCAAGCATCAGGAATCCGTCGATACCCTGGCCAAGGCGATGGCCATGCTGGGCCTGAACAAGGGTTAGCCCGGCGGCAACCCACTGGCAGCGAGCCAATTGCCCTGCCCCCTTGCGGCCCCTCGTCCCGGATGCGAGGGGCCGCTTTTATCTGACCCGGCTACACCCGGCCGCTGTAGAGCAGGGTGTTGTAGTTGAAGGCAATCACGCCGTTGACGGCGTGGCGCTCAAATTCCTGGGCAATCAGCGCCGTCAACTCGGTATGGGCCTGCGAACCGGCCACCGGGGCATAGGAGGAAGAGTTGAGCCGCCCCAGCACCCCGTCGAGATCGAACAGCTGACGGTTGGCGAAGCGCTCGAGCCGGTAATCTCCCTCGAAGAAGGCGGCAAAATCCGCCTCCCCCAGATTGCGATGATTGACCTCCGCATAGTCCCCCGAATAGGTGCGCAGCCCCGCCTCGTAGGCCTTGAGAAACGGGGTGTCAGTCAGCCTGTCGTTCCAGATAAGGGCCACTCTGCCACCTGGCTTTAGCAGGCGCCGACACTCCTGCTTGAAGGCGGGACGATCGAACCAGTGAAACGCCTGGGCCACTGTGATGAGATCCACACAGCCATCCGGCAGACCGGTGACCTCGGCCCGGCCGTCAGACCAGCCGACATTGGCAACCCCGGCCAGCAACTGCTGCGCCGCCTCGCGCATCTCCTGATTCGGCTCCACTGCCCAGACCCGCTCCACCCGAGGGGCCAGCAGCGCCGTCAGGATACCGGTGCCCGCTCCTATGTCGGCCACCTGGCTAGCGGGTCCCATGGCCAGTTCATCGGCCAGAAAGTCCAGCATGGCCGGCGGGTAGCCGGGGCGGTATTTCACATAAGCCTCAACGCGAGCTGAAAATCGTTCGGTATTGTCCATTCCTCTCTCCTGCCATGTCGCCACCTGATGGCGCTGCTGCGCTGCTTGCCAGCGCCCCCATACCGATGCACCTCGTGGTCATCCGGTCGCAGCGGGCACAGACCCATGCCCCCCTTCTGAGCGGGTGGCACATCATCTATCTGACCAGATTGACCTGTCATGGCACCGGAATAAAGAGGCGCCTCACCCTTTTCCTGCCACGCCTGCCACGCACAACTCGATCACGCAGGTCTGCTCGGCGACATGGGATCGCCATCACACTCTGCACACGGCACAACTGACATTCAGGTTATTAGTTGACGGTTAAGTAATAAGCTGGGGGCTTGCCGCGTCATTCTTCGCATGAGGCCCCCGGGCTCAACGGGCCGCCGTGTCATGAATGCTCAAGTCGTTCGGCCAACGAGGTTTTTTTCTGAGCCTACACGGAGCGAAAAGATGCAACTAGGGAAAATATCGGCGGCGGTGAGCATGATCCTCTCTGCCGGCGTCATGGCAAAAACGGATAAACCGAACATAGTGGTCATCTTCGGTGACGACATCGGCTGGCAGAACGTCAGCGCCTATGGCATGGGCACCATGGGTTACACCACCCCCAACATCGACCGGATCGCCAAGGAGGGGATCAAGTTCACCGATCACTACGCCCAGCCGAGTTCGACGGCGGGCCGCGCCGCCTTCCTGACCGGCCAGTACCCCATTCGCTCCGGCATGACGACGGTTGCCATGCCAGGTGGCGCCCTGGGCCTGAAGAAAGAGTCCCCGTCTCTGGCCGAAGTGCTCAAAGCCGTCGGCTACAAGACCGGTCAGTTCGGCAAGAACCACCTGGGGGATCACAACTTTGCCCTGCCGACCGTCCACGGCTTCGACGAATTCTTCGGCAACCTCTATCACCTCAATACCCAGGAAGAACACGAGCAACGGGATTACCAGAATTTTGCCAAACAGTATTCAGGCTCGCTCGAGGCGTACAGCAAGAAGTTCGGTACCCGCGGCGTCCTGCACTGCTATGCCACCGAGACCGAAGACAAGACGGTTGACCCGCGTTTCGGCGAAGTCGGCAAACAGAAGTGCACCGATACCGGCCCGCTGGGTCAGGAGCGGATGAAGGAGTTCGACCGCGCCGAGATGATCCCGGCCGCCCTCAAGTTCATCGACGGCTCGATCAAGGAAGACAAGCCCTTCTTCACCTGGGTCAACACCAGCCGCATGCACCTCTATACCCGTCTCAACGACAAGTGGCGCTACGCAGCCGAGCAGTACACCAGCGAATACGACTACCATGGCAGCGGCATGATGCAGCACGACAGCGACATCGGCTATCTGCTCGACGAGCTGGAAAAACGGGGGCTGAAAGAGAACACCATCGTCATCTATACCACCGACAACGGTCCGGAACACTCCTCCTGGCCTTATGGCGCCACCACGCCGTTTCGCGGCGAGAAGATGACCACCTATGAGGGGGGCGTCCGGGTGCCCATGATGGCGCGCTGGCCGGCCCAGATCCCGGCGGGTGGCGTGCTCAACGGCATCCAGGGTCACCAGGATCTCTTCACCACCCTGGCGGCGGCAGCGGGTGTCCCCGACGTCAACAAGAAGATGATGGACGAGAAGAAGCAGTACATAGATGGCGTCAACAACCTCGCCTACTGGGAAGGCAAGAGCAAGGAGTCGGCTCGCGACTCCATCTTCTACTACTTCGAGGACAAGCTCTCTGCGGTGCGAGTCGGCCCCTGGAAGTTCCACTTCGCGGTGGCCGAAAACTACTATGACAACCTCACCCCGCTCTCCAAGCCCAAGCTCTACAACCTGAGAGCCGATCCGTTCGAGAGTTACGACTCCGTCGATGCCAACGGCCACTTGTTGCAGAAGATGTCCTGGATGCTGGCACCGGTCAGCGAGATGGTCGGCGAGCACGTCAACACCCTGGTCAAGTATCCGCCGGTTCAGGGGAGTACCACCTTCGACATGGCCAAGGTCATTCAGGAAGCCATGCAGAAAACTCAGCAGTAAACCACGCGGCGGAGGGTTATCCCTCCGCCATCTTCTTCATGCGGCAGAGCTGGGCACCTCGTCAGGCACCCACCCCGGACCGACCTCGCCCGCCGCCACCAGCAGAGTAACGATGAACAAGATCCGGACCCGTGACACCACGCACCTGGACGTCACCCCGCTCAAAACCGCCAGCCGTGACAGCAGCGGCGCCTATGCCCGCCGCTTCCACGTCATGGCCAAACCGGGTGGCTCCAAGTGCAACATTGATTGCCAATATTGCTTCTACCTGCACAAGGAAGATCTGCTCCATCAACCGAGACAACCCAGGATGGATGAAGAGACGCTGGAGACCTTCATCCGCAGCTACATAGAGGGGCAGGATGGCGACGAGATCGTCTTCTCCTGGCAGGGCGGTGAACCGACCCTGCTCGGCATCGACTACTTTCGCCGGATAGTGGCGCTGCAACAACAGCATTGCCCGCCCGGGGTCAGCATCCGCAACGACCTGCAGACCAACGGCATCCTGCTCAATGACGAGTGGTGCCGGTTTCTCAAGGAACACGGCTTTCTGGTTGGTCTCTCCATCGACGGGCCCCGCGCACTGCACGACAAATACCGGGTGACCCGCAGCGGCAAACCCACCTTCGATCTGGTGATGGCGGCGGCCGCGCTGCTGCGCCAGCATCAGGTTCCCTTCAATGCCCTGACCGTCATCAACCGGCACAATGCAAAATATCCCCTCGAGGTGTATCGCTTTCTGACCCGGGAGCTGGGGGCCAGCTACATCCAGTTCACCCCCTGCGTCGAGGCCAGCGACTTCAAACGCACGGCCCCGCAATTCTGGAACGACAGCATGCTGCCCCTGGTCGGCAGCGAGCTGAGCAAACCCGGTCACCCCATGTCGATCGTCACTGACTGGTCGGTGGATCCCGATGACTGGGGCACCTTTCTGGCAACCGTGTTCGAGGAGTGGGTCAACAACGACCTGGGGCGCGTACTGGTCAATCTGTTCGAAACCGCCGTGGCCCAGACCATGGGATACCCCTCCCAGCTCTGCGTCACCGCCGAGTTTTGCGGCAAGGCCCTGGCCATCGAGCACGATGGCAGCGTCTTCTCCTGCGATCACTTCGTCTATCCGGAGTACCGGCTGGGGGATATCAAACAGCGCCCCTTGAGCCACATGGCCTTCTCCACCCGCCAGGAGGCCTTTGGCATGTCCAAGCGGGACAGTCTGCCCGAATATTGCCGCCAGTGCCCCTACCTGACGCTCTGCTGGGGCGAATGCCCCAAGAATCGCCTGGTCAGGGCCCCGGATGGCGAGCTTGGCCTGAACTACCTCTGCCCCGGGATCAAGCACTTCTTCGACTACGCCGCCCCCATACTGGCAGGCATAGCCCAGGTGTTGACGACGCAGCAGCAGAGCAGATAAGCCGGCAGGCCCTGGTTCCGGGTCTACCAAATGCCCATAAAAAAATCCGAAACCCGCCAACGGGTTTCGGATTTTGACACCTTGATAGCTCTGCTCAGCCCTATTGCCCGACCAGGCCCTGCCGATGCAGGGCCTTTTTTACCAGGTCATTGTTTACCAGGTCACGCTGAGCACCTCTGCGCTTACTTGGCGTAGTCCTCGGTCGGGATGCAGGAGCAGAACAGGTTGCGATCGCCGTAGACGTCGTCGATGCGGTTGACCGACGGCCACAGCTTGGCGGCGCGCACGGCGTCCGACGGGAACACCGCCTCGGCGCGGCTGTAGCCACGATTCCACTCAGCGTCCATCACGTCATCCTGAGTATGCGGAGCATGCACCAGGGGGTTGTCGGCGAGGCTCCAGTGGCCGTCCTGCACCTTGGCGATCTCGGCACGGATGGCGGTCATCGCCTCCACGAAGCGGTCCAGCTCGCGCTTGGATTCCGACTCGGTCGGTTCGACCATCAGGGTGCCCGCTACCGGGAAGCTCATGGTCGGCGCGTGGAAGCCGTAGTCCATCAGGCGCTTGGCCACATCCATCTCGCTGATGCCGGACGCTTCTTTGAGCGGGCGGATATCCAGGATACACTCGTGAGCCACCCGACCGTTGCGCCCGGAGTAGAGCACGGGGAAGGATTCACCCAGCTTCTTGGCCAGGTAGTTGGCGTTGAGGATGGCCACCTGAGTGGATTTCTTCAGCCCCTCGTCGCCCAGCATGGCGATATACATCCAGCTGATGGGCAGGATACTGGCCGAGCCGAACGGTGCCGCCGACACGGCGCCGTTGTTGCGACTCTCCTTGTCGGTCTTGACCACGGCGTGACCGGCCACGAACGGCGCCAGGTGTTTCTTCACGCCGATGGGGCCCATGCCCGGGCCGCCACCGCCGTGAGGGATGGCGAAGGTCTTGTGCAGGTTGAGGTGCGACACGTCCGCCCCGATAAAGCCCGGCGCCGTCAGCCCGACTTGCGCGTTCATGTTGGCACCGTCCAGGTAAACCTGACCACCGTGCTGGTGAACGATGTCGCACACCTCCTTGATGGTCTCCTCGTACACCCCGTGGGTGGAGGGGTAGGTCACCATCAGGCAGCTAAGCTGATCCCCCGCCTCGGCGGCCTTGGCGCGCAGATCGTCCAGATCCACGTTACCCGACTTGTCACAGGCGGTGACGATGACCCGCAGGCCCGCCATCTGGGCGGAGGCCGGGTTGGTACCGTGCGCGGACGCCGGAATGAGGCAGATGTCGCGATGCCCCTCGCCGCGGGACTCGTGGTACTTCTTGATGGCGAGCAGGCCGGCGTATTCGCCCTGGGCGCCGGAGTTGGGCTGCATGCAGACCGCATCGTAACCGGTCACCTTCACCAGCCAGTTTTCGAGGTCGGCCAGCAGCAGCTGATAACCCTTGGCCTGGGCCAGCGGGGCGAACGGGTGCAGCTTGCCAAACTCGGGCCAGGTCACCGGGATCATCTCGGCGGTGGCATTGAGCTTCATGGTGCAGGAGCCGAGCGAAATCATGGCGTAGTTGAGGGCCAGATCTTTGGCTTCGAGACGGTGGATGTAGCGCAGCATCTCGGTCTCGGAGTGGTACTTGTTGAACACCTCGTGGGTCAGCACGGCGTCGGTGCGCAGCAGATCCTGCGGGATGGCGTGATGGGCCTGGGCCGCCTTGTCGAGGGCCTCGATGTCCAGACCGTGCCCTGTGCCCAGGAACAGATCGAACAGCTCGGCCACATCGCCACGGGTGGTGGTCTCGGAGAGGGAGACACCCACCGCACCGTCCAGATCCGCGCGCAGGTTGATGCCGAGCCCTTCGGCCTTGGCAATGAGCGCAGCCTTCTCGCCCGTCAGCACAGTCAGGGTATCGAACCAGCTGGCATGCTTGAGGGCCACGCCCTTGGCCTTCAGACCGAGCGCCAGAATGGTGGTCAGACGGTGCACGCGGGAAGCGATGGTTTTCAGTCCCACCGGGCCGTGGTAGACGGCGTAGAAGCTCGCCATGTTGGCCAGCAGCACCTGGGCGGTACAGATGTTGGAGTTGGCCTTCTCGCGGCGGATGTGCTGCTCGCGGGTCTGCATCGCCATGCGCAGGGCGGCCTTGCCACGGGCATCCTTGGAGACGCCGATGATGCGGCCCGGCATGGAGCGCTTGTAGGCATCGCGGGTGGCGAAGAAGGCGGCGTGGGGGCCACCGTAGCCCATGGGCACGCCGAAGCGCTGAGCCGAGCCCAGCACCACGTCGGCCCCCAGCTCGCCCGGGGATTTGAGCAGCAGGAGCGACAAGATGTCGGCGCTGACGCAGGCCAGCCCTTTCTGGGCCTGCACCGCGGCGATAAGCGCCCGCAGATCTTTCACTTCCCCCGTGGTGGTGGGGTACTGGAACAGGGCACCGAACACCTCTTCGGCGCAGGCCTGCTCGGCCGGGCCGACTGCCACGTCAAAGCCGAAGTGAACCGCCCGCTCCTTGACCACGTCGATCACCTGAGGGTGCACGTCGTCGGCCACGAAGAAGAGGTGGGATTTGGACTTGGCCATCCGCTTGGCCAGCGCCATCGCCTCGGCGGCGGCGGTGGCTTCATCCAGCAGGGAGGCACTGGCCAGATCCATGCCGGTGAGATCCAGGGTCAGCTGCTGGAAGTTGAGCAGGGCTTCGAGACGACCCTGTGCCAGCTCGGGCTGGTACGGGGTGTAGGCGGTGTACCAGCCCGGATTTTCCAGCACGTTGCGCAGGATGACGTGGGGCACGTGGGTGTCGTGATAGCCCATGCCGATGTAGCTCTTGGCCACCTTGTTCTGGGCGGCATAGCCCTTGAGCTTGGCCAGCGCTTCCACTTCGGTCATGGAGGCACCGATGCCGAGCGGGCCCGGCCGGCGAATGGCGGCGGGGACCGTCTGCTCAATCAGATCGTCCAGGCTCTCGGCGCCCACCACGGCCAGCAGGGCGCGCAGATCTTCCTCACCCGGCCCGATGTGACGGCGGATGAAATCGGTTTTTTGCTCGAGTTCAAACAGTGACTGGGTCATTTCCCTATTCCTGATAAAAAGTCCTGATAACTAAGTGCCTGACAGCCGGCCTCGGCCGGCTTCACTCATGTTCGGGTGGCAGGGTGGCCCCTGCCGGCACCGGATGTCGCTCATAGCGACAGGGGGTCGTCTTGCGGCTGTCCGGTTGGCCGTGGGCAAACCGGGACGGACGACTTCACCCTCGCCGGCCGGCCTCCTGGCCGACGGGCATGCATACAAACGGGCCCTGCGCGATTGGCAGGGCCCGGGGGCATTACTCTTCGTCCACCACGTTCTGGTAGCCTTCGGCATCCAGCAGGTTGGCGAGCTCGCCCGCGTCGTCCAGCTTGATGCGGAACAGCCAGCCGGCACCGTAGGGGTCGGAGTTGACCAGCTCGGGGCTGCCTTCCAGCTCTTCGTTGACGGCCAGGATCTCGCCGCTCACCGGGCTGTAGATGTCAGAGGCGGCCTTGACCGACTCGGCCACGGCGCAGTCATCACCGGCACCGACCTGCTTGCCCACTTCCGGCAGATCGACGAACACCATGTCACCCAGCAGCTCCTGGGCGTGCTCGGTGATACCGACCACGGCCTCGCCGTTGGCTTCGACACGGATCCACTCGTGGGAGGTGGCATATTTCAGTTCGCTCGGGATATGGCTCATTTGTGCTTCCTTTATTCACTTGGATCACTTGGATCACTTGTCCCCGGCGCGTTCGACAGGCGTTGCCGGGGCAAGGGGGTCTGGCGAAGGGCAGTCCCTTCGCCGCAATGGGGTCGTTATACCAGCTTCTGGCCGTTGCGCACGAAAGCCGGCTTGGTCACTTTCACGGTGACCAGCTTCTTGCGGATCTCCACCGAGGCCTGCTCGCCGATATCACGGGGCACCCGCGCCAGGGCAATACTGTAGCCCAGAGTGGGCGAGAAAGAGCCGGAGGTGATCACACCTTCCCGCTCTTCTCCAGCGGCGGTGGTGAAGGTGACCGGCATGCCGCTGCGCAGCACGCCCTTCTCTTCCATTACCAGGCCCACCAGTTTGGGCTGGCTGCCGGCGGCTTTCTGGGCTTCCAGCGCGGCGCGGCCGATGAACTGGCGATCGCTGGGTTCCCAGGCGATGGTCCAGGCCATGTTGGCGGCCAGCGGAGAGACGGTTTCGTCCATGTCCTGGCCGTAGAGGTTCATGCCGGCCTCGAGGCGCAAGGTGTCACGGGCACCCAAGCCGCAAGGGGCCACGCCGTTGTCCAGCAGCGCCTGCCACAGATCGCACGCCTGCTCTTGCGGCACCACGATCTCGTAGCCGTCTTCACCTGTGTAGCCGGTGGTGGCGATGAAAAGCTCGCCGGCCTGCACGCCGAAGAAGGGCTTCATGCCTTCCAGTGCGGCATTTTGTTCGGCGCTGAACACCTTGGCCGCCTTGGCCTTGGCGTTGGGCCCCTGCACCGCGATCATGGCGAGCTCTGGGCGCTCGGTCACGATCACCCCGAAGTCCTGGGCATGGTGGCGGATCCAGGCCAGATCCTTCTCGCGGGTGGCGGAGTTGACCACCAGGCGGTAGAAGGTCTCGCCAAGGTAATAGGTGATGAGGTCGTCGATGACGCCGCCTTCCGGGGTCAGCATGCCGCTGTAGAGGGCCTTGCCAAAGAGGGTGAGCTTGGCCACGTCGTTGGCCAGCAGGTGTTGCAGGAAGGCTTTGACCCGCTCGCCGGTCAAATCGACGATGGTCATGTGGGAGACGTCGAACATGCCGGCATCGGTGCGCACCTGATGGTGCTCTTCCAGCTGTGAGCCGTAGTTGATGGGCATTTCCCAACCGTGAAAGTCCACCATCTTGGCGCCGGCTTCCAGGTGCTTGGGATGCAGTACTGTAGTCTGGATCATCGCTGTGTTTCCTTAAGCGTTCGCGACAACACTCACGATCCGCCCCGCCCGGCCGCCCTCCGGCGGTTCACCGGGGTCGCAGCAAGAGCAGAGAGTGCCTGAGTCTGTGCTCGTTCCGGCCCGCAAGGCCGGAGTGATTCCTTGAACGCAGCGGATTATATGCCAAGCGGACGCGCATGCCGCTCAAAAAAAACTAATCCACCGCCAGTCAACAGACTCCAGACACTAAGGTAAAAACAGTGATAAAAACAGACCAAACTCGGTAATGACGATATTAAATTTCGATTTTTACCGTTTCGTCACAATTTGGAGAAAAACGTTTCGCTGCCAGCCCAGATTAAAGGCTGATGCCCAAACCGGGTCATCAGCCTCCTCACATTAGTTTTGTTGTGAAAACACCCGAGTATTATTAGATTTTTTCACCCTTGGCCAGAGCGGGCAACTCTCCCTCCAGCCCCATGGCGGCCCGGATCATCCTCTTACTTCGGCCGGGTCGGCAAATTGTTCCCCTTGGCCAAGGCCGGCAACTCACCCTCTAACCCCATGGCGGCCCGGATCACGCTTTGCTTGAGCGGCGTCAACAGGTCGAAGGCGCACAGGCCCGCCCCGCGCACCAGCTTCTTGAGCGGGTTGGCACCGGCAAACAGCCGCTTGAGCCCCTCCATCGCAGCCAGCATGCTGGCCGCCTCGCTCTTGCGCCAGCGTTCGTAGCCGCGCAGGTTGGCGAGCAGACCGATATCCTTGCCCGCCGCCTGATTGCGCAGGATCTGCTCGGCCAGGGCGGCGGCGTCCAGCAGCCCCAGGTTGACCCCCTGCCCCGCCAGCGGGTGTATGGTGTGAGCGGCATCCCCCACCAGCACCAGCCGTTCGCGGGCAAAGTCACGGGCATAGCGGGCGGTGAGCGGGATGGCGCTGCGCGCCCCTTCCACCTGGCACAGGCCGAGGCGGCCGTCGAACGCGGTGGTGAGCTGGCGGTTGAACTGCTCGTCGTCGCACTGACAGAGCGCCTCGGCACGAGCGGCCGGCAGCGACCAGACGATGGAGCAGAGATCCGGTTGCCACAGGGGCAGGAAGGCGAGCGGCCCCTCGGGGGTGAAGATCTGACGCGCCACCGCCTCGTGGGGCTCGGCACAACGTACCGTCGCCACCAGGGCATGGTGGCCGTAATCCCAGCTGGTGAGCGGAATGTCAGCCTGCCGACGGACCCAGGAGTGGGCACCATCGGCCGCCACCACCAGTTTGGCCGACAGCGCGCGGCCATCTTCCAGCAGCAGCAGGGAGCCCGCCTCGCCGCTTTGCAGGCTGCTCGCCCGGGCCGGGCTCAGCAGCTGGATGTTGTTGGCCCCCTCGATAGCGTCCAGCAGCGCCAGCTGGATGACCCGGTTCTCGACGATGTGGCCGAGCTCGGACTGACGCAGGCTGGCGGCATCAAAGGCAATCCGGCCAAAGCTGTCCTGCTCCCACACCTCCATCTGCACGTAGGGCTGCAGGCGGCGGGCCTCAATGCCGCGCCAAGCCCCCACCTGCTGCAGGATGCGCTGGCTGGCCAGACTCAGGGCGCTGACCCGGTTGTCCGGCGCCTCGTCAAGCGCGGGGGTCGGCAGCTGGCCCTCGACCACGGCCACCTTGAGCGCACTCCCCTTGAGCGCGGCGGCGAGCCCCAGGCCCACCATGCCGCCCCCCACAATCACCACATCCACGTTTTGCATCTGCATCGTTTTATATCCTTTCAGGGCTGATCGCCGGGATCAGCGAGGGCACGCCCGCAGGCTGACCCCTTCAATACGCAAGCTGTGACCCGTCTCAGGGGCGGCACAGGTCGGCAACAAAGCCCAGGGTGCGGGAGGCCAGCGGTGCCTTGAGGCAAGCCAGCCGCCCCATCAGGGAGAGCGCCAGGTTGCGGCCCGCCACCAGCGGGTCGTGCTCATTGGAGAAGAGCTGGGCCAGCGAGGAGGTGAGCCAGACCGTCTGCGCCTGATCCCCCTTGCGCTGCTGCCAGTAACCGTTTAGCACCTTGAAGCTGCCGATATCCTCCCCCGCCGCCAGGGCCTGACCGACGGCGCGGGTGAGCAGGTCCAAATCGCGCATGCCGAGGTTGAAGCCCTGGCCGGCGATGGGGTGCAGCAGATGGGCGGCGTTGCCCACCAGCACGGTGCGCTGCGCCAGCGGGTAGTCGGCCACCGTCAGCACCAGCGGATAGACGTGGCGCTGGCCGGTTTGCAGGAAGCGGCCGAGGCGCCAGCCGAAGGCCTGCTGCAGGCGGGTCAGAAACGCGGCGTCATCGAGCGCCATCAAGGCTGGCGCCTCATCCCGCGCCACGCTCCAGACCAGGGAGGAGAGCCCCCCCTGCATCGGCAGCAGGGCCAGCGGTCCCCCTTGGGTGAAACGCTCGAATGCTTGACCGGCCGGATCCTCGGCCGTCTTGACGGTGGCGATGATGGCGCTCTGGCCGTAGTCGTGACGGCTCACCGCCAGCTTGCACTGCTGGCGCACGAAGGAGTTGCCGCCATCGGCCGCCACCAGCAGACGGGTCTGATAACGCTCGCCGTCCGCCAAAGTCAGGTTCACCCCCTCCGTCAGCGGCTCCACCCGTTCGAGCTGGGCCGGGCACAGCATGCGGATCTGCGGGCAGGCGGCGATCGCCTGTTGCAACTCGATGCCCGCCGCCGACAGCTCGATCACCTGGCCGAGGGCAGACAGGCCATACTCGGCAGCCGTCAATCCGGCCTGGCCGAAGTGGCCCCGATCCGACACATGAATGCGGGTGATGGGGCTGCAATGGGGGGCAAAACGGGGCCAGAGCCCGTGCCGGGTCAGCGCCTCGCAGGTGCCGGCGGAGAGCGCGATGGCGCGGGCATCGAAGCCGGGGTGTGCATTGAGCTCGGGAGCGCTCGCCTCCAGCAGCAGGATCTGCAGGGGCTTGGGCCCTGGCAGGGCCGCGAGGGAGAGCGCCAGCACGGCGCCGCTCATTCCACCACCGACGATGGCCACATCGACGTGGTTCAGATCAGATTGAGACATGAGATCAGGGGAAAAGCTGAAAACGTGGGGTCATGCTAACACAAAGCGTGGGGTCGGGATGCGAAGCCACGGGCAAAAAAGTGCAGTCCCTGTCGTTACTTGCCTCATCACAGCCGGCCGGCGCGGGCAACATCCAGATGTAAAAAGAGCGCCACCAGGCGCTCTTTTTCGAACTTGCTCGACTCAGTGCAGGGTCGGCGGGGTGCTCGGGGCATCCGGCCGCTTGCCAAACTCCTCGAACGCCATCATGACCCCGAGGCGCACGTGCTCGTAGAGCACCAGGAAGGAGGCTTCGTTCTCTTCATCTTCCTGATCGAACTCGGCGGAGACCTGGGTGATGCTGGCGATGTCCTGGATCATCTCCTGCAGCTCTTCGGAGGCCTTGGAGAGCTCTTGCTGCACCACGCCGAAACCGGCTAGAAAAGCCTGAGACCAGTCCACCAGCGAATCGATGCGCTCGTCGAGGGGCGCTTCGTCGCTTGGCAACAGCAGCTCGACCCCTTTCTGGGCCATCAGGCTCTCGATCACCTCATGATAGAGCTCGGTCATCACCTGGCGCACCGGGGCCGGCAGACCGAAACCGTCGTTGACCAGATCGTTGAAATGGGGCAGCCAGCTCTTGTCGTCCAGGGCCACACCACCGCACACCAGACCGCAGATCACGCCATGGGCCTCTACAGCCGTTGCCATTAGCTCGTGCTGTTCCATCAGGTCGGCCACGGCCGCGTATTTCAGGGGGTTCGTTTTGCTCATCGGAGATCCGCTCAAAGTTCAGGCAAATATGCAGAATTAATGGTCAGGATCCTAGCATTCTCCCCCTTCCAGAGCCAGCAAGGCCTTGAAACTTCTGCATCTGCGCTATATAGTCCCGCCCAGTTGTCCACGTGGATAAAGGCGGAATGACACTCCGCCGTATTGAGGAAGGCATGAGCACAGAGGCCGTAGAAATCGTCATTTTGGGACGTCCCTACAAGGTATCCTGTCCCCTGGGACAGCAGGATGCCCTGCGCCAGGCCGCCGACCAGCTGACTGATAAACTCATCGAGCTGCGTCAACGCTCCAAGGTCTCCAGCAATGAACAGCTGGCGGTGATGGCAGCACTCAATTTCTGCCATGAGCTCTGTCTTGAAAAAGACAAGAATCACCAATACTCTGAGACCATGGACAAGCGGATCAAGATGCTGCAACGCACCATCGAAGCGGCCTTGATCGAGCACGGACAATATGGCGAATCCAGCGACGAAGGCGTACAACCCTAACTCGCAACGTTTTTGAAATTCCCTGGGGTGTTTGTCAGCCGGTTCAAGTCCCCGAGCCGATATTCATACCAAACAGGGGATCTGCCTTCTGGCTATTGCGCATGCTCGGCACGACCGAGAAGCCTGCGGTCAGATCCGATCCCCGCCTTGAACCGACGGTTCAAGGGCCCAAACCGGCAACGGCATCTCCGGGGTACCAACAGCAAAAAGCCCGTCACCAGTGTGACGGGCTTTTTCTTTGCCTGCGCGGCAGTCCCCTCCCCCGCTTCCGTCACCCGGCATATCAGCCCCCAGCGGCGGCCCATAAAAAACCCGCCAACTCGGGCGGGTCTTTTCACATCATTAGGCTCACACGGCCATCTGCTCGTGGGGCGAACCGTGGTGGCGCAACCAGAGGAAGCTCAGCGCCACGATCAGCACCATCAGTGTCATGATGGCGCCCAGGGTCACCTGCCCCTCCATCGGGAAGCAGGCCGCCAGCAGGGTCACGATGCCGGCCCCCAGGTTCTGCATGCCACCGAGGATGGCACCGGCGGTGCCCGCCTGGCCCGGGAAGGGCTCGATGGCGCAGGAGGTGGCAGTCGGATAGAGGATGCCGCTGCCGATGAAGTAGACGGCAGCCCCACCCACCAGGGAAGCGGCACTCACTATCCCGAACAGACCGGGCAGCAGGATGATGAGTGACCCCAGCGCCAGGAAGGCGATGCCAAGGCGCATCAGCTTGCCCTGGCTCAGGCGAAAACTCAGCTTGGCGGAGAGCCAGGCACCGAACAGATAGCCGGGCAGCGGCAGTACGAACAGCACGCTGACGGTGCGGGCACTCAGCTTGAGCACGTCTCCCAGCAGCACGCCGGCGGCCGCTTCAAACACCGCCAGACCGGCGAAGGTCGCCATCAGGCAGAGCAGGTTGCCCTGAAAACGCGGGTTGCCGAGCACGTGGCGATAGGCGGCACCGACTCGCAGCGGCTGCTGACGGGCCTCCTCCGGCAAGGTTTCGACGAACCAGGCCAGTATGGCCAGGGTCGCCACGGCGCCAAAGCCGAACAGGAACCAGTAGCCCGCACGCCAGTTGAACAACTCGGTCAGCCAGCCACCCAGCACGGGGGCCAGCAGCGGGGAGAAGATCACCCCCATGCTCACCAGGCTGTTGGCCCGGTTGAGCTCGGCACCGGTGTAGCGGTCGCGCATCAGGGTGCGGCTCATGGCGCCGCCGGCCCCGGTCCCCAGCCCCTGGATGAAGCTGCCCGCCAGCAGCGCCATGAAACTCGGGATCAGCTGGATGGTCAGGGTACCCACCAGGAACACCATCATGCCGATGATGATGATGGGACGACGCCCGATGCGATCCGACAAGGGGCCGTAGACAAACTGGGAGAGGCCGTACGGGATCAGGTAGCAAGCCATCACCGCCTGCAGCTGGCCGGAGGCCACGTTGAAGTCCCCCGCCATCATGGGAATGGAGGGCACGTAGAGGGTCTGGGTCATCTGGCCCACAGCGACCATCAGAATGGTCAGAAAAAACAGCGGATAAAAACTGTGCCGATACATATCTCAGTCCCGAAAAATCATCGAAAGGCTGCCCGCCTCTGGCAGAAAACCGCAGAGGGGATCCAACAAACAGGGTCAATCAAAGGTGAAAACTCAAGGCGGAGAACCCGCACCGGCCGGGAGCAGGACACTCCCATGGCTTGCCGTCATCTTAGTGATTCAGATCACGAAAAACGAACGAATCTTTATAATCAGCTTTCCTTAGTTTTTCTAATGTGACGGGGTTTTAGGCCCCGTCAACGATAAAAATCAACGCGTTACCATCTGCTGGGCCTGCTTGACCAGATCCTCCGGCTTCTCGTTGCGCGGCGGTATGGTGATCCCCTTCTGGCAGGCCGGCTTGTCAGCCATCCGGTCCATCCAGGCCTGCAGATGGGGCAACCCCTCGATAGAGATACCGCTCCAGTCATAGATACGCACCCAGGGCCAGGTGGCGATGTCGGCGATGCTGTACTCGTCGGCCAGATATTCGTGCTGGGCCAGATGGCTGTCGAGCACCTCGAACAGGCGGCGTCCCTCTTTCTGATAGCGTTCGATGGCGGCCGGGATCTTCTCCGGGAAGTAGCGATAGAAGACATTGGCCTGCCCCATCATGGGCCCGACCCCACCCATCTGGAACATCAGCCACTGAATGGCCTGGGAGCGGCGCTTGGGATCCGCCGGCAGCAGCTTACCCGCCTTCTCGGCCAGATAGAGAAGAATGGCACCCGACTCGAACACCGCGAAGTCTCCGTTGTCCCGATCGACGATGGCCGGAATGCGGCCGTTGGGGTTGATGGCCAGAAACTCGGGTTTCTTCTGATCCAGCGCCGACAGGTCGAGCGCAATGACACGGTAGGGCAAGCCCAGCTCTTCAAGGGCAATCGCCACCTTGAAGCCGTTTGGGGTGGCTGCGGTATAAAAATCGATCATCATGGACTCCTTGTGATTCACACATTGGCACAGGACGGATAGGGCCTCGCCCATGTCGGCCAGAGAAACGCAGCGGGATGGACAACATGGACATCCCCCGGCCTGAACATGACGAAGCGGCACAATACCGGTCAGTTATGACAAATATTGTGCCGCTTGAACAGCCCAGCGCAGGGAAGGAAGAGACTAGTTGCACAGCCCCATGGGTTGACGCTGGCGCAGCAGAATGAGGCGGGAAAGCAGCGGGAAGTAGGACTCCAGCTTGTTCAGCAGCACCCGGCTGCAGGCGGGATCGGCAAGTTCAGACTCTTCCAGCACGATGCCGTTGGAGACGAAATAGAAGCGCGGGTCCCGCACATCCGGCCCCTGAATGGTGAGAGTACCGTCTCCCTTGCGCATCAGCAGCGGCAACACCGGCAACCCGAAGGTGTCGCTGTTGCGCTGCCAGGCAAACTCGGGCCAGGCCGCATCCCCGTCCAGCAGCAGGATGGCCGCCTCTTCCTTGCCTGGTTGCCAGTGGGATGGCTGGGTAATGGTTAGCTCGTTGAAGTAGTCGCCGTATCCGGTCGAGTTCCGCAAGGCGGCCAGCAAACCCTGGGTGGAGGTTGCCGACGGTTTTTGACTCACTAATGACAAATTCATGATCCACGTCCCTATGCTCAAGGCAGCCTGTTATTCGGCTGCTGCCCATAAGACTAGACCAAAAAGAGCCTATATTGGAGCCGTCAGATCTGGCAGTCGCCAAGGCCGGAGCGATAACGTATAACAGTTGCCATTGTCGAAAAGACTGGTATTATACCGCGTCCTTTTATTCCCCCGTTCTTTAACATCCAGTGGTGAACCTATGCATCCGATGCTGAATATCGCCGTGCGCGCTGCGCGCAACGCCGGTCAAGTAGTAGTAAAAGCCTTTTCTCAACCCGAGAACATCGAGGTTATCCAGAAGGGCAGCAATGACTTCGTGACCAACGTTGACCGTGAAGCCGAAGCGGCCATCATTCACACCATCAAAAAATCTTACCCGGAACACAGCATCGTGGCTGAAGAGTCTGGTGAGATTGCCGGTACCAATCCGGACTACCAATGGATCATTGACCCACTGGATGGCACGACCAACCTGGTCAAAGGCATTCCGCACTTTGCCGTCTCCATCGCCCTGCGCGTCAAGGGCAAGACCGAACAGGCCGTGATCTACGATCCGATCCGTGACGAGCTGTTCACTGCCACCCGTGGCAGCGGCGCCCAGCTGAACGGCTACCGCATCCGTGTCGGCAAGGCCAAAGAGCTGGCCGGCACCATCCTGGCCACCGGTTTCCCGTTCAAGCAGAAGCACCACATCGAGCCGTACCTGAAGATGTTCCAGAGCATGTTCATCGAGTGTGCCGACATCCGCCGTGCCGGCTCCGCCGCGCTGGATCTGGCCTATGTGGCCGCCGGTCGCGTCGACGGTTTCTGGGAAATCGGCCTCAAGCCTTGGGACACCGCTGCCGGTGAGCTGCTGGCCAAAGAGGCCGGCGCCATCGTCACCGACTTTGTCGGTGGTCACAACTACGAGAACTCCGGCAACATCGTGGTGGCCAACCCGCGTGTCCTGAAAGAGATGCTGAGCAAGATCCGCGAAGAGCTGCCGGAATCCCTGGCCAAGTAAGCCAGCACTACCCGCACTCATCAAAACCCGGCTCAGGCCGGGTTTTTTTATGACCTTTTCATGACCATCAACCCATCGACGCTGACAAGCAAATCCCTGCCAATGCGCATTGCCATCGCTCCTCTGCCCCTCATGGCCAGCGCTGTCCCGACTGGCGAGCTCGCTGAACGTCACTGTCGCCTTGTGCGGCGTCAATCCCCGATCCCAGCGGCAGGCCAAGAGTCGTGAACCATCCCTGTGCTCATGCCTTGAAATGACGGACCAACAAAAACAGTCAACCCGGCCGAAGCCGGGTTGACTGTTTGCCTGCAGCAACAGGCCATGACACGGCACCCTGTCTGGTGCCGATACAGCTATTACGCCAGGCGGAAGCGGCCTATGGTCTGACGCAGACCGGCAGCCAGCTGGCTCAGCTCCAGGCAGGCACGGGCGGTATGATCGGCCCCAACAGCGACCTCGTTGGAGGATTCGTTGATCCGCTCCACGTTGCGACCCAGCTCATCGGAGACCGCGTCCTGCTCGCCGCAGGCACTGGCGATCTGAATGGCCATGTCGGCGATCTGGGCGACCGCCTCCTCGATTTGCTGGATGCCGTCGCTGGTCTGCTCGCTCTGCTCCACGCACTGGCGGATCATCTCGCAGCTCTGGCCGGTCACCTCTTTGGCCTGGTTGGCACGGGCCTGCAGGGTTTCGATGATGGCGACGATCTCGCCGGTGGACGCCTGGGTGCGACCCGCCAGGGTACGCACCTCGTCAGCCACCACCGCAAAGCCACGGCCCTGCTCACCGGCACGGGCCGCCTCGATGGCGGCGTTGAGCGCCAGCAGGTTGGTCTGATCGGCGATGCCGCGGATCACGTCCACCACCACGTTGATCTGGGCGGATTCGCGCTCCAGTTCGGTGACCAGGGTACCGGCCTGTTCAATCTCTTCGGCAACCCGGGTGATTGCCATCAGCGAGCTCTGTACATCCTGATTGCCGCGGCGCGCCAAGGCATTGGCGGAGCTGGCCGACTCGGACGCCGTCTCGGTGTTGCCTGCCACATCGGCCACGGTAGCCTTCATCTGGGCCATGGCGGTGGCAACCAGCGATATCTCCTGCTGCTGGCTCTGGATCCCCTGTGCCGACTGCTCGGAGACGGCGCTCACCTCTTCGATGGCGGCGCCCAGCTGGGTCACAGCCGCCACAACCTCTTCAATCAGACCGCGCAGGTTGTCCTGCATCTTGAGAGACGCCTTGGCCAGCATGCCCAGCTCGTCACGACCGATGTGCTGGCGATCCAGCTGATGGGTCAGATCGCCGGCGGCGATGGCGTTGGCCTGGGCCACCACGGCCTGCAGCGGCAGGCAGATCTGGCGGGTCAGGAACCAGGTCATGGCCACCATGAACAGCAGCAGGCTGCCGATACTCACCATGGCGAAACTGGTCACCATGTTGACGCTGTCAAGCAGGCTGCCGCGGTTCTCTTTGACGAAACCGAGGTTCACTTCCACCAGGCCATTGACCGCCTGCTCCAGCTCGCCATAAATGGGGTTGGACTGGAACAGCTGTACCTTGGCCTGCTCCAGCTGGCCTTGTGCCAGCAGTTGATCCACCAGATTGACCGAATTCAGGTAGCGTTGCCACGCCTGCTTGGCGCCGTTGAACACCTGATGCTCATGGGCGGCACCGACCGTGGCCTCATAGCCCCGGAAGGCCTGCTCGACTTTCTGAACGTTGGCCTGGATCCGGCCACGACGCGCCTGCAGATCGGTAGCGTCATCCACCATCAGCAGGGCAAACTGGGCGCGGCGCACGTAGGATACGTCGTAGAGCAGGTTCTCGACCGAGAGCACGCTCGGCAGGGTGGAATCGGTAAAATTCAACACGCGATCGCGCACGCCGCGCAGTTCGCTGGAGAGAAAAATACCGAATATCACGTTGACGGCGGCAATGACCGCAAAGACCACGGCAATCTTTTTGCCGATAGACAGATTTTTGTAAAACATGGTGGCTGGTGATCCTCAACTGCTGACAAGCAGGTGCACAGTGGCGATCACATCCGTATGAACTGGTAACCCGGGCTTTCCTGACGGGAGATGGGACGTTGCGAAAGACCAAGGGAAGGGTGGGTTTCGCGAGGGCGGCACTTTACCACAAACCTGCCTACTCCTTCACCAGCTTTCGCCGCAACAAAGCAAGTTGTTTTTCCATACAACCAGATCTTCGTCACAAACTATTCAAGACGACCAAATCATTTCAAATAGTTAGCCGATGAATGCAATCGATGCCCCGGCATGGACAAGTGAGGCCCGGCTCGCTGTAATGCAAGAGTCCCCGGATGGCGCCGCGCCATCCCTGCCGTCAAGCAAAAGAGGTGATCTTCATGGATAACGCGTCAGCCCTGCCCCTTTCCTCTTGGTCAGCCCAGCTGCGCGAGCAGCTGCGGGCACGCCCGGTGATCGCCATCGGCCTGTTCGTTGCTCTGGCGACCGTCGTGCTGTTGCTGCTGCAAAGCCTGGTGATGCTGGCCGCCGGCGACATCAGCCCCGGCGTTCGCTATGGCCTGCTCGGCGGCCTGGCCGGCTTTGCCGCCACCGCGCTTGGCGCCCTGCCCGCCCTTTTTCTGCGCTCGGTTCCGCAACGGGTAGAAGACAGCATGCTGGGCTTTGCCGCCGGCATGATGCTGGCAGCCAGCGCCTTCTCCCTGCTGTTGCCGGGGCTCGAGGCGGCAGAGGGGATCACTGGCAACGGCTTTCTCGCCGCCGCCGTGGTGGTGACAGGCATGACCCTCGGGGTACTCCTGATGCTGGGGCTCGATCAATTCACCCCCCATGAACACGACAAGACCGGCCCCTGCGGCCCCGGTCACGAGAGCTGCTCCCGGGTCTGGTTGTTCGTATTTGCCATCGCCCTGCACAACCTGCCGGAGGGGATGGCCATCGGGGTGAGCTTCTCGCAGGGGGACATGTCGGTGGGTCTGCCGCTCACCACCGCCATCGCGTTGCAAGACATTCCGGAAGGGCTGGCGGTGGCACTCGCCATGTGCGCGGCCGGTTTTCGGCCCGGCAAAGCCGTGCTGGTCGCTATCGGCAGCGGTCTGCTTGAGCCACTCGGGGCCCTGCTCGGCGTCGGCCTCTCCAGCGGGCTGGCCATCGCCTATCCCATCGGCCTCGGGCTGGCCGCCGGCGCGATGCTGTTCGTGGTCTCCCACGAGGTGATCCCGGAAACGCACCGCAACGGCCACCAGACCCACGCTACCCTGGGCCTGATGGCCGGGTTTGCGCTGATGATGACCCTGGATACGGCGCTTGGTTGATAAGGTTCTGATATATGGCGTAATGTTTCAGCACTAGCGCCGCGACATCCGCAGGCAACGTCGCATTTTCCCACGCATCGAGGGCCAGCATGACATGATATTCCGGGTGATGGTGCTGGGTTGTCTGCTAGCAGTCACTCACCGGGCCGTCAGCGCCACCGAGATTTATCGCACGGCGGCGCAGCCCGAGTCCGCCCCCAAATACACCCAGATGGCAGATGGCCGCATAGGGGGGCTCTGCGTCGAACTGTTTCGATTGATGGAGCAACAGGAGCCTGCCCTGCGCATCGAGGGGGATCAGCACTTTATCCCCCTCAAGCGGCTGGAAAAACGGGTGCGCTTCGGCCAGCTCGACTTCCTCTGCGGCGTGGGCGACAACCCGGTCCGCCGCAACCACTTCCTCTATCTACAGCCCCCCATCTTCACCGTACGCTACCACCTGGCGGTGCGCAGCGACGACCCGGTCGAGATCCACCACTGGGACGACGTCAGGGCGCTGGGTAATGCAGGGATCATCCTCGTCAATCACGGCAGTGGCGCCATCGAACGGCTGCAGGCCATACAGGGGCTCATCATCGACAGCGGCGGGAGCAGCAGCGCCGCCAACTACGACAAGCTGCTGATGAAGCGCGGACGCTTCGTCTACTACCGCTCACCCGGTATCGAAGCCGATCTGCAGCGCCATCACCTGAGCGACCAGATCCGCATCCTCCCCACCGCCATGGAGACCATCCCCTTCTACATCCTGTTTTACCAGCGCACCTCCCCTGCCCGCCTGGCCCTGTTTACCAACACCCTGCAACGGTTGGCGGACCGCGGCGAGCTGGCCAGATTGGCCGAGCGCTACCCTTGAGTGGACCTTCCCACCCGCCAGCATCGGAATGCTCGGCGCCATCGCCAACTTTTGTTATGATCCACAACAACTTATTCGGCCAACTGGCCATCAAGACGAGGTGAGTGATGAAAGTAGGTATTATCGGCGCCATGGAACAGGAAGTGGCCCTGCTGCGCAGCCAGATGAGCAACCCGACCACCCTGCAACTGGGCGGCTGCGAGTTCTATCAGGGCACCCTGGCAGGCAAGGAGGTGATCCTGACCCGCTCCGGCATCGGTAAAGTCGCCGCCAGCGTCGCCACTAGCCTGCTGCTGGAAAAATTCGCCCCCGACTGCGTCATCAACACCGGCTCTGCCGGCGGCTTTGCCCAGGACCTGCACATCGGTGACGTGGTGATCGCCAGCGAGATGCGCTTCCACGATGTCGACGTGACCGCCTTTGGCTACGAGATGGGCCAGATGGCGCAGCAGCCTGCCGCCTTCCCCTGCGACGAGCAGCTCATCGCCGTCGCCCAGGCCTGCATTGCCGAGCAAGGCAAGCATCAGACCAAGGTCGGCCTCATCTGCACCGGCGATCAGTTCATGTGCAAGCCCGACGCCATCGCCAAGGCTCGCACCGACTTCCCGCAGATGCTGGCGGTCGAGATGGAAGGGGCGGCCATCGGTCAGGTATGTCACATGTTCAAGGTGCCCTATCTGGTGGTGCGTGCCATGTCCGACATCGCCGGCAAGGAACAGGTTGAATCCTTCGATGCCTTCATCGAGGTGGCCGGCAAGCACTCTGCCGAAGTGATCATCAAGATGCTCGGCAAGCTGTGATCACACTCACCACACTGGAACAGATGGCCGCCACTCCGGCGGCCATTTTGCTCGGGGCCGCGCTGCTGGAGGCCATCGTCCCCTGGCCGGCCCACTATCGGCTCTCCGCCGTCGTGCCCCTGCTGACCCGGCTGGGTCACAAAGTATGTCGTCCCGATGGCGCCCCCGGGCAGCAACTGCAGGCCGGCCTGCTGGCCATGCTGATTGTCTGGCTGCCGTGCGCCGCCGGACTCTGGGCGGTGCGAAATCTCTCGCTCTCGGAGCCGCTGTTCGATCTGCTGTTTCTGCTGCTGATGCTGGAATCGCGCCCGCTGCGGGAGCTGGCCCGTGCCACTCGCGCACTGACAGACCAGGATACCTTGGTGGTGGCCCGGTTGCAGGCGGCCCCCTGGCTCAGACGCGATACCGGCAAGCTATCTCTGATGGGGCTTGCCAAGGCGGTCAGCGAAAGCTGCACCCTGCGCCTGATAGGGCAGTGGGCCGGCCCTCTGCTGGGATTTGCCCTGGCAGGTGTGCAAGGCGCCCTGCTGTGGCGCCTCGCCCAGTTGATGAATCAGGGCTGGAGCCCGAAACTGCCAGCCTTTGCCCACTTTGGCCGGGCCGCCGCCGTGCTCTACCAGGCCCTGTGTACCCCTGCCATCTTGTTGCTGGCGCTGCCCTTGTGCCTGACCCAGCTGCGCAAGCTGGCCAGCCGATTGCGTACAGCCATGCTCTGGCCCTACCCCGCCATGGGAATACTGCTGGCGCTGCTCTCCGGCTCGCTGGGCTGCAAGCTCGGTGGCCCCCGTTACTATCAGGGCAGCTTGTTCCGTTTTCCCGTGTTTGATGCCGCCGCCGAGCCGGAGGCCGGCACGGCCCTGCGCCTGCTCAACCGTCTGCAACAAGCCGGTTGGGGCTGGCTGGCGCTGGCATTGCTGCTCACTGTGCTGGAGCACCTGCATGGCTAGATGGCTCATCCTGCTCTGCCTGTTGTGCATGTCACCCGTCCTGCTGGCTGGCACGCCTGCACGCATCGTCAGCCTCACCCCCCACCTGACCGAACTGCTGTTTGCCATCGGCGCAGGGGATCGCATCGTGGCCACCGACGATGCCTCCGATTATCCGCCCGAGGTCAAACGCCTGCCCCAGGTAGCCAACTACCGCAGCATCAATCTGGAAGCCCTGCTGGCCCAGAAGCCCGACCTGATCGTCGCCTGGCGCTCCGCCCAATCCCGCATGCTGGCCCCCATCGAACAGCTGGGGATCCCGGTGTTCTATTCAGAGCCGACCGACTTTGCCTCCCTCGCCACCGAGATGCGGGCCTTGGGAAAAACATTGGGGGTGGAACAAACCGCCAATGCCGAGGCCGACGCCTATCTCGCCCGCCTGGCCGCCCTTGGCCAGCGCTACGGCAGACCCAAGCATATCAAGGTGTTCTACCAGCTCTGGTATCCACCGCTCACCAGCGTCAGCGGCAACGCCTGGCCCGCCCAGGCCATCGAGTTGTGCGGTGGGGAAAACGTGATGGCAGCGGCCCGCACGCCCTATCCACAGGTCAGCCTGGAGCAGGTGATCAAGGCCAATCCGGCGTTGATCCTGGCAGGGAGTCAAGACGCTGACGCCCTGCGCCACTGGCAACAGTGGCCCAATCTGGATGCCGTCCGCCATCAGCGCCTTCATCTCATTAACTCGGACGAACTGCACCGTTTCACCCCAAGAGCACTCAATGCGGTGGAGCAGATATGCCGGGCCATCGCAGGTGTACAGTCACCAAGCTTTTAAAGCCCGCAGCTCATCACTTGTACAATAAAAAAACACCGGCATTGGCCGGCGTTTTTTTGTTTGGCAGAGACGTGACGAGAGATAGCCGTCACTTCTTCTTGAAGATATCCAGCCCCACGAAGTAGACGGAATCGTGTCGCTGGAAGGCATCGGCATAAATCGGCTTTGCATCGTCGAAGAACCGCTCGAGTATCACCTCGGCCTCTTTCACCTTGGCTTCGAACTTGTCAGGCGCTGCGTCCATCAGGGTCATCATCAAGCCGATGATGTTGGCGTAGAAATAGTTCATCGAGCCGATCAAGACACGATAGAGATGGCAATCACGGCTCATCAGCAAATAGAGCAGATAGTCGTGGTGACGCTGCATCATGGCCAGTATGTCATTATGTTCGTATTTGACCGTCTGCCAGTCGGTACGCAACTTCTCCAGCAGATCGTCAAACAGCGTCACATTGAGCGCGGCATTGAAGTCAACGCTGGCCATGTCGAACGGCTGGAAGCTGCGCGCCATCAGCTCATCAAGCAAAGCGATCTTGTCCAGCTCCGGGCTGTTGACTTGCAGGGCCTCCACCCGTTGAGGGATGGCGCCTTCAATGTAGGCCCCATCACTGCAATTCAGACAGCGCATATCCGGATGGCTTGTCAGCACGCGCGTCATGTTATGGATTGCCAGGCCAAACAGATGATTGATCCGCACTTCCCCGCCCAAATTGCCCGGTGCCGGGAAAGTACCTTTCAGATTCTCGTTGTACTTGGCTTCTCTCTTCTCGTTGTAATAGAGACTCAGAGTGGAGTGATGCTTGTCTGCGTACTTGTAGCCATTGTCTATTCCGAACAGGTATACCTGTTTGAACCCGAGCAACGCCGCATAATTGAGGCCGGTGTTGCCAACGAAGGGGTTGGAGAATTCAATGGACTCATACTCGAAAGCCTGACCAAACCGGCTGACCAGCATGGCAAACATGGGCTCGTTGGGCTTGAAGGTCAGCCCCGTCTTGCGAAAGAAGGTCTTGCACTCGGGGTGGATCACGTCGACGCTGAGGAAGACCGCATCCTTGAGGAAATCGTCCGCATTGAGGATGCGCAGGAAATCCGCCGAGCTCTTGGTGCGCTCCACCGCCACATAGATGTCCGGCTTGATGCCCGCCTTGTGCAGCGCACTGACGGCCGTGCCGCAGGCAATGATGATGGCTTGCCGTTGATGCTGCCAGATGAATTCGATGCTCTGATCCAGCGACGGTCCGTTACCGACCACGAATACCGGCACCTGCTCGACCAGCGAGGTATCCCGCTCTCGCTTCAGGAAAGGCGTGCCATCCTGCAGATGGGTGTGACTGTGGGCCAGCGCATAAATATTGTCATCGAAAAAGCCCCAGCCCGTCTTGAGCAGATACAGCTCACCCTCGGCCTTGTCGATCAAGGCATGCAGCTTGGGTGAGTGGTAATGACAAAACGAGAAATAGCTCGCCGACCAGAATGCTCCTTTACGATGCAGCGCCTCCATCATGTCGGCAACCAGCAGCTGTTCATCGACACCGATGAACAGGTGCAGACTCAGCGACTCCTGCTCCATGTACTCGAGCAACTTGTGCCAATCGAAGCAATAGAGCGAGGCATAGAACATATCGAGGTCGGGCTCGAAGGCAAACAGATTCCGAACCCGGCACTGCTCATACAGGTAGCCTAGCTGATAACCCAGTCCGATCCCGTACATGAAGGACAAGGGAATGTCGGCATCCAGCGCCTTGCGAAGCAGCAAGCCTTCCAGCGACACATTCTCCTTGAGTTTGGAGATGGCATTGTTGTAGGCGATATGGATCTGCCCTTCCAGATGCCACTGAGGCACAAAGTCGATACATTGCAATACGCTATGTTCGATCACCTCGGCAATCTGGGCCTGTGCTTCGGCAAAGGGATCATCGCCATAGAGGGAGACATCATCGTCCAGCCAAAGAACATTTGGAACGCCGTTCTCATTGCAGAAAAAGCGGAAGGGTCTGACCGGCTGATACTCTTTGAAAAATGCATGTATTCCGGGCATATATTTTTCAAAGGCAGCCATATTGAGTTCATGGCGAACGGGCAGCACCTCCAGCATGGCGGCTTCCTGCTCTTTCTGCCTGGCTAGACGGGAGAGCTCATGCTCGGCATCTTTGATATTCTTGTTAAAATCCATTCGGTACTCAACCCGCATTCATCTTGTAAAGGCCCGCCACACGACCGGCCTTGGAAAATTGGCGCAATTCATCCTCTGCCAGGTGTCTCGCATTCGTTATCAGCGCATGGATCATGTGAAACTGAGACAGGGCTTGCTGCTGCTCTGCATTAAGGTGACTGTCAGCGGGGATATGCTCGAAGACCTCGTTCAGGGCAGCGAGATAGTGCTCCATTTGCACTTCCGCTGCCGCCAGCTCATTTTGCTCCAACAGCAACCGCAAGCGGCTGCCGTGGTTCATCAAGCCGGACAGCTTGGCATCATTCATTCCGCACGACCCGCTTTTTGCTGGGCAATGGCCTTGTCGCGCTCTTCGACCGGAATCGCATCCCAGCCACTCTTGACTGTCAGCATCAGGTTCATCACCTCGTCGATGGCGGCCATGTCCATGTCACGACTGGCATCCATCATACGCACCTTCATGTAGTCGTAGAGCGCAAACAGATCTTCCGGCACCTTGCCATAGGAGAGGTCCAGCGAGTCCTGCAGACCGTTGATAATGGCCATGGTTTTGGAGATGGACTGGGACTTGGCTTCGAAATCACGACGTTCGATGGCACCACGGGCCTGGGCAAGACGCTCGAGGCAACCTTGCATCAACAGCTGGATCACCCGGTAGGGATCCGCCACCGCCAGCTCGGACTGCAGATTCTGGGTGGTGTAAGCCTTGATATTTTTCCGATACATAAGAGGCACGGCTCCTGACTACGTATTAATTCGTTTTGGTATTGAGCAGATTCAGATAAGAGGCCGACTTGTTCATCTTGGCCAGCATGCTGTCCAGGCTGCCATAACGAGCCCGCAAGGTCTCCTGATACTTGGTCAGCTGGGCGGTAACATCCGACTCCTTGCGGCTTACTTCGCGCAGATCGGAATTGAGCGAATCTTCCCGCTTGGCCAGCAGGCCGCCGGTCTTGGAGTAGGTTTCCAGCTGGCTGGCCAGCTTGCCTGCGACCCCATCCTTGCCGCCAAACACCGCAACTACCTGATCAAAGTTCTTGTCGATGGCCTCGCTGAACTTGGTATCGTCGATGGACAATACCCCCTTGTTGTCCATCTTGATACCCATCTGGAAAATCGTTGAATAGGTAGACGATTTTTTGGAGGGTTCGGTGATGAGGCCGTTCATCATGTTGACCACGGCACGCGTCGTCGCATCACCGGCCAATGCACCGCCATCATTCTGGCTCTTCCCTGCCACGATCGAGTTGCGCTTGCCAAGATCATTGCTCTTCTTCACCAGCGCGTTGTAACCGTCGACAAAGCTCTTGACCATGTCCTTGATGCCGGCCTTGTCGGTGGTCACATCGACCTTGTTCGAGCTGTAGGTCTTGACCGGATTGCCGTTGGTATCGGTGGTGGTCGTGCTATCCGACTCTCTGAGCACGGTCAGTTTGAGCCCGACTATGGTGCCATCGAAGGTATTGGTCGCACTGGTCAGCGAGTTGCCATCTACCTTTATCTTGGCATCCTGAGCGCTCTGGCTCTTGGTCAACTTGGACACCAGGTTGTCGGTCAACTCAGTGGTGTTGCCGGTGATCTGCAGATCCTTGCCGTCGCCGCTGACCCCTGAGTCGATCATCAGCTTGGATTTGCCATCTGAGGTATTCATGATGTTGACGCTCAGACCGAAGTTGTCGGCGTCATTGTTGATCCGTTTGCGAATGGACTGCAGCGAGTCACCCGCCTTGACATCCACATCGAAGGTCTTGTCGCCAGCCTTGAACGTCAGTTTCCCGTCCTGAGTGATGAGGGGGGTCGTCGACGAGTCGAAGGTGCCGTCAAATTTACTGGACTTCGCCAATTGTTCGACGCTGATGTCATATTGACCGTTGGAGGCCCCCGCCTTGCTCTCCACCTTGAGCACGGGTTTGTCCTTGTCCTGGGTAATGTTGATGGAGCGCTTGTTGAACGCATCATCCTTCGCCATGGCCTGCAGAGTGGTCACGAACGAGGCGATGGCAGACTTCAGTTGCCCCACACCGGAGAGAGTGATTTGAGTGTTGGTCTTCTTGGTGGTGATGGGCTGCATCAGTTGTGCCTTTTTGGCATCGACACTGGCAGCAATCACTGACTCCAAATCGAGTCCAGAGCCGGCACCGGCAGACGTAATGGTGGGCATACTCTCTCTCCTCTTAATTTTTTCGTATCAGATCTCGTTATCGAGCAGCAACCCGACCCGCGAACCGCCGCCGGATACATCGCCCTCACGCAGATCCTTGATCCGCTTGCTGATGGCCAGCAGCTCCTCGCTCGGGATCTGCCGGATCATTGACTTGGTCTCGGCGTCCACCACCTTGATAACCACCTGATCCAGATCCTTCTCAACACTGAAATTGACAGTCCAGCCTTGCAACTTGCTGAACTCTTGCAAGTTTTGCACCTCATTTTCAATATCGGCATTGGATACGTCCTGTTTGGCGGTTTTATCACCAGCCAGAGCATCCTGCTGTTTTTTCACATCCTGTTGTGCCGTCACCCGCTGCTCTTCCGTCGTGCCAGATAGCACTTGAGCGGCCGATTGGCCGCTCTTGCTACTTGACTGAAGAGAAGAAGGAGTGACCGATGACGGGATCCCAATTTCATTGGCCATATCGTCGCTCCTTTTCCTATCTCATCACTGCTGTTCTGTTAGCCCAGCAGGGACAGAGCAGATTGCGGTCTTTGGTTGGCTTGCGCCAGGATGCTGGACGCTGCCTGTTGCAGAATGTTCTGCTTGGTCAGGTTGGCCGTCTCGGTCGCAAAGTCTGCGTCACGGATACGAGAACGTGCGGCGCTCAGGTTTTCAGAGACGTTGGACTGGTTGCGGATGGTGGAGTCAAACCGGTTCTGTACCGCACCCAGCTCCGCCCGCTTGCTGTCAACCGCCTTGATCATGAAGTCAAGGTTGGCCATGGCCAGCTGAGCCGAACTTGCTGCCTTGATGCTGCTGACGCTGGTAGAAGTCACCGCTGACGTACCCTTGGTCACTTTGTAAGGCTCGCCAGTGGCGCTGGTCGCAACGGTCGCGCTGCCCTTGGTTGACGCCGCAATCCCGCTGATGGTGAACGCGGAGGTCATCTTGAAGGTGATGGTCTGACCAGCGTCAGCCCCTACCTGGAATGACCCCTTGTAGTTCCCATCCAGCAGTTTTTGGCCACCAAAGGTGGTGTCGTTGGAGATCCGGTTGATCTCGGTGGTCAGCTGGTCAAATTCTTGCTGCAGTGCAGTACGGTCATCGGTGTTGTTGGAGCCGTTGGCGGATTGCTGTGCCAGCGTGCGCATGCGTTGCAGCATGCTGGTCACTTCATCCATGGCCCCTTCAGCCGTTTGCGCGACGGAAATACCGTCGTTGGCGTTGCGGTTACCTTGGTCCAGGCCGTTGATCTGAGAGGTCAAACGGTTGGAGATCTGCAAACCGGCAGCATCGTCCTTGGCGGTGTTGATACGCAGACCGGAAGCCAGTCTGGTATAGGACGTATCCAGGGACTTGTTGGTGTTCATCAGGTTACGCTGGGCGTTCAGTGATGAAGTATTCGTGTTGATGTACATGGCCATAAAATATTCTCCCGAAGAACATGCGACTGCGGGTTGCACCGCCAAAGCGGCGTCCCACCGTTAGAAGAACAGGTTGAACGAGCCTGATTCTTCTGGCGGGTGTCTGTTTGAACGGACAGGTCACCCGCAGTAGTGCAAACGTTGGATTCCGAACACCCCTCGATTGCTTCACTTTATTTAACGGCAGCGCAGCGACAAGCTTTAGGAAAATAATTGCCGAAGGCGGCAAGTTTTATCCGGCAAGCGGCAAAATGACGGCGAGCAGTCTCCTGTTATCGGGAGCAGGGCCTAAAGCCGGCGTGACAGAGATGAACTCTGAGGGTTGGCACAGTTTGTGCTTTGATATGGGGGAGTGGCGTCAATTTGACGGCACAATAAAAAGAGGCCGGAAGATCCGGCCTAAAACGAGCATACGCTCAGGAGAATATGACCAAGCGTGACAGAACTGAACAGCTGTACAACACTTGGCTTTACTAGTAGAGAATAGATTCTCTCCCGATAGAACAGAGTGCGAACCGAACACCCCTTTGTTCCATCTCTTGACCAGGGCGGCCTGAACAACCGCCCTGTTTTCTTTTATCAGCCCTGCAGCAGGGAGAGTGCTGACTGCGGACGCTGGTTTGCCTGAGACAGTATGGTCGAGGCTGCCTGTTGCAGAATGTTCTGCTTGGTCAGGTTGGCGGTCTCGGTCGCGAAGTCTGCGTCGCGGATCCGTGAACGGGCGGCACTGACGTTTTCAGAGACGTTCGCCTGGTTGCGAATGGTCGAATCGAACCGGTTCTGCACCGCACCCAGTTCGGCACGCTTGCTATCCACCACTTTAATCATGTAATCCAGGTTGGCCATGGCCGACTGGGCAGAGCTTGCCGCCGTAATGGTCGACATGCTGGTAGAACTCACCGGCGTACCTGCAGTTTTTGTGATTTTATAAGGCTCGCCCGAAGTAGTGGTCGTCACAGCCGCACTGCCGCTGGTCGCGGACGCCATGCCAGAGATGCTGAAGGCAGTGGTCATCCGGAACGTGATGGTCTGACCGGCATCGGCACCGACCTGGAAGGAGCCCACATAACCGCCCTTGAGCAGATTCTGGCCACCGAAGGTGGTGTCTTTGGCTACCCGGTCGATTTCAGTCATCAGCTGAGTGTACTCTTGCTGCAACGCGGTACGGTCATCCGTGTTGTTGGAGCCGTTGGCAGACTGCTGGGCCAGGGTACGCATCCGTTGCAGCATGGAAGTAATTTCATCCATGGCGCCTTCGGCAGTCTGGGCGACGGAGATACCGTCGTTGGCGTTGCGGTTGCCCTGATCCAGACCATTGATCTGGGAGGTCAAACGGTTGGAAATCTGCAGACCGGCGGCATCGTCTTTGGCGCTGTTGATGCGCAGACCGGATGCCAGACGGGTGTAGGATGTATCCAGAGATTTGTTGGTGTTCATCAGGTTACGCTGGGCGTTGAGCGATGAAACGTTCGTATTGATATAAAGACCCATGACTATTCTCCTAAGCTATTAAATTTACTATTTAATTTGCTCGAACTTTATTGTCTTTCCTGTTCGATGCTTCTTATTTAACGGCCTCTTTTTCGATGTCTTTAGCATTATTTTCAACGCTTCATCGCATTAACGCCGCTTACCCTATATATCGGCATGTTCCGGCTGAACTTGAGGAAAAAAGTGCCCTGTTTTGCTCACTGGGTTCATCGGGCTTGCGACAACGGGCCGGGCGCGGGGCTACATCCACCTCCCTTGCAACATGACGCCGCTCAGATGCATCGCGCTGGCTGGCGCCAGCGCAGCCGAGAAAAACTTGGTCTGGCTCCCACTTCTTGCAGGCAGCCATTGGTCAGACGCCGCAATCCCCCCTAAAATCGCGGCCCCATCAACAATTGGACGTGAGTTGTTCTCCATGCAGACACTGGTTGAGCAGATTGTTTACATCAGCGACATGTTTGGTACTGCGGTATTCGCGTTTTCGGGCGTACTGGTGGCGGGCCGTCTCAGGATGGACGGTTTTGGCGTCATGGTGTTGGCGGCGGTCACCGCCATCGGCGGCGGCACCATCCGCGACATGATCCTGGGGGCCACCCCGGTCTTCTGGGTACGGGACCCTCTCTACATCTGGGTGGTGATCGCCACGGCACTGATCGGCATGTGGATGGTCAAGCTGCCCCGTCGCATGCCCTGGTACGTGTTGCCGGTCGCCGACGCCTTCGGGCTGGCGCTATTTACCGTGATCGGGGCACAAAAAGCCCTCAACTTTGGTACATCGGGGCTGATCGCCGTATTGATGGGCACCATGACAGGGGTGGCTGGCGGCATGATCAGGGACGTGCTGGCCCGGGAGGTGCCCATGGTGCTGCAAAAGGAGATCTATGCCACCGCCTGCATCCTGGGGGGCATCCTCTATACCCTGGCGCTGGAGATAGACGTGGATCGGGTGACCGCCATTCTCATCTGCATGACGGCGGTGTTCGGTTTACGGGTGGCCGCCATCTACTGGCATCTGTCACTGCCTACCTTCTCGCTGCAGCGCAATTGACCTCACAACCGGCGTCAGGTCGCACTCCCGGCCCGGTTGCGTTGAACCAAGCAGGCTTTTCTGTTGTCATAGGATGCAGTGTTGTAAGCCGGAATCCCTCATGCAAAAACTTGGACTCATCGCATCACTGTTACTGATGAATGTGGCAACGGCGCAGGCTGAAGCCCAGGTACTGTTTGGTCGGCTCGCGTCCACCCCGGTGCAGCAGTTCAACCAGCAGATCCGTCAGGCAAGCACCGCCCAGCAGAGCTGGGTCAATGACTATCGTGAAGTGGCCCTGCGTTTCGTCGGCCACAGCGACATCCCCAGTCGCATCCAGGCGCAACAGCTGGACAACGATCTGGTGCTCTCGGTCGCCCTCAATGGCACCAAGAGCGACATGATCTACATCCTGACCCTGTTTCGCAGCAACAACCTGTGGCAGATGCGCCAGGCGGAAATGGGATGGCGCTGCCAGGGGCAGTCCACCTTTACCCCGGTCCCCTGCCCTTGAGCCTCAACCTGCAAGTGAAATAAAAAAATCCGGCACATTGGCCGGATTTTTTATGCACGCAGGAACGTCACCTTACGGACGGTACACCTTGACGTTGGCAAAGCCCTTCTCTTTCAGGTAGAGCGCCTGCAGCTTGCTCATCACGCCGCGATCGCAGTAGAGCAGGTAGGTCTTCTCTTTCGACAGATCGCCAAAGGCGGTGGCCAGCTTGAAGAAGGGGATATGCATGACCTCACGCCCTTCCACCAGCAACGGCTTCTCGTCGTGCTCATCCATGGAGCGGATATCCAGGATCACCTCGTTGTCACCGCTCTCGGCGGTAGTCTCCACTTCCTGCACTTCGGCAGCAGTCTCTTCACCGATACGACGAATGTCGAGGTAACGTGCCTCGGCCACCACCTTGTCCAGAATGGCGAAGTCGAAGTTGCCCTCTTCCTCTTCAATGCGGGCCAGATCGGCCTTCACGGTCGGCTTCTTGGAGATGACACCGCAATACTCCGGCATGGTCTCGGCAAACTCCAGGGTGCCGATACGGCGCGCTTCACTGATGATGTCCGGCTTGTCCCAGGTGATGAGCGGGCGCAGGATCACCTTGTCGGTCACCCGGTCGATGACATTCAGGTTGGTGAGGGTCTGGCTGGAGACCTGACCCACGCACTCGCCGGTCACCAGCGCCGGGATCTGGAACTCGTCGGCCACCTTGGCGGCGGCGCGCATCATCATCCGCTTGAGCACCACACCCATCTGACCGTTGTCGATCTTCTCGAGGATCTCGGCCACCACAGGCTCGAAGTCCACCGCGGTGAAACGCACCCGATGGGAAGAGCCGAAGCGGTTCCACAGGTGATAGGCCACCTGCTTGACACCGATCTCGTGAGCGGCACCACCCAGATTGAAGAAGCAGTAGTGCACCCGGCAACCGCGCTTGATGAACTGGAAGGAGGCGACGCCGGAGTCAAAACCGCCGGAGATGAGGCTCAGCACATCTTCCTGGGTGGCAATGGGCATGCCGCTCAGGCCCTGGTGGATGGCACTGACGATGAACAGCTCCTCGCCGTCGATCTCGAGGTTGATCTTCACATCCGGATTCTTGAGACGCACGCCGTTGCTCACGCAGTGTTGGTTCAGGCCACCACCCACGTAGCGTTCCACTTCGAGGGAGGAGAACTCGTGCTTGCCGTGGCGCTTGGCACGCACGCAGAAGGTCTTGCCCTCGAGCTGGTCACCCCATACGGCTTTCACCTGCTCGAAGATGTCGTGCAGGTCGGTAAACTTGCTGGCTTGCACCTCGAGGAAGGCCTGAATGCCGGGAATGCAGGCCAGGGCTTCGATGGCCTGTTCACGGAACTGGTCATTGCGGGAGCTCACGATCAGCTTGTCCCAATCCATCCGCACCCGGGCATCGTCGTCGAAGCGGCGCAGGACATTGCGGATATTGCCCTGCAGGATCTTGATAAAGCGCTGGCGCACCGACTTGCTCTTGATGGTGATTTCCGGGAACAGCTTGATAATGAACTTCATGGTAATGACTCGGGTGACCTTGATTTAAGGGCGCGAATTATATCAGAAGTTTGTGGCCAGCGCCTACTGGATGAGCGTTTGCTCACATTCCCCCACGCAATGTTTGCCGCAGCGAGGCAATCTTGCGTATATTCCCGAACCTGCGTCCCGGCAACATTCCTGACCACAGACCCATTCGATGAAGACCTACATCTACTACCCCGGCATGGAAGTGCGCGACGAGCTGTGGCTCAAGTTTGCCCTGCTCTATCTGGAGCGGCTCGCCTTCGTCTTCACCGTCAGTGAGAAGAGCGGCCTCACCGCCCTGCTGCAGACGCTCGAACAGGAGACGGACCTGCTGGCCGAGCGGCCGGATGCCGCCTTCTTTGCCGCCATCACTCCCCAGCTGGAGAGTCAGCTGAGCAGCCTGCTCGCCCCCGACTTCGTGCGTCACAAGGTGTTTGGCAACAAGGAGTTGATCGGTCGCTGGCGCTCGCCTGCCAACCACGACTGTTTCTGCCCGGCCCAGGCGGGGCTGGAGCGGCTGCACGGCTTTTGCCTGGCGCACGGTTTCGCCAGCCGGGAGGAGGGCGGGTTCAGGATGGCACGGCGCTTTGCCAATCTGCTCTCCATGCGGCTCGCCCGCGAGTGGGCACTCGCCAATGAGGGGGCCCTCATCACCGATCACGACTATCTGGACCGGCTGCTGCACCTGCTCGAATCGCGCTATCACAACCGCGGTGGCCAAGATTGCTTCCATCTGGAGATCCCGCTGCAAGTGCCCACTCACTTGGCCGACATCCCGTTTGCAGAGCTGATCGCCCTGCGCAGTCGCAGCGGCTTTCGCCAGCAGCTGGCCGAGTTTAATCAGGCGCTCGATGCCCTGCTCGCCATGCTGGGCAGCGGCTATGCCGAGCCCGCCGTGCTGACCCGCTTCGAGCAGGCCCAGCAGGGGCTCAACCAGCTGCTGGGGCCACAGACCCAGAGTCTGCCGCTCACCACGCTCGTCAGTACTGGCTTACCGGCCATGGCGATGATCCATCGCCTCAAGGCGAGCCATCCAGACAGCAAGCTGGTGTTTCACTCCATCAAGAAGAGCCACTTCCACCAGCGCAAGAGTCAACACTTCTTCACCCGGCTGGGTCAGGTCAAGCCCTGACTCCAAGACGCCCTGCCGGGGATCGACAATCCGCTGACGACATCGGAGCCATCCCCCGATGTCGTCAATATTCTGACACGCCAATTAGGCACAGCCTCTCCCCTCAGGAGGGATTCTCCAGCCGAAACTCGATGCGATCGCTGTTGCCCGCCTCATCCACCACCACCAGCTGGTAGCGACCCGCCTCGCTCAGCACCTGATCCCCGTCCCAGCGCAGCCGCTGACCGTTGAGAAACCAGGCCGCTTTGCCGACCCCCCCCAGCACCCTGGGCTGCAGCCGATAACGCTGGCTGCGAACAAGGTTGCCCTCCCCCAGCGCCAGGATGCGGATGGGGGCCTGCAGCTCGGTGCTCTGCCCCTCCCCCTTGCAACCGCTGGCCAGCAGCGCCTGGCGCCGCTCGCCAGGCCCCCGCCACGGCTCCAGCGACAATGGCCAGAGCGCCCGAAAACCGGATTGCGCCGCATCCTGACAGCGGCTCAGAGTGGGTTTTCCCTCCTTGGTCAACGCAACCTGGCGCAGCGGCGAAGGCCAATCCATGGGATCCGGCAAGGTGGGGGGATCGCGCCCTTCCAGCAGCCAGGCGCTCTGCCGCTGCAGACAGGCCTCAGGCAGGGTCGCGCTCACCTTGCGCCCCAGCGGCCAGCAAACTTCGGCCTCGCCCACCGTATTGGGTTGTGCCGGCAGGGGACTGTTGTCAGCCAACCGCGAGTAGACCGACAGCAGCAGCGGCACCGCCGCGCTCTGGCCGTAAAAACCGGGCATGGGGGTACCATCGGGGCGCCCCAGCCAGACGCCGATGGTCCAGCGACCGGAGACCCCCATCGCCCAGCTGTCGCGATAGCCATAGCTGGTGCCGGTCTTCCAGGCCAGCCGGTTGACCCGGCCGGTCGCCTCGCTGGCAAAGGGCTGATCCGCCCGCCCCTGCGCGCTCAGGATCTGCCAGATGATCCAGGCCGCCCCTGGGCTCAGCAAGGGGCGCGACACCGCCTGCTGCCCCGCCAGCCAGACCGGCATTGCCACCTGCCCCTGCCGGGTAAGCGCACTGTAGAGGGCCACCAGTTGCTCGAGCCGAATGCCCGCCGCACCCAGCGCGATGGCCGGATTGGGCTTGTCGGAGAGGGCCAGCCTCACCCCGGCATTGTCGAGACGGCTGACCAGCTTGTCCGGCCCCAGCGCCTCCAACACCTGCACCGCCGGCACGTTGAGGGATTGCTGCAGCGCCTGGGCGAGGGTCACCGGCCCCTGAAAGGCGCCGGAAAAATTGGCGGGACGATAGTCAGACCCGAGCCTTGGCGCATCAGAGAGCAGGGAGGCCGAGTGCACCAGCCCCTCGTCCATGGCCAGACCGTAGATAAAGGGCTTGAGGGTGGAGCCGGGGGAGCGGATCGCCTGCACCATGTCCAGATAACCGTGGCGGCGCAAATTGCCATACTCGGCGCTGCCCACATAGGCGCGTACCGTCATGTTTTTGTTGTCCACCAGCAGCAGGGCGGCGGAGGTCTGCTCGGGGAAGCGGCGGATATAGCTCGCCACCCGCCCCTCCAGCCAGCGCTGCAGATCGCCATCGATGGTGGTGTGCACCAGCGCCCCGGCCTGATTGTCGGCGGCGAGTCGGGCGAAGAGCGGCGCCTCCATCGGCGTGAAGTGACCGCGGGCCAGCACCGGCTCGATACGCCCCTCCAGCCACACCTGTTCGGGCCAGACGCCCTGCGCCACCAGCCGCTGCATTACCTTGTCGCGGGCGACGCGGGCCCGCTCGGGATGCCGGTCCGGCCGGTTGCGGCTGGGGGCCTGCGGCAGCACCGCCAACAGCGCAGCCTCGGCATGGGTCAGCCTGGCGGCGCTCTTGCCAAGGTAGGCAAAACTTGCCGCCTGCACCCCCTCCAGATTGCCGCCAAACGGCGCCCGGTTGAGGTAGACGGTGAGCAGGGTGCGCTTGTCGTAGTGCCACTCCAGCTGCAGCGCGCGCGCCATCTGGCGCAGCTTGCCGGGCACGCTCCTGTGGTAGGGCTCGATAAGACGCGCCACCTGCATGGTGAGGGTCGAGCCCCCCGACACGGCGCGTCCGTAGCGCAGCCACTGCCAGACCCCGCGCACCATGGCCACCGGGTTGACTCCGGGATGGCGCCAGAAATGGCGATCCTCGTAGCCAAGCAGCGCCTCGATATAGCGGGGGGAGACCTGCTCCAGGGTCACGGGGTAGCGCCACACGCCACTGGTGTCGGCAAAGGCGCGCAGCGGCCGTCCCTTCATGTCGAGTACCACCCGCGCATAGGCCGGGTCGAGCGGTGGCGGCGGGAAAATGCGATCCAGCGCCAGCAATGACAGGAGCAGTGCTACAACTCCCAGCACCGAGAAACGCAGCCAGCGTTGTAGACAGCCAAGCCAGCGCCCGCCAGCGCGGCCACTGCGACCCAATTTCAGCCAGCCACGCTGCTGCCAGAAAGTGGGCGGGCGAACCCGCTCAAGGGAGGGGTCGTTGCCCAGAGGGCGTCTGCGACCCATCAAGCGCCAGCTACTCAGAGATAGTTACCTCGTGGATATCCTCACCCACAGCCCGCAGCTCGGGGCGGTACATATCCTCCACCTGGGTCGGCGGCACCTGATAGCGACCCGGCGTCACCGCCCGCATCAGGTAGACCAGTTGCTGGTTGCTCCCCTCGCTCAGATCCAGCGCCGCCGTGTAGCGGTCATCGCGAAACTCCTGATGCTTGAGGTAGTCGTTCCACTCGCTCTGCCACGCCGGTTTCCCCTCGATGGAGAGCTCTTCGAGCTTGATGTTGTTGCCAAGGACCGGGTTCTCCAGCTCGAAGCCAGCGGGCACCATCTCCACCAGCAGGGCATCGGGCACCGCCGATTCACTGCTGACGTTGAGCCGCACCACCACCAGATCGCCCATCTTCACCTTGGCGGGATCAAAACGCTGACCGTCGCTGTTGAACCAGCTGCGGGTCACGCTTATCCCCTGACTCAACCGGGTAGGAGCCTGCTCGGGGTAACCTACCAAGGTGCGCTGCACATAGAGGGATCCCTTGCCCTCATTGGTGACGGTACTCGCCGCCAGCGCCTCGGGGGCACTCAGCTGCAACGGGGCCGAACCGCTCAGGGAGCCACTGCCAAGCGAGGGGGTCACCCTGGCCTGCCAGTCGACGGCCGGATCGAAGCGGGCGAGTCGCAACAGGGCGAGCCGCTCCTGAGTGCTGAGCCACTGACGGTGGGCCAGGGTATCGGCCACCTTGGCACTGAGAGCGGGCCAGCGATCCGCAGCCAGCTTGTGCTGGCGCAGCAAGGAGAGCTCAAGAGCTCCATCGCGTAACTGTGAACCGTAATCCCCGAGATAGTCATCACCGCGCTCGGTCGCCAGCGCCCGGTTGAGGGCCTTGGCGGCGTTCTGCTCATCCCCCATGGCCGAGAGGGCCAGCGAGAGGTGGAGCAGCGGCAAACCGGAGCGAGCGTGATCGGCCTGCTGCTCCCAGATAAGGCGCAGGGTAGCGAGCGGTGCCTTGCCCACCCGGGCCAGCACATAGGCGCTGTAGGCCTGATAGGCCAGCCGGCTGTGCTCGGGGGCACTGCTCCAGCGCTCGCCGTATTGGTTGTCGGTGAGATAGCTCTGCAGACGATTCAGCGCCTGATTGAGCATCGCCTCCGGAACTGCATCGCCTGCCTCCTTGCGCGCCAGCAGGTAGTCGGCGGCATAGGCGGTGAGCCACTGCTCCTCGTCGGAGCGGCCATCCCAGAGGCCAAAACCGCCGCTTGGCAGTTGCAACCGCTGCAGCCGTTGCAGCAGGGCGCGTTGCACATCCGCCTCGCTTGTCGCTTTCTTGCCCGCTGCGGGTTTGCGCCAGGCGGCCCGCTCATCGGCCGTGGTCAGCAAGTAAGGCCAGGCACGGGACAGGGTCTGCTCCAGACAGGCATAGGGGTAGTCGGCCAGCGCCTGCCACTGGGCTGCCGGATCCCAGGGCGGGGTACCGGAGAGGCTGAGCAGTCCCTGCAGGTTGGCGCGATCCAGCCCGGCCAGCTCAGCTGGCGCAAAGCTCATCTGCTGGCCGGGGGCCAGCATCTGGTAGCGTTGACGCGTCTCGGCCGGCCAGGGGGAGCGCAGCGGCAAAGTCCAGTCGCGGCTGATGGCAAAATCCTTGCCGCTGGCCGCCAACTGCAGGCTTGCCACACCGCTCGCCCCGGTCACGGTGAGCGGCAGGGTCAGCCACTGCTCCTCACCATTTTTAAGGGCAAGGGTGCTAGGCAGCTCACCGTTTGCTTTCAGCCCGCCATTGAGGGTCCAGGCAAGGGAGAGGGTCTGATCCTCGCCGCTCATGTTGCGCAGCTGTACCAGCGCCCGGGTCTCATCCCCTCTGGCGCCAAAGCGCGGCCAGCCAATCTCGGCCACCAAGGGCGCCACCACCTTGACGGCGCGCTCGGCCTCACCGACCTGCTGTTCGTTCCAGGCCAGCGCCATCAGCGCCAGCTCGCCGTTGAAGTTGGGCAAATCGAGCGGGATCACCGCCTTGCCGCTCTCATCAAAACTCACCTCGCCGCTCCACAGCGCTGCGATCTCGACCCGGCTCTCCAGCGCGCCGCCCTTTTTCAGCGGCGCACGGTCGCCCCCGTAATTGAGGCGGGCCAGCTTGCCATCCTGCGGCGGGATCACCTGACCGTAGTTGTCGAACAAATCCTGGGCGAAGCGCTTGCGGCCAAAGAAGATCTCGAACGGGTCGAGCGGCTGGTAGTCGCTGATGTTGAGCACGCCCCGATCGACCGCGGCCAGCACCACCCGCCCCTGACTGTTGGGGGTGGAGGTGGCTGTCACCTCCAGTCGGGTAAGCGGCACCGCTTTATCCGGCGCACTCAGGGTGAGCGGCAGACGGCGCGCTTCCCGATCCAGGGTGAGCGGCACCAGGCCGACCGAGCGCAGGCTCTGCCCCTGCTGCTTGCCAGCCGGTTTGGAGGCACTGTCTGGCGCGGCGATCTGGGCCGAGATATGCAGGTCATGGCGCTGCCACTCGGGGCTGACCGGGATCTCGAACTCGCCGCGGGCATCCTTGGCATCGCCACCCTCCCCCTTGAGCTCGATGCGCTGCCACCAGCGCAGGCCGTCGCCATCTTCCACCAACAAGAGCCCCTTGCCGGGGCGCGGGGCAACCAACGTCACTTTGGCCTTGTCACCCGCCTGATAGGCGCGCTTGTCGAGGGTGATGGCAATCTTGTCGGGCCGAGCCTGCTCGCCACCGCCGCCCCAGGCGTAACTGCCTATCTCCACCCGCAGGCTCGATTGATGGCCCTGGCTGTTCTCCACCTCCAATCGATACCAGCCCGCCGCCAGTTGCAGCGTGAGCGGGGTCGGCCCCTTGCCATCCAGCTGCAGGGTCTGCTCCTGCTCCAGATAGGGCTGACTGTTGAACTCGTACTTCCACCCCTCACCATCGGCGTAGTGCCAGTAGTAATCGCGGTACTCGTTGACAAGGCGCACCTTCACCGCTCCCGCCACCGGTTGACCTTGCGCATCGAGGTTGAGGATCTGGAAGGGGAGCGGCTTGCCCCCTTCCACCCGATCCGCCACAAAGTCGGCCTTGAGCGCCGGCCACTGGCTGCCCGCTGGCCAGCCATACTGGGTGCGGTTGCGATTGACGGCGCGGCCACCGGGTTCGGAAAGCGACACCCGATAGGCCACCTCCAGCGGCCCGAGAGCACTCACATTGTCGAGCTCATCAGCAAGCGAAAAAGCCCCCTGCCCCTGCGCATCGAGGGTGAGACTCAGCGGTTCAAGATCCCTGGCCTGCTCGGCGAGCAGCACGTCACCCAGAGTGAACTCCTGCCACTGGGTAAAGGGCATGGTGGCGCGGCTGATTTTCACCTCCGCCTTGGCCTTGGTGGCGCTCGCTGGCGCACCGTAGAGATAGTCCCCTTGCAGTGGCAGGCTGAGGGCGGCGTCCAGACTCGTCACTTCCCCATCCGGCCCCTTGCCAAGCTGCAGTTTCAGCCGCTCAGGCAAAAACTCCTCCACCAGGAAAGGCCACTCGAAGCGGCTGCCGGCGGCGGTTTTGAGGTTGATGGTCCAGCGCCCCAGCGGCGCATCGTCCGGCAGGTGCAGGCCATAGTGAGCGGCGCCAAGGCTATCCGGCAGCAGCCGCTTTTGTTCGAGCAGCTGGCCGTCCGGCTGTTTCACCTCCAGCTCCACCGCCATACCCGGCAGCAGCTGGCCATCCTGCCCTTTAAGCAAAATCTCGCTGTCGAGCCGCTCACCGGGGCGATAGAGGTCGCGCCCGCTGAACAGATACAACTGCTGAGCCTGCCAGGGCTGGGTGCCAAGATCGAAGGTGGAGAGATCGAGCGCCGCCCCGTCGAGGCGCAGCACCGCCAGATGGTTGCCCTGTTCGGCCAGCAGCAGGCGGGCCCCCTGCACCTGATCGAAGCGGCGATGACCCTGCGGATCGGTATTTTGCACCTGCAGCCGGTTGCCCTTCTCGTCGAGCAGGGAGAGCTGCACATCCTTGAGCGGGTCGGCGCTGGCCAGGGAGCTCACGAACACCTCCAGCTGATCGTGATAACGACGGGCACTGAGCCCCATGTCGCTCACCGCAAAATAGGTGGTCTCCTTGCGCCAGTCGTAGTTGCCAAGAGGCGACATCACCGCAAAGTAGACGCCAGCCTGGGCCAGCTGTGGCTCCTTCACATTGATGAGGCGGGTCTCGCGCCGGTTGGCATCGAGTTCCAGCGCATAGCGGCCGCTGAACACCCGCTTGGCCCGCTGGGTGATCTGCTCGAGCTCCCAGTTGCCCATGCCGGCACCGGGGCGATACTCGGCCAGGAAACGGGGCAGATACTCCGCATCGACCCGGAAGAAGTCGATATTGACCTCATCCACGTTGACCGCGCTGATGGGCAGACGCAGCTCGTCGCGCAGCGGCAATACCATGCCGCTGGCGGTAAAGAAGGCCCCCGCCTCCAGCGGGCGAGTCTTGAGGGTCCAACTCTGGGGGGATGGGCCCAGCCCCGCCTTGAGGCTCACCTCGTAACTTTTATCGGGCTGCACGTTCGGGAAGTAGAGGGTGCGGCCATCATCGGCGAGGATCCACTCCCCCTGCAGCTGCTTGCCTCCTTCATTGACCGATAGCCAGCTCTGCCAATTGGCCTTGGGCGCCAATTGGCCGGAGAAGACCAGCGCCAGCGCCGGGGCATCCCGATATTGACGGGCATTCGCCTGCACCACGGCGCTTGGGGCGCCCGCTTCCTGCTGCGCGGCAGGTTGCGTGGTCGGCCCATTAGCTGTGACATGAGTGACGGGCTTGTCGGGGCCGCAGCCGCTCAGCAGCAGCGCCGTGAGCCCCGCCAGCAGCAGGGCCGGCCAGCGGCGCCCGGGGATGGCCGTCTGTTGCGGTGAGGAACGAGAGAGGCGAGGGTGAGAGTCGACGCGGCGCATAAATGTCATCCCTGATTGGCTCGCTGCCAGTGCAGCGCAATAGCCAACAGGATAAGGGATCAGGCTCGCTTGACACAAAACTCATTGCATTAAAACGCCGCCGGCCCCCGCCAGATGCAACAGCGCCGACCCTGGGGTCGGCGCTCGCTTGCGACTGTGGCGGGTTACTCCATCACCGCCATCTGCCAGGTCTTGAAACCGCCGGAAAGGTTTTTCACCTTGAAGCCGTGCTGGCTCAGCAGGCGACAGGCCACGTGGCCGCGCAAGCCCACCTGGCAGCTGATGAGCAGCTCTTTGTCCTTGGGCAGTTCATGAAGGCGACTGCGCAGCTCATCCAACGGAATGTGCATCGCCCCCGGAATGCGACCCAGCTTGTCGAGCTCGGGGCCATTGCGCACATCCAGCACCTGCTGATGGGGGTGACGGGCCTCTACCTCGGCTGCGTGGCAGAGCAGGGTATCCCCCTTCAAGTGGTTGCTGGCCACAAAGCCGGCCATGTTGATCACGTCCTTGGCCGAGCCGAAGGGCGGCGCGTAGGTGAGCTCCAGATCCTGCAGATCGAACACGGTGAGACCGGCGCGCTGAGCCACCGCCAGCACATCGATGCGCTTGTCGACCCCGTCCTTGCCGATGGCCTGGGCGCCATAAATCTTGCCATCGGGGGCAAACAGCAGCTTGAGGCTGACCGGGTGAGCGCCGGGGTAGTAACCGGCGTGGCTGCCCGGGTGGACATAGGCCTTCTCGAACGGCAACCCCAGCTGCAGCAGCCGCTTCTCGTTCAGCCCGGTGCTGGCCACCGCCAGATCGAACAGCTTGCAGATGGCGGTACCCTGAGTCTTCTTGTAGGTTTCGGCGCGGCCCAGCATGTTGTCGGCGGCGATACGCCCCTGCCGATTGGCAGGCCCCGCCAGCGGGATCAGCACAGACTCGCCGGTGACGAAGTCGGTCTCCTCCACCGCATCCCCCACCGCATAGATGAAGGGATCCGAGGTGCGCATGGCGGCATCCACCTTGATGCCGCCGCGGGGCCCCAGCTCCAGCCCCGCCTTGGCGGCGAGCAGGGTCTCGGGCTTGACGCCGATGGCCAGGATCAGCAAGCCGGTATCGAGCCGGGTGCCATCGCTCAGGGTCAGTCGCAGCCCGCCCCGTTGTTCAGTGGCCACGGCAGCAGTTTTTTCCGCCAGCACATCCAGACTCTCGATGGCGGAGAGGCCGGTGCGCAGGCGCAGGTCGATCCCCTCCTCCCGGATGCGGGCATGGAGCATGTTGGCCATCTCCTTATCCACCGGTGCCATCACCTGATCGGAGAGCTCCAGCAAAGTGACGTCCAGCTTGCGCTGGTGCAGCGCCTCCATCATCTCCAGTCCGATGAAACCGCCCCCCACCACGGTGACATGGTGCGGCTGATCGTGCGCCAGCGCTGCCAGAATGCGATCCATGTCAGGAATATTGCGCAGGGTGTGCACACCCGGGCTGTCGATGCCGGGGAAGGGAGGCCGGATGGGGGCCGCGCCCGGGCTCAGCAGCAGCACGTCGTAGGCTTCGCGCCGCTCTTCACCGGTCAGCAGGTTGCGCACCAGCAGGCTCTTGCCGGCCTTGTCTATCTCGATGACATCGTGAAAAACCCGCACATCCACGTTGAAGCGGCGCTTGAAGCTCTGGGGGGTCTGCAACAGCAGGGCATCCCGGTTGGGGATGTCACCCCCGATGTGATAAGGCAGCCCGCAGTTGGCGAAGCTGACGAACTCGCCCCGCTCGAACATCACAATTTCCGCCTCTTCGCTCAGACGGCGGGCTCTGGCAGCAGCAGACGCGCCCCCCGCTACCCCGCCTACAATCAGGATCCGTTTCATCAGCAAGACTCCAGTCAACGACAAATTGACATTAAATTAGTATTTTCTAATTTAGATTTCAATGAAATTTTGTTTGCACCGATTTTGCAGTATTCTTGCCACCCGACAGTCGTTCAACAGGATGTTATCAGTTCATGTCGTCAACCGCGCTCAGTCATCTCTCTTCTGCCAACCAGACACCGCTGTTCTTTCGTCTGGACGTGCGCAGCCAACGGCTGGTCGCGTTGACCGATGTGATGCAAACCCCACTCTACTGGCTCGATGAGCCCAGAGGCCCCTGGCCGGCCCAGTTGCCGGATGCGCTGCGCCTGCCTATCGAACAGGCCCTCAGCAACGGCCAAGGCGGCAAGCTGGTGCTGCGCTTTGCCGGCCAGCAGTGGCACATTGCCCTCTCCCACGAACAAGATGCCTTCTGGCTCATCTGCCTGCAGACCCTGCGCCAGGAGCCGGTGGCCGACCTGGCGCTGCAACTGCCGCGCCTGAGCCAGATGGCGAGCCAGCAGCAGTTTGCCGCCATGCTGGAGACCCTCAAGGAGAGCCTGGGGGCCGATCGCCTCATCCTCTGGCACTATCAGGCCAACGGCCCCCTCGGCAGCGAGCAGCTGACCCCGGTCTTTACCCTGGGGGCCGACGAGGTAGCAGCCATTCGCGGCGACAGTCGCTACATCCGCGCCCTGCGCACCCGCAAGTCCCTGAGCTTTTCGGAAGCCGCGCACCAGCCCATGCTGAGTCAGCACTACTATCTGGCCAATGCCGGTGTGAGCTCGCGTCTGGACGGTGCCTTGCTGGAGCAGGAAAAACTCATCGGCGTGCTGAGCCTCGAATACCTCAACGCCACCCCGCTGAGCGAAGAGATGCTGCAACTGGTGCGTCACAGCGCCCAGTTGCTCGGCCACTGGCAACCGGTGCAGGAGCCGGTCCAGCCCGCCGTGCTGACGCTGCCTGCCGAGCTCACCCTGCTGACCGGCATCGCTTACTGCCGCGCCCTGGTGAGCTGGGCCATGGGCATCAGCGGCGCGCGCATCGGCTGGATTGGCGAGTACCAGCCGCGCGGCCAGGATCTCTGGATGATCCCGCGCTGCGTGCTGGAGGGGGAGACCTTCTCGGTGCTCAAGCCTATCCAGATGGACCCGGGCCCCGGCCAGGAGCTGTTCCAGCACGGCCAGGCTGTCTATGTGGAAGACCTGCCCCTGCGCTATCCCCAGGCCAGCCAACTGCTGGCACTCAATGCCCCCGTCTATGTCGGCATTCCGCTGCACGGCTCGCAGGGCGCCCCCATCGGCCAGCTCACCCTGCTGCTCGATGCGCCACTGGCCGACCCCATGCCGCTGCTCGACGCTCTCAGCAGCCAGCACGAGCGGGCCGCCGTCGAGCTGCAACGATTGGCCGCCGACGATGCGCTGCGGCTGGCCGAGGTGGCCTTCAACACCCACGACGGTCTGCTGGTGATGGATCACAAGGGGATCATCCTCAAGGTCAACCGCTCCTTTGGCCGCATCACCGGCTTTGCCGACGATGAGATGATCGGCCAGCATATCGTCCGGCTCAGGCCCACCTACTATGGCGATCACCTGGCGCAGGACGTGCGCGAGGCGGTAGCGGCCCAGGAGTTCTGGATGGGCGAAGAGCGCTGCCTGCACAAGGATGGCCACCTCTTTCCGGTGCGGCTGATGGTGAGCGGGGTGCAGGATGAGCACGGCGAGATCAGCCACTATGTCTGCAGCTTCTACGACATCACCCAGGAAAAGGAGGCGGCGCGCCATATCGAGCAGCTCGCCTACTACGACGATCTGTGCGGCCTCTACAACCGCCGCAGCCTCAACGACATCATGCAGCGCACTCTGCAGGAGGCCAGCGGCCAGTGGGGCGCCCTGCTGCTGGTGGATCTGGACAACTTCAAGTCGATCAACGACTCCCTCGGCCATGCCTGCGGCGATCTGCTGCTGCAGGCGGTGGTGGAGCGCCTCAAGACCCTGCCCCAGGACAACCTGGTGCTGGCCCGCATCTCGGGGGACGAGTTCGCCCTGCTGTTCAGCGCCCTGGGCCAGGGTTATGTCACCGCCAAGATCCTGGCAGAACACTTCGCCCGCGAGCTGATGGGGCTGTTTCGCATCCCGTTCGACATCGAGGATCACAAGCTGCACTGCAGCGCCTCGGTGGGGATCAGCCTCTTCTCCAGCGAGGACAAGGATCACCTGGTGCTGATGCAGCAGGCCGACACCGCCACCCACATGGCCAAGCGATCCGGCCAGGGCAACTATGTGTTCTTCAGCGAGGCCATGGCTGAGAAGGAGAAGAACAAGCTGGCGCTCAACAACCAGCTGCGCGACGCCCTGCGCCACCACGAGCTGCAACTGCACTACCAACCGCAATACCGGGTCGACAACGGTGCGCTCTCCGGCATCGAGGCGCTGCTGCGCTGGCAGCGCAGCGACGGTAGCATGGTGCCGCCGGCAGAGTTCATCCCCATCGCCGAGGAGACCAGCCTCATCCAGGACATCGGCTACTGGGTGATGAAGACCGCCTGCGCCCAGTACAGCTTCTGGCTCAACCGCGGGCTGGCCATTCCCCATCTGTCGGTCAACGTCAGCGCCCGCCAGTTCCACACCGCAGGCTTTGTGCAGCAGGTGGAATACATATTGCGCGATACCGGGGTGCCCCCCTCCCGCCTGCTGCTGGAGGTGACAGAATCCGTGGTGCTGGAGAACCGGCTGGAGAGCATCGCCAGGATGCGCCAGCTCAAGGAGCTCGGCATCCTGCTCTCCATCGATGATTTCGGCACCGGCTACTCGTCGCTCGCCTATCTGCGCGATCTGCCGGCGGACGAGGTGAAGCTCGACAGAAGCTTCATCCAGACCCTGGTGCACAGCGAACAGGACAAGGCCATCGTCAAGGCGATCCTGGAACTGGCCAAGGTTTTTCGTTTTACCGTCACCGCCGAAGGGGTGGAGGACGAAGAGCAGCTCGCCATCCTCAAAGCCCTAGGCTGCCAGCATTATCAAGGCTTCCTGACCAGCAGGCCGCTCACCGCCAAAGCCCTCGAGAGCCTGCTGGGTGCCCCGGTGGCGGGCTAAACATGTAGGATTTATAGGGCTTTATGTAATAAAATAACGGCCTGCTCGAATCATTGGAGTCGTCTATGTCTGTCATTAATCGGATCCCTGCTGTCGAAGTCAGCGGCACCGCCGCTGAAACCAGTGTGACCACCGATACATCCGGGGTCATTGGCCGGATCCATTCCGTTGAAACCTGCGGCACCGTCGATGGCCCCGGAATACGCTTCATCGTGTTCATGCAGGGTTGCCTGATGCGCTGCAAGTACTGCCACAACCGCGACACCTGGGATACCCAGGGCGGCCGCGAGGTGACAGTGCCGGAGTTGATGAGCGACATCACCAGCTATCGCCACTTCATGAATGCCTCAGGTGGCGGCGTCACCGCCTCCGGTGGCGAAGCCATGCTGCAGCAAAATTTCATCGCCGAACTGTTCGCCGCCTGCAAGGAGAAGGGCATCCACACCTGCCTCGATACCAACGGCTTCGTGCGCCACTACGACGAACAGCTCGACAAGGTGCTCGACAATACCGATCTGGTGCTGCTCGACATCAAGCAGATCAACGACGACAAGCACATTCCGCTGACCCACGTCAGCAACAAGTACACCCTGGAGTTTGCCCGCTACCTGGCCGCCAAGGGCAAGACCATGTGGATCCGCTACGTGGTGGTACCGACCTGGTCGGACGATGACGAGAGCGCCGAAGGGCTCGGCCAGTTCATCGCCGAGTTGGGAGAGTGCGTCGAGAAGGTGGAACTGCTGCCCTACCACGAGCTCGGCAAGCACAAGTGGGACGTACTGGGCGACACCTATGATCTCACCGGGATCAAGCCCCCCAGCAAGGAGACCATGGACCGCGTCCAGGGCATCCTCGCCAAGTACCACAACAACGTCAAATACTGATAGCTCAGGGGCTGGCCGGGAAAACGCCAGCCCCTTTCACATCGGGCCTCGCCCACCTGCATGCCGTCACCGGACAAGGATCTGCCATGAGTGAAGGACAAGCCGCCGCCCTGCTGCTCTGGGTACTGCTGCTCACATTCAGCCTGCGTGGCACCTTGCTGCGCACCCTCCACGACAATCCGCTCTACCAGCACCTCTGCCTTGGCGGCGCCATCGTGCTGGTGCCGCTCTGGACCCTGCGGGCCGGCCTGCACGAAGGACTGGAGGTGCACTTTCTCGGCCTCACCAGCCTGACCCTGCTGCTGGGCTGGCGCCTCGCCCTGCTCGCCCCCTGCCTCACCCTGCTGGTCCTCTCTTACTTCGGGGTCATCCCCCTGGCCGACATCGGCTGGCAGGCCCTCATCGGCGTGGCCCTGCCGGTCGCCACCACCTGGCTGCTGTTTCTGGCCAGCTGGGCCTGGCTGCCGCGCCACCTGTTCGTCTATCTGTTCGTGGTGGCCTTTCTTGGCGGCGCCCTTTCCATCTCGGTCAAGGTGGTGGCCAGCGCCCTGCTGATGGGCCTTAGCGACACCTACCCCTGGTACACCATCAGCGCCGACTACCTCTCCATCTGGCCACTGCTGCTCTTCCCCGAAGCCCTGCTCAACGGCATGACCATGACCCTGCTCACCATCTACCGCCCCCACTGGGTCAACACCTTCTTCGATCGGGAATACCTGGGCCGCTGATCCCGACGCAGGGCTTGATTATCACCCGCCAAACAAAAGCCCCTGTTCCAGGGGCTTTTGTTTGTGAAAGGCAAGCGAGGTTAGAAGCGATATTCAATGTGGATGGAGTGACTATCCAGACCCGGGTTCTGTTCATACATGTTGGCATTGGACATGTGCTCATATTGATAGCCAATCAGCCAGTTCGGCGTCAGCGCATAGCCAAGACCAATACCGCTTGAAAACTGAAATGGCCCGCCATAGTCCTTGAAACCATTGCCGCGGTGGCCAAACTCATGCTCCGCCAGCCAGAGCACTTCAACCGGGATCCAGACTACCCAGTTACCCCACAGGCACTCAGCCCTGGCTCCGGTTCCTAGTCTGGCAGTGCTGTCATCTCCGACCTTCAACATGCCGCCCCGGGCACCCAAACCCAGCTGACAGCCTGAGTCACCCCAACGCCAAAACATGTGGTGGTATTTCACATCGACACTATAGATATCGAGCTTTTCGTCTTCGGCTGGTTTGCCAAGCTGCAGTGCCATTATGTCATCCTCGGCGAAGACTCCCGTACTGACAGCCATGGTCGCCAGCAATCCTGAAAGCAAGATCGAATTAGCGTTCATCATCTCCTCCACCATCCCTGTTGTTTGCGCCGCCACGTCCAAGTGCAAGCGAGTACATAACAGACATAGTCAGTCAAAAGGAGGTTTGTCAATTGAGTATTAACAACTAAAAAAATCAACATTTCATGTCAAATAGTCTACCAACTCAAGAGAAAGGCTGATTTTGTCAGAACAAATGGAAATATTCGGTCATTATTTGAACAATTAAATAGTGTCGCGCGAAAATGTCTAAACACACGTAAAAGCAAGAAATACAGATCACAAAAATAGAATTTTATTGAGGAAGGGGGATGTATGAGAAAAGTCTTAATTAATCATTTTTTCGCCATCAATACTCACCATGTTCGTGTCAATTACCATTAAGTTTCAAAAAAAACACATATACAACAATTAGTTATATTATTTGGTCGCGTTTACGAACAATTGATAATGCGTGTTGACTCAATTGCAGCTGGTAGGTAGTATGCAGCGCAAATAAAATTAAGCATGACGCGCGTCACAGAACGACGTCATATGCACGGGTTGATTACTTGCTTTGCAAGTCCACTTATGTTTGTTGCCATCAACAAGCTACGCCTCGCTATCACCCCCATTTTATTTTTATTCAACACAATCTGCTCTTTACGCCGGGAATATGTCATTGCCGTGCGGTAGCTATACCCTAAGCAAACCAACACAGAAACAAACAATTAACATTGCAATAACGCAATATAGTTGCCCAGCATTGCGCAATGAATTATTCGCTTTCAAGACATTGCTGCTTTGCCAAACCTTTATGCTAGAGTCGCCCCTCTTGATTTTCATACGCTGATGAAAGATTAAAAATTGAACACCCCCATTTTATCAACTCATCGCCGAACCTCGCTGGCCGTGCTGAAGGATGTCACCTTCGGCCTGCTGATGCGTGAACTGAAGACCCGTTTCGGCAGTTACCGGATGGGCTACGCCTGGGCCGTGCTCGATCCTCTAATTGCGATTGCCTTGTTTTGTTTCATCTTTGGTATGCGCCAGCGCACCGGTTTCGGCGGGGTGGAAGCACCGGTCTTTATCGCCGCCGGTTACCTGCCCTTTATGATGTTTCAAAACGTGGTCAGCCAGTTGCAATCCGCAGTCAGTGCCAACAAGGGGCTGTTCTGCTATCGGCAGGTAACACCCTTCGCCACCCTGTTTTCCCGCTTTGTACTGGAAACCCTGATCGGCGTGCTGGTAGCCTTTGTGCTTATTTTGGGACTTATCTGGTTTGGCTTTGATGCCATGCCTGCCGACCCGCTGGCGGTGCTGACCGGCTATGGTCTGCTGATGATCTTCTCGTTTGCATTGGGCACCCTGTTTTGTATTGCGGCATCTCTTTCCGAAGAAGCCAAAAAACTGCTTCCCATTCTGATGCGCCCCATGATGTTTATCTCCGCCGTTTTCTTTCCACTGGCGGCGGTGCCACAGAGTTATCAGCATCTGCTGTTGTGGAATCCCGTTGTGCATGCCCTTGAGCTTATCCGCTCCGGCTGGATCGCCGGTTACCAGACCCAAGGTGGAAACTGGTCTTATCTGGCTGGCATTACCCTGATATTGCTCACGTTTGCCATGAGTGCCTATCGCCTCAGCCATCGCCGTCTAATTGCAAGCTAACCCTATGATCACGCTGGATAACGTCACAAAATATTACCCGACCAAATTTGGTCGCCATTACGTGCTAAAAGATGTCAGTTACACCCTGCCAGGGGATCGCAATATCGGCATTCTCGGTGCCAATGGCGCGGGCAAGTCGACGCTGTTGCGGTTGCTCGGGGGGATGGATATGCCGAGCAAGGGCAAGGTGACGCGCCATAGCCGGGTTTCCTGGCCGCTGGCCCTGAGCGGCGGCTTTCAGGGCAGCATGACGGGGCGCGAAAATACCCGCTTCGTCTGCCGGATCCACGGCGTGCACGACACGGCAGCCGTGGAAGAGTGGGTCAAAGAGTTCTCGGAAATCGGCCAGCATTTTGAACTGCCCATCAAGGGCTACTCCAGCGGTATGAAGTCCAAGTTCTCCTTCGCGGTGAGCATGGCCTTTGATTTCGATATCTACCTCACCGACGAGATCACCTCGGTGGGGGATGCCAGATTTAGACAAAAGTGCATCGACGTCTTTACCCAGAAGCGGCAGACCGCCAGCCTGATCATGGTCTCGCACGATATGAACACCCTGCGCCAGCAGTGCGATATGGGTATCGTGCTGCAAAACGGGCAGTTGACCCTGCACGATGACATCGAGGATGCCATCGCCGTCTACCAAAAACTCTGATTCTTCTTATTAAGCATTTCCACGGACATCTATGACCAAAGCCAATCTGACCGCCCTGCTTGAGCGCAAGCTTCGCAAATTCAAGCGGGATCCCAAGCTGTTTCTGATCGACTCCAAGGGCTACAAGGTGGCTCGCCACTCCTGGAAAAAGACGATCAAACTGGGCAGCTTTCTTTGGGTTGTCGCCTGTTTCAGCCTGGCCGCGCTCTACTACGGCACCATTGCCAGCGATCGTTATGTCAGTCAGGCCAGTCTTATCATCAAGCAGGCGGATCAGCTCAAGATGATGCCGGATGCCCTCTCCATGCTGGGGCTGGGTGGCAGCAATCATCAGGATGTGCTGGTGATCCAGGATTACCTCAAATCCTGGGACATGCTCGAAACGTTGGACAAACAACTGCAGCTGAAAAAGCACTACGAGAGCGACAGTGCTGACCTCTTCTCCCGCTTGCCGGCAGACGCCAGTCGCGAAGAGTTTCTGGCCTTTTATCGGGACCACCTGACCGTCAGCCTGGATGAACTTTCCGGGGTGTTGACCGTCAGTTTGCAAGCCTTTGAGCCCGAGTATGCCAAACAGGTGGTCGCGCTGATGCTCAAGGAGAGCGAAGGATTCATCAACCGGCTGAGCCGTCAGGTCGCCGTCGAACAGCTCAAGTTTGTCGAGTCCCAGGTGGCTCGCTCTCATGAACGGCTGTTGAGTGAGCGGGAAAAGATGCTCGCCTTCCAGAACCAGCACCAGCTGATCAGCCCCGAGGCGACCAGTACCGCCATGATGGGCGTGGTGTCTGAACTGGAAGCGGAGCTGGTACGCCAGGACGCCGAGCTCAAGCGCCTGCAAATCTACATGAACCCCAATGCCCCGGATGTGGTAGCGGTAAAAGACAGGGTCGATGCCCTCACCCGCCAGCTGGCACAAGAGAAACAGCGGCTGACCGGCAGCGAGAAACAGGCCCTCAACGAGGTCAATGCCGACTATCAGGCGGTTCAGGTACAAACCCAGCTGGCCGCCGATGTCTACAAGACAGGTCTGGTCAGCATGGAGCAGGCCCGCGTCGAAGCCTATCGCAAACTCAAGCATCTGCTGGTGGTCAGCCAACCCAGCTTGGCCGAACAGGCTGAATATCCCCGCCGTCTCTACAACCTGGCAACCATCGGCGTGCTGCTTTGTCTTTTCTACGGTCTGGTCGTAATGGGTCTGGCGACCCTGCGTGAACACCAGGACTGATCAGGAGTGATTTTTTGAAGATGTTATCCCATTTGAACCTGAAACCCAGCCTGCTGGCGCTGGGCCTGGGCATGCTGTTGCAGCCCGCGTTGGCTCTCGAGATCTCGCAAGAAGCGGCCCCGGTGCGCAAAGTCATTACCGACACCCAGACCCAGGATCCTGTCTTTGGCAACTGGCTGTTTCGCGGCGAGTTCGCCCGCGAATCCTTCAACGGCTTCAACCCGGATTATCGCATCGCCATTGGCGATCGCCTGCAGGTACAACTCTGGGGCGGTGTCGAATTTGATCAGCCGCTGACGGTCGATCATCAGGGCAATATTTTCCTGCCCAAGGTAGGCCCCATCAAAGTAGCCGGAGTGCGCAACGAACAGCTCAACGACACTCTGCTCGGCGCCATCACCACCGTTTACCAGAAAAACGTCAGCGTGTATGCGACCCTGGATGTCAGCCAACCGGTCAAGATCTTCGTCACCGGCTTTGTCAAACAGCCGGGTCTGTTTGCCGGTCAATCTGGGGATTCCATCCTCTATTTTCTCGACAAGGCGGGTGGCATCTCCCCCGAGCGTGGCAGCTATCTAGATGTCGCCCTCAAGCGCAATGGCCAGACCCTGCGTCACTACAACCTCTATCAGTTCCTGGTCAATGGCACCCTGCTACCGACCCAGCTGCGCGATGGTGACATCATAGTGGTGGCGCCGCTGCGCTATCAGACCACGGTCAGAGGCAAGGTGGCCAACGCCAACAAGTTCGAACTGAGCAAGCCCCATGTCACCCTGGCCGAGCTGATGCAGATGGCCAGACCTGACCCCGATGCCACCCATATCCGGGTGAGCCGCAATCAGGGGGAAGATATCCGCATGGACTACTACCCCATCAATGATCAGCAACTGAACAGCAAGATGGTCAGCTCAGGCGACACGGTGGAAGTGATCGCCGACAAGCGCTATGCCTCCATCGCGGTACGGGTGGAAGGGGAGCACGACAGTGCCCAGGAGTATGTGCTCAAGTACGGCGCACGCCTTGGCGATATCCTCAACGGGCTGAAACTGACCCAGGATGCGGATCTCAGTGCCATCCAGCTCTATCGGGAATCGGTCAAGGTACGCCAAAAAGAGATGCTGCAATCCTCGCTCAAGGCGCTGGAAGCGAGCATCCTGACCGCTCGTTCATCCTCAGAGGGTGAGGCCAAGCTGCGCAACAGCGAAGCCCAGCTTCTGATGCAATGGGTAGAACGTGCCAAGGATATCCAGCCCAACGGCCAGGTGGTACTGGCCAACGGTACCAATATGGAAGAGGTGCGGCTCGAACCGGGGGATGTGATCCGGATCCCGCGTCAGACCAATCTCATCATGGTGCATGGGGACGTGATGTTCCCGAACGCCATCCTGATGGACAGCAAGCGGACCGTGGCCGACTACATCAATCTGGCCGGCGGCTTTACCCAGAAAGCGAGCAACTCACGCATCTTGCTGCTGCATCGTGATGGCACCTTCAGCCAGATCGAGAAGGGTGATCTCGACAATAAAGAGATTGCCATCAAACCGGGCGACGAAATATTCGTACTGCCGCAGGTTGATACCAAGTCACTGCAGATCACCAAGGATCTCACCGAAGTGCTTTATCAGATCGCCATTTCTGCCAGAGCGCTGGTGCTCCTTTAATAAATGAATGGAGTGGCCTTGCTGGCCACTCCATTTAAATTGTGAGTCAATTCGTTTGAATAATAATAAAAAGCCACGCATCGCATTGGTGGCGGATCAGTTCACCACATTCAGCTTGTCACCTGACGCAGACCTTGTGCAAATCACCCCAATAGATTGGCGCTGGAAACTCAGATTATTCAAACCTGACTTTCTGTTCGTTGAATCAACCTGGCGTGGTTATAAAAACAGTTGGCAAGGAAAAATTGCCAGTTATGCCCACAGTTCGCCAAATAAACCCGAGCTCAGCAAGCTGCTGGACTTTTGCCGCAAACAGAAGATAACCACCATCTTCTGGAACAAGGAAGACCCGTTTCATTTCGAACGTTTTGCCGATGCCGCCGCACTGTTCGACGTCGTCTATACCACCGACATAGGCTCAGTGGAGAGATATCGGGCCCTGCCCCATCAGGCTTTCCAACATGTGGGGGTCTTGATGTTTGCGGCCCAGCCACGCTGGTACCTGCCTGCCGAGCCAGGCGAACGCGGGCCTGGCATCGCCTTTCTGGGGGGCTACTATGGCAACGAGCTGGCTGAGCGGAGCCGGACCCAGGAGGATGTGCTCTATGCCCTGCGAGATCGGGGTCTGATCATCTTTGACCGCTTCTGGCAACACAACAGTGGCTGCAGTTATCCAGAAAAATTGCTGCCATATTGCAAACCGGCCATCTCGCCGGCGCTGGTTGCCAAGGCATATCGGCAATATCAGCTTTATCTCAATTTCAATACCATCAGTCAATCGACCACCATGCTTTCTAGACGGGTATTTGAGCTGGCCGCCGCCGGCTGCCCCATTATCAGTACTCCCTCGCTAGCCATGGCGAATTTTTTTGGTGAAAGCGTTATTTCCGTGTCAAGTGGCACGGAGGCAAGAGAATGGTGTGTGCAATTACAAAAAGATGCTCAACAAAGAAGCGCATTGGGCGAGCAAGCCAAGGAAATAGTGCTTGCCCAGCACACCTGGCAACACCGGCTGGATCAGCTCAACCGCGAGCTCAGCCTTTATTAAGTTCAGGAAAACTAAAATCAATTAACTCACACGGGAGTGAATAATATGCCGATGAAAGCGCAGCGGGTATTGATCGTATTTGGCACCAGGCCGGAAGCGATCAAGATGGCGCCTATCGTCAAGGCCTTTCAGGCCAACCGCCAGGTCGACGTCAGGGTTTGCGTCACCGGGCAACACAGGGAGATGCTGGATCAGGTACTAAACCTGTTCGAGATCACCCCGGAATACGATCTCAACATCATGAAGCCGGGTCAGGATCTGACCGATGTGACCACTGCCATCTTGCAGGGGCTCAAACCCGTATTTGCCGAGTTCAAGCCGGATCGCATTCTGGTGCACGGCGACACGGCCACCTCGTTCGCGGCCACGCTGGCTGCCTATTATCACCGTATCGCGGTGGGTCATGTGGAAGCGGGTCTGCGCACCGGCAACATCTACTCCCCCTGGCCGGAAGAGGGCATGCGTCGTTTGACCGGCGGCATCGCCGATCAACACTACACCCCGACAATCAGCTCGCTGAAAAACCTCATCATGGAGAACATCGCTCCCGAGACCATCTTCGTCACCGGCAACTCGGTGATCGATGCCCTGATTGAGGTTTCTCAGCGCATTGATAAAAACCTGGGCATGAAGGCTGAGCTGGCTGCTCGCTTCCCCTTCCTGGACAAGAGCAAGAAGCTGATCCTGGTCACCGGCCATCGCCGCGAGAACCATGGCGATGGCTTTGAGCGCATCTGCAAGGCCCTCGCCGTACTGGCCAAGCGGGACGATGTGCAAATCGTCTATCCCGTGCATCTCAACCCCAATGTACAAGAGCCGGTCAACCGCAACCTTAAAGGGCTCGATAACGTGCATTTGATCGAGCCGCAGGACTACCTGCCGTTCGTCTACTTGATGAAGCAGAGCTACCTGATCCTGACCGACTCGGGCGGTATTCAGGAAGAGGCGCCAACCCTGGGCAAGCCGGTACTGTGCATGCGCGATACCACAGAGCGCCCGGCCGCCGTCAAGGCGGGCACGGTGCGTCTGGTGGGTACCTGTGATGAAACTATCGTCGCGGAAACGGTTCGTCTGCTGGATGACGAGCTGGCCTATCAGGTGATGAGCCATGCCAACAACCCCTACGGGGATGGCAGAACCAGCCAGCGTATCGTCGAAGCGGTGATCGGCCTGAGCGGCGCCCTGGGTCAACAGATCGACAGCAGCCTGCAGGTTGCCTGATCTACAGATTACATACCTGTCCTTGGGGGCTTCCTGCCCCCTGTTTTACTATCGAGAGCACACAATAATGAAATTTGAAACCATCTCCGTCGTTGGTCTGGGTTATATCGGTTTGCCAACAGCAGCAGTCATCGCCAGCAACGGTATTCGCGTTATCGGGGTTGATGTCAACCAGCATGCGGTCGATACCATCAACCAGGGCAAGATCCATATCGTGGAGCCGGGCCTGGAAGATCTGGTCAAGCAGGCAGTGCAGGATGGCCACTTGAGTGCCCATACCAGCCCGCAGAAAGCGGACGCTTTCCTGATTGCCGTACCGACCCCGTTCAAGGGTGAAGAGCACGAGCCGGACCTCAAGTATATAGAGAGTGCCTCCCGCGCCCTGGCCCCCATGCTGGAGAAAGGCAATCTGGTGGTACTGGAGTCCACTTCACCGGTCGGCGCCACCGAGCAGATGGCCAAATGGCTGGCCGAAGAGCGCAGCGATCTGACCTTCCCCCACACTGTGGCAGAAGGCCAGACCCCTGATATCTTTGTGGCGCACTGCCCGGAGCGCGTACTGCCGGGTCAGGTGATCCGCGAGCTGGTGGAAAACGATCGCATCATAGGTGGCATGGACAAGGCCAGCACCGCTGCGGCCACCCAGGTCTACAAGATGTTCGTCAAGAAGGGGGAATGCATTGCCACCGAAGCGCGCACCGCCGAGATGAGCAAACTGACCGAGAACGCCTTCCGTGACGTCAATATCGCCTTTGCCAACGAGCTGTCGCTGATCTGCGATAAGCAGGGCATCAATGTGTGGGAGCTGATCTCCCTTGCCAACCGTCACCCGCGGGTCAATATCCTGCAGCCGGGTTGTGGCGTGGGCGGCCACTGCATCGCGGTCGACCCCTGGTTTATCGTCAACCAAAACCCCGATACCGCCAAAATCATCCACCAGGCACGCCTCATCAATGACTACAAGCCGCACTATGTGGTTGGAAAGGTCGAGCAAGCTGTTACTGGCCTGAACAACCCGAAAATCGCCTGTCTTGGTCTGGCCTTCAAGCCGGATATCGACGATCTGCGTGAGAGTCCGGCGCTGGATATCACCAAGACCCTGGCCAACAACCCTGCCTATCAGATTCTGGCGGTTGAACCCAATATTGAAGCGCTGCCAGCCACTCTGGAAAATCGCAATAACGTCAAGCTGGCTTCTCTGTCAGATGCACTGAAGCAGGCTGATGTAGTCGTGATCCTGGTCAAACACAAGCAATTCCTTGGTCTGAACAGCAATGATATTGCCAGCCATAACCTGCTTGATTTTGTCAACGCCTCTCACTAATTCCCTTAAAAAGGTGGTCGATGCATATCGGCCACCTTATGCTAAAAGAACTCAGATATGTCGACTCGACTCGCTAAAAAGAACGCTCGAAAAAATCAGCAGCCACGTCAACAAGAAAATCATCTCAACACTGTTTTTTCTATTTATGACGAACATCTCGATCATCTCTATCGTCAACTTGCCAGAAAAACCGACAAGATTGATTGGGTTGAACAATCCTACGCTCTGCTTACATTCGTAAAAATCAGTAATATCGACGCCGATGATGCTTGGTTGTTGCCTGCTGACAATGATCGCAAGAAAACGATAAATGTTGATGAACATGGTGTACTCTCACTCGACATGGATCTGGTCGATGGAGATTCTTTCTATCTGCAAACTGGCAGCATGGATATCAACGGTCTTCCTCATAACAAAGATGCTTGGCGAATCAATGGCGGTCATAAATATCAAGTACATCTTGATGCAATTTATGGTGAACAGCGTCCTGACTGCGCCATGTTCTTTATTCAATATGATGCAGAAAAACGCATCGCCCATAAATACCAACAGATTTATAACGGGCTGAATAAAATCGAGTTTGAAACGGTGCCAGAGGCTCGTTATTTCAGCATCGCTCTTCGTTTCAAAGGTCAAGGAACTCTCAGCCTAAAACCGCTAAGAATAATTGCGGAAGAGATGCTGCCGGTTAACGCGATCACTCTCGAAAATTGCCAGTCTGAAGAAGAGATTGCTCGTATCTTTGAGCTCAAAGCCAAAGCGTTGACGTCAGCCTTTGAGAAACGCATTCATGCGTTGCCAGACTCCCCCATGGTTCAAAAAACCAATCTGGAGGCATTGAAGGATAAACTGGCTACTGCGCTCTATGAAAAGCAGCAAGTAGAGAAGTCTCTGTATTATCGCCTTGGTAAAACATTGGCAGAAGCCAAGCGCAACAAGCTGGCTGGGCTACTGGCTTTGCCGCAGAAGCTCATCAAAATTCGGGCGGCCAAGCGCAAGGGGAAATTTGAACATTCGCCCATGGATAGTTCCATCAGGCAACAGTTGCTGGAGCAGGTTGGCATTTTCAACGAAGCCCGTCCTAATGAAGAGATCACCTGGCCCGGATTCGAACCTCGCGCCCGTCTGCGTAACCAGCATATCAATGTCGTCTCGATCAGCGACAAGTTCACTTACGAGTGTTTCCGCTACGAAGCCAACTTCATCCCGCTGACCAAGAAGAACTGGAAAGCCGAGATCGATGCAGCCAACCCCGTACTGTTCTTCGTCGAGTCAGCCTGGAACGGCAATGATGGCGAGTGGACCTACACCATGGCCAGCTACAAGAAGCACCTTGGCGATCCGCTGCGCGAAGCCATCAAGTATTGCCAGTCCAAGAACATTCCTGTGGTGTTCTGGAACAAGGAAGATCCGACCAACTACGACGTATTTATCGATGTAGCCGCCGATTGTGACTACATCTTTACTACCGATGGCGGGATCGTAGACAAGTACAAGGCCCGTGTCGGCCACGACAGGGTTTACCCGCTAGCCTTTGCGGCGCAGCCGGCGATTCACAACCCGATCCGTGACAAACGCAAGAAGCTGCCTACCTATGAAGCCTGCTTCGCCGGCAGCTGGTACAACAATGGCCATGACACCCGCCGTATTCAGACCGAGATCGTGCTCGATGGGGCCATGCACCGTGAGCTGCACGTCTACGACCGCATGTTGCACGCCACCAAGCATCGCGAGTCTCGTATCTTCCCGGCCAAATATCAGCCGTTTATTGTGGGTTCTCTGAGCTACGACCAGATGGTCACCGCTTATCGCCAGTACAAGCTGTTCCTCAATATCAACACGGTACAAGATTCACCGACCATGTTCTCTCGTCGGGTCTTCGAAATCCTGGCCTGTGGTACGCCTGTGGTATCGACCCATTCCGATGGTATGAAGGCAATGTTGGGTGATCATGTTTATATAGTTGATAATAAAAACACTGCAAAAATAAATATCGATAATTTATTAAATGATGAGAGTAAACGTCGAGCTGTTGGTCATCTTGCCTCTCGCCATACATTACAAGAACACACATATAAAAATAGATTTGAGTATATTGTAAATAAAATAAATGGCAATATTAGCCTTTATAATGAACAACCTCTTGTATCTATAGTAATGTGCACGAACAGACCGCATAACATAGACTTAATGATTAATAACTTCATACAACAAAAGTATGACCGAAAAGAACTGATTGTTATCATAAACACAAGTGACGTTGATTTAAAATCAATCAATGAAAAACTATCAAAAATAAAAAATCATAAACTGCTCCAAATGGCTGATAGTTTTACACTTGGGGAGTGTTTAAATAAAGCTGTGGAATTATCCAGTGGCGATGTTATAGCCAAACTAGATGACGATGATATTTATGGTTCGCATTATATAACTGATGCTGTACTTGCTCTGGAGTATTCTGGTGCTGATGTTGTCGGAAAGGATTCTCATCTAGCATATGTTGAATCAATGGATAAGACATTTTTAATCAGAAATGATAAGGACTGTCGATTCAGTGACTTTATAATTGGTGCAAGCCTAATAATAAGAAAAGAAGTATTTGAAAAGGTCACTTTCCACAATAAAAACAAAGGTGAAGATTCACAATTCTTAGCAGACTGCAAAGAAAAAAATATCCTTATATATTCATCTGATATATATAATTACATTACAATCAGAAGTAAGAATTTAGATAATCACACTTGGAAAATCGATGACCAAGCATTTGTAAAAAATGCGCAATTTATTTGTGATGGGCTAGCTAAAGATACCTATTGCATATAGGGGCATGACATTGAAAAAAGCCGTAATTATTGGCTCCTGTGTTACAAGAGATGCATTCGAGTTTGAACCTAATCTTATTGACATATCAGGTTCATATTTCCCAAGAACATCTCTTATTAGTATGATGAGCCCCCCTATTTCGATAGAACATACAACTCTATCATCTGAAAATCAGTGGTTAAAATGGGTTATACTCAACGATTATAATAAATCAACATTGGCACAGGTAAAGTCCAAAAAACCAGATTTTATCTTTATAGATTTGATTGAAGAAAGATATGACCTAATAAAGTTAGGCAATAGCTACCTTACTCGCTCAGATGAGCTTTTAAAGGTGAATCCACTGTCTAAAAGTCCTGAGTATGACTCAATACTTGGAAGTACTAGCGATGAAACAACATTGTTATTCTATGAAAAAGCAAAGCTGTTTTGTGAAAGGATAAACTCTGACTTCCCTGAATCAACTGTAATAATTCATGATGCAAGATATAGCAACTATTATCGTGACAACGGAGTGATCAGACAATTTGATGTGATAAGGTGCCATAAGAATGCAATTATGAACGCAAAATTGTCATCGCATATTAACTTCCTTCAGAAAAACATCTCTAGGATAAAAACAATACGCATTGACAATGAGATTTCACTTGCTAGCAAAGAGCATAAATGGGGTCTATCACCATTCCATTACATTGATGAATATTATCTAGCCTTTATGAAAGAAGTAAAAAACCTAGTCAGGTTATAATAAAAAACATGGGCGTGACTGCTAGCAATAGCAGCATGCCCATTTATAATTAATGGTTTTGCGGAAAATAAGTCAATCTAATGAGAAAGCATATAGATGTAATAATTCCATCTTTCCATCTAGGTAACGAAAGAGGTGGACTTAAGTACGCACAAAAAAGGCTTGAGCGCTGTATTAAGTCACTTGACAATAAGTGTTTATTTCTTCATGTAGATTCAAACATTCAATCCTTGGGGATTGAAGAACATAACAACATTGAATTTTCATTCACGCATACTGACACTATATTTTCCCCTGGTAGCTCAAGAAATATATGCGTATCAAAACTGTCAAACGAATATATCTTTTTTGTCGACTCTGACTTGATACTCAATCATACGCTATTACAAGAGGTCTTAACTCGAGTAAAGAATATTGATACCCAAGGGCAACCCTCTTTTGAGATGTACCCCTGCCTTTATCTGACGAAGGAAGAAACGGAGCGCTTTGACGGTGATTTTCAGGGCTGCCTGGAGTCCTTTCTGCGCGGTGAAAACCATAGGGTGGAGGGAATCGCCTTGGCCAGCAGCTGTCTGCTGATGAACCGCGAGTGGTTTTTGCAGCTGGGGGGCTTTGATGAGCAGTTTGTCGGCCATGGCGGCGAAGATCTTGAACTGATAGACCGCCTTACTCGTCACTACCCCATCGGGCCGAGACCGGATGACTATGCCCTCAATATCAAGGCTCAGCATCCGGGGGATTATCAGGGCTTTCGGCGCTATTTCAGCTATTATGCGCTGCCCCATCTGTTTGCCGGCCGGTTTCTGGTGCACCAGTGGCATCCGCGCCCCCTGACCCACCCATACCACAAGCGGCGGGCAGGCAATGATCAGCTGCTCGAGCAGATGCTGACCCGCAGCGAGGCAGAGCGGGGCCCGCTTAAGGGGCCCGTGGTGCCCTGCAACGACCTTGGTGGAGAGCTGCCCGATTTTCGGGAGTGGATGATCCGCTTGCAGGAGGAGGCTGGCTACCCGGTGCAGGAGTATCCGGGCCTGCTTCGCTGGCAGGATGGCATCAAACCCAAGCGCCCTTTGTGGCGCAAGCTGCGCAAGCTCTACCTCAACCCTCGGGCTTTTTTCAGAGACATGTTCAAACCCAGGTCTCGCTGAACTTTTTATCTGAGCAATTTGCATGACTCTATGGACACAATCCGGCGGCATTATGGCTCGCAGCGCCCAGATCGGTGCCTGCCTGGACCAGCCCCTGGCTCGCTTCACATCTCCTGATGACCCACAACCGGGTGATGTGCTGATCGGCTGGGGCCAGAAGGCCAATACCCGTCAGATCAAGCAGCAGGCACAGGCACTGGGCCTGCCCTACTGGCAACTGGAAGACGGCTTTATCGGCTATATCGGCCACCCTGCCAAGGGAGGGATGGCGGTGTCGCTGATCGCCGATCCGGTGGGCATCTATTACGATGCCCGCCAACCCAGCCGGCTCGAACAGCTGATCGCCACCCCTTGCGATGCCGGCACGCTGGCGCGGGCCGAGCGACTGATCGGCGAACTGGTCCGCCTTGGGGTGACCAAGTACAACTGTTATGCCAGTCGCCCTGATACCGCCTCGGCCGCCGGGCCCCGCAGCCCGTCGGTTGCCGAAGTGAAAGGGCTACCGGCAGCACTGGCTCAACGCCTGCTGCAAGACGCCAGACCCAGAGTCTTGCTGGTCGATCAGGTGGCCGGCGATCTCTCCATCCCCGGCGCACTGGCCAGCGAGGCCGATTTTGTTGCCATGGTGGAAGCGGCGCGTCGCAACCACCCCCATGCCCGTCTGCTGCTGCGTACTCACCCGGATACCCGCTTTGGCAAGAAGAGCGGAGTGCTGGCCAGGCTGAAGCTCAGCGATGTGGAGATAGTGGCCGACCATTGTCATCCCCACGCCCTGCTGAGCCTGGTGGATGCCGTCTATACCGTCTCATCCCAGCTCGGCTTTGAGGGCCTGCTGCTGGGCAAGCCGGTCTACTGCTTCGGCATGCCGTTTTATGCCGGCTGGGGGCTGACCCACGACAGCAAGCAGTGTGAGCGTCGTAACCTGCCGGTGTCGCTGCCCCAGCTGGTGGCGGCGGCCTTGATCCACTACCCGCGCTACCTTGACCCCGTGCTCGGCCAGCGCTGCGAAGTGGAAGAGGTGATCGCCATCATCGCCCGCCAGCAAAAGCCCGCTCCCCGTTGGCGCAGGCTCTATCTGGTCGGCTTCTCGCTGTGGAAGCGCGCCTTTATGCAGGCGTTTTGTCATCACCTGGCCGAGGAGCTTCGTTTTGTTCGCAAGCCTCCCAAGCGGCTGACCGGCGATGAGCAGGTGTTGGTCTGGGGCAGCCGGCATCCCGATCTCACCTCGGCCATTCGGGTGGAAGATGGTTTTATCCGCTCTCGCGGGCTGGGCTCCAACCTGTGTCGTCCCTCTTCCCTCTCCATCGATCCGGTGGGGATCTACTTTGACTGTCGCACCCCAAGCGGGCTCGAGCAGCTGCTCAATTACCAGCAACTGACCGAGCAGGAGGTCATGCGAGGCCAGGCTCTGCTTGAGCTGCTCAAGCGACACGGCGTCAGCAAATACAATGTGGGCACAGTACAGCCATTCACGCCGCCGGCCGATGGCCGCACGCGGGTGCTGGTGGTAGGTCAGGTCGACGGGGATGCCTCCATCCTGACCGGCAGTCCGACCATTCGCAGCAACGAGCAGTTGCTGTGGGCCGTGCGGGCCGCCAAACCCGAGGCCCATATCATCTACAAACCGCATCCGGATGTGGTGGCAGGCAACCGGGCCGGTGCCATCTCGGCAGCCTGCCTGGCGGAGTGCGTCGACAGCCAGGTACTCGATATCGGCCTCACCAGCCTCTATCCCCATGTGGACGAGCTGCATACCATGACCTCGTTGAGCGGATTCGAGGCGCTGGTGCAAGGGGTCAAGGTCACGACCTGGGGCCAACCCTTCTACAGTGGCTGGGGCTTGACCACGGATGCCCACCCTCCTGCTCGTCGGCAACGAATCCTGCCTTTGGCCGCTCTGGTCTATCTGACCCTGGTAGCCTATCCGCTCTATATCGACTGGCAGACCGGCCTCTGGATAAGTCCGGAGCAGCTGATCCGCCAGCTGGCACAGCAGGGCCACTCATCGGCCCGAAAGGCTGGCCGCTGGCAACGTTGGCAGCTCAAGCTGAGTTACCTGACCCAGACTCTGTGGCAGCGCCCTTCCCTCCCCCAGCTCATGAGATAAGTCGTACATGAAGATTTTGTTGTTGCAAGGACCGCTGGGCCCCTTCTTTCAAACCCTGAGCCAGGTGCTGAGCGATGCCGGCCATCAGGTGTACAAGATCCATTTCAACGGTGGGGATGAGTGCTGGCCCTGTGTCGGCCATAACGAGCGCTTTACCGGCAAACCGGAGAGCTGGAACACTTTTTTTCGCCGCTTCATCAAGCGCAACGGTATCGACAGCCTGGTCTGCTACGGTGACTGCCGTTATTACCATCTGCAGGCCATTCGCATCTGCAAGCAGAAAAAGATTGCCGTCTGGGCCATGGAAGAGGGGTACCTGCGCCCCGACTACGTGACCTTGGAGCAAGGAGGGGTCAACGCCTTCAGTCCGCTCTATGCCAAGCGTGACAAGCTGGCGGAGATGCAATGGCCTGAGCCCTACCAGGCGCCGTTGCAGGTGGGCAAGACCTTTGCCAGACGAGCCTGGTATGCCAGCCGCTACCACATCAACAAGAGCCTGTTTCGCTGGCGCTACCCCCACTTCGTCAACCACAGACCCTGGAGCCTTTACCAGGAGGCCAGCGGCTGGGTTGCCGGCGGCTTGGTGAAGTGGCGCTACCGCTGGGCAGACCGCCGTCTGCTGAAAGCCCTGCCGGCACACAAGGGGCATATCTTCTTCGTTCCCCTGCAGGTCACCGAGGACTTCCAGATCCGCGAGCATTCGGATTTGAGCGGTGTCGAGGAGATGGTGGCACAGGTGATGAACTCGTTTGCCGAGCATGCCCGCAGCGAAGATGTGCTGCTGTTCAAGCACCACCCCATGGACCGAGGTTACGTCAGCTACCAGTCCCAGATAAACCGGTTGGTCACCCTGCTCGGACTGGAAGGGCGGGTCTTTTATGGCTATGACCTGCCGCTGCCGGCGCTCTATCCTCTGCTCAAGGGCGTCATTACCATCAACAGCACGGTTGGCCTCTCCGCCCTGCTGCACGATGTGCCGACCTTCTGCATGGGGCGCGCGCTCTACGATCTGCTGGGGCTCACCACCCGCGGCACGCTGGAGAAGTTCTGGCACAAGCAGAGCCCGGTCTGCAACGAGACGTTCGAACGGATGCGCCAGTCCCTGCTGCACCTGACCCAGATCAATGCCAGCTTCTATCGGCATCTGGAGATCGGAGCCATGGCCGTGGCACAGAAGATCCAGCAGCACGACAAACAGCGCATGCCAATCAAACAGGGCAAGCAGGCCCTCCACGCCCCCGGGCTTATCGGTGCCCTCGGCGTGCTGAGCTCGCTTGGCTTGATGGCAGACGAGATGTTGACGCCCCTCGGCATGCTGTGATGCTTGCCCCTATCTTGACCGACAAAAAAGCCCGCGATTGCGGGCTTTTTTTATGGGTGTTACACGGTGCGGGGGCGCAGGTGGGCGTGCCAGCGGGCTTCCCACTTCTTGAACAGCCAGACGATGACGAAGGTCAGCAGCATGTAGAGCAGGCCGGCGGTCAGGAACGCCTCGAACGGGCTGTAGTAGCGGGAGTTGATGATCCGCGCAGCGCCGGTCAGATCGACGATGGTGATGATGCCCGCCACCGCCGAGCCCTGCAGCATGAAGATCACCTCGTTGCTGTAGGCCGGCAGTGCCCGGCGAAACGAGTTGGGCAGAATGATACGGGTGAGGGTCTGCCAGCGGGTCATGCCGAAGGCGTTGGCCGCTTCAATCTGCCCCTTTGGCATGTTGAGCACGGCGCCGCGCACGATTTCGGCGGTGTAGGCCCCGGTGTTCAGGGTGAACGCCAGCAGGGCGCAGAACCAGGCTTCGGCAAACAGATCCCAGGCGACGCTGTTTTTCAGCCACTCCCACTGGGCGGCGCCGTAGTAGATAATGAACAGCTGCACCAAGAGCGGGGTGCCGCGAAAGAAGTAGATGTAGGCCCAGATCGGCCCCTTGATCAGCCAGTTGCGGCTGTTGCGCAGGATACCGAGCGGCACCGCCAGCATCAGCCCGAGGATCAGGGAGGCGGCCACCAGCAGTACTGTGGTGTAGAGGCCCTGCCAGTAGGTGGGCCATTCGCTGAGAATGATTGAGAAATCCATGGCTTACCTCGTCTTTATCGCATAGTGACGCTCGGCCCATTTCAGTGCCGAGGTGGAGACCGCAGTGAAGATCAGGAAGATCAGGGCCACCGCCATGTAGAAGGTGAAGGGCAGCTGGGTCGAGCCCGCCGCCAGGGACGCTTTGCGCACCATGTCATCGAGCCCGATGATGGAGACCAGCGCCGTGGTTTTCAGCAAGACCAGCCAGTTGTTGCCAAACCCCGGCAGAGCGTGGCGCATCATCTGGGGAAACAGGATGCGACGAAACACCTGGGTTGCCCGCATGCCGAAGGCGCGGGCCGCTTCCAGCTCGCCCTTGTCCACCGCCAGGATGGCGCCGCGGAAGGTCTCGGTCATGTAGGCGCCGAAGATGAAGCCGATGGTGGCCACCCCGGCCGCAAACGGGCTGATGTCGATGTAATCGGGCAGCAGGGAGACCCACTCCTGGTTGGGGTTGCTCGCCAGCAGGTAGTTGTTGTAGGTCTCGTTGACCCAGGTACAGAGGTTGTTGATGAGCACCTGACCGCCGAAGAACAAGAGCATCATCAGCACCAGATCGGGAATGCCGCGGATGACGGTGGTGTAGGCGGTGGCAAAGCCGCGGGCCCACTTGTAGGGGGAGAGCTTGGCCAGCGCCCCCAGCATGCCAAGCACCAGCGCCAGCAGCAGGGAGGCCAGCGCCACCTCCAGGGTGACCCAGGCCCCCTCCAGCAGGGAGGTTTCGTATCCTTTCAAATCAAACATATGCAGTTCCATCGCAACTAAGCGGGCCCATCACTCCCTGGCGAGAGACGACGGGCCCGATGACTACAGACGAGGGTCAACCTGTCGCTATTGTGCGTGTCACGCCCTGGCTCCTGCCTCTGGCAGCGAGCCTTGGAAGTTACTCGCCGTAGACGTCGAAGTCGAAGTACTTGTCGTTGATCGCCTTGTACTTGCCGTTGGCACGCAGCGCCAGGATGGCGGCGTTGAATTTCTCTTTCAGATCCTTGTCGGCCTTGCGCACCGCGATGCCGGCGCCTTCACCAAACCACTTGGGATCGGTCAGTTTCGGGCCCACAAACTCGAACGCATCGCCGCCCTCTTTCTTGAGCAGACCGTCGCTGATGGCGGCGGAGTCGGCCAGCACGTAGTCGACGCGGCCGGATTTCAGGTCGAGATAGGCCTCATCGGCGGTGCCGTAACGCTTGATGGTGGCGTTGGGGAAGTTGTCAGTAATAAAGGTGTCCATGGAGGTGGCACGCTGCACGGCCACTGTCTTGCCATCCATGAAGGCCTTCTCCAGTTTCACGTCAGTGCCTTTCTTGGCGGCGAAGCGGGCCGGAATGTGCTGGTACTTCTGGGTGAAGTCCACCTTCTTCTTGCGCTCTTCGGTGATGTCCATGGTGGCGATGATGGCGTCATATTTGCGCGACAGCAGCGCCGGAATGATGCCGTCCCAGTCCTGCTTGACCAGGGTGCACTTCACCTTCATCTCCTCGCACAGGGCGTTGGCGATGTCGATGTCAAAGCCTTTCACCTCGCCGCTCGGCTCGGTCCAGGAGAAGGGGGGGTAGGCACCTTCGACACCGATCCGCACCTCTTTCCACTCCTTGGCCATCAGGCTGCCGGAGGACAGGGCAGTAACCATGGCAGTCGCCAGCATCAGCTTGTTCATGTATCTCTCCTTGATAAAGTCATCGACTGTTGCAATTGCAGATTGTTGGGCTCAGCTCCGGCCATCAATAGATGGAGGAGATGAATTGCTTGAACCGTTCGGACTTGGGATGGGCGAAGATCTCCTTGGGATTACCCTCCTCCTCCACGCGGCCCTGGTGCAAAAACATTACCTTGTTCGACACATCGCGGGCAAACGACATCTCATGGGTCACCACCAGCATGGTGCGCCCCTCTTCGGCCAGCTCGCGCATCAGGCCGAGTACTTCGCCCACCAGCTCGGGGTCGAGCGCCGAAGTGGGTTCGTCAAACAGCATCACCTCGGGTTCCACCGCCAGGGCCCGGGCGATGGCCGCCCGCTGCTGCTGGCCGCCAGAGAGGTGACCCGGGTAGTAGTCGCGCCGCTCCCACAGCCCTACCCGGTTGAGCAGGTGTTCCGCCTTGGCAATGGCCTCGGCGCGGGGCACCTTGAGAACCTGGATCGGCACTTCGATGATGTTCTGCATGATGGTCATGTGCGACCAGAGGTTGAAGCTTTGAAACACCATGGCCAGCCGGCTGCGAATGCGCTCCACCTGCCGCATGTCTTCCGGCAGACGTTCACCGGTGCGGTTGGTTTTCATGCGAATAAGCTCGCCATGGAGGGAAACCGTGCCGGAAGAGGGTGTTTCCAGCAGATTGATACAGCGAAGAAAGGTCGACTTCCCCGAACCGGAGGAGCCGATAAGGGAGATGACATCCCCCTTGTGGGCGGTCATATCGATGCCCTTGAGCACTTCGTGGGTGCCGAAATACTTGTGCAGATCACGAACTTCCAGTGCGGCAACGTCGCTCATCCATTACAACCTTGTCTGTCCCTAGACGCCGCTGGGGCGTGACTCACGCCATCGCTTATTTAACAAAAAGTTAACCGATGGCAACCTTCAGCGAAAATATCACTCGGATAGTCAAAAAACAATACAGAACCGAGGTCTTTGGTGTTTTGTCTGTATTTTTATTGGCCAAACAGGTATTTTTCAGCACTTTGTCTGCATAAAATGCTAATCATACCGGTTCGACGACACCGCCTTTTTATACCCGCAGCGCACTACTGGCAAGAAAATTCCGCCCATCATGCCATAAGGCAGCCGAAGTGGCTTTATTCACCCGCCACGCCCTCGCATCCCGTTGAAAAATCGCCGACTCGCGCCGTTTTTGGGTTGCACCAGGGTGGGTAGATGCCCCGAAACGGGGCCTCATTTCATACCAGAAACATAACAAATCGATAAAAAAGTTCCGGATGAGGCAGGCAAACACACAAATATGTGACACAGGGCCAATAAGTGATGATAAGGTGTCATTTTTGTCAGTTTTTGTGATCGAGGCCCCGATGTTGCTCAATGTGTTGCTGATCCTGCTGCCGCTCGTGATCGGCTATCTGGTACCCCTCTCCTCCGCCCGTTTGATCAAGCTGGTCAATCAATCGCTGGGCAAGATGGTCTATCTCATCTTGTTCCTGATGGGGCTGGGGCTCGCCTACGTGGAGAACCTGGGCAGCAACCTGGCGGTGATCTTCAAGGTGGCCGGCGTCATGCTTGCCGCCATTACCCTGTGCAACCTGCTGGCCCTCTGGTGGCTGGACCGGCGCTCCCCCCCTACGCATGAAGCCAGCGACGGCCAGATGCCGAGCAAGCTGCACCTGCTGTGGGAGTCGCTGCAGCTCTGCTTCGTGGTGCTGGGCGGCGTCTTGCTGGGGCTGCTGGTGGACCTGCGCGCTCTGCCCATCGACAAGTGGAGCGAGTGGGCCCTGATGCTGCTGCTGTTTCTCATCGGGGTACAGATGCGCAACTCCGGCATGCGGCTGCGCCAGATCCTGCTCAACCCCTGGGGCATGAAGATCGCCGCCACCGTCATCGTCAGCAGCTGGTTCGGCAGCCTGCTGGCCGCCCAGTTGCTCGGCATGCCACTGGCCCACGGCCTGGCCCTCAGCTCCAGCTTCGGCTGGTATTCGCTCTCCGGCATCCTGGTGGCCGACAAGCTGGGGCCGGTACTGGGCTCCGCCGCCTTCATCAACGATCTGGGGCGCGAGCTCATCGCCATCCTGATCATTCCGGTGCTGATGCGCCGCCACCCCTCCGCCGCCATCGGTTATGGCGGCGCCACCGCGCTCGACTTCACCCTGCCGGTGATCCAGAAATCCGGCGGCATCCAGGTGGTGCCGGTGGCCATCGTTTCCGGCTTTATCCTGAGCCTGCTCGGCCCCATCCTGATCCTGGGCTTCCTGGCCATCTGATCTCGACCCGCTGACCGACCCACGGTCAACAACAACAAGCCCGGCACTGCTGCCGGGCTTGTTGTTTAAAAGAGGGGTGGCCTGACATCACGGATTCCCCATCAATTCCGATATTCAGCTGCGCCAGCGGCCGCCGCTCATCACCCGCTCGATGGTGAGCGTGTCGGGGTCGATCAGCAGCAGATCCGCATCCTGCCCCACCGCCAGCGTGCCCTTGGCCGCCAACCCCAACGCCCTGGCCGGATTGGCCGTCACCACTGCCAGCGCCACCTCCAGTGCGATCCCCTTGCTGCAGCTCTCCACCAGTGCCTGCCACAGGCTGCCTATCTGGCCGCAGCGCAGCTCGATGAGACGCCCCTCACCATCGAAGCGCGGCAGGCTGGCATTGGCGTCCGAGCTGAAGCTGATACGCTCGGCAGGTACCCCGGCCGCCAGCAGCGCCACCAGGGCGTCGGCCGCCAGCAACTCACCATCGTCCAGCAGGTCCGGGAAGCTCGAGGTGGTGAGATCGATCCAGCCGCCAGCCCGGCCCCACTCGATAGCCTCGGCAAACAGCCAGGGATTGCGGTTGCAGTGGGTGGGGTAGAGCTGGCGCAGCGGGATGTCTGTGCCATCGCGCAGGACCCGCAGCGGCGCCAGCGCCCCGCGCCCGTCCCCCAGATGAAAGAAGCTCACCCCGCTCTTGCCCGCGAGCAACCCGGCCACCCGCGCCTCGCTCACCAGGCGGGCCAGCTCGTGGTGGGTCGGTGCGCTGGATCTGTGATCGCTGATGGCCACCTCCCCCACCCCCAGCACCTCGGGGATGAGCATGATGTCCGATTCCACCGTACCGGTGAGGGTCTTGACCGGCAGATGGTAGGAGCCGGTATACATGAAGGCGCTCACCCCGGCGGCGCGAAACTCGCGCACCTTGCCGAGCACCTGGGCCGGGCTGCGGGTCAGGCTGTCGGTACCAAGCGCCGCCACCAGGGTGGTGACCCCGGCGCTCAGCGCCTCCCTTGCCGAGAGCTCTGGTGTGCGAAAACCAAAGCCCCCCTCGCCGCCACCGCCGGTGATGTGGGCCAGCGGATCCACCAACCCGGGCACCAGATAGCGGCCGCGAGCGTCCACCCGCGTCAGCGGCCAGTCGGCGGGGAGAGACAATCCCTGCCCGAGCCAGGCGATGCGGCCATCGGCCACCAGCAGATCCTGGCGGCCAAGCGGGGTCGGACCATAGAGTTCGGCCCCTTCGATCAGGGTCAACATGCGGCATGCTCCTCGTGAGGTTGATGTGCGCCGTCAAGCGGCAGCCATGCTGCACTCTACCCAGCCGACGGTCAGGGAGGGAAGCACTTCCTCACGGCCAGGCGGCCGTTTTCATAGGCAAGGGCCGCCGGATCCGCTAGGCTCAGCGGCAATCCCTTTGGCTGGTTCCCCCTCCATGAACTATCTGGCCCACCTGCATCTGGCAGCCCATACCCACAGCTCCCTTACCGGCAACCTGCTGGGGGATTTCGTCAAGGGCGCCCTGCCCACCGGCCTCGCCGCACCGTTTGACGAGGGGATCTGGCTGCACCGCAAGATAGACGCCTTCACCGACGGCCACCCCGAGCACAGGGCGGCGGTGGCCTGCTTCGAGGCCCCCTGGCGCCGCTTTGGCGGTATCCTGGTGGACATGCTCTACGATCACTGGCTCAGCCTGCACTGGCCGCAGTTTCATAACGAAGCCCTGCCCCGCTTCCTGCAGCAGAGCTACGGGCGTCTGCTGGCGGATGCCCCCCAGCTGCCGGAGGGGCTCCCCCTACCTCTCAAACGAATGGCAGAGCAAGACTGGATCGCCTCCTATCAGCGCAAAGAGGGACTGGCGCAGGCCCTCAACGGCATAGGTCGCCGGCTGCGCCGCCCGCAGCCTCTGGGAGAAGCACTCACGACCCTGGACGCGACCCGCTGGCAGCAGTGCGAAGAGGGCTTTCTGCGCTTCTACCCCCAGCTGATGCAGTTCAGCGTGCAGCAGCTGGCCCACTATCGTGGCGGGGATGAACGGCCGCAGCCATGAGTACCCCGCAGTATGACGACAAACATACACTCTCTTTCGCTCCCCGTACTTCACGGGAGCGTATCTCCGGTTGAGCTGGGGTAAGGAATATTTGCTTGGCAATGACCCTTGATGGAGAAGATTTCATTCATTGAATATATATTTTCATATATCGCTCTGGCTGCAACAAATCAACGCCAATGAAGGCCCCACATAAATGATGTTACACCAGTTCTGGCTGATATTATTTTTCATCTATTTCCATCTAAAAACGTCTGTCGAACGCCGCCGCTATTATCCACGGCCTCCAGAATAATAAGAAAGTCATTGACTAGCCAGTATTAATTATTACCCTCACGACAATGGATATGCTTCATTTAAAACCCACTGACATATTCATTGTGAGAATAATATTCTCGATATCTGTCAATTATAAGATTTTACAATAGCGATTAAAACCTGGAGAATTATGATAATGGAGATCAGGCATTCAACATTATGGGTGGCCGTCAGTGCCATGCTTCCATTGATGGCGCATGCAGCCACCCCGCTGGATATAGATGCTCGCTGGAAACAGGAAGCCGTCATTACCCACCCGGATCATGCGCGCTACCCAAATACGGCAGCGGTAATTCAACAACAGCGCAAGAATATTTTCGACTGGCGTACCCAACACCTGCAAGTTGGCATGTCTTCGATAAGCGGAGAAGATGAGCTGATGACCAGCCCATTCTATATCTGCGAAATAGAATCGCTCTACAATATTCCGGGTGGCGCAGCCATCACCTCGGATATCATGGGCCCGGGTAATCAGCTCCCTCCTGCCACAAGCTGCACCAGGCGGGTAGCCAGAACCATCGCAGATAAAATACCTGACATGGACCCAAATAGCGGTTGGGAGCTCCTCAAATTCAATCTTGGCTACAAGATGCAGCATTATGCCAATGCGAAGTCCGCCTGGTCAGCCGATGGAGATGATGCATTTTCAACCAATCAATATCCCTACCTCATCCTCTACAACCGGATGACGGCAAAACTGCGGGTGATGGGATATTTCCCCGGTTACACCATAGGCACCGGCGTTGCGGTGACGCTCTCCACCACTGGCAAATCCAAGCTCTTTGACAGCAACCAGAGCGCGGATGCCCGATTCTACTCCAGCAGCAAAACCGGCTTTGGCGCCATCAATAACGCGCAGGATGGTGGCTGGGGGGTGACCGACTTCCAGGTGAATCTGGATCCCTGTTCCGCCGGTTCAGATGAAATTGACTTGAACATCAAGATCAGTCCAAAAGCGATCGCCAATGTTGAACTGTATGGGCATGCCACCGGTATCTCGCAGAATATCACCGACGAGGGTATCGGCGATCCGGCGGCCTATCTGATGGATGTCTCGGGTAGCTTGAGCGACAACCTGGAACAGGCCGGCAATTATACCGTCAGCAATCTCTCCGACCTGCAGAATGTCTTCGGCGGCATCAACGACTCCGCCACCTCCAATGCCGTGGCCAGCGATGCCCTGGGGGCCGCTGGCGACTTTCTGGGCGGCATGATGGAGTTGGCTCCGGGGGGAAGCAGTGTAACGGCAAGCTTCAAGGCACTGGCTGGCACCCTGTCTGGCGTGGGATCCATCTTCGGAACACAGGCGGCGGCCGTGCCCGGCTACAGCCCAATCATTCCACAAATCTCCTTCTCGGAGGTGTATTTGCGGGGTGAAACGACCTCCTCAGATCCTGGCATCACGGTCAAACTGAAAATGCCGGGCAGTTTGTCCACCGCCTGGCAAGATTTTGGCGAAAATGGTGCCAGTGATATCTCGTTCCCGCTCTATGATGAGCCCATGGGCTTGTTCACCCTGTTGACCACCCCGAAGGTCCGTGTCGACAAGACCTATAGCGATCGCTCCAGCTCCCAGGGATACAAGCTGGTCACCACCTTCATCCCCTCCAACGTCGTGCTGGCAAGCAATGCCAAGTCGGGCTTGACCATGAGTGGCTGGAACACGACCGAGAATACCGGCGTCAATCTCACCGGGAGATTGAAGATCAAATATCTGGTCAGTGCGGATGTCACCCCGCAGTTCACCAACCTTCACGATATAGACGGCAATAATGACAGCTTCTCCTATGCCGCTATGTCTACCAATGGCAGCAGTTCCAAGCTGTATACGGTAGTCACCGATGACGTGCCCTTGATGTATTTGTACGACCGCTTGAACAGCAAGCGCCCGAGCATTTCATTCAAGGGGGGAAAAGGGGTTGTGGATAGCATCTCCCTGATCGTCACGGCGAAGAATAATTCCGCCACCCTCCATGACAATATCTTGAATAAAGACATTGCCATGGTGAATAAAACGGACGCCGAGGGGAAATTCGTTCCCTATTATTTGACCATGAAAGAGTATCCCGCCACCTTGAGTTATACCAAGGACACGCTGGATCCGGATAGCGATGCCAAGCGCCTGATAAATTCAGGACAACTGGGCAATGTGACGCTGACTCCCAAGCAAGGTCTTGATATTCGTCTCGGTGCACCATCAAGTCAGGTCACCATAAAGAACTATTGCGCGGCAGAAGGGGAATATAACAAGCCCCATGAGGTCAGAAGCGATGGCACCTATGCCATCTATGCCGATGAAGACATGGCTTATTATACCTATGATCCCAAACAAGTCAGTCAGTCTCAAAACGACTACCTAACTCTCGGCGCCGATGGTGCTTACAATCCTGCCATGACCTGGGGATTTCTCTCATTCAACCTGGGTGAATATGTTGCCAAATATGGCAACAGAAAACCGAGCTCGGTTTCATTGAGAATTGAGCAGTACGATCCCGGCACCGTATATATTTCCAGTTACTGGAGTTACTACTTCTTCAGCGCCAACGCCTCAACCTGGGCGATGCGACAAAACAGCTGGAAAGAGTACCGGCCCAAGTTCAGCGATCAAATCACCTACTCCAGTGAACAGGTGGCCTGGGTTGATGTCACTGACTTGTTCAATGCCGCCCTGGACAGGGCAAAAACGGGGAGTGGCGATACCTATGAACAGCCAAGATTGAGCTTCACGCTCGATCCCGGTTATGCCAGTTTCTACGATAAATATGTCTATACCTCGGAGGCAACCCCGGCCAAAGCGCCCCAGCTGACCATTCATTTCTAAGCGAGCGGCAAGCGCAGCCAAGGCCACTTTGGCCATAAAAAAGTCCCTGCCAAAGCAGGGACTTTTTATTTGGATGCGCGCTCTGCATTGTGGTCGCAGCGACAACCCCAAGCCGTTCTTCCCCCGTCAACCTGGGTGCAAAGTCAGCGGTCGGCATCCTTTTTCTTGCGAATGCTTAAACCCAGCTCGCGGCCGCGCAGGCGGGCGTAATAAATGGTGCCGATGAAGGCGAGCACGGTGAACAGCAGCTCCACCACCGCCAGCCACCGCTCCCCCTCATCCGTGGTGATCAGGGTCAGGGCGTGCAGGAAGTAGGGCATCAGCACGAAGTTGCCCCAGGCGTGGGTGTAGGGATTGCCCTGCACTATCCCCTTGAGCGGAAACAGCAGCGGCACAGTCCAGATCACCGGCAACAGCCAGGGGTTGAGGTCGGGATGGGGCGAGAGCCACAGATGCCACAGCAGCACCCAGCCCAGCAGGCCGAAAAAGCCGACCAGGGTTAGCAGACGGGCGAAGCGGGTGCTCACTTGAGGATCTCCAGCACCTGCTCGGGCGGGCGGCCGATGCGGGCCTGGCCGTTCTTGATGACGATGGGGCGCTCGATGAGCTTGGGATTCTGGTGCATGGCGCGAATGAGGGCGTCGCCGCTCACCTCGTCAAGCCCCAGCTCCTTGTAGAGATCTTCCTTGGTGCGCATCAGCTGACGCGGATCACTGAATCCCAGCTGGCTCAGCAGGGTGCGGATCTCTTCCTCGCTCGGGGCCTGCTCCAGATAGAGCACCACATTCGGGGCGATCCCGTGCTGTTCCAGCAAGGCCAGGGTTTCACGGCTCTTGGAGCAGCGCGGATTGTGGTAGATTTGGGTCTCGCTCATGATAACTCCCTGATTAATCGCAAGATGGGACAAGAAACGGCGCTATTGTAGGGGAAACTGATGGTCAGGGTAAGCGCGAGAGTGCAGGAATTGAAACGAATTTGTTGGCTGATTGTGGCTGGCCTGCTGACGGCCTGCAGCCCGGCCCCCCAGTTCACCGACAGCAAGAACCTGCCGGTGGCCCTGGCCGACTTTGCCGGCAAGCCGCTGTTGGTCAACTACTTCGCCCTCTGGTGCGCCCCTTGCCTGCGGGAGCTGCCGCTGCTGGAGGCGCTGGCGCAGGAGGGAGAGATCGCCGTGGTGATGGTCAACTACGACCCGACCACACCGGCCGAGCTTCGCAAACTGGCCGGGCAGTACCACATCAGGGTGCCGCTGCTCGTCCCCCGGCAGGAGGCGAGCCTCCCCTTCCCTCGCCCCGCCGGGCTGCCCACCAGCTATCTGCTCGATGGCAAAGGAAACCTCCTGCAGAGCCTGGTGGGGGAGCTCACCCCATCGCGGGTAGAGGCCCTCAGGACCTCCGTCAAGCCGGCTGGCCACTGAGCGCCCAAACCCTTGCGAAAAAGCCAGTCGGCTGGCGTTCCCGCCATTCTCTTTGTCATCATAAAACAACAAGGGCGCACCGAGGTGCGCCCTTGTTGTGGGTGAAAGCCGCTGGCCTGTCAGCCCTTGAGGCTGTCGAGATCCTTCTTGGCCCGCTCCAGCTCGGTGATCCGTGCCTCAAGCCTTGCCAAGGTCAACTTGTCGTTGGTGGTGCCGCGCGCCACGATCAGTTCGTCGATGGCCGCCTGGTAGTCACCGCGCAGGGAGAGCATCTCGGCGCGCGCCATGTGCAGCTCGGTCATCCTGCCCGCCTTGCGATAGGCATCGGAGAGCAGGCTCCAGGCCAGGTTGTTCTCTTCGTGCTCGCGGGCATAGGGGTCGAGAATGGCGATGGACTTCTTGTAGTTGCCCCCTTCCAGGTAGGCGTTGCCGAGGTTCACCACCACCACCTCGTTGTCCGGCATGCGGGTGCGGAATTTCTCGAGCCGGGCGATGGCCTGGGCGCTGCGCCCCTTGGCCAAGTCGATGTCGGTGAGGGCATCCACCACGAACAGATCTTCCGGGTGGCGAGTCGCCAGCTCCTGCATCAGGGCGTCAGCCTCGTCGGTGCGCTTGAGCTGCAGCAGCGCCAGCGCCTTGCCGTAGATGGCCGCATCCTTGAGAGGGTAGTCCCCCTTCTGCAACCGGTTGTCGAAATAGGTGAGCAGGGCCTGCGGGCTCTCGGTGCCAAAACGCACCTGGATGCGCACCTTGGCCAGCCAGAAGTCGAGGCTCGGCGGCAGATTGCGACGGCCATAACTGCCCGCCCGGGCGCGCGCCTCGCTGATCCGGGTCTCCGGCAGCGGGTGAGTCAGCAGCATTTCAGGCGGCTTGCTGGCGTAGCGATACTCGGCCGCCAGCTTTTGGAAGAAGTTGGCCATGCCCATGGGATCGAAACCGGCGTCATACAGCGTTTTCATGCCGATCCGATCCGCTTCGTATTCGTTGTCGCGGGTGTAGTTGATGGCCGACTGCATGGAGAGACCCAGCGTGGTCTGCAGCGCGGCGATCCCCGCGGTGGGGTTGATCACCGCCAGCGCAATGGAACCCACCAGGCCGGCCAGGGTCATGGCGGAGCTGCTCGCCTGCGCTTCCATATAGCGGGCGATGTGGCGCTGGGTCACGTGGGTGATTTCGTGGGCCAGTACCGAGGCGAGCTCGCTCTCGCTGTCGGCATAGAGAAACAGGCCGGTGTGCACCTTGACCCGCCCGCCGAGGAAGGCGGCCGCGTTGATGCTGGGGTCGTTGATGAGGAAGAAGGTGAACGGGAAGCGCACCCCGTCGGCGTTGGAGAGCAGCCGCTGTCCCAGATCGTCGATGTACTGGCTCAACACGGGATCATCGATGATCGGCAAGCCGGCCCGGGCAAAGCGCATGAAGGCGTTGCCGTAGCGCACCTCCTGCTCGATGGGCAGGGCGGCCACCCCGGCGGTGCCGATGTCGGGAAGCTGGTTGCTGGCCTGGGCATGGAAAGTGGCGCCCATCAGGGAAGCCAGCAGGGGGAGCGATGCCATCAGGGGGGAAAAGCGTGCCACGTTATCTCTATCTCCAATCAGACCCTACCGGGACACCGGCAGAATACCCTTGCCCATCAAGGGCTACAAGCGTTGTTTCGCGCTCTCATCACGGCCATAATAGCCGCCATCACGCGCGATGGAGCCTCCATGGAATACCTCGACCTGACCCCCTGGCGTTGCCCCGAGCCGCTGATCCGGCTCAAGCTCTGGTTGCGCCAGGCCAAAACCGGTCAAGCCCTCGCCATCCGGCTGGCCGATGCCGGCTCCCGGCAGGACATTCCCGCCTATCTGCAGCGCCAGGGTCACCCCTTCACCTTGCAGGAAGCGCCGGACAATACCCTCTCTTTGCAGTTGGTGGTCGGGGCCAGGCACCACAGCCAGCCCCAGTAACGTAAAGGATGTCGCCATGTTAGAAGTCATCAAGCGCTGGTATCAGACCCGCTTCTCCGATCCCGATGCCGTCACCCTGTTTCTGCTGCTGGCGGCCTGTTTCGCCGTGCTCTGGCTGTTTGGCGATCTGCTGGCGCCACTGTTGGTCGCGCTGGTGATGGCCTACCTGCTGGAGTGGCCGGTGAGCCGGCTGCAGCGGGCCGGACTCTCCCGCACCCTGGCCACCAGCCTCATCCTGCTGCTGTTCATCGCCCTCACCGCCATGGCGTTTCTCGGCCTCATCCCGACCCTGGCAAGCCAGGGGCTGAACCTGGCCAAGGAGTCCCCGGCCATGCTCTCCCATGCCCAGGACTATGTGCGCACCCTGCCGGAGCAGTACCCCGAGCTGGTCGATGTCAGCCTGGTGGAGACCGTCATCGACAACATGCGCCAGCGTATCCTGAGCGGGGGCGAGCAGCTGGTGACCGCCTCCCTCGGCTCCCTCATCAACGTGGTGGCCATCCTCATCTACGCCATCCTGGTGCCCTTGATGGTGTTCTTCATGCTCAAGGACAAAGAGATATTGATGGGGGGGCTGCGCCGCTTCCTGCCGCGCAACCGCACCCTGGTCAACCGGGTCTGGGTGGAGATGAACGAGCAGATCCTCAACTACATCCGCGGCAAGGTGATCGAGATCCTCATCGTCGGGGTGGCGACCTATATCCCATTCGCCCTGATGGGGCTGCGCTACTCGGCGCTGCTGGCGGTGGCGGTGGGCTTCTCGGTGCTGATCCCCTACATAGGTGCCGCCGCGGTGACGGTGCCGGTAGCCATGGTGGCCCTGTTCCAGTGGGGGCTGACCCCCGAGTTCACCTGGCTGATGGTGGCCTATCTGGTGATCCAGGCCCTCGACGGTAATCTGCTGGTTCCTCTGCTCTTCTCCGAGGCGGTCAACCTGCATCCGGTGGCCATCATCGTTGCCGTGCTGGTGTTTGGCGGCCTGTGGGGCTTCTGGGGGGTCTTCTTCGCCATCCCCCTCGCCACCCTGGTCAAGGCGGTGCTCAATGCCTGGCCCAAGCGCGAAGAGCTGCCCGCCGTGCCCAAATAATGCGATAGTCGTGCCTGGCCATCGATGACAACGGAGTGTCCATGAAGATATTGCAAATGCTCACACGGACGGGGCTGGCGGCCCTGCTCCTGACCACCCTGCCGGCCCGGGCCGATCTCGATATCGGGGCGCTCAGCGCCTTCTCCAGCGACAGCCCCGACAGCCCCATTCCCAAGGGGTTGGTGCTGGGCGGGGCCGTCATCGGCGGTCAGGCCCGCTACCAGCACCAGGATGACACCCTGCTGCCGATCCCGGGTGCCCTCTACTTTGGCGACAACCTCATGTACCTGGGGGATCGGGCCCGCTACTACCTGAGCCGCAATGGCGGCCTCTCCACCTACGCCTTCGGCCGGATGCGCTTTGGCAATCTGGATCCGGACGATGATCCCTTCCTGCACGGCCTCGACAAGCGCAAAGGTGAGTTCGAAGCCGGGATCGGGGCCGATCTCATCACCCCCTATGCCCTCTGGAGCGTGCGGGCCACCAGCGACGTGACCGGCACCAGCAATGGCCAGGAGCTGATGCTGTGGGCCAACTTCCCCATCATTCGCGGCCCGCTGCTGCTGATGCCGGGGGCCGGCGTCATGCTGCGCAGCCACAACCTGGCCAACTACTACTTCGGCGGTGTCTCGCAAGACGAAGCGAGGGCGGACAGGCCGGCGTGGAACACCGGCACCACCCTCTCCCCCATGGTCTCCCTCATCGGCAGCTATCGCTTCAACGCCAACTGGATCGGCGGCTTTGGCATCAACTACGAGCGCTATGACGGCGACATCGCGGACAGCCCCCTCGTCCAGCATCAGGGGGAACTCTATGCCGGGCTGGGGCTCGGCTATATCTGGTAACGCCCAGACCACACCCGCACCAAAGAGAAAAGGAGCCCATGGCTCCTTTTCTTGTTATCCGGCAGAGAACACTGTCACAGGCGGGCCAGAAACTCGGCCAGCGCGTCGTTGACGAAGGCGGGGTTCTCCAGCGAGGCGATGTGGCCGGCCGCCGGGATCTCCTTGAACGGGCAGCCCAGCACCTCGGCCATCAGGTAGCCTTCCAGCACAGGGCGGGCCTTGTCCTGGCAACCCGTCATCACCAGCGCGGGCAGCCTCATCTCTTCAAGCCACTCGATGCGATCTTCGCGGGTCACGAAGCTGCGACCCACCGCCACCATGGCGGCCACCTTGTCGGCCGGCCAGGCGGCGAGGCGCGCCTTGAAACCGCTCATCAGATTGGCATCCGGCTGATCGGCAAAGAACAGCGGCGCCACCTGCTCGACGATGGGAGCCGGGATGGTGCCAAGCTGCTCGATCATGGCCAGCATGCCGAGGTAGCGCTCGCAGGTGATCTGGGGCTCAAGGCCGACGAAGCTGTCCATCAACACCAGCCCCTTGAGGCGCGCAGGCACCATGCGCGCCAGCTCCACGCCCCACATGCCGCCGATGGAGAGACCCACCAGCACGAACTCGTCGATGCCGAGCGCATCGAGCAGGGCCAGCTGGTCGCGGGCCAGGGTCGCCAGGGTGCAGCCCCCCTCTGGCAGCGCATCGGAATCACCGTGGCCCCATAGCTCGGGCACTATGCAACGGTACTGCCCCTTGAGGGCCTCCACCTGGGGCGCCCACATGGCGCTGTCCCACAGGTAGCTGTGACCAAACAGCACGACCGGGCCCTGCCCCTCGTCCAGATAGGCCATCTGGCGGCCTGCTATCTCCATAACTTGCTTCATGTTTTCTCCTGTTGCCAACAGCCGGTGATGAGACGGCAGTGCAAATCGCCATCACTGGCGTCATGTTTTTTCTATTGCCTGCCGGCGGCTCGTGAGGCGGCAGTGTAACACGACCCCCTTGGCAGTGACGCCCGCCTGGTGCAATCTGGAAAGGACTCAATAAGGAGACAATTATGCCGAAGGACAAGAGCAAGAAGCGCCCGCGCCTGAACAAGAAGACCTACGAGCACCACCTGGCCCATCTGCAGGAGGAGCTGGTCAAGCTGCAGGAGTGGGTCAAGCAGGAGGGGCTGAAGGTGGTGGTGCTGTTCGAGGGGCGCGACGCCGCCGGCAAGGGGGGCGTGATCAAGGCGATCACCGAGCCACTCAACCCCCGGGTCTGCCGGGTCACCGCCCTGCCAGCGCCCTCTGACCGGGAGCGCTCCCAGTGGTACTTTCAGCGCTACGTGACCCACCTGCCCGCCGCCGGCGAGATGGTGCTGTTCGACCGCTCCTGGTACAACCGGGCCGGGGTCGAGCGGGTGATGGGCTTTTGCAGCGACAACGAGTATCGCGAGTTTCTGCGCGCCTGCCCCGAGTTCGAGCGGATGCTGACTCGCTCAGGGATCACCCTCATCAAGTACTGGTTCTCGGTCAGCGACGAGGAGCAGGAGAAGCGCTTCAAGGAGCGGATCAACACCCCCATCAAACGCTGGAAGTTCAGCCCGATGGATCTGCAGTCCCGCTCCCGCTGGGTGGAGTACTCCCGCGCCAAGGACGACATGTTTACCTACACCGACACCGAGGATTGCCCCTGGTTCGTGGTGGAGGCGGACGACAAGCGCCGAGCCCGCCTCAACTGCATCTCTCACCTGCTGGGCAAGGTGCCCTACGAGGCGATCCACTACGAGCCCATCACCCTGCCCCCCATCAACACCGAGGGTTACGAGCGCCCGCCGCTCACCAGCCAGCACTTCGTGCCGGACATTACCGCCGCGCTCGAGGCCTGAGCACTGCCACCTCGCCTGCCGTGCTCGCCAAACGGCAGGCAATAAAAAGCCGGTCTTGCGACCGGCAAAAAGGCATTGAATATAAAGAAAAGGAAACCTCGGCAGCCGCCCCTTGTCAGGTGCGGATGTATTTGGCCGTGCGCGGGAAGGCTTGCTCCTTGGCATCGAACAGGTAGCAGGCCTCGGCCGGAATGCCGACGCTGTACTGCTGGCCGGTGGCCACGTCCACGTCGGAGCTCGCCTTGACGGTGAAGTCGTGGCCCGCCACGTCCATGTAGACGAAGGATTCGGCCCCCAGGTGTTCAGCCACCTGCACCACCCCGCTCACGCGGCTGTCGGCATGGGCGTGATCGAGCGGCACCAGGTGCTCGGGACGAATGCCCAGCTCCACCTTGTCGCCAACCGCGCCGCGGCGGGCATCGACCCGCACCCGCACGCTATCGCCCGTGGTCAGCTTGACCAGGCACTCCTGCTCGCCAATCTCCACCAGCTCGCCCGCCAGGAAGTTCATCTTGGGGGAACCGATGAAGCCCGCCACGAACTTGTTGTCCGGGTTGTGGTAGAGCTCGAGCGGGGTGCCGAACTGTTCCAGGTTGGTGGTCGCATCCGCCTTGAGCGGGCTCAGTACCACGATGCGGTTGGCCAGGGTCATGGCCTCCACCTGGTCGTGGGTCACGTAGATGATGGTGGAGTTGAGCTCCTTGTGCAGCTTGGCGATCTCGATGCGCATCTTGACCCGCAGGGCGGCGTCGAGGTTCGACAGCGGCTCGTCAAACAGGAACACCTGCGGCTGCTGGACGATGGAGCGACCGATGGCGACCCGCTGGCGCTGACCGCCGGAGAGCGCCTTGGGCTTGCGGTCCAGCAGCGGCTCGAGACCCAGGATCTCGGCGGCGCGCATCACCCGCTTGTGGATGTTCTCCTTGTCCATCTTCTTGAGCTTGAGGCCGAAGGCCATGTTCTCGTAGATGTTCATGTGCGGGTAGAGGGCGTAGGACTGGAACACCATGCCCACGTTGCGCTCCACTGGCGGCACGTCGTTCATGTAGCGCCCACCGATGGTCAGCTCGCCGCTGGTGATGTCTTCCAGACCGGCGATCATCCGCAGCAAGGTGGACTTGCCGCAACCGGACGGGCCGACGAAGACGATGAACTCCCCTTCCTTGATGGCCAGGTTGATATTGCGCAGGGTGTCCTTGTGGACAGCCGGGTCGTAATTTTTGCGAACGTTGTTGAGTACTACTTCAGCCATGTCGAGCTCCGCTCTTGAATCTTTGCAAATCGTGATGGCGGGGGGAGTCGGCTCCCCCGGCCATGAACCGTTAACCTTTCACGCCGCCGGCAGTGAGACCACCCACCAGCCAGCGCTGGGCGAGCAGGAAGACGACCGTGATGGGGAAGCCCGACAGCACGGCGGCCGCGGCGAAGTCACCCCACAGGTAGTTCTGCGGATAGAGGTACTGCTGGGCCCCGACCGCCAGGGTCAGATTGTTCACATCCTGCAGCAGGATGGAGGCCATGGGCACCTCGGTGATGGAACCGATGAAGGCCAGGATGAACACCACCGCCAGGATGGGCACCGACAGCGGCAGCAGGATCAACCGGAATGCCTGCCACGGGGTGGCACCGTCGATGGCCGCCGCCTCTTCCAGGGAGGAGTCGATGGTCTCGAAGTAGCCCTTGATGGTCCAGACGTGCAGGGCGATGCCGCCCATGTAGGCTAGGATCAGGCCGCCGTGGGTGTTGAGACCCAGCCAGGGGATGTAGTCACCAATCTTGTTGAACAGCGCATAGATGGCCACCAGTGCCAGCACCGCCGGGAACATCTGGAAGATCAGCATGCCCTGCAGGATGGTGGACTTGCCACGGAACCGCAGGCGGGCGAAGGCGTAGGCACAGGTAGTGGAGAGCACCACTATCATCAGGGCGGTGATGCCCGCGATCTTGATGGAGTTCCACAACCAGGTCAGCACCGGGAACGGCGGCGGCGTGATGCTGCCGTCGGCGTTGGTGATGGACATGCCCAGCGCCAGCTTCCAGTGATCCAGGGTTGGGTTGGAGGGGATGATCTCCCCTACCGCGAAGTTGCCGTTTCTAAACGAGATGGCGATGACCATGATCAGCGGGAAGATGATCAGTGCCAGGAAGCCCCACATCACCAGGTGGGTTGCCCACACCCGGTATTTGACTGATTTGGGTTGTACGATTGCCATGTTGAAGCCTCCTTACAGTTGCTTGTCGGCTTTGGACAATTTCAGGTTGAGCAAGGCCAGCGCACCCACGATGAGGAAGATGGCGGTGGCGATAGCACTGGCCAGACCGTAGTCCTGACCACCCGAGCCCTGGAACGCGATCCGGTAGGTGTAGCTCACCAGCAGGTCGGTGGTACCGGCCGGAGTGCTGGCGCCAATGATGTCCGGCGCCCCGTTGGTCAACAACTGGATAAGCACGAAGTTGTTGAAGTTGAACGCGAACGAGGCAATCAACAGGGGCGTCAGCGGCTTCATCAGGAGCGGTACTGTGATCTTGAAGAAGTTCTGCACCGGACCGGCACCGTCCATGGCGGACGCCTCATAGAGATCTTCCGGAATGGCTTTGAGCAGGCCCATGCAGAGGATCATCATGTAGGGGTAGCCAAGCCAGGTGTTGACGATGAGGATCATCACCTTGGCCAGGAAGGGGTTGGTATACCAGTCCGGCTTGATGCCGAACGCCGCTTCCAGGAACAGGTTGATCTCGCCGAAGTTCTGGTTGAACAAGCCCTTGAACACCAGGATGGAGATGAACGCCGGGATGGCATAGGGCAGGATCAGCATGACCCGGTAGAAACCGCGCCCCTTGAGAGACTCCCACTGCACCAGACAGGCCAGCACCATGCCGATGGCCAGGGTGAAGCCCACCGAACAGGCGGAGAAGATCACGGTCCAGACGAAGATCTGCAGGAACGGCGCCTGGATACCCGGATCGGTGACGATGCGGGCGAAGTTCTTCCAGCCCACGCTCACCACGAAACCGGGCGCCACGCTCTTGCCGACAAACTGGCCCTGCTCGTCGATGTATTGATAGAAGCCGGTGTCGCCGTTGGGCAGCATCAGCTCGCCGCTCTGATTGTCACGCAGCAGGTTGCTGTCTTTGATCACCACCCCGGACTTGAGCACGGCACCGTCCAGCAGACGAGTGTACTGCTGCTTCTGGGCGGCGAACTTGCGCAGGCTGCTCAGGGTCAGGTGGGTTCCGCCATCCGGCAGCACCAGATCGAGTGCGCTCAGATGGGTGCGGTGATCGACGATGGCCCGGATGGGCGCCACCTGGTCCACGGCCTCACCGGCCAGGGGTTGCAGCTGAACAACTTGTACCTTGTCATGAACCCTGCCCTCGCGGACAGCCAGTTCACGGGCCTTGTTGTTCATCAGGGTAACGGGTTGACTGATAAAGGATTGGTCGTCCTGTTTCAGCAGCAGCTGAAACTGATTGTTCTCACCACCCAGGAGGGTGAAATCGAATTCACCGCCCGCCACCTTATAGGTTTTTTTCAGATGGTAATCCCGCGCCTGCTCGATGGAGAGCAGGTTGGATCCCGAATAGTTGGTGAAGGCGATGCCGATCGTGTAGGCAAGAGGGAAGATGATAAAAACAACCATGCCAGCCACACCGGGGAAGATATAGCGGTGGGCATAGGTCTTCTTGTTCATGAAGACATACAGACCGACGGAGACCACCACCAGATCAAGCAGAGCGAATACCCACTCACCGCTGGCGTACATCATCACGGCTGCATAACCGTTGAGGATGGCTACCAGGGCAGCAATGGTCCACTTAAGCCAGGTGTGCTTATCCTTCGGACCGGCATAGGATTCGATAGAAGGTACTACTTCCATGCCAATTAACCTTTATAACGCCAAGAGAGATTTGAGAGAGTGGGAGGCCGTTGCGGCCTCCCGGGTAGTGCGTGCTTACTGAACGATACGCTTGGCAGCGGTATCCAGGGCTTCGTCAACGCTCTGACGGCCGGAGGTCACGTTCTTGAGGGCAGTTTCGAAGGAGGACCAGAAACGGCTCATTTCAGGCACGGACGGCATCGGCTCGCCATTCTGGGCGTTCACCATGGTGGCCTTGATGTGCGGATCCGCTTCCAGGGTCTTCTGGAAGGACTTCAGCGCCACGGCGCCCAGCGGCTTGTCGGCGTTGACCGGAGCCAGACCGGCGTCGGTCAGCAGGTAGTTTTCCAGGAACTCGATGGCCAGATCCTTGTTCGGGCTGGCGGCGTTGATGGTGGCACCCAGCACGCCGACGAAGGCCTTGGCCGGTTTACCCTTCAGGGTCGGCAGGGAGGCGACGCCGTACTTGATGCCGCTCTTGTCCAGGTTGCTCCAGGCCCAGGGACCGTTGATCATCATGGCCACTTCGCCCTTGTTGAACTTGGCGTCCATCACACCGTAGTCGATGCCTTTTTCCAGGTGACCGGACTTGATCATCTCGGAGATGTAGCCGACACCGGCCTTGGCACCCGCGTTGTTCACGCCGGTGTCTTTCACGTCATAACCGGTAGCGGTCTTCTTGAAGGCGTAGCCACCGTTGGCAGCCACCAGCGGGTAGCTGAAGTAGGGGGTGTCATAGGCCCACATGATGGCGCGCTTGCCGCTCTTCTTCAGGGTCTCGTCAATCTTGGCGATCTCTTCGAAGGTCTTCGGCGGCTCCGGCAGCAGATCCTTGTTGTAGATCAGGCTGACGGCTTCGACGGCAACCGGATAACCGTAGGTCTTGCCATCAACGGTCATGGCATCCCAGGCGAACTGTTCAAACTTGGCTTTGGTGGCGGCATTCGGGGTCACGGGGACCAGCAGACCGGCCTTGACCCACTCACCGTAACGGTCGTGAGCCCAGAAGAAGATGTCCGGGCCGTTGCCGGTGGCAGCGGCTTGCTGGAATTTCACTTCCACCTGATCAGGGTGAGCAACCGTCACCTTGATGCCGGTTTCGGCTTCAAATTTCTTACCTACTTCGGCCAGACCATTGTATCCCTTGTCACCGTTGATCCAGATGGTCAGTTGGCCTTCGTCAATGGCGGCAGTGGCAGAGCAAGCCACACCCAGAGTAGCCAGACCGATCAGGGATGACAGCAATTTCTTTTTCATGAGCCTTTCCTTGTATTAGTTCCGCGCTGCAAGAGCATTGTGTGCGAGATGAATATTATCCCAAGCCGTTACCGCCTCACATGACGCAACTCGCATTTTTGAAACGCAATTACGTATTTTCTTCCGGAAAGTTCTGAAAACATTTTCTTATTTCAGGGGGTTAACGCCATTTATTGGCATATTTATCGCCAAATTAAGAAATTAAATTACCAAAGAGAAATAAATAAACATGAATGAAAGGGTTTTCACCTCATTGAAAACCCTTTCACAGGGATTATTCTGTTTAATTTGTTAACAAATCACCGAGTTGGTTTCGCTGCCACCTACCCCGTTAAATAAAAAGACACCGCAGCAGGCTACGGTGTCTTTTTGCCAAAAGTGGAAAGCAGATCACATTACGACTGGCGCAACAGCTGATCCTTGAGGTTGGGCGGCACCCCCTTGATGGTCAGGGTATCGGTCTGGGGATCGTAGAAAATCCGGCTGTTGAGCAGCTTCTGCTCGAAGCTCAACGTCAGCCCGCCACCGGAGCCGACGAACTTGGTTAGCCCGCGCAGGGTGGAGCGATCGGCCGGGAAGCGCTCTTCCAGCTCGTACTCCTGACCGATGAAGCTGTAAAAATCGAGGTCGCCCTCCCCTGCTTCTTTTGACGAGAGCTCTGCCGACAGCTCCCTGATCTCGATCTCTTCACCGGCGCTGGCCTGCTCGGTGCAATATTTGAAGACCTGTTTCTTGTAGTCGTTGCGCTCGGCCGGTTCGAGCTGGCGGCTGTCGCAATAGTCGTCCACCGCCTGCAGCAGCCCCTTGTTCTGGATCTTGGCATCCATCCCCTCGCGGGCACCCAGCAGATCCATAAAAAAATCACCCAGCTTGCGACCGACCCGGCCCTTGCTGAAGGTGATGTAACGGCGCGAATCAGCCTGGGTTTTCCATTCGGTGAGATCGATGCGGGCCACCAGGTTCAATTTGCCGATATCCAGATACTGGATATGGCGCAGCTCCAGCGCCTCGCTGACGGTGACGCTCTCCTTGCCCTCCAGCAGGGCGATCATCAGATAATCCACACCCACGTAGTTGTATTTGGCAAACAGCAGCACCCCCTGCTCGTCGAGGGCGTGCTCCACCAGCTGCTTGACCAGCAGCTGGGTCATCTCCACCGAGAAGGGAACGAATTCGAGCTGCTCGTCCAGCAGCTTTTCCAGCGCGATGCGAAACAGGGGAGAGGGCTGCTTGGGGGCATCCTCCCCCTCCGCCAGCTCGGCGACGGCGGCCTCGGGGTCGGCGAAGAAGCCGAAGCCCTTGCCCCCCTTGCCGTTGTAAATGCGGTGCAGCTCCGCCATCAGCCCCTGTACCGCCTCATCGGCAGGCAGAAGCTGGCTGCGGGTGTCGGCGTGAGGTTGACCATCGCCGCCCTGGCGCAGGGAGTGAAGAATGATCTTGTCGATATCGAGACTCATGTCACAAAGCCATAGTGTTAGCCGAAAGGGTGAAGTATTATAAGGCGCTTTGAACCGAGATGAACCCAAGATTATGCCCATCGTATCAAAGTACAATAACGAGCAGTTTGACGCCCTGATGAACGACCTGATCACCGCCCTGGAGAAGCACAAGGCGCCGGTGGACCTCAGTCTGATGGTGCTCGGCAACCTGACCACCAACATCATCAATGGCATGGCCCCGGCCCAGCGTCAGGCGATCACCGAGAAATTCATCCAGGCGCTCACCGCCTCGGTCGATCATCGCCACGATGCTCATTGAGTCTCTTCGCATTCTTTGATGTTTTTCAAGCAGATGGATCACTATGGTCGAAACCGGCAACCCCTATCGTGATAATGTCTCTCGCCTGATCACCTGGGGGCATTGGTTCTCCTTCTTCAACATCATTCTGGCCATGCTGATCGCCACCCGTTATCTGGGGGCGATCAGCTGGCCGTCGACCACGCTCGGCGTGACCTATCTCATCATCAGCTGGATCGGTCACTTCTCGTTTCTGAGCTTTGTCACCTACCTGTTGACGATCTTCCCCCTGAGCTTCGTGCTGCCCAGGGAGAAACCATTGCGCTTCATCTCCGCCATCATCGCCACCCTGGCGCTGGTGCTGCTGCTTATCGACACCCAGGTGTTCCAGCTGTTCAAGTTCCACCTCAACGGTCAGGTGTGGCAGCTTCTGCTGGATCAGGCCCAGACCGAGGAGGGCTCGATCTGGAGCATCATCTTCGTGGCGGTGCCCACCATCTTCCTGGTGCAGCTGCTGCTGTCGGCCTATGTCTGGCGCAAGATCAACAAGCGCAAGCGCCGCCAGTACGGCAATCAGGTGGGGCTGGCCCTGCTGGTCTGTTTCATCCTGACCCACGTGGTCAACAGCTGGGCCGATGCCACCCTGTATCAGCCCATCACCATGCAGCGCGCCAACTTCCCGCTCTCCTACCCGATGACCGCCAAGAGCTTCCTCGCCAAGCACGGCTGGCTGGATCTGGATCAGTACGAGAAGAAGGCCGAGTCCCAGGATGGCGACAGTGCGAGCCGGCTGCGTTACCCGCTGCGCCCGCTCAGCGTCAACGCCCCGCTGACCCACAAGAACCTGCTGATCGTAGTGGTTGACTCCCTGCGGGCCGACATGCTCAACAACATCAACATGCCCAATCTGCAGCGCTATGCGGATCAACACCTCAACTTTGCCAACCACATGAGTGGCGGCAACGATGACGCCATGGGGATGTTCAGCCTGTTCTACGGCCTGCCTGGCCACTACTACGACGACATTCGCAACGACAAGACCCCGCCGGTGCTGTTCGACGAGATGCTGCGCCAGGACTACCAGTTTGGCCTGTTCGGCGCGCTGGAAGATGCCCAGCAGTATCGCCAGAGCATCCTCTCCGGCCTGCGCAAGCAGGTGTTTGTCTCCGAGCAGACCGACGATACCCAGCTTGTCGGCGACTGGCAGCAGTGGCTCGCCAAGCGCTCCCCTGACCGCCCCTGGTTCTCGCTGGTCTATCTGTCGAGTCCGGGCGACTACCAGCTGCCGGCCGGCATCAAGGGCCCCTTCCAGCCGGAGCTCACCAAGTTCAACCCGGCCACCGCCTATCAGGCCGAAAACCTGCAAAAGCTGGAGAACCGCTACAAGAACTCGGTTTTCTACACCGATCAGCTGCTGGAGCAGATGCTGACCCAGTTGCAGCAGCAGGGCATTGGCGAGCAGACCATCGTCGTGGTCACCGCCAACCACGGCCAGGAGTTCAACGATACCCAGAGCAACAGCTGGGGCTATGGCACCAACTACTCGCCCTATCAGGTGCAGGTGCCCTTCGTGCTGGCCTGGCCGGGCAACGAGACCCTGCCGACGAGCCCGGTGAGCAGCCACCTGGATCTGGTGCCGACCCTGATGCAGGGGATGCTTGGGGTGCGCAACCAGCCACGGGACTACAGCATAGGTCGCAACCTGTTCGACACCAGCCCGCGTAACTGGCTGCTGGCGGGGGATCAGCGTGACTTTGCCATCTATCAGGGCAACACCATCACCCACTTCAACAAGCAGGGTGACTTCGAGCTGCTGGAGCGCAACAGCTACCGTCCCATCAAGCACGGCACCCCGGACATGGGGGTTATGATCCAGGTGATGAACGAGCTGAACCGCTTCTACCGCGCCCCCTGAGGCCCGTCTTTTATCCCTTGAAAACCCGCTCCTCGAGCGGGTTTTTTATTGCCGACAAGGTCTGTGCAGGGGCTGCCAACACGTTGGCCGAGCCGCTTTCGTCCGCCCCCGCCTCATCACCAACCCTACCTGCCAGATCAGCTCCCGACGCAAACGTTGGCCCTGTCCATTACTAACTTTTTTATCAAAAACCCAGTCCGATCAGGATCATAAAAACAAAATGATAATGATTATCAATCGTTGATCTGATTGGACCTCTCTGCAATAATCCGCGGCCTTCAGGCTTAAATAATAATTATTCTCAAAATGAAAACACTACTTCACTACTGGCCCATGCTGCTGTCCGGTACTGCGCTGGCCGCCGGCGATCCCGCAGGGATAGACACCTCCGGCACCACCCTGCCCAAGGCGCGCGAGACCATAATCGTCAAGGGTCAGCGGGTCGAGCAGAAACTGTCCGACATCTCGGGCTCCATCACCGTCATCACCGAAGAGGATCTGGAGCGCCAGATAGCCACCGAGCTCACCGACGTGTTCAAGAACGAACCCGGCGTCTCGGTGACCGGCTCGGCGGGCCGGCCGCAAAACATCAGCATCCGCGGCATCGGTGGCAACCGGGTGCTGATCGTCAAGGATGGGGTCCGGGTCAGCGACGGCTTCGGTGCCGACGATCTCAACGACAAGGTGGGCCGCTTCAGCTTCGATCTCGATGACGTCAAGCAGATCGAGGTGGCCAAGGGGGCTGGTTCCGCCCTGCACGGCTCGGACGCCATCGGCGGCACCGTGGTCATCACCACCAAGCAGCCGGAAGATTACCTGCAGGGGCAGGATGCCTACCTCAGCAGCAAGGTGCTGCACGACGGCAGCAGCGACAAACAGAAACTGAGCGCCACCGGCGCCGCCCGCTGGGGCGAGAGCGCCCACCTGCTGCGCCTCTCCGGCTGGCAGGGGCACGAGACTGCCAACTACGACCAGAGCCGCATCCCGGCGGATCTCGATGGCCTCAGCGCCTCCACCAGCTCCAGCCTGACCCTCAATGAACGGCATCTGCTGCGCCTCGAGTTCGACTACTTCGAGGACAACGCCAAGCGGGATCAGGGGCCGCGCGAAATTCCCCAGCCCGACGGCAAGTGGCAGGTGCGCCAGTATCGTGAAAACGGCAGCCAGCGCTCCCAGGGCGGCAAGCTGAGCTGGGAGGCGCAGGATCTGGGCCACCCGCTGGCCGACCGCTTTACCTGGAACCTGCACGGCAACTATGCCAAGAACACAGCCAACAAGCGCAGCCTGCTGCAAAATGACGAGCTGAGCGGCTACCCCCGCTATCGCAGCGAGCGGGAGCTGGCCACCTTCACCGAGCACCTGCTCGGCAGCGAGCTGGATATCCGCCGCGATCTGGTCACCGGCCCCATCGAGCACAAGCTGAGCTACGGCATCGAGCTGGCGCGCACCCGGCACGAGCGACCGGTGGAGAAGCTGATGCTGGAAGCCGGCATTCCCCAACCCACCCAGTCCGCCCCCTTCAGCAGCGCCCGCACCGATCGGGCCGGCATCTGGCTGGGAGACGTGGCGACCCTGGGCCAGTGGCAGTTCACCCCGACCCTGCGCATGGATCAGCAGTGGCTGAGCCCGCAGGATGGTCGGGGCGAGAGCAACCACAGCTGGCACCTCTCGCCGAGTCTGGCCACCAGCTACCGCTTCAACGAGCAGTGGCGCAGCTGGCTGAGCTACGCCAACGGATTCAGCGCCCCCTCCTACGACAAGGTGTACGGCAACATCCCCCACTACTTTGCCCTGCCGCCGTTCGAGATCATCGCCAACCCGGATCTCAAGGAGGAGACCAGCCACAGCTTCGAGTGGGGGGTGAGTGGCGAAGGGGACGAGTGGAGCATCAAGCCCGCCCTCTTCTACAACCGCTACTACAACTTCGTCGACTGGCGTCAGGTGGGCTTCCGCCTGCGAGACGGGGTCATGTTGCGTCAATATCGCAACGTCGCCAAGTCCGAGACCTGGGGCGCCGAAGTCGCCGCCAACTACTGGCTGACCCCGCAATGGGAGCTGGCCACCAAGCTGGGCTGGGTCGACGGCAAGACCAGCCAGGGCGAATCGCCGCGCAACCTCACTCCGCTCGAGGGCAACACCCGCCTCAGCTATCAGGCCAACGACTGGAGCCTGGGGCTGCAGGCCGACTACGCCGCCGCCATGAGCCGGGTGCCCAGCTGTGGCAACAGCCTGACCCAGCAGCAGGGCGAGTGCCTGAAAACCGCAGGCTGGCTCAGCTTCGCCCTGACCGCCGACTGGCAGATCACCGACGCTCTCAAGGCCAACCTCAAGCTCGACAACCTGCTCGACACCCGCTACACCCGCTATCAGGACGTCGCCGGGCTGGAAGCAGGCACGGATGCGGGCCTCTACACCCAGACGGGCCGCTCCCTGAGCGCCAGCCTGCGCTACACCTTCGTGGGGCTCTGATGCACGCACTCCTGATGCTGGCCAGCCTGCTGGCCACTCCGGCGCCCACCCAGCCTGCCGCCCTTGCAGCTGCCGGCGCCCCGAGCCAGGCCGTCGCCGCGTCGGCGCCGCTTATTCCTCACCGCCCGCTACCGATGCCGGGGGAGCGGGCCCGGCTCGATCCCTACGGCGGCTGGCGCGATGACAGCCGCCAGGATCCCGCCCTGCTGGCCCTGCTGGGCGAGCAGAACCGCTGGACCGAGCAGCAGCTCGCCGCTCAGCGGCCACTGGAGCAGGCTCTGCAGGCCGAGTGGCAGGCGCAAGCGCGCGGCGAGCCCATGCCGCAAGAGTGGTTGAGCGAGGCGGGCAGCCAGTGGCGGATGGAAGCCGACGGCAGCCTGTGGCAGCGCAGCGGCGAGCAGGCTGAACCCAGTCAACGACTGGCGGCCCGCCAACCGGCCAGCGGCTACTACGAGCTCGCCGGCTGGGCCCTGCACCCGAACGGGCGCTGGCTGGCCCTGGCCGAAGATCTGCAGGGCGATCGGGACTACCGCATCACCCTTCTCGATCTGGCCGACGGCAAGCCCCTGGCCACCCTGACCCACCGGGCCGCCGATCTGCTCTGGAGCCTGGATGGCAAGACCCTCTACACCATCGCCAACGAACCTCGCACCCTGCGCCCCTGGCAGCTGTGGGCTTGGCGCGATGGCAAGGAGCAGCAAATCCACCAGGAGGCGGACCCTGCCTGGCTGCTCAGCCTCTATCGCACCACGGATCGGCGCCACCTGCTGCTGCAGAGCAACAACCACGACAGCGCCGAGCAGTATCTGCTGGACGAGGGCAGACCTGCTCTGCTCAAGGCCCGTCAGGCCGGCCTCGAGTACTACCTGGATACCCAGGGGGAGCGGGTGCTGCTCAAGAGCAACCGGGACGGTGCCCTCGGCCTCTATCAGGTGGCCGACCTGAGCCAGGTGGCCAAGGGAGAGTGGCAGCCGCTCTGGTCCGGCGAGCAGAGGAGCCTCGAGAAGTGGCGCCTGTTTGCCGACTACACGGTGCTGCAGTATCGCCACAAAGGGGATGACTGGCTCGACGTGCTGGATGGCCGCGGCCGGCTCAGCCATCGCCTGCTGTTGACCGAGGGGGCCGGCACGGCCTGGATCCAGGGCGCTCACGACCCCGCCAGCGGGCAGATCCTGATCCGCCGTCAGGGCATGGCCGAGCCGCCGCACCAACGCCAGCTCGATCTCGCCAGCGGCCGCTGGCTGCCGGACGCCCGGGCCGCCCTCCCCTCCCCCTACCAGAGCGAGCGCCGCTGGGTGGTGGGCAAGGATGGCGTCAAGGTGCCGGTCTCCCTGGTGTGGCGCAAGGACATCCACACCCCCAAGGCGCTGCTGCTCTACGGCTATGGCGCCTATGGTACCCCCATGCGCCCCTACTACCAGCCGCAGGTGCTGAGCCTGCTGGATCGCGGCTTCGTCTACGCCATCGCCCACGTGCGCGGCGGCGGCATGCTGGGGGATGAGTGGTATCTGGCCGGACGCGGTCGCCACAAGCAGCACAGCGTGGACGACTTCCTGACCGTGGCCGATGCGCTGGCCCGGGATCCCGCCATCGACCCCGCCCGGCTGTTCGCCATGGGCGGCAGCGCCGGCGGCCTGCTGGTAGCGGCGGCCCTCAACCAGGCGCCGACCCGCTTCGCCGGGGCCGTGTTGCAGGTGCCCTTCGTCGATCTCATCGGCACCATGAGCGATCCCGAACTGCCGCTCACCCGCCAGGAGTACGCCGAATGGGGCAATCCGGCCATTGCCACCGATTACGCCGCCATGCGTCGCCTGAGCCCTTACGACAACCTGCACGCGGCCCCCTACCCCCCCGTCTATGTGACGGCCGGGCTGCACGACAGTCAGGTGCCCTACTGGGAGCCGCTCAAGTGGGTGGCCCGCCTGCGGGAACACAGCATGGGAGCGGGCCCCTATCTGCTCAGCACGGCCCTCGACGGCGGCCACCGCACCAGCCCGGGCAACGCGCGCCAGCAGGCGGCCCGCGAGTACGCCTTCCTGCTCACCCTGGCGGGCGCCCGCCGGTGATCCCTTTTCTCATTTTTGTGTTGGAGTAAACCATGAAACCCTCTTCCCTGGCCCTCTGGCTGGCGGCAACCCTGCTCTCCCAGCCACTGCTGGCGGCCGAGCTGCAGTTTGTCGATGAACAACCGCTGACCACGACGCCGCAGCAGTGGCTCGAACAGCGTCTCGGCGTGACGCTCGCCCCCGACTACGACAGGGCCAGCCTGCTCGGCCATCACTACAGCTTCCGCCAGCTGGTCAACGGCCTGCCGGTGGCCACCATCCAGGCCGCCGTCAGCGTCGACAAGGCCGGCAAGCCCTGGCGCATCTATCACAACAGCCGGCCGCTGAATAGCCGCGAACCCGGCTGCGATGCCGCCGGCAATCTGGATCCCCTGCTGGATCAACTGCGCGATGGCGGCAGCGAGATCGACCCCCTTGGTCCGGTCGAGGCCTGGTACTGGCGCGACGGCGACACCCTGGTGCCGGCCCTGCGCCAGCGAGTACGCGAGCATCAGGCGGGCAACGCCAAGGCCAGCCAGGTGCAGCTCTTCGCCAGCTGCGACGGCAGCCGCGAGCTCGGCCGCTGGATGGATGCGGCCACCACCCGGGCCAGCCGCACCGCCGACGCCGGCGACACCCAGCTGGAGGCTCGGGTATTCGATCCGGATCCCCGTACCCAGCTGCGCGACGCCGGTCTGGTGTGGCACGAATCCCTGCAACTGGCAGACGCCGCCTATCAGGACAAGGTACCGCTGCCGGTCACCCTGGCGGGCGGACGCTATCTGCTGAGCGGCCCCCACGCCCGGGTGGTGGATGCCATGGAGCCGGATACCGCCCCCTTCAGCGCCGACAGCCCGCAGGGGTTTCGCCTGACCCGCGATGATCGCGGCTTTGCCGACATCAACGCCTACTACCACCTGGATCTGGCCCAGCGTCACCTCAAGCGCCTCGGCTTTAGCGACCTTATTCCGGGGGCACTCGACATCGACACCGAGGCCGGCTATCAGGACAACTCCCTCTACGATCCGTTCGAACGCCGGCTGGAGCTGGGTCGCAGCGGCGTGCCCGATGCCGAGGATCCCATGGTGATCTGGCACGAGTTCGGCCACGCGGTGCAGCATCACATAGTGCCGGATCTGGGGGACGAGGCGGACTGGGGCGCCATCGGCGAGGGTTTCAGCGACTACCTGGCGGCCAGCCACCGCCAACGCAGCGAAGCCGGCCGCCAGTTTGAACCCGCCATGGTGTTCAACTGGGATGCCCGCTTCACCGACCGCACCCCGCGTCAGCTGGACGATCTGCGTGCCCGCTACCACCCGGATTACAACTACCCGGCCCACCGCACCATCAACGGCAGCAATGGCGACCAGCTGTGGGGCACCCCGCTGTTCCAGGCGCTGCTGGCCGCGGTTGCCGAGCAGGGCGAAGGAGCGCGGGACGAGTTTGACCGCCTGATCATCGAGTCCCACTTCGGTCTTGGCCCGGCCATCCGCATGCCGCAGCTGGCCCGCATCACTGTGGATACAGCCGCCCGGCTCTACCCGGCGCGCCCCTATGCCAAGCTGCTGGAGCAGGCGTTCCGCCAGCACGGCCTGCTACAGGCACCGGTCAATGTCGGCCTGGCAGAGGGTAGCGTCATCGAGCTGGGGCAGCGCCAGTCGGTGCAGCTGACCCTCACCAACCAGGGCAAGGCGCCGGTGACCCTGAACGAGCTGGCCCTCCAGCTGCCAAGCGGGCTGCAGGCCGATCCTTACAGCTGGCAACCGGCGACCCTCGCGGCGGGTGCCAGCATGACCACCACCCTGCGCCTGCTGGCCCAGAGCCCGCTCGCCTGTGGCGACGAGGTGGCGCTGCCGGTCAGCCTCGCCATGAGCGGCACCAGTCCGACCGAACGCCAGTGGCAACAGTCGCTGACCCTGCCCATCGGCGCCCCCATCGTCAGCCGCGCCAGTGGTCAGCCGCTCACCTTGAGCGATGCCATCAGCGACGAGGTGCGTGGCCTCAGCGAAACCAGCCTGCTGATAGAGAGCAGCGAGGCCAGGGTGAGCGATCGGCTGCAGCTGAACCTGGATCTGCAACACCCGGCGCTCGATGAGCTGGAAATCTGGCTCAACTCCCCCTCCGGCACCCGCATCCAGATCTGGGACAAGGGCTACAGCCCGCTGCCGCGCCTCAAGGGGGTCTTCCCCACCGAGCTGCTGCCCCTGCAGCCCTTCAGCGCACTGGAAGGCGAGCCGCTGGCCGGTCGCTGGACGCTGGAGATAGTGGACAGCAAGCCCGGCAATCGGGGCCGCATCAACGGCTGGAGCATCAGCCAGCGCACCGGCGCCCAGTGCAGCAAGCCGGTCACTCCACCCGATGACGGCATCATCCACTTCCAGGTGGACGACGGCAGCGGCGGCGGGGCAGCCAACCTGCTCTGGTTGCTACCGCTGGCACTCTGGCGCCGCCTGCGCCAGCGCACCTGAATCCACCCCATCCATATATAAGAAGAGGGGGCCAAGGCCCCCTCCCCAAGGACTAGAGATGACACCACATTACTCCCGCCTGGCCTGCCTGCTGGCCCCCCTGCTCACCGCCTGTGGCGGTGGCGGCTCGGACGAGGCGCCGCTGGCGGTCCCCGACTACAGCCTGACCGTGACCCTGCCCGAAGCCGGCACCCTGTGCGTCAACCTCAACCAGAATGCATCTTGTGATGAGGGGGAGCCCAGTGTCAGCGGCGCGGCCGGTACTCACCGGCTGAGCGGCAGCGCCCCGGCCCTGTTGACCAGCACCTTGCTGTTCTTGCCAAGCAACCCGGCCGCCCCCGTGCTGCTGCATCCCGCCGCCCGGCTCGATGATCAGCACCTGACCCCCAGCCCGCTCAGCACCCTGCTGCAATACCGCATCGCCGAGGGGCAGCCCCCCAGGCAAGCCCTCGGCGAGCTGCTCAGTGCGCTGGCGCCGCTGCAACCGGGTCAGGATCTGGCCGCCCTCTCCCGGCTGAGCGACTTCAACCTGGCGCTGGGCCAGCTGCTGCAGTCGGTCGTCGAGACCGATCTGAAGGCCCAGGAGGGCTTCTCCACCGCCACCCTGCATATGCTGGTGTGGCCTGCCATCGGCAGCCTGCTGCCCGAGCTGGCTGGCCACTTTGCCCTGCACGGCGAGCTGGCCAGCCAGCAGGAGCGCGTCAGTGCCCGGCTGCTGCAACAGCACTCCCATCCACTGATCACCGGCAGTGGCGTCACCACCTACACGGACGGGGTCGACTACCTGCTCACCCAGGAACCCGCCGACCACCCGGGGCAGGAGGCCAGCCTCAACAAGGCGCCGCTGCGCTATCGCAAGCTCGACGGCAAGGGGCAGCCGTTGGCCGATGACGCCCCCGTCTGGGAGTGTGTGGAAGATCTCAACACCGGTCTGGTCTGGGAGAAGAAGCTCGATGATCCCGCCAGCCCGCGGGATCTGCACCGCACCTTCGCCTGGGAGCTTGACGACTATCACCCCACCCAGCAGGAGCTGGACTACGCCTGCCCGGATGGCGAGGCCATCTGCACCACGGAGCAGTACCGCCAGTGGCTCAACGCCCAGCAGCTGTGCGGCATCACCAGCTGGCGCATGCCCCACTCGCGCGAGCTGATGAGCCTGCAGCACTACGGCTCCCTCTCCCGCCAGGACGACCAGCCGGTGAGCATGGACGTGCGCTACTTCCCCGATGTCGGCACCACCAGCAAGGATTTCAGCGGCTACTACTGGAGCCAGACCCTGACCCCTTCGCGCCGGCTGGAGAGTGCTCCCATCAGCGCCATTGCTCACATCTTCCTTGGCGATGACGCCGGCACCGACTACGCCACCACAGTTCAAAACAGCGATGATGCCAACGGTCTGCAACTGCGACTGGTGGCGGAGGTAACCCGATGAACCGCTTGATGTTGACCCTGCTGCTGACCCTTGGCAGCCCCCTCGCCCTGGCCACCGCCATCTGTGATGACAACATGCCCAGAACCAGCCCCACAGCCCGCTTCATCGATCGCGGCAACGGCACCGTCACGGATCGATCCACCGGCCTGACCTGGATGCGCTGCCAGCTCGGCCAGACCTGGCGCAACCAGAGCTGCAGCGGCGAACCGACCCGGCTTTACTGGCAGCAGGCCCTGCTGACAGCCGAGCGGATCCGCACCGAGCCGAGCCATGCCCTCTATAACTTCGGCGGCCACGGCGGCTGGCGCCTGCCCACCATCAAGGAGCTGGCCAGCGTGCTTGAGTCCGCCTGCTACAAGCCGGCGCTCAACGAAACCATCTTCCCCCGCGCCATGGCCGGTGACGGTAAAGAGGTGAACGACGGTTACGTCTACCTCTGGTCCTCCACCCCGGTGCCGGCCAGCAAGGGGGTCGCCTATCTGGATATCACCAGCGGCGCCGTCGGCATGCGAGCCCCCGGCGCCTGGGCCAAGCAGGTACTGCTGGTGCGCTGATGGAGTCGGGTGGCCAGGGGATCCCGATGAACACAGGATCCCGGCTGGCCACCCGCGTTTGCAGCCCGGCCTGTCGTTTGGCGGATCTGCACCCTGTCAGAAAATAGCCAGAAGACGTCATTGTGTGCCGGATCTGCATCATTTTACGCAGTTTTTACGTAGCAGATCGCTGGCATGAAACGGGCAGAGCGGTTAGTCTAGCGGCGTTGAACCAACCCCATGAGGTACAGATGAAAACCGTATTGCGTTTTAGCCTGCTGGGCGCCTTGTTGCTGGGCGGCCATGCCTTCGCCGCCGAACCGAAAAAATTTGATATCAGCATGTTCCCGGCTGCCGAAGTGAACCAGGAACGTGTGGTGATCCGCCTGCCGGAAGTCGAGAACGAAGCCGACATGATGGTCGAGCTGCAGGTCGGCAAGAAAATGATGGTCGATTGCAATGTGCCGCGCTTTGCCGGCAACCTGGAACAGCACAGCGTCAAAGGCTGGGGCTACAACTACCTGATGCTCGGCAAGGTGTCCGATCCCATCAGCACCCTGATGGCCTGCCCGGATGGCCAGAAGAAAGAGACCTTCGTCCAGATCTACGGTCAGGGCTTCTTCGTGAACTACAACTCCAAGCTGCCGTTCGTGCTCTACGTACCGCAGGAGTATGAAGTGCGCTACCGTCTGTGGCGTGCCGATACCCTGGCTCAGCCAGCCATGATCGAGTGAGTCTCTACCGAGACCAGACCTCCCGCTTTGGTTCATGAACGACATCAAATAGAGCGCCGAATGGCGCTTTATTTGTAACAAATTGTGCTGTTTCCCACCCCGCCAACCTTTACAGAACCTGACATAACTCCGCTTTTTTTCTCACTTTTTTGCCCTTTTCAGCCGACCCGGGCCCATGGATCCGCGGCAAATCACTTTCGATGAAAGAGATTTATCAATATAGTGAAAAAATTGATTTTGCACTCTGCGACGGCCTGATGATACTTGCCCGCAAAGGTCAAACTAACCAGAAAAAGAGCACTATGAGCTTCGAATCAGACAAGCGTTTCAACGACTTCAAACATTTTCCCCGTGGCCTGCGTCGCAGTGGCGAATTCACTGTGGCCGAAGCGGACAGTCTGGAAAAATACGGTACCGCCATGCTCGCGCTCTATCAGGGCAACCTGGCCGCACGCGATGACGTGGAAAGCGCCTTCATCGAGCAGGTCAAGTCCGGCGCCGCCGGCAACAACCCCCACGCCAAGGTGTGGTTCAAGTATCTGAAGGTGATCGGTCCCAAGCGCGTGCACCGTCTCTGCACCGTCGCTGGCGGTGCCAACGAGGAAGCGAGTGGCGGCGGTTTTGAAGGTGGCAGCGGTAGCGACGAGTCCATCGATTAATGGATACCGAACTGCTTCGGACCTTTATCGAGGTCAGCAAGACCCGGCACTTCGGCCGGGCTGCTGAAAATCTCTACCTGACCCAGTCGGCGGTGAGCTTTCGGATCCGCCAGCTCGAACAGCAACTCGGGGTCAGTCTGTTTGCCCGCCATCGCAACAACATCCGCCTGACCGCCTCCGGTGAGCGTCTGCTGCCCTACGCAGACGCCATCTTGCATACCCTGGGCCGCGCCAAGCAGGATGTGGCCCTCTCCCCCGGTTTCAGCCAGCAGCTCGCCATCGGCGCCCCCGCGGTGTTCTGGGAGCTCGACTTCAATGACTGGCTCAACCATGTCTATGCCCTGGCCCCGGGTCTTGCGGTGCGGCTCGAGACCGCCTCCCGCGAGCACCTGTGCCGCCAGTTGCTGGAGCGCTCCCTTGACCTCGCCCTGCTCTCCGAGCCGACCAAGATCGACGAGATTGCCCTGCACCCCATCGGTGAGCTGGTGTTCGAGCTGGTGAGCCGGGATGGCGCGGCCAACGCCGACAGCCTGATGCAGATGCCGCACATTCATCTGGATTGGGGCACCAGCTTTGAGCCGCAGCCCAGCCGGCTGCAGAGCCTGCAAAAGACCCCGGTGCTGCACTCGAGCTCTGCCAACATGGCGCTGCAGTTCGTGCTGGCCAACGGTGGTGCGGCCTACCTGCCAAGGCGCATGGTAAGCCCTTTCCTCGAGCAGGGGCGCCTGCACCTGGTGGAAGGCGCCCAGGCCTTGAGCCGTCCGCTCTACCTCGCCTATCTGGAAAAGTCCGATCGCCGGGAGCTGATCGATCAGCTGCTGACCCTGCCGCTGGGCTGGGATGGCGCCGATCTGCGCTTGCCACAGCCGGAATAGAGGCAGCGCAACGCGCGCTGGTATGCAAAAGCAAAAGGGGCCTGTCGGCCCCTTTTGCTTTTGGTCATCGTCAGCCATGATGGCGACGATCGTTGGCCTGGGCCAGCAGGGTGCGACTCTCGCGCAGGAACTCGTCCGCCCGCTCGCCAAAGAAGCCCGAAACCTGGCTGAAGGCCTCGATGAAGCCCTCCCTGTCTCCCCGCTCCAGCAGCCCCAGCGCCTCGCCGAAGTTCTGGTAGTAGCGGCGGATCATCGCCAGATTCTGCGGCGACGACAGTATGATGTCGGCGTAGAGATGAGGATCCTGGGCGAACAGCCGTCCCACCATGGCCAGCTCCAGCCGGTAGATGGGGGAGCTTAAGGCAAGCAGGCGGTCGAGGTTGGCCTGCTCGCGGGAGAGGTGCCAGCCGTATGCAAAGGTGGCAAAGTGGCGCAGCGCCTGGATAAAGGTCATCGCCTCGTCGTGGGCCCTGGCCTCCACCTGCTGCAAACGCGCCCCCCAGATGGTCATCTGCTCCAGCAGCCACTGACTGGCAGCGGGCTCGCGCCCCTGACAGCAGACGATCACCTGCTTGGCGAGGCTCGCCACGTCCGGCCCGAACATGGGATGCAGCCCCAGCACCGGCCCCTTGTGCACCGCCAGCATATGCTCGAGCGGCGCCGCCTTCACGCTGGTCACATCCACCAGCAGACAGTTCTCAGGCAGGTTGCCGAGCCGGTCGATCACCTGGCAGGTGACGTCGATGGGCACCGCCACCATCACCAGTCCGGCGCCCTGCAGGATCTCGTCGGCGCGCGGCCAGTCGGCCTGACCCAGGGTCTCGACCCGGTAGCCCGAGAGGCTGAACAGGTTGCCGAACAGGCGACCGAGCTGACCCTGACCACCTATGATCACCACCTTGCCAAGGTCCGGCTTCATGCACTTGAAGTGGTGCTCCTTGTCGCTGGCGGACTCCAGAATATAGGATTCGCGCATCACCCGACGCAGCACGTCCTCGATAAGATCCCCCGGCACCCCCAGTGCCTCGGCCTCGGCGCGGCGGCGAGCCAGCATGCTCGCCTCCCGATCCGGTGCATAGATGGGCAGGCCATGCCGGCTCTTCACTTCCCCCACTTCCCCCACCAGGGCGAGACGGGCGGCCAGCAGATCAATCAGCTGCTTGTCCACCGCATCGATTTTGTCCCTGAGGGCATTCAACTCTTCAGCCATATCCGGTCCCTGCGGCGCCGCCCGCAGCGACGCCCTGTGATTCAAGAGGCAACGAGGTGCCACCGCCTCGGCCGGTGACACCTCGATTGTTCAATCAGTGCTGACAAGATACCACGGCTTATGCCTTGGTTCTGGCCAAAAGTGGCGCCGCCAGCTGGCTGTGGCAACGGGCCAGCAGATCGGCCGTGGTCTCCCAGTCGATGCAGGCATCGGTGATGGAGACGCCGTAGCGCATCTCGCACTTGGGCTGCTCGCTGGACTGGTTGCCCTCGAACAGGTTGGATTCGAGCATCACCCCTATGATGGAGCGGTTGCCCTCCTCAATCTGATGGATCACGTTGTCAGCCACCTTGGGCTGCAGGCGGTGATCCTTGCTGGAGTTGCCGTGGCTGCAATCCACCACCAGGCCGGGCAGCAGGCCCGCTTTTTCCAGCGCCTCTTCCGCCAGCGACACATTGACCGAATCGTAGTTCGGGTGCTTGCCGCCGCGCAGGATCACGTGACCATCCGGGTTGCCCTGGGTCTGCAGCAGCGCGACCTGGCCCTGCTGGTTGATCCCCATGAAGGCGTGGGGGCTGGAGGCGGCCTGCAGCGCATTGATGGCGGTGCCCAGGTTGCCGTCGGTGCCGTTCTTGAAGCCGACCGGCATGGAGAGGCCGGACGCCATCTCCCTGTGGGTCTGGGATTCGGTGGTGCGGGCACCGATGGCCGACCAGGAGAAGAGCTCCGCCAGGTATTGCGGGCTGATGGGGTCGAGCGCCTCGGTGGCCAGCGGCAGCTCCAGTTCGGCCAGCCAGCAGAGCAGCTCGCGGGCCCGGTGCAGCCCCAGCTCCACGTCGAAGGTGCCATCCAGGTTCGGGTCGTTGATGAAGCCCTTCCAGCCGACCGTGGTGCGTGGCTTCTCAAAGTAGACCCGCATGACAATGTAGAGAGTGTCCTGATAGGCGTCATGCAGCGCTTTGAGTCTGGTTGCGTACTCTTTGGCGGCGTCCATGTCGTGGATGGAGCAGGGACCACAGATCACCAGCAAGCGGTGATCACGACGGTGGATGATGTCGGCGATGGTATTGCGGGCCCCTTGCACGAATGCCAGCGCGCGATCGGAGATGGGCAGTTTCTCCTTGAGCTGGGCAGGCGTGATCATCACTTGTTCGGACTGGATATGGATGTTGTTCAGGGGATCTCTTTGCATTTTCTCATTCTCTCTACTGTTTCAAGCCAACTGCGCCAACCGTTCAGTTTTATTTACACAAGTCAGCACTTTGTTACGCAACCGCCCCCACCTTACCAATTAAAAACAAACAATCAAGTGAAACTAGCGGACTTATTCGCTGACAGATGGATAAATGACCACAAAAAAGACCCTTTCGGCCAGAAAGTAGTGCTCGCCATATACTCAAAACACCAAAATCGTAAACATATAATTACACCCTTACTGGTTTCCCTTGCCAGCAGACATAAAAAAGCGGGGCACCTGGCCCCGCTTGCATTCCCGTGTTGCTCTTCTTTTATTATTTGCCGTGCGCCTTGATCACCTCGACCGCCTTGTCGGGGAAGTCGCTGAACACGCCATCCACATCGGCCTGATAGAGGAAGATGTTCAGCAGATCGGTGAAGTCTTTCGCGTAGGCCGGGATCTGGCCCTCATCCTGACGGAAAGTATAGGGATGCACCTTGAGGCCGGCCGCATGGGCCTCTTTCACCATGCCGGTGAAGGTCGGCTTGCCCAGGGTACCCGGCTCCGGCACTATCATCGGCTTCCAGGGGCCGATCCCTTCGGCGTAAGCGGCGATCTCCTTCATGGCGCCCGGCTTGAACATCCAGTCATAGTTGTAGGGGGTCGCCTTGCCCTTGGCATCGTAGACCATGGTCTCGTTCCAGTCGGTCTCGGCCATCAGCTGCACCAGCTTCAAGTCCATCCCCATGGCGGGCATCAGCTCGCTGTTGATGCGCTTGAGCTCGTTGGTATCGAAACACTGCAGATAGACCTTGTCGTTCTTGCTGGTGTAGCCGTACTCCTTCAGCACCTTGAGCACCGCCTTGGAGATGTCCTTGCCTTCGTGGCGGAACAGCCAGGGAGCTTTTATCTCCGGGTAGATGCCGATGTTCTTGCCGGTGCTCTTGTTGAGCCCCTGGATCATCTCGATCTCTTCCTGGAAGGTGTGGATCTTGAAGCTGGACTTCCAGAGCGGGAAGCGGGCCGGATAGACGGGCACCTGCTTGCCGTCCACCAGCTGGAACGGCTCGGTCATGCGCAGGGAGCGCACCTCGTCCAGGGTGAAATCCACCACATAGTAGCGACCATCCGGGCGGGCCCGGCCGGGGAAGCGCTCGGCCACGTCCGTGATGCCATCGAGGAAGTGATCGTGCATCACCACCAGCTGGTCATCCTTGGTCATCACCAGATCCTGCTCCAGGTAATCGGCCCCCATGCCGTAGGCCAATGCCTTGGACTCCAGGGTGTGCTCGGGCAGGTAACCAGAGGCGCCCCGGTGGGCGATCACGATTTTGCCTTCCTCGGCGGCCAGCGCGGGCAATGCCAGGGCAGCCCCCAGACCAAGGGCAATCAGGGAGCGAGTATGTTTTTTCATGCGCGGTGCTCTTTGTTATTGTTTATGGGATGTAGGTTATTGTTATAACAGAGGTTTATTGCAGTTTTACGGCGGGCGGCCGAGGCCGCCCGCAGGGGGTCAGCTCGCTTTTGGCAGGGCGTGGTGGTGTTCGCTCAGCCAGACAGCCAGTTGCTGCTGCTCGGCGTCGGAGAGGCGCAGCCCCAGCTTGCTGCGGCGCCACAGGATGTCTTCCAGGGTGCAGGCCCACTCCCGCTCGATAAGGTAGCGCACCTCGGCTTCGTACAGACCGGCACCAAAGTGCTGACCACGGGGCTCCTTGAGCCAGAGGCGGGCATGGGCGCCATAGGCCTCGGCAATGCGCAGGGCGCTGCGATCATCGAGCCAGTCGAACTCCAGCGCAAAGGCGCGCGCCAGTTCGCGCACCGAGCAGTCGAACTCGCCACCGGGCAACCGGCTGCTGGCGGTCCAGTCATCCCCCATCTGGCTGAACCAGGGTTTGAGCTTGTTGCAGGCAGCCTGGGCCAGCTTGCGGTAGGTGGTGAGCTTGCCGCCGAACACCGACAACAGCGGCGCGCCATCGGATTCGCCACTGAGCTCCAGCGTGTAGTCGCGGGTCACCGCCTGCGGCGAGTCGGACTCGTCATCGCACAGGGGGCGCACCCCGGCGTAGGTCCAGATCACGTCTTTGGGGGCGATCTGGCGGGTGAAGTGGGCGTTGACCACCTTGCACAGGTAGTTGATCTCGGCGTCGCTGATCTTGGCTTCGCGTGGGCTGCCCTTGTGCTCCACGTCGGTGGTGCCAATCAGCGAGTAGTCCTGCTGATAAGGGATGACGAAGACGATGCGGTTGTCCTCGTTTTGCAGGATATAAGCCTCTTCGCGCTCATGGATGCGCGGCACTATCATGTGGCTGCCCTTGATGAGGCGAATGCCGCGTGGGGATTTCTCGTGCAGGCTCTCGTCATAGAAGGTCTTGACCCAGGGGCCGGCCGCATTGACCAGGCCGCGGCAGGTGACGTTGAACTGCTCGCCCCCCTCCCGCTCCAGAGTCAGGGTCCAGTGTTTGGAGCCGCGCACCGCCTTGACGCAGCGGGTGCGGGTCTGCACGTCGGCGCCCTTGTCGCGCGCCATCATGGCGTTGAGCACCACCAGCCGGGCGTCGTCGACCCAGGCGTCCGAGTACTCGAACCCCTTGCTGATGCCGGCGGTGAGGCCATCCTGCGGCAGGAAGCGCACGCCGCAGCTGCCCTTGAGCTTGTCGCGCTTGGCCAGGTTGTCATAGAGGAACAGGCCGGCGCGGATCATCCAGGCCGGACGCAGGTGCGGGCGATGGGGCAGGCGAAAACGCATGGGGCGAGCGATGTGAGGGGCCATGCCGAGCAGCACTTCCCGCTCCGCCAGCGCCTCTTTCACCAGCCGGAATTCGTAGTGTTCGAGATAGCGCAGGCCGCCGTGGATCAGCTTGCTGGAGTTGGAAGAGGTGGCAGAGGCGAGATCGCGCGCCTCGAACAGGGCAACCTTCAGACCCCGCCCTGCCGCATCAGCCGCAATGCCTACCCCGTTGATGCCGCCGCCGACGACGACCAGATCATAATGTTCGCTCATGTTCACCTACTTTCTTATTTTGATCTTGCGAAACCGTCGCAATGTTTGATTTCGCTCATATTAGAGCATGAAAAAATGATAAACGAACATTTTATGGAGAAAATGTGATCGCGATTGTTTTGGCAATGCTAAAAATGCTGCCGGTCGGTGATAAAGCGGCAGGGCATGGGGAAAACGGGGGCAAGGCTGTGAGCGAGTTCGCGCTTTTTGGGTAATCAGCGCGGCATCGGCAGTGGGATGAAGGCGAGCAGAAAGGCGGAAAGCTGAAAACGAAGCGGCCGCCCGATGGCGGCCTGATGCTGGAGCGGATTAACGGTGACTCAGCAGATGTGACACTCGATCTGATGCTGGGACATCAGCCGCATCAGCTTCTCCGGCGGCTCCTGATCGGTGAACAGGGCGTGGATCTGGCTGAGGTTGCCGAGGTTGACCATGGCGTTGCGGCCGAACTTGGTGTGGTCGGCGGCCAGGAACACCTGGCGGGAGTGAGCGATGATGGCCTGGGCGATCTTCACCTCGTGGTAGTCAAAATCGAGCAGTGAGCCGTCGTTGTCGATGCCAGAGATGCCGATAACGCCGTAGTCCATCCGAAACTGACCGATGAAGTCGCGGGTCGCCTCCCCCACGATGCCGCCGTCCCGGTTGCGAATTTCGCCGCCGGCGATGATGACGGTGAAGTCATCCTTGGCGGTGAGGATGCTGGCCACGTTGAGGTTGTTGGTGACCACGCGCAACTCGCGGTGATCGAGCAGGGCGCGGGCGATGGCTTCGGTGGTGGTGCCGATGTCGATGAACAGCGACGAGCCGTCGGGGATGTTGGCGGCCACTTCCCGGGCGATGCGCTCTTTCTCCTTGAGCTGCATCACCTTGCGGGCGCTGTAGGCGGTGTTGACGGTACTCGAATGCAGGGAGGCCCCGCCATGGTGGCGCCGGATCTTGTTCTGCTCGGCAAGATCGTTGAGATCCCGGCGAATGGTCTGGGGGCTGACGTCAAAATGGGTCACCAGATCCTCGGTCGAGACAAAGCCCTGCCGCGTCAGGACGTCCAGGATCTCCAGATGTCGTTGGGTTTGCTTCACGCTTGAACTCCGATGATGAGACGAAAAAAGGCCCCGGCAGATGCGGGGCCTTGGGCAGTTTACCTGATCCCTTTTCCAATCGATAAGGGCAGGATCACGTTTTATGCCTTATGAACAGCAGCCTTGGCGGCAATCGACTCGTTCTCGTGCTTGAGGGTCATCGCCAGCAGCACGATGGAGAGCAAGCAGGAGGCAGTCAGCACCATGAAGCCGCCGTCCCAGCCGAAGTGGTCAACGGTGTAGCCCAGCATGGCGTTGGCCGCAACCGCGCCACCCAGGTAACCGAACAGACCGGTGAAGCCCGCCGCGGTACCGGCCGCCTTCTTCGGCGCCAGCTCCAGGGCATAGAGGCCGATCAGCATGACGGGGCCGTAGATGAGGAAGCCGATGGCGACCAGCGCCATCATGTCGATGGTCGGGTTGCCGGCCGGGTTGAACCAGTAAACCAGCACGGAAATGGTCACCAGCACCATGAACAGGATACCGGCCGGAGCGCGGCGGCCCTGGAACATCTTGTCGGAGATCCAGCCGCACAGCAGGGTGCCCGGAATACCGGCCCACTCATAGAGGAAGTACGCCCAGGAGGACTTGTCGACGCTGAAGTCCTTGGCCTCTTTCAGGTAGGTCGGCGCCCAGTCCAGCACACCGTAGCGAATGAGGTAGACGAAGGCGTTGGCGATCGCGATGTACCACAGCAGCTTGTTGTGCAGCACGTACTTCATGAAGATTTCCTTGGCGGAAAACTCCTGCTCGTGGCTCTCGTTGTAATCCTTCGGATAGTCGTTCTTGAACTCTTCGATGGGCGGCAGGCCCACCGATTGCGGGGTGTCACGCATCACGAAGAAGGCGATCACCGCGATGGCGGCAGCCGCAGCGGCCGGCACGTAGAAGGCACTGCGCCAGTCATTGAACCAGCCCATCCCCAGAATGAACAGCGGGCCTATCATGCCGCCACCCACGTTGTGGGCCACGTTCCAGATCGAGACGATTTCGCCCCGCTCTTTTTGCGACCACCAGTGCACCATGGTGCGACCGCAGGGCGGCCAGCCCATGCCCTGTGCCCAGCCGTTCAGGAACAGCAGCACGAACATGATGGCGATGCTGGAGGTGGCCCAGTGCATGGTCCCCATCATGAACATGATACCGGCCGACAGCAGCAGACCGGCGGAGAGGAAGTAACGGGCGTTGGAGCGGTCTGACACGTTCCCCATCAGGAACTTGGAGAGGCCGTAGGCGATGGAGACGCCGGACAGGGCCAGGCCCAGATCACCGCGGGAGAAGCCCTGCTCGATGAGATAAGGCATCGCCAGACTGAAGTTTTTCCGTACCAGGTAGTAACCGGCATAACCGAAGAAGATCCCGAAGAACACCTGCCAACGCATGCGTTTGTAGAAGGGGTCGACCTTGTCGGTCGGGAGCCTGTCTATGTGTGGTGCAGGCCTGAAGAGACTAAGCATGTTCTGCTTCCTTATTGTTGTTGTGGGCGGTTGAGGGTGCCCTGTCCATGCTGACCAATCAGAGGAGTCCCGATTCGAAAGCGAGCCTATTGTGCTCACATGTGAACATTTAATCTGTGATGTAGTCGGAAATATTGCAGTTTTATTACAAAAGAAAGTGTCAGATGAGTAATCACTCATCAGTCGCAATCCCTTGTGTAGCAAGGCTTTTGGATACCCACTAAGTGGTATAACCACGGTATCAACTTGCTTTCCGTCACATTTTCTTAGCAATGAGTGGGATCTTGTCCACATTTCCTGCGGGGAGGGAGTGGTGAATGGTCGATTTCGGTTTATTTTCTCTCTCGTCCGAGAACGAGCGTAAACGAGCATAACGTTTGCGCCAGCTCAAAAAACAAGAAGAAACGTTTTCGGGCGCAACAATGGGAATGAAAAACAACAAAACGGAACATCAAACCTACTCTGGGTGGATATAAGGAATAACGGTATGAGCATACAAAGACCCAATACCCTGCTTGGCGAGTGCATCGCCGAGTTTATCGGAACCGGCCTGCTGATCTTCTTCGGCGTCGGTTGCGTGGCCGCACTGGTGCTGGCCGGTGCCAACTTCGGGCAATGGGAAATCTCCATTACCTGGGGTCTGGGCGTCGCCATCGCCATCTATGTGACCGGCGGCATCTCAGGTGCCCACCTCAACCCTGCGGTCACCCTGGCGCTGATGACCTTCTGCGGGTTCGACAAGCGCAAGGTAGTGCCCTACATCATCGCCCAGGTGGCTGGCGCCTTCTGCTTCGCGGCGCTGGTCTACTTCCTCTATGGTAACCTTTTCAGCCAGTGGGAAGTGACCCACAACGTGGTACGCGGCAGCGTCGAGAGCCTCGGCACCGCCGGCATCTTCTCTACCTACCCGAATGCCCTGCTCTCCAACATGCAGGCCTTCACCGTCGAGCTGGTGATCACCGCCGTGCTGATGCTGGGCATCATGGCACTGGGTGACAACAACAACGGCGCCCCCAAAGGCTTCGCCGCCGCCCTGCTGATCGGTATCCTGATCGCGGTGATCGGCGCCTCCCTTGGCCCGTTAACCGGTTTTGCCATGAACCCGGCTCGTGACTTCGGCCCCAAACTGTTCGCCTTCCTGGCCGGCTGGGGTGACGTGGCCCTGACCGGTGGTCGTGACAACCCCTACTTCTGGGTCCCCATCCTTGGCCCCATCGTCGGCGCCCAGATTGGTACCGCCCTCTATGTGAAAGTGTTGGCTCCCTGTGTGCCGGGCAACCGTGTTGCCGCCACCGAGCAAGCTGCCCAAACCGCCAAAGAAGAGGCCGCCGCCTAAGAGCGGCCCTCCCCAACGTGTAAAAACGTGGAAAATAAAAACGTGGAGAACATCATGTCTGCTGAAAAGAAATATGTCGTCGCTCTGGACCAGGGTACTACCTCTTCCCGTGCCATCGTGTTTGACCAGGACGCCAACATCGTCGGTACCTCCCAGCGCGAATTCACCCAGCACTACCCGAAAGCGGGCTGGGTGGAGCACGACCCGATGGAGATCTGGGCGACCCAGTCCTCCGTCTTCACCGAAGTGCTGGCCAAGACTGGCCTGCGCAGCGAAGAGATCGCCGCCATCGGCATCACCAACCAGCGTGAAACCACCGTCGTCTGGGAAAAGGCCACCGGCAAACCCATCTACAACGCCATCGTCTGGCAGTGCCGCCGTACCGCGGCCATCTGTGAAGAGCTCAAAGCCCGCGGCCTCGAAGAGTACGTGCGCGAAAACACCGGTCTGGTGCTGGACGCCTACTTCTCCGGCACCAAGGTGAAGTGGATCCTCGACAACGTCGAAGGTGCCCGCGAGAAGGCGATGAACGGCGAGCTGCTGTTCGGCACCATCGACACCTGGCTGGTGTGGAAGATGACCAACGGTGAAGTACACGTCACCGACCCGACCAACGCCTCCCGTACCATGCTCTACAACATCCGCGACCTGAAGTGGGATCAACGCATGCTGGACGAGCTGGGCATCCCTGCCTCCATGCTGCCGGAAGTGAAGCCCTCCTCCGAGGTGTATGGCTACACCACCCGTGGCGGCGGCTCCCGCATCCCCATCGCCGGTATCGCCGGTGACCAGCAGTCTGCCCTGTTCGGCCAGCTCTGCTTCGAGAAAGGGATGGCCAAGAACACCTATGGCACCGGCTGCTTCATGCTGATGAACACCGGTACCGAGCCGGTTCGCTCCAGCAACGGCCTGCTGACCACGGTCGCCATCGGCCCGAAAGGGGAAGTGAACTACGCGCTGGAAGGTGCGGTGTTTATGGGCGGCGCCACCATCCAGTGGCTGCGTGACGAGCTCAAGATCATTCACGATGCTCGCGACACCGACTACTTTGCCTCCAAGGTGGGCGACACCAACGGCGTCTACCTGGTACCGGCCTTCGTCGGTCTGGGTGCCCCCTACTGGGATCCGTATGCTCGCGGCACCATGGTCGGCCTGACCCGCGGCGCCAACCGCAACCACATCATCCGTGCCGCGCTGGAATCCATCGCCTATCAGAGCCGCGATGTGCTGGATGCGATGCAGCAGGACTCCGGCATCAAGCTGGCCGCCCTCAAGGTGGACGGTGGCGCGGTTGCCAACGACTTCCTGATGCAGTTCCAGGCCGACATGATGCACACCCCTGTGGTGCGTCCGACCCGGATCGAGACCACCGCCATGGGCGCTGCCTTCCTGGCTGGCCTCGCCGTCGGCTTCTGGAAGAGCTCGGAAGAGCTGGAAGACAAGTTCAGCGTGGACCGTGAGTTCATCCCGCAGATGGACCGCGACGATCGCGCCAAGCGCTACAACGGCTGGAAGAAGGCGGTGGAGCGTTCACGCCGCTGGGCCGAAGAGGAGTGATCGGGCAACCGATATCCTTGAAATAGAAACTGAAGGGGCCGACAGCAATGTCGGCCTCTTGTTTTATGGCCTGCCGCCCCCTGCCAGCCGCCTCTGCCTTGATGACGATTTCATGTCAGCCATTCTCAATTGAGTTATCTATCTATAATCATCTCTTGGGTCGCATATGCGACCTTATTTAATACAGGAGAGCGTTATGGAGCGGGCGATACACCTTGTTAGATTGCAATCACTCTGGTCGGGGCTCGGGATCCGCAGCCGGATCCTGATCGGAGTAGCCATCCTGATGATCATTGCCATCAGCTGCATCACCCTGATCCTGGAGCAGATCTCCCACGACCAGGCACAGCAGCGGGTGGAGCGCTATGAGCTGCCAAGCAGCGTGGAGCGCATCGCCAACCAGCTGACCGCCGAACTGACCCAGCACCTGACCGAAGCCGAGGCACTGGCCGGCAACAGCTTTGTCATCGACTGGCTGAGCCAGGAGATGCCCGCCGAGCAGTGGCCGATCATGGAGCGCTATTTTCTGGCACTGCAGCAACGCATCGGGGGCAATGTGTTTATCGCGCCGCGCCAGAGCGCCACCCTGCTCAACTTCAGCAACGGCACCACGGCCCAGAAGAGACTGAGCGCATCGGATCCCAAAGACGAGTGGTTTTACGGCTTTCTGAAACGGGGCAAGCCCTACGAGCTGAACCTCGACATCTCCGACTTTGACAAGCGTGCCTCCCTCTATATCAATACCGCCGTCACGGCAGAGGGCAAGACTCTGGCGGTGGCCGGCACCTCCATCGACATGAGCGCACTGCGCAAACTCATCAGCAGCTACCGGATAGGCAAGAGCGGGCAGGTCTATCTGGCCGACATGGAGGGTCATATCGAGATCCACCCAGAGCAGGAGCTCAAAGAGGCTGCCCACCATCAGAGCGCCTTCCTCGACACCGTCAGGACGCTGATCCCGGCAGCCAGAGAACAGGTCGCGGTCCAGGCGCTGACGCTTGGGAAAGAGACCTATCTGATCGCCGTGCGCTACATTCCGGCACTCAATCGCCTGCTGATAGGCGAGATCAATGCAGCCGAACTGGAGGAGGGACGCAGCGAATCCCGCCGGCTTATCATCATGGTGTCGCTGGCTATCGGCGGGCTCGCCATGCTGGCCTCCGCCTGGCTCGCCCACTCCATCAGCCGCCCCATTCGCCAGGCTGCCGACGGCATGCACCACATCACCGCCGATCGGGATCTGGCGACCCGCCTCGACTTCTCGGATCAGTCGGAGCTAGGCCAGATGGCGCAGAGCTTCAACCGCTTGATCCAGAGCCTGAACCAGAGTTTCTCCCGCTTCCAGCAGTCAGGCAGCGCCCTCTCGGCCCAGTCCTCCCAATCCCTGCATCAGGCGCAGGCCCTGGCAGGAGAGGCCTGCCAGCAGGCCCAGAGCATCCAGGAGCTGAGCAATGTGGTCGCCCTCATCGGTGACAATGCCGAGCAGATTGCCGGTCGTTCGGAAGGGGTCAATGAGGTGACCCACCGCATCGCCGACCACATGCTCGCCATCGAGCGGGACGTCAGTCAGAGTGCCCAGCAGCTCGACACCCTGCGCAGCAGCATCGGCAGCTCCTCCGCTCTGCTCGAAGAGGTGGTCAAGGACAGCAACAACATCACCCAGATCATGAACCTCATCCGTGACGTCTCGAACCAGACCAACCTGCTGGCACTCAACGCCGCCATCGAGGCAGCGCGGGCGGGCGAGATGGGGCGCGGCTTTGCCGTGGTGGCCGACGAGGTGCGCCAGCTGGCGGTGCGCACCCAGACCGCTACCAAAGATGTGCAGGATCTCATCCTGCGCCTGCAGGAGGGCACCCGCCAGGCCAGCGGCTCCATGGCTGATTCCCGCACCCTGAGTGAAGAGAGCCATGACCGCATGCATCAGGCCAGGGCGGTGTTGATGGATGCCAGCCGCCAGATCAAGCAGACCGCCCTCGAGATAAACGAGATCAGCGCGCTGGCCCAGGCGCAGGATCAGCAGATGGGACAAGCCAGAGCGGCGCTGGACGAGCTGGCCATGGTGGCCGAGCACCAGCGCGAACACGCGGAAGAGAGCAATGCCGCCAGTCGCGAGCTGTTCGAACTGGCCAAGGCGATAGACGAGCAGATCCGCCAATACCGGATCGGTTGAACCGCTGTCGGTCAGACAAGACGCCACCCTGGGGTGGCGTTTTCATTTTGCGAACGATTTTGCATCACTCCCTAAACGGGAATGGCACGCACATACACAACTGATTGATAAGTAACACGAAAAAATTTGGAACGGCCATTGCTAGTCATCGTTGAGTCATATCAGACGCAACCCAGGGACATCGCCATGAAGCCGACCACCACTCACACCCCCGCCGCCCGAGCCAGTGCCACCCACAAGGCGGCGCTGACCCCCCGTGAAGGCACCTTGCTGATGATGGTTGCCCAGTTGCTGGTGCTCACCTGCATCGTCTTGGCCGCCACCCTGGCTGAGCTCCCCTGGTATTGGACGCTTTTGCTGGCCATGCCGCCTGCCATCGGTGGCGCTCTGCTCAGCCGGGTATGGGGCAGATTGCCCCGCTAAGCCCACCCCACCTTCCCAGGTAGACGGCCGCCCCTTGAGGCGGCCGTCTGCTTATCCGGATCGGCCCCTGCCCTCTTCACCCGGCCGCAGGATCACAGGGCATGGCTTCCCAGCTGCTCCTTGAGGAAATCGAGCCAGACCCGCAGCCGGATGTCGCGCTGGGCATCGGAGTAGAAGACAGCATTGATGGGGCGCGAGGCGCCGCTGTTGCTGCGGGCCAGCACCTCCACCAGGGCCCCGCTCGTCCGATCCGGCCCGGTCATGAAATCCGACAGACAGACGATCCCCTGCCCCCGCAGCGCCAGCTGGCGCAGGGTTTCACCGCTGCTGGCCCGCAGGGTCGGGGTGATGGGAAAGCGATCTCCCTGCTCCTGGCTCAAGAGCGGCCAGTGGTTGAGGTGATCGGGGTGCAAAAAGCCGAGCAGCTCGTGCCCGCTCAGCAGATCCGCCGGCTGGCGCGGGGTGCCGTGCTCGCGCAAATAGTCGGGGGACGCCAGCAGCCGCAGCCGCGAGCGGCCCAGCGGCAGCGCCCGCAGAGAAGAATCTGTCAGCTCGCCGATGCGAATGGCCATGTCCACCCGCCGCTCCATCAGGTTGATAAAGCCCTCGGAGCTGTGCAGTTGCAGCTCGATGGCGGGATAACGGCGGCGAAACTCGCCGATGATGGGCACCAGCCGGTGCAGGATGAAAGGAGTGGCGGCATCGACCCGCAATACCCCCTCCGGCTGCTCGCGGCGCATCAGCAGCAGCCCCTCCGCCTCGCTCATCTCGGTCAGGATCTTCACCGCCCGCTGATAGAACCAGCCCCCCTCCTCGGTCAGGCTGACCCGCCTGGTGGTGCGATTGAGCAGCACGGTGGCGAGCTTCTCTTCCAGCCGCTTGATGCCGCGGCTCACCACCGAATTATCCATGCCGAGGTTCTCCGCCGCCTGGCGAAAGCTGCCCGCCTCCACCACAGCTACAAACAGGGTCAGTTCATCAGAATGGGTCTTCATTGCTGCAATCCAGACAAGAGTAATGGGCCTTTATAGGCGTAATGTCCTTGGGTTGGCAAGGGCGCTCTGGCAGCCGTGCCGGCATTTCAGGGAGAAAAACCAGATATGCGCGCTATCCCTCAACCTGCTTAATCCGTAGAATGCCGCAAAAAAGGCATCATATGACGCCACATTGATATGAGACACATCAATGACATTTGAAGAACGACTGACCATCGCCCATCAGACTCTGGCTGACCAAGGCATCAAGGAATCCGACTACAACCCATGGGGGTTCAAGCTGCTGCGCAAACTCGGCTGCACCGTCAAGCCACCTTATTACGCGGGCTGGCTGGTCAATTTTCTTTATGCCAGCCTCAGTATCGCGCCGATCTGGGGTCTGATTATGTGGATGTTCGTTTGGCACCCAGAGGGAAGATCCTTCGTATCATCCTTGTTCAGCACAGCTCTATTCGCTGGTCTGTTTGGCCTCGTTACCTCAATCAGGCTCTGGCAAAGGCGCAGGCAGCTTGATTTGACCCCATGGGAACAGCTAGCACGCCAACCCATCCGTGAAAGCGCGGCAGGAAAAGGCTGAAACCCCGCTGCAAATTGGCACCAGATGTAATACAGGCTACAGATACGGACCCCCACCTTGCCCGATTTCGTCAAATTCATGATCAGTTTTTCAGTTAACTGCTTCATTCAAACCGCAATTTGTCTTGTGGTTCTCACCTACCGGCTGTTCCGCCACCATAATGGCAACTGGCGCAGCTATCGACGCAGCCGGGATCCTCTCCCTCTCTTCATCTCCATTTTACTTGGCATGGTGGTCGCTAGAAGGCTTCATCCAGCCATCATGGCGGCCCTGGCGTGATGGGTAACCGCTGCCTGAGATGGCCAGGCCACGACGAGGAGATAACGTGACGGCACGCTCACATGCCACTCGGGGTTTGCCAGTAGAATGCGGCAAGCAGGCATCGTATGGCACCAAACACCTCAAGGAAAAACATCATGGAATTCGAACGTAGACTGGCGGCCGCCCACCGGGAGCTGGCAGAGAAGGGCGTGCAGACGCTCAACTACAACCCGCCGATCACCTGGCTGCTACGAAAGGCTGGGTTTACCATCAGGCCGCCCCACTACGAACGCTTTCTGGTCAATGTCCTTGCTCTGGGGATCCCCACTGGCGCTATCTGGGGGGTGTTGATGTGGTTCTTCGGCTGGCAACATGAGGTAACGCCAGCATTCGCCCTGCGCCAGAGCCTGCTGTTTGGCATAGGGTTTGGTCTGCTGATGGCGACCTGGCTCTGGTTTCGGCGCAAGCAGCTCAAACTGACTCCTTGGGACGCTTTGCCCCACTCCACGATCCGCACGCAAAAACGCTGGCAACCGAAATAATCACCGACAAGGAGGCCCTCATGACCAGGGCCCATGAAAAACTGAACTATGTGGAGTTTGCGGCCAGGGATCTTGCCGCCACCAAGGCCTTCTTTCAGGCCGCTTTCGGCTGGCAATTTGCCGATTATGGCCCCGATTATTGCGCCTTCGAGGGAGAAGGGCTGGATGGAGGCTTCTATCGCGCAGACCTCTGCAGCCAGAGTGCGCAAGGCGGCGCCCTGCTGGTGTTCTACAGTGCCGATATTGTCGCAACCCAGACCAAGGTGACCAGCGCAGGGGGCACCATAGTTCGCCCCTTGTTCGACTTTCCCGGTGGCCGCCGCTTTCACTTTGTCGAGCCCAGCGGCAATGAATTTGCGGTCTGGTCGGAGCCAGACAATACCTGATAACAAGGGGGCGCCCCGGCGCTCCCTGCTCCTTTTACCTTCCTGACTTCCTCACCGCCACCTCGCCCCGGCCCATTCATTGCTGCTCTTATCTCAATAGTGTTTTGCGACAGAGGCCCTGTTTCGGGCAAGTCACGGTGGGCATACTGACCCTTCGTTTTTGCAAGGAGGTTCAGATGTCTTCACCCGTGATTGTGATTGCCCAGCTTGAAGCCAAACCCGAATTCGCCCCCCAGTTTCGCGCCGCCCTGGACCCCTTGATCGCGGCCACCTTGCAGGAGGCTGGCTGCCTGCGCTACCAGTTGCATCAGGATTTGGACAATCCCCACGGCTGGATGCTCTACGAGGTGTGGGAGAGCGATGCCGCCCTCAGCGCCCATCAGGGCCAACCCCATTTCACCAAGTTTGTCACCACGGCCGAGCCCTGGTTTGCCGGCAGCACCATTCGCCGCTATCAGCCGCTGGACGCCTGATGTGCCGCGCCGCCGAGCGCATTCTTGCAACCCATTCGAGGAATAAATGATGAAGATGCCCAACCTGGGTCTTGGTACCTTTCGCCTGACCGGCCAACCCCTGCGCGACTCCCTGCTGCAGGGGCTCGAGCTTGGCTACCGCCATATCGATACCGCCCAGATCTACGCCAACGAGGCCGAAGTGGGCCAGCTGATGCGCGAGAGCGGCGTGCCCCGCCAGGATATCTACCTGACCACCAAGGTGTGGACCAGCGAGTTTGGTCCGGGCAAGGTGATCCCGAGCCTGGAGATGAGCCTGGAAAAACTGGGCACCGACTATCTGGATCTGGCGCTGATCCACTGGCCCTCCCCCAGGGATGAGGTGCCGATGACGGTCTATCTGGAGCAGCTGGCCGAGGCCAAGGCCCGGGGTCTGACCCGCGAGATCGGGGTCTCCAACTTTACCGTGGCCCAGCTCAAACAGGCCATCGACATTCTGGGGCCGGGCGCCATCGCCCACCAGCAGGTGGAGATCCACCCGCTGCTGCAAAACCGCAAGGTAGTTGAGTTCTGCAAAGATCACGGCATCGCCATCACCGCCTATATGCCGCTGGCCTATGGCAAGGTGCTCACCGAGCCGCTGCTGATGGAAATTGGCCAGCGCCACGGCGTCTCGGCGGCCCAGGTGTCGCTGGCCTGGCTGCTGGCCCAGGGCATGACGGTGATCCCGAGCTCCACCAAGCGGGAGAACCTGGCCGCCAACCTGGTGGCGCTGAAGGTCACGCTCACAGCCGAGGAGATGGCCGCCATCGCGACCCTGGAGCGGGGCGAGCGCTGCGCCAACCCGGACTTTGCGCCAGATTGGGATTAAACGGGAGTGGAGCCATGGCCTCTCGCTTAGGCGGCGGATAGCGGCAACCCGCACGAGCCTATTGCAGCCACGGGCTATCCCCTCTCCCTGCGGGAGAGGGTCAGGGTGAGGGCAAGATCCTATTTTTAGGTCATCAGGCCCCCCTCATCCCCAACCCTTCTCCCGCAAGGGGAGAAGGGAGCAAAGAAAACCCGACAACATCGACGAGAACCTGAGCGGGAGGCATCATGCCTCCCGTTTTTTTGTTTCCAACACAGCGCCACGGCCGCCCGTGCCGCTCCCCCAGTGCCTTCCCTCAACCCTTTGTTTCTTAACTCTTTCCTCTTTCCTTTTTTCTCGTTGTCCTGGCTCGCTATGCATGGATTGCTGCCGTGCGCGTTGTCTCTGCCCCCACCTCACGCGCTACGACCTGCTCTTGCCGCGTTGCCTCAGCCACTCCTCCTTCCACGATTCCATTGCTGCTGATTTGGCAAAAGTAATTTGATGTCGCCGTCATTTTTGCCAACAAACGCCCTCGGCATACTGGCGCCACTCTCCCGTCGGGAGTCCCTATCCAAGGAGTTGTTATGCCACTGGCGTTGTTTGCCCTTACCTTAAGTGCCTTTGCGATCGGCACCACCGAATTCGTGATCGTGGGGCTCATCCCCACCATCGCCGAGCAGCTCAATGTCTCGCTCCCCTCGGCGGGCCTGTTGGTCAGCCTCTATGCCCTTGGGGTGGCCATCGGCGCCCCCGTACTCACGGCACTCACCGGCAAGGTGCCGCGCAAGTGGCTGCTGGTGGGGCTGATGGCGCTCTTTACCGCCGGCAACCTGCTCGCCTGGCAGGCCCCCGGTTACGAGAGCCTGATCCTGGCCCGCATCCTGACAGGACTGGCCCACGGGGTCTTCTTCTCGGTGGGCAGCACCATCGCCACGGGTCTTGTGGCCAAAGAGAAAGCGGCCAGCGCCATCGCCATCATGTTCAGCGGCCTCACCATCGCGCTGGTGACCGGCGTCCCGCTCGGCACCTGGATTGGTCAGGTCTTCGGCTGGCGCGACACCTTTCTGGTGGTGAGCCTGCTGGGGCTGGTCGCCATGGTGGGCAGCCTGCTGCTGATCCCCAATAACCTGCCCAAGGGGGCGGCCTCGACCATCCGCGAGCAGCTCTCGGTGCTGACCAAAAAGCCGCTGCTGCTGGTCTACGCCAAGACAGCGCTCGGTTACGGCGGCGCCTTCACCGCCTTTACCTTCCTCGCCCCCATCCTGCAGCAGGTGAGCGGCTTTAGCGCCGGCGCGGTGAGCCTCATTCTGCTGGTGTACGGGGTGTCGGTCGCCGTCGGCAATATCTGGGGCGGCAAGCTGGCCGATCGCATGGGCCCGCTGCCTGCGCTGAAGCTGCTGTTTGCCGGTCTAGCCATGGTGCTGCTGGTGCTCACCTTCACCGCGCCCCACCCGGTGCTGGCAGTGCTCACCGTGCTGGTGTGGGGCGCCTTTGCCTTTGGCAACGTACCGGGCCTGCAGGTGCTGGTGGTGAAACAGGCCGAGCAGCACACCCCCAGGGCGGTGGATGTGGCCTCCGGCCTCAATATCGCCGCCTTCAACGTCGGCATCGCGCTGGGATCCGTGGTCGGCGGCCTGGTGGTGGAGCACCTGGGCCTGATGCACACCCCCTGGATCGGCGCGCTGATCGTGCTGCTGGCCTATGGCCTCACCCATGTCAGCGAGCGGCAAGCCGCCCGGATGGCACAGGCCTGCCCCCAGTACTGAAACCGCAGGCCTTTGTTCTGCAAAATAAAAACGAGCGGCTGATGCCGCTCGTTTCGCTTTCACGCTCTGTTTATTTTTGTTATGCCGCTTGCGGCTCGGCCTTGCCCGTCACGGCGTGTGCCAGCCAGTAGTCGAGGCTGACGTAGCGACCGCCGCCGTACACCAGCAGTACCAGCAGCATCACGAAGTAGGTGGCGGCAAACTCCATCCCGTTGTTGAGCATCACGGGATCCCCAAGCTCGGTGATGTAGTTGTAACGACCGGGGAAGTTGGCGGCCAGCCACTCGATAAAGCCGTTGAGGCGCAATGTCGCCTCCATGCTGCCGGTGGCGATGGCATCCCAGCCGTGCTTCCAGTGCACCATGGCGCTCGCCACGCTCATCAGGAAGATGGTCGGAATGGCCATGACCCGGGTAAAGAGACCAAGGGCGATGCAGATGCAGCCCAGCACCTCGGTGCCCGCCGCCAGAAAGGCGAGCAGGGTCGGGAACGGCAGGTTGAGCCCCCCTTCCGAGGCTGGCGCGCCAAACCAGGCGACCGTGCCGGCAAACCCCACCACCTTGGAGTGGGCACCCACATAGATGACCGGGATGAGGTAGAGGCGAATGGCCAGCAGGGCCAGAAAATCGAGCCGCTTGCACTGGGCCACGGCCCGCTCGTACCAATGGATAAGGGTGTTGTTCATGGGATGTCTCCTTGGAAAGGGGGAACCTGACGTTCAATGGATATGGGTTCTATGGATGGCGGTTGCGTGGCCAGCAGGCCGAGCCGGTGAAAATGGCGGGCCCACCCCAGCAGATCAAAACCGCTGCGATAGGGATGCACCTGGGCGGCCAACCCGGCCACACTGAGCCCTTGCTGCTGCCCAAGCAGCTGCAGCAGGGCCACATCGAATTCGCGCAGCGCCTGGCTGACCAGCTGATGGGCAGGACAGCGAAACAGGGCGCAGAGCTCGGGCGCCTGACCGGCCGCCACCACCCGCCCCTGCTGGATCACAAAGGGCAGCGTCAGCAACTGCAGGGTGGGGTTGAGCCAGAGCTGGCTGCCCATCTCCACCGCTTCCCCTGCAAGCGGGCGCGGCACCTGCGCGTCGTCAATCTCGACGCACAGGCAGGCCCACTCATACTCCAGCAGCGCCAGCCGCAGCCCGGGCCAGTTGAGCCAACCCTCACCCTGGCCAAGCTGCACATGGCGCACCAACTCGGTGGCAATCTGGTGAAAGGCGGGCTCGATCGCGCCATGGTGGGCAACGAAGCCATTCACCAGCGCATCGCGCTCAGCCGGCGTCAGGTGGTTCAGGGTGAGCGCGAAGGTACTCTCCAGCACCGCCTCGACATTGGCCCGCACGCTGCGCACATAGTGGGGGGCTAGCTCGGCTGCCGACTCCCGTATGCAACCGGCCAGCCACTCGGTCTGCTGCCACAGCCGGGGCGGGACCGCCGTGGCAGGCCATGCCGCTTGCTCTCGCCTAGTCATGACACACCTCCCGTCCCGCAGGATGCGCCGTCGCCTCGCAGCAGGCCTGATGGACTCGGGCCAGCTCGGCCTCCAGCACGGGCAAGGGGGGCAGATGGTGATCCCGCTCCAGCAGCAGGGGGCGCAGGCCGTGGGTCTGCACCGTATAGCGGGCCAGCGCCACCACCTCCTCGCAGACCGGACGGCCATGAGTATCCAGCAGGGTGCCGTCCGCCTCTTCCAGATGGCCGGCGATATGGAAGTAGCGGATCGCCTGGCTCGGCAGCCCGGCAATCATCCGCTCGGGGCAGTAGCCGTGGTTGCGGCTGTTCACAAAAACGTTGTTGATGTCGAGCAGCAGCTCGCAGCCGCTGCGCGCCACCAGCTCGGTCAGAAACGCCTCCTCCGCCATCTCGTGCTCATAGCCGTGGTAGTAGGAGATGTTCTCCAGTACCAGCGGGCGGGCCAGCGCATCCTGTACCTGCCGGATCCGATCCGCCAGGTAGGGGAGGTTCTCCCACTGGCGCGGCACCGGCAGCAGCTCGTAGAGATAACCCCGGGCATCGCGGGAAAAGCTCAGGTGCTCGCTGTAGATGTCGATGCCAAACTCGTCGAGAAAGGCGCGGATCTGGCCGAGCAGGCTCATATTGAGCGGCTGGCAATCGCCGAGGGAGAGGCTGAGCCCGTGGGCCACCAGCGGATAGCGCTCGGCGATCTGCTGCAGTTGCTCCCGCCTGGCGCCGCCAATGGCCATCCAGTTCTCCGGCGCCAGCTCGAGAAAGTCGATGCCAGGGCGGGCAGGCGCCCCACAGAGCTGGGCCAGATGCTCCTGGCGCAGCCCCACGCCACGGCTGCTGGCGCTTATTGGCCGCATACCCCCTCCGTTATCTTGCTCTCCTGGCGCTGGGTCTCGCCGTTGATCCCCTGCTCCGTCAGACCACACTTGCCATCGCGGGCGCGCACCAGCCGGCCCTGTGGATCACTGTCGAGGGCCTGCTTCTCGAAGCGCTTCTCGGTGCCGCACTTGCCGGCCGCACACTTGCCGCCGTGCTGTTCGCTCGGCGCCGCCTTCACCGGCGCCTCGCTCGGGGTAGCCGCCAGCGCAAGCCCGGGGGTCAGCGCGATCAGGCCGGTCATGGCGATGGAGAGGCTCAGTTTGCAGGAGGTTTTGATGCTGCTTGCGTTACTCATGGCTGGACTCCTTGACGGATGAAACGGGGTAACTGGAGAGATCGCGGGCGGCCACCACCTGGCCGTGGAACTGCTGCTTGACGATGGCCATCGCCTCCTTCTTGTGATTGAGGCCGACCCCCATCCAGTGGTTGAGCACCAGCAGCTTGGGGTTCACTTCGGCGGCAATGTTGGCAACCACCGAGGGCTTGGCATGGAGCGAGGCGGAGACGGGATCGGCGCCCTCGTGGATGGCGAGCGGCATCACCAGGATGTCGGCCCCCTTGGCAAACGGCACAAAAGCCGGATTGCTGCCGTTCTGATCCGCCGAGATGACGATGGTCCCCTCGGCGCTCTCGATGCGATAGGCCAAACAGGGCACGTCCCCGTGAGGGATGCCGAGCGCCGTGATGGTCAGGCCATCCTGCTGATAGACCTGTTGCGGCCTGGGTGTCTGGTAGGGCACATCGTGCACATTGATGGGGAAGAGACCATCGGTGCCATCCTTGAAGCCGCCGAGGTAGGCATAGGCCCCCTTACTCGGGTTGAACAGGGCGTCAAAGTAGCCGCTCATGCTCGGGAAGGCCGAGCCGGCCTGCGGCCCCGCCAGATCGAGGGGATCGCTGCGCTTGAAGAAGTAGGCTCCCTTGAGCAGCGCAGGCAGGTCGGTCACATGGTCGGTGTGAAAGTGGGTGATGCCGATGAAGTCGACCTCTTCGAGCTTGGCGCCCGCCTGGCCGAAGCGCAGATAGACGCCGCCACCGGCATCGATCAGGATGCGCGATTTGCCCTTCCACCAGATCACCTCGCTGGAGGAGGCGCGCAGATCGTCGGAGATGGGGCCGCCGCTACCGAGCACCTGCAGGGTGAATGCCTTGTCCAGTGGCGTCAGTTGTACGGGCTCGGCCCAGGCCGGCGCGGTGGCGAGCGCGCAGCCGATGGCCAGCGTCACCGCTTTGATTGTCTGTTTCATAACGGATTACCTGTCGGTTGGATGACAAGAGAAAGGGGTCGGGGCGAGGCAGTGTCTGCCCTCCCCGACCGAGGGGGATCAGGGTTGAGAGCGGGGCTCATCCCGTTCATCGGCTTCCCAGCGTGCTTCCAGCCAGAGCAGGTTGCACAGGCCCAGCAACAGGGCGAAACCCAGGCCCAAAATCCAGGTGAAGTACCACATAGCGGCTCCCTTGGGGTCAGTAGAGTTGATGGCTGTCGCGCTTGATGCCGGCACGATCCAGCTTGCCGCGCACCACCCGGTAGACCCAGCCGGTGTAGCCGAGGTTGATGGGCATCAGCACCAGCACGATCCCGAACATGATGGTCAGGGTCTTGAAGCTGGAGGTGCCGTCCCACAGGGTCAGGCTGCTGGCCGGATCCAGCGACGAGGGCAGCACGAAGGGGAACAGGGCGATGGCCACCGAGCAGAGCATGGCGGCGCAGGCCAGGCCGCTGGCCAGCAGCGCCAGCCGTCCCTTCTCCTGCCAGGCGGCGATGCCGCTGGCCAGCGGTGCCAGGGCGCCGATGAGGGGCACCAGCCACAGCAGCGGGTAGTCAAAGTAGTTGCCAAGCCAGCCGCAGGCGTGGGGGATCACCCCCTTCATCAGTGGGCTGATAGCGGCATTGGGGTCAAAGGGCTGGCCCGCCAGGCCGGTCAGCTGATAACCCGGCAACCCCAGCAGATGCCAGCCAGCCAGCAGATAGCAGAGGGTCACCAGCGGTGCCAGCAGGATGGCGAGGCCACGGGCCCGCAGTGCAGGGGTGCCCGTTACCTTGGCTTGCAGGAAGCTGGCACCGTGCAGCAGCAACAGGCTCACCCCGGTCGCCACCACGCTGACAATCCAGCTCCAGTGGAAATCGAAGGCCCCGTAGTGCAGGCGCAGTGCGCTGTCGAAGCGAAACGGCAGGCCCTGCATCACCAGCGCGATGGCGGCAGAGAGCACCAGGGTCGGCACCAGACCCCCAGCCACCAGGGCGCGATCCCACCAGCGGCGCCAGAGGGGATCGGCCAGCTTGCTGCGATAGTCAAACCCCACCGGGCGCAGGAAGAGGCCAAGCAGCAGCACTATCATGGGCACATAGAGCGCCGAGAAGGCGGCGGCGTAGACCAGCGGCCAGGCGGCGAACAGGGCGCCGGCGCCGGCGATGAGCCACACCTGGTTGCCCTCCCACACCGGCCCCACGCTGTTGATCACCAGTCGGCGGTCTTCATCTTCTTTCGAGACCACCGGCAGCAGCATGGCGATGCCCAGATCGAAGCCATCCATCACGATGAAGCCGACCAGCATGAACAGCACCAGCCCCCACCAGATGAGTTTCAGGGTTTCATAATCCATCAGGCGATCCTCGCAAGTTCGGGTTGTTCACCGCTGTAGCGGCCGGTATGCAGCACGGCGGGCCCCTGGCGGATCACGCGGCGCAGCAGGAACAGCTCCACCACCAGCAGGCAGGAGTAAATGAGACAGATGGAGATCAGGCTGAACCAGAGCTGGCCCGGCTGCAGCAGCGACACCGAGGCCGACACCGGCAGCACGTCGCTGATGGTCCAGGGCTGGCGACCGAACTCGGCCACGAACCAGCCCGCCTCGATGGCAATCCAGGGCAGCGGAATGCTCCACAGCAGCGCCTTGAGCAGGCGGGGCGAGGCGAGCAGCCGGTTGCGGCAGAGCTGGACAAAGCCCGCCACGAACAGTCCGAGCATCACGACCCCCAACCCGACCATGATCCGAAAGCCCCAGAACAGCGGCGCCACCTGCGGTACCGAGTCTTCCACCGCCCTGGCGATCTCGGCCTCACCGGCCTTGGCGATGTTGCTGGCATAGGGGGTGAGCAGCAGCCCGTAGCCGAGATCCTGGCCGTGCTGGTCGAACAGCGCACGGTTCTCGGCCGAGTCGTTGCCGGCGCGGATCTGCTCGAGCGCCCCGGCGGCCACCATGCCGCTGCGAATGCGGGTCTCGTGCTGGGCCTTGAGATCCTTGATGCCGGTCACCGCCTCATCGAGGGAGCGGGTGGCGATGATGCCCATCAGATAGGGTATCTTGATGGCTGCGTGGGTGGTCTCGGCCCCCTGATCCGGGAAGCCGAACAGGGTGAAGGCGGCCGGCGCGGGCTCCGTCTCCCACTCCGCCTCGATGGCGGCCAGCTTGACCTTCTGCACCTCGCCGGTGCGATAGCCCGACTCGTCACCCAGCACGATGACCGAGAGAATGGCGGCCAGCCCAAAGCCCGAGGCGATGGCGAAGGAGCGCAGGGCGAAGCGCACCTCCATGCGGCGCAGCAGATACCAGCTGCTCACCCCCATCACGAACAGGGAGGCGGCCACATAGCCCGCCGCCACCGTGTGCACGAACTTGACCTGGGCCACCGGGTTGAAGATCACCGCGGCCACGTCCACCAGCTCCATGCGCTGGGTCACCAGGTTGAACTCGGCGCCCACCGGGTTCTGCATCCAGCCGTTGCCGATCAGGATCCAGAGCGCCGAGAGGTTGGAGCCGAGCGCCACCAGCATGGTCACCAGCAGGTGCTGACCGCGGGAGAGCTTGTCCCAGCCGAAGAAGAAGAGCCCCACCAGGGTCGACTCGAGGAAGAAGGCCATCAACCCCTCCACCGCCAGCGGGGTGCCGAAAATGTCCCCCACATACTGGGAGTAGTAGGCCCAGTTGGTGCCGAACTGGAACTCCAGGGTGATGCCTGTGGTCACCCCCATCACGAAGTTGATGCCAAACAGCTTGCCCCAGAAACGGGTGATGTCCTTGTAGATCACCTTGCCGGTCATCACATAGGCCGACTCTGCGATCACCAGGATCCAGGACAGCCCCAGCGTGAGGGGCACAAACAGGAAGTGGAACATGGCCGTGGCGCCAAATTGCAGGCGCGACAGGCTGACCACGTCATCCGGATTGATCATGCGTCACTCTCTTTTGTTGTATTTACCTTGCACGTTTTGTGCGAGACAAGTACACCACGGAGCATGACACCTATAACAGATGCAGTTATATTGAATTACACCTATAACAGTTACTGCATCACATGTCCCTTTACCGTCAGCTGGCCGACCGCCTGCAACAGCAGATTGAAGCCGGGGTGTGGCAACCCGGCGAGCGCATCCCCTCCATCCGCCAGAGCTGCAAGACCCATGGCCTGAGCCCCATGACGGTGCTGCAGGCCTATCAGCTGCTGGAGAGCCAGGGGCGGATCCTCGCCCGCCCCCAGTCCGGCTACTACGTCAAGGCGGCGCCTTCCCGCCCTGCCGCCAGCCTGCCCCAGCAGGCTCACTACAGCGGCTCGGTGGACATCAACGATCTGGTGTTCGAGGTGTTGCAGGCGAGCAAGTCACGGGGGCTGGTGCCTCTTGGCATGTCGGTGGCCGACCCCACCCTGTTCCCTCATCCCCAGCTCGGGCGGGCGCTGGCCAGCTGCATGCGCCGGCTCGACCCCTTCAGCACGGTGGCAGACCTGCCCCCCGGCAACGAGGCGCTGCGCCGGGCCATCGCCCAGCGTTACGCCAGCGAGGGGCTGGCGGTGGATCCCCAGCAGATCATCATCACCACCGGTGCCATGGAGGCGCTTTCCCTCAGTCTGCAGGTGCTGACCGAGCCCGGTGACTGGGTGGTGGTGGAGTCCCCCACCTTCTATGGCGCCCTGCAGGCCATCGAGCGACTCAAGCTCAATGCGGTGGAGATCCCGGTGATCCCCGGGGTGGGCATCGATCTCGCTCTGCTGGAGGAGGCCCTCGCCCAGCGCCCCATCAAGGCGTGCTGGCTGATGGGCAATGTTCAGCACCCGCTCGGTCACACCATGCCGGATGAGCACAAGCAGGCGCTGATGGCGCTGCTCAACCGACGCGGGGTGGCGCTGGTGGAGGATGACGTCTATGCCGAGGTCTATTTTGGTCGTGAGCGGCCAAGGCCCATCAAATACTGGGATACCCGGGGCGAGAGCCTGCTGTGCAGCTCCTTCTCAAAGTGTCTGGCACCGGGCTTTCGGGTCGGCTGGGTGGTGGCCGGTCGCCACGCCGAGCGGGTGCAGCGGCTGCAGTTGATGTCGACCCTCTCCACCAATGTGCCCAGCCAGCTGGCGCTGGCCGAGATGCTGCGCCAGGGCGGGGTGGATGCCCACTTTCGCCGGCTGCGCCACACCCTGGCCCAGCGCCAGCAGCAGATGCGGGCCGCCCTGCTGCGCCTGCTGCCAGGGGAAGTGAGCATCTCCTCCCCCGATGGCGGCTATTTCCTCTGGCTCGAGTTTGACCCGCGCCTCGACAGTCGCGCCCTGCACGCCCGGGCGCTGGCCAGCGGGTTCTCGCTGGCCCCAGGCGCCCTCTTCTCCAGCAAGGGGCTGCACAACCACTGCCTGCGACTCAACAGCTCCCATCCCTGGAGCGAGCAGCTGGAGGCGGCCCTCACCCGGTTGGCCGAACTGATTCACCAACAGCTGGACACAGCTCCCGTCAAAGACCAAAAGGCCCCATGACGGGGCCTTTTTCTTGCGAAATTATCTGGTTGAAACGGGCTTATCTGGCCATGGTCTGTGACAGCATCTTGAACCCCAACCTCTCGTAGAGCGCCTTGGCGCGCTCGTTGAATGCCATCACCTCCAGCCGCAACTGACTGGCGCCCTGCGCCTTGCCCCACTCATCGCAATGAGCGATCAGCGCCTTGCCGATCCCCCGGGAGCGCTGCCCCTCATCGACCACCAGGGTGCCGATGCGGCAGATGGGCTCCTTGCTCAGAAACGGGATGGTCTCGTTGATGTCGATGCGGGCGGTCAGAAAGCCCACCACGGTCCCCTCCTGCTCGGCCACGCAAAACAGGCGCCCTTCGGCGACGATGGCTGCCAGCAGAAAGGCCCGCTCCTCGGGGGATGGCGGGCAGAATACCTGCGGCGCCTGCGCGAAGTGGATCTCCCCTATCTGCCGGTTCAGCTCGAGGATGGCGTCTATGTCCTGCTCACGTGCCTTGCGTATTTCCAATGAATGCTCCTTGCCTCTGTGTCCTGACGATGATGTGTCCTGGCGATGAGACGATCTCATCTGCTCCCTTTTACCAGGGCTCCATCATAGTGGCTGCCCGGCCAGACAAGAAGTGCCGCAACAGCCTTTGGCAGGCATCTGAAAACAACAAGGCCCCGTCACGGGGCCTTATCGACAATCCATGTACTGAGCGGGGATCAGGCGGGGGCATCCAGCTGAGCTACCTGGCGCTCAATGCTGCCTTTGAGGTTGTCATCGAGCTTGAGGGCGCGCGCCAGCTCGTCCAGATAACCGCGCTCCATGAAGTGATCCACGTCGATGGCAAGCAGGGAGGCGAGATAGACCTCGGTGGCCAGCTCCATGTCGGTCACTTCCCGCGCCAGAGCGTGGGGATCCAGGGGGCGAGCCAGCTCGGCATCAATCCAGCGGGCCGCGTCGCTCTGGCCCTGCTCGGTCAGGTACTGCTGGATCTTCTGACGCTCGTCGTTGTCTATATGGCCGTCGGCCCGGGCCGCCGCCACCATGGCGCGCACCAGGAGGGCGGCTCTGGCATCCAGCGCATTGCCCTGCAGGGTATCGAGGGGCTGGGTCGGCTGGGCCGGGGCAGACTGCTGGGCCTGCCAGTCCTGATAGAGTTTGTAGGCCAGGCCGCCGAGGGCCGCTGCGCCGCCCACCGCCGCCACCTTGCCGCCATATTTGCGCACCTTCTTGTTGCCAAGCAGCAGGGCCATGGCACCGGCGGCGAGGCCCCCTTGCGCCATCCCCTTCATCTGCGCCTTGCGGCTGTCGCCACCTTCGTTGAGCCAGCCCTTGCCAGCTCCCATCAATTGCTCCAGCATTTGTTTCATGGGACCTCCTCGTTGGATGGTGAACCATGCTGAACCTGCCCCACTGAACTCAAGGTGAATGGATGCCACTGCCCCGCCTGCTGTCGCTGACCCTGCTGACCCTGATGGCGTTCGCCGCCAACTCGGTGCTCTGCCGGCTCGCCCTGTTCGAAGAGCGGATGGATCCCGCCCTCTTCACCCTGCTGCGCCTGACCAGCGGCGCCCTGGTGCTGGTGCTGCTGTGCGGCGCGCGCAAAAAATCCCCCCGCCAGGGGGACTGGGGCGGCGCCCTGGCCCTCATCACCTATGGCGCGGCGTTCTCGTTCTCCTACCTCACCCTGACCGCGGGCACCGGCGCCCTGCTGCTGTTTGCCGCCGTCCAGCTCAGCATGCTGGCGCCGCCCCTGCTGCGCGGGGAGCCCCTGCCCCGCCGCCAGTGGCTCGGCCTGCTGCTCGCCATGGCGGGCCTGGTGGTGTTGCTGCTACCCGGCCTCAGTGCGCCGGATCCGCTGGGGGCGGCCCTGATGATAGTGGCCGGCATCGCCTGGGCCGGCTATACCCTGCGGGCCTCGCGCTTTGCCGACCCGGTCTCCGCCAACGCCGGCCACTTTCTGCGCGCCAGCTTGCCGGCGGCCCTGCTCTATCTGCTATTCGGGCAGCTGCAGACCAGCCCCGCCGCCATCAGCTATGCCCTGGCCTCGGGGGCGCTGGCCTCCGGCCTTGGCTATGCGCTCTGGTATCTGGTGCTGCCTCACCTTGGCCGTACCCTGGCCGCCAGCGTCCAGCTGCTGGTGCCCCTGCTCGCCGCCCTGGCCGGGCTCATCTGGTTGGATGAGTCCTGGTCGCTGCGCTTGGTATTGTCGACCCTGGGCATCCTGGGGGGGATCGCCCTGGTCATCGCCGGACGCCCCCCATCAGGAGAAAAATCATCATGAAGATGCTCGTATTGCTGCTCGGTTGTGCCCTCTCGCTCCCCCTGCTGGCCGCAGTGGAGGACAGAGATGCCAAACAGGCCAAGCTGGATGCGGCCTGCCAGCAGGCCCAGCAACAGTTGGTCGAACAGGGCAAACAACAGCGGATCGACGCCTGCATCAAGGCGGGCGGCAAGGCTGCCAAGTGCCAGCAGGAGTTCGCCAGCTTCGGCCAGCGCGAGGGCAACAAGCGGCCCGATCTCAACAACCTGCCCCCCTGCCAGCAGGCTGATGCCTATCGCAAGAGCTACCGGCAATGACCCTCAATCAAGGAGACCCCATGACCCCACCCCGCGAGCTGACCCTGCAGTTTCTGGCCGAGCCCGCCGATGTGAATTTCGGCGGCAAAGTGCACGGCGGCATGGTGATGAAATGGATCGATCAGGCGGGTTACGCCTGCGCCGCCGGCTGGTGTGGCGGCTACGCGGTGACCGTCTATGTGGGGGGGATCCGCTTTCTGCGCCCCATCCAGATAGGCCAGCTGGTGGAGGTACACGCCCAGGTGATCCACACCGGCACCACCAGCATGCACCTGGCGGTGGATGTCTACAGCCGCCACCCGACCCAGCGAGAGCGTCACAAGACCACCCACTGCATCATCATCTTCGTGGCCATGGACGAGCACGGCAAACCGACCCCGGTGCCCCAGTGGCAACCGCAAAACGAGAGCGATCGGCAGCTGCAGCAGTACGCCCTCAAATTGATGGCCCTGCGCGAGCAGATCGACCAGGAGATGCGCCAGCACCTCTAGCCGGGTTGCCCGCAAGAGCAGACAGGTCCCCATCCGGGAGCGGCCCTGTATAATGGCGTTTTCCCCGTTATGGAGTCTGTCATGTCATTGGAAACTGCCCCGCCCGAGGTCCAGCTCGCGGTGGATCTCATCGAACTGCTGGAGACCAACCGGATTGAGCCGGCCCTCGCCCTGGCGGCGCTGGCCATCGTCTCCGCGGACTATCAGCGCAAGCTCAACGAAGGCAAGGAGTGCTGAGCAAGGTTGCCTTGCCACCCCACCTTGCACAGGAGGTGTCATGACGGATCCCGTTCGTTTTGAAACCGGCCGCCCCATGCTGCTCGGCGGCCTGCGTCGTCACCATGCCTTCGCCCACGCCGACTTCGGCGGCCAATGGCGCGATTTCAGCGCCCTGGGCCCGCTGCCGGGCCAGCTGGGTGAGCATGCCTATGGCGTCATCTGCGGCGTGACCGCCACCGAGTGCGAATACATGTGTGCGGTAGAGGTCGCCGCGCTGGAGGTGCTGCCCAAGACGCTGGGGCGGATGCGCATCGAGCCCCAGACCTATGCCGTCTTCCTGCATCGGGGGCATGTCTCGACCATGCCGCACACCTGGCAGCAGGCGCTGGAGTGGCTGGCGCAGTCCGCTTACCAGTCGGCCCACCAGCCAGACTTCGAGCGCTATGGCGCCGCCTTTGACCCGGACACCGGCAGCGGCGAGGTCGAACTCTGGCTCGCCGTGCTGCCGCGCCAGGCCATCGCCTGAGCATCCCGCGCTCAGCCCTGATAAACCGGCCAGGTTTAACCCAGACAAGGGGCTGACTCGGCGCACGGGCGGTGCAAGGATATGGCTCCCCTACTGCCCGAGAGTTGTTATGGATAGCCAGGAATGTCTCGACCAGGCTGGTCTTTGGAGCCGCTCCGCCCGCATCATGACGCTGGCCTGCCTCATCGTCTTCATGGCCCAGATGGCCACCACCGTTTACCTCCCCTCCCTGCCCGTGGTGATGACGGATCTCGCCATGACCCGGCAAGGGGCCGAGCTCTCCATCTCGCTGTTCGTCATCGGCGCCGCCCTGCCGGTGCTGTTCTGGGGCGCCGCCGCCGATCGCTACGGTCGCCGGCTGCCCCTCGCCCTGTCACTCTTGCTGTTTGTCGGCCTCAGCCTGCTGCTGGCCACCACCAGCCAGGGGCCGCTGCTCTTGATCCTGCGCACCCTGCAAGGGGTGGCGGCCGGCGGCGCGGCCATCATCGCCCGCATCCTGGTGCGGGATCACTGGCACGGGGATGAGCTGGCGCGCCGCCTCTCGGTGCTCTCCATCGCCTTCATCACCGCCCTCGGCGGCGGTCAGTGGATAGGCGGCCTCATCAGCCGCTATGCCCATTGGCAGCTGGGGTTCGTGCTGATGGCCGGGGTCGGCGTGCTGGCGCTGCTCTTGATGAGCAGCCTGCCGCTGCAGGGGCCCAACCCGGCGGCGGCGAGCGGCGGCATGTGGGCCCGTTACGCCAGCCTGCTGCGCCGCCCCGGCTTTTTTTGGCCGGCCTGCGCCGGCGGCATCGGCTTTGCCATCACGGTGACCCTGCAGGAGGTGAGCCCCTTCGTGCTGCAGCAGGGGTTTGCCCTCGAGGTCACCACCTTCGGTAGCCTGGGGTTGCTGATCGGTATCGCCTACTTCGCCGGCGCCATGACGGTCAACTGGCGGGTCGCCCGGGTGGGAGGCCGCCAGCTAATGCGCCAGGGGGCCGCCCTCATACTGCCGGCGGCCGGCGGCATGCTGCTGCTCTGGGCTCTGGGCGCCCTGCAGGGCAGCGGTGGATTGGTGGCCATGATGACCTGCTACTGCCTCATCATCTTCGGGCAGGCGGTGCTTTTTCCTAACAGCATGGCGCTGGCGGTGAGCGATGGCCGCGAGCACGGCGCCTACGCCATGGCCCTGTGCGGCTTCCTGCAGCAGGGGGTGGCCGGGGTGGCTGCCGCCGGCGCCACCCTGGTGAGCCATCACGGGGCCTGGGCTCCGCTCGTCTTCACCCTGGCGCTCATCACCCTGCTCATCGTGCGCACCAGGGTGCGCTAAGCAGGCCCCTGCCTGCATCCTCTCACTGCTCAGCGGGCCCCATCACCCGATCGCACAGGCTGATGAGGGCCTCGCAGAGGCGAGTGAGCGGCTCGCCGCGCTCCGCCCCCAGGTGCAGCGCCAGCTCCACCGGCGCCACCGCCGGCCAGTGGGTCAGCTCCTGCTGATCCGGCTGCAGCAAGCGCCGGGGCAGCAGGCTGACCCCGATCCCGGCGCTCACAGCCCCCTGCAAACTGGCCAGGCTGGCACTGACGTAGGCGATGCGCCAGCGCCGCCCCAGAGTGTCGAGTGCCTCGGTCAGCTGCCGCCGATAGAGCCCTTCGCTCGGGAATACTACCAGCGGCAGGGGATCCCGCTCGCTGGCGGGCCAGGCACGGCTGTCGACCCAGGCCAGCGGCTCGCGCCAGCAGGTGCACGGCGCCCCCTGTCCCCGCGCCTGTTTGACCAGCGCCAAGTCCAGCTCGCCGGCCTCGAAACGCTGCCAGATCTCGTGGCTGAGGCCGCTGTGCACCTCCAGCCGCACCTGCGGGTAATCGCGGGCAAAGGCCGCCAGCACAGGGGCGATGGCGCCGGCGGCAAAATCCTCCGGCACTCCCAGGCTCAGCTGCAGGCTGGCTTCGGCCACCTGCTCCTCGGCCCGGGCCAGCAGGGTCAGGATGCTGCGTGCCAGCCCCAGCAGCTTCTCCCCCTCTGCCGTGGTCACCACCTGGCGACCGGAGCGATTCAGCAGCGGACAGCCGAGCTGCTGTTCGAGCCGCCGCATCTGCTGACTGATGGTGGATTGGGTGAGGTGCACCCGTTCACCGGCGCGGGTAAAACTGCCGCTGTCGACGATGGCGACAAAGCTGCGCAGCAAGAGGGGATCCAGCATGGTGACTCCATTTACAAAACCACTGGACGCCATTCTATCATTTAATTTCCCCATGGCTGGCTTCCCCGCTAGGCTGGTCTCCTCCCATTCCCTTGCCTCGAGGATCCGCCATGCCCCACTCCCTTGTCGAACCCGCCGGCTCACGCCTGATCGCCTCGCTCACCACCAACCCCACTCATCAGGAGTGGCTGGAGCAGGCGCTGCAACTGGCCCTCCATAACCGCCAGCAGGGGGGCAGACCCTTTGCCGCCCTGCTGGTGCAAGGCAACCAGCTGGTGACCAGCGCCGTCAACGCCATGCACCAGGATGGCGACCCCACCCGCCACGCCGAACTGGAAGCCCTGCGCCAGGCCAGCCAGGTCGGGCCGCTGGCGGGTGCCATCGTCTACGCCAGCGGTCACCCCTGCCCCATGTGCCTGAGCGCCCTGGTGATGAACGGCATCGCCGCCGTCTATTACGCCTTCGATAACGAGGATGCGGCCCCATTCGGCTTTGACAGCACGGCCGCCTACCGCAAGCTGGGCCTGCCCCTCGCGCCGCCCCCCCTGCCGCTCATCAAGCTGCCGAGCCCGCTGGCCGCCGCCGAGCTCTATGGTGCGCAAAGTCATGCTTGAGGCCCGCATCGATACACGCCAGCAGCAGGCCCTGCTGGTGCTGGTGATCCTGATCGGGCTCAACCTGCGGCCGTTTCTCACCGCCATCGGCCCTCTCAGCCGCGACATTGCCGAGGCGCTCGGGCTTGGCATGGATACCCTGGCCTGGCTGACCCTGTTGCCGCTCTGGCTCATCGGCGGCGGCGTGCTGCTCACCCCGGCCCTGCGCAGTCGCAGCGGGCCGCGTCAGTTGCTGGGGGCAGCGCTGCTGCTGTTGGGAATGGGCAGCGCCATGCGCTTCGAGGCGGCCAGCGGCGCCCTGCTCATCGCCAGCGCCGCCCTCTGCGGGCTGGGCTCGGCCCTGGTGCAGGGGGTGCTGCCCGGTCTCATCAAGCAGGCCTTTGCCCAGAAGGTGCCGCTGGTGATGGGCATCTTCTCCGCCTGCATGATGGGGGGCGGGGCCCTGGGTGCCAGCCTCACCCCGCAGCTCGCCGCCCGGCTCGACTGGTCTCAGGCGCTGGCGCTGTGGAGCCTGCCGGTGCTGCTGGCCATGGGCTGGCTCGGCTGGCGGGTACGGCTGCCCGCAGCGCCGGTGGCTGTCTCCGGCGGCGGCGAGCAGCGTCTCATCAGCCTGCCCCGCAGCTGGCTGCTGATAAGCTGCTTTGGCATCATCAACAGCGGTTACGGCATCGTCGTGGCCTGGCTGGCGCCGGCCTACATGGCGCAGGGCTGGAGCCCCCAACAGGGGGGCGAGCTGGTGGCCTGGCTGGCACTGGCCCAGACCGTGAGCGGCCTCGGCCTGCCGCTGCTGGCCGCCCGCCGGCTCGACCGGCGGCCCTGGATGGGATTGGCCATCGCCATGCAACTGGCGGGCTTTGGCGGCCTCTGGCTGGCGCCGACTGCCGCCCCCATCCTCTGGTGCATGTTGTGCGGCGCCGGGCTTGGCGGCAGCTTCTCCCTCATCATGGTCATCGCGCTCGATCACCTGCCGGATCCGCGCCGCGCCGGCACCCTCAGCGCCCTGATGCAGGGATTCGGCTTCATGCTGGCAGCCACCGGCCCCTGGGTAGCGGCCCGCCTGCATCACCTGAGCGGTGACTTCGCCGCCGCCTGGCAGTGGCAGCTGGCCGGCCTGGTGCTGATGAGCCTGCTGGTGCTGCGTCTCGACCCGCGCCGCTACCCCAGCGCCATGAAGCTGGCCACACCGTCTCCCACCCCCACGCCCATCAGCTGATCTGTACTCGCCTCCTTTTCCAGATGAGGAGGCAAACTCACCACCTTCCAGCCTCTCCCCATTCCTTGCTCGCTTTCCGGTATCGGGCAGCTGAGCAAACCATCAGCAAAAAACTACATATCCATTTGATTTGTAACATATTAAACCTTCCCATATGGTGGGTTGTGCTGCCATATGAGCCCATTAAGGTAAGGCGCTCAGACGAGAATTAATCTCGTTTCGTCTGACAGGGAAGAGGCTGTATTCATCAAGGAGGAGAACGCCACGCGCCAGTGGCTTTGCCATTACTCAAAGGAAATCACATGCAGACAAACACAAAATGGGCTTCTCTACTCGGTGGCTTGGCCATGCTAGGCGGTGCCATCTCACCGGTCATGGCCGACGAGTCATTCAACCTGTGGCAGGAGTGCGCCACCCGCTGCACCCTGGATCTGGCCCAGGGGGTGCGCGCCAGTCAGCTCGATGTCGCCAGCCTGCTGGGCGGACAGACCGATTCCGGGGTACTGCACTACTCCATGGTATTGGAAGAAGGTGGAGACAGCCTCAAGCTGGCCCTCGGCAATGCGCTGACCCTGCGCACGGATGGCACTACCATCACCCTGACCAGCGCCACCGCGGGCAAGGGCCCACGCACCTACAGCTATACCCGCCAGGGGCGCGGCAACTGGTCGCTGCACTGGCTGGTTCCCGTCGGCGACGATGCCCCCGCCAGCATCAAGGTCTTCTTCCACGAGCTGGATGCAGGATCCGAGGTGAGCCATATCTCCCCCATCTACAGCATCGAAGTGAGCGATGACCTGCTGCGCACCATGGCCAGCAACTCGACGCTCTTCGTCAGGCACGTGGAAAACAACGAGATCAATCGCAGCCTCACCCTCAGTGCGGCCGGTGTCGGCTTCGTGGCGGCGCCCACCCAGCACAGCCGTCAGAAGCGCTGGAGCGAGTGGCATACCGGCAAGGTGCTGTGCCTGCTGGATCCGCTGGATGCGGTCTACAACTACCTGTCGCAGCGCACCTGCAACCTGGGTGATACCTGGGAAGGCAAGGTCTACCGGGTATTGGCCGGGGCACCCGCCTCTCACGACACCCATATCGTGCCGACCGCCATCAGTCATCGGCTGCACTTTGCCAAGGGAGACGGTCTGGCGGCTCTCACCACTCATCAGGTTTGCGCCATCCCCCTTGAATCCCTGGCCAGAAGCCGTCAACCCAGAGGCTGGGAAGAGCTCAGCCAGTGTGGCTATCCAGTCCACAATCTCGTCACCCTCTATCTGCTGACCCGCCTGCCATGGTCCCAACTTGATACCGTGATCACCCAGGCGCTGGCCAATACCACGCCAGAGGATGGCTCAACGCCACGAGGGCAGCTGGCGCAAGCCATTCGGGAAAACCCGACCCAGGCACGGCTGGCCCTGAGCATGGCGGCCGCCCAGAGCGATGCCTTCAGCCACCAGCAGGCGGGCAATAGCCAAGAGCAGGCCGCCAGCGCTGACGTGGTCAATCTCACCTGCCCCGCCGCCGATCTCAACTGCCTGGCGCCAGCCGACAGCGCCGATGCCCTGCAGGAGCGGGACTATCCGAACGGTGCCAGCTTCCTAGGTGACGGGGACGAGGTCAGCTTCAGCACGGCCGGTACTCGCAACTGGTCGGTGACCCGCCTGGAGCAAGCCCATCGCCAGCTGCTGGCGCGCGGTTATCTCTTCGTCGGTTATCACGGCACCTTCCTCGAAGCTGCCCACAGCATAGTGTTTGAGGGGGTGCATGAACGGGATCAATCCTCCATTGCCCCCTGGCAAGGCTTCTATGTCGCCGGCGATCCGGCCCTCGCCTACGGTTACGCTCAGGATCAGGAAGCGGATGCCCGTGGCCGCATCCGCAATGGCGTGCTGCTGCGGGTGTATGTGCCGCGCGCCGCACTTCCCCGCCTCTACGCGACCCAGCAGACATTGGCCGATCCCGGCGCCGTCGATGAGGTCGGCCGCTTGATCGGTCACCCCCTGCCGCTGCAGCTGGAGGCCATCACAGGACCGGAAGAGGAAGGCGGCCGCCTGGAAACCATTCTGGGTTGGCGGTTGGCGGAGCAAGCGGTAGTGATCCCCTCCACCATACCGACCGATCCGCGCAATGTCGGCGGCGATCTGGATCCTGCCAGCGTGCCGCAGGAAGAGAGCGCCATCAGCACCCTGCCTGATTACACCACCCAGCCCCGCGAAGACCTCTGAATCGCGGTTCATCGATACAAAAACACCGGCCTGTAGCCGGTGTTTTTCACTGTCAACGCGGGGGAGTGAGAGGGCGCCTAGCGCCCCTTCTTCTGTCGCCCACCCTGACCGGCACGCGGTTTGCCGGCGGCCGGTTTGGCCCCCTTGTTCGGGGCGCCTTTGCCAGCGCTCCCTTTTGCTGACCCGCCTTTGCCCGTAGCACCCTTGCCTGCTGGGGTCCGTTTCTCGAACGCCTCCGGGCCCGGCACATTGGGGCGACCGCCAATCTCGTGATCGTCGTCGCGCCGTGGCTTCTTGCCCGGCGCCGACTTGCTGCCTTGCGCCGCAGGCGCCTTGGGTTTGCCACCCTGAGCATTGGCCGGTTGCGCCCCCTTGGCCGGTTTCACCTCGGAGGAGGAGTCTTCAATCAGCTTGAACAGCTCGATCAGCTCGTCACCGTCGAGATCGCGCCACTCGCCCACCGGCAGCCCCTTGAGGCTGACGTTCATGATGCGGATACGCTCAAGCTTGGTCACCTCGAAGCCGAAGTGCTCGCACATGCGGCGGATCTGGCGGTTCAGCCCCTGCACCAGGGTGATGCGAAACACGAACGGCGCCTCTTTCTTCACCTTGCACTTCTTGGTGACGGTGCCGAGGATCGGCACCCCGGCCGCCATCCCTTTGATAAAGTCGTCGGTTACCGGCTTGTCGACGGTCACCAGATACTCTTTCTCGTGATCGTTGCCCGCCCGCAGGATCTTGTTGACCAGATCGCCGTGGTTGGTCAGGAAGATGAGCCCCTGGGAGTCCTTGTCGAGCCGGCCGATGGGGAAGATGCGGGTGCTGTGGTTGACGAAGTCGACGATGTTGTCCTTCTCGCCCGCTTCCGTGGTGGAGACGATGCCCACCGGCTTGTTGAGGGCGATGAAGACCAGGCTGTCCGCCTCGCGCGGCTCGATAACCTGGCCGTTGACCTTGACCAGATCCCCGGCAAACACCTGATCCCCCACCCCGGCCCGTTTGCCGTTGATGAAGACGCAGCCCTGCTCGATGAAGCGATCGGCCTCGCGACGCGAACAGATGCCGCTCTCGCTGATGTATTTGTTCAGACGCATGGATTCATCAGCCAGCATGGGTCACCTGCCAGCGGCCCACGGCCTGCTCATGTCTCATCAGAGCGCGGGATGGCCGGCTCACCAGGTCAAAATTGTGCATATCACTCCATCTTTAAAACCGGCCGAGGTCGGCCTTGTCAGCAAAAAACGCCGGCACATTAGCACATTGCTCTGCCGCACACGCAGGATAGTTGCACCCGGCCCCTCCCGCTTCCCGCAAAATGCGCGCCGCGTCACGCCAAAACGGCGCGCCATGCGTCTCCATATAAACGGCGCCGCAGGCGGCAAGTGCCGCCATGAAAGCGCCTTATCCCCAGCCAGGACAATGCCCAAAACCTCACCTCCTGGCGCCCCTCATCTACCTCATCCCGGCCTGCTGCCTGTACTTATCACCTTGTTTCCCTTAGGCTTTAAGCCAGCTCTCGACCCTTAGTACGGCCGCCGTGGACGCAGGGTCGCCCCTCTTTTATCAGTGCCAAGGACTCTCCCATGCTGGCTCGCACCCGCCGCCTCGTTCGCCGCCTTCTTCTCAGTCTGCTGGGCTTGCTGCTGCTCGGCTGGGCCCTGATCGCCTACTTCGCCTGGCAGGCCGAGCCGCTGCAGCCCTGGCACACCCTGGTGCCGCCCGAGCTCAGCGCCGAGCAGCTCGATGGCAGCGACTGGCAGGCCTATCTGGCCCACGAGCAGCAGCTGTTCGAGCTGGTGACCAAGGAAGTGATCGCCAGAACGCCGCCGGAGCAGCAGCTCGACAGCAATCGCTACTATCAGGATGCCCCCATCAATCCGGCTCATTTCGAAACTGACTGGAACCGCTCCTATCTGCTGCGGCCAAGCGGCGAGGTGAAAGGGGTGGCGGTGTTCCTGCACGGTTTGACCGACTCCCCCTACAGCCTGCGCCACCTGGCCCAGCGCTACCGCGAGCAGGGCTTCATCGCCCTGGGGCTGCGCATTCCGGGCCACGGTACCGTGCCGGCCGGGCTGGTCGATATCGACTGGGAGACCTGGCTGGCCGCCACCCGGCTGGCGGTGCGCGAAGCCAGGGTGCTGGCGCCAAGCCCGCTGCCGCTGCATCTGGTGGGGTTTTCCAACGGCGGCGCGCTGGCGGTGAAATATGCGCTCGATGCGGAAGGTGACAAGACCGGCACGCTGGCAAGGCCGGATCGGCTGGTGCTCATCTCCCCCATGATAGGGGTGACCCGCTTTGCCCGCTTCGCCGGCCTCAAGGCGGTGCCCGCCCTGCTGCCCGCCTTTGCCAGCGCCGCCTGGCTTGACACCATGCCGGAGTTCAACCCCTTCAAATACAACTCGTTCCCGGTCAACGGCGCGCGCCAATCCTACCGGCTGACCCACGCCATCCAGCAGCAGGTGCGTGAGCAGGCCGCCAGCGGCGCACTCGCGGCCTTCCCGCCCACCCTCACCTTCCAGTCGGTGATGGACTACACCGTCAGCACCCGCTCCATCATCGCCGATCTCTATCACTTCCTGCCTGCCAACGGCAGCGAGCTGGTGCTGTTCGACATCAACCGCGGCACCCTGTTCGGCCCGCTGCTGAGCAGCGCCTCCGAGCTGGCGCTGAGCCACCTGTTGCCGCGCCCGCCGCTCTCCTACCGGCTGACGGTGGTGGGCAATCAGGCTCCCGCCAGCACCCGCACCCAGGCCAGCAGTCTGCCGGCCGGCGGTGGGCCTGAGCAGATCCAGCCTCTCGACATCGACTACCCCAGGGAGATCTACTCCCTCTCCCACGTGGCCCTGCCCTTCCCGATGGATGACCCCCTCTATGGCATGGCGCCACGGCCCGAACAGCGCGAGCAATACGGCATCAATTTGGGGGGGTTGGCCCTGCGCGGTGAGCGCGGGGTGCTGATCGTCAACCCCGGCGCCCTCACCCGCACCTCCTCCAACCCCTTCTTCCCCTATCTGCAGGAGAAGGTGATAGAGACGCTGACGGCGCCTGCCCAACCGCCGGCCGGCAAACAGCCAACCCCGGTCTGGGACAGCGAAGACGAGGCCGCCTATCAGGCGGAGCGGGAAGCGTTTCTAAACGATGGGCAGGAGAGCGAGGCTCCCTTCTAGGGCCCTTGCCGGGGCTCATTAAGGTTGTGCGTCAGGATGGGGCCGACATGGGGCCCCCTCAGTACTTGCTCAGACAGAGCGGCATCCACCGGCCGTCACCCGATACCAAGCGCCATCAGGGATAGCGGCTGATCTCAATCAGGTTTTGATCCGGATCCAGGCAGTAGACCGACTCGATGGGGCCGCAGGCCCCGCTCTTGGTCACCGGTCCCTCCACTATCGCCACCCCGTGGCAATGGAGCTGGGCGATGACCTGTTCCAGCGGCCAGCGGGTGATGAGGCAGAGATCTCCCGAGCCCACCTGCGCCCGGTTGCGCGGCTCCTGCCCCAGCAGTTGCAGATTGATCTTCTGGTTGCCAAAGCGCAGGGCCCGGCGCCCTGCCCCAAAGGTGATGGCTTCCATGTTGAGCACCGAGCTGTAAAACGCGACGGCCCGCTCGATGTCACTGACCGTCAATACCAGATGGTCGATATGGCTGATCATGTCCCCTCCTGGCTGATGTGTGTCGATAGCGCTGGCCCGACAGACTGGCCTGTGGGCCCCCTCATCATACCCAATTGCACACCCAGCATCTGTGCCGAATGGCGCAAAGATGGCCGAGCAGAGCCGCTAGCTGAGTGAAGGCGGCGGTGGCCTGATCACTGCGTATGATAAGCCTCTTACAGGCCACAACTAACGTAATTGGTTGATGATGAACACATTATTGTACCGATACAGCTGAAATAAGGTGTCGATTGGATTATGATTCGCGCCATATCAGGTAACTCGAATGGGGCCATCCCGATCATGTCGGGGCGAGAGGCGACCGAGAAACAGTGCTGAGGAGCCCGTTTTGCGCGAGTCATGGACAGAAGAGGAACTAAGGGCGACGGTCAGCGCCTACCTGGCGATGCGCACCATGGAGCAAAATGGCATCCCCTTCGTCAAGAAGCGCTATTACACCGAGCTCGCTAACCAGTTTGGCCGCACCGAGAAGGCATTCGAATATCGAATGCAGAACATCTCCTACATCTGCGCCCTGCTAGGACGAACCTGGGTATCAGGTCTCAAGCCGGCTAAGAACGTGGGTCCCCACAATGCCCCCATCATAGAGCGCCTGCTCTGTGAACTCGATGGCCAACCCTATACCGGCAAGGCTGCCTTTGAGCATCAAGTGAGCCGCTACCAGGCCAAACCAACACTCCCCATGCCGACGGGCATTCAAGAACCAGAGCAGCGTTATGGGGCCAGTCCTGGCTATGGGCGAGATCCAAAGGTGAAGGCTTGGGTATTGATGACGGCGGCGGGCCATTGCGAAAGCTGCGCACAACCAGCCCCTTTTCATGCCACCACGGGGGAGGCCTTTTTAGAGGTGCATCATCTGCGCACACTCGCAGAAGGGGGTTCGGATACCATCAGCAATACGGTGGCGCTCTGCCCTAATTGCCACCGTGAGCTGCACTATGGCGTCAACCAAGCACAAAAACGTGAGGCCCTTTACCAGGCGCTACCCAGACTGGTACGAGAATAACGCGCCTTCTTCACTCATAAAAAACGGCTCGCCATTGGCGAGCCGTTTTGATCGGGGTCAGCAGGGGATCCGCTCGATGCGGCCACCGCTCAGTTTGAAGAAGGCATCCTGCGGCAACTCTTGCAACCAGGTGGTGGTGTAGTCCAGATCCGCATAGGCGCCGCGCAGCATGGCGCCAAACAGGCCGTGAGAGACCACGATGGCGCGCTCGGCGATCTGCTCATCCTGCAGCCAGCTCAGCGCCCGCCCTTGAATGCTCTGAAAACTCTCCCCCTCTGGGGCCTGCAGGTACCAGTCTGGCTGCTCCAGATCGAGCTCGGGGTGGGCCGCCAGCAGCTCGGGCACCCGGCGACTCTCCCACTCTCCCATCCCCAACTCCACCAGCCGCTCGTCCCAGACGATACGCGCTTGGTCCAAGCCAAGCTGCTGGCACACCCGCTCCGCGGTCTGGCGCGCCCGGCCGAGGGGGCTGGCGTAAAGGGTCCAGTCGGCGGGCTCGGCCAGCAGCTTGGCCAGACGGGCCCCCATGGCGAGGGCTTGGGCTTCGCCCTTGGCGGTCAGTTCGGAGTTGCAGCGCCCCTGCAGTCGCAGTTCGGCGTTGTAACGGGTCTGGCCGTGGCGCAGCAGATAGAGGGTACGGGACATGGTTTCTCCAGCAGGTTCAACGAGATAACAAAAACAAGAGAGGCATGGTAGCAGATGTGCCGGGGCAGCCAAGGCACAGACGGGGGAAAGAAAAAAACAAAACGGGTCAATGGTGACCCGTTTATGCTGGCAGGCTCCGTGCTCAGCCCTTCTTGATCTCCCGCAGATAGCGGTAGATGGAGTGAACCGAGATGCCGAGCTGGCGGGCGGCTATCTGGGCGCTGTCCTTGAGTTCGAAGATGCCGAGCTCGTGCAGCTGGTTGACCATGACCCGGGTCTTCTGGGACGGGGGCACCGCCTCGTTGCCGCGCACCTCGGCACTGACGGTGTCGATGGTGCTGTTGAGGGCCTCGTCGATGTTGCGGGCAAACACCTCCGGGGTGGCATGACCATCGTGGCCGTGCAGGCACTCCGGCATCATGGTGCGCAGCACGGATTGCAGCGGGGCGTCCATGTCGGTGTTGATGCAGAGCAGACCGATGGCCTGCCCCTCGCCATTGCGAATGACGGTGGTGAGCGAGCGCAGCGTCTTGCCGGTGGCGCACTTGGTCATGTAGGGGCTGGAGATATCCTGCCCGCTCTTGAGTTTCATCATCGCCAGGTTGGTGATGGGGGCACCGACGCTGCGCCCCGTGATATGGCCGTTGGCAATCTTGATGATCGACGGATTGCGTGCATCCAGGCTGTGCAGCAGCACCTCGGTGTGCTGACCATACATGGCGGCGATGCCGTCCACGATGATCTCCATCGCCTTGAGGATCTCGAAATCGGTCGGACTCAGCTCTTGCAGCTTCACATTGAAACCTTATAAAAGGGCCGCCGACCCGGGCAAGGGCGGCAGCCGACAGGGACACTCAAGCGGACATGATATCAATAATGGTGCTGTCTGTGGCAGACATGCCGTCTTTGACCATCTGGCCCACGTTGCGAATGGTCTGCTCCACGTTGCCCGCCACGATCCCCTGCCCCGACACTGCATGGCTGTTGAGCGCCATCAGGAAGCCGCGCACCGCCGCCCCGGAGGAAGTGCTCACCTTCATGGCGCAGGAGGCCTTGGCGCCGTCGCACACCATGCCGGCGCTGTCGCTCAGCACGTTCTGGATGGCGTGGCAGGACTGCTCGAAACTGCCGCCCGCCAGGTAGACCATGGCCATGGCCGCCGCCGCGCTGGTGACCGTATTGCCGCAAAAGGCCGACAGCGGCGGATAGTGGGACTTGATGTAGATGGCCCCCAGGTGGCTCATGATGAGGGCGCGGGCCAGCTGCTCTTCGCTGGCACCGAAGCGCTCGGCGATGACCACCACCGGGATGGTGGCGGCGATGCCCTGGTTGCCGCTGCCGAAATTGCTCATGGCCGGCAGGCTGGCCCCCCCCATGCGGGCATCGGAGGCCGCCGCGGTGCGCATCACGATGCGGTTCATCACGTCCTCGCCGATGAGACCGGCCTGGATGTTCTGCTGCATGGTGCGGCCGATCTCGAGGCCATAGGGGTTGTTCATCCCCTCGTCGGAGAGTTTGCCGTTGAGCTCGGAGGCCTGCAGGATAAAGCGGATCTGCTCGAACTCCACCTGGGTGGCGAACTCATGAATGGCGGCGATGCTGATGTCGACCCCGTCGCAGATGGCGCCGGTGGCGCCGCCCTGGCCCTGCTCGGCCGTGAAGGTCACTTCATCATTGCGGCGCTGCTCGACGATGCGGGTATGGCCGCCGCACAGGGTCACCTCGGCGCTGTGCTCGGTGCCCTCTGTATCAAGGCCTAACAAGCGGACCCGGCAATAGATGAACTCGGGGGCCGAGGTGCGGCTCACCTGCACCTGGCCTGCATCGATCAGCGCCTGCGCCTCTGCAACCTGAGCCGGCGTGATGGCGGCCAACACCTCCAGCCCGGCCTCGGCGTTGCCGCCGAGAGCACCGGCGGCAGCGGCAATGGCCAGCCCAATCTTGCCGGTGCCCGGCACATAGACCCCCATGGAGTTCTTGTAGAGGTTGTCCGACACCACCACCTCCAGCCGGACGGGCTTGCAGCCCAGTTGCCGGGCGGCGACGGCGGCGGCATAAGCGGCGGCGATGGGCTCGGTACAGCCCAGCGCCGGTTTGACAACCTGTTGAATAATCTGCAGATACTGCTGCCACGCTTGCTTCATCAGAACACCCTTTCTATCAACATTAACCAGCGATGTGAGCGATCGCTTCCACTTCCACCCTGACACCCATCGGCAGATCCTTCACCGCAAAGCAGCTGCGAGCCGGGCAATCTTTCAGGAAATAGCGTTTATAAACCTCGTTGAACGCGGCAAAATCACTGATCTCGGCGAGATAGCAGGTGGTCTTGAGCACGGTATCCAGGTTGCCGCCGGCGGCCTCCAAGACATGCTTGAGGTTCTCCAGCGCCTGACGGCTCTGGGCCTCGATGCCCCCTTCCACCACGCCGCCCTGCTGTTTGCACACCGGCAGCTGGCCAGAGGTAAAGATGAGGTCGCCATAGGCAGTGCCATGGCTGTAGGGACCGATGGCATCGGGTGCGGCATCCGCCACTATGATCTTTTTCATATCGCCACTCCTTAAAATGCAATTATTTTTGCAATCAATAGTCTCGTCTTGTTCAACATTATTTGCTTATTAGGCATTCCATTCAACTAAAACCTGCAAAAACAGCGATAAATTCGGTAGCAGGCGCAAATTGAAAGCGTGATCTGTCTCCCTCTTTAGGTAGAAGAGCGATAAAAAGCATTGTTTTGCCACTTTTCATTCAACTATATTTGCGCCTGATTTTTACCCCTACAAAAACAAGGTATTTTATGGACGCGCACAGTACGACACTCACCCGGCCCGTGATGGGCACGCTGGAATGGAAAGAAGCGGTTCGTTTTGACAGCACCGACTGGGGCTGGGTCATCATGAGCATCGGCATGGCCATCGGGGCGGGGATCGTCTTCCTGCCGGTGCAGGTGGGATTGATGGGGCTGTGGGTGTTTTTGCTGTCGGCGGTGATCGGCTACCCGGCCATGTACATGTTCCAGCGCCTCTTCATCAATACCCTGGCCACCTCGCCCGAGTGCAAGGACTACCCCAGCGTCATCAGTGGCTACCTCGGCAAGAACTGGGGCGTGCTGCTCGGCGCCCTCTACTTCGTGATGCTGGTGATCTGGGTATTCGTCTACTCCACCGCCATCACTAATGACAGCGCCTCCTTCCTGCAAAGCTTCGGGGTCACCCAGCAACTGCTCTCCGAGAATCCCTTCTACGGGCTGGTGCTGATCTGCGCCCTGGTGGCGCTGGCCTCGCGCGGCGAGAACCTGCTGTTCAAGATCTCCACCTTCATGGTGCTGACCAAGATCAGCGTGGTGGCAGTGCTCGGCCTGATGATGGTGGGCAAGTGGGATGCCGCCAACATCACCGCCATGCCGGCCAGCGGTGACTGGCTGAAGGATGCCATCGTCATGCTCCCCTTCACCCTCACCTCCATTCTCTTCATCCAGAGTCTGAGCCCCATGGTGATCTCCTACCGCTCGCGGGAAAAGTCCCTGGAAGTGGCCCACTTCAAGGCGATGCGCGCCATGAACATCGCCTTCGGCATCCTGTTCGTGGTGGTGTTCTTCTACGCCGTCTCCTTCACCTTGGCCATGGGCCACGAGCAGGCGGTCAAGGCCTCCGAGGAGAACATCTCGGCGCTGGCCATGGTGGCCCAGGGCATGCCGGGCCAGACCCTCAAACTCTTGAGCCTGACCCTCAACATCTTCGCGGTGATGACCGCCTACTTCGGCGTCTATCTCGGCTTTCGCGAGGCCTGCCAGGGGCTGGCGATGAACCTGCTGCGCCGGGTGATGCCAGAAGATCGCATCAACAAGGGGCTCGTAGGCAAGGGCATCATGGTGTTCACCGTGCTGCTCTCCTGGGGGGCCATCGTGCTCAACGCCCCGGTGCTGAGCTTCACCTCCATCTGCAGCCCCATCTTCGGCATGGTGGGTTGCCTCATCCCGGCCTACCTGGTCTATCAGGTGCCAGCGCTGCACAAGTACAAGGGGGTCTCCCTCTACATCATCATCGTCACCGGTCTGCTGCTCTGCGTCTCGCCCTTCCTCGCCTTCAACTGATCTGCCGGCACCCTGTGTCATCGGCGGCGGGCCACCCTGAGGGTGGCCCGTCTGTTTGACCCATTCAGCCCCCTTCCTGAGTGAAAAAGCCAAGAGGATCACAACTTCCACCGCCCTTCCAACCGAGCCTCCCCGGCGAGGAGTAATATCCAGCCATCCCGCTACACGCCCCCCTCGGGGCCCGAGGCTTCATATGAAATGGATATTCATGCCCGCCATCCGGCTCGGCAATCAGCTCTCCTTCAAGTACAAGTTTTTGCTCTGGTCCTGCCTGATGCTGCTGCCGCTCGCCTACAGCATGACCAACCTGCTGGGCCGGCTGCAGGACGACAATGCCCAGGCCCGCAAGGAGCTGGCCGGCGTGGTCAAGCTGGCGCCGCTGCCCGCCATCGAGCAGGCCCTGCTGACCCATCGCAACCTGGTTACCCGGCACGGCTATGAGCAGAACCCGGTCGGCGAGGAGGAGGTCAAGGCCGCGGCCCGGGCCGTCGATGCGAGCCTGGCCGCCTTTGCCGCCAGTGGACAGCAAAACCCCACCTTTGATGCCCTCGCCCAGGGCTGGGCCGGCCTGCAAAACGAGGCGCTGGAGCTCGAGGTGGATCAGAGCAACCTGCGCCACGACAAGCTGCTGACCGAGGTGCGCCACCTCTACAAGAGCATTACCGCCGCCAGCAGCCTGGTGCAGGATCCCGCGCTCGGCACCTACTACATGGTGGTGCTCGCCAGCGAGCGGTTGCCGCAGCTGCGCGATCTGCTGGCCCAGGTACGGGATCGCGCCGCCACCATCGCCGACTTCGGCCTGTTTCAGGCGCAAGGGTATAGCGCCCTGCGCTTTCGCCTCGACCTCATCAACGCCACCCTGCAGGAGTTGGAGGCCGACCTGACCCTGCTCTACGAGATGGCGCCCACCTATCGCAGCGAGCTTGGCCAGCAGACCGACGCCCTGTTGCAGCAGGCCCATCAGGGGGTCGATACCCTGGAAAACAAGATGATGAAGGATCAGCAGGTGCAGCTCTCCAGCAAGGAGGTGCTGGCGCTGGGAGATGGGCTGGATGCCGCCATCACGGCGCTGGCCGGTCAGGTGCGCCAGCGGCTGGAGGCGGATCTGCACCAGCGCATGACCGCCAACCAGCGCCACTTCTGGTGGGTGACCGGGCCGCTGACCGCTATCCTGCTGGTCTATCTCTACCTGATGATCGGCGCCTATCTCTCCTTGCGCGCCACCGTGGGCCGGGTGCGGGAGATCGCCGCCCGGGTCAACGCCCAGGATCTCGGCCAGCAGATCGAAATCGTCGGCCAGGATGAGCTGGCCGCCATCAGCCGGGATTACAACGTGACCCTGCAGACCCTGCGCACCCTGATGCTGCGGGTGCGGGAGAACGGCGTCAGCGTGGTGGAGAGCGCCACCGAAATCGAAGCGCGGACCTGCCGCTCCCAGGAGGTGATCGCCGATCAGCAAGGGGAGACCCACCAGGTGGCCACCGCCATCAAGGAGCTGGCCGCCACCTCCCACGACATGGCGGGCAACGCCCAGCAGGCCGCCCGCATGACCCAGGAGGCGCAGGCCGTGGTGAGTCAGGGCGAGGCAGTGGTCGAGCGAACCATCACCGCCATCGACCACATCAACCGCGAGGTGCTGCGCACCGCCGAGGCCATCGGCCAGCTGGAGCAGCAGTGCAGCCAGATTGGTGGCGTCATCGGGGTGATCCGCGGCATCGCCGAGCAGACCAACCTGCTGGCCCTCAACGCCGCCATCGAGGCGGCCCGCGCCGGCGAGCAGGGGCGCGGCTTCGCAGTGGTGGCCGACGAGGTGCGCTCGCTGGCCAGTCGCACCCAGGGGGCCACGGTCGAGATCCAGCAGATGATCGAGCAGCTGCAAACCGGCGCCCGCGCCTCGGTCAGCGCCATGTCCGCCGCCAGCCGCGAGGCGCAGGAGGGGGTCGGCCTCGCTCAGGAGGCCCAGCAGGCCTTTGGCGCCATCACCGAGCGGGTGGGCAGCATGGTCGACACCAACTCGGTCATTGCCAGCGCCATCGAGCAGCAGGGGGCCGTGGTCAACGAGATAGAGCGCAACGTGGTGCGCATCTCCGATGGCAGCGACGAAGCGCTGCAGGTAGCCAACGCGGCCCGCGACGCCGCCCGCCAGATCCACCAGCTCACCGAGCAGCTGCGTGCCATGGTGCAAAGCTTCGTGCTCTGAGCCGGCGCCCGTCACCCACGCCAGCCCCTTGCCGGGCTGGTTTTTTTGCAAATTCAGACCGTCAGGCTGCATTGTTTTTCTTGGCGAAAAAAGTATCGACTACCCATTGTGCAATGAGATGAAAGCGGGGTAATCTGCAGCCACAACAAGATTCGAACGTTACCTTTATTGCCTGCAACAGGCCCGGGGATCAGTTCGACGCCCGAGAGGCAGTTCGACGAGAGTTCGGCGAGAGGAAGCTCGCATCACGACACAACCGTTCAGGCGAGGTATCGCAAATGGCGAAGTACCAGTTTTTCTCTATCCCGGCCTCCAACCGGCAGCAGTACACCTTTATCGACATGGCCTCCCCCACCTTTCTGATTGAGAAAGCCGCGCTGCTGGCGCAGGGGTTCGAGATAGAAGAGGATTTCATCGACGCGGCCAACCCGCGCGAGGCGGTGGAGAAGTATGGCTCCAACTTCCTCTACGTGGCCGACGAGATGGGCAAGTCAGACGCCGGTTACGCCGCGGCCGTCGCCGTGCAGGCGCTCGGCAAGACACTGCTGGGGCAGAAGCGGGGCAATTGAGTAAGTAGATGAAGCGCGACCATCGGCAAGCTGCCGATGGCCGCAGCAATATGGTTCAACCGCAGGCGAGCTGGCGGAGCATCTCGATCAACTCCTCCTCGCTGCTGGGCTCATAAGCCAGCGTCATGCTCGGCGCCGCCCCTCCCATCAGCATGTAAACGTGCGTGCTGCAGTGGTCATAGTGATACCACTTACCGTCGATACAGACGTCGGTATAACATCTCGGGTCCCTTTCAAGTTCCATACATCCATCCTTCTGTTACCTACTACCCACATCCTTTTTTGACCGTAAAGTAACCAGGGCGTTACAAACTTGATGCAGATCAAGCCAGGTTGCCGACGCCACCATTTCTCGGTAAAAGAGCCCCGAAAGGCGCTTCTTCTGCCTCAGCGATGGTCATATGCTGCTCGTTAAGTTCTCAGTCAGCCACGCCCGCCACAATGTGAGCTGGGGCAGCGGATCCTGCGCAGCCCCTCAGGCGCCCTTCACCCCATGGCGGGGCCCGGCGACAGCCAGCGCCTGGCGCCACACGACCAGGCCCGCAGAGGAGGTATAGATGAGCCACTCCCACATAGATCTGAACCTGTTTCGCATCTTCGATCGCGTCATGACCGAGAAGGGGGTATCGGCCGCGGCCGCCAGCCTGGAGATGACCCCCGCCGCCATCAGTCAGGCCATTCGCAGGCTCAGCGACCTCATCGGCGAGCCCCTGTTTCGCCGCGATGGCCGCGGGATCATCCCCACCAGCCGCGCCCTCGCCCTGCACCGGGAGATCCGCACCGCCCTGCATACCATGGAGCGCTCCCTGCTGCTCAATCAGGCGTTCGATCCCCTCACCAGCCAGCGCATCTTTCGCATCGCCAGCCACCCGGACCTCGATCTCCTGCTGTTGCCGGCGCTGCTCGCCCATCTGGCCAGGGTGGCGCCCCACTGCCGGGTGGAGTCGGTGCCCGGCATGTTTGAAGAGCACCTGCGTCAGCAGGCGCTGCGCCTTCGCAACATCGACCTGGTGCTGGCCAGCACGGCGCTGGAAGAGACCGGCTTTTGCAACGAATCCCTGCTGACCCTGGAGCTCAGGGTAGCCTGTCGCGCCGATCATCCGCGCATCGGGGAGAGCCTCGACTTCGAGACCTTCTTTGCCGAGGAGCACGTGGTCTGGGATGTGCGCCGCAAGGACGACTGGGTCATCCGCAGCCTCAGCGAGCAGGCCCTGCCCCCCCGCAAGATTGCCTACGAGAGCAACGCCCTGCTCACCGCCCTCTCCCTGGTCAGCCAGACCGAGTGGCTCTGCGTGGTCAGCCAGTGGCATGTCGCACAGGTGCGCGACACCCTGCGGCTCAAGGATTTTCCGCTGCCCTGGGCCTCCAGCCACTGTCCCGTCTACATCAGCTGGCACCAGGCGCAGGGCCGGGATCCCGCCCTCCAGTGGTTTATCCGCCAACTGCACCTGATTGCCGCAAGCTGACCCTCCTCATTTAACCACCGCTTAACTGTCGTTTATTGCCGGCTGCCATGATTGTTGCGGCCGGCTTGACTACTCTGGTGCCGACCCCGTTGCCGTGCCCTCGGCGCAATGCCGCAACGCCCGACTAACCAATCGATGCTGACCATGTTCATGGGACATGTCGTCAGGGGCATCTCTCGCCCAACGTTTCACTCCGGGTCCGGATAGCGCCAGCCATGGCTGGCGTCATCTCGGCTACCCGTCACTCACCCTGTTTATTACTGGGAGGCATCAGAGTCTGACTACACTTGGTCCTGCCTGCCCACCACAATCTGGAGAAAGACAGATGAAGCTCAAGTTCTCGACGCACACCATTGTCACCCTATGGCTCTCCGGCTCCCTGCTGTTGCAGCCGGCCTGGGCCGTCATCAACCCCAAGCCAGCCAGCGAATTTACCATCCAGGCCAACCAGAATGTGCTGCACACCCTGCCATTCAACGACAAGCAGGATTTCGAGGACGCCCGGCGCGGCTTTATCGCCAAACCGGATACCCTCACCATCAAGGATGAGCAGGGCAACGTGGTGTGGGATCTGGAGCAATACAAGACCTACATCGGCCTGGACAAGACGGCGCCGGATACCGTCAACCCGAGCCTGTGGCGCAATGCCCAGCTGAACATGGAGTACGGGCTGTTCAAGGTGACCGACAAGATTTACCAGATCCGCGGCTTCGATCTCTCCAACATCACCTTCATCCAGGGTGACAAGGGATGGATCGTCTTCGACCCGCTGATCTCGCCGCAGACCGCCAAGGCTGCCCTCGCCTTCATCAACAAGACCCTGGGCGAGCGGCCGGTCACTGCCGTGGTCTACAGCCACTCCCACGTGGATCACTACGGCGGGGCCGCCGGCCTCTTCAACTCGCCGGACGAGGTGAAAAAGAACGGGGTTCAGATCATCGCCCCCGAAGGGTTCACCGAGCATGCGGTCTCGGAAAACGTCATCGCCGGCAACGCCATGGCCCGCCGCGCCGTCTACATGTATGGCGCCCTGCTGCCGCGCAATGCCCAGGGAGGCGTGAATGGCGGCCTGGGGCAGACTACCTCCACCGGCGTGCCCTCCCTGCTGCTGCCGACCCGTTTCATCACCAAGAGTGGGGAAGAGGTCACCCTGGACGGCGTGCGGATGGTCTTCCAGATGACCCCGGGCACCGAAGCGCCGGCCGAGATGAACACCTGGTTCCCGGACAGCAAGGCGCTCTGGATGGCCGAGAACACCACCAACACCATGCACAACATCCTCACCCTGCGCGGCGCCCAGGTACGCGATGCCCTCAAGTGGTCCAGCTACCTCAACGAGACCATCGAGACCTGGGGCGACCAGGCCCAGGTCAAGTTCCAGAGCCACCACTGGCCGCGCTGGGGCAATGCCAGCATCGTCGACTACTTCAAGAAGCAGCGGGATCTCTACAAGTACATCCACGACCAGTCGGTGCGGCTGATGAACATGGGTTACACGGGTGAGGAGATTTCAGAGAAGATTGCCCTGCCCCCCGAGCTCAACGACTTCTGGCCGAACCGCGGTTACTACGGCACCCTGCGCCACAACAGCCGGGCCGTCTATCAACGCTACATGGGCTGGTACTCCGGCAACCCCTCCGATCTGGACAACCTGCCACCCGAGATGGTCGGTCCCAAATACGTCGAGTTCATGGGCGGTGAGCAGGCGCTCCTGAAGAAAGCCAAGGCGTCGTTCGACAAGGGGGAATATCGCTGGGTGGCGGAGGTGCTCAAGCATCTGGTGTTCGCCAACCCGAACAACCAGGAGGGCAAACTGCTGCTGGCCGATGCGCTCGAGCAGCTGGGTTATCAGGCCGAGTCCGGCCCATGGCGCTCCGTCTATCTACAGGGGGCCTATGAGCTGCGCAACGGCGTGCCCACCGCTGGCGGTACCGTCACCGCCTCGCCGGACACCATTCGCGCCATGAGTCCCAGCATGCTGTTCGACTATCTGGCGGTGCGGATCAATCCGGAGAAAGCGGCCGGCAAGAAGATGGTCATCAACATGGACTTCACCGATATCGGAGAGAAACACACCCTGAGCCTGGAGAACGCCGTGCTCAACCACACCACCCACTATGCCGCCAAGCCGGATGTCACCCTCACCCTGAGCAAGCAGACCCTGGACGACATCCAGCTGGGCCAGGGCACGCTGGAGCAGAAGATCGCCAGCGGCGAGATCAAGGTTCAGGGGAACCAACAGACCTTCAGCGACTTCGTCGGCCTGCTCGACAAGTTCAACTTCTGGTTCAACATAGTGACCCCATGATGCGACGCACCTTGCGCGTGTGCATGACCCTGCTCTGCCTCATCCCTGGGATGGGGCAGACCTGCGGTTATGACGCCCTCTATCCCAATCCGTTTGAACAGAGCTGGCCCGGCGCACTCGACGTTGCCATGGCGACCGCGGCAGCGGTCAATGATGACAGGGTGGCCCGTCTGCCTAGCCTCACCGGCGAGGCGGGGTTTGCCCGCAGCCAGGCCTGGCTGCAGACCCTGAAGAGCCGCTTCCAGCAGGCCGGCGTCAGGGGCGGCGTCTCCATCCTGCTGGTCGATTCCGGGCTCTGGTCGAGGCTGCGGGGCAAGGAGTCGCTGCTGCTCCAGCTCCATACTGCCGGCCCGCACCCCAAGGATCGGATGATGCTGCTGAGCGAAGCGGCCCTCGACGCCCTGCTGGCCGGCACCCTCACCATAGAGGAGGCGCTGCGGCTGGGCGTGGTTGCCTTGCCGGGCGAGGAGGGCCGGCAGTTGCAGCATGACTTGCACCTGGCCCTGGGCTCATGACCGCTCAGATATGAAAAAAGGGAGGCATCTGCCTCCCTTTTCTTTGCTGCCATCGGGGCAACGAACCAGCGCGGGCGCTTATTCGTCTTCCAGATAGGCGTAGCCTTGCAGACCCAGCTCCAGCTCTTCGAGCAGGGCCTTGCGGGCCGCGTCGTCCAGCGCCGGGTGTGAGACGATCCGCTGATAGTTCTCGCGGATGACGGACGGGTCGATGTTGACGTAACGCAGCAGCTGGTCGACGGTGTCGCCGCGCACCACGTTGCGGATGTCCATCTTGCCTTCCTCGTCCAGCCACACTTCTGCGCAGTGGGTGTCACCGAACAGGTTGTGCAGATCGCCGAGGATCTCCTGATAGGCACCCACCAGGAAGAAGCCGACGTGGCACTCTTCATTTTCACCGTAGACCGGCATCGGCAGGGTGCTCTCCACCCCCAGACCGTCAACATAGTGTTCGACCTGACCGTCGGAGTCACAGGTGATGTCCATCAGGATACCGCGGCGGGTGAGCGGACGCTCGAGGCCGGAAAGCGGCATCACCGGGAACACCTGACCTATACCCCAGGCATCCGGCAGGGACTGGAACAGGGAGAAGTTGGCAAAGCACTTGTCAGCCAGTTTCTCGGAGAGCTCGTCAGCCAGCGCGCGGTGGTTGCGGTTGACCGGGTTGAGCATCTCTTTGAGCGCCAGACAGGTGTTCTGGTGCAGCATCTCGGCCCAGGCGCGTTGCTCAAGGTTGAGCAGACCCATGGTGTACTGGGTGTTGACGTCACCCAGATCTGCCACCGAGTCGTGGAAGATCTCCAGCAGGGAGGGATCTTCGCCGCGCAGATCCAGCCAGCCTTTCCACATGTTCTGCAGAATGGTGGGCGCGTCTTCGTCCGGCGCGCTGATGTCGTTCATCTCCACCCCTTCGGCACCAATGATGTTGGTAACCAGCACGGCGTGGTGAGCGGTCAGGGCACGGCCGGACTCGCTGATGATGGTCGGGTGCGGCAGGTCGAACTCGCGGCACACGTCGCCGATGCCCCACACCACGTTGTTGGCGTACTCGGAGAGGCTGTAGTTGGCGGAGCAGTGGCTCTGGGAACGGGTTCCCTCGTAGTCCACGCCCAGGCCGCCACCCACGTCAACCACTTCGATGTTGGCACCGAGGCGACGCAGCTCGGCGTAGAAACGGCCGCACTCGCGGATACCGCCCTGGATGTCGCGGATGTTGGCGATCTGGGAACCCAGGTGGAAGTGCAGCAGCTGCAGGCAGTCCAGCTTGCCCAGGCCGCGCAGACGCTCGATCAGCGCCAGGATCTGGGAGGCGGACAGACCGAATTTGGACATGGAGCCGCCGCTCGATTCCCACATGCCGGAGCCGGTGGAAGCGAGCTTGGCACGCACCCCGATGTTGGGCTTGATGTTGAGGCGAGCTGACTCGTCCAGCACCATTTCCAGCTCGGAGGGCTTCTCCACCACGATGTAGACCTTGTGGCCCATCAGGTTGCCCAAGAGGGCGTGGCGGATATATTCGCGGTCTTTGTAACCGTTGCAGACGATCACCGAGCCTTGCTCATGGTGATGGGACAGCACGGCCAGCAGTTCCGGTTTGGAACCAGCTTCCAGGCCAAGCCGGGGCTTGTCGCTGTAGGACTGGCTGATGGTCTCGATGACGCGACGCTGCTGGTTTACCTTGATCGGGTAAACGCACAGGTAGTCCCCCTCATAGCCTGACTTCTCGATGGCCTGACCGAAGGCGTTGAACAACGCATCGACCCGGCTCTTGAGGATGTCGGGGAAACGCAGCAGTACCGGAGTGGTCAGCCCGGATTGACGCAGTTGTTCGATGGCATCGGAGAGCACGATCTGTGCGTCAGGGCGTGACTTGTCGGGAGCGACGGTCACATGACCGGCGTCATTGATGTTAAAAAAACCCGCACCCCAGTAGGGAACGTTGTAGACCTTCAAGGAGTCCTTGCTGGACCAGTTAGTCATGGGCTATGCCTCGCAAATGAGCGGCCGGTGGCCGCCTTCGTTACCCTCAATCACATCCAGACCATCGATGAGCAGGTGTGGCGCGCCGAAGCGGCCTGCGGGCGAGCAAGGCAAGACGTCCGGCACCGGGCGCTGACGCCGCGGGTTGACCTGAACGTTCACCTGTCGCCACCTCCCTGGTTCATCGCGGCAAGCCTAGGCTGCCTGGTGGATCTTGGGGAAGTAACGAGTCTTGATGTGGGGCTGGTGGCTTTACATCAAGCTCAACGGTATGCGGTGCTGCAACCAGCGCCGCGGTACTTTGATGACAAACGACATCAGCCACGTCGTTCGTTCATCATTCGGCAGCCGTCACGACAGCAGGGGAGGGTTTCAAGGAAGAGATGCGAAGGCGTCAGCACGCAAGCGTGTTGATAGACGACAACAACCACAGCCAGCTCACCGCCAGTGACCGCCCATGACAAGGGAAGATGATGAGCCGATGGCTCACTCGGTCAGCCGGAAAATGAGAGTCCGTTGTTCTCCCTGATACCGGAGCCTAACCGGTATTAAAGAAACCATACCCTAGCAGTGTCTGTCGTTTCTGCGTGCCTCGCCCTATAGGCGTATGATCCTGCGGGAGTCTGGCGGCCTCTGCCTGCTCAGGGTTGCCCTTGGATCGGCGCGGAGTGTACACACTTACCGCCAGCGGTGACAATAAAAAATAGTGTTCAAAAACAGCTTTTCATAAGGCGATCAAATCTTGCTGCCAGCAGGCCTGGCAAGCGGGGGGAGAAGTCTCGCCACGCGCCCTTTTTCACCCTGAAAATAACCCCGTCTGGCCCGTCCTCGCCCCTTCCCCGCCACCAAGGGCATTGACGGAAAACTGAGTCCCATCACAAGCCGCTTAAAAATGCGATTGATGGACCATTTTATGCTGTCATTGATATCAACAACCACAGACTGAACCACCTTACACCTTTCCAACCCGATCTTCGCCAAAAAATGTGGCAAAAACTGCGCTGACGCAAAAAGCCCCGCCGCCAGATTGGCCACAATGACCCTCCACCACAGGTTTGAGGCTTGCCAATGGATACCTTGCTTGAGCGTTTTCTGCGTTACGTGACTTTTCATACCCGCTCCGATGCGACCAATCCCGTCTGTCCCAGCAGCGAGGGACAGCTGGTCTTCGCCCGCGCCCTCTGTGACGAGATGCAGCAGATGGGACTGAGCCGGGTTACCCTGGACGAGCACGGCTACCTCACCGCCTGCCTGCCGGGCAACCAGCCGGACGCGCCGGCCATCGGCCTCATCGCCCACATGGATACCGCCGACTACGAGGCCGAGCAGGTGGTGCCCCAGATCATCGAAAACTATCAGGGGGGGGACATCTGCCTGGGCAAGGGTGACGAGGTGCTGGCCATTCGCGACTACCGTTTCCTGAAAAACTACCTGGGCCAGGATCTCATCACCACCGACGGCACCACCCTGCTGGGGGCCGACGACAAGGCGGGCATCGCCGAGATCCTCACCGCCATCGACCACCTGCTGGCCCACCCCGAGATCCCCCGCGGTGATGTCTGGGTCGGCTTTACCCCGGACGAGGAGATAGGCCGCGGTGCCGACCGCTTCCCGCTGGACAGCTTCCCGGCCCGCTGGGCCTACACGGTGGACGGCGGCGAGCTCGGTGAGCTCGAGTACGAGAACTTCAACGCCGCCAGTGCCACCGTGCGCTTTATCGGCAACAACGTGCACCCCGGCACCGCCAAGGGCAGCATGATCAACAGCCAGACCCTGGCCGCCCGCTTCCACGCCGCCATGCCAACCGAGCAGACCCCGGAGTGCACCGACGGCTATCAGGGCTTCTTCCACCTGGCCCAGATGAACGGCACAGTGGAGGAGTGCACCCTGCACTACATCATTCGTGACTTCGACGACGAGGGTTTTGCCGCCCGCAAGGCCCAGCTCAAGGAGCGGGTCGCCTCGTTGCAGCTGGAGGCCCCCAAAGCGCGCATCGAGCTCACCCTGACCGACAGCTATCGCAACATGCGCAGCCAGATCGAGCCGCACATGCACATAGTCCAGCTGGCCAAGGCCGCCATGCTGGCCGCCGACGTGGCGCCAAAGATAAAACCCATTCGCGGCGGTACCGACGGCGCTCGGCTCTCATTTATGGGGCTGCCCTGCCCGAACATTTTTACCGGTGGTCACAACTTCCACGGCAAGCACGAGTTCATCCCGCTGCAATCCATGGAAAAAGCGGTCGCCACCCTGGTGGAGCTGGTGCGCCTGACTTCGGCCTGGCGCGACTAAACCGGCCATCGTCACCGCCATGACCAAAGCATGACCACAAGAGGGGAGCCGGTTAACCGGCTCCCCTCTTTGCCATCAAACTGTCATCCCGCTGCCATGGGGCGGGAACAAAAGGGCGTCACGCTAGGGCAACGACTCATCGGAGCCCAGCCCATGTTCAGTGTCGATGCCCTGCTACAACAACACCTGCCCCGCCTGTCGGCCAACGACCTGCTGCGCCCCCTGCTCCGACAAGGGCTGCGCTGGCTGCTGCACGAGCAGGCATTTCAACGCTTCGCCGCATGCCACCCCCACCTGCGCGGACTCGACTTCGTCGAGCAGGCGCTGACCGAGCTCGACTTCGACTACCGGGTGAGCGAGGCCCAGCTCGAGCACATTCCGGCCAGCGGCCGGGTCATCATCGTCGCCAACCACCCCATCGGCTCCCTCGACGGGCTGGCCCTGCTGCGTCTGCTCGGCCGCATCCGGCCGGACGTCAAGATAGTGGCCAACCAGTTGCTGGCCCAGCTGACGCCGCTGCGCCCCCTGCTGCTGCCGGTGGACAACCTGGGCGGCAAGACAGACAGGCGCGCCATCCTGGCGATGGGGGAACACCTGGCGAACGAAGGGGCGCTGGTGATCTTTCCCTCCGGCGAGGTGTCGCGCCTCGGCCCCAAGGGGGTCAAGGACGGCCCCTGGCAATCAGGCTTCATCAAGCTGGCCCAGCGCACCCGCACCCCGCTGGTGCCGGTGCACCTGGACGGGCGCAATGGGCTCTCCTTCTATCTCACCGCCTGGCTCAACAACGACTGGGCCGGGCTGTTGCTGGTCAAGCAGCTGTTTCGCCAGCAGGGCAAGCGCATTGCCATCACCATAGGTGCCCGCATCCCGGTGAGCGGGGTGCAGGATCTGCCCGCCAAGAGCGCGGCCCGGCTGGTACGCAGCCACCTCTACCGAGTCGGGCGCGGCAAGCGGGGTTTGCTGGCCACCGAGGCCCCCATCGCCCTGCCGGAAGAGCGCCGTCAGCTCAAGCAGGCCATCGAATCCTGCGAAGCCCTCGGCCACACCCCGGACGGCCAGGGTATCTATCTCTACCGACGCCATGAGCTGAGCCACTCGGTGATCCTGCGCGAGCTGGGACGCCTGCGGGAGATCGCCTTTCGAGCAGTGGGGGAAGGCTCCGGCAGACGGCGGGATCTCGACGCCTTCGACGATGACTACCACCACCTCATCCTCTGGGATCCGACCCGGCTCGAGATCATCGGCGCCTACCGTTTCGCGCCGGTGGCCGAACTGCTGGCCAGCAAGGGGCTCGACGGCCTCTACAGCCACACCCTGTTTGGCTTTGAAGAGAAGCTACTGCCCAGGCTGGAGCTTGCCATCGAGCTTGGCCGCAGCTTCATCCAGCCTGCCTACTGGGGCAAGCGGGGGCTCGATTACCTCTGGTTTGGCATCGGCGCCTATCTGGCCCGCTATCCCGACTACCGCTACCTGTTCGGCCCGGTGTCGCTCTCCGGCAGCCTGCCGGCGGCGGCCAAAGATCTGCTGGTGAGCTTCTATCGCCAGCACTTTGCCCCCGAGCTCGCGCTCGCCCCCTCGCGCCGCCCCTATCCGGCCACACCGCCGCTGTTTGCAGGCACGGATTACGGCGCCGATCTCAAGGAGCTCAAGGCCCGCCTCGATAATCTGGGCTGCGCCATTCCCACCCTCTACAAGCAGTACTCCGAGCTGTGCGAGCCGGGCGGCGTGCAGTTCATGGATTTTGGCATCGACCCCGACTTCAACCACTGCATCGACGGCCTGGTGTGGGTGGATGTGAGCCGCCTCAAGCCCCACAAGCGGGCCCGCTATATCGGCCTCCCCGCCAAAGATAAGCCGGGCACAGCTGCCGACCGTTGAGCGGACGCCACAACGAGAGAGGGAGGCCTGCGCCTCCCTCTCTTTGTCATTGATGCTGCGGTTTACTCTGCAACCGGCTTGCGATCGGCATGGCCCAGGTCTCGCTCGGGGGCGATGAGATCGCGTACCCGCAGCTTGATCTCCTTGGCCTCGGGGAAGCCCTCGTCAGCCACCCGATCCCACACCAGCACCCCGTCCACCAGGATGCGAAACTCCCCCTTGCTGGCCGGCACCAGCGCCACCTCCCCCAGCTCACTGTCGAAGGTGGAGAGCAGCTCCTGGGCCAGCCAGGCGGCGCGCAGCATCCAGCGGCAGAGGGTGCAGTAGCGGATCTCGATGCGGGGTTTGGGGGTGGACAAGGTCGCCTTACTCATGTGGTCACTCCATCAATGGCGGCAATAAAAAAGAGGCTCACTGGGTGACCCCGTGGAAGTCGGCCAGCCAGTGGCGGGCAATAGTGCGCATGGTCGACTGCGGCAGGTCGAACAGGCCGGGGGCCAGCGGCTGCAACGCCAGCTGGCGCACCCCTTCGATGATCTCCGCCAGCACCAGGTAGACATATTCGCCGATGACGGCGCCGTGGACGAAGTTGACCGCCTCACCCCGGTTGAGCAGGAAGATGGTGCTGCCGTCGGGGCGGGTCAGCGCCAGCACGTGGGGGCACACCTCTTCGCTCGGCCAGGGCAGTTGGGAGAGACAGAACGCAAACTCGTCGTCCGCCGAGGTGACCGAGGCAACCATGGTGCCGGGGCGCAACCGCTGCAGATCCGCCAGGTCCAGCGCGCCGTTGCCGGTGGAGCAGATCACCAGCTCGGCCCGGCTGAGGGCCTCGGCCTTGCCCACCAGCTTGAAGCCGTGGGAGAGCGCCTCCACCTGGCGCAGCACGTCGGTCTCCACCAGCTCCAGATGCAGGTTGCGGCACCTGAGCTCGCGGGCGATGCTGCGCCCCACCTTGCCGTAGCCGAACAGGGCGGCCTGGCAGACATTGAAGGTGCGGTTGAGGGTGCGGGCCAGGGATTCGGCGGAGTAGACCACGCTCAGGCCGATCTGGATATCCTCGGCCTGCTTGAGAGGGCTGCGCGCCACCGAGATGACAGGGGTGGACAGCACCTCCTGCTCGTAGCGCTGATGGCCGTTCTCGGTCATCTCCACCACCCCGAGGAAACGGGGGCCGAAATACTCGCTGAGGGTGGCCTGGGTTCTGGCGAAATAGCCGCCGATATCGAGAATGATCAGCCGTTCATGGGGCGCCACCAGCGGGGCTATGTGCTCGATCACCCCCTGCGGGGTATTGGTCCACTGGCGGTTGAGAGGCAGCACCGGATAGTGCTGTTGGGCCCAGGTCAGGGTCGGTCCGTGAACTGACTTGGGTTTGGGCAGGATGGCGCCGATCCGCCCGATCTGATCGAGGGCCTGGATAAACTGGGGACGATCGGGAAGCAGATGGGTAACCAGCAGGATGCAGAGACCGTCGAGACGTCCCTGCTCGGTGAAATGGCGAAAAAACAGATGCTCAGATCCTTGACTGCGCAACTGTGGCCTCCTTAGCGCGCCGCAAACAAGCAGGCAAACAGAACCCGGTCAGACCGGGTTCTGTGTGTGTCCAGATAATTGAAAATCCTTTTTATCTGAAACCACTATGGGGCTCAATCTTTATCTGTACAGACTATGACGAAGTCGGCAACTTTTGGGTTAATTGCCTGTTTTTTATGCTAAAAATCAATAAAGAGAGGCCTCTGGCCACACCTTCCACAGACTCAGACCCGCCCCGACGCCCGCCAGCAGGATCAACAGGGCCCAGCGCAGGAACCAGGGTTTGTTGCGCAGTGCCCACTCCAGCAGCGGCAGCAACCAGACCGGCAGCAACACCAGCAGCGGCACCTCCACGTATTGCCAGGCGAGCATCTGCATAAAGGCCAGCGCCAACCCGAGCGCCGCAGGCGCCACCTGGCTGCCGGCAAAGGCCCCGAGCAGGGCACGGAAACCGGCGAAAGCCGCCAGCGCACCGGCCAGCTGGGCAATCAACAGGCTGCCGTCGATGCCGATCACCAGTGCCAGCCAGATGAAGCCGAGGGCAAAGCCGAGCCCCTCGCGGCTGTCACCGCGCAGTCCGGTCCATCCCAGCCAGCCAATGGCGGGCAACAGCGCCAGCCAGATGGCGGGCGCGCTTGCCAGCACCGAGGCCAGCCCCTGCCACCATACCAGTGCCCCGAGCGCGGCAAACAGCGCAAGCGCGGCCCGCTGGTCGGCCAGCTGCACCGCCAGAGCAGGCACCAGCAAGGTGAGTGGCAGCCATTGCCACGCCTTGACCGGCAGCCCGTAGGCACCGCCCAGCAGGCAGCCCACCAGCCAGAGCGCCAGGGCGCCCCACAGATACCCCAGCCGCGGCCAGCGCCACGACAGCAAAGCGGCCCCCAAAGGAGCCGCCAGGGTTTGAAGCAGGAGTGCCGCGCCCATTACTTGCGCACACCTTCGACAAACAGTGCGATGGTCATCTCGTCCGGAATGTTCGGCACCATGTAGTTCACGCCAAAGTCGCTGCGCTTGATGGTGGTGGTGGCGTTGAAGCCGCTGCGGTAGCCGCCCCAGGGATCCTTGCCTTCACCGATGTGAACCAGATCGAAGGCCACTTCCTTGGACACGCCGTGCAGGGTCAGGGTGCCTTTCAGCACGCCCTTATCCTTGGTGCCCTCGTAGCCGGAGCTGACGAAAGTCATCTTGGGATACTGCTTCACGTCCAGGAAATCGGGGCTGCGCAGGTGTTTGTCGCGTGGCTCGTGGTTGGAGTCCACGCTGGCGGCATCGATCTCGAAGCTCGCCTTGGCCGCTGCCGGGTTGGCATCGTCCATGCTGAAGGTGCCGCTGAAGGTGTTGAAACGACCCACCAGCTCGGAGAAGCCGAGGTGTCCCACCTTGAATTGCACTGTGGTATGCGCCGCATCGACGTCGTAATCGGCTGCCATCAGGGGCGCCGCCATAAACAGGCAGGAGGCCAGCAGGGCCTTGGTCATCTTCATCCGTTCGTTCCTTCATATTGGGGGTTCACAACAACAGCCAAGATGCTAACCTCCATACCGGACATAGATAATCAGCGATTTATTAAAATAATTATCAACTGAGAGTGAAAGATGGACCAGATTGCCGCCATGCGCACCTTCATCAAGGTGGTGGAGTGTCAGAGTTTTACCAAGGCCGCCAACCAGCTCGGCATCTCGGTCGCCATGACCTCCAAGCTGATGCAGCAGCTGGAGGAGTCCCTCTCCACCCGGCTGCTGTCGCGCACCACCCGCCAGGTCAACCCCACCGAGGCGGGCCAGTTCTACTACCAGCGCTCCCAGGCGCTGCTGGCGGAGCTCGAAGAGACCCACAGCCAGCTGACCCGCAACAACCAGCAGCCCCAGGGCACCCTCAAGCTGTCGGTGCCGATGGATTTTGGCTACCTGCACCTCTCCCCCGCCCTGCCGCTGTTTCGCGAACGCTACCCGGATCTGAAGCTGGAGATAGAGTACAGCGACCGGCGGGTGGCGCTGGTGGAAGAGGGGTTCGATCTGGCGCTGCGCATCGGCAACCTGCCGGACTCCTCCCTGGTGGCCAAACCGCTGGCCATGATGCGGCTGGAGGTGTGCGCCAGCCCGGGCTACCTGGCCCGTCGGGGCACGCCGAACAGCCCGGAGGATCTCAAGCAGCACGACTGCCTGCTCTATACCCTGACCCAGCCGGACTGGGTGTTCAAACGGGATGGCGAGCAGCTGAGCGTGCGCCCGCAGGGGCCGCTGCGGGCCAACAACGGGGTAGCCCTGACCCGGGCGGCCTGCGACGATCAGGGCATCATCTTGCAGCCCACCTTCATCGTCGGCGATGCGCTGCGCTCCGGTGCCCTGGTGTCACTGCTGCCGGAGTGGGAGAAGGGGCAGGTGGGGCTCTATGCCCTCTATCCGCATCGCCGTTTCGTCTCGGCCAAGGTGCGCTGTTTCATCGAGTTCGTGCAGGAGCGCTATCTCGCCCCCCACTACTGGGATCGCAAGGCTTAAGTCTTTGCCACGGCCGCGGTGACGGGATGGCTATGAGGCGGTGGTATCGGCAGGCAGTGGCAGCTCGGCCACCAGCAGCACGTCGCGCAGGTTCAACTGCCAGCGCGGCAGGCGCTGGCGCAGGGGCGCCAGCTGCTCATCGCCGAGGGCATAGGGCAGAGTGATGTGCAGGCAGTGGCAATCGAGCATGCCGGCCAGTTGCAGGATCAGGATGAGGTTGGCCTCGTCGGTCTTGTGCTTGTTGATGCGTTTGGCCAGCTCGTGGCGAAAGTGGGTCTCCGGATCCTGGGTCATCGCCTGCCAGCCGTAGCCAAACAGCGGAATGAAGGCGCTGACGATGCCAAGGGCGGTGAGTGGCTGCTTGGGCGGGTGATAGAGGGCGTTGAGATCCAGCTCGATGGGCGTTAGATGCAGCTCACGATTGCCGGACAAAATATTATTACTCATTGGATAACCCTCTTGATTCCACTAGACTTCGCCGCATATTTGACCTGACATGCCAACGAGGTGCTGATGCTAAGCGATATCGAGATCTCCCGCCAGTCCCCCCGTCTCTCCATTCATGCGCTGGCCGAGCGCCTCGCCATCCCTTCGCACCAGCTGAGCCCATACGGCCACTACAAGGGCAAACTCAGCCTCGACCTACTCAAGTCGCTCCCCAAACCGGCGGGCAAGCTGGTGCTGGTGAGCGCCATCACCCCCACCCCGCTTGGCGAGGGCAAGACGGTAACCACCCTCGGCCTCTCCATGGGGCTCAACCATATCGGCCAGCCCAGCATCGCCACCATCCGCCAGCCGAGCCTCGGGCCCGTGTTCGGGGTCAAGGGGGGCGCCGCTGGCGGTGGCCACGCCCAGGTGGTACCGATGGAGGAGATGAACCTGCACCTCACCGGTGACTTTCACGCCCTCACCGCCGCCCACAATCTGGCGGCGGCGGCCCTCGATGCCCGCCTGTTCCATGAGCGCAAACTCGGTGACCAGTTCAGCGCCAGAACCGGCCTGCCTCGGCTCGATATCGATGCAGACAACATCCTCTGGCCGCGCACCCTCGACATGAACGACCGCGCCCTGCGCCACCTCACCATCGGCCAGGGGGGCGCCGCCGACGGCGTCGAGCGCAGCGATCGCTTCGTCATCACCGCCGCCTCCGAGCTGATGGCCATTCTGGCGCTGGCGAGCGATCTGAACGATCTGCGTGCGCGCCTCGGCCGCATCCAGCTGGCCCGCGACCTGAACGGCAAACCCATCACCGCCGAGCAGCTGGAAGTGGCGGGCGCCATGACGGTGTTGCTCAAGGAGGCCCTGCAGCCGACCCTGATGCAGACCACGGAACAGACCCCGGTGCTGGTGCACGCCGGCCCCTTTGCCAACATCGCCCACGGCAACTCCTCGGTGATCGCCGATCGCATGGCCCTCGGCCTCACCGACTACGTGGTGACCGAGGCAGGCTTTGGCTCCGACATGGGGTTGGAGAAGTTCTTCAATATCAAGAGCCGCCAATCCGGCCTGACCCCGGCCTGCGTGGTGCTGGTGGCGACGGTGCGCGGCCTCAAGGCCAACAGCGGCCTGCTCGACATCCGCCCGGGTCAGCCGCTGCCGGAAAGCCTGCTGGGCGAGGATCTGCCGACCCTGACGCAGGGCTGCGCCAACCTCGGCTGGCACATCGCCAACGCCCGCCGCTACGGCATACCCGTGGTGGTCGCCATCAACCGCTTCCCCACCGACAGCGAGGCGGAGCTGGCCTTGCTGGCCCGCGAGGCGATGCAAGCCGGCGCCTCTGGCTGCGCCATCTCCCACGCCTTTACCCAGGGCGGGGCCGGTGCCGGCGATCTGGCACGGGCGGTGGTGGCCGCCTGTGAGCAGCCGGGCCAGGTCAAGCTGCTCTACCCCGACGAGGCGAGCCTCGACGCCAAGCTGGCGACCCTGGTGGAGTGCGGCTATGGCGGGCGTGGCGTACGACTCTCGGACAAGGCGCGCCGCCAGCTGGCGCAACTCTCTGCCGAGGGGTGGGGCCACCTGCCGGTCTGCGTGGCCAAGACGCCGCTCTCCATCAGCCATGACCCGGCCCTCAAGGGGGTGCCGACCGACTTCGAGGTGCCCATCGAGGAGGTGAAACTCTGCGCCGGCGCCGGCTTCGTCTATGCCCTGGCGGGCCCCATCATGACCATGCCGGGCCTTGGCAGCCTGCCGGCCTACCGTCATATCGATATCAACGAGCACGGCGATATCGTCGGGTTGAGCTGATATCGGCTTTGGCGGCCTGACCTGCTGCCCCCTCAAACGCCAGAAACAACAAGGCCCCGTCACTGGACGGGGCCTTTTGCTATCTGCCAAACGCTCTTAGAGGGTAAAGCGCTGGGTCATATGGTACAGCGTATTGGCCAGCTTGCTCAGCTCGACACAGGCCTGGGCGGTCTGTTGGGCCCCCAGGGCGTTCTCGTCCGCCGCATTGTGGATGTTGACGATGCTGCGGTTGAGCTCCTCGGTCACCGCATTCTGCTCCTCGGTGGCGGTGGCGATCAGCGTGTTCATGTCGGTGATCTGGGTGACGGCACCGTTGATGGTGTCGATGCTGTTGCCCGCCTCCCGCGCCAGCCCCACGCTCTCCTGCATCTGCTGACGGCTCAGCTGCATGGCGCTGCCCGCCTCGGCGGTACGCCCCTGCAGCACCTCGATCATCTTGCTGATCTCGGCGGTGGAGTTCTGGGTACGCTGGGCCAGGGAGCGCACTTCATCGGCCACGACCGCAAAGCCGCGCCCCTGTTCACCCGCGCGCGCCGCCTCGATGGCCGCGTTGAGGGCCAGCAGGTTGGTCTGCTCGGCAATGCCGCGAATCACGTCAAGCACCATGCTGATGTTGGTGCTGTCCTGCTCCAGCTGCTGCACCACGGCGCCCGCCTGCTCAATCTTGACCGACACTTCCTCGATGCTGCTGATGGCACTGCGCACCACCTGGTTGCCCTGGGTCGAGGTGCGGGAGGCATCCTTGGCGGCGCTCATGGCGTCCGTGGTGTTGCGGGCCACCTCGTTGACGGTGGACTGCATCTCGTTCATGGCGGTGGCGACCTGGGAGACCTCGCTCTGCTGGCGAGCCATGCCGGTGGCGGATTGCTCGGAGATGGCGCTCACCTCCTCCACCGCGCTGCTGAGCTGGCTCACCGAGCCGGCGATCTCGCTCACCAGATCCGCGAGCGAACCCTGCATGCGATCGATGGCGGCGCCGAGCTGGCCCAGCTCGTCACGCTTGAAGCGACTGCCACGGATCCACTCCTGCAACTCGCTCTTGCCCAGATCACCGCTCGCGATGCGCTGGGCCTGGCGGGCCAGCATCACCAGCGGATCGCGGATCTGGCGGGTCAGCACGGTGGAGAGCGCCCCCGCCAGCAGCAGACCCAGTACCAGCGCCACTATGATGCTCAACTTGGCGCTGTCAAACGCAGCCACCACCTGGGCACGGGAGCCCACGGAGTAGCCGTGATTGATGCGGATCAGATCCCCCACCGACTTGGCCAGGTTGGTGTAGAGGGTGATCCCCTCGCTCATGAACAGCTGCTGGGCTTCGGCCAGCTGGCCGCCATCCTGCATCTGCCGGATGCGCTGGTGCAAGGCCACGTACTTGTCCCAGTCCTGCTTGACGATGTCGAAGGTGCGCCGCTCTTCCACGTCCTCCGCCCAGATGGTGGCATCGTGCGCCTTGACCTGCCGGGCGACCTCTTGCAGGGTCTGCTCGCCAAGGTCGCGATAGTGGGCTTTCTGCTGCGGATCGGCCGCCACCAGAAACACATCCAGTTCATAGCGACGCAGGGTATTGATGGTCTCGCCCAGGGTGCTGGTGCGCACCACGGCGGGCAAAATGCTGTCGGTAAAGCCGATGGCGGCCCGGTTCATGTTGCCAAACTGCAGCAGCGAGAAGCCGCCGATAAAGGCCATCATCAGGCCGAGCATGGCAAAACCCGCGGTGAGTTTCTTGCCAATGGTCATGGTACTGGTATTCATGGCATGTCCTGGATATGAGTGAACAGATAACGCTCGTCTGAACCGTACGCATACGGCCCGCTGTCACCGCCTCCATGGCGGCTCATCCAGCCTTGATGAATATATGTCCTTGCATGAACGAGGCGACATTTTTTACAAGATGCCCGGCTGAGCGCAGGTCTCTTATCGACAGACCCACCCGGCCAAGAGAGCAGCCAAAGCCTGGCACCTTGAAGACTTGAACGTACTCCCGAAAGATGCGCACAAGCCATAACGGGATATATCGACCGGGGATGTCCATCCCTTGAGGAAAATTGTCGGTGCGACCATCCGGCGGCCAGCGGGCCGTCAGGGGCAGTGAAAAAAGAGGGGAAAGCGAGGAGACATGCCGCAGTGGCGACACATCTCCTGGCAGATCAGCCTTTCAGACCGGCCAGAAACTCGGCACGGGTATCGGGCTGGGTCTTGAAGACGCCACCCAGGGAGGTGGTGGTGGTGTAGGAGGTGGAGTCCATCACGCCGCGAGCCTTCACGCAGAAGTGGGTCGCCTTGATGCTGATGGCCACGTCCTTGGTGCCGAGCAGGGTCTGCAGCGCCAGCAGGATCTGCTGGGTCAGGCGCTCCTGCACCTGGGGGCGGCGGGCAAAGAACTGCACGATGCGGTTGATCTTGGAGAGCCCGATCACCTTGCCGCGGGGGATATAGGCCACGTGGGCCAGCCCGTCGATGGTGACAAAGTGGTGCTCGCAGGTGCTGGTGAGGCTGATGTCCCGCACCATGATCATCTCGTCCACCTTCATCTTGTTCTCGATCACCGTCACCTTGGGGAAGGTGGCGTAATCGAGGCCGGAGAAGATTTCGTTCACGTACATCTTGGCGATGCGGTGCGGTGTCTCTGCCAGACTGTCATCGGCCAGATCCAGCCCCAGCGTCTCCATGATGGCGCGCATGTGGCCCTCGATCTTCTCCCGCTTCTGCTGGCTGTCCAGGGTATTGGCCACCAGAGGTGTTTCGAGGCCCTCGGCCTCGAGGGCGGCCCTGACCAACAGGGCTTCCCGACTTAAGCTCGTCATCTTGTTCCTCTCCCACGCTCAGGGACTGTGATGGCCGCCTCGCTATGACGGCACTCGGTTGTGGCGCAATAGTAGACGGCGATTATTGTCATAATTCAAGCTAACTCAAGCCCGTTCCCTGACTTTATGCCAATCTGGCGGCTTTTACTTCGCCGGCGCTACCCATACGGGGGGAGGCGCGCTGCCCGGTCGCTGCCTATCTGTACAGCCAAAGGTTTTATCCTGCTGCAACCTGCCCATCGGCATGGATTTTTGGGATAATCCGCCCTTCACCCCCCCCTCCATCACACAATGAGGTCATGACATGGGATTTGATACCAGCGGACTACTCCCCCTGAGCGACGCCCTGCAGGGCATGCTGGCACAGCTTGACGGCTGCTGCGACAGCGAACAGTTGCCCTTGCCGCAGGCCCTTGGCCGGGTACTCGCCGCGGATATCGCCTCCCCCCTCAACGTGCCCCCGTTCGACAACTCCGCCATGGACGGTTATGCGGTGCGGCTGGCCGATCTCGCCGGCGGCGCCCCCCTCATCATGGCGGGCAAGGCCTTTGCCGGTCAGCCCTACCAGGGCGAGTGGCCCGCCGGCCACTGCGTGCGCATCATGACCGGCGCCCCGGTGCCGGCCGGGACGGATGCGGTGGTGATGCAGGAAGAAACCCAGGCCGACGGCGACAGGATCACCTTTCTGACCACCCCTGTGCCCGGCCAGAACATTCGCCGCCGCGGCGAAGACATCCGCGAGGGCGCCAGCGTACTCGGCGCCGGTACTCGCCTCACCGCCCGGGAGATGCCGCTGCTGGCCTCCCTCGGCATTGCCACTGTGTCGGTGCGCCGACCGCTGAAAGTGGCCATTTTCAGTACCGGCGATGAGCTCAAACCGGTCGGTACCCCCCTCGCCCACGGCGACATCTACGACTCCAACCGCTACGGCGTGCGGGCCATGCTGGATCGCATGGGCTGCGATTGCCTCGACCTTGGCATTATCCCGGACGATCCCGCCCAGCTACGCGCCGCCTTCCAACAGGCCGATCGCGAGGCCGACGCCCTCATCACCACCGGCGGCGTCTCGGTGGGGGAAGCGGACTTCACCAAACAGTTGCTGGAGGAGCTTGGCGAAATCGGCTTCTGGAAGCTGGCCATCAAGCCGGGCAAGCCGTTTGCCTTCGGTCGCCTGCCCCACGCCTGGTTCTTCGGCCTGCCGGGCAACCCGGTCTCCGCCATGGTCACCTTCGATCAGCTGGTGCAACCGGCGCTGGCCAAGCTCGCCGGCCAACGCTTCGCACGCCCGCTCCAGCTCAACGCCATCGCGGCCGAGCCGCTCAAGAAGGCGCCGGGCCGGCTCGACTTCCAGCGCGGCATCCTGACTCAGGGGCCAAACGGCCTGGAGGTGCGCAGCACCGGCTCGCAAGACTCCGCCGTGTTCAGCTCCCTGTCGCGGGCCAACTGCTACATCGTCCTGGAGCGCGAGCGGGGCCGGGTCGTCGCAGGGGAAACCGTCACCGTCGAACCGTTCGGGGGATTGCTGCTGTGAACGAGATCCTGAGCGACGCCGAGCTCTTGCGCTACAACCGCCAGATCATCCTCAAATCTTTCGATTTCGAGGGGCAGGAGGCGCTCAAGCAGGCTCACGTGCTGGTGATCGGCGCCGGCGGCCTTGGCTGCGCTGCCAGCCAGTATCTGGCGGTGGCCGGGGTCGGCCGGCTCACCCTGGTCGATTTCGACAAGGTGGAGCTCTCCAACCTGCAGCGCCAGGTGCTGCACACCGATGAGCGCATCGGCCACGACAAGGTGGACTCCGCCGCCCACTCCCTGCGCGCCCTCAACCCCTGGCTTGAGGTGGAGACCCATGCCGCCGTGGCCGACGAGGCGCTGCTCGATGCCCTGTTGCCACGCCACCAGCTGGTATTGGATTGCACCGACAACCTGGCCATTCGCAACCTGCTCAACCAAAAGGCTCGCCAGCACGGCGTGCCGCTGGTCAGCGGCGCCGCCATCCGGCTGGAGGGCCAGGTCTGCAGCTTCACCTGGCAGCAGGATGAGCCCTGCTACGCCTGCCTCAGCGCCCTGTTTGGCGAGCAGGCCCTTACCTGCGTCGAGGCAGGGGTGCTGGCCCCTGTGGTGGGACTGGTGGGCAGCCTGCAGGCGCTCGAAGCCATCAAACTCTTGGCGGGGATGGGCCGCAGTTACAGCGGCCGCCTGCTGATGATCGACGGTCTGGGCGGCACCTTTCGCGAAATGAAGCTGCCCAAACGCCCCGACTGCCCGGTCTGCTCGCACGGGTGAACCATCCCAGCGAGCCTTTGCGCCAACAAAAAAGCCGACCCTGGGGTCGGCTTTTTTTATCTGCCACTGTTCTCCATCACTTCATCAATGGGTAGAGAGGATCCGCTGCAACAGATGATTGAAGCCGGAGGGATCTTCCGCCGGCCAGGCGTGGTGGCCATTGGGGGTGTGGATGGTGGCGTTGGGCAGGGAGGCGAACTGCTCCACCCGTTTGGCGAGCGGCAGATAGTCGTGGCTGGTGGAGATGATGGCCACCGGCTGCCAGATGTTGCCAAGCCGGGCGCGCACCGACCAGCCGGGCAGCGCCTCCAGCAGCGCCTTGTAGGTTTTCTTCTTGTTGCGCACGAAACGCAGCCGGAAGGTGTGACGCACCTGGGCAAGGTCGGGGCCGGGAAAGAGCTCGCGGCCAAGCCACCAGGCGAGCGGCCGCAAGCCGAACCAGCGCAGCCACTTGAGGCGCTGGGCAAAGCGCTCCTGCTCTTTCGGCGTCTCCAGCAGAAATTCACTGCAGCCGTTGACCAGCACCAGCCCTTGCACCTTGTGTGGCAGCTGCAACGCCAGCTCCAGCGCCACCATGGCCCCCAAGGAGAGCCCCACCACCCAGGCGGGCTCAGGCTGTTCGTCGAGCCAGTTCACCACGTCAGCCGCCAGGGTCGCCACATCGAACGGCCCCTCCTGCATGCTCTGGCCGTGGCCGCGCAGATCCAGCGCCACCACCCGGTAGTGTTCGGAAAAGCGTTCGATCTGCGCCTGCCAGTCGAGGCTGGAGGAGCCCAGCCCGTGCAGCAGCAACAGCAAGGGGCCCTCCCCCGCGCTGCGCAGGGCAAGACCGTTGGATTTCATCACCTGATTGCGGCGCATCAGTTCATTGCCTCTCGACTCATCCGCTGAACCATCCTGATTTTCTGCCTCTTCTGCAATCCGCTCAACCCTCGCTGACCAGACTCACCGCCTTGATGTAGGCGTAGATCTGCTGGTTCGGGGCGAGCGCCAGCCGTCTGGCGGAGCGGCTGGTGATCCGGGCCAGCAGTATCTGCTGACCCAGCGCCAACTGCAACAGGGTCTGGCCGGGGCGCACCTCGCGTTCGGCCAGCAATCGGGTGGTGAGGCAGTTGGATAGGCTGGAGTGCTCGATGGGGGCGGTGGCAATCACCACGTCCCGCCCGGCCACCTTGATCTGCAGGGGGCCGCCGTCGTCCGGCACCTGGGTCATGGTGACTCGCAACTGCTGCTCGCCGAGCTGCAGGGTCGCCATCTGCTCCTCTTCATCGTAGTGAGAGAGGCTCGCCGCCAGCATCACCCCGGCGTCGTCGCGACTGGCAAGCGAGAGATCGGTGCGTGCAAAGATATCGCTCGGCCGACCTTGTGCCTCCACCCGGCCATCCGCCAGCAGCACCAGCTGATCGCAGAGCAGGCTCACCTCCTCCATGGCGTGGCTGACGAAGATCATCGGGATACCGCTCTCCTGCTGCAAACCCTTGAGCACGTGGGCCTGATGGATGCGGCTGCGTCTGTCCAGCGCAGAGAAAGGTTCATCGAGCAGCAGCAGATCGGGCTCGGCCAACAAGGCCCGGGCCAGTGCCACCCGCTGGCGCTGGCCGCCGGAGAGGCCGTGGGCCGGCTGGGGCAGCAGTTCGGCAAAACCGAGCCGGGTCGCCAGCGCCTCGGGTTGCCAGCGCCCCCGCCCCTTGCGGGCAGCCAGTTGCAGGTTGCCGAGCACGCTCAGATGGGGGAAGAGACGCGAATCCTGAAACACCAGGCCGATGCGGCGCGCCTCGGGCAGCAGATCGCTCAGCCCCCTGCCCTGCCAGTTCAACGTGTCACCCGGTGCCCTGTCCAGCCCGGCGATGATGCGCAGCAGGCTGCTCTTACCGCAACCTGAGGGGCCGAACAGACCGAGGATCCCCCCAAGCTCCAGGGCCAGTTCACAATCGAGGCTAAAGGCGCCGAACGCCCGCCTCGCCTTGAGTTGCAGCGGTTTCACCTTGCCGGTGTCGTTCATCCGAACAGCCTCCGTTGCCGGCGCTGCAGCACCCCGTACACCAGCACCAGCATCACCAGCGAGAAGCCCATCAGGCCGCCCGCCAGCAGGTGGGCGTTTTGATAGTCCATCGTCTCCACGTGATCAAACAGGGCGATGGAGAGCACCTGGGTTTCGCCCGGGATGTTGCCGCCAATCATCAGCACCACCCCGAACTCCCCCAGGGTGTGGGCAAAGCCGAGCGCCGCCGCCATCACGAAGCTGGGCAGCGTCATCGGCAAGATGATGTGAAAGAAGCGCTCCAGCGGGCCAAACCCCAGGGTGGCGGCGGCCTCCAGCTCCTTGTTGCCCATGTTGACGAAGGCGGAGGTGAGCGGCTGCACCACGAAGGGGAGCGAATAGAGGATGGAGGCGAGCAGCAGGCCAGTAAAACTGAAGGCGAGCGGCGCCCCGAAGGTGTCGCGCCACCAGGCGCCCAGGCCATAGGAGGGGGAGAAGGCCAGCAGCAGATAGAAGCCGAGCACCGTGGGCGGCAGTACCAGCGGCAGCGCCACCAAGGCCTCCACCACGGGTCTGAGCCTGTGCTGGCTGCGCGACAGCCACCAGGCCAGCGGCGGCGAGAGCAGCAGCAGGATGGCGGTGGTGCTGGCTGCCAGCCTCAGGGTGAGCCAGACCGCCAGCAGATCCCCTTCACTCATCGGACGCACTCCCAACGCCAGAACCAGACACATCGATTGAGCCGCATTCCCAGATGAATTCAGGCAACGGCATGGTGTGCATCCTTATCGCAAGAGTGGGCCGACCCGAGGGCCGGCCACTCATCAGTCAGGTGTATGGTTGCGCCATCACTGGGGCAGCGCATAACCCGCCGCCTTGATCTCTGCCTGACCCGGCCCCTTGAGCCAGGCCACCAGCGCCTCGACCGCCGCCCCTTTCTTCAATACCAGCCCCTGCTGTTCAATGGGCGGATAGAAGTCGGCCGGCACGGCCCAGGCTTCACTGGTCTTGCCCGCCTCCACCAGGTTGGCCCAGGCGACGAAGCCCAGCTCGGCGTTGCCGGTGTCGACGAACTGCCAGGTCTGGCCGATGTTGGTGCCGGTCAGCAGGCGGTACTGCTTGGGATCGATCTTGAGATGGTCGAGGGTCGCCATGGCGGCAGTGCCGTAGGGCGCGGTTTTCGGGTTGGCGATGGCGAGGTTGCCCTTCCAGCCGCGCAGGGTTGCCTCGTCAGGAGCCGGCCCCCCCTTCTGCCACAGACCCAGCTGGCCGATGGCGTAGGTGAAACGTTCGCTGCCCTTGCCCTCCTGCTCCAGCTTCTGCGGGGTTTTCACGTCGGCGGAGAGGAAGAGATCGAACGGGGCGCCGTGGCTTATCTGGGTGTAGAGCACCCCGGTCGCGGCAGAGGAGATGGCCAGGGTATGGCCGGTCTTGGCGGTGAACGCCTTGCCGATGCGCTCTATGGTGCCCTTGAAGTTGGCGGCCACGGCCACCTTGACCTCGTCGGCCTGCACGGCACCAGCCTGCAGCGCACTGGCGCAGACCCCGGCGATGACAACGGATAACAGCGGTTTCATTCCTTTACCTCCTGAGTGGGGCCGCTTCTATCGCTCCCCAGCCAAGGGGGCGGCCCCGAAAACAGGGGCCGCGGCTCCCGATGAGCCAGCCCCCTTGAACAGGTCAAGCTTGCCAGCGGGCGGCGGCAGTGCTGTCGCTCTCCTTGGCCTCGACCCAGCGTTGTACCCCTTCGGCGGTCAGCTCTTTTTTCCAGAACGGCGCCCGGGTTTTCAAGAAATCCATGATGAAGTGACAGGCCTCGAAAGCCGCCTCACGGTGGGCACTGCTCACCACCACCAGCACGATCTGATCGCCGAGCAGCAGCTCGCCGATGCGGTGGATCAGGGTGCACTCCTGCAGGGGCCAGCGGCTGCGAGCCTCGGCCACTATGTCCGTCAGCGCCTTCTCGGTCATGCCGGGGTAGTGCTCGAGGGCCAGCCCCTTCACCTGCTCCCCCTGATTGAAGTCGCGTACCTTGCCGACAAAGCTGACCACGGCGCCGGTGTCCTGCCGGGCAGCGAGGCGGGCATATTCGTCGGCCAGCGAGAAGTCATCCCGCTGCACCAGAATGCGATCGGTCATGGTTGCCTCGCTCATCCTTAACCTCCGGTCACCGGCGGGAAGAAGGCGACCTCATCGCCATCATGAAGGGGCGTATCGAGCGGCACCAGGGTCTGGTTGACCGCCACCAGCAGTTTGCCCGCTTCCAGCGCCAGCGCCCACTTGTCGCCGCGCTCGCACAAGGCGGCGCGAAGCGCCTCGGCACTGGCGTAGTCACAGGGCAGGCTCAACTCGTCGCAGGCCACCAGCTCTCTGACTTGCGCAAAAAAGAGTACCTTGATCATGCATTTTCTCCTGCACCGGCATTCAACTGGAAGTGACCGGACTTGCCGCCCTTTTTCTCCACCAGACGAACCTGTTCGATCACCATGTCCTTTTGCACCGCCTTGCACATGTCGTAGATGGTCAGCGCCGCCACCGACGCGGCGGTCAGCGCTTCCATTTCCACCCCTGTCTTGCCCGAGAGCTTGCAGAGGGTGCGAATATGGACCCTATTTTGCTCCGCCTGGGGTTCTATCTCTACCTCCACCCGGGTCAATGCCAGCGGATGGCAGAGGGGAATGAGATCCGAGGTCTTCTTGGCCGCCATGATGCCGGCGATGCGGGCGGTGGCGAACACGTCCCCCTTGTGGTGCTGACCGCTCAGGATCAGGGCCAGGGTGTCGGGAGCCATGGCGACAAACGCCTCGGCGCGGGCTTCACGCTCGGTCACCAGCTTGTCGGTCACATCCACCATGTGGGCTTCGCCGCTCTGGTTGAGATGGGTCAGGCCGGGCTGAGGCTGCTTGGATTCGGTCGGGTTCATCAGAGGCCCTCAAAGATGGGAGACGAAGTTGCACGGCTTGGTGCGAGCATCGAGCTGATCGCGGACAAGTTTCTCCCACCCCAGCTGGCAGGCACCGGTAGAGCCCGGCAGGCAGCAGATCAGGGTGCGATTGGCGAGACCCGCCAGCGCGCGGCTCTGCATGGCGGCGCCCTTGATGTCGGCGAAGGATAGCTGGCGAAACAGTTCGCCAAAGCCCTGCACTGTGCGCTCGAACAATACCCCGACCGCCTCGGGCACCCGGTTCTGTTCGTTGAAGCCGGTGCCGCCATTGATGAGCACCACCTGCACCCCCTCATCGGCGATCCAGTCGCTCACCTGGGCGCGAATACGAAACAGATTGTCGGGGCAGAGCGCCCGGTCGGCCAGCTGATGGCCCGATTCAGCGAGGGCGGAAACCAGATAGTCGCCCGAGCTGTCATCGGCAGCGGTGCGGCTGTCGGAGACCGTCAGCACGGCGATCTTGAGGGGAATGAATGCGTTATGTTTCTGTCCCATGGGCAGCTCCTGATGGCAAAGGACCGTGAGCAAAGAGAAGAAGAAAAGCGGCCAGGATCCCGGCTGACAGCGCTCGCTGGTGGCACGGTCCATGCCCGCCCGGGCTGAACCTTTGACCTTGCTGTCATGCGCTGCGACTCACGGCGGGCCGATTCTATCAAAACTCGCACCAGAGGGGGGATTTAAAGGAGGCACAGTGGTGCTTTTGCCCTGGCCGGGCGAAATATGAACGAGGCCGGGTGACCCCGGCCTCGTTGCTGGTGCAGACTTAGAAGCCCTTCACCCCTGTCATGTCGGGCAGCTGGTGAGCAATGCCCTTGTGGCAGTCGATACAGGTGCTCTCGCCGCTGGCGAGGCTGGTGGAGTGCATCTGGGCACCCCGCTTGCCTTGCAGGGAGAAGTCCATGTATTCGAAGTTGTGGCAGTTGCGACACTCCCTCGAATCCGTGTCCTTCATCCGCTTCCACTCCCGCTCGGCCATCTCGCGCCGGTGCGACTCGAACTTCTCGCGGGTGTCCACCTTGCCGGTGATCATGCCCCACAGCTCCTTGGAGGCTTGCACCTTGCGGATGATCTTGTAGGTCCACTCGTGCGGCACGTGGCAATCCGGGCAGCTGGCCCGCACGCCGGAACGGTTGGCATAGTGGATGGTGTCGCGGTACTCCACGAACACGTTGTCCTTCATCTCGTGGCAGCTGGTGCAGAACTTTTCGGTGTTGGAGGCTTCCATGGCGGTGTTGAAACCGCCCCAGAAGATGACCCCGCCGAAGAAGCCCATCAGCAGCAGTACCCAGAGGGCTGCCTTCGAGGGGGACTTGAAGGTGGTCCACAGACGCTGGATAAAGCCGGGTAATTTCATCTATGGGTTCCTCAGTTCAAGGCTTCAACTGGTTTAAACGTATTTTCCACCAGCGGCTTGGCATCCGCTTGCGGCACGTGGCACTGCAGGCAGAAGTAGCGGCGGGGGGATACTTCTCCCAACGTCATGCCGTCACGGGTCTCGAAGTGAGTCGGGCTGATCTTGGGGGCCTTCATGGCGCTGGCGTTCTTGAAGCTGTGACAGGCCAGGCACTTGTTGACCTTGTTGTCCACTTCATAGTTGCGGGTGTCGTGGGGGATCAGCGGGGGCTGATGCATGTACTGGCGATCGTAGAGATCACCATCCTTGCGAAAGTTCTTCATGGGGGCCGCATCGGCATCCGTCACCAGATCCGTGCTCCCCCGTTCCGACTTGATGCCCCCCGTGCTGTTGGTGATCTCGGGGACTGCCGCCATCAAGGAACCAGCCATCAGACAGGCCAGCATTGCTCCAATCAGCTTCTTCATTATTTGTTCTCCGACGTTTTCTCTGCCTTGACGGCAAAACCTACAGTGATTTCAAAAACTTGCTCCGCGCAGACATCGATGCAACGGCCGCAGTTGGTACACTCCTGAGCCGCAATCAAGGGCCCGTGACCACGCTTGGCACCGTGAACGGGGCCGCGCAGGATGGGACGTTCCGGGCAGACCGCATAACAATCCATGCAGTTGCTGCACCGCTCGCGCCCCTTGGCAGAAATCTTGATGAACCCGACCCGGTTGACCAGGGCATAGAAGGCCCCCACCGGACAGAGGTGACCGCACCAGCCCCGCTCCACCACGAAGAGGTCGAACAGGAACAACACCGCCAGCAAGGCCCAGCCCGCCCCCATGCCGAACAACAGGCCGCGCAGGGTGAGCGACACCGGATTGACCAGCTCCCACACCAGTACACCGGTGATGGCCGGCGCCACCAGCACCATGGCCAGCAGCCAGTAGCGGGTATTGCGGCTGAACTGGCCATTGCCCTTGAGACCGAGCCGGGCTCGCAGCCAGGCGGCGGCATCCGTGACCAGGTTGACCGGACAGACCCAGGAGCAGAACACCCGCCCCCCGACCAGCCAGTAACCCGCGAGCACCAGCCCTGCCCCCAGCCAGAGGGTGGGGATGGGCCAATGGCCCGCCGCCAACGATTGCAGCAGGGTCAGCGGATCCGTGAGCGGCACAGTCTCCAGCAACAGTGAGCTGGAAAGGTTGCCCTCGAGGATCCAGCTGCCCGCCAGCGGTCCCAGCAGGAACAGCCCCAGCACGCCAAACTGGCTGAGCCGGCGCAACAGCAGGAAGCGATGGGCGCGCCACCAGCCCAGCCTGGCCGTGGCTTCGACTCCCGGATAACGACTCATAGCCCCTCCGGTTTGCGGGTCGGCAGGGTGAGCCTGTCGCCGATGAGCGACTTGCCCGCCTTCGCCTTCTCTTCCCAGCCGAGCCGGTAGTGGTGGCCCAGCTCTCCCTTGGCGAGCTGGCGAGGCACCACCTTGATGGCAGCCTCTTCCAGCACGCAGGCATGCTCGCACTTGCCGCAGCCGGTGCAGACATCGCTGTGCACCGTGGGCAGGAACATGGCGTGCTTGCCGGTGCGCTGGTTGTGCTGCAGCTCCAGGGTGATCGCCTTGTCAATCAGCGGGCAGACCCGGTAGCAGACGTCGCAACGCAGCCCCAGGTAGTTGAGGCAGGTCTCGTGATCGATGAGCACCGCCACCCCCATCCGCGCCTGATCGATGTCGGTCATGGCCTGATCCAGCGCCCCGCTCGGGCAGGCCGCCACACAGGGGATGTCATCACACATCTCGCACGGCACGGCGCGCGCCTTGAAGTAGGGAGTGCCGGTGGTCACGGGTTCAAACAGCCGGGCGAGCTTGAGGGTGTCGTAGGGGCAGGCCTCGACGCAGAGTCCGCAGCGCACGCAGGCGCCGAGGAACTGTGCCTCGTCGAGGGCAGCCGGCGGGCGCAGCGCCTGGGCAGGCATGGCCTGCACCTGCTGACGCGCCATGCCGCCGAGCCCCACGCCAAGCAGGCCCACACCGCAGGCCCCCTTGGCCATGTCGGCCAGAAACTGGCGCCGACTACGACTCATCTCGCGCTCCCCGCCTTATGCCTTGACGACCTTGACGGCGCACTTCTTGTAATCCGTCTCTTTGGAGAGCGGATCGGTGGCGTCCAGGGTCAGCTTGTTGACCAGCTGGCTCGCATCGAAGAAGGGCATGAACACCAGTCCCTTGGGCGGACGGTTGCGACCGCGGGTCTCGACCCGGGTCTTCACCTCGCCACGGCGGGATGAGACGATCACCTCTTCACCACGGCGCACGCCGCGAGCCTTGGCATCTTCCGGGTGCATGAACAGTACCGCATCCGGGAAGGCGCGATAGAGCTCGGGGACCCGGCGGGTCATGGTGCCGGTGTGCCAGTGCTCCAGCACGCGACCGGTGGAGAGCCACATGTCGTACTCTTTGTCCGGTACCTCGGCGGCCGGCTCATAGGGCAGCGCGAAGATCACCGCCTTGCCGTCGGGCTTGCCGTAGAAACGCACCCCCTCGCCCGCTTTCACATAGGGGTCGAACCCTTCGCGATAACGCCACAGGGTCTCCTTGCCATCCACCACAGGCCAGCGCAGGCCACGGGCCTCGTGATACTGATCGAACGGCGCCAGATCGTGACCATGGCCGCGACCGAAGGTGGCGTACTCTTCGAACAGACCCTTCTGGACGTAGAAACCGAAGTGCTCTGCCTCGTCGTTCAGCGCCCCCTTGCTCTGCTCTTTCGGGAACTGGTTGACCTGACCGTTGGCATAGAGCACGTCGAACAGGGTCTTGCCCTTCACTTCCGGCATCTTGGCGATGAGCTCCGCCGGCCACACCTCTTCCACGGTGAAGCGCTTGGAGAACTCCATCAGCTGCCACAGGTCGGACTTGGCCCCTTCCGGTGCCTTCACCTGCTGGTGCCAGAACTGGGTGCGACGTTCGGCGTTGCCGTAAGCCCCCTCTTTCTCCACCCACATGGCGGTCGGCAGGATGAGGTCGGCCGCCTGGGCGGTCACGGTCGGATAAGGATCGGAGACCACGATGAAGTTGGCCGGGTTGCGATAACCGGGCAGCCCCTCTTCGTTCATGTTCGGGCCGGCCTGCATGTTGTTGTTGCACATCACCCAGTAGGCGTTGAGCTTGCCATCCTTGAGCATGCGGTTTTGCAGTACGGCATGGTAGCCCACCTGCTCCGGGATGGTGCCTTCCGGCAGCTTCCAGATCTTCTCGGCAATGGCGCGGTGCTTGGGCTCGGTCACCACCATGTCGGCCGGTAGACGGTGGGCGAAGGTACCCACTTCACGGGCAGTACCGCAGGCGGAGGGCTGACCGGTCAGGGAGAAGGGACCGGAACCCGGCTGGGAGATCTTGCCGGTCAGCAGGTGGATGTTGTAGCAGAGGTTGTTGGCCCAGACACCGCGGGTATGCTGGTTGAACCCCATGGTCCAGTAGGAGACCACCTTTTTGCTCGGATCGGCATAGAGCTGGGCCAGCTTCTCAAGCTTGTCCTTGGAGACGCCGGAGAGCTTGGAGACGGACTCCAGATCGTAATCCGCCACGAACTTGGCGAAGTCGTCGAAGCTCATCGGGGTGGAGTCGCCGTTATCCGGGTTCTTGGCCTTCTGCTGCAGCGGGTTGGTGGGACGCAGGCCGTAGCCGATGTCCGTGGTGCCCTTGCGGAACTGGGTGTGCTTGTTGACGAACTCCCAGTTCACCTTGTCGTTCTGGATGATGTAGTTGGCGATGTAGTTGAGGATCGCCAAATCGGTCTGCGGGGTGAACACCATGCCGTTGTCCGCCAGCTCGAAGCTGCGATGCTCGAAGGTGGAGAGCACGTGTACCTGCACGTCCTGGTGGGACAGGCGGCGATCGGAGATGCGCGACCAGAGAATGGGGTGCATCTCGGCCATGTTGGAGCCCCACAGCACGAAGGCGTCGGCCTGCTCGATGTCGTCGTAGCAGCCCATTGGTTCATCCATGCCGAAGGTACGCATGAAGCCCACTACCGCGGACGCCATGCAGTGACGGGCATTGGGATCCAGGTTGTTGGTACGCAGACCGGCCTTCATCAGCTTGGCGGCGGCATAGCCTTCCCACACGGTCCATTGGCCGGAGCCGAACATGCCGACGGCGGTCGGGCCCTTCTCTTTCAGGGTGGCCTTGAACTTCTCGGCCATGATGTCGAAGGCCTGATCCCAGCTGATGGGGGCGAAGTTGCCGTTCTTGTCGAACTTGCCGTTGGTCATGCGCAGCATAGGCTGGGTCAAGCGATCCTGGCCATACATGATCTTGGACAGGAAGTAACCCTTGATGCAGTTAAGACCGCGGTTGACCGGTGCATCGGGATCGCCCTGGGTCGCCACGACGCGCCCATCCTGGGAACCCACCAGCACGGAACAGCCGGTACCGCAGAAACGGCACGGCGCCTTGTCCCACTTGATGGCAGTCTTGTCGGTACTGGTGATCAGATTGGCCGCCAGCGTGGGGGCACTGACACCAGCCACGGCAGCGGCTGCCGCCACCGCGTTGGCCTTCATAAAGTCGCGTCGACTCAGCTTCATGGCATATCCTCACATTGCTTATCGCGTAAGTTGTCGAGTGTATCGAACTGGTTTTGGCTCAGGGCGGCGAACTAGAACCCTGGCTTCGTTTTTCTGTGCATCCATGGCGGCCATCATGATGAGTCACGCAGGCTCGACCTTATGGCGCTACTCCTTGCACTGGGCATCGAGCTCATCGAACTGGTGGTAAATCAGGGCGGCGGATAGCACGCCCGGCATCGCATTGATGGCGTCGATGGCCGTCATGATGGGCCGCTGGCTCGGGCCTTCCAGGGTCACCACCAGCTTGCCCTCATCACTGACGGCATGGATCTCGGCCCCCTCGAGGGTGGCAATCTGCTCTGCGAGCCGATGACGCAAGGAGGGCTGGGTCAGCACCACCAGGCTCGATACATGGAACTCTTGTTTCATTGTGGCTCCTGCTTCACACACATCCTGCTTCATCTGGACTCCTCGCAGGCGGGGGCTCCCACCCGGATGCTGCCGACCGGACAATCCTTCACACAGGCACCGCAACCGGTGCAGGCTGCAGCCTCGATACTGGGGGTCGGCACCCGGCCCAGCACGGGGGAGAAATGGATCGCCCGGGGCTCGCAGCTGTCCTGGCAGCGCTGGCAGAACACCTGACCCTGAGCCAGACAGCTGGCTTCAATATGGGCGATGTATTGCCAGGGCGCCTCCGTGGTCGGACGAAATATCGGCATTTTGCAAGCGGCGACACACTCCCCACAGAAGGTGCACTCACCGCGCAGAAAATCCACGGTCGGGAAACCGCCATCGCCCTTGACCAGGATCTGCTCCGGGCAGGCCGTGAGACAGTCACCGCAGCGGGTGCAGTCGGCGGCAAAATCGGACCAGGCGACGGACCAGGGCAGTTGCACCCGAGGTTCATTCGATGTCAGACGACCCCGAAACAGACTGCGACGCGACAGGTTGACCCCATCCGGCATAACGGCTCCTTGTTGCAGGTGATGGCGCACGAGTGAGTCCCATGACAGGTATTTTCAATACCTATTATAAGAGTGGGTGTATATTGCGGCCCTGACAAGTTCAGGGATATACCACCAGGGAGATAAACAGGGGGGATTCTTGCGCTGGATCAAACCCTTGGCGCAGGAAAGAACAACGGGGGCAAGACAAAATACCCCCATTTGAGGATTGCTTATTAATCGATGGCTATTTTTTCGAGCGAGGCCGCTCAGCCACCGATGGAGGCCAGATGCGGGGTCATGCCGGCATTGCCTTCGTGCAGCCTGTGGGTCGCCGCCTTGCCGGCAAGGGCGCTGCGGATCCGCTGCTGCAATTCATCCTGCTGGCCGTCATCCGTCAACAGATCACGCAGTTCCACCCCGTGGTCGCCGAACAGGCAGAGGTGCAGCTTGCCGAGGGAAGAGACCCGCAGCCGGTTGCAACCGGCACAGAAATCCTTGCTGTAGGGCATGATGAGCCCGACCCCGCCCATCGACTCCGGATGCATGAATACCTGGGCGGGGCCATCGTCGTCGCCACGCAGCTGCTGCAACCAACCGGCATCGAGCAGACGCTGTTTGATGAGCGCCCCGCTGGCGTGATGATCGCGAAACAGGGTATCCATCTCGCCGGTCTGCATCAGTTCGATGAAACGCAGCTCGATGGGCTGGTGCCGGATCCAGGCCAGGAAGGCATCCAGCTGATGGTCGTTGAGACCCTTGAGCAACACGGCGTTGATCTTGACCGACTTGAAGCCGGCGGCCAGCGCAGCTTCGATCCCCTCCATCACCTCAGCCAACTTGTTCTCGCCGGTGATCTGGTGGAACTGGCGCGGATCCAGGCTGTCGACGCTGACGTTGAGGGCAGTCAGACCCGCATCGAACCACTCTTTGGCACGCTCTTTCAAACGATACCCATTGGTGGTCATGGCCACCTTCTCGATGCCGGGGGTATTGGCCACCGTCTCTATGATGGCGGTGAAGTCCCGGCGCAGGGAGGGTTCCCCGCCGGTCAGACGCACCTTGCGAGTGCCCATGGCGGCAAAGCCACCGACGACGCGGCGGATCTCTTCGAGAGAGAGAAAGGGCTGGCGCCCCGCCTTGCCACCGGCCGGTGGCCGATAGCCATCCGGCAAACAGTAGGTACAGCGAAAATTGCACACGTCGGTGACCGACAGGCGCAAATAGTAAAAACGACGGGAAAAACCATCTTGCAGTGGCGACATAAACACCTTTCCAAATACGGGAGGCCAGGGCATTTCTTTCCTGACCCTTACAGCTCGAACATCGGCTGACGGCGGTTTCCCCCTATCATGAGGACTTAGGCAAAACCGCTCGGAGTTCATCTAGTTTTTCGATGCTAGCACAAGTTGGAGTACACTCCCATGCTACTTTGTGGGGTTATTGTCTGCAGTGAAGGAAGAGAGCCGGCATGGGAAAGTGGTTCAAAGTACATTCGGTCAGCAGCGCCATCGGGCGCTCCATGGTGCTCATCCTGTTCATGGCGAGCCTTATCGCCGTGGTGGCCATGGTGACCCTGTTCTATTCGGTGCCCGATGCCAAGGCGATCAACCTCTCCGGCTCCCTGCGGATGCAGGCCTACCGGATGGCCTACGAGATTGAGCAGGGCCAGCAGGTGCTGAGCCGGCTCGATCAGTTCGAGCAGACCCTGCACGCCGCCGAGCTGCAGGAGACCCAGCGCTGGATCACGCCAGCCTCCCTGCGTCGCACCTACGGCGAGGTGCTGCAGCAGTGGCAGGTGATGCGCGAGCACATCGAGAATGCCACCCCGCGGCGCTATACGGATAACACAGAGCAGTTTGTCGCCGCCATCGATGACTTCGTCAACCAGATGCAGTATCACGTGGAGTTCAAGGTGCGCATGCTGGCGCTGGCCGAAGGGCTGGGGCTGCTCTCCATCATCACCATCGCCTGGTTCACGGTGCGCTTTACCCGCCAGCAGGTGGTGGCCCCGCTCAACCAGCTGGTCTATTGCGCCCGCCAGATCCAGCGCCAGGAGTTCGATCTGACCCTGCCCCCCCGCTGCGAAAACGAACTGGGGGAGCTGTCAGGGGCCTTCGTCACCATGGCCGACGAGCTCGGCAAGCTCTACCGGGAGCTGGAGAGCAAGGTGGAAGAGAAGACCGCCAAGCTGCAGCAGGCCAACGACACCCTCTCCTTCCTCTACAGCACAGCCCAGAAGCTGCACGCGGCGCCGCTGAGCCGGCGCACCCTGCTCAAGCTGCTGGAGCGGGCGGCGGCCCACCAGCACATCGACTACATCCGGCTGACCCGTTTCGAGCACAACGCCATGCCGGACTACATCACCGGCCGCAAGGGTTGGCCCGGCGATCTGGAGGCGGTGGTCAGCTTCTATCTGCAGATGGACGAGCAGGAGTATGGCCGGCTCGACGTCATCAGCAGCCACCCCATCGACGAGCGGCTGATGAAGAACTTCTCCATGCTGCTGGCCCAGGTGCTGCACAAGGATCAGACCCTGCTGCAACACCAGCGCCTGCTGCTGATGGAAGAGCGGGCCGTCATCGCCCGCGAGCTGCACGACTCTCTGGCCCAGGCTCTTTCTTATCTCAAGATCCAGGCTACCCTGCTCAAGCGTTCGTTTGCCAAGGGGGATACCGCCAAGGCCGAAGCCGCCATGCAGCAGATCGACGAGGGGCTTGGCAGCGCCTACACCCAGCTGCGCGAGCTGCTCGGCACCTTCCGCCTCAGCATTGGTGACGCCAATCTCGGCGAAGCCATCAAGGTGATGCTGGAGCAGCTCAAGCCGCAGACCCAGGCCGAGATAAGGCTCCATTACGGTCTGGCCGATACCGACCTAGAGGCGGGTCAGCACATTCACATTTTGCAGCTGATCCGTGAGGCAGTCCTCAATGCCATCAAACATGCCAGCGCACAAGTGATTGATGTTAGCTGTGAGACCCTCGCCGATGGTAACATCCAGGTTCAGATTTCAGATGATGGTGTCGGAATAGGGATCGCAAGCTCGGCGGTCAACCACTACGGCCTGAGCATCATGAACGAGCGTGCCAACAAGCTGCATGGCCTGCTGACCATCAGCGAAAGGCCGCCCAGAGGCACCTGCGTACATCTGACCTTTCCCACCAGCCTAACAAGAGACGCCTGATGGACGAGATGAAATATAGTGTTCTGGTCGTGGATGACCATCCCCTCATGCGCAAAGGGATTGTGCAACTGCTGGCACTGGAAGAGAACATCGAGGTCGTCGGTGAAGCTTCCAATGGTACCGACGCCGTCGCCATGGCCAAGGAGTCCGAACCGGACCTGATCCTGCTCGACCTCAACATGAAAGGTCTCTCGGGCCTGGACACCCTCAAGGCGCTGCGCGCCGAGGAGGTGACCTCCCGGGTGGTGATCCTGACCGTCTCCGATGCCCGTCAGGATGTGGTGGCCTTGCTCAAGGCCGGCGCCGACGGCTACCTGCTCAAGGACACCGAACCCGATATGCTGCTGGCCCAGCTGGCAGACGTGATGACCGGCAAGCAGATCCTGAGCGAACCGCTGCGCCCCTACCTAGAGAACATCTACGAGCTGGATCACCTGCAGCAGAAGCTGGAGAGCTTAACGCGTCGCGAAATGCAAATCCTGCGTGAAATTGCAAAGGGCCTCTCCAACAAACAGGTCGCCTCCGTGCTCCATATTTCCGAAGGCACGGTCAAGGTTCACGTCAAAAGCCTGCTCAAGAAACTCGAGGCGCAAAGCCGCGTGGAAGCGGCTGTCATGTACCTGGAGCAGCGTAACTAAGCCCCCTTTTTACCCAGCCAAAGCCACCGTCCGGTGGCTTTTTTTATCCTCTGGCACAGTCGCTGCATTGTCCTGTTCAGTAACAACTGAATGGAGGATGGAACATGAAACTTCAACCTTTGGCACTGTTCCCCTTGCCTTCCCACATCCTGCCTGGTGGCAAGCTTCCTCTGCGTTTGTTTGAGCCGCGCCACCTGCAGATGCTCAAAGAGTCATTCATCAATGACCAGGGGTTTGGCATCGTGATGGAAGAGGCAACCACCTCGGGCAAGTCGGGTCGGATCCTGCCGGTCGGCACCCGGGTCAAAGTCACCGACTTTTACACCCTGAATGACGGCCTGCTCGGTGTCACCGTGCTCGGCATGGAACGATTCTGCATCCACGAGATGGAGACGGACGAGCTGGGTCTGCGCCGGGCCAAGGTCGAGGCCCTGCCCAACTGGCCGAGTACCCACTCAAATTTCAGCGACAAGCCGCTGGTCACCCGGTTGCAGGAAGTGTTCGAACAATATCCGGAGCTCGACGAGCTCTATCCGGACAAGCGGTTTGACGATGCAGCCTGGCTCTGCCAACGCTGGCTCGAGATCCTGCCGATGCCGATCTATGAGAAGCAGATGTTGATTGCCAAACAAAATAGCGAAGCGGCTCGTCAATTCTTGCGCCGACTGATCGCACAGTGAGTCAATTCGGGCTTTGCAAAATGCAAATATTCCGATAATGAAAATGTCAATTTCGCATTTTGCAAATTGCAGGACGCAATAAAAACCGATAATCGCGCTGCAAGCCCTGTAAAACCGGTTCTGAAAAGTTGGCACGACTTTTTCATATAGAATCGTACAACCCGATTTATCCCGTGCTCTCTTCAGTATTTGCTGAAGAATTGGTCAACCACCCAGGTTGACCATTTTTTTTAGCTGCGATCCGGTGATGCGGGATGAAAATGACGTTGCAGGCACTCTCGCAACCGCATCAGACTGATGGGTTTGGCCAGAAAATCATCCATGCCCTGTGCCAGGCAACGGGCTCTGTCTTCCGCCATGGCGTTGGCCGTCAGCGCCACTATGGGCATGCGGTAACCCAGCTCCCGCAAGCGGCGGGTCGCCTCCAGTCCATCCATCTGCGGCATCCGCATGTCCATCAGAATGAGATCCGGCTGTTGCTGCGCGACCTGCGCCAGCGCCTCCAGTCCGTTGGCGGCCACCCTGACCCGGCTCACCAGCTTTTGCAGCATGAGCGAGACCACCAGCTGATTGACCGGGCTGTCCTCCACCACCAGCACATCCAGAGCCTGGATGGGCTGCTGATCCGGCTCGGGCCGGCTGCTGCACTCGCATGGCAGCGCCATGCCCGGCAAATCGAACCAGAAACAGCTGCCCTCGCCGGGGGCACTGCGCAGATGGATGCTGCCCCCCATCAATTCCACCAACCGCTTGCTGATGGCCAGCCCCAGTCCGGTGCCGGAGAAGCGGCGGGTGGCCGAGCTGTCCACCTGGGAGAAGGGCTCAAACAGCAGGGCCTGATCCTCGGCCGAGATGCCGATCCCGGTGTCGGTCACCGTCACCCGCAACTGCTGATCATGCCACTCCAGCTGTAACAACACCCGACCCGTGCTGGTGAATTTCACCGCGTTGCCAAGCAGATTGCTGATCACCTGGGAGAGGCGCACCGGATCCCCTTGCAACTGGGCCGGCACAGCCTCATCGACCTGCCAGCGCAGATCGATGCCCTTGGCGACAGCCCGCGCCAGCAGTGGCTCGATGAGGGACTGGCAGAGCTGGGCCGGCTGCAGCGTCTCGCAGTGAAACTCCAGGGTGTGGGATTCAATCTTCGAAAAATCGAGTACGTCGTCGATGATGGTCTGCAGCAGGCGCGCCGCATGGGTGGCATGGCCAAGCAGCGTCTGCTGCTGGGGTTCGAGCTGGGCGTGTTGCAGCAGATCAAGCATGCCCAGCACCGCGTTCATGGGGGAGCGGATCTCATGGGTCATCATGGCCAGAAACTGCGACTTGGCACGGTTGGCCGCCTCCGCTTCGTCCCGCGCCCTGGCCAGCTCCTGCTCACGGCGGATCTGGTTGCCCACATCCCGCGCCGTGCCCCGATAGCCGATGAAAACACCGGCCCCGTCGAAACAGGGTTCGGCGTTGATCTCCATCCAGCGCGGCCCCCGTGCCAGGCTGACCTGTACCCGTACCGCCCGTACCGGCAGGTGCAGGCCGATGAGCCGGCGGTACTTGCCCCATTCGGGATCCCGCCTGTCATAGGCGTAGTCGTAGAGACTCTGGCCAGTCTGATGCACCAGCATCTCTTCCTGCTGGCCGGGGGCCGAGACGTAGCTCAGCCTGTGCTCGGTATCCGTCTCCCAGAACCAGTCGGAGGCCATGCCGGCAAAGCTGCGAAAACGCTGCTCACCCGCCTGCAACGCCAGGGTCTTGAGCTCAACCTGCTCCTGCAAGCGGGCCCGATAAGCGATGTTGACCAATGCCTGGGAGATGAGCGGCCGGCAGCGCTGCATGGCGGCCTTGCTCTTGAGATCGAAAGTACCCATCAGGGAGTGGCGGCAGATGAGCACGCCGGAGAAACCGGGGGCCCGCAGCCCCGTCATCATGACGCTGGCCCAACCCGTCACATCGGCCAGCGGCGCCAGCTCGGGCAACTGGGTCGGGTCATAGATGACCAGGGTCTCCCCCTCGATGGCCCGGGAGAAGATAGGTGTCAGCAGCCAGGGGCGGCCCACCTCCCCCTCCTGGGTGCTTAGGTGGGTCAGCGCCCCCTCGCCCTCCCAGGCCACCACATCCGCGTGTTCGAAGCCGATGAAGGGTTTCAGCACCTGGATGAGGCTGTCCAGCACCTGCTCCAGCGTCTGGGCATCGGCCAGGGTAGCCACCCCGCACAGCAGGGTTTGCGACTCCTGCCGGTATTTGGCCTCGCGCTCCCGACAGCGCACCAGCTCCACCAGAGTGGTCTGCAGCTTGTCGCCAAGGGCTTCCAGTTCCGTATTACCAATCATCTTGTTTCCAGCGCAGTGTCAGCTGTCGAGAAAGATCACGCTCGATATCATCAGGTTGCCGTGTGCCAGCTCACCGTGTGGCAGACGTCCCTGCTCACCGAAGGTGAACGGGGTGATGAAGGGGATGTCCCCCAGCCGGGTATGAAATTGATCGACAAATTGGCATAAGCTATCACCAAGAGCCAAGCGGCAACCAGCACAAAAGATCACGAGGGCACCAAACGGCTGCATCTCGGTGGCCATGCCGTACTCGGGCTCGATACGAGTCGCATTCAGACAGCGCTGCAACAGGCCCTCCTGGCTGCTGTACATCAGCAGCAACCGCTCCCCGACCTGAGTATCGGTAAAGAGGCGCAATCCGCCACCTTCTGTCACGGCTTCGGGGTGGGAGAGCTTGTAATAGGGCATGTCATCCAGGGTGCCAACCTGCCTGGCCAGCGGAGACAAGGTGGTTTCCCGCAGGATGGGCCCCACCGGCCAGGGCGTCGTGCGTCCAGTCCAGCGGGCATAGACGGTGGCGGCCGGTTCATCGTCGATGGTGAGGATCTCACGTCCTGCCAACGCCGTGATGATGCCGCGCTGTTCGGTGGGGACATAGCCAGAGTGGAACTGGAACGCCAGCTGGCAATCGGGATAGAGCACCGCCAGCACCACCCCCTCGCGAGTACTGCCCTCGTCCCAGCACAACTGCCACTCCCCGCTCACGCTGTTGTCGGCGGCGGAGCCGCCGACCACCGGCACCGTTGTACCCAGCTCGGCTTCGATGCTCTCCAGCATCGCCTCCTCCTGGCCCGGGCTTGCATGCAACAAGATGAGCTGCGGTAACTCGCCGGGGCGACCCCCGTCAGCAATGGCGTTGCGCAGCAGCTGGCGCACATCGACGGCAGCCCCCGCCTGACCCGCCACACCGTAGGCGCCCTTGTCATCGTAGATGGCCGCAACCGCCACCCCCCGCCCCTGGCGGGCATGATGGCCGGTCTGGGTCATGACCCCGCCGCAGGAGCTGCAACCGATAAGCCGGGACGACGGGAACTGCTGTTTGAAATGATGACGCAGTTCCTCGGCATCATGAGCCTGAGTAAAATAGACCAACAACAGTGAAGGGGAATCGGGTGATTGAGCGAGCAGCCGCTCACTGATCTGTCGGGCAGCCAGCAGGGAGGTCTCTTCAAGAGAGTGAGCCGTCAGAAAGTTCAACACCATCTCCTAGTTGTGCATGATGCTGGGGGTAAGCAAAAATCATACCTTAATCAAACAATTATCCCGTTTCATCGACTAGAATGCTCTCAATCGAGACCAACCACAGGACAGCCGCATGTGGCAGAAGAACATCAATGATTTTGACCGGGTCGTCGCCATCGGTGGCGGCCATGGCATGGGCCGCGTGCTCTCGTCCCTCTCGTTCCTGGGATCGCGCCTGACCGGCATCGTCACCACCACGGATGATGGCGGCTCCACCGGACGACTGCGCAAGAGCCAGGAGTGTATCGCCTGGGGTGATCTGCGCAACTGTTTGAATCAACTGGTCACCGATCCCAGCATCGGCAGCCTGCTGTTCGAGTATCGCTTCGCCGGCCGCGGTGAACTGGCCGGTCACAACCTCGGCAACCTGATGCTGCTGGCACTCGACAACCTCTGCGTGCGTCCTCTTGATGCTATCAAGCTCATCAGCGACATGCTGAAAATAGAGTCACAATTGTTACCCATGTCTGAATTTCCCACCGACCTGTGTGCCCACACCGTCTGTGGCAACCAGATCCTGGGGGAAGTCTCCATCGATCAGCTCGATACCCCGCCGCTCTCACTCAGCCTGAGCCCCGAGGTACCAGCCACCCGCGAGGCGGTACAGGCGCTGGAGCAGGCCGACATGATCATTCTGGGGCCCGGCAGTTTTCTCACCTCCATCATGCCCCCGCTGCTGCTGGCGGAAGTGGCGCAGGCCATCAACGAGAGCAACGCCATGCTGGTGTTCATCTGCAATCTGGTGGCGGAGAATGGCCCGGCTGGCCAGCTCAGCCTGCTCGATCAGTGGCGCTGGCTGGAATCACGGGTCGGTACGGGACGGCTCGATGCCATCCTTGCTCCTGCAGGAGAGTACCAACCTGAACTGGCTGGCAGGTTGATCCAGGCCGATCTGGGTGAAGCCGCGCTGCCCCATCGCCATGATCGCCTGAAACTGAAACTGGCCCTGGACAGGGTGATCCAACAACTGGTCAATCAACGCTAGCGGGCAGGTTGAGTCTGGCAAGTCCGGCGCCCATGCGCCGGCTGCCCGGGCTCAATGGTAGTTGGCAAGGTGGGAGAGCACCTGAGGCAGAGATTGTTCCAGCTCGTTGAGCAGACGGGCGACCTCGGCCCCATCCGCTTGTTTGCAGGCGAGCTCCAGCGCCATCACCTGCTGATAGCTGACTTGAGCACCGTAACTGCCGCAAGAAGACTTCATGCTGTGGGCAAGCCGGGCCAGAGCCGTCCAGTCCTGACGCTCATAGAGCGGACGTAGTTGAGTGAGCTGCTCGCCCACCTCCTCGATAAACACCGAGATCACCACCGGCATCATCTCCTGGCCGATATCTTCCGCCAATTGTCGCAATACCTTCTGATCCAGCCACTCCATTTCATCATCCTCCCGCGGTATTCAAACAGACCATACTATAGATGCCCGGCATGGTACCGTCACGTCTACTTCCCTACCAACAATCAGGCCCGCACGGGGCATAGGATGAAAAACGTGATCGAGCTCGCCTAACCAGACAATAGATGGCTGGATTGCAACATAATGGTTGCCAATAAATTAACAATTAAATAACAATAACAGCCGTGAGAATGATGCGACTCAGCAACACCTCTCTCATCCCTTTTGCCTGTATGGCTGCTGCGAAGAACCAGGGTAGGATTCTACCCTGGTATTTTTTTACATTGAGATCAGGGTGTTATCACTTCTGATCGGCAGACACCCGCTCACCCAGCCGAAACAGGTTGAACTCGCCAGGCGCCATCCTGACCCAGTCTTCATTACCGGTCAGCGGTCGCGTGGCAATCAGGGTCACCACATCGTTCGGGGTTGTCTCGCTCTGAAAATCGATGGCGACATCCTCATCCAGCAGACGTGCCTCCCCGAATGGAGCTCGCCGGGTCAACCAGTAGAGGTTGTTGCTGCAATAGGTCATCACGAACTCCCCATCCGACAGCAACATGTTGAATACCCCGAGGCTACGCAGCTCGTCGCACAGGGTCGCCAGATAGCGGAACATGGCGGGGAAATTGGCAGGGCGCCTGGGGTATTTCTGCTCCAGCCGCTCGAGCAACCAGCAGAAAGCGTGCTCGCTGTCGGTATCCCCCACCGGCCTGTGCCGCCCGGTGGCCAGCTTCTTGTAGCCGGTCAACTGGCCGTTGTGGGCAAAGGTCCAGTAACGGCCCCACAGTTCGCGGGTAAAGGGGTGGGTATTTTCCAGCGACACACAGCCACGGTTGGCCTGGCGGATATGACTGACCACGGCGCGGCTCTTGATGGGCAGCGCCTGCACCAGCCTGGCGATGGGGGACTGGGCGCTGGGTTCGGGATCCTTGAAGGTTCGAAAGCCCTTCCCTTCGTAGAAGGTGATGCCCCAGCCATCCTTGTGGGGTCCCGTCTTGCCGCCGCGCAGCATCAGGCCGGTGAAACTGAAGCAGATATCGGTCGGCACATTGGCACTCATGCCGAGCAGTTCGCACATAGGCTGCGGGCTCCTTGCTTACTTGATCGTTGCTCGTTCAAGGGGTCGCCCGGCAGGGAATGCAGAACCTTGCCGACCGACCTCTTGCACCGGATCACGCCGGCCGGAACATAAATCTGCAGGATTCAGCGGTTCCGGCGCGGGATCACATCCTTACTTGGCCATCTCTTTTTCGACCAGCTGGATCAGGATGTGGATCACCTTGATGTGCACTTCCTGAATGCGGTCGGCATAGCCGAAGTGCGGCACCCGGATCTCCACATCGGCCAGACCGGCCATCTTGCCACCATCCTTGCCGGTCAGTGCAATTACCTTCATGCCCTTGGCACGCGCCGCCTCGATGGCCTTCAGGATATTGCCGGAGTTGCCGCTGGTGGAGATGCCGAGCAGCACGTCGCCACGACGGCCGACCGCTTCCACATAGCGGGAGAAGACGTAGTCATAGCCAAAGTCGTTGGAAACGCAGGAGAGGTGGCTGGGATCGGAGATGGCGATGCCGGCGTAGCCGGGGCGGTTCTCGCGATAACGGCCAGTCAACTCTTCGGCAAAGTGCATGGCGTCACAGTGGGAGCCACCGTTGCCACAGGAGAGTACCTTGCCTTCCTGCTTGAAGGAGTCAGCGAGCAGCTTGGCGGCGGCCTCGATGTTCTTCAGATTTTGCTCATCTGCCAGGAACGCCTGGAGCACGCCGGCAGCTTCGGTCAATTCATTGCGGATCAGTTCTTGGTACATGATGTCTCTTCCAAAATATGGGCGGCGCCATTGTCGCACAAGCCAATCCCGGAGTCGCCCCCCGCCCGTCAAGATGGCGCCGGCACTACGTTATGCCGATCACAGAGCCAAGGTAACGAGCTTGTAAACAGCTTGATAAGTTTGTGCGTATGAATTACAACAGAGGCCATATCCAACAGGTCAGACCTCTGGATCGGTTAACCCCCAGTTCACCCAATTTCGGCAACTCATGCAAGGAGCGAAAAATGACGACGACCCTCACTCTGCTCGGAGTGATCCTGGTGATCGGCGCCATGGCTTATCGCCGGGCGTCTCTGTTCACCTCCACGCTTGCCACGGCGGCAGCCCTGATTGCCGGCACCCTCTATGGCCACGTTCCTCTGCTGGTCTGGGTACTGTTTGCGGTGATCGCCATTCCCCTCAATCTGGTGGATTTTCGTCGCAATCAACTGACCAAGCCGCTGTTCAAGCTCTACAAGTCCATCATGCCGGAGATGTCCCGCACCGAGAAAGAGGCCATTGAGGCGGGTACCACCTGGTGGGAAGCCGACCTGTTTGCCGGCAACCCGGACTGGAAAAAGCTGCACGCCATCCCGGTCAGCACCCTCTCTGCCGAAGAGCAGGCCTTCCTGGACGGCCCGGTGGAAGAGGTGTGTCGCATGGTCAACGACTGGGAAGTGACCCATGAGCGGGCCGATCTCTCCCCCGAGGTATGGCAATACCTGAAGGACAACAAGTTCTTCGCCATGATCATCAAGAAGAAGTACGGTGGCCTGGAGTTCTCTGCCTACGCCCAGTCCTGCGTGCTGCAAAAGCTGTGCGGCGCCAGCGCCGTGCTCGCTTCCACCGTCGGCGTGCCCAACTCGCTGGGCCCGGGCGAGCTGCTGCAACACTATGGCACCGATGAGCAGAAGGATTACTACCTGCCACGTCTGGCGGTCGGAAAGGAGATCCCCTGCTTCGCCCTCACCAGCCCGGAAGCAGGCTCTGACGCAGGCTCCATCCCCGACTTCGGGATCGTCTGCAAAGGCGAGTGGGAAGGAAAAGAAGTACTCGGTATGCGCCTGACCTGGAACAAGCGCTACATTACACTGGCCCCCATTTCCACCGTACTGGGCCTCGCCTTCAAGCTGCGTGACCCCGAGCACCTGCTGGGTGACGAAGAGGAGCTCGGCATCACTTGCGCCCTCATTCCGACCCACATCAAAGGGGTCGAGATCGGCCGTCGCCACTTCCCGCTCAACGTGCCGTTCCAGAATGGCCCGACCCGCGGCAAGGACGTGTTCGTCCCGCTCGATTTCATCATCGGCGGCCCGGCCATGGCCGGTCAGGGCTGGCGCATGCTGGTCGAGTGCCTGTCGGTCGGACGCGGCATTACCCTGCCCTCCAACAGCACCGGCGGCGTCAAGATGCTGGCCCTGGCGAGCGGCGCCTACAGCCGCATCCGTCGCCAGTTCAAGCTGCCCATCGGCAAGATGGAAGGAATTGAAGAGCCGCTGGCCCGTATCGGCGGCAACGCCTACATCATGGGCGCCGCCGCCAAGCTGACCGTGACCGGTATCGATTTGGGCGAGAAACCCTCGGTCATCTCCGCCATCGTCAAGTACCACCTCACCGACCGGGCCCAGAAGTGCATCATCGACGCCATGGACATCCACGGCGGCAAGGCCATCTGCATGGGGCCCAACAACTACCTGGCCCGTGGCTATCAGGGCGCACCCATCGCCGTCACGGTGGAAGGGGCCAATATCCTGACCCGCAGCATGATCATCTATGGTCAGGGCGCCATCCGCTGCCACCCCTACGTGCTGCCCGAAATGCTGGCGGCCAGCCACCCGGATCAGGAGCAGGCCCTCAAGGACTTCGACAAGGCGGTATTCAGCCACGTCGGCTTTGCCATCAGCAACCTGGTACGCAGCTTCTGGCTGGGTCTGACCGGTGCCCGCTTCGCTGCTGCGCCGTTCAAGGACCAGACCAAGGGCTACTACCAACAGCTCTCCCGCCTATCCGCCAACCTGGCCTTCCTGTCAGACATGGCGATGGGCACCCTGGGTGGCGAGCTCAAGCGTAAAGAGCGGGTCTCCGCCCGTCTTGGCGACGTGCTGAGCCAGCTCTATCTGGCCTCCAGCGCCCTCAAGCGCTATCAGGATGAGGGTCGTCAGCACGCCGACCTGCCGCTGCTGCACTGGGCGCTGCAAGATGCCCTGTTCAAGGCACAGGAAGCGATCGACGAGCTGCTGCGCAACTTCCCGAACCGCTGGATTGGGCTGGCCCTGCGCGTCATCGTGCTGCCACTGGGCCGCGACCTGAAACGTCCGAGCGACAAGCTGGACAACCAGGTGGCCCGCCTGCTGCAAACCCCGAGCGACACCCGCAGTCGACTGGCCCAGGGGCAGTATCTCACCCGCGAAGAGGGCAACCCCTTCGGTCTGCTGGAGCAGGCACTGGACGACGTGCTCTCTGCCGAGCCGCTGTTTGAGAAAGTATGCAAGGCTGACGGCATCAAGCGTCCGTTTATGCAACTGGACAAGGTAGCAGAAGCGGGCCTGACGCTCGGGGTGCTCAACCAGACCGAAGCGGACCTGTTGCGTCGCGCCGAAGAGAGCCGTCTGCGCACCATCAACGTCGATGATTTTGATCCCATCGAGCTGGTCGCCAACAAGGCCCTGTTCGAGCCATCGGCCTATCACAGAGCCGCCTGAACGCCTGATAGATAGTCAAACGCCTCCCAAGTGGAGGCGTTTTTTATGGGGCAGGATCAGGATGACGACAAAGAGATTTCACAGATCAAATTTTATTTCCCAATAAGTTTCCTATCCTTAGTGAAGCAGTTAATGTAAGCACAGGATCCCAAACAGGATTGCATGATGGATGACCAAATCCTGATTATTGACGATGACGATCTGCCCCTTCTCGACGACCAGCAGGCTGGATGGAAGGTGATGATTGTGGACGATGAGCCCGAAGTGCATCGCATCACCAAGATCACCCTGAGCAAGTTTGAATTCGATAATAGACCCATTGAATTTTTGCATGCTTATTCAGCCGCTCAGGCCAAGGAGCTGCTCGCCAAGACCCCGGACGTGGCCTTGCTGCTGCTGGACGTGGTCATGGAGGTCGATCACGCCGGTCTCGATGTGGTCAAATTCGTGCGCGAGGATCTGCAAAACAAGATGGTGCGTATCGTGCTGCGTACCGGTCAGCCGGGCCAGGCCCCGGAAGATGACGTGGTCAGCAACTACGACATCAACGACTACAAGGACAAGACCGAGCTCACCTCCCAGAAGCTGCGCACCCTGCTGCGAGCCAGCCTGCGCTCCTATCGCGACATCCGCACCCTCGAGAGCAACCGCCAGGGGCTGGAGAAGGTCATCGAGGCCTCCAAGGGGATCTTCGAGAAGCGGGCACTGCGGCAGTTTGTCGAAGGGGCCCAGGAGCAGCTCAGTGCCCTGCTCAATCTGGAAGATTCACATATCTATGATGTGAAGCAGTATGCCTACGAGGTACGGGATCAGATCCTGGAACCTCTGCTGCCGGGCCATCCGTCGCTGCGTCTGGCCGATGCTCCCGTCATCCTGCGTCAGGCCATGAACAATCGCGCCAACGTCTATGACGGCAACCAGATGGTGCTCTACTGCCAGAACCCCCGCCATCATCTGCTGTTTCACATCGAGACCACTCGCCAGCTCAGCCAGATGGATACGGGCCTGCTCAGCCTGTTCACCGAAAACATCATAGTGGCGCTGGAGAACATCCGGCTCAACGAAGTCATCGCCGACAACCAGCGCGAGATCATCTACCGCATTGGCGAACTGGTGGAGACCCGCTCCAAGGAGTCCGGCCTGCACGTCAAGCGGGTCGCCCTCTATACCGAGCTGTTCTGCCAGTTGCTGGGCATGAGCGAGGAGCAGAGCGAGCTCATCAAGCGCGCCTCTCCGCTGCACGACATCGGCAAGGTGGGCATTCCGGATGCCATCCTGCACAAACCGGGCAAGCTGACCCCGGAGGAGTGGGAGATCATGAAGACCCACGCCCAGTTGGGACAGGATATGCTCTCCGGCAGCGATCTGGCGCTGTTCCAGATTGGTGCCACCATCGCCGGCAACCACCACGAAAAGTGGAACGGCAGCGGTTATCCCCGTGGCCTCAAGGGCGATGCCATTCCGCTGGAAGGGCGGGTGGTGGCGCTGGCTGACGTGTTCGATGCACTCGGCTCGGATCGCTGCTACAAGAAGGCCTGGCCGCTGGACAAGGTACTGGCGCTGATCCAAGAGGAGAAAGGCCAGCACTTCGACCCCCAGCTGGTGGAGCTGATGCTGGCCAACCTCGATAAATTCCTCGAGATCCGCGAACAGCACAAGGATATCTACGTCGGGGAACATTGAGCTGGATGGGTTGTTCAACCACCCCAATAATCTGCCCATATAGAAAGAGCCGCCCTGACAGGCGGCTTTTTGCTGCTTGCAGCATTCCCCTCACCTATTGTTCGGGCAGGTTGAGATCCAGCTTGGCCTCCGGCTTGGCGCTCTCGCTCTCGGCTTTTTGCGATGCCATGGCTTTTTTCAGCGCCCGCCGCTTTTGCAGCACGATGAAGCCCACGCCGCCGAGCAGGAGCAGCAATAATGTGCCAGCGCCCCCCAGCAGCCAGACCAGCCAGCCGCCGCTCTCCTTTTCCTCGAACTTGACCTGGCTCGGAATTGCCGCCGAGGCTTCTGACGCAGCAGAGGCGGCCGATGGGGGCGTTGCCAGCACCGGGAAGATATTGAAGGATTTGACCGGCAGGCTCACCTGAATTTCGCGGCCCAAGCGGGTCGTGCCAAACAGGGTGGCCGTCACCTCATATTGGCCGACTTCCTTGATGGCGGAGAGATCCACCTCCACCTTGGGTTCGGTGGCCACCGCATTGAACGGCATGCTGGTCCCGACTGTGCTGCTCGCCTTGCCCTGGATCACCACGGAAGCGGGATCCAGTTCATCCACGTCGATCAGGAAGGAGAGCTTGGCCCCGAACTCCTGGGAGGGAGGCGCCAAGGAGTAACTGACAGGTAGCGGATAGATCAGCACATCCTGATAGCGGGCACGGGAGAAGACCTGATTGCCTGTGCTGTACATGGCCCGGTATTTTCCGGCAGGCACATCCAGCACCGCCTCGGCGGTCATGATGCCGTCGCCTGGCACCTCGTCGAGCCCCTTGCCATCGTCACGATAGTGGCCGAGCACCTCATCGACCACAGGCTCCCCTTCCGGCTTGGCGTCATTGAAACGCTGCAGTCGCACCGTCATGCCGAGATCGGACAGGTAGTAGCCATCCTTGGGCGGCGCGTCGTCGATCAGCAGCCAGGATTTGAGCTTGACCTTCTCCCCCTGATAAAGCTGGGTCGGCAACAGATCGGTTTCCAGCTTGATGTTCGACAGCAGACGCACCCGGTTGTCGGGGTCCACCTCGCCAATGGCCTGCCAGGGGCCCGGCATGGGATTGCGGATGGTGATGAGATCCTGATCCTTGAGCGCCAGCCAGCCCACATCGGGGGGCGTCACCTTGCTCACATAGAGCTTGCTGCCATCGGGTCGCACCAGGATCACCGACGGAGTGCCCGGCTTGCGCGTCACGATGAAGGTGATCTCCTTCACCCCGTAATCGATGCGAAAGCGATTATCGAGCAGGGGGATGTCGGAGGGGGCAAATACCTCGTTGGCCCCAGCCGTCAGCGAGGCCAGCAGCAGCAGGCCGCCCCATAGCTTGCTCATTGCCGCCACAGGCAGGCTCCTCCCTTCTTCTGAACCAGATCCAGCCGCGCCTCGTGCATCGCCTCAACCTCGGCGCTGGCCCGGATCACCTTGAGCGGCGGACGGTTGCTCTCCAGCCGCCGGATACTGGTGTCCTGGTTGCTTTCATTCTCGCTGCTCTCGGTGGCCAGGTTCAGTTTGGTCTGGCCACCCGTCATCAACAGGTAGACGTCTGCCAGGATCTCCGCATCGAGCAAGGCCCCGTGCAGGGTACGGTGCGAGTTGTCGATACCGTAGCGATCGCACAGCACGTCCAGGTTGTTGCGCTTGCCCGGGAACAGGTCCCGCGCCATCGCCAGGGTATCCGTGATGCCGCAGATATCGGCGGTCTTGAAGTTGAGGCCGAGCTTGCTGAACTCATAGTCCATGAAGCTCACGTCAAACGGCGCGTTGTGGGCAATCAGCTCGGCGCCGCGGATAAACTCGATGAACTCGTCGGCAATCTGGCTGAACGACGGCTTGTCACGCAAAAACTCGTCGGTGATGCCGTGCACCTGGATGGCTTCCGGGTCCACCAGCCGGTCCGGCTTGATGTAGACATGGAAGTGGTTCCCGGTCAGCTTGCGGTTGATCACCTCCACACAGCCGATCTCGATGATCCGGTGTCCCAGATAGACGGGGCCACCGGCCGTGTTCATACCAGTGGTTTCAGTATCCAGAATGATCTGGCGATTCAGTTGGGGTGTGCTCATGATCCAATCTATGTCAAACTTCGGCTTTACCCGCTAGTTTACCCCAAGCCTCATGTTAAAACAGATTGATTTGTATACGGATGGTTCCTGCCTCGGCAACCCGGGCCCGGGTGGTTATGGTGCCGTCATGGTCTACGGCAAGCATCGCAAGGAGATCGCCGCCGGCTTTCGCCTCACCACCAATAACCGGATGGAGCTGATGGCCGCCATCATGGGGCTGCGCACCCTGAACGTGCCCTGCCAGGTACGCCTCACCACCGACAGCCAGTATGTGCGCCAGGGGATCACCCAGTGGATCATCGGCTGGAAGAAGAAGGGATGGATGACCGCCAACCGTCAACCGGTCAAGAACGTCGATCTCTGGAAAGCGCTGGATGCGGAAGTCAGTCGCCACCAGATCGAGTGGCTCTGGGTCAAGGGGCACTCCGGACACCCGGAGAACGAGCGCTGCGATGAGCTGGCCCGCGAGGCCGCCAGCGGCAAACAGCTGGCCGAAGATACCGGCTATCAACCCTGACCTCCTTCCCCTCTGGCACATGAGCCTGATCGGCGGTTGACGACTAGCCGCCCTGGCGCGCCATCCCCGGCGTCGCGATGGAGCCCGGCAGACGCCAGCGACGGCGCACCGGTGTCAGGGGGAAGCGCCGTTTGCGCGCCGCTATCACGTAGACAGACGCAAACGGCCGACAGTAATCCCGCCCCACACTCTCCCGCCACCAGCCGATCCGGCTCTGCCTGCCCATGAACGAATAGCCGAAGCGCTCGTCAAACATCACCTCGCAGCCAAGCAGCTGCAACCAGTCGGTGACCCGTGCCGGGGTGAACATGCGGGCGGACCAGGGCAGATGTTGACGCAGGAAAGGCAGGCAGTGCCCGATGCCGACCAGACTGAGCGGATTGTAGCCGCTGACAATAAGCCAGCCATCGTCGGTCAGTACCCGCTCCGCCTCCCGCAGCACCTGGTGCGGGTCGGGTGAAAAATCGAGACAGTGGGCCAGCAGGCAGGCATCCACGCTGCCGGTGCGTACCGGCAGGGCCAGCGGATCCCCCTTGAGATCCAGCAGGCGACCGCCAGGGGCGACCCCTATCTGGTGGCGAATGGAGGAGCAACCGCAGGAGAGCTCGGCGCTCAGCGCGCCGACCTTCAGCAGATGATAACCAAACAGATGCGGGCACCAGCTGTCGAGTCGCTCCTGGATCTCGGCCGCTACCCAGTCCCCCATGGGCAGTGCCGACCAGCTGGTCGGGATCTCGATTTGTTGTTCGGTACGTGCCACCTGCATAATAGGGCTCAACTTGGGGTTCGAACGCCATCCAGTTATATAAGATACCCTCCATAAAGAGAAGCAGACTCATGTATCCAGTGATCACAGTTCCAGCCTTTAACGACAACTACATCTGGTTGATCCGACACGAAAATCACTGCCTGGTCGTCGATCCGGGCGAGGCTGCTCCCGTGCTGGAACGGCTGGCCGTGCTGGAGCTGCAACTGGATGCCATCCTGCTCACCCACCACCATCACGACCATGTGGGCGGCGTGGGTGAGTTGCTGGAACATTTTCCCCATGCCCGCCTCTATGGCCCCAAGCTTGACCCCATGCCGGCGCACCACGGCCAGTGGCTCGATGACGGGGATCAGATCAACTGGCACGGCCTGAGCCTCGAGGTGATCCACGTGCCCGGTCATACCCACGGCCACATTGCCTACCACGGTCACGGCATGCTGTTTTGTGGCGACACCCTCTTCAGTGCCGGCTGCGGCCGCCTGTTCGAAGGGACCCCGACCCAGATGTTCGGATCGTTGCAGCGCCTCGCCGCCCTGCCTGATGACACCCTCATTTATTGTGCCCACGAGTACACCCTCTCCAACCTGCGCTTCGCCCACGCTGTCGAGCCCGACAACCAGGCGATCCAGCAACAGATCGGGCTGATCAGCAAGCTGCGCCAGCAGGGCCTGCCGAGTCTCCCCTCACGGCTGGGGGATGAGAAGCGCTTCAATGTTTTTCTGCGTTGCGAACTGGATTCCGTGAAATTTTCTGCTGAGAAACACGCTCTGAAATGCGTGGAAAATCCGGTAGATACCTTCACGATCCTGCGCCAATGGAAGGATGTTTTTTGAACAAACCTTGATCAGGGGGCCATTGCCCCTTATGATGCGAGCTGTTTTTCCCAAAGATGACCTGAGCGAGATGAAGGTACGAACGGCCTTATTGGCGGCGCTGTTTCTCAGCGGCTGCCAAAACCTGAGCCATCAGGATGACCGGGCGCTAACGGCAATCGAGCCGATCAAGTCCCCCCAAGTCAACAAAAAAGCGTATAAAAAACATTCTGCGCGCTTCCTGTTCGGTGACGAACAGATCGACGAACTGGATGACACCGATAACCTGTGGGTGCGTATCAGCGATGATATGCAGTTTGATCCGCAGGAGAACGACCGTGTCCGCCAGCAGCGTGATTGGTTGTTGCGCAATGATAAGCATCTGGCGACCATTGCCAGCCGGGCTGAGCCCTACCTGTATCTGATGGTAGAGGAAATCGAACGGCGTGAGCTGCCAATGGAGCTTATTACCATTCCCATGATCGAGAGCATGTTCGATCCCCACGCCCGTTCCCGCAGCAATGCGGTGGGTCTGTGGCAGTTCGTTCCTGCGACCGGCAAGAACTTCGGCCTGCGCCACGACAACTGGTACGACGGCCGCCGCGATGTACTGGCCTCCACCAATGCCGCGCTGGATTATCTGGAGTACCTGAACCGTTTCTTCGACGGCGACTGGCTGCAGACGCTGGCCGCCTACAATGCCGGTGAAGGGCGGGTGCGCAACGCCATCATCCGCAATCAGAAGGCTGGCCGGCCGACCGACTACTGGTCGCTCGATCTGCCTCGCGAGACCCGGATGTACGTGCCCAAGATCCTGGCTATGGCTGACATGATCCGCAATGCGGACAAGTACAATATCACCCTACCGGTGCTGGCCAACAAACCACAACTGCGGGTGGTCAACACGGGGGGTCAGATCGACCTGAACGTGGCAGCCCAGCTGGCGGGCCTGCGCCCGGCCCAGCTGAAAGAGGTCAATCCGGCGCTGACCCGCTGGTCGACCTCGCCCAAGGGCCCCTATCGCCTGCTGGTACCGGTTGAATATGCCGATACCCTGGAGCTGGCCTTGGCCGACCTGCCGCAGAGCGAGCGCATCCGCACCCGCTCCTATCAGGTTACCAGTGGCGACACCCTCTCCCGCATCGCCCAGAATCACGGGGTGAGCGTGCAGCAGATCAAGCTGGCCAACAACCTGCGCAGCAACAACCTGCGCCGTGGTCAGACCCTGATGATCCCGACCAGCGGCAGCAAACCGGTGGTCAGCCAGAACGTCCAGAGCAAGCCACAGCAGCTCGCCAGCCGTGGTAGCGGCAAGATCCAGTACAAGGTACGGGCCGGCGACAATCTGTGGAGCATCAGCCAGGCACACGGGGTGACCCATGACGAGCTGGCCAAGTGGAACGGTCTCAACGCCAAATCGGCCCTGAAACCGGGCATGAAGCTGGTGGTCTGGCCCAAGCAGGGCAAGGGTGGCAACAAGTCCATGGTCTATCAGGTGCGCCGCGGCGATTCCCTCTCCTCCATCGCAGCCCGCTTTCAGGTCGCCGTGATGGATGTGATGCGCTGGAATCAGCTGGGCAAGAGCGATTACCTCAAGCCGGGTCAGGAGCTGACCCTGTTCGTGAAGAACAACAGCTGATCGTTCATCACTTCATAAAAAAATACCCCGCCTGATGCGGGGTATTTTTTTATCTGGAGCAGGGCTCAGGGGGTGATGGCCTGGGCCGCGAAACGGGCCACGATGGGATTGTGATCCGAGGCATCGGTCGCCGGGCTGCTCACTTCCACCAGATCCAGATTGCGGTAGTAGAGGTGATCGAGCGGCCGGCCGAAGGCGGTCCGGCGCAGATCCGGCATCGGGATCGCCTCCTGCAGCCCCAGATCGCTCACCAGCCGCTTCAGCCAGAACTCCCGCTTGTCGCTCCAGGTATTGAAATCCCCGGCCAGAATGACGGGCCCCTGGTGACGATGAATGAGGGCGGTCAGATCGTTGATCTGCTCGCGAAAGGTCGCCATCCCCAGCTCGAAGTTGACCGCATGCAGGTTGACCACCAGCACACCGTCAGGATCCCCCTGCAACGGGTAGAGGCTGACCAGACCGGATTTGGGGATGCGCAGCAGCGGCTCGGGCGAGCGCACGCCGCACACGAACGCCTGCGGCGTCTTGGCCACCGTCATCACGCCGAAGGAGACGTCGCCCTGGGTAAAGGCTTGCAGCTGCTGCCACTGAAAATCACCGGCCTTGAGCCACGCCAGCATCTCGGGGCGGGTCGCCGACTCCTGCAACAGCACCAGATCCTGGGCCTTGGCATACTCGTCCAGCCCCTCGCGCCAGTTTTTGCGCTGACCCTTGTAGAGATTCCAGACGGTAATGCCAAACTCGCGGGGCAAGGCGGTGGAGGCCAGCGCCACCAGCGGCGGCTTCTGGCAGCTGGCGCCGGGGATGATGCCCTGCGCCGTGACCAGGTGATCCTGATCCGGCACTTCGAAACAGCCGACCAGTCCCAACGTCAGCAGCGACGTACCCAGAATGCGATAACTATTTTTCATTGGCTAACAACCACCTGCCTCTGCATTGTGTCATGACCATCCCAAACGTCATCGCTGCCGACTAGGCTCATAACTCGTGTCCGGCCCGGCTCATCCAGAAGGAATTCAACGATGGCGAGACAGCACCAGTACCGCGTGACGTTTTATGATCAACAAGGAAATTGTCATCAAGTGGAGCTTTCCACCGTCTATCAGATCAGACGGGATCCCCAGTGCGATCTCTGCCTGTTCGACACCCAGCAGTGCGTCGGCTCGGAAGAGATGCTGGAACGCATGATACGGCAAAAAACCGGGTTTGAGCAGGAAATATCCATCATCAATGCCCGGCTTATCTGACCCGGATCAGACCGGTACCGGACGGGATTTTCCCTGTTCGTCGATGGCGACATAGGTGAAGATCCCCTCGGTGACGCAGTAGCGCTGGGCTTCGTTTTCACGCAGCACCGGCTTGACCCACACCTCCAGCTTCAGCCGCATGGAACTGCGGCCAATCTTCAGGCAGCGCCCGTAGCAGCACACCACATCGCCCACCTTGACCGGGCTGTGAAAGGTCATGCCCTCGACGGATACGGTACAAATACGTCCTTTTGCCAGCTCCTTGGCCATGATGCCCCCACCTATATCCATCTGGGACATGATCCAGCCCCCGAAGATATCGCCATTGGGGTTGGTATCGGCTGGCATTGCCAGGGTTCTCAGCAACAGTTCCCCATCGGGGTGACGTCTTGTATCTACCATCATTACCGCTCTCTCTATATGGATGGCGGCATGATAGGGGGCGAGCTCCCCCTTGGCAAACCTCAATTGCCCGTCAAACGGCAGGCCCGCCCAAGGAGCGGAGCCGCCTGTGCCTCACCGCCATAGCCACACATAGCACCGGGCAGTATGCTCAGTGCCCCCGGGCTGCCAGCTCGGCAAACCAGTGCGCCGGATCGGGCCAACGATAGACAAAGCCGCGCTGCTCGCAGATGCGCTGTCCCTCGACGGGGGCAAACCGGCCGGCCGGCTCGATGAAGATCGGGGCCGGCAGGCCCAGCTGGCGCGCAGCAAAGGGATAGAACTGCTCCCGGCGCGGGTGCACTGGCGCACTCAGGTTGTAGGCATCCCCATCCTTGCCCTGTTCCAGCAGCAGCAGGCAGGCGGCCACCACATCATCCAGATGTACCAGGTTCACCGCCTGGCCGCCCCCCTCCAGGGTCTTGCCCGCCAGGAAACGGCCGGGATGGCGCTCTGGCCCGTAGAGCCCGGCCGGGCGCAGCACCATGGAGCATGCAATGCCGGCCCCCATCGCCGCCTGCTCGGCGGCCAGCATCCGCATTCCGCGCTCGTGGGCAGGCATGGGGTGTTCATCCTCCCCCTGTCCCGGCGCCCAGACCGAGGTAGCGCTCACAAACAGCAAGCGCTGCACGCCGGCGCCCTGCGCCAGCTCGGCTACCCGCGCGATGGCGGCCGGGTAATCCTCGACCTTGCTCGGCGGCACGCAGATCACCAGCTCGCGGCAGCGAAACGGCAGGGCCGCCAGCCCGGAGCCCAGTTGCAACGGCCAGGCCTTCACCCCCTCTGCTGTCAGCTGCGCGGCTTTTTCGGCCGAGCTGACCGTCACCGCCACCTGGCGGCCCTCGGCCTGCAGCGCCCGGGCCAGCGGCAGTCCCAGCCAGCCTGCCCCCACGATCCCGGTCTGGTATTCACGTTCTGTTGTCATGACAAAATCCTGGCAAAAAAAAACGGCCATCCATGATGACCGTCGAAAGTAACGAAGGAAATAGCTGGATTAACCAGTTACCTCCCACAGCGGGAAAATCGGGAGCGCAGGCTCCTAATTCGTGGGGCCTATGCTAGTGGCAGGCAGTCCAAAAAGCTTTGAAGCGGATCACAGTTGAAAAGGATTTCTGAAAACGCTTTCAATTTTTCAGCAAAATTCGGGAGCGACATTGGCCCGTTCAGGGCCAATGTCGGCCACTCAGGCGACGGATTCCCGTCTCACCAACTCGGCCTCGAACTTGAGCTCCAGCCCCTCGGCCGGCTTGTGATCCAGCAGGCTCAGCGCCAGCTCGGCGGCCCGGCCGCCCATCTCCTCGATGGGGTAGCGCACCGTGGTGAGCTTGGGATAGATGTAGCGGGCATAGGGAATGTCATCGAAGCCCACCACCGAAATCTGCTGCGGGATCTTGTACCCCCGCTCCAGCAGACAGGAGATGGCCCCTGCCACCATGGCGTCGTTGAAGCCGAGCACGGCAGTAAACTCGACGCCCCGATCCAGCAGCTCACCCATGGCCACGTAGCCACCGTTCTCGTCGGCAAAGGCTCGACCGATGAGAGCAGGATCGATCGCAATGCCGGCCCGCTGCAGGGCGTGGTGATACCCGGCCATCCGCTGCTGGCCATCGACGAACTCTTCATCGTCCGAGGTGACGAAGGCAATCTTGCGATGGCCTGCATCCAGCAGGTGCTGGCAGGCGGTGGTGATGCCGGCCTGGTTGTCCAGCCAGACGCAGCGATCTTCGGCGCCCGGCACCTGGCGGTTGATGAAGACCACCGGGGTGCTGCCCGCCACCAGCTCGCTCAGCTCCTCGTCTGGCAGCGCCTTGCTGTGCAGGATCAGCGCATCGCACTGGCGCTGCAGCAGCGCCTGGATGGCGTGGCGCTCGCGCACCTCGTCGTGATTGCCGGACATGACGATGGTGAACTTGTCCGCCTTGTCCACCACGCTCTCGATACCGCGCATCATCTGGGCGAAGAAGGGGCCACCACACAGATCCCCCACCAGCACGCCGATGCAGTTGGAGCGCTTGCTGACCAGCGCCTGGGCAAAACTGTTGGGACGAAAATTCAGTTCCTTCATGGCCGCCAATACGGCCTCACGCTTTTCTGGTGCCACCTGCGCCGTGTTGTTGATGACTCGCGACACAGTTGAAATGGACACATTAGCCAACCGGGAAACGTCTTTAATCGTTGCCACTATCAATTCCTTTGTTGGGGAAGCCTGTCTGTGTTGAACGGGCGATTATAACGAACCTGCCAGACCAAGAGAGGGCGCCCGATCACCTGGCAGGTTTCCTTTTGTAACAAAACCTTATGGGATAATAACCATTTTGGGGAAGGAATGGGAATCCGGCTGCCGCCCAGGCGGCAGCCGTCTCAATAAGCGTGACTCAGCTCGCGCTCGGACATGAAGCGCAGCGGCTGCTGCAGCTTGTGCTGATAGATGAGGTCGAACGACAGCACGTTCTGCACATAGTTGCGCGTCTCCTTGTAGGGAATGCTCTCGACCCAGACATCCATCGGCTTGTCCGCACTCTGATCGCGCCAGCGTTTGACCCTGCCGGGACCGGCGTTGTAGGCCGCCGCCGCCAGGATCCGGTTGCCGTCATACACATCCAGCAGCCGCTTGAGATAGGCGCTGCCAAGGCGGATGTTCATGGCGGGATCAAACAGCTGCTGCTCGTTGCGATAGGGCACCCCCAGCTTGCTGGCCGTCTCCTTGGCGGTGGTTGGCATCAGCTGCATCAGTCCCCTCGCCCCCACCGGCGACTGCGCCAGCGGGTAAAGGGCGCTCTCCTGGCGCGAGATGGCGTAGAGCAGGCTGGTGTTCATGGTCCGCTCCTGCGCCATCTGGGAGAAGGTGTGCTTGAGCGGCAGCGGGAAGCGCAAGTCGAGGGCATCCCAGGCCTCGGCCCGGATGCTGGCCAGAATAGCCAGCTCGTGCCAGCCCTGGTTGAGGGCGATGTGGCCGAACTCGAGGCGCTGGGCCACCGGGTTGCGATCCATGTTGTGGATCCACTCCGCCCGCGCCGCCGTGATCTCGTTCATGTCGAGCAACTCGCGCACCCGCAGCAGGAAGGGCCAGCGGCGGCTGGCGGTGCGCCAGTCCGGCACCTTGTGCGCCACGCTCTGGTTCTTCATCCGATAGGGCACGCCGGTGCGCTGCGCCGCCATGAAGCCGTAGAAGCCGCGCAGATTGGCGGTCTCCAGATAGAGATCCCGCGCCGGTTTCTGCTGACCCTGTACCTCCAGCGAGCGCGCCAGCCAGTAGCGCCAGCGATCCTCCTTCTGCAGGCCCATGGGCATGCGCTTGACCCAACCGGAGAGCCCTTTCCAGTCCTGCTCCCAGATGGCGAGCCGGGCCCGCAGCTCCAGCAGATCCGGGTCGGCCTGGCGCACCACGGTAGCATCCAGCCAGTTGCGCTGGGCGGTTGAGCGATCCAGCAGCAGCCGTCTGGCCACCGCCCGCTCCACCGGTTTGAGTTCGGCCGCGCTCAGCGCGAAACGCGAGCGCAGATAGCCGAGCTGTCCCAGTACCGCTTCCGGCTGCTGGTTGGCATAGCGGGCCAAGCCCAGCAACAGCAACTTTTTGGAGGGGGCGGCGGTAGTGAAATAGGCCGTGTTCATCGCCTTGGCGGGCTGCTCGAACAGGGTAATCATCTGATCCCCATAGGCCTTCATGCCGCTACCGAGCTGGGCGCCGAGGTGGCGGATAAGGTTCGGGTTCTCCGCCTCGAAGGCCAAGGTCATGCGGGTCCAGATCTTCTCCTGGGTGCGCAAGCCGGCCTGCTGCCAGAGCTGAAACAGGGGATCGCAGGCATCGGGGCGAGACTGGCCGCTCAGCCAGAGCTTGCCCGCCTCCTGCAGCGCCTGGCTCTGCTGGCCGGTGTAGTAGCGCGCCTGATAGTGCATGCAGAGCAGATCGGTGGAGTTCGGCTTGGCCGGATAGAAGCGCAGGAACTGGGACCACTGCTGGCTCTGGGCCAGATAGGTGAGGTAGCTGCGCTCCAGCCGGTTGGATTGCGGGGTGTCGCCGTGCTCGCGGATGAAGCGGGTCACGTCGCCATAGTCCGCCGCCCCGGGCCGGAAGGCCAGCTGGTAGTAGTCGAGATAGGGCAGCAGCGGATAATGGGTCAAACGGGCACGAATTTGCTGAAAACGGGCCTGATCGTCGGCCCGCACCGCGTCATAAGCCTGGCGATAGAGAGATTGTTCCAGGGTCTGCGCCGCCACTTGCGTCAGCAGCCCCGGCACGCACAGCGCCGATAAAATGATTCCCTGCACGGCTTTCACGAGAGACGTCTCCATTGAGAGGCAATGCCACCGCCCGTTGGCGGTGGTGTCATATTCCCTCATTCTACCCGTTAACCCCGGGGGCTACAGCTCGCCGGCGAGACTATTTTTACTCGCCGCTGGCGAGGCTCTCACTGCGGGCAAGGCGCCGCACGTAGCGCTCCAGGTAGGTCACCGGCAGTGGCTTGGAGGCCAGGTAGCCCTGGTAGAAGTGGCAGCCCTGGGCCTGCAGAAACTCCAGTTGCTGGCGTGACTCCACCCCCTCCGCCGTCACGTTGAACCCCATGTGACGCGCCATGGCGATCACCGCCTCGACGATGGCCATGTTGTCGCCATCGCGCGGTATGTCCTGGATGAAGGAGCGGTCGATCTTGAGCTCGTCCGCCGGCAGCCGCTTGAGGTAGCTCAGGGAGGAGTAACCGGCGCCGAAGTCGTCGATGGCAAAGCTGATGCCGAGCGCCTTGAGCTCGCTCATCTTGCTGATGGTGTCTTCTGCGTGCCCCAGTACCACGGATTCGGTGATCTCCAGATTCAGGCTGGCGGGATCCATGCCGGTGGAGGCCAGCACGTCGTGGATCCGGTCAACAAAATCGGCGGCGTGAAACTGCTTGGCACTGACGTTGACCGACAGCTGCGGGATGTGAATGCCGTTCTCCTCCCAGCGCACGTACTGGGCGCAGGCCTCGTACAGTACCCAGTTGCCGATGTCGACGATAAGGTCCGTCTCCTCGGCGATGGGGATGAACTCGGCAGGGGACACCAGCGCCCGACCTGGCGGCTGCCAGCGGATCAGCGCCTCGACGCCGATGATGTCGCCCCCCTCCACCATGTGCTGGGGCTGGTAGTAGAGGGTCAGCTCCTGCTGGTTGAGGGCGCTGCGCAGCTCGTTGTGGATAAGCAGCCGGCGATCCGCCTGCAACTGCATGGAGGCGTCGAAGAAGCGCCGGGTCTTGCGACCTGCCGACTTAGCCTGATACATGGCGGTGTCCGCCTGCTTGAGCAGATCGTCCACCCCCTGCTCCCGGCCGGGGAACAGTGTGATGCCGACGCTGGCGCCGATGTGCAGCACCTGACCGGCGTGGTTGTAGGGGGCCGCAATCTCGCTGATAAGCCGTTCGGCGATAAGGTCGGCCTGCATCTCCGCCTGGGGGGGACTGGCCGAGAGCGAGGGCAGCAACAGCACGAACTCGTCGCCGCCAAGGCGCGCCAGACAGTCCCCCTGGCGTACCAGCCGCTTGAGCCGGCTGGCCACCTCCTTGAGCAGCCAGTCGCCGGTGGCGTGGCCGAGGGAGTCGTTGATGGTCTTGAAGTGGTCGAGATCGATGAACAGCAGGGCGCCGATCAGATAGTCGCGGCTCGCCTCGCCAAAGGCGTGGGCCAGGGTCTCGTGCAGCTGGCGGCGATTGGGCAGGCCGGTCAACTCGTCGTAGTAGGCGAGATCCTGGATGCGACGCTCCGCCTCCTTGCGCTCGGAGATATCCTCGAAGCAGATGACGAAGTGGCTGATCGCCCCCCTGTCGTCCTGCACCGGGGTGACGATTTCCCACTGCGGATAGGGATAGCCATCCGCGTGCAGGCGCTGGGTTTCCCCCTGCCAGCGGCTCAGGCTGCCGAGCTCATAGCCAAGCCCCCCCAGCCCGCACCAGAGATCGTTGCCCAGATGCAGGCCGATCACTCGCTGACTGTCAAAGCCGGTGATCTGGCTGAAGGCGTGGTTGACCCGCAGGATCTTGAAGTCGGGGTCGGTGATGATGATCCCTTCGTGGGTTTCGAAGGCCACCGCCGAGAGGCGCAGCTGGGCGTCGCTCTGCAGCCGCTCCAGCTCCGCCACCATGCGCATGGAGAAGGTGGTCAGCACCGAGCCCAGATTGGGGATCGCGCTCTGATCGGAGAAGAGCAGCGCCAGGTGCCCCAGCAGCTGGCCGTTGCGATCGCACAGGGGCAGGCCGTAGTAGCCCTGCCCTGCCTTGAAGCCGGCGCAGTGCAGATGCTCGGCGGTGAGCGGCAGGATGCAGGTCTCGCCGCGCTGGTAAACCTGCTGACACGGCATGCCAGCCAGCTCGTACTCCTTGAGGTCGATGCCGTGACAGGCCAGCACCTTGAGCCGCTCGCTGCCGGTGCGCTCCGCCAGCCAGACCGCATCAGCCACCAGAATGTGGGCAAGCTGGCTGACCAGAGTATTGAAGAAATCGAGCCCGGTCCGGGCGGAGAGCGCCTGGGCCAGCTGAGTCAGCAGAGGGTCTTGCAGCAGTGGCAGTTGCTGGGAGAGATCGGCAGGCAGCTGGGTGCTGCGGGTGGTGTCGAGCGGCGCAATCCAGCCACAGCACATCTGCTGGGCCGGTACGTACTGGCCGCTCCAGAGCACATGACGCACCTCGCCGTTCTCGTCGCCGAGGTGGCCGATGAACTGGGCCGGTTGCTGGGAGTGGTAGAGTCTGGCGAGAAAGTCGGCAAAGCCGGCCTCGTCATCTGCCGCCAGTTGCCCGAACCAGGGGTGAGGCCCCTCCCCTTGCCAGAGCTGGTAGGAGGCATGATCGGACAGGCTCCACTGGGCATGTTGCCGATCATAAAACCACATCATCTGAGTGGCTTGCTGTTTCATGTACTACTCCAACACCACAACAACCACGTTCAAGTCCCTGACGACTCGATAGCGCCCACATTCTCAGCGCGCACGTCGGCAAGGGCGGTGCGGGGGGAAGTGCGAAAGATGCGAGACTAAGCGGTGAAAACCGGACATGAGGTCGACATGCGGCGCTGCCACGAAGGGACAGAAACGATCCAAGTTTCCCCATACTGCCTGCCTGTTTCGTCGAGCTCAAGTGCTTTTTGGTGCAGAACGGGAAAAGATCACAATTTCCCCCTCCCCTTCGCAGCAAGGCACCATTTAGTGACGCAGATCACATTTTAATGTTCAGCCATGAGTAATCTGAAGGTGAAGACACAAGCAATACGACCCGAAGGGGGCCAATATGAAAATCGAAATTACCAGCAAAATCATCGAGATCACCCCGGCTATCCGCGAGCGCATTGAATCCCGCTTTGACAAGCTCGAACGTCTTCAGGTGCCTCTTATCACACCCCATGTGATTGTCTCCAAAGAGCGTCTGATGTTTATCGTTGAAGCCACTGCTGGCATCCCCAACGGCAAACTGTTTGCCCAGGCAGAACATGAGGACTTGTACGCCGCCATCACCGAACTGGGGCAAAAACTGGAGCGTCAGATCAACCGCCACACCGAGAAACCCATCGCCCGTCGCGCCGCTGCGGCCGGCAAGGAAGTCCCGCTGCCGGACGAAGCCGACGCCTGATCCAGGGCACGACACATCCATCACACAAAAGGCGGGGTCTCCCCGCCTTTTTGCTGCCTGACGCCTTGGGCATACCCTCAGCTGAGCCAGTGCAGGCCGGCATCCACCCCCTCCTTGAGCGCATCTAGCACGGGCAGCATCAGCAGCGGATCCTCGCGTCTGGGCTGATCCGCCAGCTTGCCTCGCCAACGCTCGCGCCCAAGCGGCGAGAGGTTGTCATAGACGGCGGGCTCCAGCGCAGGCGGGGTGCCGAGCAGCGGTGGCGAGCGCAGCGCCAGCCAGAGCCGCACATCCACCATGGAGCCCCCCTGCTGCAGCCGTTCGTTGAGCACGCTTGCCTCGGCATCATCCTCGCTCCCCTGCAATGGGGTAGCCGGTGGCAGCTCAAAGCGGCTGCGCCAGACCCGACTCTCTGCCTTTGCTGGCTGCCTGGGATCAAACCAGGGCTGCTCTTCCACCGCATCGGTCAGCAGGGCCAGATGCAGACGAAAGTCCGCCCTGTCTCCGTGCTGGAGATCCTGGTTGAGACGTTGCCCGAGCTGGGCTTCGTCCACCAGCCATTGCTCACGAACGGCGCTGGGTAGCATGGGATAACTCTTGGAAACGGTGGTTTCATCCTTTATCGGCCGCAAATCCGATCCTTTGAGCAGGAAAAATCCCGCCGAGGGGTTCACAACCGCAGAAGATCTGTTAGTATGCGCCTCGCACTTGTGGAGGGGTTCCCGAGTGGCCAAAGGGATCAGACTGTAAATCTGACGGCTCTGCCTTCGAAGGTTCGAATCCTTCTCCCTCCACCATTTCAAGTGCCGTCACGCCCCAGGTTGTGATGCAACATCAGCAATGCCCCGTGGAGGGGTTCCCGAGCGGCCAAAGGGATCAGACTGTAAATCTGACGGCTCTGCCTTCGAAGGTTCGAATCCTTCTCCCTCCACCATCTATTCAAGAAAACCCGGCCTCACGCCGGGTTTTCGCTTTTCAGCGTCCTACCTCATTCGTCGGCATCTTCAACGCCCCCCATAAAAACGGGAGGCCTGCGCCTCCCATTTTTGTCTCTTGCCACCCGTTACAGGGTGAAGCGATAGAAGATATCCACCGCCTGGGCCACCCCGCTCATGGCCTGCAGGTAGAGCCTTGGCATTAGCTCGTAGCGCAGCTTGAACTCGGCGATGGGGCTGAACACCCCGACCCCGTACTGGAACTGCAGCCCCGGCAGCAGGTAGGCCGACAGGGTCACCTGGGTGTTCTCACCACTGCCGGCGGTGTCGAGGGCCACGTCGCTCATGCCGAGGGATTCTCCCAGACTGGAGACCACGCCGTTGGCCTGGCTGACTGCGCCCGCCACCAGCAGGCCGTTGAAACCGCCATCCTCGCCGCTGGTCTGCAGCCCCTTGCCGCGCAGCAAGTAGGAGAGCTGCTCGGACTGGGCCATCTGCGGCTCCGAGTAGACGGTGATCTTGGGCTTGCTGGCCGGCCCGGTCACCCGCACCCCGACCGTCACCTTGTCCTCTATGGTATCGGGATCCCGATACGCCTCTATGTTGAGGTAGGGCTGATCGAGGGGGCCGGAGAAGAGGATGCGGCCATCCTTGATGATGAGGTTCTGGCCATAGGCCTTGAAGCGCCCGTCGTTGAGCACCAGCTGACCGTTGCCCGCCAGCGGCCGCGAGGGATCCTGGCGAATGTTGATGCCGCCCCCCACCTTGGTCTTGAGTCCCATCGCCTCCAGCCGCACGTCGTCACCCAGCCGGATGGCCAGCTTGATCTCCATCGGCAGCGGCGCGGCCTTGGGCACCGGTGGTAGATCGTCGTAGACCACGGTCACGTCATCCGACACCGCCACCGCGCTCTCGGGCAGGCTCTTGACCAGGATCCGCGCCCAGGGAATGTCCACCTGGCCGGTGATCCGGGTCTCCTCTCCCAGCGAGATGGCGATGTCCGGGGAGACTCGCACCCGGCCCATGCCAGGATACTGGGCCTCCAGCTCCTTGCCCTGGATGGTGAGGCTGCCGCTGACCGGCAGCTGCGCCCAGCTCAGCCAGCCTCCCAGTGCCAGCGGGCCCTTGCCCACCAGCATGGTGCCGTCCAGCTCGGCCCGGTTGCCTTCAATCTTGAGGCGGGTCACCAGCTTGGAGAGGGTCACCATGTCGGAGTGGGTCTGCACTTCCCCGTCCAGCAGGTTGAGCTGGCCAAACAGCAGCGGCGAGGCCAGGGTGCCGTCGAAGCGGGCATCGGCCGAGATGACCCCCTGCAGTGAGCGCACCTCTGGGATGAGCGGCGCGAAGGTGGTCAGCTTGAGGTCGTCAAACTTGAGCTGGCCGGAGAGATTGCCGCGACCGGACGGATCCCGGATATAGAGCTTGGTATCGATGTTGCCGATCTGCCCGGAGGCAAAGTCGAGCCGGATCGCCGCCTGCTGGCGCTCGAAGTCCACCCCGAGCTCGAGGCGCTGATAGTCGGTCTTGAGCTCGTCGGCCACGAAGGTGCCCGGCGTGGTGCGCACGGTGGCGTGCAGGGTCGGCTGATTGCCGCGCCAGCTGGCCCGCCCGTCGGCGGAGAGCACCGCCTGCCAGCGGAAGTTGTCCGGCAGCCAGGGCCGCAGGCGCTTGAGGTCGAACTGGTTGAGGGCAAACTCCAGGCTGCCCTGCTGGGCCGATACCTGACTGCCCTTGACGCAGAGGCTGGCCCCCTGGGAGCCGAGGCAGAGATCCCCCATGGTCAGCCGCTGCCGCGGCAGATCCACATCCAGATCCCAGGGTGCACTAAGCTCCCAGCGCCGCAGCGGCGTCTTCAACTTGAGCTCGCCGAGGGCGCCGCGCCAGCGATCCCCGCGCAGGCCGCCGCTCAGCTTGAGGTTGGCCGCCACCGGGTCGCCCTTCATGGTGAGCGACAGGGCGTGCTGGTTGAGATCGCCGCTCAGGTTGAGCGCCAGCTGGCTGAGGCTGGTCGCCCCCTGCACTAGGCTGGCCACCGTCAGGGCCACTTCCCCTGCCGGCTTGTCGCCGACCAGAGCATTGCCCTTGATGGCGATCCCCTTCAGGTCGGTGCCGGCATAATAGAGGCGGCTGGCGGCCAGATCTGTGGTAACCCGCGGCGCCTGCTGATTGCCGGTCAGCCGCACCTGCCCCTTGATGTCCCCCTTGAGCCCGGGGTAAAGCCCGGCCAGGTTGGGAGCGTCGAGATCCGCATCCAGCTTCCACGCCTGCTGGCTCAGGCTGCCCTTGGCCTGCAGCTGGTTGGGGCCGCTTTGCAATGCCAGCGCCGGGATGGTCCACTCCATCTTGTCGTTGCCGCTCGCGCTGCCCTTGATGGCCAGCGGATACTGGTTAAGCTTGCCGTCCACCTTCAGCTCCGGCAGTTGCAGTTGCCAGTGGCCTGCCTCATCGAGCTCGAAGCGGCTGGCAATCTTGCCCGCCAGCGCCCCTTTGAGCTCGGGCACCAGCTCGGCCGGGTTGATCCCCTTGAACTCCGTGGTGCCCTGCCAGCGTACCCCCTTGTCCCAGGCGAGCTTGCCGTCCAGCTTGAGCTCCCCCTTGAGGGCGTTGAGTAGCAGGTTTATCTGGTTCAGCTGCGTCAGATCCCCCTTGCCGGTCAGCGCCAGCTTGAAGGGGGGCACGTCCGTGCCCTTGCCGGCGGTATTCAAGGCAAACTGGTAGCCTGAGAGCTTGCCCTTGGCGCTCAGCGTGCCCTTCTCCAGCCGGTAGCTGGGCTCATCTTTGGCAGGCTTGTGCAGCGGCCAGCCCAGGCTCTTCCACTCCAGCCCCGCATCAAACGGCAAGTCGGGGTCGAGGGGCGCCAAGGACCCCTTGAGGCTGGCGGCCACCGGCCCCTTGGCCTGCAGCGCCAGTGCCAGCTTGCCCACCGAACCACCGAGGGTCAGGCTGGCCTGCTGCCCCTGCAGCTCGCCATCCAGCAGCCCCTTGCGGGCCTTGGCATCCAGGGTCAGGGCGAGCGGGTAATCCTCTTTGAGCTGGATCTTGCCCTTGAGCGCCAGATCCGCCATGGCGTGGCGCAGGGAGAGCTCGCGCAGCGCGATGTCGCTCCCCTCGGCGCTGGCCGACAGCAGCAGCTTGTCGAGCCCTTCAATCAATTCACCTTGCTGATAGCGAAACGCCGTGACCTGCAAGCCTTCCAGCTGGATGGGGAAAGGCAGCCGGATGGCGGGCAGCGCGATAGGCTCCGCCGGCTTGGGCGGTTGCGCCTTGCCCGCATTTGCCGCTTTGTTCCCGTTGCCGGCAGCCTTGGCCACGTTTTGCGGGTTGGGGGCCGCCTTGACGCCAGCCGGTTTGGCAGCCTCGGCCGCAGGCGTCTCGGCCAGGGTCACCTTGAGGCCGTCCAGCACCGGCCCCTGCACGATCAGCCCCTTGCGGCTGAGGGTGGCGCCGATGTCGAGAGACTTGAGGCTCACCCCCACCCCGGGCACAGTCACATCGAGATCCGCCACCGTCAGGCTGTCGACCTGGATTTTCAGCGGCAGCGGGTGCCAGACAAAGGGTTCTGACGGCTCTTCCGGAGCCGGCTCCGAGTCGGCCACCTTGACCACCGGGTGGGTGACGTTAAGGGATTTGATCCAGAGCTTGCCCTGCAGCAGCTTGCCCAGATCCCAGTCCAGCACGGCGCGATCCACAGTGACGTCCACCAGCTCGTCCTGCCAGCCGACCCCTTCCAGGGTCCAGCCGTAGCCGAGCTGGCCCGCCACCAGCTCCCCCTTGAGGGAGGGAAGAGCGGCCCTGGCCTGCTGCCACAGCCACTTGTTGCCCTGATGGGTGAAGCCCAGCAGGCTGACGCCGATGAGCAGCAGGAAGATGAGCCCCATCAGCCAGAGAAAAATACGTTTTACCCAGATCACAGTGCAGACCCCCGCGAAAGATGCAGCCGCAGCGGCCAGTCAGGAGAACAAAAGAGAAGAGAGGTGGAGCGCGGCCGGATCATAGTTCAGGCCCCAGCGCGAAGTGGAGCCGCAGCGGCTTCTCATCTTCGGAAATGCCCACTGCCAGATCGAGCCTGACCTGGCCGATGGGGGTCACCCAGCGCACGCCGACCCCGGTGCCTATCTTCCAGGCCTCGCTGTAGTCGACCGTGGCGGTACCGCTGTCGACGAACAGGGCTCCCAGCCACTTGTCGCTGAAGCGGTAGTTGTATTCGGCACTGGCGACGCTCACGTAGCGGCCCCCCAGCAGTTTGCCGTCGCTGCCCCGCGGCGAGATGGTCTCGTAGCCGTAGCCGCGCACCGTCTGGTCACCACCGGTAAAGAAACGCAGTGAAGGCGGCACCAGCGAGAAGCTGTCCCCTATGATGGCCCCCTGTTCGGCCCGCAGCAGGAAGCGGTGATCCTCCCCCAGGGTGCGCAGCCACTTGCTGCGCCCCCACACCCGCACGAAGCTGATGTCGGAGCCCCAGTAGGGGTCGGAGAACTCCAGGGTGAGCTGCTGGCGATCGCCCCAGTCGGGCACCAGACCGCCGCGCACCCGCAGCCGCGACCAGGAGACGCCGGGGATCAACAGCAAGCTATTGCCCTCGTCGGCGCCCTGGGTATAGACCTCGTTCTCCAGCCGGATGAACACGTCCCGGTCCCAGCTCTCCGGCCGCCGCTTCCAGCGGTGCACGCTGAAGGTGGTCAGATCGGAGCGGGTATCGTTGTTGTCCTTGTACTGATAGCCGGCCTGCAACGAGTAGTAGTCCCGCAGCGGGTTGCCCACCGGGATCTGGTAGTCGAAGCTGAGCTCGGCCTCGGGCTGGGAGACCTTGGCGGTAGCGTTGAGCCGGTGGCCGTAGCGGTTGACCCAGGGCTTCTCCCAGGTGGCACTCATGCGCGGCCCCACGTCGGTGGCATAGCCGATACCCGTTTCAATCTCGTGATCGACCCGGTTGGAGAGAGTCACCTGCACCGGCACCCGGTTATGCTCGGCCTGGCTGATGAGGGGCTTGATGTCCACCTGCTTGAACAGCTTGGTGGAGGAGACATCCTGCGACATCTCCGCCAGCCGGATCGCCAGATAGGGGTCGCCGCTCTTGATGTTGATGAGGGGACGGATGAGGCGCAGCGCCTCCGGGGTGGCGTCGTAGCGGATCTCGCCGAAGTGGTAGCGCGGGCCGGAGCGAAACAGGATGTAGATCTCGGCGGTGCCCTGATCCGGGAACACCTTGACCTGGCTCTTGCTGATCTTGGCATCGAAGTAGCCGCGGGCCAGCCCCAGGCTGCCCAGATCAGCCTTGATGGATTCGTATTTGCCGTGGTTGAGGGGATCCCCCTCTTTCAGGGGCAGCTTGTCCAACAGCTCGCTGTAGAGCTCGTCGCTGCCGGCATCCCCTTCCAGCAGGATGTCGAGGCGGGAGATGATGACCGGCTTGCCGGGATCCACCTCGATGATCACCTTAGAGGGGGTTTTCTTGTCCCGGCTCAGGGTGATCTTGGGCTGGTAGTAGCCATAGACCTGCAGCGCCTTTTGCACGCTCTCGGTGATCTTGGGGCGGGCCGGGCGGTACTGGCGCTCCTGATAGACCGGCAGGGCATTGAGGTAGGCCTCGACGTTGTCCTTGTTCTCCCCTTTCAACCCCTTGATTTGATAGGTGAGTTTGGCCGCCATGGCGGGCGTGACGAACAGCAGCAGACAGAGGCTCAGTCCCAGCGCGCGAAGCCCACGACGAAAAGCCCGTGCGGGCGGTGAGATCCCTGCAGGCAGGGGCGGATTGCATCCTGTCAAACGTCAATTTCCCCGAAGAACATGATTAAAATAATGCGATATTCAGAACGAATATGAGGCTCACTCGATCGCAAGCGCGCCTCATCCTAGCATATCCCCGGCTCGACATCAGAGCGGGTTGACCGCGAATTTCGCCATATTATTGAAGCCTTTGCCCGCTCGGGCCGCCCATTTTTCAGGCATTCCCCCGCAGACTTATGCCACTATGGGCCCAAAAGGGCAATCCATGACCCTCAGGGCCTGGCCAGATGGCCCCTGCCGGCCAATCCGGCCCGACGGCGCAATCTCCCCGATTTCCCGATGGGCGCGACACCAACTGTCGGCAACGGGTCAAGATCGCAGCAATGCCCCCTCCCCAAGCGGCCAGACCGGATCCTGGCAGGCACTGGGCCATCTCACTCGCGCCTCCGCAGGACTGCGGATTTTATCTTGCCGGATCAAATAGTTGCCGTCACGCAATCAAAGCCTCGTTCAACCCAATCGATTTATCCCGCTGCCCCCCTGCTCACTTCTCGCCCACACTGGAGCCATTGGATCAGACCCCTGCCCCACCAGAGGAGACACCGTATGCACGCACGCAGCGAACAGATGGCGGACTACATCGCCGATAGACTCGAATTCATCACCTTTCTCGCCTGTTGCAGCGCCCTGCTGGCCCTGCTGACCGGCATGAACGGCCAGCAGGCGCTGGCCTTCACCGCGCTGAACCTGCCGTTCGGGCTCGCCATCCTGCTGGGCATGGCCATGCTGGCACCGCTGCCGACCCACTGGCGCCTGCCGGGCATCACCCTGTTGCTGGCAGGCAGCGCCCTGGCGACCCTGCAACTGGGGGGCAACTGGCTCAATCCGCTGGCCATCTGGAGCCTGCATGCCCTGCTCGGGCTGGAGATCCTCTGGCAGGCGCGCCCCAGAACCCGGCTCGGGGCCCGTGCCCGCGGCTGATATGCCGATGACGGCTGACGCGCGGCAGGAATTGGAGTACTCTTTGCGCCCCCGATTTGCCCGCTACCGAGGAGCACCCCGATGAAAAAAGCCTGTGCCCAGCACATCCTGGTCAAGACCGAGAAAGAGTGTCTGGAGATCAAGGAGAAGATTGCCAAGGGAGCCGACTTCGGCCAGATGGCCAAGCGCTTCTCTACCTGCCCCTCCGGCAAGCGCTTCGGCGATCTGGGGGAGTTTTCGAAAGGAGACATGGTCAAGTCGTTTGACGATGCCGTGTTCAAGGGCGAGCTGCTGACCGTGCTCGGACCGGTGCGCACCAAGTTCGGTTTCCACCTTATCAAGGTGCTCTACCGCAACTGAGTTCAGGGCCCGGCTCAGGGTTCTGGGTTCAACTCCACCGGCCAGCCGCCGCAGCGGCGGGCATAGAAGCCGAAACGCCAGGGGTGGCGCGCCGCCCAGTCCTCCATCTCCGGCGCCGGGGTGAACCGGCTCTGCGGCCAGAGCGCAACCCGGCTCGGCCGCCCGTGCAGGGCCTGCCAGCGTGTCAGGCTCACCTGGGACAAACGCCACTGGTAGTCATCCTTCGGCAGCAGGGCCGGCGCAAATGCCGGCCCCCGGTTGCAATACTGGCCGTCGCCATCGTTCCCATCCACCAGCTGCCAGAAGACGTTGAGCAGATCCCCATACCCCACCTTGACCGGGTCATAGTCGATGCGCACCGCCTGGCGCTGCGGTGGCACTTCCCGCCAGCTCGACCCCGTCGTCACCCGCTGAATCACATAGCCCGGCTCCACCCGGCTGACCCCGGGCAGGGTCTCGTAGACGGCCTCGGCGCGCCACATGTCCCCCGCCGCCAGCACGGCGCTGTCCGCCCACAGCGGAACGCTTGGGAAAAGCAGCAGGATTGAGATAAATTTACTAACGTTATCAGTCAATTAAGTTTATCCTTCTGGGCACTTGTTCATCATAACCAGGGGATCCCCGTTATGCCCAGTTATTTGTGGTGGCCACTGCTGGCCTGGTTGCTGCCGCTCGCCGGCGCCCTCGGCAGCCGTGTTCACCTCTGGCCCTGGTGGCTGGGATTCGCCCTCTGCCTGCTCGGGACCCTCGTCTCCCTCGTCTTGCTGGTTCGCCTGCCCTGGTCTCGCAGCCGCTGCGCCAACGGCTGGGGCGCCGTCCCCCTGCTGTTGCCCCTGGCCTTCGTGGTGCAGGCGCTGCGCACGCCGCTGGTCAACGACGTGAGCACGGATCCCTGCAACCCGCCCCAGCTGCGCTGGGCAGCCGAACTCAGAACGGCGCAGGATCTGCCCATTAATCCGGCTCCTTTGAAAGCATTTGAGGGGAAACCCGGTCCTCTCTTTACCAGCGCCCCCCCGGCCGAGGTGATCACCGAGGCCCACGCCCTGATGGAGCAGCTCGGCTGGCGGGTGCGACCAAGCCCACAAGGGCTCGAGGCGGTGGTCACCACCGGCTGGTTCGGTTTTCAGGATGACGTGGCGCTGCGGGTCTTTGCCGGGCCCAGCGAAACCCGCATCGACATGCGCTCCGCCTCCCGCCAGGGACGCAGCGACTTGGGCACCAACCGGGCCCGTATAGAGGAGTTTCTGATCCGCCTCAACGAGCGGCTGGGTCAGGCCTACAAACCCAACTTGAAGCAATAAGAAGGTCATCCATGCGCGTCGAGGTCAAGCCCGATCGGGAATATGCTTGGTTCATCCGCCCCTTTTTCTGGCTGCAAAAACGCAACTACGGCCAGGTGCTCATTCCGGGCAAGTGCTGGGGCCGCTCGCCGCGCCTGTTTGCCGCCGTCGCCACCCTCTATGGCGTCATCAACCGCAAGCGCTCCCCCATCGACCCCGTGCTGCGCTCCCTGGTAACGGTGCGGGTCTCCCAGCTCAACTGGTGCCGCTTTTGCGTCGACATCAACGCCATGACCCTGGTAAAAAGAGCCGGCTCCAGCGAGAAGGTGGAGGCGCTCGCCAACTGGCGCGAAAGCCCGCTGTTCGATGAGCGAGAAAAAGCCGTACTCGACTACACAGAGGCGATGACGGGCCTCGATGGGGTCAGCGACGAGCAGGCCGCCCGCCTCAAGCCCTGGTTCGATGACGACGCCATGGTGGAGCTGACCGGCCTCATCGCCTTCCAGAACATGTCGGCCAAGTTCAACGCCGCCCTCGATATCGCCCCGCAGGGCTTCTGCCAGCTGCCGGTGCAACCCGAGCGCCCGGCCCAGCCGAACAGCAAGGACGCCTGATGAGAGGCTCCCGCCTGCTGCTGGTGCTGGTCATGGGCTGCCTCATCGGCGCCTTCTTCGCCTTCGACCTGGGCCACTACCTGAGCCTGCCCCAGCTGCAGGCCCGTCAGGCCGAGCTGGCCGCCCTGGTCGAGCGCCATTTTGGCGCCGCCGCCCTGCTGTTCGTCGTCGTCTATGTGGTGAGCACCGCCCTCTCCCTGCCTGGCGCCAGCCTGCTCACCCTGGCCGGCAGCGCCGTGTTCGGCGTTGCCTGGGGGCTCTTGCTGGTCTCCTTTGCCAGCAGCATTGGCGCGACCCTGGCCTTTCTCAGCGCCCGTTTTCTGCTGCGCGACTGGGTCGAGCGGCGCTTTGGCGACAAGCTGGCCAGCTTGCAGGCCGGTATGAAGAAGGAAGGGGCGCGTTATCTGCTGAGCCTGCGCCTCATCCCCATCTTCCCCTTCTTTCTGGTCAACCTGCTGATGGGGCTCACCCCCATCAGAGTCAGCACCTACTACTGGGTGAGCCAGCTCGGCATGCTGCCCGGCACCTTCGTCTACGTGCTGGCGGGCAGCGAGCTCGCCAACCTCACCAGCACCGGCAATATCCTCTCCCCCGGCCTGATGGTGGCGCTGACCCTGCTCGGGCTGATGCCGATGCTGCTCAAGGGTCTGCAGCGGCGCCTCGCCCGGCATCGGCTGCACGCCCCCTACCGCAAGCCGACGCACTATGACTACAACCTGCTGGTGATTGGCGCCGGGGCCGGCGGCCTGGTGACCAGCTATATCGCCGCGGCGGTGAAGGCCAAAGTGGCCCTTATCGAGAAGCACAAGATGGGGGGCGATTGCCTCAACAGCGGCTGCGTTCCCTCCAAGGCGCTGATCCGAAGCGCCCGCTTTGCCGCCGAGCAGCGCCGGGCCAGTGAACTGGGCTTTGGCCCAAGCCAGACCAGCGCCGATTTCGCCGCCGTGATGGAGCGGGTGGCCCGCGTCATCAAGGAGGTCGAACCCCACGACTCGGTGGCGCGCTATCAGGGGCTGGGAGTGGAGTGTATAGAAGGAGAGGCAAGGCTTGTCTCCCCCTGGGAGGTGGAGGTGAACGGCCAGCGCCTTGCCAGCCGTCATATCGTGCTCGCCACCGGCGCCCGGCCGCTGGTGCCCGAGCTGCCGGGGCTGGATCAGGTGCCTTGGCTCACCTCCGACAGCCTCTGGCAACTGCGCAGCGCACCGCGCCAGCTGCTGGTGCTGGGCGGCGGCCCCATCGGCTGCGAGCTGGCCCAGAGTTTTGCCCTGCTTGGGGTTCCCGTTACCCTGGTGGAGCTCTCGGATCAGCTGCTGCCCCGTGAAGAGCGGGAAGTGGCCGAACTGCTGGCGGAACAGCTGGCCCGCGATGGCGTGAGGGTGCTCACCGGCTGGCGCGCCGAGCGAGCCGACTATCTGCCCGCAGCCGAGGGAGATCTGCCCATCCGGCTGCAACTGCGGCGGGGCGACGAGACGCAAATAATTGAAGGCGATCAGCTGCTGCTGGCGCTGGGCCGGGTGGCCAACGTCGGCGGCTTCGGGCTCGAAGCGCTGGGGGTGGAGCTGACTCCGCGCGGCACGGTGGCGGTCGATGGCTTCCTCGCCACCAACTACCCCAGCATTCTGGCGGTGGGGGACGTAGCGGGTCCTTACCAGCTCACCCATGCCGCCGCCCATCAGGGCTGGTATGCCGCAATCAATGCCCTGTTCAGCCCGTTCAAGCGCTTTCGGGCCGACTATCGGGTCATGCCGGCCGCCATCTACACCACCCCCGAAATCGCCCGGGTCGGCCTCAACCAGAAAGAGGCCAGGGCGCAGGGCATCCCCTTCGAGCTGACCCGCTTCGAGCTGGCCGAGCTGGACAGGGCCATCGCCGACGGCGAGCGCCAGGGCTTTATCGAGGTGCTCACCGTGCCCGGCAAGGATCAGATCCTGGGTGCCAGCATAGTGGGCACTCACGCCGGCGAGCGGATCGCCGAATTCGTGCTCGCCATGCGCCACCGCCTCGGCCTTGGCAAGATCCTCGCTACCATCCACGCCTACCCCACCCTGATGGAGGGGAACAAGTACCTGGCGGGCGAGTGGCGACGGGCCCGTCAGCCCGCCACCCTGCTGGCGCTGCTGACCCGTTATCACCACTGGCGCCGCGGCGCCTGACCAACCAGGTAACCCAGATGCGACACCCATTGCCCTCGTTCAAACAGCTGCTGCGTGCCCTGCCCCTGCTGGCTGGCAGCCTCCTCTTCACCCAGGCCAACGCTGGTGACAACCCGCAGTGGCAGCAGACCCTCGAGGAGGCCAAAGGGCAGACCGTCTACTTCAACGCCTGGGGCGGCAGCCCGGAGATCAACGCCTATCTGGTGTGGGCCGGCCAGGAGCTGGCGCGCGAATACCAGGTCAAGCTGGTGCAGGTGAAGGTGGATGACATCGCCCAGAGCGTGAGCCAGCTGCTGGCCAACAAGCAGGCTGGCAAGCGCAGTGGCGGCCCCATCGACCTGCTCTGGGTCAACGGCGAGAACTTCAAGGCGCTCAAGGAGCAGGGGCTGCTCGGCGCCCCCTTTACCCGGGAGCTGCCCAACATGGCGCTGGTCGACGGTACCCTGCCGGTGAGCGAGGACTTCACCGTGCCGGTGGAGGGGCTGGAAGCCCCCTGGGGCATAGGCCAGCTCAACCTGATGGTCAACGGCGAAGAGGTCAGCCCGCTGCCCACCTCGGCGGCGGCCCTGCTCACCTGGAGCAAGGCCCACCCCGGCCGCTTCACCTATCCCAAACCGCCCCAGTTTCACGGCTCCAGCTTCCTCAAGCAGATCTTGCTGGAGCTGACCCCGGATCCCGCCCCTCTCTATCGGGAGGCGACCGAGAACGATTTTGCCAAAGTTACCGCCCCGCTCTGGGCCTGGCTGGACGAGCTGCATCCGACGCTCTGGCGCAAGGGCAAGCTGTTCCCCACCAGCGCCGCCGAAACCCGCCAACTGCTCGATGACGGCGAGCTGGCGATGGCCATCAGCTTCAACCCGCAGGAGGCGCAAAGCGCGGTGCAAAATGGCACCCTTACCCCCAACGTGGTGGCGGTGGCCATGGCGAAAGGGGCGCTGACCAACAGCCACTTCCTCGCCATCCCCTTCAATGCCAACGCCCGTGCCGGTGCCAAGGTGGTGGCCAACTTCCTGCTGAGCCCCGCCGCCCAGGAGCGCAAGGCCGAGCCCGCCTTCTGGGGCGATCCCAGCGTGCTGCGCGCCGATGTCCTGCCCGCCACCCAGCAGCAGGCACCGGCACTGCGCTTCAAATCGGTGGCAGAGCCCCATCCCAGCTGGCAGCTCAGGCTCGAAGCGGCCTGGGCCGAGCGCTACGGCCACTGATGAGCCGCTTTGGCAGCGCTGCATCCGCTTGGCGCCCCCTGTTTGCGGCGGGGTGCGCCCTGGTTTTTGGTCTCCCGCTGCTGGCGGGGGGCTGGCAACTGCTGGCTGAGGGGCTCAGTCTGGCCCACCTGCAGCGGCTGCTGGCCCAGCCGGGCCTCTGGCACTCGGCGCTGCTGAGCCTGTGGATTGGCGCCGCCTCGACCCTGGCCAGCCTGCTGCTGACCGCAATGCTGTTGGCCCACAGCGACAGCCGGGCCGTCGGCTGGCTGCGTCGGCTGCTATCGCCCTTGCTGGCACTGCCCCACGTCGCCTTTGCCATCGGCTTTGCCTTTCTGCTCGCCCCCTCCGGCTGGTTGCTGCGCCTGCTCTCGCCGACCCTCACCGGGTTTGAGCTGCCCCCCGATTGGCAGACCCTGCGCGATCCCGCCGGGCTCGGGCTCATCCTCGCCTTGACCCTCAAGGAGACCCCCTTCCTGCTGCTGATGGCGCTCGGTGCGCAAGACCCCGCCAGGGTGGCGCGTCAGCAGTGGCTGGGGGCGAGCCTAGGCTTCAGCGCCCCCCAGATCTGGTGGCGCCTGCTGCTGCCGGCGCTGTGGCCCGCCCTGCGTCTGCCCCTCTACGCGGTGGCCGCCTACGGGGTAGCCGTAGTGGATCTGGCTCAGCTGCTCGGGCCCGATGCCCCCGCCCCGCTGGCCGTTCGCCTGTGGCTCTGGTATCAGGACCCGGATCTGGCCTGGCGCGGCGCCACCGCCAGCGGCGCCCTGCTACTGCTCGCCATCACGGCGCTGCTGCTGGCCCTGTTGCGGCTGCTTGAGCTGGCCCATCGAACCCTTGGCAAACCCGGCTGGCTCGATGGCAGGCGAGCCAACCCAAGCGCTCTTGGCCGCACCCTTGCCACCGGCAGCGTGGCGACCCTGATCACCATCAATCTGGCGGTGCTGGGGGCGCTGCTGCTATGGTCGCTGACCCGGCGCTGGCCCTTTCCCGCCCTCTGGCCGAGCCAGTGGAGCGGCCGCCATTGGCTCGAACTGCTGCCGACCCTGTCGCCGCTGCTGACCACCAGCATGCTGCTGGCACTGGCGAGCGGGGCGATAGCGCTGGTGATGGCGGTACTGAGCCTTGAAGCGCAGGCGGGCCGCCGCCCCTGGCCGCTCTGGCTCATCTGCCTGCCGCTGCTGCTGCCGCAGGCCAGCCTGCTGTTCGGCATTCGGCTCGGGGTGGACTGGTTCAGCCTAGGGTGGGGGGGCGATGGCATCGGCTGGGGCTGGGTGCTCTGGAGCCAGCTGCTGTTTGTCTTTCCCTACGTTTACTTGTGCCTGCAGGGCCCCTATCGCCAGTTCGACCCACGGATCACCCAGAGTGCCCTGCTGCTTGGGGCAACCCCGTGGCGAGCCTGGTGGCAGGTGAAAGGGCCGCTGCTGGCCCGTCCGCTGCTGTTTGCCTTCGGCGTCGGAGCGGCAGTAAGCCTGGCCCAATACCTGCCGACCCTGCTGTTTGGCGCCGGCCGGGTGGTCACCATCACCACCGAGGCGGTGGCCATCGGCAGCGGCCTCAACCGGCGGCTGGCGGGCCTCTACGGCCTGCTGCAACTGCTGCTGCCGCTCGTTATCTATCTGCTGGCGCTCTGGCTGCCGGCCCGGATCAATCCGGCGCTCAAGGGCGCCCGCTGACGAGGAACTCTCATGATGGAGATAGCCATATGCTGAGCACCACGCCTCTTCGCCTCTATCTGGAGGAAAACCTGCTGCTCTCGCTGCCCGCCCTGCAGGTGGCGCCGGGCGAGGTGTTGACCCTGATGGGGCCCAGTGGCTGTGGCAAGAGCTCGCTGTTGGCGGCGCTGGCGGGGGTATTGCCCGCCAGCGGCCCGTTCCGGCTGGAGGGGGACGTGACCCTGAGCGCGCGCCGGCTCACCCAGCTGCCGCCCCAGGCGCGGCGCATCGGCATGCTGTTTCAGGATGATCTGCTGTTCGACCATCTGACGGTGGCGGAGAACCTGATGTTCGGCATGCCGGCCAGCGTGAAGGGGCACGGAGCGCGGCGGGAAAAGGCGGTGGCCGCGCTGGCGCAGGTGGATCTCACAGATCAGGCGGACAAGCTGCCGGGGGCGCTCTCCGGCGGCCAGAAGGCCCGTGTCAGCCTGCTGCGGGCGCTCTTGGCCGAGCCCGAAGCATTGTTGTTGGACGAGCCCTTCTCCCGCCTCGACAAGCCGCTGCGGGCCGCCTTTCGCGCACTGGTATTCGCGCAAGTGAAGGCACTGGCCATCCCCGCCATTCTGGTGACCCACGACGAAGATGACGCGCCGGGCACCATAATCCAGCTCACCGAATCCCGTTTTTGACCGAGGAGTTCACCTTGTTTGACCGCCACCTGATCCCCGTTATCCGCAGCCCCCTCGCCCGGCTCGCCAGACCGCTCTGCCGCGCCGGGATCAGCGCCAACCAGGTCAGCCTCACCGGCTTTGCCATCGGCATGCTGGCGCTGCCGCTGCTGGCCTTTGGCTGCTATCAGTGGGCGCTCGTGGCCATCCTGTTCAACCGGCTGCTGGACGGGCTCGACGGCGCCGTAGCACGGGAGACCGGCATCACCGACTGCGGCGGCTTTCTCGACATCACGCTCGACTTCATCTTCTACGCCGCCGTGGTGCTGGGCTTTGCCCTCGCCACCCCCGCCAATGCGCTGCCCGCCGCCACCCTGCTGTTTGCCTTCATGGGCACCGGCTCGAGCTTTCTGGCATTTGCCATCATGGCGGGCAAGCGGGGCATCGACAATCCGGTCTACCACCACAAATCCCTCTACTATCTGGGCGGCCTCACCGAGGGGAGCGAGACCATAACCCTGTTCGTGCTGATGTGCCTGTGGCCCGCCGCCTTCGCCCCGCTCGCCTACGGCTTTGCCCTGCTCTGCGCCATCACCACCCTGACCCGGCTCTGGAGCGGTTACCACACCCTGCGTTGAGGCAGGACGGCGGGAGGAGGCCGCTACGGAACACTTGCGCATGGACGACAATGTTTTACCATGGCGACACTCTTTTTCAGGCTCATGAGAACCTTATGCGTCGCCTTGTCTCCGTGCTCACCCTCTCCCTGTTTCCCATGCTCTATGGCTGCAGCAGCACGCCGGCTGCCAAGCCCGTGGTCAAGCCCCAGCCCAACAGCGCCTTCATCAACCAGACGCCGCCGAGCAAACCCTTCTACGGGCAGGTGAGCCAGCCGGGAGTCAGCAAGGGGGACTTCGCCAATCGCGCCAATGTGAACAACTTCGTGCAGCGGATGGTGCAAAAGCACGGGTTCGACGGCGCCGAGCTGCACCGGGTGCTGGCCCAGGCCGAACGCTATGACTGGATCATCCGCCTGATGGATGCCCAGGCCCCCACCACCACGCCACCCACCGGCCCGACCGGCGCCTGGAATCGCTACCGCACCAAGTTCATCACTCCGGACAACGTACAGAACGGCGTCAGCTTCTGGCGTGAGTACGAGAACGAGCTCAACCGCGCCCAGCAGATCTATGGGGTGCCGCCGGAGATCATCGTCGGCATCATAGGCGTGGAGACCCGCTGGGGCCGGGTGATGGGCAAGACCCGCATCCTGGATGCGTTGGCGACCCTGGCGTTCGACTACCCGCGCCGGGCCGAGTTCTTCACCAGCGAGCTGGAATCCTTCCTGGTGATGACCCGCGACGAGGGGATGGATCCCACCGAACCCAAGGGCTCCTACGCCGGCGCCATGGGCTACGGCCAGTTCATGCCCTCCAGCTTCCAGCGCTACGCGGTGGACTTCAACGGCAACGGCCACACCAACCTGTGGGATCCGGTGGATGCCATCGGCAGCGTGGCCAACTACTTCAAGGCCCACGGCTGGGAGAAGGGACAACCGGTGGCGGTGCGCGGTCAGGGCCAGCTGCCCGGCTACGAACACGGCTTCCAGACTCGCTACCCGGTCGCCTCCCTGCGCCGCGCCGGGCTGACCCCCACCAGCACCCTCGGCAACCACAGCGAGGCGAGCCTGCTGCGCCTGGACGTGGGCACCGGCTATCAGTACTGGTACGGCCTGCCCAACTTCTACACCATCACCCGCTACAACCACAGCACCCACTACGCCATGGCGGTGTGGCAGCTGGGACTGGCGGTCAAGGATGCCCGCGGCGGCTACTGATCCGGCCGGATAAAAAAGGCGGCCCTCGGGGCCGCCGCGCCAACTATCCACACTGCGCCTTCGGGCGCAGTGTGCGTTTACAGTGCCCCCGCCTTCGCCAGACGGTCCAGCTCGGCAAGCAGGGCGGCCGGCTCGACCCGACGGGTGTAATCGGCGTTGATGAAGTGGTAGAGCACGGTGCGGTCCTGACCGATGATGTAGCTGGCCGGCACAGGCAGGGTAAAGCTCTCGTCGCCGTTGCTCGCCGGGATGTCGATGCCAAAGCCGGCATAGATGGGCCTGAGCGCCTCAGGCAGTTCGAACACCAGCCCCAGCGCTGCCGAGACCCGGTTGCCCTCGTCACTCAGCACGGTGATCGCCAGCCCGTTGGCGGTGAGGGTATCCTGCGCCGAACTGGGGGTTTCCGGCGTCATGCCGATGAGGTTAACGCCGCGCTCGCGCAGCGCCGGCAACACGGCGTTGAGCGCCTGCATCTCCATGTTGCAGTAGGGACACCAGCCACCGCGATAGACGTTGAGCAGCACAGGCCCCTCCGCCAGATAGTGGGAGAGCGGGCGCACCACCCCGTGCTGGTCCGGCAGGGCGAAGTCGGGCATCCGCTCTCCGCGCCCCAGCGCAGCCTGCGCCAGCCCGCTTTCCTGCAGGTTGCGGGTCGCCTCCTCCATCAGGGCCAGTACCGGGGCCGGTACCTGGCGCTGCTTCTGCTCATCGTACGCTTTGATTTTTTGCTCGAGTGTGTGCATCATGACCATCCTTTTTGTAGTGGTCGCTACAATATCAAGCGGACCACGCACTATGGTCAAGTTGTTTTTTAGCGATCACTCCAAAATGGAGTGTCACAAGGCAGGACTCGAGATGGCAAGACCCGCATCATTTGACAGAGAACAGGTACTGGAAATCGCCCTCAACGCCTTCTGGGATACCGGCTTCAGCAACACCGGCATTGCCGCGCTGGTCGAGCGGATGGGGCTCAAGCCCAGCAGCCTGTATGGCGCCTTCAGCTCAAAGGAGGGGTTGTTCATGGAGGTGCTGCAGCGCTATTCGGCGCAGAGCCTGGCGCAGATCGAGCAGATCCTGAGCTCGGCAGCCTCCCCGCTGGCGGGCGTGCAGGCCCTGCTCGATGCAGTGGCCCGGGATGCCATCGCCAGCGAGGCGCACCGTGGCTGCCTGCTGGTCAACACCTTGCTGGAGATCGGCCGCCACCACCCGCTCATTCAGGAGACCGCCAGCAGCCACCTAGCCGAGGTCGAGCTGCGGGTCAGCGCAGCCCTGTGCCAGGCGCAGGCGGCAGGGGAGCTGGCCGCCGGGCGCGACGTCGACGCCACCGCCGCCTTGCTGATGACCATGGTGTGGGGATTGCGCGTGCTGGGCCGCACCCATCCGCCCGCCGCCAAGGTGAACGCCGTGCTGGCCCAGATGCAGGCCATCTTGTCTGCGGAGGCATGACGACCGCTCAGGGGGTCACTCGTTTTCCAGCAGCCAGCGCTTGAGCAGGGCGGCCAGCTGCTCCTGCTCGGCCTGGGTCAATGGCGCCAGCAGGCGCCGCTCGTTGGCCACGTGCCGCTCCACCGCCCGGTCAACCAACTCCCGACCCGCGTCGGTCAGGCAGACCAGCAGGCTGCGCCGATCGCTCGGGGCGGCCTGACGCTCGATCAAGCCCCGCTCTGCCAGTTTGTCGAGGCGGGCGGTCATGGCCCCCGAGCTCAACATGGCGGATTGATAGAGCACGGTCGGGGTGAGCGGTTCGCCGGCCCGGCGCAGGGTCGCCAGAATGTCGAAGTCGCTGCCAAGCAGGCCGCACTCCTTGAGCTCCTCGCTCACCTCCCGTCCGGCGATCGCCGCCATTCGCGCCACCCGCCCCAGCACGCCCATGGGAGAGCAGTCGAGATCCGGTCGCTGCCGGGCCCACTGGGCCAGCAGCAGGTCTACATGATCTGATTCCATCTTCGGCCACTTATCTTTTTATCGAGATACTTGATGGTAAACCAATTTGAGGCCAACTTATCTTTACTTAAAGATACTTCATAAAGAGACAAGTTAATGCCCATGCTGATCGCCCTGCTGGCCCCTTTGCTCTGGGGTAGCACCTATGCCGTCGTCAGCCTTTATCTGACCGACTACTCCCCCTACTGGGTGGCGGTATGGCGGGCGTTGCCAGCCGGCCTGCTACTGCTGGTGCTGCACCCGCGCCTGCCCCCCCTGTCCTGGGGCAAACAGAGCCTGCTGGCGTTTTGCAACATCGCCGCCTTCTTCGCCCTGCTGTTCGTGGCCGCCTTCCGGCTGCCCGGGGCCGTGGCGGGCACCTTGGGTGCCACTCTGCCGCTGATCCTGATGTTGCTGGCCTGGTTGCAGGATGGCGTCAGGCCATCCCTGAAATGGCTGTTGCTGGGCCTGATGGGACTGGGCGGGGTCTTGCTGCTGCTCAACCCTTCCGCCAATCTGGATCCTGTCGGCGTGACCTGCGCCCTGCTGGCCACCCTGCTCATCGGCCAGTCCAGCCGCTGGATGCGCCACTGGCCGGTCAGCGATCTGCTGGCACTGACCGCCTGGCAACTGCTGCTGGGCGGCCTGATGCTGATCCCGCTCGCCTGGTGGCTGGCCGGCCCCATGCCGCTGCCACAGCCGGCAAGCGCCCCTGGTCTGCTCTGGCTGATCCTGCTCAATACGGCGCTGGCCTACTGGGCCTGGCTGTGGGGGCTCAAGCGCCACGGCCCGGAGGTGATGGGCATGCTGGCCCTCACCAACCCCATGGTGGCGGTCTCCTGCGGCGTGCTGATGGTGGGGGAGACGCTGGATGCCCGCCAATGGCTCGGCATCGGGGTGATCCTGGCCTCACTGTTTCTGATGAAGCTGCCTGCCCGCCCCTTCTTCAAGCGCTGGCAGGCCCGCCGGGCGTGCACCGGCCAGTGCGGCAAGCCGTAAGCCGGCTCAAGGACAATACAAAAAGCGCAATAAAAAAGAGGAGCCATCAAGGCTCCTCTTTCACATTCCGCGGATATTTGAGTCGAACTCAGACGCCGGCCTTGGCCAGAGCGGCGGAGACGATCTGCTGGGCTTCCTGCTGGATGAGGTCCAGGTGCGCCTCGCCCTTGAAGCTCTCCATGTAGATCTTGTAGATGGACTCGGTGCCGGAGGGGCGCGCCGCGAACCAGCCGTTCTCGGTCACCACCTTGAGGCCGCCGATGGCGGCATCGTTGCCCGGCGCCTTGGTCAGCTTGGCGACGATGGGCTCGCCGGCCAGGGTGGAGGCTTCCACCAGCGCCGGATCCAGCTTGGAGAGCACCGCCTTCTGGGCGCTGTTGGCCGGGGCGTCGATGCGGCGGTAGCTGGAGCGACCAAACTTGGCTTCCAGTGCGTCGTAGTGAGCCTGCGGATCCTTGCCGGTCACAGCCAGAATTTCCGCTGCCAGCAGCGCCAGGATGAAGCCATCCTTGTCGGTGGTCCAGACGGTGCCGTCTTTGCGCAGGAAGGAGGCGCCCGCGCTCTCCTCGCCGCCAAAGCCGAACTCGCCGCTGTAGAGGCCATCCACGAACCACTTGAAGCCGACCGGCACCTCTTTGAGGGTGCGGCCAATCTCGCCGGCCACCCGGTCGATCATGGAAGAGGAGACCAGCGTCTTGCCGACGGCTGCATCGGCAGACCAGCCGGTACGATGGGTAAACAGATACTGGATCGCTACCGCCAGATAGTGGTTCGGGTTCATCAGGCCCGACTTGGTGACGATGCCGTGACGGTCGTAGTCAGGGTCGTTGCCAAGGGCGATGTCGAACTTGTCCTTGAGGGCAATCAGGCTGGCCATGGCGAACGGGCTGGAGCAGTCCATCCGGATCTTGCCGTCTTTATCCAGGGTCATGAAGGAGAAGGTCGGGTCGACCTTGTAGTTCACTACCTCGATGTTCAGACCATAGGTCTTGGCGATGACGTCCCAGTAGGCGACGCCGGAGCCGCCCAGCGGATCGACACCGATCTTGATGCCGGCCTGCTTGATGGCCTCCATGTCCAGCACGTTCTTCAGGTCATCCACATAGGGAGTGACATAGTCGTGCTCCACCACGAACGGGCTCTTGAGGGCCTCGGCGAACGGCATGCGCTTCACGCCGGCAAGGTTCGCCTCAAGGATGGCGTTGGCACGGTCTTCCACCCACTTGGTAATCTCCCCTTCGGCGGGACCGCCGTGGGGCGGGTTGTATTTGAAGCCACCGTCTTCCGGCGGGTTGTGGGACGGGGTGATCACCACGCCGTCGGCGCGCGCGGCAGGCTTGCCTGCATTGTGGCGCAGAATGGCATGAGAGATGACTGGGGTCGGGGTGAAGCCGAGGCCGGCCTGAATGCGGGTCTCGACGCCGTTGGCCGCCAGCACTTCCACCGCACTGGCAAAGGCGGATTCAGAGAGAGCATGGGTATCCATGCCGACAAACAGCGGGCCCGTGATGCCGGCCTGCTGGCGATACTCCACCAGCGCCTGGGTCACCGCCAGGATGTGGGATTCGGTGAAGGCGTTGTGCAGGGCGCTGCCGCGGTGGCCGGAGGTGCCGAAGGCAACCCGCTGCTCGGGACGGCTCATGTCCGGCTTGTTGAGGTAGTAGGCGCTGACCAGACGGGGGATGTTGGTCAGGTCGCTCAAACGGGCCGGCTGACCGGCGTGGGAATGCTGTGCCATGGCGTTGTCCTTGCTTGATGGCGGCCTTGCCCAGCAAGGCCTGAGTCTGATGAACCGTTAGATTGCGCCGCACACCCGGGCAATCACCTCGTCGCCATACCCCATGCTGGCCATCAGCTGGGCCACCATGTTCTGTTTGCGACTGGTGTTGGTGTTGGTGATCACCCAGAACGGAGTTTGTGGCACCTGCTTGGGCTTGGTGGTGCTGCCGCTAGCGCGCAGGGCATCGGGATCCCGCGAGAAATAGACGCGCTTGCGCCCCTTGATTTCGGTGGCCTGGGTAAACCCGACCGGATCATCCCGGTAGAGAGTACTGAGCACCTGCATGAAGCGGTTGATGGACTTCTCTTCTTTTTGCAGCTCGCCGGAATCGAGCAGCGTTTCCAGCCCCATGCCGTCGGCCACGGTGGGCGACGGAGCCGCCGTCACCTCTGCTGCGACCGGCGAGGCCTGGCGGGCGGGCTGTTCCAGCAGGCGGCGCAGGATATCGGAGGCACTCTCACCGATGTGCCGGGTCTGGCTGGCGATATAGAAGTAGAGATCGTCATCAAGCTCGATGGTTTTCATAGGGATGCGCTGGACTCGTCGAAATTCGGATGCGGCGATTATACATAGGCAAACCCGGCAGCCCAAGCAAGGGGCGGACAGATGTGCATGAATCTCATCGAGAATACGGCATAATAGCGGCCCAAGTGTGTGATCCGTCGCACTGATAGCCGATCTGGCTGGCTTTTTTTAGGAAAAAAACCACACTTTTTTGCTCCGTGATGAGTGAAATCCTTTTCTTTCCAGTGCGTTAAATCATGGTGAGCAACGTACTCACGACCGACAAGGTGTCATTTTGCAACAAAACCCATTATTGAACTTCAAGGAGCAGGGCCAGGGCCAACCCGTCGTGCTGATCCACGGGCTGTTCGGCAGCCTGGACAACTTGGGCCTGCTGGCACGCCCGCTGAGCGAACAATACCGGGTCATCAGCGTCGATCTGCGCAACCACGGCGCCTCCTTTCACTCCGACGAGATGAGCTACCCGGCCCAGGCCGCCGATCTGCTCGCCCTGCTCGATCAGCTGGGGCTTGAGCAGGTGGCGCTCGTGGGCCACTCCATGGGGGGCAAGGTAGCCATGCAGGTTGCCAAGCAGGCGCCGACCCGCGTCGCCAGGCTGGTAGTGGCCGACATAGCGCCGGTCGCCTACCCTCACGCCCGCCACCAGAACGTGTTTGCCGGCCTCAATGCCACGCTCGCGCACCTTCCGCAAAGCCGCGGCGAGGCGGAAGCCATCCTGGCCGAGCATGTCGAGATCGCCGGCGTGCGCCAGTTCCTGCTCAAGTCCTTCGCCAAGGGGGAGTCGGGTTGGGGCTGGCGTTTCAACGTGCCGGCCCTTGAGCGCAACTACGCCAACATCATGGGCTGGCCCGATCCACAGAGCCGTTTCGAGGGGCCTGCGCTCTTCATCAAGGGGGGCGATTCCGACTACATGCTGCCCGCGCATACCGAGACGGTTATGGCCCAATTTCCCGCTGCCAAGGCCCGGGTCATCGCCGGCACCGGTCACTGGCTGCACGCGGAAAAGCCGGTTTTGTTCAACAAACTGGTTGTGGATTTCCTGTCGACAGGCGGTTAACAGTTTCAAATCCTTTGTGATATAGTGCGCCCGTCATAAGGAGTGTGCGCAATCCATGCTAAGTGAACATATCGACCTGATCGAGAGTCTGGGCCTGAAGTTATTCTTTGTGGCCATTTTCGTATTGATTGGCCTGGCCATTCAGGACGTGCTCAAACGCGGCAATGTGCCCCGTTTCGGCCGATTCATCGTCTGGTTGGTACTCTTCCTGGGTTGTGCAGGTTTTGTCGCCAAGGGGCTGATCGAACTGGGCTGGGAAGGCTCAGGCATCGGCTAACTTATTTCCATCTGTGATGTATGGCCAAACAGCAAACTGATCGAACAACACTGGATCTGTTCGCAAACGAGAAGCGCCCCGGCAGGCCAAAGACCAACCCACTCCCCCGCGAGACCCAGCTCAAGATCAACAAGCGCAACCAGCTCAAGCGCGATCGAGAGAACGGTTTGAAGCGGGTAGAGTTAAAGGTGGAGGCCGAATTGCTGGAGCGCCTGAACCAACTTGCGTTACAACAGAACGTCAGCCGAGCCGAGCTGATCCAATCTATCCTGAAGCAACAGATTGAGTCTGCACATGCAGCAGGCATCGCAATCTGACCGTTAAGCATTAACACCAGATACGGGTAACTAAACACTATGGCTAGTGTAGGTCTGTTTTTCGGCAGCGATACCGGTAATACCGAAGCTGTCGCCAAGATGATCCAGAAAGAACTGGGCAAACAACTGATTGAAGTCCGTGACATTGCCAAGAGCAGCAAGGCCGACATCGACAGCTTCGATCTACTGATGTTCGGTATCCCGACTTGGTACTATGGCGAAGCCCAGGCCGACTGGGACGACTTCTTCCCCGAGCTGGAAGAGATCGACTTCACCAACAAGCTGGTCGCCATCTTCGGATGCGGCGATCAGGAAGATTATGCCGAGTACTTCCTCGACGCCATGGGCACCCTGCGTGACATCGTCGAAGCCAAAGGCGCCATCGTCATCGGCCACTGGCCGACCGCCGGTTACGAGTTCGAAGCCTCCAAGGCACTGGTGGACGACAAGCACTTCGTGGGCCTGGGCATCGACGAAGATCGCCAACCCGAGATGACTGCCGAGCGCGTCAAGGGCTGGTGCAAACAGCTGCATGAAGAGATGTGCCTGGCCGAGCTGGAGTGATCCACGCTTGCCAGCACCTCTGACAACAAGGGCCCCGCGGGGCCCTTGTTGTTTTCTGGTCATGCGCTCTCGCCGCCCCTGTGCTCGGGCTTGGCCCGCACATAGAGGGTGCGCTTGACCTGGGCCACCAGCTCGCCCTGGCCATCCTGTACCGTCACCTCGAACTCGGGAAAGTGCTTGTCTCCCCCTTCGGTCGCCGCGACTATGGCGGCCAGCTTGCCGTCGGTCAGGTTGAATTCGGCCACCAGCTTGCCCTTGCCCGGCTTGATGTAGTTGATGCTGCCCGCCTTGTCCCAGACGTAATAGCGGTTCTTGAAATAACCCATCAGCATCAGCGGATAGATGGGATCGGTCATCGCAAACATGCTGCCGCCAAACTGGGTGCGGTTGGCGTTCTTGTTCCACCAGCGGGACTTGAGGGTGACCCGGCAGAAGCGAAAATCATCGCTCAATGTCTCTATCTTGATGCCCGCGCCCCAGAAGGGTGGCCAGGCGTTGAGGGCGCGGCGCACCCAGGCCGCGTTGTCAAAAAGCCAATCCATGGATCTCATCCGACCAGAGTGAAGAAGGTTACATTTTATCAACATTCGGCGGGTGAGCAAGCCGCCGTCACAATCCGCACAATTCGTGGATAAGCGGTCGATCGCGCTAAAGCCCTTGAATTACTGGGTTTATTTTTAGGTGAGCTACGACCTATAATGACAGGCCAAGCGAGTTCGTGGTTGCCATTACAGCGGCAGTCAATCAGAATAACCACACCTTCGAGAATGCGAATAAATAGAAATGGCAGACAACAACCAAGCGTTAAAAAAGGCCGGGCTCAAGATCACCTTGCCCCGTGTCAAGATCCTGGAAATCCTGCAACAGCCGGACTGCCAGCACACCAGTGCGGAAGATCTGTACAAACGACTGATCGACCAGGGTGAAGAGATTGGTCTCGCTACCGTCTACCGCGTTCTCAACCAGTTTGATGATGCCGGTATCGTCACCCGTCACCACTTCGAAGGGGGCAAGTCGGTGTTCGAGCTGGCCACCCAGGAACACCACGACCACCTGGTCTGCCTCGACTGCGGCAAGGTGATCGAGTTCTCCGACGAGGTGATCGAGCAGCGCCAGACCGAGATCGCCAGGAAGCACAACATCCGTCTGACCAATCACAGCCTCTATCTCTATGGCCACTGCGCCGCCGGCGACTGCAAGCACGACGATTGATTGGCAGAACCCGCGCAATAAAAAAGCCAGCATGATGCTGGCTTTTTTATGCCCATATTCCGGACAATAAAGGGCAGGGTCTCCCCTGCCCTCCTTCATCAGGCCTCGGCCTTGCCCCACACGTCGCGCAGGGCCACGGTGCGGTTGAACACCAGGTGCTCCGGGCTGGAGAGCTTGTTGTCGGCGCAGAAATACCCTTCACGCTCGAACTGGTAAGCCTGCTCCGGCTTGGCATCCTTGAGGGAAGCTTCCACGCGGGCCCCCTCGATGATCACCAGGGATTCCGGGTTCAGGGCCGCTTCGAAGTCCTCTTCGGCGCCTGGGTTCGGCACTTTGAACAGGCGGTCGTAGAGGCGCACTTCGGCCGGCAGGGAGTGAGTGGCGCTGACCCAGTGGATCACCCCTTTCACCTTGCGACCGTCCGCCGGATCCTTGCCCAGGGTCTCGGGGTCGTAAGAGCAGTAGATGCAGGTGACCTTGCCATCGGCATCCTTCTCGACCCGCTCGGCCTTGATGACATAGGCGTTGCGCAGACGCACTTCCTTGCCCAGTACCAGACGCTTGAACTGCTTGTTGGCTTCTTCTTTGAAGTCCGCTTCATCGATGAGGATCTCGCGGGTGAAGTTCAACTCGCGGGTACCCATCTCGGCATTGCTCGGATGCGCCGGGGCAGTCAGCACTTCGTCGGCGGCCAGGTTCTCGATGACCACCTTGACCGGATGCAGCACGGCCATGGCGCGCGGGGCATTCTCGTTGAGATCTTCGCGGATGCAGGCTTCCAGCATGCTCATCTCAACGATGTTGTCCTGCTTGGTAACACCGATGCGCTTGCAGAACTCGCGGATGGAGGCCGGGGTGTAGCCGCGGCGGCGCAGGCCGGAGACGGTCAGCATGCGCGGATCGTCCCAACCGTCCACGTGCTTCTCGGTCACCAGCAGGTTCAGCTTGCGCTTGGACATGACGGTGTATTCGAGGTTCAGACGAGAGAACTCGTACTGACGCGGGTGGCAATCGATGGTGATGTTATCCAGCACCCAGTCGTACAGGCGACGGTTGTCCTGGAACTCCAGCGTACAGATGGAGTGGGTAATCCCTTCCAGGGCGTCCGAGATGCAGTGAGTGAAGTCATACATGGGGTAGATGCACCACTTGTCACCGGTCTGGTGGTGGTGGGCAAACTTGATGCGATAGATGACGGGGTCACGCATCACCATGAAAGGGGAAGCCATGTCGATCTTGGCGCGCAGGCAGGCGGTGCCTTCGGCAAACTCGCCGTTCTTCATCTTCTCGAACAGGGCCAGGTTCTCTTCCACGCTGCGATCGCGGAACGGGCTGTTCTTGCCCGGCGCGGTCAGAGTACCGCGGTATTCGCGCATCTGCTCGGCAGAGAGCTCGTCCACGTAGGCCAGCCCCTTCTCGATGAGCTCGATGGCATAGCCGTGCAGCTTGTCGAAATAGTCGGAGGAGTAGCAGATCTCGCCGTTCCACTGGAAGCCGAGCCACTGCACGTCCTGTTTGATGGACTCAACGTACTCGATATCTTCCTTCACCGGGTTGGTGTCGTCGAAGCGCAGGTTGCATTGGCCCTGGTAGTCGCGGGCGATGCCGAAGTTCAGGCAGATGGACTTGGCGTGACCGATATGGAGATAACCGTTCGGCTCGGGCGGAAAACGGGTATGCACACTGGAGTGCTTACCGCTGGCCAGATCTTCATCAATGATCTGACGAATAAAGTTAGTTGGGCTGTTCGCCTGACTCATGGCTCACCTCAAAAATGCGTCACTGGCGGAAGTTGTGCCGGCTGGCACCCTCAACCCCCCGCCGTCAAGCCGGATATGATCCCTCATTACGCGCCCTGTCTCAACCTGAATTTGCCCGTTTCGGGGTACTGGCACCGCAAAACGCCCTGCACTGATGGCCGGTTTGACTGACTGACGAAAAAAAGACCCCGCACGAGGCGGGGTTCAAGGTGATGAAAAACAAAAACAGACAATACACACACACAACAAAGGCTCACACGCACAGTCAACCTTTCCCAAGCCCGATGACCATCGTCCTTGGGAAAGGCGGGTCTTGCGACCCACCTTGCGTTATGGATTGAGGGCTATCAGTTCAGCTCGGTGACGCGGCTGGTGCGCTTGCCATCGAAGCTGGTGGTACGCAGGTAGACCTTGCCGTTGACGCTCGGCTTGGCGGCTGCGTCGTAGGCGCTCCAGCTCTTGCCATCCAGACTGTACTGGATGGGCAGGCCCGGCAGATCCACGTTCGCCTCAAGCTTGCCGTTCACCACCTTGGCGCCCGGTACGGAGAGGCGGTATTCCACCCCGGCCTGATCCAGTTTCGGCAGCACGCGCTGACCCAGCACGTTGGCGAACTGGTTCCACTCCTTGTTCAGGGTGGCCTTGTTGACGAACTTGGTGGTACCGGAGAACTCGCGGTTCTTCACGTAGTCCAGCTCGAAGCCGCCCTTGTGCCAGGCACGCTCGGCCATGGAGAAGATGCGCGGGTAGACCATGTACTCGTATTGCGCGTCGGTACGCACGGTTTCACTCCACTGCTGACCGGAGATCCCCTTGAACTTGACCGGATCCTGGTCACCCTTGGCCACGAAGGCGTTGCCGTCGCGGTCAACCGAGGTCTCGGCGTTCTGCGGCAGGTTTTCCGGGGCGAAGGCGAACACCTTGCGGGTGTCGTTGAAGCGGGTGGCCCAGTAGTAGCCGCGCTCGGCCGGGTGTACCTCGTTCGGGAAGTCGAAGTAGAGGTAATCCGGGTTGGAGAGCACCACGTCATAGCCCTTGTGCGCCCACTTCATCGCTTCGTTGAAGCCACCCCAGTAGAGGGTTTCCCAGAAGTTGACCCGGGTCTTGTCGGTGGCGAACACGCTGGCATCCTTGGCGTACTTCAGACCATCTTCCCACGCCTGCAGGGTGGAGAAGCCGTGGCCCTTGACCATCTCGCTCACTTCCTTGGCGAAATAGACCGGCAGCTCGGCCACGTCCTTGATCTTGCCCTCATCCACCATCTTCTGGCACATGGGGGACTTGCCGAACGGCTTGTCCTGCTTGCTGGAGTCGACGTTGCCCTTCCAGGCCACCAGATCTTCTTTCTTGGTGACAGCAGGATCCTGATAACCACCGCCCTGCATGATGTTCTTCGTCTCGTCACCACCGTAGTGCCAGGCAGTCAGCGGCTGGCCGGCGGCCTGGTGCATCTGGGCCACTTCGTCCATCACCTTGGCCACAAAGGTGGCGGCGCCCGGCTGGCAGGGGTTGATGAAGGACATCTTGTCGTAGAACTGCACCGAGGTGACGTTGGAGGTATCGGCCGGGTCGGTCAGACGGAACTGGTTCGCTTCGACCTCTTTACCTTCAGCCATCAGGCGCTTGTAGCGCGCCTCCATGGAGACCACGGCGGCACGGGCGTGGGCCGGCATGTTGATCTCGGGGATCACGGTCACGCCGCGGGCCTTGGCATAGCGCACCAGGTCGATGTAGTCGGCCTTGCTGTAGAAACCGGAACCCTGGTTGTCGCTGGTCGGGCCTGAGCCCAGCTGCGGCATCAGACACTTGGTTTCGGACTCGTCGTGGCAACGCTGGCTGCCGACGTCGGTCAGCTCCGGCAGGCCCGGGATCTCCAGACGCCAGCCTTCATCGTTGGTCAGGCCAAGGTGCAGCACGTTGAGCTTCATGGCAGACATCTGATCCACCAGCTTCTTCAGGGTCTCGGGACTTCTGAAGTGACGGGCCACGTCGGTCTGCATGCCGCGGTATTCAAAGCGCGGCGCATCCTCGACGGTCATCTGGCTCACCAGCTTGTCGTTGACTCCCAAGAGGGAGATCAGGGACTGGGCACCCCAGAAGGCGCCTTCGATGTCGTGCCCCTGAATGACGGTGCCCTTCTTGCCGATGGTCATGTCGTAGCCTTCGGCCTGCTTGAGCTTGCTGCCGAGCTTGATGGTCACTGGGTAGCCGGTGTCGGAGAGGGTAACACCCAGCTTGGTCAGTTGAGCCTTCAGGGCTTCGGCGCGATCGCTCGGCAGGTCGAGGGCATTGAGCTTGATGGTGGAGAAGTCGACCTGCGGGCCGGCCTTGACCACCTGCTTCATCGGGGTCGGCAGGATCTGGTTGTCGACCTTGCCAGCCGGCAGCAAGGTGCTGGTCTGGTTGGCGGCGAAACGGGTTTCGCTGTTCATCAGGATGTTGTTGTCATCCTTGGTGCGCTTCCAGCCGTCGGCCGGCATCGGCTTCTCGTAGGTGGTGGCATCGTCGATGTTGCTCATGCTGGCCAGCACTTTCGGCTCGGCCCCTTCGCTGGCGACATACCAGTTCGGCATGATGTCAGATTCGAACAATACCCAGTACTCCACCACCAGCGGCACTTCGACCGTGGCATCCTTGGCAAAGCCCTGGAACTTCTCGGTCGGCGTCAAACGATAAAGGTCGCCGGTCAGGTGGGTGATGGTGAACTGGTCGTTGTCCACCCGCTGGATGCGGCGGATGGAGGAGACATAGATGCTCCAGTCCTTGGAGGTGACGTCAGCACCGGTATTGGTCAGGTGCAGCTTGGCAACGCCGCAGCTCGCCCACTCGGAGCCCAGCGCCTGGCAGTCGAGACCGGCACCGGCACCGTCGTTGGTGACGACTTCGTACTTGACGACGAGGTTGCTGGCGAGGGCGTCGACCACGGCTTGCTTGGCGGCATCGGCTGCCTGTACCTGGCTGACGAAAACGGTAGACATGGCAATGGCTAACAGAGAATGTTTCAAGTTCATAACTGCTGCTCTCATTTGAAGTAAAGGTTGGATTTTCTTGGCTTTTTTTATATGGGGCCCCGAGGCGGGGCCCTTAGTTATGTCAACAATGGACTTAGACTTGAGGCGAGCTTGGCGCCCGATTAACGCAGGGCCTTCATCTCACCTGCGATGATTTCGGCCAATGGGCCCAGAATCACCTGCAGGTTCTGCTCACCGAGCTTGACCACACCGGCCGCGCCCAGGGCTTTGAGCTTGCGCTCGTCAACGATGCTGCGGTCTTTCAGGGTCAGACGCAGACGGGTGATGCAGGCATCGATGGTCACCAGGTTCTCCTGGCCGCCCAGCACTTCCAGGTATTGCTTGGCCAGCTCGGTGCGGTCAGTGGTTTGAGCCTGTACCGGTACCGCTTCGTCATCTTCACGACCCGGGGTTTTCAGGTTGAACTTGGCGATCACTGCGCGGAAGACCACGTAGTAGAGGCCGAAGAACACCAGACCCTGCGGGATCAGCATGTACCAGTGGGTCGCCAGCGGGTTACGTGACTGGATAAACATGTCGACAAAACCAGCACTGAAGCCGAAGCCAGAAATCCAGTGCATGGAGGCGGCGATGAACACGGAGATACCGGTCAGGAACGCGTGGATGACGTACAGTACCGGCGCCACGAACATGAAGGAGAACTCGAGCGGCTCGGTCACCCCGGTGAAGAAGGAGGCAAAGGCGGCGGCGATCATGATGGACGCAACCTTGTCCTTGTTCTCTTTCTTGGCGGAGTGGTAGATGGCCAGTGCGGCGCCCGGCAGACCGAACATCATGATGGGGAAGAAGCCGGCCTGATACATGCCGGTCACACCCACGACCGCCTTGCCGGCGTCGATGGAGGATTGACCGCCCAGGAAGTTCGGGATGTCGTTGATGCCGGCCACGTCGAACCAGAACACGGAGTTCAGGGCGTGGTGTAGACCAATCGGGATCAGCAGACGGTTGAAGAAGGCGTAGATACCGGCGCCGGTGGAACCCAGGTTGACGATGGATTCGCCAAAGCTCACCAGACCACCGTAAATGACCGGCCAGACGGCCATCAGGACGAAGGAGACCACGATCATCACCACGGAGGTCACGATCGGCACCAGACGACGACCGGAGAAGAAGGCCAGCGCCTTGTGCAGTTCCACACCACTGAAGCGGTTGTAGAGCTCGGCCGCGATCACACCGGTCAAGATACCGATGAACTGGTTCTCAATCTTGCCAAATGCAGCAGGCACCTGGTCCAGCGGGATCTGCTGGATTTGGGATACCGCGCCCGGGCTCAGCAAGGTGGTCACCACCAGGAAACCGACCAGACCGGCCAGCGCGGCAGAACCGTCTTTGTCTTTGGACATGCCATAGGCAACACCCACGGCGAACAGGATGGCCATCTTGTCGATGATGGCCGCACCCGCCTTGATCAGGAAGGCGGCCAGCGCGCTGTCACCACCCCAACCATTCGGGTCAATCCAGTAGCCAACCCCCATCAGGATCGCGGCGGCAGGCAATACCGCTACCGGCACCATCAAGGCCCGGCCGATCTTTTGCAAATAACCGAGAATGTTCACGGTTCCTCTCCTTAGTTAATGTTTTTCTAGAAATTAAGTGCTTATCACGTTTGACGCATAAGCCATCAAGGCTTGATTGGCAGTCTAGGGCTTTTATTTCGCTGCGCAAATTAATAAACCTGTAATCGTGATCATTATCACCCAAACGAGATAAAGGTGGCGGATAGATGTGGCTTAGTTCGCAATCTTTATTTACGCTATAAAACAACTTAAATCCGTCCCGCTCTTCTTGCCGCCGACATCCCGGCCGCAACCCGTACAGAGGTATCTACAATGCGCCTGATCCCGTTGAAATCTGCCAGCCAAGTGGGGCTGTGGTCCGCCCGTTACATCGTTGACCGTATCAATGCGTTCAAACCCACTGCCGATCGCCCCTTCGTACTGGGCCTGCCCACTGGCGGCACTCCGCTCAACACCTACAAGCGCCTGATTGAACTGCATAAAGCCGGTGAGGTGAGCTTCCAGAACGTGGTCACCTTCAACATGGACGAGTACGTCGGCCTGCCGGAAGACCACCCCGAGAGCTACCACAGCTTCATGCACAACAACTTCTTCAGTCACATCGACATTCGCCCCGAGAACATCAACATCCTCAACGGCAACGCGCCGGATCTGGTGGCCGAGTGCAAGCGCTACGAAGACAAAATCAAGTCCTACGGCAAGATCCACCTGTTCATGGGTGGCGTCGGCAACGACGGCCACATCGCATTCAACGAGCCGGCCTCTTCCCTGGCCTCCCGCACTCGGGTCAAGACCCTGACCGAAGACACCCGCATCGCCAACTCCCGCTTCTTCGGTGGCGACATGGAGCAGGTGCCCAAGCTGGCGCTGACCGTGGGCGTCGGCACCCTGATGGATGCCGAGGAGATCATGATCCTGGTGACCGGTCACGGCAAGGCGCAGGCCCTGCAGGCCGCGGTGGAAGGCAGCGTCAACCACATGTGGACCATCTCCACCCTGCAGCTGCATCCGAAGGGAATGATGGTGTGTGACGAGCCCTCCACCATGGAGCTCAAGGTCAAGACGGTGCGCTACTTCCAGCAGCTCGAAGCCGCCAACATCGGCCGTCTGTAAGGAGTCACCATGTACGCATTGACCAACTGCACCCTCTACACCGGCAGCTGCGTGCTGACCGGTTACGGGGTGGTGATCGAGGGCGACCAGATTGTCGCCATCTCCCACCAGGCCGAACTGCCGGCCGGCATCGAACAGATTGACCTCAAGGGTGCCAACCTCTGCCCCGGCTTCATCGACGTGCAGCTCAACGGCTGCGGCGGCGTCATGTTCAACGGCCACATCACCACCCAGACCCTGGCGACCATGCAGGCCGCCAATCTGAAATCCGGTACCACCAGCTTCCTCCCGACCCTGATCACCAGCCCGGATGCGGACATGAAGCAGGCCGTCGCCGTCACCCGCGACTACATGGCGGCGCACCCCAACGAAGTCCTTGGCGTGCACCTGGAAGGCCCCTACACCAACCTCAAGCGCAAGGGGATCCACCCGGCCGAGCAGATCCGCCAGCCCGCCGACGAGATGATCGACTTCTTCTGCGCCAACGCGGATGCCATCGCCAAGATCACCCTGGCACCGGAGCGCAACAAACCGGAACACATCCGCCGCCTGGTGGAGGCCGGCATTCTGGTCTCCGCCGGCCACACCGCCGCCAATTACGATCAGGCCATGGCCGGGTTCGACAGCGGCATTCGCTTCGCCACCCACCTCTACAACGCCATGACCCCGACCCTGAACGGCCGCGAGCCGGGCGTGGTGGGTGCCATCTATGATCGCAAGGATGTCTACGCCGGCGTCATCGTCGACGGCCATCACGTGCACTGGGCCAACGTGCGCCTGGCGCACAAGATGCTGGGGGAGAAACTGGTGCTGGTCACCGACGCGACCGCGCCGGCGGGGGCACCGGAAGGCTTTGAGAAGTTTGATTTTTGTGGCGCAACCGTCTATTTCCGCGATGGTCAGTGCGTCGACGAGAATGGTACACTCGGCGGCTCTGCCCTCACCATGATCGAGGGGGTGGAAAATCTGGTCAAACAGGTCGGATTACCGCTCGATGAAGCACTGAGAATGGCCACCCTTTACCCTGCACGCGCCATTGGATGGGACTCACGTCTCGGTAGTATCCAGGTCGGAAAAATAGCCAACCTGACTGTCTTTGATCAGGCCTTCACGGTCTGCGGGACCGTGGTTAACGGACACTACACAACACAGTGACACTATGACTGGCGGACAAATAGCAAACGTAGATCTTATCAAGCAGGTCAACAGTGCAGCCGTGTATCGGCTCATCGACCTGCAGGGGCCCATCTCGCGGGTCAAAATTGCCGAGTTGAGTCAGCTGGCCCCGGCCAGCGTGACCAAGATCACCCGGCAACTGATCGAGCATGGCCTGATCAAGGAGACCTCGCCGCAAGCCTCCACCGGTGGACGGCGCGCCATCTCCCTGACCACCATCAAGCATCGCTTCCAGTTTGTGTCCGCCAAGCTGGGTCGCGGTTACCTGCAGCTGAGTCTCTATGATCTCGACGGCAAGGAGCTCGACCAGCATGTCACCCAGGTGACCGAGATCGAGCAACAGCCGGTGGTCGACATGCTGCTGCGGGAGATCGGTGCCTTCATCGACTCCCAGCAGGATCGCAGCCGCAACCTCATCAGCATCGCGCTGACCATGCCGGGCCTGGTCAATCCGGAATCGGGCATGGTCATCTATACCCCCAAGTACCAGATCCGCAATCTGGCGCTGGCCAAGCTGCTGGAAAACCACTTCAACCTGCCCTGCTACGTGGGTAACGACACCCGCTCGCTGGCACTGGCCGAACACTTCTTCGGCGAGTCCCGCGACTGCATGGACTCCATTCTGGTGAGCGTCCATCAGGGGGCAGGCTCGGGCATCATCACCAAGGGCAAGGTGTTCCTCGGTCAGAACCGCAACGTCGGCGAGATCGGCCACATCCAGGTCGAGCCGCTCGGCAAACGCTGCCACTGCGGCAACTTCGGCTGTCTGGAGACCATCGCCTCCAACGAGGCCATCGTCGACAAGGTGAAGGAGCTCATCAGCCGCGGCCACCTGAGCTCGCTGCAGGAGAAGCACATCACCATCCAGGAGGTGTGCAAGGCGGCCATGGCCGGTGACGAGCTGGCCCGCAGCGTGATCGAGAACGTGGGTGAGCATCTGGGACGGGCGGTGGCCATCACGGTCAACCTGTTCAACCCACAGAAGGTGCTGATCGCGGGGGAAATCACCGCCGCCGAGGAGATCCTGTTCCCGGCCATCCGCCGCTGCGTGGAGCACCAGTCGCTGCCAAGCTTCCATCGCGGCCTGCCCATCGTGAAGGCACGCTTCCAGAATCAACCCACCGTCGGTGGTTTCGCGCTGGTGAAGCGGGCCCTGCTGGAAGGGGATCTGCTGCAGATCATCATGGAGCAGAAGTAAGGCCGAGGCCTTGCGAAACAACAACGGCAGCCAGTGGCTGCCGTTTTTTTTATTGATCTATCTCGCCGGCTCACCCCGCCCGGCACGGTTTAAAGAGATCCAGCGCGCCGTTGTAGACCTGGGTCTGCACATCCATGATCCCCAACATGGAGTGGAACAGGTTGTCATGGGAGAAGCGCTTGCCGGCCGCCTCCTGCTGCAGACAATCCAGATCCAGCTTGCGGTCAGCCTGCAACTGGGGTGAGAACCAGGTCATCAGCGGCACCCTAGTCTGATCGTCCGGCGCGAACTTGTAGGGGGTGCCGTGCAGGTAGAGCCCCATGGCCCCGAGGGATTCGCCGTGATCCGACAGATAGACCAGCCCCACGTTGTAATCCTTCTCCAGCGTCTTGAGCTTGTCGATGAGACGGGCCACCACCTTGTCGGTGTAGCGGATGGTGTTGTCGTAGGTGTTGACCAGCTCTTCATTGGTGCAGTTTTCGATGTCGCTGCGCGGGCAGTCCGGCACGAAGGTCCGTTCACTGGCGGGATAGCGGCGATAGTAGGTCGGGCCGTGGCTGCCCATCAGGTGGAAGGCCACCAGCTTGTTGCCCTTCATCTGCGCGATCTGCCGATCCAGCCCCTCCAGCATCACCTCGTCGTAGCAGGAACCCTTCTGGCAGTACTGGGGAAAATCCTTGGCCTCGATCTCGATGGTGGGCACGTTCTTGCACACCCCCTTGCAGCCGCCGTCGTTCTCCTTCCAGAGCACGGAGACACCGGCGTGCTGCAGCACGTCCAGCATGCCATCGCGGGACTGGGCCAGGGTATCATCATAGCCGCGCCGCGTCAGGTTGGAGAACATGCAGGGCACCGAGACCGCGGTGGCGGTGCCGCAGGAGCGTACGTTGCGAAACGAGACCATGCCCGATTCCCGCGCGGTGAAGCTGTTGGTGGCCTTGCCGTAACCGTTGAGGGAGTAGTTCTGGCTGCGCGCCGTCTCCCCCACCACCAGGAACATCAGGGTCGGCTTGCTGCCCTGCCCCACCACCCTGGCGTCCGTGCCCAGCTGCTGATACGGGATCGGGGTGGCGAACAGGATGTCGGTGGCGTAACGATAGAGGCCATGCACATAGTTGGCGGGCACTATCTCCTTGCCGAGGGACTTGTTGTTGCGCCCGACCGAGGCGTAATCCTGGTAATAGAGGGCGGCCACCCCCACCAGAAACAGCAAGGAGAGGGCGATGGAGCCGAGCCGCAGGCCCAGCCCCTTGTACCAGGGACGGGGATAGTCAATCTTTACCCACAGCAGGGCCAAGGCCGGCAGCAGGCCGGTCAGCGCGAACCAGAGCAACACGGAACCATTGAGGTAGGAGGCTGCCTCCCCGCTGTTGGTCTCGACGATGTTCTGCACCATGCTCACGTCGAAGATGACGCCGTATTTCAGCATCGCGTAGCTGACCACCGACCCCATCAGGATCAGCAGCACGAAGAAGGGCTTGAGCAGATAGCGAAAGGTAAAGGGCAGGAACACCGCATTGAGCGCGGCCAGCAGCACGAAGGGGATCGAGACGACGAAGCCCGCCTTGACGTGTTCCAGCTTGGTAAGAATGGTGTAGAAGTGGAGGAAAATGGGCCAGTTGAAGAGCAGTGCAAACAGCAGTACCAACAACAGATTCACCTTCATCACACCCAAGGTGATACGCATAACGATACTCCGACAAACCAGACAAGACAGGGGGCTTGGCAACAGCCCCTCTTTGGATCTTCCGCGCCGGCGCCCTCTTCCCGAGGTGCAGACCGGCCGTGGGCGCGAGGGCCCCGGGACGCAGGCAGGGTAGAAAACCAAACTTAAGGGAGAATTAAGGCGAAGCCTGTTCTGGCCAAAGGGCGGGTCGATGCGGGTTATACGGATGAAAAAAAACGGCAGCCGAGGCTGCCGTTTCGAGGAGTATTGCCGACCTGATTACAGGGTGGCGGCAACTTCGTCGGAGATGGAACCGTTGTGGTACACCTCCTGCACGTCGTCCAGATCTTCCAGCATGTCGATGAGGCGCATCAGCTTGGGCGCGGTCTCGGCATCCAGCTCCGCTTCGGTGGAGGGGATCATGGTCACTTCGGCGCTCTCGGGCTTGAAGCCAGCGGCTTCCAGACCATCCAGCACGGTGCCGAAGTCGTTCGGGGTGGTGTACACCTCGATGGTGCCATCTTCTTCGGTCACCACGTCGTCGGCACCGGCTTCCAGAGCGGCGTCCATCAGGGCATCTTCATCGGCGCCCACGAAGGTCAGTACACCCTTCTTGGTGAACAGGTAGGCCACGGAGCCGTCGGTACCCAGGTTGCCGCCGCACTTGCTGAAGGCGTGACGCACTTCGGCTACGGTGCGGTTGCGGTTGTCGGTCAGGCACTCCACCATGACGGCAGAGCCGGCCGGGCCGTAACCTTCATAGACGATGGTTTCGAGCTGCTCGCCGTCACCACCGCCGGCCCCACGGGCGATGGCACGGTTGATGGTGTCACGGGTCATGTTGCTGGTCAGGGCCGCCGCCACCGCCGCACGCAAGCGCGGGTTGTTGGCCGGGTCGGCATCACCGAGACGCGCGGAGGTGGTGATTTCGCGGATCAGCTTGGTGAAGATCTTGCCGCGCTTGGCGTCTTGCGCCGCCTTGCGGTGTTTGATGTTGGCCCATTTACTGTGACCTGCCATAGGGACTCTCCGTTATAGTTTGAAATTTCAGTAACACAGGTTGCGACTACCCGGGGAAACGGGAAAGGCCGCATTGCTGCGGCCCTGGTTGCCGATAAAGGCTTATTCGTCACCCTTGACGGTGGTCGCAATCGCCAGCTCGCCCAGCTGGGTCGGGTTGGCAAAACTGGGGGCGTCGGTCATCAGACAGGCGGCCGCCGTGGTTTTCGGGAAGGCAATCACGTCCCGAATATTCTCGGTACCGGTCAGCAGCATGCTGAGGCGGTCCAGACCGAAGGCCAGGCCGGCGTGCGGCGGGGTACCGTATTTGAGGGCATCCAGCAGGAAGCCGAACTTCAGGCGCTGCTCGGCCGGGGTGATCCCCAGGATGTCGAACACGGTGGACTGCATCTCGCTGTTGTGGATACGGACAGAACCGCCCCCCACTTCGTAGCCGTTGATCACCATGTCGTAAGCGTTGGCGTAAGCACCTACCGGGTTGGCTTTCAGCTGCTCCGGGCTCAGGCCGCTCGGCGCGGTGAACGGGTGGTGCATGGCAGCCAGACCGCCTTCGCCATCTTCCTCGAACATCGGGAAGTCGATGACCCACAGCGGCTTCCAGCTGTTCTCCAGCAGGCCCAGATCGCGGCCCACTTTCAGGCGCAGGGCGCCCATGGCATCGCACACCACTTTCTTGGAGTCGGCGCCGAAGAAGATGATGTCGCCGTCAGCTGCGCCGGTACGGGCCAGGATCTCGCGCACGATGGCGTCGGAGAGGAACTTGGCCACCGGGGACTGCACGCCTTCGATGCCGTTGGCCGCTTCGTTGACCTTCATCCAGGCCAGGCCCTTGGCACCATAGATGCCGACAAACTTGGTGTACTCGTCGATCTGCTTGCGAGAGAGCTCGGCGCCGCCCGGTACTTTCAGGGCAGCCACGCGGCCTTTCGGATCGTTGGCGGGGCCGGCGAACACGGCGAACTCGACCGCGGTCAGCAGATCTGCCACATCCACCAGCTCCATCGGCAGACGCAGGTCCGGCTTGTCGGAGCCGTAGCGACGCATGGCTTCGTCGAAGGTCATGATCGGGAAGTCGCCCAGATCCACGTTCAGGATGTGCAGCCACAGTTTACGGATCATCTCTTCCATGATTTCACGCACTTGCGGTGCGGTCATGAAGGAGGTCTCCACGTCGATCTGGGTGAATTCCGGCTGGCGGTCGGCACGCAGGTCTTCGTCACGGAAGCACTTGACGATCTGGTAGTAACGGTCGAAGCCAGACATCATCAGCAGCTGCTTGAACAGCTGGGGGGACTGCGGCAGAGCGTAGAACTTGCCCTTGTGCACGCGGCTCGGCACCAGATAGTCACGGGCCCCTTCCGGGGTGGCTTTGGTCAACATCGGGGTCTCGATGTCGAGGAAGCCGTGCTCGTCCATGAAGCGGCGCACGAAGGCACTGGCCTTGGCGCGGGTCTTCAGGTACTTGGCCATCTCGGGGCGACGCAGGTCCAGGTAGCGATACTTGAGGCTCACCTCTTCGCTGTTGACCTGGTTGAAGTCCAGCGGCAGCGGCTCGGCACGGTTGATGATGGTGAGCTCGTGGGCAAACACCTCGATGGCGCCGGTGGCCATGTCGCTGTTGCGCTGGGAGTCGGGACGGGTGCGCACCACGCCGGAGACCTGAATGCAGAACTCGCCGCGCAGTTCGGAGGCCAGGGCGAAGGCGTCCGGTTTGTCCGGATCGAAGAACACCTGGACGATGCCCTCGCGGTCACGCATGTCGATAAAGATGAGGCCGCCCAGATCGCGACGACGATGGACCCAACCGCACAATGTAATGGTCTGCCCTGCATGGGCCTCATTGACCTGTCCGCAATAGATAGAGCGCATGGACTTCTTCCTTCGAAATTGTAGAGAGACGGTTAACCTGGGTCGCCGGGCACGACTGGCAAGCACCGTCTGTCTCACAGCTGGCCAGATCCTGCTTCTTGCCCGGTTTGAAATCTGTCTCGTACCGTCCGACCGCCGGGATCGGACACCTGCCGCCGATATCGGCTCGACCAGAGGCGGCTGACAAGCGGCCGGGTTGTCGGGCGGAGGGCATCGGCAAGCGATTGTTGTTTGGCCGCATCATGGCCGCTGCCGTCGTCACAATATGCGTACAGCGGCGTGAGTCACAACAAATTGGCAAACAAAAGGGCTGGCATTATAGAGGAAAACCCCCATTTGGGTAAAATGGCCAGCAGCCTCCTTTGCCCTGTTTTTTACATCCCGGGGCAAAAAAAGGGGAAAATCGAGACAAACCCACAGACAGGATCCCTCATGAGCCTCTTTTTGGGCCTGCCACAATGGTCGCACCCGGCCTGGCCCGGTCACTTGCTGGGGGTGGGTGCCAAGCCCGCCGAGCACCTCGCCCACTATGCCCGGGTCTTCAACACGGTGGAAGGCAATACCACCTTCTACGCCTCGCCGACCCCCGACACGGTCCGGCGCTGGGCCGATGCGGTGCCAGCTAGCTTTCGTTTCAGCTTCAAGTTTCCGCAAACCATCAGTCACCAGAGCGATCTGGTGAGCGCCGACAAGCAAGTGAGCGACTTTATCCGCCTGCTGGCCCCTCTGCATGACAAGCTGGGACTGCTCAAGCTGCAGCTGCCCGCCCGCTTCGGCCCACAGGGACTGCCCCGCCTGGCGGCCTTCTTCGAACGGCTGCCGACACAATTTAACTATGCCCTTGAGGTGCGCCACCCCGATTTCTTCGCCAAGGGCGAGGCGGAGCGGCAGTTGAACCGGCTGCTGATGGAGAGAGGTATCAACCGCATCATGCTCGACAGCCGGCCGCTCTTCTCGGTGCCCGCCACCTCGGCGGCCATGATCGATGCCCAGGGCAAGAAGCCGAGGCTGCCGGTGCACCTGCTGGCCACCGCCAACGCCCCCGTGGTGCGGCTCATCGGCCTGCCACATCCCGAGGACAACCACCCCTTCCTGCCAGGCTGGCTCCCTCACTGGCGTCAGTGGTTGGCGGAGGGAAAAGACCTATACCTCTTTATACATACTGCCGACAACGCCCAGGCCCCCGAACTGGCCCGTCAGGTGGCCCGCCTGCTGGGGCAGGAGATGGCCCCCTGGCCGGGGGAAAACGATCGCGCGCGCCAGGGCGTGCTGCCCTTTTGAGCGGCGCTTTCGCCGCCCCCGCTTCGGCGCGAAAAAAAGCCGTTTTTTTCTGATCTGACGGGGCTTGGCGTCAAGACAAACGGCCGCCTTTCCTCTACACTAGCGCCCCATGCAAGGACCCGGTCTGCCCGCCCATCGCACTTGATTGCAGGCGAGCATCCGGCTCCGGTAACAGGGCCCCGACGCCCCTTGACGACAACCGCTTGTCGCCCAGGGCGCAGCCCATCAAAAGGACCAGGATGATGGTCCATTGCGAACGGAAGCGGCCCGATGGATCTCAAGGCCCGCCACCCCGTTCGTAAACCGGTGACGACACGACCCGGACGGGTGTCACCCAACGATTCAATTGAACAAAACAGTCGGTTCGCGCACCGGCTGTCAGGTTGCGCCAGCATGCACGATCAGATTTTTGCCGCCCCCATCGCCCGATTGGGGGATTTTTGCTTTGACGAACAGGTCGTCGATGTCTTTCCCGACATGATCCAGCGCTCGGTGCCGGGTTACAGCAACATCATCTCCGCCATCGGCATGATGGCCGCCCGCTACGCCCAGCCCGAGAGCCGACTTTACGATCTCGGCTGCTCCCTGGGTGCCGCCACCCAGGCGATGCGTCGCCATGTTGCCCAGCCCGGCTGCCGCATCACGGCGGTGGATCTCTCCCACCCCATGATAGAGCGGGCCCGCGCCCACCTCTCAGGCTTCAAGTCCGAGGTGCCGGTGGAGCTCATCGAGGCGGACATCTGCGATATCGAGATTGAGAACGCCTCCGTGGTGGTGCTCAACTTCACCCTGCAGTTCGTCGCGCCCGAGAAACGGGCCGCCCTCATCCAGCGCATCTTTGACGGCCTGCGCCCGGGCGGGATCCTGATCCTCAGCGAAAAGTTCCGCTTCGAGGACGAGCAGGTCAACGAACTGCTCATCGACTTGCACCTCGACTTCAAGCGCGCCAACGGTTACAGCGAGCTGGAGATCAGCCAGAAACGCACCGCCCTTGAGAACGTGATGCGCACCGACAGCCTGCCGGTCCATCAGGCCCGTCTGCGAGAGGCCGGCTTCGCCCATCAGGATCTCTGGTTCCAGTGCTTCAACTTCGGCTCCATGATCGCCATCAAATCGAGCGAGCCTGCCCAGCCATGATCGACTTTGCCAACTTCTATCAACTGATCGCCAAGAACCGGCTGAGCCACTGGCTGCACACCCTGCCCGCCCAGCTGCACGCCTGGCAACACGACAACCAGCACGGCGATCTGCCGCGCTGGAACCGTGCCCTCAACAAGCTGCCGCAGGTAGCCCCCGGCCACGTCGAGCTGACCAGCCGGGTCGAAATCGGCTCGACCGAGAGCCTCGGCGAAGGGGAGCGCAAGAAGGTGGAGAGCCTGCTGCGCCACTTCATGCCCTGGCGCAAGGGACCGTTCACGGTGCACGGCATCCACATCGACACCGAGTGGCGCTCCGACTGGAAGTGGGATCGGGTGCTGCCCCACATCAGCCCGCTCAAAGGCCGTTACGTGCTGGACGTGGGCTGCGGCAGCGGCTATCACCTCTGGCGCATGGTGGGTGAAGGGGCCAAGCTGGCGGTCGGCATCGATCCGAGTCCGCTGTTCTTGTGCCAGTTCGAGGCCATTCGTCACTTCGCGGGCAACGACCAGCGCGCCCACCTGCTGCCGCTCGGCATTCAGGAGCTGCCGGAGCTGCGGGCGTTCGACACCGTCTTCTCCATGGGGGTGCTCTATCACCGCAAGTCCCCCATCGAGCACATCGAGCAGCTGCGCAACCAGCTCAAGGACGACGGCGAGCTGGTGCTGGAGACCCTGGTGATCGACGGCGGCGTCAACGACGTGCTGATGCCCACCGATCGCTACGGCAAGATGCGCAACGTCTGGTTCATTCCTTCCAGCGCAGCGCTCAAGCTGTGGGTCGAGCGCTGCGGGTTCACCGATGTGCGGATAGTCGACGAGAATATGACCAGCACGGACGAACAGCGTCGTACCGACTGGATGATTAATGAATCCCTGAGTGATTATCTGGATCCAGCCAATCCGGCACTCACGGTAGAAGGACACCCGGCACCCAAACGTGCCGTACTGATTGCCAGAAAGGCCAAAGACTAGCCGATGGCCGCGGTGGAAGTTACACTGACCCAATTCCAGGAAGCACAGTTAAATGAATGACATGAAAAGCAAATTAAAAGGAATGACCCTGCTCTCCCTGCTCAGTCTCGGCGGGTGTGTCACGATGGAAAAAGCGCCCCCGGTACCTACCCTGACGCTGGCCGAGCTTCGCAACGAGATCAATCTGAGCGAGCAGCGCCTGCAAACATCCATGGAACAGCAACAGAAGCAGTATGTGCAGCAACAGCACCTGCTGGTTCAGCTCAACACTGATGTCAACAACATGAAAGAGTCCGTGAACAAAGTCGGCAGCAAGCTGGAACACCTGCCGCCCGAGCCGCCCAAACCCATGGCGATCCCGACCGAGAAGTGCCAGGCCCCGAGCCAGGGTCACACCGTCGACGGCAAGCTGCTGGTCGGCGAGGCGGAGTGGATCTGGGTTGACGCGGCCAACGACGCCTTCCAGGCGCGGGTCGATACCGGTGCCACCACCTCCTCCATCAGCGCCCAGGACATCACCATCTTCGAGCGCAACGGCAAGAACTGGGTGCGCTTCTTCCTGAGCCATCAGGAGATGGACGACAAGATCCAGATTGAAGCGCCGCTGGTGCGCCACGTGCGGGTGCGTCAGGCCTCCGCCGACGATCTCGACCGCCGCCCTGTGGTACGCCTCGCCGTACGTATCGGCGACATGACCGAGAAGGCCGAATTTACCCTGAAAGATCGCAGCGACATGGCCTTCCCCGTGCTGCTGGGTCGTGAATTCCTCAAAGACATCGCCGTGGTTGATGTGGCCCGCGAATATATCCAACCAAAACCCAAGCTCAAGGATGTGAAATAATCCATGGTTTCCCGTAAGCCGTTCTATTTGCTGGTTGCCCTGCTGTACATTGTCGGCCTGGGGATGACGTTCTATCACCACATCGCGCTGGACGTACCGCTCACGCCGGGTGAAAAACGCCAGATCTGGTCCATCGAAGCCAAGCTGGAGTTCGAGGCCACCGGCGAGCCGGTGATCGCCTCCCTGGCCATTCCGGGCACCCAGCCCGGTTTCACCCTGATGAACGAGAACGCCGCGAGCCCGGGTTACGGCCTCTCCTTCGTCGAGAAGGATGGCGATGCCCGCGCCGAGTGGTCTATCCGGACTGCATCCGGCCGTCAGGAGCTCTACTACCGCGTCGACATGATGGCCGATGCCCACGCCAAGCCGGCTGCCAACCCGCAGCCGCCGGCCATCGAGAAGCAGATCGAGAGCGAGCCCTACGCCACCGCCATGCAGCAGATCCTGGAGCGTGCCCAGGAGCGTTCCGCCGACGGCTACACCCTGACTCGCGAGATCATCAAGGAGATCGAGAAGCAGGAGCAGAACGCCGAGCTGCTGAAAAAGCACAAGAGCCGCGCCAACCTGATCGCCGAGCTGCTCAACAACGCCGACGTACCGGCCCGGGTCGTCCATGCCCTGAGCCTGGAAGACGGTCGCCGTCGTCAGGAGCTGGTGGATTACCTGCAGGTGTTCAACAGCCCGACCGACTACAAGCTGTTCAACCCGCAAACCGGTGAACAGGGTCGCCCGGCCAACCTGCTGCTGTGGGAGTACAACTCCGGTGCCCTGCTGGACGTGACCGGTGGCCACAACTCCAAGGTAAGCTTCTCGATGATCGCGCAGGAGCAGCCGGTGAGCGTGGCGCTGGCCCAGAAGTTTGAAAAATCGGAGATGATGAACTTCTCCATCCACAGCCTGCCGCTGGAAGAGCAGACCCTGTTCAAGGGCCTGCTGCTGATCCCCATCGGCGTGCTGATGGTGGTGTTCCTGCGGGTCATCGTCGGTATCAAGACCTCGGGTACCTTCATGCCGGTGCTGATCGCGGTCGCCTTCATCCAGACCCAGCTGATCACCGGTCTGGTGGGCTTCCTGCTCATCGTCGGCACGGGTCTGGTGATCCGTTCCTACCTGTCGCGGCTCAACCTGCTGCTGGTGGCGCGGATATCGGCCATCATCATCATGGTGATCTCGATGATCGGCATCTTCTCGGCATTCGCCTTCAAGCTGGGGCTGACCGACGGCATGAAGATCACCTTCTTCCCGATGATCATCCTCTCCTGGACCATCGAGCGGATGTCCATCCTGTGGGAAGAAGAGGGTCCGAAAGAGGTGTTCCGCCAGGGCGGCGGCTCCCTGCTGGTGGCCATCATCGCCTACCTGGCCATGGACAACGAACTGATCCGCCACCTAACCTTCAACTTCCTCGGTCTGCAGCTGGTGCTGATGGCGACCGTGCTGTTGATGGGTAACTACACCGGCTACAAGCTGAGCGAGCTCAAGCGCTTCAAGCCGCTGGTGGACGAGATGCGCTCCGGTGCCACCCCGGGTAAGGACAAGTAACAGATGTGGTTCTGGGAAAAGTACACCACCCCGTGGAGCCTGTCTCAGTCAGGCATCCTCGGCATGAACAAGCGCAACCACTCCTACATCAGCCGCTACAATCCGCGCAGCCTCTATCCGCTGGTGGATGACAAGCTGCAGACCAAGCGCATCGCGCTGGATGCGGGGGTGACGGTGCCGGAACTGATCGGCACCATTCGTGCCCAGCACGACGTGAGCCGCATCACCGAGCTGGTGAAGGATTGGCCGGGCTTCTGCATCAAGCCGGCACGCGGCTCCGGCGGCAAGGGGATCCTGGTGATCCTGCGCCAGGAGGATGGCCTCTTCTACAAGCCGAACGGCAGCGCCAGCAACGGCCAGGATCTGGAGCGTCATGTCTCCAACATCCTGGCGGGGCTCTACTCATTGGGCGGCAAGCCTGACGTGGCGCTGGTGGAAGGGCTCATCAACTTCGATGACGTGTTCGACGGCTACTCGTTTGAAGGGGTCCCCGATGCCCGGGTGATCATCTTCAAGGGCTTCCCGGTGATGGCCATGATGCGCCTCTCCACCGCCGCCTCCGACGGCAAGGCGAACCTGCACCAGGGCGCCGTGGGGGTGGGTCTGTGCCTGCGCACCGGCCGCGCCCTGCGGGCAGTGCAGTTTGGCAATCCGCTGCGTCACCATCCGGATACCGGCCTCGATCTGTACGATCTCAAGGTGCCCCACTGGGACACCCTGCTGACCCTGGCGGCCTCCTGCTACGAGATGTCGGGCCTCGGCTACATCGGGACCGACATGGTGCTGGACAAGTTCCGCGGCCCCATGCTGCTGGAGCTCAACGCCCGTCCGGGCCTTGCCATCCAGATCGCCAACGGCCGCGGCCTGGTGCCCAACCTCAAGACCATCGAGAAGCTGGGTCAGGTGAAGATGAACGTGGAGCAGCGGGTCAACTTCGCCAAGGATCACTTCGGTATCTTTGACGAGTAGTCCGGAGCTGGATGACAAAAGCGCGCCAAAGGGCGCGCTTTTTTATGCCTGCCGTTTATCGGCACGTAGCCGGCAACGGCAATCCTGCTGAGCAAGCGTTGCTGGACAAGGGTTGCTGGCCAACATTGTGAAACGAGAGTGCCGAATTACGGCCATAAAAAAACCGATGCCTGGGCATCGGTTTTTCATTATCCGGTGTACCGACCCGATTACAGGGAAGCGGCATTCTCGGACAGGTACTTGGCAACGCCGTCCGGAGAGGCGGTCATGCCCTTTTTGCCTTTTTCCCACTGAGCCGGGCACACTTCGCCGTGCTCTTCGTGGAACTGCAGGGCATCGACCATGCGCAGCATCTCGTCGATGTTGCGGCCCAGCGGCAGATCGTTGACAACCTGGTGACGAACGACACCGTTCTTGTCGATCAGGAAGGAGCCACGGAATGCCACGCCGGCTTCCGGGTGTTCGACGTCATAGGCTTTGCAGATTTCGTGCTTGATGTCGGCAACCAGCGGGTACTTGACCGGGCCGATGCCGCCGTCTTCGATCTTGGTGTTGCGCCAGGCGTTGTGGGAGAACTCGGAATCGATGGAAACACCGATCACTTCCACGCCACGCTTGTTGAACTCTTCCAGACGGTGATCGAAGGCAATCAGCTCGGACGGGCAGACGAAGGTGAAATCGAGCGGATAGAAGAACAGGACGGCTGCCTTGCCCTTGATGTGGGATGCCAGGTTGAAGGAGTCAACGATCTGGCCATTGCCCAGAACGGCAGCAGCGGTGAAATCGGGTGCGGGACGGCCTACCAATACCATATTCAATTCCTCTTTATGTGAAGTGAACAATCCTGTCAGGATTGGGCTACCTAGAGCCAAGTCCGTCTAATTAAAGCGACAAACTATAACCCCGATGGTAGATTAGTTAAATCAAATTAAATAGATAGCATTAATCGGGTTTTCCTATGCAACGTTGGCCCAGCCTGAAACAGCTGCAATATCTGGTCGCTCTCGACGAGCACAAGAACTTCAACCGCGCCGCCAAGGCCTGTCATGTCAGCCAGTCGACCCTGAGTACCGGGATCCAGACCCTGGAGGACATGATGAACCTGCAACTGGTGGAGCGGGACCACAAGAGCTTCATTATGACCCCGGTCGGCATGGAAATCGTCGAGCGGGCTAGCAATTTGCTCTCCGATGCGCGGGATCTGATGGAACTCGGCCAGCATCAGGGGGGCGTCATGCACGGCACGGTGCGCCTCGGCTGCATTCCCACCATCGCCCCCTTCCTGCTCAGCAAGCTGCTGCAAGAGTGCGGCAAGACCTATCCTGAGCTGGAATTGTTGCTGCGTGAAGACACCACCACCAACCTGCTCAAGCAGCTGGAGCAGGGCCAGCTCGACCTGCTGATCCTGGCGCTGCCGGTGGAGATCGGCGGTTTTCACTGCAAGACGGTCGGCCAGGATCCCTTCCACATGGTGATGCCCGCCAGCATGGCGGCCAGCCTGCACACCCCGTTCGACTACAAGGAGCTGCCCAACCAGAGCATCTTCCTGCTGGAGCGGGAACACTGCCTCACCGAACACGCAGTGAGCGCCTGCCGGCTGCGGGACAAGAGCAAGATCAACCCGTTTGCCGCCACCAGCCTGCACACCCTGGTGCAGATGGTCGGCGCCGGGCTCGGCACCACCTTCCTGCCGCAGATGGCCATCGATGCGGGCATACTCGACAACACGGATCTGGTAGCCATCCCGCTGCCGGGGGAGCACCCCTACCGCGAGATCGGGCTGGTGTGGCGCCCCAGCACCACCCGGGTGCAGACCTTCTACAAGCTGGCGGAGCTGCTCGCCCCGCTCATCGACAACAAGGGCTGAAGCTCACTCCCATAAAAAACGCCGGCACATGCCGGCGTTGTTGTCATGGGCGCAAGGCCCTGCTCTGTCAGTGGCTGGCCGGTGGCCCGAAGATGCGGGTGTAGGAGGTCAGGGTCCGTACGCTCACATTCTGCGGATTGCCATTCTCGTCGTAGAGCCCCAGCGCTCCGCTCTGCTTGTCGTGACCCAGCAGTTGATGGGCACTCAGGTTGCTGAGCGCATCGCTGTCCGCTTTCCACTCCCAGCGCTGGCCCAGGCTCAGGCTGCAGCTCTGCAACTGGCCGAGGTTGTTGCCGTCCAGGCAGCGGCGGGTATCCTGCGCACTGACATAACGGCCGTACTGGTCATAGATGAAGGACTGGGCGGCCGAGGTCTCGTCACAGGTCACCGCGCTCAGACCATGGTTGGCATCCGCGCTCAGGCAGCGGTTGTCAAAGCCCCCCAGCTGCAGGTTGACCGGGCGACCGCCGGTAAACACCGGGTGGTTCCAGTCCACCTTGAAGCTGGTGGAGGCCGTCACCCGTCTGCGCTTGTCGGTATCCTCGAAGCCCTGGAAGGAGACATGGGCCCCCACCACATAATAGTGCTTGTAGATGCCGGTGTAGATGGGGCGGATGTTGACCGAGGAGTCGATCTTGAACTCGGTGCTCCCCGTCTCGTCCGGCGCTGCCTTGTAGATGACGTCCAGATTCGGCACGAACCCCTTGTAGCTGAGCGGCTGGATGCGGTTGTGATCCACGTCGTAGCCCATGCCCCAGACGGTGGCCGTCTTGGAGGAGAGCAGGGATTCCGCGGTCGCGTATTGATCGCGCACCCAGCTGAAACTCACCTTCTGGGCGCTCGGCGCCGAGCGTTCGACCCGGTAATCCTGGGTGTTGTAGGCGAGCTGGCGCTGCTGGCTGAACTTGGCCGAGGCCTCCAGCTTGGCCTTGGGCCCATCCTTGTTCACCTCGACCCCGCCGGTGACCCCCACCTCGAAACCCGAGATCTCGCGATGCTCGTACTTGCTGTTGAGGTTGGTCGGCAGGCTCTTGAGCACCGCCGCCTTGGTGTTGGACGCCTCGATGCTGAAGCGATAATCCTGGGCGATGGCATCGGTGGCATAGTCGCGGGCCCAGCCGTCCAGCAGCAGGTAGTCCGCGATGTTCTCGCTCCAGCTGAGATCCTCGTTGAGCTGGATGCCGGCACCGGCCGACTCTTCGTCCAGCGAGATCCGCACTATCTTGGCATCCGGCGTGGCGGAACCGGTGTTGCCAAATTGCAGGGAGCGCTCCAGGTTGACCCGGTAGACCAGCGAGATGTTCGGCGAATCGCAGAACAGCCGATCGCCCCGGCTCCAGGTGCGCGAGCGCGGGAAGGTGCACTCGGCATCGCTGATCTTGCGGTTGACGTTGAGGTAGAAGGCCACGTGAGGCAGGCCGGCCTCGGCGGCAGGCGGCTGGGTCAGCGAGCGCTTGTGGCGCTTACCCTGCCCTTCCAGGCTGTCGACCCGCTCCATCACCTGATAGAAGGCCGGGTCATCGACGCCCCCCAGCGGGGTGAACAGCAACTCCCCCTTGTAGCCGGACACCAGTACCCAGTCGGCATCAAAAGAGATGCCGGCCAGCTGCTCCATGGCCTTTCTGGCCTGCTGCCGCTCAGCCTTGTCGGTGACGGCGCTGAAATCGATGAACAGGCGTTCGCCCCGTTCCAGCACCCGCTCGCGCAGCTGATCCCGGGTCATCAGCGATGTCGCCCCCTGCCCCTTCAGCCAGACATCGGCATTGAGGTAAATCAGTCCCTGTTCGGATTGCAGGCTGGCCAGCATGGCGGTGCCCTGGTCGGTACGCTCGCCAATATCTTCGGCCTGCACGCTGCCAGCCAACAAGGCCAGCGCGAGCAGACTGAGAGCGGGAGCTTGCGTGATGAATTTGCGTGGTTTTTTGTTTTTCATTGTTATCTCCTTGTCGAATCACGCCAAGCTATTTAAACAGCGAACAAATATGGCATAACCATATTATTCACGGTTATATTTCGGGGCGTTATTCTGCTTGTCTGTCATGACATTCATTATTTTCGCCGTAAATTAACAGCGGATTGGCGAAGGTATTTATGGTTGACAGAACAAGGATCGCGAGGCGATCTAAGGTGGACGATTCGGCATGCGCCGATGCTATTACACGGGAGTCGCGATCTGATGGCGATCTTCCCTCAAGGCCGCCTGACTGCGCCTTGAACCTCGCATGGTACCCATTGGCTTTAACGTCGCGCTCATCGGCCTGAACGATGGCACAACAGCCAGATGCCGCAGGCATCCTGGTGCGAGGGAACACTCACTGCTATGGACCGGATATCATGGGGCGGCCCTCCTCTGTCTGGTGATATTGTCAGTCAACGCCAGTCATTGACTGAATATTATTATGTGAACCAGTTGCGGGAATATACCCAGAGATATCTTGTTTTTTGCCGTCATATTGGCGGTGAAAATGGCGGGGTCCCTTGCCATTTATTTCATGGCGTCATCATAACGAATTAGCCCTGAGACAGAACGTGACACAGATCACGGGGTGACGTCAACAAGGTTAATTATCATTTAATTGTCAGGCTGATTGGAATAACTACTTTAATATTGAAATACTCATTCAAGATAATCAGGAAATATTATTCAAATGAATACAAACAATATTATAACCCTCTCCATTCGCGCCTCTTTTGAGGTAGCAACAGGTGGTTTCTTGCAGGCAAGGCTATGTTCGAGCCCCAAACCCCGTTTATGATGGAGAGGTTGTCGTCTCGAAGGAGCCCCCATGGATTGCAAGTTGCTGCTGCCCCTGCTGGCCCTGTTGCTGGCTGCCTGTTCCAGCACGCCCGAGCCTGCCCCACCGCGCCAGCAGAGCAGCGCCTTTGAAGGCTTTTATCAGCAGTGGCGCGGCGTCCCCTATCGCATGGGCGGCTCGGATCGGGCCGGTCTCGACTGCTCCGCCTTCACCCAGCTCGCCTACCAGCAGGTGATGGGTTTCAATCTGCCGAGGACCACCGAATCCCAGGCCAACCTGGGCCGGCCGGTCGATCGCTACCGGCTGCAACACGGCGACCTGGTCTTCTTCAAGACCGGCTGGCAGCAATACCACGTCGGCGTCTACACCGGCGGCGGGGAGTTCATCCACGCCTCCACCAGCAAGGGGGTGATCCGCTCACGCCTCGACAACGTCTACTGGAACAGCCGCTACTGGCAGGCGCGCCGCCTCACCCAGTGACAGCAACAACAGAACAGGGCCCACGACGGGCCCTGTTCTGTTGCTGATTCAACGGATGGCTCAGTGCTTGCGATGCCAGCGCGGCGAGGTAGCCCGCTCCCCCCAGGGCGTCACGCAAGGCAGCAGCGCCCCCTCGATCACCTTGTCGCTGCCGGCCAGGGCCTCGGCAATCTTCTCGTGCAGCACCCGCAGCAGGCGCCCCTCCTGTTCGGCCAGGGAGTGACCCGCGGCAAAAAATTCGCGCTGATGCTGCAGTGCCAGCTTCTGGGCAAACTCATAGGTGTTGAAGCAATCCGGCATCCGCTCGACCACATCCTCGAGGCGGGCCAACAAGCTGTTCAGTTCCCTGGTCATCGTGCTCTCTCCTTGTCGATTGATAGCCAAAACTACCTCTTATTGGATAACTCACCAACCCTGGATCCACGAAAATGTGGTAGCCAGCACAGTCGCCGGGTGAGTCACCCGTGCGCCATGCCCAACCAGCACACCGAACTTTACATTTGATTAACACGCAGCTAGATTTAGACCGACCAATCAGTCGGTCCATTTATCAGCGGGGTATGCCATGGAAGCGATGCAGTTGCAGGAGGCCGCCGACAAGTTGTCGCTCCCGGCCAGACTGGCCAAACTCAGAGACGCCTGTCAGCAAAATCCCATGCCGAGCCTGAGCGAGCGCAGAGCCCATCTCAGCCAGCTCAAGCGCGCCCTGATCGCCCACAAGCAACCGCTGTGCGACGCCCTGGCCAAAGACTATGACCAGCGCAGCGACTACGACAGCATGATTGCCGACATCCTCCCCTGCGTCATGCAGATCAACTACACCCAGAAACGGATCAAGCGCTGGATGCGCCCGCACCGCCGCCACACCGGCCTGCTGCTGGCGCCGGCCCGGGTGGAGGTGTTCTATCAGCCGCTCGGGGTGGTCGGCATCATAGTGCCCTGGAACTTCCCGGTGATGCTGAGCCTCGGCCCCCTCATCAGCGCCATCGCCGCCGGCAACCGCGCCATGCTGAAGCTCTCCGAATTTACCCCCCACACCAACCGGGTGCTGCGCGAGCTGCTGGATGGCGTCTTCGATGAGCGCGAGGTAATGGTGATTGAAGGCGATGCCCAGGTGGCGGCTGCCTTCAGCGCCCTGCCCTTCGATCACCTGCTGTTTACCGGCTCCACCGCGGTGGGCCGGCTGGTGATGGCCGCGGCAGCCCCCCAGCTCACCCCGCTCACCCTGGAGCTAGGCGGCAAGAGCCCCTGCCTCATCGCCCCCGACATGCCGCTGGCGCTGGCGGTGGAGCGGATGATCTTCGGCAAGAGCCTCAACGCCGGCCAGATCTGCGTCGCCCCCGACTATGTGCTGCTGCCGCGCGGCCAGGAGCAGGCCTTTGTCGAAGCCTATCGCGATCACTTCGCCCGTCTCTATCCCCAGGGGCTGGCCAGCGCGGATTACGGCTCCATCATCAACGGCCGCCAGTATGAGCGGCTCACCGGCTGGCTGGCAGAAGCGGAGCGAGCTGGCGCCCAGATCCACCCTTGTGGCAGCCCGGCCCGCGACGATGGCGCCCATCGCCTGCTGCCCCATCTGCTGACCGAGGTGCCGAACCACTGCCAGCTGATGCAGCAGGAGATCTTCGGCCCGCTGCTGCCGATCGTGCCCTATGACTCGCTGGACGAGGCGCTCGCCTACATAGCCGCGCGGCCCCGCCCGCTCGCCTTCTACCTGATGAGCCTGGATCCCGCCTTGCAGCAAAAGGTGATCCGGGAGACCCACTCCGGCGGCATGGCCATCAACGACAGCCTGTTCCAGGTGGCGGCCGACGACGTGCCCTTCGGCGGCATCGGTGCCTCCGGCATGGGCCACTACCACGGCCACGAGGGGTTTCTCACCTTCTCCAAGGCCAAGACCGTGCTGAGCCGGGGGCGCTTCAGCACCGGCACCATGGTGCACCCTCCCTATCGGCGCTGGCACCAGCGGCTGATGATGGCCCTGTTCTTACGTTGACGAGATGAATATGAATACGCCCGTGACCGACAAGCGTCGCCAGATCCTGGATGCTGCCCTTGCCCTATGCGCCGAAGATGGTTTGCAGGGGGCCGCTACCGCCCGCATCGCCAAGGCGGCGGGGGTAGCCAACGGTACCCTGTTTCACCACTTTCCCAGCAAGGAGGTGCTGATCCAGAGCCTCTATCAGGACATCAAGCTGCGCCTCGGCGCCGCCATTACTGAGGCTGACGCCACCTTGCCCCTCAAGGAGCAGGCGCACCACTACTGGAGCCAGGCGATGGCCTGGATGCAGGCCCACCCCCACGAGCTCAAGTTCGTGCTGGGTTTCTTCCACTCCCCCCTGCTGGCTCGCCCGCTGCGCAGCCAGATCCTGAGCGACACCCTGCGCTTTTTACCCCGCCTGCTGGCCCAGGGCCAGGCCAGCGGCGACTTGATGCAAGCCCCACCGGCCCTGATGCTGGAGGTGTGCCAGGGCCAGTTCCTGGCCTGCGCCTCCCTGTTTGTCGACCAACCTGAACTGGGACGGGACGCTCACTGGCAAGCCAGTGCCTTCGCCCTGTTCTGGTCCGCCATCTCGGGAGCTCACGCGTATGCACAACCGACACCTTGATACCCTGGCGGCGCTGGGCCGCCGGCTCTGGATAACCAGCCTGCTCTGGATCATCGGCCGCACCCTGTGCCGCGCTGCCCGGGTCGACGAGGCGGTACGCCGGGAGCTGGCCCCTCTGCCGGACGGGCTCACCATCCGGCTGGAGGTGGGCGGTATGGCCCAGGGCTTGACCATTCACAAGGCTGACGGCCGCTGGCAGAGCGGTCCTGCCCCCGATGCCGGCGGGCTGCACCCGCTGCGGGTACGTTTCAAGCATCCCACCATCGCCTTTCGCGCCCTTAGCTTTCGGCTCGGGGTCAATCAGGCGTTCAGCGAGAACCGCCTGCTGGTGGAGGGAGATCTCACCGTCGCCATGCACCTGGTGCGCGCGCTGGAGCAGCTGCAGGCGCTGATCCTGCCGGCCTTCATCGCCCGCCCCTTGCTGCGCCACTATCCGGACCCGAGCCACAAGCTGAGCCGGGCCTGCCACATCTACCTGGGTCTGTTGACCGGCTGAACGAGAGGATGAGCCTATGAGTCGCTATTACGATTTTTTCTGTCCGGTCAAACTGATCGCGGGTGAGCAGGCGCTGGAGCAATTGGCCGGCGAGCTGGCGGGATTGGGGGCGCGCCGGCCGCTGCTGCTCACCGACAAGGGGGTCAGCGGCACCGGGCTGGCTACCTTGCTGGCCGGGGTGCTGGCCGAGGGAGAGCTGCCGGTGGCCACCATCTGGGACGAGATCCCGGCCGACTCCTCCACCGCCGTGGTGGAGCGGATCGCGGCCCGTCACCGGGAGCTTGGCTGTGACAGCTTGGTGGCGCTGGGGGGCGGCTCAGTCATCGACACCGCCAAGGCGGTCAATATTCTCGCCTCCATGGGAGGGGAGCGGCTGCTCGATTACGCCGGCGCCGGTTGCCTGACCCGGCCGTTGCAGCCGCTGGCGGTGGTGCCCACCACGGCGGGCACCGGCTCGGAAGTAACCCTGGTGGCGGTGATCAAGGACGAGGCGAGCGGGCGCAAGGTGCCCTTTACCTCCCCCTTCCTGCTGCCCCAGCTGGCGGTGCTGGATCCGCGCCTCACCCAGGGGTTGCCGCTCAACATCACCGCCGCCACCGCCATGGATGCCATGACCCACGCCATCGAGGCCTTCATCGGCACGGCCAAGAACCCGGTCAGCGACGCCCTGGCCCTGATGGCGGTGGAGAAGATCGCCAACGCCCTGCCCCAGGTGCTCAGCAACCCGCAGGACAAGCAGTTTCGGCTGCAGCTGGCGGAGGGCTCCACCCTGGCGGGCATGGCCTTCTCCAACTCCATGGTGGGGCTGGTGCACGCCCTCGGTCACAGCCTGGGGGCCCGCTGCCACCTGCCCCACGGCCTGTGCATGAACCTCTTCCTGCCCACCGTGCTCGACTACAACCGGCCGGGCATAGACCCCGAACTGGCTCGCCTGCTGCTGCCGCTGGTAGGAGCCGAGCGCTTTGCCGCGACCCCGGCCGCCGTGCGGCCCCAGGCCGCCATCGAGGCGCTGCAGGCGCTGCGCAATACCTTGTGGGAGACGGTGAAGCTGCCGCGCACCCTGCGGGAGGCGGGTCTCACCGACAAGGCGCTGCTGCCCGAGATCCGCGATCTCGCCATCAACGACGGCGCCCTGCTCTACAACCGCAAGGATGCCGACCGGGCCCAGCTGCTGGCCCTGCTGGAGCAGGCCTGGGAGTGATCAGGCAGGCGGCCCCGTCTCGCGGGGCCGCCTGTTACCAGCGGATGGTGGCGCCGGCGCCGTAGTTGCCGCCATCTTCGGGCGCCTTCTCGCGCCAGATGGACTCCTTGTTGCGGCGCACTGCCTCTTCCCGCTCCTGATTGCGCTCCCAGACGGGTTTCACCTCGTCCAGCGGCCGCTCCTGTTTCTGCCCCTTGTGATCGGTTACCGAGCACTGCTTGTCGCCGCACTGATAGGCATAGGGTTCGACGGTGCAGCCTGCCGTGGCCAGACAGAGGCCAAGCAGAGAAAGACGAAGAGAGGAAGGCAAGATCATGGGACGCTCCTGTTTGCAGCGGTCAACAAAAGAGGCCGAGTGTCAAACAGGAGGCAAATGGAATCAAGCCTGCCGGCAGGCTTGATTGTTACAAGGGGTACACAGTGCAATGTATCAGCAAGCTGTTGATACATATCATGTTAATCAGAACGCCAACCTGGGCTCTCACCCCTGTTCGTTGCTGAACACCCCGGTGGAGAGGTAGCGATCCCCCCGATCGCAGATGATGGCCACCACCACCCCCTGTTTGATCTCTGCCGCCACCCGCAGGGCGCCGGCCACGGCGCCGCCCGAGCTGACCCCGCAGCAGATCCCCTCCTCCCGCGCCAACCGGCGCATCATGGCGAGGGACTCGTCGAGCGTGACGTCCAGCACCCGGTCGACCCAGGCGGGTTCGAAAATGGCGGGCAGGTAGGCCGCCGGCCAGCGCCGGATGCCGGGGATCTGGCTCCCCTCGGCCGGTTGCAGGCCGATCACCTGCACTGCCGGGTTCTGCTCCTTGAGGTAGCGGGAGACCCCCATGATGGTGCCCGTGGTGCCCATAGCCGAGACGAAGTGAGTGACCGCCCGCTCGCTCTGGCGCCAGATCTCGGGGCCGGTGGAGAGGTAATGGGCATCCGGGTTGGCCGGGTTGTTGAACTGATCGAGCACCAGCCCCTCGCCCCGCGCCTGCATGGCCAGGGCGAGGTCGCGTGCGGCCTCCATGCCCCCCTCCACCAGCACCAGCTCGGCGCCGTAGGCCTGCATGGCATCGCGCCGCTCCTGGCTCATGGTATTTGGCATGATGAGCCGCATCCGGTAGCCTCGCGCCGCCGCCACCATGGCCAGCGCGATGCCGGTGTTGCCGGAGGTGGCCTCGATAAGGCGGGCCCCTGGCGCTAAGTGACCGCTTGCCTCCGCACACTTGATGAGGTTCAGCGCCGGCCTGTCCTTGACCGAGCCGGCCGGGTTGTTGCCCTCCAGCTTGACCAGCAGGGTGACACCGGGGTGGGGATTGATGCGACGCAGCGCCAGCAGGGGGGTATTGCCGATCAACTCTTCCAGCGTGGCAAAAGCCATAATGGGATCCATCCTTCGTGAACTGTTCTATACCTTGGCTAGCGGGTATGTACCCGGCCGGGCTCGCAGTGTAAGCGACCCCGAACAGTTGGCAAAGGGGCGCCGACATGGTCAGATAACCCCATCCCCCGTACCGAGGAGCAAGCATGAGCGAGATCATTCATCAGGCCAACCAGCAGCAATTCATCTGTGTGGTGGATGGCAAGGAGTCTAGGCTGCGTTACCGGCGGCTCGATGCCAAGACCATCGACGCCTACAGCACCTTCGTTCCGCCCGAGCTCAGGGTGCAGGGGATCGCCGATCAGCTGGCGCGCACCTTCTACGACTGGACCCAGGCAGAAGGGCTCACCATAGTGCCGAGCTGCAGCTACATCGACGTTTGGTTGCGCCGCAATGCCGGCTGACTCCCAGACGCGTCACCACACGCAAGCGTTCAACCTTCGCCTGGGCGCCCGGGAAGCCGACCTGCAGGCGCAAACCGAAGCCCTGCTGCGGGCCGATGGCCTGCGCATGGATTGCCTCTGGGCAGCCCGTGAACTGGCACTGCCCGACTGGGCGCTGGGGGCCGGTTTTATCCGCAACCTCATCTGGGATCATCTGCACCGCAAATCGGCGCCGACCGCCCTCAACGACATCGACCTTATCTATCTGGATAGCGCCGACCCGACTGGATTGAAGGAGACCGATCACGAAGCCTGGCTTGCCGTCAGGATGCCGGGCCAGCAGTGGGAGGTACGCAACCAGGCCCGCATGCACGTTCGGCAACAGGTGCCCCCGTTCACCAGCTCGCTGTCGGCCCTCAGCCACTGGGTGGAGGTGCCCACCTGCATCGGGGTCCGGCTGCTGGCAGACGACTCATTCGAGTGGCTGGCCCCTTACGGCTTTGCCCCCAACTGGTCCCTGCAGGTGGATCCCAACCCGCGCTGCCGCCAGGAGAGCCGGGTCTTTACCGAGCGGGTCAAGGCCAAGGGGTGGCAACGGCTCTGGCCTGACCTGGTGGTGAACTGGCCATAACCTGATTGCAATGTTTCGATAACCTTGGGCACACTAAGGAAAAGCTGTTTATAACTCAATGGGTTAAATAATGCGCGACTTCTTCTCACTCGAACGCTGGCTACCGGGCCTCGCCGCCCTGCTGCAATACCAGCGGGCCTGGCTGATGCCGGATATGCGCGCTGGATTGTCGGTGGCCGCCGTGGCCCTGCCCGTGGCCATCGCCTATGCGGAGCTGGCCGGGGTGGGGCCGCTGGTCGGCCTCTACTCCTGCATCCTGCCCATGCTGGTGTACGCCCTGTTCGGTACCTCCCGCCAGCTCATCGTCGGCCCGGACGCCGCCACCTGCGCGGTGATCGCCGCCGTGGTGACCCCGCTCGCCGCCGGGGATGCCACCCGCCACTGGCAGCTGGTGATGACCATGACCGCCATGACCGGCTTCTGGTGCCTCATCGCCAGCCGCTTCAAGCTGGGGGTGCTGGCGGACTTTCTCTCCCGCCCGATCCTGATGGGGCTGCTCAACGGGGTGGCCATCACCATCATGGTGGGCCAGCTCTCCAAGATCTTCGGCTTCACCTTCAGCGAGCGCTACCTCATCGAGCGGATCGCCGGCGGTGCCAGCTACATCACCCAGACCCATCTGCCCACCCTGGCCATGAGCCTGACCGCCCTGCTCACCCTGCTGCTGGCCAAACGCTTCAAGCCGGCCTGGCCCTCCTCCATGGTGGCCATGGTGGTGACGGCGGGGCTGGTGTGGGCGCTCGATCTCGGCCGGTTCGGCATCGCCACCCTGGGCGCCATCGGCTCGGGCCTGCCCGCCTTCCAGATGCCGGAGTTCCCCCCCGGTCTGATGCGGGAGCTGGTGCTGCCGGCGCTCAACCTCGCCATGGTGAGCTTCGTCTCCATGATGCTGACCGCCCGCAGCTTCGCCGCCAAGAACGGCTACGAAATCGATGCGGACAAGGAGTTTCGGGCCCTCGGCATGGCCAACCTGGCGGCGGCGGCCTCTCAGGGCTTTGCCATCAGCGGCGCGGATTCACGCACCGCGGTCAACGATGCCAACGGCGGCAAGAGCCAGCTGGTCTCCATCATCGCCGCCGCCGTCATCGCCCTGGTCACCTTCTACCTGACGGCGCCGCTGCAATACATCCCCACCGCCGCCCTTGGCGTGGTGCTGGTGATGGCGTCTTTGTCCCTCACCGACTTTCGCGGCCTGTGGGCCCTGCGCAACTCCGACCGCTCCGCCTTCTGGCTGGCGCTCATCACCTTTGTCAGCGTGCTGGCCATGGGGGTCATTCCGGGCATCACCCTCGCGGTGCTGCTGGGGCTGTTCCAGTTCCTGCGCAACGTGATGCGCCCCACCGACCAGCTGCTCGGCATGGATGACGAGGGGGTGGTGCGCACCCTGGGGGACAACGAGCAGGCCAAGGCCATTCCCGGCATCCTGGTCTATCGCTTCAACTCGCCGCTCACCTACTTCAACGCCCCCTACTTCAAACGGCGGGTGCTGGCGCTGCTGGTGCAGGATCCCCACAGCCCCAAATGCCTGGTGGTGGACGCGGTGGCCTGCTTCACCCACCAGGACATCAGCGTGATGAGCATGCTGGGGGAGCTGCACCGCGACTTGAAACGGCGCGGCATCCACATGGTGATGGCCGGCCGCCACGGCCAGATGAGCCTGTGGCTCAAGCAGGCCGGGATCCGGGTCGGCGACGAGGGGATCATCCTCTGCCCCGACATGTATCAGGCGCTGCGCATGACCCGCTGCTACCGCGAGCCGGTGTTCAAGGACGACGAGGTGGTGGAGAGCACCACCGAGGCCATCCTGTCGCGCTGGCCCCAGGATGAGGCCCTGCCCGATTCGGCGCGCCTCACCCTGCCCAGCGAACAGGAGGCGGGCGCCACCCCTGCCTGATCCCGAGCGAGCCCTGCCCCTGCGGCAGGGCTCGCGGCCTCTCCCCCTTCTTGGCCACCGCCACGATTGCGCCTCGCACTCGCTTGGTGTTAAATGCCCGTCCAGATGGCGCCGACGAGGGCCATCCCCAGTATTTGGACACCCCATGCAAACTCAATCCCACGCAGGTCCGGGCACTCTCTTCTCCCTGACCTGGCCCCTGTTTATCGATCTCGCCCTGCACTTTCTGACCGGGGCCCTCAACACCTTCATGGTGGGTCACGTCTCCTATCAGGGGGTGGCGGCGCTCGCGGTCGGCAACCAGGTGTTCGATCTCGCCATCACCCTGTTCAGCTTCGTCAGCATCGGCACCAGCGTGGTGATCACCCAGTATCTGGGGGCCGGCGACAAGGAGAAGGCCCGCGTCGTCATCCACACCGCCATCGGTTTCAACCTGCTGGTGGGGCTGGTGGCCGCCGTCGGCGTCATCGCCGGCGCCAGTACCATGCTGGCGCTGATGAACCTGCCCGCCAACCTGATGAGCGATGCCACCCTCTACCTGCAGATCATCGGCCTGTGCCTGCTGCCGGAAGCGGCGGCCCTCTGCCTGGCCGCCACCCTGCGTGCCCACGGCCACACCCGTCAGGCCATGTACGTGACCCTGACCGTCAACCTCATCACCTTCGTCGGCAACCTGCTGCTGCTCTACGGCTGGTTCGGCCTGCCCCAGCTCGGGGTGGCCGGGGTCGCCATCAGCACGGTGGCGGGTCGCATCGTCGGGGTGGTGCTGCTGGTGTGGCTGGTGGCGCGCAAGACCGGCATCCACCTGAAACTGCCGGAGATCGTCAAACCCAGCCGGCTGATGCTGGGCAAGGTGCTGCACATCGGCCTGCCGGCCGCCGGCGAGAACCTCTCCTGGATGCTGCAGTTCATGGTGGTGACCGCCTTCGTCGGCCTGCTCGGCGACAAGGCGCTGGCGACCCAGTCCTACTTCTTCCAGATCTGCCTGTTCATCCTGCTGTTCGGCCTCTCCATCGGCCTTGGCAACGAGATCATCATCGGCCATCTGGCGGGGGCCCGCCGCTTCGAGCAGGCCTACACCCAGCTGATGAAGAGCCTGAAACTGGGGCTCGTCGTCACCGCGCTCATCGCTCTCGCCGCCGCCCTCAACGGCCGCACCATCATCAGCCTGTTCACCGATGACGCCGACATCATCACCCAGGTGGCGCAGCTGTTCTTGATAAGCCTCATTCTGGAACCCGGCCGCACCTTCAACCTGGTGGTGATCAACGCCCTGCGCGCCACCGGTGACGCCCGTTTCCCGCTCTACATGGCGCTGCTCTCCATGTGGGGAATTGCCGTTCCACTGGCCTATTTCCTTGGTATCATGCAGGGTTATGGACTGGTCGGTATCTGGTTGGCGCTCGCCTGCGACGAGTGGGTGCGCGGTCTGGCCATGTTCTGGCGCTGGCGCAGTCGTCGCTGGCAAAACAAAATTCTTGTTGAAACATAAGCGGAATCACAATGAAGAAGATAGGACTCTTGTTGGCGGCCATCCTGCTCAGCCCGCTCGCCATGGCGCAAACCGCCCCCGCAGCCCCCAAGGCACAGGCGGCCCAGACCTGGTACGTGGCCCCCATCGCCATCGATGAAACCAGCGAGGCCCAGAAGGCGCTGACCAAGGACTTCATGGCCCAGATGATCAAGACCATCAAGATCAACGAGTACCAGACCGGCAAGGCGGTGGGCAAGACCAAGTCGCCCAAGTGGCTGATCCGCACCAAGCTGATGCCGGCAAGCAGCGACCCCCTGGTCGGCAAGAAGCACCCGCAGGGCCTCACCTACGGCAAGGGCATTCCTACCCAGGAGATCGTCGGCGAGCTCATCATGAACGGCACCCTGGTAGCCCATGTGGGTCAGGGCTGGCGCGAGCCCATCGTCCCGGGCACCCCGGTGGCCGAGAAGATCTCCATCGCCAACTATCAGTACGCCATCGGCAACGAAGCCAAGTCACCGGATCTGGAAGAGCTGGCGGCGCAAATCGGCTTTGAGGTGGGCAAGGTGATCGCCCGCGATGGCAAGCCGCTGCCCGAGAAGAAAAAGAAAAAAGAGTAAACGCGACACCTGTTACCAAGAAGGGGCCCTGCGCCCCTTTTTGCTGCCCGCCCGGCGGCCCCAGGCTGTCATCCGGCCGTCACAATTGTGATCCATCCGGCACTTTTCAGACTCTCCGCTTACCGATAAAAGCCTTATCAGCTTGTGATTCAAACAGTTAAAAATCGCCCGTCGCATGCAGCAAATCATTGGTCCCGAATTGGAGCCGGATCACATTTATCTCGCAGGGGACGCGGTAGTTTGGTCTTGCAGGCACAATCAAACGAAACCAAGGAGGCCGCATTACATGTTCCCAGAGTACAGAGAGCTCATCTCGAAACTGAAGAGCAGTGATGTCCATTTCCAAAAGAAGTTTGACTTGCATAACGACCTGGATGTGGAGATTAGAAAGTTGGAGAAACATCACGCCAGCGACTACAGCGCCGAGGTGAAGGATCTGAAAAAACAGAAACTCAAACTGAAAGAGGAGATCTACGACATCCTCAAACAACATCCACAATAGACGCCTCGACGAATACCTGGATAAGCAACTTATCCTGCCAGCCCGGCCCGACGCCGGGCTTATTGTTGCCCGCTCATCAGGAGGCGACGGCCGCTTGCACCCCCTGGCGTCGATACTCGCTGGGGGTCTGGCCGGTATGACGGCGAAAAGCACTGTTGAAGGTGGACTTGCTGTTGAACCCGGCCCGATAACAGACAGAGGCCACCGTCTCGTCGCTCTCCTGCAACAGTCGCTTGGCCTCCGCCACCCGATATCGGTTGAGCCAGTCGTAGAAGTTGCCCCCCGAACAGGCGTTGATGGCGCTGGACGCCTGATGAAGGCTCAGGCCGCACTCCTCGGCCAGCTTGCCAAGGGAGAGGGCGGGATCCCGATAGGCACCGCGCCCGAGCTGGCGCTCCAGCGCCTCGAACAGGGGGCGCAGGCTCTCATCCCGTACCGGTTCCGATGCGGCATCATTGACGCGCTCGCGCAGGCCCCCCTCCGGCGCCCCTCCCTGTTGGGGCAGCCTGGCATGGGCCAGCACCTGCAGCAGCAGATAGGCGGTGACCGGAGCCTGCAGATAGACGGTAGAGAGCGGCCAGCCGAGCCAGCTCAACGCGATACGCACCAGCAACAGCAAGGCCACCAGCAGTTGCAACCCTTGCAACTGAGCGACCCAGGCCCGCAGCGCCGGCTTGCGGCTGACCACCCCAAGGCGCCGCTGCTGCCACCAGTAGGCCAGCCCCAGCAGGGCGATGCAGGCCAGATAGCGGTTGCCATAGAGGGTCACCCCGGGCCACAGCGCATCCCCCTGCTTGCCAAGCAGGATCCAGCTCACCTTGTCGGCCCCCGGCAGCAACCAGTAGGGCAACGCCAACCCGGCGACCAGCAGCATGGGCAAGCCGTGCACCAGCCGCTCACGCCAGCAACCGAGTACCGACTCCCCCTGCAGGGCTCTGATGTAGCCATACAGGCAGAACGGCAACATCACCACCAGGGGGTCAGCCAGCTTGAGCAGATGGGGCCAATGGTGAAACCACTGCTGCTGGTGATAGAGATACTCCAGCGCCTGCAAGCCGCTCAGGCTGAGCAGGGCCAGCAGATAACCGGCGGCGGCATCCCGCCGCATGCGCCGCAGCCAGCCGAGCGTGGCCAGCAGCAACATGCCGGTCAGGCTCAGACTGAGCACGGCGGCCACTTCTTCCCACTGCATATGCGTCCTCCTGCAGGTACGCCTCCATCGAGACGTACCTGTTTACCCTTGTTTTTATTATGTTTTCCAACCATTGACCGGTTCCATCCAGCGAGGCGACAGGGGCGGAAGGGCTGCGCTTAAATACCTTCGCCTGCGGCTGAAAAGCAACAGAACAATAACAAGTCAGGACCACAGAAGGAACCAGGATGAAAACCCATTTTCCCCTCCCCCTGCTCGGCTGCCTCGTACTGGCCGGCTGCCAGGAGAACAGCAGCGAGCCGGATCCCGCTCGCCACTACGACGTCACCCTTACCTACACGGAGCAGGGTGTTCCCCACATCAAGGCGAACGACTACGCCAGCCTGGGCTTCGGGGCCGGCTATGCCCATGCCGAGGAGAACCTCTGCACCCTGAGCGAGCAGATCATGAAGCTGCGAGGAGAGAAATCCCGCTGGCTGGGCGCGGGGGAGCAGCAGCGCAACTTGCTCTCCGACGTGGGTTATCGCGCCCTCGACCTGCCTGCCCAGGCCGCGGCCCTGTATGGCAAGCTGGCGCCGGATGCCCGTGACCTTGTCGAAGGCTATGTGGCGGGGTTCAACCACTCACTTGCCGGCCGCGCCGGCCCGGCGAACTACCCCTCCCCCTGCCGCGGGGCCGAGTGGGTCGAACCCATCACCCCGGTCCAGTTGCTGGCCTATCACCTGGATCTTGCCCAGCTGGCCAGCGGCCGCAGCTTTATCAGCGCCATGGCCAGCGCCCAGCCCCCCGCCACTGCCGGTGCACAGGGACGTGCCGCCCTGCCCGCCCCGGCGCTGGATCCCGTCTCGCTGCTCACCTCGGAGGGGATCGGCAGCAACGGCTGGGCGCTGGGGGCGGATCGCAGCAGCAACGCCAACAGCCTGCTGCTCGGCAATCCCCACTTTCCCTGGGATGGCGAGCTCAGATTCTATGAACAGCACCTGCAGATCCCGGGCAAACTCAATGTGACCGGTGCCACCATGATGGGCTTTCCCGCCATCCTGATAGGCTTCAACGAGCAGCTGGGCTGGACCCACACCGTCTCCCAGTCCAAGCGCTTCACCCTCTATCAGCTCACCCTAGATCCCGCCAATCCGCTGCGTTATCGCTACGGCGACCAGTGGCGGGAGATGAGCCAGAAAGAGATCACCGTGCAGGTCCGCCAGGCCGATGGCAGCCTGCAGCCCCATGTCCAGACCCTCTATGCCAGCCACTTCGGCCCCATGGTCAACCTCGCCTCCCTCTCGCCCACCCTGGGCTGGACCAGCAGCAGCGCCGTCAGCTTCCGCGACGCCAACGCCGGCAACTACAAGATGCTGGAACAGTGGCTGGCCATGGCCAGGGCCCAGAGCACCCCGGCTTTCTTCGAGGCGCTGGCCGAGCATCAGGGGGTGCCCTGGGTCAATACCCTGCTGATCGACAAGACGGGCCAGGCTAGCTATGTGGATGCCACCCAGGTACCCCGCCTCGGCGCCAAGGCAGAGGCCTGGTGGCGAGCCGCCTCCCAGACGCCGCAACTGGCGCCCATCTGGCTGGATGGCGAGGGCAGCGTGCTGTTGCCGGGCAACGACCCCGATTTCGAGTGGGTCGACAGCGGCCAGACCCGGGCTCCCGGCCTTGTCCCCCTGAGCCAGGCCCCCCGCCAGACTCGCAGCGACTACGTCTACAACGCCAACAGCAGCCACTGGCTGACCAACCTGGCGGCCCCGCTGGAGGGATACTCCATTCTCTACGGGCCGGAGCAGACGGTGCGCAGCCCGCGTACCCGCTACAACGCCCAGCTCATCAGCACCCCCGACACCATGGGACTGACCGGGGCTGATCGCCGCTTCACCCTGCAGTCGCTGCAACGGGTACTGACCCACAACGGCTCCCTGTTTGCCCGTGAGCTCAGAGAGCCCCTGCTGGCTCGCTGTCAGGCCCATCCGCTGATCCAGCTGACCAGCGGCCCGCTGGACCTGACGCCGAGCTGCAACGCGCTCGCCAACTGGGATGGCGAGTATCAGCTTGAGAGCCGCGGGGCTCACCTGATGCGTGAATGGTTGACGGCGTTTCGCACCAGCGGCCACAGAGACATCAAGGATGCCCTGTTTGCCATCCCCTTCGATCCGGCCCATGGCGCCACCACCCCACGCGGGCTGGCCCCCTGGAGCGGTGCACCGGATGAAGACCCGGCCCTGCTGGCGCTGGCCCAGGCCCAGCAACGGTTGCAGGCGGCCGGTATCGCGCCGGATGCCGAACTCGGCGCACTGCAATTCGTGCAAAAAGCGGCCGGGCTGACCCCCATCGCGCTGCCGGGAGGCAACTCGTTCGAGGGCATGTTCAACATGGTGCAGACCAACCTGCCTTCGCGCAGCAGCTCGGATCTCGCCAACATAGTGACCGGCAAGGCCGTGGCAGGCACCACGCTGCGCAGTCTGGATGACGACGGTGACGGCCAGCCCGAGCTGCGTTATCGCGCCAACTACGGCTCCAGCTTCGTGCTGGCCCTGCAGTTCGATGACGCCGGCCCCAAGGCGGAGCGCTTCCTGAGCTATGGCCAGTCCCACGATCCCGAGAGCCCGCACTTCACCGATCAGACCGAGCTGTTCGCCCGTCAGCAGTGGCAGCCCATGCGCTTCACCGAGCAGGAGATAGCGGCCCACCAGGAGCGCACCCTGCATCTCAAGGTGTTGCGTACCACCAGCCCCTAAGTCACCCCTCTCTATCCAACCATAAAAAAGCGGGCCAATGGCCCGCTTTGTCATACCTGTTTCGCCCCATCATCACACCGGCGGATGGAAATGGCTGGCCTCGCGGGTGGCCATCTCCTCGTAGGTGGCCCATTTCTGCCACGCCACCTGTTGCGCCACCTGCATCAGCCGCTCAGCCTCCTCCGGGTGGCTCTGGGCCAGCACCCGATAACGGGTCTCCTCCTGCCGGTATTCAGCGAGTGGAATGGAGGGGCGCAGGCTGTCGAGGCTGAAGGGGTTCTGCCCCGCACTGCGCAGTACCGGGTTGTAACGCATCAGCGGCCAGTGACCGGAGGCCACAGCCCGTTTTTGCTGGGTCAGGCCAAACTCCATATCGATGCCGTGGGCGATACAGTGGCTGTAGGCGATGATCAGCGACGGGCCCGGATAGGCCTCAGCCTCACGCAAGGCTTGCAGCGCCTGCTGCGGGTTGGCACCAAAGGCGATGCGGGCCACATAGACGTTGCCGTAGGAGATGGCCTGCAACGCCACATCCTTCTTGGCCAGCGTCTTGCCTCCCGCCGCGAACTTGGCGACGGCACCGAGCGGCGTCGATTTCGACATCTGGCCGCCGGTGTTGGAGTAGACCTCGGTATCCATCACCAGCACGTTCACATCGCGGCCGGAGGCGAGCACATGATCGAGCCCCGATGAGCCGATGTCATAGGCCCAGCCATCGCCGCCGATGATCCAGACCGAGCGGCGCACCAGCTGATCGATGAGTGACAGCAGCTCGCGGGCCTTGCCGGATTTCACCTCTTCCAGCCGCTCCCGCACTTGCGCGACCCGGGTGCGCTGGGCACGGATCTCCGACTCCAGCCGCTGCGGGGCGCTAATCAGGGTATCGACCAGCTCTGCGCCCAGCTCCCCCTTCATCGCTTCGAGGGCCGCCACCGCCTGACCGTGGTGCTGATCGGCGGTGAGACGAAAACCAAAGCCAAACTCGGCGTTGTCCTCGAACAATGAGTTGGACCAGGCCGGCCCCTTCCCTTCGCCGTTCTTGGCCCATGGCGTGGTCGGCAGATTGCCGCCATAGATAGAGGAGCAGCCGGTGGCGTTGGCCACCAGCATGCGATCGCCAAACAGCTGGGTCAGCAGCTTGAGATAGGGGGTCTCGCCACAGCCGGCGCAGGCACCGGAGAACTCGAACAGGGGCTCGAGGAACTGGGTGCCGCGCACCGTGGAGAAATCCACCCGCTCGCGGGCCGGCCACGGCAGGCTCTCGAACCAGCGCAGCGCCTGTTTCTGGCCAGCCAGATGCGGCGCCTTGTCCATCATGGCGATGGCACGCTCGCCTTCATGGCTCTCATCTTCTCCAGCCCGCACCGGACAAGCCTGCACGCACTGGCCGCAGCCGGTGCAATCTTCCGGATAGAGCTGCAAGGTGTAGCGGCTGTCGGGGAAACCCTTGGCGGTGACGGGCACCGACTGGGCAGCCTCGGGGGCACTCGCCAGCCAGTCCTGATGGTAGAACTTGGCCCGCAGCGCCGCGTGGGGGCAGACAAAGACGCAGTTGCCGCACTGGATGCAGATATCGGAGTGCCAAATCGGGATCTCGCGGGCGATATCCCGCTTCTCGAAGCGGCTGGTGGCGGTGGGGTAAGTGCCGTCCACCGGCAGCATGGAGACGGGGATCAGATCGCCGCGCCCCGCCAGCATCTCGCCTGTCACCCGCTGGACAAACTCGCTGCCCCCCGGCGCCAGCGGCAAGGGGTAGTCGCTCGCCACCTCCTCACCGGCTGGAATGGCCACCTGGTAGAGGTGGGCCAGGGTATCGTCCACCGCCGCGAAGTTACGCTCAACTACCTCGGGCCCCTTGCGGGCATAGCTCTTCTCGATGCTCTTCTTGATAAGCGCAATCGCCTCGTCCCGCGGCAAGATGCCGGCCAGGGCGAAGAAGCAGGTCTGCATGATGGTGTTGATGCGATTGCCCATGCCGTTTTGCTCGGCCACTCGATCGCCGTCGATGCAGTAGAGCCGGATATTGAGGGCCCGGATGCGGGCGCGCAGCCGCTCGGGCAGCTCGGCCCAAACCCGGTCGGGCTCATAGGGGGCGTTGATCAGCAGGGTCGCCCCCTCGGCGGCGTGCTCCAGCAAGTCTACCGATTCGACAAAGCCCCACTGGTGACAGCCGATAAAACTCGCCTGTTCGATAAGCCAGGGGGCGTCGATGGGTTCGGGACCAAAGCGCAGGTGGGAGACGGTGCGCGAGCCCGACTTCTTGGAGTCGTAGACGAAGTAGCCCTGAGCGTGGAACCCCTCCAGCTCACCGATGATCTTGATGCTGTTCTTGTTGGCACCCACGGTACCGTCGGCGCCGAGGCCGAAGAAGAGCGCTCGCACCCGGCTCGCGGGCTCCAGATCGCCGATGGGGTGCCAGGCCAGACTAAGGCCCGACACGTCATCCACTATCCCCACGGTAAAGCGCGGGCGCGGCGCCTCGGAGGCCAGCTCCTCGAACACAGCCGCGCACATGGCGGGGGTGAACTCCTTGGAGGAGAGGCCGTAACGGCCGCCACTGAGCCAGGGCAACCGCTTGATAAGGCCGCGCTGCAAGCCGTCAATCAGGGCGCTCTGCACATCCAGCAGCAGCGGCTCACCACCCGCCCCCGGTTCCTTGGTGCGATCCAGCACCGCCATGCGCCGCACGCTCTGCGGCAGCGCATCGAGCAGCGCCTGCACCGGGAAGGGGCGATAGAGGCGCACCACCAGCACCCCGGTCTTGCGATCCTGCCGGTTGAGCCAGTCCACGGTAGTGCGGGCGGTGGCAACCCCCGAGCCCATCAACACGATGACCTCGGTGGCATCCGGGGCGCCGTGATACTCCACCAGCCGGTAGTGGCGGCCGGTCAGCTCGCCGAGGCTATCCATGCACTGCTGCACCCGCGCCGGCACCGCCTCGTAGAAGGGGTTGACGCTCTCGCGGGACTGGAAATAGGTATCCGGGTTCTGGGCGGTGCCGCGCATCACCGGATGATCCGGGTTGAGGGCCCGCGCGCGGTGGGCGCGCACCCAGTCGTTGTCGATAAGGGCCCGAATTTCATCTTTGTGCAGCGCAGTGATCTTGTTCACCTCGTGGGAGGTGCGAAAGCCGTCAAAGAAGTGGATAAAGGGCACCCGGCACTGCAGGGTGACGCTGTGGGCGACCAAGGCCAGGTCCTGCGCCTCCTGCACCGAGCCGGAGGCGAGCATGGCAAAGCCGGTGCTGCGCGCCGCCATCACGTCCTGATGGTCACCAAAAATCGACAGCCCCTGCGCTGCCAAGGATCGGGCCGCCACATGGAACACCGCCGAAGTCAGCTCGCCTGCGATCTTGTACATGTTGGGCAGCATCAGCATCAGCCCCTGACTGGCGGTGAAGGTGGTGGCCAGCGCCCCCGCCTGCAGGGCGCCGTGCACGGTACCGGCCGCCCCCCCTTCGCTCTGCATCTCCACCACGGTAGGGATGTTGCCCCACAGGTTGGTCTGCCCCTCGGCGGCCCAGGCATCGGCCAGCTCGGCCATGGTCGAGCTCGGGGTGATGGGATAGATGGCGCACACTTCGCTCAGCTGATACGCCACCCGGGCCGCGGCTTCGTTGCCGTCAACCATGATCAGTTCGTGTTTCATAGGGACTCCTCCGGTTGGCGCAGCTCGATGGCGTGGCAGGGACACTGGTCGTGGCAGGCACCGCAGCCGGTACAGCGCTCGGCATCCACCTGATACCCCAGACCCGGCCCCAGCTTGGCAATGGCCTGCTCGGGGCAACTGCCATAGCAGCCGTCGCACTCGAAGCAGTTACCGCAGGAGTAGCAGCGAGCCGCCTCATAGCGGGCCGCCGTCTCGTCCAGTCCGCCGATGATCTCGCCAAAGTCGTCCCGCGCCGAGGGCGGTTTGACCGGCTGGCTGCTGGCAGGGGCATGGGTCTGGAACCAGAGCTGCAACTGCTCGGGCCCAACCAGCGGATAAGAGAGCGGCTTGTGGTAGAGGCGACCACGCAGCCAGGCATCCATGTGGCGCGCCGCCTTCTTGCCGTGGCCGGTGGCGATGGTGACGGTGCGCTCGGAAGGCACCATGTCACCGCCGGCAAAGAGGCCCGGTACGTCCGTCATCAGGTTTTCGCCAACCTGCACCACCCCTTCCTGGTTGACCCGCACGCCGGGGATGCTCTCCAGCACGCTCAGGTCCACCTCCTGACCCAGCGCCAGAATGAGGGAGTCCGCCTCGAGGGTTTCAAACTGGCCGGTGGGCACCGGCTTGCCCTGTTCATCAAGCGCCATCACCTCCACCTCGATGCTGGTGTTGTCGAGCTGACGGATGGTGCGCAACCAGTTGATCTTGATCCCCTCCTCCTCGGCCTCATCGGCTTCGAAGGCGTGGGCCGGCATATGATCCCGGTCGCGGCGGTAGATGATCATCGCCTCATCCACCCCGAGGCGGCGGGCGGTGCGGGCCGCGTCCATGGCGGTGTTGCCGCCGCCGTAGATGGCCACCCGCCGTCCCAGTTTGGGGGGTGGCAAGCCTTTTTCCTCGGCCAGGCTGGCCTGTTCGAGGAAGCTCACCGCATCGAGGATCTTGCCCGCCTCTCGGGCCGGAATGTCGACCCGCTTGGCCAGATGGGCACCGATGGCCATGAAGACGGCGTCAAAGCCCCCCTGGTCGCGCTCCTTGAGCACATCCTCCACCTTGTGGTTGAGGGTCAACGTCACCCCGGCGGCGACGATGCGGGCCACCTCCCTGTCCAGCATCTCGCGGGGCAGGCGGTAAGCGGGAATGCCGAAGCGCAGCATGCCGCCGGCGAGCGGCCCCGCCTCGCGGATCTCCACCTGATGGCCGAGCCGGTTGAGGTGCCAAGCGCAGGAGAGGCCGGAGGGGCCGGCACCTATGATCAGCACCTTCTTGCCGCTGGCGGGCGCAGGGGTTGCAGGCTGCCAGCCCCGGGCCAGCGCCTCGTCGCCGAGAAAGCGTTCGATGGCATGAATGGAGACGGCATCATCCACCTGGGCCCGGTTGCAGGCGCTTTCGCAGGGGTGATAACAGACCCGCCCGTGGACTGCAGGCAGGGGATTCTCTTCGATGAGGGTCTGCCAGGCCGCCTCGAAGCGGCCCGCTTCAGCCAGGGCAAGCCAGGCCTGGATGTTCTCGCCAGCCGGGCAGGCATGGTTGCAAGGTGGCAGGGCCGGCCGCCAAACGGGTAGCCGAGTACGGACCGGGCCTGTTCCCGTCTTCTGGGAGAGATCCGGCGGTGGGGTCATATCCAGTTGTTTGCTCATACATTGCTTTCTTCTTTTTGGGTGACAGGCCCCATCCGAATGCACTTGATACCGTTTAACCGAAGCGGACGGTGGCCGGAGAGGGAAGAAGCGAAAGCGTCAGAAACTGGAAGCTGACTCGATAATGGACTGATTTTTGTACTGAATGACGGATCAGGATCAAAAAATGTTGCACTTTATGAGGTATGGAGTGCACAACGTGACCCGTGTAACATCTTGCCCGTCTGCAGGAACTCCGCTCGGGCTCACGCCCCGCAAGCGACACCGCATCGTCGGCCACCCCGGGTGAACGCCATCCCTGCAACCATTGCTGCACGGAACGGGGCTCGCCCGCTTCTCTCCTGCACTGGAACCGCCATCGCACAAGGACCCGGCCATGCCCACACTCGCCAGCATTCATCTCTACCCCATCAAGTCGACGGCAGGCATGCCACTGACCCGCGCCCTGGTCACCGAAGAGGGACTGCAGGGGGATCGCCGCTACATGGTGGTCAAACCGGACGGCAGCTTCATCACCGCCCGCACCCATCCCCAGCTGCAGCAGGTGGTGGCCACCCCCATCGAGGGCGGCCTGCAGCTGCGCTATCCGGGCTTCGAGCCGCTCACCCTGCAAGAGACCGAGTTCAGCCGCGCGCCCCGGGCCACCGGCGTCTGGAAAGACAGCTTCAACGCCCTGCACACCCACACCCAGGCCGATGCGTGGCTGAGCAAGGTGGCGGGGGAGCCGGTGCAGCTGCTCTGGCTTGGCGAAGAGTCCGCCCGCTTTCGGGAGAAGACCGGCACCCGGGTCAGCTTTGCCGACGGTTACCCCCTGCTGCTGATAAGCCAGGCCTCTTTGGAAGATCTCAACCTGAGATCCGATGCACTGCACCAGATGAGCCAGTTTCGCACCAACCTGGTAGCGAGCGGCACCCTCCCCTTCGAGGAGGACGGCTGGAAGCGGATCCGCATCGGCGAGGTGGAGTTCTTGGTCGCCAAGCCCTGCAGCCGCTGCATCATGACCACGGTGGAGCCGGGCACGGATCGCTTCAATGCCCTGAAAGAACCGCTGGCCACCCTCACCCGCTACCGGCGCGGCGAGGATGGCGAGGTCTACTTCGGTCAGAACCTGGTGGCCCTCAACGAGGGCTGGATTGAGGCGGGCAGCGAGATAGAGGTGCTGGAGCGCGCCCGCGCACCTGTCTACCCCAACGCGGCCCCGAAAAAAAGGGAGCTGGTGTGCGTGGCCCGCGAGCCGCTGGCGCGGGATCTGGAGACCTTCTGGTTCGAGGCGGCCGATGGCGAGCCCCTGCCCGACTATCTGCCTGGCCAGCACCTGCCCATCAGCCTGGACATTGGCCTGGGTCTGCGGCGCGAGCGCCTGCAGCGCCGCTATACCCTGAGCTCCACCCCGGAGCAGCCGGAGCGTTACAGCATCAGCGTCAAGAAGGTGGGGGGCGGCCGCATCTCCCACTGGCTGCACCAGCAGCTGCAACCGGGTGACCGTCTGCTGGCCGCCAACCCAGCCGGCGAATTTCATCTGGGCCGGGATCGCAATCTCTTGCTGCTCTCGGCCGGCTCGGGGGTCACTCCCATGCTCTCCATTGCCCGCACCTTAGGCTTGCGCGGTGAACTCGGCGACGTGCACTTCATGCACCTGTGCCGCAGTGAGGCGGACATTCCCGCCGCCGGCGAGCTGCACACCCTGGCGCAGCAGGGGATGACCCTCACCCTGATCCTGAGCCAGCCTGATACGCACTGGCAGGGGCTCAAGGGGCGGCTGGACGAGGTTCACCTCAAACAGATCAAAGGGTTGCAACAGCGGGAAGTGTTTATCTGCGGCCCCCACGGCTTTATGGCCGATGCGGCCACCAGACTGGCCGCCCTTGGCGTGCCGGCCGGGCGGATCCGCCAGGAGAGCTTTGGCGGCGCCATCCTCTCCCTCTCCCGCCCCCATCAGGCGGTGCAGCTGCGCATCGGCGAGCAGGCGTTTGCCGGCAACAATCAGGGCACCGTGCTGGATCAGGCCCACAAGCAGGGGGTGGAGCTGCCCTGGAGCTGCCGCGCCGGCATCTGCGGCAGCTGCAAGCAGACCCTGGTCTCGGGTGAAGTGGATCACCCCGATGCCCCGGCCATCACCGCCGCCGAGCGGGCCGCGGGCAAGATCCTCACCTGCTGCGCCGTCCCCCTCACCGACATCGTCATCAAATAAGGTGATCGAGACACAATAATACCGCCGGCCGGGAGCATGCTCCCGACCGCGCTTTTCCCCTCCTTTGCCTTCGCGCCTCCTTTCTCGCACCTTTTCGCCGACCCGCCGCAGCCTTGGCGAAGAGCGCTCCTATACTCACTGCAACAACAATAAAACCCCACAGAAGTACCGGCCTTCGCCGCGTGACAAAGGGGGTTATCGGTGAGAATAAGGACGCTCAAACCATGGAACAGAACAGACCCGCCTTTCAGCTCAATCTGCTGCTCTCAGTCATCACCCTGATCCTGCTGTCGCTGGTGTTTTTCGCCTACAGCTGGTCGGGAAAACAGATGGAACAGAGCTATCAGCAACGTTACCAATCCTATCTGCTGGCCGATGAACTGCGGCAATCCTCCGACGATCTGACCCGCCTCGGCCGCACCTACGTGATCACCAAGGATCCCGCCTACGAACAGCAGTACATGCGGATCCTGGCCATTCGCAACGGGGAACAGAACCGGCCGCAGGGCTACAACCGCATCTATTGGGACTTCGTCGCCGCCAACGGCCAGAACCCGCGGCCCGACAGCCAGGTGCGTCGCGGCCTCATCGATCTCATGAAGGATGCCGGCTTTACCGAGGGCGAGCTGGCCAAACTCAACGAGGCCAAGAACAACTCGGATGCCCTGGTCAACACCGAGGTGGCCGCCTTCAAGCTGGTGCAGCAGACCGATGGCGATCTGGCCGCCAACCAGCAGAAGGCCATCGCCATGATGCATGACAAGGCCTATCACCAGAACAAGGGGCGCATCATGTCCCCCATCGACGACTTCTACGTCATGATGGAGACCCGCACCCAGCAGGCGGTGGATGACGCCACCAGCCAGTCCGCCATGCTGCGCTACCTGTTCATCGCGCTCGGCTTGGTGTTGATGTTCTTCCTCTGGCGCACCTACAAGGCGCTGATTGACCTGGTCGGCACCTCGGTCGATCAGCTCAGAAGCGATCTCAACCACCTGGCCGAGGGGGACTTCTCCCAGCCCATCAAGGTGCCGGCCGGCGCCAAGGAGAGCCTGATCGGCCTGCTCGCCACCATGCAGAGCACCCTCAAGGGGATCATCGCCCAGGTCTCCCACTCCAGCGAAGAGCTCTCAGGCTCGGCCGACAGCATCGCCCAGATAGCGGAGCAGACCGCCCAGTTCGCCACCTCCCAGCAGACCAGTACCCAGACCATGGCGGCCGCCATCGAGGAGCTGGTGGTGAGCATCAGCCACCTCTCGGACAACGCCACCCATGCCGACGAGCTGAGCAAGATCTCCGCCAACACCCTGGAAGAGGGCTCCGGGGTCATCAAGCAGACCCTCGACAGCATCCAGAGCATCTCGGACACCGTCTCCAACGCCGCCAGCAGCATCGCGGATCTCAACAGCCACACCCAGCAGATCTCGGAGATCATCGAGGTGATCCGCGGCATCGCCGATCAGACCAACCTGCTGGCCCTCAACGCCGCCATCGAGGCAGCCCGGGCCGGCGAGCAGGGGCGCGGCTTTGCGGTGGTGGCCGACGAGGTGCGCAACCTCGCCAGCCGATCGGCCGCCTCCACCCAGCAGATCACCGGCATGATCGGCAAAATTCAGAGCGGGGCGGACGCCTCCATCCGCAGCATGGAGAACACGGTCAACAACGTCTCCCGCGGGGTGAGCCTGGCCAGCCAGACCGGCGCGGCCATCGCCAGCATCCAGGATCACGCCTCCAACCTGACCGGCCTGATGGGGGAGATCAGCCACACCCTGCGCGAGCAGTCCACTGCCGCCAACGAGGTGGTCTCCACCGTCGGTAACATCACCTCCCTCTCCGAGCAGTCGGGGGATGCCGCCCGCCACGTCTCGCAGGAGGCGGCCAAGCTCAAGCAGCTGTCACGGCTGTTGCGCCAGGAGATGGCCCACTTCAAGCTGTAGCGCAAAGCGCACAAAGCAAAACGGCTGCCCGAGGGCAGCCGTTTTCATTGGCACTTTCGCTTAACCGCGCAGGGCGGCGATGCGCTGCTCGATGGGCGGGTGGCTCATGAACAGCTCGCTCATGGAGCGCTTGCCGTTGATGCCGAACGCCATCATGGAGCCTTCCAGCTGCGGCTCGGCACCGCGGGAGAGGCGCTCGAGGGCGGCGATCATCTTGTCGCGACCGGCCAGCTTGGCGGCGCCGGCGTCGGCGCGGAATTCACGCTGACGGCTGAACCACATGACGATGATGGAGGCCAGCACGCCGAACACCATCTCCAGCACGAACACGGTGATCATGTAGGCAAAACCGCCGGTGCTGCTGCTCTCTTCCTCGTTGTTGGAGCTGAAGAAGTTGCTGATGACGCCAGCCACGATGCGGGCGAAGAACATCACGAAGGTGTTCACCACCCCCTGGATCAGGGTCAGGGTCACCATGTCGCCGTTGGCCACGTGGCTCACCTCGTGGGCCAGCACGGCTTCCGCCTCGTCACGGCTCATGCTGTAGAGCAGGCCGGAGGAGACGGCGACGAGGGAGTCGTCGCGGCGGGCGCCGGTGGCGAAGGCGTTCATCTCGGGGGAGTCGTAGATCCCCACTTCCGGCATCTTGATGCCCGCTTCACGGGCCTGACGGGCCACGGTGCTCACCAGCCAGTGCTCGGTCTCGTTGCGGGGTTGCTCGATGACCTGGACGCCATAGCTGCGCTTGGCCATCCACTTGGACATCAGCAAGGAGATAAAGGAACCCCCAAAACCGAACACGGCACAGAACACCAACAGACCGGAAATGCTGGACTTGTTGATCCCCAGAACCGAGAACAGGATATTGAGTACCACCCCCAGCACCAGCATGACGGCCAGGTTGGTCACCAGGAATAGCATAATTCGCTTCATATTGACTCCTTGTGAGATATGGATGCGTGGCCCGTCACCAGTTCGCTGCCGGCCGGGCCACACCTGTCACGCATAATAGACAGTTTCTATGAATGTTCGCTGAATGTCGGATTCAGAGCAGGGGCGAAATGTCGAGTCGCCCGCGCAGATCAGCCTCGAGCGGATTGTTTACAAAGGGTATTTCACCTAAAAACGGGGCCGGCAGCAAGCCCCGCAGGGTGTCCAGATTTTCCTGATAGTGGCTCATGGAGCCGTGCAGCCGGTTGATGACCCAGCCCGCCACCGGCAGGTTGTTGTTGCGAATGGCGGCGAAGGTGAGCAGGGCATGGTTGAGACAGCCCAGTTTGGCCCCCACCACCATAATGACCGGCATGTTCTCCTGCTTGACCCAGTCCGACAGCAGGTGCTTGCGATCGAGTGGCAGGAACCAGCCCCCCGCCCCCTCCACCACCACCAGCTCGGCCCCCGCCTGTTCAATCTGGCGCAGCCCGTCCGACAACCCCTTCAGGGTGATGGCGTCGCGCGCTTCGCTGGCGGCGATATGGGGCGCGATGGGCGGCTCGTAGGCGTAGGGGTTGACCAGATCGTAGGGCAGCGGCAGGCTCGCCGCCTCCTGCAACAGCACAGCGTCCAGATTGCGCAGTCCCTCCGGGGTGCGGGCACAGCCGGCGGAGACAGGCTTGTAACCGGCGCAGCGGATGCCGTGCGCGGCGAACTCCAGCAGCAGGGTGCGGGCGACCAGCGTCTTGCCCACATCGGTATCGGTGCCGGTGACGAAGAAGGATTTGACCATGATGACTCCTCAATAGGGCGCAGGTGCCCGGGCTCGATATGGCGGGGCACCGCAGCTCAATTCTCTCGGCCAAGACCGCCGGTTAACGGCGGATCAGCTGGCCGAGGCAAACCTGATAACTGGCGGCCAGCAGACCGTCCGGCTGACGATGGGCCTCATAGGCCTGGCTCAGACGCAACAAGCGCTGACGGCTGCCAAGGCCGGTATGACGCTCGTCATTGACCTGGCTGGCGCCGATCCCCTTGAGATCGCGCAGCAAGCCGTTGAGCTCGGGGTAGCCGAGCGACCAGGTCAGGCTCTCCAGCGCAGGGGCGACAAAACCGCCGGCGGCGATGGCATGCTGCAATTGTGGCAGGCTGAGGAAGCGATTGACATGATCACACTCGTCAACCGTGCGCCAGGCCTCACGCAGTTGCCAGAGCGACTCGGCCAAGAGAGTCGAGAACAGCAGCCGGCCGCCGGGTTTGAGCACCCGGTGCAGCTCGGCAAAGGCCTGGGCCGGTCGCTCGCACCACTGCAAGGCCAGGCTGGAGAAGACCCAGTCAAACGTCTCGTCGGCAAAGGGCAATTGCTCGGCATCGCCGCACAGCAGGCGGGCGCCGCTGCCGCGAAGGGCCGCCTGGGCCAGCATGCCGGGGGCGAGATCCAGCCCGGTCAACTCACAGCAAAGCCCGGCCAGAGCCGGCAGAAAGAAGCCGGTGCCGCAGCCGAGATCCAGGCCGCAGACGCCCCCCCCCTCATGCATACCCGCCGCGCTCATCCGCACCAGCAGCGCCTGCCCCACCTCCTGCTGGAAGCTGGCGTGGGCATCGTAGTGACGGGCCGCCGCGCCGAAACGGCGGGCAAGCTGGGCCTTGTCCACCGCCTGAAAACGCTCATGGAGCATGGGCGCCTCCTCTCTCGTCGATGGCCTGGCAGGGACCGAGGGCATCGAGCAGCCGATCCACGTCCTCAGCGCGGTGCGCGGCGCTCAAGGTGATGCGAAGGCGCGCCGTGCCAACCGGTACCGTGGGCGGACGGATGGCACTCACCCAGACGCCGCGCCCCCGCAGCCGCTCGGCCAGTTGCAGGGCAGCACTGCTCTCCCCCACCAGCAGCGGCTGGATGGGGGTATTGCTGTCACCCAGCTGCCAACCCAGCGCCTGTGCCCCTTGTCGGAAACGGGTGATGAGTTCACCAAGATGGGCACGGGCCTCGTCGGCGGCACGCACCAGTGCGATGCTCTGGCGTACGGCGCAGGCCTGGGCCGCCGGCATATGGGTGCTGTAGACGTAGTGGCGGGCGAAGTTGACCAGATACGCCACCAGCTCGCGACTGCCGCCCACAAAGGCGCCGGCCACCCCGAGCGCCTTGCCAAAGGTGCCCATCTGGATGTGCACGCCGGCCGGGTTCACCCCCTGGGCCGCCAGGGTGCCGCGCCCTTGCGGCCCCAGCACACCGAGGCCGTGGGCATCGTCGATCATCAGCCAGTTGCCGCTCTGGGCGGCCAGTTGGCTAAGCTCGCGCCAGGGGCCCTGATCCCCGTCCATGCTGAACACCCCCTCCGAGACGATAAGCCCCCGGTTTGGTTCAAGCTGACGCTCAAGGGCCGCCATGTCGTTGTGACAGAAGCGCTTCATCTTGCAGGGCAGCTGACTGCCCATCTCCTGCAGGGAGGCGTGGTTGAGTTTGTCCTGCCACAGCAGATGCTCCTTGCCGAGCAGGGCCTTGAGCACCGCCTGATTGGCGGAGAAGCCGCAGTTGAACAGCAGCACCGCCTCCAGTCCGAGCCACTCGGCCAGCGTCTCTTCCAGCTGCTGGTGGGCCCGGCTGTAACCGGTCACCAGAGGCGAGGCACCGGCGCCCGCACCATAGCGCTCGATGCCCTCCTGGAAGGCGACCTTGATGGCGGGGTGATCAGCCAGCCCCAGATAGTCGTTGGCGGAAAAGTTGAGGTAATCGCCCCCCCCAACCTTGAGGCGCCCGCCACTCGCGCCGTCGGTGGCGACGCGATTGCGCAGCAGGCCCGCCTGCTCGCGCTCGGCCAGCGCTGCGCTCAACCCGAAGGGGCCCGTGACTGCGGGGCCCGTCATGACCGCGCGGCCCCGGCACGGGGGCGGGTGGCGTCATAAAACATCTCGGTGGGCTCGCTCTGGCGGCTCACCTCGGCCAGCAGCTCCTCTTCTTGAACCTGATCCGGCTTCTGGGCCCGCTGGGCGGGGCGAATGCCGAGGCGCTTGAACAGCTGCATGTCGCTGTTTTCGTCCGGGTTGGGGGTGGTCAGCAGCTTGCAGCCGTAGAAGATGGAGTTGGCCCCCGCCATAAAGCACATGGCCTGCATCTGCTCGTTCATCTTCTCCCGCCCGGCGGAGAGGCGCACGTGGGAGGCCGGCATCATGATACGTGCCACGGCGATGGTGCGGATAAATTCGAACGGATCCAGGTTCTCCTGGTTCTCCAGCGGCGTTCCCTTCACCTTGACCAGCATGTTGATGGGTACGCTCTCCGGGTGGCGCGGCAGGTTGGCAAGCGCCATCAGGAGGCCCGCACGGTCTTTCGCCTGTTCCCCCATGCCGACGATGCCGCCGGAGCAGACCTTCATGCCGGCGCCGCGCACATGCTCCAGGGTGTCGAGCCTGTCCTGATAGGTGCGGGTGGTGATGATGTCGCCGTAAAACTCAGGCGAGGTGTCGAGGTTGTGGTTGTAGTAGTCAAGGCCGGCGGCGCCGAGACGCGCCGCCTGATCGGCGGTGAGCATCCCCAGCGTCATGCAGGTCTCCATGCCGAGCCCGCGTACCTCCTCGATCATCCGCAGGATATAGGGCATGTCCTTCTCTTTGGGGTTGCGCCAGGCGGCCCCCATGCAGAAGCGGGACGAGCCGTTGGCCTTGGCTTCGCGGGCCCGCTCCAGCACCTTCTCCACCTCCATCAGCCGCTCGGCCTCAAGGCCGGTGTGATAACGGGCGCTCTGGGGACAGTACTTGCAATCCTCCGGGCAGGCACCGGTCTTGATGGAGAGCAGGGTGCTCACCTGCACCTCGTTCGGATCGAAATGGGTACGGTGCACAGTCTGGGCCTGGAACAGCAGATCGTTGAATGGCAGGGCAAACAGGGCCTGAACCTCGGCGAGGGTCCAGTCGTGACGAAGGGCGTGACCGCCCGCGGTGAGAGCATTCATACATGGCTTCCGGTTGTTATTGGTGGGATCCTGCGCCGCCTTGCTTGCAAGACCTCTTTGCAAAAGGTCCTTGCAAGAGAGAAGCGCAAAACCCGCCACCTGGCCCGGGCGAACAGAGATGCGCGCAGGGCCAAGTGGCTGAAATTGTTGGCTAGTGTAGAGAGCGCGCGTAGACTGTCAACACCGACCAGATCAAACCAATTGACAACAGAACAACAAATGACCAACCAAGAATTCGATTTACACCATGTGTGGCACCCCTATACCTCCCTCACCCATCCTCTGCCCTGCTATGAAGTGGCCAGTGCCAAGGGGGTAACCCTCACCCTCAGCGACGGCCGCGAGCTGGTGGATGGCATGAGCTCCTGGTGGGCTTGCGTGCACGGTTATCAGGTGCCGGAACTGGACGCGGCTGCCACCGCCCAGCTCGGCAAGATGTCCCACGTGATGTTTGGCGGCCTCACCCACGCCCCCGCCGTCGATCTGTGCCGCAAGCTGGTGGCGATCACTCCAAAGGGGCTGGATCGGGTGTTTCTGGCGGATTCAGGCTCGGTGGCGGTGGAGGTGGCGCTCAAGATGGCCCAGCAGTACTGGCACGCCAAGGGGACGCCTCGCGCCAAGTTCGTTGCTCTGCGCGGTGGTTATCACGGCGACACCTTCGGCGCCATGAGCGTGTGCGACCCGGATGGCGGGATGCACGAGCTCTACAAGGGCTTCCTGCCCGAGCACCATTTCGTGGAGGCCCCCAGCTGCCGTTTCCACGCCGAGTGGGACGAGCGTTGCGTGGTGGAGCTGGCCACCCTGATGGCGGACCATCACGAGGAGATCGCCGCCATCGTGCTCGAACCCATAGTGCAGGGCGCCGGCGGTATGCGCTTCTACCACCCCCGCTACCTGCAGTGGGTGCGCGCCCTGTGCGACGAGTTCGGCGTGCTCTTGATTGCCGACGAGATAGCCACCGGCTTTGGCCGCACCGGCCAGCTGTTTGCCTGCGACTGGGCCGGCATCAGCCCCGACATCATGTGTCTGGGCAAGGCGCTTACCGGCGGCTACCTGACGCTGTCGGCCACACTCACTACCGAACATGTGGCTCGCACCGTGTGTGATGGGAAGGCTGGCGTCTTTATGCATGGGCCGACCTTTATGGGCAACCCGCTGGCCTGCGCCGTGGCCAACGCCTCCATCGAACTGCTGCTGGCCTCGCCTTGGGCTGAGCGGGTGCGCGCCATCGAGCATCAGCTGCGCACCGAGCTGGTGGAACTGACCCTGCATCCGGCGGTGGCCGACGTGCGGGTGCTCGGCGCCATCGGGGTGGTGGAGATGAAGGAGCGGGTGGACGTGGCGCGCATCCAGCGCAAGTTCGTGGAGCTGGGCGCCTGGATCCGCCCCTTTGGCAAGCTCATCTACCTGATGCCGCCCTTCGTCATCAGCCCGGCACAGTTGACCGTGCTGACCGGCGCCATCGCCGCCGCCATCCACAGCGGCGAGTTCTGAGCCAACAGCGCAGACCCTGCCGCTCAGGCAGGGTCTTTTGAATCTTTTTCATCAGAATGTGAGCAAGACACCAGACCCGGGCAGCCAAGACGCGTAGACTGCGCGGGTTTTACCCAACAGATGTACCGTTCCCATGCGCCTCTCCATTGCTGCCAAAATCAACTTCTTCCTGCTGTTCATCTTCTCCATGGTGCTGGTGTTTTCCGCGGCCTATCAGGCGGTGCGCGAGCGCGACCTCATTCTGACCCTCATCAAGGAGCAGAGCCGCGAGCAGACCGAAGCCTATTTCGATGGGCTCAACATGCTGATGCTGACCGGCAAGATGGAAGCCCGCGATACCCTGCGCGACAAGTTTCTCGAACACGCTCACGTGGAGGATGCCCGCATCGTGCGCAGCGAGGCGGTGAGCAAGCAGTACGGGGCCGGCCGCGAGCACGAGCAGTCCAAGGACAGGTTCGACGAGCTGGCACTGGCGGGTAAAGGGAGCCTGGAGGTGGTACACGACGGCATGCACAGCAAGCTGGTGGTGACCCGCCCACTGCTGGCCAAGAAGGATTTTCGCGGCACCGATTGCACCAGCTGCCACCAGGTGCCGGAGAATACCGTGCTGGGAGCGGTGCGCTTTGATTACTCCCTCGACACCCTGTTTACCCGGGTCGAGCAGAACATTCTCACCTCGGCCCTGAGCCTCACCGTCATCTTCGGGCTGGGGCTGCTGCTCACCCTCTGGGTCATCCGTACCTGGATCGTCCGCCCCCTCAACCAGCTGACCCGCTCCATGGAGGAGGCCACCGATCTGCACGACTTCGGCCACCGGCTGGAAGGGGATGAGGGGGACGAGATTGGTCGGGTGGCGCTCGCCTACAACCAGATGCTCGACAGCGTGGAACGCCAGCTCGGCAAGCGCTCCGCTGGCGAGCAGCCGCGGGCGGGGCAAGCGCCCTCCAGCCGCGACCGCTCCGGGCCGGCAGACTAGCCCAGGTAGTAGAACAGCAGGCTGGCGACGAGGATCAGCAGCAAGATAGCCAGGTGCACCCGCCCCGTGTCCTCCCGCCGCCGGCAGCGCCAACGCTCTGCCAGCAGCACCGCCAGGGTCAGCAGGCAGCATCCCCAGAGCCCGTGCAGCAGCCAGGGGGTGAGCTGGGGATCCCAGCTCTGGCGCACCTTGATCCCGCCATAGACCAGAAAACCGTAGGCCACCTCTGGCCGGGCGAAGTGGTAGAGGGAGAGCAGCACGATAAAGCCGCCCCAGCAGAGGATCACCAGCCCCCGCAACACCCGTGTCAGCCCGTCCGGCCCCCGTCGCCGCTCTTTCACGTCCATCCCCCGTTCCGCAGGCCCGCCAATGAAGTGATTGGCGCCGAAATCCCCCCCAGAGTCCGACATTTTTGCTTGTTTATCAAACCTGCGCGGGTAAGATGAACGGCTTAGTCTGCCATGGTGGGCCATCTGTGCCCGGGCCAGACCCCTAGTGTTGCAAATAGCGCTGCAAGAACAAGCTGGAGACAATATTTCGATGACGCACGCATCCGTAGTAGATGTGCTGGCCGGTAAGTATTCGGTCGGCACCACCCTGACAGTGAAAGGGTGGATCCGGACCCGCCGTGATTCCAAGGCGGGGATCTCATTTTTGGCCGTTTCCGATGGCTCCTGTTTCCATCCGGTACAGGCCGTCGTCCCCAATACCCTGGCCAATTACGAGAATGAAGTGCAGCGTCTGACCACAGCTTGCTCCGTCGAAGTGACCGGCACCGTGGTCGAGTCCCAGGGCAGCGGCCAGGCGTTCGAACTGCAGGCCACCGAGGTCAAGGTGGTGGGCTGGGTCGAAGATCCGGACACCTACCCCATGTCCGCCAAGCGCCACAGCATCGAGTACCTGCGCGAGCAGGGCCACCTGCGTGCCCGCACCAACATCGTCGGCGCCGTGACCCGGGTGCGCAACTGCCTCTCCCAGGCCATTCACCGCTTCTTCCACGAACAGGGCTACCTCTGGATCGCGGCTCCGCTCATCACCGCCTCCGACACCGAAGGCGCCGGCGAGATGTTCCGCGTCTCCACCCTGGATCTGGAAAACCTGCCGCGCACCCCGCAAGGCAAGGTGGACTACGACAAGGACTTCTTCGGCAAGGAGACCTTCCTGACCGTATCCGGCCAGCTGAACGTCGAGACCTATGCCTGCGCCCTGTCCAAGGTCTACACCTTCGGGCCGACCTTCCGCGCCGAAAACTCCAACACCAGCCGCCATCTGGCCGAGTTCTGGATGGTGGAGCCGGAAGTGGCCTTCGCCGATCTGGAAGACAACGCCGCGCTGGCCGAAGCCATGCTGAAGTACGTCTTCAACGCCGTGCTGAGCGAGCGCCGCGACGATCTGGAGTTCTTCGCCCAGCACGTGGACAAGGACGCCATCGGCCGTCTGGAGCGCTTCGTTGCCTCCGATTTCGCCCAGATTGACTACACAGACGCCATCGAAGTGCTGAAGAACTGCGGCAAGAGCTTCGAGTTCCCGGTCTCCTGGGGTATCGATCTCTCTTCCGAGCACGAGCGTTACCTGGCCGAAGAGCACTTCAAGTCACCGGTAGTAGTGAAGAACTACCCGAAAGACATCAAGGCCTTCTACATGCGCCTCAACGACGACGGCAAAACCGTTGCCGCCATGGACGTACTGGCCCCGGGTATCGGCGAGATCATCGGCGGCTCCCAGCGTGAAGAGCGTCTCGAGGTGCTGGATGCCCGTCTGGCCGAGATGGGCCTGAACAAGGAAGACTACTGGTGGTACCGCGACCTGCGCCGCTACGGCACTGTGCCGCACTCCGGCTTTGGTCTGGGCTTCGAGCGTCTGGTGGTCTACGTGACCGGCATGGGCAACGTGCGCGACGTGATCCCCTTCCCGCGTACCCCACGCACCGCCGAGTTCTGATTACGGGACTTTGCCGACAAAGCCGACCTCAGGGTCGGCTTTTTGTTGCCCGCTCCCCTGCCACCGGCTTGTCTTGGCCACAATTAATCACTTTTTTTGCAACAAACCGCTCCCCTCGCCTTTTTATCCTGCTACCCTGCCCGCCTTCAAGCTCCATACGATGCCACCTGCTATCCATAAAATAACAAAAGGGTTAATACGTGGTTTTTATGGCGTTAAATCAAAAAGCGATGAGTTATTGAAGTACCTCAAATTTTTGCCCCCTTGTGGCAGGCAAAATAACCACTAACCCTTTAGGGCTAAATAAAAAACAGACAATCCCGGTCCATGCGCCCAACACAGCACTTACATGGATTAAATAACGCGAGGTAATGGAATGATCTTGATGGAATTTTTGGTGGTACTCGGCTGCTTGCTGCTGGGTACCCGGTTTGGCGGCATGGGGCTGGGTCTCATCAGCGGCATCGGTCTGTTCCTGCTGACCTTCGTGTTCGGTCTGGTACCAGGCGAACCGCCGGTGCAGGTGATGCTGACCATACTGGCGGTGATCGGTTGTGCCGCCACCCTGCAGACCGCCGGCGGTCTCAACCTGATGATGCAGGTGGCCGAGCGTCTGCTGCGCCGTCACCCCCAATACATCACCATACTGGCCCCGCTCACCACCTGGACCCTCACCTTCCTGTGCGGCACCGGCCACGTGGTCTACACCATGTTCCCCATCATCGCCGACATCGCGCTGCAGAAGAACATCCGCCCCGAGCGCCCGATGGCAGTGGCCTCCGTCGCCTCCCAGATGGCCATCTGCGCCTCGCCGGTCTCGGTGGCCGTGGTCTCCATGGTCTCCATCCTGGCGGCCGGTCACGGCATCGGTCAGGCCTACGGTCTGCTCGACATCCTGATGATCGCCATCCCCTCCTCCCTGACCGGCGTCATCGTGGCGGCCCTCTGGAGCCTGCGCCGTGGCAAGGATCTGGACAAGGACGAGGAGTTCCAGGCCAAGATCCAGGATCCGGAGCAGCGCGCCTTCATCTACGGCGGCGGTGAAACCCTGCTCAATACCAAGTTCCCGAAAGAGGCCTACTGGTCTACTTGGATCTTCTTCGCCGCCATCGCTGCCGTGGTACTGCTGGGTGCCAACGAAGGTCTGCGTCCGGTCTTCACCATCAAGGAGAAAACAGGCCCGCTCTCCATGAACCTGGTGATCCAGATGATGATGCTGATCGCCGGCGCCATCATACTGATGCGCTGCAAGGTCAAGCCGGGCGAGATCGCCAACGGCGCCGTCTTCAAGGCGGGCATGGTCGCCATCTTCTCCGTGTTCGGGGTCGCCTGGATGAGCGAAACCTTCTTCCAGGCACACATGCCGCTGCTCAAAGAGACCCTGGCCCACGTGGTACAGGCCCAGCCCTGGACCTACGCCCTGGTGCTGTTCCTCATCTCCAAGCTGGTAAACAGCCAGGCCGCGGCGCTGACCGCCATCGCCCCCATGGGGCTGGCGCTGGGGGTCGAACCCAAGCTGCTGATCGCCTTCCTGCCGGCGAGCTACGGCTACTTCGTGCTGCCAACCTACCCAAGCGATCTGGCCTGTATCGGTTTCGACCGCTCCGGCACCACCCGCATCGGCAAGTTCATCATCAACCACAGCTTCATCATTCCGGGGCTGATCGGGGTGGTGACCTCCTGCTCGCTGGGCTTTATCCTGACCAGCATCCTGCTCTGACGGGGTCGCACCGCGCAATCCGTTCCACAGGCCCCCGCTCGGGGGCCTGTGCTTTTCGCTCACCTTCCTGCTTTGCCAACCGCCCGCACTCTGGGTAGCATGACCCCTCTTTTTCTTTGCGGAATCTCCCCCATGTCTCGCGTCATCGTGCTCTGGAGCGGCGGCAAGGATGCCATGCAGGCGCTCTGCCATGCCCGTGAAGCGGGTCATCAGGTGGTGGCACTGGCGACCTTTGCACCTCCCTCGCCCCGCTTTCTGGCCCATCCCCTGTCGCAAGTGCGTCGACAGGCGGCGGCCCTCGGGCTGCCCCATCGGCTGGTCACCATAGAGGCGCCGTTCGATCTCGGTTATGAGCGGGCGCTGACCAAGCTCAAGAAGGAGTGGCAACTGGATGGGGTCGTCACCGGCGATATCGACAGCGTGGCCGGCGCGCCTAACTGGATCCGCGAGCGCTGTCGCCCGCTTGGTCTCACCGTGCATACACCGCTCTGGCAACTCTCCCGCGAGGCGCTGCTGGCGGATCTGCTGACCCGCGGTATCGTCGCCCACCTCTCCTGCGTCGATACCCGCGTCCTGACCCCCGAGTGGGTGGCACGAACACTCGATGCAGCCACCCTCGCCGAGTTGCAGCAGCTGGCGGCCACCCAAGGCTTTGATGCCTGCGGCGAGCAGGGGGAGTACCACACCATGGTGACCGACGGCCCGGGTTTTGCGGCGCCGCTGGTGCTGGGGCGCTGGCAGGTCGCCCGTCAGGAGCAGCTCGCCTATCTGCTGGAGGGTGAGGAGTAGCACGCAGTTCCGTTCGACCGGTCTGCACCGGCACAACAGATAAAAAACGGGAGGCGATGGCCTCCCGTTTTGCTCTTCATGCTGCCTATCTTGCCAGCTTGCCCAGCATCCGCTGCAACAGGCGGATGCGCGGCGCTATGCTCTCCAGCAGCAGGAACTCAGCCTCCGAGTGGAAGCCGCCCCCCATGGGGCCGAAGCCATCCAGCGACGGCACGCCCGCCGCGGCGGTGAAGTTGGCATCCGAGCCGCCACCGGCCTCCAGCCAGTTGAAGGTGATCCCCTCCTCTTTCGCTGCCGCCTCCACCAGTGCCATCAACGCCTCGGTGTCGCCGCTTGGGCGCATCGCCGGCTTGAAGCTCTGACGATCCACCTCGACCCGGCAACCGGCGAGGAAGGGGTTGTTGGCCATGAAGGTGAGCCGCTCGTGCACGGCGGCCGCTTCGTCATTGCTCCAGAAGCGCAGATCGACGATCGCCTCGGCAAAGTCCGGCACCACGTTGACGCCGGTCCCCCCCTGCACCACCCCCACGTTCATGGTGGTGCCGGTGTTGAGGTTGACCTGCTGGTTGATGGCGAGCACCCAGTGGGCCAGCTCGGTGATGGCGGAGATCCCCTCGCTCAGCGCCGAGCCGGCGTGGGAGGCCTTGCCGTGGAAGGTGATGCGGTACTTGGCATTGCCCTTGCGGGCGCTGATGAGATCCCCGTTCGGGCGGGCCGCCTCGGCCACCAGCACGCAGCCGCTCTGTCTGGCCTTCTCCACCAGCCACTCCTTGGACCAGGGGGAGCCTATCTCCTCATCACAGTTGCAGCAGACCAGCACCTTGAGCCTGGCCAACACGGCCGGGTCCATCCCTTTGAGGGCATACCAGGTGGAGAGCAGGCCGCTCTTCATGTCCGACACGCCGGGGCCAAAGGCCTGATTGCCTTCGATTTTCAATGGGCGCTTGGCCGCCGTCCCCTCGGGGAAGACGGTGTCCATGTGGCCCACCAGCATCACATCGTAGTGATCCGCCCCCGGCGCATTGGTTGCCTCGAGGCAGGGGCCGCACTCGGCGGCGAACTGGTGGCGGGTCACCTGCCAGCCGATGGCCTCATATTTCTCGGTCATGATGTCGGCTACCGTCGCCACCCCGGCCGGGGTGCGGGTGCCGCAATCGAGGTTGATGATGGGGGCCAGATCCGCCAGGTAGGCGTCCAGGGAAAAAGCGTTGCGAGAGTCTGTCATTGTCATCTCCTGGGACGGGAGGGCACGCCTCCCGTCCGACAGCCGAGTGAAAGGGGCGTACGACCCGTGTCGTCCGCCACCCGCTTACATAAACAGCAGATAGTTGAGGGTCAGCGCCGTCACCAGGGCGCCGGCCATGGGCACGCAGGTGCGCTTGACCACCACGAAGGGGGAGACCTTGGCGATGCCCGCACAGGCGATCAGCACAGCCGCGATGGGGGAGACGGTGCGGCCTATGCTGGAGGCGAGCTGCATCGGCAGCAGCATGGTCACCGCCGGCACCCCGAACTTGGCCGCCACCGCGGGGGCCAGGGTCGAGAAGCTCAGGAAAGCCGCGTTGCCCGAGCCCATGATGACCGCCGCCACCATGATGAGTCCCACCATCACCAGGGTCATCAGGCCGCTGCCGATGCCGGCGTTGCTGGCCGAGTGCAGCAGGGTATCGATGGCACCGATGGCTTTGAGGGATTCGGCAAACAGCTCGGCACAGACAATGAGCGCCACCACGGGGCCGAATACCTTGCCCATGCCGTCGAGGAAGCTGGAGAGCCCGGCAAAGGCGCTGCGCACCGAGCGGGTGCGCAGCAGCTCGCACAACATGCCGATAAAGACCGACAGCAGCATAGCCACCTCCACGCTCATCTTGATGTCGCTCACCAGCAACTTGGAGAAGGTCATCATCAACACGAAGGGGATGATGGGCAGCAGGCCGTACCAGGTCGGTGCGGGCACCTCGTCTGCCCCTTTCTCGTCCAGCTCGGCGTGCTCGCCCCGATGCTGGGCCGGATCCCAGCCATCCTGGCGGTCACAGTGCCGCTGCCAGAAGAAGTGCAGCACCATGGTCACCAGCAACATGGGGGCCACCAGCCAGATCTGGTAGTCGACGAAATAGCTGGTGGGATCCATACCGGATTGGCCGGCGGAGAAGATGGCATTGGTCTGGGTCGGGCCGATTTCGAACGCCTGGGAGGTGGCGATGACGCCGCAGGCGGAGGCCGGGCTGATGCCGAGGTTGCGCATCACCGGGTACATGGTGACCATGAGCAGCAGGCCAAGGCCGGTGGCGGAGGTGACGAACAGGGAGACGAACACCGCCACCAGGTAGCAGATGGCCAGCATCAGGTAGCTGGACTGGATGCCCGCCACCGGTTTGACCGCCACCCGCACCAGCGACTGGGAGGCGCCGATATGGGACATGTAGGTGGCAAAGCCAGCCACCGCCATGATGGTGAGGCCGAGGCCCGCCGCCCGGTAGGAGAAGATCCCCTTGAACACCTCGAACAGGTCGAACAAGGCGAAGCCGGTGCTCTTGTCGGCGGGCAGAATGGGATGCAATCCCAGCCAGTAGGCGACGGTGAAGATGGCCATGCCGGCCAGTGCCAGCACCGCCTGCGGGTTGTAATCCTTGACGATGCCGTAGACCACGGCCAGCAGGACGAGCAAGACGAAGACGAGTTCCAAATATTCACTCCTGATAAAGTTATCGAGGAGCGAAATCTAGTGGTCTGACCGCGCTTTCCCATTGATCCCTGTCAAGAAAGATGGCTTGACCGCACTTCGATAAAATAAAATGCTACACACTTAACAAAAAACGGTCTTTTAAACTAAAAGCAAACCTTTAGAATCCCTTTGCCACGCGTTCTGGCGAATAACCTCAGGCTTTTTTGCTTTGGATCAACGTCAGGGGCCAGTGAACTGGCCAAGATGCGCAACGACACACAGAGACCGTTTCGCGCCGGAGAGAGTTATGACAGACCGAGCCACCGCAGGCATGACGACCTGCGACTACAAGCTATGGGACATCCTCGTCGAGTCTGCAAAGGAACGCACCACCATTCGTTACTCCAAGCTGGCCAGGCAGGCCGGGCTGGAGAATTGCCAGGATGAGCTGCGCACCCTGTTGCAACGCATCCGCATGTACTGCACCGAGCATCAGTTGCCGATCCTCTCCGCCATCGTGGTGGACGATGTGGGCAAATATACCGGCCTCTCCTCCAGTCTGCCGGACGCCCCCTGGGAGCGGGCCAAGGTGTTTGACTACCAGTGGCCGGTTGCGCCCTGAGTGCTCAGCCCCTCACCATAACGCGCCCACCGGCGCGTTTTGTACTTCTTCGGGCCCCATTTTCCTGAACCGCAGGCAAAAAAAACCCGCCGAGACGGCGGGTACTAAGCAAGCAACGCTCTGGATGACCAGAGTAAAGAGTTCAGGCTGTCGAATCTTGCCACCTCCGGCACCACGCGAAAGAGGTAACAGGACAACATGGGTTTGCATAAATCGCTGATTTACCCAAGCTTCATGCTGACCATCGACGGGAAATGAGACTAAAGTGAAGGCCCTGCTTAAGGAAATGATTTATTAGTATTCCATTATGCACAGAATGAATTTACGAGGCGTCGACCTCAACCTGCTGGTGGTGCTCAAGGCACTGCTGGAGGAGCGCAACACCACCAAGGCCGCCGAACGACTCGCCATGAGCCAGCCGGCCGTCAGCCGGGCACTGGCCCGCTTGCGTCTGCTCTATGACGATCCCCTGCTGATCCGCACCCCCCAGGGCATGGAACCCACCGCCCGGGCGGAGGCCTTGCTGCTGCCGCTGCGGGAGATCCTGCGCGACATCGAGCAGACCTTCAGCTCCCCCGAGCAGCTCGACCCCGCCCAGTTCGAGGGGGTGCTGCGCATCGGGGCCCACACCTACGTGGAGTATGTGATGATGCCAAGCCTGCTGGCCCGGCTGCAGCAGCAGGCGCCCAACCTGCGCATCCACATGGTGCCGCTCAATGCGGACTACGAGAGCCAGCTCGACGAAGGGGTCATCAGCATGGTGATCAGCAAACAGGACGAGGTGCCCGGCCGTTTTCGCCGCATCCCGCTGTTCGAGGACAAGCTGATCTGCGCCGCCCACCGCAGCCACCCGCTGCAGGGCCAGGTGCTGTGCATCGAATCCTTCGCCCAGGCTCAGCACCTGCTGGTCGCCCCGCGCGGCAGCGAAGGGGGCATCGTCGATGATCTGCTGGCCGCCCACGGCATGACCCGGCACACCCCCTTGATCGTGCAGAGCTTTCTGGCCGCCCCCTTCATCCTGCCGTGCGCGCCTCTGCTGCTCACCTCCCCTGCCCGGGTGCTGCGTCCGCTGATGCCGCTGCTGGATCTGGTGGAGTACGAGACCCGCTTTGCCCTGCCCACCTTCGAGGTGAGCCTCATTCGCCATCGTCGCGACGACAACAACGCCATGCTCAACTGGTTCGAATCCGAACTGCACCTCTGGTGTCGCACCCAGAGCGAACTCTGATGCCCACCGGCGCATCCTGCGCCGGGTACTTTTCCCCTCTTCCCAGGCCCGACCAGCGCCTCGCCTCACCTCCCCCATGCGCATCGGCGTTGCCTTGGGATCGCCACAATGCCAGAATCGGGCCTCTTCTTGATTTCCCGTTTCAGGACTCAAGTTTCGGCTTTCCGGGCCCATGCCCGCAGACAAAGGACTCCCCATGGCCACCACTCTCTATGGCATCAAGAACTGCGACACCATCAAGAAAGCCCGCAAGTGGCTGGAGCAGGCCGGCATCGACTACCGCTTTCACGACCACAGGGCCGACGGCCTGAACCCGGCCGACCTCGACCGCTGGCTGGACCAGCTCGGCTGGGAGGCGCTGCTCAACAGCCGCGGCACCACCTTTCGCGCCCTGCCGGAGGAGGCCAAGCAGGGGCTCGACACCGCCAAGGCCCGCGCCCTCTTGCTGGAGCACCCGGCCATGATCAAGCGCCCGCTGCTGGACCAAGACGGCGAGCTGACTCTGGGCTTCAAGGCCGATCACTACCAATCCCTCTTCTCTCGTTAAGGAAAAACGATGTCGGATGTCATCGCACTGGCCAAGGATCTGATCCGCCGCCCCTCCGTTACCCCGCTGGATGAAGGGTGTCAGACCCTGATGGCGGAGCGCCTCGCCAAGCTCGGCTTCGTCATCGAGCCCATGGTGTTCGAAGACACCACCAACCTCTGGGCTCGCCGCGGCAGCGAGGGGCCGCTGTTCTGCTTCGCCGGCCACACCGACGTGGTGCCCGCCGGCCCGCTGGACAAATGGCACACCCCGCCGTTCGAGCCGACCATCCAGGATGGCGTGCTGTACGGGCGCGGCGCCGCCGACATGAAGGGCTCGCTGGCCGCCATGGTGGTGGCGGTCGAGCGCTTCGTGGCCGAGTATCCGGATCACGCCGGGTCGATTGCCTTCCTCATCACCTCCGACGAGGAGGGGCCCTTCATCAACGGTACCACCCGGGTGATCGACACCCTGGAGGCCCGTAACGAGAAGATCCGCTGGTGCATCGTCGGCGAGCCCTCCTCTACCGCCGTGGTGGGGGACGTGGTGAAGAACGGCCGGCGCGGCTCCATCACCGGCGATCTGCTGGTGCGCGGGGTGCAGGGCCACGTCGCCTATCCCCATCTGGCGGACAACCCGATCCACAAGGCGGCCCCGGCGCTGGCCGAGCTCGCCGCCATCGAATGGGATCAGGGCAACGCCTACTTCCCTCCCACCAGCTTCCAGATCGCCAACATCCAGGCGGGCACCGGTGCCTCCAACGTCATTCCCGGCGAACTGCACGTCCAGTTCAACTTCCGCTTCAGCACCGAGCTCACCGATGCCGCGATCCGCGAGCGGGTCGAAGCCCTGCTCGAGCGGCACGGTCTCGATTACCAGATCAAGTGGACCCTCTCCGGCCAGCCCTTCCTCACCGACACCGGCAAGCTGCTGGCGGCGGCGGTTTCTGCCATCGAGGCGGTGAACGGCCAGCAGCCGGCCCTGCTCACCACGGGGGGAACGTCCGATGGGCGCTTTATCGCCCCCACCGGGGCGGAAGTGATCGAGCTGGGCCCGGTCAACGCCACCATCCACAAGGTGAACGAGTGCGTGAAGGCGGACGATCTGGATCTGCTGGCCGACATGTACCAAGGGGTGCTCGCGAGGTTGCTGGTATGACCCAGGATCAGCTGCTGGGCCAGGATGAGGGTCACCTCATCCTGGTGGGGCAAGGCCCACACCGGCTGACGGCCGCCACCGCGGCGGCCTTCAACGACATGCAGGTGGCCGCCGCCCACGCCGGCTTCAACCTGCAGCCCGCCTCCAGCTGGCGGGGCTTCGAGCGCCAGCTCGCCATCTGGAACGGCAAGTGGCGCGGCGAGCGGCCGCTGCTCGATGCCCATAGCCAGCCCATCGACGCCCTGCACCTGAGTGACGAGGAGCGGCTGCACGCCATCCTGCACTGGAGCGCCCTGCCCGGCACCAGCCGTCACCACTGGGGCACCGACCTCGACATCTACGACCCGGACTGTCTGCCCGCCGGCACCAAACTGGCGCTGGAGCCCTGGGAGTATGAAGAGGGAGGCTGGTTTGCCGACTTGAGCGAATGGCTGGAGGATCGCATGAACGACTTCGGCTTCTTCCTGCCTTATGCCAAGCCGGCCGATGCCGGCAGCGGCGTCGCCTACGAGCCCTGGCACCTCAGCTTTGCGCCTGAGTCCCGCGAGCAGCGGCTCGACCCGGCGGCGCTGGCACTTTGCCTGCAACAGGCGGATATTGAAGGCAAGGCGACCATATTGGCCAACCTCGACGAGATCCTGGCCCGCTATGTCACCCTGGCCACCGACGAAAGGAGTAGCACATGAACCTCTGGCTCTGGATAGGCTTGCCCCTGCTCTTCCTGCTCGGCCTGTTTCTCAACGCCATCAAGGACATGAAGCGGCTGGAGAAAGAGCTGCCCCGCTACAAGGACAAGATCCGGGAAGTGAAGGACGACGAGGACGACTGACGACCTCGGTCAGCAGGGGCCCGGCGTGGGCCCCTGCCGTTTGCTGCCCGCTGCGGCGCCCGCCTCTCCCTCAAGTGTCCGTTTTGTGAACATCATCACGTTGCCGACCGCTCTGATCACCCCGCTGACCCCCTTTTGATGGCCAGAACCCTTCGCAGCAATCGCACTGAAAATGTAAAAAACTGCAAATAAATGCACAATTAAGCCACACGGAGCCGGTCAAACTGCATATAATGTGCCTGATTTGCATTTTGACAGAAGGAGTTCGCCATTGGATGCCGTCACCATCAACAGTTTCTTCCTCGTCGCGGCCTTGTTGGTGGGTGCCAGTGTCCTGTTGAGCGCGCTCTCCTCCCGTCTCGGTATCCCCATCCTGGTGATCTTCCTCGCTGTCGGCATGCTGGCCGGTGAGGACGGCCCCGGCGGCATCCACTTCGCCGACTACTCCATCGCCTACCTGGTGGGCAACCTGGCGCTCGCCATCATATTGCTGGACGGCGGCATGCGCACCCGGGTCTCCTCGTTTCGGGTCGCGCTCTGGCCCGCCCTGTCGCTGGCCACGGTCGGGGTGGCCATCACCACCGGCCTCACGGGCCTCGCCGCCGCCTGGCTGTTTGACCTCAACCTGCTGCAGGGGATGCTGATCGGCGCCATCGTCGGCTCCACCGATGCGGCGGCGGTCTTCTCCCTGCTCGGCGGGCGCAGCCTCAACGAGCGGGTCAGCGCCACCCTGGAGATAGAGTCAGGCAGCAACGATCCCATGGCGGTGTTTCTCACCGTCACCCTGATCGAGGTGCTGGCCACCGCCCAGCAGGGGCTGGATGGCGGCTTTCTGCTGCTGCAACTGCTCAAGCAGTTCGGGCTGGGAGCCGGCATCGGCCTTGGCGCCGGCTGGCTGCTGTGGAAGCTCATCAACAGCGCCCGGCTGGCCCCCGGCCTCTACCCGCTGCTGACCGTCAGCGGCGGCCTGCTCATCTTCGCCCTCACCACGGCGGTGGGTGGCAGCGGCATCCTGGCCATCTACCTCACCGGCCTGTTGCTCGGCAACCTCTCCCTGCGCAGCCGCAGCACCACCTTGTCGGTGCTGGACGGCCTGACCTGGCTCAGCCAGATCGGCATGTTCCTGGTGCTGGGGCTGCTCGCCTCCCCCCACAAGCTGCTGCCCATCGCCCTGCCGGCGCTGGCGCTGGCCATGTGGATGATCCTGTTCGCCCGCCCTATCTCCGTCTGGATCGGCCTGCTGCCGTTCAAGAACTTCGCCCCCCGCGAGCGCTGGTTCATCTCCTGGGTGGGGCTGCGCGGCGCCGTGCCGATCATTCTGGCGGTGTTCCCCATGATGGCGGGGCTGCCCAATGCCCAACTCTACTTCAATGTCGCCTTCTTCGTGGTGCTGGTCTCGCTGATCCTGCAGGGCAGCTCGCTGCCGCTGGCCTCCCGCCTCGCCCGGGTCGAAGTGCCGGCGCCCCCCTCGCCCATCAACCGCTCCGGGCTCGAGATCGATCTCGACAGCCAGTGGGAGACCTTCGTCTATCGCCTGAGCGACGAGAAGTGGTGCATCGGCTCGCCGCTGCGGGATCTGCGCATGCCCAAGGGCACCCGCATCTGCGCCCTGTTCCGCGAGCAGGAGCTGCTGCACCCCTCGGGCAGTACCTGTCTGCAATCGGACGACATCCTCTGCGTCATCGGCCACGAGCGCGACCTGCCTGCCCTCGGCCAGCTGTTCAGCCAGGCGCCGGAGCAGGATCTGGGCCCCCGCTTCTTCGGTGACTTCCTGCTGGAGGCGGCCGCCAAGCTGGTGGATCTGGCACCGCTGTACGGGCTGGATGTGAGCGAAGTGGCGGATCAGACCCTTGGCCATTTTATTGCACAGCAGTTGGGCGATAATCTGGTGGTCGGCGACCACGTCGAATGGCAGGGGCTGATCTGGACCGTTGCCGAAATGGAAGAGGGTGAACCCCGCAAGATAGGGGTGCGTTTTCTGGAAGAAGATCCGGTCTGATCGCCGTCTGCCTCGTCCTCTGCGAGAAGGGAGTTATCTATGCCTTACCAAACCCTGTTGTCCGGCCTGCAACCCCCTTCGCCCAACCTGGGGGTGATCGAGGGCTTCTTTGGCAAGGGCTGGAGCTGGGAAGCCCGCGCCCGCTACGCCCAGTGGCTGCCCCGCCACGGTTACGGCTTCTATCTCTATGCCCCGAAAGAGGATGGCTATCTGCGCAAGCACTGGGCCAAGCCCTGGCCTGCCGCCCAGCTCGAGGCACTGCGCCAGCTCGCCCGCCAGTGCCGCGACAACGGCCTCGCCTTCGGGGTGGGGCTGAGCCCCATGGGTGCCCACCACGACTATGCCCGCCAGCGACCGGCCCTGCTGGAGAAGGTGCGGCTCATCGAGGAGGAGCTCAAGCCCGACATCCTGGCGATCCTGTTTGACGACATGAAGGGGGATACCCCGGATCTTGCCCACTGGCAGCTCACCATCACCCACGACATCGCGGCCCATACCAGTGCCGGCCGGCTGCTGTTCTGCCCCAGCTACTACAGCACGGACCCTGTGCTGGAGAAGGTGTTCGGCGCCATGCCCCCCCACTATCTGCAGGATCTGGGGCAGGGGCTGGATCGGCGCATCGACATCTTCTGGACCGGCCCCAAGGTCTGCTCCAGCGAGTACCCGGCGGCCCACCTGCGCCAGGCGGCCGAGTGGCTGCACCGCAAGCCGTTTCTGTGGGACAACTACCCGGTCAACGACGGCAGCAAGGCCAGCAGCTTCCTGCACCTGCGCGCCTTCGAAAACCGCCCGGCGGAGTTGGCGGATCTCGTGAACGGCCATGCGGTCAACCCCATGAAACAGGCGGCGCTGTCGGCCCTGCCGCTGGCCACCCTGCCCATGAGCTACCGGCTCGGCAAGCAGTACGACCCGGACAAGGCGCTGCACGCCTCCCTCAACGCCACCTGCGGCCCGCAGATCTCCGCCATGATCCAGGCTGACCTGCCGCTGTTTCAGGACATAGGGCTGGCCCAGCTGACCCCTGAGCAGGTGACTCACCTCAAGGCTCGCTACCTGCCGTTTCGCGACCAATCCTGCGTCGACGAGATCCTGCGCTGGCTCGATGGCGAGTATGTGTTCGACCCGGACTGTCTCACCGACTGATCCCCACCCAGGCACATTGCCACAGGAGGCAGCATGGACGCGTCCCTGATTTACCAGAACCTGGCGGTGATCGCCGCCTTCCTGCTCATCTACAGCCTGATCGCCGGGCGCTTTGAATCCCGGCTTATCAACGGCCCCTTGCTGTTCTTGCTGATGGGCTGGCTGCTGGGGCCGGGCGGCATCGAGCTGCTCTCCCTCTCCATCGACAGCGACGGCATCAAGCTCCTGGCGGAGCTGACCCTGGTCATAGTGCTGTTCAGCGATGCGGCCAACACCAACTGGCAGGTGCTGCTGGCCAACCGCAGCCTGCCCATCCGGCTGCTGCTGATCGGCCTGCCGCTCACCCTGCTGGCCGGCACCCTGTTCGGCCGCTGGATCTACCCGGACCTGCCGCTGCTGGAGCTGGCCATCCTCTCCACCATACTCGCCCCCACCGATGCGGCGCTCGGCAAGGCGGTGGTGAGCAACCCGGCGGTGCCCGCCCCCATCCGCGAGGGGCTCAACCAGGAGAGCGGCCTCAACGACGGCATCTGCGTGCCCGTGTTGCTCCTGCTGCTCGCCCTCATCGCCCCTACCGAGCAGCACAGTGGCACCGGCCTGCTGGCCATCACCCTGCTGCTGGAGGAGATCGGCATCGGCCTGCTGGTGGCCTGGGGGCTCACCACCTTCACCCTGCGCCTGCTCAAGACCTCCTACCTCAACGGCTGGCAGCTGCCGCTCTGGCGCCAGCTCACCATGCCGGGGCTGGCCCTGCTCTGCTTCGCGCTGGCCCAGACCCTGGGCGGCAGCGGCTTTATCGCCGCCTTCGTCGGCGGCCTGCTGATGGGCCGCAAACTGGGGGAGCACAAGCACGCCTACCTGGACAGCTGCGAGGGATACGGGGATCTGCTCTCTGTGGTGATCTGGATGGTATTCGGCGCCACCCTGATGCCCATGCTGGCAGAGCTGCTGCACTGGCAATACTGGCTCTATGCCGCCGCCAGCCTCACCCTGCTGCGCATGGTGCCGGTCTGGCTGAGCCTGCTCGGCACCGGCCTCAAGCTCGAACTCAAGCTCTTCATCGGCTGGTTCGGGCCGCGGGGGCTGGCCAGCATCGTCTTTGCGGTGATGGTGCTGCAAAACGAGCCGGCCCTCCTCGGCCAGCGCCCCATCATCGCCACCGTGCTCTGCACCATCATACTGAGCGTCATCCTGCACGGTCTTAGCGCCAATCCCTGGGTCGCCCGCTTCAAACCCCGTTGAGGGGACCACCAACAAAAAGCCCCGGGCACTGCCCGGGGCTTCTCTTTTATCAGACGCAAGGCGTCCATCTCGGCCAGGTCCCCTCCCTAGGAGCTCGCGTCCTCGGCCTGGGGCCGATAGACCAGGATCCCCGGCTTGTTCTGCACGTACTCCAGGAAGGGGGAGTCCACCACCTGCATCTTGCTCGAGAGGGAGGAGGCATTGCGCAGCACGGGGCCGTTCTCGCCGCGGATGAAGATGCCGGTGTGAGTGACGTCGAGCCCGGCCAGATCGGTGTAGATGCCGATGTAGTCCCCCTCTTCCAGCAGACTCAGGGTGTTCTCGTCGATGCTGGCGGACGGAATGTAGGTGATGTCCCGCGCCGTCACCCCCAGCCCCGGAATGTAGTGGCCGCCGTCGGCCTTCTGGTTGAGCAGCTTGGCGGTGGTCACCGCAGCGCCGCCCACCAGATGGGTCACGTCGCTCACCTTGTTGTCACCATGCACCCAGTCTGAGAAGAAGTGCTTTCTGGTCAGATAGTTGACCTCACCGTTCACGTAACGAGTGTGCATCAGGTTCTCGATGAAGTGATGCACACTCGTTGCGCGACGCAGCGACTCGACATAGTCCAGATAGGTAAAGCAATCGAGCCCGCCAAAATCCACCACCAGCTTCTCCTGCACCTCGTTCGACCCCACCAGCCGGTTGGCCACATAGGGGTTGCCCAGAAACAGGCCGGAGAAGGTCTTGATCGTCTGACCCGGCGCCCCCTGCTGACGGGCAAACAGCTCGATAAGTTGCGGCTCCTTGATGTTGTAAAAATCGAGGTTCCTCTCTTTGCCGGCAGCCGCTGCGCCAGCAAACAGGAGCAATGCAATACTGGTCAGCCTCATCATCCTTAAATCTCCTTGCTCGGAATGTTAATAAACGGACCCTGTACACTCTCTCGCAGGCGCAAGAGAATGCCATTCGAGACTGACGACATCCCAGCCGTTTGCAAACCGGATAAATGTAAGCAAATGTGGCCAACCATCCGCCGGCAACACAAAAAAGCCCCGCATGGCGGGGCTTCTCGGCAGTAACAGACCAGCTGGCAAGTGCGGCATCAACCCAGCGCCAGCCAGACCCCGACAAACAGCATGAGAGAGCCGGCGATCCGGTTCATCAGGGTGACGTTGCCGCTCTTGGCGAGGAAGTGGCGCAAGGTGCGACCGCCGCTCGCGTAGAGCAGCAGGCAGGAGAACTCGATGAGCAGGATCAGGGCCACCAGGGCGCTGATCTGGGGTGCCATCGGCTTGGCCGCGTTGATGAAGGGGGGCAACAGGGAGACCATGAAGGCCCACCCCTTGGGGTTGGCGATGGCGGTAACGAAGCCCTGCATGGCCAGCGCCAGCGGCCGCGTCTCCTGGGCGGCCGACAGATCCGCCGGGATCGCCAGCTTGCCCTTGGCCTGCCACATCTGGATGCCGAGCCAGATGAGATAGGCGCCGCCCACGTACTTGAAGGCGGCAAACAGCGCCGGGTAGTTGAGCATGACGGCCGCCACCCCGATCACCGACAGCACAGAGACCAGGCCGACCCCGATGAGCTCGCCCCACATCATGTGCAGGGTGCGGCGCACCCCCAGACTCATGCCGAGGGTCATCGCCAGGGTCATGCACATGCCGGGGGTTACGGAGACAAAAAAGAACGTGGGAATAAACAGCGCCAAAATGGCAGGATCGATCCAGTCGGACACACAACACCTCCATGGTAACAGACCGACGATCTTGCCTATCACACTCATTTAACACAAGAAAAAACCTTTTCAAATAGCCGGTTTTGCACCTTAAAAACCTGTGACAAGCTTTGTCGCGCCTGTGTAAGATGCCGCCTTGTTTCTCTTTTGGGTCAGGATCTTTCATGTCATTGAATAATCTCTCTATCCGTCTGCAAGTACTCATCCCTCTCCTGCTCGCCAGCCTGTTGATGATCCTGATGATCGGGATCGGCAAACAGGACATCGACCGCGCCATCGACGACATGAACGAGACCACCGCCAGCGTGACCCGTCACAAGGACGACATCGCCACCCTGATCCACGCCACCTACCGGCTGCGCACCAACGCCATCTACGGCCTCTACGATCCCGCCCGCTTTGCCCAGCTGCCCAGCGAGCTCTCCGCCGCCGAGCAGGAGATAGGTGCCATCCTGGCCAGACTGGCCATCGCCGGTGCCGAGCAGGACAACAGCCGGGTCGCGGCCGCCCTGCAGGCCTACCTCAGCCACACCCGCAGCAACATGCTGCCGCTGCTGGCCGCCAAGCACCAGGGCGGCGGCGATCCTGCCGCCTATGAGCAGACCCGCCTGCGCTTTCGCGATCTGGGGGAGGATCTCATCAAGCAGATCGATGCCATGTCCGCCCACGTCAACCAGCTGATCCTGGCTGAAATTGCCGAGGAGCAGGCTCACTACCACGCCACCCTGCTGCGCACCCTGCTGCTGATGGCAGCCAGTCTGGCCGCCGCCCTGTTTGGCGGCTGGTGGCTCTCCGGCCGCATCGTGCGTCCCATCGGTCAGCTGCAGCAGGTGATGCGCGCGGTGGCCCAGGGCCGCTTCAACGTGCGTGCCGTCAGCGATGGCAACAACGAGCTGAGCCAGCTGGCCGCCGACATCAACCAGACCCTGACCCAGCTTGGCAACACCATCCAGACCCTGACCGGCATCAGTGGCAACGTGGCCTCCGCCGCCACCGAACTCGCCGCCGTGATGACCCAGGCAGAGGTCAATGCCCAGCAGCAGCGCGGTGAGACCGAACAGGTGGCCTCCGCCGTCACCGAGCTGGCCAGCACCGCCGACAACGTCAACCACAACGCCGCCCTGGCCGACGAGCTGGCGCGCGATGCCAACCAGCGGGTCGAAGAGGGGCTGGCGCTGTTTGCCGAGAGCATCCAGGCCAACAGCCGCATGGCCAACAGTCTGGAGAGCGCCGCCTCCGTGGTGGCCAGCCTCAAGTCCCAGTCCGAGCAGATCGGCAAGGTAATCGAGGTCATCCAGGGGATTTCCGAGCAGACCAACCTGCTGGCCCTCAACGCCGCCATCGAGGCCGCCCGCGCCGGTGAAACCGGTCGCGGCTTTGCGGTGGTGGCCGACGAGGTGCGCATGCTGGCGGCCCGCACCCAGGACTCCACCAAGGAGATCCAGGCCATCATCGAGCAGCTGCAGAGCCAGTCTCTCTCCGCCAACAGCGGCGTGCAGGATACCCTGGCCATCCTGGCCCACAACCAGCAGCTCTCCGGCCAGGTGCAGGATCTGCTGGGCGGCATCACGGAGGCGGTCAACCAGATCAACGGCGCCAACGCCCAGGTGGCTACCGCCGCCGAGGAGCAGTCCTGCGTCACCGCCGACATCAACCGCAACATCACCAACATCCACGAGATCGTGAACCAGAACGCGGCCGGTATCAGCCAGAGTGCCGCCGCCAGTCACGAACTGTCACAGCTCGCCGAGCAGCAGCGCAAGCAGCTGTCCCAGTTCCAGCTGTGACGCCAACCCGCTGACCAGACAGAGAGGCCCCGCACGCGGGGCCTCTCTGTTAATGACGCTGACGACTTGTTATTGTTTTAAACGCTATTTTTTATGATCAGGCTTCATTGGGGGCTGGGCTACCTCACCAAATATGGGTATGGTAGAGGCACGTCACTCCCCCTCATGCGAGATCATCATGAAGCTGTCCTTCAAGAAACCGGCCTTCATCGGCCTCGGGCTCATCGCCCTCGTCACCGCCATCTGGCTCGACTACTACCTGCCGGAACACACCATCGCCACCATCACAGGGGTGGAGGTGAAGCGCACCGACAAGGATGGCCCCATCAGCCAGAAGAACCCGGCCGACGGCCCCACCACCGACGTCTACTACATCTACACCGAGCGTCCCGGCGAGAAGATCCGCGTGTTCCGCAATGAAGACACCGAGTGGGGCTGGCCCTTCTACTTCAAGTTCAACGCCGCCGACGTGCAGGCCAAAGCCAAGTCGATGGAGTTCGAAAAACGGCTGGCCATCATCACCTCCTACGGCTGGCGCATCAACATGTTCTCCATGTTCCCCAACGTCACCAAGATTGAGAGCACCGAGCCCGACGCCTCCACCTGGAGCTTCTTCCGCTGGTTCTGGTTCGGCATCTGGGCCCTGGTGATGGGCAAGGCAGCCATCGCTACCTGGCGCTACTTCGATCGTCTCGAGGACGAGATATGAGTGAGCCGAGCAAGACGCGCACCAGCTTCTATCGCCGGCTCTACGTGGCCTGGCTGATCAGCCAGGGCACGGATACGGTGCCGGCCATCATGGAAGCGACCGGCATGCCACGCCGCACCGCGCAGGATACGCTCAGTGCCCTGGCCGAGCTGGACATCAGCTGCGGCTTCGAGCAGACCGAGGGGGCTCGCCATCTGCAGGGGCACTATCGCATCAGTGACTGGGGACCCATCAACCCGGCCTGGATAAAAGCCCAACTGCCGGTTATCAAGGAGACGCTGGGTTACCCCTGAAACCACAGACTTGATCGTCTGTGACTGGGACCAATCCGCCAGATAGAAAGAGGGCCAGCCGACAAGGCTGGCCCTCTTTTTATCTCTGCCAAGGCGTCGGCCTTGTTTCTACTCGGGGAAAGGCTCCTCCGGCAGCGACTCCTGGCTCTCGCCCCGGGTGCAGTCGATGATGGAGCGCTTGGGGTTGTTGGGATCGCGCAGCAGCAAAGGAGCCAGCCCTTCATCGTGCTTCTGCTCGTCGGAAAACTCGCTGCCGTAGGCGTTGTGGGTCAGCCGGCGCGCGTTGGCGATGGGGGTATCCACGAACAGGGCGTGCACCTCGAAGGTGGAGGCCGGAATGAGAAAACCACTGATGGGCAGGCCGTGCAACTCCTGGCGGGTCTTGTACCAGGCGAAGCCGTCCGCCACCTTGTAGGGGGTGTAGTGGTTGAGCTGCGGGTGCGCCGGCTTGCCGGTCTCGCTGTCGAGATAGAGATCATCCAGCTCGCAGGTCGCCAGCCCCTGCCACATCGACTCGAACGGCGTGGCACACCCCGTCAGTTGCAACCCGGCCAACAGTGCCAGCCCTGTCTTCCACATCGCTTCGCCCCTTCTTGCAAGAGTGGAACTGCGTTCAGTCAAAGGCCCGCAGCCGCGTGACCAGCAGATCGATAAAACCGGCCCGATCCAGCCCCAGCAGCACCAGCGCATTCGCCGACTTGCCGGTCAGACCGTAACGATCCACCACCGTCATGCCGCTAGTATGGGTGCCGCCTGTCTCGATATCGACCCGGCACTCGACCCCGTGGAACAGCGCGGGAGCCAGCAACCAGGCAATGGTACAGGGGTCGTGCAGCGGCGCGCCAGCAAATCCCCACTTGGGATCCCGGTGGTAGATCATGAAAAAGTCGAGCAGACCGGCCACGCACTGGGCCACCGGATTGTTGATGGCGCGTACCCGTTCGATGTCCTCGTCCATCACCTGCGCCTGGTGGGTCACGTCCAGCCCGCACATGGTGATGGGAAGCCCCGACTTGAACACCATATCGGCCGCCTCCGGGTCCACATAAATATTGAACTCCGCCGCCGGGGTCCAGTTGCCGGCTCCCGCCGCGCCGCCCATCAGCACGATGCGGGCGATCTTGGATTTGAGCTCGGGGTGAGCCGCCAGCAGCAGAGCGATGTTGGTGAGTGGGCCGGTCGGCACCAGGGTCACGGGCTCAGGGCTCTCGCGCAGGCATTTGGCCATCAGCTCCAGGGCGGTCATGGCCACGGGGGCAAAGGCGGGATCCGGCAATTTGGGGCCATCGAGACCCGACTCGCCATGGACGTTGTCGGCGATGATAAGCTCGCGGGCCAGCGGCTTGGGAGCCCCCGCCGCCACCGAAATGTCGTCACGCCCCAGCAGGGTCAGGATGCGCAGGGCATTGTTGAGGGTCTTGTCCGGCGTCTGGTTGCCGGCGCTGGTGGTGACCGCCAGCACCTTGAGCTCGGGGCTGGCCAGCGCCAGGATAAGGGCGATGGCATCATCGTGGCCGGGATCGGAATCGAGAATAACGGGCAACGCCATGGACAGGCTCCTTACAACATGACAGGGAGCCATACCTTAGCAAGCCGCGGCTGCATTAACTCTGGAAGGGGTCACAAAACGGCCCCTTTCCCGCCTTATCAAGCAGTTAGCCACAAAACGAGGGCCGCTTCTGCAGTTATTCGCCGCGCCCCGCCGGTTCGGGTATGATCCCCCTCCCTTTTCAGACCGTGCGCCCCATGTCCGCCATCATCGACACCTTCATCGCCCCGCCCTGTGCGGCCGCCATCGAGATCCTGTTTGAGGATGAACACCTATTGCTCATCCACAAGCCGAGCGGCCTGCTGAGCCTGTCGGGCAAGAACCCGCAGAACCTCGACTCGGTGCACCACCGGCTGGTGCAGGATTATCCCGGTTGCGCCCTGGTCCATCGCCTCGATTTTGGTACCTCGGGGATCATGCTGGTAGCCAGGAACAAGGCCATCAACGCCCTGCTCTGCCGCCAGTTCAGCCAGCGCACGGTGAGCAAGGCCTACAGCGCCCTGCTGTGCGGTCATCTGGCCGAGGACGAGGGGGTGATCGATGCCCCCATCGCCAAGGATCCGGCGCTGTTTCCGCTGATGAGCATCTGCGCCGTCAACGGCAAGCCCGCCCGCTCCCGCTATCAAGTGATTGAGCGGCTGGAGCAGCAGATGCAGGGACAGACAGTGCCGCTGACCTCGGTGCGACTGGTACCGGAAACCGGTCGCACCCATCAGCTGCGTATCCACAGCCGGCAGCTGGGTCATCCCATTCTTGGTTGCGACCTCTATGGTGGCCTGCTGCAGCCCGGCTGCGAGCAGGCGCCGCGGCTGATGCTGCACGCCAGTGAGCTCGATTTTGTTCACCCGATCAGTGGCGAGCCGATGCAGATCCGCTGTGAGGCCCCCTTTGAGCAGGCGCTGGCGGCCATGACGGGGCAACAGGGGTAACGCGGGAAAGAGGGGAAAAGGAGAAGAGGAAAGCGGTCAACGGCGGATAAAGATAGGGGCCGCGCTTTCGCAACGGCCCCCACCCCCCACTCGGTACTCTTTGTTACAAAGAGGGCTATCAGATCAGTTTGCGGGCAGCGCCCAGCACGATCTTGATGGCATCAGATTCGGTCTTCGCCATGGTCTCGGCGTTCGGGATCTCTTGCTGGGTACGGTTCACGATGACACCGGCCACCATGCCGGCGCGCAGGCCCTGGCTGGAGCACATGGTCAGCAGCGTTGCGGACTCCATTTCGAAGTTCAGCACGCCCATGGATTGCCACTCTTTCATGGAACCCTGGAAGCGTTGTACCACGCGGCCGGAGAAGGTGTCGTAGCGCTCCTGACCCGGGTAGAAGGTGTCAGAAGAGGCGGTAACGCCCACGTGCAGCTTGGAGCCCAGCTCCTTGGCGGTGTTGACCAGCGCAGTGGTGCAGTCGAAGTCGGCCACGGCCGGGAACTCCATCGGCGCGAAGTGCAGGCTGGCACCGTCGAGGCGCACGGAGCCGGTGGTGACGATCACGTCGCCCACGTTCAGGTGCGGCTGGATGGCGCCGGTGGTGCCGATGCGCAGGAAGGTACGGATGCCCAGCTGAGCCAGCTCTTCCACCGCGATGGAGGTGGACGGGCCGCCGATACCGGTGGAGCAGATGATCACGGCCTTGCCGTCCATCTCGCCACGCCAGGTAGTGAATTCACGATGGCTGGCCAGGTGCACCGGGTTATCCAACAGCTCTGCGATGCGCTTCACGCGCTCGGGGTCACCGGGAACGATCGCCAGGGTGGCGCCTTGCAGATCCGCTTTTTTCAAACCCAAGTGAAATACATCAGACATAGTGGACTCCTGGTTGCTCCCCACCAGCATGGTCAGGGGCAAGTTAAGGTGATTCTTTATGGTACTTTCAAGCCTTCACTCCCCTCGTCGGGGAGGCGCCAACTATGGTCGAAAGCGCTTTCCAATTCCTTGAAGCATCTCACACTTCCTTGCATTGACAGTCACAAATTCGGCGCAAAACGTTTGCTAACTTGATGAATTAATTGAAAAACGTTTTTCTGTTCACGAACAGGCTAGCGCGCTTGTCAATCCCTGTCGCGGCCCATGTTTCCGGTACGTGATCGAGTCCATAAAGTTGCAAAGCAGATACTATTGACCCCTTTTCATCCCCCCTGACGGTGCTATGTTGGCGCCCGTATACCACTTAATGGCTAATCATACGGAGTCCATCATGGCGACATTCAAGTTCTACATTCCCGCAATCAACCTGATGGGAGCAGGCTGTCTGCAAGAGGCGGCAGCCGATATCAAGGGTTATGGCCATCGCAAGGCGCTGATCGTCACCGACAAGATCCTCAACCAGATCGGCGTGGTCGCCAAGGTCGCCGGCCTGCTGGCAGAACATGGCATTGAAAGCGCAGTTTTCGACGAGACCAAACCCAACCCGACCATGACCAACGTGGAAGCGGGCCTGGCCATGCTCAAGGCCAATGGCTGCGACTGCGTCATCTCGCTGGGTGGCGGCTCGCCCCACGACTGCGCCAAGGGGATCGCCCTGGTGGCCGCCAACGGTGGCAGCATCAAGGATTACGAAGGGGTGGATCGCTCCGCCAAACCGCAACTGCCGCTCATCGCCATCAACACCACCGCCGGCACCGCCTCCGAGATGACTCGCTTCTGCATCATCACCGACGAGGCCCGCCACGTGAAGATGGCCATCGTCGACAAGCACGTCACCCCGCTGATGTCGGTCAACGACCCCGAGCTGATGCTGGCCAAGCCGGCCGGCCTCACCGCCGCCACCGGCATGGATGCGCTGACCCACGCCATCGAGGCTTATGTCTCCACCATCGCCACTCCGGTGACCGATGCCAGCGCCATCATGGCCATCCAGCTCATCGCCAAACACCTGCGCACCGCGGTCAACCACGGCGACGATCTGCACGCCCGCGAGCAGATGGCCTACGCCCAGTTCCTGGCCGGCATGGCCTTCAACAATGCAAGCCTGGGTTATGTGCACGCCATGGCCCACCAGCTGGGCGGTTTCTACGACCTGCCGCACGGGGTGTGCAATGCCGTGCTGCTGCCCCACGTGCAGGCCTACAACGCCCAGGTGTGCGCCGGCCGCCTGAAGGACGTGGCCCGTCACATGGGGGTGGACGTGAGCGCCATGACCGATGAGCAAGGGGCCGCCGCCGCCATTGCCGCCATCCAGCAGCTGGCCCGCGACGTCAAGATCCCGGCCGGACTGGAGCAGCTCGGCGTCAAGGCTGACGACTTCAACCTGCTGGCCGAGAACGCCCTGAAAGACGCCTGCGGCTTCACCAACCCGAAACAGGCGAGCCACGACGAGATCGTCGCCATCTTCCGCGCCGCCATGTAAGGGGGCAATGGGCAGAAAGGGTCGCATGGCGGCCCTTTTTATTGGCTGATGGATCAATGGCTTTTTACTTCCGTAGAGGGAGCCGGTATGATTTGCCGAGCTTAAAAAGACTTGAATGGATGATCTGAACTCGATATGCGGATGAAACACCTGATTGCCGCGGCCCTGACCGCCCTCACCCTGTCCGGTTGCAGCCTGGTCTATCGCATCGATATTCCCCAGGGCAACTATGTGGAACAAAAACAGGTCGACAAACTGCGCCAGGGCATGACCCGCGAGCAGGTCGAGTTCGTGCTGGGCTCCGCCATGCTGCGCGATGGCTTTGACCCGAACACCTGGTACTACCTCTATGAATTCCAGCCGGGGCGCGGCGAAAAAGAGCGCAAGGAGCTCACCCTGACCTTCGTCAACGACAGATTGGCCACGGTCACCGGCGACTTCCCGCTACCAGCGGCCTTCCATACCCCGCTCTGATCCCATCCACAAAACCGGCCTCGCGCCGGTTTTGTTTTAACGCCGCCAGCCACCCATTACCCCCTTGCAGAGCGCAGCCCCTCGCTCAATACTGGCCTCGATTCAATCACACAGGGAGAGCAGCATGAGCCGGATCCTGATCGCCGGAGCCACTGGCCTTATCGGCCGCGAGCTGGTGCGGCAACTGCCCGCGGAGCATGAACTGACCCTGCTCTGCCGCAAGCCCGGAGAGCCGCAGCCCGCCCACCACTGGCTGCCGGTCAATTTCGATATGCTGGCCGAGGTAAATCTGCCCGAACCGGTGGATCTCGCCTTCTGCTGCCTTGGCACCACCCGCAAGGAAGCGGGCTCCGCCGAGGCCTTTCGCCGGGTCGATCTCGACTATGTGCTGGCCTTTGCCGAGCTGGCCCGCCGCCACGGCTGCCAGCGGCTGGTGGTGGTCTCGAGCCTGGGAGCCAACCCGCACTCCCCCGCCCTCTATCCGCGCACCAAGGGGGAGATGGAGCAGGCCCTGCTGGCCCAGCCCTGGCAGCGGCTCGCCATCGTGCGCCCCGCCATGTTGCTGGGGGATCGCCAGCCACCGCGCCGCTCGGAGCAGTTTTTCCAGGCCATCTATCCCTTGCTGAAGCCGCTGCTGGTAGGCAGGTTGCGCCGCTGGCGCGCCATCGAGGCCGGCCAGGTGGCCCGCGCCATGATAGCCCTCTCCCGCCAGCCCGCCGGCTGTGAAGTGGTCGAGAACGAGCGGCTGCTCCAGCTGTAACGAAGCGCCCCGCTTGGCGGGATGACGGGATCAAAAAAGGCGCCAAGGCGCCTTTTTTAGATGCGGTGTCGAGCCAGAGGCACTCAGTCGGACTGTTTGCGGTTGGCATTGGGCCGGCCGCCGGTCACCACGTCGGCACGCCCCTCCTCCTTGGCCTTCTCGGCGCGCTTCTTGCGCATCTCCTTGGGATCGGCGATGAGCGGACGGTAGATCTCGATGCGATCGCCATCTTGCAGCAACTCGGCGCCCTTGACCGGCCGGCTGTAGATGCCGAACTTGTTGACCGCCAGATCGATCTCGGGATGCTTGCTCATGATGCCGGACTGCTCGATGGCGGCCTGCACCGTCGTGGTCGGCGCCACCCGCAGCCGCAGCACTGTCTGCTGCTGAGGCAGGGCATAGACCACTTCGATATTGAGTTGATCAGGCACCATACACCACCTTGGCGCGGTTGGAGAAGGCCAGCACCATGGAGCTCACCAGGTCGCGGAAGATCTGGCCAAACGCCAGCTCGATGAGTTTGGAGGTGAACTCGAAGTCGAGATCGAACTCCACCTTGCAGGCATCCACGTCCAACGGGGTGAAGGTCCACCAGCCCGCCAGCTTGCTGAAGGGCCCCTCCACCAGCTCCATCTTGATCTGCCGATTGGCCTCGAGCAGGTTGCGGGTGGTAAAAGTCTTGGCAATCCCGGCCTTGGCCACATCGACCGACGCCGTCATATAGTCATCCCCGGCTTCGTGGACACGGCTGCCGACACAACCGGGCAGGAACTCCGGATAGGCGTGAACATCATTGACCAGCCTGAACATCTGTTCTGCGCTGAACATCACCAGGGCACTGCGAGTAATACGGGGCATGGCTTTTCCTCATCCAATCGCCGCGATTTTATCACCATGTTTGCGCTTTTGGAGGTAAAACCTCGGTCAAACTGCTCATAAAGCCATCAGTTGACCCGCTGCGCGTTTTACAGCCGCCCTTGCCCACGTATAATGCCCTCCTCCCAGTCATTGCCGGAAATCGCCCGTCATGAGCAAAAAAAACAGTAAAAACAAAGCCGGGTCCAACACCATTGCACTCAACAGAACCGCGCGCCACGAATACTTCATCGAAGAGAAGATCGAGGCCGGTCTGTCCCTGCAAGGGTGGGAAGTCAAATCCCTGCGGGCGGGCAAGGCCAACATCAGCGAAGCCTATGTCATCTTCCGCGATGGCGAGGCCTACCTGTTCGGCTCCAGCTTCCTGCCACTGCAGGCTGCCTCCAGCCACGTGGTGTGCGACCCGACCCGGACCCGCAAACTGCTGCTGAGCCGTCGTGAACTCGACAAGCTCGAAAGTCTGATCGCCCGTCAGGGCTATACAATCGTGCCGCTCGCCCTCTACTGGAAACAGTGCTGGGTCAAGGTCGAAATCGGCCTGGTGAAGGGCAAGAAAGAGCACGACAAGCGCGAAGACACCAAGGCCCGCGAATGGGATCGGGAAAAAGCGCGCATCATGAAGAACAAGCACCGCGGCTAATCCGCGTGATGCTGCAAGGTCCGGGCTCCTGCCCGGACTTTTTCTTTTCCGGCCCGCCGCTTACCCGCTCCCGCCAGGCGTGCGCACAATAAATCGGCAAACGGAGCAGCTCCCTGCGGGAATGACCATCAACGCCTTGCCATGGCAGGATTTTTGCGTACAATCCCTCTTAACAACTTGGGGCTGATTCTGGATTCGACAAGATTCACGAAACCCAAGGTGCATGCCGAGGTGCGGTAGGCCTCGTTAATAAACCGCAAAAAAATAGTCGCAAACGACGAAAACTACGCACTGGCAGCTTAATAACCTGCGCAGAGCCCTTCTACCCTAGCTTGCCTGTGTCCTAGGGAATCGGAAGGTCATCCTTCACAGGATCGTGTGGAAGTCCTGCTCGGGGCGGAAGCATTAAAACCAATCGAGCTAGTCAATTCGTGGCGTGTCTCTCCGCAGCGGGTTGGCGAATGTAAAGAGTGACTAAGCATGTAGTGCCGAGGATGTAGTAATTTTGGACGGGGGTTCAAATCCCCCCAGCTCCACCAATTTAACTAGGACAGCGGTAGGACAAAACGAGGTAAAACAGCCACTTAGCGAAAGCATCGCGACAGTGACTGGCCTGAAACAGGAACCAAAATGATCCACCAGTGATCCAAGACTTAGAAAGCCTGCAGAAATGCAGGCTTTTTTCTTTTCCCCCTTCCAACACCACTCACCGCCAAAAATCACGCATAGAAAAGCCCGCGCAGTGGCGGGCTAATCCGAATCCTTCCACATCATTACGACGCAGTGGTTTCATCGCGAAGTTTTTCAAGAATGCGCGCGAATCTATCTTCCTCCTGACGCGTTAAATCCAATGTCTCGATAAGCTCTTCTAGTTCGGTCAATGATGGTGCCATCCAATGTCTCCCTTTCTCTCTCAGCCTCTCGGCTGTGAAATACTGTATGGGCATACAGTGATATGGGGAATCTATCATTTCTGGACCGCTTTGGGTATTAAAAAAGAGGCCAAGGCCCCATTCGTGTGTCATGTCCTAATCGAGACTGTGGACTAAATTTCACCAGACACTAACGAGAACATTCAACACAAACCCTATCAATACAGCGAAGAAACTTAACGCCATGAATGTGTCCAGGTCATCGCGACTGGACTTACTGAAACACCAGCACCCGGCAGCAAAGGGTATCAGCGCCAAGGTGAAGCTAAAACTGAACGCCTTGAGCGCAACCACCATCATTACCAATGCAAACAGTATCCACATAGCCAGAGTCCTTACAGGTCAGTGCCCAAAATACCTCCTGCAGCCCAAGGCAAGAAAGGGCCGCCATTTCACCTACTCCCAATTCCCCTTGTTCTTGTTTACCGCCTGATACACCAGGTCATTGCGGCGGGCTAGAAGCTCGTCAATGCGCCGGCGCTTCTCCTCTGCGCTCATGGTGCGGTCACGCTGGATCAGCTCAATCTTGTTGCGCACCACCCTCACCTGCTGCTGGGTGCGGCTCAGGCTGCGGCGCGACTTCAAGATACCGCCTTGCTCATCCAGCAGCTCGTCCGCCTTGTCGGTCAACCCCTCGTTGCGGTACTGGTCAACGGTACGCTTCAGCTGGTTCACCTCGTTAAGCATCCGGTAGAACTCCTCCATGTGCTGTGTGGACTTGGCCGGACCGGTGCCGCGGTATACGGCTTTCACCAACGGGATTTCGTCTGCCCGCCAGCTTGCCGACTCGCCTGGTCTGGCAGCACGGATCAGACCATCAGCAGCGGCCATGACGTAGCTACCCATGGTGCCGGTATAGCCAATCACCAAATGCTCAAGCTGCTTGGGCGAGAAACCAGACAGCTCGCCAAGCTCGCGCATCAGCAAGCTGGTCTGCTCGTTGTAGCGAGCCTCGGCTTTGACAGCCAGATCCTGCGGGCTGTCGATGGGGCCGCCCCGGAAGCTGTCATAGTTGAAGGCCGCCTCTACCATTGGTTTGACGATTTGTGGCGTAGGGTTGAGGGCAAAGGTATCGCCGATCGCCCGTGCTACCGCCTTGCCGAACTGAGCGCCAGAGTCCTTGTCGCCCATAGCACGCATCATGCGCTCCGGGATGGTACCGAACATCACGCCAATCTCGAACGGCTTGGGGATCCGGAAGTGCTGATCACCAACGAAGAAATGCCAGTTGGCGTCCTTGTCCCAATCCGGCAGCTCTTCATATCGTTCATCGTCCCAGTTGGCAGCCAGCAGACCGAGCGACATGGCGGTGATCATGCCGGCACGCTTAGCAATTTCACGCGGATTGTCACTTAGTTCCCTGGTCAATTTACCCAGGCCCTGCAGGCGGGCGTTGAAGAACGGCAGGATCATGGCTGCGCCTTGAATGGCTCGTGCCGCCCCAAGCATGGAGAAGTCCATCAAGTCCTTTGACTCGAAAGCTGCCTGCGCATGGCTCTTGCCAGCCTTGATTGCCGCATCATAGACCGCCTCACGGTTGGCGTTCTCCAGCGCCTCGCCATAGCGGTTGTACTTCTCCCACACATTCGCGACCACGCCCTTGGCTTGAGCTGCATTACGGATGATGCTCTTTTCGTAGCGGGCAATCTGCTCCGGCGTCATCCCCTTGCGGCGCAGCGACTTGCGCACGGTATCGGCCATCGCCGTCGGGTCGTTGCCGTTGACATAGCCGCCCAGGAAGCTGGCTCCGCTGAACATCACATCAATGGTGCTGCCATCCATCGCTAGGGTCTTCTTAACCCCCTTGATGGAGTCGATCACTGGCTTGAAGCCATCCTTGCTGATCGCCCAGCTGGAGAGCGAGTCGCGGAGGAAGTTGCGCAGCATAAATTCCGGTGAAGCGGTCACCCCTGCCGTCAGCAGCCGCTTGGCTTTGGATGCCATATTGACCATTGAGCCGAATGGCTGGCGGTCAAAGAAAGTCATGGCCCGGTAAAGGTCAGGATCCTCAACCCGGATCATGTAGTCCTCCCCTTCCAGCTTGACGGTGATCAGGTCCTTGCCGTTTTTGAGTGCACGCCAGTCCATCATGTTGGGCTTGGCTACCACCTCGATGAGGCCAGTATCCGCAAGATTCCAGACCGTCTTCTGTGCCGCCATGTTCTTCATCGAGGCGTCGATCAACTTGCTGGTGCTGGTGAAGATGTTCTCGAGTAGGTCGTTGGTATTGGCCTCGCCACCCTTGAGCTTCTTGATGCCGGCGTTCTGGTTGGCAATCCCCTTCGGTTTGAAAGGGGCGATCACATCGCCGTCGTCGGATTCACGGAAGAACGGGATGTACCACTCGCTTTCGAACTCGTCCCGCGCCTCCTTGGTAAACAGGCCAGCCTCCTGGGCAAGGTCCAGGGTTGACGCGTTGAGGCGGTTCCAGCGGGCCTTGGCCTCCATGAACTTGGCCACTTTGCCCTTGCCAAGCCCTTTCAGCGCTGCGATGTCCTGCCCGCTCAGCAGGTTCTCACGCCCCTGCTCCATCAGCAGTTCCGCCCGGTGGCCGGCCATCCAGCCCAGCCAGTTGTGCAGATCAGCCCCCAGGTCGGAGAAGATGCCCAGCAGCGCGTCTTTATCGCCGGTACCAGCCTTGCGCTGGATCACCCCATCCTTCCACTCCGGCAAGCCGTAAAGCATGGTGGCCTGCATGGTGGAGGCCGCCCCAGTAGCCATCCTCGCCGCCACGTAGCCGGAGTCGGCCGCCTCGGTAATGCCTGCGGCTTCTTCCGCATATTTGATGGGGGCCAGGGCATCTAGCACCTCAGTGTTGGCCTTCTTGATGACGCGATCAATCCATGAATTGACCACGCCGCGGTCTACCTGGCGTAGCTTGTTCAGGTTGGTTTTGGTCTTGTCGATGATGTCGGGCTTAGGGCCAAGGTTGAGCTTCCCCATGGCTGTGTCCGCGGCCGTGCTGGCCTGGCTCATCTTGACACCGCCTTTCTTGGCCAGCGCCTGAGCATCCTCTTGGCTGAACTTCTTACCACCATCAGGGCCGTTATCATCTGGGTCGCTGCGCTGAAGCTTCCTGCCCAGTCCCTCAATCAGGGAACGCGTCTCTGCTGCGGTAATGCCATCAGGCACAAAGCCGACGGCACGCAGCGCCCGGGTAACCCAAGCCACAACCCGATCCCAGCCACGACCCCAGACTCCCTGCTCCAGCTCGGCGAGGTGAGCCACCACCTCTTCGGCCTTGGTGCCGATATCCTCATCGGCATAGTGGGTGTTTACCCAGTCCCACACTGGTTTCATGCTGGGATCTTTCTGCGACTGAATGAGCCGGCTCATGAGCTTGGTGTACTCTCCATCGCCAAGCACGTTGGCGAGGCCATAGTGGGCCAGCACCTCATGGCGCAGGATCTCGCGCATCCGCTTGGGGTCTGTGATGGTGTCTGCCGCCACGTGCAGGGTACCAGCGTCGTCGTCGAATGCTGCACGCCGGATCAGCCCTTCCTTCGCATCCAGCCCAAGGGACTCCTCCAGCTCCACCTGAGTAGCGTGGATCTGCACATCAATACCGGATGCGCCGCGGTACTGCTTGAACCACCCCTTGGTTACCAGCTCGGCCTCCTTGCGAGTCAGGTGTTTAACGGGTCGTGCCCCTTGTGACATGGCTTGCTTGGAGAAGCGGATCCGCCCCTCGATGGCGTCGGTGATGATCTTGCCTGGGTTGGAGCGCGCGCCCACGATGGCCACCAGACCGTCATGACCGGCGTCCTTCAGGCGCTGATCCTGCTCCTTCAGGGTCTTGATGAAGTTGGCTGCATCAATCTTGCCCATGGATTGCAGGTAGCGGGCAAGCTCCGCATTCATGCTCCTGCGCAGGCTTGCCAGCAGGTTTGGCTGGCCGCCGCTCATGGCACTGGCGTAGTCTGCGATCATGCCCTTGGCCTTGCCCCATGCATAGTTGAAGGACTCCCTCCCGATCACCTCCTTCGGTCGCAGCTTTTTCAGCTCGTCGCGCAGGGCTTTGATGCGGGCGTCCTGATCCTTGTGGTGCTGGGCTTGGCGGCGGTTCTCTGCGTCCTGAGCAGCGCTAGATTGTGCCTTGCGGCCAGATCGTCCGGTGATTGCCCAGCTCGGGTTTTTGATGCCGTCGCGCATCAGCTTGCGGGCGTTGACGGCTTCCTCATTAGCCCAGGCTTGCACCTCTGCCTCGGCGGCCGTCTTCTGCTCTGCTGTCTCCAGCAGGCCGGAGGCCTTCATGTCATTAAGGATCCGCCCCACGCCAGCGCTGATGCCGCTGGCGAAGTTCACCCCCTGGCCGCGATGGGTGGCTTGGTTGTAGAGGCGCTGCTGCTCCTCGTCGATAGTAGGGATGCGAATGACCACCCCATCCAGATCAACACGGCCTTCGGTCACGCCTTTACCCTCGCCGGAGGGTGGAGGCTTAATCTCGCTGGCTGGCTTCTTGATGACAATGATCTTGGTTCTGACGCTCGTCGGGTTCAGCGAGTCCTTGAAAGCCCCCTCACGCATCAGCTCCACCTCGGCGCCCAGTGTATCCAACCACTCGGCGAACTCCTTCCCCTTGCGGGTGGATTGCTGGCCAGCGCCAGCCGACACGATTGCTGCCAGCTTGCCGCCCGGCTTCAGGAAATCATAGGCATGGCGCACATGATCCATGTCCATGCCATTAGAGAAGGGCGGATTCATGATGACCGCGTCATAGCTGGCGCTTGGGGTCATGGCCATGAAGTCATTGCCGGCCAGGGTGTAGCCCTTCTCGGTCAGAATGTCGCGCAGGTCGCTGGCAATCTCGACGGCATCCACCTTGGCCCCTGCAGCGCGGGCGGCGTCGGCCAGCATCCCGTGACCGGCTGACGGCTCCAGCACGGTCATGCCCGGTTCAATCCCAAGGCGGCCGGCCAGATCGGCAGCATCATCCTCAGTGGTGGGGAAGAAGTCGATGAAGGCATTGCGGTTGCCCAGCAGCTTCAGCTTGAGCGCCTGCTCCTTGGCGCGTAGTGGGCTGACCTCGGCCCGTTTGCCCAGCCCGGCCTCCAAGGCCTGTAGCTCCACCAGTGCGGCGCGCAGGTTGGCGCGGGAGAAGATCCCCATCTTGTTGAGGCGGTCCGCATCAGCCAATTGCTCGGCCACGCGGAACGCCTGGGTGCCCTCCTGGCTGCCCCTGACGAACGCGGTCAGTTTGTCGATCAGGTCGCGGTCCGTCACGGCCACTTGTCGCAATTGGTTCGCCTCGGCGGCCTTGACCAGGCTCTTGAGTTTGACCCCGGCCGCCTTGTGGCTGCGGTTGCCGCTGGCCTGCATTTCACTGGCGAGATCGTCCAATTGGCGAGTCCAGTAGTCCAGACCCGGCATCTTGGCGCCCTCGACGCGCACCAACGGGCCGGCCTTCTCGGTCCACTCATGGCGACCCTGGCTGCCCATACGGATCAGACCCTCACCCTTCAGGCGCTCGTACTCGGCGGGCGGCAGGTCGTACATAGCGCGCCCCAGCCGGCTGCGCAGGGTGGCAAGCTGGGCCTTGGTGGTCAGATTTCGCAGGATGTTGGCCTTGCCCGTGCTCACGCCATCGGCGATTGCTTCCAACAGATCGGCAGTCCTCAACTCCTCCTCGGCGACGGCGGTCGCCCGTGCCGCCATGCCAGCGCGGCGCAGGGTGTTGGTATTGCGGTCCACTGCAAGGGCGGCGTTTGCCTTGGTGCGGATCGTGTCGGCGCGTTGCCGCAGGCCGGCGATCTGCTTGGCCACTTTGTCGCCATGGCTGCTGGCGGGCACCTCCATGTTCACGGTCGGCTCGGCGGCCGTTACACTGGGCGCGCTTTCAGTCTGCCCCTGCCCGGTCAACCATGCCCGGAAGTCGGTAGCATGGGCCTCGTCCTTGAACTGGAAGCCGGGCACGGCACCGATGCCCTTGAAGGAGGAATACCAGCCGCCCATCTCTTTAGCCTTGGCGTTGATCCGGGTGTATTCGTCCTTCTCCACACGGTTGGCCATCTGCACCACAAACAGGTCGTAGCCGTGCTTGGTGTGTTTGGTCTTGATGATGTCCCCGCTGGGGGTGGCAGTCAGTTTGGCGGCCTGCTTGGCAGCCTTGTCGGCGTCCTGCTTGTCCAGTTGGGCCTCGGTCAACAAGCGCTCATACTCGCCCACCTGCTCGGCGGTCATGCCGTCGCGCCCCTTCATGCGGGCCAGGATGCGGTAATCATCCAGGGTCTGTGGGTTAGCCACGGCCTTGGCGATAGCCTCCTTGCGGGACTCGTGCGCGGCGATCAGTTCTTTGCGGCGGGCGACGAACTCACCATAGCGCGCCTCGGTGATACCCTGCACCTCGGCGCGCAGCGTTTCTTCAGGGCTGGCATTGCTCTTGGAGAAGGGGTTACTGGTAGTGGTCAGCACGGAAGCCCCGCCAGCTGATGGCCAGCGGATCTCGCTCTGCATGATGCGGGAGGCGCGCTCGACCAGTTCCGCCTTTTTGGTGCCACTGAACACGTAGGCGTTGTTGGCGGTCAGGTACTCCTTCAACTTCGGAACGGTCCAGCCGCCGAACATCGCCTTGATAGCGTCGCCACTGGTGATGGTGCGCTCGGAGAAGTCGCGGAACTCCTCATAGCTCATCTCACCTCTGAACAATCTGTCCATGCCACTGTGAAGTTCATCCGCGGACGCGTGAGCCCATTGCTTGGTTAGTGGCTCACTAGCGGCTGGCACCACATACTCCCGTACCTTGGGCGCAGATGACTTGCCTACCAACAAGCCTCCCTTGCCCAGGATCGCCTTAACACCGTTATCCTTGGCCCACTGCTTAAGCAGCGGTTCCTCACCTTTCAGGGTGATGGTGCCATCCGGGTTATCAATGGCATCCGTCCACGGCGTCGGCGCGGAGTCAGGCTCCGATGCCACTGGCTCGGGTTGCGGCGCCTCAGAAACAGCAACCCCGGCATCAGTGGCCGGGGCTGTCAGTGTCTGGTCATTTTGCTGCTGTCCATCAGGTATAAATGCAGACGCAGCGATATCTGCCTGATCTCCGGTTCCAGCTCGGTCGGTGAGTCCGGTAATGGTTTGTTCAGCGACTGCTGCAACTGGTTCGCCTGCGCCAGGCTGATCACCTTGTCGCTCACTGCCGATTGCAGGTACTGGGGTAAATGGCTCATTGTTCACCTCTGCTTGCTGCTGGTTAGCGGGGATCACCTCGCGATATCCGGTATCGATTGCTGGTGCGAGTTGGCTGATGTCGCCGGCTGGTGCGAACGGGGCAGAAACTGTTTCAGCGCTTACGCTTGTTGCTGACTGATCGGAAGGTTGATTAGAGTCGGCAACACTGCTGACATCGAACGGTGGGGAGCTGGGCTCCGTAGCTGTGGCCGTCTGCTCCACTTCGGCGATCTCTGCCACACCAAATCCACCACTATTGAGCGGTACCGGCATCTCCTTGCCTTTGCGACTGGCCATGGCGGCCTCTTTCTCGCTGGCAAACGGCTTTCCTTTGCGGGTGATACGGAGCGTCTGGAGCGGGCCTACTGCCGATTCGGTGGCGCTGCCGCGCAGCGGCTTGGCATCTGATTGCCGTTGATCGGCCCCATAGAACACATCCCGATGCGGCAACTCAGTACCGACTTCACGAGCCTCCCCTTCGATCACGGCACCGGGCAGCTCGCTTGCCGGGTTGGTGCTGGCCGCTTCAGGCGGAAGCAGGTCCCCCTCCTGTCCGCTCTGCCATCGTGTGCGCTCACCACCTCGGAACTGCGGACCAGTGCCAACCTGATGATCATCATGATCCCCAGGTGCAGCTACCGCCTCTCCCTTTGGCTTAGAATTGGCATCGCCGGCGAAGATGACATCCTTGAGCGGCAGCGCCGGGCGCTGGTTCTCCATGGCCACTTGCTGGGCACTCTTGTTGCCTGCGAACGGGTCAGCCCCAAGCTCGCCAGCCTGAGCTCGCTCATAAAGGCTCTTGCCCTGATCACCTGCCTGAACCTGGGAAGCAACCATCTCTTGTACTGACTGGCCAAGTTCACCGGCCAGCGCCCGCTGCACCTCGCTATCAGCCGCCATCCCCTTATAACGCTCTGCAGTTCCATCGCGGCGCAGGTAGGCAGGCGTATCGCGCAGCTCGTCGAACTGGCTGGTGCTGGGGCCAAGCGGGTTTTGCTCACCGGCAGGCATCACCGATTCAGCAAAAGTATCGACAGCAGATGCCGGCCCCGGATCCACAGGAGCGGAAGTTGTATCGTTCGACACTGGTTCACCCTGCTCAATGGGTGCTACCTCTTCCGCCGAGGCGGGGTCTACCTGGGCGCCTCCTTCGCTTTCTACCTGCGACTTGCCGCTGCGCATGCCACCGACACCACCAAGAGCACCACCGGTACCAATGCCAATCAAGCCACCTTCCAGCGCACTGGACACCACACCTTTCATGGAGTCGATATCCGCAGCGGCCACCTCGTTGAGGGATTCGTTGACGGCGTATTGCTGCACCCCTTCCTCCAGGGTTTCGCTGATACCCTCACCTGCAGTCCCCTTGGCGACACCTTTCAGCACGCCGCCAGTTGCGGCCTTGCCAGCCAGCATCTTGAACAGCATGGCGTCGCCCATCATGGACCCCATTGCGGCGGCCCCCCAAACCTTGGCATCGCTCATGGTGGCTCGGCTGGCCAGGTTAGCAGTCTCCTCCCGGGCCAGCCCCAGCTTCTCCTCATCGGAGAGGTGTTGTGTCTGCTGATCCTGGTCGATTCGCGTGAAGGACTGGCGGAAGGTGTCACTGGCAGCCAGCTCATCAAAGCTCATCCCCAGCACGGTGTCGCGGGTGTTCACCCCAGCGCTGCCCACCGACCCTGTCGCTCCCGTTGCCACTGCGGCGCCGGTGGCGATTTTGGAAACGGCCTTGGCGGCAACCGCTTCGGCTACCTCCTGGGTCGCGCCACGCTTTACCATGGAAGCGGTGACGGCACGGCCAATAGAGGCTTTGGCAGCCACACCGGTGACGCCGCCAGCCATCAAGGTCGGCAGTATGGAGCCGACGCCCTGCGCCATTTTCATGGCCCAGACATCGATATCCCCCGCACCATCCCCCAAGGTCAAACGCCCTTCCTGTGTTTCATCAACCAGCCGGCGCCCCATGGCCTCCTTGGCATCCGCGCTCATCCCATCGGTCAGTGACTCGGCCCCCGATGTAGCCAGATCGCCGGCGCCGGCCACCATATCCAGTACGGGACTCAGCTTGTTGGCCATCTTGGCGCGGGCCTGCTCCAGGTAATCCCCCCCCTGCTTATCAGCGTTCTCTTTGCCGAAGTTACTGGCCTGCCGTGCCAGCTCGCCAATGCCGCCGACCAGGTCCAATGCGCCTGCTCCCACCCCGCGCGCCACATCGCCCAGACCGACATCAAGGTCGCGCTTGGCGGTAGATTGGCTGGCTTGTGCTGGAGCAACAGTGGCAGCTGACAGGCTGCTATCGAGATTGCTCCAGAATGGATCGGTGCGAGTGTCAGATGATTGCGGCTTTGGCAGGGCGTCACGCAGTCCAGGCTTGTCCATGGTGTCCTCGGGTTTCTGGCAAAAGAAAAGCCCCGACCGGCGAACCGATCAGGGCTTTATTGGATGGGGTGGCCAGCATGCAGACTGACCGACTATGGGGAGATGCTAACGCTGGGGTGGTTGAAAGGCAACTAGCGGCGGGCCTGTGCCAGGCTCATGGCCTGATAGGCATTGGTCTGTGTATCGCGCAGCCGGTTGGCGGTCACAGTCGCCTGCTCCGCCTTCTTCTGCTCTGCGGCCTGTTGGCGCCACAGCTCGAACGCGGTGTTCATCCTGGCGGGGCTCTCCAGTAGCCCGTTAAGCTTGCCGTGTTGGTTCGCTTCCTTAATGAACTGCAGGCGTTCTGGATCTCCACCAGTCCACGCCTTAATTGGGGCTTCCTGCTTTGGTTCATCCGTTTTGCTGGTCAGGCCGTAGGTATCCGCCAGCGCCGCCTTGCTCTGCTCCAGCTGGGCGTCCAGCGCATCCAGCTGTAGGTCTTTATCCTCTGCGTTGCTGGCAGAGATGCGCGCCCTGTTCTGGCCGTGCTGCTTCTCCAGCTCGGTGACGGCCTTCTTGTAGCCACCCTGGTCAGGCCCAGCCGTCAGGCCGAGAGAGGTGCGCAGCTGATCTGCACTGCCAATCATGTGCTTAGCAAGGGCTGCCCGCTGGTACGCAGGCTTCAAGAAGTCGTTGATGGGGATGACCTTGGGGTGATCGTCCGGCGCCGAAGTACGGTTGTTGGTAACAGGGCGAACAGCCTTGCTGCCATCGTCATAGGTGACCTCTACCCCCAGCACCACACCGCGCCCGTCCGGGGTGATCATGATGTTGTTCAGTTGCTTGCTGGTGATGGTCTTGCCACTCTCCGGGTCAATGTCGCCAACCCCTTTACTGACCTCATCTTGATAGAGGGTGCCGGCCGCCTTGATGAACTGCGGGTTATTGACCGCGGCATTCCCCTCAGGCGTGGTTGGATCGAGCTTGCCTTCCTGGGCCTGGCGCACCAGGTTGCCAGCATAGGTGACAAAGGTCTTGCCTGCGTCGGCATAATCCTGCTGCAGGTAGCGCTCCGGATTGAACGCTCCGGCCCGCGGATCTCGCACGACCCCCCAGAATTTCTCGCCCGGGTCTTTGCCCTCGGCAACAGCCTGCCAACCAGACTGGATGATCGGTAAGTTCTCTTGCTGGAACAGCTGCTTATTGCGCTGCTCTTTCTGCCACTCATACTCCTGCTGTTGGCGGGCCTCGCTGGCAGAGGCACGGCGATCAGCCGCATTTGCTCTAGCCTCAGCAGACTTTACTTGGCGTTCAGTTAGAGCAAACTGGCGATCAAGTCGCTCATCTGCAAGCTTGTCACGCCCCTTGCTGTACTCCCGCTCACTTTGATATCGCTCATCTGCCACCTTTTGTCGGTCCCGCTCGTTCTGCCACATGGCATCTCGCAGCCCCATGGCCTTGTCCATCCGCTCATCTTCTTTCTGGCCCCGCTGATAGCGGTCCATGGTGTTGAAGCCGGCCAAAAACCCTTCTGCCAATCCCGATACACTCATCATGCCCCCCTTAAAACAGACTGTCCGCAAGAAAACCAACGCCCGCCCCAATCGCGGTACCAATACCAGGCATGATCATTGTCCCTACTGCAGCGCCTGCCCCTACAGCGCTCATGGTTTGCGCCTTTCTGGCGCTCTTGATGCCCTTGTTCGCGGCTTCCAACTCCCCTTCCCGATTGGCCGCATCGCGCAGACCAGACATGCCTTGCTGCCGAGTCTGGGCACCGATATCCAAAATCCCGTATCCCATCAGGCTTTCCCCCCAGTCTTGATTGCGTCGCGAAGGCCGGCATCAGCACCGGTCAGGATCCCCATCTGCCGAGACTGCTCCTGCTCACGAAGGCCGTTCTCTGTGCCGGCAGTCATCAAAGCCATACGCAGCCCCTGGCTGTTGTCATTGGCGTTCAGGCTGGAGCCTACGCCCATCCTTGCCATTCGGTTGTCAGTTGCTTGCTTGGCGGCCGCCAGGGCATGCAGGTTGTTTTGGTCTACTCGGCCAAGTTGGTCCCGCAGCAACTGGCCATTCGTGGCCAACTCCATCAGCTCCTGCTGCTTGGGGTAGAAGCGGGTCTTCCAATCCTGGTAACTCTCCCGGGTAATCGTGGCGAATTTGTCTGCGGCATACCCCATGACTTACTCCTCAATATCCTTGGTTTTGCAGCACCGATGCCGTTGGGCTGATCTTCTTACTTGCCACTTGGGTCGGCGATTTGAGTTGGCCAAGCCCATAAGCAGTTGCTCCACCCGCCAGTGTTCCAACCAAACCAGCAGTGGCCTGCTTGTCCTGGAACGACAGCTGGGCGTCACTGGTGGCTTTGCGCAAGCTGGTGCTGGCGACATCTCCCATCCCAGCAAGTGCCTCAGCTTTCTGGCCGGCACCAATGCTGACCACATCCTTGAGCCCTGCCGCATAACGGTCTTGCTGACTGGACTGCGCTCGGTTGGTTGTATCGGTCTGGCTCAGAGCCTGATCCGTCTCCAAATTGGACATGGCTGACTGATACTTGCCACTGGTAGGATCCACGCCGCCGGCAGCAAGGGAATCAGCCATCCCAGCGCGTACCTCACCAAAGGATTGAGCGGTACCCAGCGCGGCAGTTCCTGCAAGCTTGTCGTATTCTCCTTCGCTGTTGAGGTTGTCCACCTTGTCCATGAAAAGGTCCTCATACTGCTGCAGGTCATTTTTGTAGAGGGACCATTGCTCGGAGGCTACGTCTGCTGCAGCCTTCTGTGCTTCAGTTTCCTTGATTTCGTTTGAACCGCCCTTTCCCATTCCCTCACCTCAAAGGTTGATCTGAAAAACAAACAGGCCGTCAGCATCATCTGGCTGACGCAGCCACCCCATTCTTGGTGCGACCTTGAGCCACCCCTTGCGCGCCGAATGGAAACGAAGCCAACGGGCGCCAACCATGCGGGCTAACCGCTTCACCTCTGGCAAGTGACGCTCTGGCGCCCCACCATCACCCCATCCAACCCACACCATGACCCCAGTTATGCCTAATTCGACAACTGGCTTCAGAACAAACCCATCAGCGCCGCGCACAAACAAAAACGCCACCCGGTTACGGATGGCGTCTTGCAGCTCGGCTGATAGTCTAGGGTTGCCGGTATCGCTGGCGATGCGGTTGATATGTTGTACTGTCTTAGCCAAAGGTAGCGCTGCCATTCTTGAACACCATTGCCACGGCCCCAGTAAGGGAGACAGAGACGTCACCAAGTACAGAGACTTGAAATTTCCCATAGACACCGGCCGGAAGCGTAACTGATGCACTGGCTGTTGCAGAGTCTTTCCTTGAGCCGCCTTTCGCCGAAACGGATTCTCGGCCGAACTCCACGCCGTTCATGTAAAATACTACCGTGCAGGTGCGGGTGCCCTCCGACGGCTGCCCACCACTGCCGTAGTAATATCCCTCCGCTTTGATATTTATTCCGGTGACGATAATCCCCCTGGCAAAATTTGCTGGGACGACGTTAAAGAACATACTGAATGGACCGCTTGGTTGCTGCATGTATAGCGACTTAATAGCTGCCACGTCGCCAACTATTCGCTCAGCATAAACTGTCCCATGCACGATGCAGTTCTGATCTATCGTACAGTTGCCGATCGTCATGTTGTCGATGCGCCCACCTTGGGCGGTCAATCGGTTAGTAAACAAACCTCCATCGCTATAAATGATCGTGTGCCAGCCCCACCCCCACCCTCCATATGGCCCACCCTTGCCAAATCCTGCAGCCCCGCCAGCCATGAAGGCGTTACCCATATCGATCTGGCCGCCATTGATCAGCGGAGAGCTGATACTCACCCCAGCTTTGATGCAGTCGGCGGTGATCTTCTCCGAGGTCAGGATCTGGATGGTTGCCTTGCGGATGATGGCCTCGGCAATGACCACCTGCCCATTGTCGATGGCGAACAGCGGCGCCATGGGTGTGGAGCTGTTGGGATTGAACACGAACACCTGGCTAGCGGAGAGGGCAACTTGGCTAGTACCATCTGACTTGGCAATCAGGCCGATCCCGGCAGTGATTTGCCCGGCAGTGGCTTTTGCCGTCCACATCGCCTGGGCGCCGTTCTGCAGGTCGGCAATCGCCTTGCTCTGCAGTTGGACAGCAGCTGCGTTTGCTGCAATACGTGGGTCATCGGTAGCCACCCACGCAGTCCCGCTGTAACGGTATGGCCGGTTGTTATTGGCAGTGTCAAACCACAGGTCGCCCGTGCCCATGCCAGTACCTGGTGCAGTGGCTTGGAAGAATGTCTTGTTCTTGCTGCCGGCGACGGCGGAAACCGTGTTTATCTGGCTGGCCAGCGACTGTACTGCGTTGGCCCGAGCCGTAGACTCTTCGGTAATCTGGGCAGTCAGGCGCTCATCAGCCCCTTTATAGTCGGCGGTCACCTGCTGGATCTGACTGGCCAATGATGAGTCTGCATCAGCCCTTGCCTTGGCCTCACTGTTGATTGCGGCGGTATTTTTCGCGACACCTTGACCGGCTTGGTCGGCACTAGCCTGAGCCCCAGTGGCGGCGTTGCCTGCCGATTCAGCGGTAGCTTTCACCTGGCTTAGCCGTTCGGAGAGTGCTTGACTGGCTTGAGCGCTGACCCTGGAAACCTCGTCAATGCTGGCAGCCAGCTCCTGCTCAGCCCCCTTGAATTCGGCATCGAGCGTAGATAAACGCTCAGCAAGAGCGCTATCCGCATCGCTTCTCGACCTGACCTCATCAGCTATAGCGGCATTGGTGGCCTTGTCAGCAGCCTTGAACTCCGCATCAACAACGCTGATCCGCTGAGATATGGCCTCATCTGCCGTGGACCGAACGACTTGCTCATTGGTGATTTGCGCCTTGAGGTCTGCACTGGTAGCACCGAACTCGGCCGTCAGTTGCTCCACCGTTCTTGCTTGCGCTTCCTGCTGGTTAGCCAACGTACTCTGTTGCTGGAGGATGGCGCCTCGAGCCTTCCGGTTCTCCCTGTCTCGCTCATCGCCGGCAAGCGCGCCTTCAACCTGGCTGATGGCCCCGACTTCAACCTCGGATTCCATCTTGTCCTGACGCTGGCTTAGCGATTCTTCATTGCTGACCACCACGCGCTGCAGTTCGGTAATGCTGGCAGTGTTCTCCCCGACTTTTGCATCAGTGGCGCTGATCCGCTCACCAAGTGCTCTGTCGGCATCTGCCAGGGCCTTGCTCGACTCCGACAGTGATGCAGACAGAGCTGTATCGGCGGCCTTGAATGCAGCAACGACAGTGTTGATCTGCAGGGCAAGCGCCTCATCCTTGGTTGCCCTTGCCTGTGCCTCTGCCGCAATCTTTGCGTTGGCTCCATCAAGCTCGCCGCCAAAATGGGCTTCCACCTCGCTTACCCGTTTCGATATCGCCTCATCAGCGGTGACCCGGGCCGACTCCTCGCTGGTGATGCTTGCGGTAAGCTCTGCGGTGGTCGTGGACAGCTTAGCGGCCAGCTTATCCTGCCGGAGAGTCAGCGCCTCATCGGCAGACGCGCTCGATTGCGCCAGCGCTTTGATATCGGCATTTGCCTGCGCATCGGCCGCCTTGAACTCCGTCGTTACGTTATCAATGCGCTGCGCTAGTGCCGAATCGGCATCAGAGACAACCTTCTCTACCGACGAGATCCTGGCTTGTGTGGTGGCATCCTTCGCTTCAAACTTCACATTCATGTCAGTGATGCGCTGGGCCTGAGCCTGCTGCTCAGTCAGGATCACCTTCTGCTCGTTACGAATGGAGCCAAATGCCTTCCTGTTCTCTCGATCCCGCTCATCACCAGACAGGGCGCCATCTATGCTGGCAGATGCATTGTCATTATCTTGACCGCGCTGCAGATCAAGCTCTGCGACAATGGAGTCAAAGCGACCAGCCGTAATACCGCCATCATCCTCGATGATCTCCTCAAGTGCTTGGATCTTCGCCTCAGAAGTCCCAGCCCGCACCTCGAGTCCACTGACCCGCTGGGCAGTGACCTGATCGCTCTCTGCAGTCACGCGAGCCAATTCAGTGATGCTGGCACGCAGGGTTTCATCTCCCTGCGTGACCTGCGCCACCAACCCATCAATGCGCTGCGCCTGACTGGAAAGTTCGTCTGTATGAACCGTCAGCTTGCTTTCGGCGTTAGCCAGCCGTTCACCCTGCTCATCCACCTCCTGCTGTGTCGCCTTCTGGCTCAACTCCCCTTTGGTGGCGTTGAGTTCTTGCCCAATCTCGGTGACCTTCTTCTGCGCGTCGGTGAACTCCCCCTTGGTCACCGTCTGGCTCAGGCTGGCATCGAGGCCATTGATGCGCTGCTCTGCCTCGGTGATGCGTTTTCCCTGGCCATCAACGGTCACATTGTCCGCCTTGCTGGAGATTTGGCCGGCGACGGCATCCAGCCCTTGGTGAACTTCGGTAATGGAGGTATGCAGCTCGTCTCGAACAGCATTGACAGCATCCATCGTGATGCTGCCATTTTCCGGATCGACGATAAACACAGCGTCTCGGAACGAGTCAAAGTCACCCTTGTACTTGTCGAGCTTTGCATTAAGGCGATCCTGCACTAATCCGATCTCAATGCTCGACATTCCAAGCTGCTGCTGGGCATCGTCTAGCAGATCTTGTGCAACCTTCTGCCGCGCATCCAGCCCGGCCAGCTCCTGCTCAATGCTGGGGATCTTGTCCTCAATGGCAGTGACCTTGGGACGGATAACCTCGATTTCATCGACCTTCGGTTTCAGAATCGAGACTTCAAGCTGTAGCTGCGGAACCCCCTCAATAGGCTTGAGCAGCTCCTGCACCAGGTGGCTTTTTTCTATCTTGCCCTGCAGCTCATCAAGGATGTCCTGCACATCACGGCTTGTCTCTGCTTCAACACCCTGCACGCCCTGGAAAGGCCCACGGTCATCCTTGCCATTGACGAAGCGCACCCAGTAGTAAAACTTTGCACCTTTACCAATCGCGTCAGAGAAGAGGTTGGCCGACGCCGTACCCACCAAGGTGGCGTCAGCTTGGTTGTCGCTCTCAGCTCGCCATATCTCGGCGTGAGCATGCCCCCGATACCGGGGCGGATCCCACTCCACCAGGACTGTGTGAAACGCGCCATTGGCGACCACGTTGACAGGAGCATGCGGAAACTCCATTTGGCCAGGCGGGAAAAGGTCTGGATTCTTGCCTGGAACATAAACGCCGCCTGCGCCAGGGCGCAGCTTAGACAGCCCAAGGGCAGCCAACTCCCTATGGGTAACCGCCTTGTCGAGGCGATCGCCACGCTGACCGGTCAACAGTTCCACGTTTTCCGATGTGGCCGCCGGATCCCGGCCGGCACGATAGGCTGGTTTCGTAGCCATCAGCTCACCATCTCCGCCATGCTGCTCGTGAGGGTGATCCTGTAAACCACCGAGTTGCCAAATACCTCCACCTGCCACATGCGACCACGCGCCGGCGGCAGCCGGAATGCCCCCGGTACCAGATTGCCAGGCGACAGTTCCATCAGTTGCTCCCCATCAACGAAGAGCTTGAGCCCAACCTTCGCCACATCTTTAGCCTGAACTCGGCAGCAACTGAAGGATGCCCCATCCGGTAACATGAACAGCTTTGATCGCCATCTGTACTCTGCGTTGTAATCGCTGCCGCCACGCCAAATGTGTAGATTTCGCCCCTTTGCGACATAGAGGGAGTCGCTCTCCATATCAGAAACGGCAGCATCCCAGCGGTTTGTCAGCTCTCGGATATCGCCGCTTTTGGGGTCAAAGATGAAGCCATGGGTGTCCGTCAAGGCCACATACTTGCCTTCGTGATGCCATGCCCGGATGGTTTCGGGCTTCATGGCACGCCACTGCCTGCGGGTGATCACCTGCTCCGTAACTACCTGTCCACCGTTGGCACCAACACCAACAAGCCCGTCAGGAGAGGCGTACAACACCACTCCATCCATCGCTACCATGGAGCGCCCACTGATGCAGGCCTGTGGCAGCTGGCTCAACTTCTGGGTGGTTGCAGAGGCAGGGCTTACCCCCTGAGCCAGATAGGGGTAGCCCTTGGTGCCGATCACCAACGTGGTATCAATTGCAGCGATCGCAACGATGTCGTGCTCTGTGGTCAGCCGGTACTTCTCCGGCCAGGCGTAAGGGAGATAGGGCTCGCAGAGGTACAGCGAGTTACCCGCAAAACCGGCACACATGCCGTTTGCCATCTGGCACAGGCCGCGCAGGCCATCGGGCGGCATGGTGTAGCCGTAAGTCTCCAGCACGGCGCCCAGCTCCCCATCAGCTCGGTTATCAACGAAAGACGCTTGAGCGATCGGCAGCTCGGCAACAAGCAGGTAGTCCGCCACCCCGCCGCCTGACACCGACCGGTAGACGCGACGCTTGGTGATGTTGCTGTTCTGGGCTGTCGGAGGTGTCAGCGCCAGTGTCACTGACGAGCCAGGGATTGTGATTGTGGCTTTCCCGCTCACCGGCCCCGGTGGTCCCTCCTCTCCCATCGCACTGACGAAGGTGTCAACGTAGAAGCGGGTTTCGTCATCGATAGGGTCATCATCGACACCACCGTTCGGCGGCGTAATGGCGCTGATGCCGACAGGCACTCCTGGGGCCGGTATGCCAAGGCGGTACCACGCCGTTGGCTTGTTGGCCCCACCAGTCGCAATCTGGGCATGAGTGACCTTGGGGTATTCGCCGTCGGTGTAGTAAACCCGGCCATAGGGGTCCTGAGCGATCGGGGAGCGCATCGCCTCGACCACTTTGTTCCATGCAAGCCAATGCTGGCCATAGTGAAGCAACGTGGTTGGTACGATCGGCAGCTCAACCCCGGCGCTGGCATCATCCTCCAGCGGAGAGATAACGCCATGGTCAAAATGACAGTCACAGGCAATCACCGCGACTTCATCAGACAATAGGTGTGGCTCCACGCGCGGCATAGTCCCTCGCATGGTGACGATATCGATTACGGGCATGGGGATCTCAGGGAGGCAGAAATGAAAAGGCCCCACTCGTGAGAGCAGGGCCATGATGGGTAAATCCTAACGCCGGCCGAGCGAGGAGGCAAGCACTGGGCTCAGGCCCACACCCTCACAGGCGTTTCGGGGTAAGTTCGCTGGGCATCGAGGGCCGCGGCCATTGCTTCCGATTTGGTGCGCACATTGACGTGGTACCCGGGGACTGGTGCCATCACCTGCACCTCCTCCCCCTCAACCACCATGGTTTCGCCAGTTGGCTGGTAGATGGTGCCGATCACATCGAGCGCCGCATCCTGATTATAGAGCTCCCCACTCTCGGGATCCTGGCTAAAGCCCGCTGTCTTGAGGGCCAGTGTCATGGCCGACTTGCTGCCAGCCTTGAGGTAGAGATCAATCATGGTCATGAGTCTTGTCCTTCCAGAAATACCAACCACCAAGGCGGCAGGCGACCCAAAACAGCCAAGCCAGTACCGGCTTGCCTTGGGCAATCATGCACTGGCGCAGGCGCAGGTCAGCCTCGGCGCGGGATACCGTGCCTTTGGCGCCATAGTCCTTGTCATGCTGCTGGCAGCAGCTGTTGGTGCCAGAAGAAACGGAGCCAAGCCCCGTGCAGTAGTGGCGGGTCATTTGATGGCCCTGAGTTGCGCATCAGAGGACGGGCGATTCCACTGGCGGAAATTGCGAACCCGAATACTGCATTCGTGCGACCACGCGCCCCTGGCACCGAGTTCCAATCTTTCAAACGCGACCTCTGGCTGAGTCGGGTTTACAACACATGGCGTGGGGGACTTAACTACAGGGCCGCCGTTCAGGCTGTATGCGATGAAGCCGCCGTCATAGTCGAACGATATAGCCACAATGTTCCGCTTTGCCAACTGCGGTGCAGTGGCTGGCACGGCTGAAACATTGTCATTTGATGCCCTGAGCGTCCCATTGTTCCAGCAGTCAACAAAGTGGCGGGTTGGGAATACACCATTGCAAAAAAGCGGGATATACCCTGTTGTCGCGGCGCTGATCACTTCGAACTCAATCGCATATGTCCGGCTTTTCCCATAGCCTGGGTCATTCTGCGGACCTGGTAGCCAGACGCGCTCGACGGCCCTTGTCGCTGCTGCGGTTGTTGTTGGTATCAGGGAGGTAGAAGGCCCTCTCTCCACCTGAATGGAGAGGACTTCCAGCAGGGTTGACCCATCACCTTGCCAGTTCAGATTCCCATCTAGCAATGGCCACACATAGGGAATGACATTCGTCGCATTCAGCGTGGATTTGTGGCTAATTAGGATTGGCTTTCCGATAGAAGCTGCCGAAACCGGGAATGTAGCCTTCACGTCATTGAACTGGTTACATCCGAGTTGGAGTGACGTGATGCCCGCTTTGCGCGGGATCAGCTCAACCGTGATCGATACTTCCTCGCCAACGGTAAAGCCTCCTGTATTTTTACCCCAAAGGTAATGGGATCCGCTGGTTGTATCCTCAATCAGCTTTAGGGTTTGAGTCTCACCAAGCAGCCCCGCACCAGCAGACATAACGACACTCCCACGAACAGCACTGCAACCAACAGAACCATCATGGGGAAAGTACAGATTAGTTGAGCCCCGTTCCTTAACGAGAGCCCCATTATCAAAACGAGGCTCGCTATTGGCAACTAAACGCAGCTTGCCATCTCGCTGGCGCTCCGTTGCCTGAGACAGGCGCTCAAACTCCCAACGACGGGCGACAATATCATCTCCTACCTTTATCTCTTTCCCCTTGCCAGTGATGAGGCGCAGACTATCAACTAGGGGCGACCACACATCCGGCAGCGGCATGGCCGAATCCCTGACCACATTGACGGCCAGATCGGCTGATCCTGCAGCCTTGTCAGCCTCTGCCTTGGCGCGAGCCGCCTGCCCCTCCCCTTCACTGGTCACGCGCTTCCACGGGATCATCTTGTGGATTGTGCCATCAGGAGCGGTAACCGTGATCTCGGCCGCATCGCTGGTCAGCAGCGCCTGGAGAGCATCACTCTGCTGCTGATATGCCCCCAGAGTGGCGTTCAGTCGGCGGGCAAACTCTGGGATGGAGTCAGTCCGAGATGTGTCGATGGCATAGGCCTTCCCGGTACCTGACTCTCCCCGATACGCCTCGACCAGGTAAAACACCGTGTTCGACTCTGCATAGTCAACCTCATACAGGTCTACAGCTGTACCGACCACCATCACCAAGAGGTGCCCCTTTGCTGCGGCATTCTTGGGGTCAGCAAAGGTGGTGCCGGTGCCCACTACCTTCTTGCTCCCTTTGGTGACGGCGATGGTGCCGTCACGCTTCCACACTCCAGCCATGCTGCCCCCTTACTGCCCGGTCACGCGGGAGAAGCCTTCGGTCTTGCGCTGCTCCATGTTGGCATCCACCTGGGTTTTCTCGCCCAGCTGTTGCAGATACGCGTTGTAGTGGCCGACGGCGCGATTGGAGTTGGCGCTGTATTCCGAGTCCTTCGAGAAGGCCCGATACATGATGAAGTCGATCAGCGGGTTGATGTAGATGTCGTCCAGATCGGCCAGCGCCGGGGATCCTGCGCTCTCCACATCAGTCAGCACTTTGGATTGCGGTGCCACCGAGTAGATCACGTCCACCTTCACAGCGGCAGCCGGGCCTGGGTAAAGATAGAAATTCTTGGGGTCCCGGTCATCGTAGGTGTAGGCAGCCACACTGATGCCATCCTTACCAGCATGCCAATCCGGGTAGCTGTCATCCAGCGCACGCCGCGGCACGAAACGGATCACCTTCCCATCTGCATTTCGCAGCACCTCGATCAGCCGCAGAGCATCAGCCGGCAGGGTCTGCTTGGTGCCAGCCGCGCAGCTGAACTGCACGTTTTTGGTGTGAGCATCTGGACGCATCAGGACGATCGCCTTGGCTGCGTCGTTGTAATAGTCCAGCAGCTCCTGCTTGGGCCAACGAACCCAAGTACGATCGTTGAGCAGGGTGTTTACCCGCTTGAGGATCGAGTCAACGGTAACAGTTGCCATGTTGGGGGTCCTTTAAAAAAATGAGTGCTTACGGGGAGGGTTTTGAAACTCGACCTGGGTCGGGGCGCTGTGCTGTTTGCGGAACCGGCCGGCACGGCGCCACCCTTCAACAAACTCGGCGCGATGGTAACCTGCTCGCTTTGGGTCAGACCATGGGCGGTCTGGCTGGGCATAGAGCAGCGCGGCCACGCCGTGGGCGATGGCCTCGGAGTGATCGTTGTAAAGCTGGGCGGGCAGCTCCTTGGCACCTTTTACCGGAGCAGCCACAAACCAGATCCGCACATCACTGAGGTCGGTCAGGATGCTCAGTTCATTTGCAGAGATGGCGAAGTAATCACACCCGGAGTCCAGCGGAACGCCATCTGCTCCGGTGAGGCGCAGTACATTGCAGGAGGTGACCCCGTCCACATTGCACACCACCTCCAGGCTGCCGGCTGGCGCGCAGGCAAGGAGGCGATCGAGAGTGATCAGCTCCGATTCACGGCAGAAGGTGATCGCCGCTTCGGTCACTGCCTCCTCCAGCAGCATCTCGAGCGGGCCAGTAATGTGCAGCCTGACGGTAGGCAGGAACTGCTCGCGGGGCACCATCTGCATGATTACCCCTCCTGGCCAGCCGCCAGCTTGTCTTTCAGCGCATCACGCACACGCAGCCGGTAGTCGCCCACCTTCTCTTGGGGGGCTTGCGGCTCAACCTGCAAGTCCTCTCCCTCCACCAGAGTGGCCAGCTGGGCGCTGGTCATCTTGGTGAGGTCGCGGTCGCCGACCACAAAGCTTTGCTCTTCGGCCAGGCGGGCAGCTTCGGCTGCAAGGCGTTCCTGCTCATCGGCCTCTGCCTTGGCAATGGCCCCCTGCCGCTCCAGCTCATCTGCCAGCGCGTCATGGCGGATCCAGACAGTGGGGAACTCCAGCAACTGCATGGCGATGTGACTCTCCACATCAACAGCGGTGTGGCGCGGGAACACCAGGCGGGAGCCGGTGACGGTGTCTTTCTTGCTCGGCTTGTCGCCGATATAAACCACGGCAATCTTGTCGCTCACGGTAATATCTCCAATCCAGAAATGAAAAAGCCCGGCGCGGGGCCGGGCATAGTGAGGTGAGCACGCTTACAGGTTGCCCATCACCTCATAGTGCAGTTTGAGCTTGACCGTGCCCGTCGCCGCACCACCGGCCACAGTGAGGCTGATCTCCTGCCCCTCTTCGGTCAGGAGATCGTCTACAGGGATGTATTTCGCCACTGCCGTCGCCGTGCTCTCAGCGTTGATGATGGTGGTCGTGCCGATCTTGGCCGTGATGGTGGTACTGGCCCCCAGTGCACTGGCGATGAAGGTGGCCCCTACCACTTTCAGGTTGGGCTCCACTTTGTCGCCAAACGCGACGACGTCGCCGGCCGGTACCGCCGCCAGCTTGGCCACTAGAGTCGGAGAGATGGAAAGGTTGCCGAACGCACCGACAAACCAGCGGTACGCTTTTGCGATCAAGGTAGTTTTGGCCATGACATGGCTCCTTATTGGGTCTGATAAACAGGGATGGGGGCGCTTACCCCTCTGGTTTAGGGCTTAGCGGCCGATGGGGCTCACTGCGGTATCCATCACCATGCAGCCATGGTCTTGGATGTTGCCGTTGCGCTGCTTGAAGCGGATCTTCTGCAAACCGGACACCCAGTTGATGGAGAGCTCGGTCGCGTTGCCGTGGTCGGTTTTCTCTTCGTGCATACCGAAGGAGCCACCCTGCTCGCCAGAACCGAAGGCATTGGCCAGCGCCTGGCCGCCCAGCAGTACGGCGCGATCGATGGTGGTACCAGCGATCTTGTCCACTTCCACCCCGGTTGCGGAGTTGGTCGCGCACACCTTGACGGCGCTGCCTTGGTTGAAACGGATCGGCATGCCCTTGTACTGCTTGACCAGGATGCCGCGCCACATCGCACCTTCACCACGGAAGATGGGGTGATTCCAGCCCTTGGCGCGCTCTGCCACCGCAGCCAGCATGGCAGTCCAGTCTTTACCGGAGCTGGAGGTGTAAAAGTCGTGCCATTGACGCGGGGTGACGTAGAGCATAAAGAGCGGCTCGCCGCCTGATGGGTCTGCCACCATGCGGATCGGCTGGATGGGGTTGGCCATCTCGGACAGATAGAGCGCCATGTTGTCCACGCAGCCGAGGTTGAACCGGTCCGCGGCGTCGATGGCTTCGAAGGTGGTAGCATCCCCGCCGAAGAAGTGGCGCTCGTAGGTCGGCGCGGTCAGCGGGTTGATCATGATCTCCGAGAACTCGGAATCATCAGCCGGCGGCAGGATGATGTCGTTTGCCAAGTAATCGCCGCGAGCACCGGCCAGCTGGGCAAAGCCGCGCTGGTCAACCAGGCGGCCGTAGTAGCCATCCCCCAGCAGCACGCGAGCCGTCTTGATCAAGTCGTGCTTGGTGCGCTTCTGGCTCATCTTGCCGCCGGCATCCACACCATGGCGGGTCTGGTTGATCTTGAGCGAGAAGTCGGCGAAGGACATGCTCTCCAGACGTCCAGCCAGCTTCTTGTCACCCATGGTCGGGCGGCCAGACAGTTGGTGGAACAGCTGCATATCTACTTCATCGCCCGCCCCTTTGCTGAGATCGGTGATGCGGACCACCGGAGCGCCGGCGCTGGTCTGCTTGCCGCCGTTGATTTTGGCGCCCTTGGGGGCCTCTTCGGTCAGCATGTTCACCAGCGAGTGGGAACGGTTGGCCGTCGTGAACAGGGCGGCCTGCATAATCTTGTTGGCTTGCGCCGAGGTGACTTGGGTCATGATCCTCTCCTACATGAAAACAAAAACCCCGACACAGTGGTCGGGGTTGGCTTGTATAGATGGGTTGTGGGTTAAAGCCCGGACTGTTCCAGCAGGGCGTCAATCTGGGCGTCGGTCATGTTGCCGAACTCCCCGACCAGCTCGGTCTGGGACATGGCGCTATAACGCTCAACACCGGTAGCCGGCGCGTGATGGGTTTGGCCCAAGGCTGATGGACTGGACGGGATGTGGTCAGTAGGCTTTTCCGCTTCCTTGCTGGGTGCCTCAGCGGGGGGTGGCGCGGTGTCCACGGCATCACCAAAGGCCAGCTTGGTGCGACGAGCAGCCTCTGCGAATCGCTCATCCAGTGACTTTCCTTGCCACGCGGGGTCAGCCTGGAGCTTTTCATCGACGATGATGGCGAAGTCGAAACGGTCCTGGTCCTTTTCCCGCCAGCTCACCAGATCAGGTACCGCCTGCAGTGCGGCCTGCACCGGGGTGAGTGTGGGTTGAACCTGCTGCGGGGCTGCTTGTGGCTCCAGCTTTTGGAGCTTGCGAGCAATGGCTGCGATGGACTTGCCGAGATCCGGGTAGTCCTGCGCCAGCTGCTCGAGCTCCTCCTGACTGATGTCGTCGGGATCCACATCGGGGTTGATCCCGTGCTTCTCCATCAGCGCCTGCAGTTTGTCCCGTTCAGCCTGGGCCTGCTGCGATAACGCCAACTGCTCACGCAGCTGCTTGGCTTCATTGCGTGCCTGCTCCAGCACTTCATACGGGATGGTGTGTTGACCATTCTTGGCCAGGATCACCTTCTCAGGCTCCGTGGCCCCTTCACCGCCCTGCTCGGTGCTGGCTTGTTCGTGACCGGCTGCCACCTCGCCCGCCGACGGCGCGGGTTGCTCTACGTCCGTTTGCTTGGTGCCAGTGCCATTGTCCAGCTCGGCATCGGGCTCACGCTCGATCGCCTCCAGCATGGCTTCCAGTTCGTCCAGGCTTTCGGTCCCGGTCAGGTTGTCGATGTTCGTATCCATGGTTGTCCTCGTGGGTTTTCAGTGGGTGGTATCGCTGCCCAAGCGGGGGAAGGCTCTCGGAAAGAGCACTCCCCTGCTGGGGCTGGGCACAAAAAAACCAGCTCGAGGCTGGTTATAAAAAAGCCCGCAGGATACGGGCGAAAAGGTATAAGCACGGGAGTCTGTAGACTCATATCGAATATTACAGGCTGGAGGATGTACCGCTCTACTGTCATATTTCCCAAACAAAAAGGCCCAATCTCGAGAGACTGGGCCATGATGTGAAAATGCTAACGCTACGATGTCTTTTATGCAAGCGCTTCTATTCTTTATTATCAGAGCTCTCACTTTGGGGATTGATGTTTTGGATTGTGACTGGCACTGGCTGGGGTGCTTTAATCTCAGTGACGGTCTTAGTGGTAACTATCTGCTCTCCAGTTCCCTTATTACTTTCCTCAGCTTTTTGCGTAACTGTCGTCTTTGACTCAAGATTTGAAGCATATGAAAGCCATTTTTCAGCCAAGCCAGCAACAATTTCATTTGGCATGCCATTCATTTGGAGTTGGCAGAGATAGAACCCACCAGCAATTAAAAAAGACGTCTTTTCTGTCGAAACATTGATTGCTTGAGACAGCTTTATTGATTCATATTGGATTCTAACCATCTCCTCCGCCTTCTCCCTTGGGAATCCGGCCTTAATCAAATTCGCAACTGAATCATTCACAACTACATCATTTTTCGTTTGCTTATTCTCTGATGTAATTGCAAGTTGCATACACATTTTTTGACCCGGTGCAGGACTAACTCCAGCAGAAAGATTGCTATCCCATACAACTAACTTCGCACCATTATTATTCTGTATCGCATGTGTGCTACAGCCTGAAATTAACATCATGATAGATATGTAGATTAATGACTTCATACGACCTCCATTTTCGTAAAAAGTTGTTTTAACATAGCCCACATGATTATTTTCGGCGTGACCTCAGTCAAATTTCAATCATATCAATCTGCTGTTGAATTGCTTCAAGCAGCTGAGCCTGCAGGGCTGCCTGCTCAGTCTGCATCGCCTCCTGCTGGGCTGCCAGCTGCTCCATCTCCTGCAGCGTCTTGCCGGTCTGGGCCTGCTTGAGGGCATCCTCGAACCGGATAGAGTCAGTCAGCTTGGTGATGCGCTGGGCCTCCGCTTGCCACTTGGCGGCCTTGCCCTCCAACTCGGCCAACTTGGCCTGCATCTCGCGCATGGCCATCTCCTGCTCCATCTGTTGCTGCTGGGCCTGCTGCTCTGCCGCGGCACGCTCCTCGTCGTTCATTTCCTCTGGGTCTTTCTGGATGTTCAAGGCATTGCGGATCCGCTCTACAAACTCGGCCTTGCGCGGTACATCCATCAGCTCGACCAGCAGGTCAAAGCATGCTGCTGCAGCTTCTGGCGGCAACTGGGCCATAGCCTGGGTCATCCGCTCGGACAACTGCTGCTTGTAAGCTGCGGTTTGCTGGATCGGCGCCAGGGCGATATGAGCTCGCAGCCTGGTCACGTCGTTGGTCAGCTTGCCATCTTCTTGCTCCACGTTGAGGACCACCGCTTTGCGCCGGCGCGGATCGTCACGGTTTACCGTCACCTTGTAGTTGCGCTTGTTGGCCATATCCTCCAGCAGGTATGCCAAAGCCAGCTGCCCCACCTGCTGGCAACCCATCCGGTAGTTGTCGTTGATCTCGGAAAGAGTCGTAGCGCCCTGCTCTACCAGGTTGCTGATGGCCACCCCTGACTGGCCGGTTGAACCCTGCCCCAAGAAGGCCGCATAAACCCCCATGGTGTCCTGGATCAGCTTCACCGAGTCTTGCATCACCTGGAACTGCTGGGCCGCCACGTTGAAGTCCTGTTCCACCTTGAAGGCATCGCTCACGCTGGTCTTGTTGGCGCGGTCCGGGTTGAGCTCTATATAGCCATCCGGGCGCTCCACCTGCTCAAGCACCTGATCCCGGCTCATGTTGGTGGCGTCCTTGTCCATGATGACGCGCTTGGCCTGCAGCAGGAACGTCAGCTTGATTCGCCGCAGGTTGACCTCGTCTTGCGCCGGCATAGCCCGAGCAATCAGGCCGTATGGCTCGCCGGTGCGGTCTTTCCGGTACCCCCAGAACGGCACCAGCGGATACATGTTGTGGGGCGCAGTGCAGGGACGGTCAACCAGATGATGGGGGCCGACAAACCAGGACTCCCGGATCACGGCCACCGGGCGGCGTTCCAGCCTGGCCCGGCCCATGGCGAGCGCGGCCAAGTGCAACTGATTGGTCTTGTCGTACTCCAGCGCCCGGCCAGAGTCGAGCATCAGCACCTGACGCATGGTGTAGGTGCGGTAGTAGACCACCTGCAGCAACACCCGGTCCCGCTCTTGGCTGCACCACTCAACTTCCTTGCCGCTGAACTGGCTCCATTCGTCGTAAGCGCTGACCAGGTTGGGGTCGAGCCCCTCTACGGCGCTCAAGCTGACAACCCCTGCCCAGTCATTCACGCCCCACTCCAACGCTTGAGCCTTGCTCGGGAACATGGTCTTGGCCTCATCCAGATCGACCCAGCGGCGGCGCATCAGCCAGCGGCAGTCGCTCAGGTCCGGCTCCCGGCTGTGCCAATCCCAATAAACCTCGTCCCGATGGACGTTGCTGAACTTGTAGCGCGGGCCGAACGGGTCATCGCGCCGGCAGACCTCCACCCAGCCCATGCCGGTCTTTATCTGGCCGCTGTAGGCCTCGCCCCGGGCACGATCCAGTCCGCCCAGGCGGCACATGTCGGCGTATTCAGCATTGACGGCCTCGGCCAGCTGCTCAAGCTCATCGTCATGGTCATCGGCGATCACCATCAGATCGGTGCGGCTCTTGGCCTCCATTCCCAGCACGCCATCAATGGTCGGGGCGATGAGATTGTGGATGGTGATGGGCTGGCCCCGCTCCTTGAGCACCTTGACCACCTCAGGGGGCAGTTGGTCCCCGTCGTAGTAGGCGCAAGCCCGGTTCGCCATTGAGCGCCAGTCAGGCTGGCCGTTGATATCGCTCATCAATTTGAGCAGTCGCGGGGTATCGAGGCCACCTTTCTCAGGGGCCTTGGGTTGGGCGTTGATCATCAGTTGGCCATCCAGTGCTTGGGTTTGCGGGAGGTTTCGGGTTTGACGATGCGGGCCGGCATTCGGGCGCGCATCTCTTGGGCAATCATGTAGCTCATCAGTTGGTCGTCGTAGCAGCCGTCCTGGGCGTTCATGCTGCCGCTCTTGTCGTAGACGTAGGTAGTGGCTTCGGAAATGGTCCCAATCCAGCGGATCCCGGACTGCCCGGCACGCAGCAGGGCCTTGAGGCCATCAACCAGGATCGGCTTGGACTGCCGAGTGGTGAGCCAGCCGAGGCGCGGCGTCTCATCGTCGCGGTCCCGGTCGAGGTGCTCCTGGGTGTAGATGCGCCGGGTCGGGTAGATTTCACGGAGCTTGAGCAGCACGGCGTGACCGTGGTTGTTGCGCTCTGGGCCGATGTAGGCCGGGCCATACTCTGCAGTGCCGTAGAACCTGCCGACGTGGGCCAGCAGCTGGGCAAACAACCCGGGATCGAGGTGCCCGAACCAGTGGGCCACCTGCCGGCCGTCGCTCTTAGCATTCACATCGAAGCTTGAGCGGTCGCCGCGCTCCAGCCCTTCCGCTACGTCGGCGCCGATGGCGTAATCCTCGTCGGGGTCTGGCAGCTCCCAGACCAGCAGCATGTTCTCGAGGGAGCGCTGCCCCTGCTCGTCCAGCTTCTCTGGCTTTCGAGCCTTCTCCCGCTTGCCGGTCACCGGGTCGATGTCGTAGACGATGAGCGGGGCCATGCAATCGCCCTCGGCATCCATGGTATGGATGGGGTCGAATACCCGGCGCCCAGAGGTCAGGAAGGCCTCCAGCGGCGTGCTGGGAAACTCTTGCTTCATCTCGGCGCCCAGAGTGGACTCTTTCAACACGTACCACTGCCGCTGATCGTCGGTAATGGTGCAATCCATCGCCTTCTCTACCGCGGCGAAATACTCCGCCTGGGTCTTGCTCATCACCACGCCGGATGCCGGCACGTCGGCGCGATACTTGGGGTCTTGCCACCAGGCGAAGAAGTGGAACTTCCAGTCGAGCTGGCTGAGCTCTCCGGAGGCGCGTGCCAGCTCGAGGGACTTCATGCTCATGGCGTGGAAGTCGCCGCCCACGCCCTCCGCTGTTGATTCGATGAAGGCCACGGCGCCCGGGTGGATTGCCTGCAGGGTACCGGTGCGCACCTCCTTGGCCTTCTCAGGGTACTTGGCGCAAATCTTCCCGTGCTCGGAGACATGCAGGCGCTGGACGGTACCGGACCGGAACGAGGTAGCCACCTGGATGCTGGAGCCATGCCGGAACAGGATGTGACCGCCATTCGCCCCGCCGCGCCGGGTCACCACCTTGAACTGGGCCTTGAGCCAGCCCGGCAGGTTATCGAACGGCACTTCAATCTTGGTGCGGTAGATCTCGCCGGCGGCCGTCAGGTCCTGGGCAATGATCCCGCACTTGATGTTCTTGTTGAACAGCGCCTCGTCCAGCAGATAGATGTCGATGGCCGTAGAGAATCCGAGCTGACGTGCCTTGAGGATGATGTTCAGCCACCACATGGTCTTGAACAGCAGCTCCTGCGCCGGGCGCAACCGGAAGCGCACCAGCTGGCCTTGCTCGTTCTCGATCATGTAGAGGTTGTTCATCCTCCACCATTTATCGCTAAGCTTCTCGCGGATGTAGGCCATCTGCTCCTGCTCAGTCATGGCGGAGGTGTCGAGTTCGGTCATTGGTGGATCTCAGGCAATAAAAAACCCGCCGAAGCGGGTTAACTTTCAGTCAGGATAATTTCCGTTAGTTGAAATTCAGATAATTGCCATTTCAACAGTCGCTCTCTCATTTTTGCATCATCAGGGTATAGCAAGTTAAGAACTGGTGGAACGTAAACCTCAGGAGAAAAATCCTTCAAAACAAGACGTTCTTCCAGTTCAACCACTTTACTCAGAATGTAAATTATTAGACACACTCCATTGTATGCTGCCTTTATGTTGTTATCAGAATGAACGCCACTAAAACCTTCGGCTAGGCTTGCCTGCAACTTGCTAATATTTTCAGCCAGATTGAGGTTGACTATATTTACAGCATTCTCTGACTTTATTAATGCATCCTTCTGATTTGATGTAAGTGACAGTTTCTGATTTAGTCTTGATAGAGATAGGGACTCATTTCCATGTTCAATTGGCCCTATAGCTCTACTATGTTCGAAGCTTCTATTTTGGGCACATTTAGCTATTGAGTAACTCAGCAACTTGTAACGTTCCAGTATGTAAATAATATCACTATAAAAGCCCTTCTTTAGAGTATTGGAACTCTCAACTTCTATTCGTTTCGGTATTACTATTGACGCAAATAAAGTAATCAACAAGCCACTCACCATTGGATGAGATATGAAAGCATTAAATTTATCAAAAGAAATCGCCGCAACAAAAACAACACCCCCTATCATCGCAGACAAAATTAAAAAATTGCGGTCTTCAAATTTCATTTTCCACCCGGCATCATCTGAATTCTCAACATTATCTTATTTAACTCATCAGCCCGCCAGTCCCCATGTTGTGCAACTCGGCAACCATCTCGCTGACCGGAGTGGCCTCGCTGCCACCATCCTTCTCGAGCCGGTCGGCCTCGGCAGTCAGCTTGCGAGTCGCAGCCCGGATGCGGCGGGTATCCTCCTCGATCTTGGGCACGTTAACGGCATCAACCATCAGGGCGCTCAGGGTCCGCTCGATGGACTCAATCCGCTGGATGTTCCGGTCGAGGGCTTGCTCGGCTTTCAGGATCTTGTCGTAGAGCGCAATCCGGTCGGTCATCTCAGTGGCCGTGACCAGGTCCTGCTGCAACCCCTTGAGCAGCTTGGTGACAGAGATAACGCGCGCCCGGGTGAACTCCAGCTCATCACGTAGTTGGAGTTCGCGGGCCTGGTCGAATAACTCCTCGGCATCGAGGAACTTGGCATAACCACCGTGGGTCTTGGCTATCTGCATGCCGGGCTTGATGTTGGCGGGCGGGTTCGGGTTGCCTTCATACTCGCCTCGGACGAAGCGGCCAGCACCATCCCGCCCTTTGTTTTTCGAGGTCTGGTCCGGCTCGGGCTGAGATTGTGTGGATGAGGATGACTTCTCCCCTCTTCCCTCTCCCCCTTTGGTCTTGGCCTCATTCCCTTTGGCTTGCGCACTTTGCGCAGATTGCGCAGTTTTGCGCACTTCGGAATGCGCAGATTGCGCAGCTACGCGAGATTTTTTATAGGGCTCGGATGATTGCCCCCGAGATTTCAAATAGCGACGCGCCGAGTTGTAGTTCAGGCCGCGGCTGTTGCACCAGTCTTTCGCACTGATGCCTGTCGCTTCATGCTCCTGCAGGAACTCTGCATTGAGCTGTGCCCAGTCGGTCTTTGCCATTTAGATAGATAGCTCGCCTTCAACGATGGTATCGCCGGGTACCGGCTTGTGGGCTGCAGCGACTACCACAGACACACCAGAGGAAAGGACAACCACTGCCTCGGCTCCATCGTAGTGCTCCACGCGGGTGATAACCCCAGTCACATCGATACCGCTTACCATTTCACTGTTCCAATTCATCTGCATCACCTCCTCCCCTTCCCCAGAAAGACAAACCCCGCCGTTATGGGCGGGGTTTCTTGGTTGCGGTACGCAGAGAGTCATAGGCCCGCTCGCAGGCTAGTCCTGATATTCGAGATCGGTCATACGCTGCTGCCAGCTCACCCGCTCTTTCGTCAGCCCGGCTGAGCAGGTCGGCGAGCACCACGGCAGGCTGTTCGGCTGCCGGGCTTCCTTGGGGAGTGCTGGAATGGCTGGCGCACTGACTTGCTCGGGCGGCCAGGCGGCGGGCTTGCTCGCGCAGCCGGCCAGACTCAACGCCAGCAGCAGCGGCATCAGCTTGTGCTTGGGCGATCTGTTCTTGTGCATGGTCTCTCACCTCATCGATTTCTGCCTGCCGGCGCTGCTCTTCCTCCCGAGCCTTCAGCTCAGCCTTGGTCCTGGCTGTGGCGAGGCGGGCAGCCTCTTCATTCCACTTTGCCTCCCAGGTCTTGCGCTCCCCCTCCTCCCCAGCAGCATGACCGGAGCGATAGAGCACCACACCGCCGCCGGCCAGGGCGGCTATCACCAAGGCACCAGCCAGGAATGGCAGCACCTTGCTCTGCGGAGTCACACCCATCACTCCCCCTTGCACTTCGCATTGAGGCGCAGCCGGTCTTTCCAGAGCCCGGGGCAGACCCGGTTCCCTGGCGCCGAGCAGTCCTGGTTGCCGGCCCGCTTGAACAGTAGGATCGCTTCACAGGCCCCAGGGTAATCGCCATCGTTCAGGCGCTTCACGATGGTGGAACGGCAGAAGGCGCCGGGGCCGATGTTGTGGGAGAGCTCGACATAGGCGTCAAACTCATACTGGTGGAGTGGTACCTGGATGCATGCCTTGAGGGCATCCTCGAACACCCGCACCTCCCGAAGACTCCTGTTCACCGCGGCTACGGGCGTGATGGTGTCACCCATCTTGACCCCTTCGGTACTCCCAAAGCCTATTGTGGGTAGCTTGGTGCCATGTACCGGGTCGGGGTAAGCCGTCGGCTCAAACCCCTCCCGATTCAGGAGCCCCACAAAGCCCGCCGCGCTCAGACTGAGCGCGGCAATGGCAATGCGGACCTTGTTCATTTTGCACCTCCCTGCTGGCGACGCGGCTTGATGATGTTCGACCAGATAAACCAGATCATCTGAACCGCTATCCACATCAACGTGGCGGCCAGCACCCAGTCATTGAGCGAGTACCCGGCCAACGTCATGCCGGACACCACCACCGGCGGCGCGCTCTTTGCCACCCCCGCAGCAGCCGCAGCCGTCGCGAGATCTTCTTCTTTCCCCATGCATCGCCCCTCCAGAAACGACAAAGCCCGCACGAGGCGGGCCAGAAATGAAAAAGGCCAGGGTCACGGGGACTCTGGCCATCTTTGAGCAATACTAACGCTGGGGCGGCGGGGATTCAACCAGAAGCAGGCTCCCTAGTTATTTGGCCTCTTCGCTCTCTCCAACGCTTCACCAGAAGCACGATAAGACACATCGGTCCCAGTACCAACAGGCAAACCAAGCTCACCATCAATTTTGCAAATTTCCGATCGAATGAGCATTTTATTGACGCGTCATAGACAACATTTTCATCCCCATGCCAGTAGTCAATGATGCGCTGAACAGCATACCTGCTGTATGGGTACAGCATGCCTAGCACTAGAAACTCCACAGTAATGATGAGCCAGCTCACCACTGGTACATGATTTTTTTGGGGCGTTATGAGAGTCATTGCAACAGGGAATGCCACAAAAAGGCATAAGACCACTATCAACTGTCGTTTAAAGAAATCCCTGGGTAACAATAAAATTGTATTTTCCTTCAACGCCTAATACCTCTATGCCAAATTTTCACTTCTGCTCTGGTTTGAACTTCGATGTTTCTTCTCTACTCACTGAAAATGAATCTTGAGCAAAATATTTAACCCGGTCATTCTCTTTATCATACACAGCACAATTTTTTGCCCCACAATACAAAAAAGGATATCCTTTTTCATCACCATCAATGTAAACGAGGGGGGCATCACCATTCTTTATCTTTTCAATATTTGCCAGTGCATCAACTCCACCTTGCCGCTCATGATTTACAATGGCAAATATACATAAGATGGCACAAGAGAGAGCCATCCAGGTTGCTAGCCTTATATTTCCGAGCCGTCTCATAATATAGCTCTCTCTTCTAAACTTGATCCCAATCCTCCTCAATGGCTTGAGAACTCTGCGAGCATTTGAAAATCTATTATGATTAGAAGCCCTGAACATCCTATGCATTTCCATTTTTATTTCATATGCAGTGAACGCTATAATAAACAAAACAAACGGCAAAGCCATAAAATATGGTAGGTTGATGATAAAACCATGATAAAGAACTTGATGAAAACTGCGTTCCATTAAATCAGAATCTAGTCCCAGTCTTCTCAGCAATGCATTGGTATATGCCGTGCTTGACGCGAACAGAAAAGCCGTAGTAAGAACTATTAGCCCTGCACTATTCAAAAGTCCCATTTCTCCTCCTTGTCAGACTGGGATTGCTTTGTAGGTCGTAGGTACCAGCTCAAAACCTGTCGAGATATCACCATTTTTCACATAAAACTCTGCGCTATTTGCCTCGCGAGAGTAACTGTGTACCCGGTATAAGCAGAATTGCTCTTGGTGCTTTCGAGAGACCATCCTCTCATTCTCGCTTATGTAGAACGGTGTGGAAGCCGGTCCTGTGGTGGTCTTGACCTCAATGAACCTCTCCCCTCCATCCAGATTGAATGAAAGAATGTCGTATCCAGCAGCAGAATCACTCAAGGCAACATGCTCGACCCTCGCGGCCAGGTCGTTACGTCCAGCTTCACGTAACCGCTCTTGTTCATGCGCCATAACCAGGAGCTCACCAGCTAAGCCTAAGTCTCTGTTTCTCTGTTCTCTGGCTGCCCAGTCGACAATGCCACCTTTGGCCCCCTTCCCTCCTTTTCCTGTTTTCTGAGTAGCCTTCGGCGGCAGTCCTTCCGTCAAGGTCCCGGGCTGGGCTTGCTCCGGTTCGGGATGATACAGGGGTGATAAGGCAGGTCGGATGTACGCTGAGAAGTGGGAACGGACGTCCGATGGCAAAGGCCAGGTCAAGAGTCTCCAAGTGAAATGGACAGGGTTCTTTGACAGGGGATCCCAATCATTGAAGGCCAGCGGCCCCATGTAGGTGTAGTCCTCCTTTTTCGATGTTCGGAGGAACAACCGAGCGTTATGGATATTCTCGTCATGCTCAACCAACCGCTGTATTTGAGGAGAATCCGGTGTTTGTTGGTTCTGCGACTTCCAGATAAGAAGGCCATCCTCAGTCAGGGCATCATCATAGTCATTACTCTCATGCATACCGAGAGTAACAAAGAAGACAAAATCTCTTTCACTCGGAGCCTTGCTGACAATTCCGGATAGCCCCCATGACCCAGCGCCCGGAGTAAATGACACCCCAGGAGCTAGAATTGCCGCGACCTCTTCGCGGGAATAATGATGGAACACCTGCAGGCGGGTTGGCACATCCTTGCTGACAATTGTAAATCCAAGCTTCTCTAAGATGTTGAAGCAAGGGCTGTTCAAGCCGCCAGAGAACCTTGACGAAGGAAACTCATGGCCAAGGAGGTTTTGAGCAGCCAACCCCAGGATAGCTTTTGGAGGATAACGTTGTTCATCAACGAGCAGGTCATATGTAGTGGAGTCCTGATAGGTTGGGACTACACCGCCAAGGTGCTGATAGGTTTCCGCTGCACGTACTATGTGATCTCTAGTTAACCCACTCAATGCTTCAATGAGCTCCTTGTGCTTCATTTTTTGTCTTTTCACCGCAGTCACATCGCCATTCCAAAGATCAGTGATGAAGCAATATATCACTAGATCAGCCTCAAACGCAGCACGCACCTTTCAACGAGCTTCTCATACAAAAAATTCTGCTGATAAGTCGTAATTGACTTGGCAAATCCAACTGTAGGCCCTAACGTTTAAGGCTGATTATTGAACAAGGAGGTTCATGTGAAGACTTCAGTGATTCTGCTCGCAGGGCTACTCTGCGGCTGCGCAGCGACAACACCTATGACCACACCGATGACAGCAACATTAACTGGTGATGGGAAATACTGGGTGCTTTATCAACCTTTGGAATATAGGGACCCAACAACAGGTATGGTTATCACTGCACCTAGAGGATTCGCCACAGATTTAGCAAGCGTGCCAAGGATGTTTTGGGCAGTATTCCCTCCTTGTGGTCAGTACACTCCAGCTGCCGTAATTCATGATTACCTTTACTGGACTCAACCAGCAAATTGCAATAAGGAATGTGCTGACCGCATTCTCTTAAATGCGATGTCTGACGCTAACGTTTCGGAAAGGACACGAAAAAGTATCTATTATGCGGTGAAATACGCAGGGCAAAAATCATGGGATGATAATAAAAAAGCAAAAATGAACCATACGATCAGGTTCGTGCCTGAAGAGTACATGAATTTTGGCCCTTATGACACCTGGCAGCAGATCGAAGAACGCATACGTACAGGTAAGAATGTAGAAGCTATTCAAGCCACCATGTTGAAAGGCTCATCAGATTACACGCCTACCTCAAGTATTTCCCTGCTGGCAGCAGAAACTGTGTATAAACAATGCTCTCGCGCAGGTTAATAAACATGTAATTAATGAGGGGCCTGTATAGTATCGAGACAGTCTTTGAAGACTCTGTTCCATTCAGTGTCTTGTGTGACCCCTTGCATAGAGATCCCGATATTTAGCAAAGCCTCTTCCCATACTTGAGTATCTCGGAAGGCTTTCACCTTGGCTTGCCCCTGGCTCAACCCATCTTCTTGGGCATATGCAGCAAGCAGTTTCTCGGATGAGGTTGAATAGAGCCTCTCGAAGTAGGCTAGATCTGTTGCATCACGCACCTCAGTGCGCAATGCAATCAATTCATCCCTATCCCGCACCGAGTAGGCCTTCGCATCTTCGACAAAGGAGTCACAGGTCAGGTATGCACCATCGCTATGGCCTTGGGATCCCAGGGCCGCAAGTAGTGGGATAAGAGCTAGCAAGGTATTCATCCTGTCCACCTATGAAAGCGCTGTGGACTCAAACTCTAGTATCCCTCATTGAATCCAGCAATGGAGGCGGCGAGTGCAATAGACGTCTTCCTCATCTGCGCTCAATGACACATGCGGCTCGTCCAACCAAGCATCACCTCATGCCGACATATGGAAATCATCAGATGACCCCACCAGGCCTGGTTTCAATCGCCTCACGGTGATCTTACTTCTGCTCAACGCTATACTGTATTTATATACAGCACAATAGAGTTCCAAACATGTACGCAGTTCCCGACCTTGACGCCCCGGCGTTGGAAATCCCCCTGTTCCTCTCCCCGGCCGCCTGCGGCTTCCCGTCTCCCGCCCAGGACTATGTGGAGCAAACCATCGACCTGAACCAGCTCTGCATCGCACACCCGGCGGCAACATACTTCGTTCGGGCAGCCGGTGACAGCATGGTGGATCACGGGATCCGTGATGGTGACCTGCTGATAGTGGACCGCAGCCGCAAGGCGCGGCATGGCAGCGTGGTGGTCGCCGCGGTCGATGGCGAATTCACGGTGAAGGAGCTGCAGCTTGAGCCATCGATAGCGCTGCTGCCTGGCAACCGGGCCTATCGGCCCATCCATTTCAGTGAGGGGCAGGAGCTGGAAATCTTCGGAGTGGTGACCGGTGTCGTGCACCTGATGCCAACCCCATGAACAAACACAGTGCTGTTGCCCTGGTTGATGTGAACAACTTCTACGCCTCCTGCGAGCGGCTGTTCCGACCTGACTTGAAGGGACGGCCCATAGTGGTGCTCTCCAACAACGACGGCTGTGTGGTGGCCCGCTCAGCGGAGGCCAAGGCGCTAGGCATCAAGATGGGGGTCCCCTACTTCCAGATCCGCCAGTTCTTTGAGGCCATGGGCGGGGTCTGGTTCTCCAGCAACTACGCGCTCTACGGTGACATGAGCCAGCGGGTGATGAGCATTCTGGAGGGGATGGCCCCGGCGGTGGAGGTATACAGTATCGATGAAGCGTTCATTGAGCTGAGCGAGAGATGGGCGGGCGATCTGGTGGAGTATGGCCGCCAAGTCCGCGAGCGGGTGCTGCAATGGACGGGCCTCACCGTCGGAGTGGGTATTGCACCGACAAAGACCCTGGCCAAGCTGGCGAACTACGCCGCCAAGAAGTGGCCGGCTACCGGGGGCGTGGTAGATCTGCGGGATGAAGGGCGGCGCGCCAGGCTGATGGCCATCACCCCGATCGAGGAGGTATGGGGCATTGGCCGCCGGCTAACCGCCAAGCTTGAAGCCCAAGGGATCAAGATGGTGGCCGATCTAGTAGGCGCTGACCCCAAGGCACTGCGGCGCCGGTATGGCGTGGTGGTCGAACGTACGGTGCAGGAGCTGCGGGGGATCCCCTGCGCCGAGCTGGAGCAAGAGGCCCAGGCCAAGCAACAGATCATCTGCAGCCGGAGTTTCGGCGAGCGCATCACCCAGATCGGCCCCATGCACCAGGCGCTGGCCGGCTATATGGAGCGGGCAGCGGAGAAGCTCCGGGGGGAAGGGATGTGCTGCCGCCACGTCACCCTGTTCATCCGCACGAGCCCGTTCAGCGACAAGGCCCCATACTACGGCAACCAGGTGAGCACCAAGCTAGCCATGTCCACCAATGACACCCGGGCGCTGCTGGCACTGATCCCCCAACTACTCCCCCGCATCTGGCGCGATGAGCAGCATTATCAGAAGGGCGGCATCATGCTGGCCGACTTCACCCCGGCACACATGCAGCAGGGCGACCTGTTCGCTGCGAAGCAGCAATCACCACGCAGCGAGGCGCTGATGCAGGTCATCGACAAGATCAATCATGGGCGGCTGGGCAAGGTCTACTTCGCGGCCCGCGGCCGGGATACCCGGGAATGGATGATGAAGCGGGAGCAGCTCAGCCCTCGCTATACCACATGTTTCAACGAGCTGCCTTCGGTGAAGGCATGAGCTTCACTAGCTTTGCTAGCTGTTGCTGAATTGGCTTCCACTTTGGATCTGGTGGCACCCTATCCATCCTGGGGGCCGGCTCTTGGTGAATACAAAGCACCTTAATAAAAACGCGCTTTGGCGCTTTCCCCTCTTCTCTCAGTCCGCGACGAACCTTCACGGACTTTTCCACCCAATCGGAGGTGCGCAGGTAGTTCATCAGCTTGCCAGCCTGCGCACTTGAGATGTCAAAAGCCTCAACGACATCGTAAACGTCGAAGAAATCACCATAGAGAAGACCCCATCCGGCGACCCGTTGAGCGTGGGTCCTCAGCTTACTTTCCATGCGCTTCCTTGAAGGATGAAAGATGTCAAGGCCTGGGGGTAGGCCAAAATTCTATCGTGCGACTCGTCACACAAATTGCATATTAGCAAAAAATGGACTCGCTTCTCCCACAGCCCTTACGTAACAAGAGGTTCAGGGTAATGAAGCCCCCGTTTTCGCAAGCAAAAAAAGTTATTTAAATTTTCCATGTTCGATCATCAGACTTGCATTTACTGGATCGGACGGATGAAAACCCACTCGCTGTGAGCGTCCACTAACACAAAGCGGAACACCCACGACTTATCCACAGACAATCACTTATCCACAGATTGCAAAGCCGGGCTGACCTAATTATCTTGTAGTGCGAATTCAAAATAACACTATATCTTGGGATTAGGGCTCAAGAGACCGAGCTCAGTGACACTGAGCAGGTATCAAAATGGAGAAATGGGATGATGCAATACCAGACAATTTATCCACCGCCAGAGGGAGATCCTACATGGCAAAATCAAGGCGCTCGAAAGGGCGACAAAGATCGGCTACGGCCGAAAATACGAAGACCCCACAGTTACACACTGCAGGGTCTTCAGAAAGCAGAGGGTCAATGTTACAAGCATTGTCCTCTCTGAAAGAAGCGCTTCCGGTAATAATCAGTGTTTTGACTGCCATCAAAACCCTCGTAGAAGTGCTCCAATCGTTAACCAATAACGTGTAAACACCAAAGGCCTTCGGGCCTTTTTTTTTGCGTTTGCAAACCTGTTTACAGCCCGAATCATGGCTAATGGATTCCACGACGTCAACAACATTGTTGCACTCTCAGTGCTATTCACAACCCAAAAACAACAATTAAAATGTTTTATTTCAATGCCTTATATAATCACACCCCATTCCATTTCATTCTTGCGATTCACAAAGTACACCATAGAAAGGTATAAGTGCTCCCCCTGCTAAGCCGCCCTCATTTTGCTCACCTGCCGATCCATGACCTTGGCCAGATCTGACGCTTGGTGGATCACCTCATCAACCAACCGCTCGACATGCTGACGCATCTCCTGGCCGAACCGGCGCGACACCAACTCAGCATCGGGTACTACTCGCCCGGTACCATGGCACTTCGGGCACTCATCACCGCGGCGTGGCCGCAATCCGGTTCCCCTGCAGTGCGGGCAGCGCCCTGATTGCATCATCTCGGCCACACAGTGGTCATTGGCTAGGGACAAGATCCCGTTCCGCTCATCCAGCAGGCGCTGGTACTCATGGTCATTGCCAGAACGGTGCGCACGCTTTGCCTTCTCCATCACCACGGCAGCCCGGCGGCGCTCTTTGTCATAATGCGGGTGGGACATCACCAGGCGCTCCAACTGCTCAGGCAAAGGGCGGCGCAGTAGGATAGCCATGGCCATGCCGCCGGCATCACTGCTGCCAAGAGCGGTACAGAAGTGGGCCAGCAGTCCCTGAATCGCCCCCTCATCACTGAGGTGATCGGCCATCAGGAACTGGAGCCCCAGGGGGTTGTTCTTCGCAGCAACCTGCAGGGCGCCGATAAACTCGTCCCGGCCCAGAGCATTGAACTGCCTGCCGGCGGCGGGCTCGTGGAGCGCCCCTTTCGGCGAGAATAGGCGCAGAGCCATTTCAATAGAGTTAGTCATGGTTTAGTCCTCTGGTCTGGGTCCTGGTTGAAGGCGGCGAGCAGCCAGGCGCGCAACTGGCCGGATTTGATGTGCTCGGGCGTGGCTTCGATGACAGTCCACCCGAGCAAGGCGGCCTCGTTCATCTTGGCTCGGTCTTCTACAAATCCCCTCCCCCGGGTATGCCGACCGCCGGAGTGGATCCCGCCATGGATCTCGACGGCGATCATGCGGGTGGGCCAGGCGAAGTCGAGGCGCCAGCGGCGCTTGGGGTGGAATACCAGCTCGGTTGTGGGGTCAGGGAAGCCAACCAGCTGGGCCAGCACCTTGCCGTGCAGGGCATCCGCCTGCTGCGCCTTCTTGACCTTGTTCACTACAGTCTTGGCTTTCGGGTGTTTGTCCAACATGCGAGCAGCGTCGATAGCTGATAGACGGATCACAGGCAGCCACTCCATTTTTCTAACGCGCCAATGATCACCAAATCAGTTATCACCGGCAGAACTAGGCTCCAATAGGACCAGTCCACGCCAAATTGAAATTTCATCATCCAGTAAACGATCGCAGTGATCATGCCGCCCTCCCGATGATGTTCTTGCGCAGCTCGGCCACTTCCCGGGCTACCTGCTCCAGCAGGGTCTCCTCGCTGCCGTGCTCAACCTGCCAGCTCCTGGGGGCGGCGTGGAAACCGGTGGGGTAGCAAGCTCGGTGGTGCCGGGGGCAAAGGGGCAGCACTCGAGTGTGCTCGGCGCGCTGGGCCATGCCAGACCCGGAGCGCACATGATGGATTTCAGCAGGCGCGGCGCCATACCCGGCATTCCTACATGCAACGCAGCCAAGAGAGCTCACATCGTCCAACCACTGCTTATCAGCCTTGGTCTTGCTCATGCAGCCCTCCCGTAGGCGGCTACCCAGTCGAAGCCGCGGCGGGATTCATCCCCGAACTTCACGCCCTGCTCAGCACCAAAGGCCTGGGCCAGCTCGATGAGGTCTCGCATCTCGCGCACGGTCATCTTGGAAGTGGACTTGCCCAGCACTACGAAGCCGTTGCCGTCGATATTCGGCACAACGTCCTGCTGGTACAGCGCGGCGCTGAGCACATGCTTCCAGTCTTCCTTGGCGAGTTTGCGGCCGTGCCAGACAACTTGCTCGGCGATGTCGGTGAGGCATGCCCAGAGCATTGAATTCTGGGCCAGGGAACGGGTCATCTCTTTGACTTCGATGACCAGTGGTTTGTCTTGGTCAACCGGCAGGCCAGCGACCATCTGGCAAGCACGGGACCGGATTTCAGGGCTGCGGAGGAAATATTTGGGATAGGAGCTCATGCCGCATCAGTCCCTGTCAGTTCAAGGGAAAGTTGCGCTCGAACATTGAGTTGGGCTTGCTCTAGGCCCAGCGCTCGTTTCTCTATGCGTCGCTGGGCCAGCCCTTGTCCATGGAAAGAACCTTTGGAGACAGACAGAGCCTCCCGCCTAGCAAAGTCGTGCAGGAGATGCTGCAGATCTCGATTCTCGTGGAGTTGTTCCATCATCCAGTTGAACGCTCGGATGTAGAGCAGTTTGAACTGGGCAGCCTTTTTGCCAGTAAATCCCATGACCAAGAACACCATGCCGTCTTTCGTAATCAGGTACTCGGGTCTTGGATCGCCATTTTTATCAATGAAATCAGTCAGCTCATAATTGAGCGCAGTGAATTCCTCGTCACATTCGAGCAAGCGGATAGCTCGCAGTACGTTGCGATGCTCCTTCTCAAACAGTTCAGCAATTTGACGAGAGGTAGTGAACACCTCCCCATCCTGGGCACTCACCAGCTTCTTGAACAACTTGATCTGCTCGGGAGTGTACTGAGGGGCGATAGGCTTGATGCTGCGGATACTGCCGCAGCCGCGAGGGCGTGCCGCAGATAGATCTCGGGTATGTGGTTTGGTCATGGTATGGGTCCTTTGGTTACTCAAAGCCGGGTGGTCTAGGTCCGGCATTGGCAATGGTACCCACTGTTGAGAATTTCTGTCACCAATTAGAACTAAGAAGTACTGTTTAGTAACCGGTCGCTTTTAATGAGATTTTTTGGATAATCAGAGCATCATCACATCATATACTCATTTGACTTCACTTAATGTTACTTTAAGATAGTATGCACATGGAGCACTTATCCAAATGTGATGTAAAAACTAAAACACATATATCAAACAATGAAGATACGTTGTTCAAACATGATAGTTAAACCAAACGCAACACTCAATTTGCTAAGAGAGTTAGAGAGTTAAACATGACTGAAGACATGGATAAAAAACGCACAAGCAAATATCTAGGAAAAATTGAAACAAAAGAGGAGTTATTGAACGCCCTTGATAAGGGACTCTATTACAAACAAAACCGTATCGAAGAAGTCTTCTATAGAAAATTCTCCATTCTAAGAAAAAAGGTACACAAAGTATTAGAGGAGAAAGATATAAGTGAACTGGACTACGAAGTTTATGTGAATTCTATATTGGTCGACTGTCGAGCTTTATTTTTAGAAAATGCCAGATATGAATTCAATAGCACGCTTCAAAGTACTTATAAAGCAAGGGATCTTGAACAGTATGCAAAATCCATAGATGAGTTTTTCAATCAAGAAATCTCGAAAGGAATGACATTAAAAACAGTTATTAAAGACTGGGTTGATAAGCGTGTAGTACATGTAGATTATTTAGACGCTGAAGATGAAGAAATCTTTATAGAAAATATACACTCAATTTTAGATGACGAAACCATAAATAATATCTTCATGTATATTCTTATCATTGCAAGTCAATATGAAGAAGTCAGAGAAAAATATGGTAAGAATGCTGAAGAGCAAATGGAAAGGACTCTAGCATATTTGACAAGTGATCCTGAGTAGTGCGTACATATGTTCTACAGATCTAGTTATCGCCTGACACCGGCCTCAAACCGGTGTCTCACTTTCACTGGTTACATCGCACATGTTCATCGACTAGCAGCCTAGCGGGACTGACCAAGAAGTAGGCCCACCGCAACATGGCCTACTCCCACACGGCCCCAGCTTCGGCCTTTGAATCTGTGATCCTCTCTCAAATCCCCCTTCTTTTCGCTCAACAACCAGCACCATTTGAGATACAATTCCCGCACGGTACCCAAGCTCCATGCAAGGCTTACCAATGACAAGGAATGTCATCTGCACACTCACAGTAGCAATTCGGTGGTTAGAGCAATAGTAAAGTTATTTTTTCCCTGTGAAGGGCGTCATTAAACATAGGAACGCTATATGTATCTAGAAACGGCAGCTTCAATACTTGCATCATTAGGTGGCGCTTCAGTCATAATTGCAGGCTTCGCACATTTTCTTGGCAAGATTTGGACAGATAGAATTGCAAAACAAACAACTGCAAAATACTCTCAAGAACTAGAAATCTTGAAGTCCAAGCATAACTTTTCTATTGAAGACTTCAAAAAACGAGCTGAATTAGAAATGAAAGAGAGGGAACAATTCAGTGGAATATCTATCGAGGTTTACCAGGATTTCTTTAAAAACCGAATAAAGACCTACTCGGAACTCCTTAAGATAAAGAATGAATATTTTACAGGAATGAATGAAGACTTTTTGGTAGAGCTGACAGAGGAATGGGGGCATGTATATATCACCACTTATAATAAGTTAAAAAAAATAATCATGAAAGACCAGCTGTATATATCTAATGACCTTGAGTTAAAATTCATAAAACTACGTTCGGATGTCGCTGAGTATATTAAAGAAGCCGATTTAGCTAAAGGTAATTCAATGGGAGCAGGGATGAGTGAGACGGAAGCCAACGAAGATATAACTCCAATACTAGATCAACTTGCTAAAAACACACACCATTTAATGAATGAAGCAATGCAACAAATTGAGTCTGATGTGAGAAAGCTACGCTCTAGAATTGAGATTGACCGTTTGTGATTTACATCCCAACTTGGCATAACTCTGAACAATATCAATTAGATATTAAAAATAGGACACGCCGCGCATAAACTGGCAACAGCATAATTAACTAATCTATGAGCTTTTACAGATTTAGTCTTCAGTTCCAAGGTCGAAGCCTGCTCACAAGCCTCCCGACCCCACTTTTTTTCCCGCAGGAAACTCTCCAGACAGTGCAGGCTCAGCCGCAATCATGATACTTTCCTGAGACTCAATCACGTCCTGCGGGCACTTAACGAGCAGCTCAGGAGCGGCTCTCTGCGCCGCTTCTGAGTCGGAGTATCCGTTCTTCCACCCCCTCCCACAAAATCGGTGATCCCCTCCTGATCCTGACTTACTTCTCATTGTGCTCAACAACCAGAACTATATGAGTTACTATCTCAGGCAGTTATACCATTGAAATATAATCCATTTTGACATTCTACAAATTATTATAGCGAGGCTGAATGAATTTCAGAGTGACTAAATCAAGTTACCGAGTTACGTTCATGATTGACGACGAAGGAAAACCTGCTCGATGCCTAGATGTCCCCATTGATAAGCGACTACTTGTTAAAAATAAACCACCATCAAAAGAAACGTTAATAGAAATTATGCAGCTACAATCCTTGCATGAAAATATGACAAAGGATGAATTTATAGGCCAATATATAAACGATAGGGAGCACGACATTAACATACAAACAAGAGAGTTAATCAAATGCTACCTTAGAATAAGAAACTCTCTATCATGTATTGATCTTGCGGAGGAAATTATATTGGTTGATGAAAATGAGTAACAATAGACAGCGTAAAATGCTTGCACTTGATCTCATCCGTAGGTTCTAGAGTAACCGGTGTAACCAACAAGGCTTTGCTGATTGCCAGCCACATCAAACCCTGGAGTGAGAGTGATAACGCCGAGCGCCTGGATGGGAACAACGGCCTGCTACTCTCCCCTCACATCGACAAGCTGTTCGACCGAGGCTGGATTACCTTCACTGACACCGGCGACCTGCTGTGTGCCGAGCCCAGCATCGAGCAAACACTGCTGCAGTGGGGAGTTGAGCTGCCCCTGAACGTCGACCCCTTTGAACCCAGTCAAGCCCGATACCTTGCCTATCACCGAGACGTTATTTTCCGAGCCAACCCCGTCGTCTGTGTCTGATTCTTCCCATCTTGAGCGGGTGCTTCTCTCCCGCTCTACCCTCCCCCGAAGCCTCCCTGCAAATCTGTGATCCCCTCCTGATTCGTTACTCATTCAGTTCCACACAAGGAACCATATGAGATACTATTCAAATAAGGTACCAAGCTCCATGCAAGGCTTACCTATGACAAGGAACTGTCATCAGATCACCGATCAAAAGCAGCAATCTGGGGGCTGTAACCTAGGGGCGGTAGCTAATGCGTTTGCCGACCTAAAACATGTTCGGATATCTATTTGGCCCACATATACAGGATCTTTTTTCGTGGTAGTTATCAGGACGGAGCGGAGTTAGATGGAAGGCGGTACTAACGTGTTAGTACCGCCTTCCATCTAATCACTGCTATGACCCAATTCAATTAAAGGTGAAATTTTGACTTATATCTCAAATTGTAAACTATGTGGTGACACAAACGTTGAGCTATTAGGCTCTCATATTATTCCAGAGTTTTTATATAAAAATGTATATACAAGCAAGCATAAGTTCATGCCAATTGCAGCAAATGAAATTGGTGGTAAAGTTCACCAAAAAGGCTTCCGAGAGAATTTGCTATGCCAAAAGTGTGAAACAAAGCTATCATTGTGGGAACGAGAGTTAAGCCTGTTTATGCGCTTTTTGTCTGTCGAAGAAAGTAAAGTTATGTCATTAACTTATTATGGGGATAATGCTCTAGTTAATGGTGTTAATTATGATCTAGTAAAAAAGGCGTTAATGTCTATTTTATGGCGTATGAGTATTTCAAAGCTACCATTCTTTTCTGATTACAATCTTGAATCTTATGAAGATAAAATTCGCGATTGGTTAGATCAAGATTTATCCTTCAGCGTTCAGGATTTTCCTATTTTGGTTTCTAAAGGTTATATTTCAGGAAAGTTTCAAACTGGACTGCTGATGCCATTTTCACAAGGTTATTATGGTAATAGCATTAAAATGGAATCAGTAGTTCTCGATGGTGTTATTTTTGATTTTCTATTGACTAATGGAAATGATATTCCAAGTGCAGTTGAACTATTTTGCTTGCATCCTGAAGGTAAAGTGATCATTAGAAATAAGGACTATTCTGAGTATGGTATTGATTTGAGTTCATTTTATAGCCGAGTAAAAAATAAAGATGTATTAGATTTCTTCTCAAAGCATGATTAGCACTTAAAAACATAACAAATTGTTCAAGGTGGCATGTTACAGGTTTTGTGTTGCACTGTTCACTACTTAACACGGTGTTATAATTTTTTATTTGCACGAAGGTAAGACAATTCAAAATGACTAATGAGTTTAATAAAAAAGAGATATATCCTTCACCAAGAAAATCTTTCAGCTTCAATTTGGAGCCTATTTCCGACATAAAAGATGAGGCTTTGATAATCCTTGATGCAAACGTGCTATTGCTACCATTTACAACAGATGTGAAAAATGTCGAAGCAATCAAAGATTTATATCAAGCATTAGTTGTAACTGATCAAATATTTTTGCCTGCGCAGGCTGTAAGAGAGTATTTAGATAACAGAGCCAAAAAGTTAGCAGACATCAATGAGTCATTGCAGAAAAAATCTAATCAAAGCTTTTGTTTTGTGGGTGCTCATCCTTTGCTAAGTAGCTTAGAACAGTATCAGGAAGTCTTAGCTTTAGAAGCAGGATTAAAAGATGCAATACAGGCATACCAAAAGCAAATACGTGAAACCTTGAGCGCCGTTCAAGCGTGGGGTTGGAATGATCCTGTAAGTAAAATGTACCATGAGGTGTTATCAGACCGAGTTCTTAATGATGATGAACTAAACCTCGAGGAAATATCCCAAGATCTTGCTAGACGAAATAAGCTAAAACTACCACCGGGATATAAAGATGGTGGTAAAGAACAAAATCAAGCTGGCGATCTTTTGATATGGCATGAGCTATTGAATTTGGCTATAGCGAGAAATAAACATGTGATTTTTGTATCAGGTGATGAAAAAGCAGATTGGTGGCATCAAAGTGGCAGGGCTGCTCTCTATCCAAGGTTCGAGCTTGTTGACGAGTTTAGAGAAAAAACTGATGGCCGTTCATTTCATATTCTTAGCCTTTCTAAGTTGCTTAAACTATTTGAGACCGATGATGAAGTTGTTGAGTCAATAAAAACTTCAGAGTCAGAACTTCAGTTGGTGCTGGAAAGTATAGGGACTGAAAGTGAAATACCTCAGCCAAATAATACTCGGCTTTATGAAGAATATCGTCATCATTTAAAAACCCCTGAGAACCATGAGTTGTTAGTCACTAATCATGTGTGGAAAGTGAAGGGCGGATATGACACAGATTCTTATGATGTAACTGAATTACGCGAAGATAAAAGTATTGTTGCAAAATATAAGCTTTACGACAGCACGAAGACATCACCACCATTTGGTCGAGAGATTTACGCAGAAAAATTATAGCTAAGCGTTTAAGAGTGATTCGCAACACGTGGTATTTTTCCATGTATTGATTTAAGTGATAAAGATGGTCTGATGCGTATACAGCTCTAGTTATCACCTGACACCGGCCTCAGGCCGGTGTATCCCTCCCCCTCCTGAACAGCGCCTTGAGGCTTGCAACCCCACGTTGCCCCGCCTCCAGGTAGAACTCAGGGCTGTGCTGCTTCGTACCAGGCCCCTCAAGTTACGCCCCCATCACACTCACACCTTGCCGGGCTTTCTCAGCCAACACCTTTTGCAGCTCGGCTGCAACCGCCTCTGCCGGCACACTGCGATTCCGTAGGTAAACTCTCACCTCAGCCTCCATCTCACACACTCGCAGGGACACCTGGCGGCCAACTGACGCGGCGCGGGGAACTGGATTATTCCGCAAGATCGCAGCCCGCACCTCCGCTGGCCGTGGCGCAAACTGCCGCTCGACATCCTCCCCAAGCTGCAGCACCGCCTCGCGGATCTGCTGTGCATTGAACCCCCTGAGCATGCTTCCCCAGGCCAGCGCCACGCCGCGGGCATTGCTGTCCAGCTGGTTGGCACTGGCAGGCCAAAGTCCGGCCATCAGCGGCAGCAGCTCTTCGGCCAGGAACACCGACATGCGGGCGCTGACCTGCAGTACATCCCCTGATGCGCTCAGGGCCGTCGCCTCGTCATAGCGGAGTGCTGTCGTCATAGTTCCCCCTCCCCGATTCCCTGAGTGCCTTAGCGGCCTGCTGCGCCGCCTGTAGGTTTTCCAGCGGCTTGCGCTGTGCTGTGGTCCGAAACGAGCTGGCAGCACGGCGAATCCAGTTACGCCAGGTCTTCTCCCAGTCCAGCTTGACGGCCTTGGCGCCGGGCAGCGCCTGCCAGTAATCCGCGAACGTGGCCGCCTCCAGCAGGATCCGCTCTCTGGGGAGTCCAGTCTCCTGCATAGCCCACCTCCCCCACTCGCCTGGAAGCACCCATTCGTTCGGCAAGCGTGTACCTCGTCGTGGCGGCCCACTGTCTGGGCGTTTTTTCCCCTGGGGGGATACAGGGGGGATCTTTGGATCAATGACTGGTTCTAAAGAGTTACTGATTCTATGTGCATCTCCTGCACCTCTGGATGTGCAGCTCCTGCACCATCCAATGTCAGCACATAGACGTTCGATCTCTTCCCTTGAGGTCCTACCCGAGATTCCTTAGTCAGGAGCCCCGAGTCACATAGCGCATCGATATGATTAATCACTGAGCGCCGAGAGATCTCACACTGATCTGCAATGTGTTGGTATGACGGCCAGCATTCGCCGGTATCGCTGGCGTTGTCCGCCAGCTTGATCAGCACCAACTTCCGAAGTGGATTACCCACCTTGATACTCATGGCCTTTGCCATCAGTAGCATGCTCATGCCGGCACCTTCCCTTTCTTCTTACCTTCTCTCGCCTGCTGGCGCTGTTTCTTCTGGACCAGCTTGGCCATGCGCTTGGCGACCCGCAGACACTCCGAGAACACGGCCCCCTTACGGAAACCCGATGTTTTCTCGTAGTGGCTCACTGCCTCTTTGCAGGCCAGGTGTGTAGCTTCGTCAGAATATCCGTCGGCAAGCAGGAGCTGGCGCACATGGCGATCGATAAACTCTTTAGGATGCATGGCCCACCTCCTGCTCGGTGTAGGCGCAGGCCTGGCACTCAAATGCGTGGTCATCGGTACCGGATCGCAGTTCACTGCCGCATCGCGGGCAGTGGTCGAGATCATGAGGCAGTGGGTGGCCCCCATGGGCCATGGTTGAATTGGTCATTGGATGGGTCCTGGTATGAAGCCCGGTGGTTAAGCGGGCCTGAATAAATTAGGCGCTAGGCTGCTTCTCGGCGCGTTCAAGGGTGCGTGCCTCAAGCTCACGAGCCAGGCGGACAGCTTGGCGGTCGGTGCCCGCGGCGTGGGCAGTCGAAATCAGCGGCTCATCGAGGGCCAGGGCCAGCTCATGCATGACCGATTTCAGGATGATGTTGTCCCGATCGCTGACATGCTGGGATGCCGGGCGCGGCGGGCGAAGTTGCGTGGTCATGTGGTTACCTCCCGAGGACGAAGTTGATGAGTTTTTGCAGGGGGCGCAGCGGGCGCTCCTCGTTGTAGGCGGACTCGTCTTCCGGACTGAACTGGAGCAAGCCGCGCTCGGGAAGGCCAGAGCCGTCCAGGATCTCCTCGACGGTCACAGGCGGATATCCCTGTTCAAGCAGGCTCCGATTGGCCCGTTTTACGGCCCTCGTCAGGATTTGCGGCTCATGTTGAGATATGGCCTTGAGAAGGATCAGCAAAGAGGTGCGGGCAAATGCGGTTTCGGTCATGCGCAGTTCTGCTCCCACTTCCTGCCACACCTGGCGCTGGCCCGGGGTGCCACGCACCTTCAGCGGTGACAGCGTGTCGAGTTTTTCATGATCGGGGAGCGATATTCTTCCCATGGAGTTGGTCCTCTGTGTTGGGTGGGAAAGCGGGCCGGTGGTTAGGCGGCCTGCTTAGAGTCCTGTTGAACAGGACGGTAATCTTCCAAACCGAAATCCAGCTTTCCTCCGGACTTGAAGTGGATGCGGGTTGCAAACTGCTCCGGAATGACTTCAGGCCATTCAGACACGGTGCTTTTGCCTGCCCCCAGCGCCCGGGCAAGAGCGTTATTGCCGCCAAAGAAATTGATGGCGTCCTGTTTTTTCATTGGTCAGGGTCCTTTGTTGCTCCCTTATAGTGGAGGCGCCATTTTGGTTCGGTTTTGCGAACATGTCAATCATCGACATTCCGGACATGCAATAGGTGAAAATACATCTGTGTTTTAATTAGCGAACGGGAACGACATGACCTCTTTTAGAGATCGACTGGAATACATGATGAAGGAGCGTGGCTACAAGCAGGCTGACCTAGTGCGCAAGTCAGGGATCAGCAAGGCCGTGATCTCCGTCCTGCTGTCGGACCCGTTAAAAGATTTGCGAGTGAGTAGCCTTCTCTCTATTGCCAAAGCCCTTGGCTGTGACCCGCTCTGGCTCTACACCGGCAAGGAAAGTGGTACCTATGTGACCGACACCAACCTCGGGAAAGTACCTGTATGGGAGATGTCAGAACTGGGGAAGCATCCGTCTGATGCGCTCTCAACCCTGGATAGCGGACGCCATATATTTAGCGAGTTAGACGGGCAGCTCATTGGTGTGGTTGCCAACGATGACAATCTTGCTGGCTCCGGCATCAAGACTGGTGATATCTGCGTGATTGACTTGGCAGACAGAGCCCCCAGTCATGAAGACATACTTTTAGTCCAGTTAGGTGACAACAAGCAGCATAGGCTTCTCAAAGCCCTTGATGGCCTATCAGGCATCAGCCTTGTAACAGATGATCAGCGTCTTGGCACTGTGCCAATCAAAGATGCAATTGTTTATGGGCGGATGGTAGAACTACGCCGTGACGTAAAGGAGTAGCCCACCCCATCCCCATCAAGCCCGCTTCACGCGGGCTTTTTTGTGCCTGTCATTTAGGGGGCGACGGCACCGCCTCCAAAAAAAGTTCGTTTTAGCGAACATTTTTCATTGACGTTAATGTTCTTCAATATTAACCTTCGCCTTGTTCGGTAAAACAATCGAATCGCTCATAGATAGAGCGCAAAACCAAACCAAACCAAACCAAACCAAACCAGAGGACCAACTCATGAAAGTGAATGACCAAGTGCAGTACACCAACCCCCGTACTCGCGTCTCCGTACCGGCGGTGATCACCGACATCACCGACCTCGGCAAACGCCGCGGAGGTGGCCTCTTCTACACCGTCAAGACCGAGGCGGGTAAGGAACACCGGGCACGTGCAGCAAGCCTGCAAGCGGCAGCGTAACGAGTTGCTCCCGTCGAGCGCGGGAGCACACTCAACCGCATGAGCATTGGCTCAGTGTTCAACCGGTTGAGAAGCATCATCGACAACCAGCAACAGGACCCAGCCCCTAACCAGGGCATAAGAAAAGCGCCTGACCAGCGCGTAAGAACGACAAAGCCCGCACAAGGCGGGCTTCGAAGGACTGGGGGACCACCCCAATCAGATGTCACCAGGGGACCAACCCCAGCAACAGGACCCATCCAGCCAAAAGCTAGGAAGGGAGTTAACGAGGACCAACTCGTCAACAGGAGCAAATGTACCATGACCAAGCACATTTTTTCCAGGGCCGCAAAACGTGCCGACCAGGTGGTGGCAGCCATCACTGACCGCCTGAATGGCAACGCCGCTCGCCGCCGCAACATCAAGCAACGTCTGCACTTGGCCATGATGGCCGCCGAGCAACACCACATCGTTGCCGCACGCGCCGCCCAGAAGCGCACCGCCGGCATCACCAAGCACGGCGCCCTCCTCCACTGGCGCGCCGAGTTCCACCGCAACGCCGTCTGACCCGGGTCTGGCGCTTCCCTTATAGCGCCGTAGCCAAAGCCTCTTTCTCAAGCACCACAAGGATGCTTTGGCTTCGCTCACGCCAAATTCGGCTGAGCTCGCTCTTTAACAACCAGGACAGGGCTGTCACCGCACACAATCTGCTGGCCCGCCAGATCCCCGCTAACCCGTTCAATCCGGAATGTGGGGCAGGAAGGTGACAAGGTGCCTCCTGAACGACTCAGGGGACATCCCAGAGCATTCCCTGGAGTACTCTGGGATGTCAGAAAGAAGAAGCGCCCGCAAAAGCAGGCGCATCGTGACAACACGTTAATCGACATATTCGCAGTTACAGCTGCTGTAGTCCAAATTCTTGCCCGTGTACACGTGGCATGACTTCTCATGCACATTGTCCTTATAGAGCCGCACCGTCAGGTGGGTTTTGTTATCCGTCGCTGTTTCATGAGGACCAGCTACAACCATAGCCCCCGACCTGGCTCCAGCCATGTTGCTATAAGCCGCGACTGCTTTGCACTGCATGACCACGTTGGTAGCAGCCCTTTTACTCATTGGCTTTGTGGATGGCGCATCCCAATTCGGAGAGAAATCGAGATAAGCAGCCAACGCACTTTGAGAAAACACCAACAGCATGGCTGTAATCGCTACAGAGATAATTGTTTTCATCCTTAAAGACCTCATTGATTGCTGCGGTGAAATACCGCACGAGAAACCTAGCTGGAATAAGCAACCAACTCAGCTGACACAAATATCAGTAGATAAACCTCCTCTTTGATACTAGCGAAAGCAAACGAGGGATAAACAAGCCCCAGTTCGCTCCTTTCGCACGCCTGCATTGCTCACAACCACCACAGGACCCAGACCATGAAAAAGCGTACCGACCAAAGCAACCTTACCATCCCCCCTCTCAATGACGCATGCCGCAAGCGTCTGCGCCAGTTGCGTGAACACCTTGGCCTGAGCCGGCCGAAGTTCGCCGACATGCTGGGCATCCCGCCCACCACGCTCAAGAACTACGAGCTGAACTACCGGGAAATCAGCGGCGGTACCCTGCTGTTGATCGCGCAGCACCCCGAGCTCTCAGCCCACTTCACCTGGCTGACGACCGGGCAGGGCGAACCATTGGCCATGGCAGCCTGAGAGTAGAGGAACTCTTCATGAAGCAACTGACCGAAGCCCAGGTGATGGGCTTTCGCGGCTCAATGCCGCCCCGCACTGAGCACCACTACAGCGTGAACGTCGAGCCCGGTACCGAAGAACGCCAGGTTGCCCATAAACGCACTGCCACCCGCCGCGCTATCGAGGAATACCACGAGGAGCGAGCCCTGCGACTGGAAATGGAGATGTAGTCATGACCAACGAAACAGCTCTTCTCGCCCTGTTGGAGAGCCAGGAGGCCGAGGTCAACGCCAAGGCTGAGTGGATCGCCGAGTGGAGCGAAGAGAACCTGCCACTTCTGCTGGCCGGCCAGCTCGAGACCGACGCCGCCACCTTGCTCGCCGAGGTGAATGCCGAACGAGCGACCCAACTCAACCAGGCCATCTACCTGCTGATGGTTTCCGGCGACAAGGTGCCGCTCACCCTGCAAATACAGCAAGTACTGAACGCCGGGCTGCATTCACTCGCCCAAGAGGCCTGGAGTAACCACCTTGCCGCCCTGCACGACGCAATGAGCGCCGAGCAGTGGGAGAATTACCAGCAAAGGAGCGCAGCATGAATGCCATCGCCGACACCTCCGCCGTGCACCCACTGGGTCGGGTATTTGGCCTCTCCAACGAGGAGTACCACGCAGGCCCCGGGGTCAGCAAAAGCCAGCTCGATCAGATTGCCGAAAGCCCGGCTACCTATATCTGGGCCAAGAACGCCCCACTCGACCAGGAGAAACTCAAGGCCTTCGACATGGGTAGCGCCATTCACTGCCTACTGCTCGAACCGGACGAGTTCGAAAGCCGCTTCATCATCGCCCCACCGTTCAACCGCCGCACCAACGCTGGCAAGGCTGAAGAGGCCGAGTTCCTGGCAGGCTGCGCAGAGCTGGGCAAGACGGTCATGGATGCCGAAGAAGGCCGCAAGCTCTACTTGATGCGTGACAGCGTGATGGCCCACCCGGACGCCCGCTGGCTGCTGGAGCAGGAAGGGCACAGCGAAGCCTCCTTCTACTGGATTGACCCCCAGACCCAGGAGCTATGCCGGATCCGCCCCGACCGCCACCTGAGCAATCACCCCATCATGATCGACGTGAAGTCGGTGGACGATATGGGGCGCTTCGAGCGCCATGTCGAGGACTTCCGCTACCACGTGCAGGATGCCATGTACTCCGAAGGCTTCCACCGGGTGATGGGCGAGGAGCCGGAATTCGTCTTTCTGGCTGTCAGCACCAGCGTGAACTGTGGCCGCTACCCGGTGCGGGTGCGCCCCCTGACGGATGACTGGAAAGATGCGGGCAAGGACCTGTTCCGCCGCGACCTCCATCGCTTCCACGACTGCCGGGTCAACAACGACTGGCACGACTTCAAACCCCTCCAGCGCCCAGCCTGGGCGACAAGGAAAGCAGCATGAGCAACATCACCAGTATCAAGCAGCAGGCGGCCGATAACTTCGCCGCCCAGTTCCCCATTCTCGTCCAGCGAGGCATCGACGAGCCGACCTGGAACGCCCTGTGCAACACCATTTACCCGGGAGCCAACCCCGATTCGGTGGTCATGGCTATCGACTACTGCAAGGCCCGCGGCCTGGATATTCTGCTCAAGCCAGTCCACCTCGTCCCCATGCAGGTAACCGATGCCCGCAGCAAGGAGAAGGTCTGGCGGGACGTGCCGATGCCCGGGATCGGCATGTACCGGATCCAGGCCGATCGCTCCGGCAACTACGCGGGGGCCGATGAACCCGTGTTCGGGCCGGATGTCACCGAGGAGTTTCAAGACCCCTACAACCAGAGCGCCAAGATCAAAGTCACCTACCCCCAGTGGTGCAAGTACACCGTCTACAAGATGGTCAACGGCCAGCGCGTTGCCTTCCACGCCCTGGAACGCTGGAAGGAGAACTACGCCACCCAGAGCAGCAAGACCGAGTGCCCCAACGCGATGTGGCGTAAGCGGCCCTATGCCCAGCTCGCCAAGTGCACCGAGGCGCAGGCGCTGCGCAAGGCCTGGCCGGAGATCGGTAGCGAGCCCACCGCCGAGGAGATGGAAGGGAAGGAGATTATCATCAACGAGATCCCCGGCAGCCAACCGCAACAGGGGGTACCCGCAAAGAGTCGCGCCCTGGATGCCATCCGCGGCCAGATCACCGAACCGGTCACCCTGGAGCACGAGCAGATGGCCGAACCCGCCCAGGCGGACCACGCCAATGCCTACGCCGACCACTGTGCTGCCATCGAGGGGTCCTGTGATACCGCTGAGTGGCAACAGGCCTACACCACCGCCTGGACCTGGGCCAACGAAACCGGCGACCAGAACATCATCGCAGGTATCAAGCAGATCGCCGGCGAGCGCAAGAAGCAACTCAGTGCCGGGCACCGCGCCCAGCAATAACCAACAAAGCCCGCTCACTGCGGGCCTTTTCGTACCCAAGGACCCGCCATGACCGAACAAGCCACTGTCGAAAAAACCAAAGCAGACAACCCCCAAGCCCAACTGGTTGTCATCGAACCCACCACCGCCGTCGCCCTGTTCACCGAGGGCCAGGGCGTGGCTGAACTTCTGGCCGATATTCGCCAGAAGGCAACCAGCCTGGTACCCGACATCACCACCGCCAAGGGCCGCAAGGAGATCGCCAGCATCGCCCACGCTGTCGCCCGCACCAAGACCTACCTGGACGGGCTCGGCAAAGAGCAAACGGACAAGTTCAAGGAGATCCCCAAGCGCATCGACGCCAATCGCAAGCAGATCCGCGACACCCTGGACACCTTGAAAGACGAGGTGCGCGCCCCGCTCACCCAGTACGAAGCGGCAGAGGAAGCCCGGGTGGCAGCACTGCAATCCCGACTGGCCCGCCTCAACGAACTGGGATCCTCTGCCAGCATCGAGATCGCCGCCGCCGACCTGCAGGTCATGCTGAATGAGGTCGAGCAGAACGCCCTGGACGACACCTGGCAAGAGCTGCTGCCACAGGCGACCGTCTCCAAGGCGCTCGCAGCCAAGCGCCTCGGCGAGGCCCTGGCTGCCCGCCAGAAGTACGAAGCAGAGCAGGCCGAGCTGGAGCAACTGCGCCAAAAGCAGGCAGAACAGGATCGCATCGACCGCGAGCGCCTGATAGCCGAGCAGGCGGCGGAGCAAGCTCGCCGGGAGGAAGAGAATCGCCAGCGCCTGGAGCGTGAAGCCGCCCAGCACCGCGAGCAGGAGGCCCAGCGCCAAGCCCTGGTGGCACAGCAGGCTGCAGAGCAGGCCCGGCGTGATTCCGAGGCCTCTGAGATGGCCCGCCAGCAGGCCGAAGCCAACGCTGCTCGCCAGGCGGAAGAGGCCGCCGCTCGCGCTGCTGAGCAAGAGCGTCAGCGCATCGAGCAGGAGCAGGCTCGAAAGCAGCAGGAAGACGAACGTCGTGCCGCCGATATGGAACACCGTCGCACAATCGACAACGCCATCCTGATGGACCTAATGGGTCTGGGGATTGAGGAAGATAGAGCCATCAACCTAATCAAACACATCGCCAGCAACAAGATCGAACATCTGACCATAAATTACTGACATAAAAGTTAAAATAGGAGAAGTGCCAACATGGCTGACTACCGCGGCTCCACCACACAAACCAACACTCGGGACATGACCCAAACTCCCCTCTGGTTGTTCCGGGCACTGGATCGGGAGTTCAACTTCATCCTCGATGCCGCCGCGCTACCGGAAACGGCTTTGTGCAAGAAGTACCTGACGCCGGACATTAACGCTCTGGATGTGGATTAGAGCGACTTCATCAGCCCGTCAGTGCGGGCACCCTGGGCCTGGCTAAATCCGCCCGACTCCAACATTGGCCCCTGGGCGGAGAAGGCCATTGAGCACCAGGTTAAAGGCATTGGCACCGTTATGCTGGTCCCCCAGGACACCAGCACAGAATGGTACCCCGGCGAGCGGGCCAGCGAAGTGCGACACATCACTGGATACCACGATGCCAATGGCAAATGGCGCGACGGTCGAGTGAGCTTCATCAACAAGGCCACCGGCGAGGAGATGAAGGGAAATCCCAAGGGATCCATGCTCCTCATCTTCGCCCCAGGCTGGCTCGGCAACTGCCGGATCCGCGATGTCAGCAAGATAACGTTGCTGCTGGCGGGTACAGAACCCATCAGCGCGGCCGCCTGATACCCCAGCCATGATTTTGGGTGACAAGTAATCACGGCCCTTCCTTCAACTCAACCAGCGCCCCATCCTCTAGGACAGGAGGGCCACGCCATGCAACAACTTCAACTGACCATCGACCAGGACAGCCAGCTACTCAATGACCTAGTCAGCACCGTGCGCTCCCCCACCCTTTCCCGTTCGGCCAAGCTCGCCGAGATCGGCCGCATCCTGGCCTACTTCGATCTACCTATCGAAGCGCCACGGGTAACCGGCCAGCTCTGGAGCGCCACCGAGCTAGGCAAGGAGCTGGGGGTCAGTGCCCAGGCCATTGGCCGGCTGGCCAACCAGCACCAACTCAAACGCCCGGCGTTCGGGGAGTACCGCCTTGACCAAGCGGTCAGCAGCAGGAAGCAAGTCGAATGCTTCCTCTACAACCGAGCCGGCCGGGATGAAATCACCAGACTGACGAGGACCAACCACCATGGGAACAGCAGCAGATCCGGCTCAAAGCCAAATTCAGGGTCAGCTCATCATAATGAGAATGCCTGACGCCATCCCGCTCAGCACCTACCTGAGCACAATAGAACTCACCGATCGGGACACTATTAATAAGCGGATCCAACGTGGCATCTGGCAGCTTGGGGTGCATATCGTCAACGTGGATGGAGTAAAGGAACGTTGGGTGAACATCGCGGAGGTAACAAAGTGGGCAATGAGAAACAGCTCCCACGCGGCGTGACGGTCCGCGGTGATACGATCAATATCACATTCACCTTCAAAGGGGTTCGTTGCCGCGAACCCCTCTCCAACCTGCCGAACACCACCGCCAACGTGCGCTACGCTTCCCGCCTGCTCGGGGAGATCCAGGGCAAGATAGAGCGGGGTCAATTCGCCTACGCTGACTACTTCCCGAAGTCCAAGAAACTGCGGATCTTCGGTGGCGCCTCGATCGCCGCCAAAGTGGCCGACTATCTTGATGAGTACATCCGCCGATGTGAAGTTCGAGGACTCAGCCCGTCAACTATGGTCGGGTACCGCAAGTGCTACACGGCTCTGGCGGATCTGCACCAGGTGACAGTCTCCGAACTCACCCCTGCTCTGGTGAAGAACTGGCTGATCAGAAGCAGCACCTCTGCCAAGACAGCACGCAACAGACTGTCGTTCCTACGCATCGCCATCGATGAAGCGGTAACAGATGGACTGCTGCAATCAAACCCGGTGTCCCTGGTCACCGTCTCGCGATATTTGGACGTAGATTCAGCTTCTGAGCGGGTAGTTAGGGATGTAGACCCGTTCACCCCAGCAGAGGTGGAGGCGATCTTGACCACCGCCAGAAACATCAACGAGCAGTGGGCAAGCCTATTCGCCTTTGCTTTTGCCACTGGCATGCGGCCATCAGAGATCTGTGCCCTGCGCTGGTCATCGATAGACTGGATCGGCAACACGGTCGCAGTTTCCAGTGCTACGGTTGTCGGCATCACCAAAAGCACCAAGACAAGAGCAGGCACACGCATAATCGAGCTGAGCAAGGAGGCGATTGCCGCGCTGAACAGCCAGAAGCGCTTCACTTTCATGCGTTCAGAGCTCGTTTTTGAAGACCCCAAGCTGGGCAAGCCATGGCCCGGTGCTGAGCCGATCAGGAAAAAAGCATGGCTCTACACACTCCGGCGATCCGGCGTCCGCTATCGCCACCTCTACCAGACTAGGCACACATACGCGACGGCCAACATCAGCCGCGGATGCAACCTGTTTTGGCTCGCCGGCCAGATGGGTCACAAGGGCCCAGAAATGCTTTTTAGGCACTATGGATCCTACCTTTCCGAGTACGACGGCCAGACAGCAAAAGCGCCAATCCCGATCCAAATTCCGAAGTGAAATAAAAAAATCCTTATAGTTCAATTGGTAAAGCTGCTTTGGACGGGGGTTCAAATCCCCCCAGCTCCACCAAATACCGGTCCAACAGTGACCAACGAAGTCCAAGAAACCCGCATAGCATAAGGCTTTGCGGGTTTTTTGTTGTCTTACGCTGTCCAATGGGGTGCGTTGCCATCCAGCCCTTTTAGGCATATCGTTAGGCATATCGTTTTGTATGCCTTCCGGAGCGTATGCCTATGCCTCGTATCACCCGTCCCTTATCCCCAACCGAGATCAAAGCAGCCAAGCCCAAAGAGAAGGAATACACCCTCTGCGACGGGGCTGGTCTGGAGCTCGTCATCAAGCCCAATGGCTCCAAGTTGTGGCGCCTGCGTTACTACCGCCCCCTAACTAAACAGAGAAACATGATCAGCTTTGGCTCCTGGCCGGAGATGTCGTTGGCTGAAGCGAGAGAGAAACGCTCCGAAGCCAAAACGTTGCTGCAACAAAACATCGATCCCCAACACCATCGTGATGAGCAGGCATCCGCTGCGTTATCACAGAGCGAGCACACCTTTGAAGCCGTCGCCAAGCGCTGGTTTGATGTTAAGCGCCCTTCCGTCACCCCGGCATATGCCGAGGATCTCTGGCGTTCGCTCGAAATGTATCTGTTTCCGGAGATCGGTACTGTGCCCGTGATGGAGATAAAGGCGCAGCGGACAATCAAGATCATCGAGCCCATCGCCGCCGCAGGAAAACTTGAAACCGTGCGTCGCCTCACCCAGCGGGTGAACGAGATCATGACCTTTGCCGTTAACTCCGGCCTGATCGATGCCAACCCTTGCTCGGGGATCAGCAAGGTGTTTCAGCGGCCAGCCAAGCAACACATGCCCAGCATTAACCCCAACCAGCTACCAGAACTGATGAACCGGCTTTCCAAAGCAAGCATCAATTTGCAGACCCGCTGTCTCATCGAATGGAGCCTGCATACCTTGGCTCGCCCCAGCGAAGCAGCCGGAGCCCGGTGGGCAGAGATCGATATGGAAAAGAAACTCTGGCGGATTCCACCAGAGAGGATGAAGAAGCGCAGAGGTCATGACGTACCCTTGACGCCACAGACACTTGCCTATCTGGACCTCATGCGACCGATCAGCGGCCATCGTGAGTTCATCTTCCCTAGTATCCGTAACCCCAAAACGCACACCAACGAGCAAACGGCTAATGCAGCCTTGAAACGAATGGGATATGAAGGGACCTTGGTCGCTCACGGCCTGCGAGCCTTGGGCAGCACGACCCTTAACGAGAGAGGATTTGATCGAGACGTTATAGAATCTGCCTTAGCGCACTCTGACAAAGACGAAGTGCGTAGTGCATACAACCGCACTGATTATCTGGACCGCCGCCGGGAAATGATGGTCTGGTGGTCAGAGCATATTGATGCAGCAGCGAAAGCGGGCTCTGCACTGACTTGGCTGCCGTCCACAAAAGCAGGATAACTGTCAGATAAAGTCTGAACTTGTACAAGTAAAACACCGGTTTAAGGCCGGTGTCAGGTAATCTAATTCAGTGCCGCCTTCACACGCGGTCTGCCTCGTGCAGTGTCGTGCTTGGGCAAGTTGCCTTTGAAAAAGGTACGGTGCTTTTTGAGTTTCAGCCTAGCGGCTGACTCTGATTTGGTCAGATAAGCAAGCGCTTTTTGTAAATAGCACCGTTTCGTCTTGTCGGCATGCCCCACCATGCCAATCCCGCACTCCCGGTATTCAGCCTTTTTCTGATTGCAATTATGCCCTCTGCCTCGATTGCCCGTGATACGCAACCATTCCTTAATGATGGCATCTGCATAGTAAACATCACGCTGGACATGAGCACCGTTCATAAAAACTGCCAGGTGAAAATGAAAGCCTGTTAGAGGTGCAAATTCCAAACGACAAGCATACCCCACCCAATTGGCAGCTAATGCCCCCTTACGACGGGTTTTAAACAGCGCTTTTTTGTGCTTGATGATCTCCTCAATAGAAAGCGCGTCCAAGAACTCCGTTTTGTAGTACAAATCGACCCGTAGCACGAGGAGACGAGCATAGCGCCCAAACAGCCGATTCACGTAGCGATGCAGTGATGCTGTATTCTTCTGCGCTCCCTTCATGAAGGTATGGCACTTCCCCTGCATAGCTTCAGACTTCAATTCCGATATCAGCTGTTGATACCTGAATTTCAGATTGACCTGCGCATCTTGGCTGGTGCCACCGTCCATGATCATCTCATGAAGTTGATGCTTGACGACGAAATTGCACAAGCAAGCCAACTTGGGATGCAAATTAAAAAATTCCTGATGCTTGTATACCTGCATAGCAAGCGTGACTATATCTGATAGTTCTCTCCCCTCCTTAGTTAGAGGGTAAATCCACCCCAGAATTTCAGCTGAAAATAGAGCAGGGTGGGCATCCATCTGTTCCAGTTTGTCGATGAATTTGAATAGCGCCTGATAATGAATAGATTGAACAAGCATTTCACGCAACGCTCTTGTTATTGGAATTGCATTATTCATACGCAATGCGTTGCTTGGTTCTTTCTGTATAGGGATAGCATCAATGTCGATACTATTATGAACATACTTAGACATACCTTCCCTTTCATTTAATCCTTGGTGTTAGTAGCGTGTAAGGACATGTGGTCATGTCCTACTCGTACATCTGGTTACAGGCTTCATCTTGTTGATTACGCCTGTACTCTGATCCATCATTGTCGACTGTGAGTCTGAATGATTGGATAACCAGTTAGGTGGTTATTTATTATTCTGTTAAATACTGAGTTAGACGAACTATAAATAACATTAAAAACCAATATTAATGACTCGATGGCACGAAATATTTTTGAGGAAAAGGTTCGAACACATCTTAGTTTAACCAGTGCAAATGCTCTGTAAGAGTTATTTTTTATTTGTATAGTTAGTGTCTATTACCCCCCTTCTCTGCACTCACGCTATCATCTAACCAAGAGTGGGTTTTGTGAGTCACTGTTAGCTATGTAGACGCTTAACATTATCTCCGTTGGCTATAAATATGCTTATTGCTATATAAGCGCCTTTATAGCTACACATGAAATGTGTCAGATGCTACGTATTAAAGCACCTGCAGTTACACAAGTGCCCGTCTTTGCCCTGGCAGGTAATAGTTGACATAACTCGTGCCATTAAATTGGTGCTGGGTCACTGCCATGCGATTAACAAGTGCATTCAGTGCTCGCTCCAATTTTACTTTATTCCGGATGCAATTCGGACCAAATTTGCGGATATCATTCTTCTTGAATGCACCATTCTGGCTGCGATGCAGATTGATTTCCAGCCAACGTTCTAGTTCATTCGCCTCGCGAATATCGTTCGGAACTGTACGTTCTTTAAATTGTTGGATGAAATGCTGGAAGTACCAGTTAACAATAACTATTGCTGCATGCATGCTCACGTCAGAGATGACTGGACTACGTTTAGTAAAGCAGTGCAAGACTGCGGCAATTCTTGAAGCATGCTCCATGAATTTAGAAGCAAAGTCCCGGTACTCACGCCATTCTCCGAAGGGACCAATGTTGTTCTCAACGTAATTTGATGCTTCGAACCAGCGCGCACGGGCTTCTGGCGACAGTGTTAAGCACATTCTGGGCTTACCCAATTCACGGCGCATCTGAGATGCCTTAAGCAGTTTTTCTACCGTGTGGTAGAAGTCGTTCAAAGAGGTGGCATTGACATCTCCTGGCGACAACTCATCACAGAAAAATCGTGATCCCTGGGTTGAGTGGGGCTCAGACAACAAACAGCGAGCGAAAAACCCAGACTCGCGAGCCTGCTCGCCTTGACGATCAAGAAACCGTTCAAAGAGCGGCCCCTGAACCATCAGGGAAAGGCTAAATCGGTAATCACCGATCGTTGTCGCTCCCTGAGTCGATACTCGCATAGCCGAAATTGGTTTTGCCCCCCACAAAGAGTTCAGTACAGAGGTCTCGCGCATGAAATCACTGGCAAAAAGATGTGCGGACTCATCCGAGAAGACACCAATGGTGTGACCATAGGCGCTAATGGCATGTTTGATGGCTGCACTCGTCACATCATTCAGAAGCCACTTCTTATTCGATGGAACTGGAGGCTTGGCGGCCTCTACCATTCGTAATGCCTGTTTTTCAGACGAGGCATCTCCTTTCGCCAGAATGGCTTTATGCAACGCCTTCTTACATGCCTTTTGCTCTTCTTCCCAGACACTGAGCTCGATGGTGTATTGTTCATACGCATCACGATATTGCTGTTCTGCTAATAGTTCCAGTTTACGAAAAGGCTTCATCACCAGCTCGTCAACCGCTGTTTTTCGTTCGCCCGAGTCAGCCTTGGTAATAATAAACAGGGAGACTGGGTGAATAAGGTCTGCTTTAGGACTGACATCCACCAGATCTTGGCAAGCCAGTCCCATCGCACTGAGTACGGATGAGGCAATCAAACCAAGGGGCGCTTGAGTCTGCTGTTGGATCTGACGCATGACGTCTTGCAGCTGTTCATCGAGTACATGAACAGGAAATTCTCCAATCAGATTGAGCTTGATGGGGGTTGCGTACATTTTAAGATCTCCTTCGTTAATACAGGGGGAAACTACTGGATGCGTGAGGTAAGCCACTGATGTACTGATGACAGCAACCACCCCACTGAACTACTTCCCAAGCGCAACGGCTTGGGAAAGTCGGGGTCATAGGACTTGGATTTGGGGTTAAGTTTGTTGTAGATGGTCGAACGTGAAAGCCCCAGGATGCGAGCTAGCTCCTTGATGCGCACAACTCGATGTAACGTCTCACGGTCCCAGTAGTGACCATCTTCTTGCAAGTTCATGATTCATCTCCGCTTTGGTTTGGACTGAGGGCAGACTAACTCCTCCTGAAAAATGAAAACGCCGAAAATGTGCAGAGATATGGCTAAAAGCTGGAGAGCCTTTCAAACTCCTCGACAAGAAATTCTGTATAGGAACAGGCCATGGTATGGTTGACCCGTAGCGCGGCTTGCTTTTCTCTTTGCAGACTGGACGAAAGTAAAGAAGCGGAAAAAAATTACAAACACAGTACATATGCAGAGGTTTAAACAAGGTGTCACAACCAACAACCGATAAGCTAAGACCAAATGGCCATAGCCTCGATGAGTTCGTTACATTTATGTATGACGCTTTTGGATTGAGGGATGGTCGCCAACATCAGCTTCAAGAATTAAAGAGTATTGATGCCCTTTTAGATATGGTCAAAAAAATGACCATGGGCCTTGCTAAACATCTTGTGAGCAATAATGAAAAAAGCACCAATGTGCTCATGCTGTCAGATCAGCTCATGGTCATGTTTGACTTCATGAACCAGATGTTACTGCATTTCAATAGAACTGAAATATTTTCTGATTTATCAAGATCTCAACTGTATGTACTTTTTCTACGTGATGTGCAATTGCCTTTCATGAGACAAGCAATTGCACTTATCACCAATCAAGACGAACCTATTTTCCACTCACCATTGGATAGAAATGAGTTTCGTGCAGATAACTTGATGACTCACCTGTTGTACATGCTGACTCCTGAATATCTGCAACACGCAGAAGTAAACGTTAATGCATGGATGTGTAGACAAAAAAATTTCTCAGCCATGGTGTTGGAACAACTTTTAAAAAGGCTCTTCGGGGGTATAAAGGAAAAACATCTATAATCAGTCTGCACACTATCGACAAGCTCTGTCAGGAATTACATGAGGATAACGTCTCTGTTTCCTCTAAGGAATTTCCCTCAATGAATGAGCTGAAATCATTTTGGTATGGGGCTAGAATTGCAATATTTTTCTCTAGACATATTGATTTTTCAATTAGTCCTATGTATGCACTTGAAGAGCTGAAGGACAACTGTCTATCTTTATTCACAGACTTATTAAAATCTGACTCTCCATACCTGCACTCAGATACACTGATGGCATTTTTTGACAAAGTCAGTACGAAAATAGCTAAATCCTCGCTAACAAGTGACGAACTTAACGTGATATTTAATACCATATCAGATAGTTCAAAATATAATATCCTCCCACCACGAGGAAAAATAATAAAGCCTATTATCCAATTCTGTTACGACTTCAATGCTGTAATCTCGTTTATTGCCAATGGTGAGCTAATAAATTCTCACGAGCGTTCGCTATCAATTCTAAATAGCGAAAATAACTTTTCAGCCGGGCGACTCCACAGTATTTTAATCCGTTTAATGTTAGCATTAAAGATAAAGCTGTATGTTTCCAGTATAAAACACCGCGAATATGAGAATATTGCGAAAGTAGCATTTTTACTTGGAGGTACAGGCTTTTCGTTAGAGAAAAGCCCTCAAGATCCATTTAAAGAAGTCAATGAAAGTGTGTTTTCTACACCATCAATCCTTTATGCATTCTCTTCCATTCAAACCTATGCAGATGTTTTGGAGTGTATTGAGACACTTTCAATGGAAGAAAAAACAGCAATGATGATCCCATTTCCAAATAAGCTAGAAAGGGCTCTGAATACACTTTATAGCTCATATCCTGACTTGCATGCTGCGCCATTAGATAAAGTCAGAGTATTATTGACGCCATTCATGAAAAGTAATTGCATTCCCTACATACCAAAATCTACACTTTACAACTGTCTATGCGAGATAAATTCACTCATTGATTTTTGGCCATCTTGGATAATGGAACAATCCGTTAATGTTCAACGATTCAGTCGCGAATCTATTTACTTAAAAGGAAAAATTCTTCATTCAATTGATCCTTATCGATACAAAATAGATTTTCATAAAAATCATGATGTGCTCAATTATGCCGAGTTAACTTTAAAGAGTGATGGCCAGCGTGTTTTACAAGAGTATGTTCCTTTTCCTCTTGAAGAGGAACTGTATAACCATTATGCATTTGAAATATTTTCCAACGAAATAAAAAAACGATTAAAAAAATAACAATCAGTTCCAACAATACACCTCCAGCGAAGTGCGCTTCTGCTACTCCCGCTACAATAGCAAAAAAAAGCACCCCAAATAGGCCCCCTTCGAAACCCCTTCTTGTTTTTTGATTTTAACAAAAAGAAACTCAAAATAATTTCAAACCTATATTCCCATCTTGAATTAACCAATGAATGGGATTTTACACATGGCACATCTGATCGACACCATAGCCTACACCGGCCAAACCCCCTGGCATGGCCTTGGCAATATATTGCCGCCACGGCAATCTTTGGATATCTGGCTACAGGCTGCCGGGATGGATTGGACTATCGAGCAGAGTGACGTAATGTTTAACGTCGCCTCCGATGCACTCCATATTCGCCCTTATTCAGACAGCAAAGTTTTGTACCGCTCTGATAATCTGGAGCCTCTATCCGTCGTCTCTCGCCGATATAATGTGGTACAGCCTCATGAGGTACTGCATTTTTATCAAGATCTAGTAGAAGTGGGCGGCTTTGAGTTGGAAACTGCAGGTTCGCTCAAGGGCGGTCGCAAATTATGGGCGCTGGCAAAAACGGGGCAAGATATGAAATTGAAAGGGGGAGACAGGGTGAAATTCTACCTACTGCTCGCCACCGGTTGTGATGGTACGTTGTGCACCACAGCACAATTTACCTCGCTACGAGTCGTCTGTAATAACACATTGCGAATAGCACTACGGGATAATACTGGTGCGATCAAGGTTCCCCACTCCACTCAATTTAATGCTGCTGCCGTCAAAGAGGCATTGGGCCTTGGTATGGCAAATTGGGATCGTTTCCAACAAGAGATGACATCGTTGAGCAATCGTCCGGTATCACCCGTGGAAGCCCTTAATTTCTTCGGTGAACTACTCAATGATCCGGCTGGCGATGATGAGAATATTATTCTCAGCCGTCCCGCCCAAAAACTGCACGAGCTGTATATGGGCGCAGGCATGGGCTCAGAGCTTGCCAGCTCCCGCAATACCGCTTGGGGGTTGGTCAATGCGGTAACGGAATACGTGGATCACCACCGCCGTGCCCGCAGCCAAGATCACCGGCTCGATTCCGCCTGGTTTGGTCAGGGTGCCCAACTCAAATCCCAGGCTCTGAATCAGGCAATCACTCTGCTGCAGTAATCCCGCTTCCCCATTTAAACCGCATAACGAACTCACCCGGACTGGCGCATGCCAATCCGGGCGTTGCCATTTATGCCGTCAAAAAGGAGTCTTCATGAAATCAAAAGCCAAATACGGCCAAGCCCTGCGGCTGGCCTCCACTACCCAATTAACCCGCGAGCAGTGGCTCGCAATACGCAAACTCGGCATTGGTTCCTCCGATGCCGCCGTGGCAGTGGGGCTTTCCCCTTACAAGTGCCCACTCAGCCTGTGGCTGGAGAAGACCAGCCGCAAGGAGCCGGAAGATATTTCCCACAAGGAAGCGGTGCTGTGGGGCATCGAGCTCGAACCTGTGCTGGCACAGGTCTATGCCAAACGCACCGGCTATAAGGTGCGCCGGGTCAATGCGGTGCTGCAACACCCCGAGCAACCCTTCATGCTAGCCAACCTCGACCGAGAGGTGGTCGGCCATCCCGATGGGCCGGGCATTCTGGAGATCAAGACCGCCAGCTATCACAGCGCCCCCCAGTGGGAGGAAGGGGTGCCGGTGGCTTACCAGTGTCAGGTACTGCATCAATTGGCAGTTACCGGCCATGCCTGGGCTGAGGTGGCAGTGCTGATCGGCGGCCAGGATTTTCGGATTTACCGCATCGAGCGCGATGAGGAGAAGATCCAGGATCTCACCGAGCGGGAAGAGCAGTTCTGGCAAATGGTGCAACAAGACCTGCAGCCCGAGCCTGACGGCTCCAGTGATGCTGCCAATGCTCTGAGCTGGCTGTTTCCGCGTGACGATGGCCAGACGGTGGCTCTCTCCGATTCCCCCGAGTTCAACCGGCTGTTTGGCGAACTGCTGCGCTTGCGTCAGCAAAAGGAAGCCGTCGAGCTGCAGGAGTCGCAGCTCAAGCAGCGGTTGCAAGCCACTTTGGGTGAAGCGACAGCCGGGTTGTTTGCCGATGGCAAGATCACCTGGAAGCGCAGTAAAGACCGGCTGGCGCCGGATCTCGATAAGCTCGGTCAGGATCATCCCGACTTGCTCACCCGTTATGTCAAACCGGTGCCCGGCGTGCGCCGTTTTACCATTCAACCCTTGAGGCAAACACCATGATCAAAGGACTGGCGATCACCCCGCCCGTGATCGGGCGGATCTGCATCGGCAAGCTGGTGCAAAAACAGGATAAGTGAGTGCCGGAGAAGGACGACAGCTTCACCCTCACCACCCAGATACAACAAAAAGGGGGATGGTTGCTCCATCCCCTGCATCAACACTACTCATCGCAAAAAAGTGGCCAAGGGCAAGAGCAAACCAAGATCCGCGCCATTCCAGTGAGGGTGCTGTTCAACGATAGCGACTTGAATCTGCGGGCGGAATACAGCGCCTTTGACCGGCAAACCGGCAGGCCGCTGTGTGTCGGGAATGGGGAGGTGGCAAGACGCGTGGGGGCGCAAGGCATGGAGGAAGTCAGCTGCCCAGGACCAGAGCGTTGCGCCTTTGCAGGGCAACAGGGCTGCAAGCTGTACGGACGACTGAACCTGTTTGTGGAGGGGCAAGGGGATGAGCTGGGTAGCTTTATCTTCCGCACCACCGGCTACAACTCGGTACGCACCCTGGCGGCGCGACTGAAGTACCTGGAGGCAGTGAGCGGGGGTCATACCCGCTATCTGCCGCTCACCCTGCGGTTGCGGGCCAAGAGCACTACCCAGTCCTACCGCACACCGGTCTACTACGTAGATTTGACCTTGCGGGAAGAGACCAACCTGACTGAAGCGGTCACGCTGGCACAGGAGGCGGCCCAGCGTGACCAGAAGGCGGGGCTCGCCATCGACCGGATGGAGCAAGCCGCTCGTGAGTTGCTGCGTAACGGCCAGTTTGAGGATATCGATGAAGAGGTGTCGATGTTGCTGGAGGAGTTCTATCCCGAAGCCAACAGCGGCGAGACGGCGAATGGTAACGCTGGTGTGGAGGCGACTACCTCGTATGCCGCACCGCAGAGCCAAGCAACCAGAACACCACAGAAACAGCAACCAAGAAGGAGCCCGCTCACCAATAAATTGGGGAAAGGGAACCCGCCCCCTCCCCAGTGAATGGTGGATGCTCAGCGGGGACGCGCCAACCGCTCCACCAATCGTTCTACCGTTTCCAGCAACAGGGTCCGGTCAGCAGCATCAAGCCGGGCCAGTTGCTGGCTCAGCACAATGCCCTGCTCGGTGGGCCGGTTACTGGTCTCACGCAGAAAATCCGCCAGCTCACAACCAAACAGTTGAGCGAGCTCCGCCAGCCGCACCACAGTTGGCACCACGATCCCCCGCTCCATTCGTGAGACGGCTTCCATCCCGATACTGAGGTGTTCCGCCACCAGCTCTTGCGTGAATCCGGCTTGGGTGCGCTTGTGGCTAATCGCCTTGCCGACGCTCTTGGCTAACAGCTCAAGGTTGATATCTGTCATGGGTCCTCCAGTCAACGCTATGGTTGACCATGGCCCCATTGACGATAAGGACTCAAAAGATAAACTAACGATTCAATGAGTCCACTCAACAGCAATTTTGCAGATTTGACAGAGATGTGAGGCCCTCGGCCAATAAACCATCGTGACCAACTCGCAACAGGTGGGCTCCATAAGACGCTTTCACTACACAACCAAGGAAACAAAACATGGAAAGACTGACTTATTAAGACCTAGATACTGACAAGCTGGCCTCACTGATCCGTGCACGAAAATCTTTCGAAGTCGTGGGGCTGTCGGGGCGAATGAGCGCCGCTGTCACAAAACTTGAAAACACCATCGAACCTGCCGGGTTGAAATGTCGGGTCTATACCAAGGGCCGGATCGCCGCTGCAGGAGCCAGCATCTTTGGCGGTATTACCGGTCTGGCCGGGATCGCATCAGCCGTCACCATCGCGGTACATAATCTCGCCACTTATAATCCAGACTATGAAATCGTCAAGCACTTGGTGGATAACTCCCTCAGCGTGCTTTACCAAAAATAACCATTTTAATGGCTCATCTAAATCCTTGAGCCTTCAGGAGTCACAGGGATGAACAAACTCTTCATTACCTCAACAGCACTGCTGCTGTGCGGCAACGCCCTAGCCTATGGCGAGGCTGGACGCTGGAGCAGTGGCTGGGGTCAGGGCACCAGCGAATACACGGCGGTGGTCAACGAACAGAACCATCTCTATATCGCCTGTAATGACACCCGCAAAGTCAGCATGACGGCCACCGTGCAGGGCAAGGAGTATGGCTCTTATGCTGGGCAGGCTTTCTCCATCATCGTCGATGGCAGCCAATACGATGCGCCCTATGAGACCGAGTCCCGTGTCGGTGAGAACAATTTCTTCGACATGTGGGGCAAGCTGCGCAAGGCCAAGTCGATCAGCATTTTAACGGCTGACGGCAAGCAACTCGCACTGCCAACCAAAGAGGTCGCATCTGTACTACCCGCCACTAATACCCCTGAGTTTGACTGCTTGATGTGGGACGAATAGCTCACATCCATTCCCATCCAAGAGGAGGCATTTGCCTCCTCTTTTTATTTCTGCAATTCACCCACCCGTGAAGGAGACGCACTATGCCACCCTGCATTCCCCCTGAATGCGAGCCGTTCGATCACCAAGGCTTTTGGCAAAAACTCTGGGCCTTCGCCAAACGTGCCGGTCGGCCCTTTATCGAGACCTGCCTGTTGCTCTACTACACCAGCCAGAAAGATGACCTGCCGCTGTGGGCCAAGCTGCTGATCTACAGTGCGCTGGCCTACTTTATCTCCCCCATCGATGCAATCCCGGATGTACTGCCGATGGGGCTCACCGATGACATCGCGGTACTCAGTGCAGCACTCGCCAGCATTGCCGCCTTTATTGATGAACAGATCCGTGCCCGTGCAGCCAGAAAAATGCGCGAGCTGTTCGGCCAAGATTAAACCCCACAAGGAGTACACCATGACCATTCCCTTTTTCCGGGACGGCTTTGCCCTGCCCGTTGCCCAAGCTTTGCTGGTTCTGCTCAACCAGGAAGTCGCTAAAACCGAGCTCAATCTTGAGTACTTAACCCAACTGACCTTCAACTTTCGTAACCCCGGCTACAACGCCGAGCAAGGCGGCGTACACCCAGTCGAGATCCGCCTGATCCGTGGACTCGATGGCTGGCTATTCGATTACGTCACCGACTTCAGTTATCAAGGGCTGGGGCAGGATGCCGAGCTCTGCAAAGAGCTCGATTTCAACTTCCTCGATGGGGAACACACCATGTTGGGCTGGGGACCGTTGCGACTGGCCGAAGCACGAGAGTTATTCGACATCTGGCAGAGCAACTTTATTGCCTACTGCCGGTTGGAATGCTTCAGCGTCACGGTCGCAGGAGATTAGGAGGACATGATGAGCCAAGAATTAGCGCTCTCCCACTACTCACGTCAATGGCTGGGACAAGTCGCCGCCAACGCCAAGCTAACCCCCACCTGGAGTGGTCAGCGCTGGTTGCTACATCTGACCCCAGGAAGTCAACAAGCCAGCACCGTCACCTTGCAAGTGCGCTGGTCTGGTGTGCAGTGGCAACTGCTCTCCCTGACCAATGCCGATGACTGGCGCACCATGAGCCAAACGGTGGATGAGATCTGCATTGACCCCAAACGTCGCTGTTTCTGGCGCAGTCAAGCAGGCCCCGTGCCACTCACCGAGCAACCTCGCGTGCTGGCAAGCTTTCTGGCTGACCTGCAGCGCATCTGCATCCATCGCGGCTATACCGTGGAAAGTGACCCCATCCCTGACAAGGAGAGCGAAGATGATTAACGCCGTGATCGCCATCGAGCTAGAGGCTTACCTTGAGCACAACAGTCAGATTGAAGTGCTGCATGACCAAGGCCAGCCGGTGGACGGTTATGCCCTCTACCTGCGCTATGAAAACGAACGAGGCGACGCACTGGCGCAATGGCTGTGCGATCATCCGGATCACCGCTGGCTAACCCAGTTAGGCACCATGCTCGCCACCAGTTACCACATTCCGCTACACGACTACACCCCGCACACCTTGGCGGCCTGAACACCGCCAGCCAATCCTGTTGTTACATCCCATTTAGTAACCTATTAACCAAACACCTCGCCTACCCTGCCGCGTTCAACGCGGTGGGGCGATGGCGTATGGAGCCTAATCATGTTGCATCACAAACTGATCGCCGGGGAGCAACCGGGAACTTACCGAGTGACCGACCTTGTCACCGACGACGACCTGCTCACCATCGCCCAAGCTGTTGCCCGTCAGAAACTGGCCAAGGGAGAAGCTATTACCGATAAACACGTGGCCCATCAGGCCCTGCAAGGGCTGCTGCAAACATGGGATCGCGAAGTGTTTGCGGCACTGTTCCTCGATAACCAACACCGGATCCTGGCCTACGAGGAGCTGTTCCTTGGCACACTGTCCGCTGCGACCGTCTACCCCCGCGATGTCGTCAAGCGGGCACTGCACCACAATGCTGCCGCCCTGATGCTGGTGCATAACCACCCGTCGGGGTATCCGGAGCCCAGCCGGGCAGATATCGAGATCACCCAGCGATTGCAAAGCGCCTTGGCACTGGTCGATATCCGCACCCTGGATCATCTGGTTGTGGGCGGCGAAGGCATCGTGTCGCTAGCAGAGAGAGGAGTACTTGCCTAACGAATAAGGGCTCAGCCAAGCTATCCTTCGGCCTTGCTGAGCCCTTTTCTTTTTATTTTTCAGGTGAGGCGCACCAATGAGCCTAGATTGGCCCCTTGAATATCCAGATCCTATCTAACCACATCACCGCCTCACATCCAGTATTAATCCACGCGCCCGCGGGGGGCGCGACCTGGCGCGATGTCAGCGGCTTAGCCACACCGACCAAATTAATCCCCACGCCGCAGGAGAAGCGCGACGGCCTGATCCGCGACCACGCCCTGGGCCTGCTGGAGAATCTGCACCAGCGCCTGGCGCGGTTGGAACGGGCATCAAAGCTCCCGGCCGACGAAGCGGAGGCCTTCACGGCGCTGCTGGCCCGGATGCGGGCCGACGAGTCGCGTAACCTCGAACTGCACGCCAGCCTGATCACCTCTGATACCGCCTCCGGCTGATCCGGCTCATTGCCACCGCCAACCCAGAAATCCCGGATACGGCCAGCCCGTTCCGGGGTTTCTGCAGCCTGTGCGCCGCCCAATCAGGCCAAGTTCACAAGTCATTGAAAATAAACGTGTTAAATGTCGGCATCGGCTGTTCTTCTACTTGATTTGTGTCCGGAAAGAAGCATTCATTCATGGTGTACGCGGAGGCTGAAAAACCTTGCCAGACAACGACTTAGAAGCGCCACAAACGACGGCGGCACGCATGAACCTGAAAGAGATCCACTACGGGATCGAGATCGAGACCGTAAAACGCCCCCGGGAGCAGATCGCCTGGGCCATCCACTCGGTGGTGGGCGGCACAGTCCGCCATGTCGGCATACCCAGCAGCTATGACCCCTGGGAGGTCGAGGACCTGCGCGGCCGTGTCTGGAAGGTGGTGGGGGACGCCTCCCTGACCAGCGTCCCGGCCCATCTGCGGGCCGAGGTGGTCAGCCCGGTGCTCGGCTACGACGACATCCCGCAACTGCAGGAGGTAGTTCGGGCCATCCGCCGCGCCGGTGGCAAGATCAACAGTCAGTGCGGCATCCACATCCATATCGACGCCGCGCCCTTCGACGGCAGGCGCCTGGGTAACCTGGCCAAGATCATCTACAAGCAGGAGCCGTTGATCCTCCACGCCCTCGGCATCAGCCGCGACCGGCTCAACCGCTACACCCGGCCGGTCAGCCACGAGCTGATCCAACGTATCGAACAGCATCGCCCCCGCACCAAGGACCAGCTCAACCGCATCTGGTACGGCTACCACAACCGCCAGCCTCAGCACTACGACAACAGCCGCTACCACGGGGTCAACCTGCACAACGTCTGGTACCGGGGCACGGTGGAGTTCCGCTGGTTCGAGGCGACCCTCCACGCGGGGCGGATCAAGGCCTACCTGCAATTCTGCCTCGCCGTCGCCGCCAAGGCGCTCAACGGCCGGGCAGCCTCCAGCCGTAAGCGGGACTTTGTAGTGGTCTAATCATCCCGGACACCGTTTTAGGTGGTACAGTCGCCACCATTATTTGAGGTGTTCAATGACAAGATTACGTCGCTCATTTACTGCCGAGTTCAAGCTGGAAGCCGCATCCCTGGTGCTCGACCAAGGCTATTCAGTCCCCGAAGCCAGCCGTTCACTGGATGTCGGCGAAACCGTGCTGCGTCGATGGGTTCAGCAACTTCAATCAGAACGAAGTGGTGCTACACCTGCTAACCGGGCGCTGACCCCTGAGCAGCAAAAAATTCAGGAGTTGGAAGCCCGCATCAACCGGCTTGAACGCGAAAAGGCCATTCTAAAAAAGGCTACTGCTCTCTTGATGGCGGACGAACTCGAACGTACGCGCTGATAGACCGATTAAGGGAGCAAGCCCCCACCACCCTGGTCTGTTGCGCTTTCGGTATACCAACCGCCTGTTTTTACGACTATCTGGCTCGCAGGCGCACAATTAACCGTGAACGGGTGCAGCAGAGAAGTGAGTTACGGTGTTTGTTCAAAGAGAGTAGAGGCTCAGCTGGCAGCCGGGCCTTGATGTCAATGATGCGGGCACTGGGGCATCAGATTGGTCGGTTCAAGGTGCGTCGCCTGATGAAGGAGGCCGGGCTGGTCTCCAAACAACCGGGAGCTCATCGTTATCAGGTCGCGCGGTCTGAACGACCGGATATTCCCAATCTTCTGGCGCGTGAATTTGATGTCCAGCAACCCAATCAGGTGTGGTGCGGTGACATCACTTACGTATGGGCAGGTGGCCGCTGGCATTAGCTGGCCGCGGTGCTCGACTTCCACACCCGACGGGTCGTGGGCTGGGCGATGTCCGGCAGGCCTGATGCTGAGTTGGCCGTGAAAGCGCTCGACATGGCGTATCAGCAACGGGGCTGCCCGTCTGGCGTGCTGTTTCACTCCGACCAGGGCAGCCAATACGGCAGCCGGGTATTTCGGCAACGGCTGTGGCGCTATCGCATGACCCAGAGCATGAGTCGGCGTGGCAACTGCTGGGATAACGCGCCGATGGAGCGGCTGTTCAGGAGCCTCAAGACGGAATGGCTTCCGACCACGGGGTACATGAGCCTGCGGGAAGCCAAGCGGGATATCAGCTACTACCTGATGGATTACTACAACTGGCGGCGCCCGCATCAACACAATGATGGGATACCGCCAGCAGAGGCCGAAAATCGGCTTAACTGTGTGTCCGGATTTAGTTGACCACTACACTTCGATCCCCAGAGCGCCAAGTATGACTTCCGCGTCTTTCTGCTCCATCTCGGCCTGATCGGCGACGAGTTCAAGACCGCCCGCAAGCATCTGATGGCCAACATGCCCGGCGATGCCGCTTTCAAGAACGGACGACCCAAACCGGAGGACGTCCTTCAGGGCGAAAAAACCACCACTCTCACCAACGAGGCCGGGCAAGTTCCCGGCCTCACTGTTTAAGGAGGTGCCCAATGAAGATCCTGATCCGCTCCACCACGTTGGACGGCGAACCGATCCCCGGCAGTGGGGAAACCCTGCAGGCCGCCGACTGCCTCGAAGTTGTCGAGCTGATGCGCGGCCAGACGCCGTTTACCGCCAGCCGAGCGCCCCGGGACTACATGACCGAGGTGCTCTCCGGCATCGAAGGCGGCCGCCCCAGCCGTTGCCGGAGGAAGCCGTCGCAGCGGCCGCCGAGTTTCTCACCCGTCTGGCCCGGCACGGCCTGATCGAGTTTCTGCCCGACGACAAGGCCAGTGATCCCTGGCCGGAACGATTCCTCGAAGCCCTGGAGACGGTGCGACTTTCCGGGCGCACCAACATGCTCGACCACCCGGAGGTGACCCGGCTGACCGCCGAGATGGGCTACCCGGAGGTGGCCGAGTGGCTGGCGGACCACCGGCGGGAATACGCGGCCTTCGTTCTCGAGGGGAGGAGACCGCTCGGCAAGAACTTCGGCGGCAAGGAGGAAACGGCTCCATGTGCGGACAAGTAGGCATCATCTTCGGTCGCAAGCGCAGACGGCCGGACGAGCAGGATTACCTGCGCGAGGTCTTCATCCGCATGCTGCTGCACAGCGAGGAACGCGGCCCACACGCCTCCGGTCTGGCCTGGCTCAAGACCGACGGCAGCCACCGCATCTTCAAGCGGCCGATGCGAGCGCACGAGCTGGTCTACGAGAAGCCGTTCCAGGAGCTGCTCGGGCAGGTCGGCAACGAGACCACCATTCTCATGGGACATACCCGCTGGCGCACCCGGGGCAACAAGTTCAACAACCACAACAACCATCCCATCCGGGCCGGGATCGTCATCGGCACCCACAACGGCACCATCTACAACGCCGATTATCTGTTCCGCCGTCTCGGGCTGCCGCGCTACGCCGAGGTGGACAGCGAGCTGATCTTCCGTCTGGCCGACCGTTTCGCGCCCGAAGGCCCCATCGACCAGGAGGGCCTGAAAAAGGCGCTTGCCCTCTGTCGCGGCCAGATGAGCGCCGTGCTGGCATCAAAGCTCGATCCCGGCACCATCACCGTACTCAAGGGCAACAAGCCGCTCTGCCTGCGCATCCACAGCCAGCACCGGGTGGTGCTTTACGCCTCGGAGGCCGCCTTCATCGACTTTGCCGTGGACAACGAGAAGGGCTGGCGCGACCTGGAGGTACCGCCCATGACCATGCTCGCCATCCGCCACGAGGATGTGCGGGCCATCGAAAACAGCGAATTCCGCTTCATACCCCAGGATCGCAAAGGGACACTGCCCGAAGGAGTGAATGCATGAACATTGGAGACACCGCGAAGCTGAACACAAACCCGGAAGACAGTCCCGAGACAATCCTTCGGCTCTTCGTCTACGGCACCCTGAAACGGGGCTACTGGAACCATCAACGCTTCTGCGCCCAGGCCCGCAGCATCGAACCGGCCGTGGTCTGGGGCAGGCTCTACCATCTCAACGCCGGGTTCCCGGCGATGGAAGTGCCGGAAGGGCTGATCCTGGCCCGGGGCACCGCCGATCCGCTGGCCGACGCCCGCAGACAACAGGAGATCGGCACGCCACGCTTCGGCCGCCCGACCGGCGACTGGGATCTGATCCATGGGGAACTGGTGACCTTCACCGATCCTCAGCGCGATCTACCGCCCATCGACCGGCTGGAAGGCTTTCGGCCCGGTGGGCACAGCATGTACCAGCGGGTGATGGTGGCCGCTGGATGCCGGAACGCGTCAATTGCAGTGTGGATTTACAGGATGGCTCGGGTTACAAATGGGGAGCGAATTGACCGGGAGTGGCGGGGCTAATTGGTGTTGGCCTTGATGCTTTCGGCTGCCTGGATCAGGCTCTTGACCTCATCTTCGGTAAAGCTGGCTTCCTTGATGCAGCGAAGCAAATTCATGACCTCGGGTTGGTCATGAAGGTAGTCGACAACATCCGGGTCCGTGGACGAGGACAAACGGAACAGCACGTCGGGATCGGCGGCCAGAACCTTGGCCAGCTCCTTGATTACCTCTGGCCTTGGCGGACGCTCCTTGCCACGCTCTATGCGGCTCAGGTAGGCGGGGGATATGCCAACCTTGGTCGCTGTCTCGCGCAGTCCGAGGTCTTGGGCGACTCGAAGGTCGCGAATGGTTTCACCAAAGTTTTTCATAGGGTCTAATATACCTCACTGTTTAGTGTTTTGCAACACAAAATCCATCTGGCATTCTTTGGCTTAATTTGGTATATTATGGTTGATTTTTACTCAGAGGCAGGTAACTTACCCCTGTTCTGGCACTGTGCCTTGACGGCCAATAGCCCTGCAGGAGAGGCGACATGAGCAATGAAGAGGTTCTGAAACTAAAGGATGTCGCCGCCCTACTTAAGGTCGGCGACAAGACGGTCTATTCCATGGCCCAGACCGGGGAACTGCCTGCTTTCAAGGTCCGAGGCCAGTGGCGGTTCTCCCGAAAGGACATCGACGCATGGATAGAGCAACAGAAACACACAACCCAGGCTTTCGGCGAGGGCGACCAGAAATGACACCAGCCTCGGTGAACGGAGTTTTTATATGAGCAGAAAGAAGAACAAGCAGGCCGAGAACACGATCCCGGCGGGATACACGCTCGACTACGTTTCCGGCAAACAGGTCAAGGAAACGAAGAAGGAGCTGGTCCGACAGCGTGTCGTTCGCGCCTTGATCCACGAGTACGGATTTTCGCCAGAAGACATGAAACTGGATTTTTCCATTGGTGGCCGGAAGAAGGTGGATGTGGCTATTTTCCATCATGGTAAGGAACACACCATCGAAAATCTGAGCCGAGCCGTGATCTGCCGCCAAGAGCCGAACGTTGGCAAGAATGCCGTGCGTATCCGCGACTTCGAGCAAGCTGCCAAGGACCTCGATGAGATAGAGACTATCATGAGTGAGGTCGACGCGGTTCAGTATGGTCTGTGGACTAACGGCCTTGAGTTCTTCTTTGTCGAGAAGGAGCAGAAGCGCTTCGAAATCAAGTGCAACCCCATCGGCGACTGGCCGATGGCCGAAGAGTCCGTCGGCACCAAGGATGTCATCTCAGATGCCCATACCCGCATAGCCGACAACGAGATGCTCAAGATCACCTTCCGTCGTTGCCACAACTTTATCCATGGCAATGAAGGTATGCCCAAAGATGCGGCATTCTGGCAGTTTCTCTATCTGATTTTTTGCAAGATGCACGACGAAAATCTTCGTGGTATCCAACGTCAGGCTTGGAAACGCCAATTCTGGGCAGGCCCAAAAGAACAGTTTGATGCAGAGGGGCGAAAGGCGATTCGAGCTCGAATTGAAGCGATCTTCACTGAGGTCAAGAAACAATACAAGAATATCTTCCGCGGGAACGAGGAGCTTACCCTATCTAACCGCGCTCTGGCCTTTATTGTTTCTGAATTAGCCAAATACGATTTCACCCGCACGGATGTCGATGCCAAGGGCGTTGCCTACCAAGAGCTGGTGGGCGTCAATCTGCGCGGCGACCGTGGTCAGTATTTCACTCCCCGGGGCGTGGTGAAGCTGGTCGTGGAAATGCTCGATCCCAAGGAGAGCGAGACGCTGCTGGACCCGGCCTGCGGGACCGGCGGCTTTCTGGTCGCCACCCTGGGACACATGCTGAAGAAATTCCGCGAGGAGCAGAATACCCAGGTCGGCAACGAGAACACCACCGAGTTTCTGAACGTCCACGAGCGGCTGAAAGAATACGCCGCCGCCAATGTGTTCGGGGCCGACTTTGACCCATTCCTGATCCGCGCCGCTCAGATGAACATGGTGCTGGCGGGTGACGGCCGGGGACACATTTACAACATCAACTCCCTGGAGTTCCCGCTGGGGCATCTGGCCGATCTGCCCTCCGCCAAGAAGGAGATCCAGCTTGGGTCGGTGGATATCATCGCCACCAATCCTCCGTTCGGCTCCGACATCCCGATCACCGACAAGCATATCCTTGAACAATACGAGCTGGCCCATAACTGGGAGCCGGATGGCGAAGGCGGTTTCCGCAACACCGGTAACGCCAAGGGGAGCGTCGCGCCGGAGATTCTCTTCATTGAGCGCTGCATCAAGTGGCTCAAGCCGGGCACCGGCCGCATGGGCATCGTTTTGCCCGACGGCGTTCTCGGCAACCCGGCGGCGGAATACATCCGCTGGTGGATCATGCGTGAAACCCAGGTGCTCGCCTCCGTCGACCTGCCGGTGGAGGCCTTCATCGCCGAGGCCAACGTCAACATCCTTACCAGCCTGCTGTTCCTGCGCCGCAAGAGCGAAGAGGAAAAACGCGCCGAGGCCCTGGGCGGCATCGATGAATATCCGGTGTTCATGGCCGTGGCCGACAAGGTTGGCTTCGACCGCCGTGGCAACAAGCTCTACAAGCGCACCCCGGACGGGGAAGAGATCGTCGAGCCCAAACAGCATATCGAGCGCATCCGCATCGGCGGGCGCTTCGTGGAACGGACCCTGACCCGCAGTGAAAAGATCGAAGACAACGATCTGCCGGTCATCGCTGAGAAGTACCGCGAATTTCTCAAGGAGCAGAACGGATGAGCGATCAAGACGACATCATTGAAGCCCCGCAGGATGCTGCCGAAGAGAGCGGCCCGGATAACTTTTTCATCGACATCCTGACCGGTAACAAGGAGAGCGCCTCAGCCAAGAAGCTGCTGGTGCAGAAGGTTCTGCGCCAGCTCATCGAGAGCTACGGCTTTGACCGGGATGACCTGGAGATCAACTACAACCCGCAGATCCCCGGCCAGGGACGCAAGCGCATCGACATCGCGATTTTCCGCCCCGATGCCGAGCACAATAACGATAACCTGCAGCGGATCATCGTCTGCAAGACTCAGAAGAAGCGCGACAAGCTACGCTCCATTGCCGAGGCCGATGCCGACCTGCGCGAGCTCAAGGAGCTGCTGGAACTGATCCCCGGCGCGACGCTGGGCATGTGGACCAACGGCCAGGAAGAGTTCCTGTTCCAAGTCGAGCGCACCCGCTTCGAGGTCCGCGCCAAGCCGCTGGGTGTCTGGCCGGTTCCGGGCGAACGGACCACCGATCTCGACCGCACCGGCGGTGTCATTCAGGTCAGCGCCGAAGCGGAAGACCTGGAAGACGCCCTGATGCGATGCCGCCAGTATCTGAACCGCAACCTGGGGCTCGATCACAAGGATTCTTTCAAACAGTTGGCCGTGCTGATGCTGGCCAAGATCTTTGATGAGACCCTGCCCACCGGTGAGCGCAAATTCTGGATCAGGGGCGACGAGCCTTTCACCGAGCCAGGCCAACAGGCCATTGCCCAGCGCATCAACGAATCCATTACCGCAGCCAAGGCCTGGCAGCCGAACCTGCTGACCCGTGGCTGGGATCTGACGCTGGAACCCCACGAGACTGCCCGCGTGGTCATGGAGCTGGCCCGTTACTCTCTGAGTGAAACCCAGCCACGTTACCGCACCGGGGCCTTCCGTGCGGTCGCCCGCAGTGTGATGGACGGCCGCGAGGGCCGCTACCCCACGCCGCTCAACGTGGCCGAAATGGCGGTGGAGATGCTCGACCCGCAGCCCGGCGAACGCATCATGGACTGCTCCAGCGGCACCGGTACCTTCTTGGCCATGACCGCCGCGCACATCTTCAAGAAGAAACTGGCAGCCATGGGCACCACGCCCGATGAGGCCACCAACGAACAGATCCGCCAGGCGCAAAACGAAACCGCCGCCTGGGCGGCCAGCAATGCCCTGGGCTGCGACATCGATCCCTTCCTGGCTGTGGCCAGTCGCATGAACCTGCTGTTCACCACCGGCAATCCCGGCCGCGTGTTCCGCATCGATGCCCGCACCTTCCCGGACGGCGATCTGGATGGCATCGAAGCCGCCCGCCCGGCGCTGCCCCTGGGCAGCATGGATGTTGCTCTGCTGAACCCCTGGTTCTCTAGTCAAGACAAGATCACTGACGCCTCTATCCTGAGCGCCTACGACTTGGGACATGCGTGGGAGCGTGATGATGACGGTGGTTTTAGAAATACAGGGAACCACAGCTCTGGTGGCGTTCCACCCGAAGTCCTCTTTCTGGAACGTGCCCTGCAGTGGGTGAAGCCAGGCACCGGCCGCCTCGGAATCCTGCTTCCTGATGGACTACTGGGCAACCCAGGCGATGAGCATGTTCGCTGGTGGATACTTCGAAACTGCCAGGTAGAGGCCAGTGTGGATTTTCCCGTCGAACCCTTCATCTCCACCGTCAAGGAATTTGGATTAACACCGGCTATGTGCTCTTTGCTAATACTCCGTCGGCGGTCACATGAAGAACTGATTCAGGCCGAGCACCCTGAGTACAAGGTATTCATGGCCTTGGTTGATAGAGCTGGAATGGATCGAAAAGGTAATCCTCTTTTTCAAAGGGCTCCGGATGGGGAAGAGTTGGTATTTAGTGATGAGGTTATTGAACGAGTCCGTGAAGGTGGTGAAGTCCACGTAAGGCGTGTTATTCGCCGGACCAGGCGCATCGATGATGAACTTCCGCTTGTGTCAGAAAAGTTCAGCCAGTTCAAGGGAGACAGTGAGGTGGCCATATGAAAATCAAACACGTTCCCAGCTCCTGGCTTGATCACAACGGTCGACGTCTTGACTGCGGGCCATATATGTCCGGCGCTATTGAGGCGCGGGAACTGTTAAGCAAACTGAAAACCATGCCTTTGCACAAACTAACTGCTGGGCATGGTGGCGGCATATATAACGGACCTCAGTTTGTAAGGAACTACGTCACCGATCCTGAATTCGGTGTGCCTTTTTTAACAACATCATCAATGCTGCATAGTGATCTCAGCACTCTGCCCTTACTTCGGAAAGCCGACGCGCTCTCGAGCAAATTGCGCTATCTGGAAATCAAAGAAGGCATGACTTTAATCACATGCTCCGGAACCATTGGACGCATGGCTTACTCGCGAAAGTCGATGGAGGGAGCTTGGTCCAACCAAGACATCATGAAGGTCGTTGCCAATCCAGACGCCATTTTGCCTGGGTACCTTCATGCTTATCTTGCAAGCCGTTTCGGTGTGCCACTTATAGTATCTGGAACCTACGGTGCAGTTATTCAGCATATTGAACCCCATCATATAGCTGACTTGCCAGTGCCAAGACTGAAAGAAATCGAGGAACAAGTGCATGATTTGATTCAGCAGGCTGCAGATGAGCTTTCTGAGTCTTCGTCGCTAATGGTGTCCGCAACAAATAGTTTATTTTCTGACGCTGGCCTCAATGAATCACATAACCATGAGTATCTCAGCGATGATAAAAGACAAGGCTGGAGTGAATCGAGCTTCAATGCCTTCAGTCTGAGAGCTTTGAACTATGACCCGAGAGCCAAAGAACTTTGGCAGGCTGTGTCTAGTATTAGGCATGACTTGCTCGGCGACCTAGTTGATAGGTCTAACTTTGAAGGTCACATAGTATTCAAGCGGATAGACGCTGATCCAGAGCACGGCGTAATGCTAGTGGGTCAAAGGGATGCATTTCATTTGCGACCTGAAGGACGATGGATCTCAAAAAAATCCATTCAAGGGCTTGGTCTTCAAGTGCCTGCGGGTACAACGGTAATTCCATGCCACGGGACTCTTGGTGAGTCTGAACTTTACTGCCGAGCCGCTTTGGTGACACCCAGAACTTCAGAGTACGCATATTCTGGCGATTTTTATAGGTGTATTCCGAGAGAAGGTGCAATCGCTTCAGGTTATTTATTTGCATTTCTTCGGTCACGATTTGCTTTTAGGATGATCCGCTCAATGAGCACTGGCAGCAAACAGCAATATCAACACCCGGTGCTTATGGCGAATATGCCCATCCCCCGCCTTGATGATGAAAAAGAGCAAGAAATAGCTACGATGGTAGACCGAGCCGGATACCTGCGGGACCACGCACTCGAACTTGAAGACCAAGCCGTTGCCCTCGTCGAACGCGCTATCGAGGAGGGAGGTCGCTAATGGCGAAGGTCATACCCATCGGGCAACCCGCGAACGAATCTGAACGCCAGGCCATCGGTTTCCTTCGGGATCATCTGCCCGATGGCTGGCTGATCTTCCACAACTTCGAGATGCGCCAGGGTGAGGAGGTGTTCGAAATCGACATCGCTATCCTCGCGCCTCACGCGGTGTACCTGGTGGATGTCAAAGGAACGCGGGGCAACATCGATGTGTATGGCTCCAAGTGGTATCCCGAGGGGCGGCAGCCGTTTTTCTCGCCGCTGGCCAAGCTGCGCAGCCACGCCAAGACCATGGCCACCATCATCCGCGAGAGCAACACCGGCCTGATCGAGCTGCGCAAGGCTCATGTACATGCCGCCGTGCTGCTCACCGCCGATGACGCCGCCGTGTTCGACCAGGCGGGCATCGACAGCCCGGACGTGACCGATTACAAGCACTGCCTGAAATACTTCCGCGACGCGAGCCGCATCCCGGACAACCGGCTGGATAACATCACCCGCTTCCATTCCCAGATCGCCAAGGCGATCACCGGCAACGCCAAACCCAAGAGCGCCGCCTTGGTGTTCCGCGACTGGCAGGTGGAAGAGAAGCTGGGCGGTACCGACCGCTACACCGAATACCGCGCCAAGCACAACCTGTTGGGCAAGAGCGGCGGCATGGCCCGCCTGCGGGTCTATCAGGCCGACCCTTACCAGGACGAGACCGCCCGCAAGGAAGAGTTCAAGAAGATCAGCAACGCCTATCGCGCCGTGGCGCACATGCCGACCCACGCCAACGTGCTGGCGGTAAAGGATCTGTTCGTCTCCGACGATGAAGATAAGGTGGTGCTGGTCACCGAGGACCTGCCCGGCCAGGCCCTGCGCCTGCATATCAACAAGGCATCCCTGGCACTGACCTTTGACCAGAAACTCCAGGTGATGCGCGACGAGCTGTCGGCCCTGGACCATGCGCACCGGCATGAGGTGATCCACCGCAATCTCACCCCGGACGCCATTCTGGTCACCAAGGGCGGCCAGGCCCGGGTGACGGGTTTCGATTTCGCCCGGGTGGGCAAGAACCGCACCTCCACCATCGCCGATCAGGTGGTGGATGACCTGGAAGCCGCCTACCAGGCTCCGGAGTGTTTCAAGGACCCGACCCAGGCCAGCATCGCCTCCGACCTTTACGCTTCCGGGCTGATCTTTTACGAGCTGCTGACCGGCGAGCTGCCCTTTGAAAGCGTCGACCAGATGATGGAGGCCGACGGCCGCTTCCCGATGAAGCCCTCGGAACACAAGCCGGACCTTCCCAAGGGGATCGACGAGTGGCTACAGAAGTTCTGCGAGTTCGACCCCGAGGAGCGGCATACCAGCGCGGCCATCGCCCGCAAGGGCCTGGATGACCTGATCCTGCCCGAAGCCAAGAATGAATCCGCCCCGGATGTGAGCGGCCCGGCCGTGGTCGTGCCGCAGCTCCCTGATAATCTGATGAACCTGCCGCAGGATTTCATTCTGGCGGATCGTTTCCGTATTCAGAAGAAGCTAGGCAGCGGCGGCTTCGGCGTCGCCTACAAGGTGTTCGATTCCCTGGGCGATGTGGTGCGGGTCATCAAGCTGGTGACCAAGGACCGCCGCAGCGTGTATGAGCGGCTGCGCCGCGAATACAAGACCCTGACCAATCTGCCCGACCACCCGCATGTGGTGAAGGTGATCTGGGCGGACCGCATGGCCGATGCCAAGCAGACGCCGTACATCGTCTTTGAGTATGTGGAAGGTCTGGATATCTCCGATCTGATCGATGCCGAGGCGCTGTCGCTGGATGATGCCGTGCGCATCGTGCGCGAGGCCGCCGATGGGCTGGCCCATCTACACAAGCACGGCGTCTATCATCAGGACGTCAAGCCCTCCAACCTGCTGTGGACCGATAAGGGCGTCCGCATCATCGATTTCAACGTTGCGGTATCCGAGAACGATGAGGTTCAAGGCGGTGGCGGCACACGCCGTTACCTGCCGCCGGATTACGATTACAACTCCGAGCCGGATGCTTCGGATCGGATGGACCGTGACCTCTACGCCCTGGGCGTCTCCTTCTATGAGTGCCTGACCGGCAAGTATCCGTTCGACGACCCCACGCCGCCGATCAAGACTCAGCCCAAGGACCCCAAGCAGTTCAAAGGTTGCGCCGACCTCAGTTCGTCGCTGGTTAATGTGCTGGTGAAGATGATCGCGCCGGAGCGCAAGGATCGCTTCGCGTCTGTCGATGAGTTCTTGACCTCCATGGCCGAGGTCAAGCGCCTGCGCTCGGTGCTGACCACCGGCGAGATTGGTGCCGGACCCAAGGTGGTGTCCAAACTGGGCTTCGAGCCGACCAAGCCCAACACCAACCCCTTTGTCACGCATCTGCTGACCCTCTACAGCCAGAGCCAGGTGTCCAACGCGGGCACCCGTGGCCTCGACGAAGTTGGCAAGGCCACCTACGTGCCGACCTATCTGGATGAGAAGCTCAAACCCGCGCTGCTCAAGGGCGAGTTCCGCCTGGTCATCATCAGCGGTAACGCCGGTGACGGTAAGACGGCCTTCATTCAGCAGTTCGAGGCCTTTGCCGAGAGCAAGGGCGCACAGATGCAGCGCGGCGCGAATGGGGCTGTGTTCCAGCTCAAGGGCCATACCTACCAGAGCAACTACGATGGCAGCCAGGATGAAGGCGACGAGCGCAACGATGCCGTGCTACAGAAGTTCTTTGCCCCCTTCGCGGGCAAGGACGCCTCCGGCTGGCCCGAGAATCAGACCCGCCTGATCGCCATCAACGAGGGGCGGCTGGTCGATTTCTTCCTCGAGCACGAAGAGGAGTTCCCGCTGCTCGCCAAGCAGATCCAACAGGGCTTGGCCGGAGCCGCTCCGGAAGGTGGCATCGCGGTCATCAACCTCAACCTGCGGTCGGTGGTCGCCGAACCCGAGGAAGGTCAACCTTCGATTCTGGAGCGGCTGATTGCCCGCATGACGCAGCAGGAATACTGGCAGGCCTGCGAGAAGTGCGACCTCAAGGGCAAGTGCTATGCCTACCATAACGCCCGGACCTTCCAGGACCCGGTTGCCGGACCCAAGGTGATCGAGCGCTTGAAGATGCTCTACACCATTACCCACCTGCGTGGGCGACTACATATCACCATGCGCGACCTGCGTTCTGCGCTGGCCTTCATGCTGGTGGGCACCCAGGATTGCGACGGCATTCACCAGCTCTATCAGAACGGTGGTGAGGAGACCCAGAATCGCATCCTTGACGGTTTCTATTTCAACTCGTGGCTTGGTGGGGCGGAAGGTTCCAATGACCGGCTGATTGCCCTGCTGCGCGAGATCGACGTTGCCGAAGTCAGCAACCCCGATCTGGACCGCGAGCTTGGCTTCCTCAATCCCAAGACCAAGGCCATGAGCCGCTTCTCGTTCGCGGAGCGGGCCGGATATGACAATGAACTGGTGGAGGCGCTATTCGGCAGTCTGCCTCGCGATTACTCATCGAAGAACCGTGCCCGATTGATCGCCAAGCACAGGAATTATCTCTCGCACATGCGCCGCCGCCATTTCTTTGAATGCCGCGATAGTCAGGAAAATCGTCCGTGGGAAAAGATGCTTCCATACGGGCATATTGATCTTTTCTTGAACGCTATCGAGGAACCTGGAGCGAAGAGCCAGGAAGAGGTAACCATCATTCTCCGGGCCATCAACCGGGGCGAAGGCTTGAGCGATCCGGCGCGGCTGGGCAACCAGTTGGCGCTGCGTGTCCGCCAGGTGGATAAAGGCACCATCCGTAGTTACCGCCTCTTTGACGGCGACCATTTTACGCTCCGCACCGAGCAGGAAACGGCGGCTCATCCTTTCCTCGAGTGTCTGTCTCAGGCGCTGGTGCTGCTTTACGACTCCGGCGACGGGCACAAGGCCAGCCTGCGCATCAATCTCGACATCTATGAAATGCTGATGCGGCTCAACAACGGCTACCGTCCCAGCATCGAGGAGCAGGAAGGTTTCTACCTGAGCCTGGCGGTGTTCAAGAACGTTCTATCCGCCGCTCCCTATCAGGAGGTGCTCCTCACCGAAAGCGGCTTCGAATTCTTCCAGATCCGGCGCGACGACAAAGGCATCCTGCATCTGGGAAAGGTAAGCAGGAGGGCTGAAGCATGAGCATCAAAGGCAGAGACAAGGAGTTCCGCACTCCCAAGACTACCTACGTCGATTTCAAGCACATCGAGATGGATCGTGTGCTGACCATGCTCTTTCCCCGGCTGAAATATGACGGCTATGCCAGCCGACGCCCCCCCCGTGGCGGCGACCTGACCGTTGAAGAGTTTATGGAGGACTTCCTCGAGCATCCCGAATGGTTTGCGGGCTTTGATCGCTTTCCGCAGGTGGTACACCGCTGGATCGAAACCGATCTGATGGATGTGGTGAATCGGGGCAAAGCCAATCAGGCCTTGGCCGCCCCGAGGCCGCTGCATGGCAATACCTATAAGTTCCGCAACGCCAAGCACACCCGTGATTATGGCGCGGCCGAGCAGATCTACTGGATGCTTTTCTATGCCCGCAAAGGCAAGGGCCAAGCGGCACGGGATGCCTTGAAGCGCTTTTTCTTCCCGGGAATCGACCTGGTGACGGACCGCTACGATCCCAACGCTTCCGTGGACGTGGAAACGCAGGCCATCCTGCGTCTGGATCATCAGGTTACCCAGGATATGAAGGATTCCAAGGAGCCCTCGCGCTTCCAGCCGCTGTGTATCGGCCAGGCCGATATTATGGCCGACGATATTCTTCGGCTACTGGCCTATGAGCCCTATATTCCGCGTTCGGTGCTGGTGGATTACCTCAAAACCCTGATGGCATTCCATCTGGCGCTTTACCACCTCAAGCTGCTGCAGATGCTGCCCAAGCTGGTGAAACAGCGCTCGGGCAACGATCTCTGCACCGCCAAGGAATGCCCGATCAACCCGGGCCTCGACAATGCGCTGGAAGGCTGTCCTTACCGCGTGGCGCTGGTCGTGGACATGGGCGACGTCAACAATCCGCACATGGCCGAGCTGGCTCGCAAGTCCACTGACCGGCTCTATCGTCAGATACCGGCCTTTGTGCAGGCCAATTTCGTCATCAAGAAGCTCGATGAGATGGCGGAATACCTGAGCAAAAAAACGGGCAAGCTGGCTACCCCTGGGGGCGGCGTGTTCACTGTTGGCGACCTGGTATCCCTGCTGAAACCCGAGCATGACGCCGAGCGCCAAGCCTACTTCAAATTCCGTCTGGCGAGCCTGATCGAGGAATCGACCTCCGGGAACGAGGACGTTGATCCGGAGATTCGGGAAGTCACTGGCATGGGCCTTGGCGAGTTCGAATCCTTCATCGAAATCCTGATGGCGTATCGCGGCAAGTATCACCGCCAGTACATCACTGAGTGTCTGGACTCGCTGCTGCTGAAGAACAAAGAGAACGGCCTGCTGGCCCAATCACGTACCAAGGGGAGTCCTCGGCGATTTGTGCTGGGAAGCAAGCTTCTCGAAGTGCTCCTTCAGATCGCTGTGCTCACCCAGGACGGCGGGCGCTTTGTGACCCGCGAGGTTCGCATCGAGGAGTTGCTGGCCTTTTTGAGAAACCGCTACGGTCTTCACATCGACCGGCTGCCAGAAGGAGCTCAGGGCAACAGCAGCATCCTGGATAGACGCGCCCTGCGCCTCAACCTAGAGGCCTTCAAGCGCCGCCTGCGTGAAATCGGATTCTACGAGGACCTGTCGGATGCCTACGTGACCCAAAAGGTATCGCCCCGATATGCCATTGAGAGAAATGACGGAACAGATAAGAACGGGAGGCACGCATGAGTAACGCGTTCACCAAGCTTTCCCAGGATAAATTGAACGCGGCGGTCGCTGGTCTGCTGTGCCCTCGTATCGAAGCGATCCTGGGTGATCGTGGCCCAGGCCACTGCATGCGGGTCACCGATCTCGATGACGATGTCATGGAGTCGGTCTGCAAGGAACTGCGGCGAACCAGGCCCGACGGGAACATCTTTATCCTCGGCAGCCATGACCAAGAAGGCATGCCTTTCCGGGTGACCTCCACCAAGCTGGTGGAGCTGCGTAACCCTGATGCGAACGGCGAACTGCGCCAACCTTTGCTGGTCTTCATACCGACCTCGCTCCGTACCAGCGCCGAGGATTCTTTTGGAGTTGCGACCTTCGAGGAGTTGGCTTTCACCGGCATCTACGAAGACCTGATCGACTCGCTGCTTGACCGGCTCCCGGCAACACTGGTCGGCCATGTTCGCGATCTTTTGGGCATCCTCACCGAGGAGGAATGGCTGTTTGCCGACGATGTTTCTCGCGTGCGGTATCTGCTCACCGCGCTCGAAAACGGGATTGATGGAGAAACCCTCGGGGCCAGCCTATATGAATTGACGTTGACCCCGGACTTCAAGCTCTTTGCCGATCCCGGCATGGTCAATGGCAAGATTCGCCGCAACCTCGGCAGTGTCCGCAGTCTGATGACCTCGCACAAGTCGGTGCGTGGCCGTATTGCCGATCTGGGGCTCAGCGACAAGGCGTTGGAGTCGCGCTTGTTCACCTACTTTGAAAAATACGATGTCCAGGAGCCCGAATCCTGGACGCCGCCCATCGCGACCGACAAGAGCTGGTGGAGTATATCTTTCGACAAATGGACGTTCCAGGAAGAGCTTTCGCTGGACAAGGTTCTTCTGACGGTATTGAAGACCGACTTGCCGGTTGTTGCGGAGGATGAGACCGACGACCAACTCTCCGGCCTCATCGGGCAACAGGTTCTGGTTCCGAACGACCGCCGTAAAATGAACGTAGTGTTCGAGGTTAACCCTCACCCGGGCAAGGTCAGTGGCCTTGACCATTTTACGGTGCAAATCATTTCGCAGAATGACGGCCCGGTAGGAAAATCCAAGAAGGTCAAAGCCTGGACGCCGAACCGCCTGCAATGCACGACCAACCTGGCCAAACTCAATAAAATCGAATTCGAGGAGGGATGGCATTTCATCCGTGTGATGCCTTGGACGGCCGATGGCGACCCGATTCCGCTGGAAGCGGATTCCGCCTCCGAGGGCGCTAAACGCTCTTACGAGAGCGAACCTTTCTACGTCCTGCCTGGTGGCAACATTGAGGAAGAACCGCCGCAACGCGCCATCCCCATTGAGCAGAGCCTGGAGCATGCTCGTTTCCGGCTGCAACTGACTGCACTGGGCGATGAACGTGATCCCGATGATATCGCCATCAGTGGTGTCGCCTGGGCCGAAGGAGGTCGTTCCAAGAAGACCTCCCGCCAGGAAACCCTGCATGCAAAATTCGGTCGTGAGGGCGCTGTTCAGATCCCGCTCTCGCGTATGCTCAAAACCATCGAGCAGCGCATCTTGGCGGAGCCGAAGCACCCGTCGGGCTGGCGAATGCAGATCAACCTGGATACCGCCGAGCCGCCCTCCGAGGTCGGACTGACGCTGCCATCTTCCGCCGCGATGGCTTCCTTCCTGGCTGCCCGCGAAGAGTTTTTTGCAGCGGTGCGCAAAGACACTGCCGAGCTCATCATGCAGGGGCTGTCGTTCCGGGACTCGGAAAAGGAATGCCTCGCGTATGCTGAAAGATACCTTGACCTGGTCAGGAACCTCATCCGTCAGGCCGAGACGACTTCCGGTGCCGAGCGTCAGCAGCACCTGCAAGCGCTCAGAAACGTGCTGGCCGTCGATTCCATTCATGTCATCTTGACCGACTTCCGTGGAAGGCATCGAGAGGCGGTGCTGGTCTCACCAACCCATCCGCTCCGCGCCTTGTGGCTGAGCAGTTGGGTCACCCTGGGCAAGGATTGGATCGAGAAGATCAAGTCAGGCGGGAAGGATCACATTCCTCACGTCCGTTCCGCCCTGTTGGATGGCCTTGTGCCCTCTGCCTATCCGGTCGGTATTCCCGTCGAGGATGGCCGCATCTTCACTCCGGTGGACAACCTGAATGCGTTTTGGGCGCTCTACGCCCCGACCACCGAGGAGAATTCCCGTGGCTTGATGGCGGAGATCTGTTCAGCCCTCGGACTGGCCGAGCCCTCTGCGGCGGGAACCGATATTTCCGGAAAGGTCATTGCGGACAAGATCGAGCGCTATCTCTCCCAGCATCCCTATGTGCGGGAGCTATCGCTGAACATCTTCAATCCCGGGGCCGGTTCGGTGATAGCGGAGGCCCTGATATCGCTCCAGCAGAAGCGTGAGCATGCCGATTTGCGCTATGACATCCGGCTCTTTACCTCCGATCCAGACTCGCCTGTTTTGGGTGAGGCGCTTGAATCCATGGTCCGTCCCGGAGCGACGGTAAACGAGGCAGCCGACGCGTTTGCGACTTCGACCGGCAGCCATCTGTTCTCGAAGCTCAACTTGGCCAAGCACGCGCTGAATGAGTTCCATGCAAACTCCAAGGAGTTTCCGGCGCACATCAGCGTTCTTCTGGATGTTTTCCCCGCCGAGGAGCTTTCCATTGCCGAAAGGTCGTTGGGAGTGACGCCGCTGCATGGGTTGATACAGGACTTCGACACCGAATTCGTTGATGACGATTCGGGGACATTCTGGAACAAGCGGCCGATTGTCGGGCGCTCCCTCGGCGCGGACAACCACGCCGCGTGTTTTGATTTGCTGTCGTCTCTGAGCCGCCACCTCTGTTTTGCAACCTCAGCGGTTGCTGCTTCTGGTGCCAGTTTCAAGGCGGTACCCGTCGTGACCCTTGGCCTCGACGTGGCCCAACGAGAGCTGATCTACGAGGTTCACCAGATCAGCGATTGGGTGTTCACCATCGACCGAAATATGGGGATTGAGTTTTTCGACCATGGCGGACGGAAGAACAGACCGGACTATCTGATTGACTATGTGCCGGGAGCCAGTTCCCAGGCGACGCATAACCTGATCATCTCCTCACGCTCGAACGATGAGCTGGAGGCCATGCTGAAGCCGGTGCTGCTTGAGCACGGGTTGTCCGCCGACGGCGAGCAGTCGGTTCAAATCCTGGCAAATCTGCGGTCGCTTTCCGGCCAGCTCGCCCTGAAACTGATTTCCGCACGCACGCAGCAGGCAGAGGCTCTTGGCCTGGCCCTGGCGCGGCTCTATCTCGAGTATCAGGGCGCGTTGAGCAATCAGGTCATTGTGCCGCTGGACGCACACACGGACCTCTACCGCTCAAGTGGTGACTCAGATGACGTCAACGATGCCATCAGCCTGCAACGCACCGACTTGGGTTTGTTCGACCTGGATTTGAACACCAGGACGATCACCTGCAACCTGGTCGAGGTGAAGTGTTATTCGCAGGTCGGCGACTTTGCGGCCTTCAATCAACTGAAGGAGCGGATCTCCGCCCAGATCAATCAGAGTGAGCGCATCCTCCAGCGCCACTTTGACCCGGCCCTGAAAAAGCCGGACCGGCCGGATCGGTTGCTCAAGAGCCGGGAGTTGGCGCAGATCCTTCGGTTCTATCTGGAACGCTCACTGCGTTACGGGATCTTTGATGTGACCGCCGCGCAGGAAGCGCGAGGGCTACTTGAATCCATCGAACAGGGTTACTCGCTTCAGTTCAGACGTTGCGCCCTGATCTTCGACTTTGACAAGGCCGGAACCGAAGCCCCTGACAACGAGGTGGGCATCGAATTCCACCGCATCGGCAAGGATCTCATTCACGCCTTGTTGGAGAATTGCCGCAAGCCTGTGTCCGTTGAGATTGAGGAGGAGCCGACCGCCCACCTCCTGAGCGAGCAGTTTATACCGAACGTGCCGAAGCTCGAGACAGCCGCTTTCATCGCGCCCAAGAGAGCCCGGTCAACGTCCTGGACGGTTGATGATCTCTGGGACGAAGAGCCGGAGGCACCAATCATCGAGACAACACCTCCTGCCGCAGAGGAGACACCCGCACCTGCCCAAGAGGAAAAGGAAGAACAGGCTGAACCCGTCGAGCAAGCACCTCGACCTTCCACCATCGCGCCTGAAGAAGGAAAAGAAGCCGAACAGTCCGCTGTCGTCGCTGTTGAACAGGAAGCACCTGTTCAACCCGAGCATGAAGCGCCGGAGCATCCGACACCAGAGCCCGCGCCTCAAACCGAGGTCAGTTATGACATCATGCTGGGTGTCAATGGTGACTCGCCTCAGTACGGCTTGCTCGGAGAGGTTTCCGGCAGAAAGATCGCCCTGGACCTCAACCACACACACACGATCAGTCTCTTTGGGGTTCAAGGCGGCGGCAAGAGCTACACCCTTGGAACCGTCATTGAAATGGCCTCCATGCCGCTTCAGCACATCAATGTGCTGCCAAGCCCGCTCGCCACAGTCATTTTCCATTACAGCCCGACGCAGGATTATGCGCCGGAGTTTACTTCGATGATCAATGCCAACTCTGTGGATGAGGAGATCCGCATCCTTCGTGAGCGTTACAAGGCCAACCCGGAAGCCCTGAAGGATGTGCTGATTCTTACCCCGGCAAACAAGGTGGATGATCGCCGGGCCGAGTACCCGGATATCGAGGTTAAGCCGATTGCCTTTTCTGCCTCCGAACTCAAGGCGGCACACTGGAAGTTCCTGATGGGAGCGATTGGCAGCCAGAGCATGTATATGCGGCAAATCAATCTCATCATGAGGGGGCTGCGGGATAACCTGACTTTGGATGCCCTGCGAACAGGCATCGATAACTCGGGTCTGTCCGATCACCTGAAAGAGCTGGCACAGACGCGACTGCTGTTCGCCAGCGAATATATCGATGACAACCAGCGACTCCAGGATCTGATTCGTCCAGGCCGGTTGATCATCGTGGATCTGCGAGATGAATACATCGAAAAGGACGAGGCCCTCGGCCTGTTCGTAGTGATGCTGCAGATTTTCTCGGAAGCAACCTACCAGGGAAGCGCCTTCAACAAGCTGGTGGTTTTCGATGAAGCCCACAAGTACATCGAGAACGATGACCTGGTTTCCGGCCTGGTCGAGGTTGTCCGTGAGATGCGACACAAGGGGACCAGCATCATGGTCGCCTCTCAGGACCCGCCATCGGTCCCGGTCTCGCTGATCGAGCTGTCTTCACAGATCATCATGCACAAATTCAACTCGCCCGCTTGGCTGAAACATATCCAGAAGGCTAATGCCGCCCTTGGCGAGCTGACCTCCGACAAGATGAGCCACCTCGGAACCGGCGAAGCTTATGTATGGTCGAGCAAGGCCTCGGACGACTCATTCACCCGGGGCGCGGTGAAGATCAAGTGCCGTCCTCGCATCACGCAGCATGGTGGCAGCACCAAAACGGCCGTGGGTCGGTAAAGGAGACCTTGAATGTCATATAGCGGAAATCCGGCCCCTCATACTCGTTGTAACGGAAATGAACTCCGGGAAGAAAAACTCCTTAATGCCCTTGCAGTTGCTGAACAAGCGGCCAAGAAGTCTCTCCGAGCAACGAAAGCTCATAGGGATCTTTTACTGTCAGTCATAAAGGATTTCCTGATTACCCATAATTAGCAGTCACCACGAACTATACTGACCTTACTTACAGTTATCGAGGTGCGAGATCATGGCCAAAAGCAAAGTCCAATTCCAGAAAGGCTACAGCCTGTTTGAGTTTCTCAAGGACTATGGCACTGAGGCTCAGTGCGAAAACGCGCTGTTCACTTGGCGTTTTCCTCACGGCTTTGTCTGTCCTGAATGTGCCAACAAGACCTGTTGTCGCCTGAGAAGGCGGCCACGTGTGTGGCAATGCAATCACTGCCGTCACCAGATGTCATTGACTGGAAACACGATTTTCGCAAACACCAAGCTCCCACTGACCAAGTGGTTTCTGGCAATGCACCTGTTGTCACAAACCAAAACAGGCTTGTCAGCGATGGAGCTAAAGCGCCAGTTGGGCGTCAAATATGACACCGCCTGGATGCTCAAGCACAAGCTGCTGCAAGCCATGAAAGAGTCCGATGATAAGCAGCCCATCAGCGGCATCATTCAGCTCGATGATGTCTACTGGGGTGGCGAGCGCCGTGGTGGCAAACGGAGTCGGGGCGCGGCAGGCAAGACGCCGTTTGTGGCAGCAGTGGCCCTGAACAAGGAAGGACATCCAATCAAGATGCGGATGACGGTGGTCGATGGTTTCAAAACCAAGTCCGTTGCTGATTGGGCAAAACGGCATATTGCCAGTGGTAGCGCGGTGATATCCGATGGATTGGCCTGTTTCAAAGCGGTCAAGGAGGCCAATTGTGAGCACCTGGGTGTTGTCACCGGGGGCAACCTGGACTGGCTGGATCATCCGGCATTCAACTGGGTAAACACGATGATAGGAAATGTGAAAAACTCGCTGCGGGGCAGTTGCCATACGCTCGGAGCGAAGCATTTACCAAGGCATCTTGCGGAATACTGCTTCCGGTTTAATCATCGTTTTGACCTCAAGAGCATGTTGGTTGAATTGGGGCATGCAGTCGTGGCAAGCCCTCCGATGCCATATCGGCTCTTGAAGCTGGCTGAGGGTCATGGGTAATCAAGTCAGCGTTTGACGTGACTCAACTCGCTATTTTTTGCACGATTGATTGTTCATCGCTCAATAAAGATTCGTACAAGCTTAACTGAGCAGTACGGCTCAATTTTTGATACTCAGACCATCGAACCCATCTCGTCATGCCTTTACTACCCTGGCAACCATCACGACCAGGTATATTTGATGGGGTTGGAAGCACCCCGCTTGCGAAACTCATCGGGCAGCCTCTTGCCGACATACATGGCTTTGATCACCTCGGACGCCTCGTGGCCAACAAAGCCATAACGCCCTTCAACTGTCTCTCTACCAGGAAAATTGTTAGCTGTTGCTTCAAGCCACTGCTGCGCAATAAATGCACCGACAATCAACCCCTGCACTGTGGCTAAAATCACATCGGCTTGGCAGGCCTTGTCTTTATTGAGGCGCCAAGCAAAACGGGTGGCGTTATAAAGTGAATGATCTAATGCTGAACGGTTAACGCTGATCAGCAGCGCCTTATGGCGGAATTCGGCAGTTGGAGCACAGTACTTTTGGATGATCTCGGTTGAATGCATGGCACCAAATTCACTATTGCCATGCCCATCCATGATATTGGTGATCCCCGGATAGGCATCAACCAGCGCGGCTTCGACCTCAAAGGCTGTTTTTTCGTTCATACCGTGCCGATGAATAACATGCACCACATCCAGTCCTGCAAGATGGATGGCGCGAATTCGCTCCAATTTTTCCGAGACAGCGTCATCCTCAACACTACCTTGGACATGAGCAAAGACCCGGTTGCCCTTCCCCTTGCCGATATAAAATGTTTCGCCATTGCGTGGATCAATCAGCCGGTACACGTAGTACTGCAGTTTACTGACAACTTCAGGGGGGAACGATTCTAACGTTTGGACATGCATGTTCAGGTTATTGCTCTCTCGTGCAAGCTGCATAACACAGCCATTATTTTAAATAAATTTTTTGAATTCTTACCGTACCGCTCGCGTGCCGACTAAGACGACACGAGTTGCTGTATCGAGCGTCTAAAAGAGGTGAGAGGCGATTTTATCGGGCTATGACAATTCCTTCGATACTGGGCATGTGTACATGTAACATTTTCAACCAGATAGAATTAACCTCGTTTGTATTTACCTACTTGCTCGAGAAAATAGCTGCCCAGCTCACCTTGATGTTGGTTCGCTTCGCTTTCTGCGCTGGCCAAGTGACCGTTGCGCTCCTTCCATACCGCATACTCGCGGCCTTCTCGACCTCGACCCGTTCTTGCTGTTCTTTCGGTCGGGCACACAGATTGTGACTCATACTGATCTCTTTGTTATTTGTTAGCGCCATGGTACGCCATCAGTGGCATGCGGGACTTGCACTGGTTCAAAGGTGGTGCGCTATAATCACTGTATATAAATACAGGTGTTTTGCCATGAAGTTGCTAACCCCAGACCCATCACCCGCCGAGGTGACCATCCCGCTGTTCTTGCACCGCGCCTCTTGCGGCTTTCCCAGCCCAGCCAGCGACTATCTGGAAGGGAAGTTGGACCTCAACACCCACTGCGTGTCGCACCCTGCAGCAACCTTCTATCTGCGTGCCGAGGGGGAGAGCATGACCGGGGTCGGCATCTTTCCCGGTGACTTGCTGGTGGTCGATAAGAGCCTTATCCCTCGCCATGGTGATGTGGTGATTGCACTACTCGATGGCGGCTTCACGGTAAAGACCTTGCAGCTCAAGCCGAGGTTGCGGCTGTTGCCAGCCAATCCGGCGTTCGCGCCTATCGACCCTTGTATGAGCCTCTCTTTGGAGTTGTTCGGAGTGGTCACCCATGTGATTGGCAATCTGAGGCAGCGTGATGGCTATAGCGCTCGTTGATGTAAACAACTTCTACGCCAGCTGTGAGCGGCTGTTTCGCCCTGAGCTGCGTGGCCGCCCGATCGTGGTGCTCTCCAACAACGATGGATGCGTGGTGTCGCGCAGCCCCGAAGCCAAGGCGATGGGTATCAAGATGGCCGGGCCCTACTTCAAGATCCGCGAGCAGTTCGAGGCGCATGGCGGTGTGGCATTCAGCTCCAACTACGCGCTCTATGGAGATATGTCTGGCAGGGTGATGAGCACGTTGGAGACAATGGCCCCCGAGCTGGAGGTCTACTCCATCGATGAAGCATTCCTGTCACTGTCGGAGTCGTTTGCCGGGGACCTGACAGCCTATGGGCAACAGATCCGGCAGCGAGTTTGGCAGTGGACCGGCCTCACGGTAGGGGTTGGGATCGGCCCCACCAAGACCCTCGCCAAGCTGGCCAACTATGCAGCCAAGAAGTGGCCTGCCACGGGCGGCGTCGTGGACTTGCGTGACGAGCTGCGCCGTGCCCGGCTGATGGCTATCACCCCGGTGGATGAGGTGTGGGGCATAGGACGGCGCTTGGGCGCTAAGTTGGTGGCACAAGGCATCAACACCGTGGCTGACCTGGTGGCTAGCGATGCCAAAGGGTTACGCGCCCAATACGGCGTGGTGGTCGAGCGGATCGTACAGGAGCTGCGTGGCCTGCCTTGCGCAGAGCTGACCGTTGAACCGGCGGCGAAGCAGCAGATCCTCTCGAGCCGTTCCTTTGGTGAGCGCGTGACCGACCGTGGAGAAATGGCCCAAGCGTTGTCGGGCTTTATGGCTCGCGCAGCCGAGAAGCTGCGGGCCGAGGGAATGTGTTGCCAGCGGGTGCACCTGTTCGTGCGAACCAGCCCCTTTGATGAACGAGCCCCTTACTACAGTGAGCAGGCTGGCGTCCGGCTGGTCTGCCCTAGCGATGATACCCGGTTGCTGCTGCAGCAAGTGAACGTGCTGCTACCGCAGATTTGGCGCGACGGTTACCGTTATCAGAAGGGGGGCGTCATGCTGAGTGAGTTCACCCCCAAGGGGCAACAACAGGCCGATCTGTTTGCCCCGTCATCCGCTCAATCGGATGCGCTGATGGCAGTGATGGACCAGATCAAAGCCAAGGGATTGGGGCGCGTAGGCTTTGCCAGCCAAGGCTCGGGGTCGCCTGAGTGGATGATGCGACAAGAGCACCTGAGCCCCTGTTACACCACCCGCTGGGAGGACCTGCCGGTGGCGAGGTAAAAGCCACAGAAGGTTGAAACAGTCTATTCAAAGCTCGCTGGACAGGTAAATTTTGGACGGGAAATTTTTTTCCAAACGAGGAACTGATACGACAGAGAGCGCCAACTTTCGCAAGAGTCAGTTACCTTTTGAGAAAGGTGAGAGTTAAAATTTCCTCCACGGCCAATTAACCACATATGACCATTCCAGCCCAGATAACACTATGTTATTGCAGAAGTTCTGATGTTAGGCATACGGTTAGGCATACATGAATTTTCTGAATTTGCGATTTTAATTTAAGATCAATTAGTTAGTCATTAGGTTCAACATCCCCCAGCCCAAACGTTTGGAAAGGGCCACCTCGCAAGAGGTGGCCCTTTTTATATCCGGCATCCTGACGCTTAAAAAGATTCACGCCTCACCAAGAAGGCATGGAAATATCCAACCCAGGCACAGTAACGTCAACAAACTCGTCAATGCCCCGCCACAACCTAACCTGCTCGCGAACGGCCTGCTGATAGGCCCAGGTCACAATAGCGGTAGAACGGTCGGCATCAACCCCCACCAAAAGCCCGAGCTCGTCGGTGAGGAGTGTTCCATACATCACAATATTCTGCTCATACCAGGCATCCCTGTGCTCTGGCGCTGCGAGGAAGTCTCGCTTGCTACGATTGCAGTTGGCATGTGCCAGCACGAAGTTGTGACCCAGATCGAGAGGATAGCGGCGCCAGGGGATGAAGTGATCCACCTCGCCAGCCCCCTGTATCGCCTTGCGGCAGTAAAAGCAGGTTCCCCCCTGCAACTCTCTCAGTACTTTCCCCACCCGTCCCAGCTCCTACCGGCGTGAACCAAAGAGAAAATCTTCCAGCCCCACACTGGGGCCAATCAGCCCCTGATTGCCCTTTATATCGCAGATAAGTTGCAACCAATGTTGTCGGGAGAGGGAAACCACCAGATCGTAAAAGCGATGAAGACAGTAGAGCATACCGGGGTTCAGGCAAATGTGATCCGCCCCCTTGCGATGAGGATAGAGGTGGCACACCTCCTGACCTCCCAGGATCTGCAAACGCCATAACGGGCCTTCAATCAGGATACGCCGCACTCGGGCAATGAGAGGCCGCCAGGCAGAATGGTCCCGCAAAGCGGTCACCGAACTCACACCCTCTTCACGCAGCCGAGACAACTCCGTCAGCATGATTGCCTGACGCCCGCTGCTCTGCTTGAGCAAGGCAGCACTTTCTTCCGTTGCCGAGTAAGGTAGAGAGTGCTGCCAGTAGAGCTCAACAAACTTGGCTGCAAGCTCATCCAGCGTGATGGTACGGGCCGCTGCCAGTTCATGGTTATCGGCATTGCGCCCGATGGCGATATCTGCAATCCCGTGCAGCAAGGCACACTTGTAAGTAGCCACAAAATCGCCTTCGGTGAAAATGCGTTGCAGATAAGTGATGAAAGCAAGTTGTTGCTCAGGGGAGGCGTGCATGTGTTCCCCCCAGGATCAGGCTCTGCCAACTTAGCTCACCACGAGCCATGACATCCTGTTGTAGGGCCGAGGCGTGGAGGATCGTCAGCTCCTCCTTCCATGCCAGACATTCAACTTCCTCGAGGCTCACCGGGAACATAGCCCGCTCCCGCATCTCCTGCTCTGATACGGAGAAGCGAAGACTCAACACCAGATAACCCTGTGGCGAGAGCAGCTCACCAAGACGAGCCAAGGCCAGCGGGCGATCCGCCAAAGACAAATGCATCCAGACCGCACTGAGCAGGATCAGATCAAAAGGGCCGATTACATGAGAGAGTGCTGGCATGGAATCATTAACCCACGTCACCGCTAGCGTGCGAGTATAGCGTTGACCCAACGCACTGAAGGCGTGACAAGGCTCGACCGCCACCACATGGTGGCCAGGGTTCAGGCCACCCAAAAAGCTGCATCCCGTCCACTGCCCGCCCCTACGTCAAGCAGTCTGCGTGGGGCCACCATCAGCCAAGGTTCCAGCAATGTGAGCCAGTCACCATGAACGGCACGGGCCGGGAGCTGCTGATAACGGGCTGCCAGTTCGTGGGCATGGTACTGGTAGTAAGCGAGAGACACGATGCGTTCCAATCGGGAAAGGAAGAAAAATAATCTCACAGAATCAGTAGGTTGGCCATTCCTTCATATACAGTACAGGCGGGGCTCAATCCCTCTCCCCCGTCTGCTGGCAGGCCCAGTCAATGAAGGCTTGCGCCTTGGGGTTCTGGCAATTAGGCAGGGTGGCGATGTAGTAACGCTGGGCACAGCGCACCGCCATGTCCGGGAAGGGGGCCACCAGCTCGCGCCGTGCCAGCCGCTGGCTCACCAGGTTCTGGCGTCCCATGGCCACCCCGGCGTGGTTCATGGCGGCGATGATGGCGAGATCTGAGCGATCAAACCCCATGCTGGCCCTGCATGCCGAAAGCGACACGCCGGACTGCTCGGCCCAGCTGGACCACTCGTCATCGTTGGAATCCTGGCTCCAGGCTTGCCGGTCATGGAGCAGGCGGCAGTGTGCCAGGTTGGCCGGGTTGCCTAGCAGCCCGTGCTGTTCGGCATACTCGGGGCTGCACACCGGCACCATGTACTCGTCCATCAGCGGGTGGATGGCGAGCCGCGCAGGCGGCTTGTCGTCGAAGCAGAGGGCGAGATCGATGCCGTAGCCATGCAGGTTGATGTTCTCGTTGCCGGTCATGACGTTGAGCTCGATCTGGGGATGCTGACGGGCGAAATCCGCCAGTCGTGGCACCAGCCAGCACTGGGCGATGGAGGGGCGTGAGAAGACGGTCAGGGTGCCCGACAGCTCCTGATGGCGGATCTCAAGGATCTCCTGGTTGATGAACTCCAGCGATGACTTGAGCGCCCAGAATACCCGCTGCCCGTCTGCCGTCAGCGCCACCTTGCGATGAAAACGCTGGAACAGCTTGAAGCCAAGATCCTCCTCCAGCGCGCTTATCCGGTGGCTCACCGCACTCGGGCTGAGCGCCAGCTCGTCAGCCGCCAGCGCAAAGGAGCCGTGTCTGGCTGCCGCCTCGAAGGTGTGCAGTCTGGCCAGCTGATAGCCGTTGAGCAGCTTGTTTCCCGCGACACTGCTTCTTGCCACATAGTTCTCTTCGCCGTACATATGCCCCCCTTGCGAAACCGGCACCGATGATACCGAAAAAGCGCCTCTTGCATCAGTTCACGCCACCCAATATCGCTCTCAGGCCAACATTGTGATGAATGCGGCGCTCTTGCATCAATCCAGCTCATCCAAGACGCTCATTTCATCATTTGTCACGGCCACCTCGTTGGCATTGAATAACGCCAACCTTATTCCCATGCCGGGGTGCGTCGCGGCTATAGCAGCCTTGAGACGGCATCGGTCATGACTGGCCGGCGCGCCCGAATTCCATGACGAGACCAAGCACACCATGAAACACATCGACGTATCACAACTCACCCAGCAGTTTCCGCTGCTGCACGCTCTGATCGCGCTGGAACCGGTCAGCTGGTTCAACCCCAAGGCCACCACCCTGGAGGAAGGTCTGCCCTATGTGGGGCTGGATGGCCGCGATGTGGCGGATGCCTCCGCCCGTCTGGCCCGCTTCGCCCCCTACCTGTGTGAAGCCTTCCCCGAGACCCGCGCCAGCAAGGGCATTCTCGAATCCGAGATCGCCGCCATCCCGGCCATGCAGCGCGCGCTGAATGCCCGTTACGGGGTCGAGGTGAGCGGCCGGCTGCTGCTCAAAAAAGACAGCCATCTGCCCATCTCGGGTTCCATCAAGGCGCGTGGCGGCATCTACGAGGTGCTGACCCACGCCGAGCAGCTGGCCATCAAGGCCGGTCTGCTCTGCGAAGAGGACGACTATCGCAAGCTGTTCACGGACGAGTTCCGCCACTTCTTCAGCCAGTACAGCATCGCGGTCGGCTCCACTGGCAACCTTGGCATGTCCATCGGCATCATGAGCGCCCGCCTCGGCTTTCGCGTCACCGTCCATATGTCCGCCGATGCGCGGGAGTGGAAGAAGCGCAAGTTGCGCGAACATGGCGCCATCGTGGTGGAATACGCCGAGGATTACGGGGTGGCGGTGGAGCAGGGACGCAAGGAGGCCGAACGCGACCCCAACTGTTTCTTCATCGATGACGAGAACTCCCGCACCCTATTCCTCGGCTACGCGGTGGCCGGTGAACGGGTGAAAAAACAGTTCGACGAGATGGGCATCAAGGTGGACGCCGATCATCCGCTGTTTGTCTACCTGCCCTGCGGTGTCGGTGGCGGCCCAGGCGGGGTGGCCTTTGGCCTCAAGCTCGCGTTTGGGGACAACGTTCACTGCCTGTTTGCCGAACCTACCCACTCCCCCTGCATGCTGCTCGGGGTGCACACCGGCTTGCACGATGCCATTGCGGTGCAAGACCTTGGCATCGACAACCTCACCGCGGCCGACGGCCTCGCGGTGGGGCGCGCCTCCGGTTTCGTCGGCCGCGCCATGGAGCGGCTGCTGGCAGGCTTCTACACCCTGAGCGATCAGGAGATGTACGACCTGCTGGGACTCTTGGCCCGCGAAGAGCAGATCAGGCTCGAGCCTTCTGCGCTGGCCGGCATGGCAGGCCCATGGCGCGTCGCGGCCGACCTTGAGTGGCAAACTGGCCAGGGGCTGGATGCAGCCAAAATGGCCAGCGCCACCCACCTGGTGTGGGCCACCGGCGGCGGCATGGTACCCGCCGAGGAGATGGAAAAGTACCTGGCCAGCGCCCGCTTCTGATCTTTTTTTTCAGCCATAAAACCCGCCAGACTGGCGGGTTTTTCTCGTGTGGGATCAGCAAGATGGCGCCTCTGCTCACCATCCCACACATCAGACGGCCAGACAGCTGGACACCCTAAATTGCTGACAATCCCCCCAAGCTGGTTATTTTGTGATACGATAGTGACCGTTTTTTGACATCTGCACCCACGTTGGCGCCCTGTTCGGGCGAGATCGCGACCCAATCCGTTGATCACAACCATCAAGGGCATGCAGAAAAACCGTGGCCTGATGGCCCCGTCCGGCACAAAGCCTGGCGGTGGTCAGCAAGACACACGAGATAAGGAGATCGGGCAATGAAACAATATCAAAGCTGGCTGGGACAATATCTGATGAGTCGCCGCGATGGGGACCACGCCATGGCATCCGAACTCGCCAGCTCCATCTGCGAGTTCTGGCAGACCCAGGGGGACGAGGCCGAGCAGGACAAATGGCAGCAGATCTACCAGCACCATCTGGAACGAACCACCTAATCATCCGAATCCTTGCCTTGCAGCCCCAAACTGCAAGGCTCTCTTTTATCCAGCCCCTTCCTCCCCTCGCCTCCTTTGTGCTCTCACCATGACAGCGCAGATCTGCCTGCCTGCTTCATATCGTTGCCCGCATCGTTTCAACAGGTTACCGATCAGGGCCGTCAGCCATGTGCAATTTGGCGTCACATCGGCCCGTTCGCGCCTTGCCCCTGCCCCTCCCCTTTGTTAGAGTCGCGCGCCGCGCGGCCACCGCGCCCATAACGACAACGCGCGCCCAGAGCGCCAGCAACGAGCGAGAACAATCCATGCGTGAGCGCATCAGACAAGAGTGGTTTGGCAACGTCAGGGGGGATCTGCTGTCGGGCACGGTCGTAGCCCTGGCCCTGATCCCGGAGGCCATCGCCTTCTCCATCATCGCCGGCGTCGATCCCAAGGTGGGGCTCTACGCCTCCTTCTGCATCGCCGTCATCATCGCCTTCACCGGGGGCCGCCCGGCCATGATCTCCGCCGCCACTGGCGCCATGGCCCTGCTGATGGTGACCCTGGTGCGCGAACACGGCCTGCAATACTTGATGGCCGCCACCCTGCTCACCGGCTTGCTGCAGATCCTGGCCGGCTACCTGCGCCTCGGCGCCCTGATGCGCTTCGTCTCGCGCTCGGTGGTGACCGGCTTTGTCAACGCTCTGGCCATCCTCATCTTCATGGCCCAGTTGCCGGAACTGACCAACGTCAGCTGGCAGGTCTACGCCATGACAGCGGCGGGGCTTGGCATCATCTACCTGTTCCCGCGCCTGCCGCGCATCGGCAGCCTGCTCCCCTCGCCGCTGCTGTGCATCGTGCTGCTCACCGCGGTGAGCGTCGGCCTCGGCCTCGAGGTGCGCACGGTCGGCGACATGGGCGCCCTGCCGGACACTCTGCCGGTCTTCATGTGGCCCGAGGTGCCCCTCAATCTCGAGACCCTGGCCATCATCTTCCCCTACTCCGCCGCCCTGGCCGTGGTGGGGCTGCTCGAATCCCTGATGACCGCCGCCATCGTCGACGAGATGACCGGCACCCGCAGCGATCGCCACCGCGAGTGCAAGGGGCAGGGGCTGGCCAACATCGCCGCCGGCCTGATGGGCGGCATGGCGGGCTGCGCCATGATCGGCCAGTCGGTCATCAACGTGAAATCCGGTGGCCGCGGCCGCCTCTCCACCCTGATGGCAGGAGCCCTGCTCATCGTCATGGTGGTGTTCCTGGACGAGTGGATCCGCCAGATCCCCATGGCGGCCCTGGTGGCGGTGATGATCATGGTATCCATCGGCACCTTCTCCTGGGGCTCAGTGCTGCGCATGCACAAGACGCCGCTGGCCACCAACCTGGTGATGCTGAGCACGGTGGCCGTGGTGGTGGTGACCCACAACCTGGCTCTCGGGGTGCTGACCGGGGTGCTGCTGGCCTGTCTCTTCTTCGCCCACAAGGTGGCGCGTACCCTGCTGGTGCACAGCGACAGCGAGCGCCACGGCGCCACCCGCACCTACCGGGTGCACGGCCAGGTCTTCTTCGCCAGCACCGAGCAGTTCTGCGCCGGCTTTGACACCGGTGAATCCCTCGAGCGGGTGGAGATCGACTTAAGTGACGCCCACTTCTGGGATCTCAGCGCCGCCGAGGCCCTGACCACGGTGCGCCGCCGCTTCGAGGCTGCCGGCACCGAGGTACAGCTGACTGGCTTAAGCGACGCCAGCGCCGCCCTGCTCGGCCGCTTTGCCCCGGCGACCTGACCGAACGCCGCGTTGGCGCCAGGCGCCCATAAAAAAGGCCAGCCCCCTGGGGCTGGCCTTTTGCATCTCTACAGACTTACATCTGGTCGACCATGTCCTGGGCGAACTGGGAGCAGGAGCGCAGGGTGGCGCCTTCCATCAGACGCTCGAAGTCATAGGTGACGGTCTTGTTGCGGATCGCCGCTTCCATCCCCTTGATGATGAGGTCGGCCGCTTCGGTCCAACCCATGTGGCGCAGCATCATCTCGGCGGAGAGGATGAGGGAGCCCGGGTTCACCTTGTCCTGACCGGCGTACTTCGGCGCAGTGCCGTGGGTTGCTTCGAACAGGGCCACGCCGTCGCCGATGTTGGCACCCGGCGCGATGCCGATGCCGCCCACCTGGGCCGCCAGCGCGTCGGAGATGTAGTCACCGTTCAAGTTCATGCAGGCGATGACGTCATACTCGGCCGGGCGCAGCAGGATCTGTTGCAGGAAGGCGTCGGCGATGACGTCCTTGACGACTATGGTCTTGCCGGTTTTCGGGTTCTTGAAGGAGCACCAGGGGCCGCCGTCGATGAGCTGGGCATCGTACTCTTTCTGGGCCAGGGCGTAGCCCCAATCCTTGAAGGCACCTTCGGTGAACTTCATGATGTTGCCCTTGTGCACCAGGGTCACGGAGTCGCGATCGTTGTCGATGGCATACTCGATGGCGGCACGGACCAGGCGCTCGGTACCGGCCTTGGACATGGGCTTGATGCCGATGCCGCAGGTCTCGGGGAAGCGAATTTTCTTCACGCCCATCTCGTTTTGCAGGAAGGAAATCACCTTCTTTGCTTCGTCGCTGTCGGCTTTCCACTCGATGCCGGCGTAGATGTCTTCGGCGTTCTCGCGGAAGATCACCATGTCGGTCAGATCAGGACGCTTGACCGGGCTCGGGGTGCCCTCGTAGTAACGGACCGGACGCAGGCAGATATAGAGATCCAGCTCCTGGCGCAGGGCCACGTTGAGGGAGCGAATACCGCCGCCGACCGGGGTGGTCAGCGGGCCCTTGATGGCCACGCAGTATTCACGAATGAAATCCAGGGTTTCGGCCGGCAGCCAGGCACCTTCGCCATAGACATGAGTCGACTTCTCGCCGGTGTAGATCTCCATCCAGGCGATCTTGCGCTCGCCTTTGTAGGCTTTCTCGACCGCGGCATTCACCACATTCAACATGGCCGGGGTCACGTCCACACCGATGCCATCCCCTTCGATAAACGGAATGATCGGATGGCTGGGAACCTGCAGCTTGCCGTTGGCATCGACTGTGATTTTCTGGCCCTGGGTCGGGATAACTACTTTGCTTTCCATCGGCATCTCCTAACTTCCGTTTGTTATCAATCTGTAAGTTGCGCGCGGCCATCTTAAGCCCATCCATTGGCAGAATCAAATGGCGAGCACGCATGTCAGACCATAGTCGCGCACTGGATCACAATGCGTCCATTCAGCCTGCTGCGGATCCGAAGCAGCCCCGCCGGCACCTGAGCTGGGCAGGCTCCGGCGGCATCCCTGCTTATCCCGCCAGCCCCTCGGCCTGCCCCTGCGGCTGGCTGAGTGCCCGGTACTGGGAGGGGGTCAAGCCGGTCTTTTGCTTGAACACCCGGCAAAAATAGTTCACATCGCTGTAACCACAGCGGCTGGCCACCTCTTCGAGGCGAAAGCGGTATTTCTTGAGCATGAACTTGGCCCGATCGATGCGCACCCAGCTGATGTAATCGGCCAGGCGCATGTGCCCCTGCTCGCGAAACAGGTGCGACAGGTGGCTGGCCGAGACGTTGAAGCGATGGGCGATCGAATCCCGGCTGATGGGGCGGTGAAAGTTCTCCTGGATATAGATGCAGATCCCGTGAAACAGCTCTGCCCCCCGCGGCCGCTCGAAGGTGGACTCGGCCAGCAGCTGGCGCACGCTGGTGAGCAGCGCCTGCAGCAAATGATTGTCGGTGGGGGAGCGCGCGGGATCCTCGGTCAGCACGTTGAGTGCCGCCAGTATGTGTTCGTTCACATGGCCGGCCCGGGCCATGATGCTGTGCTTTTGCACGTCAAAGAAATCGGGATCTTCCCGCCGCTTGCTCACCAGACTGAAACCGAGCTGGCGCTTGCCGAACAGCAGGCTCAGCACCGAGCAGTCGGTGGTCCAGAGCGGCTTGTTCCAGCCGTTGGGAGGGATGTAGAGCGCCTGCCCCGGGGCGATGCAGATCTCCTGGCAGCCCTGCTCCCTGTCCCAGATCTGGTTGCGGTACTCGCCGCTGAACACCAGCTCGAGGCGGGGAAAGTTGACCTGATAGCTGAAACCGGGCGGCACCCCCTGATCCTGGGCAAACCAGATCTGGTCGAAAGGGGCCTGCTCGTGGAGGGCGCCATCGAGCAACTGGCTGAAGACAAGAGACATGCTGATCCTGATCAAGAGAGAGGCAAGCGGTTGCGGTGCCCGCGACCGCCCATGTTATAGTCCGGTCCACGGCAGCAATGCCACCCTTTTCTGCACCCGATTTTCTGCACACCAAATGAGGCATCCCTTATGAGCAGTCGCGATCTGCCCTCTTTTTTGTCAATGCAAAATCCGATTCAAGGCTACGACTGGGGCAGCCATGACGCCCTCACCACCCTGTTCGGCATCCCCAATCCGGCGGGCAAGCCCCAGGCCGAGCTGTGGATGGGTGCCCACCCCAATGGCTGCTCCGAGGTGATGCTGGCCGGGCAGGCGCAAAAGCTCTCGACCCTGATAGAGCGCGCCCCCGCCGCCGTGCTGGGCGAGGCCACCCAGACCCGCTTCGGCAGCCTGCCGTTCCTGTTCAAGGTGCTGTGCGCCGAGAAGGCCCTCTCCATCCAGGTACACCCGAGCAAGACGCAGGCCGAAGCGGGCTTTGCCAAGGAGGAGGCCGCCGGCATCTCGCCCAAGGCCGCCAATCGCAACTACAAGGATCCTAACCACAAGCCCGAGCTGGTGTTTGCCCTCACCCCCTATCAGGCGATGAACGGCTTTCGCGCCATCCCGGCCATCCTGGCGCTGTTCGAGCGGGTCAAGCTGCCTGCCCTTGCCGAGCTGGTTGCCGCCCTCGCCGCCAGCCAGAATGAAGCGGGCCTGCAGCACTTCTTCCACCAGCTGCTGGTGCTGGAAGGGGCGCGCAAGGAGGAGGCTCTGGCGGGCCTGCTGGCCTTTGCCGCCAAGCATCAGGATGAAGAGACCTTTGCGCTGATCACCAGCCTGGCTGCCCAGTATCCGGGGGACGTGGGCCTCTTCTCGCCGCTCTTGCTCAACGTGGTGACCCTGCAGCCCGGTCAGGCGATGTATCTGGACGCCTGCACCCCGCACGCCTATGTGCGCGGCACCGGCCTCGAGATCATGGCCAACTCCGACAACGTGCTGCGCGCCGGGCTCACTCCCAAGTACATAGACGTGGCCGAGCTACTGGCCTGCACCCGCTGCCTGCCCAAGCCGGACGACCAGATCCTGCTTGCCCCCCGCCTGGAAGGGGCGGTGCAGTACTTCGAGGTGCCGGTGCCGGACTTCACCTTCAGCGTCTACCCGGCGGGCGAGCATCAGCTCACTACCACTAGCGCCGAGATCCTGTTTGCCATCGACGAGGCCGTGATCCTCAAGCGCGGTGACGACACCCTGCGTCTCGAGAAGGGTCAGTCCGCCTTCATCCCGGCCGCCACCGGCCGCTACCAGCTGCTGGCCGAGGGCCGGGTCGCCCGCGCCGGCAACCGCTGCTAAGCCGGTTCAAATCGACCCATGACAACAAGGGCCATCCAGGATGGCCCTTGTTGTTGGCAGTGACCGCCACTGTCCACTTCCGCCTTTGCCGACAAATTTCTTGATGTGCGGCATAAATTCATCAGATCCTGCTGTCGTCCTCTGCCGGGTTGGCTATCATGCCCGTCTGGCTATCACACGCCTTGATACCCGCCGGAGCAGCACTGTCAGCCGGCCCCAGTTCAGGAAGAACATCATGAAAGGCTACTGCGGACTATCCGTTTTACTGCTGGCGCTGCTGGGCAGCCCGGTGCATGCCGCCTGTGACAAGGGGGTAGCGCTCAGGCTGGCCAAGGCGTTCTGGAACGAGCACAAGGATTTCTATTACGCCGACCCGGCGCCGCTCAAGGCGCTGCTCACCCCCGACTTCTTCGCCGTGTTGAGCAGCGAGGCCGCCTGCAACGCCGATGGCGAGGTGTGCGCCATCGATGCCGATCCCTGGATCAACGCCCAGGATGGCGAGGTGAGCGAACCCGTCAGCTTCACCCTGGCCAAGGAGCAAGAGCAAGGGGTAACGGTCAGGATGCAGTATCTGTTCGCCCTCTCCGACACCCAGAAAGAGCCGCAGACCGTCAGCCTCCACTTTCAAAAGAGCGGCGACAACCGCTGCTACCTGATGGATGACTTCATCCCCCCTGGCGACGGTTCGCTCAAGCAGCGCCTGCGCCAGTGGCAGCACCACAACGCCATCGAGTTGCAATAAAAAACCCCCGCCATACAGGCGGGGGTTTTGCATTCAGCCGGGCCACACGCATCAGCGCCGGGCCCATGGCGAGGTCACTCCTCTACCGCCTCCGACTGAGGCTCTTCAGCACGGATCTGCTGCAGCTCTTCGACCCTGGCCTGCCATTTGTCGTGGGCCTGTTTGCGCTCCTGTTGCTTGAACTCTTCGCGCATGGTGTCGATATTTTGGGCCAAATTTTCCATCAGGATGTCTCCTTACATCTGGGTGAACATGACAAGTAAAACGGGTTGACGGCACACTCCGCATCAAGGGCGTTGGCCTGTCGGTTCATCAAGTTTGACTTCCGGTTTGCCAAAACTGTCCAACTAAATAAACGATTGGATATGCACAAAGCAATCTAAAAAATGATTAAACGTCTCTCGTAAAACCGTCTAAAGGAGCTCAGAAGGCCCGCTTTTCGCTCTTATAAAACAGATAAAAACCATTAAATATCAGCAACTTAACTCAGTGTCATGGCGAGTGCATACGCCCTTTTCAGGCTGCCGATTATGCACTGATTTTTCACGCCCCGTGTTTGCATCCCTTGCAGCACCGCCACCATGATCGCCGCCCAGGGCCAGGCAGCCGCTTTTGCCGACCGGCTCACAGTTTTTCCGCTCGCTAGAGCACACAAATCTCCATCCTTCAGCACACAAAGAGCAGGCCATCCAACCGTCGGCTGGTGATCAATCTCCCTTAAACCAATAATAACCATCTGTTTTTAAATCTGTTTTTGTTTATCACCCGCAACCTTTACCAACCGAACAAAATGCGAGCAGGGTCACAGGCAGATGCCATCAACACAAAAATCCAGTAAAGGGCACATATGTCCGATTTCGGCCGAGGCACTTGGGAGAAACAATAGGCAGGTCAACCAGTTACACCACCGTTTTCAACAGGACCAGTTCCATTCGGACGGCACCAGCCAGGAGAGAACCATGCTCACCACCCTGATAGATGAAGGATTGATCTGCCTCGATCTTGCGGCCCGCGACAAGCAGGCGCTGTTTGTCGAGCTGGCCGAGAGGCTCAAGGCCAGCGGCAAGATCGCCAGTCAGGATCAGTTTGTGCGCGACCTCTGGGCGCGAGAGGCGCTCGACAACACCGGCTTCGAACAGGGGGTGGCCCTGCCCCACGCCAAGAGCGAGGCGGTGCGAGAACCCGCCATCGTGGTCGGCATCAGCCGCCAGGGCATCGACTACGGCGCCGAAGATGGCGAACCCTCCAAGCTGTTCTTCATGATTGCCTCCCCGGCGGGCGGCGCCAACCATCATATCGAGGTGCTGGCCGAGCTCTCCACCAAGCTGCTGGAACCCGGTTTCATCGCCCGTATGCAGGCGGCCACCAGCCGCCCCGAGGTACTCGCCTTGCTGGCCGCACCAGGGCCGTCCGCAGCCCCTGCCGCCCCCACCCGGGCGCAACCTGCCCAACCTGCAGAGCCGCAGGAGCGCGGCATCAAGACCCAGCTCAACACCCTCAAGCAGCATTTGCTGTTCGGCACCTCCCACATGATCCCCTTTATCGTGGCGGGGGGCGTGCTGCTGTCGCTGTCGGTGATGATCAGCGGCAAGGGCGCCGTGCCCGAGGCGGGCGTGCTTAAAGACATGGCCGATATGGGGATTGCCGGGCTCACCCTGTTTACCGCCGTGCTGGGCGGCTACATCGCCTACTCCATGGCGGACAAACCGGGTCTGGCCCCCGGCATGATCGGCTCCTGGATTGCAGTGCAGCAGTTTCACACCGGTTTTCTCGGCGCCATCCTGGTGGGCTTTATCGCCGGCCTCATCGTCAACCAGCTCAAACGCATCAAGCTGCCGGATTCCATGAGTTCGCTCGGCTCCATCTTCATCTATCCGCTGATCGGCACCTTCCTGGTGTGCGGCATCGTCATGTGGGTGATCGGCGCCCCCATCGCCGCCATGATGGAGGGGATGAACCACTGGCTCTCCGGCATGGCGGGCTCGGGCAAGGTGATGCTGGGGGCCATCCTCGGTGGCATGACCGCCTTTGACATGGGCGGCCCCATCAACAAGGTGGCCACCCTGTTCGCCCAGACCCAGGTCAACACCCAGCCCTGGCTGATGGGCGGGGTCGGCATCGCTATCTGCGTGCCGCCGCTCGGCATGGCGCTGGCCACCCTGCTCTCCCCCAAGCGCTACAAGAAAGAGGAGCGTGAAGCGGGCAAGGCGGCCGCCATCATGGGTATGATCGGCATCAGCGAGGGGGCCATTCCGTTTGCCGCCGCCGACCCGGTGCGGGTCATCCCGGCCATCGTCGCAGGCGGCATCGTCGGCAACATCACCGGCTTTCTGATGCACAGCATCAACCACGCCCCCTGGGGCGGCTGGATCGTGCTGCCGGTGGTGGAGGGCAAGATGGGCTATATCCTCGGTACCCTGCTCGGCGCCCTCACCACGGCCCTTATCGTCAACCTGCTGAAAAAGCCGGTCAGTGACACCGAAGAAAGCAACGAGCGCCAGGAGGAGTACCAGATCATCGAGGCGGAAGGGGAAGCCGAGGTGCTGGCCATCACCGCCTGCCCCTCCGGCGTGGCCCACACCTTCCTGGCCGCCAAGAGCCTGCAAAAAGCGGCCGCCAAGGCCGGCATCAAGCTGAAAGTGGAAACCCAGGGCGCCAACGGCATCATCAACCGGATCAGCGCCAAGGACGTAGCCAACGCCCGCTGCGTCATCCTGGCCCACGACGTGGCCATCAAGAACAGGGAGCGCTTCGCTAATATCGAGGTCATCGACGTCAAGACCCGGGAGGCCATCCACAACCCGGAGGGGCTGCTGGCCCGTACCCGGCCGGGGCGCCAGGTGGCCTGATAACGGACTTGAGAGTACCTGCGACAGAAGGGGCCGAGGGCCCCTTCTTTTATCACGGCATCAGGCAGCAAGCCCTTCGTCAGCCGCCCGAACGGGGATGGCAACCTCACCCACAGGATCGATAAGATAGGAGCCATATTGTGCCTTCGCCTGCCAGCTGGCCTGGCGACCACACATGGACGGAGCCTTGCACAGATGGATCGGACGGATGTACGGCTCACCCTGCCCGAGTGCCTCGTCCGCCATCCCGAATAAACGCCAGTTGCTGTACCTGCGGTTCGCACAAGGTTCGGTTTCGAAGCCGCGCTATTCTCTGACAGATTCATATATCAACTAGATGAGTGAAGGGACGCCCAGTGAGTAATCGAACAGCCGCTGCCCGTTGGCGCTGGCTTCGCCAACATATAAAAACATTGCGCAATTCTGAGCTGGAACCCGAAGAAAAGGGGACAACTTGGCGCTTTGCGGGATTAGTCGTGGCGGCCATTCCTGCCCTGACAGCAGCAACCTATCTCCTGGGGATGGCCTATCACTATGGCTATACCTTGGCGTTTAACCTCGACTATGCCGAATTTTCTCCACCGGCGGATTATCTGCTGGCCCTTAGCCTTCTCACGACTCTCAATATGCTCAAGCCCTGGATGTGGCCTGTATTGGGTAGCATGCTCACGATTTTTTCAGTGGCGATCACCCTACTCATCTGCGCTCGCTGGCGAATTCATCTCACATGGCTGTGGCAAAGCTCAATGTTCTATCGTTGGCTGATCAAAAGAGCGAAAAAGATTGGGCGCTACCCAGCCCCCTCTCTTTTCAGAGCATTTGTTTGGATGGGGAATAGCTATGACAAATTTGCCTTCTTGTTGTTATCCGTATTGATCCCCGTCATGGGTGCGCTCTGGTTCTTTGTGAAAGGTGTCGAAGAGGCACAAACACAGCTCTCCCGCCTCGAACAAGGCAAGTGGCCGCAGACAGAGGCCCATAGTCAGTCTCCCCTGCTGGGGGATGAGCCTCATATTCGCATCGCCTGCAACACTTCCCACTGCGCCTATCGCCTCAAGGGGGGTGATACCCTGATCCTGCGCTTTGATCAGATAGAAGAGACCCGCTATCGGCCTGACAAGGCCGCCTCGAAATAGCAGCCGCCTCCCGAGGGCGGCGGCGCGCTATCCAGCCAGCAGCTCTTGCAGTGCGCTGATCAAGGCGTCTAGGCCTTTATCTACTTTCGAGCGAGGACAGCCGACGTTGAGGCGAAGATAGCCTTTGCCTTCGGGGCCATAGGTGTCGCCGCGCATGATGGCGACCCGGTATTTCTCCACCAGCAAGCGTTGCAGCGCATCCATCCGCTCGGTGGAGTCGATGCCAAGGCCGCGCAGGTCAATCCAGGCGAGATAGGTCCCCTCGGGCACCCGATAGTCGATGGCGGGGAAGGCAGCGTTGAGCCGCACCGCCACCTGGGTCAGGTTGCCGTGCAGATAGCTTTTCAGGGCATCGAGCCATGCACCGCCGTCCCGATAGGCGCTGATATGGGCCAGCACCCCGAGAATGGGCGGCGATGAGAGGCCATGGGCCGCCTTGAGCCGCTGCAGATAGGCGACCTGCACCTCGGCGTTGGCAATAAAGGCGTAGGCGCCGCCAAGGGCCGGAATATTGAAGGATTTGGAGCCCGAGCTCACCAGTGCCCAGTTGTCATCCGGAGCCACCTCGCTCCACGACAGGTAGCGGGTAAAGCTCATATCCATATGGATGTCGTCCGAGATGACCCTGACCCCGTGGCGCTGGCAGATAGTGGCCATCCGGCCCAGTTCATCCCGCGTCCAGACCCGGCCGGTGGGGTTGTGGGGGCTGCAAAGCAGCAGGATGCGGCAATCGGGGCGAGCAGCTTGCTGCTCGAAGCAGGTCCAGTCGATGTGATAGCTCCCCTCCCCCTTTATCAGCGGGCAAGAGAGCAGTAAACGATCGTTGGCAGCCAGCATATTGCCGAAGGCGTCGTAGGCGGGGGTATGCACCAGCACCCCCTCCCCCGGCGCCGACCAGAGGCTCACCAGCTGGGCGATCACATAGATGACCGAGGGGCCGTAGACCAGGCTCTCGGGGTCAAGGCGAGAGCCGTAGCGGTGCGCAAACCAGTCGCTCACCGCCCCCTTGAAGTCGTCGTGATTCCAGCGACTGTAGCCAAAGACCCCGTGTTCGAGGCGCCTGGCCAGGGCCTGACGAATACAGGGGGCAGTCTCGAAGTCCATGTCGGAGATGGTAAAGGGGAGCAGGTCGGCGTGGCCAAAACGGTCGGCCACATAGTCCCACTGGGTGCAGTAGGTGCCGTGGCGATCGACCAGGCGGTCAAAATCAAAGGATTCGGTAGTGGGCATCTCTTTCTCACCAGCAAAAACAGCAATGAACAAGGGGGCATGGCGCCCCCCAACGCAGGGTAACAGAGGGCCGACTCAGGCCCCCATCAGGCTCTGCAGCTGGTTTTTCACCAGATGGACCTGGGGCCCGATCACCACCTGCAGGTTGTGCTCGTCGAGCTTGATCACCCCGATGGCGCCGTTCGCCTTCAATACCTTGTCATCGACCCGGCTCATGTCCTGCACCGACATCCGCAGGCGGGTGATGCAGTTGTCCAGCGCCAGGATATTGCCGGCGCCTCCCAGTGCATTGAGGATCACCTCGCCGTTGTAGCCGCTGTTGCCTGCCTTCTTGCCTGCGGGTTGAGCCGCCTCGCTGGTCTCGATTTCACGGCCGGGGGTTTTCAGGTTGAAGCGCACGATGGCGAAGCGGAACACGCTGTAGTAGATGGCAAACCAGATGGCGGCCGCGACCGGCACCAGATACCACTTGGTGGCGGTGCCCTGCAGCACGCCGAACACCAGAAAATCGATGAGGTTGCCGTCGGTGTTGCCGATGGTGACGCCGAGCAGCCCCATGGTCATAAAGCCCAGACCGGTCAGGATGGCGTGAATGACGTAGAGCACGGGCGCCACGAACAGGAACAGGAACTCCAGAGGCTCGGTGATGCCGCCGATGACGCAGGCCACCACGCCGGAGACCAGCAGCGCCTTGATCTTGCCGCGATTTTCCGGGCGGGCGCAGTGATACATGGCGAGCGCCGCCCCCGGCAGGCCGCCGAGGAAGGCCGGCATCTTGCCCTGGGAGAGGAAGGAGGTGGCCGACACCGAGAACTGGGTGGTGTCGGCGCAGGAGAGCTCGGCGTAGAAGATGTTGAGGGCGCCGCTCACCTCGTTGCCGCACACCAGTTGGGAGCCGCCCGCCTCGGTGAAGCGAATGAGCGCCACCAGGATGTGGTGCAGACCGAGCGGCAGCAGCAGACGCTCGCCGGTACCGAACAGGAAGGGGCCGAAGGGACCGGCGTGGGAGATGAGCGTCCCTATGCCGTTGATGCCGGCGGCGAACCAGGGCCAGACCAGAGGCACCACCAGACCGACCACCCCCAGCACGATGGCGGTGATGATGGGCACGAAGCGGGCGCCGCCGAAGAAGGCGAGTGCATCGGGCATCTTGTAGGTGTAGAAGCGGGCGTGCAGTTTGGCGACGATCACCCCGACGATGATGGCCCCCAGAATGCCGGTGTCGATGGAGCTGATGCCGAGGATGGATTTCACCCCGTAGGCCTTCTCCGCCGCCGCGTCACCGATGACGTTGGCCACGGTGAGGTAGAAGTTGATGGAGAGGTTGAGGGCCGCATAGCCGACGAAACCGGCAAAGGCCGCAACCCCCTTCTCTTCGCGCGCCAGCCCGAGCGGAATGGCCACCGCGAACATCACCGGCAGGTAGATAAAGGCCACCAGCCCCACCTTGGTCATCCAGAGGAACAGCAGCTGCAGCACGGTATTGTCGAGGAAGGGCATGCTCTGCTTGACCGCATCGCTGGTGAGCGAGCTGCCGACACCGAGCAGAATGCCTGAGAAGGCCAGCAGGGCGACCGGCAACATAAAGGTCTTGCCGAGGCTCTGCAAGAACTCCCAGATCGTAGATTTGGCGGGTGACTTGGCCATGTGTCAGATCCTTGTGAGGTGAGGGTCATTCGATACGACAGGCCGGCACCGCTCCTGACGGATGGCGACGGCGAGCCGTATCTGGTTTTGCTGGATGATAAAACGTTTTATCAACTCACAAGTGCCGACAGGATCACAGAATATAAGTACTGTCAGGGAAGCGCTTGCAAAACTGTGAGCCGGATCGGCCCGATGGTGATGTAACGTTTCACTCAGGCATATGAGCAGGTATGCTGGAGCCTCGCTCTCAACTCGCCGTCGTCCGTTCGCCCTATGTCGCCCAAATCCCTCTCTGCCAAAGCCACCAAGATCACCGATGTCGCCCAGTGGGCGGGAGTGTCGGTCACTACCGTCTCCATGGTGCTCAACGGCAAGGGACGCATCTCGCCGGCCACCGCCGAGCGGGTGCAGCAGGCGATCAGGGCGCTCGACTACGTGCCCAACAGTGCCGCCGCCAACCTGCGCAGCCAGCAATCCAACCTGGTGGGGCTGATCCTGCGCGACATCACCGACCCCTTCTATACCGAGGTGACCGCCGGGGTGAGCGAGGTGCTGGAGCAGCAGGGCTATCTGCTGTTTCTGACCCAGTGCGGCCACAGCCCAGAGCGGTTACAGCAGAGCATCCAGTCCCTGTCACGCCAGGGGGTGGCGGGCATCATCTTCAACCCGGTGCGCGGCGCGGCCGCCAAGCCGCTGGAGCACCTGCTCGACTCGGCGCTGCCGCTGGTGTGCGCCGCCCGCTCCTACTATCGGGACGACGTGGACTTTATCGGCCCGGACAACACCCACGCCGCCCAGCAGGCCACCACCTACCTTATCGAACAGGGTCATCGCCACATCGCCTACGTCGGCGGGCGGGCCGACTCCCTCACCCGCGCCGAGCGCATCGGCGGCTACTGCGCCAGCCTGCTGCAATACGGCCTGCCCTTCAAACCGGAGTGGGTACTGGAGTGTGAACGCACCCAGCGCAGCGCCGCCGACACCATAGCCCAGCTGCTGCATCAGCACCCCAAGGTGACCGCCGTGCTCTGCCACTACCCCGAGGTGGCCCTCGGTGGCATCTACGGCGTCGAGGCGAGCGGCCGCAGCGTGGGCAAGGACAACTACATCGGCCAGCAGGTGGCCCTGCTCGGCTTTGACGACGTGGCGGAGGCCGAGCTCACCTCCCCCGCCCTCACCTTCGTCAGCTCGCCGGCCCGCGAGATAGGCCGCCAGGCCGCCCTGCGCCTGCTGACCCGGATGCAGCAGCCCGAGCTCGCCCCCACCCGTCATATCATCACCCCCAGCTTGCAGAAGAGGGCGTCGGCTTGAGTTGGCTGGGCAAGTCCGAGCTTGCCCCCACCCGCCATATCGTCACCGCTCACCAGCAAACCGCAAAAACGGGCATCGGCCTGAGGCACACGGTTGCAGCGCCCAGGCAAGGGGCAGTTGTGGTCAAGCAGAAAAGCGCGGGCGCAAAAATGTGAGCCTGCTCACTGCGTCAGCAAGGAGAGATTGAGAGCCAAGTGGAGAGGAATATGATGGGCGCCCACTCTCTTCACGAGCCCCTTTATGAGCAACCCGCACGACCAGAATCCGCCGAGTGAAATCCATCGCTGTGACAAATGCCGGGAGCGCACCCGCCATATCGTGGTGCTGGTGCCACGGGATCACAGTCAGGACATCATGCCCAAGGATCCGCGCAAAGCCTTCTGGCAAGCCTTTCGCTCCAGCAGCCTGACCAACGCGGTATTCGGCCAGACCCTCGCCTATCAGTCCAATCATGTAAAACATCTGATCTGCGAGCGCTGCGGCGAGAAGTTTCTGGAGTATTGAGGCCCAGAAGACGGCGCCCCCGGACAGTCAGAGCGAGATAACAGAGAAATAAAGATGATGTTTGTCGAAATGACCCCCGGTCAACTGCCGCTGGCGCTGCTGCTGGAGGCAGATCCCGCAGAACAGCGCATTACCACCTATCTGCCCGGCGCCTGGGGCTTTGCCGCCCTGGCGGGCAACGAGGTAGTGGGCGCCTGTGTGGTGGGTCTGGTGGGGGAGCAAACGGCCGAGATCTTCAATATTGCCGTTGCCCCCACTCGACAGCAGCAAGGCATCGGCTCCGGCCTGCTGCGCTTCGTACTGACCAGCCTGGCCGGGAAAGGGGTATGCCGCGTCGAGCTCGGTACCGGCAGCTTCGGCCACCAGCTCACTTCTTACCAGCGCCACGGCTTTCGCGTGGATGCCGTCGTCAAGGATCACTTTCTTATCCACTACCCGGAGCCCCTGATGGAGCACGGCATCCAGCACAAGGATATGCTGCGGCTCTACCTTGAACTGGGCTAGGCTATCCCTACCCTCAGCAGCCTGTAGCGCCCTGGGGATAAATGGTGGGGGGATCAATTCAGCGTCGCCACATCTCATCGAAAGCAACGAGAGCCATATCGAGCACCATGACACTGGTAAAGGGATGAATGCAGGATGCAGACAAGAAAAGCCAGCCCAGATGAACTGAATGCCATCTTCTGGATGGGCTTTGATGCTTGGGGCGAAGGACTGTCACCGACTGAATATCTGGCGAGCTGCCACGCCAGTCAAAAATACCGCTCCGGTGTGTGGTATGTCCTGATTGTGGACAATCAGCCTGTCTCTTCCCTTATCGTCTATCGGGACCGATTTGGCCTTGGCCAGGGCTGTTTTGGCATAGGTTCACTGGCAACGACACCTGCGATGAGGGGGCAAGGATTTGGCGCCTATCTGCTGCGTGGGGTGACAGGCATGCTGCTGGATAGTCCCGATGCCGTCGCCACCTTCCTCCATGCAGATATCGACCATCACTTCTACGAGAGGCTGGGGTATAGGCGCATTCCGGGGGGTGATTGCATGTATTTCTCTCATAGGCGGCCACGCTATGTCGGCGAACCGCCAACCTACTTTTAATCCACTCTCAGCCACCATCCACATGGCTCACGACGTTTCTCCACCTTGTCACCCCTCCCCTTCCCCTGATGACCACCATTTATGTGCGTTGGCTCACATCCAGAAGCCTCTCATCACCTCACAAATTTCTAGCAATGTAGCTCCCCTAGCCCAGATGAGGGTAGGCTCCATGGCAGCTGCACATCGATACGAATAATTTTAAATTATTGATTTTTAATTACAAAAAATCAAATCATGATTCAATTAAGACCCATTTTGTCAGCTGGTCTGCTGTGCGATCGGGGTCACACTCGAGGTGATGTCGCACAAAAATCCAGTATTTCGCAGTTTTGTCCGATAGGTGCGCTGCCCTGCGGGCGGGATAATAGTGGGGTCACTTTTGTCTGCATGTCCTGGGCGCTAGCCCAGGAAAAGATGCCAACAGGCTCCGGCCAGGAGCAGGGAGAACGCCATGATCACCACCCTTATCAACGAGCAGCTGATCGCGCTCGATTTAAAGGCCACGCGCAAGGAGGAGGTCTTCACCGAGATGACCCGATTGCTCGCGGCGCAAGGCAAGGTCAGCGACGAGCAGCAGTTCATCAAGGACTTGTGGGCCCGGGAAGAGCTGGACAACACCGGCTTTGAAGAGGGCGTCGCCCTACCCCACGCCAAGAGTGCGGCAGTAAGCACCCCAGCGGTGGCCATCGGTATCAGCCGCGCCGGCATCGACTACGGCGCCGAGGATGGCAAGCCCTCCAAACTGTTCTTCATGATTGCCTCCCCGGTCGGCGGCGCCAACCACCATATCGAGGTGCTGGCCGAGCTCTCCGCCAAGCTGATCGAAGAGGGCTTTATCGATGCCCTGCTGGCAGCCAAGACCCCGGCCGATGCGCTGGCTCTGTTGCTCGAGAAGAAAGAAGAAACAGCCCCGGCGCCCGCCGCCGACAAGGGGCTGATCATCGGCGTCACCGGCTGCCCGGCCGGCATCGCCCACACCTATCTGGCGGCGGAATCCCTGGAGCGCGCCGCCAAGGAGCTGGGCTTTGAGGTGAAGGTGGAGACCAACGGCTCCATCGGCGTCAAGAACAGCCCGACTGCGGCCGAGATTGCCCGCGCCAGCGCCATCGTGGTGGCCTGCGACAAGCAGGTGGACATGGCCCGCTTCAACGGCAAGCCGCTCATCAAGACCGGCGTGAAAGCCCCCATCAAGGATGGCAAGGGCCTCATCGAGCAGGCACTGAAGGCCCCCGCCTATGTGGCGGACAAGGATGAGCGCAAGAGCGAAGAGAAGAGCTCAGGCGGCAGCTCGGATCTCTACCGTTATCTGATGAACGGCGTCTCCCACATGATCCCGTTTGTGGTCACCGGGGGTCTGCTGATCGCCCTGGCTCTGGCCATCGGCGGCGATCCGACCCCAAGCGGCATGCAGATCCCGGCAGGGAGCATGTGGAACCAGATCCTCAACGTGGGGGTCGCCGCCTTCACCCTGATGATCCCCATTCTGGCGGGCTACATCGCCTACGCCATCGGTGACAGACCCGCGCTGGCACCGGGCTTTATCGGTGGCTGGATCGCCAACAACGGCAGCTTCTACGGCGCCGACGCCGGCACCGGCTTTATCGGTGCCATCATCGCGGGCCTCCTGGTCGGTTATCTGGTGCGCTGGATTGCCACCCGCCACTACCACAAGATGGTGCAGCCGCTGGTGCCGATCCTGATCGCCCCCATCGTCGGGTCGCTCTTTATCGCTGCGGTCTTCATCTTCATCATCGGCGCCCCCATTGCCGACATGATGACGGGTCTGAACGCCATGCTGCTCTCCATGAGCGGCGGCAGCCTGGTGCTGCTGGGGATCGTGCTGGGCGGCATGGCCGGCTTTGACATGGGTGGCCCGGTCAACAAGGTGGCATTCCTGTTCTCGGTGGGCATGATCGCCTCCGGCCAGACCCAGTTCATGGGCGCCATGGCCTGCGCAATTCCGGCCGCGCCCCTTGGCATGTCGCTGGCTACCGTGCTCGGTCGCAAGCTCGGCATCTTCGATGCCACCGAGATTGAAGCGGGCAAGGCTGCCGGCGCCATGGGTCTGGTGGGGATCTCCGAGGGCGCCATCCCGTTCGCCGCCCGGGACCCGCTGGCCGTCATTCCGGCCAACGTGCTGGGCAGCATGACCGCTGCGGTGATGGCCTTCCTGTTTGGCATCACCAACAGCGTCGCCCACGGTGGCCCCATCGTGGCCCTGCTCGGTGCCGTCAACAAGCCGCTGCTGGCGCTGCTCTGCATGATCTGCGGCGCCATCGTCACCGGCGTGGTGGCGGTTGCCCTGAAAAAACTGCGGGTGAAGAAGAGTGACGAGGTGACCCTGGCCAAGGCCGCCTGATCCCCGTCCAACCAAGCCGCCCCTGCTGGCGGCGACCAAACCAAATGAGGCCACCTGCGGGTGGCCTCCTCTTTTGTCGGGTTCGAGAGAGCCTGTTCGCCTCTGCTGTACGACGCCGGCTTGTGATCCTCTTCACGCTTCGCGGCCGGATCCCGCCAAACTAGGAAATTTTCCTACCCCCCCTAGGGATGGCTCTCACGCCATTTGCAGCGCGCCTCATTAAAGTCACGCTACCTGATGTGGTTACCCGACCCGCGCCATGGCGCAAGGGACGGGCATGGGTTCAATCGACAGGGGCTCGCCGCGCACCGCGCCCGCTTCCTGTTGTTCTTTCCGTGGCGTGACCTCCAACACCAATCAAAAAGGGTGGAACGCGGCGGAAACAGCGTCTATCTCGCAGAGGATGAACGAAGATGTTTAAACTGCTCGAACAGGTCCGGGTCCCCACCCTGAACCTGCCGGTCGAAGCCCGGCGCAAGCTCTGGTTCAAACCGTTTATGCAATCCTATCTGGTTGTGTTCATCGGTTACCTGACCATGTATCTGATCCGCAAGAACTTCAACATTGCGCAGAACGACATGATCCAGGAGTACGGTCTCTCCATGACCGAGCTCGGCATGATCGGCCTTGGCTTCTCCATCACCTACGGGGTGGGCAAGACCATCGTCTCCTACTATGCCGATGGCAAGAACACCAAGCAGTTCCTGCCGCTGATGCTGATCCTCTCCTCCCTCTGCATGCTGGGCTTCAGTGCCAGCATGGGCGGCACCGGTTTCAGTCTCTACCTGATGATCTTCTTCTACGCGGCCAGCGGTTTCTTCCAGAGCTGCGGCGGCTCCTGCAGCTACTCCACCATCACCAAGTGGACGCCCCGCAACAAGCGCGGCACCTATCTGGGCATGTGGAACCTCTCCCACAACGTGGGCGGTGCCGGTGCGGCCGGTGTGGCGCTGTTCGGTGCCAACTACCTGTTCGATGGCAACGTGCTCGGCATGTTCATCTTCCCCTCCATCATCGCGCTGATCGTCGGCTTTATCGGCCTGCGCTTTGGTAGCGACTCGCCGGAAGCCTATGGCCTTGGCAAGGTGGAAGAGCTGTTTGACGAAGTGGCCAGCGAAGAAGACGTCGCCACCGAGGAGCAGAAGCTGACCAAGTGGCAGATCTTCGTGAAGTACGTGCTGCTCAACAAGGTGATCTGGCTGCTCTGCTTTGCCAACATCTTCCTCTACGTGGTGCGCATCGGTATCGACCAGTGGTCCACCGTCTACGCCCACCAGGAGCTGGGCTTCTCCAAGGACGTGGCCATTCAGGGCTTTACCTTCTTCGAAGTGGGCGCCCTGGTCGGTACCCTGATGTGGGGTTACCTCTCGGATCTGGCCAACGGTCGTCGTGGTCTGGTTGCCTGCGTCGCGCTGGCACTGATCATTGCCACCCTGGGGCTCTACCAGCACGCCACCACCCAGTTCATGTTCCTGGGCTCCCTGTTCCTGCTGGGCTTCCTGGTGTTCGGTCCGCAGCTGCTGATCGGCGTAGCCGCCGTGGGCTTCGTACCCAAGCAGGGCATCAGCGTGGCCGATGGCGTCAAGGGCACCTTCGCCTACCTCATCGGTGACAGCTTCGCCAAACTGGGTCTGGGCATGATTGCCGACGGCACCCCCATCTTCGGCCTGACCGGCTGGACCGGTACCTTCGCGGCGCTGGACATGGCCGCCGCCGCCTGTCTGGTGCTGATGGCCTGCGTCGCGGTCGCCGAAGAGCGCAAGATCCGCCGCATCAAGCGGGAGCTGAAAGCTGCCACTTTGGCGACCCAGTCCGTCTGAACCAGCGCGAACTGAAAGCCGCTACCCTGGCGACCCAGTCCGCCTGAGCCCAGGCATCCGCCCAAGCTGACCAGGCAGTCACTGCCCGGTCGCACGGTTTCACTCCGTAGTGTGCATTCGGCCCGCCCTCTGGCGGGCCGTTTTTTATCCCCTCTTTTCCCCACTTGTCCCTTTTGGGGCCGCAAAAACGCTCACCCCTTGCCCATCCCTTCAACAGAGCGCAGTCGGGATCCCATTTTTGCCTCCACCCCTTTGGCAAGGCCGCCCCTTGGCGCTATCTTGTTGCCCCACCCGAATTTGCCGTGAGAGCCCATGAAGATCCTCGCCGTCACCGCCTGCCCCACCGGCATCGCCCACACCTACATGGCCGCCGAGGCGCTGCAAAAAGCCGCCGACAAGCTGGGGCTCAAGATCAAGGTCGAGACCCAGGGAGCCATGGGGCTGGAGAACATCCTCACCGCCCGCGACATCGCCGGCGCCGATCTGGTGCTGATCGCCTCCGATATCGAGATTGAGCAGAAGAATCGCTTCCTCGGCTGTCCCATTCACCAGGTGGCGCTGGAGGCAGTGCTGCTCGATGCGGTAGCCGTGCTCAAGACCGCAGCTCCCGACGTCTGAATGCTGATCCGCGAGATCTCCTTTCACTGCCGGCTGGGACTCACCATCACCCAGGCCAAGCAGCTGAGTCGGCTGGCCGGGCTGTTCAAGTCCCATATCCAGTTCATCAACGTCACCCGCCGCCAGGCGGTGGAGGCGACCAACCAGCTCTCCCTGCTCACCCTGGCCACCCAGCCCGGCGATCTCTGTCTGCTGCTGATCGAGGGGCTGGATGCCGAGCTCGCCCACATGGCCTTCACCTGCTGGTGCGTGGAGCTGGGCCAGCCACTGGGGCGCCCGGGCAGCGCCGCCCTGGCCGAGCAGCGCCTCACTCAGGCACTGCCCGACTATTGCTTTACCCTGGCCCAGCTCGGCCATGCCACGGCCCCCCTCGACAAGGGCCAGGCGCTGGCAGTGCTGGTGGATCTGCTGCCCGCCGCGCTGATAAGCGACAGGCCAGCGCTGGAGCAGGCCATCGCCGCGCGCGAGCAGCTGGCCGCCACCATCATCCGGCCCGGCCTCGCCATGCCCCACGTCATCTGCCCCGCCATCCGCCGCCCCGCGCTCTCGCTGCTCAGCAGCAGCGAACCCATCGAGTGGGGCTCCGCGCTCGGACCGGTGCAGACCCTGATTTTGCTCGCAGTGCCCGCCGGCCTTGCCCCCGAGCAGTTGCGCCCCCTCACCCGGCTGGCCCGCACATTGATAGACGAGCAGGTGGGCACGGCGCTGCTGCACGCCGGCTCCGCCCCCGCCCGTCAGGCCATCGTCATCGACGGCCTGCTCGGCTGAGCGGCTGGCCTCCCGTCCCCGTCGTTCATGCCCGCGACAGCCCCCTGTGGTACACTCGCCCTTCCCCTGTTTTTGGTATGCATGCGATGAAATCAGCCCGTCCCCGTCTCTCCCTCTCCGCCCGCCCTGACACCGAGCACAAGGCCAAAGGGCCCGCCACGGCGCGCCCATCCCAGCGCAGGGAGGCACAGCACGCCATGAGAGACAAGGAGGGCGAGCGCAAACCGGCACCGGCGCCTGCCGATCGCAAGCTGCTGCTCTTGAACAAGCCCTACATGGTGCTCTGTCAGTTCACCGACGAGGCGGGCCGCGAGACCCTCAAGGATTACATCACCGAGCCCGGCATCTATGCCGCGGGCCGGCTAGACCGTGACAGCGAGGGGCTCTTGCTGCTCACCAACGACGGCAAGCTGCAGGCACGCCTCACCCAGCCGGGGGAGAAGACCCCCAAGACCTACTGGGTACAGGTGGAAGGCATCCCGAGCGAGGAGAAACTGGCCGCCCTGCGCGCCGGGGTGGAGCTCAACGACGGCATGACCCTGCCCGCCGGGGCGCGCATCATGGAGGAACCTGCGGTGTGGCCGCGCAACCCGCCTATTCGCGAGCGTAAGGAGATCCCCACCTGCTGGCTGGAGATCAAGATTGTGGAGGGGCGCAACCGCCAGGTGCGGCGGATGACCGCCCATATCGGTCACCCCACCTTGCGCCTTATCCGCTACGCCATCGGGGAGTGGACCCTCGATGGTCTGGCGCCGGGGGAGAGCCGCGCCCTGCCCGCTCCCGAGCTGGCAGCGGCACCGCGGCAATCGGCTGTGCACGGCAAGCCGCGCACAGCCGCCAGGCCACAGGGGGCCGGCAGCAACAGCCAGGCCCGGCCGACCCGTCACGCCCAACACCAAGAGCGGGACAGCCGCGAAGCGAGCCCCCGCCCGGCCAATCGCAGCGGCGGCCGAGGCACCGCGCGCCGTCCGGCCCGCAGCAAGCCATCGGAATAACACGAGTAAGCCATTTGGCCAGCGTGCCGCAACATAGATGGCGCAACCTGATCGAGTGCCACAGCAAGGCACGGTACACAAGACAAGGAGTCCCAATGAGCGAGCATCCCCCCCTGCCCGCCCGCCTTACCGTGGCCGCCCTGGTGCACTGGCAGGGCCGCTTCCTGCTGGTGGAAGAGGAGATAAAAGGCCAGCGCCGCTTCAACCAGCCCGCCGGCCACGTGGAGCCTGGGGAAGATCTCGTCCAGGCTGCCTGCCGCGAGCTGAAGGAGGAGACAGGGCTCACCGCCGCTCCCACTGCCTGGCTCGGGGTCTATCTCTACAAGCCGGCAGACAGCGAGGCCACCTTTGTGCGCATCGCCGTCATCTTCGACCTTGAAAAGGCGCCGGGTCAGCACCATCCAGAGGATCCCGACGGCGACGTGCTGGCCTGCCACTGGCTCACCCTGGAGGAGATTGCCGAGTGCAAAGCGGCCCTGAGAAGCCCTCTGGTGTGGCAGTGCATTCAGGACTATCTGGCGGGTACCCGCTTACCGCTGTCGGCCCTCAAGGCCTTTATCTAAGAGCCGTTGGAGGCTCTTTTTGACGCTGTGAGGCCGAGACAAGAAAAACGATTTCCTGCAGCCGGGTTCCTGATGGGAACGGCGGCATGGATATGTGACCGGGGGCGCGAAATTCTGGTAGAATACGCCCCGTTTAAACGAACTGGTAACTTCGACTAATGACAGACAACAGCCAAATCAAGGTGATCGTCGGCATGTCCGGCGGCGTGGATTCTTCCGTCTCGGCCTACCTGCTCCAGCAGCAGGGCTATCAGGTCGAAGGCTTGTTCATGAAGAACTGGGAAGAAGACGACACGGACGAGTACTGCTCTGCCGCCCAGGATTTGGCTGATGCCAAGGCCGTCTGCGACAAGCTGGGGATGAAACTCCACACCATCAACTTCGCCGCCGAGTACTGGGACAATGTGTTCGAGCACTTCCTCGAAGAGTACAAGGCCGGCCGTACGCCGAACCCCGATATCCTGTGCAACAAGGAGATCAAGTTCAAGGCGTTCCTGGAGTTTGCCGCCGAAGAGCTGGGGGCCACCTACATCGCCACCGGCCACTATGTGCGCCGTGACGACAGCACAGGCCGCCCGCGCCTGCTGCGCGGTCTCGACACCAACAAGGATCAGAGCTACTTCCTCTACACCCTGAGCGAGGCTCAGGTGGGTCAGAGCCTGTTCCCGGTCGGGGATCTCGAAAAGCCGGAGGTGCGCCGCATCGCCGAGCAGCTGGATCTCATCACCGCCAAGAAGAAAGACTCCACCGGTATCTGCTTTATCGGTGAGCGCAAATTCAAGGACTTCCTGGCCAAGTTCCTGCCCGCCCAGCCCGGCCCCATCGAAACCGTGGACGGCAAGGTGATCGGCGAGCATCAGGGGCTGATGTATCACACCCTGGGCCAGCGCAAGGGCCTTGGCATCGGCGGGCGCAAAGATGCCACCGAAGAGGCCTGGTACGTGGTCGACAAAGAGGTCGAGCGCAACACCCTGATCGTGGCGCAGGGGGAACATCCCCGCCTCTACTCCGATGGCCTGATCGCGAGCCAGCTGCACTGGGTGGATCGCACCCCTATTCGCGAACCGCGCCGCTGCACCGTCAAGACCCGTTATCGTCAGGAAGATATTCCCTGCCTGATCCAGCCCATCGACGATGAGACCATCCGGGTCATCTTCGACGAGAAACAGGCTGCGGTCACCCCGGGCCAGTCCGCCGTCTTTTACGACGGGGAAGTGTGTCTGGGCGGTGGCATCATAGAGCAGCGTTTCAGCCATCCGGTGTAAGGGCTGGACGCTCACAAGCGTCCGCGCTCTACTCCCTTCTCTCCTCGCGGGAGAAGGGTTGGGGATGAGGGGGTAACCACCCTCACCCTGACCCTCTCCCTGAGGGAGAGGGGACAAAGAAAAAACAGCACAAGGCAGTGATACATGATTGGCAACTTCCTGGCCGGATCATGGCATCGGCCGGTGAATGAACAGAACAGGGCTGTGAAGATATGAGCGACAAATTCCAAGACAGAACCATGGCCTTTGCCGGCATCTGCCAGGCCGCCTACCTGGTGCAGAAAGTGGCCCGCGACGGCACCTGTGACGAGGCCTCCCTGCGCGAGAGCCTCTCCAGCATCCTGGTCACCGACCCCAAGCAGCCGCTGGACGTGTTCGGCAACCACCTGGCCATTCGCGACGGCTACCGCGCCCTGGTCGAGCAGCTGGGCGCCGACGGCAGCCAGAAGAATGCCGAGCTGACCCGCTACGTGGTGAGCCTGATTGCGCTGGAGCGCAAGCTGGCCAAGCGCAAGGACATTCTCAACATGCTGGGTGAGCGGATCGGCCAGATCGGCCGCCAGCAACAGCATTTCGACCTGCTGGACGAGCAGATCCTGGCCAACATGGCGAGCATCTACAGCGATCTCATCAGCCCGATCGGCCCGCGCATCCAGGTGGCGGGCACCCCGCTATTCCTGCAGCAGCCGCTGGTGCAGCACAAGGTGCGCGCCCTGCTGCTGGCCGGCATCCGGGCCTGCGTGCTGTGGCGCCAGCTCGGCGGCAGTCGCACCCAGATCATCTTCGCCCGCAAGAAGATGGTGGAACTGGCCAAGCGTTACTAATCATTGGCTCGCGCAAAGGCAGAGGGAGAACAAGGTGAACAGCCGCACATCAGCCTTGATAGCCCCCGGCCCGCGCGCGAGTGGATACGAATCCCCCACACCAATCATCAGGAGTTCACCCCATGGAGCTGTCCGCGCTGACTGCTGTTTCCCCGATTGACGGTCGTTATGGCGACAAGGCCGATGCCCTGCGCCCTATCTTCTCCGAATTCGGTCTGCTGCGTTTTCGCGTCGAAGTCGAGGTACGCTGGTTGCAAAAACTGGCCAGCCACGCCGGGATCCCGGAAGTCCCTGCCCTGAGCGCGGCCGCCAGTGCCCTGCTCGACGGCATCGTCAGCAACTTCAACGAGAGCGACGCTGCCCGCATCAAACAGATCGAGCGCACCACCAACCATGATGTGAAAGCGGTGGAGTACTTCCTCAAAGAAAAAGTCGAAGTGAACCCGGAGCTGGCCGCCGTCAGCGAGTTCATCCACTTCGCCTGCACCTCCGAAGACATCAACAACAACTCCCACGGCCTGATGCTGAAGACCGCCCGCGAGGAAGTAATCAAGCCCTACTGCGAGAAGCTGATTGCCGAGATAAAGCGCCTGGCCCATGAGTATCGCGACATGCCGCTGCTGTCGCGCACCCACGGTCAGCCGGCGACCCCGAGCACCATGGGCAAGGAGATGGCCAACGTCGCCTACCGTCTGGAGCGCCAGCTCAAGCAGATCATGGCGGTGGAGATCTTGGGCAAGATCAACGGCGCCGTGGGCAACTACAACGCCCATCTCAGCGCCTATCCGGAAGTGGACTGGCACCAGTTCTCCGAGGAGTTCGTCACTTCTCTGGGCCTGACCTGGAACCCCTACACCACCCAGATCGAGCCGCACGACTACATCGCCGAGCTGTTCGACGCCATGGCGCGCTTCAACACCATCCTGATCGACTTCGATCGCGACGTGTGGGGCTACATCTCCCTGGGCCACTTCAAGCAGCGCACCATCGCCGGCGAGATCGGCTCCTCCACCATGCCGCACAAGGTCAACCCCATCGACTTCGAGAACTCCGAAGGCAATCTGGGTCTGGCCAACGCCGTGTTCCAGCACCTGGCAGCCAAACTGCCCATCTCCCGCTGGCAGCGTGACCTGACCGACTCGACCGTGCTGCGCAACCTGGGCGTGGCAGTGGGTTACTCCCTGATTGCCTATCAGGCGACCCTGAAGGGCATCTCCAAGCTGGAAGCCAACGCCGATGCCATGGCCGCCGATCTGGATGCCAACTGGGAAGTGCTGGCCGAGCCGATCCAGACCGTGATGCGCCGTTACGGCATCGAGAAGCCCTACGAGAAGCTCAAAGAGCTGACCCGTGGCCGCCGCGTGGACGCCGAAGGGATGCGTACCTTTATCGACACGCTGGAATTGCCGGAAGCCGTGAAAGTCGAGCTGAAGAAGCTGACCCCGGCCAACTATATCGGCGACGCCCAGCGTCTGGTCGACCTGCTGAAATAAGCGGGCGAGAGAGTATCGGGGGCCCTGGGCACTAGCCACAGGGCCCCCTGTTGTTTTCCCTGCCAAGGCAGGGCCATGAGTGGCGTTGCCCAAGCCCGTCTTGGGCAACACCTCTCTCACAGAGACACGAGAAGACCATGTACCAACTCAATCTGGATATCGCTCACTTCCTCGAGCACTACTGGCAGAAGCGCCCGCTCCTCATCAAGGGCGGTTTCACCGACTTTCAGGATCCCATCAGCCCGGACGAGCTGGCGGGTCTGGCCATGGAAGAGGTGATTGAATCGCGCCTGGTAACCCGCTTCAACAACAAGTGGGAGGCGGCCCACGGTCCCTTCGAATCCTACGATCACCTGGGCGAAGAGAACTGGACCGTGCTGGTGCAGGCCTGCAACCATTGGGCCCCCGAGGTCAACGAGCTGGCAGTGCCGTTCCAGTTCATCCCGGGCTGGCGTTTTGACGATGTGATGGTGAGCTTCTCCACCCCTCACGGCGGGGTCGGTCCCCACATCGACAACTACGACGTCTTCATCACCCAGGGCCAGGGCAAGCGCCACTGGCGCGTCGGCGATGCCAAGCCCTTGAACGAGTTTGCCGCCCACGCCGCCCTGCTGCACTGCGAGCCGTTCGAGGCGATCATCGACGTCATCATGGAGCCGGGCGATATCCTCTACATTCCGCCTGGATTCCCCCACGAGGGCTACGCCATCGAGCCCTCCCTGAACTTCTCGGTGGGCTTTCGCGCGCCTGACGCCAAGGCGCTTATCTCCTCCTTTGCCGATCACCTGATCGACAACGAGGTGCGCACCGAGCGTTACGGCGACGCCGATCTCAAGCCCCGCGCCCGCCACGGCGAGATCCAGCCCCATGAGCTGCACCGCCTGCGCGAGCTGATGCAACAGGCCCTCGATGACGAGACCCTGTTCAAGGAGTGGTTCGGCACCATGATCTCCGAGGCCAAGCACGATCTGGACGTCAATCCGGTGGAGCCGGACTACAGCGCCGAGGAAGTGGCCGACCTGCTGACCCAGGGTGAGCCCGCCATCAAGGTGCCGGGGCTGCGCTCTGTCTGGTTCAGCGGCGAAAGCCAGACCTGCTACATCGACGGCGAAGCCTGGACCCTGCCGAGCGAGGATGCGGCGGCCATTTCGCTCTTGTGCGACAAGGACATGATCACCCAGGCCGACATGGTGGAGCTGGCCGATCAGGCCGGCTTCCTGCAGCTGCTGACCCGGCTGGTCAACCGCGGTTACTGGTTCTTCAACTGATCCTCTCGCTGTGACAAAAGGCGCCCTCGGGCGCCTTTTCTATCTCTGTTGCCCGACCTCACCGTCTCTGCTGCCTACCAGGCCACCACGGCGGCGATTTCACTTCTGCTCTGATCCACAACCTGCTTTCGAAGCTGAACCCACTCTTGACGGCACACCTGATGATGCTTTTTTGCGCAAGTGAAAGCTCGTATCATGCGGCCATTGCTCAAGCAGCCAGGTTTAGCAGAGAGGTATCCCATGCAGATCAGCACTCGTCCCATGCCGTTGCCCGGTTATGGCAACGCCTATACCCCGGAGCAGCTCAACCAGGGCCGTGACAAGGCGCTGGACAAGAGAGATGAATACGTGGCGACGCAGGAGGAGAAAGAGACCACCCGCCGCACTCTGGCCGTCTCCTACACAGAGCAGCAGCAGGACAAGGCCGCCGTGGATCGCTATCTGCAAGCCAGTGGGCAGGAGATCGATGAGCAAAACGCCCCGACGGCCGTCGATCTCTACCGGATGGAAGCACGCCACCAGCAACAGCAGCAGCTCGGCGACTACCTGCAATATCGGCAGAGCCCCCTTGGCAAGCAACTGGCGGGCATGACGGGGGCCGAGGATCGCAAGGGCAACCTGCTCGATACCCGCGCCTGAGCAAGCCTTGTACACGCAAGGGGATGACATAAAAAAGCCCTCGCTGAGGGCTTTTGAGTGTTGCCGACAAGGGCGTGGCCTGTTTTCGACACATCAGGAGTCGATACGGGTCCTTTATGGCCCGGGACGTGAACGCCTGAAAGCGTACCGACTGCGTTATTTGGGAATAAACGCATTCTTGTAGAAGGAGCGGAATCCATTGTCCGGCACCTGAAATTCCACCCCATTGTACAATGACAAAGAGGCATCATCAGTCTTGTTCATGATTGCGCCATAACGCGCATAACCACTCTTGCCATCGTGATACATAAAGTCCATCCGCGAAACCAGATCGTTGGTTTTCTTGAACAGCCGGCCAACAATCGGCGAGTCTGAGGACATGGGATTATTGATGGTCCGCAGCAATTTCATGCTGGTATAGTCACCATTGTCATCCCGGGTCAGCAGATAATGGTAGCGGGTATCGGGCGCCTGCAGACCATTTAGCCGATAGATCAAATTCACATTGGTACCGAGCGCCAGTGCATTCAGGCCATAGGTTATCGGTGCATCGCGCTGACCGACAAAGTCAGATATTATCCTGCGGGCTACCCCACCTTTTACTTGATAGATATGCCGGGTCGTAAAGATAAGGAACATGGTCTCGTCAAGGCCATTGATGGCAACCACATCCAGCGGATACTCTTGCCACTCCAGATTTAATTGACTCGTCAGTTCATTGCTGCTTGTCGGGGCATCCTCCAGATGAGACGTCAAGAAGGCTCGTGAAAAGCTTGAGTTGTTGCCCAGCACCACAAATATTGCTGCGCGACTATTATTGCTTGCCTGACTCTCGACGGCATGCCAGCAGGTCTGCAAATCACTTCCCGGCCGCCAGTTACTGATTGGGGTGGTGGCTCCCGCAGTAAAGAAGTTAGATATATTTCCGTAACCTGGCTTCTGAATATTGGCAAAGTTATAAATCCTGCCATTTCTCGGGGAGGTTACCAGAGCCCCTGGCTGAGTATAAATCGGATTATCATGATCAGCGATACTTGGGACGTAATCCCAATCGGTATTCATGGTCCTTGCATCGAAGGCGCATACCAGAGTGCGCTTCCAATAACTGGACACTCGGCAAATATATGCCCCCAGATCTTCATACTCAAGCCCCTTCGGTTTAATATACTCGTTGGTATATCTCGCGATCGGGGTAGGTTTGACCTCTTCTTTTTTGAGTAATGTGTAGATCCATTGGGCGATGGCCACCACAATGCCTATCACCGCGACAATAATTCCAAGGGGGCCGGCAATGGCAAAGCCCATAAAAGAGGCCACGGCGACACCCAGCGCCACCGTGGCGACCAACATATTGATTGCCGCAAATATAATATCACCGATATCGCCACCCTCGACAGCCTGATATAGGTTATACGCGGCCAAGGCCGCCCCCAGCGCCGCTAATCCGACAAAACATATATTGATAATCCGGGTGATATTTTGCGTGGCGAGAAACATCTTGCTGGCTATCTGCCGCTCTAATACATTCGTGAGATGCTGGCCTTTGGCGGTAAGGTTGCTCAAGAATTGACTGAATTTACCCATATTGATGGCAATGCTGTTGATGATGCCTTCGCCATTGCCATAAATAAACATGGTCACTTTATCAAGGAATCGACCGAGCTGGATCAGATTCAATGTCACATCAAACAGGGCCGCCCCCAACTCCATCAAAGGAACAGGGTTGCTCCATTCCTCCCGATCGGTCGCCGTCAACCAGGTGAAGTTGCCCACCCCCAGCAACAAGGTGAACACGGAAAGGAATGAATCTATGGGAAAGGCAGCGGGAGCCACACCGGAGAAGGCTGTGGGAGCCATACTGCCCGCCGTCCCTGCCAACGCAGGATATCGTTGAAGAATGCGCTGCCGGGCCCCCTCATCCTGCAGGGTGCTCGTTCTCAAGCTCATGTTGTTCAGTTCATTCCAGAAACTATCCGGGCTATTCTGGTTGAAGAAACTGTTCCAGAAGGTGCGCTGAGTCCCGCTTTCATTTCTCAGCAAGGTCACCACATCATCGAAATTTCTCCTGTTGGCCAGGACTGTGTATTTCTCGCTTTGTTGGCCCCAGCTCATGTTCATGGCAAACCCGCTGTATACAGAACCCGCCAGGGTACGTTCAAATTTTTTCAGCTCATCCTCGGTGATGCGACGACCAGATGATATATTGAGCGCTCTTACTTTATTGATGGTGTTGTAGACTTGCCACATAGCCTTTTCAAACGATGAACCTGATCCCAGATACTCCTGAACTTTGAAAGAGCTGATCAGTTCCTCTAACACCTCATTCTTGGAGTAGTGTTCGATAAGTTGACGAGCCCAGTTTTCCCCCGCTGCTTTGTAGCCGGTTAACTTTCCGCTTTGACAATAATGGGTAGCGACAGAGTATAGCTGATCGATAATTTCTTTAAACTGCGTACCCTTTTCAGCTTGCTTGATATTTGCATTTACCTTCACCATATCCCAAGAGTTATACAGCTTCCGGTCTGCCACAGTGACATTGGTTTGCTTGCTATATGAGTTCTGCAACAAGCCACTCACATATTCAACCATATTATCGGTAAAATAGCGTCGGTTGCTGCTGTAAATAGTATTGACCGAGTTGATGCCATCACTCATGGTCAGCACATTATTGTTAGGCTTCATGCCAGAGCCTAACGCTTCGCTCAATGAGCTGTTCTGATACTGGAATTCAAACTTCATCAGCTCTTGAAACATCACCTGGGCAAGATATTGCGCTTCATCGGTTTCTTGTACAAAGTTGACCCGGTTCGAATCAACGACGGGCTGGTTAGATGCCATCACGTAAAAATTGATTGCATCCAGCTCGGCGAAATTACCACTATTCAGGACAGCAATAGCGGCTTTCACCGGGGCAGGGAAGACAGTGCCGGCAGCCAGGCCTATCAGCGACATGGAGGAGAACGTCAGAAAATCCCGACGCCCTTGTGAAACTTCACGATGGATTATTTCTGAAAGTTTTTTCATATTATATATCCCTATCAGCGCTCATTGCTTCCCAGATTATTAAATATTTCAGGCAATAGTCTGGCAGGCCATGTAATCATGACCGAGCATATGGTTGTTTTTCTATGAGAGATGTAAATAGGCTGCCATATCAGCATCGTCAATATATGCATGACAGCAGCACTACCGATATACAAGGCAAGGAGGATATTAACAATTAAAGCCAAGGCAACCGTATCAAGCCTCCTTGTTTATATATTGCACAACCTACCTGCCAATCCTCATTTGAGTCAAACATCAATAATGAGGTCTAACCAGAAAATGTTACCCGTTAGACAAAAACAGATATTGATGAGAAAAAAGTTGTAACAATATATTGCGAAAGAAGCCCTAGAAAAAATGCAGCAAGGTGCCATCAGGCTGCAGGGCAGTACCATAATTTCCAGATAAAGGTGGTACGCACTATATATCCCGGCACGGAGCAAAGTGGCATTAGCTCACCGATATGCTCGTGAATACGATCCGCAATGATGAGGTGGGGGAGGAAAAACCATCGGCTATTCGAAGGGAGAGGCACTGCATCTGCAGCGCGTTCAGATAACAAAACGGCAGCACCTGGCTGCCGTTTGCGTGGCTCATTGTTCTTCGGGAAGTTCGTCAAACAGCGGGTGGTAGAGCACCTCCCCCTGCACGCCAGCCAGACCGCCTTCCTGCAGCTCCATCGCCATGAAGCAGTCGGCGGGCACTTCGTAGATGCAGTGCAGGCCGAACTCGCTGGCGGGACGAAAACCGAAGCGGCTGTAATAGGTCGGGTCACCCAGCACCACCACCGCCTTCCAGTCCATCTCCAGCGCCGTGTCCAGCCCCTCGCGTACCAGATCCGACCCTATGCCCTGCCCCTGCCAATCGGGATGGACCGCCACGGGCGCAAGACCAAGCCAGGGCCCCTCCACCCCGTTAATGGTGATCGGGCTCAGCATCAGGTGCCCCATGAACTCGTACTCCTCCTCCTCGACCATGGTCACCACGGCGGCGCCGCATTCGCGCAGGCGGTTGACCAGTTCGGCCTCGTCGGTACGGCCAAAGGCGGCACTCACCAGGTCATAGACCGGCAGCATGTCGCCAGGGCGCTCGGTTCTCAGCATACAGCGTTACTCCTCGTACAGCAGAGCGGGCATTATTCCACAAACTGCCCGCCGCCCTGAGCATCTTTGTCCAGAAATGGGAGGGTGGACTCAGGAAAACGATCCGCCACCTGCGCCAGCAACTCATGCAGATCGGCCGGTTGCAGGCTGGTGATGGCGGTTCGATAGGCATTGAACAGCGGCGGTTCGGCCCGTGCCAGCCAGGCCAAGGTGTCGTCGGCATCCCGATGCCAGCGACCGGCCAGCTCATCGAGCAGAGCGGGCAAGGCCACCAACAAGTCAAGCAAATGGTAGCGATGGGTGAGCGGCGCAGCGGCCAGCAGGGCGAGTCTGGACTCCTCACTTGCGAGCCAGCGCAGGCGCAGGTGCCGCTCCGCCAGGGTCAGCAACACAGGCCCATGGCGCTGCAGGCTGGCCAGCTGCAGCAGGTAGTCCAGCCCCTGCTCCTCGGCGTCTTTCAGCAGCAGGCCGCGCAGCAGATGGAGCTGCTCCGGCTCGGCCTGCGCCAGCGCATCCTGGTCGTAGTATTCCACCGCCAGCGGCCCGTCAGTACCCTGGGAGCGTAGCGGCGCGGCGGCGAGCTCGCCCTCTTCTGCCTCATCCCGATTTGTCATGAACAGCGCCAGCCGCTGCGGCGCCCCCTCCCCGACCTGTGTCTGAAGGATGGCTGCCACCACCCGCTCGTCGGCCAGCAAGGGGGCCAGCTGCCGTTCAACCGGCGCCGCCAGCGTCAGGCTTCGTGCCAGCTGCCAGTAGCTCACCTCGCTCTGGTTCTGGCTCTGGTTCTGGCGCTGGCCACTCAGTGCCCGTCGGCCGCAATAGCGCATGCCCAGCTTGGCCATTACCCGGCCGGAGGCATGGTTGTCCGGCATGTGGCGGGCGGTGAGCACCGGCAGCTGCAGCCGGTCGAACGCAAAGGCCTTCACCAGCCGGGCGGCCCGGGTCGCCAGCCCGCGGTTTTGCCAGGGCACACCCACCCACCAGGCCAGCTCGCCGTTCCAGTGCAGCGAGATAACCCCCACCAGCGGCGCATGGCCCTCGCCAGCCGGCAGGGTCAGCGCCCAGCTCCAGCCCAATCCGAGCGCCGCCTTGCGCCAGCAGCCGGCCAACCAGTCGCGGGCCGCCTCCGGCGGATAGGGGTGGGGAATGTTGAGGGTGTAGCGGGCGAGCGCCGCATCGCTGCAATAGCGCACCACCTCGGCCTCATCGCACGCCAGCAGGGGGCGCAGCTGCAGGGCGGGTTCCGACCGGGAGGGAGGTTCGGCCAGCACCGGCACCGTCAGGCGGCGGGCCAGCAGGCGGTTAAGCACAGCGCCCAGATCGTCCTGCGCCGTCAGCGCCAGATCGGCCCCCTGCCCTCCCAGGGTCAGCAGCCCCTCCTCCCGCGCCAGGGTCAGCAGGGAAGCCGAGCCGCTGATGAGGATCTGCCGGCTCGGATCAACGGCCTGCTGGCCGGGCAGATCGCCGTCCAGCCAGGCGGCCAGCAGCGCGCTGGCCGAACGCACGCCATCGGGCGGACAACAGGACCAGAGTCCGCCGGTATCGCTCGGCAAACACTCATCGACCTTGCTCTGCAGCAACTGCCAGCCATGACCCTGCCGCTGCCAGGCCTGCAACACCGGCGCCCAGTGGGGCTGCCACAGGGCGCGCTCGATCAGCAGTTCCATCAGCCGGCCTGACAGGCAGCAGGCAGGCTCAGGTGGCGGGGATGCGCCTCGATACGGGCAATCCAGGCCCGGATGGCGGGCCACCCCTGCAACGAGAAGATCCCCTCCTCCGCCACATGGGTGTAGGCGTACAGTGCGATGTCGGCGATGGTCGGCGCCTCGCCACACAGGTAGGGGCTCTGCTTGAACTGCTGCTCCAGCACCGCCAGCGCCTTCTCGCCGCCGGCTTTGAGCCCGTCGAGGCGCGCCTCCTGGGACTCCGGCCGCCCCAGATAGTGAACGATGAAACGGGCTACCGCGATATAGGGCTCATGACTGTACTGCTCGAAGAACAGCCACTTGAGCACCTCAGCCTGCTGACGCGGCTCGGCCGGCCACAGGGGCGACCCCTGCGCCAGGTAGAAGAGAATGGCGTTGGACTCCGCCAGGGTGTCGCCCTGGGCCAGCTCCAGCACCGGGATCTTGCCGTTGGGGTTCAGGGCCAGAAAATCGGGGGTGCGGGTCTCCCCCGCCAGCACATCCACCGGCACCCAGTCGAGGGGCAGCTCAAGCCAGCGGGCCAGCAGCCAGGGCTTGTAGCAGTTGCCGGACTTCAGATCGCCATACAGACGCATACAGACTCCTTGTCAGCAGCAGAAGACTAGCGGGGGGCTCAGGGCGCCAGCCGCTCGATGTGCCACCCTTCCCCTTCACGGGTGTAGTAGAAGCGGTCGTGCAGGCGATGCTCGCCCCCCTGCCAGAACTCGACCGTGTCGATGCGCACCCGGAAACCGCCCCAGAAGCTCGGCAACGGCACCTCGCCATTGGCAAACTTCTGCTTGAGCTCGAGGAACTTGGCCTCCAGCACGCCGCGCGCCGAGATGCGGGTCGACTGTTTGGAGACCCAGGCGGCGATCTGGCTGTCTTTGGGGCGGCTGTGGAAATACTTCATCACCTCGAAGGTGCTCATCTTCTCCACCCGGCCGGTCACGTGCACCTGTCTGTCCAGAGTGTGCCAAGGAAACAGCAGGCTGATGCGGGGGTTTCCCTCCAGCTGGTGTGCCTTGCGGCTGCCCATGTTGGTGTAGAACACCATGCCTTCGGCGTCGTAGTGCTTGAGCAGCACGGTGCGCTGCCAGGGCTGGCCGTCGGCATCCACTGTGCCCACCACCATGGCGGTGGGGTCGGTCAGCCTGGCTTCGCACGCCTGGGCCAGCCACTTCTCGAACAGGGCGAGGGGCTCGGCCGGCAGATCGGCCCTGTGCAGTCCACCCCGGGTGTATTCACGGCGCAGATCGGCTACATCCATCATCTTGATTTTCCTTCTCTCTTTGCCGCCCATGCGGCCATGCGTGCAGGCATTGTGCGACGAGCACGCCATGGGTACAAGCCTTGTGACCGGCAAATGGCGGCCGCAGAAAAGAGGGAGGCTCGCGCCTCCCCCTGTTGACCTTGACGGCCCTCTGTCACTGCCGATCCGTCGCCGGTAGTGGCGGGCAGTGCGCCAGCATGCGCCGGTTGTAGTCGGCCGCGTAGGCCGCCAGTTTGGCCTGGGCCTCCTGCTGGCCTGGCTTGATCACATCCCCCAGCCCCTCCAGATAGCGCACGCCGCAGCGGGCCTTGGCCGAAGCCTGCTCTGCCGGCGCTATGCCGGGCGCCACCTCGCCTCGCCCGGCCCGCACGATCAGCCGGTAATCCTGCTTGGCCAGGCTGGCGCTGACCGCCTGCTCCAGGGTATCGGCGTCAGCCTGACAGCCGCCGAGCAGGGACGCCAACACCAGCCAGGCCGCCCTCATCCGCGCCTCCGCTGCCAGCCCAGCAGGGCCAGCGCCAGGGTCCAGAGACCGAGGGCGCCACCACCGCCACCGCCCGAGCTGCCGCCGCTTTGGACGACCGGCAGCTTGGCCGGGCTGATGGCGAAGAAGATGTTGTCGCTGCAGGCCACCTTCAGACGGGCGTCGCTGGCCAGATCCGCCGGCAGGGTCACGGTAGCCGAGCCGCTGTTGGGCTGGCTGACCGCCAGGCTGCTCCAGCTGGTCCCCTCGTTCTGGGTCAGGAGCAGGTCCACCTTGCTGCAGCTGATCGGTGCCAGGTTGGTGCCGGCCACATCCCAGCTGACCGCCTGACTTGCCCCCGGCGTCAACGACACCCCAAGCGGCGCAGTCAGCCGGAAGGCGCTGCCGGTATTGACCACCTGTACCTTCATGTCGTCGCTGGCGACACCGCCCTTGCCGTCACGCACCGTCAGCCGGAAGTTGAGATCCCGGTTGGTGGTGGGCCAGGCCTCGCCCTTGGCGAGCGTGCCCGAGAGCAGGGAGGGCAGGCTCGGCAGGATCCGCTCCGGTGAGCTGGTGGGGGAGACAAAACGAAACAGCGGCCGGCTGCCGTCGTCCACCATGGTGGCCAGGCTGCTCGACTCAGTACCCAGATCGATCTGCTCCCAGGTGTAGGTCAGGGGATCACCGTCCAGATCGGCGCCGGCCCCCTTGAGCACGAACGGCGTGTTGGCCGGAATGATGCGGCTGGCCCCGGCTGCCGCCTGGGGCGCGTTGTTGACAAGATCGATGGAGGTGCCGCAGGTCGGCACGGTCGCCATGTGTGCCCGCATCTGCTCGATGGACTTGCTGTGGAAATAGGGGTCGCTGTGGGGCTGGATGTTCTCCTCCCCACAGATGCCCGCATAGGCCATGATGGAGGTGCCGCTGCCCGGCTCCCAGGCCTGCTCTGGCGTCCGGTTGTCGCCGCCACAGCTGTTGGTGGTGCCATTGAAGGTGTGATCGGCGCCGAACTGGTGGCCAATCTCGTGGGCCACATAGTCGATAAAGAAGGCATCCCCCACCGGGGTGGCGGAACCTGTCATGCCGGCCGACTTGTCAGCCATACAGAGCACGCCGAGGCCGGCCAGACCGCCGCCTCCGGTATTGACCACATGGCCAATGTCGAACGGTCCCAGCGGCGTGCTGGGCAGGGTCTGGGCATTGGCCTGCACCACGCTGTTGATATCGACGTCGGCGTCACTATTGGTGAAGGGATCGCTGCCCGGATCGGTAAAGATGATGTTGTCGTTGCCACTGGCCAACTGGAATTCGGCCCCCACGTCGCGCTGGTACACCTCGTTGACCCGGTTGAGCAGGGTGGCGATGGCCGCGGTGGCCAGCACCTTGGAGCCGCCATGGAACTGGGTGTACTCCCCCGCCGCCGAGATGGCGATGACGTAGCGCTTGCGCACGTTGCCATCCACCTGCACCTTGTGCGCCAACGCCTTGCTGGCATCGCTGCCGATCACCTTGTCCGCTTCCTCCGCCAACCTGCTGTAGGCGTCTTGCTGGTAATAGACGGCATACCCCTCGGCATTGCTGAGGGGATCGACGAACACCGTCTTGCCCTGATGGGTGAACATGGCGTGGAAACCCAGCGGCCCCAGATCAAAGCGCCCCGTCTCTACCGGCGCCGCCGGATTGTGACCCTTGAAGGTCTTGATTTCGGGGAATTTGGCAGCCTGATCGGCCGGCAGCAGATCATAGGCCTGCAGGGTGAAGGTCACTTCTCCCCCGTCGGGCAGCGGCAGGGTCAGCGAACCCGCCCCGGCTTGCAGTCCGGCAAAATAATCGATGGGCACCTTGGCCACCCGAAACTGGTTGGCCCGCACTTCATAACCGTCGGCGGCGGTGGCGCGCGCCGCGACCGTGTCCCACTCTTTGGCCGCAAGGCCGCCCGAACTCATCAAGCTGGCAACCACCAGCGCCAAAGGAGAAAATTTCATCAACTGCATCTTTTTAGTCCTTTTAAAATGCACTCACCTGAACTGCAACCGGCATCATTCGCCTGCTGGTCCGATTAGTCCAGCAGCATCCACCCTATCTTCCCCGAATGGGGAGTGTTGCACCAACCCTGTCTAGCCCCTATCATTGCGCGGATTTATCAGTTTTTGAGCCGCGTCACCATGGCGACGGTTCGTCTTTTTCTGACCAAGGTTAATCTCATGCTCAAATCCCCACTGTTGCCCCGTCTCGGGGACCTGGTCGTTGCCATTGTTGACGATGTGCTGGGCCAGGGTCTCACCCTGGATCGCGCCTATGCCCGTCACTTCTCCGGCATCGAACTCAAACCGCAAGAACAGGCAAGGATTGCCCTGGTCACCGGCGATCTGCTGCGTCGCCTCAGCCTCTACTGCGCCCTGACCGGTATTCAGGTCCGCCAGGCCGAGAAGCACGTCTGGCCGCTGCTGCACAGCTGGCATGCTTTCCACAAGATAGCTCAACCCAACCACCCGACCCTGGATCGCTTCAATGAAGAGGCGTTTCGTCGCCGCCTGACCGAAGCCAAGAAAAACCCGGTGCTGATGGATGGCTGCCCGACCTGGCTGGAAAAGCTCGGCAGCGAGCAGCTGGGCGATGCCTGGCCGGCCGAGCGTGCCGCCCTGACCGCCATGCCCAAACGTTACCTTCGGGTCAACACCCTCAAGTGCACCCGTGACGAGCTGCAGGCGGCGCTGGCCAAAGAGCAGGTCACCACTGTACCGGTGGAAGGGGTCGAGAGCGCCCTGGAAGTGACCTCGGATGCCGCCCTGTTTCGCACCAACGCCTTTGCTGACGGCTGGTTCGAGCAGCAGGATGCCGGCTCCCAGCACATCGCGGCGGCGCTGGACGTAGCCCCCGGCATGCGGGTGATCGACGCCTGTGCCGGTGCCGGCGGCAAGACCCTGCATCTGGCCGCCATGATGAAGGGCAAGGGCCGCCTGCTGGCGATGGACGTGGAAGAGTGGAAGCTCGAAAACCTCAAGCAGCGCGCCCGCCGCGCCGGTGCCCACAACGTGGAGACCCGGGTCATCACCAGCAGCAAGACCGTCAAGCGCCTCAAAGAGAGCGCGGATCGCCTGCTGCTGGACGTGCCCTGCTCCGGCCTTGGCGTACTCAAGCGCAATCCGGATGCCAAGTGGCGCGACACCGCGGAGCGGCTGCCGGTGCTGGTAGCCCTGCAGGAAGAGATCCTGCAGCGCTACAGCCAGATGGTGAAGGTGGGCGGCATGCTGGTCTACGCCACCTGCTCCATCCTGCCCGAGGAGAACCGCCAGCAGGTGGACAAATTCCTCGCCGCCAACGACAACTTCCGCCTGCTCGGTGATCACACCGTGAGCCCGGCGGCCACCGGTTTCGACGGTTTCTATCTGGCGCGCATCGAACGCATCGCCTGATACCTGCTTGCAGCATAAGAAAAGGGGAGCCGATGGCTCCCCTTTTTGCATGATGCGATGGCGGCCTTATTCGGCGGCAACGTCATCCTGCTTGTGTTTGGCGGCAGTTTCCTTGATCAGGGTCTGCAGTTCGCCAGCCTGGAACATCTCGATCATGATGTCGCAGCCGCCGACCAGCTCGCCCTCGACCCACAGCTGCGGGAAGGTGGGCCAGTTGGCAAACTTCGGCAACTCGGCGCGGATGTCCGGGTTTTGCAGGATGTCGACGTAAGCAAACGGCTCGCCACAGGACATCAGGGCCTGGGAGGCCTGGGCAGAGAAACCGCAGCTGGGTAGCTTGGGGGAGCCCTTCATGTACAGAATGATGGGGTTTTCAGCCAGCTGCTGTTTGATCTTTTCAATAGTTTCCATAGGTGCCTCACTAGAGCGATTTCGGCGGCCATTCTACTGCAATCCGGGCAGACCACAAACTGGCAAACCGCTGCAACAGCAAGAAGTGACGAATCAATACGCCGCAGCTTGATCCGGATCATGGCGAGAATCAAGAGTTGTTAGGCCATCTTTGATGCTGGTACAATCGATGGGCTTTGGGCCAACTGGCCCCATCACTTCAAGAACAATTCTTTTCAAAATAGAAAAGAGTACGCAATGTCTTGCAACCGTCGCCTTCGCACGGCCAGCCAATGGAGAGTAGAAAATGGCATTCGAACTTCCCGCTCTGCCCTATGCAATCAATGCTCTGGAACCGCACATCTCCCAGGAAACTCTGGAATACCACCACGGCAAGCACCACAACACCTACGTGGTCAACCTGAACAACCTGGTGCCGGGTACCGAGTTTGAAGGCAAGTCTCTGGAAGAGATCATCAAGACCTCCACTGGTGGCATCTTCAACAACGCCGCCCAGATCTGGAACCACACCTTCTACTGGCACTGCCTCTCCCCGAACGGCGGTGGCGAGCCCACTGGCGCCCTGGCCGATGCCATCACCAAGGCGTTCGGCTCCTTCGCCGAGTTCAAGGATGCGTTCACCAAGTCTGCCATCGGCAACTTCGGCTCCAGCTGGACCTGGCTGGTGAAGAAGGCTGACGGCTCCCTGGCCATCGTCAACACCTCCAACGCCGGTTGCCCGCTGACCGAAGCCGGTACCACCCCGCTGCTGACCGTCGACCTGTGGGAGCACGCCTACTACATCGACTTCCGCAACCTGCGTCCGAAGTACATGGAAACCTTCTGGGCCCTGGTCAACTGGGAATTCGTGGCCAAGAACCTGGCTGCCTGATAGCGCCACACTCTTGCCAAAACGCCCCGCTCTTGCGGGGCGTTTTTTTATGGGCGCGAGGGCAGCCAGCGCAGCAAAAAGGCGCCCGCAGGCGCCTTTGTCATTCGAGCCGGGATGCACAGGCATCACTGGTCAATCTCGTCCAGATAGTCATCCAGATTGCTGTCGTCTTGCTTCTCCTGCTGCTCTTGCTTGAGCTCGCTCTGACGGCCAGTCACCTTGTTCTGGTTGTACTGCAGATAGAAGTCCTTGGTCAGGGCGTAAGGATCGAGCGCGTTGTCGATGATCCGCTCCTGATCGATCAGCTTGGAACGGGTACCCAGACCATTCAGCGCCCAGTGCACCGCTTTCAGCGGGAAAGTCAGCAGCGAGTAGGGGAAGTAGAGCACGTCTATGGTATCCCCCACTATCTCGCGGGTGGTGGTGGGACCATAAACGGGCACCATGACGTAGGCCCCCTCGCCTATGTCCATGCGCCCGAGCACGGTAGAGAGCTCCAGCTTGTTGCGCTCGAGGCCCGCATGCTTGGCCACGTCGAAGATCCCCAGCAGACCCACAGTGGTGTTGAGGGTGAAGCGGCCCAGGTTGGTACCCGCCCCCTTCAAGTCGCCGGTCAGCAGGTGGTTGACCATGCTGCTCGGTTCGTTGAAGTTCTCCACCAGATTCTCGATGCCATCCTTCATTCCCTGCGGAACGTATCGGGCGTAGCCGTGCACCACGGGGCGAGCCACGTAGGGCTCAAGCACATCGTAGTTGACGGCCCACATGGCCCGGTTGGCACCCTGAAACGGGTCACGGCTGTCACTGGCCGTGCTGGTCGCTTCGGGCCGGCTCGGCGTCTCCTTGAGGTCAAGGCTCTCGGGGCCCGGCTTGGGCGGGCCGCCAGCACAGCCACCCAGCAACAAGGCCACCGTCAATGCCCCTACACGCACATGCATATGGAAGTCCTAGCTTTTTATTGTGATTAATCTGAATTATAGGCAGCCCGGCCCCATCGAGGGCCGGGCCAGAGGCGTATTAGAGGGCGTGATCGATGCGGATGTCAATCGGCGCTGAAGGAATTGAGCCGGTGGCGACCGGGACCGAGGCCCCTTCGAACGCCCCTTCCTTGTTCATGACGTTTCCGCCACGGGAGAGGCGCGCCTTGAACTGCAGCTCGGGATAGGCGGCCAGCTTGTTACCCTCCATCATGGCATCGCCGTCACCCAGCGACAGCGTCAGCGGGAAGTGCGGGCCTGGGATACGCTTGACCGCGATGGGCATGGGCGGCCCGTTGGGGATCACCGCAAACACGAACAGATGGGCATCTTCCGGCAGCGCAATGCCATCGGCCAACGTCACCTTGAGCGGGAACTCGCCGGCCTTCACTTCCAGCACCTGGGCGGAGGCGGTGCCCTGTCCGCTCGCCTCTGCCGGCACGACCGCACTGGCCATGCCGCGTTTCTTCAACTGCTGCTCGGCATAGTCGATGGAGCGCTCCACCATGGTGTAGCGGGTCGAGCCCTTCTCCATCAGCGGCAGCATCTCGCGCCAGCGTTGCAGGGCGGTCTTGAAGTCCTCTTTTTGCAGGGCCATGAAGGCGTAGACGGAGCGCGCCTCTATATTGGCCGGATCCTGGGCGATGGCTCCCCGCAGCAGCTGATCGGCCTGCGCGTCATCCCCTGTCATCATCAGCGCCTGGGCATAGGGCACCGCCACCATCCCCTTCTGCGGTGCCAGAGCGTAGGCCCGTTCCAGCGCCTCGCGGGCCATATCGGGATCATTGCCATCCAGCGACAGTCGGCCCAGCAGCAGCCAGCCGCGGTAATCGTTCGGTTCCTCTTTCAGGCGGGTGCGCAGGGCCAGGGTGAAGTCCAGCAGATCCTGCTCGGTGACCTCGGCATTGCGCTCCACCAGGATGCGGTTGCTGAGCTCGCCCAACCGGCTGCTGGCGTCCTGCCAGCGGCTGACCTCCTGCCAGGCGCCCAGCTTGTAGTAGAGCCCCAGGCTCACCACCAGCAGCACCAGCACACCCGGGATCCAGATCAGACTCTTGCCGCCGCGAGCGGTCTGCTCCACGTCGGGGATGTCGTCCAGCAGGCTGCGCTGCAACTCGATCAGGGTGTCCTGCTCTTCCGCCAGCACCCCCTGTTCGCGCTCTTCGCCGATCTCCAGCAGACGCTGACGATAGAGCTGTTTGTTGAGGGCCGAGCGGCTGATGCTCTGGCGGCCCTCTCCCCGCCACAGGGGCAACACCAGTGCCAGGCTCACCAGCGCCAGCAGGGCCGCGATCACTATCCAAAATGCGGTCATTGTTTCTCTTCCTCTTTGAGCAGGGCAGCCAGACGACGCTGCTCCTCCGCGCTCAGGGCGCTATCCGCCGGCGTAGCTGCCGCGGGACGACGGCGACTGCGCACCACCACCAGGACTATGCCCACCACGATCACCAGCAGGGGCCCCAGCCAGAGGATCAGGGTGGAGGCCATCAGCGGCGGATTGTACAGGATGAAGTTGCCGTAGCGGGCCACCATGTAGTCCACCACCTCCTGCTTCTCCTTGCCCTCGCGCACCATCTGGTAGGTCTTGTCACGCAGGTCCTTGGCCAGGCCCGCATTGGAGTCGGCGATGTCCTGGTTCTGGCACTTGGGGCAGCGCAGCTCCTTGGTCAGTTCACGAAAGGTCTGCTCCTGGGCGTCGTTGTCGAAGGTGTAGACATCGATGGCGGCCAGCGCCTGACCTGCCCCGCCCAGTCCCGCCAGCAGCAGCAGGGATGCAATCAAGATTCTCATCGGGTTCTCCCTCACTTCATGGCGTCATAGATGGGTTTGAGGGTCGATGCCCACACCTCGGGGTTGACGTCACCCACGTGGCGATAGCGGATGATGCCCTGACTGTCGATGAAGAAGGTCTCCGGCGCGCCGTAAACCCCCAGATCCAGCCCCAGCATGCCGTCGGGATCATACAGATTGATCTGATAGGGATTGCCGAGCTCCGCCAGCCAGTTGATGGCCTTGGCCCGCTCATCCTTGTAGTTCATGCCGACGATGTAGATCCCCTGCCCCGCCAGTTGCTTGAGGTAGGTGTGCTCCCCGTAGCAGGTCGGGCACCAGGTGGCCCAGACGTTGAGCAGCATGGGGCGTCCCTTGAGGATGCTCCTGTCATGCTGCTTATTGAGGTCATAGATATCCTGCAGGGTGAACACGGGCACTTCCTTGCCCACCATCACGGACTCGAGCTTGGTGGGATCGGAGTAGAGCCCCTTGAACAGAAACACGGCCCCCAGCAGAAAGACGATGAAGGGGATCAGAAACAACCAGGTCTTCTTGCTCATGCCTTGGCCTCCTCTTCACGACGACCGAAACGATAGCGCTTGTCCAGCATCGCCAGCACGCCGCCAATGGCCATGAAGACGCCGCCGAACCAGATCCAGCGCACGAAGGGTTTGTAGTAGATCCGCACCGCCCAGGCGCCGTTGTCGAGCTGCTCGCCAAGGGCCGCATAGAGGTCACGGGTAAAGCCGGCATCGATGGCCGCCTCGGTCATCGGCATCCGGGTCACCTTGTACATGCGTTTCTCCGGCTTGAGCAAAGCCACCTGCTTGCCATCCTTGTGCACTTCCAGCACGCCCTTGAAGCCATCGTAGTTGGGGCCGTTCTTCTCCTTGATACCGGTGAAGACGAACTCATAATCGGCAAAATGGACCCGATCGCCGGCCTGCATGCGCAAGTCCTTCTCGATGCTGTAGTTCTGGGTGCAGGCGATGCCGATGATGCTCACCGCGAGACCCACGTGGCCCAGGATCATGGCCCAGTGGCTATTGCCAAGGCGCCGTACACCGACGGCAAAGCTGTGTTTGTGGGTGGCGCGCGCCCAGGTTTCCTGCACGCTGGTCACGATGATCCAGGCGCCAAGCCCGATACCGAGCGCGGCCCAGGGCTTGAACTCCTCGGCCAGCAGCAGCGGCAGCAGGATGGCGGCGGCCAGGCTCAGCAGGAGCGCCAGGACCACCTTGCCCTTGAGCTCGCCCAGATCCTGACGACGCCAGCGAAACAGCGGGCCGACCCCCAGCAACAGGGCAAAGGGGATAATCAGCCAGCTGTAGATGTGGTTGAAGAAGGGAGTGCCGATGGAGATGCTGCCCAGCCCCAGCTCCTTGTGCACCAGCGGCAGCAAAGTGCCGAGCAGCACGGTCAGCAGGCCCGCCACCAGCATGATGTTGTTGCCAAGCAGCAGGGTCTCGCGGCTCCACAACTCGTGCTTGCCATGGCTTCTCACCTGGGAGCCCTTGAAGGCGAACAGCAGCAAGGATGAACCGATTACCGCCAACAGGAAGCCCAGAATGAACAGGCCGCGAGTCGGGTCGGAGGCAAACGCATGCACCGAGACCAGCACACCGGAGCGCACCAGGAAGGTACCGAGCAGGCTCAGGGAGAAGGCCGAGAGCGCCAGTAGCACGGTCCAGGCCTTGAAGGTGGCGCGTTTTTCACTGACTGCCAGCGAGTGCAGCAGGGCGGTGCCGGCCAGCCAGGGCATGAAGGAGGCGTTTTCCACCGGATCCCAGAACCACCAGCCGCCCCAGCCGAGCTCGTAATAGGCCCACCAGGAGCCCAGCACGATACCCAGAGTGAGGAAGACCCAGGCGGCCATGGTCCAGGGACGGGACCAACGCGCCCAGGTGGCATCGAGCCGGCCGGTCATCAGGGAGGCGATGGCGAAGGCAAAGGCCACCGAGAAGCCCACATAGCCCATGTAGAGCATGGGCGGGTGGAAGATGAGACCCGGGTCCTGCAGCAGCGGGTTGAGATCGCGTCCATCCACCGGGAAATAGGGCAAGGTGCGGGTGAAGGGGTCGGAGGTAAACAGCACGAAGGCGGTGAAACCAACCGAGATGAGGCCGAGCACCCCGAGCACCCGCGCCACCGCGTCGAGCGGCAGGCGGCGGCTGAACATGGCGACCGCCGCGGTCCAGCCACCCAGCGTCAGCACCCACAGCAGCAGGGAGCCCTCATGAGCCCCCCATACCGCGGAGATGCGATAGGCCAACGGCAGCAGGCTGTTGGAGTTGGTGGCCACGTACTGCACGGTGAAGTCGTTGTCGATGAAGGCCCAGGTGAGGCAGAGGAACGACAGCAACAGCAGCAGAAACTGGGCATAGGCCAGCGGGCGGGCCGCCGACATCATGCCAAGGCGCCCCCATTTGGCCCCGAGCAGCGGATAGCTGCCCAGCAGCAGGGCGGTGGCAAATGCCAGGATCAGCGAGAACTGTCCTAATTCCGGGATCATTGCTTGCTCCCCTTCAACTGCGCGTCGGTGTATTCCGGCTTGAAGTGCATGCCGTTGGTGGCATCGGCCACTTCCGGCGGCATGTAGTTCTCATCGTGCTTGGCCAGCACCTCGAAGGCGGCGACCGTGGTGGCATCCTTGAGGGTGCCCTGGGCGACGATGCCCTGCCCTTCGCGGAACAGATCCGGCAGGATGCCGTCAAACTCGACGGTCACCAGATGCCCGCCATTGTCCACCAGTTTGAAGGCCACCTTGAGACTCTGGGGATCCCGCTGCACCGAGCCAGGTACCACCAGACCCCCGATGCGCAGGCGCTGCCCCTCTTCCGGCTTGATCTTGTCCGGTCCCTTGCCCTCCACCAGCTCGCTCGGCGTGTAGAAGAGATCGATGTTCTGACTCAGGGCATAGAGCACCAGCCCACACACGGTCGCGAGCCCCAGAGTGATGGCCAGGATAATGGTGAGGCGTTTTTTACGTCTCGGATTCATAGGGTGTTCTCCATCTGCTGGGCCGCCTTGCGACGAGCCTCGCGTGCCTGCTTGCTGCGCAATTCGCCCAGCAGGCTGCGGGTTTTCATACGGGTGGAAATGACGATACCGATGAGGCAGACCAGCGTCAGGCCAAAGGAGAGCCAGACATAGAAGGCGTATCCGCCCATCGCCAGGAAGTCACTGAAAGAGGCAAAGTGCATGCTTACTTCTCCTGCTCGGCTATCTCTTTGACCCAGGGGCGGTGCCACTCCCGCATCAAGAGCTCGTTTTTAAAACGCATCAGGGTCACAGCACCGAGGAAAGTGGCAAACGCCAGGATCATAACGAGCAGCGGCCATAACATGTCGGAAGAGATGGAGGGCTTGGCAAACTTGGTGATGGTGGCGCCCTGATGCAGGGTGTTCCACCACTCCACTGAGTAGTGAATGATGGGCAGGTTGATCACCCCGACCAGCGCCAGAATACCGGCCGCACGACCAGCCAGCACCTTGTCGCTAAAGGCGTTGTAGAGGGCGATGACGCCGAGGTAGAGGAACAACAAAATCAGCTCGGAGGTGAGACGGGCATCCCAGACCCACCAGGTTCCCCACATGGGCTTGCCCCAGGCCGCACCGGTAAAAAGAGCGATAAAGGTAAAGATGGCACCGACCGGAGCAATGGCTGCTACCGTCATGTCAGCCATCCGCAGCTGCCATACCAGTCCGATAAACGCAGCAATCGCCATGGTGGAGTAAGCGCCCATGGAGAGGATGGCAGCAGGGACGTGGATATAGATGATCCGGAAGGAGTCACCCTGCTGATAATCTGCGGGGGCAAAGGCTAGCCCCCAGACAGAACCGATGATGAACGAAAGCAGACTAATCACCGCAAACCAGGGCAGCAGGGTACCAGCCAACTGATAGGCCCGCTCCGGTTTGGCATAAGGGTGCAACCATTTCCACATAGCTCACAAAACCTTTTTGTTATTAATCATTTGGCGAGGCCTACCATACCGACCACAGGGCTGCATCAAATACCCCGAAAGCAATAAGCGGCGCTCTCCTTGATCCATCGCAACTTAATTTTTCCAACATTGCCCCATACGAGGCTTATTACTCTTGCACCGACACCATCAGTTGAGGCTGACTCGCAAAGCCGCCGACACCGCCAGCGGGGTCAACGTCAATGCCCCCACCAGCATGGCTGCCAGAATGGCAAGCTGGCCACCGTAAGGCAGCCCCATCCCGGCCGCATCGATTGCCGAGGTCGCAAAAATCAGCACCGGGATATATAGCGGCAGGATCAGCAGACTGAGCAACACTCCCCCTTTGCGCAGACCCACGGTGAGGGCCACCCCGATCGCCCCGAGCAGGCTCAACACAGGTGTGCCCAGCGCCAGGGTGGCGACCACAGCCAGATAGGTGTTCATGTCCAGCGACAGCAGGATGGCGAGCAGCGGGGAGATAAGCAACAGCGGCAGGCCGGTCAGCAACCAGTGAGCGATCACTTTGGCCAGCGCTAGCAAGCCCAGCGGATGGGGCACCAACATCATCTGCTCCAGCGCGCCATCGCCGAAGTCGTCGCGAAACAGCCGCTCCAGGGAGAGCATGGCCGCCAGCAGGGCCGCCACCCAGATGATGCCGGGGGCAATGCGGGCCAGCAGCTTGGGCTCGGGGCCAATCCCCAGCGGAAACAGGGTGATGACGATGAGGAAAAACCAGAGCGGGTTGAGGATGTCGGAGCGCTGGCGCAGGGCCATCAGCAGCTCACGGTGGATCAGGTGCATTACGGCGCGCAACATCAGAACTACTCCTGCAGCAAGGGCGTGAGAGAGAGGGTCTTCAGCCGTCCCTGCATCAGGGTCATGTCCTGATGGGTGGTGAGGATCACCATGCCCCCCCGCTCGGCATGGGTCAGGAACAGCCGCTCCAGCACCTTCACCCCCTGCTTGTCGATGGCGGTGAACGGCTCGTCCAGGATCCAGAGTGCCGGCTGGTCACTCAGCCACAGACGGGCCAACGCGACGCGGCGCTGCTGACCGGCGGAGAGCTGACCGGTGAGGTTGTCTTCAAAGCCGGCCAGACCGACCTGGGCCAGCACCCGCCACAGGTCCACGCTGGTATCGGCCGCATGGTGCAGTTTCTGGTAGAAGGCGAGGTTTTCGAGCGGTGTCAGGGCAGCCTTGACACCTGGCTGATGACCGAGATAGAGCAGATTGGCGTGATATTCGTCGCGGCAATGGCGAATATTCTCGCCATTCCAGCACACTTCACCGGCAAAAGGCTGAGACAGGCCAGTCAGCAAGCGCAGCAGGCTGGTCTTGCCCACGCCGTTGGGACCTTCAATTTGCACCAGATCACCGGGAGCCACCGCAAAGGAGAGATGTTCAAACAGAGTGCGATCTTCACGCACGCAGCTCAGGTTGTGAATTTGAAGCAGCATGAGGATGTAATCAGTGAAAAGAAGCGGCCTGCATATTAACACAGTATCGGGAAGCGTCTTTTCAAAGATGCCAATTATCAGCAGGATTTGTGGGGGAGATCCCGCCTTGGAGAGCCACAAAGCGGGGCGGGAAAATCAGGAAGGCAGATGCCTTCCCGATCGATCATGAGCGGCCTTTTCGCAATGAAATCAACAATTCAGCCTCGGCCTTTGGCAATTCACACTCGTTCATGACCTCATCGAGGTCGGCACCGAGCTCCACCATTTTGGCGGCCCGGCTGTACAGGCGGCGTTCCGGATCCTGCAGGGTCAGCTCCTGCTGGCGGTCATTGACCTGTTGCATGGCCCCTTCGACGGATTGCAGACGCTGGCCCATGCCGATGGCTCCGGTATGCAGCTCCATCATCTGCTTGCGCAGACTCTCGAGCTGACCCTGCAGCAGCTCCACCCTGGCCTCGGACTCTCGCTGGCCACGTCGGCTGCCTAACACCCCGTACAGGGCCAGCGCCAACGCCAGCAAGGACACCCCCAAGGCGGCAATTTCAATCATCAACACATCATCTTCCTATCAGAGGGAACCGATATCTTCCCACTCTTCATCGGAGAGCAGCTTGTTCAGATCGACCAGGATCAGCAGTTGGCCATCGCGATTGCTGACCCCCTGAATGAACTTGGCGCTCTCTTCGGTACCCACGGCCGGGGCCGCATCGATCTCGGACGAACGCAGATAGACCACCTCGGCCACGCTGTCGACCATGATGCCGATCACCTGCTTCTCCGCCTCGATGATGACGATGCGCGAGTTTTCACTCACATCGCCAGAAGGCAGACCGAAGCGGGAACGGGTGTCGATGACGGTCACCACGTTGCCGCGCAGGTTGATGATGCCCAGCACGTATTCGGGGGCACCCGGCACAGGGGCGATCTCGGTGTAGCGCAGCACCTCCTGCACCTGCATCACGTTGATGCCATAGGTTTCATTTTCCAGCTGGAAGGTGACCCATTGCAGCACTTCGTCTTCGGCCAGATTCTGTGCAATATTGCGCTTTTCTGTCATGTTTTTATTCCTTTTATGAAAACGTCTACTGGTAAAACTAGCAATAAAACAGCCCGAGTGCAGAAGTTATCAGCGACCTTCTATGTTGACCCCACGCTCCAGCAACAGGAGCAATTCCTTCACGTGCAGCAGGGCACACATCTTCTCCTTGACCATGCCCGCCAGCCAGGGACGTTTGCCCTCCTGATGGCGCCATTTGACCTGATCACGGTGCAATAACTCGGTTCCCTTCAGATGATGGCAGGCCAGTCCCCAGGGGGATTCACCCAACATGATCAGATACTTGTAGTCATCTATTTCCAGATGCTGGCCCGGCATGACCCACTGCGCCGTGTCCACCACGTTCATCTTCTGCTCGCGGGACGTCATGATCCCCTTGTACCAGCCGGGCTGGCCAAAGAGGGATGACACCTCCCCCAGCTGATGAATACCGCCAAGCTCGGTCAACGGCACGGCAAAGGTGACGCCGGCCACTTCAAAGAACAGGGCCTGAAACTCCTTGCCGGTATCGATGTTTTCCCAGGTGGAGGGGGCAACCTCCTCCTGTGGCGCCAGCGCCACCTCGGTCTCCGTCACCACCAGAGTCGCGGGATCCGCCGTCACCGGCTCAGGCATCTCCTCGGGCCAGACCGGCTCAACCGGCAGCAAGGCATCTTCGGCCTCGATCTGCAGCGGTTCAGTGACCACCTCTTCATGGCTCAGGGCATCGATTTCATATTGTACCTGACCGACCTGGGCCAGCAGTTCACTCAACTGTTCCAGCCGCTGATCCGCCTCCAGATAGGGCTGCGCCACTTTCTCGGCAACCGGCTGGGGCTTGCGTTGCAGCTGGATGACGGGAGCGGAGTCAGGCTCGTCGGCATCCAGCAGCAGAGCATCCTCCAGCAGCAGGGAGTGGAAGTAGTCATCCATGGCCCGGACTTGGGTGGTATCTCTCATGATGTCACCTCATGAGCACGCTGGCGCTCTTGCGCATCAAGATAGTTGAGCAGCGTCTCATAGGCGTAGGTACCGCGGCTGCTCGGCGAATAGATGGAGGGGGGAATGTGAAGCAAACTGGCATCCCGAAACTTGGTATCTATGGGTATGACGGCATTCCAGACCGCGCTCCCGTGCTGCTCCTTGATGGACTGCAGGGTCATCAGCGAGGCGCGGGTTCGCTTGTCAAACATGGTGGGAATGACGGTATAGCGGAACTTCTCCCGCTTGGAGCGCTGCATGATCTCGAAAGTCTTCATCATCCGCTCCAACCCCTTGAGCGCTAGGAACTCGGTCTGCACCGGCACCAAGATCCGGTCACAGGCCGCCAGCGCATTCACCATCATGACCCCCAGCACGGGCGGGCAGTCGATCAGCACATAGTCGTATTGATCCTGGATGCGCAGCAGTGCCCGCTTGAGCACCAGCCCCATCCCTTCCCGATTGCCCATCACCCGATCCAGCGTGGCCAGGGTAATGGAAGCGGGCAGCAGGTGGATGTTCTCAAACTTGGTACGCAGCGTCAGTTTATTGACGAGCTCCGCCGTGGGCTTGACCGCCTGGAACAGCTCATAGAGGGTGCCATCCAGCCGATCGGAGTCAAAGTCGAGATATGAGGTCAGGGAAGCATGAGGGTCGGTGTCGATCAACAGCACCCGCTGACCACGCTGAGCCAGAATACCGGCCAACGAGACCACCGTGGTGGTTTTACCGACCCCACCTTTTTGGTTGGCAACCGTCCAAACAATCACTGTATCAATCCTGCCTCGTTGTTATGCGTATGCCACCACCTGGCAGCGAGATCACCTTGACCTCTCCTGCCTCGACTGCCTGCTGAACTGCCGGGACCGGCTCCTCCGTCACTGGCTTAACGGGAGGAACCGGGGTCGGAGGTGGTACCCAGGCGAACTTGGAAATAGCGACCACCACCTTGCGATTCTGTAAACGCCCCTGCTCAGTACTGTTGTCCGAGAAGGGAGAGAACTCCCCGTACGCCTCGTAGGCTAGTCGCTGCGGAGCTATCCCCTTGGCAATGAGGGCGGTGAGCACGGCCTCCGCCCTTGCTGCCGACAACGTCCAGTTGGAGCGAAAAATTTCATTATTTATCTGCTGGTTATCCGTGTAACCTCGCACTCTCACATAGTTATCGACCGGTTTCAGGATACTTGAAAGAGTATTGAGTACCGGATCTGCATTGGAGCTCATAAACGCGCTGCCACTGCCAAACAGCAGGCCGGAACTCAGCTCCACCGTCAGCCAGTTGTCATCCTGCGTCAACTTGACAACCCCGGCATCCACCAGAGACCCCATGTTCTCCTGCAGTTGCGAATCTATCTTCGCAAGAGTCATACCATCTTGCAGAATGGGAACACCAGAAATAGGAGCCTGCGAGGGTGAACGGGCCTTGGCACTCTCCAGCACAGAGGTTGCGGCGGACACTTCATTGTTCAGCAGCGACTTGCCCTGCCCCTCCAGCAAGCCATCGCTGCGGGGCTGCATCACATTGAATGCCTGGGTCATGCCGTCGATGACGGCGCGATACTTGTCCTTGTTGACCAGTGCCACCGAGTAAAGCACCACGAACAGGGCGAAGATCAGCGTCATGTAGTCGGCGTAGGAAACCAGCCAGCGGTCGAGGTGTTCCCGACCTTGCAGATGCAAACGATAGCGCTTGCGCATGGCTACTCTCCCTTCAGATAAGCCTTCAACCGCCGTTCAACCTGGGGGCCATTCTCGCCATGGGCGATGGCCATCAGGCCTTCCAGCGTCATCTCCTGAAACAGGGCGTAATGATAGTGAAAAGCACGCAGACGATTGGCGATCGGCAAGTAGAGCAGGTTGGCAAAGCCGACCCCGTAAATGGTGGCAACGAAGGCGACGGCAATGCCGGTACCGAGAGCGGCAGGCTCCTCCAGATGAAACATCGCCTGGATCAGCCCGATGACGGCACCTATGATGCCGATGGTCGGACTGTACCCCCCCATGGCCTCGAAGACCCTGGCTGAGTGCTCGTTGCGCTCCTGCTCGATATCGATATCCGCTTCCAGCAACATACGAATGTCGTCTACCGAAACCCCGTCCACTATCATGGTGAGGCCATGACGGGTAAATTCGTCACTCTCCTGCTCGGCCTGATTCTCCAGCGCCAGCAACCCTTGCTGGCGTGCAAAGATAGCCCAGGATTGCAATCTCTCGGCCTGAGCGACCAGATCCCAGTCCGGCGGCAGCACCATCCAGCGGGTCTGCCTGAGCGCTTCCAGCAGGAACTTGCGCGGCGTCTGCAAAATGACCGCCCCCCAGGTTCCCCCCACCACGATGACAAACGCGGGTCCATCGAGCAGGGTCAACAGGTTGCCGCCATGCCACAATTGGGCAATGGCAATGGCTCCCAGTGCCAGGATCAGGCCAAACATGCCCATCGTTAGCGGCCCAGCTCAACCAGGATACGTTGTGCGACCCGATCCAGTGGCAGCGATTCAGTGGCAATACCGGCTTTGGCAACCGCCTGTGGCATGCCATAAACCACGCAGGACGCTTCATCCTGCGCCCAGATGGTGGAGCCCTGCTCCTTGAGCAGACGCGCGCCATCCCGACCGTCCGCTCCCATCCCGGTCAACACGATAGCAAGCACCTTATCGGCATAGGTCTTGGCGGCAGAGGCGAAGGTAATGTCGACACACGGCTTGTAGTTGACCTTGTCATTACCATCGACGATGCGGATGCGGGCACCGGCACCACGGCCTTCCAGCAGCATCTGTTTGCCACCGGGGGCCAGGTAGGCGTGACCGGGCTTGAGCACATCCCCATCTTCCGCTTCCTTGACACCTATCTGGCACAAGCCATTGAGACGTGCGGCAAAGGCCGCGGTGAAGGTCGCCGGCATGTGCTGGATAAGCAGGATCGGATGCGGGAAATCGCCGGGCAGCTTGGTCAACACATTCTGCAGGGCGACCGGGCCGCCGGTAGAAGTACCAATGGCCACCAGCTGATAACTCTTGCCGCTGCGCTTGAATGCGGCCACCGGAGCAGCACGCTGCGGCTCTGCCTGACGTTCTGCCGGACGTGGCGCATTCAGAGGTGTCCTGGCCACAGGCTCGGGCGCCTTCGGGCGTGCCGGCGCAGACATCAGGAAGCGCTTGCGTGAAATCTCCTTGACCCGCTGCTGCAGCAAACGGACGGCTTCATCCTTGTCACGGGCAATGTCTTCGAATTTCTTGGGCAGAAAGTCGAGCGCCCCTGCATCGAGCGCATCGAGCGTGGCTTTGGCCCCTTCATGGGTCAAAGAAGAGAACATCAGGATCGGCGTGGGGCACTTGGCCATGATCTCACGCACGGCACTGATGCCATCCATCACCGGCATCTCTATGTCCATGGTGATCACGTCAGGACGCAACTGCTGTGCCTTTTCTACCGCTTCCCGCCCATTTTGGGCCGTGTCGATGACCGTCAGCATGGGATCCTGAGTGATGATCTCGCTGACCCGACGACGGAAGAAGCTTGAATCGTCGACAACTAATACCTTGATTGCCATTGTTATTCTTCTAACTCCTTGAGCCTGGGGTATCAATGTCTACGGGCGTACGCCTTGAGCAGACTCGGCACATCCAGAATGAGCGCAATACCGCCATCGCTAGTGATGGTCGCCCCAGCCATGCCGGGAGTCCCCTGCAGCAGGCTGTCCAGCGGCTTGATCACCACCTCTTCCTGGCCAATCAGATTGTCCACGACAAAACCGATCTGCTGGGTACCAATCTGGACAATCACCACGTGGCCCGTGTCCTGACGCGATTTTCGGTTTTTGCCTCTGACCAGCCAGTTGTGCAGATAGAACAATGGGATGGCCTTCTCGCGCACTATGATGGTGAGCTGTCCATCCACCATGTTGGCCTTTTTCAGATCCAGATGGAAAATCTCGTTCACACAGCCCAGCGGTAGCGCGAACGTCTGCTCGCCCACTTCCACCATCAGGGTCGGCAGGATCGCCAGGGTCAGCGGCACCTTGATCTCGAGACGGGTGCCCTTGCCCCAGGTCGAATCGATATGCACCGAGCCATTCAGGCTGACGATGCTGGTCTTCACCACATCCATCCCGACGCCACGGCCGGAGATATCGGAGATCTCTGACTTGGTCGAGAAGCCGGGAGCAAAGATCAGGTTGTAGGCATCGTTATCGCTCATGCGTGCCGCAGTATCGGCATCCAGCACACCGCGGCTGATGGCGATGGACTTGAGCTTCTCGGGATCCATCCCAGCACCATCATCCTCGATGCAGAGCAGGATATGATCGCCCTGCTGGGACGCGCTCAGGGTAATGGTACCTTGCCGTGGCTTGCCCGCCTTCTCGCGAACATCCGGCATCTCGACACCGTGGTCGCAAGAGTTGCGCACTAGGTGAACCAACGGGTCAGCAAGGGCCTCCACCAGGTTCTTGTCGAGATCGGTCTCTTCACCGACCATTACCAGCTCGATCTCTTTCTTGAGGGTACGGGCCAGATCCCGAACCACCCGTGGAAAGCGACCAAATACTTTCTTGATAGGCTGCATGCGGGTCTTCATCACCGCGCCTTGCAGATCCGCCGTCACCACATCAAGGTTGGCAACGGCTTTTGACATGTCTTCATCGTTGCTGGCAATGCCGAGGCTCACCAGACGGTTTCGTACCAGCACCAGCTCACCCACCATGTTCATGATGACGTCCAGCGTCTTGGTATCCACCCGTACCGTAGTGTCGCTTTGCACCGCACTGTCGGCGGACGCTGACGCAGCCTGCTTGGATGACGCCGGTGCAGGAGCCGGTTTTGCCGCTGCCGGCGCAGCGGCGGGCTTGGCCGCAGCAGGCACAGGAGCTGGTTTGGCTGCCGGCGCCGGAGTAACCGGTGCTGCCGGCGCTGGAGTCTGGGGCGCCGCCGGGGCTGACATGCTGCTCTGCGGACTCTGACCGCGACCGTGCAGTTCATCCAGCAGGCGTTCGAACTCATCGTCATCGATCAGCTCGTCCACCTCTTTTTGTACCGACTTCAGCGGGTTGACTTCGGGAGCACCACCGTGCTGACCCTGACCATGGAGCTGGTCAAGCAAGGCTTCAAATTCGTCATCCGTGATGTCGCCGGAACTCGGCGCGGCAGGGCTGGCCGCTGCGGTAGGTGCGCCACCGACGCCATGCAACTCGTCAAGCAGGCGTTCAAACTCATCGGCCGAGATCTCATCGATGGAACCACCACCGCTGACCACGGAGGCCTCCTGCGCGGGTTCCGGCACGGCCGCAGGCTCCGGCTCGGCAATCACAGCCACCTCTTCAGCCACGGGAGCGGCAGCCTCCACCGGAGCACTGCTGCCTGCAGAGGCAGTCAACAGCTGCTCTTCCCCTTCGGGTTTGCAGAGCTCGTGCAGATCATGAAGGATTTCGGCGGACGCAGGGCTAGGCGGTTCGCGATTCTGCACCTGGGCGAACATCACATTGATGGCATCCAGGGCCTGCAGGATCACGTCCATCAACTCGGCGGTTACGGTCCGCTTGCCGTTGCGCAAGATGTCGAACACGTTCTCGGCACCGTGGCAGACGTCAACCAGTTCGGTCAGCGAGAGAAAACCGGCGCCGCCCTTGACGGTATGGAAGCCGCGAAATATGGCATTCAACAGATTCTTGTCATCGGGTCGCTTTTCCAAGTCGACCAGTTGTTCAGACAACTGTTCCAATATTTCGGATGCTTCGACCAAAAAGTCTTGCAGTATGTCTTCATCAACTTCGAAGGCCATGCGTCACTCCATTAAAATCCCAGGCTAGACAGCAGATCGTCCACATCATCCTGACCATTGACCACATCGGAACGAGTCTCAGGGTTCATGATGGGGCCTTCGGCTTCAATCCCGCTTACAGGAAGGCTGCGAGAAGAATGCTCGGCAGATGCCTCACCAAACATAGTCAGCATTTCTATTAATTTAGTTTCAACTTCCTGGACCAACTTGATGACCTTGCGGATCATTTGGCCGGTCAAATCCTGAAAATCTTGCGCCATCAGGATTTCTGTCAGCAGTTGCCGTAATTTATCGGCATCAGATTCAGAAGCCTTAATAAAATCATCCAGTTGGTGACACAAAGACTTGAATTGCCCAACACTCATGTCTCTGCTCATCAGGGCATTCCAGTTGGGCAGAACGAGTTGAATGTTGTCATTTAACCGATCGGCAATGGGCAGACTGGCTTCCACCGCATCCATGGTGCGATTGGCAGCCTTGTCCGTCATGTCGATGACATAGCTGAGGCGCTCCCGCGCATCGGGAATTTCATGGGTGGCCAGATCGGGGATCCTGGGATCCAGCCGAAAATCTTGTAGGGAATCATGCAGTTGTCGGGTCAACTGACCCACTTTGTCAAACAGGGCCGCCGCATTGGGTGCACACGCATCGGCGATGAGAGTGTCGGCCTGTTCGAATTCACCTTGCTCAAGATGGGCAACAAGCATCCTTGCCTGATCGAGCGAAATCATTGCACTCGTTTTGGCCTTCATCCCTGCTGCTCCTTAGCCGATTCGTTCAAAGATTTTGTCGAGTTTCTCTTTGAGCGTTGCAGCAGTGAAAGGCTTGACGATATAACCATTGACGCCTGCCTGAGCGGCTTCAATGATCTGCTCGCGCTTGGCTTCGGCAGTCACCATCAGTACCGGCAGGTGTTTGAGCTTGTCATCGACGCGAATAGCCTTGAGCAAGTCGATGCCTTGCATGCCAGGCATGTTCCAGTCAGTCACGACAAATTGAAAATCGCCATTTTTCAACATTGGCAAGGCCGTGTTGCCATCGTCTGCTTCGTGGGTGTTGTTGAATCCCAGGTCACGCAGCAAGTTCTTGATAATCCGGCGCATCGTTGAAAAATCGTCAACAATGAGGATTTTCATGTTCTTGTCCAAAATTCCCTCCTAAATAGCCGCCAGAGCGGCTCACTTACATGATGCAGATCGCAGGTTTTGTTTTGCGGATTATGCCTTAGAGTTTTGTTTCAGTGTAGCCAGTACAAACACTTATACATGCCAATCTCTTAAACGCGCGCGTAATCTGTGCATCGCCTGACTATGTATCTGGCTCACGCGAGACTCGCTGACGTTCAATACCTCGCCTATTTCACGCAAGTTCAGTTCTTCATCGTAGTAAAGGGAGAGCACCAGCGCTTCCCGTTCCGGCAGGCGGGCAATGTGTTCGGCCAGCGCCCCCTGGAAACGTTCGGCCGCCAGTTCATCAAAGCCGTTGCTGCCCGGCTCGTCATCGGGGTGACCGATGACATCCTCGCTGACACCAAGATCCTCGATGCCGATGATCTTGCCGCAGGACACATCCTGCAGCATGGTGTGATACTCGGCGAGGCTGACCCCCATCTGGGCGGCCACTTCGGTATCACGAGCATCACGACCGTGGGTTTGTTCAACATTTTCGATGGCTTCGGCTATGGTGCGGCTGTTGCGGTGCACCGAGCGCGGCACCCAGTCACCGCGCCGGATCTCGTCCAGCATGGAGCCGCGGATGCGGATCCCGGCGTAGGTTTCAAAACTGGCCCCCTTGCTGCCATCAAAGTTGCGGGAGGCTTCGAGCAGCCCAATCATACCTGCCTGGATCAGGTCATCCAGCAAGACACTACTTGGCAGGCGAGCCAACAAATGCTGGGCGATCCGCTTCACCAGCGGAGCATGGCGCTCGACCAGCACGTAGGAATCCTGATGACGCAAGTACGCTTGGGCTTTATTCACGGGAACCTTCCTGTGCTATGACCGGCTTTTGCAGCAAATTTTCCAGGAAAAATTCGAGATGACCGCCGGGTTGGTTAGGAATGGGCCAGCTTGCCGCCTTGTTGGCCAGCGCTCTGAATGCCAGTGCGGCCGGAGACTTGGGGAAGGCTTCGACAATCAGCTTCTGCTTGCGCACGGCAGCCCGCAGATTGGTGTCATAAGGCACGCAGGCAACCAGCTCCAGTGAGGTATCCAGGAAGCGGTCGGTCACCCGGGTCAGCTTGGCGTAGAGCTCCTGCCCTTCGCGCAAGGAGCGCACCATGTTGGCCACCACCTTGAAGCGAAACACCCCGTGCTCCTTGGAGAGGATCTTGATGAGCGCGTAGGCATCCGTGATGGAGGTCGGTTCATCGCAGACCACCACCATGATGTCCTGGGCAGCGCGGGTGAAACTCAGCACCATGTCAGAGATGCCTGCCGCGGTATCCACCAGCAGGATGTCGACCTGGGTCTTCATCTCGCTGAAGGCGCGGATAAGCTCGGCGTGTTGCACCGGCGAGAGCTCGACCATGGACTGGGTGCCCGAGGTCGCCGGCACTATCATCATGCCGTAAGGGCCTTCGACTATGATGTCGTCGATGGTGCATTCGCCCGCCAATACATGGGAGAGGTTGCGATGCACCCGCAGCCCCAGCATGACGTCCACGTTGGCGAGGCCAAGGTCGGCGTCCAGCACCATCACCCGTTTGCCTTGTGCGGCCATGGCTCCCGCCACGTTCAGGGTTACGTTGGTCTTGCCTACGCCCCCCTTGCCACCAGACACGGCGATCACTTTTACTCGATTGTTTTGACGCATTTTGCGCAGACCACTCGCCTGATCCATATACATGTTACTCATAAAACTCCGAATCTTCGGCCTCGCCAAAGCCTGTGCCCCAGAAATAGGGTTCTTCTGTTTCCCGCTCCAGCGAGCCCATGGCAGCTCCGACGAGCTGCGCCGCATTGGCGACCTGAATATCTTCCGGAACCCTTTGTCCATCAGTGATATAGCTGATGGGCAACGCATTCTGGATACACACGTTAATCACTTCGCCCAGATTCAGACTCTCATCCAATTTGGTAAGTATGCAGCCGCTCAATGGAATACGCCGGAAATGGTCCACCGCCTCCTGCATCACCCGACGCTGGGAAGTGGCCGACATCACCAGGTAGCTGCGGATGCGCACCTTGGCATTCTTGACCAGGGTATCGAGCTGCTCGGTCAGCCGGATATCCCGCTGCCCGACCCCCGCCGTGTCGATCAGCACCAGCCGGCGGTGGCGGAACTGATAGAGGGCGTTGGCCAGCTCTTCGGCATCACGCACCTGGCGGACCGGGCAGCCCATGATGCGACCATAGGTCTGCAGCTGTTCATGGGCCCCGATCCGGTAGTTGTCGGTGGTGATGAGGGCCACCTGCTCGGCACCGTACTTCATGGCAAACCGCGCCGCCAGTTTGGCGATGGTGGTGGTCTTGCCCACCCCGGTCGGCCCGAGCAGAGCAACCGCTCCGCCCTGGCGCAGAATCTCGTCTTCGCTGATCTTGAGCTGGGCCGTCAGCACCTCGGCCAGCTGGGCCATGGCCTGATGGATCGGCATATCCTCGGGGATCATGCCGGCCAGCTGATCGGCGAAGGCATCGTCGAAGCCCATCTTCTTGAGCTCCTTGATGAGCAGGGCACGCATCGGCTCGCGGCGCTCCACCTCCTGCCACATCAGGCCGGAGATCTGGTGCTCCAGCAGCTTGCGGATGCTGGCCATCTCCTTGCGCATCCCTTCCATCTCCTGATCCCGCTGAGGGGATTGGGGAGCACGGCCGGGCGCGGCAGCCCTCGCCTTCGGCTTGGCCGGTTCGGGAGCATTTCCCCACTGTCCCTGTTCGGCCAGGGTGCGGGGAGCACCGCTGGCGGCGGCAGGCGCAGCGCCGTTGAGCCCTTGGCCGGCCGGGTTCAGTTTTTGCTGGCGGGCCAGCAGGGCGGCCAGAGTATCGGCATAGTGTTCATTCTGCTCTTTGGCCGGGCTCGGCGCGGAGCGCGTCATCTGCCGGCCGGCAGACGAGATATTGACGCTCTCATCGTTCAACTGACGGCGAACCGGCGCGTCCTTGGGTCCCGGCACCTGGGACTGATAATCGACAGCAGCGACTATCTCCACCCCACCGGTGACCTTCTTGTTGGACATGATGACGGCATCGGGCCCGAGAGTCTCCTTGACCTCGGCCAGAGCCGTTCGCATGTCCTTGGCAAAAAACCGCTTAATCTTCACCCGTCATCTCCGCTAACTAGTTCTGTCCTACCGCACTGACGATGCGGATTTGCTTGTCATCAGGCACTTCCTGATAAGACAGAACGCGCAATCCAGGAATGGCATTCTTGACAAATTTCGCCAGGGTATTGCGCAGTATCCCTGATGTCAGAAGCACGGCCGGCTGGCCTTCCAGTTCTTGTCGTTGTGTGGCTTCCACCAGAGAGCGCTGCATCCGCTCCGCCAGTCCCGGCTCGATGCCGGCGCCATCACCACCCCCTGCCTGCAGGGATTGATGCAATATACGTTCCAATTCAGGCGCCAAGGTGATCACCGGCAGTTCGGGATCCGGTCCGGCAATCTCCTGCACGATCAGACGCCGCAGGGCGATACGGCAGGCGGCCGTCAGCACTTCCGGATCCTGGCTGCGCGGGGCATATTCCACCAGGGTCTGCAGGATAGTGCGCATATCGCGGATTGGCACGCCTTCATTGAGCAAATTCTGCAATACCTTCACCAGGTTACCCATGGAGATGACCTCAGGAACCAGCCCTTCCACCAGCTTGTTCTGATGCTTCCCTATCATGTCGAGCAGTTGCTGCACTTCATCATGACCCAGCAGCAGAGCGGCATGGTTGGAGAGGATCTGGCTGAGGTGGGTGGCCACCACGGTCGCGGTATCCACCACGGTATAGCCCAGGGTCTGCGCCTGGGAGACCTGCTCCTTGGCAACCCAAACCGCCTCCAGCCCGAAGGCGGGGTCCCGGGTGGCAATCCCCTGGATCTGGCCGAACACCTGACCCGGATTGATGGCCATTTCCTTATCATGGTAAACATTGGCCTCGCCGGTACTGACCCCCATCAAGGTGATGCGATACTGGTTCGGGGCGAGATCCAGGTTGTCACGAATATGCACCGCAGGCACCAGAAAACCCAGCTCCTGGGAGAGCTTCTTGCGCACCCCCTTGATCCGGTTGAGCAGCTCGCCGCCCTGATTGCGGTCCACCAGCGGGATGAGCTGATAACCCACCTCCAGTCCGATGATGTCCACCGGCATCACGTCGTCCCAGCTCAAATCTTTCTGCTCGTGGGGCTGCTCCGCGTTCGCCGGCATCAGCTCGCCCTTGGCGGCCTTGGCGGCCAGCTGTTTCTCGCGGCGCAGCAGCCACCAGGCACCGGCGGCGGCGACGCCACCCAGGCTCAGAAACGCCAGATGGGGCATGCCGGGCACGCTACCCATCATCAGCAGGATACCGGCCGAGATGATGAGGGCTCTGGGGTTGTCGAACAGTTGACCCAGCACTGCGGTACCCATGTCCTGATCGGTATTCTGACGGGTGACGATGATGGCGGCAGCGATGGAGAGCAGCAGCGACGGGATCTGGGCGACCAGACCATCACCTATCGCCAGCAGGGTGTAGATCTGGGCCGCTTCGCCGAAGCTCAGCTGGTGTTGCACCATGCCGATGATGAAACCGCCCAGGATGTTGATGAAGAGGATCATGATGCCCGCCACCGCATCCCCTTTCACGAATTTCGAGGCACCGTCCATGGAGCCGTAGAAGTCGGCTTCCTGGGTAACGTCCTGACGACGCTTCTTGGCCTCTTCCTGATTGATGAGGCCGGCGTTCAGATCCGCGTCGATGGCCATCTGTTTGCCGGGCATGGCATCCAGGGTGAAGCGTGCGCTCACCTCGGAGATCCGGCCTGCACCCTTGGTGACTACCACGAAGTTGATAATCATCAGGATCATGAAGACGATGATGCCGACCGTGTAGTTGCCGCCGATCACCACGTTGCCGAAGGCTTCGATCACGTGGCCGGCCGCCGCACTGCCGTTGTGGCCTTCCAGCAGCACCACCCGGGTGGAGGCGACGTTGAGGGCAAGACGCAGCAGGGTTGCGATCAGCAACACGGTCGGAAAGGCGGCAAATTCCAGCGGCCGGCGGGTGTAGACCGCCACCAGCAGCACCACGATGGAGAGGGCGATGTTGAAGGAGAAGAGGATATCCAGCATCAGCGGCGGGATGGGCAACACCACCATGCCAAGGGAGGCCAGTACCAGCAGCGGCGTCCCCACGCCCTTGGTCAACAGCCACTTGTACTCTTTGATACGGCCCAATGATGCCTGGAGTTTCATCGTTTTTCTCAATCTCAAACCGCTGATGCCAGATTAAAGCAAACATCAAGCCAATAATGCAACGCATTGAAATGCAATGCTTTTATTTTGACTGTGTCAGAAGTTTGTCATTTGCGAAATTCAGGCGGGATGGGCAGATCCTTGGCCAGCGGATTGGGGCGACGACCACGGCCACGGCGGAACTTCCTAAGCTGATAGACATAGGCCAGCACCTGGGCCACGGCGGCAAACAGCCCCTCCGGGATCTCGTGGCCTATCTCGGTAGCATGGTAGATGGCGCGGGTCAGCGCCGGAGAGGGCATCACAGGGATCTCGTACTCCCGGGCTATCTCCCTGATCTTCATTGCGATTTCATCGGTACCCTTGGCTACCACCTTGGGCGCGCTACCGGGCTTGGCGGAATCGTACTTGAGCGCCACCGAGTAGTGGGTCGGGTTGGTGATCACCACGTCCGCCTTGGGCACGTCCCCCATCATGCGGCGCATTGCCATCTCCATCTGCAGGCGACGGATCCGCCCTTTCACCTCGGGTTTGCCCTCGCTGTCCTTGAACTCGTCCTTGACCTCCTGCTTGGTCATCTTGAGCTGGCGCATGTGGTTCCACTGCTGGAACGGCACGTCGATGGCGACGATGGGAATGAGGGCGCAGCAGAGGATGATCAGCATCCACAGCAGCAGATCCAGCGCGTCTATTATGCCGCCCGGGTAGCCCTCGAGGGAGAGGTTGAGCAGGTGGTTGAACTGGCTGGAGAGCATCCACCAGGCGAACAGGGTGATGAACACCACCTTGGCGATGGACTTGATCAGCTCGACCAGGGACTGCACCCCGAACATCCGCTTGATGCCGTTGAGGGGGCTCAGTTTGCTCCACTTGGGCAGCATGGCCTCGGAGGAGAAGTTCATCCCCCCCATCAGCACGTTACCGACGAAGGCCGCAATGGCCACCAGCATGAACAACAGACCAAGAGGCTGCAGCAGTTCGCGCAGCAGGGCCGGCAGCATGGTCATCATGGCGTTGGGATCGAACGCCTGCTCCCTGTCCAGGGTAAAGCCCATGGTGAGCACTTTGACCATGGCGCCGGCCAGGCTCTCCTTGACCATCAGCAGGCCGAATACGGCCGCCAGCAGGACGCTGGCGGTTCCCAGCTCCTTGGATCGTGCAATCTGCCCTTTTTCCCGGGCTTGTTGCAGTCGTTTGCCCGTGGGTTGTTCGGTACGTTCCTGATCGGTATCAGCCATGCTGACCCCCGTACAGGTTGAGTGGGCAAACCGGAACGCGCGCCCGCTCGCCGCCGTTCAGCAGAGCGAATGCAAGGAGCGCGGCCTGCGGCGGGTAACGGCGCCTCGCAGCCATCTTACTGGCCCCCCAGACACTGGGTGCCGATGAGGGTGCAACTGGTCTCCTGCACCCGCTCCCACATGCTGTCGAAGTGACCGAGGAAGCCACCTATGGTGAGCCAGAGGATCAGCAGGCCCGACATCATGCTGACCGCAAAACCGATGCTGAAGATATTGAGCTGGGGGGCGGCGCGGGTCATGACGCCGAAGGCAAAGTTGATGAGCAGCAGGGCGACGATGGCGGAGAGCGCCATCACCAGCGAGGCCTGATACATGACCCCGAGAAAACCGATCAGGTCACGAATGGAGGGCAGGCTGAGGCCGCTGTCCGACACCGGCAGGGTCTCGAAGCTCAACACCACCATGCGCAGCATGATGAGGTGACCATCCACCGCCAGAAACACCAGGGTCGCCAGCATCAGATAGAACTGACCCACCACAGGGGCCGACTGGCCGTTCATGGGATCCACCAGAGTAGCGAACCCCAGGCTGGTCTGCATGGCGATGATCTGGCCGGCCATCACGAAGCTTTCCATCAGAAACTGGGTCATGAGGCCGAGGGCGATGCCGATGAGCAGCTGCTGCCCCAGCACCAGAAAACTGCCGACGGAGAAGAGCTCAATCCCGGGCATGGCGGGCAGGAGAGGGGCGATCATCAGGGTCAGCGCCAGCGCCAGGCTGATGCGAATGCGGGCCGGGGTCAGCCGGCTGCCGAACACTGCCATCACCATCAGCAGCCCGCTCACTCGCGCCAGCGGCCAGACGATGGAAGACAACCACTCCATGATGAGAGCGGTTGTATAGGTCATGCTGGCACCTTGCCGACCTGCAGCAGCGGCAGGCGCACGGCCTGGCTACTCATCCCACCACCTCGGGAATTTGACTCACCATCAGCATGAAGAAGTCCATCAGACTCTGCAGGCCCCAGTGCGCCCCCGCCCCCAGCGCAAACAGGGTGACGATGAGACGGGGCAGAAAGCTCAGGGTCTGTTCGTTGATGGAGGTGGCGGCCTGGAAGATGGCCACCAGCAGACCGACGCAGAGGCTCGGCAGGATCACGGCACACACCATGATGGTGACCAGCCAGAGCGCCTCGCGAAACACGTCGATAAAGGTTTCAGGACTCATGCCATTCGCTCCTTGCGTCGTTCGCCCTTAACCACCGGCGCCCAGCCCGAAGCTGTTGGCCAGGGATCCCAGAATGAGGTTCCAGCCATCTACCATGACGAACAGCATCAGCTTGAACGGCAGAGAGACCAGCATGGGCGACAGCATCATCATCCCCATCGCCATCAGGATACTGGCCACCACCAGGTCTATCACCAGAAAGGGCAAAAACAGCATGAAGCCTATCTGGAAGGCGGTCTTGAGCTCGCTGGTGACAAACGCCGGGATCAGCACCCGCAGCGGCACGTCGGCGGGCTTGTCCACCTGCACGTTCGCTATCTCCATGAAGGTGTTGAGATCCTTGATCCGGGTCTGGGCCAGCATGAACTGGTGGATGGGCAGTTCGGCCCGCTCCAGCGCCTCCTTGGCCTGGATGGTCTCCGCCAGATAGGGTTGCAGCGCCTCGTTGTTGATGCGATCCAGCACCGGCGACATGATGAAGAACGACATAAAGAGGGCGATGCCGATCAACACCTGGTTGGAGGGGCTCTGCTGCAGGCCGATGGCCTGGCGCAGGATGCCGAGCACTATGATGATGCGAGTGAAGGAGGTCATCATGATGACCATGGCCGGCAGGAAGGAGAGCGCCGTCATCAGCGCCAGCACCTGCAGGGTCAGGCTGTATTCCTGGCTGCCGTCCGCCATGGTCTTGATGGTGACCGCCGACATGCCGTCCTGGGCCAGCGCCAGCGGCGAGCAGAGGATCAGGAGGGATAACAGGCCGACCAGCAGCCCACCGTGCGGCCGTGAGCCGTTAGCTTTTTTCATGCTTGCCCATCAATTTGCCAAGCTGCTGGGAAAATGCCTGGGGCTGGCTCTCGTCCAGCGGCTCTTCCAGGCGATAGAGAAAGTTGACCTGCTGCGGCGTCACCCCGAGCAGCAGTTGCTGCTCGCCCACCTTGACCACCAGCAGCTTCTCCTTGTAGCCCACCGGCAGGCTGGCGATGACGCGCATCTGGCCGCCGCCCATGGCGGTGGCAATCTTGCTTTTCTTGAGCAGGAAGCCGAGCACCAGAATGAGGCCAATCACCATCAGACTGGAGAGCAACCAGGAGGTGAGGCTGGGCGGATTGGCGCCCGCACCGGGTTCAGCCAGTGCGGGGAAGGACAACAGCAGCAACGGGGAGACGCGGATCATTTGAGTTTCTTGATCCTTTCAATCTGGCTGATGACGTCGGCCAACACAGAAGGGATACCGAACTTCTTGGTCAGCATCCGGGCCCCCTCAAACGGTGACACTATGAGTCTGGTCATTTGAGCTTCTTGATCCTTTCGATTTGGCTGATGACGTCGGTCAACCGGATACCAAACTTGTCGTTCACCACCACCACCTCGCCGTGGGCGATCAGGGTGCCGTTGACCAGCACGTCGAGCGGCTCGCCCGCCACCCGATCCAGCTCCACCACCGAGCCCTGGTTGAGCTGCAGCAGGTTGCGGATGCTGATCTGGCTGCGGCCCACCTCCATGGCGATGGTGACCGGGATATCCAGAATGGTATCCAGCTTGCGCCGCTCCTCGGCACTGATGGGGGCATCGTCCTTGAGCTCCTCGAGAGGAGCGGGCTTGGCTTCGGCAGTCACCTGCTCTTCCAGCGCGGCAGCCCAGGCGTCCGCCATCAGATCCTCTTCCTCAGTTCCGCTCATCTTGAATTCCTTATGCTGTTTTCGTGACGGCCTGCCCAGGCAGGCCGTCGTTTATTGCTGTTGGTCTCCGATGCTGCGCTCGAGCTCTTCCAGCTCGGCCTCGCCATCGATGCGTACGCCGCCCCGGGTCACCAGATGCATCTCTGTCTTGACCCCTTCCGGGCGTTTGAGTTTGTCGGTGATCTTGAGCGCCACATTGTCCTTGGTGCGGCCCATCTTGGCGTGGAAGGTGGGCAAGTCCTCCACGAACACCAGCAGGTTCTCCGGCATCTCCACCGGGATGATGTCGCCAGGCTGCAGCTCCATCAGCTCGCGCAGGGTGAGCTCGGTCTCCAGCAACTTGGCCCGCAGCTCCACCTTGACGTCCATGATCTCGTCGCGCAGCGCCTTGCTCCAGCGCACGTCGGTGTCGCCCTTGTCGCTCTGCACGCCGGCATCCAGCAGCTCGCGGATCGGCTCCAGCATGGAGTAGGGCATGGCCACGTGGAAGTCACCACCGCCACCATCCAGCTCGATGTGGAACGAGCTCACCACGATCACCTCGGTGGGGCTGACGATGTTGGCCATGGCCGGGTTCACCTCGGAGTCGAGGTACTCGAAGCCCACGTCCATCACCGGCGCCCAGGCATCCTTGTAGTCCTCGAACACCAGCTTGAGCAGCATCTGGATGATGCGTCGCTCGGTGGGGGTGAACTCGCGCCCCTCGATCTTGGCGTGGTAGCGGCCGTCACCACCGAAGAAGTTCTCCACCAGGATGAAGACCAGCCGCGCCTCCATGGTGATGAGCGCCGTCCCCTTGAGGGGGCGGAAACGTACCATGTTGAGACTGGTCGGCACGAACAGGGTGTGGACGTATTCGCCGAATTTCAGCATCTGCACGCCGTTGATGGAGACCTCGGCGGTGCGGCGCATCATGTTGAACAGGCTGATCCGCATGTGGCGGGCGAAACGCTCGTTCACCAGCTCCAGGGTCGGCATGCGACCACGGACGATGCGGTCCTGGGAGGAGAAGTCAAACTGGGCGACACCGGGATCCCCCGCCGCGCCTATCTCCTCCTCTTCGACATCATCGACCCCGTGCAAGAGGGCATCAATTTCGTCCTGACTTAACAGATCGCTCACGCTTCACCCTTATTGCATGACAAAGCCGGTAAACAGCACTTGTTCGATAACGGGGGAAGAGACCAGGTCATTGAGCACCCGACGGCACTCTTCCAGTGAATCCTTGCGCAGCTTCTCCTTGCCCTCGAAGGTCATCAGCTGCTCGCTGGTGGCCGCACTGAAGACCCGCAGCAGGGTGCCTTCGATGAGGGGGATATTCTGCTTGGCCAGCGTCTCGTCGGCGGTACCGCGTACCATCAGCTGGATCTTGATCTGCACCAGCCGGTCGCGCTGACCGCCGGAGACGTTGAACACGAAGGGGCGCGGCATGCCCACGTAGAGCGAGGGCTGAGGCGCCGCCTCCTTGGGCTTGGCATCCTTGCCCTCCCCCGCGGCTTCCGCCGCCGGCTTGTCACCGCCGGCCAGCATGAACCAGGCACCGGCGCCACCGCCGCCCAGCACAATCACGGCCAGGGCGATAATCATGATCAGCTTCTTTTTCTTGCCTGCCGCCGGATCTTTCAGCGTCAGTTCGTTATCGTCTGCCATCCCTTGTCCACCCTAGTCTCAAACTTGTTCGATATCATAAACTTACTCGGGCTGGCATCAAGCATAGAAATCAATTCCGCGGTCGTTTGTCGATTCCCTCGACAAACTCATGCCGGCGCCCATGACCTCTGCCTCAGTTTGGCCTGTTTCGGCAAAAGATCCGCTGCCTTTTTGTCCCTGCTGGCCCTGACCGGAGAAGCCAGACTGCCCCTGTGACTGTTGTTGCGGCTGTTGCTGCACCTGGGTCTGGCCAAGCTGGATGCCCTGCCCTGCCAGCATATCACGCAGCCGGGGCATGGCCTGCTCCAGCATTTCCCGGGTCTGGCCATGCTGGACCACGAAGTGCACGTTGGCCTGGTTGGAGGAGTCTATCTGGATCTGGATCTTCATCTTGCCAAGCCCGAGCGGGTCGAGCTGGATCTCCGCCTGCTGCAGCTTGTCCGCCAGCATCAGGTTCACCTTCTGGTGCAGCTGGGCCGGCGCCTCCGGGTCGGCCAGCTTGAGGTGGGGCAGATTGGCGGGATCCCGCCGCGCGGCCAGTTCGGCGGTGGCAGGCCGGTTGTCATGGCCAACCGCCTGGGGCTGGCTATTCTGTTGTACCTGCTGGCTGTGGCTGCTCTCCGGGGTGGCGGTCGTCTCACTGCTGCCCTGGCTGGTGCCGCGAGCCAGCTCTGCCGCCTTCTGTTTCAGGTCAACCTTGACCTCGCTTCTGCCTCTGGCGCTGTCGCTGCGCTCGGTGGCTTCCATCTGCTTGAGTCCGGCCGACAGGCTGGCCAGGGAGGCTTGCGGGCCCTGAGGCTCACTGCTGGCCAGCACCTGCTGCGGCGCCACCAGCACGGGCTCGCTCGGGGTGGCGGCCGGCGCCGGCGTGCTGCCGGCTGTAGGCGCAGGCTGGCTCTCCGTCTTGGCCGCCGTCGCGGGTTTGGACTGGCCATCCCCCTCGGCAACGCTCTGCGGCGGCGCCTTTTCAGAGGTCAGGTTCGCCTCGCCATCGGCCCGGCTCATCCCCTCGGCAAACGCCCTGGCGGCTCCCGGCTGTGCGGCCACTGTGCTGTGGGTGGTCTGCAGCGGGGAAGGCTTGGCAGGCTCATCCTTGCCGGCCATAGGCGGCACCACAGGCTTGGCCCCCTTGTCGGCGCCCTCCACCTGGATTTGGACGTTCTCCTTATCCTGCCCGCTTACCGCGGCAGCGGCTGGCACCTTGCTCTGCAAGGCCGCCCGCTCGGCGGCGGAGAGCTCGCTTTTGCTCCCCTTGGTATCTTTACCATTTTTATCGGCATGCTGGTCGGCATTGGCGCCACCGGCGCCGCTCTCCTTGCCACTGCCCTCTTTCCCGGCTTCCTGCAACTGAGCCGCCAGGGCGGTGTCATCCGTCACGACGGCATCCGGCTGCGCGGCTTTCGCATCAACCGGTGCACTGGTTTCGCCCGTGAGCAAGCTGGCAGCCTGACGGGCCAGCGCGGCGGCAGCGGTCGTCGTTCCCTGCTTGTCACCGCTGCCGGCGAGCGGCTGGGTGAGGGTGGCCGATGTCTCGGCCGACGCAGCCTGCGCGTCATCCGGCGGCAACATCTTGCCGTCCGTCTCGACCACGGGTGTGCTGGCGACCAGAGTGATGGCCGCCGGGGCGACCAGGGAGGTGTCCTGTTTGAGGGCATCCTGCAGACGCTGCAGGAAGTCGTTGGGGGTGAGGGCGGGGTCGGGATCGCTCCCCTTCTGTGGCTTGTCGTCGGCACCGGCGGCCTCTTCGACTTCATTCGCCAAAGATTTGGCAGCCTCGCCCTTGGCGTTCTGCAGCGGCTTGTCGCTCTCCACGGCACCGGCACGCTCCGGCACGGTGCCGGGCCGCGACGCGGCCTTGCCATCAGCGTTGGCAACATGGCCATCGGCTTTGGCATTGCCCTTGCCAGCCTGCTGTACCCGGTTCATCACCTCGGAAAAGCCGCCCTTGCCGTCGCTCTGCAGGGCTCCTTCGCTACCATCCTGACTCGCCGTCAGCACCGCACTCTTGTCGGCAGCGGCGGCTGTCGGTGCGGCGGAAGAATTGGTTAACAGTGTCTGCATCATGGTGAAGATTCCTGACGGCATTCGGCTTCGGGTTTCTCCTCAGTTCCCCGCAGGGAGTGAGGCGCACACGGGATGGCAAGAAGAAAGCAAGTTACAGGCCAGAATGGTGGAAACGGCGCAGCGTGGCGTACTCATCCAGCATCTTCTGCTCCTGGCGCTGGGCTTTAAGCTGCTCGCGCCCCGCCTGCTTGGCCAGCAGCAGCTCCACCGCCTTGCGCCGCTGCTGGGCGGCCAGCCACTCTTCACGGCGCAGCTCCAGTGCCTGGCGTACCTGCAGCACCCCTTCGTACTGCTGGGTCGCCGCCTGCTCGAGCTTGTTGATGAAGGCGTGATACTGGCTGTTCTGCTGGGCACCAATCCCCTGCAGACCGCGGTCGGTCCACTGCTGGTGGTAGATCTGGCGGTACTGGTTGAGCGCATCCTGCTGCTCCAGGAAGATTTTCAGATCCTGCTGGGCCTTGGCCAGCGCCAGCGCGGCCTGCTGCTCGGCCTCCACCAGCCGCTCCGACAACATCATCAAGCCTTTACTCATGGTCACGCCTCCCCTTCATCTTCTCGTCAACGCATCAGCGGCATGGCCACCAGCTGCAGGGCCTGCAGGCCGGCATCGTAATGAATGACCTCGCGCATCCCCTGCTGCAAGAACTGATCCAGATAGGGTTTCTGGATGATGGCACGGTCGATGCGGGGGTCGGAGCCCTGGCTGTAGGCACCGATGGTGATGAGATCCCGGTTCTGCTGGTAGAGGGAGTAGAACTGCTTGAGGGTGCGCGCCAGCTCCATGTGCTCCGGCGAGGTCACCATGGGCATGACCCGGCTGATGGACTTCTCGATGTCGATGGCCGGGTAGTGGCCGGAGTCGGCCAGCTCGCGCGACAGCACTATGTGGCCGTCGAGGATGGCCCGCGCCGCGTCGGCGATGGGATCCTGCAGATCGTCCCCCTCCGTCAGCACGGTGAAAAACGCCGTGATGGAGCCCTGGCCGTCACTGCCGTTGCCGGCCCGCTCCACCAGCGCCGGCAATTTGGCGAACACCGAGGGAGGATAGCCCTTGGTGGCCGGCGGCTCGCCCACCGCCAGGGCGATCTCGCGCTGGGCCTGGGCGTAACGGGTGAGCGAATCCATCAGCAGCAGCACGTTGAGCCCCTGATCGCGGAAGTACTCGGCGATGGCCAGCGCCGTTTCACACCCCTTGAGCCGCATCAGCGGCGAGGCATCGGCCGGCGCCGCCACCACCACGGCGCGCTCGCGCCCCTCCTCCCCCAGGATCTCCTCGATGAACTCCTTCACCTCGCGGCCCCGTTCGCCGATGAGCCCCACTACCACCACGTCGGCCACCGAGCCGCGGGTCATCATGCCGAGCAGCACGGATTTGCCGACGCCGGAGCCAGCAAACAGCCCCATCCGCTGGCCCTGCCCCACGGTCAGCACGGCGTTGATGGCGCGCACCCCCACGTCCATCGGTTGATGGATCGGGCGGCGAGAGAGCGGATTGATGCGGTGCTGGGCAAACTGCACCGTCTGGGAAGAGAGGATGGGACCGAGCCCGTCCAGCGGCTGGCCGATGCCGTCGATGACCCGGCCCAGCAGGTTCATGCCGACCGGAATGCCGTGCTCCTCGGTGATGGGCACCACCCGGGCGCCGGGAATGACCCCCTTGAGCTGTTCGCTCGGCATCAGAAACAGGCGATCGCCGGAGAAGCCGACCACTTCGGCCTCAAGCGATCCATCCTGGGTATCGATGCGACAGAGTGCCCCGATGGCGGCACGACAGCCGATGGCCTCCAGGGTCAAGCCCACCACCCGGGTGAGCTTGCCGGCCACCGGGGGTTTGGGGGCGATATCGCGTACCCGATACCCCTGCAACCGATTGAGTAACGAGCCGCTCATCCGGCCTCCTGAAAGCTGGTGTTGAATGCGTTGAAAAATAGGCAGGGCAAGCAGGCAGGGCCGCTAGCCGCGGCCATCCTGGCCGGCATTGTCACGCAGAAAGTTGCGCAGCAGCTGGTCGATGCGCCCGGAGAGGGTCAGGTCGATGCTGGAGAGTTCGGTGGCCAGCTGCAGATCGCCGGGGGAGAGGGTGGGATCGCTTTGCAGTCGCCAGTGACGCTTGGCGCACTCCTCGGCGCCAAATGCCTGCTCGACCCGGGCCAGATCGTCCGGGTGCAGCATCAGGGTGACCCCCAACTCGGCGGCGGGCAGCAGCGCCAGCCCCTGCTTGAGCGCTTCGAGCAGCAACCTGGGCGAGGTCTCGGCTTCATGACGGATGAGGGCGCGGGCCAGTTGCATCACCAGCGCGATGAGCTGCTGCTCCACCGCGCTGTCCAGCTCCTTGAGCGGGTTGGCGAGGCGATCGATCAGTTCCTGCCAGTGGCTCATCTGCTGCTCCACCAGCTCGCGGCCGAGGGCCAGCCCCTCCTCCTTGCCCTGCTCCAGTCCGGCGGCATGGCCCTGCTGCAACCCTTCCAGCTTGCCCTCCTCGAGCCCCTTGGCGTAACCGGCTTCACGCCCCTCGGCCATCCCCTCTTCCCAGGCGGCCTGGCGAATGGCTTCCAGCTCCTCGGCGGTGATGCTGGGGGCCGGCTCCTCGGCCGGCTCTTCGACCGGCACCTCTTCCTCCTGCCGATACCAGTCCGGGGTCAATCCGAGGGCATTGGTCTCGACCTCGGCCTCGACTTCCATCTCAGGCCAGCCCCAGGTCTGAACCTGGCTCTCGTCCCCGTCGGGTCTGACATAGCCGCGCAGTTTGTTGTTGTTCATCTGGCTGCCGCACTCCTCGTCATCACGCTGCCGGGAGTGCTATGCACGTCGAAGCGAGCGTTCATCAGAGGAACTCCTCGCCGCCACCGGCACCCAGCATGATCTCGCCGGCATCCGCCAGACGGCGGGCGATGGAGAGGATCTCCTTCTGGGCGGCTTCCACTTCGGAGACCCGGATCGGCCCCATGGCCTCCAGATCGTCTGCCAGCATCTCGGCGGCCCGCTTGGACATGTTCTTGAAAATCTTTTCGCGCATCTGATCGTCGGAGCCCTTGAGGGCCCGCTGCAGCAGATCGCCAGGCACTTCCCGCAGCATGGTCTGGATGCCGCGATCGTCCACGTCGATGAGGTTCTCGAACACGAACATCAAGTCCTGGATCTGCTGGCTCATCTCCTCGTCCGACTCGCGGATGGAGTCCATCAGCTGACCCTCGATGTTGGTGTCGAGGTAGTTCATGATGTTGGCCGCCGCCTTCAGGCCGCCCATCTTGGCTGCCTGGGCACCCGCCGCACCGGCGAACTGTTTCTCCATGATGTCGTTGAGCTCTTGCAGCGCCGCCGGTTGCACCTCTTCCAGGTTGGCGATGCGCATCACCAGATCCAGGCGCACCTGCTCCGGGAACTGGCTCAGGATCTCGGCCGACTGCTCCGGCTCCAGATAAGAGAGGACGATGGTCTGGATCTGCGGGTGTTCGTTCTGGATGATGCTGGCCACCTGGCGGGCATCCATCCACTTGAGGGAGTCGAGGCCGCGAGCACCGGAACCCAGGATGATCTGATCCACCAGGTTGCTGGCCTTGTCTTCGCCAAGGGCGGCCACCAAGGCCTTGCGCACGAAGTCTTCGCTGCCGATACCGATGTTGGTGTACTTCTGGATGTCGTCGATGAATTGACGGTGGACCGCCGCCACCCGGTCGTGACTGAAATCCGACATGGAGGCCATCGACATGCCGAGCCGCTGCACCTGCTTGGGCTCGAGATGGCGGAAGATCTGGGCGGCGTCCTCTTCGTTGAGGCTCAGCATCAATACCGCCGCCATCTCCATGCCGCTCATCTGATCCAGGATCTGGCGCTGACTGTCGGTGATGTCATTGCCGGTGACCTGTGTCTTGTTTTCGTCAGCCATCTTTGTTCGCTACCCATTCTTTAATGACCTGTGCGGCCAGATCCGGTTCGTTCGCCACCAGGGCACGTACCGCCTTGAGCAAGTCTTCGTCACGGTGCAGATCCGGCAGTTTCAGATGGCCGTCACGTACCCCGAACACCGGCTCGGCTTCGGCCTGAGCCGCCAGCAGACTGAGCTCGTCATCCCCACCCAGCACGGTGTGGTTGTCGAAATCCAGTTCCCCTTCCGGCTTGGCATCCGGATAGAGCAGGCGCTTGAGCATGGGGCGCACCACGGTGACGATCAGCACTATGATGACCAGCACGGAGGCAGCGATGCGCACCGCGCGCCAGAACCAGGGCTGCTCGTAGAGCGGCGCCTCGGCCACGTTTTCGAGCTCGGGCCGGTTGAACGGGATGGCGACCACCTCCAGAGTATCACCACGGGTCACATCAAAGCCAAGGCCGCCGCTCAGCAGACGACGCAGGGTATCGAGTTCGGCCTGGGTGCGCGGCTCGCGGCTCACCTTGCCATCGGCGGCAGTGGCCGACTTGTAGTCCACCGCTACCGAGACGGTCATGCGGCGAATACCACCCATCTGGCGCCGGATATGGCTGACGGTGGTATCCAGTTCGAAGTTGCGGGTCGCCTCCTTGCGGGAGCGGCCGGAAGAGGACGCGGTGGTTTCGGCGTTGGGGCCGGTCGCCTGCTGCGGAATGTTGGAGGCGGCGGGCGGCTGGTTGGAGAGCGCCCCGGGCACGCCACCGTTGCTGCCGTTGGCGCTGTTCTCTTCCATGGTCATTTCGGAGCGCACCGCCGGCAGGTCCGGGTTGTAGGTCTTGCGGGTCTGCTCCTGCTGGGAGAAGTCGAGGGAGAGGTCGACCTCCGCCGTATAATTGTCGGCGCCGAGCACCGGGATCAGGATGGCGTCAATTTTTTGTTTGTATTCCAGCTCCTGCTTCTGCTGCATCGCAAACTCCTTGCGAGTCTGGGCAGAGACGGGATCCTGGGAGCCGGAGTTGAGCAGGCGGCCGTTCTGGTCGGTCACGGTGACGCGGGTCGGCTCCAGACCGTGCACGGCAGAGGCCACCATGTCGACGATGGAGTCCACTTCCCCCTGACCGAGGGCATTGCCCTTGAGGCTCAGCACCACGGTGGCGCTGGGCTTGCGTTCGTTGCGGGCAAACACGTTGTCTTTCGGGATGGCCAGCAGTACCTGGGCCTTGGCCACGTTCTGGAACTGCTCGATGGCGCTGGCCAGCTGGCGCTCGCGGCTCAGCTTGAGCCGTTCGCTCTCCATCCGCTGGCTGACCCCGAAGCTGGAGTCCTTGAGCAGGATGTCTTCCCCGTCGGTGCTGGCGTCAGTGGCGTTGGCCAGACCGGCACGGGTCAGCGCCAGCCGGATGTTGGAGAAGTTTTCGGCATTGACCAGCACGCTCTTGCCATCCACCTGATAGGGGATCTTCTGCTGATCGAGGAAGTCGAGGGTCTTGACCAGCTCCTGGGTGGTGTAGGTGCCAAGGGGACGCATGTCCGGCTCCTTGCCCCACAACAGGATGAAAACGGCGATGGCCAGACAGATGGCCAGCCCCAGGATCAGGGTGATCTGGCGCAGCACGTCCGTGTTGGAGAGGAAGCCGAGTGCCGAACTCTTCTGCTCATTCTCATCGAGGGCGGCGGTGCCCTCATCGTTCATCAGCAGTTCGCCGTTTTGATCAGTAGCCACGATTTATGTCCTTATTGCTGACATGTTCATGATGCTCAGTCGCCATGGGCCTGAGTTACACCGGCATGTTCATGATGGTCTTGTAGGCATCGACCATCTTGTTGCGCACCTGCACCGTCGCCTCGAAGGCGATGGAGGATTTTTGTCCGGCGATCATCACTTCGTACAGGTCGACCGAGTTGTCGCCCATGTCGAAACGGGTGCGCAGATCGTTGGCGGCCCCTTGCAGCTCGTTGACGTTGCCCAGGGCCTGCTGCAGCAGTTGACCAAAATCGGAGCTGACCTGACGGCCAGGCTGGGTGAGCGGCGTGGCGCCGGCTTCCACCTTGAGGGCCTGCATCTCTTGCATCAGGCTGCTTGCACTGATTTCCATATTTCATCCCCAGACAAATCATTGACACTGACAGGCTCCAAGCAATAAGAGTGCCAATTAGGGAGAAGAGTCCTCGAAACAGGGGTTGGGATGCTCGCCGAGATGATGAGCCGGCCCCTCAGGGGCGCGGCACGGCCCCCTCCCCCAGCAGCAGCCTCAGATAGCTCAGGTGGAGATCGTAGTGCTCCCCGGCGGGCAGCTTGACCAGCACCTCGTCATGGAGGTAGCCCGCGCGGCTCGCCGCCAGCTCGGGGGGAACCAGTCCTACCGCCACCAGCCTGGCGACGATGGCTTGCGCCAGGGCCATGGTCGCCTCGTCGGCACGCCCCCAGCCGAAGTGGCCCTGGTATGCCACCCCCTCGGCGCCGGGCTCAAGGGGGGAGACCAGATCCCCGCTGACCCAGAAGGCCGTGGGGATCCCCTCCTGCAGGCGCAGATAGATGCTCTGCTTGTCCCACTCCCGACGCAGGGCTCCATCCGCCCCGTCCTGTGCTGATGCTTGTGTCATGCCACTCTCCTTGTCTTGCTGACGAACCTGGCTGCGCCCATGAAAAAGAGGGCCGAAGGCCCTCTTTTTACTGTAATTCGCACCAATTAAACAGACGGCAATCCGCGCCGTGTGAAGAAAAACTGGCGGTTGCTCACCCTCTGCTCAATCAGCGGGTCAGATCCTTGTCCACCCAGTACTTGGAGCCCGAGATATTGGCGTCCAGCAGCAGCCCCTTCTCGCCGATCTGGTAGATGGCCATGCCGCCGTTGTATTTGGCGGTCAACTCGGCGCTCTCCTTGCCCGCCACGGCACCCACCTCGGAGGTGGCCTCCCAGCCCTGGCTGACGAAGGCATCGAACCTGGCCTTGTCCTCAAACAGGATCACCTGCTGATAGAACTTGCCGCCCAGCCCGGCCGCCAGCCCGGCGCCGAACATCTTCATGTAGGTATGCTTGCCGGTGGAACGGTTGACGGCCACCCCGGCCCCTTGGTTGGTGTGGAGCATCAGGGAGAACTTGCGCGAGTCGAACACCGCATAGCCGTATGCCTTGTCAAACAACAGCTTGGCCGAGGGCTGTTCGTTGAACAGCCGCACCAGGGCGGTGTCGGCCATGGTATTGAGGGCAAGGCGCGCCTCGTCCGCCGTCTTGGGCTCCAGCATCTCGTCGAGCTTCTTGTCGGCCACCGCCAGCCACTCCTTGCCGGTGGCCACGCTCTTGTCGGTCCAGGCGCCAGCGGTATTGAACGCCTCCGAGCCCCACTGGGAGACCGAGGCCCAGGTCGCCTTGGAGAAGTCGGTGACGCTCTGCCACGCCTCCTTGCTGGTGTCGCTCACCGCGTTGCCAAGCTCGGTCGCGGCCGCCTTCACCTTGGCCCAGTCGGCCAGGCCAGGGGCCGAGGTCAGCGCCAGTGCCGTGGCTATCACCAGGAATCGAATCTTCATGCTGTTTCCCCCGCTGTGATGAGTCGAGGGTCACAGTAGCAGATCCGGCGCCCACCCGGTAAGTGCATCTGCACCGTCCGGGTCAGCCGGTGACGCTCGACCCCGCTCCCTGTCAACGCAGCCGCTTGCCGTGCTCGTCCACCACCTGCTCGCCATCTTCCTTGGCGAAGGCCCCTTTTTGCTGATCGGGCAATATATCGAGCACCAACTCCGAGGGGCGGCACAGTCTGGTGCCGAGGGGGGTGACCACTATGGGGCGGTTGATCAGGATCGGGTGGGCCAGCATGGCGTCGATCAGAGCGTCATCGCTGAAGCGATCTTCTGCCAGCCCCAGCGCCTCATAGGGAGGCACGTTCTTGCGCAGCAGCTCGCGCACCGGCATCCCCATGGCGGCGATCAGGGCCACCAGCTGGTCGCGGGAGGGGGGCGTCTCCAGATAGTGGATGACGGTCGGCTCGACACCGCTGTTGCGAATAAGCTCGAGGGTGTTGCGGGAGGTGCCGCACTCTGGATTGTGATAGATGGTGATTGCACTCATTGGCATGTCTCTCATGGCTTAAGTGAATAAAAAAATTGGATATAAAGGGTTAGCGGCCATCTGTTAACGGCCATCTGTTAACGGCTTAGTCCCGCTTCGTACCAGGGTTTGCTGGCGTTGACGATGCGCACCACCAGCAGCATGACCGGCACCTCGATCAGCACCCCGACCACGGTGGCGAGCGCCGCGCCGGAGTGGAAGCCGAACAGGCTGATGGCGGCGGCCACCGCCAGCTCGAAGAAGTTGGAGGCGCCGATCAGAGCGGAGGGGCAGGCCACCGAGTGCTTCTCCCCCACCTTGCGGTTGAGCCAGTAAGCGAACCCCGAGTTGAACAGCACCTGGATCAGGATCGGCACCGCCAACAGGGCGATGACCAGCGGCTGCTCGATAATCGCGTTGCCCTGGAAGGCGAACAGCAGCACCAGAGTGAGCAACAGGGCCGCCACCGACCAGGGCTGGATGCGGGTCATGACGCCGTCAAAATGGGCCTCTCCCTTTTTCAGCAAAGCCTTGCGCAGCAGCTGGGCGATGATGACGGGAATGACGATATAGAGCACCACAGAAGTGAGCAAGGTATCCCAGGGCACCACTATGCTGGAGACCCCGAGCAGCAGCGCCACCAGCGGGGCGAAGGCAAACACCATGATGAGGTCGTTCACCGCCACCTGGGAGAGAGTGAAGTAGGGATCGCCGTTGGTGAGGCGACTCCAGACAAACACCATGGCGGTGCAGGGGGCGGCCGCCAGCAGGATCAGCCCCGCCACATAGCTGTCGAGCTGATCCGCCGGCAGCCAGTCGGCAAACAGCACCCGGATGAAGAGCCAGCCGAGGAAGGCCATGGAGAAGGGCTTGACCAGCCAGTTGATGAAGAGGGTGACCCCAATCCCCTTGAGGTGCCCCTTCACCTGATGCAGGGCACCGAAGTCGATCTTGAGCAGCATGGGGATGATCATCACCCAGATAAGCAGTCCCACCGGCAGGTTGACCTTGGCCACCTCCATGGCGCCGATGGCCTTGAAGAGTTCAGGCAAGCCCTGGCCTAGCCCAATTCCCACCAGAATGCAGAGGGCCACCCAGGCGGTGAGGTAACGTTCAAAAAAGCCGATGGCAGGCACTGCCTTGGCATCACAGGTTGCAGACATGAGGGCTCCCGATGCGGTCATCCCGCATCTCTTTCGTTAACGACAAATGTTCATCAGCCCCGACCACGCGGCCGGGGCCCTTGTTCAGTGATGCTGACTGTTCAGTGGTGCTGGCAGAGGCGGCGCAGGGCATCCGCCCCCACCGGCTCCTCGGCAAGCAGCGGCACCACGGCGTAGCGGCTGGCATGCTGCCGCTCGACCGCCTCGACATGGGGCAACTGACGCTCGGCCCGCAGTTGCAGCAGCGGCGAGCTGACCGCGGCTTGCTGCAGACTGTGGTTGATGAGCCAGGCCCAGGGCTCGATGCCGGCACGGCGCAGATCGGCCTGCAGATTGGCCGCCTCCTGCACCGGGGTGGGCTCGGGCAGGGTGACGATCAGCACCTTGGTCTGCTTGGGGTCCTGCAACTGCATCATGGGGGTGGTGAAGTGCAGCCCCTTGTTTCCCATCTGGCGGGCGATCTCCCTGTGGTAGGCGCCGGTGGCATCGAGCAGCAGCAGGGTGTGGCCGGTGGGGGCGGTATCCATCACTACGAAGCGCTTGCCCGCCTCGCGGATGATCCGCGAGAAGGCCTGAAACACGGCGATCTCCTCGGTACAGGGGGAGCGCAAGTCCTCCTCCAGCAGCGCCCGCCCCTGCTCGTCCAGTGCCGCCCCCTTGCTGGCCAGCACCTGGGCGCGGTAGCGCTCGGTCTCGGCACGGGGGTCGATGCGGCTCACCTCGAGATGGGGCAGGCTGCCTGCCAGCGTCTCGCCGAGATGCGCGGCCGGATCCGAGGTGGTGAGGTGCACCGGCAGGCCACGGCTGGCCAGCTCCACCGCCACGGCCGCCGCCAGGGTGGTCTTGCCCACCCCGCCCTTGCCCATCAGCATGATGAGGCCGTGACCGTCGGCGGCCAGCTCGTCCACCAGCGAACTCAACTCGGGCTGGACTGGCAGATGGGCTGACGTTGCCAGCGATGCCTGCTCACCAGCATCCTGTGGTTGCAGCAGCTGGCGCAAACTGTCGAGCCCCACCAGGTTGGTGGCCAGCAGCGGCACCTGATCCCGGGCCAGCCCCTTTATTCCCTGCGGCATGTCGGCGAGGGCCTGCTGCTCACGCCGCCAGATGACCTGCGCCAGCGTGTCACCGGCAATAGCGTCCTCGGGGAAGAGGCCATTGATCACCAGCTGCTGGTTCGCCAGGCCGATGGCCGCCAGTTCCTCGTGGGTGCGGGCCACTTCCCGCAGGGTGGAGTGCTGGGCGCGCGCCACCAGCACCAGCCGGGTGCGAGCGCCGTCGGCCAGCGCCGCGACGGCCTCGACATACTGGCTGCGCTGTTTCTCCAGCCCCGCCAGCGGGCCGAGGCAGGAGGCTTCCCCCTTGCCTTGCGCCAGAAATTCGCTCCAGGCCCCCGGCAGCTGCAACAGGCGGATGGTGTGGCCGGTGGGGGCAGTATCGAAGAGGATATGGTCGTACTCCGAGCGCAGCGCCGGGTCGGTCAGCAGGGCGGTGAACTCGTCAAAGGCGGCGATCTCTGTGGTGCAGGCGCCGGAGAGCTGCTCCTCGATGCTGCGCACCACGCGCTCGGGCAACTTGCCGCGCACCGGGCCGACAATCCGCTCCCGATAGGCTTTGGCCGCCGCGGGGGGATCTATCTCCAGCGCCGACAAACCGGGCACAGCGGCGATGGCGGTAATGCGATTGCCGATGTCGGTGGCAAACACCTGCCCCACGTTGGAGGCGGGATCCGTGCTCACCAGCAGCACCCGCTTGCCGGCGTCACAGAGGGCCACCGCACTGGCACAGGCCAGCGAGGTCTTGCCCACCCCGCCCTTGCCGGTGAAAAAGAGAAACGGCGGCGGATTGGTCAGAAAGTGATACATAGCCTCTCCCGTTACGACATGGCTTGTAATATCAATGTCTTAGCAGCAACCGCTACCAGGACGGCAGGCCGCTTTCACTATGCCCTTGATGGTGGCCTGCGGCGCGGGCAGTCCGGCATAGCGGGCCAACTCGCCGCGGCTCGGATAGCGGCCGGTCAGCACTACCTGACCCTCCACCAGCACCAGCGGCAGCCCCTCCTCCCCGGCGTGGGTGAGAAAGGCGCTGACCGCCGCCGTCTCGGCAAACTGCAGCGGCTGCTGGGCCAGATTGAAACGCTCGATGGCAACGCCCTGCTCCCTGGCCCAGGCCAGATCGGCGGCAAAGGTGACCAGCGCCTGATCGACCTCGGTGCCACAAACGCCGCTGGCACAGCAGAGGGCGGGGTCGAAAATCTGAATGACTGACATGGCATTACTCCTTGTGGCAGCAGGGCTGCGAAGGCAGCACATAGGGTGAGCAAGTGGACTCGGCGCGCATCATGCCGCACGCCTCCGGATGGCCGGCGCAGCACTCCTCGGTGAGATAGCCGATAAGGTCCAGCATCAAGGGGATATTGGCGCGGTAGCGCAGGAAGCGCCCCTCCTGCTCCACCGACAAGAGGCCGGCATTGAGCATCGCCTTGAGATGAAACGACAGGGTGTTGGGGGCGATGTCGAGCTCGCCGGCCAGCTCGCCCGCGACCCGCCCATCCAGCCCCGCCTTGACCAGCAGCCGCCACACATCGAGCCGGATCCCGGATGCCAGCGATTCAAAGACCTTGGTGGCCGTCTCTTTGTTCATGTTTGTCTCTCGTTGGATGCGCCTTTATTTCAACTATACAAGAAGCATTGAAATGATCAAGCCAGCCTCAACCCCGGGAAGCCATCTAAATCAGTGGTGTGGCAGCCCGCCCTATCCAAGCGGGTAGCCCAGAGAGCCAATCAGACAGGGTCTTGAACGACGGCCGGATCCCGATACTGCTGATGGATGGCGCGAAACGCCTCCTTGCTGCGCAGCGCCGCCGCGACGCAGACAGGGTCGAACTGGCTGCCGGCATGGGTCTTGAGGTACTCGAAGGCCGTCTCGAACGGCCAGGCCTGCTTGTAGGGACGCTCGCTGGTGAGCGCGTCGAACACATCCGCCACCGTGACGATGCGGGCCTCCAGCGGGATCGCCTGCCCCGCCAGCCCCTCCGGGTAGCCCTGGCCGTCGAAACGTTCATGATGGTAGGCAATGATGTTCTTGAGCATGTCGGTGTGATGGATGCCGTCCAGACCAAACTCCTTGATCATCAGGGCGATCATCTCCCGTCCCTTGAGCGGGTGGATCTTCATCACCGCGTACTCCTCCGGGGTCAGCTTGCCCGGTTTGAGCAGGATGGCGTCCGGCACCGCAATCTTGCCGATGTCGTGCAGCTCGGAGAAGAGATGGATGAACTCCACCTCCTCATCGTTGAGGGGGTAATGGGCTGCCACCTCGCGGGCGATGAGCCGCGAATAGCCCGACATGCGGTGCAGATGGTTGGCGGTCTCCTCGTCCCGGTAGCGGCTGAACTCCCGCGCCGTGGTCAGCGCTCCGTTCAGGGTCTGGATGGAGAAGAACTCAACGGCGATGATGGCTGCCAGGATCTGGGCATAGGCCGCCAGCTCACCGCGAATGGCCACATCGAAGTAGCCTGGCTCCCTGGCATCGCAAAACAGAAAACCGAACAGCCGGCTGTTGAACAGCAGCGGCTCGGTGTAACTCGACTCATAGCCGGCCGCCAGCAGCTTGCGGCTGTGCTCGGCGGGGGACCCCTGCAGCGAGCCCAGGGTATCGAGCACCCTGGGTTGCTGGCGCTCGGCCAGATAGCGCAGGGAGGGCACCTCGCTCAGCTTCACCTCGTACTGCAACAGCGGCGAGCCCCCCTCCGTGCTGTGGGCAAAGGTCTTGAGCTTGTCCGTCTGCTGGTCATAGATGGCGACCGCAACCCGGCTCAACTTGTCAAACCGCTGCCTGAGCGTGGCGTGCACGTTCTGCACTTTTTCGCCAAATGAACTCTCCATCCCGCACGTCCTTCTGCTATTCCTGCAGGGAGTATAGTGACCCCTGTTTTTACTCTCCTGCCAAATTGACTCAAGCGTCAGCAACAGATATCAGGGCCCCGCTGACCGGACGGCAAGGCCTGTTGCCACCATGGTTTTCTCCTTTGACGGCCCATTGTGGCCCGGGCAAAGAGATTGTTCGCTTCCGGCGTGCCGGCTGTATAGTTTTTGGTTAGCCATTCCGGTAAAATCCGCGCCCTAAAACTAGAGCCACCTAAGAGTGATTGAGCGATGTCCAACACAAAACAGGCCCCCAAAGTAGGATTCGTCTCCTTGGGTTGCCCCAAAAACCTGGTCGATTCCGAGCGCATCCTGACCCAGCTGCGTACCGAAGGGTACGACGTGGTGCCCAGCTATGACGATGCGGAGCTGGTGGTGGTCAACACCTGCGGCTTCATCGACAGCGCGGTGCAGGAGTCGCTGGAAGCCATCGGCGAGGCCCTGGCCGAAAACGGCAAGGTGATCGTCACCGGTTGCCTGGGCGCCAAAGAGAACCAGATCCGCGAGATCCACCCCAAGGTGCTCGAGATCACCGGCCCCCACGCCTATGAAGAGGTGCTCGGCCACGTCCACAAATACGTGGAGAAGCCGACCCACAACCCCTTCACCAGCCTGGTGCCGGCCCAGGGTGTCAAGCTGACCCCCCGTCACTACGCCTATCTGAAGATTTCCGAAGGCTGCAACCACCGCTGCACCTTCTGCATCATCCCCTCCATGCGCGGGGATCTGGTGAGCCGCCCCATCGGCGAGGTACTGGCCGAGGCCAAGCGCCTGAAAGAGGCCGGCGTGAAGGAGATCCTGGTGATCTCCCAGGACACCTCCGCCTACGGCGTCGACGTCAAGCACCGTACCGGCTTCTACGACGGCATGCCGGTCAAGACCAGCATGGTGGCCCTGTGCGAAGAGCTGGCCAAGCTCGGCATGTGGGTGCGCCTGCACTACGTCTACCCCTACCCGCACGTGGATGACGTCATCCCGCTGATGCGCGACGGCAAGGTACTGCCTTACCTCGACATCCCGCTGCAGCACGCCAGCCCGCGCATCCTGAAGCTGATGAAGCGCCCCGGCACCGTCGAGCGCACCCTGGAGCGGATCCAGAAGTGGCGCGAGATCTGCCCCGAGATCACCCTGCGCTCCACCTTCATCGTCGGCTTCCCCGGCGAGACCGAAGAAGAGTTCCAGATGCTGCTGGACTTCATCGACAAGGCGGAACTGGATCGGGTCGGCTGCTTCAAGTACAGCCCGGTCGAGGGCGCCAAGGCCAACGAGCTGCCGGATCCGGTGCCGGCCGAGGTGCAGGAAGAGCGCTTCCAGCGCTTCATGGAGCTGCAGCAGCAGGTCTCCATCCGCAAGCTGGCCCGCAAGGTGGGCAAAGAGATGCTGGTGCTGATCGACGAGGTGGACGAAGAGGGAGCCACCGGCCGCTCCGCCGCCGATGCCCCCGAGATCGACGGCCTGGTCTACCTGAACGGTGAAACCGGCCTCAAGCCCGGCGACATGGTCAAGGTCCGTATCGACGAAGCGGACGAGTACGACCTGTGGGCCAGTCTCATCGACTGATCCCCGATAAGCACCAATAAAAAGCCAGTCAGCTCCTGACTGGCTTTTTTGTTGGTGCCTGCGCCGCCCCCGTTTCGGGTGCGACAGGCATAAAAAAACCTGCTCCGAAGAGCAGGTTTTTACCTTACGGGAGGGAAGTCAGGTTGCTCAGGCAACCCGCCCCTTGCCCTGGATCACATCACCCCAGGCCGACTGCACCAGGCTGTTGGCCTGGCTGTCGAGCCGGTTGAGCAGGCCCATGTCGCCCGCTTCGGGGGCGAAGCTGCTCATGGCCTGGATAAGGTTGTCCACCGCCTGATGGGAGAGCGCGCTGTAGCTGCGCTCGCCGTCAGCCTGCTGCTCGCCAAGCCCGATCACCAGTTGGGCCCGGTTGTCGGCGAAGTAGTTGCTGAAGGTGGCACTGCCCAGCTGCTCGAACTTGCCCTGCTCGCTGGTACCGTCGGCACGACGGTTGACCAGCAGTTGCAGATCGTAGCCGCTGCGCTTGAACCAGAGATCCCGCCAGCTGACATCGTTGAAGACGATGAAGTCCTCTTTGCCGATGTCCTGCACCAGGTTCTCTATCACGGCGCCACTGAACACGAAGCTGTCGACGCCGGTACCACCGCTGAACTGGTTCTGGTAACCGCCCAGCACCAGCAGATCATCGCCGGCACCGCCATCGAGCTGGCTGAACTTGGCGACCTGGTCGGCGATCAAGCGATCCCGGCCGTCACCGCCCCGGATGGTGGCGTGATAGCCCATCAGCTTGACCTGGTTGTTGCCATGCTCGGCCAGCAAGCGGTTGTGATTGCCAAACACCATGGCAAAGTCGTCGCCCTCGCCGAGCCGGATCTGGTTGTGATGACCTATGGTCACCGTGAAATCCTGATCCGCGCCGGCATCGATCTGGTTGTAGTTGCCGGAGGTCACCAGATAATCCTGGCCGGCGCCCCCTTCCACTATGCCCTCTTCACCGAAGATGAAGGCCTGATCGTTGCCCTCGCCCATGAAGGCGCGGTTGACACGGCCGGCCAGCACGGCGACGTCGTCACCCTGCCCGCCGAACATCATGTTCTCCCGTCCCATCATGATCCCGGTGTCCTGACCGGCGCCGCCGGTGAAGATGTTGGAGGTGCCGGTGGCGTAGAAGACATCGTCCCCGCGACCACCCCAGAAGTTGTTGTTGTCGCCGAGGTAGGCCCCCAGATCCTTGCCGTCTCCCCCCCAGTTGAAGTTGTAGTTGCCAAGGGAGACATGCATGTCGCCATCTCCCTGCAGATGGCCGCTGTTGCGCAGGAAGTCGAAGGTCTGCTCCTTCATGTTGAGCAGATCGGCCGTCAGGTTCTGCTTGAGGTTCTTGGCCAGCGCCACCACCTCCGCCTGCTTGTCCCGGTTGAACAGGGTGGCAAACAGGTTGGGCAGGCTCAGGGCGTTGAAGCCGAAGGCCCGCTCCTCGGTGGCGGCTGGCAGCGCCGCCGGCTTGGCGTCGTTCCCCTGCTGCACCGTCACGGTCCCGGACTTGGCCTCTTCGGGCGCCTCGTCCTGCAGGCCGTGGGTACGGGCAAAGCTGCTGAGGGCATCTTCCCCCAGATCCAGCCCGGCCTTGAGCTGATCGAGCCATTTGGCCGGATCGGTCAGGCTCTTGAGCTGATCGCCGCCAAACTCGGCGATGACCCCCAGCATCTCCTGCAACAGAGCCGGCGCATCGATGGCCGCCCCATCACGGGCCACCAGCTGGCCACGGGCGTTGTAATCCACGCCGAAGATATCCGCCAGCGTGGTATCGGCCCCCACCCCTGCCAGACGACCCAGCAACCGGTTCTGCAGCTGGCGCGGCAGATCGGTCGGGGTGAAGGTAAAGGTGGTCTTGGCCTGCCCGCTTGCGGTGAACTCCTGGGTCATCAACCCGAACAGGGAGCCCAGGTTGGTGTCCAGGATCGCCTGGATGTTGTCACCGAACACGAAGTTCCAGTTGCCCGTGGTGACCTGGATATCGGCCCCCTGACCGGCAACGGCAAAGTTGAAGACCAGCTTCTCGTTGGCCTGGCGCAACTTGCCCGCCCGGTCCAGAGGTCCCTGCGCACCTTGGCCACCGCCGGAAATGCGCTTGTTGAACTCCTTGTTGAGGGTCGCTTCCAGGTCGCTCTTGAGCCCGCGACTGCTGCGCTCGTTGCCGCTGTCCAGGGTGGTGAGCGAGCCGTATTCGACGCTGCTGGTCTGATCCAGACCGGCCATGTCGGCCACGAACTTGTTGGCGCCGGCCAGGGTCCACTGATCCCACTGGCTGGCAACCCAATCCGGTTTGGCACCGTCACCGGCGATCTGCTGCAGGGCACCGGCAATGCGGGCGGCCCCGTCAAACGGATTGACCAGCGGCGGAGTGGGGATGGATTTCTCCAGCATCACGATGAGATCGTTGCTGCGCCCCAGGTTGAAGCTGACGTTGCGTTGCCCAACGAACAGCTGGGCCCCTTCCAGCGCCCGGTAGCCGGCGATGTCGATGCTGTGTTTGCTGTCGCCATCCCCGATATGCACCATGACGTTGTTGTCGCCGAAGGCCAGCGACTTCATGCCGCCCGTGCCTACCTTGACCCCCAGGTTGGTGGTCCCCCAGTTGAGGGCGGTGAACTCGCCATCCCCCACGTTGACCTGAACGTTGCCGGAGTAGCTGACCGCACTGCTGGTCTGGCTCGATGCCGTCTCCGGCTGGCGCTGTTTCTCGGGTGCGACGAAGGTCTCGTCGTTGTCGGCGATGGCGCCCCGGGCACGGCTTTCGCCCTCGCTCTGGCCCACTTTCGCCAGGTCGATGTCCCCTTCAGCCACGCCGCCGCGCACCCGCTCGTTGTACACCACGGGTTCGCCGGCGTCGTTGAGGGTCAGCACCACCTTGTTGGCGGCCACCTTGCGGGCCCACACATCCGCCTCACCACGGGTGTGCTTGCGCCCCCCCTGGTCCACCGCCACCTCGCTGCTGCGAGCCGACACCTGGGTACGGATCCCCTCGTTATCCAGCGCCTGGATGAAGCGACGGGCAAAGCCGGTCTGCAGGTCGTCGCTCACCAGGGAGCAACCCACCAGGCTGACGTGACTCGGTTTGGTGGCCACGCCGGCCTCTTGTTGCAGACGATCGCCCAGGCGGCGCAGGCGTCCGGCCAGCTCGTCGGCACTGTAGCCACTGAGGCGGCTGTTGTTCTGTCCATCCTCATCGCGGCCATGGCCGACCACCTGCCAGCGGATATTGCCGGCCAGCTGAGCCGGATCGCCATAGACCACCCGATAGTTGCCATCTGCATCCAGCTGCACCACCACGCTGTGGTCGGGGTGTTTGCCGGCCAGGCTGGCCGCGGCCTTGGCAGCCACAGGATCATCTTCGGTCTGGATGATGATCTGGCTGGTGAAGCGGGTCTCGCCCCCCTGGTTGCCCGGCGTCACCTCAGGTTGCTGCCACTGGTTGACCCGCTGGTTGCGAACCGGCTGGTCTTCGCCATCCAGCGCCGCCACCGGCGTCCACTTTCTGCCGACATCGGCGTACTCGACCCGCTGACTGATATCGTCCGCCTGCAGGTGGAAGCGATTGTCCGCATCCACCTTCAGGGCCGGCAGCCCCAGGCGATGGGTGATGCCGGGTACGAAACCTTCGATCCCCTTGTGGGACGCCAGGTGCGCACTGCCGTAGATGGCGACGAACTTCTCGCCGGCCGGCAACTTGCCCAATACCTCGACGGCGACGTTGTTGGCCGCCCCGGCCCGGTACATCAGGCCGTGCTCGGTGCTGGCGATGGCGGGTCTGGCGGTGCTGCCATCGTCCAGCGCCACGATCCGCATTCCCCGCTCCCGGGCCCGCTCGAACAGGGAGGGCTCCAGGTGCTTGTTCTTGAGCATGCTCGTCAGCTCGGGAGACATCTCTCCCCCCGCCAGATAACGGTCGATCAGCGGCTGAGCCAGCTCACTGCGCAGGTGTTCCAGAGCGATGACAGTCACCCCCTGGGTCTTGAGCGCATCCATCTGCTCGTTGACGAACCGCAGACCGTTGACGTCGCTACCGTGGGTTTCGCCGATCAGCAGACCGTTACGGTTATCCAGCAGGCGCGACAGCTGTCCGGCCAGCGTGCTCTCGCCGTCCAGCTGGTTGTTCAGCGTCCGCAGGGCATCGCCACCATAGCGGGCATCCCAGGCCGCCACATCGGTCTGCTTGCTGCTGTGATAGATGTTCTCGACCTGCGCGATACGGCGGGACTCCAGCTCGCCGAGGTAACGACGGTCACCGAACTTGTCCAGCATGATGAGCTCGGCGGAGAGCTCAGATCCGGGGGCTGCCTGCTTGGCGGCCTCCTTGATGAAGTAGACCGCCATCTGGGCGGACTGCTCCCCCGTCATGTCCTGCAGCTCCTGGTAGGAGTAACCCAGATGCAGCACCTTGCTGGTGTCGTCCAGCACGGCACGGCTCAGCAGTCCCTCCCCCTGGGCTTCGCTCAGCCACTTCTTCAGATTGTCATGCTGCTCGCCGAGGACGACGTGGAATCTGGCCTCAAACGGCAGATCCGCCGGCACGACCCCCTGGTATCCGGCCTTGGCCGCCAGATAAGGGTCTTGCGCCGCCCAGCGCAGCACCATCTGGGTGAGACCCGGGTGCTGGCCCTGCGCCTCTTCGGCGGCCTTGCCGATGACAATGGCAGCCAGGTCCGGGCGGGTCTTGGCCAGTGCCGTCACCTCGGCCTGCAACGAGGCCAGCTCGCCACGATAGAGATTTCCGTGAAGCTGACTCTGCAGCTTGCTCAGCGCCGGATTTCTGCCGGAACCTTCGTGCTTGACCAGGTAGTCGTCGATCAGATTGTTCAACCGCAATGCGGCTTCTACCTTGGCCTGTCCGCTGGCACCGTGCAGCGTGGCGAGCTGATCCAGGATCTGCTGATAAGACTCGCCAATGGGCTTGGCAAAGACCTGGGCAGCTTTTTTCAGCTCTTCCGGGCTGTAGACGTCGGCAAACAGCCTGGCTGTGCGCTCCGTCACCCCCGTTTTGCCCGGCAGCTCCGCCATCGGACTCTCGTCAAATACCGGCAACTGCAGGATCTCCTGCAGGGTGACCTTGTTGGCCAGATCCTTGGACGGCTTGAAGCGGGCGAGCTCGGCGCCGTTCATCTCGCTGACCCTGAAGAACAGCGGCTTGCCATCCGGCCCCGGCTTGAGGTGGTAGCCGTTGGCCATGTCCAGCCCCTCTTTGCCGAAGAAGCGGGTCATGTAACGACTGAACTTCTCGGCGGAGGAGAATTCGACGATGCCGGCATTGGGATCGTAGAAGCCATAGATCCGGCCAGACTCTCCCTGCTTGGCCCAGGCAGCCATGGCGTGGCCCGGCGCATCCAGCTCCAGCAACACAGGGGCATCGCTGCCCTTGGCAGTCAGCTTGGTGAGCACGGTATCGAGCGAGATGGCACTCTTGCCCTCCCACTTCTCCTTGACGATGTCGTACTTGATGCTGCGCAGGCTGTCGTAGTTGTAGGCAGCCGGCGTGTTGGTGTGGATCTCCGCCAGGCTGCCCACCAGCTTACGGGCGTTGTCCAGCTCGGTAGCCGAGTAGCGATCCGGGTTGTTGATGACCGCCGCTGCGGAGTAGAGCTTCTCCATCATGCGCCGCGCCAGATCGGGTTGCCCCTCGCTCTCCAGCTGCTTGGCGACCAACACCAGCTTGGAGAGGGGATCGCAGCGCCCGCCGAAGCCGTCATCCGCCAGATTGAGCAGCAACAGCTGGGGAGCCAGATGCTCTCTGGCATATGGATCCGCGCCACCTTGCGAGGCCACGTCGCGGAACAGACGGTTGGACTGCTCAATCCTGGGTTTGATGGTGCTCTTGAGCGCCCGGTTTTCGATCTCCCAGGCCAGCGCCCCCTGCTGCTGTGGCGTCAGGGTCGGCTGGACGAACAGGTCCACCAGCCGGGTCATGCTCATGTCGGACTGGAAGCCCTCGACCACCTTGCCGGCCAGCCCTTGCTGATATCCGGCCAGGAAGGTCTTGGTGGTACGGATGTCTCTGGTCGCCCCGTTGCTGCCCACCTGCGGGGTGAGCGCCTCCTGGTAGCGCTTGAGATCGCGCCTGATGGCCTCGATGCCCTTGAGCGGCGCCTCAATGTCTGCAGCCGGCGGCGTGCGGTTGAACAAGTCACCCACGATCTGCTCGGCGTACTGGCCCATCAGGCGGTTGCTGGCCAGATGGCCATAGAAGGTCTGCTCACCGCTGACTTGATAACCGGCCACGGCCAGCTTGGCCCGTAGTTTTTCCCCTTCGCTGCCAAGCCCTTCGTTGTCGGTCAGCAGCATGATGGGCGTGCTCTTGGGCAGGCCGTCGAGGTTTTTCTCCACCGAGAAACGACCGTTGATCGCCTTGGCGATCGCCCCCACCAGACCGCCCGGGTTGGGCAGCTCGTGGGCCTTGATCGCCTTGCTCATGCTGGGCATGGGGCGATCGAGCAGCAGCCCGCCCACCGGCTTGCCCTGCTCTGCGGCATAACGGGCCAGATCGGCGGCGATGGGGCCGCCCATGGAGTAGCCATGGATCAGGATCTTGCCAGGGGCCACCCCACGCTCTTCCACCAGATAGCGGAACATGGTGCGGGCATCCTGGTAGACCCCCTGCTCGCTGGGACCGCCATCGCTGGCCCCATAGCCGCGCAGGTTGACCGCCAGCATGTCGATGCCCTGCTTCTGGTAGTGGCTGCGAACCGCATCGGCCTGCTCCTCGGCGGAGGAGCCCGAACCGTGCAGGAACAGCACCACCTCGGGCTTGCCATCCTGCGGCGTCCCTGGCCGCTCGGCCCCCTTGTGCAGGTAACCGGACAGACGGCCGGCGTCCCCTTGCAGGGTCACCTGCTCGGCCTCGCCATTGCTCACCGCATGGTCGAGCAGTTGGCGGGTGATGTCGCCCACCTGGCGCCGCTCATCGCGGGTGCCGTAGAGGTTGTCGTTGAGGAAGCGGGTCAGCGGGTTGAGCGGCTGCTTGTCCAGCGGCGCCGTATCGGCATCCGCCGCGCCCGGGCTCTGGTCCCCCGGCTTGTGGCTGCCCAGGGCCTGCAGTCCGTTTGCATCCTCCGCTTGATGCTCGGCGGTGAGCTGGCTCCATGCCTCGGCATGGTTGGCCATCACCCACTCGGCCTTGTGGTTGGCAGAGGCCACCTTCTTGGCATTCTTGACCGGCGGCAGCCCCTGGCTCTCCCGATAGGCCTGATACCAGCTGTCGAAGTCCGCGCTCTGCTCGACCAGGTTGTTGACCGCCGCCACTATGGTGCGGCGACTGACCGGGTCGAACTGGTCGAGGGTCTTCACCTCCACCCTGGCGGTCGACTCCGACTTTGGCACAAACTGGCTCAGCTCGTTCGGCACCTGACGGAACTCGAACAGGATCGCCGGTTCCGGGTGCTTGCCATCCCCCGTGGTCGCATTGTTGATGCCATGCCCGGCCACCTCACCACCAAACTTGAAGTAGTCATAGATGTTCTGTGCCAGCGCCGGTGAATAGGCCGACTTGAGGGTCGCCAGGATCTGCTCGGACACCAGCTTGCGGTCATGGGCACTGAGCAGCGCCAACATGGCCACCGGCTTGGTTCTCGGCAAGATTTCCCAGGCATTCTTCACCTTGGGATCGGTCAACCCCTGCGCGTTGGGCGTGATCCCCTCGGCCAGCGGATCCCAATCATTGATGTGAATGCCGTATTCCCGGGCCAGATCGGCCGTCTTGCCGTAAATGGAGGTGAGGTAGGCAAACACATTCTGTGCGGTGGCCGCATCCTCCCACTGCACATTGGCCGTGTTGGACAGCAACAGCTCCTTCAGCTCGGGGTGATACCAGGGAGCGGACTCCAGCAGCCGGATCTCCTGGGACGAGCCGGTACCAAACTCCTTGGCACTGACCGCCACGGTCGCCTGCTGGCCGCTCGGCGTCATGCCGATGGTCTGCCCCTGACCGTCACGGGCGGCGCCATTGCCGGCGGCGATCACGTGGTTGGCATTGGAGATGACCAGGGTGAAGCGACCATCCTCGCTCACCAGATCAGAGAGCCTGGTATGGTTGGTCTGGCTGATGTGCTGGGTGAACTCTCTGGCAAGCCAGAGCATGGCCTCCTTGCGCGCTTCCACCGCCTGCTGGTCCTGCATCTCGCTTGGGTAGGTCACCAGCTCGATGGTATGGGTCTGCCACTGGTTGATCCCTTTGACATCGCTTATTCCGGCGGGATTGGTGTATCCCCCCTGGTTCATGTCCTTGGTCAGCATGAACAGCGGATTGCCTGCCGCGTCGTGCACGTAGCCAAACTTCTGTGCCGAGTTCTTCGGCAGCGCCACCACCAGCCCCGTCAGCTCGTTCTCGATGCCGATGGAGGAACCGTTGAAGTGACTGCTGAACTCAGGCACGGCCTTGCTGCCCGTGCGGGGGCCATGCAGGCCGGTGAGATCCACGGCCGCCGTGGCCAGTACCTCATGCTGCTGCACCGGCTTGCTCGCCGTGGCTGTCGCGTGCGCCTCCTCCTGCACCAGGCTCGGTGTTGGGGTCGGCGTTGGAGTCGGGGCCACCGGTGGTGTCGTCGGTTGACGGATCCCGGCATTGATCTGCAGGCGGTTGACCGCCGCCAGCGCCCCGTCGAGGGCGGACTGCTCCTGCTCGCTCAGCCCGGTGGCAGTGTCGATGGCCGAGGGTTGGACCTCATCAGGAGCCGACACGGTGCCGACGGCAGGCACATCCAGCTCGCCGGCCTGCGGCAGGGGCTGTGCGGTGACCGAGGGCTGGGCCCCCTGGCGGCTCGGCTTGTCGCCGCTCTGCTTGAGGCTCGCCGCATTCTGTTTGGCCTGGTTGGCCTGCAAACCGGCCTGGCTGGCCGCCTGCTCGCCGGCGAGCTGCGCCTGGCTGGCACTCGCTTCGCCCTGCTGCTGCCGCGATGCGGCCTCTCCCTGGCGAGCCAGCGCGTCGAGACGGCGCTGTTCGGCCTGGGCGGCCCGCTGCTGGCCAGCCGCCTCGGCGTCACCTTGCAGCTGTTCGCTGCGCTGCTGACCCGTCTTGGACTTGGCCAGCGCGCTATCGACCTGCTGATGCTGCGCCTCATGGCGGAGCCTGGCATCTTCGATCGCCGTGCCGGCCGTGCTGCCGGCATCGTCCAGATCTTCCTGAACCGTGCTCAGCAGGTGGTCGGCAAAGCCGGTGCGCCAATGCTGGCCGGACGGCTCGCTCGCCGCGTCAGGGGATCTGACCTGGTCAAACTGGCGGGCCAGCGTATCGAGCTGCCCCGTCATGTCGCGGGCTTCCGCCTCGATGGCGGCACGCTGCTGCTGGCCATTCTCCGCCAGCTTCTGCTGGTCGGTAGCCTCCAGCTGGGACTGGCTCCCGGCGATGGCGGCCAGCTGCTGCGCCTTCTCCTGCTCGAGCCGCTGTTTGTCGGCATCGGCACTCGCCTGATCGCCTCTCGCCCGGGCGGCGTTGTCGTCTTGTGCCAGCTGGGCGCTGACCTGGCCTATCTCGGCCTTGCCGGCGGCGGTGGCCACCACGTTGTCGAGCAGGTAGCCAAGGCCGTTGTTCTCACCGGTACCGCGGAACGCCAGGGTATTGGCACCCTCTCTGGCCGTCAGCGTCAGCGCCTTGCTCTGCCAACTGCTGGCGTCCCCTTCGCTGGCAAACACCCGCTCGCCATTCCACAGCACCTCGATGCCGTGTTGCAGGGAAATATTGGCCCGACGGGCAAAATCAAATGTCAGGTTGACGGTCTCGCCCGCCTTGAGGCCGGCAAGATCCTGAGAAATCTGGGTATTGCGGTCAGTCGACAGTTCGCTGACCCGGGCACCGTGCCCGTCGGTCGCCAGCCCGTAGGTGGCGGCGGAAAAATCGGCCTCGATGCCGGCGCCGGCATGTTGCCAGCCGTGCGCACCCTGTTCGAAATCGCCGTTGACGATGAGGTTCTCGCCCCCTCGGGCCAGCCCCTGCTCATCGAGCTGCAGCGCCTTGTCCATGGCCTGCTCGTCGCGCTCGCCGGCCTGGCTCACCTTGCCGGTCAGACTGCCGGCCAGGGAGGATTTCACCTCGCCAATCTCGTCCAGACCAAAGCCGCTCAGTCCCTGTACCTCGCCCAGGCTGGCCGCTTGCGGGGTCTTGATCGGGCCATGTTCATCGCCCTGCACCAGATAGTTGATGGCCTGGTTGCCCGCGCTGCCGAGCAGGGTCTGCTTGATGTTGTCAAACAGGGTGCCGAGCTTGTTGCTGCTGGTATTGCTGCTGGCGATGGCCAGGCTGTAGAAGTCGCCGTTGCCGATCTTGATGGCCACGTTGTGGCGGGCATAGGCGGCCGTGATGTCCAGCCCGTCGCCGATCTGGACATTGGCATTGCCCTTGCCTTTCATGACAGCGATGTTGAGGCCGTTCCCCACCTTGGTGTTGAGGTTGTAGTCACCCCAGGCCAGGTTGACTGTGGTGCCGTCACCTACCTTGACGTTGTTGTTGAACTTGCCGTAGGCGGCCGTCACGCTCAGACCGTCCCCGACCGTGGTGGTCTGATTGACCTCCCCCTTGGCGAGGGTGACCTGGATGCCGTCCCCCACCCGGGTGACGATGTTGGCCTTGCCAAGCAGCGCCTGATAGCCTTCGCCATCCCCGACCTGGGTCACTATGTTCGCATCGCCCTTGGCCAGCACGACCTGACGACCATCCCCCACCTTGGTGATGACGTTGGCCTTGCCCCAGGCGCCGGTGTAGCCATCGCCGTTGCCGATCTGGGTGACCAGGTTGGCCTCCCCTTGCAGCACGGCCACTTCACTGCCATCCCCCACCTTGGTCAGCACGTTGGCGCGGCCCTTGGCGAAGCTGTAGCGATCGCCGTTGCCGACCTGGGTCAGCAGGTTGACGTCGCCCCAGGCGCCCTGCACCACCAGCCCGTCACCCACCTTGGTGATAAGGTTGGCGCGCCCCTTGGCCAGGCCTATGGTGCTGCCGGCCCCGACGTGGGTCATCACGTTGCCCACCTCTGAGATGAGCAGGCCCACCGTGGTGCCGTCACCTATCTTGGTCAGCAGGTTGCCCTTGCCCCACAGCACGCCGGCGGTGGTGCCATTGCCCACATGGGTCAGCACGTTGGCATCGGCCTTGGCGATGGCGCCGAGGAAGTCATCCCCCACCTTGGTGATGATGTTGGCCTTGCCCAGCGCCAGTACGCCGGTCAGACCGCTGCCGACATGGGTCACTATGTTGGCCTTGCCGAACAGGGCTGCCAGCGTGGTGCCGTTGCCCACCTTGGTCATCACGTTCAGCTCGCCGGCAAACAACCCCAGGCTGGTGCCGTTGCCGATGTGGCTGTAGACGTTGGCCTTGCCGATCATCAGCGCGGCCGTCAGGCCATCCCCCACCTTGGTGAACAGGTTGGCCTGCCCCAGCATGGCGGCGAAGGTCTCGCCAGCACCGACGTGGGTGAAGACGTTGGCATTGCCCACCATGGCGGCCAGCGTCATGCCGTTGCCCACCTTGGTCGCCAGGTTGCCCTGGGCCAGCATCAGCGCTACGGTCAGGCCGTCACCGATATGGGTGAAGACGTTGGCCTTGGCCACCATCAGCGCCAGTGCATTGCCATCGCCCACCTTGGTGAAGACGTTGGCCACCCCGCCCATCAGGGCCCAGGCATCGCCTTGGCCTATCTGGGTAAACAGGTTGCCGGCGCCGATCATGGCGGCAATGGCCGTGCCGTCGCCCACCTTGGTAAACAGGTTGCCGGCGGCCCCCATCACACCCAGGGTGTCGCCATTGCCGACATGGGTCAGCACGTTGGCGCCCCCCAGCATCACGGTGGAGAGATCGCCATCACCGACCCGGGTCAGCACGTTGGCAGCCCCCAGCAGCAGCGCCTGGGTATCCCCCTGACCAATCTGGGTCAGCACGTTGGCGCCGCCCCCCAGAATGGCCTGTACCTTGCCGTTGCCCTTCTTGGTCAGCACGTTGGCGCCCCCCAGCAGCACGGCGCGGGTATCAGCAGCCTCGTCCCCCTGGGTGACGTGAGTCAACACGTTGGCCCCGCCCAGCAGTCCGGCCGTCAGCTGACCCGCGCCGAACTTGGTCAGCACGTTGGCACCGCCCACCGACAGGGCATCGAGCCGGCCGTTGCCGACCTGGGTCAGCAGGTTGAAACCGCCCCCCGCCAGCCACAGCCCCTGGCCATCGCCCAGCTGGGTATGGGTGTTGTAACCGCCCAGCATGACCACCTGGCTGTCGCCACGGCCCTGCTGCACCGAGATGTTGCCATAGGCCAGCAGACGGGCCAGGTACTCGCCATCCCCGCTGCGCACCAGCACGTTGGCCGCACCGGCGGCATAGACATCCATCCGGCCCTGGGCCCCCTGGTGGACCAGCACGTTGGCAAGGCCCGCCCCACGGAACACCAGATCGCCGCGCTGACCGCGCTTGATCAGCACGTTGGCCGCACCGGCACCGTTGAAATGGATGTTGCCCTCGGTCACGTCGGATTCGATGACGTTGCCGCCACCGGCGCCGTCAAAGAAGATGTCACCCTTGCTCTTGCCGCCACTTTGCTGACGGGGCAGCAGCAGCTGGCTGGAGAACTCGCGGGTGGCCGGCAGTCGATCCGACACGGCCGTGACGGTGTCGAGCTGGTAGCGCACCTCGCTCAAGGAGTAGCCCCCCGTCCCCATGGCGGTGAAGCCGGTACGCTCGGAGATGACCTGATCGGCCAGCCCCGCCAGGTGGTTGCCCTCCTTGTACCAGGCCTTGGCGAGGTACTTGAGCGCCCCGGTCTCCCGGTCGTTGGCCAGCTCTACCACCACTATCTTGGTGTAGGGACCAAGCTGCTTGGCAAACACATAGGTATTGGCCTGCACCCGGGATTTCAGTGCGCTCACGTCGACCTTGGTGCCATCCTCAAAAATGGCGTAACCGCTCATCTTGGCGCTGGAGAGCGTCACGTCGGCCGCCGCCACGTTCACCCCGCCACCGTAGTTGATCCAGCTGTTTTCGGTCAGATCCGCTTCCACCGCCTCCAGCTTGATGCGCTGGCGCCGCTCGAACACCAGATCGCTCAGCCGATAGGCGCCGTCGGTTTGCGTCGAGATGAAGCCGTTGTGCTCGTCGATCTGACGACCGGCCAGCCCGTCGAGCTGGTTCCCCTCCTTGTACCAGGAGGTGGCGTGATAGCGCAGGGCTCCACTCGCGCCATCGTTGGAGAGCTCTACCCGGTTGATCTTGGTGTACATGCCATCGAAGAAGGCAAACAGGTAGGTATTGGGCTGCAGGCTGGACTTGATGGCCGTGACGGCCTGGGACTGGTTGATCCAGCTGCCGCCCATGGTGGCGGTAGTCAGCGCGATCTCGTCGGCACGGGCGCCGGCGAAGGGTGAGCTGTCACTGTCCGAGCCCTTGCGGGAGAGATGGTTGTAACCCCCCGCCCCCTTGAAGTGGATGTTGCCCTCGGCCACGTCCGACAGCAGCCGGTTGTAACCACCGGCCCCGTTGAAGTGGATGTCGCCACGGGTCTGCAGGTACTCGTCCTGCTCGTTGCGCAGCCGGGAGAGCTCGTTCCAGCCGCCGGCTCCGTTGAAGCTGATATCTCCCTCACGCCCCTTGCGGAACACCTTGTTGTAGGCACCGGCCCCGTTCAGGGTGATGTTGCCGGACTCCACCAGGGAGCTGATGATGTTGGCCGCACCGGCCCCCGAGAAGTGGATATTGCCCTGCGAGCCCTGATACTGGCTGTGCCAGGTGCGGTCCAGCTTGTTGGCCGCCCCGGCGCCGCTGTAGCTCAGATCGCCGCGGTCGGTCTGGTGCCAGAGCTTGTTGTAGCCGCCGGCCCCCTCGAAGCTGACGTTGCCGCTGATCCCCTTGCGGGTCAGGAAGTTGGCCAGCGCCGCCCCCTGATAGCGGATGTCGCCGTCGCGCCCCTGGTGATCGATGTTGGTCGCCCCGCTGGCACCGGCAAAGTGAACGTTGCCGGACTGGGACTTGCTGATGTCGGCGTAACCCGCCGCCCCCTTGACGGTCAGGTTGCCGGAGTCGTCAACCACCTTGAGATAGGCGGCACCGCCATAGACGCTGTCGTTGCCCGTACCGGTATAGACGGTCGCACCGATGGATCCGACCCTGATGGTGTCGTCACCACCATAGGCACGGATGACGCCACCAAAGCCATAGGCATCGATATCATTGTTTCCGTCATCTGCCGTGTAATTACCGGTAAAGAAGTACTCAATACTTCTCCATACACTCTTTCCCATGTATTAACTCATTATGATTAAATGGAAAACCACTGCACCCTGCGAACACATTGACCATGCTCGGCATGAACATGACCACGCACGGTGCAGACCCGCTGCCCTTTCCATGGCAAGAATATCCGGCGACGCAGATCGCTCACCACGGCGCGGGCATGTCCGTATGGCGCTATCATCTCCGGAATAAAAATATGGTCGCCGGATTGCCAATCCTCACGGATCAGCTCGCGCTCGGCGGCCAGCAAGGTGTTACGAATGGATAAAGAGACAAACGCCCAGTTACAAAATGCAACCGGGCGTCCGTGTGAGTCTTCATAATAGCAGAACTGGTTCAACTCAAATGCTGGCAATATACGTTGCTGCCACTCGGCGACGGAATAACGCCGATGGAGAGAGGAGTGCTGACTGAGCAGCATGACTCCTCCCAACATATGTTGTTTTTGTTGCCAGTTCGGTTCCGTTGGTTGCAATACCAAGTGCATTGACTCCCCAAACCGGAAATTTATTTCTTCTTGCGCGGTGCAGCCTGTGCTGTGGCGGCAGGAGCGCTTTCCTGCGCATCGGCAGGGGCGGCCGGGATCAGGCCTGCGGCAATCAGCTTGTCGAACTCGGCGGCCATGCGCGGGTCTTCAAGCATGTTTTTTATCATTGAAACCATATACATAAAGCCAGCAGCCGGCATGTGGACCGTCTGTTTCAGCGCCAGCTCATTGTCACTTTCCGCCATGACGCCCTGCGCCATCTTGAGCGGATCTTGGCCGACGAAATAGAGGGAAAAAATACCCTTGTTGTAGTTGACGCTGGATACTGTCTGTACAAACTGCTCTGTCATATAAATTCCATTATCAATAAATATAAGGTAAAACAAAAAACAAAAATCCCGCCAAAGATAAATCAACATGGCGCTAACATCTCATTTTTCGCTATATTTACCATATTTGAAAATATTAGCCGGTTCAATTAAACAATGATTCAAAAATAGAGTAATTACGTCAAAATAAATATCAATGAACTCATTAAGGTTAATTGAGGCACACCTCCTGGGAACACGTCAGGATATATGGACTCAATAATTTATTATGGAGTTTGTCAGTGTATATAAAATTTGACAGGGAATTATCGGCTCGTTAGTATGCGCGCCCTGCCTGCAACAGGTCACCTTGCCCCATATAAACAGGAGGGGTTTAAACGCGGCAACGGGGTATATTATGACTGCGCATGACGAGTCTGTTTTGGCATGCTTGAAGATTATTACCGGATTATTGGGCTGTCCCCCTAAAGATATAGATATCACGCCAGACGAACCCTTTGATATTATTATCGATAGGCTGCAGCAGCAGACCGACAGCCGGATCCGCCAACGTCACATTGCTCCCCGCAAACTCGCCAAACAGACGCTCCCCCTGGTGCTGCTCAGTGACAGCGGCGCCCCCTTCGTGCTGGCCCAGCGCCAGGGGGAACAGGCCCTGATCCTGGACCCCGCCGTCGGCAACCCGCAAATCATCGGCCAGCAGGAGTTGCTGGCTCGCTGGAACGGGTGTGTCTATGAAGTGCGCAGGCAACAGAGCCGCTTTGACATCCGCTGGTTCATTCCCGCCTTCCTGCAGCAGAAGCGGCTGCTGGGGGAGATACTGCTCTTTTCACTGGTCTTGCAGCTCCTGGCGCTGATCTCCCCGCTCTTTTTTCAGGTCGTCATGGACAAGGTGCTGGTGCATCAGGCCTGGTCGACACTGGACGTGCTGGTGTTCGGGCTGCTGATCACCGCATTGGTGGAGGTCTGCCTGCGCGGGTTGCGGGAGTATCAGTACGCCCACACCGCCAACCGGATCGACATCCAGCTCGGCCTGCGCATGGTGCAGCACCTGTTTGCCCTGCCCCTGCTCTATTTCAAGAGCCGCCAGGTGGGGGCCATAGTGACCCGGGTACAGGAGCTCAACACCATCCGCGAGTTCCTGACTGGCACCATGTTCACCCTGACGGTGGACGTGCTGTTCATGTTCGTCTTCCTGGCGGTCATGGCCAGCCTCTCCGGCATGCTGACTCTGGTGATCCTGCTCTCCATCCCCGCCTATGTGCTGATCGCCTGGTGGATCACGCCGCGCATGCAGCAAGCGGTCGAACAGCAGTTCGGCCACGCCGCCGCCAATACCGCCTTCTTGAACGAGACGGTCGCCGGCGCCGAGACCCTCAAGAGCCTGGCGCTGGAGCCGCGCTTCGTGCGGCGCTGGGATGAGCAGACCAGCCAGATGGTGACCGCCGGTTACCGGGTGCAGCAGCTCAACAACGCCTCCCAGCACGGTGTCATGTGGCTGCAAAAACTGGTGAGCGCCGGCGTGCTCTGGCTCGGTGCGAGCGAGGTGATCAGCCTGCAGCTCACCATAGGCCAGCTCATCGCCTTCAACATGATGGCCGGCCACGTGGCCCAGCCCCTGTCACGGCTGGTGGAGCTGTGGGGCCAGTTCATCCAGACCCGGATCGCGGTGGACAAATTGGGTGACATGCTCAACCTGCCCCCCGAGCATCAGCGTGACGGCGCGGGTCACGTCAGTGCCGGCGCCATTCAACTGGAGCGGGTGCGCTTTCGCTATCAGCCGGACGCCCCCCTCATCATCGATGATCTCTCCCTGACCATAGCGCCCGGCGAAACGCTGGGGGTGGTCGGCGGCTCAGGTTCGGGCAAGAGCACCCTGGCCAGGCTGCTGCTGCGCCTCTATCAGCCCGAGCAGGGCGAGATCTTCATCGACGGCCAGCCCATCCGCCAGCTCCCCCTCCACCACCTGCGCCAGCAGATGGGGGTGGTGCTGCAGGAGAACCACCTGTTCAACAAGTCGGTTCGGGACAACATCGCCCAGTCGGTGCCCCATGCCAGCCTGGACCAGATCATCCGGGCCGCCACCCTGGCCGGCGCCCACGACTTCATTCTGCGGCTGCCCCTTGGCTATGACACAGTGCTGGCGGAGGGGGGCAGCTCGCTCTCCGGCGGCCAGCGCCAGCGCCTCGCCATCGCTCGCACCCTGCTGGCCGACCCCAGGATCCTCATCTTCGACGAGGCCACCAGCGCCCTCGACGATGAGTCGCAGGCCCTGATCCAGCGCAACATGCGCCAGATCGCCTGCGGCCGCACCGTCATCACCATTGCCCACCGTCTCTCCACCGTGCGCCAGTGCGACCGCATCATAGTCCTGCAGCGCGGCAAGATAGTGGAGCAGGGCGACCACGCCAGCCTGCTGGCGCGAGGAGAGCACTACGCCCGCTTGTGGCGGCTGCAGCAGGACTTGCACGAGGAGACCCCATGAATCTGCGAACCTGGCTGGCCCGCTGGCGCCAACCCCGTCCACCCCGGCAGGCGGATACCCACTACGGCTTTCTGCCGGCCCACCTGGCGCTGGCCGAGACGCCCCCCTCTCCCTTTGCCCGCATCACGGCGCTGACCCTCAGTGCCGGCGTGCTGCTGACCCTGCTGTGGGCCTGCTGGGGCGAGCTCGACATCCAGGCCACCGCCAGCGGCCGCCTGCTGGTGCTTGGCCGCAGCCAGCTGATCCAGTCCTACGAGCAGGCCAGGGTGGTGACCATCCACGTGGAAGACGGTCAGGTGGTGGCCGCCGATGCGCCGCTGCTGACCCTCAATACGCTAGGGGTCAGCCAGGATCTGAGCCGCTTGCGCCAGCAGCAGGCCTTCCAGTACCAGACGCTGATCCGCTATCAGGCGCTCTACCGGGAGCAGGCGCCCGACCAGCATCCGGACTATGCCAGGCTCACCCCGGAGCAGCAGCAGGCACTGGTGGAGAACTACCAGAGCGAGCTGCACGAATTTCACAGTACCCTCAGCAATCTGCAGGCCGAACTCGGGGTCAACCAGGCCAACCAGGCCGCCAGACGAGGCGACATGGCCTCCCTCACTACCCTGCTGGCCAACATCCGGCCCCGCCTGCAGGCCCGTCAGACCCTGAGCCAGTCCCAGGCCATCTCCCGGGTGGAGTATCTGGAGCAGGAAAAAGAGCTGCTGGAGACCCAGCGCCAGCTCGCCCAGCAGCGGGCGGAGCTGGAGGTGCTGCAATCCCAGCAGCAGAGCCTGCAGGAGCGGCTGGCCGGCTTCAAGGCACAGAAACAACGGGAGTGGATCGAGAAGCGCCAGCAGGCCAGGCTGCAGCTCACCGCCATCGAGCAGGAGCTCGCCAAGCTGCGCGAGCGGGAGCACCTGGAGGTGATCCGCGCCCCCGTGGCCGGCACGGTACAACAGCTGGCCATCCACACCCAGGGCGCCGTGGTGCAGCCGGCCCAGCAGTTGCTGGTCATCGTACCCAACGAGGGGGTACAGCTCGCCGAGGTGAAGATCCTCAACAAGGACATCGGCTTCGTGCACGAGGGGCAGGCGGTGAGCATCAAGGTGGACGCCTTCCCCTACACCCGCTACGGCACCATAGATGGCGAGCTGGTGAGCGTGTCGCGCGACGCCACCGCCGATGAGCAGCTGGGGCTGGTCTTTGCCGCCAGGGTCAAGCTGAGCCAGGGCGAGATGCTGATCGACAACCAGCCCGTCAGGCTCACTCCGGGCATGTCGGTGGTGGCGGAGATCAAGACCGACCGGCGCCGGGTCATCGACTACCTGCTGAGCCCCATTCGCGAGTATCAGGCCGAGGCGCTGCGGGAGCGATGAAGATGGATCAGACCCACGCCGCCGACCGCACTCCCGTCGCCAATGGCGCCCTCGCCGCCCTCACCCACGCGGCCCATCAACTGATGCTGACCGCCGATGCCGATCAGCTGGCCCACGCCCTGGGTTGCGATCTGGCACCGCCCGACCTGACGGTGCGGGAAGCCGCCGCCCACCTTGGCCTGCGCAGTGCCCTGTCACAGGGGCCTGGCTGCCCGCTCGCGGCGCTGCCGCTGCCGGCCTTGCTCAAGCGGGATGGCCGCTGGTACACCATCACTGCCATCACGCCAGCGGGCTGGCAGCTGTTTGATCCCGCCAGCGGCACCAGCAGCCTGCAGCCGCTGCCGAGCCAAGCCGAGGCGGCGCAGTGGCACTTTCTGTTGCTGGCCCAGCAGGATCTCACCCCGGCCGAGGTCAAGTTCGGGCTGGGCTGGTTCAGCCCGGCGGTGCTGCGCCAGCAGAAACAGCTGCGGGACGTCTTCTGCTTCGCCATTCTGCTGCAGCTCATCGCCCTCGCCAGCCCGCTGCTGTTCGAGAACATCATCGACAAGGTGCTGGTGGGACGCAGCCTCGGCAGCCTGCACGTGCTGGCTCTGGCCATGGTGGCACTGGCCTGCGCCGAGCCGCTCTACGGCTTTCTGCGCGGCCAGGTGTTCGGCCATCTGGCCAACCAGGTCAATGCCGAGCTCTCCGGCAAGCTCTATCGCCATCTGGTCGGACTGCCCATCGGCTACTTCAAGACCCGCCAGACCGGCCAGATCATCGCCCGGGTCAAGGAGATGGCCCAGATCCGCCAATTCCTCACCGGCTCGACCCTGATGCTGGTGCTGGATCTGCTGTTCATTCTGCTGTTCGTCGGGGTCATGTTTCACTATGCCCCGCGCCTGACCGCCTGCGTGCTGGGCTCGCTGCTGATCTACTTCCTGCTCTGGCTGCTGATAGGCCCCCTGGTGCGCAAGAAGGTCGAGGCGGAGTATCAGGCGGATGCCGATGCCACCAGCTTCCTGACCGAGGCGGTCACTGGCATCGAAACCATCAAGACCACGGCCACCGAACGCCGCTTCTACCAGGAGTGGCAACGCCTGCTGGCGCGTCAGCTCAGGCGTGGCTTTCAGGCCAAGAAGGTGGGACTGGCGGCCGGCCAGGGTATCGACCTGGTACAAAAGCTCACCGCCGCCCTGCTGCTCTGGCTTGGGGTCGGCGAGGTACTGAACGGTCGCATGAGCCCGGGGGAGCTGGTCGCCTTCAACATGCTGGCCGGCCACGTCACCCAGCCGGTGCTGCGCCTTGCCCAGGTGTGGCAGGATTTTCAGCACACCCTGATCGCCCTGCGCCGAGTCGGCGACATCCTCGACGAGGCACCGGAGCATGGCAACCACGGGCTCGCCTCCGTGCCTGCCCTTCAAGGCGCCATCGAGTTTCGCCACATCCGCTTTCGTTACCAGCCGGATGCCCCCGAGGTGCTGGCCAACCTCTCCTTCGCCATCGAGCCGGGGCAGTTTATCGGCATCACGGGCCCGTCCGGCTGCGGCAAGAGCACCCTCACCCGTTTGTTGCAGCGGCTCTATGTGCCCCAACATGGTCAGGTGCTGGTGGACAACATGGATCTCGCCATCGCCGATCCCGTCTCCCTGCGCCGCAACATGAGCGTGGTGCTGCAGGAAAGCGTGCTCTTCTCCGGCACCATCGCCGACAACATCCGCATCTGCCGCCCCGATGCCACTCAGCCCGAGCTGGAGCAGGCGGCGCAGCTGGCCGGCGCCCTCACCTTCATTCGCGAGCTGCCCCAGGGCTTCGAGCAACAGGTGGGAGAGAAGGGAGCCCGCCTGTCGGGCGGGCAGCGCCAGCGCATCGCCCTGGCCCGCGCCCTGCTGGTCAACCCCAGGATCCTGCTGCTCGACGAGGCCACCTCGGCCCTCGACTATGAGTCGGAAGCGGCCATCATGGCCAACATGGCGGCGATCCGCCGCGGCCGCACCCTCATCAGCATCGCCCATCGCCTCAATACCCTGCGCGAGGCGGACCGTATCCTGGTGATGGAGGCGGGGCAGATAGTGGAGTCGGGCAGCCACCATGAACTGCTGGCTCGCGAGGGGCTCTATGCCAGGTTGTGGCGCCAGCAGACCTCTGATGACGAGCTACCGGCCATGGCCCGTACCGGCTAATGACTGGGTTGTGAATAATGGCGGGCTGATTCAGTCCCGATACAGGCGGGGCTGTTAGGATCCGGATTGACTCTCCCCGTCATAAGCCCTCTAATTGACAGCCTGGATCCCCATGATCGCGCACCTTATGAAAATTTTGTTGGTCGAAGACGACAAGCTGCTCAATCACCACCTCACCACCCTGCTGACCGAAGCCCAGAATCAGGTGCACAGCACCGAGAGCGCCCAGGTGGCGCTCCATTACGCCGCCGACTACCCCATCGACGTGGCAATCATCGATCTGGGCCTGCCGGACATGGACGGTCTGCAGCTCATCCGCCAGCTGCGCGAGCAGCAGATCCCCTTCCCCATCATCGTATTGACCGCCCGTGGCAACTGGCAGGACAAGGTGGAGGGGTTGGAAGCGGGGGCGGACGACTACCTGGTCAAGCCGTTCCAGAAGGACGAGCTGCTGGCCCGCCTCAACGCCCTGGTGCGCCGCAGCGCCGGCTTCATCTCCCCCAGGGTCAAGGCTGGCGACTACGAGCTGGATCTCTCCCGCAAGGAGCTGACCATCGCCGGTACGCCGGTGGTGCTCACCAGCTTTGAGTACCTGATCCTCGAATACCTGATGCGCAACGCCCGCCAGGTGGTCTCCAAGCAGCAACTGCTGGATCAGCTCTACGGCGACGGCGAGGGGGACCCCAACACCATAGAGGTGATGGTGAGCCGGCTGCGCAAGAAGCTGGATCCGGAGGGGCTCATCCAGCCCATCTCCACCATCCGCCGCCAGGGCTACATCTTCAACCTGTCGTGCAGCTGATGGGCTTTCGTCTGCCGCGCCCCATGCGCTTCATCCGCCGCTCGCTGCACATCAAGCTGATGTTGAGCGCCATGCTGGTCATCGCGTTCATCATGTCCTTCTCGGTCTACATCCTCTATCTGGGCCACACCGATGAGCAGGCCCAGAAGGCCAGCACCCGCATGCAGGAGAACCTCTCCAAGCTGTTCTCCTCCAAGATGCCGGACGCCCAGGCCAGCACGGATCTGGGCCGGCTCACACCGGATGCCATCGACCCTAACCTGGACACCCTGATCTGTCGGGCCGACGGCCAGCTGAGCTGGTCCAGCCTGCACATGCCGGAGGTGATCCAGGTCAAGGACTCCATCTGCGACGATCTGATGAAGTACCTGGGCGGGCTGGATCAGGACTACTTCTTCAAGCGCCTCACCATCAAGAATGGCGAGAGCTACTTCATCTACAGCCTGCGCTTCTTGCGCAACCACGGTGACGGCCCCACCACCTATTACGTGGTGATGGTCGATTCGGCCAAGCGCTACCTGCTGCAGACCCGCGACTACCTCTACCAGTGCATCCGCCAGGCCCTGCTCGCCTACGCCCTGCTCGGCGCTCTGCTGCTGCTCACCAGCTTCTGGAGCCTGGGCTCCCTGCGCACCATGGCGCGCCAGATCGACGAGATCCGGGCCGGCAAGCGGGAGGCGCTCTCCAACGACTATGAGCGGGAGCTGACGCCGCTGACCGAGTCGGTTAACCAGCTGCTGGAGAACGAGCGCCAGCAGACCCAGCGCTACCAGCATGCCCTCAACGACCTGGCCCACAGTCTGAAAACCCGGCTGGCGCTGATCCAGATGACGGCGCAGGAGGTCAAGCTCGGGCGCGACATTCACGACAACATCAATGAGCAGATCCTGACCATGGATCAGATCATCCAGTACCAGCTGCGCCGCGCCGTCACCGGCCGCAAGCGCCTCGCCAGCAAGGGCACCGAGCCGGTGCCCCTCATCGAGAAGCTGTTGGCCAGCCTCGCCAAGGTCTATCGCCACAAGAAGCTGCAGACCCGCTTCAAGTTCGACGACGACGTCTTCTTCGCCGGCGAGCAGGGGGACCTGATGGAGCTGATGGGCAACCTGCTCGACAACGCCTTCAAGTTCGCCATCAGCGAGATCAAGGTGACGGTGAGCCGCCGGCTCGACCGGCTGCGGATCGAGATCGAGGACGACGGCCCCGGCATCGACCCGGGCAAGTCGCAGCAGATCTTCCAGCGCGGGGTGCGCGCCGACAGCTCCCCCGGCCAGGGGATCGGGCTGGCGGTAGTCACCGAAATCGTGCACAGCTACGGCGGCCAGATCATGGTGGACGAGTCCCCGCTCGGCGGCGCCCGCTTCACCCTCGACCTGCCCTGAGCCCATTCCTGTTCACCCAGTGCGCCTGCCAACCGGCAGGCGCACTGCATTGTGGCCCCGCCACAACCTCTTACAAACCCGGCTGTCGCCAGCAAAACAGACCGGCAGTAAACGGCGGGCATAAAAAAACCGGCCGCAAGGGCCGGTGAAACAGTTCAGGCTTGTCAGGTGACAAACGCACCCAGCGGATGAAGAGAAGTCCCAATTCCTTATGGCGCCCTCTCTTCTTGAGTACGTAGGGACACTCTACGCCATGGTCACTGAATCAAGGCTGAACCATGGCCATTGCGTCACCCGCCCTGTCGTTGCTTACAACTTGATGCCCAGCGACTGGCGCAGATAGGCACCGGCACCGAGCAGGCCCGGCCCTTCATGGGTGATGAGGAAGACCGGGATATCCTTGAGATAGGATTTGAAACGCCCCTTGTCCTCGAAGGCCACCCGAAAACCCGAGCCGATGAAGAACTCCTGGAAGCGCGGCACTATGCCACCGGCGATGTAGACGCCGCCGAAGGTGCCCATGTTGAGCGCCAGGTTGCCGGCAAAACGGCCCATCAGCACGCAGAACAGGCTCAAGGTGCGACGGCAGTCCAGGCACTCGCCCGCCAGCGCGCGCTCGGTGATGTCTTTGGGTTCGAACGCCTGCGGCTCGCGGCCGTCGGATTTCACCAGACCGCGGTAGATGTTGACGAGGCCGGGGCCGGAGAGCAGCCGCTCGGCCGAGACGTGACCCAGCTCGGCGCGCATCACCTGCAGCACCGCATCCTCCTCTTCGCTGTTGGCGGCAAAGTCCACGTGACCACCTTCGCCCGGCAGGCTCAGCCACAGCTCACCCGCCTGCACCAGGTGGGCGACGCCAAGGCCGGTGCCGGCCCCGTAGATGGCGATAGGCTTGCCGGCCACGGGGGACGCGCCACCCAGCTGGATGCGATCGCTCTCCTCCAGCACGGGCACCGCCATGGAGACGGCGGTAAAATCGTTGATCACCTGCAGCCGGGTCAGACCCAGATTGGCCTGCATCTCGCTGATGGAGAACTCCCAGCTGTGGTTGGTCATGGCGACCCAGTCGCCGTTGATGGGACAGGCGATGGCGATGCAGGCTTCGCCCACCTGCACCTTGTGCTCATCCAGATAGAGGCGAACCACGGCTTCGAGAGTGGGATGGGCCAGCCCGGAATAGGTCTTGGCCTGGGAAATGGTGCCGGTTGCCAGCTCGCACAGGGCCAACCGGGCATTGGTGCCGCCTACGTCGCCGACCAGCGCATGGGTATGCTGCATAAAACAACTCCTTCGTTACTGGGGTCGGGGCGGCCGTTACCGTCCCGCACTTATTATTTGGTGCCAATTCTACCCGAGCCCCTCCCCTTGCGGCGCGTTTGATGGGTGCAACTGTGCGCCCGCTCACAGTGTTGTTGCTTTGCAACATTTGTAAGCGCTTTCACGGAATGACTGGAAGTTTGTAACCAAAACAACGAAATAATTAGACATGAGTCATACTTTGCAGGGCCGAGATTAGTTTCGATAAGAGCTTGTCTTGTATAGTCATCAAGTTGATTGGAAACCTGCTTAGCCATGAATTTAGTGCAAAGACACTGAAGCTAAATTACAAAAACGCCTGGTGGTGATGATGAATACCCTTGATAAAATTACTAATAATTTGGAAAGTTTCAGTAAATCAGAGCGTAAAGTCGCCGAGGTCATCCTGGCCTCCCCACAGACGGCCATCCACTCCAGTATCGCCACCCTCGCCAAGATGGCTGACGTCAGTGAACCGACCGTCAACCGTTTCTGTCGCCGGCTCGATACCAAGGGCTTTCCCGATTTCAAACTGCATCTGGCCCAGAGCCTGGCCAACGGCACGCCCTATGTGAACCGCCACGTGGAGGCAGAAGACGGGCCCGATACCTATACCGCCAAGATCTTCGAATCCACCATGGCCTGCCTCGATGCCGCCAAGAATAGCCTGGACATCTCGGCCATCAATCGCTGCGTCGACATCCTGACCCAGTCCAAGAAGATCAGCTTCTTCGGCCTTGGGGCCTCCTCCGCCGTCGCCCGCGATGCCCAGAACAAGTTCTTCCGCTTCAACATCCCGGTGGTGAGCTTCGACGACATCGTCATGATGCGCATGAGCTGCATCAACAGCAGCGAAGGGGACGTGGTGGTGCTCATCTCCCACACCGGCCGCACCAAGGCGCTGGTGGAGATTGCCGCGCTGGCCCGTGAAAACGACGCCACCGTCATCGGCATGACCGCCAAGGACTCCCCGCTGGCGCGCGAGTGCAACCTGGTGCTCTCCATGGACGTGCCGGAAGACACCGATGTCTACATGCCGATGGCTTCGCGCATCGCCCAGCTCGCCCTGGTGGACGTGCTGGCAACCGGTTTCACCCTGCGCCGCGGCATGAAATTTCGCGAAAACCTGAAGAAAGTCAAAGAAGGTTTGCGCGAATCCCGCTTTGATACCCCCCACTCTTCGTGAACAACGGGGGCCCCGGCCCCCGGCTGTCTCTGCCACCTTCCTTGGTGTAGTATTGTAATTTAGTAACAAAAGCCACCCAGATGGCTTGCAAGCGGGCGCAATGGGTCATGCGCTTGACGGGGCAGTATCTCAAGTCATATCAACTTCAAAACTGGAGTCTTTCATGCCAAGACGTACAAAGATTGTAACCACACTCGGTCCGGCCACCGATCGCGAAGGGATCCTCGAGGGGATCATCCGTGCCGGTGCCGACATGGTGCGGATGAACTTCTCCCACGGCACTGCTGAAGACCACATCCTGCGCGCCAACCAGGTGCGTGACATCGCCGCCAAGCTGGGCCGTCACGTCGCCATCATGGGCGACCTGCAGGGCCCCAAGATCCGCGTTTCCACCTTCAAGGACGGCAAGATCTATCTGGCCATCGGCGACAAATTCATCCTCGACGCCGCCCTCGGCAAGGGTGAAGGCTGCCAGGAGCAGGTCGGCATCGACTACAAGAGCCTGCCCAATGACGTGGTGCCCGGCGACATCCTGCTGCTGGACGACGGCCGCGTGCAACTGAAAGTGGAGCAGGTCGAAGGCACCCGCATCTACACCACGGTCACCGTGGCCGGTCCGCTCTCCAACAACAAGGGTATCAACAAGAAGGGTGGCGGCCTCTCCGCCCCGGCCCTGACCGAGAAGGACAAGGAAGACATCAAGACCGCCGCCCGCATGAACGTGGACTACCTGGCCGTCTCCTTCCCCCGCTGCGGCGATGACCTGCGTTACGCCCGCGAGCTGGCCCGCGAAGCCGGCTCCAACGCCAAGATCGTGGCCAAGGTCGAGCGCGCCGAAACCGTCGCCACCGACGAGGCGATGGAAGACATCATCCTCGGCTCCGATGCCGTCATGGTGGCCCGTGGTGATCTGGGCGTCGAAATCGGCGATCCCGAGCTGGTCGGCGTGCAGAAGAAGCTCATTCGCCACTCCCGCCGCCTGAACCGGGTGGTCATCACCGCCACCCAGATGATGGAGTCGATGATCAACGCGCCGCTGCCGACCCGTGCCGAAGTGATGGACGTGGCCAACGCCGTGCTGGACGGGACCGATGCGGTGATGCTCTCCGCCGAGACCGCCGCCGGCCAGTTCCCCATCGAGACCGTTACCTCCATGGCCAGCGTCTGCGTGGGCGCCGAGAAGCACCCGAGCCTGAACGTCTCCAACCACCGCATGAGCTACACCTTCACCTCGGTGGAAGAGGCGGTTGCCATGTCCACCATGTATGCGGCCAACCACCTGGAAGGGGTCAAGGCAATCGTGGCGCTGACCGAGTCGGGCACCACCCCGCTGCTGATGTCCCGCATCAGCTCCGGCCTGCCGATCTTCGCCCTGTCACCGCACAACAAGACCCTGGCCTGGACCAACCTCTACCGCGGCGTCACTCCGGTGCTGTTTGACGGCGACGAGACCAAGCCGGTCTACGAAGTGTGCCGCGACGCGCTGGATGTGCTCAAGGCCAAGGGGCTGCTGCAAAGCGGCGACATGGTATTGCTCACCCACGGCGACAAGATGGAAACCGTCGGCAGCACCAACACCTGCAAGGTGATGATGGTCGAGTAATCGCCCCTCCTGCCAGCAACAAAAACGGCTCCCGCGGGAGCCGTTTTTCATGGTGACCAAGCAATATCAGCCGCGAAACAGCTCCACCTTGTCGCCATCCTGCAGGCTGCCGGCGCCGCGCACCACCACCCTGTCACCCTGCTTGAGCGCCCCGCTCACCGCCACCTGCCGGCTGTCGCCGAACAGCACTGTCACCGGCACCCGGTTTACCTTGAGCTCCTCGCCGTGCTGCTCCACCTGATAGACCACGCTCCCCTCGGTGTTGAGCACCAGGGCATCGCGCGGCAGCAACATGGTCTGCTGCTCCGCCAGCGGCAACGCCACCCGCACCGGCGAGCCGATGATGAAGCGCCCCCCCTCCGGCTTGAGGCGCAGCTCGATGAGGCGCGACTTGGGATCGGCGCTGGCCGCCCGCTGGTAGTAGACCCCGTGGCCGCTGAGCTGATCCCCTTCCACCCGCAGCCGGGTCTGGGGCGCCAGCTGGCCGGCCCAGACGATGGGGGCCTGCAGGCGGATGTCGGGCTGATCGGGGTTGACCAGCTCCAGCGCCTGCTCGCCGGCATCCACGTGCTCCCCCGGCTGGATGAAGTGGTTGTTCACCACCCCGTCGAACGGCGCGAAGATGTGGCTTCTGCGCAGCTGCTCCTCAATCTGGCGCACCTGCACCCGCGCTAACCGCTCGGCCAGTTCAGCCTGCTCCACGTCGTAGCGCGCCTTGTCATACTGGCTCTGGGAGGCGCTCTTCTGGCGATGCAGGGTCGCCAGCCGGCCAAACTCGGCGCGGGCGAAGCGCACGTTGCTCTCCCACTTGGCCTGCTCGGCCTGAGCCTGCTCCAGCGAGAGCCGCAGCGCCGCGCTGTCGAGGCGCAGCAGCTCATCCCCCTTGCTGACCCGGCTGCCGAACTCGGCGATCCACTCCACCCGGCCGCTCACCTCGGCGCTGAGCGCCGCCTGCTGGCGGCTCGCCACCGTACCGCTGACCCAGATGCTGGCCGCCGCCTCCCCCCGGGTCACGTCCGCCAGGGTCACCATCTTGCCCTGTGCCAGCGCAGGGAACACGCCCCCCGCCAGCAGCGCCGCGCCCACAACCATCCTTGTAAAACCGTGTGTCATCGATGAGCTCCTTGCTCAGGCCCGCTGCCGAATGGGCTGCGGCACGTCGACCCGCTCACCCAGCCGCAGGAAGGCGGGCAGCAGGACCAGGGTAAACAGGGTGCTGCAACTCATGCCGCCAACGATGACGGTGGCCAGCCCCCGGTAGATTTCGCTGCCCTCGCTCGGGCTCAGCATCAGCGGCAGCATGCCGAAGATGCTGGTGAGGCTGGTCATGGCGATGGGTCGCATCCGGCTTTGCAGGGCATCGGCCACCGCCTGCTGGCGGCTCATCCCCTCCCGCTCCGCCGTGCGGGTCTGGTGCACCAGCAGGATGGCGTTGTTGACCACCAGCCCCAGCAGGATGACGAAACCGATGATGGTCAGCAGATCCATCGGCAACGGCACCAGCAGGCCGCTCAGGTAGAGCGCCAGCACACCGCCGACGGTGGCGAGCGGCAGGGTGAGCAGCACCAGCACCGCATCCTTGAGGGATGCAAAGACCCCCCACAACAGGATCAGCAGGATCATCACCGCAAACAGGAAGATGGCCCCCAGGTTGCCGAGCGCCTGCTGCAGACTGTCGGCATTGCCGGAGACCCGCAGCTCGCCGCCGGCCGGCAGCAGCGGCCGGATGGCGGCAAAACTCTTGCTCTGCAGGGTGTCCAGCACCTGCTCCATGCTCATCCCCGCCGGGGGTGAGATCTGCAGGCTGATGCTGCGCCGCCCGTCAGCCCGAAAGATGCTGGCCGGCCCCATGTCGTGCTCCACCCGCAGCAGCTCGCCGAGCGGTACGATGCGCCCGGACGGGGTCGCCAGCGGCACTGCCTTGAGCTCGTCCGGGTTAACGGAGGTCTGCCCCATCAGCATGATGTCGAGCCGCTCCTCCCCGTCGAAATACTCGCCGACCCGCAGCCCGTCGCCGAAGGTCTGGATGATGGCGGGCATGGGGGTGCGATCCCAACCCACCTCGGCGAGGCGCCTGTCTTGCGGCACCAGCCGCAGCTCGGGGGCGGTGAAATCGAGATCCGGCTGCGGCCTGACCTGGGCCCCTGGCAGATCCTGTTTGACGATGGCCATGGCGGCCCGCGCCGCCCGGTAGAGCTCGACCAGATCGCCCCCCTGCAGCAACAGGGAGATGCCGTTCTCGCTGTCAAATCCGCCGAACAGCGACCCCTGACCGCCAAACACCTGGGTATCTGGGATGCCCACCAGCAACTGCTTCATCAGCAGCTGCTCCAGTACCTTGATCTGGTCCTCCTCTTTCGGCCGCACCCCGATCTGGGCGCCACCCGGGTAGCGCAATATGTAGTAGTTCTTGAGGGCCGGCTCCTGTTCCCCCTTCATATAGGGATCCAGTCTGGCGATGAGCGTGTCGATCACCTCCTCGCGCTGGGCCTTGAGGTTGAAGCCCGGAGTGAAGTTCATCCAGACATCCACCGCGTCGCGCTTCACGTCCGGCAGGTAGTCCATCTTCGGCAGCAGGGCCCAGGTCGCCAGCGCCGGCAGGCTCATCATCAGGGTGATGACGGTCCAGCGCCGACGGGGCGTTGCTGTCCAGCGGATCACGTGGCGGGTGGTGCCCTGCCACAGCCTCTCATAGGGATCAGTCAGCCGCTCGCGCCCCATCCAGCGCGCCGCCACCGCCGGCAGCACGGTCACCGCCACCAGCATGGAGACGGTCACCGCGCAGGCGATGGTGAGCGCAAGGTCAGCAAACAGCTGCCCCTCGACGTCGTTGAGCAGCAGCACCGGCAGGAAGATGGCGACCGTGGTCAGGGTGGAGGCCACCAGGGCGGTCCACACCCGACTGGCGCCTTCCAACGCCGCCTCCCCTTTGCTCAGATCCCCTCGCTCGTGGCGCCGGTAGATGCTCTCCAGCACCACAATGGCGGCATCGAGCACCATGCCGACCGCAAAGGCGATGCCCGCCAGCGAGATGACGTTGAGGGTGCGCCCCAGTACCTTGAGCAGACAGAAGGTGAGCATGATGCTGATGGGGATGGCGATCGCGATCATCAGGGTCGCCTTGAGCCGGCGCAGAAAGACCCAGAGGATGGCGCAGGAGAGCAGCACGCCGAGCCCCAGGTTGGCGGTCACCATGCTCACCGCCCGGTTGATATAGAGAGAGGCGTCGAACGACTGCTCCATGTGCAGGCCGACCGGCTCCAGCACCTCGCGGTTGAGCTCGCCCACCTTGAGCTTGATCGCCTCCAGCGCCGCCAGGGCGTTGGCCCCGCTCTCCTTGAAGATCTGCGCCGCGATGGCGGTGTTGCCGTTCTGGATCCGCAGCACCGGGTTCTCCTCCCGGGCCAGCTGGATCTCCGCCACGTCCCGCAGATAGATGGGCAGGCCGTCGCGCCAGTCCACCACCTTGTCTCCCAGGGTCGCCACGTCGTAGCGGCCGGCAAAGCGCAGCTTGTACTCCCAGCGGCCGATGTCGAGGGTGCCGGCGGAGACGTCCCAGCCGGTGCTGGCCCGGCTGGCCAGCACCGGGATCTCCACCCCCAGCTCGGCGGCGCGGTAGGGGTCGAAGCGGATCTGGATCTGGCGCTCGTTGATCCCCTGGATGTCGACCGTCGACACCCCGGGGATCCGCTCCAGCTCGGGTTTTATCCGCGCCTCGATCAGCGCCTGGTGATCGTCGATCGGCCCCTTGGCGCCGGGCAGCTGCTGGATGAAGAAGAAGGTGAGGGTGTCGTTGCTGCTGTAGTTGTTGACGTAGGGACCGCCAATCTTGTCCGGCAGGCCGGAGACCCGGTTCAGGCGGGAGATGACGTCGAGCTGGGCCCGCTGCATGTCGGTGCCGAGGGCAAACTCCAGATCGATCTCGGTGAAGCCGGGGAAGCTGTTGCTGGTGAGGTTCTTGAGCCCCTGCACCCCCTGCATCTCCTGCTCGATGGGGTCGGTTATCTCCGACTCCATCTCCTGGGGTGAGGCCGAGCGCCAGTCCACCGAGATGTTGAGGTGCGGGCGATCGATGTCGGGAAACAGCTGGATCGGCAGCCCCCGGATGCTGAGCAGGCCCAGCAGAAAAATCAGCACGATCGAGACCGCCACCCAGATGGGACGTTCGATCGCCGTTTTGGCGAGGTTCATTCACTCTTCCTGAGTTTGTTGTTGTCGGCCATTCCGCTGGCCTTGCTTCCTGCCCCAAGGGTGGGGGGCCATTGCATTAAACTGGAATTAATCGAGGTTGTAAATGCATGGTTAACAAACAAAAAAACCGGCCATATCGGCCGGTTTCAGATTCAGGAGCGAGTGCTCTCTCAGGCGGCGTGCACCACCGGATTTTGCTGGGATAACCCCTCCAACTCGCCCGGGGCGAAGTTGTCTACCTGAATGGCTTCGTAGCGCAGGGCATCGGCGGCCAGCAGCTTGTCCGCCTCGTCCTTGCTCAGGATGGATTGGGACAGGGCAGCAGCAACCAGCTCCGGCAACGCCAGTTTGCGGGGCAGTTTGCCCTCTTTCTGGGCCTGCACCAGCTTCTTCTCGTAAGGCTGCACAGAGACCATGGCCTGGAAAGCGCGCTCCATCAGGCCGACCGGGTCCGCCTCGTCCTTGCCCACATAGCAGAGCGCGGTCAGACGGTCGCGGAACTCACCCGGCTTCATCATGGCCAGGCAGATGGCATGGCAGCGATCGTCGGCCGGCATCTTGTAACCCACGCCGAACGGGAACACCACCCGCTTGAGCACGGCGCCCACCACCTTGTTCGGGAAGTTCTGGAAGAAGCCCTCGAACGCCTTGCCAATCAGGTAGAGGTTGCGCTCCACCGCGTACTGCACGAACGGCAGATCGGAGACCATGCGGCCCTGATCCTCGTAGTGCTTGAGGGTGGCGGAGGCCAGGTAGAGGTGGCTCAGCACGTCACCCAGACGGGCGGAGATCATCTCCTTGCGCTTGAGATCGCCGCCCAGCATCAGCATGGAGACGTCCGCGCACAGGGCCAGCCCCTTGCTCATGCGAGAGAGCTGCTTGTAGTAGCGGGCGGTTTCACCGGCAACCGGGGCACTGTTGAACTGGCCCAGAGTCAGCCCCTGGAACAGGGAACCGAAGAAGTTGCCAGCGCCGAAGGCGATGTGCTTCATCAACAGGGCGTCAAACTTCTCAAGGCCGCGCTCCACGTCGGTATCGGCCGCCGCTTCCAGCTCGGCGAACACATACGGGTGGCAGCGGGTGGCCCCCTGCCCGAAGATCATCAGGTTGCGGGTCAGGATGTTGGCCCCTTCCACCGTGATGGCCACCGGAATGCCCATGTAGGCGTAGCCGGTGTAGTTTTTCGGGCCCAGCTGGATGGCACGGCCGGCGTGGATGTCCATGGAGTCATCCATGATCTGGCGCGCCATCTCGGTCATGTGGTACTTGGAAATCGCGGTGACGATGGCCGGTGCCTGACCCAAGTCCAGGGAACCTGCAGTCATGCGACGGGCCCCTTCCAGCTGATAGGTGAGGCCACCGATGCGAGCCAGCGCTTCCTGCACCCCTTCAAACTTGCCGATGGACATGCCGAACTGCTTGCGCACGTAGGAGTAGGCCCCCACGGTGCGGCTCGCCATGTGACCACAGGCGGTGCCAAGGGCAGGCAGCGAGATGCCGCGCCCGGCGGAGAGGCACTCCACCAGCATGCGCCAGCCGCGACCGGCGTAATCCGGGCCGCCGATGATCCAGTCGAGCGGGATGAACACATCCTTGCCGAAGGTCGGGCCGTTCAGGAACGCCAGCCCCATGGGGTAGTGGCGATCGCCGACCCGCACGCCGGGGTGACTGGTGGGGATGAGCGCGCAGGTGATACCCAGCTCTTCCTTGTCACCCAGCAGTTTTTCCGGGTCATAGAGCTTGAACGCCAGCCCCAGCACGGTGGCACGGGGAGCCAGAGTGATGTAGCGCTTGTTCCAGTTGAGGCGAATACCCAGCACCTCTTCACCCTTGTGCATCCCCTTGCAGACGATCCCCTTGTCAGGAATAGCGCCGGCATCGGAGCCCGCTTCCGGCCCGGTCAGGGCGAAGCAGGGCACTTCCTTGCCGTTGGCCAGCCCTGGCAGCCAGAAGTCCTTCTGGGCCTGGGTGCCGTAGTGCATCAGCAGCTCGCCCGGGCCGAGGGAGTTCGGCACCATGACGGTGACTGCCACGCTCAGGCTCTTGGTCGCGATGCGGGTGACTATGGTGGAGTTGGCAATCGCGGAGAACTCACGGCCGCCGTAGGATTTCGGGATGATCAGAGAGAAGAAGCCTTCCTTCTTCAGATAGTCCCACACCGGTTCCGGCAGGTCTTTGGTTTCGTTGACGATCTTGAAGTCGTCGACCATGGCGAGCAGGGTTTCGACCTGGTTGTCGATGAAGGCCTGCTCCTCGGCGGTCAGCTCGGCCTTGCCGTAGCCGTGCAGTTTTTTCCAGTCGGGGTTGCCGCGAAACAACTCGCCATCCCACCAGACGGAGCCGGCCTCCATGGCCTCCCGCTCGGTGGCAGACAAGGGCGGCAGTATCTTCTTGAAGATGCCGAACACCGGGCGGGTGACCACCTTTTTACGGATGGAGGGCACGCCGAGCACGACGGCTATCGCCAGCACCAGCAGGATAAGCAATGTGATCATACTCAAGTTCCTTCTATTTCACTGTTTCCGTTGATTTATTGTTGGTTGTTACACGGCCAGGGAGAGCCTGGTCGACTCCACGGGCGCCCCGACACCGGACGCCAGATAAGGAATGACGTTGCGTACCAGCCCCTCCACATCGAGCTGCTGGCCGAAATCGGCCTGGGCGATGTCGCGCAGCGCATCGGCCGAGGCCATGGTGAACACGACGGTGCCCAGGGTGAAGTGCAGCCGCCAGAACAGATCCGCCGGCGACAACTCCGGGTTGGCCTTGGAGATGGCCTGGGTGATCCGCTGCAAAATGGGGCCGTAGTGGGCGGTGATGAAGCGGCGCAGGTGGCCCTGACTGTCGATGTAGCCACGACCCAGCAGCTGCATGAAGATGGCCGGACCGTTGGTGCGCACCGCTACCAGCTTCATCAGCGGGTCGACGAAGCTCTCGAACACCTGCAGCAGGGTCAGCTGCTCCTGCGTCATCAGGGTATGGAGGCGTGCATCCAGCTCGGGCATAAACAGGCTCAGATAGCGATCGAGCACCGCCTGGATCAGCTCCTTCTTGGAGCCGAAGTGATAGTTCACCGAGGCCAGGTTGACATCCGCCTCGCTGGTGATCAGACGCAAAGAGGTATCGGCGAACCCCCGTTCGGCAAACAACACCTCGGCGGCATCGAGAATGCGGTTTTTGGTATCGATTTTACTCACAGGACACCTCACTTAAACGAATGTTTAAAAAGTACGTTTCACAACCTTTTGTGTCAAGAGAATGTGAACGGGTGTTAGTGAAATGTTTTTCGTGAAAATGGGGAACAAGGCGGGAACTTCACGGACGAATCGGACTCTATATCTATGCCACTGCAATTAAACATTAAGTCTCGCCCAACCTGCTCCATGCTAGTTGGGCATTTTTTTACCCTGCTGCTATCCAGAACGCTGGCAAATGGGCAAAAAAAACCGTCGCAGGGCGCGACGGCGGGGAAATGAGGTTGCACCATCCTGATCCAACCCATCGATGCGAGTTCAGGCTTTCATCGATGCATCCATCATGGCCGCCAAGCGTGTTCAAACTTTGTCAACCTGCCCTCAATTTGTGACAAAGTATGACAAGCCACCACATGGTCTCGACCCGCCGCCTTTGCTATGCTGGCCCCTCACGCCAGAGGGGAAGATAAGATGAAGTACACGGTCGATACCCACACCCACACCGTCGCCAGCACCCACGCCTACAGCACCATTCACGACTACCTGCCCATCGCCAGGGCAAAGGGGATCAAGCTGTTCGCCACCACGGATCATGGCCCCGACATGGCGGATGCCCCCCACTTCTGGCACTTCGTCAACCTGCACGTGTTGCCACGGGTGGTCGACGGGGTCGGCATCCTGCGCGGCATCGAAGCCAACATCAAGAACATCGACGGCGAGATAGACTTCCCCGAGCGCTACGAGTCGCGGCTCGACATGATCATGGCGGGCTTTCACGAACCGGTGTTCCCCCCCTGCGACCAGGCCACCCACACCCAGGCGATGATCAACGCCATCAAGAGCGGTCGGGTCGATATGATAAGCCACCCCGGCAATCCCGCCTTCCCCATCGATATCCAGGCGGTGGTCAAGGCGGCGGCAGAGTATCGGGTGGCGCTGGAGCTCAACAACTCCTCCTTCAGCCACTCCCGCCCGGGCAGTGAAGGCAACTGCCGCGCCATCGTCGAGGCGGCGCGGGACATGGGGGCCTACCTCACCTTTGGCTCCGACTCCCACGTGGCCTTCAGTCTCGGAGATTTCGAGCACTGCCACCGACTGGTGACCGAGGCCGGCTTCCCAGAAGAGCGGATCCTGGCACGCTCCCCCCGTGCGCTGCTCGATTTTCTCGAAAGCCGTGGCCGGGCCCATATTCCGGAGTTCGCCGACCTCTGACATTGCCCGTAACTCCATGAGCTCACTCATAAAACAAAGTGTCGCTCATTGACTTGCCCCCGGGTTTTCAGGAATCTAGTGGCACGCCGGTATAGCTCAGTTGGTAGAGCAGCGCATTCGTAATGCGAAGGTCGGGGGTTCGACTCCTCTTACCGGCACCAGTCACGCAAACAACAACGCCGCATATCTTATGCGGCGTTGTTGTTTATAGAATGATCGGGCTCTGCTGCATGGGGCTGGCAGGCTTGAACCGGCTCAAGCCTGCAAACCTCCCAGTTCATAGCAGCAACAGATTGTCCTGTTGACGGGAAGCGGTCACCAGCACCGGGATGGACTTGGAGGTCGGGGTGAAAGAGCCCGCCCCTATGCTGTCGATGGGCACCAGCGGGTTGGTCTCCGGGTAGTAGGCCGCGATGTTGCCACGCGGGATCTCGTAGATCACCACCACAAAACCCGTCACGCTGCGCTCGCGCCCGTCGTTGCAGATGGCCGCCATGTCGACCCTGTCCCCTTCGGCAAAGCCAAGCTGGCGGGCATCCGCCTCGTTCATGAACACCACGTTGCGCTGGCCCTTGATGCCACGATAGCGATCATCCATGCCATAGATGGTGGTGTTGTACTGATCGTGGGAGCGCAGGCTCTGCAGCAGCAACACCGGCTGATCGCTCATCTGCTCGGCATGACGGGTACACTCCGGCAACACCGATTGCGGCAGGGTGCTGGCACGAAACTCGGCCTGGCCGCTGGCGGTATTCCAGGTCAGCAGCGCCGCGGAGTTATCGAGATGAAAACCGCACGGCTGCTGGATGCGGGCATTGAAATCGGCAAAGCCGGTGATGGTCTGTTCGATGAGATCGCGGATGCGGCCATAGTCATCGCGCAGGGCCAGCCAGTCGATCCGCTCGCTGCCCACGGTGGCATGAGCCATCCGCGCGACTATGTCGGTCTCGGAGAGGCAGAGGGGCGATACCGGCTCGGCTGCGCCGGTCGAAGCGTGCACCATGCTGAAGGTGTCCTCCACCGTGATCTTCTGGTTGCCGCTGCGCTGGATATCGAGCTCGGTGCGACCGAGACAGGGCAGGATCAGCGCCGCCTTGCCCACCTGCAGGTGGCTGCGGTTGAGCTTGGTGCTGATCTGCACGTTGAGCTCGGCCTTTTTCATCGCCCCGTAGGTGAAGTCGGTGTCGGGCGCCGCTGCCGCCAGGTTGCCACCCAGGCAGATGAGCACCTTGCTCTTACCCTCGTCCAGCGCCTTGAGCGCTTCGTAAACATTGTGACCACGGGCCCGTGGCAGGCTCACCTGCAGGTGACGCTCGAGCCGGTCGATAAAGGCGGCGGTGGGCTTTTCGTTGATCCCCATGGTGCGGTTGCCCTGCACGTTGCTGTGGCCCCGTACCGGACAGAGGCCTGCTCCCGGCCTGCCAATCTGGCCGCGCATCAGATGCAGGTTGACGATTTCACGGATGGTATCGACCGAGTGCAGATGCTGGGTCACCCCCATGGCCCAGCAGCTGATGATGCGCTGGCTGGCGGCAAAAACCCGGGCAGCCTGCACGATCTCGGCGCGAGTCAGGCCGGACTGCTGCTCGATCTTGGCCCAGTCGGTGGCCCGCACCTGCGCCTCGTACTCGGCAAAGTGGCGGGTATGGCGGGCGATGAAGTCGCGATCCACCGCCTCTGGCGCCTCTTCCAGGATGTACTTGGCCATGCCACGCATGGCGGCCATGTCGCCACCCAGTTTCGGCGTCAGGTACTGGTGGCTGATGGTGGTGGCCGCCGGAGTCAGCAGCTCGAGCGGGCTCTGCGGGCTGGCGAAGCGTTCCAGCGCCACCTCTTTCAAGTTGTTGAAGCTGACGATCTTGCAGCCGCCGCGCGCCGCCTGGCGCAGGGCATTCATCATGCGTGGGTGGTTGGTACCCGGATTCTGGCCATAGACAAACACCGCATCGGCCTGGTCGAAGTCATCCAGCACCACAGTCCCCTTGCCGATGCCGACCGACTGGATCAGCGCTACCCCGCTCGCCTCATGGCACATGTTGGAGCAGTCGGGGAAGTTGTTGGTGCCAAACAGGCGGCCAAACAGCTGATAGAGGTAGGAGGCCTCGTTGCTGGCACGCCCCGAGGTGTAGAACTCCACCTCGTCCGGACTATTCAGACTTTGGAGGGTATTGGCAATCAGGGCGAAGGCATCGTCCCAGCTTATCGGCTCGTAATGATCGGTCGCCGGGTTGTAGCGCATCGGCTCGGTCAACCGCCCCTGATACTCGAGCCAGTAGTCGCTCTGGCTGGCTAGCTGGCGCACCGAGTGGGCGGCGAAAAACTCGGCCCCCACCGTCTTGCCGGTGGATTCCCAGGCTACCGCCTTGGCGCCGTTTTCACAGAACTGGAAGGTGCCGTGGTCGTTGTCCCCCCAGGCACAGCCCGGGCAGTCGAAGCCGTCGGTCTGGTTGACCCGCAACAGGTTCTTGATGTTCTGACGGGTCTGCTGGCTGCGCAGCACCTGTTTCATGGTGGATTGCAGGGACGAAAAACCGCCGGCTTTGGCGGGCTTTTCAATATGACTCATGGCACTCTCCGATGGGATCCGCCGGGCGATAGCTGGAATAGCTGACCGGGGCATCAAACTTGGGAATATGAACGACGTTGAGGTTGTATTTGAGGGCCAGCCTGACCGCCAGCTGGCTGGGCGATGCCAGACAGATGAGGTGACGGGCACCAAAACGGGCGGCTTTTTGCACCAGCTCGCTGCCGCAGCGGCTGGTCACCACCAGGGTGTCGCACGCACTGTGCCGGCGCAGCAGCAGGCCGATCAGCTTGTCGAGGGCATTGTGGCGCCCGATATCTTCCCGGCAGTGCAGGATCCGGCCCTCGGCATCCAGCGCCAGCGCCGCATGCAGGGCGCCATGCTGCTGACCCTTGAGCTGCCACTGGGCGATCTGCGCACGCAGCCCCGCCAGCAAGGCCCCATCCAGCGGCGGCGTCAGCGGCAACACCGGCAGTGCGGGCAGCGCCTGCTCCACCGCCGCCACGCCGCAGATGCCGCAACCGGTCGCCCCGGTCAGCCGGCGCTTGTGCCGGGCCAGGGCAGCCAGGGAGCGGTTGGCGATGGTGATGTCCAGCACCATCCCCTGCTCCGCCGGCGCGATCTGGATGTCATGGACCTCGTGGTTGTGCCGGATGATCCCCTCGCCAAACAGAAAGCCGACGGCAAAGTCGTCGAGATCGTCCGGGGTCGCCATCATCACAGCATGGTTGATGCCATTGATGTTGATGGCGACGGCTACCTCCTCCACCAGATGATCCAGTGCGGGCGAGGCAGGCAAATTGACGGGGATGTCGACGGGCGTGTAGGCAGGCATGCAGGTTGGCCTAAAAATGCAAACTGCATTCAAGTTTAGAGAGGCGGCAGACGCAAAACCAATGAAATAAATCTATATGGCAATAGAGTTGTTCTATTGACGACGTTTTTTCAATTGATTAATTTTTAGGTTCATCCTCGCCTCCTGAATGATCATGAACATCAAGCAGCTGCACTATTTCCACGAACTGGCCAAACACCAGCATTTTGCCAGGGCGGCCAAGGCCTGCCACATCACCCAGCCGACCCTCTCGGCCAGCATCACGGCGCTGGAGAAGAACCTCGGCACCGATCTGGTGGTGCGTACCAGCCAGTTCGTCGCCCTCACCGAAGCGGGCGAGCTGGTGCGCCAGTATGCCGAGCGGATGCTGCTGGAGCAGGAGGCGCTCAAGCAGGAGCTGGCGCTGTTTCATGGCGAGCTCTCCGGCACCCTGCGCATCGGCATCGTGCCCCAGTCCAATGTCGACATCATGCCGCTCATCGCCCGCTGCAAGCAGCGCTACCCCGACATAGTCATCCGTCTCTCGGTGCTCAGCAACGAAGCCCTGCTGTCACAGCTGGAGCTGCACCAGTGCGATATCGGGCTGGGGTTTGACGAACCGCTCACCGGCGCCGCCAGACAGACCTTCCACCTCTATCCCCAGGGGCACAACCAGATGGCGGTGCTGATGAACCGCGACGAGGCGGATCAGCACCTCCCCGGCGATGAGCTGACCCTGACCGCACTGCAGCAACGGCCGCTGGTACTGCCCAGCCGCACCATGCAGTTTCGCAAGTATCTGGACCGCGCCGCCGAGCGGGCCGGCATCCGGCTTGACGTGGTGCTGGAAACCGACTCCCTGTTTCACCTGGTGAGCGCCGTGCGCCACCGGCTGGGCTGGGCCATCGTCAGTGCCGGCCTCGCCCGATCCGCCAGCAAGCTCTCGGATCTGGTCTGCCTGCCGCTGGCGCCGCAACGCGACATCGGCCACACCGCCTTCATCACCCGCCAGCACAGCATCACCCCCGCCATGCGCGCCTTCCTCGAGCTGGTGCAAGAGGCTGACGCCCCCCTTGAAAAATAGGGTGACGCCAACAAACACACTGCTTTTTTATATTTCTGCCATGACCAAAGGTGGCAGAAATATATACCTTTCTGCTAAAAAACAGCCGCCCACTGGTTAACAAGAAGAGATAACCGCTCAGGAAAATGATTGCTGCAATGAGGTAAATAAATGACAGCTTAATCCCTATCCCGACTCCTTAAAATAGTTGTTTTTCATTGAGAATGACTTTAACCAGGAGATAAACAAGTCGTAACTTATTGACAAATAAAGATCTCAAGCGAATCCAGTTGAAATATTTAAAACGACTCTTTCATCGTTATTTCAAGGTTATTTGTGAAGCACCACACAATAACGACTTTTCCTCCCGCTCCCCATTTCCTCATATTGATGGCGATCAAGAATGAACATACCGTCTGGTCGGTATGATTGGGCCATGAACATCGAAACCCAACATAGAAAAAAAGACCCTGTACGTCTTTATCGACAACTGCTGGAGTCGGCAGCCACCATCGCCGGCCGGGACGGTATCGCCGCCCTGTCGTTGAACGCCGTTGCCTATGAGGCCGGGGTGAGCAAGGGGGGCTTGCTGCACCACTTCCCCAACAAGCAGGCGCTGATCTTTGCCCTGTTTGCGCGTCTGCTGGCCATAATGGAAGAGGCCATCTCAGCACTGATGGCGGCAGACAAGACCGCCTACGGCCGCTTTACCCGTGCTTACCTGCACTATCTTTCTGCTCCTGAACTGACGGACACCCAGGAGAGCCGCCAGCTGATGGTACTCTCGCTGGCCATGCCGGATGAGCCGGTGCTGCGACAATGCTGGCGTGACTGGATGCTGGCGCATCTGGCGCAAGGGGATGAGCTGGATAATGGCCATACCGGCACCCTGGTGCGTTATGCCGCAGACGGCATCTGGCTATCGGAATTGACCGAAGGGCGCACCATGAGCACCGAGCACCGTCAGGCGCTGGTCAAAACCCTGCATAATATGACGCTCCCCACGTGAAGCTGATGGATTGAGGCCGAGATGCGCTACCACATCAATGCCCGCTTCATTTATGACGCGACCGATGGCTCCCTGACTCAGCGGGAAAGCGTTGAGCCGGACAGCCAATTATCCATCACCGCCAATGCGCTGTTTTATTTTTTCTTGCGAAATACCGGGATCGTCAGCCGCGAAGAGGTGCTTAAAAAAGTCTGGGACGATAACGGATTAACCTCATCGAACAGCAACCTCAACCAATACCTGAGCATATTGCGCAAGGCTTTTCGCCACTACGATATCGACAATATCATCATCACGGTGTCACGCGGTTATTTGCAGCTCAATCCCGAGGTCATCATCGAGCCTATTGAGCATGCGCCTGCACCGGCCATTGAAATAGTGTCTCCGCCCTCCACGGTCCCCCCCGCCGAGCCAGTTCTAGACCCTGCCGAGTGGCCACTTTCCCTCACCCCCCGTTCACGCGGCATCTGCTGGTATATCGCGGGAGGCTGCATGCTCGCGTTTGCCCTCATGCTGGTGGCATTTGGTCTGTTGAATGGCCGTGAGCCGCGCCCCGTCATCCTGACCAGGATCCCCAACAGCCAGTGCGAATTGCTGGCCAGCGACGAGATGCTGCGCTCGGTCAGCGCCACGACCTATGGTGAGCATTTCGAGCAGGTGCGCCAGCGTTTGAACATCAGCTGCAAACCCGGCGAGCGTTTTCTGTTTTTCTACGGGGACAGACTGGAAACCAACGGCCTGGGCCGGGTATTTCTGGCCCACTGCGCCATGCACGAAGACAACCCGTTCAGCTACTGCGACAACTATTTCTACTACTCCTGGAAGCCGTGATGAGACTTGCGCCGCGTCCCTTCTTTCTCTTCTCCTGCACCCTGTTCCTCGCCGCGGCACTCTATGCCTGCTACCAGCTGCCCAGCGAAAATGATGGCGTCATGAGCTGCGCCACCAAAGGCATCATGCGCTTTGAGGACATGAACAAAGAGAACGTCAACGGCAACATCCACTTCAATTTCGGCCGCCAGGGGAAAGGCTCCATGGTGGTTGAAGGCTATACCGATTCGGCCGCGGGCTGGCTCTACCTCCAGCGCTACGTCACGTTTACCTACAGCAGCAACCGGGTCTCCGCCACCGAGCGTCAGTACCGCATCAACAAATGGGAAGCGAGCGCCTCCTCCATCGATCAATCGCCGGACGTGATCTTCGACTACTTCATGCGCGAGATGTCCGACAGTCACGATGGGCTGTTTCTGAGTGCCCAGCGACTCAATCAGCAGGCCATACTGCTGAGCTCCATCAACTCGCCGCTCTGGATCTGCACCCTCAAATCCGGCAGCGAACTGAACTAGTCCCGGCAATACGGCGGATGCCCCGACCCAAGCGTCGATGACGCGGCACATATCGCCCTGCCCCCACAACCTGACCCGCGCAAGCCCCTGATGACTCAGCCCTGATTCGGCCTGCCCCCCTTCCCCCAACTGCACATCCGTACCGACAAGACGACCCTTGCACATCACCAGGCAGGACCGGCACCCGCGACTTTTCCAGCCCGCCCCATCCCCCCTCGTGCCGGCATCCACATGACTCACACCACGCTCTCAATGCAACCTCATCCCGTCTGACCCGCCGTCACCGCCCTTATCTCTTCTTCCCGTCACACCCGGCTCACTTTTTACATTTAGCCTCGCCGGCAAAACATGAGCTCCGCCACAGTTAGTAGCTGGCCAAATTACCTCTCGGCCCCCATTACCCAACAACTCATTAACATCGGCCAACGATCTTTTCCCGAGCCTGAATTCAGCCTTATGCAAGGCGAAAACAGCCTCGTAGTCGCAGCATAAATAGATAAATAGGGCTTATAAAAATAATAAATTCAGAATAACAAACTAAATATCTCAGTTTTACAGATTCAAATTCCACAAATGCCGCCAATACCTATAGTGGCGATTGAACGCCGCAACCGTGGCTCATCGCCGTGACACGGACGGGGTTCCTTAACCACACCACACAATCTGTTCTGAGGAGATCACCATGGGTGATGCATTGGGGCTTATCGAAACCAAAGGTCTGGTGGCCTGCATTGAAGCCGCGGATGCCATGTGCAAATCCGCCAACGTGGAGCTGATCAGCTATGAAAACATCGGCTCCGGCCTGGTCACCGTCATGGTGAAGGGGGATGTCGGCGCGGTGAAAGCGGCGGTGGATTCCGGCGTGGAGTCGGCACAACGCATCGGTGAAGTGGTGACCTCGCTGGTCATCGCCCGTCCGCACAACGACATCAACAAAATCGTCATTAAACACAAGGCTTGAGGCCGGGAGATCGCAAATGGGTGATGCATTGGGTTTGATTGAAACCAAGGGCCTGGTGGCCTGCATTGAAGCGGCAGATGCCATGTGCAAAGCCGCCAACGTCGAGCTGATCGGCTATGAGAACGTCGGCTCTGGCCTGGTCACCGCCATGGTGAAAGGCGACGTAGGAGCCGTGAAAGCCGCGGTGGACTCCGGCGTGGAATCCGCACAGCGCATCGGTGAAGTGGTGACCTCGCTGGTCATCGCCCGTCCGCACAACGACATCAGCAAGATTGTCGCCCACTACAAAATTGCCGAATAACGGGAGAGAACATGATGAAAGAAGCGCTTGGTCTGATTGAGACCAAAGGCCTGGTGGCCTGCATCGAAGCGGCAGATGCCATGTGCAAGGCCGCCAACGTCGAGCTGATCGGCTATGAGAACGTCGGCTCTGGCCTGGTTACCGCCATGGTGAAAGGCGACGTCGGCGCGGTCAATGCGGCGGTGGATTCCGGAGTGGAAGCGGCGAAACGCATTGGCGAAGTGGTTACCTCTCGCGTCATCGCACGCCCGCACAACGACATCGAAAAAATCGCGGCGCAGCACAAGGCATGACCTGAGAGGGCACGCCCCGCCCGCACTTTTTTAGTCTGATGAAGGATAGATTCATGATTGAACTCGATACCGATTTGCTCTCCCGCCAGAACGCGAGAGAACTGGTGCGCAACGCCAAACAGGCGCAGGTGATTATGGCCACCTTTTCGCAGCAGAAAATCGACGCCATCGTGAAGAACGTGGCCGAAGAAGCCGCGCGCCATGCCGAAACGCTGGCGAAAATGGCCGCAGAAGAGACTGGTTTTGGCAACTGGCAAGATAAGGTGCTGAAAAACCGGTTCGCTTCGCTGCACGTTTACGATGCCATCAAAGAGATGAAGACCGTCGGGATCATTCATGACGATCAGGTGAAAAAAGTGATGGACGTGGGCGTGCCGCTGGGCGTGATCTGCGCGCTGGTGCCCTCCACCAACCCCACCTCCACCATCTTCTACAAAACCCTGATCGCCCTCAAGGCCGGCAATGCCATCATCTTCTCACCGCACCCGGGTGCACGCCAGTGCAGCTGGAAAGCCATCGAAATCGTCAAACGCGCCGCCGAAGCCGCCGGAGCCCCGGCGGGCATAGTGGACGGCGTCACCCAGCTGACCCTGGAGGCCACCTCCGAGCTGATGCACAGCAAGGACGTGTCGCTGATCCTGGCAACCGGTGGCGAAGGCATGGTGCGCGCGGCCTATGCCTCCGGCACCCCGACCATCAGTGGCGGCCCGGGCAACGGCCCGGCCTTTATCGAGCGCAGCGCCGACATTCACCAGGCGGTGAAGGACATCATCACCAGCAAGACCTTCGACAACGGCGTGATCTGCGCTTCCGAGCAGTCGATCATCGTCGAACGCTGCATCTACGACGAGGTTCATCGCGAGCTGGCGGCCCAGGGCGCCTACTTCATGAACGAAGACGAAGCCGCCAAGATGGCTGCCCTGCTGCTGCGCCCGAACGGCACCATCAACCCGAAAGTGGTGGGCAAGACGGCACTCCATCTCAGCCAGCTGGCCGGTTTCAGCGCCCCCCCCAGCACCCGCGTGCTGGTGGCCGAGCAGACCACCGTCTCCCACAGCAACCCCTACTCCCGTGAAAAGCTCTGCCCGGTGCTCGGCCTCTACGTGGAAGAGGAGTGGCGCGCCGCCTGTCATCGGGTGGTCGAGCTGCTGACCAACGAAGGGCTGGGCCACACCCTGGTGATCCATACCCGCAATCAGGACGTGATCCGCCAGTTCAGCCTGGAAAAACCGGTCAACCGGATCCTGATCAACACCCCGGCCGCCCTCGGCGGCATCGGTGCCACCACCAACCTCACACCGGCCCTGACCCTCGGCTGCGGCGCCGTCGGCGGCGGCTCCAGCTCCGACAACGTCGGCCCGATGAACCTGCTCAACATCCGCAAGGTGGGTTACGGCGTGCGCACCATCGAAGAGCTGCGCGCCCCCATCCAGTCGGTTGCAGTGCAGCCCGCCAGCGCCGCCCCGGCTGCGCCCCAGCCCTGCAGCATCCTCGACGATGCCCGCTTCAGCGCCCCGGCGCCGGCCTGCCATAGCGCCGACGACCGCTTTGCCGGCGCCAGCGCCGAGGTTGGCGGCGAGATCAGCGAGCAGAACGTGGAGCGGGTCATCCGTCAGGTGCTTGAGCGCCTTGGCAAGTAACCCATTGAGATAAGGCGATAAGAACCATGATTCTCGCAAAGGTAACCGGACATGTCGTCGCCACGCAGAAGTGCGATGAGCTGCGCGGCAGCAACCTGCTGCTCATCACCCAGCTGGACGATCAGCAGCAACCGATGAAGGACCGCTCCTGGGTCGCCGTCGACAGCGTCGGCGCAGGCATGCACGACGTCGTACTGGCCGAGGAGTACCTCGCGCTCAACAGAGACCGCTACAAGGCCATGTCGGTGGTCGCCATTGTCGAGAAGGTGTTTCGGGACGCTTGAGGAGTGAATGACCCAATGAGTGAATTTTTGCTGAAACCCCGGATCCGCTTCGGTCAGGACGCCCTGTCCGCCCTGGCCGAAGTGCCCGCCCGCCAGGCGCTGCTGGTCACCGATCAGATGATGGTGAAAGTTGGCCTGGCCGACCGGGTGACGCAAATCCTGCGCCAGCGCGGCATCCCGTTCCAGTGCTGGGACGATGTAGTGGCCGATCCGGACATCACCACGGTCGTGCGCGGCATGAAGCTCATGGACGGCTGCTATCCGGATCTGGTGATCGCGATCGGCGGCGGTTCGGTGATTGATGCAGCCAAAGCGGTCATGTTCGCCCTGGCGCAAACCCGCCCGAATCTGGGGCGCGAGCGCCCCTGCTTCGTGGCCATCCCGACCACCAGCGGCACCGGCTCGGAAGTGACCAGCTTCTCGGTGGTCAAGGCCCGCAGCGAGAAGCTGGTGCTGGTCGACCCGTCATTGCTGCCGGATATCGCCATTCTCGATCCGTCGCTGGTGGCATCGGTACCGCCCGCCATCACCGCCGACACCGGGATGGACGTGCTGTGCCATGCGCTGGAGGCCTATGTCTCCCGGGCGGCCAGCGACTTTTCCGACGCATTGGCGGAGAAAGTGGTGCAGCAGGTCTTTCGCTACCTGCCCGCCTGCTGGCGCGACGGCCACGATCTGCTGGCGCGGGAGAAGATGCACAACGCCTCCTGCATGGCGGGCATGGCCTTCACCAACGCCTCGCTCGGCATCACCCACAGCCTGGCCCATGCCCTCGGCGGCGTGTTCCGCGTCCCGCACGGGCGTGCCAACGCGCTCCTCATGGCGCAGGTCGTGGCATGGAACGCCGACCACGACGGGCTGTGTGATACCCAGGCCGCCCACAAGTATGCCCGCCTGGCCCACCTGCTGGACCTGCCCGCCAATACGCCGCGCGAAGGGGTCAACAGCCTGCTGGTGGCCATCCAGGCGCTCAAAGAGGAGATGAAGATGCCGGCCGGCATTGGCGATACCGGCCTTCTCGCAGCCGATTTCGACCTGCGGCTGGCGGAGATGGTCAGCCAGGCGCTGCGCGACAACTGCACCCCGACCAACCCGCGCGCACCGGATGCCCGGGCATTGACCGAACTCTATCGCAAGGCATGGTGCGGCACTCTCGCCGCCGGCCACTAAGAACAAGAACTGGAGAACCTACCTCATGGCACACTACAGCTTAACGCCGCGCGTCAACGTGCTGGCTGAACGTTTACTGGCGCACACCAGCACCCTGTGCAGCGAACACGCCACGATTTTGAGCGGACTGGATGGCGACATCGCGGGCATTCCCGCCGCCGTCAAACCGGCACGCCGCTTTTACGAGCTGATGCGCCAGCTGCCGCTGACCATCAGTGCCGACGAGTTGATTGTCGGCAACCAGACCCGCACCCCGCACGGCGCCATTTTCCACGACGAGAGTGCCGGGCAGCGCCCGTCCACCTTCCAGTTTCTGAATCTGAACAGCGCCATCGACTCCCCCGACTACAAGCTGGTGGTGGAGAAGGGCGTGCTGGCCATCAAGCAGCAGCTGGAAGAGAAGACCCGCGCGCTGGGCAGCGCCGTCAGCCGCAGCGGCATGGACGAGGTCAACGGCTGCCGCGCCGCCATCCACGCCTGCGATGCCCTGATGGCACTGGCACAGAACCTGGCCAACAGCGCCGAAACCCTGGCCGCCGCCGAAACCAACCCGTTCCGCCAGGCCGAGCTGCGCGACAGCGCCGCCATTTTGCACCATGTACCGGCCCACCCGGCGCGCAACTTCAAAGAGGCCTGCCAGTCGTTCTACCTGTTCCAGCTGGCGCTTCAACTCGACAACGGCAGCTACGCGGTCAACCCGGAAGGGGCCGACAAGGCGCTGCTGCCCTACTTCCAGCGCGACATCGCCAACGGCGCGTTGACCGAGCAACAGGCGTACGAGATCGTCGAGTGCCTGTGGTTCAAGCTGGCAGAGCTGAGCGAAGTGCGCGCCACCTGCGCCATCGACGGCTACCCCATGTTTGATGCCCTGCTGCACGGTGCCAGCCTGGAGCAGGCGAGCATCAACCCGCTCTCCGAGATGTTCCTCTGCGCCCAGCAAAACCTGAGCGCCCTCAAGCTGCCCGTTCGCCTCTTTCGCGGAGTGCAGCACGTCTCCGCCGCCCCGTTCGCCGCCTGTGCCGATACGCCGGTGATGGAGGGGCTGACGCCGCGCCTGCAGCGCCTGCGCAACCACTATCTGACCGTGCGCCCCAGCGTCTCCATCTACCGGGCACAGGCCTTTACCGAGGTCGTCAAGGCCAACCCAGGCATGCCGACCATCTTGCTGCGGGCCAAGGCGTTCCGTCACGCCTGCGAAACCGCCCCCATCCTTATCCAGGATGACGAGCTGATCGTCGGCCACCCGTGCGGCAAGCCGCGCGCCGGTGCCTTCTCGCCGGACATTGCCTGGCGCTGGGTTCGCGACGAGCTCGATACCATGAGCACCCGTCCGCAAGATCCCTTTGAAATCAGCGAAGCGGACAAGAAAACCATCCGCGAAGAGATAGTGCCGTTCTGGGAAGGCCGCTCGCTGGACGAGATCTGCGAAGCGCAGTACCGGGAAGCCGGCGTCTGGGCCTTCAGCGGCGAAACCTTCGTCAGCGACCTCTCCTACCACCAGATCAACGGGGGTGGCGACACCTGCCCGGGCTACGACGTGCTGCTGTTCACCAAGGGGATGAACGGCATCAAGGCAGACGCCCAAGCCCATCTCGACCAGCTAAGCATGGAGAACCCGGACGACATCGATCGCATCTACTACTACAAGGCAGCGATCGAAACCTGCGAAGGGGTGGTCAACTACGCCCGCCGCATCGCGGCCCATGCCCGCGAACTGGCGGCGAAAGAGCAGGATGCCCAGCGCCGCGCCGAACTGCTGACCATCGCCGAGGTGAACGAGAACGTGCCGGCCAACCCGCCCAAGACCCTGCAAGAAGCGCTGCAGAGCATCTGGACGGTGGAGTCGCTGTTCGAGATCGAAGAGAACCAGACCGGTCTGTCACTCGGTCGGGTCGACCAGTACTGCTACCCCATGTTCGAAGCGGATATCCGCGAGGGTCGTCTGACCCACGAAAGCGCACTCGAGCTGATGCAGGCCTTCATCATCAAGTGTGCCGAGCTGATGTGGATGTCGAGCGAGCTGGGGGCGAAATACTTCGCCGGCTATCAGCCCTTCATCAACCTGACCGTGGGTGGCCAGAAGCGCAGCGGCGGCGATGCCTGCAACGATCTGACCTACCTCATCATGGATGCCGTGCGGTTCGTGAAGGTCTACCAGCCGTCGTTGGCCTGCCGCATTCACAACCAGTCACCGCAGAAATACATGGAGAAGATCGTCGACGTCGTGAAGGCGGGGATGGGTTTCCCGGCCTGCCACTTCGATGACTCCCACATCAAGATGATGCTGCGCAAGGGCTTCGACTTTGAAGACGCCCGCGACTACTGCCTGATGGGCTGTGTCGAGCCGCAAAAATCGGGACGCATCTATCAGTGGACCTCCACCGGTTACACCCAGTGGCCGATCGCCATCGAGTTCGTGCTCAACCGTGGCCGCATGGTGCTGTTCGACAGCCATCAGGGGCTGGATACCGGCGACCTGCGCGAGCTGCGCACCTTCGAGCAGTTCGATGCGGCGGTCAAACAGCAGATTGCCCACATCGTTCGCATGTCAGCAGTCGGCACCGTGATCAGTCAGCGCGTGCACCGCGACGTGGCGCCGAAACCGCTGATGTCACTCATGGTGGAAGGGTGCATGGAGAGCGGAAAAGATGTCTCCGCTGGCGGTGCAATGATCAACTATGGGCCCGGACTCATCTTTTCTGGCCTTGCAACTTATGTCGACTCCATGGCGGCAATCCGCAAGCTGGTGTTCGAGGAGCAGAGATACACACTCGAACAAATTCGCGATGCGCTGCTGGCCAACTTCGAAGGGTTTGAAGCGCTGCGCCGCGACTGTCTCAATGCACCCAAGTACGGCAACGACGACAACTACGTCGACCAGTACGCACTGGATATCACCGAGTGGACGGAGAAGGAGTGTCGCAAGTACAAGATGCTCTACTCCAGAATGAGTCACGGCACCCTCTCCATCTCCAACAACACCCCCATCGGCGAGCTGACCAACGCCACGCCGAACGGGCGCCTGGCCTGGATGCCGCTCTCCGACGGCATCAGCCCGACCCAGGGGGCAGACAAGCAGGGGCCGACGGCCATCATCAAGTCCGTCAGCAAGATGAACGTGGAGACCATGAACATCGGCATGGTGCATAACTTCAAGTTCCTCAAGGGGCTGCTGGATACCCAGGAGGGACGCCATGGCCTCATCACCCTGCTGCGCACCGCCTCCATCCTCGGCAATGGCCAGATGCAGTTCAGCTATGTCGACAACGAAGTGCTGAAAAAGGCGCAGCAGGAGCCGGAGAAGTACCGCGACCTCATCGTGCGCGTCGCCGGCTACAGCGCCTATTTCGTCGAGCTGTGCAAAGAGGTGCAGGACGAGATCATCAGCCGCACCGTGATTGAGAAGTTCTGATCGATGCGTTGATAACCCGTCTTTCTTAATCACCAAAATAACCGGAAGTACTCCGTGATGGCAGGTCGCAAATAATGCGACTGCGGCCTGCCACATCCGGAGAGGAGGCAAGCGTGATCGCAAATAATGAATTAACCGGCCGCATATTCAATATCCAGAAATATTCAATATATGACGGCGATGGCATTCGCACGCTGGTTTTTTTCAAGGGCTGCAACCTTCGCTGCCCCTGGTGCGCCAACCCTGAAGGGCTCAGCAGCCAATTTCAGGTGATGTTTTCGCACGACAAATGCATCAACTGCGGTGACTGCGTAAATGTCTGTCCGGCCGGAGTCCATTATCGGGCCGAGGAGAACGGCAGCATGAAACACTTCGTCGATCGCAATAAGGATTGCATCGGCTGCCGCAAATGCGAAGAGGTCTGCACCCAGCATGCGCTGGACATCATGGGCAAGGATGTCACCGTCAGCGAGCTGATGGAGATCATCATGCAGGACTATGACTTTTACATCTCCTCCGGCGGTGGCGTCACCATCGGCGGCGGCGAGATGAGCCTGCAGACCGACTTTGCCGTCGCGCTGTTTAGCGAATGCAAGAAGATGATGATCAATACCGCCATCGAGACCCAGGGCACCACCTCGCTGGCCAATTACCAGCAGCTGGCGCCCGTCACCGATACCTTTTTGTTCGACATCAAGCAAATCAACAGCGAACAGCATAAGGCGATGCTGGGTATCGGCAATGAAGGTATTCGCCGCAATCTGGAATGGCTGGTTGATTACGGCGCCAAGGTGATTGTGCGCATGCCGCTCATCCGTGGATATAACGATTCATGGGATGCCATTACCGGCGCCATCGAATATGTGCAGAACTTGGCAAAGCGGGGAAATATCCTGCGGATCGACATGCTGCCGTACCACCAGCTGGGCCGCAAGAAATATGAGCGGCTGGATATGCCCTACCCGATTGCGCAGGACCCCTCTTACACGCCGGACGAATTGGATCGGCTGGAGGCCTTCTTTGCACAATTTGATTTCGATATTCGCTTGGTCCGCCATTAACAGGAGTCGACGATGAAAAGTTTGGGCGTAATTGAAACGCGAGGATGGGTCGCCGCCATTCAGGCGGTGGACGCCGCCTGCAAAGCGGCAGGCGTCAGCTGCATCGGCTATCGCAAGGTGGGCTCTGGGCTGGTGAGTGTCTGCTTCGAAGGGGAGATCAGCGCCATCCACACCGCCATCGAGCGTGGCGTCGCGGTGGCCGCCACCATCGACCAGCAGGTCCATTCCCTAGTGATTGCCCGTCCGGAGCCAAGCGCGGTAGCGGCGCTCAGCAACCTCAAGGGCTACCCGCCGCGCGCATCGGCCAGCACCAAGAAAGAGATGACTACCGCAACAAGCGCTGTGCCGGCCCTGTCACCGGAAAGCAGTGCCGATACCGAACCGGCCACTCTACCTGCCAGCCAGCCAGCCGCGGATCAGGCGGAAGACCGACAGGGCGCGGCAAGAAAAGGGAAAAAAGCATGATCGATCCCCAGCTGCATCAAAAGATCGCCGCCCGTCTGAGCCTGGTCAGCCCGGCGATCCCGGTCGGCATCTCGAATCGCCACGTTCACCTAGCACAACAGGATGTAGAGGCCCTGTTCGGCAAGGGCTACACCCTGACGCCGCTCAAACCGCTGCGCCAGCCGGGCCAGTTTGCCGCCGAAGAGTGCGTCACCGTGGTCGGCCCCAAGGGCTCGCTGACCCGGGTACGGGTGCTCGGCCCGACCCGGCCGGTTTCACAGCTGGAGATCTCCCGCGCCGACTGCTTCACCCTCGGCATCAAGGCGCCGGTCCGTGAGTCAGGCCAGCTGGAAAATACCGGCAGCGCCCTGCTCATCGGCCCCGCCGGCCACGTGGAGTTGCGCTCCCAGGTGATCTGCGCCTGGCGCCATATCCACCTCTCGCCACACGACGCTCGCCAGCTGAACGTGACCCACGGCCAGAAGGTGAGTGTGCGCAGCGACGGCGAGCGCCAGTTGACCTTCGATGAGGTGGTGGTGCGGGTACGCGACGATTTCGCGCTGGAATTTCACATCGATACCGAAGAGGCCAACGCCGCCGGCTTGAAAAACGGCGCGCAGGTCAGGCTGCTCGGCTAACGGAGATCCCCATGACCGACGAACAGATTGAACGCCTGGTCGAACAGATGCTCAGGCGCCTGCAGCCGCCACTGCTGGTGATGGTGACCGCGGCCCAGGGCTATCGGCAGGCCATTCGAAATCGTCTGGCCGGCTGTGGACTACCCCTGCAGCTTGCGCTGGCAGCAGAGATCGAGGATGGCGCACTGTGGCAACCGCTGGGAGAAACAGTGCCGGCCAGCATCTGGCAACAGGCCCTGCCGCCCACCCCCTATCGCGCGCTGGTGCTGCCCTTTCTCGACTACCCGCTGGCGATGGATCTGCTGAGCGGCTCGCTGCAAAGCCCCGTCGCCCGGCGGCTGCACGATGCCCTGCTGAGCGGCTTGCCGGTGCTGGCGCTGCGCTATCACTGCGATCCCGCCAGCGAGCTGAACCAGCTGCTGGGGGCACAACCGAGCGCGCCATACGCCGGGCACATGCAGGCGGCGCTCAGCCGTCTGGGCGAGAGCGGTGTGGTGCTGTGCACCATGAATGAGCTGCTGGAGAAGCTGGCACCGGCGAACGACGCGGCCCCTGTGCCGGCGGGCACGGCGCGCCGTTATCTCACGGTCAGCGATGTTGAGAAGGAGCCGGCGCTGGCACAGACGGCCGAGGCCCAGCTGACCGATGCCGCCATCGATTTTTTGAAAAGCAGAAGAAAAGAAAAACAACCTTACCTTAAATAACAAACCCGGAGTTTAACTTATGTCTTCAAAAACAAAATGTTGGCTATGGATGCTGCTGGTGATCGTGTCCGAAACCTCGGCCACCTCCACCCTCAAGATGTTTGGCAGCAGTGAAGGAACCACCAAGATGCTGCTGCTCGGTCTGCTCGTGCTGCTCTATTGCACCTGCTACTACTCTCTCTCCCGCGCGGTAAAAGACATTCCCGTTGGGCTTGCCTACGCCACCTGGTCCGGAACCGGCATTCTGGTGGTCTCCACCCTGGGAATGGCGTTTTACGGCCAGCACCCGGACACCGCCGCCATGATCGGCATGGCCGTCATCGCCAGCGGCATCGTCATCATGAACCTGTTCTCCAAGATGGGCAGCGAAGAGGGCGCCGATGCCTCCGCCGAGCCGCTCACTCCCCCCATGAACAACAACATCGCCAACTGACGCAAAAGGAATGACCCATGTTTAATTTCGGATTTTTATGGCTGGCGCTCTCTATCGGCTCTGAGATCACCGGCACCTCGATGATCAAGAAGACCAACGGTTTCAGCAGACTGGGGCCATCCATACTGGTCGTCTGCGCCTACAGCCTGTGCTACTTCGCCCTCACCCGCGCCATGAGCACCATTCCGGTCGGGGTGGCCTATTCGCTCTGGTGCGGCTTCGGCATCGTCGGGGTCACCATCTGTTCGATGCTCCTCTACAAGCAAAAGCCGGATCTGCCCGCCATCCTGGCGATGGCGCTGATCATCTCGGGCGGGGTGATCATGAATGTCTTCTCCAGCATGTAACGCCGTGACAAGACCCTGGCAGTGGCGCTCTGCCCCTGCCACCGGCATGCCAGCCCTGACACGCCCTGCCGGGTAACAAACCGGCAAGCGTTACAAAAGAGAAAGGCCCAAGCTGGCTGGCAGCTTGGGCCTCATATTTGATCCCGTTGTCGTTCCCGTGACTACACGCCCCCCATCGCATGCCTCAACCCCATCACCATGAGAAGGGAAAATAGCCTCTCTTGCTGGCAGGCTGTTGGCCTAGATTGGCCAGGAGAGCGTGAATGTCGTTCCGCCACGTTCGGTTGGTTGGCAAACCACACTGCCGCCGTGGGCCTCGGCAATGGCCTTGACCACGGCGAGTCCGAGCCCGCTGCCGCCACTCTTGCGCGAACGTGACGGGTCCCCCCGGCGAAACGCCTCGAAGATCTGGGCGGCGACCTCCTCGCTGATGCCGGGCCCCTCGTCTTCCACGCTCAGGACGCACAGGGTGCCCGAGCGATGCAGACGCACGGTCAGCAGGCCCGGCACCCCATGCTTCTGGGCATTCTCCAGCAGCGCCATCAGAGCCTGACGGATGCGAAGTGCATCGCAACAAACAAGGAGTTCGGCATCGAGCTCCCGCTTAAGGGTGAAACCGCTCGCGGCCAGAGAGGCGGCAAACGCCTCGAGCACCACGGCAAGCTCGTCTGCCAACCTGCTCTCCTCTCGTTGCAACTCCAGATGGCCGCTGTCGTTGAGACTGAGCACCCGCAAGTCTTCGATCAGGTGGGTCAACCCCTCCACTTGACGCAGCAAGCCTTCGAAGAGTTCACGCTCTGGCGGAAATACCCCTTCGGCCAGCCCCTGCAAGCGGCCGCGCAAGATGGTCACCGGGGTGCGCAATTCGTGGGCGATGGCGGCATTCCAGAACTCCCGCTCGCGGGTCATGCTCTGCAGCCGTTCGGCCATGGTGTTGAAGTCCCGCACCAGTTGCGCCGTCTCCCCAATTGCCTGTTCATCCAGCGGCACGCGCGCATCGAGTTTGCCCTCTGCCACCTCGCGCAGGCTGTTCGCGACCGAATTGAGCGGGGTCAGGATGCGCCGAGAGAGGCGAACCGCCACGTACAGCGCCATCCCCAATGCAATCAGAATGGTCGAGCCTATCCAGAGCATCTCGACCCTGGAGGGTATCCAGCTCTCGGAGATGCTGCCAGGCACATAGGTCACGGCAATGGCGTAGAACACATAGGTGCCGATCACCGCGAGGGAGATGATGCCAAGCGCCATCAGCCCCAGGGAGCGGATGATCTGCCTGCGCAGGCCGGGGGCCGATGTCATGCATCGCCCCCGAAGCGATAGCCTACGCCCCAGACACTGGCGGGCACCCCCTGGATGCCGTGCGCCTCCAGCTTCTTGCGCAGCTTGCTGATGTGGCTGTCCACCGTGCGCTCCTGGGTATCCCCCTCGGGCAGGCAGTGGGTCAGCAGTTCGGCGCGGCTGAACACCCGTTTCGGCGCCCGCATCAGGGAGGCGAGCAACTTGAACTCGGTCAGGGTCAGATCCAGCACCAGTTGCCCCTCATCGCGGCAAAGGCTGGCCTCGTGGCTCTCCAGATCGATCTGGAAGGGGCCGACCCGCAGCACCCGGGACGTGGCCTGTTTTGCAACCTGGCTGCGTCTGAGCACCGCCTGCACCCGGGCCACCACTTCGGCCGGGTTGAAGGGTTTGACCACATAGTCATCCGCCCCCATGCGCAGCCCCATCAGCTTGTCGAGGTCCTGATCCAGGGCGGTCAGCATGATCACCGGCGTGTCGCCACGGGCCCGGATCTCGCTGAGCACCTGCCAGCCGTCGAGCTGCGGCATCTGCACATCCAGCAGCAGGAGATCGGGTTTGCATGTCTGGTGCATGGCCAGGGCTACGCGGCCATCGGCGGCATGCAAAGTGCGCAATCCGTGGCGTTGCAGGTAAGCGGCGAGGATCTCGGCGATCTCGGCTTCATCCTCTGCAATCAGTACCAGTGACTGGGCCGCCGGGCTGGCGGAGGCAGGAAGATACGACATGGTCGGCCTCGAAAATGGTGGGTTTGAACTTTATCACCGCCTCCATGGATTCTCCACAAAGCCTCGAATCATTCGCAATAGCCCCTCTCCATAATGCCCGCTCGATGTGCTCTCGCAGCAACACCATGCCGGGGAGACGGTTTAACGAGGTGAATATGATGTTTGTCAGACAGCGGTATGCGGGCGCTCTGCTCGCCGTCATTGCCGTATTCGGGTTGGCGGGTTGCGATGGGGTGCCGCAAGCGCAAGACACGCCGGCCCCCCCTCAGGTGTCGGTGATGACGCTGGCAGGGCAGGAGCTGGTCATCAGCGAGGATCTACCCGCCAGGGTGGCCGCGGTGCGCAGCGCCGAAATTCGCGCCCAGATAAGCGGCATAGTGCAGCGCCGCCTGTTCGAGCAGGGCGCCGAAATCGGCGCAGGCACCGTGTTGTTCCAGATAAACCCGGCCCCCTTCAAGGCGGATGTCGACAGCGCCGCCGCCGCATTGCAGCGGGCCGAGGCCGTGCTGGCCCGTGCCCGCATCCAGATTGACCGTCTGGTGCCGCTGCTGCGCACCGAGGCCATCAGCCGCCAGACCTATGACGACGCCGTCTCCCAGCGGGATCAGGCTGCCGCCGACGTGGCTCAGGCCAGGGCGACCCTGGCCCGGCACCAGCTGAACCTGCAATTTGCCAGCGTGGAGGCTCCCATCGCCGGGCGCATCGATCAGGCGCTGGTGAGCGAAGGAGCCCTGGTGTCACCCACCGATACCACCCCCATGGCCAGGATCCAGCAGATCGATCAGGTCTACGTCGATGTGCGCCAACCTGCCTCGGTACTGGAAGCCCTGCGCCAGCAGGCAGGGTCGACGGCGCCTGAACTGACGGTGGAGATCCTCGGCAGCAATGGCAAGCCGCTCGGCATGCAGGGGCACATCCTCTTCTCCGGCATCGAGGTGGATGCCGGTACCGGTGACGTACTGCTGCGGGTGCTGGTGGACAACCCGGAGCGGCGCCTGTTGCCCGGCCTCTACGTGCAGGCGCGCATTCCCCGGGCTCACTATGCCAACGCCCTGAGCGTGCCTCAGCAGGCGGTGGTGCGTACATCGGGCCAGACCAGCGTGTGGGTGGTGGATGACCAGGGGCAGGCACAGCAAATAGCTGTCACAACCGGTGAGCTGGTGGCGCGCCAGTACCGCATCGTATCCGGGCTCAGCGCCGGACAACGGGTGGTGATCGAGGGGATCGACCGCCTGACACCGGGGGCGCAAGTCATTGCCCATCCCTGGCAGCCCCTTGTTGCCGGCCAGTAAGCCGGCACCCACACCCGCTGAATCGGAGACGTTTTCATGCCGCAGTTTTTCATTCATCGCCCGGTGTTTGCCTGGGTGATCGCCCTCTTCATCGTGCTGGCGGGGGTCATCGCCATTCCCAAGTTGCCCATCTCCCGCTATCCCTCGGTGGCGCCGGTGTCGGTGACCCTCTATGCCACCTATCCGGGCGCCACGCCACAGACCCTGAACGATGCGGTGGTGAGCCTTATCGAGCGCGAGCTGTCGGGGGTCAAGAACCTGCTCTACTTCGAGTCGTCGGTGGACGCCTCGGGCAGCGCGCAGATCACCGCCACCTTCAAGCCGGGCACCGACCCCGAGCTGGCCCAGATGGACGTGCAGAACCGCATCAAGGGGGTCGAGCCTCGCTTGCCACAGGCGGTGCGGCAAAATGGCCTGCAGGTGGAGTCCGCCTCGTCCGGCTTTCTGATGATGGTCGGCATGACCTCACCGGATGGCCGCTTCGATGAGGTAGCGCTGAACGACTACATGGCGCGCAATATTGTGCAGGAGCTGCGCCGCATCGACGGGGTGGGACGGGTGCAGCTGTTCGGCGCCGAGCAGGCCATGCGCATCTGGGTGGATCCGGGCAAGCTCGCCGCCTACGGGCTGACCATCAGCGAGGTGGCGCAGGCCATCGAGCAGCAGAACGTGCAGATAGCGCCTGGGCGCCTCGGCGACGAACCCGCCCCGCCGGGGCAGCGCCTGACGGTCCCCCTCACGGTAGAGGGCCAACTGACGACCCCCGAGGCGTTCGCCGCCATCGTGCTGCGAGCCGGTACTGATGGCGCCAAGCTGGTGCTGGGTGATGTCGCCCGGGTCGAGCTGGGGGCACAATCCTACGCCTTTGCCAACCGCGAGAACGGCGTGGCCGCCACCAGCGCCGCCATCCAGCTCTCCCCCGGTGCCAACGCCGTGCGCACCGCCGATGCGGTGCGCACCCGTCTCGCCCAGCTCGCCCCCACCCTGCCGGCGGGCATGGCTTACTCCATCCCGTTCGACTCGGCCCCCTTCGTCAAGGTCTCCATCGACAAGGTGATCCACACCCTGTTGGAAGCCATGGTGCTGGTGTTCCTGGTGATGTTTCTCTTCCTGCAGAACCTGCGCTACACCCTGATCCCGGCCATCGTCGCCCCCATCGCCCTGCTCGGCACCTTCGCGGTGATGCTGCTCGCCGGCTTTTCCATCAACTCCCTGACCATGTTCGGCATGGTGCTGGCCATCGGCATCATAGTCGACGACGCCATCGTGGTGGTGGAGAACGTCGAGCGCCTGATGGCCACCCAGGGGCTCTCGCCCCGTGAGGCGACATCGCGGGCCATGAAGGAGATCACCGGGGCGGTGATCGGCATCACCCTGGTGCTCACGGCGGTGTTCATCCCCATGGCGTTCGGCAGCGGCTCCGTGGGGGTCATCTACCAGCAGTTCACCCTGTCGATGGCGGTGTCGATCCTCATTTCGGCCTTCCTCGCCCTGACCCTGACGCCCGCACTCTGCGCCACCTTGCTGCGCCCGGTCAGCCCGGATCACCATGAGAAGCGCGGCGTCTTCGGTGCCTTCAACCGGGGCGTCGAGCGGCTCACCGCAGGCTACGGCGTTCGGGTCACCCGGCTGGTCGGGCGCAGCGGACGCATGATGGCGGCCTTCATCGCCCTCTGCGCCGTGCTGGCCATCGCCGCCGCCCAGCTACCCTCCTCTTTCCTGCCGGACGAGGATCAGGGCTACTTCATGACCTCCATCCAGCTGCCGACCGGCGCCACCAGCGAGCGCACCCTGGCCGTCATCAAGGAGTTCGAGGCCCATGTGGCCTCTCGCGAGGCGCTGGACACCAACCTGGTGGTGCAGGGCTTCAGCTTCTCCGGCGCCGGCCCCAATGCGGCCATGGCCTTCACCATGCTCAAAGACTGGGACCAGCGTCATGGTGCCACGGCTGCCGAAGAGGCAGAGCTGGCACAGGCCGCCATGGCCAACAGCAAGGAAGGCACCGTGATGAGCCTGCTGCCGCCCGCCATCGACGAACTGGGCACCTCTTCGGGTTTCACGCTCTTCCTGCAGGACAGGGCCAACCAGGGGGAAGCCGCGCTGCTGGCCGCCCAGGCGCAGCTGCTGGCACTGGCCGCCCAAAGCGAGGTGGTGAGCGATGTCTATCCGGACAGCCTGCCCCCCGGCGAGAGCATTCACCTCGAGATCAACCGGCAGAAGGCCGAGGCCATGGGACTCTCGTTCACCAGCGTGAGCAGCACCCTGTCGGCGGCGATGGGGTCGCTCTATATCAACGACTTCCCTAACGGCGGGCACATGCAGCAGGTCATCCTGCAAGCCGACGCCAAGGCGCGCATGCAGCTCGATGACGTACTCGGCCTGCGGGTGCGCAATGCCAGCGGCGGCATGGTGCCCCTGCGGGAGGTGGTGACGCCGACCTGGCGCCAGTCGCCGCAGCAGATGATGCGCTTTGAGGGCTTCCCCGCCGTGCGTCTCTCCGGGAGTGCCGCCCCCGGGGTTTCCAGCGGCGCCGCGATGGCGGAAATGGAGCGTCTGGTGGCACAGCTGCCGCCAGGCTTTGCCCTGGCCTGGACGGGGCAGTCGCTGCAGGAGCGCCAGTCGGCGGCCCAGGCCCCCATGCTGATGCTGCTGTCGGCGCTGGTGGTCTTCCTGGTGCTGGCCGCGCTCTACGAGAGCTGGTCCATCCCGCTCTCCGTGATGCTGGTGGTCCCCCTGGGCCTGCTCGGTGCCGTGGCGGCAGTGATGCTGCGCGGCATGCCCAACGACGTCTTCTTCAAGGTGGGCATGATCACCATCATCGGGCTGTCGGCCAAGAACGCCATCCTCATCGTGGAGTTTGCGCGCCAGTTGCACACCGAGGGTCGCACGCTGCTTGATGCCGCGGTGACCGCCGCACGCCTGCGTCTGCGCCCCATCTTGATGACGTCGCTCGCCTTCACCCTCGGCGTGGTGCCGCTGATGCTCGCCAGCGGCGCCAGCGCGGAGACCCAGCATGCCATCGGCACCGGCGTGTTCGGCGGCATGATCAGCGGCACCCTGCTGGCCATCTTCTTCGTGCCGGTCTTCTTTGTCTTCATCATCGGGGCGCAGGAGCGCCTGCAGGTCTGGCTGGCCCGGCGTGCTCAGCAATGGGGAGAGCAATAATGGCCAGGCTTTGCCCCCTGAGCCTGTTGTGCGGCCTGAACGAGGGCCGCCAGACAGCTCTGGTTGAGGTCTGCGTTGCCAGCCCTCATTCACCCACCATTACGGAGGAGCCACGCCATGTTTTCTGACACTCAACGCCGCTGGCTGGTCCTCCTGGCCTTCTTGCCGGTAGTCATCGACATGACCATATTGCACATTGCCGTACCTTCGCTGACCCAGGCCCTCGGTGCATCCGCTACCGAAGTACTGTGGATCATCGACATCTATCCGCTGCTGATGCCGGGACTGCTGGTGGCCATGGGCACTCTGGCGGATCGTATCGGCAACCGGCGTGTGCTGCTCACCGACCGGGCTTGCCATCTTCGGGATGGCTTCCCTGTTGGCCACCTTTGCGCCGACGCCAGCCATGCTCACCAATGCACAGGGGCTGCTGGCCCTGGTGGGCGCGATGATCATGCCCTGCGTGCTGGGCACCATACGTCGCACCTTCCAAGAGGAAAATGAGCGTGCCATTGCGCTGGGCCAGTGGGAAACAGTTAGGGTTGCGGGACGGTCCTCGGGCCGTTGATCGGCGGAGTGCGGCTGGCCCACTACTGACGGGGATCGACCTTTTTTATCTATGTCCCGGTCATGCTGTTGGTCGCGCCGCTGGTATTCATCCTATTGCCGCCAATCGAACGGACGACGTCGGGTAGATGGGGATTGGGCCAGGCGCTGCTGCTTATCCTCGGCGCCCTGACGGGGGTCGAGCTGACCCTGGCGCAGGCGCTGCAATACGTGCTGGGCAACACGCCACTACAAGCCGGCATGTTCATCATCCCCATCATGGCCGCAGCCGCCGTGGGCGGCCCGAGCGCGGGTTACCTCTTCAACCTCTGTAGCCTGCGCACCGTCGCCAGCTCATCGCTGGCAATCTCTGCGGCCGCACTCTGCTATCTGACCCAGGTGGACTTTCACCATCCCAATGTCAGGATGCCAGCAACGCTGGCCCTGCTGGGACTCTGTCTCAGCATCGGTCTGACGGCTTCCTCCATTGCCAACATGGACGCAATGGAGGCGGACAGAGGTGCAGGGAGGCAACAGTCTATGAATCAGGGGCGGGGTTCGGGAGCACCTTCTAATGGCGTACTATAAAAATCACAAAATGAAAAAGCCCAACCTGTCAGACAGGTTGGGCCTTGAAGATGGCGGAGAGACAGGGATTCGAACCCTGGGTGGCATTGCTGCCACAATTGATTTCGAGTCAATCCCGTTCGGCCACTCCGGCATCTCTCCACGGGGCTTCATTGTTACCGGAGCCGCCTCTGGAAATCAACTTGAATCTCTTTAAAGATCAAACGACTGCACACAAAACCAGCAAGTGAGTGCATGTCTGGCAAGCAGGCGTCCGAGCCTGTCGCTCCCGGTATTGGTGCCCAAGCCAGGGCGATCAGCCCCCTGCATTGCATCTCGTGCATTCGATGGCGCTGAACCGCCACCCCCTCTCCCGTCAGCGTTCCTCTGCTCATTGCAGATGGCTTGGCTTTGCATTAAAAACAGGCAAGACAGGGTCAACATGACGGATTGTCGTGCAGGGACCCGGCTGCAACCCTAGTCGGCCAGGCTGGCAATCGGCGCGCATTTGACTGACAATTTCCCCCTTTTTCCTAGGAGGTCGCGGTGCGGCCCCTCATCCAATCAGACAGGAAGTACATGTTCATCGCACGAACCCTCTCATTGCTGGCGCTGACCGCCAGCCTGCTGACGGCTCCGGCCCTGGCTACCACCTATCCGCTGCCCCCGGCAGGCAGCCGCCTGATCGGCGAGCTGGAGGACTACATAGTCCAGCCAGATGAACATCTCGAGCTCATCGGCAAGCACACCCAGATTGGTTTTTTGGCGCTGCTGGAAGCCAATCCGGGGGTCGACCCCTATTTGCCCAAACCGGGCACCCGGCTGACTCTGCCGACCCAGATGCTGCTGCCGGACGTGCCCCGCGAAGGCATAGTGATCAATCTGCCGGAGCTGCGCCTCTACTATTTCCCCAAGGGCAAGAACGAGGTGATGGTGCTGCCCATCGGCATCGGTGACATAGGGCGGGAGACCCCCGAAATGACCACCACCATCATTGCCAAGAACCCCAATCCGACCTGGGTGCCCGGCCCCATGGTGCGCAAATCCTGGCTGGAACAAAAAGGGATCACCCTGCCGGCGGTCGTGCCGCCCGGCCCCGACAACCCCCTCGGCAAGTTCGCCATGCGCCTTGGCTATGGCAAGCGGGACTATCTCATCCACGGCACCAACAAGGATTTCGGCGTCGGCCTGCGGGTCAGTGCCGGCTGCATTCGACTGCGCCCTGACGACATCGAGGCCCTGTTCAAGATTGTCCCCGTCGGCACTCAGGTGCGGGTGATCAACCAGCCGGTCAAGACCGCCATCGAGCCGGATGGCCGCCACTGGCTGGAGGTTCACTCTCCCCTCTCTCGCACCGAACTGGAGCTGGAGCAGGGCGCCCCGCTGATCCTCTCCGCCGAGGCACAGGCCTTCATCGCCAGGCCGGAAGTCGACGGGGACAAGGCCGCCAGTGTGCTCAACAGCAAGAACGGCATTCCCCGTCCCGTCAGCGGCTGATAGCCAACCATGTTCACGAGGATCTTCATGAGCTACCGCGTTTTTTGCCTGCTTGCCCTGCTGCTGAGCCCGGCGGCTCTGGCCGACATCCTCTGGATGGACAACGGTGACCGGCTGACCGGCACCATAGAGGAGATAGGTGACGAGGAGGTGCGCATCGCGCTCCCTTACAGTGAGCCCGTCACCGTCAAGCGCGAGGCGGTCAAGCGCTGGCGCATCGAGAAGCAGGACAAGCCGAAACCAACCGTCAAGAGCGGCATTACCCTGCTCGCCCTGACGCCGGATGACCCGAAAGCCTGGCTGTGGAGCGGCAGCGGCGATCTGAACGTCAAGCTCAAGCACAGCGACAAGAAGACCAACAACGTCAACCTGAAGGCATCCACCGAGGTGGCCAACCTCGACTGGCGTTATACGCTGGACGGGGAGTACATCTACGAGACCGCCAACAACGTCACCAACAGCCACGAGTATCGACTCAAGCCCATGCTGGACTTCTTCTTCGACCAGCGCTGGTTTCTGCGCTCCGCCATCGACTTTCAATACCAGATGCTGAACCCCGAATACATGGATGTGGGTTATGTGACCGGCCCTGGTTACCGGTTCTGGAACGACAAGCGGCGGCGGCTGGAGCTGATCGGCCAAGCCGGGCTGGAGCGCTCCTACTTCAGACCGGATGACATCAACACCCTCTTTATCATCGGCCTGTTCAACGACAGGATCATCAACTATCCCCTGCTGGGCCTTGGCTGGGATTATCGTCAACCCGTTGCGCTCTGGTCGGAGCAACTGGAGCTGTTCAGCAAGGGCGGCTACAAGCGCTATCTGGACCAACCCTCACCCTATTTCACCCGGGAGCAGGCGGTGCAGGGCAGCCTGGGGATGCGCTACTACTTCAACGATCACCTGCGCCTCTCCTGGTCAAGCGAGCTCGACTGGGAAGATAATCGTATCAATATCCCGGGCTTAGAGCTGAATAACGGCAGAGAGTGGCGCCATCTGCTCACTCTGGGAGCCAGTTTCTGAGCCAGGCCGATCACCGATGACCCAGCAGCCACAAAAAAATCAGGCCCACCTAGGTGGGCCTGATTTTTGGCAAGGCTGGGGGTGAGCCGCGGCCTAGAAGTAGAGTCGGGTGACAGACTCGATGACGCAGCCGGGGCGACGTACCCCCTCGATCTCCACCTTGATCTCCTTGAGCAGCTCCAACCCACCCTTGATCGGGGTAACCCGAGCCAGCTTGGTGCGCGCGCGGATGTTGCTGTCCACCTTGATGGGGTACGGGAAACGAACCTGATCGAGACCGAAGTTCACCACCATGCGGGCGGTCGGAAACTCCGGATTGGCCTCGTCTACCGAGCCGGTCAGCTGCGGCAGCAGGGCCAGGGTCAGGAAGCCGTGCGCAATGGTGGTCTTGAACGGCGACTCGGCGGCGGCACGCTCGGGGTTGGTGTGGATCCACTGATGATCCCCGGTCACGGCGGCAAACTGATCGATCATCTGCTGGCTGACATGCAGCCATTCGCCCACGTGGGTTTCTTCACCGATACGCGCCTGCAAGGTGGCAAACAGGGTAGCCGCCTCACCGTCGAGTTCGATGATCGACTCTTGCGGTGGCACGGGCTGGCCGTTGACGGCCTGGGCCGCGCCCTGCTGCTGCTGCATGGACTGGCTGTCGCTCTGCAAATCCAGCACTCGCCCCAGCAGAGGGTGGAGGTGTGCCTTTTGCTGAAACTCACGCCAGTAGTCGCGGATAGCCGGGGAGAGCCAATCCTTGAGCTCAAAGGGGTGCTGCGCCAGAATTTCGCGCTTGCGCTTCAGAAAATCGACAACTTTCATGTACCGATCCCTATTCGATTCAAAGCCTGTAAAGAGGTCTAACCAGTCCTATTTTATTAAAGTTACAGCTGAAAGTGCAAAAAAATCTCGGCGTACAGCTGTACCAAGGCAAAAATCACTACAGGATAGCTACATAACAGCATGATGAACCAACGAAGAAAACGATTGCCTGTTTTTTATCCGATCATGTTGGCATTGAGATGAAAAAGGCCCGTCACGGGCCTGTGTGGAGATCAGCGCGCTGCAGACCACCACTCGCGGCACCCTGCCTCATCGAAGAAGGTCCAGGCCAGCACCCGGCTCACCTTGTTGCCCTGCGCCATCTCGAGCACCCGCACCTGACGAGCACCGACCCGGGTCAGCGCCTTCTTCGCCGCCGGCAGATTCTCCTTTTTCGATACCAGCGAGCTGAACCAGAGGCACTGTTCGGCAAAGGCCAGGCTCTGGTTGATCATCGCGGCCAGAAAGGCGGCCTCTCCCCCTTCGCACCAGAGCTCGGCCTTCTGGCCGCCGAAGTTGAGCACCGGCTTGTCCTTGACCTCCTTGCCCAGATTGCGCAGCTTGCGCTCCGTCCCCTTGCTCGCCTCCGCCAGCGACGCGTGAAAGGGAGGGTTGCAGAGGGTCAGCGCAAAACGCTCTCGCGGCGCCACTATGCCCTGAAAGATGTCGCCGGCCCTGCCCTGCAGGCGGCACTCGATCTGGCTGCCCAGCCCATTGCTGTTGGCCAGCAGAGAGGCAGCCTTGACCGACACTGGGTCGATGTCGGAGCCGACGAAGCGCCAGCCATATTCGCGGGCACCCAGCAGGGGGTAGATGCAGTTCGCCCCCACCCCGACATCCAGCACCCGCACGCCCTTGCCGGTCGGCACCTTGCCCGCGCTCTCGGCCAGCAGGTCGGCCACTCTGTGCAGATAGTCCACCCGCCCGGGAATGGGCGGACAGAGATAGCCGGCGGGCAGATCCCAGTGCAGGATGCCGTAATGCAACGCCAGCAGGGCCTTGTTCAGCGCCTTGACGGCGGCGGGGTCGGCAAAGTCGATGGTGGTGGCGCCGTAGGGATTGACGAAGACGAAGGGCTGCAGCTCGGGAGTGCGCAGGCAGAGCGCGGCAAAGTCGTAGGGAGCCTGGTGGCGATTGCGCGGGTGCAATCCGGATTTATGGTCTGAACGGGTCTTCATGCTGGGCCTGCCGGGGAAAAAACGGGCCCACACTATAGTGATTCGGCCCCCGAAAGTCTAAATCGCGGCCATAAAAAACCGGGCTGCGGGAGCCCGGTTCAAGTGAGGTTGGAAAAACAGTCCGTACTGCGAGCCGTTTGTCCAGCCTGACTCAGATGTCGATCCGGCGTGCCTGCCAGAACTTGCTGCGCCAGTAAGAGCTGTCGAGCTTGGAACGGGTTACCCCGGCCCGGGTGGAGGCGTGGATGAACTCGCCATTGCCCACATAGATGCCGACGTGATTGAGGCGGCGATTGATTTTGAAGAAGACCAGGTCACCTTCGACCAGATCCTGCTTGGAGACTCGGGTGCCTTCATGGACCTGGGAGCGGGTATCACGGGGAAGTTCGATGCCGACAGCGTTGCGGAATACTTCACGGGCAAAGGCGGAACAATCGATGCCGCGCTGGCTGCTGCCTCCCATGCGGTAAGGAACGCCGCGCCACTCTTTGTATACAGTCAGGATTTCGTTTACATCTGGGGTTTGTGAAGCTTCCGGTTCAATTACGGGTTCCATCATGGAAACTTCGATCTTGCTCGCGACCTCGGGCTGGGGTGCCGAGGCACAACCCACCATTCCGAGCGCGACCAGCAGTAGCATCAGGTGGCGCAATCCTTTATCCCCGCAAAATAGTAAAACTTGTTAAAATACGGCCCGAACGGGCAATTTATAAGGCAACAGCACCCGACTATATCCAAGAATTCTATCGAGGCAAGCGAAAATCCCTATCGACCTCACATTTCTGCAAGGAAATGCATTATTTTTCCTGATTAATGTGATCGTGGCCAAACAATATACAATCTCGAAAGAGGCCGTCCTGACCGGATTAAACTGACTTTTATCGCTGTTTCGTCGCTCTTTTAAAGTGAAAAATTATGATCTCTGTGGATCTCTATTTGTTAAAACCGGCAAAGGTCGACGCCGAGCAGCTGACTCTGCTGCAAACCCTGCTCTCCCCCGCCGAACGGCAGGCATGGCAGGCCATTGGTCAGCCGTTGCGCCGCCAGGAGTACCTGCTCAGCCGCGGGCTGCTGCGACGGCTGCTGGCCGAGCGCCTGCAGTGCAACCCCGATGCACTGCAATTTGCCAGCAACCCGCACGGCAAACCTGTGCTAAGCGACAGGCGCTGGCAGTTCAATCTCAGCCACAGCGGGGATTGGCTGGTGATCGCCCTCTGCGCCGTCGGCCCACTCGGGATCGACATCGAGATGGGTCAGCGCCGCCGCCAGACTCTGCCGCTGGCGCGCCGCTTTTATGCACGCAGTGAATATGAGTGGCTGCTCGCCCTGCCCGAGGCGGAGCAAGAGTCGGCCTTCTATCGGCTCTGGTCGCGCAAGGAGGCGGTGCTGAAAGCCCACGGCGCCGGCATCGCCGCCGGCCTCGACAAGGTGCGCTTCGTGCCAGAGGAAGCGTGGCGGCTCGACAACCAGCTCGATGAACAGGATTACCGGGTGCAGGATTGGCCCGTCGGCCAGGGCTGGCTCAGCCTGGCCGCACCAACCCTGACCGTCAATGGCTGGCTGCTTGATGGCAGCTTGAATTCCAGCCCATTCAACCCCATGTTAACTCACACCATTTTCCAAGAGTCAGCCTCATGATCGTCGACATCAATCCCCAGAATTTCCAAGCCGCCCTGATCGATGCTTCCATGAAAAAGCCGATCGTCATCTATTTCCACGCCCCCCAGATGCCGGAGTGTCAGGCCATGACCCCGCAGGTGGAGGCGCTGGTCGGCCCGGCCAATCCCCAGGTGACCCTGGCCAAGGTCGACATGAACGATCCGCAGCTGCAACCGCTGGCCGGTCAGCTCGGTCTGCGCGCCCTGCCGGCGCTGGTGCTGTTCCATCAGGGACGCCCTGACGAGCAGGCCATTCTGGAAGGCCCGCAGGACGAGGCCACCCTGCGCGGCTATTTCGCCGCCTTCGCCCCCAAGGAGGAGCAGCAGCTGCTCGAACAGGGGCAACAGGCACTGGCGGACGGCCAGACGAGCGTGGCCTATGGCCACTTCGGCAAGGCCCATCAGCTGGCACCGGATCGCCACGACATCAGTCTGTGGTTGACCCAGGCGGCACTCGATCTCAATCTGCTTGATGAGGCACAGGATCTGCTCGGCAAGATCCCGATGATCGCCCAGGATGACCACTATCAGACGCTTGTCTCCCGTCTGGCGCTGGCCCAACAGGCCGCGGACAGCCCGGAGCTGCGGGCGCTGGAAGCCCGCCACCAGCAGGAGCCTGACAACTTTGCCCTGGCCCAGGAGCTGGCGGTACAATACAGCCAGGCCGGCCGCCAGGAAGAGGCGCTGGCGCTGCTGTTCACCATCCTCAAGCGGGATCTCGCCTTCGGCGATGCCAAGAAGACCTATCTCGACATCCTGACCATCATGGGATCCAACCCGGCGGCACAGGGTTACCGTCGCAAGCTCTACAGCCTGCTCTACTGACTTGAAACGAAGATGAACAACGGGGTGATGCCGAGCGATCGGCATTGCCTTGTCAGGCGAGGATCAGCGAGGAAAATGCGGGAATTTGATGAATTTCAGGCAAAAAAAAATGGCGCATAACTGCGCCATTTTTTTCGCATGGATTACTTCTTGTAGGAAGTAGCCATGTTGTCGATGCGCTGGTTAGCACGCATAGCTTCTTGCTTGGCTTCTGCAACATCAGCAGCGATCTTGGACTGATCAGCACGAACAGCGCTAACATCTTGAGCCAGTTGGTCAACTTTGTTAGACAGATTCTGAACGGAAGTTTCCAGTTCGCTGGTGTTTGCACAACCGCCCAGCAGAGCGGACAGACCAACAACACCTACCAACAACATTTTTTTCATTTTAAAAGCTCCCTTTAACTCGCCAGACGTTTAGCAAGCGGCGTGATTATGGCACAAAAAAATCATAGTTTGGATAGGCCCCATCACAGATAAATGCATTAAAACCCTCATTTTTTTTTAAACGTACACTTTTTGTGCAAAGTTCAGTCAAAAATAAGGGTCACTGGATGAGGTTCGCACAAAGCGTAACCAAATTTTGTGCTTATTACAATTTCGTATGAGGCTCAGGCTGAACGTTCTGACAGCAACTGACGATACTGCACCAGATCCTCGATGGTCAGCACCGGCATATCATGGCGGCGGCCAAATGCTACCAGATCCGGCAAGCGGGCCATGGAGCCATCTTCCTTCGTCAATTCGCACAACACGCCGAACGGTTTGAGCCCGGCGAGCTGCATCAGATCGACCGTGGCTTCGGTGTGGCCGCGGCGGGTCAACACCCCGCCAGTGCGGGCCCGCAGCGGGAAGACGTGGCCCGGGCGGTGCAGGTCGGAGGGTCTGGCACCATCGGCGATGGCGGCCCGGATGGTGGTGATGCGATCGGCCGCCGAGACGCCGGTGGTCACCCCCTGCGCCGCCTCGATGGTCACGGTGAAGGCGGTCTGGTAGTGGCTGGAGTTGGCCTCCACCATCATCGGCAGTTCGAGCTGGCGTACCCGCTCATCGGTCAGGCAGAGGCAGACGATGCCGGAACACTCGCGGATCATCATCGCCATCTGTTCATTGGTCATGGACTCGGCGGCGAAGATGAGATCCCCTTCGTTCTCCCGATCTTCATCGTCGGCCACCAGCACGCCGCGGCCGGCACGCAGAGCTGCCAGCGCCGCTTCGACACGGGCAATGGGATCACCAAATTCACTGAGAAGAGACTGATTCATGGTAAGACTCCTAAACAAGACAAGGACCAGAATCAGGGCATGGAAAGGCAGACAGAGATAGGCATGCAGCGGCCAGCCCGCGGGGGGCTTGCCTGCAATAGTCTGTCTTATCCTCTTTCATCCGGACTGTGACCGTCGGCTCCGGCATCTCACCGGATCTGCTGACCCCGTCCCGGCTGAAAACCGGGTCGGGCGCTCGCGGGCTCCCCGAGTCAGATCGGGATACCGCCGGTGGGGAATTTCACCCCGCCCTGAGAATAAGCGCAGACAGCCTAAAGAAAAACGGCGCCGGATACCAGCACAAAACCCATCAAGGATGAATAGCATGCCTGCTCCTGGGCACGGATCGCCCGGATGCACGGCGCGCTGTCCTTTCTGATTTTGTTTGTGGCATAGTGCCAGAAAAAACGCGCGGCCTGCGCAGACTCAGGCGCCAACAACACCAACGGAATCATGACAGAGATGGAAAAGAAAATACTGCTGACGGACTGCCCGGACGCCAAGGGCCTCATCGCCAAGATCACCAACATCTGCTACAAGCACCAGCTCAACATCAACAAGAACGACGAGTTCGTGGATCACGAAAACGGCCGCTTCTTCATGCGTACCGAGCTGGAGGGGCGCTTCAACGACGAGACCCTGCTGGCGGATCTCGATGATGCCCTGCCCGCCGGTGCCCAGCGCCGGCTGGTCAAGGCCGGCAAGAAGCGCATCGTCATCCTGGTGACCAAGGAGACGCACTGCCTCGGCGACATCCTGATGAAGAACTACGCCGGTGCGCTGGACATGGACATAGTGGCGGTGATCGGCAACTACGACACCCTCGCCGAGCTGACCGGCAAGTTCGACATTCCGTTCCACACCGTCAGTCACGAGGATCTGAGCCGCACCGAGCATGAAGAGCAGGTACGCGCCATCATCGACGGCTACCAGCCCGACTACGTGGTGCTGGCCAAGTACATGCGGGTGCTGACCCCGAGTTTCGTCGAGGCCTATCCGCGCAAGATCATCAACATCCACCACTCCTTCCTGCCCGCCTTCATCGGTGCTCGCCCCTATCGCCAGGCCTTCGATCGCGGCGTCAAGCTCATCGGCGCCACCGCCCACTTCGTCACCGACGATCTGGATGAGGGCCCCATCGTCGAGCAGGACGTGATCCACGTCGATCACACCTTCAGTGCCGACGACATGGCCAAGGCCGGCCGCGACGTGGAGAAGTCCGTGCTGAGCCGGGCCCTCGAGCTGGTGCTGAACGAGCGGGTGTTCGTCTACGGCAACAAGACGGTGGTGTTCAAGTAATTTCCGGCCCCTGAAAACGACAAAGGCTCCCGCGGGAGCCTTTGTTCCATGTGCACTGACGAGACGTCAATCAGAGCGGCAGATCGTTGATGGTCATGGCGCCCTTGTCGAGCTTGATCTCGGCCGTCAGCTGATCCTTGTCCGCCTTGAGATACCCCATGGCAGCGAACTGGTCCAGCATGGGTGCCAGCTGCGGCACCGCCTTGCCCAGCTTGCCGCTCAGGTTGGCGTGCAGCAGGCCGGAGAGGGCGTGCATCCCCTCTTCGCTGTTGAACAGCTGCTCGAGCGAGGTGCCCGTCAGCTTGATGTCGCCCTTCATGGCCACCGGCTCGCCGTTGAGGTGAGAGCTCAAGTCCACCAGCTCCAGCGTGGCACCACGCTTGAGCATCTTGTCCAGCGCCTGCTGAATAGCCTCCTCTTCCACGCCCTGGCCGCTGGAGGCCTGCAGCGCCTGATAGCCTTCCAGATCCAGTCCTTTCAAATTGAGGGCCAGCTTGCTCTGGGTCAGCGCTAGGTTGTCCGCCTCGTTCTCCAGATTGAGGGTATCCACCTTCATCTGGTAGCTGCTGGAGAGGGTCTGGGCATCATCCCCAGCCAGCTGGGTCTCGGAGGTCAGCCCCTGCAGGGAGAACTTGACGTTGTCCGGCAGCTGTACCGACAGCGCGGAGAGGGTCATGTCGCTGCGGGGAGAGAGCCAGATCCCGCGGATCTCGGCCATGTCGGCACTGCCCTTAAGCTCGGCCAGCACCATGTCCATCTTGTTCTGCTCTTCGTGCAGGGTCATGCCCTGCCAGTGGAAGGTGAGGTGGCCATTGCCTTCCAGATCACCGTGATAGTCACCCTTCATCGGCAGGAAGCTGAACTCGTCGAGCCCCTGCTTGACCTTGAACTCGTTGGCCCAGAAGCGGCTGCTGTTGCTGGAAGTCCACAGGCTGCTGACCGACTCGATGCCAAACTGCCACTGTTCCATCTTGAAGGCACTGAACACGGGCGCCAGCGAACCTTGCCTGGTGTCGAGCAGCATGTTGCTCTTGATGTAGAGCGGCAGGATGCGGCTGTCGACGATGAACTGCACCTCGACCGGCTCGCTCCCCTCCAGCTGACCATCCAGGCTGGCCAGGGTCTGCGGGGTGATCACCATCTTCAGTACGCCATCGCGGGTGAACAGGTTGCTCGAACCCGGCTGCCAGCTCAACTCGATGCCGCTCTCCTGCTTCACCTTGGCGATCTGCTCGGCCATGATGCGGTCGAACGCATTGCCCGTGTACCAGCAGGCACCCAGCCCACCCACCACCAAGGCCGCCGTGACGGCCAGCGCTACTCGCTTCTTCATCTTTATTCCGTTCTCCAGGGAGTGATTGCCGCACTCTACGGGGCAAGTTCGGGGGGAGGCAAGCGCAATTCGGCGCCGGCCACAATTAAGTGATGTCACAACAAGGGGCTGAACAGATAGAACATGTTCTCCATTGCCTTCTTGTACCAGGGGCGTGCCCGCCACTTGGCCAGCGACATGGGCGTCGCCTCCACCATGTAGCCCTGCACCAGCTGGGTCATCTCGGCGACGAACACCGGATTGTCGATGAGCAGGGTCACCTCGAAGTTGAGCCAGAGGCTGCGCCGATCCAGGTTGACCGTCCCCACCAGGGCGAAGTCGTCATCCACCAGCACGCTCTTGGTGTGCAGCAGGCCGGCGTCGTAGCGGTAGATCTCCACCCCCGCCTCCAGCAGCTCCTCCATGAAGGCATTGCAGGCGTAATTGGCCATGATGGAGTCGTTGCGCGCCGGCAGCACCAGTTGCACCTGCACGCCGCGGGCCGCCGCCGAAGAGAGCGCCGCCGCCAGCGGATCGTCCGGCACGAAGTAGGGCGTAGTCAGCACCAGATGGTGGCGGGCCTGGTAGATGGCCAGCAGCAGGCTCTGCTGGATGCAGTCACCGCCGACGAAGGGGCCGGACGGGATGAGCTGGGCCCGGTAGTTGCTCTGGGGCCAGGCCTCCGGCTCGTGCTGCAGGCTGTCGAGCAGCCGCTCGCCGGTCTCCATCTCCCAGTCCCAGACGAAGATGGACCACATCAGCGGCACCATGGGGCCCTGTACCCGGATCATGATGTCGACCCACTGGCCGACCCCGGCGTTCTGCTTGAAGAAGCGGGGATCCACCATGTTCATGGAGCCGGTGTAACCGACCCTGTCGTCGATCACCACCAGCTTGCGGTGCATGCGCAAATCCTGGCGCTGGAACGGGATGCGCCAGGCCCCGACCGGCAGCACTTCCACCAGCTTGACCCCCGCCTTGCGCAGCTTCTTCGGCCAGGGCGAGCGGAAGAAGGTCTTGCTGCCCATGGAATCGAGCAGCAAGCGACAATCCACGCCGCGCGCCGCCACTTCCATCAAGGCTTCACACACCTCGTCGGTGTCGCCGCCCGGGTGCCAGATGTAGAACTCCAGGTAGCAGGACTGGGAAGATTGGCGGATGTCGCGCACTATCTCGCGCAGGATGGCTTCCGGCTTGCTCAGCAGCGTCATCCGGTTGCCGGAGAGCATGGGCATGGCCAGCCGTCCCTGGATCAGATCGTGCAGCGGCTGGGCCTTCTCCCCCACCTCGCAGCAGTGCTGAGGGAAGAGCCGGGCCAGCTGGCGGATCCAGATGGCATAAGGGCGGTACATGGCCTGGGCCCGCTCGGCGCGCCGCCGGCCGAGGCGAATTTCGCCAAACAGCACGTAGAAGCCGACCCCGGCAAACGGGATGGCATAGATGAGGGCGAGCCAGGCGAGCGAGACCCCGATGGGGCGCCGCTTCATCACCACCCGCAATGAGACCCCCGCCACGATCACGGTGTGAAACAGCAGCAGCAACCAGCCCAGGAACTGGGAAAACAGCAGTTGGATGTCGTGCTCCAGACCGTTGATCACGAGAACTCCTTTTACACAGGGGTGAAAGCGGTGGGCAGATCCCACGAAAGCAGGATGGTATGCTGTAAGACACACCCATTCAATCAGGTCGTTAGCATGATCCTGTCATCTATGCTGCTCAGTCTGGCCATGCTAGGTCAAGGCTCATATGACATCAATGAGCAACAGATAAACCAGTACCTGCAATCCCAGGTGCAAGTGAACAAACAGCTGGAGCTGCCCGGCATCATCAAGGCCCATGTGCAGCTCGAGCAGAGCGACGTGCAGATCGGACGTCAGAGCCCAGACACCGCCCGGGTCTACGGCAAGGGCAAGCTCAAGATCGCCCTGCCGGACAACACCGAATACGACGCCAGGCTGAACATGGCCTACGAGGCGAGGCCGCGCTACGACAAGGCGCAGAGCGCCCTGTTCCTCGACAACATGAAGTTGATTGAATACAAGCTGGAGCCTGAGGCGGCGCAGCAGAAGTTCGGCTTCATGCTCGGCATGCTGCTGCAGAGCATGGAGAAGCGGCTGGAGACCCAACCGGTCTACCGGCTCGATGCCAAGGATCCGAATCAGGCCTGGCTGAAGGAGAATCTGCTGGGGCTGGAGCTGTCACCGGGCAAGATCCATCTGCTGACCAAGCCCCAGTGACGGTTTAGTTGTAGACCGGGGCCTTGGCCTGGCGCACCAGCAGCTCGATCTGGTAACCCTGTTCGCGCTGCTGGTCATAAAGGGAGAAGAGCGGCCCCTCCAGCTCGTGCAGGGGCAGGTCGGCAAAGCCGGCCTTGAGGTAGAAGGGTTTTTCGAACGGCAAGGCCTGGCAGATCACCGGCTTGTCCAGCAGATCGCTGCAGGCGTGCTGCAACAGACGAGAACCCAGCCCCAGCGACTGGTAGTGGGGCAACAGGCGAAAGCCGCAGAGGTGATAGTAATCCTGTTCGTCGCGCAGGCGCACGGCCCCCACCAGCCAGTGGGCGTCGCGTACCACGAAGATCCGCTCGGCCAGATCCGGCACGTAGTGGGAGAAAGTGGTTTCGTAGTAGTCCCTGATCAGGGAGAGATCCGCATCGCAGTACTCTTCGAACGTGAGTTCCATCGCCCGTTTGCCTATCACACTCGTTTCATCCTTGGCCATCCGGCCAGATCCTCGCACAGAAGTTGTTGGTCTAAGAGATCCGACCAGCATGAAGATATCACGGCTTTTAGTAACAAAAAAGCCAATAACCACACCAAGTTGCATACTTTTTAACATGCTGCCGGCGCGGCGGCAAACCGCAATCCTAGCACGGCAAACCAGAGGCAGACACTGTTTGTCCCTTCTCCTGACCCTTTACGGCGGCTCGCCATTTGATGACCCGCAACTCACTGATTTGGCTCTACAAACAGATCATGTAAACATTTATTAACAAGTCATTCTCGTCAGCGCCCTACACAAAAAGCCCCATTCGAATAGCAACTTCACCGTTTCGCCCTATGGTGAAGCCTTGGCATAGCATCGCGCTGTTGTTGCCTGCGTGGGCTCACCCCCACACCGACACCTCACCACTTTGCCAAGGAGCTATCATGTCCAGACCGATCCCCTCCCTGTTGCTGCTGGCCCTGTTGCCCGCCGCCGGCTGGGCCGGCGACATCCATGTCCCGCTTGCCCCCTATCACTTCACGGCGCAGCAGCTTGCCGCCGTCCAGCCCTCGGCACTCCCCCTGGATGAGGCCCACTTCGTGTTCGGAGAGGCGGCCATGGCGTTCGATCTGCACGACTTCCTGCTGCAACAGGCTCCTCACCTGCTACCCAAGGAGGAGGTGATCCTGCACTGGAGCGGCATCACCAGCCTCAACCCCCAGCTGCTGCTGGCCCTGATGGAGACGAGCAGCCAGCTCATCTCGGCCCCCTCCGATCAAGCCATGACGGCGCCATTCGCCAAGCTGGTGAAAGCCAGGGGCTTTGACAACCAGCTGGAGCTGATGGCGCGCCAGCTCTCCGAGCGCTTCTACCAGGCCCGCGCCCAGCTGCAGCTCAGCCCGCGCCGCGCCCCCGCCCTGGCGCCGCAAGCCGCGCACCAGGCCGCCCTCGCCAGCCTGCTGAGCGCGCCAGTGCAGCAGCAGCTCGGTGAGCAGTGGCGGACCCTGTTCGGCCAGGACGCCATGACCTCCCCCGGGGGCGGCGCGGCTGCGCCCGCGGCACCGCTGGCCGGCGGTCAGTTCCAGCTGCCCTGGCGCCAGGGCTACAGCTGGAAGGCCAATGGTGCCCACTCCCATACCGGCTCCGGCTACCCCTACTCCTCCATCGACGTCTCCTACGACTGGCCGGGCTGGGGCGGCGCCACCTACACGGTGACCGCCGCCAACAGCGGCACCGTCACCGTCTTCTCCCGCTGCCAGGTGCGAGTCACCGCCCCCAATGGCTGGGCCACCAACTACTACCACATGAGCGGGATCTCGGTGCGCAGCGGCGACTACGTGGCCGCCGACACCCCCATCGGCACCTATGCCAGCAACCGCAACGAGGCGCTGTGCGAGGGCGGCTCCTCCACCGGCCCGCACCTGCACTTCTCCCTGCTCTACAACGGGGTGTTCCAGTCCCTGCAGGGACAGAAGCTGAGCAGCTATGCCGTCAACGTCGGCGCCAGCAACTACGACGACAACTGCAACCGCTTCTGGCTCTACAACCAGCGCAATGGCCAGCGCTACTGTGCCTGGCAGCTGCTCTACAACAACGGGGTCGACTGAGTTGCAATACAACCCGCTAAGTGATTGAAAAATCAGTAATGATGGGTTCTGTGCAGTTTTTTGCAAGCCGTCACAGATCCGCACAGTCCGCTTTGAAAGTGCTCACAAAATCACCGTCAGGCGATTGCCGGCCAGCCAGGCTGGTGTGAGGCTCTGGGTGCCCATCAGGGCACCCAATAAAAGGACTGACAATAATGAAACACACAGCGGGAATCTGGGCGATCGCAGGCATGCTGATCGCTCCTTTGGCACACGCCGACGTCATACTGCACGCCTTCAACTGGAAATACAGTGAAGTCACCGCCAAGGCCGATCTCATCAAGGCTGCCGGCTACAAACAGGTGCTCGTCTCGCCGCCCCTCAAGTCATCGGGCGACGAGTGGTGGGCACGCTACCAACCCCAGGATCTGCGCCTCATCGATACCCCCCTTGGCAACAAGCAGGATCTCGAGCAGCTGATCGCCGCCATGCAGGCGCGGGGCATCGCCGTCTACGCGGACGTGGTGCTCAACCACATGGCCAACGAAAGCTGGAAGCGCAGCGATCTCAACTACCCCGGCAGCGAGCTGCTGCAAAGCTATGCCGCCAACCCCGGCTACTTCGAGCGGCAGAAGCTGTTTGGCGATCTGGGTCAGAACTTCCTGGCCGGCCAGGACTTCCATCCGGAAGGGTGCATCAGCGACTGGAACGATCCGGGCAACGTACAATTCTGGCGGCTGTGCGGCGGTGCCGGCGACAAGGGGCTGCCGGATCTCGACCCCAACAACTGGGTAGTGAGCCAGCAGCAGGCCTACCTCAAGGCGCTCAAGGGGATGGGGATCAAGGGCTTTCGGGTCGATGCGGTCAAGCACATGAGCGATTACCAGATCAATGCCGTGTTCACCCCGGAGATAAAGCAGGGGATGCACGTGTTCGGCGAGGTGATCACCACCGGCGGCGCCGGCAGCAACGACTACGAGCGCTTCCTCAAGCCCTACCTCGACAGCAGCGGCCAGGGTGCCTATGACTTCCCGCTGTTCGCCTCCCTGCGCGGGGCGCTCGGCTATGGTGGCAGCATGAACCTGCTGGCGGATCCCGGTGCCTACGGCCAGGCCCTGCCGGGCAGCCGGGCGGTCACCTTCGCCATCACCCACGACATTCCCACCAACGACGGCTTTCGCTACCAGATCCTGAACCCGACCGACGAGAAGCTGGCCTACGCCTACCTGCTTGGTCGCGATGGCGGCTCGCCGCTGGTCTATTCGGATCACGGAGAGACCCAGGCCAAGGACGGGCTGCGCTGGCAGGACTATTACCTGCGCAGCGACATCAAGGGGATGATCCGCTTCCACAACGCGGTGCAGGGTCAACCCATGCAGCTGGTCGGCAGCGGCGACTGCTTCGTGCTGTTCAAGCGCGGCAAGCAGGGGCTGGTCGGTATCAACAAGTGCGACTACGAGCAGGAGTACTGGCTCGATACCGCCAAGTTCGAAATGAACTGGTATCGCAACTACCGGGACGTGCTCGACCAGAGCGCCGTGGTCAACGTGCAGAGCCAGTGGGTGCGGGTCGCCATTCCCGCCCGCAGCGCCCGCCTCTGGCTGCAGGAGTAAACCGGCAACTGCCGTGCGAGGCCGCCACCGGGCGGCCTCGCTTTTTTATTGCGCACACAAAAGGTGAACCGCGGCCACAGCTCGGCCTGCGCGGGCTTGTTCTGCCCGCGCCGTGATGCTTTACTCAACAAGGCTAACGAGGCTGAAGGAGCAAGCCGTTGAAAGCATGGATGTTGATGGGATTGATCCCGCTGTTCTCCTCACCCGGCTGGAGCCAGACACCCGCCCCGGCCGAGGTGGTGATCCTCACCGCCGAGCCGCCGGCCCCGCCCCCCGCTACGCCCCCCGTCACCATGCACACTCCGGGCGTGCTGCCACCACCCGAGCCGACCAGCCCCCCGCTGCCGCCCGGTACCCGCCAGATCCAGGTCTACAAGTCGGTGCAGAAAAACGGCGTGGTGCGCTACTCGGACGTGATGCCGGATCAGGGCCGCTACGAGCTGCTGTTGTTCAACGACTGCTACGCCTGCGACCCCGACTCCAAGGTCAACTGGCATACCACCGGCCTGTTTCTCTATGACTACGCCAGCACCATCCAGGCGGCGGCCAAGGCCTATCAGGTGGAGCCGGCCCTCATCCGGGCACTGATCCACGCCGAGTCCGCCTTCAACCCCCTCGCCGTATCCCGCAAGGGAGCCATGGGACTGACCCAGCTGATGCCCGCCACGGCGCGGGAGCTGGGGGTGGGCAATGCCATGCTGGCGGAGCAGAACATCTTCGGCGGGGTGAAATACCTGGCGGGGCTGCTCAAGCAGTATGGCGGCAACGTGGCGCTGGCCACCGCGGCCTACAACGCCGGTGCCGGCGCGGTGCAAAAGCATGGGGGCATACCCCCTTACGCCGAAACCCGCGCCTATGTGGAGCGAGTGCAACTGCTGCGCCAGCGCTACAAAGACATGCTGAGCGCCAAGGGGTTGTAAGTTTCACCCCCTCTTTCAAGCGACCAAGCAACCCTGCGGGCCCTTGCGGCCCGTCTTCGTACCCGCCAGAAACGAAAAAACACGCCCGGGGGCGTGTCGATACCACACTTTGTTGCCCTGACGGATCAGGCTTTGGTCGCGATCGCGCGATAGGCCAATGCACCCAGAATGGCACCGACGATGGGAGCAACCCAGAACAGCCACAGCTGGCTCAGTGCCCAGTCCCCCACGAAGAAGGCCACGCCCGTGCTGCGCGCAGGGTTGACCGAGGTGTTGGTCACCGGAATGCTGATGAGGTGAATGAGGGTCAGGCACAGGCCGATGGCGATGGGGGCAAACCCGGCCGGGGCCCGGCTGTCGGTGGCGCCCATGATGACGAACAGGAAGAAACCTGTCATCACCACTTCGCACACCAGCGCCGCCAGCATGCTGTAGCCGCCCGGAGAGTGCTCGCCATAGCCGTTGGAGGCAAAGCCCGCCGCCAGATCAAAACCGGCCTGACCGCTGGCAATCACATAGAGCACAGCCGCAGCTGCAATCCCGCCCAGCACCTGAGCGACCATGTAGGGCAGCACGCCGGAGGCCGGAAAACGACCGCCGGCCCAGAGACCCACGGTCACGGCCGGGTTCAGGTGACAGCCCGAGATATGGCCGATGGCGTAAGCCATGGTCAGCACGGTCAGACCGAAGGCCAGCGCCACGCCGAGCAGGCCGATGCCAACGTTCGGAAAGGCGGCGGCCAGCACGGCGCTGCCGCAGCCCCCCAGCACCAGCCAGAAGGTGCCCATGAATTCAGCTGCAAAAGGTTTCACTTCTCGACTCTCCCAATGATGGATGAAGCGGGAGCCCAGGGCTCACCGGGCCGCACCACGCGGCCGGCGCATATTATGGGAGTCAGGATCGGGCATGCGAAAGGAGGGGGGAATGGCCATAAAACGTGACATGCATCACAAGCCGTTGATTAACTGAGAGGATTGTCGTTAGCGACCGATCAGGCAGCCCTTCTCGGTGGAGAGGAGGTGCGACAGAAAGTGACCCTTTTGAGGCTTCTGCCGACAGTCGCCGCTGCCAGAGGTGGCAACCGGTGCATGCCCGGTTGCCCGATAGCGCCGCTATCACAGCGGCATGCGCGGCTCAGCGGTAGCGACCGCGCACCGATCCCGTGCTGCGTCCGGCCATCTTGATCAGGATCTGGCGGGTATGGAAGTGGCAGAGCGCCACCCCGAGGGCATCCGCCGCATCCGCCTGGGGGGTGGCCGAAAGCTTGAGCAGGTGGGTCACCATATGCTGCACCTGCTCCTTGGCGGCGCCGCCGGTGCCCACCACCGCCTGCTTGATCTGGGTGGCCGAGTATTCGCTCACCGGCAGCAGGGCATTGACCGCCGCCACGATGGCGCTGCCGCGAGCCTGACCCAGCTTCAAAGCGGAATCGGCATTACGGGCCATAAAAACCCGCTCGATGGCGAACTCGTCCGGCTTGAACTGGGTGATGATCTCGCTCACCCCGTCATAGACCTGCTTGAGGCGCGACGGCAGCTCCCCCAGGTCGGTGCGGATGCAGCCCGAGCCCAGGTACTCCGCCTTGCCCGCCACGATGCGAATGACCCCGTAACCGGTGATGCGTGAACCCGGATCTATCCCCAAAATAATGCTCATAGACTCGCTGCTGATCTGAAGGCCGTTTCTGCTCGCCAAGATAGCAAACAAGCCAGCGCTTGGCTCGCCCGGCAAGCGCCCTCCCCTGCCGACTGCGCAGGGATGCGCCATCTCATACAGTGGTCCGGCGATTTTTTCGCCCGCCGCCCCGCCGATGGCCCTGGCAAACCGGCGCGGCGATCACCTTCACTCCCCCACCAGGGTGACCAGTTGCTCCGCCAGCCGGTGGCCGTGCAGGTAACTCTCAATCAGCGCCCCGTCGGCCCGTCCCGCCTCAATCTGCTGATACCAGTGAGCCAGCATGGCGACAAAACCCCGTTGGGTAAGCACCGGCTGCCAGTCGTCGGGGGCCAGGGTCAGCACGCTCTTGTCTCGGGCCATCGTGCCCCGGGTGCAGTTCTCGATATGCAGGGAGAGGTTGTCGCCATAGGCGTCGATACGCTCCTCGGTAATGCCAGCGCTGCGATTCATGCTGCCGCTCACCGCCACCTGCCCGCTCTGCCAGGCCACGCTCACCCCGGCCAGCAGCGCCGGCTGGCGGGTACAGCGTCGCAGCACCGCATGCAGATCCCTATCAGGTGTGCCACCGTAGTAGCAGAGGCTGTCGAGCACATGGATAAAGTCGTCGAACAGAAATGTGCGCGGGGCCCCCGCCAGGGCATGGCGGTGCTTTTGCCAGTTGAGTTCGGTGAGCGGCTGGCCGCGGGCTTCACTCATGGCGGGCAGATAGCGGCGGTTGAAGCCGACAAACAACGGGCTGTTTTTGGCGATGGCGATATTGGCGAGGCTCTCTACCCCGGCAAACGTGTCGCATAGCGGCTTGTCGACAAAGGTGGGGATGCAGGCGCGCAGGCATTGGGTAGCCAGCTCAAGGTGCACCGCGGTGGCGGCGTGGATCATCACCGCATCCGGGCGGCTTGCCAGCAGGTCAGCGACTTCGGTGAAGCGCTCGGCGATACGGTACTGGCGGGCCAGCTTAGCCAATACCGCTGGATTGCGGGTACAGAGCAGCGGGGTGACTCGCTCGTCACTGGCCAGCAGCGGCAGATAGGCTTTCTGGGCGATATCACCAAGACCTACGAGGGCAATGCGCATGACAACTCCTTGTTTTATCAGGCACGCGTGGGCAGGGTCAGCGCTGGCGAGCGCCTGCGCCAACCGGTCAATGCAAACTGGCGGACAGAGTAGCACTCCCCTCCTCTCCCCTCCATCGGCGGCGCCAAAAGCAGCAGGGGCGACCCGCCGGTCGCCCCTGTTTCTGCATCTGTTGCTTGCATTACACGCCGAATCGGCCTGCGAGGATCAGCCCCGTGACAGCCCTTTGAGGGACTGGCAGTCGTAGTAGGTGACCCGCGGCTTGTCGTTGTAGTTAAGGTCGATCACCCCGAACAGCATTTTACGGGCGGGAATATAGACGTGGACATAGTTGGCCTGCTTCTCGTCGGCCACCTTGACGCTCTCCTGGTTGTTGTTCAGATAGGAGTTGAGCAGTCCTGCGCTGCTATAGCGCTCCAGCAGGTTCATCGGGAGCTCTTCGTTGTGCTTGAGGGTGCACAAGTTCTCCGGTTTGGGCGGGAACTGACCCACCACCACTTTGCGCCCTTGCGGGCTGGTCTTGTCAACAGAGGTCATGCTGCCGGCACAGGCCGTCAGCGCCAGCGCGGGCAACAACAGAAACAGTTTTTTCATGGGGTCTGAACTCACAGATGGCGGGCCATCCCGGCCCGGTTTTGCCGCGGTATTGACCGCGACGCTCGCCGCCGCCATCACCGCTGTCGCTTTTTTGATATCTCTCGCCGAGCAGGCTCGTGTCGCGAGTGGCGCGCATCTTCACACCCGGCCCCTCGTTATTCAATCACTATTCAATCAACAGGGCGGGAAGAGTGTAACCAGATATTTCAGGGCATCTGGCCGCCCTTTTGCCACCTCTCTCTGCCCTGCAAACCTGGCGGCGGCACTGGCTTCGGGCGAGTGTCTCTGGCTCCCCCAGCCTTCAGCGACGCCCGGGATGACGGCCTTATGGTCAGTCCTATGTAACTGATTGATCACCTTATGACCAGCCAGAGCGAGAGCGGATCATAGGCTGGCAGGCCCATGGAGCCCGGCTGACCGCGTACTGGCAGCAACCGGCCTGCTGTCGATACCGCTGCAGAACAGGTTTCATATCGGTCTCTACTTGGCTACCATGCCCACCTTTCAAGGAGCAGATGAGGGCAAGGAACCGATGAACAACGAGACGCTGCAATCCCTTTTTCATTACAAGCGCTGGGCCGATGACGAACTGCTGGCGACCCTCGCTACCCTGGATGCCGCGCAATATGGCGAGGCTCACCACACGGCCCTGCGCATCTTCAACCATATCCATGTGGTCGATACCATCTTCAAAGCCAACCTGCTGGGGGAACGGCACGGTTTTACCGCCACCAATACCCCCGAGACGCCGACCCAGGCAACGCTGCACGGCGCGGTCACGGCACTGGATAACTGGCTGGTGGAGTATGTGGCGACCCTGAGCCCGCAGGCGTGCAACACCCAGATCCGGTTTCAGTTTACGGATGGCGACCAGGGGCAGATGAGCCGCGCCGAGATGCTGCTGCACCTGGTCACCCACGGCGGCTATCACAGGGGGGCGATCGGGCGGATCCTGGTGCAGTGCGGCATCACGCCGCCGCGCGATACCCTGACCACCTTTTTGCATCGCAGCGAACCCAGGCGGCGAGGTGATGCTGCCCTTGCACATGGCGAGGATTGTCCATGATGCCCGCCTGTCTGCGGCTCACACCGCTGCTGCTGCTCGGGCTGCTAAGCGGCTGCGCCGCCGCCCTCGATCACTACTCGGGGCGCTTTCGCAATACCCTGGTGTCGGGGGAGACCCGAACGACCATTCGCGCCGAACTGGGCGAGCCCCAGCTCTGCCAGCAGGCCACCTTTCTGACCGAGGATAAGGTGCAGGGCTGCGATCGCTTTACCGTGCTCGGCAAGATCCACAAGCGCGGTGACGGCAATGGCCAGGCCACGGCGAGCGCCGTGACAATGGGGCTGGGGGAGCTGATCCTGGTGCCCATGACGGTGGCCAGCGTGGCGGCGGACTACACCGAGCGTCACACCATTACCGTCTATTACGATCGGGACGATCACTATCTGTTTCACACCCTGCTCAATGCCAAGGGGCAGGAGGTGTGGCAGTAAGTGCACCGGCCAGTGGAACTTCCCTGGCCGGCGCATCCTCCCGACGAGGGAGGCCTTATTGACAGCGCAGCACCGGTTTGTCTTCCAGCAGCCAGGCTATCCAGCGCCGCCGCGAGTTAAGCACAAACCCTTCGTCGGCCGCGATCCCGCTGACGATATAGCCGTCGGTCGCCGGGTCAGCGGCCTCGCGGGAGAAGGTGAAGTCGCTGCTGTTCACCCGCTCACCCTTGCTGAGCGCCGCATCGAGCCGCGGCGTCATGACGATGATGGCCAGCCCCGCGGCGGAGTCGATGCCAAGGCCGCTGCTCGCCACCTTGCCGACCGCCACCGGCACCCGGATGGCGCAGTGACGCCCCTCGGCATCCGTGGTGGTATAGGTTCCCTCCCCCACCCGCCCTTGCATCCACAGCAGCTCGCCACGGGTCAGGCTGTCGACCTGCAGCAGGCCCAGTGCCCCCTTGGGAAAATCGTGGGGATTGTCGACGGCAGCCACCGCCAGCGAGCAGCACAGCATAAACAACCAGAGTGCGTGTCTCATGCCGATGCCTCCTTGCCAACATGGGTTGCCCCGCTTTGCTGCGCCAACAAATAGATCAGCAGCAAGGGCCCCACGGCCGGCACCAGAAAGACCCAGCCCCACCAACCGGAGCGGCCGGTGTCATGCAAGCGACGCACGATAAGCGCAATCAGGGGCACGCTGCTCACCAGGCCGTAGCCCAGATCCAGCCAGCCCAGATTGGCAAACAGCACGTCCAGCCAGATGCAGATCAGAGTGACCAGCAGATGGCCCAACATGAACCACCCACATTCAGCCCGGGTGGCACGACCCGAAAAATCCAGGGCGCGTTGCCACCCCAGCCAATAGAAAGAGAACATGGATACCTGCCTGTTATGGTGATTGGGAGCCCTTATCATGGGGAGCAAAGCCCCTCCAGGCGTCCTCAAACCGGTTTCAGGTCGTCCTCGAACCGCGCCTGCACCATCATGGGCTTCATTCGCCTGACCCAAGTCGTTATGCTGGCATGCCGCCGCCGGTCAACGGCCTCTCTTTGCACACGGGATACATGATGCTGGCCATACCCATACCCTTTATCGTCTCCTTGCTGCTGGCTCTGCTGGCCGCCGTCTTGCTGGCGCGCCTTGGCCGGGCGGCCAGAACGACCGCCCTCTTTCTGCTGCTGTGCGCCATCACCACCGGCGTGGTGGGGCTGCGCTGGACCTTCGATCTGGCGCTGCTCAGTCTCGCGCAGCCGATCCTCGCCTCACTTATTCCGGTGGCCGCCTGGCATATCTTCAGCCGAGCCAAGGCGCCAGGGGCCCGCATCTCCTGGCTGCACGGCGTCGGCCCCGCGCTGGTTGCCCTCGGCACGCTGACCCACAACTGGTTGCCACTGCCGCTGGATGGCCTGCTGACCGCCATCTATCTCTGCTACGGCATCGCGCTGATGCGCTTTTCCGATAAGACCCAGCTGCTGCTTTATGTCTCGTTCAATAAGTGGGAGGGGGTCAGACGGGCGGAACATATCGCAGGCTGGATGCTGCTGTTTTCGGCGGCCATCGATGCCGCCGTCTCCCTCGACTTCGCCTTCAACCAAGGCCAGCTGGCGCCTTATATCCTGTCGCTGGGTCACCTGATGCTGGTGCCCATGCTGGCGGCGGCCGTGGTGATGGTGGGGGTCAATACTGCTGACGCAGAAGAGGAGGAGATGCCAGCCTCCGTTCCCGAGCCCGCTGAGAAAGCGCCGCTGCTGAGCGAAGATCGTGCCCGGGAGATAGTGGCCCTGCTGGATAACCTGATGAAAGAGAAAGCCTGCTATCTGGATCCTGAGCTGACCCTGGCCCGTCTCTCACGCAAACTGGGCATTCCCGCCAAGCAGATCTCCAGTGCCGTCAATCTGGTGCGCCAGCAGAGCATCCCCAGGGTCATCAACGAATATCGGATTGCCCATGCCAGGCAGGCTCTGCTTAACACAGATGAGAGCATCACCCAGATTTTGATGAACGCAGGTTTTCAGACCAAATCCAATTTCAATCGCGAATTTCAGCGCATCACCGGCCTGACTCCCAGCCAGTTCAGAGCAACGCGAGATCTGTCGGCCGCCTCCTGAATCAGTCGCCGGCTCTCGCTTGCTCCCGGCGATCCAGCCACTTGCCTATCCTGGCCCCCAGCTCGGAGCAGAGCAGCGCCGTCACGGCGGCCCAGAGCATCTGGTTGCCATCAAAGCCCGCCTGCTTTTCAAACAAGAAAGGCACCAGCAGATTGAAACCGATGATCCCGAGCAGCAGCCCAAGGCCGCTGCCTACCTTCTCCCTGCGGGATCGCGTTTTTATTGCCATCTGATTGCTCCTGTTGGAGTGAGATAAAGGGGCACGGATCGCTCCTGCCAAAACATTCCCGGCAAGATAACAAAGCCTCCCCCGATAGGGACAGCCATCTTTTTGGGGGATGAAAATAGCCACATATGCCCTTCCAAATCCATTTGCTGATCCAGTTCAAAAAACGATGAGATTCTGATGGTTACAGCCTTTTAAGGCTCGCTCAGACAGTTTCGTTTGGCTTACCATAGCCATCCAGAACCTGTTGAGCTGCGATGAGTTGCTGCCAGCGCGGGTCAGGGGAGCATATTGGAAGCTGTAATCCACGGGCGGTAGCGTGGGATTCGGAGGCGTTATGCCTTGCTCATAAAGGTGGGGGTCCCAGATTTTTTCCAAGTTTATCCGTAATCTTTTACATTTAGTAAATTAGGCAAATGGAGTAATAAATTGACTTCAAGTTACATAGAAAAAGTTCATCTGAAAAAATTTCGTCAATTTTCTCTTTTAGATGTTGAATTTAACAAAGGATTTAATTTTATTGCTGGACCAAATGGTTGTGGAAAAACATCTATTCTTGCCGGGATATCTCACTGTTTGAACAGTGATTCATTTAAATATTCCAGATTTCAAGAGAACGCTGAATTCTGGGTTGACATTACTCACTTGGGACAGAAAAAAGAATCGGTCTTGGGGAAAACTCCATAAATAGCGAAGGATATAGACAGCAGGCGATAAATTCATGGAATTTTCCGGAAGAAGAAAAGGGGCGAGAATCTATTGTAATATACCAGTCCAAAGATAAATTGAAGGGTTTTTGTCCATTATTTATTGGGGCAGAGCGTAGCATTAAATATAAACAAATAAATGGAATGACTCGTGAACAAAACACCGACCAACAAATTCAAGAATATAAATCTAACAATACAAACTCTCTCTATGGCGAGCAAAGCTCTAATATTAAGCAGTGGTTTGTAAATCGATATTTCATGATAGATAAAGAATGGGCAAAAGAGGAAAGAGAAAATTGGTTCAGACTGATTAAAAACCTTCCTTTATTAGCACCATTCAATAGTAACTTCTCATATGTTCGCACCGGAAAAGATCTTGAGCCAATTTTTTCAATATATGGTGAAGAATGTTACATGGAAGAACTATCCGCAGGATTCCAAGCTGTACTGTCAATAATCGCACGTATATTTGAATGGATTGAAGGAACAAGAAATGAAGGTGATAGATTAGCCCAAAATGCCACAGGCTCTGTTTTGATAGATGAGCTTGATTTACACTTACATCCTGAATGGCAATTTACATTGCGCGAAGGCTTAGGTAGTTTATTTCCCAATATTCAGTTTATAGTAACAACTCACTCCCCACACTTACTTTCATCAGCTAAAGAGAACGAAGTTATTATAATGGGGAGAAAATCGACACAGAATGAATACATTCTTAGACCAACACCTAAAAAATTCTCAGGATGGAATACAGACCAAATACTTTCTGAAGTAATGGGGGTAATTAGTTTAGATAATAAAGACTATGAAAAGCTTATTTCCGAAGCTTTTGATAAAGTTGAAGAGCGTTCGATCGATGGATTAAAAACTGCAATTAACAAGTTATCTGAAATCGCTCACCCTAGTGATTCAATATTAACAATATTAAATGCAAAATATGCTTCAATGGTTGCATTATCAGATGATTAAACTAAATAGAAAACCTAAACCAAAAATACTAATGCAAAATGAAAAGACATGGTCGTCAAATTTAATGGCAGCTATTGCTTCTCATGGTGGCTACTCTAAAATCCCAAAAGAAAAAAAAGAACCATTAATAAATCACTACAAACACAAAGATATTAAGAGCAATCTATTTGAAAGTTCACGTCAAAAATGTGCATTTTGTGAGACAAAACCAGGAGAAAGTGGAAATATTGAGGTGGAACATTTCGCACCTAAAGCCATTTATCCTGATTTAACTTTTGAATGGAGTAATTTTTTACCCTGCTGTCGAAAATGTAATGGTTCGAAACTAGATCATGATACCGTTCAAGAACCTATAATTAACCCTTACGATGTAGACCCAGAAGATTTTTTTGATTATCAGGATATACGGATTACGGCTAAAAACAACAATGCCATAGGTAAATTAACCATAGACACATGTGGATTAAACTCTGTAAGGTTAATGGAACCGAGAGCAAAAATATTAATCAGTCTAAATAGTTACAGCCAATCATTAGAAGATGCTATTACTAATTATCAAAATGCAGACACAGCAGCAAAGAAAACCATTAGAAAAAGGAAAATAGCAGAATCTTTAGAAATAATAGAGAAGTTCACACAACCAACCGAGGTATTCTCTGGTTATTGTAAGTTTTATTTGAAAACATGTGAGCCATTTAATATGGCGAAGAAAATAATTGAAGAATAAAAAAGACTACCATCCGGTCGCCTTTTTATTTCTATCGCTTTGCTAATCAGCAAATATCACCGCGCCGGTCGCTTGGCACCATTGCCTTTGGCCGCAGGCTTGCCGCCTTGAGTGGCGGGTTTGGCGCCCGGCTTGGCAGAGCCGGCGCGGGTCGGCGCCTTGCCCTTGTGAGCCGGTTTGCTCTTACCAGCACTCTGGCCTGCACCTTGTGCGGCGGGTTTGCCGTTCCCTTTACCCAACTTGAGCTCGGAGCCCACCGGTTTGCCATTGCCCGCCTTGCCGCCATTTCTGCTGGCCGCCGGGGCATTGGCTGCACCGGCCTCGCTGCGAGCGCCCTTGTTACCCACCCCGTTGCTGCGCTGACGGGTGATGGCACTGTGACGGGTCAACGCGGGCTTGAGGCCCTTGCTGCAGCTGCGTTCGACTTTGTGAGCTCTTGCAGTGGAGCTTCTACATGTCGCGGTGGTGTTACCCAGATCAGAGATGACACCGGTAGATCCCGGCATCTTGTCGCGGATCTCTTCAATCTCGTTGAAAATTGACTCTTCCGAGCGGCTCTGGATGATGCGCCCTCGAGTTCAGTAAAATGATGAATGTTCCAGATTTTATTCCAGAGCACTTCCATGCAAAGTGGCATGATATTTACCAAAAAAATTACGTTTAACAAACTGATTCAGAGAACCCGTATGTAACATCTTTTCCACCAAGATCAGCTACTGCTCACTCTTGGCTGAATTTCATGACAACGCCATCAACTCCGTCTGAGAGAAATACATTCTCCACATAAAGAAGTTCCCCTTTCTTTCTCACGTTATGGTCATTCGGCCGGGATGGAAGGATCATCTGTACACCTGCTGACGTCTCATCCATAATACTTTCACCTCGGCTGGGGGAAATGCGCAAGCATATCCAGATAGCAATAAACCTATACAGTAAATGCATCAGGCAAGCAGGCAAGCAGGCAAGCAGGCAAGCAGGCAAGCAGGCAAGCAGGCAAGCAGGCAAGCAGGCAAGCAGGCAAGCAGGCAAGCAGGCAAGCAGGCAAGCAGGCAAGCAGGTAATAATGGACCCGTTATCCGACATCGTTTCAAGATTAAAAATAAGCAGCCAGAAAATCGTCACGTTTGACATGGCCGCAGATACCAATGCACAATTTCCAGATTACTCTGGGATGAAAATATATATCGCCAAGAGCGGATCTTTTTTCATCAAAATGGCTGGTAGTGAAAACAGTCATGCCATTGAGAAAGGGGATATATTGATATTATCAAGCGGCCGAGAATTCAGCATCTTTGATAACCCCAACGCCCCCACTATCGATATAAGAAAAATTCACGTAATGAAAGACAGATCTTCCTGCTTCAGCAACGGTGGGTGCGATTTTTCATTTGTGGGTTGCCGCTTCGAATTTCAGTTCAACGATACCTTCCGCTTTATCAGCAGTTTGCCAGACCCCATCGTGATCAAAACGCAGCGGGAGGAAAATGCCGGCATAAAGGACTTCTTGAACAACCTCTCATCAGAGATCGAAAAGCCCGGCCCGGGCAGTGCGCTCATCACCGAGCATCTCCTGCAGATCATTTTGACCCAGGCACTACGCGTGCTGCTCTCTTCCGGCGCACTTGGCCACGGCGAAGGCTGGTTTTACGCCATGGCGGACAAACATATCAGCCTGGCGCTGACCAGCATACACGATCAGCCTGGCAGGAGATGGCGCCTGGACGAACTCGCCAGCATTGCCGGCATGTCACGCACCGCCTTTACCAGCAAGTTCAGAAAGCTGGCCGGCTACAGCGTCAGCGAATACATCCGCATCTGGCGTTTTAGCCTGGCCATCGAGCGCATGGTCGCCAATAAAGAAAAAATATCCCAGATCGCCTTTGACCTGGGATATGAATCGGAAAGTGCCTTCAGCACCGCGTTCAAGAAATGCATGGGTACTTCGCCAAAACGTTATATCGGCAACCATACCTCCTGACGCGACCCAAAGAGGCACGTCCCTGTGCCCGTATTATCCTTGCTCTGCAAACCAGGCTGCGGGCAGCTCCGTTTGCAGCGTGATGGTTTTTATTTGCGTGTAGGCATTGAGCGTTTCTTTGCAAAATTCGCGGCCAATCCCGCTGTTCTTGTAACCGCCAAACGCTGTGCCATCGCTAATGTTCGAGTAGCGGTTAATCCATACGGATCCAGCCTCCAGCCTGTCTGCGGTCTCCATGGCGTTTTTCAGACTGTGAGTGTAGATCCCCGACGCCAGACCATATTCACTGTCGTTCGCCTGGGTGATCATCTCGTCGTAGTCTGACCATTTGATCAGCGTCAACACCGGCCCGAAGATCTCTTCCTGACAAATGCGCATGTCATTTTTCGCGGCGAAAATCGTCGGCTCAATGAAGTAGCCGCGCTCGCAGCCGGTGACCACACGACGTTTGCCGCCAGTAAGCAGGGTTGCCCCCTCTTCAAGACCGGTTTGTATATAAGCCAGCACCCGCTCGCCCTGCTTTTCAGAAACCAGACAGCTGATCCGGGACTGTTCGGCCAGCGGTGAACCGATGCGCACCCGTTCAAAAGATGCCACCAACTTGGTGCTGAAACGGTCGTAAATATCCGCGTGGACAAACAGCCGGGTACCCGCCAGGCAAGACTGGCCGTTATTGTGAATGGCGGCAAACGTCACGTTATCCACCACTGCATCCATGTCTTCGATATCCGGGAACACAATGTTGGGGCTCTTGCCACCCAGCTCCAGCGTGACGGGCACCAGCCGCTCCGCTGCGGCCTTTGCAACAAGCTTGCCCACCTCCGTGCTGCCGGTAAACGAGAGTTTGCGCACCTTCCGGTTGCCGGTGAGCGCCGCCCCTGCCACGTGCCCCAGACCGGTAATGATGTTGACGACACCGGCAGGGAAAATGTTGGCGATCATCTTGCCCAGCTCCAGCGTAGAGAGAGAGGCGTTTTCATCGGCCTTCAGTACCACTGTGTTACCGGTCACCAGTGCCGGAGCCAACTTGAATGCCGCCATGATCGCCGGCGCATTCCAGGGGATAATCTGCCCGCAGACGCCAAGCGGTTCGCGTTTAGCCAGACTGTAGCCGTCCGCGATGCTTCTGCCGCTGTCTTCGTGGCCCATGACTACCGCGGCGAAATAGCGATAATGTCTGACCGCTGTTTGATAATCACGACGTACTTCGCTGATGCAGCGACCCACATCCAGCGCATCGATTTGCGCCATTCTTTCCAGGTCGTTTTCCAACACATCCGCCAGTTGCAGCACCAGTCTCGCACGGACCTGTTGCCCTAACGCTTTCCAGGCGGGAAAAGCCGCTTCCGCTGCCAGGACGGCACGCTCGACATCCCGTTCATTGCAGTAGTGCAACTCTGCCAGGATCTCCCCGGTCGAGGGGGAAGTGACAGGATGAATATCTACGCCATCCAGCTCGAATACGCCGTTAATCAGTGGCCCGTAGGCTTTATCTAAAGTCATCTCTGCTCCATTCATTGCAAAATTAATGTAAACCGCCGCCGACGATCAGACTCTCGCCGGTCACCCAGCTCGCCTCATCCGAGGCGAGATAAGCGACTGCCGGTGCAATATCTTCCGGTGTGCCGATGCGTCCTAGCGGGGTAATGGATTCAATATGTGTCTTAAAAGCGGCGTCGAAAAAACCGCTTTCATGCACGCCTTCCGTGATAACCAAGCCCGGGTTGACGGCATTGACCCGGATCTTGCGTCCACCAAGCTCATTGGCCAGCGTCTTGGTGATCGCATCCACGGCGGCCTTTGACGCGGTATAAACCAGTGAATTGGCCGGCGTAAAAGAGGTCACGCTGGAACTGATATTGACGATGCTGCCGCCCGATTCAGGCATGGCGGCGACCGCCGCCTTGCAGCAATAGATCAGCCCTTTGACATTTATATTGAAGTGCCTTTCATATTCAGCGTCGCTGAATGCTGCCAGGTTATTGGTTGCATAGACCCCGGCGTTATTGACCAGAACGTCTATTCGTCCGTACAACTTGACGATATTTTGAATCAGCTCATTTACTTCGGTTTCAATGCCAACATTGGCTTGCAGCGGAAAAGCGACGCCCCCCTGCTCGTTTATTTCTTTCACCAGCCGATTGGCATCCTCACGCCCACGGGAATAGTTAATGAACACCACGGCCCCCTCCGCTGCCAGACGTCTGGCAATGGCTGCGCCAATCCCTTTTGAACTGCCCGTCACCAGAGCAACTTTATCTTCAAAAAGTTTCATTAGTCATTCTCCTCAGTGTCAGTGAAACACAGCAGGAGATTACGGGTATTTCTCACCGCACTGCATAGCGGTGCGGACATAAAACTTTATCGATCGAACAACCTTGCCAGAAAATTAACTGAAGACATTAGAGTAAGCGCGCAGCCAAAATGGCACAGGCCAAGCAAAAAATTATGGCCCCAAAACATCTGTTAATATAAATTCCGATGCTCGGATGTTGCTTTATACTCAATGCTATTTTCCCGGCCAGAAAGACCAAGGGCACTTCAATAAGAAACATAATGGCGATGAGTGCCATGCCTAATATCAACATCTGTATGCCCGGACTGCCCGCCTCCACCCGAATAAATTGAGGAATAAAGGCCAGCATAAAAATAATGGCCTTCGGATTAAGCAGGTTAGTCAGCAATCCTTGCGAATAAAGTCTTTTTCGACTTTTCCACTCTCGATGGTTGTCCAGGCCAATCACACTTGCCTGGGTCAAAATACCAAACCCTACCCACATGATGTACAAGGCACCACCGATGACAAACAACTCATAGAGTAGCGGTGAAGAGGCGATCAATGCCGTCACACCGGCAATCGCAAGACCGATATGGCATATCACCCCGGTGACAGCCCCCAATACGGTGATCAGCCCCGCTTTCGTTCCCTGGCTGACGGCATTGGACAATGCGCAAAGCATATCGGCACCGGGGATTAACGTTAATACGGCGGCCGAAAGGGCAAATAAACCCAGCGTGGATAATTCGATGACCATGGTTTTCTCGCTTCGTTAAAAAGGCGCATTATCGGCCTCTGTCATTCGGCGAGATAGAACGATATTGCTCAAATGCACCGGTCGCGATAGCCGCGCGGGGTCACGCCATAAGTCGACTTGAACGCCCTGCCCAAGTGCGACTGATCGGCAAACCCGCAGGCAATGGCAATTTCGGCAAGGTCACCGCCTTTGGATAACAACCCCTTAGCCTGCAGCAAACGGAGCTGACGCTGATAGCGGTTCGGCGACAAACCGAACGTTGCCGAGAACTGGCGGCAAAGGTGGAACTTGGACAGGCCGGCGGCCTGCGCCAGTTTATCCAGACGTACCTCCCGGGTCTGGTTGTCGTGCAGATACTCTTTCGCCCTGTGCAACCCCGGCGCAATGCTGGCGTCGAACAGTGGCGCTCGCCGCGAGGAACATAGTTGGAGCAGATCCGCCACACAGTGGCTCCATACCACGTCCCGATCAAAATGAGTTGAGTGTGCAGCGGTCAATACCGTTGCGGCCTCATGCAACCGGCTCGCTAAAAGCACATGTTCGACCTGTTTTCCCTGCACTATCGGCGGCAAAGGCATCTCCATGTTATCCGCCGCGCCAAGCAACATCTCATGGCTGGGATAAAACATGAAGTAATGGCACCCCTCTTCGCCCAACACAGTCCCGGCATGCATCTGCCCCGGCGCTATGATGCTGATTTCCCCACGGCTGATGATACCGTCGTCATCGCCTTTGGCACTGTTGTTATTGGCGCCGCGCAGGACCACACCTATCGACCAGGTGTCATGCCAATGCACGTCAAATCGATGATCCGAGAAGTCCGCGACAAGCAACTCAAGCCCGCCCAATGCGTCAAAACGATGCATAAATGCCGAATTTCCCATTGCCTTTACCCGTTCACTGACTGCCAACGCTGGCCAAAATAACACACAACGTACGGCGTGAAAGCCCTTCATCCTCCATTGAAGCAACTGTCGTTGTGCGCTGGAATTATTGGATTGCAACGAGGTGTACCGTTTTATTATCCGGTGTGAAGCCGTATGACTACTCCCTCCTGAAATAGGTTGTCAGACGAATACCACTTCCATATGCATTGGCAATAAAAAGGCGACCAACTGGTCGCCTTTTTATTTCTATCGCTTTGCTAATCAGCAAATATCACCGCGCCGGTCGCTTGGCACCATTTCCTTTGGCCGTAGGCTTGCCGCCCTGGGTGGCGGATTTGGCGCCCGGCTTGGCTGAGCCTGCGCGGGTCGGGGCCTTGCCCTTGTGAGCCGGTTTGCTCTTACCAGCACTCTGGCCTGCGCCTTGTGCGGCGGGTTTGCCGTTCCCTTTACCCAACTTGAGCTCGGAGTCCACCGGTTTGCCATTGCCCGCCTTGCCGCCATTTCTGCTGGCTGCCGGGGCATTCGCTGCACCGGCCTCGCTGCGGGCGGCCTTGTTGCCCGACCCGTTGCTGCGCTGATGGGTGATGGCACTGTGGCGGGTCAACGCGGGCTTGAGGCCCTTGCTGCGGCTGCGTTCGGCCTTGGCTTCGCCACGGCCTTCCGGCGGCACCAGGCAGTCAGGGCCGTTGCCAATCAGATGGCCCTTGCCCATCTCCAGCAGGGCTTCGCGGATCATCGGCCAGCCGGCCGGATCGTGGTAGCGCAGCAGCGCCTTGTGCAGGCGACGGCGACGCTCCCCTTTCACCACGAACACGTCCCCGCCCTGGCGACTCACCTTGTTGAGCGGGTTTTTCTCGGTGTAATACATGGTGGTGGCGTTGGCGAGCGGCGATGGGTAGAAGTTCTGCACCTGATCGAGCTTGAAGCGGTTGGACTTGATCCAGAGCGCCATGTTCACCATGTCTTCATCCGTGGTGCCCGGGTGGGCGGAGATGAAATAGGGGATCAGGTACTGCTGCTTGCCCGCCTCTTTGGAATACTTGTCGAACAGCTCCTTGAAGCTGTAGTAGCTGCCCATGCCCGGCTTCATCATCTTGGAGAGCGGGCCCTCCTCGGTGTGTTCCGGCGCGATCTTGAGGTAGCCGCCGACGTGGTACTTGGCCAGCTCCTTGATATAGCGCGGATCTTCCACCGCGATGTCGTAACGCACCCCGGAGGCGATCAGGATCTTCTTGATGCCCTTGAGGTCGCGCGCCTTGCGATAGAGGTTGATGGTCGGGCTGTGGTCGGTGTCCATGTGCGGGCAGATGGTCGGCCAGACGCAGGAAGCACGGCGACAGGTCTGCTCTGCCTTGGGGCTCTTGCAGCGGAGCTTGTACATGTTGGCGGTGGGGCCGCCCAGATCCGAGATGACACCGGTAAAGCCCGGCACCTTGTCGCGGATCTCTTCGATTTCTTTGAGGATCGACTCTTCCGAGCGGCTCTGGATGATGCGCCCTTCGTGCTCGGTGATGGAGCAGAAGGAGCAGCCGCCGAAGCAGCCACGCATGATGTTGACCGAGGTCTTGATCATGTCGTAGGCCGGGATCTTCTCGTTGCCATAGGCCGGGTGCGGCACCCGCTGGTACGGTAGGCCGAACACCCCGTCCATCTCGTCGGTCTCGAGCGGGAAGGCGGGCGGGTTGACCCAGATGATGCGATCGCCGTGGGCCTGGGAGAGGGCGCGGGCGCAGCCCGGGTTGGTCTCGTGGTGCAGGATGCGCGAGGCGTGGGCGTAGAGCACCTTGTCTTCCTTCACCCGCTCGAATGCCGGCAGCTTGACGTAGGTCTGCTCCCACGGCTTCTGCTTGGGCGGCTGCACCAGGATGGGCTTGGCCTCCTGCTCCACCGGCGCTGTACCTTCGTCGTCCGCGCAGGGGGCCCCTTCCATATAGGGGTTGGGGATGGGATCGATGCGGCCAATCTGGTCGAGTTTGCTCGAATCCACCCCGCGCCAGCCCGGCAGCGGCTCCTTGCGGATGACGGCGGTGCCTCGAATGTCCTGCATGGTGTCGATGGTCTCGCCGCCTGCGATGCGGTGAGCCACCTCGATCAGCGGCCGCTCGGCGTTGCCGTAGATGAGGATGTCGGCCTTGGCATCGATCAGGATGGAGCGACGGATGGTCTCGGACCAGTAGTCGTAGTGGGCGATGCGGCGCAGGGATGCCTCGATGCCGCCGATGACCACCGGCACCTCTTTATAGGCCTCTTTGCAGCGCTGGGTATAGACCAGGGTGGCGCGATCCGGCCGCTTGCCGCCCACATCCCCCGGGGTGTAGGCGTCGTCGTGGCGCAGCTTCTTGTCGGCGGTGTAGCGGTTGATCATGGAGTCCATGTTGCCCGCGGTCACCCCGTAGAAGAGGTTGGGCTTGCCCAGGCGCATGAAGTCATCTTTCGATGACCAGTCCGGCTGGGCGATGATGCCGACCCGAAAGCCCTGGGATTCGAGCATGCGGCCGATTACCGCCATGCCGAAGCTCGGGTGATCCACGTAGGCGTCGCCTGTCACCAGCACGATGTCGCAGCTGTCCCAGCCGAGCTTGTCCATCTCCACGCGGGACATGGGCAGGAAAGGCGCCGTGCCGTAGCACTCGGCCCAGTAACGGGGATAGGAGAAGAGGTTGGTAACCGGCTGCATTTTGACCACCTGGAACAATTCGGGTCGCGCATTATACCGGCAGAGCAAGGCGGGGGCGACGGCTTTTTGCCCCTACGATAGATGCGGAAAAGGCGAGCCAGCGGGGCTCGCCTGAAAAGTGCGGGTCAATGGTCGGCTCAGGCCAGGGCGCGGGCCAGCACGATACGGTTGTAGTGACGCTGCAGCAGCTGATAACCCCCCAGCAGGCACCAGACCAGGGCGGGCGCTAGGAACACCGGGTGGGTGGCCAGGCGCAGCATCAGCAGGCCCAGCAGGATCAGCGCAAACGGTCGGCTCTCGTAGAGCCACAGCGGCCAGCCCTGCTTTCGCACCAGCCGGTGCTTGTCTGGGCGGCGATAGGCGCCGCGCCGAAACCAGGCCAGCGAACCGGCCAGATAGAGTGCCAACCCGGCCAGCAACAGCCCCGGCTGATCGGCAATCCCCAACAAAAGCAAACCGCTGCCCATGTAGGCAAAGGGCAGCGGCTCATAAATGGCTGATGGCAACATGACTCACCTCGAGTATCAAACTGGCTACATATTAACCCGCAGCCGTTTGCTTGCCAGCCTCTGCCCCTATATGGGGGGCCGCATCAGGCGGCCGGTTTGTCCTGCTGCGAGGCGCCCTCGCTGGCGGCCAGCGCCGCGTCCACCTGTTGATCTCGCGCGCCGGTCATGCCAGCCCGTCTGGCCAGCAGATGGTAGATGGCGGGCACCAGCAGCAGGGTCACCAGGGTCGCCAGCGATAATCCGAAGAAGACCACGGTCCCCACCGACATCCGGCTCTCGTAGCCCGCCCCCATGGAGAGCATCAGCGGCACGGCCCCTATGATGGCGGTGAGCGAGGTCATCAGGATCGGGCGCAAGCGACGCACCGAGCCTGCGATGATCGCCTCGTCGAACCCTTCACCGCGCTGACGCAGCTGGTTGATGAACTCGACGATCAGGATGCCGTTCTTGGTCACCATGCCGATCAGCATGATCATGCCGATCTGGCTGTAGATGCTCATCTCCTGCCCCGTCAGCCAGAGGCCGAGCAGACCACCGAAGATGCCGAGCGGCACCGTCACCATCACCACCGCCGGGGTCAGCATGCTCTCGAACTGAGCCACCAGCACCAGATAGACCACCAGCAGGGCCAGAGCGAACACCATCACCATCTCTCCCTGGTTATCGCGATAGTCCTTGGACTCACCGGCATAATCCACCGTCATTCCGTTTGGCAGGTTGGCATTGGCCCAGCCGTCCAGGTAATCCAGCGCCTCACCCAGGGTGTGGCCCGGCGCCAGATCCGCCGTCAGGGTCACCGCCTTCTGACGCTGGTAGTGATTGAGGCGCTGCGGGCTCGCCACCTGCTTGACGGTGGCCAGGGTCGAGAGGGTCACCATCTCGCCATTGGCCGCCTTGAGGTAGATGCGGCTCAAGTCGGAGACGCCGTTGAAGTCGCGCTGGTTGGCGCGCAGATAGACGTCGTACTCCTCCCCCCTGTCCACATAGGTGGTCTGGCTGATGCCGCCGAGCAGGGCCTGCAGGGAGCTCGCGACGGTGGAGACCGGGATGCCGAGCTGGTTGGCCCGATCCCGCTCTATGGTCACCTGCAGCTCCGGGGTCTTCTCGGCATAGTCGAGATCCGGCGTCTCCATCAGACCGCTCTGGGCTGCCGCCTCTTTCAGGGCCAAGCCCTGCTGATAGAGCTCAGCGTAATCGGAGCCCTGCAGCACGAACTGCACCGCCGCGGTGGAGCCACCGCGAAAGCCCGGCTGGAAGGTGCGGATCATCACGTCCGGAATACCGGCCAGCCGCCCGCTCAGGGACTTGGCGAACTCGGTGGCGGTTTCATCCCGCTCGGCCCAGTCGGTGAGCTGGATGATGGCCATGCCGGTCTGATCGCCGCCGCGGCCGAAGGCCGGGGTGCTGAAGCTCATGGCCTGCACCACCCCCTTGCCGAGCAGCGGCATGATGGCTGCCTCCACCTGCTGCATGTTGCGCTTCATCCGCTCGATGCTGGTGCCCTCGGCCCCCTTGACGAAGACGTAGAGCACACCCCGATCCTCGGTCGGGGTCAGGCTGGTGGGCAGCTGGGCAAACAGGGCGCCGATGCCGCCCAGGCAGAGCACCAGCACCAGCGGAGTCCAGCGCGAGTGGCGCAGCACGGCGCCAAGCAGAGTTCGATAGTGCTTCTCCACCCAGCCGAGGCCGCGATCGAGCGCCGCCGTCAGCCGGTTGGGCCGATCCACCGAGCGCATCAACCAGGAGCCCATGGCCGGGGTCAGGGTGAGCGCGATCAGCGACGAGAAGAGCACCGCCAGGGACAGCAGGATGGCGAACTCGGTAAAGAGCCGGCCCACCATGCCATCCATGAAGGCGATGGGCACGAACACCATCACCAGTACGGCGGTGGTGGCAATGACCGCAAAGCCCACCTCGCGGGTACCATACCAGGCGGCCAGCAGGGGCGGCTCGCCGCGCTGCAGATGGTGGTGAATGTTCTCCACCACCACGATGGCGTCATCCACCACCAGGCCGATGGCGAGAATAAGGGCAAGCAGGGTGATGAGGTTGATGGAAAAGCCCAGATACCAGGCGCCGATAAAGGCGGAGATGAGGGAGACCGGCACCGTGATGGCCGGAATGAGGGTGGTACGCCCCTGCCCCAGGAACAGGTAGAGCACGGCCACCACCAGCACGGCGCAGATGGCCAGGGTCTCGTACACCTCGTCGATGGCCTGCTTGATGAAGATGGTGGAGTCGTAGTCGACCTCCAGGGTCGCCCCCTCCGGCAGGAAGCGCTGCATCTCGGCCATCTTCTTCTCGACCCCCTGAGCCACCGCCAGCGGGTTGGCGGTGGATTGCGCGACTATACCGATCCCCAGGCTCTCGCGGCCGTTGCGCTGGTAGGCGCTGTCTTCGTTCTTGGCCCCCACCTCCACATCGGCGATGTCGGCCAGATAGATGCTCTGGCCATTGGCGGCGGTGCGCACCTGCAGCGCCTGGAAATCGGCGGCGGTGTGATAGAGCCGGGCGATCTGCACCGCCATGGTCATGCTGTTGTTGCGGATCTCGCCGCCCGGCAGCTCGATGTTCTCGCGCTTGAGGGCATCCTGCACATCCGCCACCGTGACGCCGCGCGCCGCCATGTCGGATGGGCGCAATCGCACGTACATCACCTGGGTCAGATCGCCGGAGAGGGACACCTCGCTCACCCCGTCCACCAGGCTCAAGGGATCCACCAGTACCCGGTTGGCATAGTCGGTCATGGCGGTGCGGTCCATCTGGGTGCTGCTGAAGTTGAGCCAGACCGCCACGTCGCCGTTGCCGTTGTCCTTGGTGACCAGGGGTTCATCCACCTCGTCCGGCAGCTTGGGGCGGGCGCGGGAGATGGCGTCGCGCACATCGGAGATCCCCTCCACCATGTTCCAGCCGAGCTTGAACTCCACCGTAATGACAGAGCGCCCCTTGCGGGTCACCGAGTTGATGTTCTTGATGCCGCTGATGCCGGAGAGCTGATCCTCGATGGGCTTGGTGACCTGGCTCTCCATGACGGCGGGGGCGGCCCCCTCGTACATGGTGGTGATGGAAACGGACGGCGTCTGCACGTCCGGCATCTCCCGCACCGTCAGCTTGGAAAATGCCACCAGACCGAACACGGTGAGCAGCGCGCTCAGCACCACCGCCACCAGCGGGCGGCGCACGGAAATATCGGAGAGCCACATCAGCCTTTGACCTCCGCCAGATCGTGCACGCTGACGCCGTCACGCAGGTTGACCAGCCCCTCGACCACGATGCGATCGCCCACCTTGAGCCCTTCGGTCACCCACACCTCTTCGCCATGGGTATCCCCCAGCACCACCGGCACCCGCTTGACCTTGCCATTGGATTCGAGACGATAGACGAAGCGCTGCTCGCCGGCATACTCCACCGACTGGGCGGGGATCAGAGTCATCTTCTGTGGCGGCAGGGAGAGCTCGACGTTGAGCAGCATGCCGGGGCGCAGCTGGCCGTCAGGATTGGGGATGATCACCCGCGCCTTGATGTTCTGGGTATCGTTGGAGACGCGGCTGTCCAGCGTCTCCAGCACGCCGCGGAAAGATTGATCCGGCCAGGCCGAACTGGTCGCCGTCACCGCCATGCCGGGGCGCAGCAGCGAGAGGTAGCGCTCAGGCACCGCCAGATCGAGCCGCAGCTTGGCCAGTTCGTCCAGGTGGAGCAGGGTATCGCCGCTGTTGACCAGGGCCCCTTCGCTCAGATCGATGAGGCTGACCGATCCGTCGAACGGCGCCAGCAGGGTGCGCAGGGAGAGCTCGTACTTGGCGGCATCGACCCGGGCCTGAGCCTGGGCGACCGTAGCCTCCTGCCCCTCCAGCTCGGAGGTGGTGATGGCGCCGCGCGCCACCAGCCGGCGCATGTCCCGCAGCTTGCGGGTCTCGTCGCGCACGCTGGCGCTCTGCTCGGCCAGCTCCGCCTGCTGCTTGCCGGCATCGAGGGCGATCAATACGTCCCCCTGCTTGACTTGCTGGCCGGAGCGCACCGCTATCTTGACGATGCGGCCGGTCACCTCGGGACTGATCACCACGGAGCGATTGGCGGCCAGCTTGCTCACCAGCTTGATGGAGGGCTCTGCCAGGCTCTGGCTGACCGTCTGCGCCCGGATGTTGACCTGACGTGGCTGGGGTTTGCCGGCAGGGGAGGAGTGGCGGTAATACCAGCCGGCGGAAATCAGCAGAGAGAGGCAGGCAAGCACCAGCCAAGTACGCATTTTCATCAAGCAATCCATGAAATTAAGAGAAAAGAGGGCACTTCATCAATGATGGTCACCATGTTACCCCCTGACTATGCCGTGACTATGTATAAATGTGACAAAACGTAACAGATGCGGCGATATTTGATTGAAATAGCAGTAGCAGAAGACGGGCTTCACGATTGTGCCCTAAACTGATTCTCCGAACCTGTCCAGATACCGCCTAACGCCTATGCCAGAACCCAGACCCCATTTTGTTACCTATCGCCTGCAATGGCTGCTCTGCGCCTTCGTCACTCTGCTGCTGGCCATCACCCTCAAGCTGACCCTGACCCAGGTCACCGACCATTATCAGAGCGACACCCTCAGCACCGCCTCCCGCCTTAAATCCCAGTTTCAACAGATGGAAACCTTTCTCGAGGCCATGCGTGGTCAGGCAGAGGAGCGGCTGCGCAGCAACCCGCAATCCGCCCTCACTCTCCAGCTCTACAGCGCCCTGCGGGAGAACGGCAACCATGGCTTTGCGCTGGATCGGGTGCCCGCCAACCTGCCCAAGGGGCTGAGCGGCAACCTGACCGGGCTGGGCTCACTGCCTGCCCCCGGCAGCCAGCGTGCCGCTAGGCTGCACCTGGCGCTGAGCCTCTCCCCCCTGCTCTCCACCGCCAGCAAGCTGCTGGGAGACAAGGTCGGCTGGGTCTACTTCACCGGGGTCGATGACTTCCTCTACCTCTACCCTTGGGTCCCCTCCAGCCAGTTCCATTTTCAGCGCAGCATCTATCTCAAGTCCTACTGGCAGGATGCCCTGAAGCAGAAAGAGAAGAGCCTGCGCGCCACCGTCTCACGCCCCTACGAGGACTTTGCCGGGGCGGGGCAGATGATCACCCTGTCACAACCCATCGTGAAGGATCAGGTGCTGGTGGGGGTCATCAGCATCGACGTGCTGCTCTCCCGGCTGGAACAGCTGCTGCGAGAGTCCACCCCCGAGATGGGCACCCTGTTTCTGGTCAACCAGCATCAACAGATCCTGGCCAGCAGCGTGAAGGAGGCAGACCTGCGCCCAAAGCCGATGGTGACGCAGGCTGGCTATCGCTGGCACCAGGGGGCGTTTCAGTTCCAGTACGCCATTCCTGACACCGAGCTCATCCTGCTTCACCGCGTTCCCCTGTCCTCCCTGCTTTGTGCCCTGCTCAGTCAGTCCGCACCAACCCTGATCGCCCTCTTCTTCATGGCCTGGGCCGTGCTCGCCAACCTCAAGTCCCGCCGCCTGAACCGGCAGCTGGACTACCTCTCCAACCACGACGCCCTGACCGGCGCCTTCAACCGCCACTACTTCGACGAGTTCGAGCGCCGCCATCAACAGCGCAGGGGCAGCGTCGGGGTGATCATGTTCGACTGCGATCACTTCAAGCAGGTCAACGACCGCTTTGGCCACGAGGTGGGCGATCAGGTACTGATCCAGCTGGTGCACCTGTGCCAGCAGCAGCTGCGGCGGGAAGATGCCCTGATCCGCTGGGGCGGCGAGGAGTTTCTGCTGCTGGCGGCCAACGGGGGCGAACCACTCGACCAGCTGGCCGAACGGTTGCGCCAGCACATCGCCAGTCACCCCTGGCAGGCGCTGGCGCCAGCGCTGGCTGTCACCATCAGCCTCGGCTATCACCACAGCAGCGCCGAGACGCCGCTGCAGGAGGTCATTCGGCGGGCCGACGTGGCGCTCTACCAGGCCAAGGCCAACGGGCGCAATCGCAGTGAACCCTGGCAGGATGACGGCGCCGGCAACTGCGGGTAAGCTGATCCCCTCACTCATGTTCGGAGAGACAAAGTGGCACGAAAACCCCGTGTGGGACTGGCTCTTGGCAGCGGCGCGGCCCGTGGATGGGCACACATCGGCATCATACGGGCGCTGGAGCGACTCGGTGTCAAACCGGATCTGGTGGCCGGCTGCTCCATCGGCAGCTTTGTCGGCGCCGCCTATGCCGCCGGTGAACTGGACAAGCTGGAGAGCTGGGTGCGCGGTTTCAACCGCTTGCAGGTGGTCAGCCTGCTCGATCCGGCCCTCTCCGGCGGCCTGTTTCGAGGCGAGAAGGTGTTTGGCATCGCCGCCAATCACTTAGGGGATCCCACCATCGAGAGCCTGCCGCTCCCCTTCGCCTGCGTCGCCACCGAGCTAGACACCGGTCGCGAGATCTGGTTGCAGCAGGGGCCGCTGCGCCAGTGCGTGCGCGCCTCCTGCGGCATGCCCGGCATCCTGACCCCGACCCGGGTCGACGATCGCTGGCTGGTGGACGGCGCCGTGGTCAACCCGGTGCCCATCTCGCTGGCCCGCGCCATGGGGGCCGAGGTGGTGATCGCGGTCAACCTCAACGCCGACATGCACCAACCCTGGACCGACGAGCCGGACGAACCGAGTGGCGGCAACCGTTTCAGCCAGTGGTTCAACCGGGGCGACAGCCCCAACACACCCGGCATGTGGAGCGTGATGACCGGCTCCATCAACATCATGCAGGAGCGCATCACCCGGGCGCGGATGGCCGGCGACCCGCCCGAGATCCAGCTCTGCCCGCGCCTTGGCAGCTTCTCCATCATGGATTTCCACCGCGCCAGCGATGCCATCAACGAAGGCGAAGCCTGCGTCGAGCGCAACGCCGATCAGCTCAAGGAAGAGTTGTCCCGCTTAGGCCTCATCTAGCACGGTTCACCGGACCCGCATCACCAACAAAAAGAGCGCCTTGCGGCGCTCTTTTGCTGTGGGCACTGTGGCCAAGCACAGCTGGCTAGAACAGCCCCAACCCCTTGAGCATCACGATCAGGATCAACAGCGGCGACACGTAACGGATGATGAAGAACAGCGGCTTGAGGATGGCCAGCTCCAGCTCGCCACCGTTGGTCAGCGCCTCCTTCATCCGCTCGAAGCCCCACACCCAGCCCACGAACAAGCAGAGGAAGATGCCGCCAAGGGGCATCAATACGTTGGAGGAGACGAAATCGAACAGGTCGAAGAAGGTCTTGCCGGCGATATGAACGTCCGCCAGCGAGCTGTTGGAAAGCGCGCAGGTCGACCCCACCGCCCCCAGCACCAGCAAATTGAGCAGGGTTGCCTTGGGGCGGCTCATGTGGAATCGCTCGGAGACCACCGAGACCGGCACTTCCAGAATGGAGAGCATGGCGCCGGTGGCGGCGATGGCGGAGAGCACGAAGAACAGCACCATGAACAGATGACCAAATGGAATGCTGGCAAACACCGCCGGAATGGTGATGAACAGCAGGGAGGGACCGGCGGTGGGTTCAAAACCGAAGGCGAATACCGCCGGGAAGATGGCGATGCCGGCCAGCATGGAGACGAACAGATCGGCGCACATCACCCGGAAGGTGGTCAGCGGGATATTCTGATCATCCCGAAAGTAGCTGCCATAGGTCATCATGCAGCCCATACCGATGGAGAGTTTGAAGAAGGCGAGCCCCATGGCGGTCAGCACCACCCCGGCGGTGATCTTGGAGAGATCCGGCGAGAACAGAAAGTGCAGCCCCTGGCTGGCCCCGGGCAGGGTCAGGCTGCGGATGCCGATGACCAGCAGCAGGATGAAGAGCACCGGCATCAGCTTCTTGGTGACCGCCTCGATCCCCTTGGAGACCCCCATCAGCAGGATACCCCCCATCAGGATCAGCACCAGCCACTGCCAGAGCAGGCTCTGCAGCGGGTCGCTTATCAGCGCCCCGAAGGCCGCCCCGGTCACCTTGGGCTCGGTCGACAGGATGGAGCCGTCAACGGCCTTGAAGATGTAGGCAAAGACCCAGGCCGCCACTTCGGAGTAGAAGGACATGATAAGGAAGGCTGCCAGCACGCCCATCAGGGCGATCAACCACCAGGGCTGCCCCTTGGGGGCCAGCTTGCTGAGGGTGGTGACGGCATCGGACTTGCCTTTTCGCCCCAGCATGATCTCCGAGATCATCACCGGCAGGCCGACCAGCAGCGTCGCGATCACATAGACCAGCAGGAAACCGGCACCGCCGTTTTCGCCCGTCAGGTAGGGAAACTTCCAGATATTTCCCAGCCCGACGGCTGAGCCCAGGGTGGCGGCAAGAACGCCGAATTTGCTGGTAAAGCCATCTCTGGCCTTGGGAGTGATTTGACTCATGCTTGTCTCACTGTGCGCATCATGCGAGGGGTACTGCTAATTTTAGCGGTCGGAATTTTCTGAGGATTGATTCGGCTTGCCAAGGTATTTTCGTGAAAAGCCTTGGTGAGAGCACAAATAGCCAAATTTAATTAAATTAATTAGATATTTGATGGATAAAAAAATGCCGCCTCGAGGGCGGCATTTTTGTCAGGGCTCAATCAGCTCAAGCCTTGGCAATATCGTCCGGGCCGATCTGGCCAATCTCGGCGACTTTCTTGTCAGCCAGCAGCCAGAGGGTGAACTTGTGCAGTTCCGGGTGGTGAGCCAGGGCCACCAGGAAGGCGCCACCAACTTCACGATAACCCAGCTCATAGTTCTTCAGGGTGGTCGGGGGAACGCCCAGCAGATCAGCAAACTTGGGACGGCTCAGGCCGACTGCTTCACGGATCTGACGGATCTTCTTACCAACAGTTACGATATTTGAATTCATATTGTTCCATACTCCGTACGGCGGATTGACTCCACCTTTATTTTTCGCGACGACTCGTAGTCAAGTGTATCAGTTTTGAACGGACTCGTTATGGTCGAGTCTCTATCTTTAATCAGCGTCTTTCGACGACAACCCTTGCAAACATCGGGGATGGTAATCGCTCAACCGCCTCAGGTAAACAGTCTCGAAAAGAAACCTTTATTGTTGCCACAGGAATTACTCGTATAATCCGCGGGCTATCCCTTAAGAGTAAGAACCCATGGCACTTCCCGGCATAATCTCCTGTTTACACCCGGTATCCTCCCCCGCAGAACTCAGTCGCCAATTGCAGCAGGGCCAGCAGACACGCGCCGAAGCCTTCTGGTTGCCCGCCGCCCTGCACGATCAGGCGGCAGCAGTTTTGGCTGCGCTGGATGACAAGAGCAGCCTGTTTCTCGACCAGCCCGTTGCCGGACTTTCCCTGCGCAGCCACGATGGTGTCATGCAGGAAGCGGGAACCCTGCTGCTTGGCAATGGCCAGCAGCTGACACTGGCCAGCACAAGAGGGGATGGCGGTCTGGTCCCCACCAGCGCGCTTGCCGAGATGGCCGACTGGCTCGAGGCGGGCCACCGCCACTTTTGCTGTTCAGCTGCAGTACAGCCTGTGGCCCGGGCCATCCTCAATATCTGGCCCCTGGATCCCTACCTGGCCCGGCATTTTTTGGTCAGTTTTACACCCTTACTGTGCGAAGCAACCGAGGCCGATTATCTGGCGGTGTTCCAGGCGAGGGAATCTCCCGCCATGGCGCAATCTGACTGGGTTCAGGCCTATATGAAACTCGAAAAGAGACTGCACAGATCCTATTTGGATCACTAATTAATCTGGATAAACAGCCAGTTACCCACACGACACAATCTGCCATATGGATTATGTGTGAGCTTGATCATGTTTTGAATTAGGCATAGAGTGCGCCACGTCATCGGAATGACACCGGCTGTTCGTGAAGGGGTGAACCATTGTTTTTGCAATGTCCCCCGCTCGCTAGTGCACCAGGAATGCGTGCCTCCCGGAAGGAACCGGGATCCCTGCCAGACTCAACGCTGTTGTTCGGCAGAGCCTGCAGCTTACATAAATTAAAAAGTGCGAAGCACGTGAACAACGTGCCATCTCAACGAGGATTTTTTTATGATGAAAATGGCTCCTTCCCTGATCGCCATCGCCATGGCTGCCATGGGTGCAACTGCCGCTCACGCCGCTGACGACATCTACTTCGGTGCCGGTGCCGGTGCTGCCCACTTCAACGGTCTGAACAAGATCGGTGGTGGCGGTTACGCTGGTACTGAAGACGCTGCTGCTGCCAACGCCTTCGTCGGTTACAACTTCACCGAAAACTTCGGTACCGAATTCGGCTACCAGTACGCTGGCCGCGGCAACACCGACGGTCTGCGTTACGAGAACCAGGGTGCCACCCTGTCCGGTATCGCTCGTCTGCCGCTGGGCGGCGACTTCTCTGCTTTCGCTGAAGGCGGCGCCTACTGGGCTCACACCGACGGTCTGGGCACCAGCGACACCAAAGTATCCCCGCTGGCTGGCCTGGGCGTGACCTACAAGGTCAACGACGCCCTGGATCTGCAAGCTCGCTACCGCTACATGTGGGACGTGGCTGACCTGCACGCAGGCGACGCCCCGGACGACGTACGCTACAAGTCCAACCAGAGCGTTGCGACCCTGGAAGCCGTATACCACCCGTTCCGTACTTCCTACGTAGCTCCGGCTCCGGCTCCGGTTGTTGAAGAAGCCCCGGCCCCGGCTCCGCAGGTAGTTGAGAAGAACTTCGCCCTGAACTCCGACGTGCTGTTCGCCTTCGGCAAAGACAGCCTGAAGCCGGAAGGCGTTGCTGCCCTGAACGCTCTGTACCAGCAGATCGTTGAGTTCCAGCCGAAAGATGGCAACGCTGTTGTCGTTGGTTACACCGACCGTATCGGTTCCGACGCCTACAACCAGAAGCTGTCTGAAGCCCGTGCCCGCACCGTTGCCAACTTCCTGGTCAGCAAGGGTATGGCTGCCAGCAAGGTTGCCATCGAAGGTCGTGGCGAAGCCAACCCGGTTACCGGCACCAAGTGCAACGGCGTGAAAGCCAAAGCTCAGCTGATCTCCTGCCTGGCTCCGGACCGTCGCGTAGAAGTTCGCGTATCTGGCGTACAAGAAGTTCAGAAGTAATCTGACTTAGTTCAGATAATGCGAAAAGGGGATGCCACGGCATCCCCTTTTGTTTGCCCACCGTCTGTTTTTGAGCAAAAACACAGCAACCAGCGTCACTTCCTGTCAAATCATTTCCCCCGGCTTCCTTCTCCATAATCACTGCGGCGCCGCGCCAGTGCTGGATATCTGTACAGAAACTTGATCCGTGCGAGTCAAAAGAATACAGTAAACCCGCTTGTAAGGTATTGGATGAACTATTAAAAGTGCATTCGGCCCGGTTAGTTGTCCATGAAGCCAAGGCTTCGTGAGTATCCAGGAACCATCTCTTTTTTCATTCAGACCAACCGTGGTTCACCATGGAGGTCGCAGTGAGACTGTCATCTGCGGCCGGTATAACTGAAAGAGTGCGCAGTACGCCCTAGCACGGCAAACTCAACGAGGATAAAACGATGAAAATGAAAATGGCACCCACCCTGATTGCTCTGGCCATCGCAGCCATGGGCACCACCACCGCTCAAGCCTCCAACGACTGGTACACAGGTATGGGTGCAGGTTGGGCTTATGGTCACGACCTGGACGACTTCGGCAAAGACGCAGACAAGGACGCCACCGCGCTCTCCCTGTTCGGCGGCTACAACTTCAACGAGAACTTCGGCGCCGAGCTGGGTTACCTCTATGCCGGCAAAGGCGGTGTAGACGGCGTTGACTTCAAGACCCAGGGCGCGACCCTGTCCGGTCTGGCCCGTCTGCCACTCGGCGACATCTTCTCCGTGTTTGCAGAAGGCGGTGCCTACTTTAACCACGTCAACGGCAACGGCAGCAGCGACAACGGCACAGCCCCGCTGGCCGGTCTGGGCGTGACCGCCAAGCTCTCCGACCTGCTCGACCTGCAAGCCCGCTACCGCTACATGTGGAACCTGGGTGACGAGCAAAAGACCTGGGAAACCGACATGAGCGTGGCCACCCTGGAGCTGGTGATGCACCCGAACCGCACCACCTATGTGGCCCCCGTGCCCGCCCCGGCACCCGAGCCCGTTCCTGAGCCGGTGATGGTCGACAAGAACTTCTCCCTGAGCTCGGACGTGCTGTTTGCCTTCGGCAAATCCACTCTGAAGCCGGAAGGTGTGGCCGCCCTGAACACCCTGTATCAGCAGATCGTTGACGTTCAGCCCAAAGATGGCAGCGCCGTAGTCGTCGGTTACACCGACCGCATCGGCTCCGAAGCCTACAACCTGAAGCTGTCCGAAGCCCGTGCCCGCACCGTGGCCGACTTCCTGGTCGGCAAGGGTCTGCCGGCTGGCAAGGTCTCCATCGAGGGTCAAGGCAAGGCCAACCCAGTCACCGGTACCCAGTGCAACGGCATCAAGGCCAAGGCTCAGCTGATCTCCTGCTTGGCGCCGGATCGTCGCGTTGAAGTGCGCGTCACCGGTGTACAGCAAGTTCAACAGTAAGTCGTCAGCCCGCTGACCATGAAGGAGGCCATCAGGCCTCCTTTTTTATTCCCCTCGTCAGGCCCGTCATCCTGCTCCGCTTTTGTGCGCATTTCTGTGCACATTTCCTGCCAACCTGCCCCGTCAGCTGGTTAAACGCTCTGCATCACCTATAAATAGTGGTGGTTGTACTCAACAGGGCTTGCGCCCTACTACACCAGCATCGACGAGGATACGCGATGAACATAAAAGTAAAACCGGTTTGGATTGCATTGGCATTGGCAGCCACGGGTGCCCAGGCGGCGCCGGACAACGACTGGTACGCCGGGGTGGGTGGCGGCTGGGCCATCGCTCACGATCTGGGTGACTTTGGCAAGGATGCGAGCAAGGATGCCACCGCGCTCTCCCTGTTCGGCGGCTACAACTTCACCGAGAACCTGGGGGGTGAGCTGGGTTACCTGTCGACCGGCAACTGGGATGTGCAGGGCAATGACTTCAGCAGCCAGGGCGCCACCCTGTCGGTGATTGGGCGGCTGCCGCTGGGGGATATCTTCTCGGTGTTCGCCGAGGGGGGCGGTTACCTCTACCACGTCAAATCCGTCAACGGCGGTGACAACAACCTGGCCCCGCTGGCCGGCCTCGGCCTCACCGCCAAACTGCACGACTGGGTCGACATCCAGGCCCGCTACCGCTATCTGGTCCGGGTCGGCGACGATCCTGACAACGACAAGGTGGGCAGCGGTACCCAGCGCTGGGTCAGCGACATCAGCACCGCCACCCTGGAGCTGGTGATCCACCCCAACCGCAGCAAACCGGTCGAGCCGGCCCCCGCCCCCATGGTCGTTCCCCCGCCACCGCCCGCCCCCGAGCCGGTGGATCAGACCTTCAACCTGAGCTCGGACGTGCTGTTTGCGTTCGGCAAGGCGGATCTCAAGCCGGAGGGGATGCAGGCACTCGACTCGCTCTACCAGCAGATCGTCGACGTCCAGCCCAAGGATGGCAGCGCCGTGGTGATGGGCTACACCGACCGCATAGGCACGGATGCCAACAACCAGAGGCTGTCGGAGGCCCGCGCCAGCACGGTTGCCAACTTCCTGATCGGCAAGGGGCTGCCCGCCGACAAGGTGAGCATCCAGGGCAATGGCGAGAGCAACCCGGTCACCGGCAGCCAGTGTGATGCCATCAAGGCCAAAGCCGCCCTCATCGACTGCCTGGCCCCGGATCGCCGGGTGGAAGTACGGGTCACCGGTACCCAGGGGAGCGCCGCGCCCGCCGCACCGGAGATGCCAGCAGAGCAGTGAACCCGGCCGAGCAGAGGGCCGGACGTGTGACCAAGTGCAGATGACTGCGCGCCGGCCAGCAAGCCCGCCACGCCATGCACAAAAAAGGGATGCCGAGGCATCCCTTTTGCTTTGCGCCTTTGCGCAGGATCAGAAGGAAGTACGGCGATAACGGCGGTACTCTGGGCGCCAGAAGTTCGCCTCGATGGCCTGATCGATCACCTCGTCCGGGGTCTGCACCGCCTTGCCCTGCAGCATGGCGGTCTTGGCCACCATCTTGGCGATGTAGCGGGAAACCTCATGAATGTCCGCCAGATCCGGCAGCAAGGAGCCCTCCTCCCCCTTCACCAGCGGCGAGCACTCCGCCAGCGCGCGGCTGGCCGACATCAGCATGGCGTCGGTCACCCGGGTGGCGCCGGCGGCTATCACACCAAGGCCAATCCCCGGGAAGATGAAGGAGTTGTTGCACTGGGCGATGACGTAGCGCTTGCCCTTGTACTCCACCGGTGCAAACGGGCTGCCGGTGGCCACCAGCGCCTGACCGTCAGTCCAGCGGATGAGGTCGGCCGGGGTGGCTTCCACCCGGGAGGTGGGGTTGGAGAGCGGGAAGATGATTGGGCGGGCACAGTGCTTGTGCATGGTCTTGACCACCTCTTCGGTGAACAGCCCCGGCTGGCCGGAGACCCCGATCAGGATGTCCGGACGACCGTGCTCCATCACCTCCAGCAGGGAGATGTTGTCCCCCACCGGCCAATCGGCGATGCGCTCTACCGGCTGGGAGAGACGACGCTGGAAGTCGAGCTGGTTGGGGATCTTGTCGGTGATGAGGCCAAACCGGTCCACCATGAAGACCCGGCTGCGAGCCTGGGCATCAGTCAGCCCCTCGGCCTTCATCTGCGCCACTATCTGTTCGGCGATGCCGCAACCGGCGCTGCCCGCGCCGAGGAAGGCAACCCGCTTCTCGGAGAGCTTGGCGCCGGAGGCCTTGCAGGCGGCGATGAGGCTGCCGAGGGTCACGGCGGCGGTGCCCTGAATGTCGTCGTTGAAACAGCAGAGCTCGTTCTTGTAACGGTTGAGCAGCGGCATGGCGTTGTTCTGGGCGAAATCCTCGAACTGCAGCAGGATGTCGGGCCAGCGGCGCTTGACCGCCTGAATGAAGGCGTCGACGAACTCGGCATACTCTTCGCCCGAGATGCGCGGATTGCGCCAGCCCATGTAGAAGGGGTCATTCAATAGCTGCTGATTGTTGGTGCCCACGTCCAGCACCACCGGCAGGCAGTAGGCCGGCGAGATGCCGCCACAGGCGGTGTAGAGCGACAGCTTGCCGATGGGAATGCCCATGCCGCCGATGCCCTGATCGCCGAGGCCCAGGATCCGCTCACCATCGGTGACCACGATCACCTTGACGTTCTGCTTGGTGGCGTTCTGCAGCATGTCATCGATCCTGTCCTTGTCCGGATAGGAGATGAACAGGCCGCGGGCGCGGCGATAGATGTTGGAGAACTCCTCGCACGCCTTGCCGACGGTCGGGGTGTAGATGACCGGCAGCATCTCGGTCAGGTGGTTGGTCAGCAGCCGGTAGAAGAGCGTCTCGTTGGTGTCCTGGATGTTGCGCAGGTAGATGTGCTTGTCCATGTCGTTGCCAAACGCCATGAACTGACGGTAGGCCCGCTCGGCCTGCTCTTCGATGGTCTCGATATTCTGGGGCAGCAGGCCTTCGAGGTTGAAGTTGCTGCGCTCTTCGCTGGTGAAGGCGCTGCCCTTGTTGAGCAGCGGGGTCTCCAGCAGGGCCGGACCGGCATAGGGAATGTAGAGGGGACGTTTCTGGTTATTATCTTCAAACATGGATCGGGTACCTAAACGATGACCTGGACGAAGGAGTCCGCCGATCCTATGGGCTTGCGCCGTTAATTTCAAAGAGTTTGCACATCCGTTGCAAAAGGTTTGCGACCCAGGCGACGAAAGGCGCCAGGGGTCAGACCAGTGAGCCGGCGAAAGCGGTTGGCAAAGTTGGCGCCGTCGCTGTAACCGACCCGGCCGGCCAGCTCGCCCAGCGGCCAGTTGGTATAGAGCAGCAGCTGGCGCGCCTTGTTCATACGAAGCTCGGTGAGCCAGGCCATGGGGCTCATGCCGAACACCTGCCGGCAGAGCCGGTGCAGGTGGGGCACCGAGCAGGCCATCTGGTCGGCCAGCAAGGCCACGCTCCAGGGCTCGTCGAGGCGTGCCTCCACCCGTCGAAACAACGCCTGCAACCGGAGCTCGGGGGTGCCGCGCACCTCCCCCTGCAGGGTGCGTTCCAAGAGCGCCAGCAGCAGGCTCAGCAGCTGGGGCTGCAGCGGTGAACGTACACCCTCCCCTTGCATCAGGCTGAGCAGATGGTAGAGCGGCTCCCCCTCCTCCCCCTGCCAGATGCGGTGACCGAGCCGGTGCAGGTGTTGCCAGCGCGGCACGTCATCCAGCAGGATCCAGCTGGTGCGCCACTGCGCCCCCACCAACTTGAGGCCGCCCGGTACTGCCGCTGGCAAGAAGATGAGCGAACCGGCCGGGATGGGCTGCTCGCCGTCATCGGTGAGCAGAGCCCCCCCCTCGTCGTGGCTCACCATCAGGATGTGAAACTCAGGCCGGTTGCGGCGGATCAGATAGTGATCGCGGATGCGCGAGAGCCCGGTCAGGAAGATGCCCGCCTCACCGAGCAGTGGCAGCCCTTCGCGCCCCAGCATCCGCTCCTCGCAGGACGGGGCGATTTCCAGACACTCGCTGATAAATGGCATAACACCTCAACAGGATAGTTTTGCACAAGAAAGCCGAGAGAGGCTCACAGTGAAGCCACCCGCTACTCCCCCTATCATACCCATGACAAACCTTGCTTTTTATCTACCCGGTTAACATAAATGAATTATTGGCAAGCGATTTTAAAACAAACCACCGATCGCGAGTTCATGACCCGATTGTGGCGGCTGGCCCTGCCGGTCTCGCTGCAATCCATGATGTTCTCCCTGCTCGGTCTCATCGACATCATGATGGTGAGCCAGCTTGGCACCACGGCTGTGGCGGCGGTCGGCTTGGGTAACCGGGTCTTCTTCTTCAATCTGCTGGTGATAGCGGGACTCTCGGGCGGGGTCTCGGTGTTGGCGGCACAATATTACGGTCGCGGCGAGATGGCCGGGGTGCGCCGCTCGCTGGCGCTGGCGCTGGTGGGGGCCCTGGCGGTGAGCCTGCCATTTGCCCTCGTCTACCTGCTCTCACCTGGCAGCGTGCTCGGCTTTGCCAGCCAGGAGCCCGCGCTGCGCGAACTGGCGGACGAGTTTTTGATGATCACCGGCGCCACCATCCTCTGCACCGCCGTGGTGGTGCCGCTGGAGTCGGCGCTGCGCTCGGTCGGCAATGCCGCCGCCCCGACGCGCATCGGCATCATCGCCATCATTGCCAACGTCATCCTCAACTACGCCCTCATCTTCGGTCATTTCGGCTTCGAGGCGATGGGGGTGGCCGGCTCGGCCTGGGGCACCACGATTTCGCGGCTGCTGCAGACTGCGCTGCTGCTGTGCTATGTGTGGCGCATCGAACCCCGTCTTATCCCGCGTAAGCAAGACTGGCTGGCCGCCTTCAAGCGCAAGGAGGTGGTGCGCTTCACCCTGATCGCCCTGCCGCTCCTGTTCCATGACGGGCTCTGGGCCTTCGGCATGCTGCTCTACGGCTTTCTTTACGCCCACCTTGGCACCGACTCGCTGGCCATCATGACCACCCTCGGGACGCTGGAGAGCATCCTCATCTCCCTCTTCTTCGGGTTGGCGGTGGCCTGCTCCACCCTGCTCGGCCACCGGCTCGGGGCCGAGGAGTACGAGGTCGCCTGGCAGCACTCCCAGCTCTTTCTGCTGCTCGCCCCCATCGGTGCCCTGCTGGTGGGGATCGCGGTCTGGCTGCTGCAGACCCACCTGCTGCAGTGGGTCGGCAATCTGCCGGGCGAGCTGATGACGGAGGCCGGCCAGGTGCTCGCCATCCTGTGTCTGGGCATGCTGCTCAAGGTGTTCAACATGGTGGGCATCGTCGGGGTGCTGCGCTCGGGCGGGGATGTGAACTACAGCATCTTCATCGACATCGTCGGCATGTGGTGCATCGGCCTGCCGCTCGCCTGGGGAGCGGTCAACCTGCTCGGCTGGCCCCTCTCCTGGGTGGTGGCGGTGATCCTGCTGGAGGAGCTAAGCAAGATGCTGCTGGTGCAGCGCCGCATCCGTCAGCGCCGCTGGCTGCGCAATCTGGTGCTGGGATAAGGGAAGAGAGCAAAACGGGAAAATGCGGGGTCATATCAATGACAGAAAATCCCCGTTTGCAGTATGCTGGCCCCCTCTTCAATCAGAGGCAGGGCCGCCCCTTATGCCCCCTGCCCAGTAGTCGTTTAAGGAGACGAGCATGCAACCACAAAAAGAGCTGATCACCGAGACTGCCCTGCTGGAGATGGCCAACAAGATCATCAAGGAACACGAAGACTTCATCCACGGCATGCGTGCCGACTCGGTGGAGCAGAAGGGGGAGATCCTGGTGTTCAAGGGGGAGTTCTTCCTGGCCGAAGATGGCACCCCGACCGGCAAGACCATGGCGGTGTTCAACATGTTCAAGCTGCTGGCCCAGCAGCTCTCCGGCAAGTACCAGCTGGGCTGAGCCCGCTCAAGCAAGATGCCGCCCTCAGGCGGCATCTGTCTGTATGGCGACAGGCTGTGCCGGCTTGCCGCCCAACTCTCCCACCACGCAGTTGCGCCCCGCCATCTTGGCCATGTAGAGACACTCGTCGGCCCGGTTGAGCAGATCCTCGACCCCCTCGCCACGCAGGGCCAGGGTCAGGCCGATGCTCACCGTCACCTCCAGCAGCTCGTCGGAGGTGGGGCTTTTCACCAGCCGCGCCTCCACCGCCACCCGCAGCCGTTCGGCCACCCGCTTGGCCTGGGCCAGCTCGGCGCAGTCGGGCAGCAGGATGGCAAACTCCTCACCGCCGTAGCGGCCCAGTACCATGCCGGGCTCCAGCTGCTCCGCCAGGGTCGCCGCCACCTCTTTGAGCACCGCATCCCCCGCCAGATGGCCGAAGGTGTCGTTGATGCGCTTGAAACGATCCAGATCCAGCAGCAGCACCGCAAACGGCACCTGCTTGCGTACCATGCTCATCCTTGCCTTCTCCAGCTGCTTCATCAGCAGGCGGCGGTTCATCATGCCGGTCAGCTCGTCGGTGGTGGACTCCCGGTAGAGCTGCAGCAGCATGTTGAGCTGACCGCACTGCACCCAGCTGCTGGCCAGGGCAAACAGCCCCAGCAGCCAGATCTGGTTGAGGGTCTGCACGCTCCAGAGCGGCTGCCCCACCAGCAGCCAGTTGCCGGCCAGCATGGTGACCAGAATGCCCCCCGCCAGCTGCAGGCCGAGGGAGAGCGGAATGGGGAAGATGGCGAGCAGACTGATGAGCAGGTAGGGGAAGGCCATGTAGCCCGCCTGCAGCTCCTGATCCGCGCCGAAGCTGTGCAGGCAGATGAGGGAGAAGAGCATCATCACCGCCATCAGGTAGCCGAGCGCCAGCTTCATGCGTTCGCGTTTGAAATGGATGAGGTAGGAGAAGGGGATGAGGGGGGAGAGGGCGAGCAGGCAGAAGATCCGGGCCTGAAACAGTTCATCGAACTGGGCGGCAGGCAAGGTCAGCCAGTCCACCACCGCCCAGGCGGGCAGGCCCACCATCAGCAGACAGGTGAGCAGCCGAAGACGCACCGTCATAAAGCCCATGCGGGTCAGGGTAAAATCTTCGGAGTGGGCACGGGCACTCCAGAACTCCGACAGCTTCAGCATCCAGAGCCTCCAAATCGCAACAGAGGCCTCATTCTACGCCGTGCGGCGGCAAAATCCTATGCAACCCGGGCCATTTACGGGCGAGCGCCGTCACACAAACCGGCGGATCATAATCGCCACGCGCAAACGTTTCAACCCATCGAAAAATAAACCCGTTTCCAGCCGAATTAGCGCTGGTCAGCCCGTTCTCAATCACTAAAATAGCGCCCAATTTTCTCCCCCCTCCCCCACATATTCGAGGTATTTATGGAACAGGCTGCCGCCGTACGCGCAACCCGAGAGGCCCATCCACCCAGACGAGCCCACAGCGAACTGGTCTACGGCATAGAGGATGTCCCGCCCCTGCCCCAGACCCTGTTCGCCGCCCTGCAGCATATGCTCGCCATGTTTGTCGCCATCATCACCCCGCCCCTCATCATCGCCAACGCCCTCGGCCTCCCTGCCGCCGACACCCGTTATATCGTCTCCATGTCGCTGGTCATGTCCGGCATCGCCTCCTTCATCCAGACCCGCCGCTTCGGCCCCCTCGGTTCCGGCCTACTCTCGGTGCAGGGCACCAGCTTCAACTTCCTCGGCCCCATCATCGCCTCCGGCCTCGCCCTCAAACAGGCGGCCATGCCCACCGAGGATCTGCTGGGCACCCTGTTCGGCACCATGCTGGCGGCCGCCCTCACCATAGTGGTGATGAGCCGCTTCCTGCACCTGGTCAAACGGATCATCACCCCGCTGGTGACCGGCATCGTGGTGCTGCTCATCGGCCTGACCCTCATCAAGGTGGGCCTCATCAGCATGGGGGGCGGCTACGGCGCCCTGTCGGACGGCAGCTTCGCCAGCCACAGCAACCTCTTCCTCTCCCTGCTGGTGCTCGGCCTCATCGTGCTGCTGCAGCGCAGCCGCAACCCCTGGCTGCGCCTCTCCGCCATCATGATCGCCATGCTGGTGGGCTATGCGGTGGCGCTGCTGCTGGGCAAGGTCAACGCCCCCACCTTCGACGGCCCACTGCTGATGGTGCCGATCCCGCTCCACTACGGCCTCGGCTTTGACTGGCAGCTGTTCGTGCCGCTCGCCATCATCTTCGTGGTCACGGCGCTCGAGGCCATCGGCGACATGACCGCCACCTCCGACATCTCCGGCGAGCCGCTGGAAGGGCCCATCTACATGGAACGGATCAAGGGGGGCGTGCTGGCCGATGGCGCCAACTCCATGCTGGCGGCGGTCTTCTCCACCTTTCCCATGTCCACCTTCGCCCAGAACAACGGCGTCATCCAGCTGACCGGGGTGGCCAGCCGCCACGTTGGCCTCTTCATCGCCGCCATGCTGGCCCTGCTCGGCCTGTTCCCGGCGGTCGCCAGTCTGGTGCAGCAGATCCCCGAACCCGTGCTGGGCGGCGCCACCATCGTCATGTTCGGCACCATCGCCGCCGCCGGTGTGCGCATCATCTCCCGCGAGGAGCTCGACCGCCGCGCCCTGATGATCCTGGCGGTGTCGCTGGCGATGGGCCTCGGGGTGGCACAGGTGCCGGAAGTGCTGCAGCACCTGCCGGATCTGGCCAAGAGCGTGCTCTCCTACGGTGTCGCCACCGGCGGCCTCACCGCCATCATCATGAACCTGCTGCTGCCCAAGCGCGCCACCGCACAGGCCTGACACTCCGCCATCCTTGCACCAAAGCCCCGCCATGCGGGGCTTTACCTCCTTCGCTGCCACGGGTAGTGTGCAGGGCAGCCTCTGCTCAGGATGCCTTTCATGCCCTATACCCTGCTTCCCCCTCTGCCCAGCAGCCATACCCAGGATCAGATCCTGACCGAGGAGCAGCGCTGGCTGCGGGAGTGCGCCCATGACCACCTGCCCCGCGCTCACCTCTGGCAGGCCCCCCAGTGCCTCATCGTCACCCGCAAGGACACCCGCTTGCCCCGCTACCAGGCCGCCTGCGAGCAGCTTGCCGCCGAGGGTTGGCCCGTGCATGTGCGCGACAGCGGCGGCACCGCCGTGCCCCACGGCGCCGGCATCCTCAATCTGTCGCTCATGCTGCCTCGCACCACCACGGATCTGGCTCACTACTACCGGCTGCTGGGGGCGCCGCTGCTCGTCCTGCTGGAGGAATACGGTCTCGAGGGCAGCTATGACTTCGTGCCCGGCTCGTTTTGCGATGGCCAGTACAATCTGGTGATCGGGGGTCGCAAGGTGACCGGCACCGCCCAGCGCTGGCTGGCGCCGGGTCAGGATCACCACGGCGCCGTGCTGGCCCAGGCCATGCTGCTGGTGGCCAGCGACGTGGACCAAGGCACCCGGATGGCGAGCCGCTTCTACGAGCTGGCGGGTGGCGAGCTGCGCTTTCTGCCGGGTACCTCCACCACCATCGCGCAAGCCATAGCTTGGCAAGGGAGCGAGGACGAACTGGTGGAGAGGGTGAAAGCCCGGCTCACCGCGCTGCTGATCCAGGAGTGAGCCCTTCTGCCGGGCACAGCAGCCTGCTCCCCTCATAAAAGCGCCCATAAAAAAAGCCACGACCCGGGTCGTGGCTTTTCGTTTGAATGCAGTGTCGTGGCATCAGGCCGTCTGCGGCTCGGGCTCGGACTCCGTATCGCTGTCCCGGCTGAAGTAGGCGCGGGTCTCGGCAATCACCACGTGGCGCAGGCCGATGAGGCCGATGAGGTTGGGCACCGCCATCAGGCCGTTGACGATGTCGGCCAAGAGCCAAATCATGTCCAGATGCAGGAAGGCGCCGCACGCCACCAGCACCAGGTAGACCAGGCGGTAGGGCTTGATCGCCTTCACCCCGAACAGGTACTCGGTGCAACGCTCGCCGTAGTAGTTCCAGCCAAGGATGGTGGTGAAGGCGAAGAACAACAGGCCGATGCTCACCAGATACTGGCCGATATGGGCATCGAGCCCCTGGGCGAAGGCCAGACTGGTCATGGCCGCGCCGCTCGCATCGCCGCTCCACACCCCGGTCACCACCAGAGTCAGGCCGGTCATGGTGCAGATGATGATGGTGTCGATGAAGGTGCCGGTCATGGAGACCAGCCCCTGCTCCACGCAGGAATCGGTCTTGGCCGCCGCCGCCGCGATGGGGGCCGAGCCCAGTCCCGACTCGTTGGAGAAAACCCCGCGCGCCACCCCGGACTGGATCGCCAGCATGATGCCGGCACCGACGAAGCCGCCGGTGGCCGCATGGCCGGTGAAGGCGCTCTGCAGCACCAGCGCCACCGCATCCGGCAGGGCGGCGGCGTTGCTCACCAGCACGCCGAGGCAGGCAACGATGTAGAAGATGGCCATGAAGGGCACCACCTTGCTCGACACGCTGGAGATGGACTTGATCCCCCCCAGGGTCACCAGTGCCACGATCAGGGTCAGCAGCACGGCGGTCACTTCCCGGGGCACCGAGAAGGAGAGGCTCATGGCGTCACTGATGGCGTTGACCTGGGGGAAGGTGCCGATGCCGAAGAAGGCGACGCCGATGCCGAACAGGGCGAACAGTTTGGCGAGCAGCTTGGAGCCGAGCCCCTTCTCCAGGTAGTACATGGGGCCGCCCGCCATCTGGCCGTTGGCGTCCTGCTGGCGATATTTCACCGCCAGCAGGCACTCGGCATACTTGGTGGCCATGCCGAACAGGGCGGCCATCCACATCCAGAACAGGGCGCCCGGGCCGCCCAGCTTGATGGCGGTGGCGACCCCGACGATGTTGCCGGTGCCTATGGTGGCGGAGAGGGCGGTGCAGAGCGCGCCGAAGCTGGAGACATCCCCCTGCTTGCCCTGACCCTGATCGCGGCCAAAGACCAGACGCAGGGCGAGCGGCAAACGCACGACCTGAAGCAGACCCAGACGCAGAGTGAGGTAGACGCCGGTCCCGACCAGCAGGATCAGCAGGGGTGGTCCCCAGATAAAGCTATCGATGGCGGCGAGCGCCGATTGAATTGATGACATGCATCCTCCTTAAGAAACAGAAATTAAGGAGGAGAAGGATGATCTTCCCATAGGTGTCGCGATCGGCCAGAGGCGATCGGATGCGGGCAAAAAACGTGTTCACACTCTTGCTGCGAGGCCGTGATCAAGGCTCATGCGCTGCTCGAAAGCCTCATGTATTCACATACACTCCGGTTCCTGCGCTGCTCTTTACCTTGCTGACGACCTCTCGTTACAGACCGTGAACAGTTTCAAGCTCAGGTACAACCATCCCATCCCCTCTGTCCTTTTGCCTGAGAGTTTCCGGCGCCAGATTGCGATGCAATCACGGTGCCTTGCTCCTTCGGCGCCCGATTCAACGGGTCTCTCCAGAGTATCGTCCAGTAGCAGTCCACACCGGTTGCCCGGTACCTGAAAGATTCACTTCTTCGGTGGATGGTTGCCCATCGCTCTCCTGCTACCTTCATCCGAACTAGTTTGGATTAGGAAGCGGGCATGGTAATCCAAAAAGTGTGAGCTGTCTCCCACTCGCGCCCCCTCGTCGCCGATTTTTTTCGATTCTGGCCAGGCTGGGGCCGAATGTTATTTGTTCGTTAACTATCAATACGTTAGACAAGGTTGCCTGCACAACCTGCCGCTTGCTAGTCGAAACATGGGCCATATCAAGATGATCTTTCGTCTCGACCAGAAAAACTTGCCGACATATCCAATCAAAAGGGTTGCACACAAACGCAATAAGCCGATAATCCCGCGCATAACTAAGCACTTCGCAAGGAAGTTATGCAGTGTGCCTGGTTGGTCCCACCGGACCGCTCGCCTGAGCCGGCCGTCGCCGGTTCAATCGCATATGGCTTGGGCATATCACGCCCCCTAAGGATGACCAAAAGAGAATGAACGAGACCCTGGTTGCACAAGATTACCGTCAGCTGGTTGAACAATTCGGCTCCCCCCTGCTGCTGCTCGACAAGGCAGCCGTCCGCAAACAGTATCGGGCCCTGGCCGCCGCCCTGCCCGATGTACGATTGCACTATGCACTCAAACCCCTGCCCCACGAGGCAGTGGTCTCTGTCTTGAAGGAAGAGGGGGCCTGTTTCGATCTGGCCACCAATGGCGAAGTGGATCTGGTGCGCAGTCAGGGTGTCCGCCCGGGGCGCTGCATTCATACCCATCCCATCAAGCGCGACAGCGATATCCGCTATGCGCTGGAGTACGGCTGCACCGTGTTCGTCTACGACAACCCGCTGGAGCTGGAGAAGTTCCTGCCCTACAAGGACGAGGTGAAACTGCTGCTGCGGGTTAGCTTCCCCAATCCCGAGACCAAGGTCGACCTCTCCAAGAAGTTCGGCTGCACTCCGGAGCAGGCGCTGCCACTGCTGCAGCTGGCCCATGCCAAGGGGATCAAGGTGATGGGGCTGTCGTTCCACGTCGGCTCCCAGGTGCCCCATGCCCGTCGCCACGTACAGGCCATCGACGCCTGCCGCGAGATCATGGAGCAGGCCTGGGAGCTCGGCCTCAAGCCCTGGGTGCTGGACATCGGCGGCGGCTTCCCGGTGGATTATGAGGGCGGCGAGTTCGACATCAACGGCTTCTGCGCGCCGATCCGCGAGGCACTGGCCAGGCTGCCGGCCACGGTGCAGAAGATTGCCGAACCGGGCCGCTTCATCAGCGCGCCGGCCATGACCTCGGTATCCAGCGTGATGGGCAAGGCCCATCGCGGCGACAAGATCTGGTACTACCTGGATGACGGTCTCTACGGCAGCTACAACGGCCAGCTCTATGACCACGTCACCTACCCGGTGAGCACCCCGCTGGCTCGCGGCGAGCTGCACAACTCTGTGCTCTCAGGCCCGACCTGCGACAGCGTGGACGTCATCCGCGACGGCATCATGCTGCCTGATCTGGCCATCGGCGAGCTGGTGGTGGGCCGGGTGATGGGGGCTTACACCTGGGCATCGGCCTCCACCTTCAACTTCTTCCCCAAGGCGAACATCCTCATTCTGGACAGCAGCCAGAAAGGGCAGAAGATGGTTGCCGTGGCCTGACAGGCCTGCGCCAAAAACAGAAGGGGGAAGCCGATGCTTCCCCCTTCTTGCTATGGTCTGGCGAATCGTCAGATAAACTGGCTGGTCAGCAGCCAGCCGGTGTAGGCGACGAAGCAGGCGAGCAGCACGCCCCCCTCCAGCCGGTTGATGCGCCCCTGTCCCTTGCGGCCCAGGCACATCACCAGCAGCAACAGGGTCAACCCCATCATCAGGCTCCAGTCGCGGGAGAGCACCTCCGGCGCCACGTCCAGCGGGTGGATGCCGGCCGCGATCCCGACCACCGCCAGGGTGTTGAACAGGTTGGAACCGAGCACGTTGCCAAGGGCCAGATCATGCTCGTTCTTACGAATGGCGATAAGCGAAGAGGCCAGCTCCGGCAGCGAGGTGCCGATGGCGACTATGGTGAGACCAATCACCAGATCGCTGATGCCAAAGCCCTGGGCTATGGTCACCGCCCCCCACACCAACAGGCGGGAGGCACCGATGAGCAGCACCAGCCCGACCACCAGCCAGAACAGGGCCAGCTTGAGGGACATGCCTTCGCTGTCGATGCTCTCCTCGGTCTCCGCATCCAGCGCATCCCCCTTGCCGCGCATGCCGGCCCAGATAGACCAGCCCATCAGCGCCAGGAACACCACGCCGAGGATGGCGGCGTCCGTGCGATCCAGGCGACCATCCAGCAACAGGGCGCCGGAGAGCAGGGTGATGCCGAGCAGGATGGGGATCTCCTTGCGCACCACCTGGGAAGCCACGGCGATGGGGCTGATCAGGGCCGTCAAGCCGAGAATAAGGGCGATATTGGTGATGTTGGAGCCATAGGCATTGCCGAGCGCCAGCCCGGGGTTGCCCTGGGAAGCCGCCAGCGCGGAAACCACCATTTCAGGGGCCGAGGTACCAAAACCGATAATCACCATGCCGATCAGCAGCGGCGGCATACCGGCATAACGGGCAGTGGCGGCGGCACCGTCCACGAACTTGTCGGCACTCCAGACCAGCAACGCCAGTCCGGCAATCAGGGCAACAAAAGCCAGGGTCATATTTTTCTATCTCATCCACGGCAAACACGAGAGCCAGGCAACTTGCCTGGCTCCATCCAAACGCGGCAACAGTGTAACGGGCCGCCTTGCTATTTCAAGATGAAATCAAACGGCGATTAATCTTTCACAGCGCCGCCAGCAGACTCTCGGCATCCGACACCTCGAACTTGCCCGGCGCCTCCACGAAGAGCCGCTCCACCACGCCGTCATTGGCGATGAGGGCAAAGCGCTGGGCGCGCACGCCGCCAAAGGCGCCGGTCTCCTTGGCCAGCCCCAGGGCCCGGGTCCAGCTGCCGTCGCCGTCCGCCAGCATGGTGATGGCAGCGGCGTTCTGGGCATCCTGCCACGCCTTCATCACGAAGGCGTCGTTGACCGACAGGCAGCAGATGGCATCCACCCCTTTGGCCTTGAACCGATCGGCCAGCACCACATAGCCCGGCAGATGGGCGTTGGAGCAGGTGGGGGTAAAGGCGCCGGGCACCGCAAACAGCACCACCCGCTTGCCGGCAAACAGGCTGTGGCTATCCCGCTGTTGTTTCCCCTCTGGGGTGATGAAGGTGAATTCGCCCGCAGGCAGGGTCTGACCCGTCGCAATCATTGTGCTCATCCTTAAGTGGAGGGAAGGAGCCCCAGTCTACCCCACGGCCGCGCTGTGACACAGGCCCCCCTTTACCGGGATCATTTGAACTAACCTTGAGCAGGATCAGCCGACCAAGGAGGCTTCATGCAGCACTATTACGATGGACTGGAAATTCGCCCCTCCCCCCTGCGCGAGCAGCAGCAGCTGGATCAGCTCAACCACCTGCTTGCCCATGTCGGCCAGTATTGTACCGGTTACTCCAGCGCCTACCGCCAGCGCCGCCTGCAGGATCTGGGGGAGTTGGCCAGCCTGCCCCTGCTCAACGCCGGCGAGCTGTTCGCCGCCCAGCAGGCCCACCCGCCCTTTGCCGGCCTTACCGGCCGCCCCGCCAGCCAGGCGCTGCGGGTGTTTGCCTGCCCCGGCCAGCTGGCCATTCCCGAATATGCCGGGGCCGACTGGTGGGGGGCTGCGCGGGCCCTGTTCGCCGCCGGTTTCAAGGCCGGGGAGGTGCTGCTCAACGGTCACGACTATCACATCAGCCCCACCGCCTTCATCTTCGACAACGGTGCCCGCCAGCTGGGGAGCCCGGTGGTACCCTGCGGCCCCCACGATACCCGCCGCCAGCTGGAGGCGTTGCAGCGCTTTGAGCCGACCGGCTTCGTCGGACCGCTGGCGGTGCTGCTGGACCTGCTGGAGGCGGCAGAGCGGGCCGAGGTGCCGAGCGACAGCCTGCGCTGCGCCCTGCTATGCGAATCGTCCCACCCCGACACCCGGCCGCTGCAGGCGGTGCACGGCATCCGCGCGCTCAACTGCCTGCTGCTGCAGGATGCCGGGGTGATAGCCTACGAGAGCCAGCCCGGCCAGGGGTTCATCGTCAACGAGAACTGTCTGGTCGAAATCATCGATCTGGCCAGCGGCGAGCCGGTCATCGGCGACACCGTCGGCCAGCTGGTGGTGACCCGGCTCGATCTGGAATACCCGCTGCTGCGCCTGGTGACCGAGTGGCAGGGCCACTGGCTCGCCGGTGCCAGCCCCTGCGGGCGCACCAACCGGCGGCTCAGGCTGGTATGAGGTTCCATCCATCCAGAAACAGAACGGGCAGCCACTGGCTGCCCGTTCTGCATGCAACGCTGCTCAGCGCCGCGCCTGCCAGGTGGCGATGGCGAGCAAAGAGTCGGGGGTGAATTCGGCAGCCCGCGCGGCTATCTCCGCCTGGCTCATCCAGCACACCTCGCTCACCTCTTCGGCCTGCAGCCGCAGCGGCCCCTGATAGTGGCAGCTGTAGAGGCCGCCCCAAACCCGGTAACCCTCCCCTTCGGCATAGAAGGTGCCAAAACCCTGTAGCGGCACCCCTTCGATGCCCAGCTCCTCGGCCAGTTCGCGGCGGGCGGAGGGTTCCATCTGCTCGCCCGTGGTGACCACGCCGCCGGCGCAGGCGTCCAGCATGCCGGGGCAGAAATCCTTGCTGAGGGTACGCCGCTGCACCAGGATCCGGTCAGCCTCGTCGAGCACCAGGATATAGCTGGCGCGGTGGCAGAGGTTCTCTCGCCGCACCTTGGCCCGCTCGGCCACGCCGATCACCCGGTTCTCTCCATCCACCACATCCACCCACTCCACACGCAGACCCTTCTGATTCATCCAAGTGACCGCAGTATATCGGGGTAACGGCTTGTCATGGCAGCCTTTTTTCAATTGCGTCCCGGCCGGCCGCCGACGGCAAACCGGATTCATACAAACCTCCATAAATTGTCACATCCGTGTCACCTGACGAAGCCATAGTGTGCCCTGTCCACGCAACAGGTGTTTTGTGATGAAGGTGTTCAAGAACTTGTCTCCCCGCCAGATTGCCCGCTACATCAAGAGCTTCCATCACGGCAGCTTCATGGTGGAGACCCACGGGCGGTTCGAGTTCAGCGGCGGCGAGATCAATCTGGAGAGCCTGACCTGCCGTCAGACCCTGAGTCTGGCCCGGCAGATCAATCTGGAGGTTCGCGGCCTGCGCCACACCACCCTGCTGTTGGGGTAACTTCCATAGTCCTTTCTGTTTTGTAGTCTGCGTCCATGCTTTTACTACTTGCCCGCCGCTCACCAGAGTGCGGGCTTTTTTATGGACGACATCCCCCCATGCGGCTCAATGTTGCAGGATCTGGGAGAGGAACAGCTTGGTCCGATCCGACTGAGGGTTGTCGAAGAACTGATCCGGCACGTTCTCCTCGATGATCTGTCCCCGGTCCATGAAGATCACCCGATCCGCCACCTGCTTGGCAAACCCCATCTCGTGGGTGACGCAGAGCATGGTCATCCCCTCGTGTGCCAGCTCCACCATGACGTCCAGCACCTCGCGCACCATCTCGGGATCCAGCGCCGAGGTGGGTTCGTCAAACAGCATCACCTGGGGGTTCATGCAGAGACTGCGGGCGATGGCGACCCGTTGCTGCTGACCGCCGGAGAGCTGACCCGGATACTTCAGGGCCTGCTCCGGGATCCGCACCCGGCGCAGGAAGTTCATGGCGATCTCTTCGGCCTCCCTGCGCGGCAGCTGCTTGACCCAGATGGGGGCCAGGCAGCAATTTTCCAGCACGGTCAGGTGGGGGAAGAGGTTGAAGTGCTGGAACACCATGCCCACCTCCCGGCGCACCGCCTCGATGTTCTTGAGATCCGAGGTCAGGGCCGTGCCCTTGACCAGGATGTCCCCGCTCTGGTGCTCCTCCAGCCGGTTGATGCAGCGGATCATGGTGGACTTGCCAGAGCCCGATGGTCCGCAGATGACGATCTTCTCCCCTCTGCCCACCTGCAGGTTGATGTTGCGCAGCACGTGAAATTCACCGTACCACTTGTTGACTGCTTTCAGTTCGACAACAGCGTCCGTTTTCATCTCGAAACTACTCCTAATGCTTGTGGCCCGTGTTGAGTTTGCGCTCCAGATAGATGGAGTAGCGGGACATGCCAAAACAGAACATCCAGAAGATCATGGCGATAAAGACATACGCCTCGGTGGAATACCCCAGCCAGGCCGGATCCGCCAGCGCCACCTTGGAGATGGCCAGCAGATCGAACAGCCCGATGATCAGCACCAGGCTGGTGTCCTTGAACAGGGAGATAAAGGTGTTCACCAGCGAGGGGATGGTGATCTTGAGGGCCTGCGGCATGATGATGAGCCCCATCACCTTCCAATAGGAGAGCCCCAGGGCCTCCCCCGCCTCGTACTGCCCCTTGGGGATCGCCTGCAGCCCGCCTCTCACCACCTCGGCCACATAGGCCGCTTGGAACAGGATGATGCCGATGAGCGCCCGCAGCAGCTTGTCGAGCTCCACTTCGGTACTCATGAACAGCGGCAGCATGACTGACGCCATGAAGAGCACGGTGATGAGCGGCACCGCCCGCCAGAACTCGATGTAGACGGTGCAGAGGCTGGAGATGACCGGCATGTGGGAGCGACGCCCCAGCGCCAGCAGGATGCCGAACGGCAGCGCAACCACTATGCCCACCACCGCCAGCACCAGGGTCAGCATCAGCCCGCCCCAGCGGTTCGTCTCCACCACCTCCAGCCCAGCCCCACCATGGATGAGGAAGAAGGCGATGACAGGGAATACCAGCAGGGTGAACAGCGCCAGCCACCCCTTGCGCGGGGTCTTGGGCCAGATGAGCAGGGCCAGCAACACCGCCAGGCCGGCGAAGGTCAGGTTGATGCGCCAGTACTGATCGGCCGGGTAGAAGCCATAGAGGTACTGCCCCAGCCGGCTCTCGATGAAGATCCAGCAGGCGCCGCCCTGGCCGCAGGCCTCGCGGCTGCTCCCCTGCCAGGTGGCGGAGAACAGCGCCCAGTCCAGGGCAGACCAGATCAGCGGCAGCAGCAGATAAGCCAGCACCAGGGTCAGCAGGCCGTTCCACCAGTTGGGAAACAGATTCTGCCTGAGCCAGGCGACCAGGCCCCGGCGATGGCTGGGAGGCGGCAGAGCCTCCTGCAATTCGTTCACAAACATGACTACTCCCTAGCGCTCAACCAGCGTCATTCTGCGGTTGTAGATGTTCATCAGCAGCGAGGTGGTGATACTGATGACGAGATAGACCCCCATGGTCATGGCGATGACCTCGATGGCCTGCCCGGTCTGGTTGAGAGTGGTGCCCATGAACACAGACACCAGATCCGGATAGCCGATGGCCGTGGCCAGCGAGGAGTTCTTGGTGAGGTTCAGATACTGGCTGGTCAAGGGAGGGATGATGACCCGCATCGCCTGGGGAATGATCACCAGCCGCAGCGTCTTGGCGGGTGAGAGCCCGAGGGCGGAGGCCGCCTCCGTCTGGCCCTTGCTGATGGCCATGATGCCGGAGCGCACTATCTCCGCGATAAAGGCCGCCGTGTAGATGGTGAGCGCCAGCAAGAGGGCCGCTAGCTCGGGCAGGACCGTCAGACCGCCCCGGAAGTTGAACCCCTGCAGGGCCGGTACGCTCCAGCTGAGCGGGCTGCCCGCCAGCAAGAAGGCGGCGGCCGGCAACAGAATGACCAGGGCGGCCACGCTGCGCCAGAACGGGAATATCCTGCCGGTCAGGGCCTGACGGCGCCGTGCCCAGCGGCTCAGCCCCCAGCTCAACACCACGGCGATCAGCAGGGCCAAGAGCACGTAGCCGAATCCCTCTTCGAACAGGGGCTTGGGCAGATAGAAGCCCCGCACGTTGAGGAAGGCGAGCCCCCCCAGATCCACGCTCTGGCGCGGAGATGGCAGGGTGCGCAGCACCGAGAAGTACCAGAAGAAGATCTGCAGCAGCAGCGGGATATTGCGAAACGTCTCTATGTAGACGGTCGCTATCTTGGCCACCAGCCAGTTGCGCGACAGGCGCGCCACCCCGAGCATGAAACCGAGCAGGGTGGCAAACAGGATGCCGAGCACGGAGACCAGCAGGGTATTGAGCAGCCCCACCAGAAAGGTACGGCCGAAGGTATAGGTCTCGTCATAGGGGATCAGGCTCTGCAGGATGCCGAAGCCCGCCGTGTTGCCCAGAAAATCGAAGCCGGTGGTGATGCCACGGGTGGCCAGATTGGTCAGGGCATTGTGGATGATGTAGAACAGGAACCCGACCACGACCGCGATGGCCAGGCACTGGAAGATCAATGCCCGCACCTTGGCGTCATACCACCAGCGGCCCTGTTCCTTCCTATGGTTTGATGCGTGTAACGCCATGAGGATGACTCCGACAAAGCCAGGGGAAATGGGGGGCCTCGGCCCCCCGATGGTTGTCGACTCAGCGGATGGGCGGCGCGTACATCAGGCCACCCTTGTTCCAGAGCGCATTGATGCCGCGCTCGATCTTGAGGGGGGAGCCGGCACCGACGTTGCGATCGAAGGATTCGCCATAGTTGCCGACCTGCTTGACGATGTTGTAGGCCCACTTGTCATCCAGCCCCAGCACCGACCCCTTGGGCTCTTCCAGCCCCAGCAGACGACGGATATCCGGGTTGGTGGACTTGAGCATCTCGTCCACGTTGGCACTGGTGACCCCGGCCTCCTCGGCGTTGAGCATGGCGTTCAGGCTCCAGCGCACCACCTTGAACCACTGATCGTCACCCTGGCGCACGGCAGGCCCCAGCGGCTCCTTGGAGATCACCTCAGGCAGCACCATGGCCTCCGCCGGCTTGCTGAGCTTGATCTTGAGGGCATAGAGCTGGGACTGATCCGAGGTCAGCACGTCGCAGCGGCCCGCCTCAAAGCCCTTGACGGTCTGATCCGAGGTATCGAACACCACAGGGGTATATTTCATGCCGCCATTGGCGCGGAAATAGTCCGCCAGGTTGAGCTCTGTGGTGGTGCCAGACTGGATGCAGACGGCGGCACCGTCGAGCTCCTTGGCGCTCTTCACCCCGAGGGACTGCTTGATCAGAAAGCCCTGACCATCGTAGTAGTTCACCCCGGCAAAGGTCAGGCCCAGCGACCCGTCCCGGGTCAGGGTCCAGGTGGTATTGCGCGACAGCAGATCCACCTCGCCGGACTGCAGGGCGGTGAAACGCTCCTTGGCGGTGAGGGAGACATACTTCACCTTGCCGGCATCCCCCAGCACGGCCGCGGCCACGGCGCGGCACACGTCCACGTCCAGACCGGTCCAGGTGCCCTTGGCGTCCGGATTGGAAAAGCCAGGCAGGCCATCACCCACCCCGCACTGCACGAATCCCTTCTTCTTGACGGCATCCAGGGTGCCGTCTGCCCATGCATTGGCTGCCACCAGCGACAGCACCATCACCATACCTGCCTTGTGTATCTGCTTCATCTCACGCTTCCCTGTGGTTTGATTCAAATAGGCACCAGAACCTGGCAAGATGCCTTCGTTTCTCTGCTTTTTCACAGCTTATCGAGCGGCTCAAAAACCTGTCAATCGGTGCAAGCCGGCCCAACCTTGGTGCAGCAGCACAAAATAGGTCTACGGGCCGATATGCACTCTTAGAATTAAAAATAGACCCTTATTCGCAAAATGGCCTACGGTTCCAAGCCCCCGATAACGTGAGGATTATTTTTCGCAAAAAATCGGGCGCACCGGATTGGGGCAGAAAAGCGCGCTGACAATGTATTTATCGGGCGCATTTTGCCAACAACAGGGCTCATTATTGGGGGGAATGAACCAATACCGGGCAACCGGAAGAGAGGGATGAAAGGTGGAAACGGGGGCGTAAACGCAGGAAAGAGACCGGAGCCACACCACCGCACTCGGCGCGCAGCATCCGGTCGGCAGGATCAATTGCCGCGCGGGCCGTTCTCGATATCGGTGACCACCCCGTTGCGCACGGTGACGAAACGCATGAACTCGTTCTTGCCGAAGTTGTAGGTCCAGCGCTCCCCATACTTCACCTGCACCAGGTTGCCGAACTGGTTCTCCTCGTTGCGGGTCAGCTCCTCGCGCAGCATGGGCTCGCCGCACTTGATCAGCATCTCGGCGGTGCTGTCCCCTTCGGTGATCAGCGCATTCTTGCATCGCATGGCGCCGGCACTGGCCGGCAGACTCAGCAGCAGGGCCAACAGGGTTCCGCCAACCAGCGGCAGTGACTTCATCGATAGCTTCATCTGTAACTCCATTTGAACAGGGCGCTGCCCAGGGTGATGCAGCAGAGCGTAAACAGCAGGACAAAGCCCAGTGGCGCCGCCACCTCGGCCCAGCCTGCCCCTTCCAGCATGACGGCACGGGCCGCCGCGATGATCTGGCTGAGCGGCAACCTGGCTGCCAGCTGCTGCAGCCAGGCTGGAGCCCCTTCCAGCGAGAACCAGACGCCGGAGAGGAACATCATCGGCATGCTGATGACGTTGAGCAGCCCGCTCGCCAGCTCCTCGTTCTGGATGCGGGCCGCCACCAGCAGACCGAGGGAGGCCATGGACGCCCCACCCAACAGGGCGATCAACAGCAGCAGCCAGCCCGAGCCGAGCAACGGCACCCCGAGCAGAAAGTAGGCCACCAGAAACACCAGCAGGCTCACCACCAGGGTGATCAGGATGCGCGACAGCAGCTGAGCGCAGAGAAACTCGGCGGCCGAGAGCGGAGTGGCCCCAAGCCGCTTGAGCACCCCGTTCTTGCGGTAACGGACGATGACGAAGCCCACCCCGAACAGGCCGGAGAACATCAGGTTCATGCCGATCACCCCGGGCAGCAGCCAGTCGCCATAGCGAATGGCGCGCCCGCTCAGAGTCTCCCGCACCAGCTGCACCGGCACGGCCTGGCGCAGCAGGTACTCGGCCATGGCGCCCTGGGGGGCATCCGGGTTGATCCAGTAACGGCCCGTGCCGGGCGAGAGCAGCAGATCCAGCTGGTGGTGGCGCACCTTGAGCCGGCCCTTCTCCTCCTCGTCATAGGGGATGATCTTGAGCAGCGGCACGGCGCGTAGTGGGGCATAGGCCGCAGGCAGCTCCCCCACCACGCCCATCTGCACCAGCGGCTTGGGCGGGCCGGAGAAGATAAGGGTGAACCCCAGTACCAGCAGCAGCGGAAAGGCCAGGTTCCAGATCAGCGCGGCCCGATCCCGCACGAACTCCAGGTTGCGGGCATAGAAGAGCGCCCCGATGCGCTTGAGTGATCCCGTCATCTGGTGCTCCTTGGGCTGGCAGGCTGGAGCGGCATGCCGGCAGGCGCCGCTGCGGGGTGCCACGGGGTAGCTTTCATGCGCCGCTCCGCAGGCTGTGGCCGGTCAGGTTCAGGAAGAGATCCTCCAGGTTGGGGGAGCGCACCTGCATGCCGGTCAGCGGCACGCCCAGGCTCAGCAGCCGTGGTAGCAAGTCCGCCACGTCGGGGCAGCTCAGCTCCACCTGCTCGCCCAGCGGGCGCAGGGGGTAGCCGAGACTGGCGAGGGCCGGGTGAGCCGCCAGGCGCACCAGCACGCCGTCAAAGTGTTGGGCCAGCAGGGCGACCGGGGTATCCAGGCTGAGCAGATGGCCGTGATCGACGATGGCAATCTGATCGCACAGCTGCTGGGCCTCGTCCATGTAGTGGGTGGTAAGCACCACCGTCTTGCCCTGCGCCTTGATCGCCTCGATGCGCTGCCAGAAGTGGTGACGGGCCTGGGGATCGAGACCCGTGGTGGGCTCATCCAGAAACAGCAGCTCGGGGTCGCCGAGCAGGGCCAAGGCCAGCAGCAGCCGTTGCCGCTGACCGCCGGAGAGCTTGCGGCTGTCCCGATCGATGAATTCCCCCAGCGCACACAGCTCGATGAGCTGAGCCTGGGGCAAGGGGGCCGGGTAGAGGCTGGCAAACAGCCGCAGGGTATCGCGCACCGTCAGGAAATCCTGCAGCGCCGTGTGCTGGAACTGGATGCCGATGCGGGAGCGATAGTCGGGGCCGCGCGGGGCTCCGTGGAACAGGATCTGGCCGCTGTCCGGGGTGAGGATCCCCTCCAGCAGTTCGATGGTGGTGGTCTTGCCCGCCCCGTTCGGGCCGAGCAGGCCGAAACAGCTGCCGGCAGGAATTGCAAAGCTGAGCCCGTCCACCGCCTTGACGCCGGGGAAGTGCTTGACGAGATCGACGACTTCAATGATGGCAGCCATGGGCGCTCTCCCAGCAGGAGCCATGACTATATCCAAAAGCGCAGGCGCTGCCCATGCCCCGCCGTGCGCGGCGCAAAAAAACAGACGGCGACCCGAGGGTCGCCGTCTGTATCAATCAAGCCAGCCGGATCACAGGATGTCCAGCAGCTCCACTTCGAATACCAGGGCGGAGTACGGCGGGATGGAACCGGCACCGCGTGCGCCGTAGGCCAGATCCTGCGGAATGTAGAGCTTCCACTTGGAGCCAACCGGCATCAGTTGCAGCGCTTCTACCCAGCCGGCGATCACGCCAGTTACCGGGAATTCAGCAGGCTGGCCGCGGGCGACGGAGCTGTCGAACACACCACCGTGGGTGAAGGTACCATGGTAGTGCACGCGCACGGACTGACCGGCTACCGGTACGGCACCGTTACCTTCCACCAACACTTCGTACTGCAGACCGGACTCGGTGGTCTTCACTTCGGCGCGCTTGGCGTTGTCGGCCAGGAAGGCTTCGCCTTCGGCGGCGGCAGCCTTGGCAACGGCTTCCTGCTCTTCCTGCATGCGGGCGGTGATGACCTGGAAGGCATCGTTGATATCGTCACGGCTGACCGCGAACTCCAGACCATTCAGGGCATCTGCCAGACCTTGCTGCAGGGCCGGGATATCCAGACCGGCGAAGGCTTGCTGCGCCAGTTGATCACCCATGTTGCGGCCGATGCCATAGCTGGCCTTCTGTTCGATAGAGTCGTATTGGGACATTGAGAAGTTGCTCCGGGTCCTGAGGGTAAAAGAGACGGGATAATATCAGACTTTTGCGCCGGGTGCTGCCGGCCTGTCCCCGGTTTTGCCCCCAGGTGGGAGGTGCCTCACATCAGCCCCCTCATCCCCGGCCCTTCTCCCGCCAGGGGAGAAGGGAGCAAAACAGAGCACCATCACCCCTGCTCACATTCAAACCGTATCAGGCCCTGTCCAGCAGAGCCCGCACCGCCGCCACCTTGGCGCCGTCGGTGATATTGACCCGACCGTCGTCCGAGGTGTCCATGCTGACGCCCATGACGAGACACCATGCCGCCGCGCGGCCCGTATCAGCCCCTGTCCAGCAGAGCCCGTACCGCTGCAACTTTGGCGCCGTCGGTGATATTGACCCGGCCATCGTCCGAGGTGCCCATGTTGACGCCATGGGGCACCATGCCGCCGCGCCAGCCCATGCCGGACATGTGCACTTCGTTCACCCCGGTAAACTCGATGATGGTGCGCACGTTGTCGGCATTGACCCCGGCGCCGGGCATCAGGCTGGCGCGCCCCGCCAGCGCCTGCTGCATCGCCTGCAGGGTCTCAAGCCCCGCCAGCGCAGTCGGTGCATGGCCCGAGCTCAGAATGCGCTCGCAGCCGGCGGCAACTATGGTCTCCAAGTCGAGGCGCCAGTCGGAGGAGAGGTCGATGGCGCGGTGGAAGGTGACGCCAAGGGGCCCCGCTGCCTCCACCAGCTGGCCGAGTCTGGCGGCAGGCACCCGTCCCTCCTCGTCCAGCAGACCGACCACCACCCCCTGCAGGCCGGCGGCACGGGCCGCCGCGATATCCTGCAGCATCATCTCGAACTCCCCTTCGCCAAAGCAGAAATCGCCGGCCCGGGGCCGGATCATGGCGTAGACGGGAATGGTGGCATGGCGCGCCGCCAGCTGCATGAAGCCATAGGAGGGGGTCAGGCCGCCCAGCCCCAGCGCAGAGCAGAGCTCGATGCGATCGGCGCCGGCCGCTTGGGCAGTGAACAGGGATTCCAGGTTGTCGATACAGATTTCAAGAGAGGTCATGATGGACTCCTTTATTGGGGAGATCAGACCCCGGATCTGATCTCATAAATTGAGCAAGGCGGCCCCGCGCACCCCGCCGGCGCCGCCGAAGCGGGCCTCGCGGATCTCGGGCAGGGCGACCCCGGGCAGCAGGTGACCGGGCAGGCGCAGCGGCAACTGCTCATAGAGCGCGGGCAGGCCGCTCAGGCCGCCCCCCAGCACCACCACGTCGGGGTCGACCACCGAGATGGCGGTGGCAAGCCCGGCGGCCATGATCTCGAGCCAGCAGTCGACCGCGGCCACCGCATGGGGCTCGTGCGCCTCGAAGCGCCCTACTATCTGGTGGCCGCTGGCACGCTGGCCGTGGAAGTGGTGATAGAGCCGCTCCAGCCCGGTGCCGGAGGCATAGGTTTCAAAACAGACCAGGCGACCGCAGCCGCAACGGGGACGAGGCAGGTCGGGGTACTTCATCAGCATGGTGGCCGGCAGCGGGTAGTGGCCTATCTCCCCCGCCAGCCAGTTGCGGCCCTGGATCAGCTTGCCCGCCAGATAGACGGCGCCGCCGATGCCAGTGCCTATGGTGACGCCGAGGGCGCTGTCGGCACCCGCCGCCGCCCCCTGATGTACCTCGGACCAGAGGAAGCAGTTGGCATCGTTGTCCACCTTGACCGGTCTGCCCAGCAGTTCGGCCAGATCGGCGCCCAGGTGGCGACCATTGATGGAGGGCAGATTGGCCGCCACTATGCTGTGGTCGTGCCGGTTGAGAATGCCGGGAAAGCCGATGCCTACCGCACCGCGCGCGCCGAAACGGGCATCCGCCTGTTCGACCCGCTCGCGAATGAGTTGCTGCAGCCCCTGATAGTCATTGCCGGGAGTGCTCACGCGCTCCTCGTGGCAGAGATTCAAGGCGCCGTCATAGACGGCGAACGCTATCTTGGTGCCACCAATATCAAAGCCGTAATACATGCCACACTCCCTTGTCGGTGAGCCGCCTCACCTCAGCCTGTCCAGAGGGGGACATTGTATTAATTCGCAAAAAAAATAAAGTGACCGAGGGCGAAAAACGGGAGAGAGATCAAAGCAAACGAAACATTTGTCGCTGCAGGCAGGGCTGGCCGAGGCTCATCAGGGTGCGCTCCTGACCATCGAAGACGAAGCCGCGGCGCAGATAGAACCCCTCGCCGATGTGGTTGCCATCGAGCAGCCACAATCTGACGCCTTCACAGCCGGCGCGCCGCATCTGCATCGCCACCGCCTGCCACAGCCGCTTGCCGTGGCCCTGGCGCCAGTGGTCGGGATGCAGGTAAAAGGCACGGATCCAGGCGGTGGGGTACTCCCCCGCCAGCTCCGGCTGCCAGTAGAGCAGGCCGATGACCACCTCGTCCTGGCACAGCAGCATGGGCCTTGGGCCCGTCTCCGCCAGCCGGCGCTGCCAGATCTGCAGGTGCTCGGTGACCGCCAGCTGGGCCAGCATGTCGGTACCGAGCACGCCGCCATATGCGGCGAGCCAGCTGGCCCGCTGCATCACCGTCATGGCGGCGGCGTCATCGGACCGCGCCATGCGCAGGCTTATGCCTTGCATTGAGGCACCAGTCCGGAGGCGCGGGCCTGCTGATAGAGCGGCACGGCCTCAGCCTGCTGGGCCTGCAGCTCGGCGATCCGGCTCTCGTTGCTGGGGTGGGTGGAGAGCAGCTGGGGCGGCGCATTGCCGCCCGCGGCCGCGCTCATGTTCTGCCAGAGCGGGATCGCTTCGGCGGGGTTGAAACCGGCGCGGGCCATCAGATCCAGGCCCAGCCTGTCCGCCTCGCTCTCCTGCTCGCGGCCATAGGGCAGCATGACGCCGACCTCGACCCCGAGCCCCAGCGCCGCCATGGTGGCGCCGCGGTATTCGCTGCTGCCCATGGCGATGTCGGCCGCCGCCAGCCCAAGGCCGGTCAGCTGGCTGCGGGAGAGCCGCTCGTTGGAGTGCTGGGCCAGCACGTGGGTCAGCTCGTGGCCGATGACGGTGGCGAGCTGATCCTGATTCTTGGCCACCTTGAGCAGGCCGGTGTAGACCCCGATCTTGCCGCCGGGCAGGGCGAAAGCGTTCACCTGCTTGGAGTCAAACACCACCACTTCCCAGTTGGTGATGCCGTAGCTGGCGGGCACCTGGGCGGTCACCGCCTTGGCGACGCAGGAGACATAGGCGTTCACTCTGGCGTCCTTGCTCACCTTCTCCTGCTTTTTCATCTGCTCGAAGGAGTCAGCCCCCAGCTTGCTCATCTGCTGGGGCGAGAAGAGCAGCATCTGGCTGCGACCGGTGGGAGACTGGGCACAGCTGGCGAGCAGGGTCGTACAGAGTGCCGCCAGGCCAAGCTTGAACAGGGGAGATGTCATGGAGGTGTCCTTCACCATAAAGATGCCCTATTTTCGGAAATGCGGGCGTCCGGTGCAAGTCGACAAATCACCCGGTCCGGCGAAAGCGGTCACAGCCGGCCCAAAAAGAAAACGGGCCCCGCGGGGCCCGTCTGGCAGAGGAAACCGGCTTACATGATGCCCAGTTTCTTCAAGTCGGCTTCGACCACCTTGGCCGGTACCGGTACGTAGCCATCTTTGGCGACGATGTTCTGGCCCGCCTTGGAGAGCACCATCTTCAGGAACTCTTGCTCCATCGGGGAGAGCGGCTTGTTCGGGTGCTTGTTCACGTAGACGTACAGGAAGCGCGACAGCGGATACTTGCCGGTGATGGCGTTGTCGGAGGTCGCTTCGATGAAGGTCTTGCCATCCTTGGAGAGCGGTACGGCGCGCACGCCGGAGGTGACGTAACCGATGCCGGAGTAGCCGATGCCGTTCAGGGAGGAGGAGACCGACTGCACCACGGAGGCGGAGCCCGGCTGCTCGTTCACGCCGCTCTTGAAGTCACCGTTGCACAGGGCGTGCTCTTTGAAGTAGCCGTAAGTACCGGAGACGGAGTTGCGACCGAACAGTTGCAGATCCTTGCCAGACCAGGAGCCGTCCAGACCCAGGTCGGCCCACTTGGTGGCCGCCTTGGCTTCACCGCACTTGAGGGTGCTGGAGAAGATGGCATCCAGTTGCTGCATGGACAGGCCCTTGATGGGGTTGTCCTTGTTGACGAACACCGCCAGGGCATCGACCGCGACGCGGATGGCAGTCGGCTTGTAACCGTAGCGCTTCTCGAACGCCTCTTCCTCGCCGGACTTCATGGCGCGGCTCATGGGGCCAAACTGGGCGACACCTTCGGTCAACGCGGTCGGCGCGGTAGAGGAACCGGCGGCCTGGATCTGCACGTTGACGTTGGGGTACATGCGCTTAAATTCTTCGGCCCACAGGGTCATCATGTTGGCCAGGGTGTCCGAGCCGACAGAGGACAGGTTGCCCGAGATGCCGCTGGTCGGAGTGTAATCCGGCAGATTTTTATCCACACCGGCAGCCAGGGCGCTGACGGAAAACAGGGTTGCTGCGGTGAATCCGATTACACCAGCCAGTTTGTTGAGTTTCATCCAATCTCTCCAAGGTTGCAGAACGCAGTCCATCAAAACACGGGTTAACTTGGCTCAGTGCCGGTCATCCGACCGGGGCGCTGAGTGTCATTCCCTGCCCTCTTTGGCCCGACTCCTGGGCGGTGGAAGGCAGTCATCAATCTGAGGCCGAAACGTGGTGGCATCCCGAGTGGGGCGATCGGCCGGTCGCGTTTCATTCTCTCCCTGCGCCGCACTGGCACAGGTCCGTTCTCAAGACGGCGCCAGTATCTGACCTGGCAGTGACAAATTTATGGATTTAATGTGACACTTTAATGACATGGCGAGGCTTTTGACCAAATGAAAAAAGGGCCGCCATCGCCGCCCTCTTTTCATTGCTAACCCATTGCTTGAAAAGCTTATTTCAACACCACCATGCGAGCGGGGATGAGGAAGCTGAAACGGCTGCCAAGGCCGACCCGGCTCTCGATGTCGAGCTGGCAGTCGTGGTGACTCAGGGCATGCTTGACGATGGCAAGGCCGAGCCCGGAGCCGCCGGTGTGGCGCGAGCGCGCCTTGTCGACCCGGTAGAACCGCTCGGTGAGCCGCGCCAGGTGCTCGGGCGGGATCCCTTCCCCCTCGTCCTGCACCGCAAACAGCGCCATCGTCCCCTGCTTGCGCCACTCCACCGTGATCTTGCGCCCCGCCGGGGTGTAGTGGATGGCGTTGTAGACCAGGTTGGAGACGGCACTGCGCAGTTGATCCTGATCGCCGCGCACCAGCAGATTGGGCTGCACCATGAACTCGATCTGGTGGGCCCGCTCGCCGGAGAGCGCCCGCGCCTCCTGCTCCAGCAGCCCCAGCATGGCGGGCATGTCCACCAGATGGGAGAGATCCACGGTGGGCGCCGCCTCGATCCGCGACAGGGTGAGCAGCTGATTGACCAGGTTGTCCATGCGGATGGTCTGCTCCATCATCACCCTGTGTGCCTTGGCCCACATGGCGGGCGGCGGCGGCTCCTCGGTCATCTCCAGATACCCCTTGAGCACGGTGAGCGGGGTGCGCAGCTCGTGGGAGACGTTGGAGACGAAATGCTTGCGGGTCTTCTCCAGGCTGCGCAGCCGGGTCACGTCCCGCACCACCAGCATGGCCTGATCCTCGGCATAGGGCATGATGCGAAACTCGAGAAACTTCTCCTCGTTGATGGGCGAGGTCATCTCGAACGGTTCGTCATACTCTCCCTTGCCTAGGTAGGCGCCGAAGGCAGGATTGCGAATCAGGTTGCCGATGTGCTGACCGGCATCTTCCGGCCAGCGAAAGCCGAGCAGCTGCTCCGCCAGCCGGTTGCACCAGAGGATGCTGCCGTCGGTGCGAAATACCACGGCCGCATCGGGCAGTGCCTCGGCCCCTTCCCGAAAGCGGCGAATGAGACCCGCCAGCTCGCGGCGGCGGGCCCGGTGGCGCTGCTGCAGCTTGTAGATGCCGTTGAAGATGTACTCCCAGCTGCCGCTGCCGTTGGGAGGCACCAGGCTGCGATCGTGCCACAGCCAGTCCGACAGCCGCTTCTGGAAACGGTAGTGCCAGCCCAGGTGCATGACGGTAGCCAGCAACAGACACAGGGCCAGACTCTCCGTCAGCCAGCCGACCAAGACGAAGGGCGCATAGAAGAATGCCATTCGCCACAACTGGCGCCGCCAGGCGTATGGTTGCAACATAAGTGCCTCTTAGAGACGGGTTGAGAAGCGATAGCCCGCGCCGCGCACCGTCTGGATCAAGCGATCATGCCCCGTCTCTTCAATGGCCTTGCGCAGGCGACGGATATGCACATCCACGGTTCTGTCCTCGACGTACACATTGGTACCCCAGACGTTGTTGAGCAGCTGCTCGCGGCTGTAGACCCGCTCCGGGTGGGTCATGAAGAAGTGCAGCAGCTTGAATTCGGTCGGCCCCATGTCGAGGGCCTTCTCCTCGGCGCTGACCCGGTGGGAGACAGGATCCAGCTTGAGCCCCTGCACCTCGATCACCTCATCCACCGAGGTGGGAGAGACGCGGCGCATCACCGCATGCAGGCGGGCGGTGAGCTCCTTGGGGGAGAACGGCTTGGTGATGTAGTCATCGGCCCCCGCCTCCAGCCCGCGCACCTTGTCCTCTTCCTCGCCGCGGGCGGTCAGCATCACCACCGGGATCTGGCGGGTCACCTCATCCTGCTTGAGCTGCTTGATGAACTGGATGCCGCTGCCACCTGGCATCATCCAGTCCAGCACGATGAGTTCGGGGTAGGGTTCGCGCACCTTCGCCAATCCGTCGGCAAAATCTTCAGCTTCTACTGTTTCATATCCCTTCTGCTCGAGCACGAAGCAGAGCATTTCGCGGATCGGTGCTTCGTCCTCGACCACCAGAATTCGCTTAGCCATATCCCTTCTCTCTCCTCTGTGAAGATGGGTGCGCCAATTATTAGAACTTTCTGTGACACTTTTATGACTTTATGACAGGCGGGATGATAAACGTTTTCAGATTCAGTTGGCAGCAGTGAGTTGCAGCAGATCCCAGCGATTGCCACTGATGTCCTCGAATACCACCACGGTGCCGTAAGGCTCGGTGCGCGGCTGTTCACAAAAATGGACACCATATGCCTGCATGCGCCGGTAGTCGCCCCAGAAGTCGTCAGTCTCGAGGAACAGGAAGACCCGGCCGCCCCCCTGCTGGCCGATGGCGGCCCGCTGCTCCGGGGTGGCAGCCCGCGCCAGCAACAGGGCGGAACCGGGGGTACCCTTGGGAGCAACCCGCACCCAGCGCTTGCCCGGTTTGCCCGGCTCGTCGAGGGGAGTGTCTTCCAGCAGCTCGAACCCCAGTCCCTGGGTAAAGAAGGTGATGGCCTGGTCGTAATCGGCCACCAGCAGGGCCAGGGCGCCAATGTGTTGTGCCATGGGAAGTTCCTCAACAGATGAATGGACGGGGCGCATCATAACGGGGGACGGCCCCGGGCTCCAGCACCGGGGCAGATGAGATGGCAGAGGATGGAAGAGAGGAACATGGCGCCGGGCAGGCGCGAACTCCCCGCTTAAAGCAACCGGTTCACTCCTGTCCGAGCCAGTCGCGCAGCACGCTATTCCGGTCACCATCCAGCGCCGGCGAAGCGCGCCCATAACGCACCGGGGTGGCCGACAGATGCAGCGGATTGGCCAGGGTGGGCAAGGATTGTTCGCCGCGCTGCACCTGCTGTACCCAGCCCCGCACCGCCCCCTGCTCGAGGGCAAACAGGGCATCCAGGGTGAGGATGGGGCCGCCCGGCACCCCGGCCACCTCCAGCATGGCACTCCACTGGGCGCTGCTGCGCGCCAGCAGCCGCTCGGCAATCAGGGCGTTGAGCCGGTGACGCTGGCGCACCCGGGCGGCGTTGGTGGCAAAGTCGGGGTCCTGCGCCCACCCGGGTTCCCCCAGCAGGGCCGCCAGGGCGGCAAACTGGCCATCGTTGCCCACCGCCAGGATGAGGTGGCCATCGCTGGTGGGATAGACGTCGTAGGGGACGATATTGGGGTGGCCGTTGCCAAGGCGCCCGGGCGCCTGGCCGGTGGCGAGATAATTCATCGCCTGGTTGGCCAGCACCGCCACCGACACGTCGAGCAGGGCGAGATCGATCTGCTGACCCTCCCCGGTTCGCTCCCGATGGCGCAGGGCCGCCTGGATGCCGATGGTGGCGTAGAGGCCGGTGAGGATGTCGACGAGCGCCACCCCCACCTTGACCGGCCCGCCGCCGGGCACCCCGTCGGGTTGACCCGTGATGCTCATCAACCCGCCCAGCCCCTGGATCAGCAGATCGTAACCGGGTCGCTGGGCCCAGGGGCCGTCCTGGCCAAAGCCGGTGATGGAGCAGTAGATGAGCTCTGGGCGGCGGGCCTTGAGGCTCGGATAATCGAGGCCAAAGCGCGCCAGTCCCCCCACCTTGAAGTTCTCGATCACCACGTCGGCACAGTCCACCAATGCCAGCAGGGTGTCTCTGTCGCGCACCAGGTCCAGGGCGATGGAGCGTTTGCCCCGGTTGGCAGCATGAAAGTAGGCCGCCTCCCCTGCCACCAGCTCGGGCGGGCCCCAATGGCGGGTGTCGTCACCGCGCCCGGGGGCCTCCACCTTCACCACGTCGGCGCCGAGATCAGCAAGCAGCTGGCTGGCCCAGGGGCCGGCCAGCACACGGCTGAGATCCAGCACGCGCACGCCGGCAAGGGGCCCCATCACTCGAACGCCTGCAGGTCGGTCTGGGCCCGCCCCAGGATCAGGGCGTGGATGTCGTGGGTTCCCTCGTAGGTGTTGACCGCCTCCAGGTTCATCACGTGGCGAATGACGTGAAACTCGTCGCTGATGCCGTTGCCGCCGTGCATGTCGCGGGCGACGCGGGCAATCTCCAGCGCCTTGCCACAGCTGTTGCGCTTGATGAGCGACACCAGCTCCACCGGGCAGCGCCCCTCATCCATCAGGCGCCCAGCCTGCAGACAGCCCTGCAGGCCGAGGGCAATCTCGGTCTGCATGTTGGCCAGCTTGAGCTGGAACAGCTGGGTGGCGGCCAGCGGACGGCCGAACTGCTGACGACCCAGCCCGTACTGGCGGGCGGCGTGCCAGCAGAACTCGGCAGCGCCGAGCGCCCCCCAGGCGATGCCGTAGCGCGCCTTGTTGAGGCAGCCGAACGGCCCCTTGAGGCCGCTCACCCCGGCCAGCCGGTTGGCTTCGGGCACGAAGACCCGCTCCATCACGATCTCGCCGGTGATGGAGGCGCGCAGGGAGAACTTGCCCTCGATCTTGGGGGCAGAGAGCCCGGCCATCCCCTTCTCCAGCACGAAGCCGGTGATCTCGCCATCGAGCTTGGCCCACACCACGAACAGATCGGCGATGGGGGAGTTGGTGATCCACATCTTGTTGCCGGTCAGCAGATAACCGCCGTCGACCCGCTCGGCGCGGCTCTTCATGGACCCCGGATCCGAACCCGCGTCCGGTTCGGTGAGACCAAAGCAGCCTACCAGCTCGCCCCGGGCCAGCCCTGGCAACCAGCGCTGGCGCTGGGCCTCGTCGCCATAAGCGTGGATCGGGTGCATCACCAGCGAGGATTGCACGCTCATGGCCGAGCGGTAGCCGCTGTCGACCCGCTCCACCTCCCGGGCGATGAGGCCGTAGGCCACGTGATTGACCCCGGCGCAGCCATACTGCTCCGGCAGGGTGGCGCCGAGCAGCCCCAGCTCCCCCAGCTCGTTCATGATGGTGCGGTCAAACTGCTCGCGCCGGTTGGCCTCCAGTACCCTGGGCATCAGCCGCGCCTGGCAGTAGTCGCGGGCGGCGTCGCGGATGAGCCGCTCCTCTTCGCCAAGCTGGCCATCGAGAAAGAAGGGGTCTTGCCAATCAAATCGGGTACGCGTCATAAAGCACTCCATGCCATGCAAAAGAATCATCAAAGGGTCTCTTGTGGACCCATCTTAACCACGAAAAACTTAGGTCACAAACGCCTCAGCCGGCCTCCCGCAACGCCCGATAGAGGGTGGTGCGGCTGATGCCGAGCCGACGCGCCGCCTCGCTCACGTTGCCATCGCACTCTGTCAGGGTCTGCTGCACCCGTTGCCGGTTCTGCTGGCGCAATGTGCTGCCCGCCAGCGCCGGGGGGGCGATCGGCGCCACAACCACGGTCGGCAGATGCAGGTGGGCGGGTTCAATCCAGCCCTGCCCCTCCGCCAGCACGCAGGCTACCTCCAGCGCCTGCTTGAGCTGGCGCACGTTGCCGGGCAGCGGGTGGGCCAGCAAGTGGCGCTCGGCCTCATCGGTCAGGTGCAGGGCAGGATCCATCTCGGCCAGCAACCGTTGGACCAGCGCCTGCCGCTCCGGGGCCGGCCAGTCGCGCAGCGGCGCCAGTTGCTGGCGCCAGCCGCAGATGCGGTAGTAGAGATCCTCGCGAAAGGTACCGGCCGCCACCATGGCCGCCAGATCCCGGTGGCTGGCGCTGACCAGCCAGAAATCCACCGCTTCGGGCTTGTGGCTGCCAACCGGGGTGACGACGCGCTCCTGCAATACCCGCAGCAAGCGGGTCTGGGCCAAGAGCGGCAGCTCGCCGATCTCGTCCAGCATCAGGATGCCGCCGTGGGCGGCACGCAGATAACCCTGGCTGCCCTGGCTGCGGGCACCGCTGAAGGCCCCGCCGACATAGCCGAACAACTCGGCCTCCACCAGCTCCGCCGGCAGGGCGCCGCAGTTGACGCACACCAGGGGCTTCTCGTGGCGGCTCGACTGGCGATGGAGGTCGCGCACCAGATGCTCCTTGCCGCTGCCGGTCTCCCCCTCGATAAGCAGCGAGATGCCGCGCTCCAGCATCTTGAGCGGCACCTGCTGGCCGTGCGAGCCACCGGCCGCGGCCGGCAGGGCGGGCTGGGCCACAACTGAGCTGGCCTCCGGCATCAACCGCAAGCCGCGCCTATCCCGCAGCAGCTGCTTGCCGTCGAAGGGGTGCTGGCCGAGCCAGAGCCGGCCGGCCCGGTTGGCCCCGAGCAGTTCGCCCTCCTCCCCCAGCAGCAGGCGGGCGGACCAGAGACTCTGGGGCTCGAGATCCACCAGCCAGCCCGGCTGGCGTGCCAGCAGCGCGTTTTCGAGGGTCATGGCCAGCAGCCGTACCGTGCCCAGCATGTCGCCGCCGTGGTGGGCCGCATCGGTGGAGATGTCGAGCACCCCGATCACTTGCCCGTCCGGCCCGAGCAGCGGGCAGGCGCTGCAGCTGAGAAAGCTGTGCTGGGCGAAGAAGTGCTGATTGCCGAGCACCTGTACCTCGCTCTGCTCGGCGAGCGCGGTGCCGATGGCATTGGTGCCCTTGCTCGCCTCCCCCCAGCGGGCGCCGCTGCGCAAAAAGACCCGCTCGGCATGGCGGGCGAAGCCGTCATCACCGCTGGCGGCCAGGATGGCACCCTCGCCATCGCACAGCAGCAACCGACAGGGGCGCCCCGCCAGCAGCTGGTCAAACAGCGGCAGCACGAAGCGCCGGAAGCTGGCGATCAGCCCCCTGTGCTGCTCCTGGCGGGCCGACAGCTCCCCCTGGGGCAGCAAGTCCAGCTCGGCGCTCTGCTGACGGCTCAACCCCTGGTGCAGGCAGCGCTGCCAGGAGCGCTGGATCGGGCTGGCACCAGATTGAGGGAACTCGCTCATCACACCTCCTGTTCACAAACGGCACGACTGTCGCGACCACTGTCCAGAAACGGCACAGTTGTATCGCCACCGCCGCGGTCATTGGTTAACCAAGATACGCTGCCGCACCCCGTTTGATAACGTTTTTGTAACTTTTGAAGTGCTGGTCAGACCCTCTGGCACGCCCCTTGCGATACACAGCAGCAACCGGGCTGCTCGCCAGCCCGGTCAGGACCACACACATAAAGGATGATGAGATGATTTATACCGCTCCCGGTCAGGCAGGTGCCCTGGTCAGCTTCAAGTCCCGTTACGACAACTTCATCGGTGGTGAGTGGGTGGCGCCGCGCGCCGGCCGCTACTTTGAAAACATCTCGCCGGTCGATGGCCGCGTGTTCTGCGAAGTGGCCCGCTCCGACGCCGCCGACATCGAGCTCGCCCTGGACGCCGCTCACAAGGCATTCGCCAGCTGGAGCAAGACCAGCGTCACCGAGCGCAGCAACCTGCTGCTGCGCATCGCCGATCGCATCGAACAGAACATCGAGGTGCTCGCCATCGCCGAGACCTGGGAGAACGGCAAGGCGGTGCGCGAGACCCTGGCCGCCGACCTGCCGTTGGTGGTGGATCACTTCCGCTACTTCGCCGGCTGTATTCGCGCCCAGGAGGGCTCGGCCGCCGAGCTGGATCAGAACACCGTCAGCTACCACTTCAAGGAGCCCATCGGGGTGGTCGGCCAGATCATCCCGTGGAACTTCCCGCTGCTGATGGCGGCCTGGAAGCTGGCCCCGGTGCTGGCGGCCGGCTGCTGCAGCGTGCTCAAGCCCGCCGAGCAGACTCCGGTCACCATCATGCTGATGATGGATCTCATCAAGGACATCCTGCCCCCCGGGGTGGTCAACGTGGTCAACGGCTTTGGCGCCGAGGCGGGTCAGGCGCTCGCCACCAGCGACCGGATCCAGAAGCTGGCGTTTACCGGCTCCACCGAGGTGGGGGCCCACATCCTGCGCTGCGCCGCCGACAAGCTCATTCCCTCCACCGTGGAGCTGGGTGGCAAGTCCCCCAACATCTACTTCGCCGACGTGATGCAGCACGAGAGCAGCTACATCGACAAGGCGGTGGAAGGGATGCTGATGACTTTCTTCAACCAGGGCGAGGTGTGCACCTGCCCCTCCCGCGCCCTGGTGCAGGAGAGCATCTATGACGACTTCATGGACAAGGTGCTGGCCCGCGCCCGCAACATCGTGCAGGGCAACCCCCTCGACACCACTACCCAGGTCGGCGCCCAGGCGTCCCGCGAGCAGTTCGACAAGATCCTGAGCTACATGGAGATCGGCCGCGGCGAAGGGGCCAAGATGCTGATCGGCGGCGGCCCCGCCAAGGTGAGCGGGCTGGAGGGGGGCTTCTACATCCAGCCCACCATCTTCCACGGCCAGAACAAGATGCGGGTGTTCCAGGAGGAGATCTTCGGCCCGGCCCTCGGCGTCACCACCTTCAAGGACGAGGCGGATGCCCTGGCCATCGCCAACGACACCCAGTACGGCCTGGGGGCGGGCCTGTGGACCCGCGACAGCAACCTGGCCTGGCGCATGGGGCGCGGCATCCAGGCTGGCCGGGTCTGGATCAACTGCTACCACGCCTACCCCGCCCATGCGGCCTTCGGCGGCTACAAGAAGTCAGGGATCGGTCGCGAGACCCACAAGATGATGCTGGACCACTATCAGAATACCAAGAACCTGCTGGTGAGCCACGGCATCAACCCCCTCGGCTTCTTCTAAGCCCACCCCGTGATCCACAAGGGCGCCTGCGGGCGCCCTTTTCATTGCTGGTGCGGTCGCGGTCAGAGCTGTGCCTGCCCGGCGCCGATCCCCAGCTGCTGGCGATAGCGCTGGGGGGCACAGCCCTGTTCGCGCTGAAACATGGCGATAAAGGCCGAGGTGGAGGTGTAACCGAGCCGCCAGGCGATCTCCTGCACCGGCATCTCGCCGCGCAGCCAGTCCAGCGCCTTCACCAACCGCAGCCGAGTGCGCCACTGGCCGAGGCTCATGCCAAGCTCCTTCTGGCAGCGCCGCGCCAGGGTGCGCTCGGTGGTGTGCAGCACCTTGGCCCACTGGGCCAGGGTGCGGTTGTCCTCCGGCGCCGCCTGCAGCGCCGCCAGCAGGGGGGCGAGCAGGCGATCCCGGCTCTGGGGCAGGTAGCTTGGCTGGCAACGGGTGCGAGCCAGCTTCTCGATGAAGAGTTCACCCTGACGGGCATCCCACTCGTCCTCCATGTGGCCGACCCGGCGCTGGGTGAAATCCTCCAGCAGGGCCCGCAGCAAGGGGGTGAGCGCCAGCAGCTGGGGTTCCCGTGGCAGGCGCGGCGCCAGCGCGTGGCTCACGTAGATGGAGGTGTAGTCCAAGGTCTGCTCGTTGAAGGCGGTGTGGGGCTGATCCGCCGGCACCCAGATGAGGTAGTCCGGCGGCGCCACCAGCCGCTGCCCCGCCACTTCCACCACCATGACCCCGAGACTGATGAGGCTGAGCTGGCCCCAGGGGTGGGCATGCTCGGCGCAGGCGTTGCCCCCCTGGATCTGGCTGTAGCGAAAATAGAGGGGATTGGGGGCGGCCAGCAGGCGATCCTGCTCGGCCAGGGTGAGGGTGCCCATGCAGATTGTCCCAAAGCGGTTATGACATGTCTTATTTACGCTACTTGCATCGTTCAAGACAAGGCTAGACTCTCTCCATCATACCAAGGAGTGCCTATGCCTTTTCTCTTTCCCCTGCTCGCCATCCTGATCTGGGCCGCCAATACCGTGGTCTCCAAGGCCGCCGCCGGCGTGCTGGATCCTGCCGCCATCTCGTTTTACCGCTGGGTGATCGCCGCCCTGGCGCTGACCCCCTTCTGCCTGCCGCAGCTGTGGCGCCGCCGGCGCGATCTCCGCCCCTGGCTCGGCAAGCTGCTGGTGCTCTCCCTGCTTGGCATGGTGCTCTACCAGTGCCTCGCCTACTACGCCGCCCACAGCACCTCGGCCACCAACATGGGGGTCATCGGCTCCCTGCTGCCGCTGCTCACCCTGCTGATCGGGGCCTGCTGCTTTGGCCAGAAACCGGGCAAGCAGGCGCTGCTCGGCATGAGCATCTCCCTGTTCGGGGTGCTCTGGCTGCTGGGTCAGGGCAACCCTCAGACACTGCTGCACAGCGGCATCAACCCAGGCGACGGCATGATGCTGCTGGGGGCGGCCAGCTATGCCCTCTATGGCCTCTTGATCCGCCGCTGGCAACTGCCGTTCGGCCCCTGGCTCAACCTCTACCTGCAGATCCTGCTGGCGGTGCTGCTGCTCATCCCGCTGGCCCTCTCCGCCGACTCCCTGGCCATTCCCGCTCAGGGCTGGAGCATGGTGCTGTTCGCCGGGCTCGCCTCCTCCATCTTCGCCGCCTACTGCTGGATGCGCGGCCTCGCCAGCCTGGGGGCGGAGCGCACCTCGGTCTTCATGAACCTGATGCCCCTGTGCACGGCCCTCATCGCCGTCATCAGCCTGGGGGAGCCCATCCACGGCTATCACCTGCTGGGGGGCGGCCTCATCCTGAGCGGGGTCATGCTCTCCCAGTTCAAACCAAGAGCCCGCCGCGTCCTGCTGGAAGAGGCCTGAGCGGCCCGTCGTACCGGTTTTCGTGCCGACGTATAGACCTAAAAAAGGGAGCTTCGGCTCCCTTTTTGCTGGTATGGATCTGCGTGCGGCAAGCGGCTCAGCTGCCCCGCCGCCAGTGGTAGCGGCGTTCGGGCCGGCCGCGCTGGCCGTAGTTGAGATCCACGTCCACCCTGTCCTCCGACTCCAGATACTCCAGATAGCGGCGCGCCGTGGTGCGGCTGAGGGACAAGCGCAGCGCCACCGTATCGGTGGAGAAGGCGCTGTCCGGCTCCCCCGCCAGCAACTCCAGCACCTGGCGCAGGGTGATGGCGTCGATCCCCTTGGGGGTGTCGCGCACGTCGCGCCCCTGAGGCCTCACCTTGCCCATCAGCCGGTCCAGATCGCTCTGCTCGAGGGAGCCGCGCTCGCAGATGCGCCGATGCAGGGTGAGGATCTCGTCCAGGCTCTGCTGGATGCGAAACAGCCGCAGCGGCTTGATGATGTAATCCTGCACCCCCTGATTGAGGGCCTGCTGGATGGTCTCCACGTCGCAGGAGGCGGTCACCATGATGACGTAGGCTTCGCGGTTGTGGCTGCGCAGCCGGTTCACCCACTCCAGGCCGGAGCCGTCGGGCAGCGAGATGTCCACCAGCAGCAGCTGCGGCTGGGCCGCACGCATCATGAGATCGGCCTGGGTCAGGCTTTCGGCCCGACCCAGCAGGGAAAATCCGGGGGTGGAGGAGACCAGCTCGGCCAGAATGGATCCTATCCGTTCGTCATCCTCGATCACCAGCGTGAAAATGGGCTCCATAGATCACACCAATTGGTTTTTATTCAAGTAGATACCGAACAGGGTCGTCTGTTCGGCGGTGCGGCGCCATTCTATCACACCCCCTCGCCTGGCCACCGTCTCCTTGACCAGGAACAGACCGACACCGTGATCGCCAGTCTGGCGACTGATGCCGTAATCAAACAGATGGTCCGCCAGCGCCTCATCCACCCCCTCACCGCTGTCCTCCACCTCGATCACCAGCCGGCGCCCGAAGTCGTTGAGGGAGATGAGCACCCGCGGCGGGCACTGCTTGCGCCGGGCCCAGGCGGCGCGGATGCCGTTGTCCAGCAAGTTGCCGATGAGGGTGATGAGATCCGCCGACACCGCCGCCGGGTACTCCCCCAGCGCCGAATCGGGATCCAGCACCAGCTCCACCCCGAGCTCGCGGGCCCGGCTGAACTTGCCTAGGATGAGCCCGGCCACCGGCTTGTCCTCGATGGCCCGCAGCAGATCGTGCAGCATGGTCTGGCACGCCTCGCTCTCCTGCTGGATGAGCTCCACCGCCTGATCCACATGGCCCAGCTGCAGCAGGCCGGAGAGGCTGCTGAGCTTGTTGGCGAACTCGTGGGTCTGCATCCGCAGCATCTCGGCATACTGGCGCAGGTGGGTCACCTGCATGCCGAGACTGCCGGTCACCTCGGGGCGGCTGAAGATCAGCAGCCGACCGGGGATCTTGCCCTCCACCGCCTGCCAGCGCCCGACGAACGACTCGCCGTGCACGGTGAAACCGAGCTCGGTCTCGACCTGAGTCAGGGCGGGGGCGAGCGGCGGCGACAGCTCCGAGAGCGGCTGGCCGAGCAGGGCGTGGCGGCCGGTGCCGGGCAGGCGCAGCTGGTAAAAAGCGGCGCTGTTGAGCATGCGGATGTGGCCGCGGGAGTCGAGGGCGATCACCCCCTCCGAGATGTGCTCCAGCACCAGCTCCTGCAACACGAAGCGATTGACTATGGTCTCCGGCTCCAGATCCAGCAGGGTGCGGCGCAGTCGATGCTGGACCCAGAGCGCCAGCAGCAGACCGCAGCCCAGCACGGCGCCGATGGCGCTGATGAGCAGGGCGATCCGATCCAGGTAGATGCTCTCCACCGTCTGCATCAGATACCCCACCACCACGGCACCGATGGCGCGCCCGTCAGGCCCGATCACCGGAGCGAAGCAGCGGATGGCCGGCCCCAGGGTGCCCACGTCCTTGGAGCAGTAGCTGCTGCGCTCGTTGAGGGAGGGCCAGATATCCTCGCCGCGAAACAGGCCACCCACCAGCTCCGGAGAGGGGTGGCTCAGCCGGCGGGCATGCTCGTCGGTCACCACCATGTAGGCGGCATCGGTGCGGCTGCAGATCCCCTGCACATAGTCGCGCAGGCCCGGATCGCTCCCCCACTGCAGCGCCTGCACCACCCGGCTGTCTCCCGCCAGCACCCGCGCCAGATCCCCTCCCTTGTCCTCCAGATTGCTCTCCAGCAAATGGCGGATAAAGAGCGCCAGCAGGCTGCCCAGAATGATGATCAGGAGCAGTGACAGGCCCAGGGAGAGGGTGACCAGTTGGTGACGCAGTTTCATCGATTAGCCTTGCAACATCAGGACGCGGACCAATAGTGCGGGCGCCACCAGGTCTGGTCAATCAAAGGTGCGGGATCACCGGCAAAATCGGCCAGCCCCTCGGCACGGGCACAGAGTGCCACCGCCCTCGCCACCGCGCGGGCCACCTCCCCCACCTGCTCGATGGGGGGCAGCAGCCGTCCCTCGGCCAGCGGATAGGCGCCCACCGCCTGCACCGCCGCCCGCAGCATACCGTCGCTGATGCGCCGCGCCTTGACCGCGCAGGCCCCCAGACCAATGCCCGGGAACACATAGACGTTGTTGCATTGAGAGACCACCCGCGCCGCGCCGTCCACCTCCACCGGCGGGAAGGGGCTGCCGGTGGCGAGCAGGGCCCGCCCGCCGGTGGCCTGCCACACCTGGGCCGGGGTCGCCTCGGCGCTGCGAGTGGGATTGGAGAGCGGCAGGATCACCGGCCGCTCGCACACCTCCCCCATGGCGGTCAGCACCGCCTCGTCGAACAAGCCGCCCTGACCGCTCACCCCGATCAGCACCCCGGGGCGCAGCCGCTCGATAAGCGCGGCCAAGGAATTGCACGCCTCCCCCGCCGGGCGGGCAAACGGCTGCTGGGCCGGGGTGAGCCCGGCCCGGTCCAGGCAGACCAGACCGTCCTGATCGAACAGCTGCACTCGCTCCGGGCCGCCCGCCAGCTGGGCCAGCATGGCGGCGATACCGCAGCCGGCCGAGCCGGCGCCGACGATCAGCACCGGGGTATCCGCCAGCGCGCTGCCCGCCTGCTGTAAGCCCGCCAGCACGCAGGCCGACGCCACCGCCGCCGTGCCCTGGATGTCGTCGTTGAACATGCACAGCTCGTCGCGGTAGCGGGCCAGCAAATTGGCGGCATGCTTGCCGGCGAAGTCCTCGAACTGCAGCACTACCTGGGGCCAGCGTTTGCGGATGGCGGCCACCACCTTGTCCATGAACTGGTAATAGGGCTCGCCATCCACCCGCCGGGCCTGCCAGCCCAGGTAGGAGTCATCTTCCAGCAGTTCGGGGTTGTTGGTGCCCACGTCCACGCACAGCGGCAGGGTGCGCGCCGGGTTGATGCCACCGGCGGCGGAGTAGAGCGCCAGTTTGCCGATGCAGATCCCCATGCCGCCGATGCCGAGATCGCCGAGCCCCAGCACCCGCTCGCCGTCGGAGATGACGATGACGTCCACCTCCTGCTCCACCGCCGCGAAGATGTGGTCGAGCTCATCCCGGTCGTGCCAGGAGAGGTAGAGGCCGTGGCTGCGCAGATAGAGGTCGCTGTGGCGCTGGCACGCCTCCCCCACCACAGGGGTGTAGATGATGGGCAACAGCTCCGGCAAGTGGTGGCGCACCAGCTCGTAGAACAGTACCGGGTTGTCTTCCTGCAGCTGGCGCAGCAGCAGGTGCTGATCAAACGGGCTCTGCATGGCCGAAACCAGCCGGTAGATGCGGCGCCGCTGCTGGGCCAGCGACTCCTCCTTGTGGGGCATGCGCCCCATCAATCCCTGACGCTTGCGTTCGGCATAGGGCAGGCTGGTGCCCATCATGATGTCGTTCATTATCTTGTTCCTTATGCCAGCAGAGAGATGAGCAGGGTCGCCAGGATCAGCATGACGGCGCCCCCGAGACGAGAGGAGATCTGGGCGAACGGCATCAAGGTCATGCGTTGGGCCGCCGAGAGCACGGCCACGTCACCCGTGCCCCCCATGTTGGCCATGCACAGGCCGCCGGTGATGGCCGCCTCTATGGGGTAGAAACCGATCATCCGCCCTACCAGCGCCGCCCCCAGGGCGCCACCGAGCACGGTCACCAGCACCAGCACGAAATAGCTGACGGAGAAGGCGCTGATGAGCTCGGGGATGCTGGTGTAGGCGACTCCGATCCCCACCAGCAGAGAGGGGGTCAGGTTGGTGACCACGAACTGGTACCAGTCGGCCGCCGCCTGCTCGTAGCGACGGGGCAGCAGGCCGCTCACCTTGATGACGGCCACCGCCAGGATCATCAGGGCGAAGGGGTGCATGGGGATGAAGTTGCCAAGCAATGAGCCCAGCACGAACATGCTGGAGCTGATGAAGAGGCCCAGGCCCAGGCTCTCCAGGGTCGGCGCCTGCGTCTTCTCCTCGGCCACGCCATCGGCACTCTCTTTGATCATCAGCTTGCCGTTGCCGGTCAGGGCGGGGTAGCGGCGACCGAGGCGGGCCAGCAGGGTACCCACCAGGATGGCCAGGGTGTTGGCGATCACTACCGCCGGCACCATGCGCGACAGCAGATCGGCGCTCGACATCTGCAGCGGCCCGGAGAGGATCTCCACCAGCGGCACGGCGCCGGCCCCCATGCCGCCGCCCATGATGGGCAGACCGATGAGCAGCACCGCGTTCTTGAAGCCGTAGCCCATCAGGGCGCCCACCAGACCGACGCTGAGCAGCGCCAGTGCGACGCCCCCCAGGATCACCGGCAGGTAGCGCATGGCGGCATTCTTCAGCAGGGCGCCGCTCATGCCGAACACAGAGCCGGTCACCAGGCTGGCGATGAAGAAGTTGAGAAAGCCCCCCTCCTTCATGAAGCCGATGATCACCTGACCCGCCTCGACGGGCAGGATCCGGTATTCAAATAGGGCGGCGCCGCCGAAGATGGCGAGTATGGTGCCGCCCCCCAGGTATTCGCGGATGGGGGTGATGCGCTCGCCGAGCTCGGTCAGCAGGGTGCCGAGCACGAACATCAGTGCCAACGCGCCGACCATGCCGAGCGGTAGCGAGCCGTTCCAGCCCGAGAAGAGGACGCAGGTAGCGAGGCCCAGAAAGATCATCATGGGCATGCCGGCAATCTGTCGACCGCCGAACAGGGCGGTTCTGGTGTGTGGGGTAGAGAGGTTTTTCATTGTTATGCTCCAGCGTGTGGTGTGGCGCCACTCTAGAGATCTCCGCTCCTCCTGTCGGTTAGCCCGCCAACAAAGGCATATAAAAACATTAAATTCTTAAACGCTATGGCATGCGGGCAAGGTTGGCACCCATTTTACAGGGGGTATTTCCGTTCCTGTCATCGTCATTAAATCCCCCCGACACGCACTCTTTTGCACTTTAAAGCGGCGCTTGAAGCGGTCGCTATCAAATAGCGATCAAATAACCAGCGCTGTAACCAACAATAATGGCCTGTCAGGTTTGGCAGTGGTGAATGATCACCCGGTACAAGGCAAGGGTGATCCCCTGATCAACAAAAAGGCTCCGGCCAGGATCTGCCGGGTGATAAAAAAGAAAGACGATGACAGCTCGATAGCGAGCGCCTAGCTTGTTACAAGCATGGCGCTCCCGCAGGTAATGGCGGCTTGCAGCAAGAGGATTAACGGTGGGGGCAGGCCCTGTGAAAGGCTGCCCTCTCAATATGACCTGTGGATGTCACCAACCGAAAGACAATTCGGCTAATAACAATGGAATATTGGCAGGGTCAAATTCATGACAGGTTTCGGCATTTTCCAGGCTGAGTCCATAATGGCCGTCGACTACATATTCTACGTCCACCAGCAGACTCTCGATGGCGAGATGGGCGTCACCCGATTCATATCGTTCCACAGCTATCATCTCCCTGTTTAGCTGACTCATCAATATTAGTGAATAAAAAACAGAGTGCCGCATTTATATAATATTTTTTTGCATCCTCTAATTAGGGTGCACCTAAAACGCGGTGACTATTTTCATGCCATCCCAATAAACGACTCGCTTTATTTCGCCGGGCCCTGCCGACCATATCCAGCCTTCTGATTCACTCAAAGGGGCTGCTGATCCCAACTCACCCCTTCACCCATGCTGCTTGAGCTCCACCAGAGACCTACCTCCAAATTTCATAAACAAGATCGTGATCACGCTATTTACTTAGCCTGCTAAACAATTACAATGCTTAGCAAGCTAAGTAAAAGGAGACACCCCCATGATGAAGGACCTGGAAATGCTGCGCGAGCTCTCCCTCGCCGAGCGGGTCGGCCGGCTGCATCGGCTGTGGCGCACCGTGGCCGATCTCGAACTGGCCCCCCTCGGCCTGACTCATCCCCGCTGGACGGCGCTGTGGAAGCTGAGCCGGCTCGGCGGCCACCTCAGCCAGAAGACCCTGGCCGAGGCGCTGGAGATCGAACTCCCCTCCCTGATGCGCACCCTGGGCCAGCTGGAAGAGCAGGGGCTGGTGGAGCGCCACTGCTGCAGCCAGGACAAGCGGGCCCGCATCGTCACCCTGACCCCGGCCGGCAAGGCGCTGCTCGACCAGATTGAAGATCGCATCATGGAGATACGCCGGGAGCTGCTCGCCGGCATCAGCCAGCGGGAGCTGGAACAGTTTGAAGATATCGTGCACCGCATCTGTGCCAATGCCCTTGGCAAGATAGGTGCGCAGAGTGAAGAGAGAGAATGAGATGACCCCGGATCAACAATTCCAACGCTGGATCAAATGGGCCATGAGCGCCTTCGTGCTGGTCTTTGCCTATTTCCTGCTGGCCGACCTCAAGATGCCGCTCACCCCGCAGGCCATGGCAACCCGCGTCGTCACCAAGATGGCGCCCCAGGTCAGCGGCAAGGTGATGGAGGTGGCTGTCGCCAACAACCAGCACGTCAAACAGGGCGACCTGCTGTTTGCCCTCGACCCGGCCCCCTTCGAGCTGGCGGTAGAGCAGGCTCGCCTCGCCCTGGCCCAGGCCGAGCAGCAGAATCGCCAGCTCGATGCCACCCTCAACGCCGCCAGCGCCGATTTCAGCTCGCTGCAGACCCAGGCCGCCCTCAAGTTGCGGGAAGCGGAGCGTATCGACGCCCTCTATCGCCACCACATGGTCTCCGAGCAGCAGAAGGATGACGCCGACAGCGCGTTTCGCACCGCCCAGGCCAACCTGCTGGCCAGCAAGGCACGCATGACCCAGGCCAGGGTCAACCGCGGCCTGCCCGGCGACGACAACCTGCTGCTGCGCCAGGCCCGCAACCGCCTCGCCCAGGCCGAGCTCAACCTCGCCTACAGTCGGGTCCACGCCAGCCAGGATGGCATCATCACCAACCTGCAGCTCAAACCCGGCAGCTTCGCCGCGGCGGGCGCCCCGCTGCTGGCGCTGGTCTCCGAGCAGGTGGACGTGATCGCCGATTTTCGCGAGAAGAGCCTGCGCCACGTTGATCAGGACAGCCTGGCCCTGGTCGCCTTCGACGGCGAGCCGGGCCGCCTCTATCCCGCCCGGGTCACCAGCCTGGATGCCGGGGTCAGCGCCGGCCAGTTCGATGCCAACGGCCAGCTGGCCAGCCCCACCGAGTCGGATCGCTGGGTGCGCGACGCTCAGCGTCTGCGCCTGCACCTGGCGCTGGAACAGCTACCCGCCCATCTGCCGGCCGGAGCCCGCGCCACCGTGCAGTTGCTGCCCGACAACGCCCTGACCGGGCTGCTGGCCCGCGCCCAAATCCGCCTGCTCAGCCTGCTGCACTACATCTACTGAGGTGACGGCAATGAACCTGTGGCACAGACCCCTCACCGCCAATGAACTACGCCAATGCCTGCGCATCGCCTTTGGCAGCACCAGCGGCTTTCTGCTCTGCAAGCTGTTCGGCTGGAACTACGGCGTCTTCTATACGGTGACGCCTGTACTGCTGCTGGGCATGGTGCCGGTGATGAACGGTCATGCCGCCCGCCAGCTGATCGCCGCCGCCGTGGTCTGCGGGCTGGAAGTGGGGCTGCTGGGGGGGCTGTTCGGCGGCCATCCCGGCCTGATGATCCCCATCGCCTTCCTGCTGTTTCTCTACCGTTTCGCCGCCATGTCGCGGGGCAGCCTGTTCCTGTTCGGTGCCAACGGCGTGTTGAGCCTCAGCATCATGCTGCACTTTGCCAGCTACCCGCAGACCGATCTCAACGACCTCATCTTCAGCAACCTGTGGGCCAGCGTGCTGTCGGTGCTCATCGCCTACCTGATGACGGCGCTCATCCCTGACGTGGAGGAGCGCCCCAAGCCAGCCCCCTCCCCCAAGGCACCGCACCGGATGCGGCACGAGGCGCTGCTTGGCGCCAGCATCGCCACCCTCTCCTTCATGGTGTTCCAGCTCTTCGATCTGCGGGACTCCATGTCGGCCCAGGCCACGACTCTGCTGGTGCTCTTCCCCATGCACTGGGACGGCGCCCTGAGCTATGCCCGCAAGCGGGCCATGGGCACCCTGCTCGGGGTGAGCTTCGGCCTGGTCGGCCAGCTGGTGCTCTACGACTGGTCCGGGCTGCTGATCCTGGTTGCCCCCTTGCTCTGGCTCGGCGCCATGCTGTTCAGTCATGCCCACGTGAAGGAGGCGAGCGGTTCCGGGGTCGGCTTCGGCGCCCTCACCACCCTCGGCATCCTGTTCGGCCAGTACCTGACGCCCGGCAACGATCTGGTGTTCAGCGCCCTCTACCGGGTCAGCAGCATCTTGTTTGCCATCGTCGCCACCCTGCTGGCCTGTTACCTCATCCACCGACTGCTTAACCGTTTCGAGGCCACCCGGTTCGGTTATTGACCCCCTGTTGTTAGCTCAAGGATGTGCGCCTTTCGCCCCGCTATGCCTACCGGGGCGTTTTTTTTGCCCTGTATCTGGCGGTGCCTGCGGCCAGCCCCAGCAACTATGCTTGCTAGGGCAGTTGGCAACGGGAGAGAGACCATGACACACGCAACCCACATTCACTGGCTGGTTATCTGTCTTCTGCTGATGGTGGGAAGCGCCCGGGCCGAGTCTGTACTGATCGCCGCGGAAGATGACTGGGCCCCCTACTGCGTTCTCGACAAAGAGAGCGGCCAGCCGCAGGGGCTCGCGCCCGAACTGGTGAAGGCAGCCTTTGCCGCCGAGGGAATCGAGGTGGAGTTTCGCACCATCCCCTTCGCCCGCTGCATGTACGAGGCGCGCAGCGACAAGGTGCTCGGCTGCTTCGATGCCACCATTACCGAGGAGAACCGTTACCAGTACTTCTGGCACGAGACCCCCATGTTCGAGGAGGATCTCGCCATCTTCGCCCTGGCCAGCGAACCGCGCCGGGATCTCAAGCTCACCTCGCTGGAACAGAAGACAGTGGGCATCACCCTCGGCTACACCTACCCCACCGATTTCATGGAAAACCCCAGGATCACCCGCTTTCAGGCCAAGTCAGACACCCAGATCATCGAGATGCTGGTGCGTGGCCGGGTTGACTACATACTGATGAACGAGATGCCGGGCTACCTCAAGATCCAGCAGAAACAGCTGAGCGGGAAGGTGGTCAAGGTGGGCAAGATCTCCACCGACGGTTTCTGGCTCGCCTTCTCCCGCGCCCATCCCCGGGGTGAGGAGATGGCCAGTCGCTTCGAAGAGGGGCTGCAGAAGATAAAGAACAACGGCACCTACGAGGCGCTGGTGCGCGCCTTCGAGGCCAGACTAGGCCTGCATTGAGCCCATACTCATTAGTGCTTCTTTTGACGCCCATGGACGCATATCGACGCAAGTCGGGTCGAGCGGCATTGCCCCCCTTGGGCAAGCTGTTAGGATCACGCCCGGATGACACCGATGGAGAATCAACATGAAGCACGCCAACCTTCTGCTGCTGGGCATCACGACCCTGACCCTGCTGAGCGGCTGCGAACGCGGCGCCGACACCCTGAACGTGACCGGCGGCGACCCCGTCACCTATCTGTGCGAACAGGGCCAACGGGTACAGGTGCGCTACTTCGCCCTCTCCGATCAGAGCCTGAACTTCGTCAAGCTGGCGCTGCCGGATGGCAAGGATTACACCCTGCCGCAGAGCGTCTCTGCCTCCGGCGCCCGCTACACCGACGATCACGAGGCCGTCTGGTGGAACAAGGGCGACGAGGGCTTTGTCGAGATGCGCGACAAGGATGGCGAGTGGCAGAGCGTCTACAACGACTGCAAACAGCAGTAAACAACAACCCCGGCCAGGCCGGGGTTGTTCATTACTCCACTTCAATCTCGTAGCGACCCACCACTCGCACCGGAATGGCCTGCGGGTTCTGCTCCGACACTCGATAGCGGGTCTTGGCCAACCCCGACAGGGCGATCAGGTCCAGCACGCCGGGCGGCTCCGAGGCCAGGATCTCTGGGCTGAACAGATTGCCGTTGGAGTCGATGAGATAACGGACCTCCACATAGCCCTTGACGGGCCGCTTGGCTGGCGCGCCGCCCACCGGTTCAAACGGAGGCACTTCGCCATCCTGCACCCAGTATTTGCCAAGCTCCGCCATGGTCACCTCCAGCGGTGGCTGGTTCAGCTTCACGGTGGGACTGGGGCTGGCACAGCCCCCCAGCAGGCCGAGCACAGTGCCCAGCAGCAAGACCTTCAAACCCATTCAACACTCCTTGTTGAGTCAGCTCAGAGGGGCCACCCCTCCCCGGCAGGGTTGCCGGCCCATTACTGTAACAATCGGAACCCGTTTGAGCAGCATAAAAAAAGCCAACCCCATCGGGTTGGCTTTTAGCAAAGAGGCTCAACGTCAGCCGCGCTTGTCGCTGACCACCAGCCAGAGGGCATGGACCATGCCGGGCAGACCGCCGAGCAGGGTCAGCACTATGTTGATCAGAAAATGCAGGCTGAAGCCCACCTGGATAAAGGCGCAGACCGGCGGCAGGAAGATGGCCAGCAGGATCTTGAGCAGATTGTTCATCTCGGATTTCCTCGTCAACGATGTCACAGGGATTGGAATGGGCTAACCATAAACATCCCTAGCCTCAACTGCAAACCAGACAGGGGATCCGTTCCCCTCCTTCCCGCCAGGCGTTGAGATCGTGGATCTGCTGATTGCTGCTGCCGCGCCAGAGCAGGCCGGGATCCGCCAGCCCCTGCTCGAACTTGCCGTCCACCAGCACGTCCAGCAAGGCCACCAGCTCGCGCTGGGCCGGGCTGAGCTCGTCGAGCAGATAGCCGGTCCAGCACCAGATGTCCTTGCCGGGACACTCGGCACGCACCCGCTGCACCAGCGCCAGCACGTGGGGCACGTTGGCGGGGTGGAGCGGATCGCCGCCGGAGAGCGACAGACCCCGCCGCTTGATGCGCGGATCCTTGAGATCCGCAATGACGCGATCGCTCATCGCCTGATCGAACGGCTTGCCGCCATCGAGCCGCCAGGTGCTCTGGTTGTAGCAGCCGGGGCACTGGTGCTCGCAGCCCGACACGAACAGGGTGGCGCGGGTGCCTGGGCCGTTGATCACATCGACCGGGTAGTATTGGTGGTAGTGCATCGCTTGTTGCCTGCCTCCTTCATGGGTGTGCAAACGGTCGCCACCCCATGAAAATGGCCCCTTGCAACAGGGGCCAGCGCTTCATCGTTACCGCACTTACATGTGTTTGACGCGGCGTTTGACCTCTTCCTGCTTGCCCGCGTTGAAGGGGCGCGCATCCGGGCTGCCGAGGTAGCCGCAGACACGACGGGTCACCGATACCTTGGCCGGGTCGTGGTTACCGCAGCGCGGGCAGGTGAAGCCCTTGGAGGTGCACTCGAACTCGCCGGTAAAACCGCACTCGTAGCACTCGTCGATGGGGGTGTTGGTGCCGTAGTAGGGCACCTTGTCATAGCTGTAGTCCCAGACGTTCTCCAGCGCTTCCAGGTTGTGCTGGATGTTGGGGTACTCGCCGTAGCAGATGAAGCCGCCGCTGGCGATGGGCGGATAGGGCGCCTCGAAGTCCAGCTTGTCGTACGGGTTCACCTGCTTTTCCACATCGAGGTGGAAGCTGTTGGTGTAGTAGCCCTTGTCAGTCACCCCCGCCACCACGCCAAACTCCTTGGCGTCGATGCGGCAGAAGCGCGAGCAGAGGTTCTCGCTCGGGGTGGAGTAGAGGCTGAAACCGTAGCCGGTCTCCTCCTTCCACTCGTCGGTGGCGGCCTTGAGGCGCTCGACGATGGCGATGGCCTTCTGCTGCAGTTCGGCACTGTCAAACAGGTGCACCTGATCGCCAAACAGGGCGTTGATGGTCTCGTGTACCCCGATGTAGCCAAGGGAGATGGAGGCGCGACCGTGCTTGAAGATCTCGCTGACATTGTCGTCCGCCTTGAGGCGCACGCCACAGGCCCCTTCCATGTAGAGGATGGGGGCGACCCGGGCCTTGACCCCGTCGAGGCGCTTGATGCGGTACATCAGCGCGGTCTTGGCCACCCGCAGGGCGGCATCCAGCTTGTCCCAGAAATCCGCTTCATCGCGAGATTTCAGGGCGATGCGCGGCAGGTTGAGGCTCACCACCCCTAAGTTGTTGCGCCCTTCATGAACCAGCTCGCCCTGCTCCTCGTAGGCACCGAGGAAGGAGCGGCAACCCATGGGGGTCTTGAAGGAGCCGGTCACCTTGACCACCTGGTCGTAGTTGAGGATGTCCGGGTACATCCGCTTGGAGGCGCACTCCAGCGCCAGCTGCTTGATGTCGTAGTTGGGATCGCCCTGTTTGTGGTTAAGGCCATCCTTGATGGCGAACACCAGTTTAGGGAACACGGCGGTCTTCTTGTTCTTGCCAAGGCCGGCGATGCGGTTGCTCAGGATCGCGCGCTGGATCAGGCGTGACTGCCAGCTGTCGCCAAGGCCAAAGCCGAAGGTGACGAACGGGGTCTGACCGTTGGCGGTGTGCAGGGTGTTCACCTCATATTCGAGGGACTGGAAGGCGTCGTAGCACTCCTTCTCGGTGCGGGCCATGGCGTAGGCATCCACATCGCCGATACCCCACTCCACCGCCACTTCCCGGTGCTTCTCCCAGCTGATGGTCACATAGGGAGCCAGCACTTCGTCGATGCGGTTGATGGTGGTGCCGCCATAGATGTGGCTCGCCACCTGGGCGATGATCTGGGCGGTGACCGCGGTGGCGGTGCTGATGGATTTGGGGGTGTCGATCTCCGCGTTGCCCATCTTGAAGCCGTGGGTCAGCATCCCCTTCAGGTCGATCAACATGCAGTTGAACATGGGGAAGAAGGGGGAGTAGTCGAGATCGTGGAAGTGCAGATCGCCGCTCTCATGGGCCTGCACCACATCGCGGGGCAGCATGTGGCTGGTGGCGTAGTGCTTGGCGACGATGCCCGCCAGCAGGTCGCGCTGGGTCGGGATCACCTTGGAATCCTTGTTGGCGTTCTCGTTGAGCAGGGCCGCGTTGGTCTGCTCAACCAGGCCGCGGATCTCCTGGGCCAGCCGGCCGCGGGCCTCGCGAGCCTGATCCCGGTCGTGACGGTATTCGATGTAGGCACGGGCGATGGCCTTGTCGTCGGAAGCCATCAGGTGGTTTTCGACCCGGTTCTGGATCTCGTGGATGTCCACTTCTCCCCGCCCTTCCAGCTCCTGGCTGACGGCGGCGGCAATGCGCTCTGCCAGCGCCGGACTGGCCTGATTGACCGCCTCCGCCGCTCGGCCCACCGCCTCGGCAATCAGCTGGGCATTGAATGGTGCGCGACATCCATCACGTTTGATCACAACCGGTTTCATGGAGTTTCCCCGTTAAAAAGGCCAGGCTCTCGCCCTCGGCTTACCCTTGTTTGGCCCCCTTCTCCACGCCTCGTCCTCGGCGCAAATAAATTCAGCCGAGGCTTGACAAGCCTGGGCTGACGATGAGAAGGGAACAGCTTTTACACAGCTTAATAACACAACATATAGGGATTAAAAACGAATGCAGCCCTATATGTGGTGTCTATTAGGCACCAAAGCGGGGGCGTATTTCTTGATCCAGAACAGGTTTTGAGGCGAGTGGCGCAGTTCCCGACCAGCCATAAAAGGTACCACACGAGACCACCCCCAAGCCTGGTGCGGGCTAGCGCCCGATGCCGGCCAGCGAGAAAAAGATTTCCCCTCCGACAGTAATTGACCGGCACCGGCTGGCCCAGGAGTGAACATAATGAATGACAACACCCCTGCGCCGATGGGAAGCCATATGACCAAGCCTTTGTTGCTGCTACTGCTACTGTTGCTGTGCCCCCTGTCGCTGCGGCTGTGGGCAGCCGAGATCCTGGTGATCAGCAGCTACCATCCCGAGTACCTGTGGGATCAGAGCTACAACGCCAGCCTGGTGGCCAACCTCAAGGGCGAGCACCACATCAGCCACTTCTACATGGATACCAAGCGCCGCCCCGCCGAAGAGTTCGACCAGATCGCCGAACGGGCGCTCGCCTACTACCACCAGGTGAAACCGGATCTGGTGGTGCTCGGCGATGACAACGCCATCAACTACCTGGCCACCAGCATCGCCTCCCTCGGCACCCCGGTCGTGTTCCTCGGCATGAACGAGAACCCGCGCCACAAGGGGCTGGTCGGCCACCCCAAGATCACCGGCGTGCTGGAGCGCCCCCTGCTCAAGCGCAACATCAGCGAGATGAGCCAGCTGATGGGGGGGATCAAGAAGGCACTGGTGCTGTTCGATTCGAGCAACGTGGCCCTGACCGCCATCGAGGATGAGTTCAAGACCCAGACCGAGTTGCGGGTCGGCCAGACCCGGGTCAACAGCCAGCTGCTCGGCGACTACGACCTGTGGCAGGAGGCCGTGCTCAATGCCAGGCAGAACGGCTATCAGGCGATCTTTATCGGCCTCTACCACACCCTCATCGATGAGCAGGGTCGCCACGTGGATGAACGCCAGGTGCTGGAGTGGACCAGTGCCCACAGTCCGGTGCCGCTGTTCTGCTTCTGGGAGTTTACGGTGGGCAAGGGCAAGGCCATCGGCGGCCTGGTGCTGGATGGGCACGATCAGGGGGCCAAGGCGGCCGAGCTGGTCAATGCCATTCTGGAGGGAGCCCAGCCCAAGACTCTGGCGCCGCGGGCTGCCCTGCGCGGCGAGTATGTGTTCAGCAAGAGCGAGCTGGCCCGCTGGCAGCTCACCCTGCCCGACAAGTGGCGCTACAAGATCCTCTGGCGTGATTGAGCGGATCATTGCCCTCATAACAAAGAACCCGGCATGGCCGGGTTCTTCGTTTATCTGGTTGAGCCAGCGACTCAGCCCTGCAGCGCCTGTTGCAGCTCCTCTTCGGTCCAGACGGTGATGCCAAGCTCCTGGGCCTTGGCCAGCTTGGAGCCTGCCGCCTCCCCCGCCACCAGCACATCGGTCTTGGCCGACACAGAGCCTGCCACCTTGGCGCCGAGCGCCTGCAGCGCCGCCTTGGCGTCGTTGCGCGACAAGGTGGTGAGGGTGCCGGTCAGCACGAAGGTCTTGCCGGCAAAGGGCTGATCGCTTGCCTCCTTCTTCTGGATGGCGGGCCAGTGGATACCGGCGGCCAGCAGAGCCTCCAGCACCTCGATGTTGTGGGGTTGGCGCAGGAAGTAGTAGACATGCTTGGCCACCACGTCCCCCACATCGGCCACTTCCAGCAACTGCTCCACCGAGGCGGCACGCAGGGCATCCAGGGTGAGGAAGTGGTTGGCGAGGTTCAGCGCAGTCGCCTCCCCCACTTCGCGGATCCCCAGCGCAAACAGGAAGCGCGGCAGCGTGGTGCTGCGGGCCGCATCGATGGCCGCCACCAGATTGAGGGCGGACTTCTGCCCCATCCGCTCGAGCCCGGCTAGCTGGATGGCATTGAGGCCGAACAGATCGGCCGGGGTCTTCACCAGCCCCTTGTCCACCAGCTGCTCGACTATCTTGTCGCCGAGGCCGTCCACGTCCATGGCGCGGCGTGCGGCGAAGTGCTTGATCGCCTCCTTGCGCTGCGCCTCGCAGAACAGGCCGCCGGAGCAGCGGGTCACCGCCTCCCCTTCCAGCCGCTCTACCGCCGAGCCACACACCGGGCACTCGGTCGGGAAGAGGATTTCACGGGCATCGCTTGGACGCTGGGCCTCCACCACCGCCACGATCTGCGGGATCACGTCCCCGGCCCGGCGCACGATCACGGTGTCGCCGATCATGACGCCAAGGCGCTCAATCTCGTCGGCATTGTGCAGGGTGGCGTTGGAGACGGTGACGCCGCCGACGAACACGGGTTTGAGCTTGGCCACCGGGGTCACGGCGCCGGTGCGACCGACCTGGAACTCGACGTTTTCGAGCAGGGTCATCTCCTCCTGGGCCGGGAACTTGTGGGCGGTGGCCCAGCGCGGTGCACGGGCCACGAAGCCGAGCTCCTCTTGCAGGGGAATGGCATCCACCTTGTAGACCACGCCGTCGATCTCGTAGGGGAGTGCGCCACGGCGGGCCAGGATATCGTCATGGAACGCCTGACAACCGGCAGCCCCCTCTTTGAGTTTCACCTCCGGGCTGAGCGGCAGCCCCCAGGTGTTGAGCCGGGTGAGGCGGCCGTAGTGGGAATCTCCCAGCAACTCGCCACCGACCCCCACCCCATAGGCGTAGAAGCTGAGCGGGCGGCTGGCGGTGATGCGTGAATCGAGCTGGCGCAGGCTGCCGGCGGCGGCGTTGCGCGGATTGACGAACACCTTCTCGCCGGCGGCCAGCGCCCTGGCGTTCATCGCCTCGAACCCCGCCTTGGGCATGAACACCTCGCCGCGCACTTCCAGCCGAGCCGGCCACCCCTCGCCACGCAGGGTCAGGGGAATGGCCTTGATGGTGCGCACGTTCTCGGTGATCTCCTCACCCGTGGTGCCATCGCCCCGGGTGGCGGCCTGCACCAGCTGGCCGTCCACATAGAGCAGGCTCACCGCCAGGCCATCCAGCTTGGGCTCGCAGCAGAAGGTGAAATTGACCTCCCGCTTGAGGCGATCGCTCATGCGCTGTTCAAACGCCTGCAGCTCTTCGCTGCTGAACACGTTGTCCAGGCTCAGCATGGGGATCTCGTGGCGCACCTGCTTGAAGGCGGTGAGCGGCTGACCGCCCACCCTCACGCTCGGCGAGGCCGGGGTTTTCAGCTCGGGATGGTCGGCCTCCAGCGCGATCAGCTCGCGCATCAGGCGGTCGTATTCGGCATCCGGCACTGTGGGGTTGTCCAGCACATAGTACTGATGCCCATATTCGGTAAGCAGCTCACACAGTTGACGGTGGCGGGAGAGGATATCGCTCATGAAAAAGTCTCGAAGTGTGATGAAAAAACCGGCCAGCGGAGCAATAAAAATGCGGCACCTGGGTACCGCACTTTTGATTCATTCGACCCGCCTGGCGTATTAGTCGCGACTGGCCTCGTAGGCGGCCAGCTCGTGCCGGTAACGGGCGATGGTCTCGTCACTCAGCGGGCTGCGATCCACGTCAGTCAGCATGGCATCGAGATCGCTGGCCAGCTGGTCGGCAGACTGCAGCATGTGCTCGAAGGCAAAGGCTGCGTTGCTGCGCAGCGGCAGTTGCATGAAGAGCGACACACCCGGAGTGGTGAACTGCTCCATCCGGTACGGGTTGAAGGTACCCGGCTTGACCATGTTGATCATGGAGAAGAGCACTTCGCCCTTGCCGTTGAGATCCTCGTGGCGATGGAAGATGTCCATCTCGCCAAACTTGAAGCCCAGCGCCAGCAGGGAAGAGATCAGGGTCGCCCCCTGCAGGTCGTGGCCGGGGCGCGCCATCAGGTTGATGACATAGACATCCTGCCAGATCTTCTCGACCGGCTGACGTTCAATCTGCGGCTCCTGCACCGGCTCTTCATAGGCGGGCTCCTCGTAGGCAGGCTCGGGGGCTGCGTAACGGGGCTGCGCCTTGTATTCGGGCGCAGCGGCCTGGGCCTGTTCACGGGCACCGAAGGTGGGCGCGGTGGCGTAGGCTGGCTCCACCAGCGGCTCTTCGTCCAGCGGCTGCAGCAGCGGCTCGCGCTGGGGACGGGAACGGTGGACCGGGGTACGACGGATCACCTGGGCAGGCTTGCGTACCGGCGCGGCCGGGACTTCCTCGACGGGCTCGGCGACCGGCTCCTCATACTCCTCCTCTTCATAGACGGGAGGCGGGGGCACGGGGCGAGCGGCAGGCTTGCGTACCACGGGCGGCGGCAGATCGGCGTCATCATCTTCTTCATCATCGAAGGCGGGCGCGGGGGCGCGACGGCTGACGTCCGGCTGGCGGGGTTCATCATGGTGGAGCTTGGGCTCGGCACGACGGCCACCGCTGACCACTCGCACCTGACCGATGCCATCACTGTCGAAGGCGTCGTTGTCACGGTCCCGTGATTTGGATTCCATCCGACCCAGAGGTTTCTCTTTGATCGGTGCCTGACGATTCTTTCTGTTGCTCCACAACCCGTGAATGAGCAATGCCGCGATGGCAATACCGCCCAGGGCAACCAAGATGTAACGCAATTCCTGCATTAGCTGCTTCTCTTTCTAGTTTTGCTCAGCCAAAGCGACGGCTTCACCGATATCGACCGACACTATGCGCGAAACCCCGGGCTCTTGCATCGTGACGCCAACCAGCTGCTCAGCCATCTCCATGGAGACCTTATTATGACTGATGTAAACGAACTGTACTGTGCTCGACATCTCTTTGACAAGAGAACAGAAGCGACCGACGTTCACTTCATCGAGCGGTGCATCCACCTCATCCAGCAGACAGAAAGGTGCCGGATTGAGTCTGAAGATGGCAAAAACCAGCGCAAGAGCGGTTAACGCCTTCTCCCCCCCGGAAAGCAGGGCAATGGTAGCATTCTTCTTACCCGGAGGTCTCGCCATGATGCTCACTCCGGCCTCCAAAAGATCATCGGAGGTGAGCTCAAGCCAGGCACTGCCCCCACCGAACACTTTTGGAAACAGGGATTTTAAATCTTCGTTGACCTTATCGAAAGTGTCACGGAAGCGTATTTGTGTCTCTTTATCAATTCTTTTAATGGCTTGGCTCAAGGTTTCCAGCGCCTGCTCCAGATCCTGGCACTGGTTTTCCAGGTAGCTTGCGCGGGTCTTCGCCTCTTCATACTCCTCCAGCGCCGCCAGGTTGATGGCGCCAAGCGCCTCCACCTGCGCCTCCAGGGTCTGGATCTCCTGGCGCAGCTTGCCGCGATCAGCCGCTATCAGCACCGCCTGATCGAGATCCACCAGCCGTACCCCCAGCTCTTCGAACTGCTCGTGCAGCCCCTGTCGGCGGGTGAGGTTGCGTTCGCGCTCGAGCCGCAGGGTCGCCAGCTTCTCCTGTATCTGCACCAGCTGCTTGTGATCGGCGCTTCTGGCCTGCTCCAGCTCGGTCAACTGGCGCTCCAATTCTGCAAGCCGCTGATGACAGGCAAGTTGCTGCGCCTCGAGGCTGCGCTGCTCGGCCAGCAGGGGCGACAGATCCTGACTCGAAGTGGCCCCCGGCTCCTTGAGTTCGGCCAGCTCCAGCCCGAGGCGGGCCAGCTCCTGCTCGCGCAGGGTGATGAGCTGGCGCTGGTTCTGCTGCTCCAGTTGCAGCCGCTGGCAGGCGGCTTGCTGCTGCTCACGACGCAGGCGGGCCTCTTCCACAGCGCGATCCGCCGTGCTCGCCTGCTCCTGGGCGAGCAGCAGCGCCTCGGCAAGCAGCTCCCCCTGCTCCTGCAGCTCGCCGAGGGCCGCTTCATCCTGCTCAAGCCGCTCCCCGGCCGACACTAGCCGCTGCGCCTCCTCAGCCTGCTCCTTATCCAGCCGGATCAACTCCTCTCCCAGCTGGCCGAGGCGCTGCAACCGCGCCTGGCGCTGCCCTTCGCGCAGGCTCCAGGCCTCGCGCAGTTGCTGCCACTGCTGCTCCTGCTCGCGCAGGGTGCGCTGGGCCAGTTCATGGGCGCTGTGCAGCTGGGCCCGCGCCGCATCGGCAGCGGCAAACTGTTCATCGAGCCGGCGCAGCGCCTCCCGGCCCGCGACCAGCTCGCTGTGCAACCGCTCACGTTCGCCGAGCAGCGCCAGGGTGCCGAGGGCCATGCCCTCCCCCAGATCCGCCCAGTTGGGGCCGAACCAATCACCGGCAGGAGTGAGCAGCGACTCACCGGCAGAGAGGCTGTGCAGGCGGGCCTGCGCCTCCTCCCGGCTCTCTGCCAGCCAGATAGCGTTGAGGAAGGCGGGTATGTGCTCACCGCCCAGTTGCGCCGCCAGGGTGCCGGCAACCGCCGGTCGGGCCGGACCAATCCAGAGCCCGGATTGCGCCAGATTGCACTCGTCCGCCGGGGTGGCGGTTAACCAGCGACCGAGCACCTTGTCCAGCCCCCGGGCCCACTCGGGGGGGACCTGCAGCCGATCCGCCAGGGTGGCGCCCGCCATCTGCTCCCCCAGGATCTGATCCAGAGTGGCGAGGCGAGCCTCCAGCTCGCGCAGCAAACCCTGCTGGCGCCCCTGCTCTGCCTTGAGCTCTTCATGACGGGCCACGCCGGCCTGCCACGCCGCTTCGGCTTCTTCATGGCGGGCGCGGGAGAGCGAGAGCGTCGCCGCCAGCGCATCGAGCGCCGGTTGCAGGTTCTCCCCCTCCCCGCCGAGGGGCCCGGCCTGTTCATCTTCCAGCTTGAGACGGGCCAGCCGGGTCTTGGCCTGCAGCTCCTGCAGGCCGTTCACCTCGGCGCGGGTCTGGTTGAGCCGCCCCTGCAACTGGCCAAGCTGCTGCTGCCACTGCTGCTGGCGCTGGCGCGCCTGCTCGAGCCGCTCGCCCGCCGCCGTGCGCACACTCTGCTGGTCGGTAAGCAACTGCTCACACTGCTCGAGGCGCGCCGACGCCACCTCCCCCTGCAGAGTGCTTTCGCCCAGTTGTTCCAGTTGGCCGGCCAGCTGGGTCTTGAGCCCCTCGATGCGCTCACCGAGGGCCTGCCGCCTTGCCTGCCAGTCTCGACCGAGTTCGGTTTGGTGCAGTTGCTGCTGCTCGAGGCGGGCGATGGCCTGGCCGCCGAGAAAAATCTGTTGCTGACGGCTGGCCTGCTCGGCCTGCGCCTCCTGGCGGGCGACCGACAGGGTGACGTGGCGCCCCTCATCAGTGGTGCGCTTGGCATCGAGGGCCGCCAGCGCCTGCTCGGTCTGGGCCAGTTCGGTCTTGGCCTCGCCCAGACGCGTCTCCAGCGCCCACAATTCCGAGCCGATCAGCTCGGCGCGAGCAGCGCGACTGCGGCTCTTGAGCTGCTTGTAGCGCTCGGCGGTCTCAGCCTGGGCCTTAAGATGGTCGAGGCGCGACCCCAGTTCGCCGCGAATGTCGCCGAGGCGCTCCAGGTTCTCCTGGGTATGGCGGATGCGCTGTTCGGTCTCCCGGCGCCGCTCCTTGTAGCGGGAGACCCCGGCAGCCTCTTCCATGAACAGCTTGAGATCGGCGGGGCGGGACTCCACCAGCCTGCTGACGGTGCCCTGCTCTATGATGGCGTAGCTGCGCGGCCCGAGGCCGGTGCCGAGGAAGAGGTCGGTCACGTCCTTGCGGCGGCACTTCTGGCCATTGATCTGGTAGTGGTTGGAGCCGTCGCGCAGCACTTCGCGGCGCACCGAGATCTCGGTAAAGCGGCCGAACTCACCGGGTACCCGGTTGTGGGGGTTATCGAACACCAGCTCCACCGAGGCGCGGCCGTGGGCGCTGCGGTTGATGGAGCCGTTGAAGATGACGTCGGTCATGTTCTCGCCACGCAGATGGCGGGCGGAGCTCTCCCCCAGCACCCAGCGCACAGCGTCGATGACGTTGGATTTGCCGCAGCCATTGGGCCCCACCACGGCAGTCATGTCGGCGTTGAGTTCGATGCGGGTCGGCTCGACAAACGACTTGAAGCCGGCGAGTTTGATCAATTTCAGACGCATGGCGGCCTATGTCGGTAACGAAATAAAGAGGAGGCGGGCAGGCGACTTTACCAAATCAAAAGCTTGTTTGTAATATGCTGGCAGTTTCCCATGAACAGATGGAGCTCCGATGAGCCACTCCCCCCGTATGGTAAAAGACTCGATCAGCGGTGCAGACTACTTTCTGCGCGGCTTCTCCCTCATTCGCCAGCCCGGCATCCGCACCTTCGTGCTGATCCCCCTGCTGGTCAACTTCGTGCTGTTTGCCGGGGCCTTCTACGCCCTGCTGCTGCAGCTGGATGGCCTGTTCGCCTGGCTGCACCAGCAGATCCCGAGCTGGCTCGACTGGCTGGACTACCTGCTCTGGCCCATCGCCCTCATTACCATACTGGTGGTCTTCTCCTTCCTGTTCAGCTCGGTGGCCAACTGGATAGCCGCCCCCTTCAACGGCCTGCTGGCGGAGAAGGTGGAGCAGGCGCTCACTGGCGAGGCCGCCAACGACACCGGCATGCTGGACATCGTCAAGGATGTGCCACGCACCTTCGGCCGCGAGTGGATCAAGCTCAAATACTACCTGCCCAAGGCCATCGGCTGCCTGATCCTGTTCCTCATTCCGGTGGTGGGCCAGACCCTGGCGCCTGTGCTCTGGTTCTTGTTCAGCGCCTGGATGATGGCAATCCAGTATGTCGACTATCCGTTCGACAATCACAAGATCGACTTCATCACCATGCGCGATGCCCTCAAGCAGCGCCGCGGCAAGTGCCTGAGCTTCGGCGCCCTGGTCACCCTCTTCTCCGCCATCCCGGTGGTGAACCTGTTCGTGATGCCGGTCGCCATCTGCGGCGCCACCGCCATGTGGGTCGATCACTACCGCAGCGAACAGCTCAAGCGCTGACCCGGACAAGCATGATGAAAAATGGGGGCGAAAGCCCCCTTTTCATTACTTAATCTAATGCATATATGAGTTTGCTTGTCCAGCCAGCGCTAGATTGTTAGGATGCGGGCCTTTCTCGCACCCTGGGATATCTCATGTTACATGCACTCTTCTTGCTGGGCCTGGTGGCCGAAGGGATGACAGGCGCGCTGGCCGCGGGCCGGCGACGGATGGATTTGTTCGGCGTGGTGATCATCGCCTCGGCGACGGCCATCGGAGGCGGCACCATCCGCGATGTGCTGCTGGGCCATTACCCCCTGCTCTGGGTCGAACACCCGGAGTATGTGCTGCTGGTCGCCGGCGCGGCCATGGCCGGCGTCATCTCGGCACCGCTGATGCGCTATCTCGGCAAGCTGTTCATGGCGCTCGATGCCCTGGGGCTGGTGGTCTTCTCCATCTTCGGTGCGGCCAGGGCGCTGGAAATGGGTCACGGCGCCGGCATCGCCTGCATCATGGCGGTGGTGACGGGGGCCTTCGGCGGCGTGCTCAGGGATCTGCTCTGCCAGCGCATTCCGCTGGTGTTTCGCCGCGAGCTCTATGCCGCCATCTCGCTGGTGACCGCCGCCCTCTACTGCCTGGCGCTGGATCAGGGCCTGCCCAACGACTGGGCCGCCTTCGGTGCCATCGGCATCGGCTTCGTGCTGCGCCTGCTGGCGGTTCGCTTCAAGTGGGGGCTGCCCACCTTTCACTATCAGTACGCCGCGCACTGAGCGCGCCAGCTTCTGGCGAGCCGGTACGGATCACAGCCAACAAAAAAGCGCCGGTCAGGCGCTTTTTTGTTGGGCAGGGGGGCTGCAACTACCTCAGTTGATCCCTTCCGAGCTGAAGAAGGTCGCCTTGTCGGCGATGAAACGGATCTTGATGTTCTTGCCCTCGTCGCCCCAGATGCAGCTGGTAGTGCCCAGCGCATCGTCACAACGCTCGGCCTTGCCGAGGATGCTGCTCGCCTCGGCGTAGCTGATCCCCATCTTGAGCTTGTCGTAGTTTTCGCGGTTGAGCTTGCCACAGCCGGTCAGCAGCAGGGCAATCAGCCCGCCAAGCAAAATATGTTTCATCTGGTTCTCCTCTGCATGGTGTCCAGAGCCTACCAGCTCGACCACCCCGCTGACCAGTCACCCGCCGGGCCGATGCGGCCAGCAAACCGCCGTTACCAGCTGCGCACGGGCCCGGTGTCGAGATGCACGAAGTTGTCGCTCGGGTAGTAACCGACGCCGCCCACCTTGAGATGGAGCGCCGCCTTGCGCAGGTGCGCCAGCTGTACCCCGGGGATCCGCACGTCCACCGCCTGCCCCAGGGTGTGGTAGCTGTGCTTGGCTACCCCGCGGCTGCGACTGCGCTTCTGGCGATTGGTCACGGGGGAGCGATAGCCCGAGATGAGCTGGATTTCGCCGTGGCGACCCAGCTTGTGCTGCAGCAGGTAGAGCTGGTCGAACAGCTTCCTGTCGATGTTGAACACTTCGTTGCGACGGTAGTCGCGAAAGATGTGGTTGAGCTCGGCCAGCCCGTCTTTCAGATAGCGGCCATCTTCCCAGTAGCTGGTGCGCACCCGCTCGCCGGTATTGAGATTGAAGAAGCTGAGTTCACGTCCCGCCGTACTGCGGCTCGCCATGGCGGGGAAGGACAACAGCGAGCCCCCCAGCAGGCAACCGGCACCCAGCAGCAGGCGACGTCGGCTTATCTCTTGATCAAGCATCCCTTGTCCGTCCATCGCAATGTTGAGGTGAAACCGTTGAATGAATTTGATACAGGCGCTTGAAACTACCCGCCGAGCCGGCCGCTGTCAAACCGCAAGGGGCCATGAAAAAGCCCGGCGCAGGCCGGGCTTTTCACTCTGTGGCGAGGATCACAGCAGGCGACTCTGGTAGCTGACTCGATCAAATCCATAGATGTCGTTGCGCAGTTGCTGACGCCCCTCCTCGTCGATCCAGCTGCTCCAGTAGACGGTGAACACCGGGATCGGAGTGGTCAGCGGCAGCCACTTGGTCTGGCTCTCTTTCAGGATGCTGGCCACCTTGTCGGGCTGGTAGCGGGAGTCCGCCAGCAGCAACTCGGCCAGATCGTCGGCGTGCTCCACCCGGATGCAACCCGAACTGAAGGCGCGCGCGCCCTGCTCGAACAGCGCCTTGCGCGGAGTCGAGTGCAGGTAGATCGCCTCGTTGTTGGGCAGATAGAACTTGTAGCGACCCAGTGCATTGTGATCGCCCGGCTTTTGCCGCAGACGATAGGGGAAACCGGACGCCAATGCCTGCTGCCAGCCCTCTTCGGTGAACTGCACCGGATTGCCTTCGCCGTCGATCACCTCGAACTGCTCGCGATTGAGGTAGGCGGGGTCACGCCCCAGCTTGGGCAGAATGTCCTTGCTCAGGATGGAGCGCGGCACGTGCCAGGCCGGGTTGAGCACGATGGAGCGGATCTCGCTGGCGAGGATCGGGGTAGCTCGCTGCTCCTTGCCGACGATCACCCGGCTGGTAAACACCTCGTTGCCGGACTCCACCACGCTCAGCCGATAGTCGGGGATGTTGACCAGCACGTAGCGGGCACCGGAGAGCTGATCCACCAGGTCACGTCGCCACAGGTTGCGCAGCAGCAGACTGGCGCGCACCTCGGGCCCGGTGTTGAGCCAGCTGCGGGTCTGCCGGCCTATGATGCCGTCGGCGGTCAGGCCGTGGCGGCGCTGGAACTGCTTGACCGCCTGCAGGGTGTCGTCGTCGTAGGTTGCGTCGTCATGGCGCGGGGCCGTGTCGCCCAGCTCGTTGAGGATGGAGCGGATCTGGCCCAGCTCCGGGGAAACCTCGCCGGCTCGCAGGGTTGGCATGGTCAGGGTCGGCCACTTCTTGGCCATGGGCAGCGCCAGCAGCTTGCGCACTTCCTCGCGCACCGCCTCGTATTCCGCGACCTGGGGTCTGAGCTGCTTGACCTGTTCCAGCAGGTTGTCGCCGGCCGGCTCGTGAGCCAGCGGCTTGTTCAGATTGAGTTTGAGGGTCTGCATCTGCTCGCGGGAGACCAGATCCATGGCGCGCCAGGCCTGCTGGAACCGGGCCAGCTTGCCAAACGCCTCGTCATAGAGGGCGCCACGCTGATCTGCCGGCTTGGCCTGCAGCTTCTTCCAGAGCGTATAGAAATCCGGGTGCAGCTGGGCCAGCACGGCCTCCTGCAGTTGCTGCTCCAGCTCTTGCCTGGCCTGCTCCGCCGTCCGGTTCTGATACCAGTCGTGCTGCTCCGCCGCATTGCTCACCACCACCTGGCCTTCGCTGGCCTGTGCCATGGCAGCTGGCCAGCAGCCCAGCCAGATCAGGTTTGCCAATGCCAGCCAATACTTCTTCCCCATGCTTACCTCAAGATTGGTTCACTTCAATCCGTCAGACCCGGCGGTCAAGGCGCTCATCATGCGTGAATGCCCGCGACTTTGCTAGCCGGCGGGCGCATAGCGCCGCCAGATAATGTCATACTCATTTGTTGCTTTAAATTTGGCCAGTTCGCGATTGAACTCCCGCACGAATTCGGGGGACAGCCGTTTCTTGCTGAACATGAAAAAGGTCGGTGCTTCATATACGGCCATGGCATGGGGGACGATCAGATCGCTCAGCCCCTCCTTCTTCAAGCCCCAGGGGGTGGCCAGCACATCGCCGAGAAAACCGTCGATGCGACCCAACACCAGCTTGCCGTAGTTCTGCTCGTCGTTGACCACGCTCACCTGGGCGGCATAACGGCGCAGCAGCTCGCTGATTTCTGCGCCGTAGTAGTAGTCCTTGGTGATCCCCAGAGTATGCCCATTGGCCAGCCAGCTCGCCAGATCGGTGTCGGCATAGGCGTCTGACTTGCGGATCCAGAGCACGCTGCGGCCCGGATTGTAGGCATCGGAAAACCAGGCATAACGGGCACGATCCTCGTTGAAGTAGGCCTCCATGGCGATGTCGACTACCCCCAACTCCAGGCCGTGCAACACCCGTTTCCAGGGCATCTCCACGTAGCTGGCCTTGCAATCCAGCCGTTTGAGCATGGCGTTGAGCGCCTCGATGGCAAAGCCCTGCAGCTCTTTCTTGCCGGCCGCGGACTCGAGGTAATAGTGATAGGGCGGCCAGTTGTCATAACCGATCCGCAAGGGAACAGGGCACAGCGCATTTGCCGATACCAGCGGTGTCAGCAACCAGAGCATCCAGCAGCAGAGTTTCAGCTTCATGGGTCATCCTTGACGGCGTATCAGCTCATCATAAATCGGCCTCGGCAAAATGGCGACAGATCCTGCCACAGGGATGCAGACCATGATCGGGGCACCGAAAAAGCGGCATCGCCCGAGCAGAAAAGGGGCCCGGCCGGCCCGCCACAACAGGGCCTGGGGACTAGTTAAAAAGAGAGGGAAGCAACATTTGGAACACCAATCAGAAAGGGGTTAATATGTGACCAAATATATTTTTGTGATCCACTATGCTTTTTTTGCAATTGGATTAGCATATGCGCGAAATCAGCCTACAAACCGTGAGGCGCAGAGAGTGATATGACGTACAAAAAGTTTGGTTTTCTGACCGCCATCATGGCGCTGAGTGGTTTCTATCTCTACACCCTCTATCTGGCCGCCCACCCCAACGTGAGCCTGGCCTACAAGCTCTATTACCTGGAAGGCAAGACCCGCTTCTGGGAGCACAACTCCAGCATGACCTACCAGCCCGGCAACGAGCTCAATCTGACCAAGCCGAGCCGCTTCCTCTCCAGCGAAGGCTGGGCCAAGAAACCGAGCGCGGATGGCACCGAACTGAGCGGCCAGGGCGGCCTCTATTTCGTGCTGCCCAAACAGCAGGCACAACCGGAACAGCTGACCATCCAGGCCCGGGTCAACAGCCCGCAGGCCGGCGCCCTGCTCAAGGTGGCGCTGGGTCACGATTTCACCACCACCGTCAAGCTGGCCAAGGCCGGCATCAACGAGATCCGTCTCAGCCTGCCGGGCGAGTCGCTGACCTCGGATCCCAAGCGTCCCAACTTTCTGGCGCTCTCCGCCCCGACACCGCTCAATGTCCAGTCGGTGCGCTTGACCGTCGCCCAGTAAGACGTATTCTCCAATACGCTGTTTTATAAAATAATTTTCCAAATAAGGAAGTTTTCATGTCGCATGCCGATTTTCGACTCTCTCTGATCGTTCCCGTTTACAACGAGGAAGAGAGCATAGATGCCTTCATCAACGCGATAGATAACGAACTGGCGCCGCTCAAGGATCAGCTGGAAATAGTATTCGTCAACGACGGCAGCCGCGACCGCACCCGTGAGGTGGTCGAGCAGGCCATCGCCCGCGACCCGCGCGTCACCCTGGTCAACCTGGCCCGCAACTTCGGCAAGGAGGCAGCCATGACCGCCGGCCTGCATCACGCCAAGGGCGATGCCGTGGTGCCGATGGACGTGGACCTGCAGGATCCGCCCTCTCTCATTCTCGAATTCGTCAAGCTGTGGCAGACCGGCGACTACGACACCGTCTACGGCATCCGGGTGGATCGCAGCGCCGACACTCCGATGAAGCGCCTCACCGCCGGCGGCTTCTACCGCTTCTTCAACGCCCTCTCCACCAGCACCAAGCTGCCGGAGAACGCCGGTGACTTCCGCCTGATCGACCGCAAGGTGGTCGAGGCGATCAAGCAGCTGCCAGAGCGCAACCGCTTCATGAAGGGGCTGTTCGCCTGGGCAGGTTTCCGCGCCGTCGGTGTGCCCTACGAGCGCCCCGCCCGCCATGCTGGCGAGACCAAGTTCAACTACTGGAAGCTGTGGAACTTCGCCCTCGACGGCCTGATGAGCTTCTCCAGCTGGCCGCTGCGGGTATGGAGCTACGTCGGCGTCGGTGTCTCCTTCGTCGCCTTCCTCTACATCCTCAAGATCGTCACTCAGGTGGTCTTCTTCGGCATCGACGTGCCGGGTTACGCCTCCCTGATGTCGGTGGTGCTGTTCCTCGGCGGCATCCAGCTGCTGTCGCTCGGCATCATCGGCGAGTACATCGGCCGCATGTTCGTGGAAGTGAAGCAGCGCCCCGTCTACCTCATCGAAGGGGTCTACGGCCAGTATGCCAAGCAGGATGAAGAGCCCAAGCAGGACGCCGCCAGCGGCAGCAAGAAGAGCGCCGGCAAGAAGACAGCTGCCGCTAAGGCCGCTGATGACCAGCAGGAGCAGGCTTCTCAATGATCTCCCGCGAGGAATTCTGGCGGCTGGTACGTTTTGGGTTTGTCGGCGGGGGTGCCACCCTCGTCGATCTGGGCACCTCCATCGCCCTGTTTCACACCTGGCCCACCATCTCGGAGCACCTGGTGACGACGCTGGCCTTTGCCATCGCCTTCTGGTTCTCCTTCTTCGGTCACCGTTACATCACCTTCCAGAAGCAGGGTGCCGCCAGCAAGTTCTTGCTGGTCGCCCTCTTCTCGCTGGCGGTGCGTAACCTGATATTGAGCGGTCTGCTGTTTGCGGGTCTTTCCGGTCTGTTGCCGGTGGTGATCGCCACCCTGACGGTCACCGTGCTCACCTACCTCCTCTCCAGGATCTGGGTATTTGCCTGATGAATGACACGACTACCACCACTGCCCCCGACCAGGTGGCGCCCTATCGCCCGTCACTTCGCATCAGCGGTCGCGACTGGCTGATGATCATCGCCGCCTTCGTGCTGAGCCGGGTTGCCCTGTACGGCATGGGTTACTTCGGCGTCCAGCTCTACGGCGCCACCGACATAGGCCCGCTGCAGGCCTATTGCCAGTTTGACTGTGTCTGGTTCCAGCGCATCATCGAGAACGGCTACGACCTCTACCCGCGCTGGCTGAGCAAGGGCAACGCGGCCAACTGGGCCTTCATGCCGCTCTACCCGATGATCTCCGGCACCCTCTCCAACCTGCTCAACGTCGAGAGCCTGATCGGCCTGATGCTGGTGGCCAACCTGGCCTTCTTCGCCAGCCTGCCGCTGATGCTGCTGGTACTGCGCCAGCTAAAGCTGGGTGACGATACCGCCCGCTTCGGCGTCTGGCTGCTCGCCTTCTCCCCCTTCTCCGCCTACTTCGTCTCCGGCTATACCGAGTCAATGTTCATGGCGCTGATGCTGGGGATGTTCCTGTTCGCCTATCGCCAGCAGTGGCTGATGGTGGCCCTGCTCGGCGTCTTCATCTCCGCCACCCGCAACCTGGGGGTGATGATGGTGTTCCCGGTGCTGATCCTGGCGCTGCAGGCCTACGGCTGGCGCGAGTTCTTCCGCTTCACCGAGCGCGCCTTCAAGGTGGTGTTCACCCTCTGGATGATCCCGCTCGGCCTGTTCGCCTACATGTTCTATCTCTATCACCTCACCGGTGACGCGCTGGCCTTCAAGCACATCCAGGTGGCCTGGGGCCGTTACATGGACAGCCCGCTGGACTGGTGGCTGAGCGGCTTCGAGTTGGGCGGGCGCAAATCCTACCTCTCCATCATGGTGATGTTCGGCTGGGCGCTGAACCTCTATCTGTTCAGCCAGAAGCGCTGGGCCGAGGCGACCCTGATGTTCATCTGCTGCACCATTCCGCTGATGACAGGGCTCAATGCCATACCGCGCTACATGTTCGGCCTCTATCCGACCATGCTGGCGATCGTGCTGTTGACTCATCGCTGGCCGGCCATTCGCCCGGCCGTGCTCTGCCTGAGCGGCATGGTGGCCTCCTTCATCGCGGTGGCCTTCGTCAACTTCAAGTTCTTCACCGTGTGACGAAGGTGGCAATGCAACAAGCCGGTCTATCGACCGGCTTTTTTTATGGGCACGACACCTCGCTCACACTTTTCCACTCTTGAAAACGTAACCATTTGAACTGATGTCACAAATCGACGGTTTGCCTGTCCAAGCGCGCCCTCATGCCTCCTAGAATGAGCCCCATTGACGGCAATCTGGTCCGCTTAACCCCAGCAAGGAATGGCTTATGCGTCGCACCCCCTCGGTTTCTTCCCTCTGGCTCGCCCTGCTGGCCTGCCCCCTCTTTCTCCATCAGGCCATGGCCGCCGAGGTGCGCCTCTACGTGGATGACCAGCCGGTCGGCACGCCACTGGCGCTGGACAAGGGGGCGGTGCAGCTGACCCATCCGCTCACCAAGGGGAGCCACCAGATCCGCATCAGCGACGCGGGCAACAGTTGCGGCACCAGCTTCGGCCCGAGCGAGGCCAAACCGCTCCCCTTCGGCACCGCCCAGCCCATGGACAAGTGCAGCAAGGGGCAGCACTTCAACCTGCGGGTGATGCTGGCGGGGGATTATGAGTTCACCTTCAACCCGGATACCCCCAGCCTCAAGGTGCTGCGGGCCACCAAGAAGAGCGAGTTCAAGCGCCAGCCGCCAGCGGAGCCCTGCATCAGCTGGGATGGTGGCCCGGTGACCGTATCCCTGAAAGGAGTCTGGCCCGACGGCACCCAACTGCAGGATGCCTACTCCGGCCAGCAAGGTGTGGTCAAGGGCGGCAAGCTGACCCTGACACCCAGTAAAGAGAGCGGCGGCCTGCTGCTGCTCGAACCGGTCAAGGCAGTCACGGCGGCCCCCTTCAGCTGGGATCAGGCGAGCGTCTATTTCCTGCTGACCGACCGCTTCAACAACGGCGATCCCGCCAACGACCACAGCTTCGGTCGCCAAAAGGACGGGCAGGATGAAGTGGCCACCTGGCATGGCGGCGACTTCAAGGGGCTGACCGCCAAGCTCGACTACATCAAGCAGCTTGGCATCAACGCCATCTGGATCACCCCCATGGTGGAGCAGGTGCACGGCTTCATCGGCGGTGGTGAGCAGGGCAACTTCCCCTTCTACGCCTACCACGGCTACTGGGCGCTCGACTTCACCAAAATCGACCCCAACTACGGCGACGAGGAGAGCCTGAAGACCCTGGTGGACGAGGCCCACAAGCGCGGCATGCGCATCATCCTCGACGTGGTGATGAACCATGCCGGCTACGCCACCCTCGCCGACCTGCAAGATCTGGGGCTCACCGATCTGGCCCAAAACACAGCCAAACTACCGACCACCTGGAACCAGTGGCGCCCGAGCGGCGGTCTCAACTGGCATGGCTACAACCAGTTCATCGATTACCAGTCGCCGAAATGGGACCAGTGGTGGAGCGGTGACTGGGTGCGGGCCGGCCTGCCCGGCTACCCGCAGCCCGGCACAGATGATGTCACCGGCTCGGTGGCGGGGCTGCCGGACTTTCTGACCGAATCCACCAAGCCGGTGGGGCTGCCGCCGCTGCTGGCGGCCAAACAGGACACCAGGGCCAAGGCACTGCCCAACGCCACCGTGAGCGACTATCTCATTGCCTGGCACACCGATTGGGTGCGCCGCTTCGGCATCGACGGCTTCAGAGCCGACACCGTCAAACACCTGGAGCCCGCCGTCTGGGCCCGCCTCAAGCAGGCCGGCACCGCCGCCCTCAAGGAGTGGAAAGCCGCCAACCCGACCAGGAAGCTCGACGATCTGCCCTTCTACATGGTGGGTGAGGTGTGGGATCACGGGGTGGCCAAGGATTTCTGGTATCAAAATGGCTTCGATTCGCTGATCAACTTCGATTATCAGCGCGAGTTCGCCCTGCCCCAGGCCCAGTGCCTGGCCAGCGCCGAGCCCACCTATGCCGGCTATGCCAGCCGCATCAATCAGGATCCCGAGTTCAACGTGCTGAGCTACATCAGCTCCCACGACACCAAACTGTTCTTCGGCGACTATCAGGACGTGCCGCTGCAGCGCCGGGTCGCCAGCAGCTTCATGCTGCTGCCGGGCGGCATCCAGATCTACTACGGCGATGAGTCCGGCCGCGGGCTCGCCAAGGATGGCGGCGTGTTCGATCAAGGCTTGCGTTCTGACATGAACTGGCAGGAACTGGCCGGCGGCGAGAAAGCCGAGCTGGTCAAGCACTGGCAGCGGCTCGGCCAGTTCCGCGCCGCCCACCCGGCGGTAGCGGCGGGCAGCCACAAGAAACTGGCCGACAGCCCCTATGCCTTCGTGCGGGAAAAGGGGGATGACAAGGTGGTGGTGGTGTTCGCCGGCCGCCAGCCGTAATCCAGCTTAAGGAATCAAACCCAAACAGAGAGGGGAGCCAGTGGCTCCCCTCTCTGTTTACACCAGCCGTTCAGACAAACTGTTTACAACGGTTGTGCCCGCGGGTTCACTGCGGCTGACGGGCGGCCGCCGGCCACTGCAGACGCGCCTTGACCAGGGTCTGCTGCCACAGCGGCCAGGCCAGCAGCGCCTGCTGATAGGCGCCCGCCTGGCCGGGCAGCTGGATGCCGTAGCTCGCCAGCCGGTAGGCCATCACCGCATAGAAGGCATCGAGGATCCCCGCCTCGCCAAAATAGAAGGGGCCCCGCGCCTGGGACCAGATGGTCTGCAGCCGGGCCAGCTCGCCGATGGCCTCCACCGGCGGTTCGCTGCGGGTCGGGGCGCCGAGGAAGAAGGGCAGCAGGGTACGGATCTGGCTAAAACCGGCGTGCAGCTCGGCGCAGAGGCTGCGGGCCAGCGCCCGCTCGGCTTGCGCTTCGGGGTAGAGCCAGCGATCGGGGCAGAGCTCGTGCAGGTACTCGGCGATGGCCAGCGAGTCGTGCACCCGCACGCCCTCGTGATCGAGCCAGGGCACCAGGCCGGCGGGGGCCAGCCGTTTGAGCCGCTGCAGATCCTTGGCATCTTCCAGATCGAACACCTGCTCCTGCCACTCCAGCCCGCTCATGGCCAGCACCAGCGCAGCCCGCATCGCCCAGGTGGAGCCAGTGCCCACCGTCAATACCAGAGATCCCATCTATTGCCTCCTGCATGGGTTGTTCATGACCATCCCATCAGCCCCAATGGCACGACATCCGACGGTCGCTTCACATTTGCGCGCCGGCAGGTTTGACCCTCTCCGGGAGCGGTGCTAGTTTGATTTTCCAAAACAATCAGTTAGCAACAATGTGAGCAATGGACAGCCAATTTACCATCGTCATCGCAGATGACCACCCCCTGTTTCGGGGCGCCCTCTATCAAGCGGTGCACATGGCCATCGACGATGCCCAGCTGCTGGAAGCGGACTCCATCGACAGCCTGGCCCACCTGCTGGGTGAGCACCCGGAAGTCGACCTGCTGCTGCTCGATCTCAAGATGCCGGGGGCCAACGGCTTCTCCGGTCTCGCCCACCTGCGTGGCCAGTATCCCGACCTGCCCATCGTGGTGGTATCCGCCTCGGAAGAGCCCGCCATCATCCAGCAGGTGCTGCGGCTCGGCGCGCTCGGCTTCATCCCCAAATCGGCGCCGATGAAGGAGCTGGTCAACGCCCTCAATACGGTGATCGGGGGTGACAACTGGGTGCCGGCCGGCATCTCGCTCCACCCTGAACCCTGTGAGGGCACCGATTTTGCCAGCAAGCTGGCCAGCCTCACCCCCCAGCAGTACAAGGTGCTGGTGATGCTGCGCGACGGCAGCCTCAACAAGCAGATCGCCTGGGAGCTCAACGTCTCCGAGGCCACCATCAAGGCCCACATCACCGCCATCTTCAGAAAACTCGGTGTCAAGAACCGCACCCAGGCGGTTATAGCCCTGCAGCAGATGGATATCAAGGAGAGCTGAACCCTCCCAGCAAGCCTGCACATCATCTGCCACTCGACAAATAGCACGGTCGTACTTTATGCTGCCCCGGTCAATGAAGGAGAGTGCGATGAGCAAGGGCCGGCTGACCCGCGACAACATTTTGCAGACTGCGTTCGAGCAGGCGAGCCAGCAGGGGCTGGAGAGCCTCACCATCGGCTCCCTTGCCAGCGCCTGCGAGATGTCGAAAAGCGGCCTGTTTGCCCACTTCCAGTCCCGCGACAACCTGCAGATCGCCGTGCTGGAGTACGCCGCCGAGGTGTTCCGGGAGCGGGTGATCCAGCCGGTGCGCCAGCAACAGCACGGCAGCCAGCGAGAGAAGCTGATTGCCCTGCTGCAGGCCTGGCTGGCCTGGAACCAGTGTTTCGCCGGTCGCTGCATGTTCCTCGACGCCTGGACCTCGGCCCAGGAGGGTGAGGTGCAGCAGGCCGCCCGCCAGCTGGTGCGCTTCTGGCTCGACTACCTGGCCCGCCAGGTGGTGCAGGGACAGAGCGAGGGCGAGTGGCGCAGCAACATGGATCCCTGGCGCGCCGTCTACCGCCTCTATGGCCTCTATCTGGCGGATCAGGTGTTCAATGCCCTCGACCTGTGTCAGGATCCGGCCCGCCACTTCTGGCCCGAAGTAGAGACGCTGCTGGATGGCTGGCGCTGATGGATTGACCTCTCTTTTTTAAAACCGACAAAAAAGCACGACCGTTCGCACATAAAAACCACAGGATGACCATGAGCAGCAAGATCTACTTCAACACCCGCCGCTTCAGCCCGAGCAAATGGCTGCTCGGCCTTGGCACCCGCTTGCATCACACCTTGGCCCCCGCTCATGCCAAGCGTACCGCCAGCAAGCTGCTGCTCACCCCCCAGCGCAACCAGCGGGATGACTCGGCACCGGCCGGACTGGCCAAGCAGGCCGTACACACCAGCGAAGGCACCCTGATGAGCTACCGGCTCGGCCAAGGGCCGGTCTGGCTGCTGATGCACGGCTGGTCAGGCAGCGCCAGTCAGTTCTACCCGCTGATGAGCCACATTGCGGCCCAGGGCTTCACGGCCATTGCCTACGATCACCCGGCCCACGGCCACAGCGCCGGCCATACCGGCCACCTGCCCCGCTTCGTGCGTGCCTTCGACGAACTGGTGGAGAAGATGACGGCGGAGTGCGGCCCGCTGCAGGGTGTCATCGCCCACAGCATGGGGGGCGCCGTCACCCTCTCCAGCCGTCGACGCGAGCTGGATGCCCTGCCGCTGCTGCTCATCTCGCCGGTGCTCGACTACGTGCCCCAGCTCTACGGCATGGTGGCGCGCTCCGGCTACTCCATCCGGCTGTTCGATGCGGTGGTCAAGGAGATTGAGCAGGAGTACCAGCACCCCTTGAGCACGGTCGATCCGCTGGGGCGGCTCGCCGGCCGCAGCGGGGCCGCCATCATAGTGCACGACGAGGAGGATCGCTTCGCCCCGCACGGCGATTCCCTGCGCGCCACCCAGGATGGCCGCACCCGGCTGGTGAGCACCCGCGGCCTCGGCCACGGCCGCATCCTCGCCAGTGCCCCGGCCTTCGCCGCCTTCGATCAGCTGAGCGCCGCCCGCCGCGACAACTAAACAGCCTCAAAAAGGGCCTGCAAAAAATGGTTGGCAGGCCTGTTTTTATATTTGATACAGCGTCTTATAGTTAAATTGCTCGGTGGCAACACCCCCAGTGGCATGCATAAGGCGCAGTATCATGGCCAGACCCAACACAGCTCTTCTGTTGACCGGTGGTGGTGCCCGCGCCGCCTACCAGGTCGGCGCCCTCAAGGCGATCGCCGAGTTCTATCCCCGCAATCTCGGCATTCCGTTTCCCATCCTGTGCGGCACCTCGGCTGGCGCCATCAATGTCACCGCACTGGCCTGCTACGCCTCCTGTTTTCATTTGGGAGTGCGCAAGCTGGAGTGGGTCTGGCGCCGTTTCGAGACCCACCACATCTTCGACTTTCACCCAGGGCGCCTGTTGTGGCGACTGATGTACGAGGGCTCGGCGGGGCTCGTCAATCCCCACACCAACCACGCCTTTCACCTGTTCGACAACGCGCCGCTGCGCCGCCTGCTGGATCAGCTCATCGACTATCACCGCATCGACGACAACATCCTCTACGGCAGCCTGGAGGCGCTGGCCATCACCGCCTCCGACTACGACGACGGTCTCTCCACCACCTTCTTTCAGGGGAGAGCCGAGCACCTGCCGTGGGAGCGGGCCAGACGGCGCGGGCTGCGCACCCTGCTCACCTCGGATCACCTGCTCGCCTCCTCGGCGCTGCCGTTTGTCTTCCCGGCCACCCACATCGGCGAGAAGTTCTACGGCGATGGCTCTATCCATCAGCTGAGCCCGCTCAGTCCTGCCATCCACCTGGGGGCGGAGCGGATCCTGCTGATCACCCTGGATCCGCCGGCGCACACGGCGCCCACCTTCCACCATGGCCACCTGACCAGCTCCAACATCGCCAGCCACCTGCTGGACACCGTCTTCACCGATACCCTCAACTCGGATCTGGAGCGGCTGTGGCGCATCAACCAGACCCTGGATCTCATCCCGGAGCGGGAGCGCAACCGGTTGAAACTCAAACGGGTGGAGACCTGCGTGCTCAAGCCGAGCCAGGATCTCGATCTGCTGGCGCTGGCCTATCTGCGCAAGCTGCCAGTGCATCTGCGCCGCCTGCTGCGGGTACTGGGGGTGACGGGGGACGAGACCAGCAGCCTGGCCAGTTTCCTGATGTTCTATCCCGGCTACTGCCAGCAGCTGATCAAGCTGGGCTACCTGGATACCCTGAACGAGCGCCAGCGGGTCGAACAGTTTCTGGGGCTAGAGGAGGCGGTACGGGTCGAGGCCTGAGCCGGGGCATTCAAGCGAGGCTGGGACGGCATTGGCAGCAGGGCTGGTGCAACATGGGCTCAGGGATCAGCGCCCCTCCAGCAGGCGCTGCTCCGCCTGCTCCACCGCCACCGCATTGCCAAACAGCACCAGCTTATCCCCCGTCGCCAGCACCAGTTCGGGTCTGGGCTCCAGCCGCTGTGTGCCCCGCTGCACCTCCCTGATCCGCACCGCATCGAGCCCCAGCGCCTGCACGCAACGCCCCACCGCCCAGGCCTGCTCGTGCAGCAGCACGGGGTGCAGCCGCTCGAGCAGCTGATCCGTCTCCAGATTGGCGGCGCTTTGATCTCCCCAGTAGAAGCCGTGCAGGAAGCGATACTGGTTGCTGCGCTCATGCTCCATGCGCCGGATCACCCGGCCGATGGGGATGTCGCAGTTGAGCAGCAGGTGGGAAACCAGCATCAGGGCCCCCTCTTGGGATTCGGGGATCACCTCGAAGGCCCCCGCCCGCTTGAACGCCTCCAGGAAGCTGTCATCGCGGGTGCGCACCAGCACCTTCACCTCCCCGGCCAGCTCCCTGATGAGCGCCAGCATGGCCTCGACCCGCTTGGGATCGTCAAAGGTGATGATCACCAGCCTGGCCCGCAGCAGGCCGGCTGCCAGCAGGATGTCGCGCCGGCTGGCATCGCCAAATGCCACCTGCTCCCCCGCCGACTTGGCCTCGCTCACCCGCTCGGGGTCGAGATCCAGAGCCAGGAAGGGGATCTCCTCCTGCTTGAGAAAGCGGGCGCAGGTCTGGCCGGCCCGGCCAAAGCCCGCGATGATCACGTGCTGGCTCTTGCTCAGGCCCGACTGGGCCACTTCGGAGCGGGTGAGCAGGGCCGGATCGGTGAGGGAGCGGGCCAGCTGGTGAGCCTGTTGCACCAGCCAGGGGGTCATGGCGATGGAGGTGACCCCGATACCGATGAGCAAAGAGACCAGCCGGTGGTCGAGCAGACCGTGGTGGTTGGCCAGTGCCAGCAGCACGAAGCCGAACTCCCCCACCTGGCTCAGCATGATCCCCGCCGCCATGGCGTCGCGCTTGCGCTCCCCCATCAGCCGGCCGGCCAGCAGCACCAGCAGCGACTTGAACAGGATGAGGGCCGGCACACTCAGCGCCACCAGCCACCAGTCCAGCGCCACCCGCTGCCAGTCCATGGTCATACCGATGGTGATGAAGAAGAGCCCCATCAGCACGTCCCGAAACGGCCGGATGTCCACCTCCAGCTGGTGACGGTAGTGGGATTCCCCCAGCATCATGCCCGCCAGAAAGGCCCCCAGCGCCATGGAGAGACCCATCCACTGGGTGAGCGAGGCGGCCAGCAGCGCCACCAGCAGGGTGCTCAGCACAAACAGTTCGTCGGAGCGGGCCCGCGCCACCTCGTGAAACAGCAGTGGCAGCAGCCACTTGCCCACCGCCAGCAGGCTCAGCAAGGCAAACAGCCCCTTGAGGGTGGCCCAGGCGATCTCCGCCAGCAGGGCGCTTCCCTGGATCTCCGGCCGGGCCAGAATGGGGATCATCACCAACAGCGGCACCACCGCCAGATCCTGAAACAGCAGCACGCTCACCCCGAGCTGGGCACGGCGGGTATGCAACTGCTTCTGATCCCCCAGCTGCTTGATCACCACGGCGGTAGAGGAGAGCGCCAGGGTGCCCGACACTACCAGCGCCTGAGGCAGGCTCAAGCCCCACCACCAGGCGATGGCAAAAAACAGCAGGGAGGTGAGCAACACCTGCAGGCCGCCCACCCCGATCACCAGCCGGCGCATGGCGATGAGCCGGGGCAGCGAGAACTCCAGCCCCAGCGAAAACATCAGAAAGACGATACCGAGCTCGGCGATGGTCTGCATGATCGCCTGGCCGGTGATCACGGCGGCACCATGGGGGCCGAGCACGACCCCGGCGAGCAGGTAGGCGAGGATCACCGGCTGGCCCAGGCGCCGGAAAATCGCCACCAGCAGGACGGCGGCAAGCAGCAGGATCAATACGTCTGCGTACAATATTTCCTCCTTTTTTATCTACTTAAGCCTAGCCAGCCGCCCTTGTTCGCATCGAACATATTTTGGGCACAGGTATTGCAGGTAAGCAGCAGGAAGTAGGTTGTTTGAGGGCTGTACCGTGGAAAACACATCATCATTGAGCGGTTTGGGACATGGCATCGAGCAGTGGGTTCGCCAGATGGAGCGGCTCACGCCGCTGGCAAGCCAGGATCGCAACCAGCTGCTCGAGCAGTTGCTGGTGCAGACCGATCTGGGCAGCCTGCTGGCAACTTTTGCCGACCGTGCGGCAAGAATTGTCCGGATCCACAGCCTGCACTTCGACTGCGGCCAGCCGCATACCCTGATCCAGCATCCCCCCCAGGCCAGCCTGACCCTGCACAGCTACCCGTTCGAGCTGCGCGGTCAGCATGGCCAGCTGCTGGGCCAGCTGCACTACACCCTCGAACACGCCCTGAGCGGCAGTCAGCAACGGGTACTGCAGCAGTATCATCAGCTGCTCAGCCTGCCGCTGCCCCTCTATCTGCGCCTGTCACAGCTGGAGCTGCAGGTGCGGCTCGATCACCTGACCGGGCTCGGCAACCGCTCCTATTTTGACGAGGCCATCGGCCGCGCGGTGGAGCAGCACAGCCGGGAATCCCACGGGCTGGTGCTGGTACTGCTGGATCTCGACAGCTTCAAGCAAATCAACGACACCTGGGGTCACCCGGTGGGCGATCTGGTGCTGAGCCGCTTCGCCCAGCTGCTGACCCACTGCATCCGCAGCACGGATCAGGCGTTTCGCCTCGGTGGGGACGAGTTCGCCCTGCTGCTGCAACCCGCCGAGCCCGAGGCCTGGCGCCCGGTCTGGCTGCGTCTGCAGCACATGTTGCTGACTCACAAGGAGCTCAGCACCTTCTCGGTCGGCTGCAGCCTGGGGGCCGCCAGCTGGCAGTCCGGGGTGGACGTGCACAGCCTGTACGAGGCGGCCGATGCTCACCTCTACGCCCGCAAGAAGGCGGGCAAGGCCGGCCTGCTGGACTGAACCGGCCAGCCGCTGAGTACGACAAGGCCGGCATATGCCGGCCTTGTCCGTTTGCTGCAGAGAGGATTACAGCGGGGGCTGACAGGCCGCCGCCGGCAGCCAGTGCCAGGCCAGGCCTGGCTCCTGCGTCATGAATCCGTCACAGAGGAACAACTCGCCTACCGCCGCCACCTGCTCGCCGTAATAGAGGATGGGAATGCGGCCGCGCTGCCAGGAGGGCACCCCGTACTCCTGCAGCAACTTCTTGAGGCGCCGGCTGCCGCCGCGCCCCACCGGCTTGAGCATGCTGCCGGCGGCCACCCCGAAGCGCACTGACAGCGGCTCGTCCGCCCCTGGCAGCCGCAGCCCCTCGCCCCCCGTCCGCGAGATCAGTCGCACCTCGCCGAGCCCGTCCGGCAGGATCAGCGTCTCCCCCACCCTCAACGCCAGCTGCTCGTGACGAGGCTGCAGTCCGGGTCGCACCAGATGAAGCCGGCCCTGAAAGCGGCGGCAGCTCTGCTCCCCCCAGTTGAGCTGGGGATTGGCGTCTTCCCGCGCCAGCGCCACCTCCTGCCAGAGCAGGCCGAGCTGCTCGCGGGAGGGCATCTCGCCCCCCTGGCGGCGGATCCAGTAACGCAGCAGGTTGTTGCGCCGGGTACCTGACAGGGCCTGCAGCGGCGTGATCTCCAGCGCCTCTCCTGCCGCCGCCAGCCGCCAGTCGGCCTCGGCCAGCTCCTCCAGCAGCGCCTCCTGTTCGGCGCACAGGGCCATGCTGCGCGCCGCCGTCTGGGCCATGGCGGGCCAGCGGGCCTTGAGCTGGGGAATGAGCTGCTGGCGCAGGAAGTTGCGGTCATAACTCACATCCTGATTGCTCTCATCCTCCACCCAGCCATAGGGGAGGCCGGCCGCCACCTCGGCCAGCTCGGCCCGGCTCACCTCGAGCAGCGGGCGCAGCAGCAAGCCGCCGGCAAAGGGCTGGCTCGGCACCATGCCCGCCAGCCCGCGCAGACCGGCGCCGCGCTTGAGCGCCAGCAGCAGGGTCTCCAGCTGATCGTCCTGATGGTGAGCGGTGAGCAGCCACTCCCCCTCCCCCAGCTGGACGGCGAGGGCCTGATAGCGGGCCTCCCGCGCCTGCGCCTCCAGACTGTCGCCGCTACCCCGTTGCAGTTGCACCCGCACGGTGATGAGCGGCACCGCCAGTTGCTGACACACCCCTTCGCAGTGGGCCACCCACTCGTCGGCATGTGGGCTCAGGCCGTGATGGACGTGCAGGGCGTGCAGGGCAAGGCCGTGGGCGTGCGCGAAGCGGGCCGCCAGCACCAGCAGCACGGTGGAGTCGAGCCCGCCGCTGAAGGCCACCAGCAAGCCGCGGGAACCTTCCGGCACGGGCAGAGTCTGACAAAAGCGAGAATAAATACGAGAAATCATAGGCTTCCCCAATACGACCAGGCCGATCTTAGCAGAGTCGGGCTTATCAAGCGCTAACCCGACTGCTAGAGTGAATCGCTCCCTGCGTGGGCAAGGAAGCCATATAACCCGAATTGGAATCAAAAAATGAACAATAAGAAAAGCATACTGGCCGGCCTCATCGGGCTGGCCCTGCTGGCAGGCTGCAGTCAGGCGCCGGATACCAGCAACAAGCACTCAGGCCTCGCGCTGGCCAACATGGACACCAGCGTCAAACCCGGCGATGACTTCTTCCGCTACGTGAACGGCCACTGGCTGACCACCGCCAAGATCCCGGACGACAGGCCCGCCGACGGCGCCTTCTACCTGCTGCGGGACAAGTCCCTGGCGGACGTGCGGGTGCTGGTGGAAGGGCTGGATGGCAAGGCTGCCGCCGGCACCCAGGCCCAGCAGATCCGCGATCTCTACCACAGCTATCTGGATCAGGCGACCCGCGATGCCAAGGGCACCACGCCCCTGCTGCCGATGCTGAGCGAGATCGAGCAGATCAAGAGCAGCCAGGATCTCGCCCGCGCCTTCGCCCAGAGTGGTCGCAACGGCGGCGGCGCCCCCTTCGGCTTCTGGATAGACGCCGACGCCAAGGCCCCGGACAGCTATGCCGTCTACCTCTACCAGGCCGGCCTCAGCCTGCCGGATCGGGACTACTACCTCAAGACGGATGCCGCCAGCCAGGCGCTGCTCAAGAAATACGAGCAGCACATCGCCACCATGCTGGGCCGCTTCGGCGAGCCGGATGCCGCTGCCAAGGCCAAGCGGGTACTGGCCCTCGAGAGCAAACTCGCCAAGATCCAGTGGGACAACGTCAACCTGCGGGATCGGGAGAAGAACTACAACAAGGGGCCTCAGAGCGAGCTCAAACGCCTCGCCCCCGCCATCGACTGGGACGCCTACCTGAGCCAGGCCGGCCTCGCCGGCCAGCAGAGCCTGGTCATCGGCCAGCCGAGCTATCTCGCGGCCCTGAACGAGGTGATGAAGCAGACCCCGATCGGCGACTGGCAAGCCTACCTCAAGTGGCAGCTCATCACCGATTACGCCCCCTACCTCGACAGCCAGACCGATGCCCAGAACTTCGCCTTCTTCGGCACCACCCTGAGCGGCACGCCCAAGCAGCGCGCCCCCTGGGAGCGGGCCCTCGGCGTGCTGGACGATCATCTGGGCGAGGCGGTCGGTAAGCTCTACGTGGAGCGCTACTTCCCGCCCCAGGCCAAGGCCCGCATGGAGCAGCTGGTGGAGAACCTGCGCACCGCCTACGGCCAGAGCATCGAGGAGCTGGACTGGATGTCGCCAGCCACCAAGGCCCAGGCCAAAGAGAAACTCGCCAAGTTCCGCCCCAAGATCGGCTACCCGGACAAGTGGAAGGATTACAGCGCCATCGCGATCCGCGCCGACGATCTGGTGGGCAACCTGCAGCGCGCCCGCGCCTTCGAATACGCCGACAACCTGGCGCGCCTCGGCAAGCCGGTGGACAGAGACGAGTGGCACATGTCGCCGCAGACGGTGAACGCCTACTACAACCCGAGCAACAACGAGATCGTCTTCCCGGCTGCCATCCTGCAACCCCCCTTCTTCGACATGCAGGCGGATGACGCCGTCAACTACGGTGCCATCGGCGGGGTGATCGGTCACGAGATGGGCCACGGTTTTGATGATCAGGGGGCCAAATCCGACGGTGACGGCGTGATGCGCGACTGGTGGACGCCAACCGATCTCAAGGAGTTTCGCTTCCGCACCAGCCGGCTGGTGGCCCAGTACAACCGCTTCGAGCCCATCGCGGGGCAGTTCGTCAACGGCCAGTTCACCCTGGGGGAGAACATCGGCGATCTGGGCGGCCTCACCATCGCCCACAAGGCCTATCTGCTGTCGCTGGATGGCAAGGAGGCCCCGGTGCTGGATGGCTTCACCGGCGAGCAGCGCTTCTTCCTCGGCTGGGCTCAGGTGTGGAAGGGCATGTATCGCCCCGAGCTGATGCAGATGCTGCTCGCCTCGGATCCCCACTCGCCACCCGAGTACCGGGTCAACGGCGTGGTGCCGAACATCCCCGCCTTCTACGAGGCGTTCAACATCCAGCCAGGTGACAAGCTCTATCTGGACCCGGCCAAACGGGTCAAGATCTGGTAATGACGGCCCCGCTGAGGGGCGGATGACGCGAACCGGCGGGGGCTGCCCGGCCGATCCGCACAGCAACACAGGTGGCGGGCAACCGCCACCGCAGTAACAAGGGTCAAACCGATGAAAGCCTTGCTCATGACACTCGGCCTGCTCACCCTGCCCCTCGCCAGCCAGGCGGCGGACGGGTTCTTCAAACAGCTGACGCTCCCCTCAGGCCAGGTAGTGACCGTCAGCGAAGGGCGCGGCGAACCGGCCTCCACCGGCAGCTACGACGTGCGCCTCTACTCCGGCACCAACCCCCAGTTCCCGCTGGATCAGTTCATCGACGGCAAGGTGCTGCCGCGCGATGGCAGCATCAAGGAGCTCAAGCTGCTGGATCTCAACGGCGACAAGCAGCCCGAGCTCATCGTCGTGGTCGAGAGTGCCGGCAGCGGCAGCTACCTGAGCGCCGACGCCTTCACCCTCAACCCACAGGAGGGGGTGGAGAACTTCAATCACGTGGAGGGGCTGGCCCCCAATGACGATGTGATTGAGGCGCTCAAGACCCCCCGCGACTGACATGCCCATCACCACGCCCCGCCCAGCGGGGCGTTTTTTGTCCCGCCGCTGACAAAGCGCCTTCCCGCCCCATCCACAGGGCGTTGCCATGGATAGACGGTTATTTTTTCTGCGCTTATAATCGCCGCACCGTGCCATAACGAAACACAAGGAGGTAAAAAATGGTTATCCAAGCGTGTCCGATGTTCTCGGCTCGCCTGTTCGGCACATTCGCCTGCTCTTGCCTGCATACCATCGCGCTGCGATAGCGGGTTCGAGCAAAGCCGACTCCCTTCCATACCGAGACCTTTCTCGACTCTGCCGTTGTCGCCAGCGCTCCTGATGACAGGGATCTTCGATCCCGCGATTTAAGAGAGCAAGAGCATGACAACCCTGATGAGTACCCATTCCCTGCAGATGAGTGCGGGGCACCTTCCGTTATTTGACCACCTAGAACTTGGCATCCGCGCAGGCGACCGGCTCGGCCTGATTGGCGCCAACGGCTGCGGCAAGAGCACATTGCTGGCACTGCTGGCGGGCGAGCGTACGCCCCAGGCTGGCCGGGTCGTGCAGGCTGCCGCCTGCCGCTGCGAGTTCGTGGCCCAGCAACTGCCGACCAGGCTTTCAACCCTCAGCACCCGCGCCGTGCTGCTGGATGCGCTGGGCAACGACCCGAGCGCCGAGTGGCAGGTGGACAAGCTGCTGGCCGAACTGCAGCTGGAGGCCCAGGCTGCGCTGCCGGTCAGTGCGCTGAGCGGCGGCCAGCACAGCCGGCTGCAGATAGGGCGCGCCCTGCTGCGCCAACCCAACCTGCTGCTGCTCGATGAGCCCAGCAACCACCTGGACTTGCCCGCCCTGCTCTGGCTCGAGCAGTTTCTGCTGGGCTGGCGCGGCGCCTTCGTGCTGGTCTCCCACGACGCTCGCCTGCTGGACAGCGTCACGGATCAGACCCTGATCCTGCGAGATGGTCGGCTGCACCGCTTCGCCCTGCCCTGCAGCCAGGCCAGGGCGACGCTGGCCGCCGAGGATGAGCAGGCCCGCCTGCGCCGGGCCGACGAGCAAAAGGAGATCGACCGCCTGAGCGCCAGCAGCAAGCGCCTCGCCCTCTGGGGGCGGGAGCATGACAACGAGAAGCTGGTGCGCCAAGCCAAATCCATGGAAAAACGCATCGCCCGCCTGCAGGAGGAGCAGAGTCAGGTCGCGGCGCTGGCCCCCTGGCGGCTCGAGCTGCGCGGACTGAGCCTGCCAGCCGACACCCTGCTGCGGCTGGAGGCCCTCGACGTGGCGCCGGCGCCATCATTGCCGCCGCTGCTGAGGGCCGAGGAACTCTGGCTGCGGGCGGGGGACAGGGTCGCCCTGCTCGGTGCCAACGGCACCGGCAAGTCCTCCCTGCTGCGCCAGTGCTGGCGCGAACTGGCCGCGCAGAGCCCGCAGGCAGGCTGGTACTGCCACCCCGGCGCCAGCATCGCCTATTACGATCAGTCCCTGCAGCAGCTGGCGGACGACGCCACCCTGAGCGACGCCCTCTACCCGCTGGCCCCTCTGCCTGAGGGGGCACGGCGGCAGGCGCTGATCCGGGCGGGCTTCCCCTATGCCCGCCACGGCCAACAGGTGCACACCTTGAGCGGCGGCGAGCGGGCACGGCTGCTGTTTCTCGCCCTGTCCCTCGGCAGCCACCACATGCTCTGGCTCGACGAGCCCACCAACCACCTGGATCTGGCGGGCAAGGAGGAGCTGGCCGAGGCCATTGCCGCCTTCCCGGGCGGCGTGCTGCTGGTCTCCCACGACCGGGAACTGATCGAGCGCGGTTGCAACCGCTTCTGGTTGATCAGAGACGGCCGCATCCAGGAGGCTCACAGCGCCGAGCGGGCCTATGCCGAGCTGCTGGGCAACCCGCCCTCGCCGGCAGCAGACAAGGCAAGCCTGGCCGACCCCGCCATGGGGCAGGCCCCGGCCGGCCCGACACATGACGAAGAGGCACTGCTGGCACGCTGGTATGAGCTCGATGCCTTGCTCGCCGCCGATCTGGCCCGCAAGCCTAGGCACCAGACCCCGCGCCTGCAGCAGCAGTGGCGTGACGAGCTGGAGCGCCTTGCCGACCTGCTCGGCTTTGCCTGACGCCAGCCAGCATCATCCATTCTTTATCACTCAACTCACGCGGCCAACTCAGGTTGGCCGCAAGGAGCCATCATGACTGACTCAATGTTTCCCGAGATCCGGTTCGAATCCGTCAGCGACGCCGACCTGCCCCACATCTACCGCGGCCTCTCCGACCCACGGGTCGTCGCCTACTACGGCGTCAGCTACGACAGCCTGACGGCGTGCCAGGCCCAGATGGATTGGTATGCCGAGCTGACCCGCACCGGCTGCGGCGCCTGGCACCTCATTCGTGACCGGCACACGGGCGAACCGCTCGGTGCCATCGGCTACAACGATGCCGACCCTGAGCACCGGCGGGCCGAGCTGGGCTACTGGCTCTATCCCGAACATTGGGGCAAGGGGGTGATGAGCGCGGCGCTGCAACTGTGGCTGCCGCTCACTTATCGCACCACAGCGCTGCACCGGCTGCTGGCGGTGGTGGAGGAGCCCAACCGCCCCTCCGCCCGTCTGCTGGAGCGGGCCGGCTTTCACTACGAGGGCACGGCGCGGGAGTGCGAACGCAAGGGGGATGGCTTCATCTCCCTGCGCCACTACGCCATCTTGCGCAGCGACCTGTCCGCCAGCCGCTGACAGGCAGCAAAAAGCCCTGCACTGCGGGGCTTTTTTCGGGTTACTTGATGGCGCAGACACGATCATCTGGTGCCGAGCGGCGACCTCTGCGCCGCCACCACGAGAAGCAGCCATACCCCAGACTCAGCACGACGGCATAGAGCACCTGGGAGGCGAGCGCCACCAGCACCAAGGCGCAGAGCAGCACGCTTATCCCCGCCAGCCCCTTGCCCACTCCGCCGAGCAGACGCCAGCCCGCCGCCATGCAGAGCAGGTAGACAAGCACGAAGTTGCCGTTGGCGTAGCGGATCAGCTCATCGAGGGGCAACCGCAACCAGATGATGAGGGTGATGCAGAGCAGGCAGATGAGCAGTACCAGACCGAGCGCCAGCAGCGGCGCGCCGCGAGCGGTAAGCACCGCCAGCGAAGGGGGCAGCTTGCCTTCGCGCGCCATGCTCCAGATAAGCCGGGCAAAGCCCTGAATGTAGATGTTGATGCTGGCAAAGCAGGAGAGGTAGCCAAGCACCGCCACCAGCCACTTGGCGGTGGGGCCGAACAGCAGCGAGAGCAGGGCCGGAATGGCGGTGGCGTTGGTCGCCTCATCGCCGTAGAGGCCGTATTTGAGCACCACCAAGGAGTGCACCCAGTAGATGAGCCCCGCCAGCAGTACCCCACCGAGCAGGGCGATAGGGTAATCCCGCTCCGGTCGCTTGAACTCCTCCCCCATGTGAGCGAAGGCCTCGAGCCCCACGAAACACCAGAACATCACCGCCAGCGCGGTGGCCATGGCGGGCCACTCCTCCGTCGTCGGCAGCGGCCGGGCGACGTCGCGCCAGCTGATATCCCCCTTGAACCAGATAAGCAGGGTGAGCCCCAAAATGGCGAGCGCGATCAGCAACTGCAGGTTGCCGGAGGAGCGCGCCCCCCGCAGCCCCAGCAAAAATACCCCCAGCAGGGTGAGCAACTGGATACCCCACAGGGTCCACTCCCCCAGATCGAATAGGGCATGCCAGAAGCCGGCGGCGATCATCAGGGCGGCGGGCAGGCCCACCGGCAGCACGGCCAGAAACAGGAAGGCGGAGAAGCGCTCGGCGCCGTTGCCAAAGGCAAGGCCGATGAGGTGCGGCGCCCCGCCAGCGTGGGGATAACGACGGCCGAGGCGAGCGAAGGTAAAGGCGATGGGCAGCACCAGCGCAATCAGCAGCAACCAGGCCCAGAGCGAAGCCCCACCCGCCAGCGAGGCGGCGGTCGCCGGCACCACGAAGATCCCGGTGCCGAGCAGCGAGGTAGCGAGCAGCCCCATCCCCTGCCAGAGCCCGAGATCCTTTTTCAACCCAGACATATCCTTTTGTCCTGTCTAGAAAAACATCCCGTCATGTTAGGCCTGCCCCGCCCCTTTGTTAAGGGCGGCGGCGAGAATATGCCCGGTTTTATGCAAGGCCGTAGCCCTGGACAGCGGCCATAAAAAAAGCCGCCTCTTGCGAGGCGGCTTCTTCATTCAAGCGGGTAACCGGAGTTATCAGGCAATCAGCTTGTAGATGATACCGGACATGGCGATCAGGCCGATGATGGTCACGAAGCCGTTGCTGATGTTGCCAGCGTATTTGCGCATGGCCGGCACCTTGGTGATGGCGTACATCGGCATCAGGAACAGCAGCATGGCAATGATGGGGCCGCCCAGGTCTTCAATCATGCCGAGGATGCTCGGGTTGATGGTGGCGATGGCCCAGGTGGTCAGGATCATGAACACGGCAGTGACTTTGTTCAGTTGCTTGGTGTCAACGTTCTTGCCCTTCTCGCGCAGCGCCTTGGCCATCAGGCCGTTCATGCCCTCTTGCGCACCCAGGTAGTGACCCAGGAAGGATTTGCTGATGGCAACCATGGCGATCAGCGGAGCCACGGTGGCGATGACCGGGTTGTCGAAGTGGTTGGCCAGGTAGGACAGGATGGAGATGTTCTGTTCCTTGGCAGCAGCCAGGTCAGCCGGAGAGAGGCTCAGTACGCAGCTGAATACGAAGAACATAACGGTCATCACCATCATGACGTGGGCGCCCAGCAGGATGTTGCTGCACTTCTTCTCGGCACCTTCACCGTAACGACCCTTGTTGTCCACCGCGAAGGAGGAGATGATCGGGGAGTGGTTGAAGGAGAACACCATGACCGGGATGGCCAGCCACAGGGTCTTGATGAAATCGCCGTTGAAGGCATCACCCAGCGCCGGGGCTTCGGTGATGATGGCACCATTCCAGTGCGGGATCAGGTAGAGCGCCAGGCCCATCAGGGTGATCACGAACGGGAATACCAGCACGCTCATCGCTTTGACGATGACCTGGCCGCCCAGACGAACAACCGCCATCAGACCCAGGATCAGTGCCAGTGACAGGACGGCACGGGGAGGTGCAGTCATGCCCAGCTGGTGAACAATCAGGCTCTCGACTGTGTTGGTGATGGCGACCGAGTACATCAGCACGATCGGGTAGATGGCAAAGAAGTAGAGCAGGGTGATGAACTTGCCTGCGGTCTTGCCGAAGTGCTCTTCCACCACTTCGGTGATGTCGCCGTCACGGGTGGAGCCGGACAGCACGAAGCGGGTCAGGCCACGGTGGGCGAAGAAGGTCAGCGGCAGGGCCAGGATCAGCATGGCAACCAGCGGCCACAGGCCACCTACACCGGCGTTGATCGGCAGGAAGAGCACACCGGCACCAATGGCGGTACCGTACAGACCCAGCATCCAGACCACATCGGCCTTGTTGATGCCACGGGAAGATGCATTACTGGCTAAGTTGCCTTCTACTGCAATGTTCATGTCAGACATAGGGGTGTTCCTGTCATCAAGGAAAATAGAAAATATCTAGTCAACCGGGCGCGATGCCCTGTCCCATTTCCCTGGAACGCCTGCAGTTCATCCCTGTTTTATTCTCATTCCCATCGCTCCGGCAAACTGGTCATCACTCCATGTAACAACCAAATTGCAACAAACAGACCAGTGGGGAGTGGGCCCGAGGGCCGCAAACGCGTCAGTTTTTACAACTCACTAACACGCCTTTGTTTCGATGAGCTGACTCTAATTAAATCCCCTTAGCGATCACAGTGTTTTTTTGAATTAATCAACCAAAGTTTGATTGGAATCGCCTTTCTGGCGTCAGAGATCACGTTTCGAGCCCAATTTTGTGAACAGCCGTTAACAAATAGCGGTAGTTTCACCCGTATCTATATCCTTATGGGTACAACAATTTCGCTACATATGTCTGTTTGTTGGCCACGTTGTGCCTTGCCCCGCCCTGGCGTACCCTGTTGTTCAACATTTTTCCGCTGAATTAATATGGCCATCACCCGTACCGACCTCGCCGAACTGGCGGTGTTTGCCGCCGTCGCCCGTCACCAGAGCTTCAGCAAGGCCGCCCTCGAACTCGGGGTCTCGGCATCTGCCCTGAGCCACAGCCTGAAAGGGCTGGAGACCCGGCTGGGGGTGCGGCTGCTCAACCGCAGCACCCGCGCCGTGGTGCCCACCGAGGCGGGCCAGCGGCTGCTGACCCAGCTGCTGCCGACCCTGAACCATCTGGAGAGCGCACTGGACGAGCTGACCCGTCACAGCGACGAACCGGTGGGACGGCTGAAGATCTGCGCACCGCGCGGGGCCATCGACGACCTGCTGGCCCCAGTGTTGATCGATTACCTGGTGCGCTACCCGCGCATGCAGGTGGAGGTGGTGGAACAGGAGCTGATGCCGCGCCTTATCGAGGATGGCTATGACGCCGCCCTCTTCTACGGCGATCTGCTGCCCAAGGAGATGATCGGAGTACCGCTCGGGCCGCCCCAGCGCTATCTGGTGGTGGCCTCCCCCGCCTATCTGGCCGAACACGGCACCCCGCAACACCCCCGCGAGCTGTCGCGCCACGCCTGCATCGGCTACCGGCTCACCCCCTCCCATCACTACCGCTGGGCCTTCGCCGGGGAGGAGGGTTCCCTGCTGGAGATAGAGGTGACGGGTCCGCTCACCACCAGCACGCCGGCCCTCTATCTGGGGGCGGCCGAGGCGGGGCTGGGGCTGGCCTACTGTCTGGAAGAGGAGGTGAGCCAAAAAGTAGCCCAGGGGAAACTGCTCACCGTGCTGGAGCCCTGGTGCCCCACCTTTGCCGGTTTTTACCTCTTCTATCCCAGCCGGCATCAGCTGGGCAGCGGCTTGCGAGCTCTCATCGACATGCTGAAAGCCCACTATCAGCCGACCAATTACTGAATTTTGCTCATCAATCCTTCAAGTAGAACCCGGATTATCGCAAAAACAATATTAATCTAGACTGTCTGCTCGATAATCGAACTCCCCAAGAGAACAGATATGTCTGCCTATTTCACTCTGCGCCAGCGGGCGATGACCCGCCGTTTCTGGGGCTATGCCCTCCCCTCCGTCATGGCCATGCTGGTATCCGGCGCCTATTACCTGGTCGATGGCATCTTCGTCGGCCACTACGTGGGGGCCGCCGGCCTCGCCGGTATCAACCTGGTCTACCCGGTCATCATGGTGCTGATCGGCCTTGCCGCCATGATCAGCATGGGGGCGGCCACCGCCATCTCCTTCCAGCAGGGCGCCAGGAACACCGGGCTGGCCCGCCAGGCGCTGGTCAATGCGCTCTGGCTGCTGGCGGGGCTGGGCACGGTGGCACCGCTGCTGCTGCACTACTGGCACATCGACATCCTGCTGGCACTGGGCATCGAGCAGGGCACCGACACCTGGCAACAGGCCAGCGACTACCTCTACTGGATCGGCGGCGGCACCCTGCTGCTGGCCTGCAACCTGGCGGTGCCCTATCTGCTGCGCAACGATGGCCGGCCGCGGCTCGCCATGCTGCTGGTCAGCGGCGGCGCCATCCTCAACATCATCCTCAACTACATCATGGTGGGCCGGCTGGGGCTGGGACTCATCGGTACGGCTCAGGCCACCCTCATCTCGGAAGGGGTGGTCAGCCTGCTGGGCCTGGGTTACTTCTTTACCCGTCACGCCAGATTGCGACTGGAATGGCGCCAGCTGCTGCCCAGCTTGCCGGCCATGCCCAACCTGCTGTTCACCGGTCTGCCGAGCCTCATCGCCCAATTCAACCTTGGCCTGCTGCTGATGCTGCACAACAGCCAGCTGATGGTGCACGGCTCGGTCAAGGATCTGGCGGGCTTCACCGTGGCCGGCTACACAGAGGCGGTGTTCATCGTCATCTTGCAGGGGCTGGCCTTTGGCATCCAGCCGCTGGTCAGTCAGGCGGCCGGCGCCAAGCGCCATCGCGATCTGAAGTTCCTGATGGAGATGGGGCTCAAGATCACGCTCGTCTACGGTCTGGCGGTCTGGCTGCTGATCCAGCTGCTGCCGCGCCAGGTAGCCATGCTCTACACCGGCGATCAGGATGGCGAGCTGCTCGCGGCCGCCATCAGCAGCCTGACCCTCAACCTCGGCGCCATTCCGCTGGAGGGGATCATCATGTTCGGCATCGTGCTGCTGCAATCCATGGCGCGCACCCGTCAGGCGCTGTTCATCTCCATCGCCAAGACCCTGCTGCTGCTGCCGCTGATCTTCATGCTGCCGCTCTGGTGGGGCCGCGACGGCGTGCTGCTGGCCCAGCCCACCACTGTGCTGCTGCTGACCCTGCCACTGTGCTGGTTGCTGTGGCGCGAGTGGCACCAGCTCAAGCTGGCCTGCGCCCCGCACACCAGGCGCTCGCCCAAGGCGCTTGCCCGCCAGCAGGTCACGCTGGCACGGCGCGCAGGCTGATGCGCGGCTAACCCAGCCGGCTGGCGCAGGTGCGGATCTCGGGCTCGACCAGCGCCTGCTGGGCGGCCACCAGCTGCAGCTCGTAGGCGCCCGCCAGCCAGGTCCGGGCCAGCACCATGTCCACGCTGGCATTGGTGCGCTCGAACGCCGCCACCGGCGTAAAGCCCGCCAGCAGGTTGGCCAGCATGGTGGCACTCAGCAGATCCCCCACTCCGATGGGCTGACGTTGAAACTCATAGAGGGGGCGCGAGATATGAAACGCCCCCTCTTCGCACACCAGCAGCATTTCGAACCGATCCAGGCTCAAGCCGGCGCGGCCCAGATGCTTGACCATCACCAGCTCGACGCCACCCTCACGCAGTTGCTGGCACGCCGCCAGTGCCTCGCTCAGATTGTGGATCTCACGGCCGGTGAGCTGCTCCAGCTCCAGCAGATTGGGGGCCAGCAGGTCGGCGCAGGCCAGCGCGCGGTTTTTCAGAAAATCGGCGACGCCGGGCGCGACGATGCACCCCTTGTCGGGATGCCCCATCACGGGGTCGCAAAAATAGCGGGCGGCCGGATTGAGCGCCTTGAGGTGAGCCACCGCCGCCAGGATCTCCTCCCCCTGCTCGGCCGAGCCGAGATAGCCGCTCAGGATCGCATCGCACTGCCCCAGTACGCCGATGTCGGCCAGCCCCGCCATCAGCTGGCGGATATGGCCGTTTGGCATCACCATCCCCTGCCAGCCGGCGCTGTACTGGGTATGGTTGGAAAATTGCACCGTGTTGACGGGCCACACCTCCAGCCCCATGCGGCGCATGGGAAACACGGCGGCGCTGTTGCCGGCGCAACCGAACACCACGTGAGACTGGATGGAGAGAACTCGCTTCATGCTGACTCGCAAAAAAATGGATGAACCAAAATGGGAAAAACGGGCCTTGCGGCCCGTTGTTGTCACTGTGATTAGCGCAGCACCTTGACGGTGTAGCTGCCATCGGCCTGACGATAGAGGCCGTGGATGTCGGTCTCGAAGCCCGGGTAGTGGGCCCCGATCTCGCACAGCATCTCGAGGAACTCGAGCACCGGCAGGGAATCCTGGGTCACCATCTCGCCCGGCAGCACCAGCGGCACTCCCGGCGGGTACGGCAGGATCATGTTGGCGCTGATGCGGTCCACCATGTCGCGCAGCGGCACTTCCACCACGTTGCCGGCCAGCTCCTGCTGCCAGGCGGCATGCGGGGTCATCTTCATCTCCGGCAGCACGTCGAATGCCTTGAACATCAGCTCCGGCAGACGGTACTTGCTGGTCAGCTCGTGAATGCGCTGGGCCAGCTCCTGGATGCGCATCCCTTCGTAGAAGCTCGGGTCTTCACGATAGAGGCTCGGCAGAATGCTCTTGATGGTCAGGTTCAGGTCGTAACCGCGCTTGAACTCGGTCAGGGCGCGCAGCAGCTGCATCGCCTTGGACTGATCGATACCGATGGAGAAGAGGAACAGCAGGTTGTAGGGGCCGGTCTTCTCCACCACGATGCCGCGCTCGTCCAGGAACTTGGAAACCAGGGACGCCGGGAGACCGCGCTCCAGCAGCTGGCCATCACGGCCCATGCCCGGGGTCAGCAGGGTCACCTTGATGGGATCCAGGTACATGTGGTCGTCGTCGATGTCCTTGAAGCCGTGCCAGTCATCCTTCGGATCCAGCTTCCAGCACTCGACGGTGTCGATGTTGTCCGGCTGCCATACATCGAAGAACCAGCCTTCGCTCTGCTCACGCAGACGCTTGATCTCTTTGCGGAAGGAGATGGCGCGATCGATGGAGTCCTTGATCAGCCGCTTGCCGGTGTTGCCACGCATCATGGCAGCGGAGATCTCGGTCGATGCCACTATGCCGTACTGCGGCGAGGTGGAGGTGTGCATCATGAAGGCTTCGTTGAAGGTCTCTTCCTCCACGTCACCCTTGATGTGGATCATCGACGCCTGGGAGAAGGCCGCCAGCAGCTTGTGGGTGGACTGGGTTTCGTAGAACACCTTGCCCGGCATGGCTTCGCCGCTCATGCCGCACTTGCCTTCGTAGATCGGGCTGAAGTTGGTGTAGGGCACCCAGGCACTGTCGAAGTGGATGTAGGGGGTGTCCAGCGCCTCCTTGATGAAGCCGGTGTTGTAGAGCAGGCCGTCATAGGTGGAGTTGGTGATCACGGCGTAGCGCGGCGCCTGGGCACCCGGGGTAGCGGCGACCTTGGCAGCGATGGTGTCGCGGCTGAATTCGCTCTGCGGGATGCCACCCAGAATGCCGTAGGCGTTGCGGGTCGGACGGAAGTAGATCGGGGTCACGTCGTTCATCATCATCAGGTGAGTGAGCGACTTGTGGCAGTTGCGATCCACCAGCACTGTGCTGCCGGCCGGCGCGGAGTACATGCCGACGATCTTGTTGGCGGTGGAGGTGCCGTTGGTGACGATGTAGGAGCGATCGGCGTTGAAGGTACGAGCGATGTACTCTTCGGCTTCCTTGTGCGGACCGGAGTGATCCAGCAGGGAGCCCAGCTCCGGCATGGAGATGGAGACGTCCGCCTTGAACGCGTTCGGGCCGTAGAAGTCATAGAAGATGCTGCCGGCCGGGCTCATCTGGAAGGCGGTACCGCCCATGTGACCCGGGGTACAGAAGGTGTACTTGCCCTCTTCCACGTACTTGAACAGCGCCTTGGTGAAGGGCGGCAGGATGGCATCTTGGTACTCCTGGGTGGCCTGACCCATCTTGAGGGCGATGTCGTCAGCCATGCCGAGACGGTACTCGAAGAAGTGCACGTTCAGGCGCAGGTCGGTCAGGTGAATGTCCAGGGTGGACTGGTCGTTGGCGAAGGCGAAGATCGGCAGCTTCTCGTTGCGATCGTGGATCTCCTTGCACAAACCCAGGGAGTATTTGTCCCAGTCAAAGATGGCACCGCAGACGCGGGGGTTCTTCTCGATGAGTTTCAGCAAGTCGGCCACATCGACCGGATAGACGACCTCGAAACCCTTGCGCTCGAGGGAGGCTTGCAGCTGGCGAATGGGTTCTTCTTTGAAGAAAACGCCGAGGTGGTTGAGGATGGCAATGATGTTCATCTTGATGCTCCACACGTAAGAGGGCGCTCTCCATCAGGGATGGTGAGTGAAGAGCGCTCGGAAGATAAAAGGGGAAATCAGTTGCTGGGCTGTTCGCTCAGCAGGGCATCGTGCTGACGCAGGCCCAGTTTTTTGGCGTAGAACATCAGGATGATGAGCGACACCACGAAGGTTGCTGTGAGGTTGGAACCCTTGGCCCCCATCAGGGCAATCAGGCAGAAGACGCAGGCCACACCGGAGAAGATCATGGCGCCGATGCTGCGGGAGGTCATGCCCTCGAAGCGAATGAGGTTAATGCTGGAGTAGAAGTAGGGCAGCATGGTCAGCAGCACCGCATCTGTGGTCAGCACGTTGAAGAGATCGGCCGCGTGGGCGGACTGGGAGGTGAAGGCAGTCAGGCCGATCATCAGCGCAGTCATCTTGAGGGAGCCCAGGATCAGACCCTTCTTGGCCACGCCGTTCTTGTCCACTTCGCCGTAGATTTTCGGGAAGTTGCCGTCGTGGGCGGCGCGCTTGCCCGCCTCGCCCACCAGCATCATCCAGGAGCCCAGCGAGGTGAAGCAGGCCAGGGCGGTGAAGGCGGAGACGAACGGTGCGGACCAGTTGCCGAAGATGACGGAGGAGGCCATGGCAAACGGGGCGCCGGAGGCAGCCACTTCACCGGCCGGGAACATACCGCTGATCACCTGGGTGGAGAGGATGTAGATGACCCCCGCGATACCGGTGCCCAGCATGGTGGCGAGCGGTACGGTGCGCTTGGGATTCTTCACCATGCCGGAAGAGACGGCGGCAGACTCTACCCCCACGAAGGACCAGAGGCAGATCAGCACGGCGCTGATGACCGCATGCAGGTCGCTGCCGCTGGTGGTGTTCCAGTTCTGGCTGTAGACGGCGCTGTCGAAGTGACCCCAACCCACCAGGGCGGTGCCCACCACCGGCAGCAGGATCAGCACCAGACCCAAAGTACAGAGCCGGCTCACCCAGCTGCCGCCAAGCAGGTTGACTAGGGTGAAGATCCAGACGGCGGCGATGGTGGCCGCGGCGGCCGGGATCGGGCTGTTGAGGATCGGGAAGAAGACGGAGAGGTAGGAGACGCCGGTGATGGCGATGGCCAGGTTGCCGATCCAGTTGGCGTGGTAGTAGAGCACGCCGGTCTGGAAACCGAACACAGGGGAGATCTCGCCGGCGTAGGCGATGGGGCCGCCCTCTTGCGGGTTCTTGGTGGCCAGGCGGGCGAACACGAAGGCCAGCCCCATGGCGCCGACCAGGCAGATGGCCCAGCTGAACACAGAGATGGAACCTATGGTGGCCAGGGCCGAGGGCAGCAGCGCGATACCGCTCCCCATCATGTTGCCGGCCACTACACCTGTACAGGCGACAAGGCCGATCTTCTTGCTCGTATCTAGGGACATAAAATCTCCGGGTCGATATTAAGGCATCAAACACACGCTTGGCGGAGCCTTCCGCCAATCAATGGCCACAGACTAGGCCTCTGCGCCCCGGAAAACATAAAGTCCCGCTAAGGGATAAAAACATGAGCAAACTTTTTCAGCCCGCCTGTCGACGCTGATAAAAACAGAGTTAAAACAGCAAGTTGACTGAAGGCGCCGCAAGCATCTTGATAAAACCTTGATATCCGTTGCCCCCCTTGATGAGAGCACTCGGTGCCACCCGAACCACCTTGATATTTTTCTGATGACCCGCTGCGGTGCAGCTGGGCCAACAACCCCCTCTCCCCCGAACTGCATATGCCAAAGCGACCCCCTTTTCCCCTCACCGCCCTTCCTTCACCCCTCACTTTGCATGATCCGAGGCCACCTTGGCCGACATAACCCCCCCCCCCACACCAAACAGACGCAGTGATGACACGGTGCGATATTGACTAAGGCGGCCAGGTCGCCGGGGCGACGGTCACGACTGTCGGCATCGACAGGCTGCAGCTGCAAATGGCGGCCGGAGCTTGATCAGCAGAGGATGGAACAGGGGGATGGCGCCGCCACAGGCCTGCCATGGCCAGTCGTTGCTGCGGGCAAGGGATAGGGATAGGGATAGGGATAGGGATAGGGATAGGGATAGGGATAGGGAAGCAAGCCCGAGTGCCCATGGGAGGGCAAGAAATACGCAGGCCGCCCGTGGGCGGCCTGCGATCGGCGGGGCAGAGCGCGGCCGGCGCCGCTCAGAACAGCTTGACCTTGCTCTGGCCCAGGGCGTTGAACAGCGCCGGGGTGAGGGTTTCCATGTTGCTGTAGAAGCCGAGCTGCTGGCAGAGCAGGTAGGTCTGCTCGGTCGCCTCCATCAGGAAGGCCTGGCTGTAGGCATCCCCCGCCGCTTCCGGGTGACCGTCCAGCTCCGCCAGCTTGCCGCGCAATATGTGATAGAGCACAGAACGACCCCGGCTGCCAGCCTCGCCCAGCAGACGGTTGGCCTCCTGCTGCTGGCCGCCCAGAATGGCCTGCAGGGTCAGCGCCTCCCACACCCGGGCCGGCTGCAACGGCTGGCTCTGAACCACCCGGGCCAGGTGAGCACCTATCTGCTGCAACCGGTCGCTCTGGGGGGTGCCCGTCAGGGTTGCCAGCGCCTCCCCGGCCAGATAGCGCTCCGCCAGCAGCAGCGGCTGATCCGGCTGGCTGGTCAGCGACTTGTCGAGCAGCTCGACGCCGCGCTTGAGGGCCACCGGATCCTGGCTGTTGATGTAGTAGTGCGCCTCCATCATGGCCATCAAGGCGCCGTCATCGGTGGGCCAGCCCATGCCAGGCTGCGCGTCGGGCTGATTGAGGGCGCTCAGCAGATCCCGGCTGCTCGCCTGCAAGACCCCGTGCACGTTGTGGCGGCTGAGCTGGTACTGGTGGCTGAACAGCACCCGGTTGGTGTTGATGTTGCGGTACTCCAGATCGAGATAGGTGCCCCCCGGCTGGCGGGAGACCCGTACGCTCAACTCCTTGCCGGGCAGGATGCCCCCCATCAGGGTGTTGGCGCCGTACTGCACCCGCAGCGGCGTAGCGGCGGCCACCTCCCCCATCAGGGCGCGGGTGATGCCGTCGGCGAGGCGCACGTTCTCGTTGCTGCCATCCATGCCGGAGTGAAAACGAAACACCAGCAGCTCGGGATCCAGCATGGAGTGCACCTGGGGGCTGGCGTGCTGATAACTGAGCAGGCTGACCAGGGTGACCAGGATCGCCACCACGAAAATATCGAACCCCACCAGCTTCCAGCGGCTGCCCCCCTCCCGGGCATGGGTGGTGACGGCGCGGGTCAGCGGGCCGGCCGGGAAGGGAGTGACGTTGGCCTGCTCCTCCTCTTCATCGATGGCTGGCGCCGCAAGCGGCGGCCGGGGGGCACTCACGCTCTCCTGCTCGCCTGCCATCACCACCGAGACCACCTGCTGCGGCCGCACCGGCGCCACCAGCTTGTAGCCGCGCTTGGGCACTGTGACTATGTAGTCGGCGGCGTCGTTGCGGCCATCCTTGAGGATCTTGCGCAGCTCGAAGATGGATTGGGTGACCACCTGATCGGTCACCTCGGCGCCGTCCCACACCTCGTTGATCAGGCAGTCGCGCCCGAACACGGTGCCGGCGTTGCTCGCCAGGAAGCGCAACAGATTGACCAGCCGGGGCTCGAGGTAGACCTCGCGGTCGGGGCGACAGAGCATGTTGTCGTCGACGCTCAGGGTCCAGTCGTGGATCTCAAAAACCGATTCGCTCATGATTCACTCGCTGCAGATGGAGACGATGCAAGATGAGAGTGACGTAACACCGGGCGGCTGAACGGGCAGCAGGGCGCTGCAAAAGGCAGTGCCGCCGGCGGGGTGAACATTCCTGTGAGTCAGGCCGGGCTGGCCTGTTTACGTCCGCAGAGCGTCCTTGCGGGCATGCCGATCGGGTCGATCGGAAAGGGTCACTTTAAGCAAAACGGGAGTGGGATCCCACTTTTTTTGGCCACAAATCGCCGCTGAATTGATCCAACATGGGGGTTTTGGCAAACATCGTGCCAACAGGTATCCATATGGACAGGATTTTTCCCTGCCGACAGGGCGCCTGCCGCCGTAAAAAAGAAGGCCCCCGCAGTGCGAGGGCCTTTCATCATCCATTTGTTCCCGACCGGGCTCAGCAGTAGCCGTAGCCCAGCAGACGCTGGTAGCGCTGCTCCAGCAGCTGCTCGTTGTCGAGGGGACGCAGGGCGTTGAGATCCTGCTGGATGCGGTCTTTCAGGTGCTTGGCCATCTTCTCCACGTTGCGGTGGGCGCCGCCGAGCGGCTCCTCAACGATGTTGTCGATGAGCTTGAGCTCTTTCAGACGCTGGGCCGTGATGCCCATGGCATCGGCAGCCACCGGTGCCTTGTCGGCGCTCTTCCACAGGATGGAGGCACAGCCTTCCGGCGAGATGACGGAGTAGGTGGAGTACTGCAGCATGTTGACGCGATCGCCGACACCGATGGCCAGGGCGCCGCCGGAGCCGCCTTCACCGATCACGGTGCAGACCACCGGCACGGTCAGACCGGCCATCACTTTCAGGTTGCGGGCAATCGCTTCGGACTGGCCACGCTCCTCGGCACCGACGCCCGGGTAGGCGCCCGGGGTGTCGATGAAGGTGATGATCGGCATCTTGAAGCGCTCGGCCATCTCCATCAGGCGCAGGGCCTTGCGGTACCCTTCCGGGCGCGGCATGCCGAAGTTGCGCTTGATCTTCTCCTTGGTCTCGCGCCCCTTCTGGTGGCCGATGACCATCACAGGCTCGCCGTCCAGACGGGCGATGCCGCCGACGATGGCCTTGTCATCGGCATAGGCGCGATCGCCGGCCAGCTCGTCGAAATCGGTGAAGATGTGCTCGATGTAGTCGAGGGTATAGGGGCGCTGTGGATGACGCGCCATCTGGGATACCTGCCAGGCGCCCAGATCGCCGAAGATCTTCTTGGTCAGCTCTTCGTTTTTCTTCTCCAGCCGACGAATATCTTCGCTCAGATCCACGGCACTGTTGTGCTCGCTCACATGGCGCAGTTCATCGATCTGTGCCTGCAACTCGGCGATCGGCTGTTCAAAATCCAGAAAAAGACTCATAGGGACTATAGATCCTCTAATCAAAAACCAATTCAACCCGCTCTCGTCCCAGCAGGACGCGCAAGTCATCTATCAGTTGATCGGTGGGCGTCACCCGCCACTCGGTGCCGAGCGTCAATCGCACCCGGGAGCCGGGGCGACGATAGTTTACCTGAACCGGACAGACTCCGGCACGGGCGGGCTCCAAAATCTCGCACAAACGCGGGAAAAAGCGATCATCGATTCGCTGTTCATCGAGAGAGATGCGGATTGCCCTGGCAAAACGCTCTCTCGCATCGTTGATATCCAGTAATTCACGGGCCGACATTTTAAGGCCACCGGAGAAGTCATCAAAGCTGACCTGTCCAGAAACCACCAAAATACGGTCTTTTTGCATCAACTCTTCATATTTTTCCAGCGCTTCACTGAACAGGGTCACATCGAGGCGACCGGAACGGTCGTCCAGGGTGAAGATCCCCATCTTGTTGCCACGCTTGGTCACCATGCTGCGCGCCGCGATCACCAGCCCCGCCGCCGTGGTCACGGTATCGCGGGAGGTGGGATGCAGATCGCACAGGCGACCCGAGGTGTAACGACGCAATTCGCCGCTGTACTGGTTGATGGGGTGACCGGTCAGGTAGAGCCCGAGGGTCTCGCGCTCCCCTTCCAGCCAGACCTTGTCAGGCCAGTGCGGCACGTTGGCGAACGCCTTCTTGACGTCGTCTATCTCCTCGGTGAGCACGCCGAACATGTCGACCTGCCCCACCGCCTGGGCCTTGGCGTGCTGCTCGGCGGCACGCATCGCCTCCTCCAGGGTCGCCATCAGGGCGGCGCGGTGAGGGCCGAGCCGGTCCATGGCACCGGAGAGGATAAGCTTCTCCATCACCCGCTTGTTGAGCTTCTTGATGTCGACCCGGTTGCAGAAGTCGAACAGGTCGCGGAACGGGCCATCCCGATCCCGTGCTTCCAGGATCGCATCGATGGGACCTTCCCCCACCCCCTTCACCGCGCCGATGCCGTAGACGATGTGACCGTCTTCGTTGACGCTGAAGCGGTAGCGGCCGGTGTTCACATCCGGCGGGATCACCGTCAGCCCCATCCGCTGACACTCGTCCACCAGGGTCACTATCTTGTCGGTGTTGTCCATGTCGGCGGTCATCACCGCCGCCATGAACTCGGCCGGGAAGTGGGTCTTGAGCCAGAGGGTCTGGTAGGAGACCAGCGCATAGGCGGCAGAGTGCGACTTGTTGAAGCCGTAGCCCGCGAACTTCTCCACCAGGTCGAAGATCTTCATCGCCAGCTCGCCGTCGACGCCGTTCTTGATGGCGCCCTCTTCAAAACCAGCCCGCTGCTTGGCCATCTCCTCGGGTTTTTTCTTGCCCATCGCCCGGCGCAGCATGTCAGCGCCACCGAGCGTGTAGCCCGCCAGAGTCTGGGCGATCTGCATCACCTGTTCCTGGTAGAGGATGATGCCGTAGGTGGGCTCCAGAATGGGTTGCAGGCTCTCGTGCTGCCACTTCTCGTCCGGATAGGAGATGGCTTCATTGCCGTGTTTGCGGTCGATGAAGTTGTCCACCATGCCCGACTGCAGCGGGCCCGGCCGGAACAGGGCCACCAGAGCGATCATGTCTTCGAAGCAGTCCGGCTGCAGCCGCTTGATGAGATCCTTCATGCCGCGGGATTCGAGCTGGAATACCGCGGTGGTCTCGTAGCGCTGCAGCAGGTCGAACGAGCGCTTGTCGTCGATGGGGATGGCGGCGATGTCGACCGGCGGCTTGCCCTCTTTGGCAAGACGCGGGTTTATCATGCCGAGGGCCCAGTCGATGATGGTGAGCGTGCGCAGACCCAGGAAGTCGAACTTCACCAGGCCGGCATACTCCACGTCGTTCTTGTCGAACTGGGTGACCGGGTGGTGCCCCTCGTCATCGCAGTAGAGCGGTGCAAAGTCGGTGATCTTGGTGGGCGCGATCACCACGCCACCGGCGTGTTTGCCGGCGTTGCGCACCACCCCTTCGAGCCGGCGCGCCATGTCGATGAGGTCTTTGACCTCCTCGTCCTGCTCGTAGAGCTCGGGCAGCTTGGGCTCGGCCTCGAACGCCTTGGCCAGGGTCATGCCGGGATCCGGCGGAATGAGTTTCGAGATGCGATCGACGAAACCGTAGGCGTGGCCCAGCACCCGGCCCACGTCCCGTACCACCGCCTTGGCCGCCATGCTGCCGAAGGTGATGATCTGGGACACAGCGTCCCGGCCGTACATCTCGGAGACGTGTTCGATCACCTCGTCCCGTCGGTCCATGCAGAAGTCGACGTCGAAGTCGGGCATGGAGACCCGCTCCGGGTTCAGGAAACGTTCGAACAGCAGGTCAAATTCGAGTGGATCCAGGTCGGTGATCTTGAGGGCGTAGGCCACCAGCGAACCCGCACCGGACCCCCGGCCCGGGCCGACCGGGATGCCGTTGTCCTTGGACCACTGGATAAACTCCATCACGATGAGGAAGTAACCCGGGAAGCCCATCTGGTTGATCACCTTGAGCTCGATGTCGAGGCGCTCGTCGTACTCGGGACGACGCTCGGCACGCACCGCCGGATCCGGGAACAGGAACTCGAGCCGCTCCTCCAGCCCCTCTTTCGACTTGGCCACCAGGAAGTCTTCGGTGGTCATGTCGCCGGTGGGGAAGTTCGGCAGGAAGTATTCACCCAGACGCACCGTCACGTTGCAGCGCTTGGCGATCTCCACCGTGTTCTCCAGCGCCTCCGGGATGTCGGCGAACAGCTCGCACATCTCGTCCTGGCTGCGCAGGTACTGCTGCGGGCTGTAGCGGCGCGGGCGACGCTTGTCCATCAGGGTGTAGCCGTCGTGGATGGCGACCCGGATCTCGTGGGCGTCGAAGTCATCGGCGGTGAGGAACACCACCTCGTTGGTGGCCACCACCGGCAGCGCGAACTCGCTCGCGAGGTTCACCGCCATGTGGAGATAGACCTCCTCGTCGGGGCGACCGGTACGCAGCAGCTCCAGGTAGTAGGCATCGGGGAAGTGGGTCTGATAGAAGGCGACGCACTGCTCGGTCATCTGGCGGTTGCCCTTGAGCAGGAACTTGCCCACGTCCCCCTCGCGACCGCCGGAGAGCACGATCATCCCCTTGGCGTGCTCGACCAGCCACTCCTTGTCGATGACCGGCCGTCCCTGCACATGACCGCGCTGATAGCCACGGGAGATGAGCAGGGTGATGTTCTGGTAGCCGTCGTTGTCCATGGCGAGCAGGGTGAGGCGGAACTGCTCGTCGCCGAGTTCACTGCTCTGCACCCAGAAGTCGGCACCGACCAGGGGCTTGATCCCCTTGCCGTGGGCGGCGCCATAGAAGCGCACCAGGCCGCACATGTTCATCTGGTCGGTCAGGGCCAGCGCCGGCATGTTGTCGGCCGCCGCGGCCCCGACGATGGGGTTGATCTTCTGCAGACCATCCACCATGGAGAAGTCGGTATGCACCCGCAGGTGAATGAAACGGGGGTCAGCCATCGTCATGCCCTCTCATTACGCAAGCAGCCATCGCTTAGACAAATCAGCATGGGTTATTCCACTCCCAGTGCGCGGCGCACCGGTTTGAAACTTTGACGATATTCCGGCAACGGGCCGCGCTCGGCCAGGATGGCGAGGTGCTCCGCAGTCGGATAGCCCTTGTGGCGGGCAAAGCCGTACTCGGGATGGCGGCTGTCCAGCTCGGTCATCTCCGCATCCCGGGTCACCTTGGCGAGGATCGAGGCGGCGCTGATGGCGGCCACCAGGCTGTCGCCCTTGACCACGGCGCGGGCCTCCATCGGCAGAGCCGGGCAGCGGTTGCCATCGATGAAGACCAGCTCGGGCGTGACCTTGAGCCCCGCCACGGCGCGCTGCATCGCCAGCATGGTGGCGTGCAGGATGTTGAGCTCGTCGATCTCCGCCGGGCTGGCGCGACCGATGGCGAAGGCCAGCGCCTTCTCTTTGATCTCGTCAAACAGGGCGAGCCGCTTCTTCTCGGAGAGCTTCTTGGAGTCGTTGAGCCCCTCGATCGGGTTGGCCGGGTCGAGGATGACGGCGGCGGTGACCACGTCTCCCACCAGGGGGCCGCGGCCCACCTCGTCCACACCGGCAACCAGCTTGTCGTCAGGAATATCGATCATCATCTTGTAGCCTTGAATCAAAACAGGCCCCGCAGGGCCTGGCGTCGCGTTGGTGCAGCCACACTGGCCGCCCGCCCTCTACCGGCCCAGCAGCTCGGCCACCGCCTCGGCGGCCTGGTGGTCGGCATTGCAGCGAATGAGCTGATGGAGCTCGGTGAAGGTGTTTACCAGCGCGCTGTTGTCGTGCTCGAAATACTTGCTCACCTCGACCACCAGGTTCTCCGGGGTGCACTCGTGCTGGATGAGTTCGGGCACCAGCATGCGGCCGGCCAACAGGTTGGGCAGGGAGACGAATTCGGTCTTCACCAGCCGCTGGGCCAGCCAGTAGCTGAAAGGCTTGAGCTTGTAGCCCACCACCATGGGTTTTTTCACCAGCATGGCTTCAAGCGCCGCGGTGCCGGAGGCCAGCATCACCACGTCGGCGGCGATCATCGCCTCGCGGCCCTGCCCTTCCAGCAGCACCATGTCGAGATCCGGCGCCACGTCGGCCTTGATGACCATGAACTGCTCGCGCCGCTTCTGGTTGACCAGCGGCACGATGAAGCCGAGATCCGGGTAGCGCACCGTCAGGTGCTTGCACGCCTCGAGAAACAGGGGGGACATGAAGCCCACTTCCGCCGTGCGGCTGCCCGGCAGCACCGCCAGCCAGCGGCGGTTGGCATCGATGCCGAGGGTTCTGCGCACCGCGGCCTGATCCGGCACCAGCGGAATGTCGTCCGCCATGGTGTGGCCGACGAAGCGGCAGGGGGCGTCAAAGCGGTCGTAGAAGGCTTTCTCGAACGGCAGGAAGGCGAGCACCATGTCGGTGGCGGCCTTGATCTTGTGAATGCGGTTCTGGCGCCAGGCCCATACCGAGGGGCTGACGTAGTGAACCGTCTTGATACCGGCGCGGCGCAGTTTCAGCTCCACCCCGATATTGAAATCCGGTGCATCCACCCCGATGAAGATATCGGGTGGATTGGCGATGAAGTGGCGCAGCAGTTCGCGGCGGACCTTGAGGATGCGCGGCAGACGGCCCAGCACCTCGGTGATCCCCATGACGGAGAGCTCTTCCATCTCGAACAGGGCCTTCACGCCGAGGGCCTGCATGCGCGGCCCGGCGATCCCTTCGAACTGCGCGTCCGGGTAGCGGGCCTGCAGCTCGCGTACCAGACCGGCAGCCAGAATGTCGCCGGAGACCTCTCCGGCGACGACACCGATGCGAACCGGATCAGGCACGGATGATCCCGCGCTCGTTGTCTTTGAGGAAGTCCACATAGAGCTGGACGGCCGGCTCGGCTTGCGCCATCTCGATCAGCACAGGCAGCACCTCTTCGACGGTCTTGCCGGAGCGGAAGATCTCCTTGTAGGCGCGCTTGACGGCGGAGATGGCCTCAGGCGTGTAACCGCGGCGACGCAGCCCTTCGGAGTTGACCCCGAACGGTTTGGCGTAGTTGCCGGCGGCCATCACGTAGGGCGGCACGTCCTTGTTGAGGGCGGCGCAGCCACCGACGAAGGCGTGGGAGCCGACGCGGCCGAACTGGTGGATCGCGGAGAGACCGCCGAAGATCACGAAATCGCCGATCACCACGTGACCCGCCAGGGTCGCGTTGTTGGCGAAGATGCAGTTGTCACCGATGATGCAGTCGTGGGCAACGTGAACGTTGACCATGAACAGGTTGCCGCTGCCGATCCGGGTCAGGGACTGATCCTGGATGGTGCCGCGGTGCACGGTACAGTTCTCGCGAAAGACGTTGTTGTCGCCGATCTCGAGGAAGGTGCGCTCGCCGGCGTACTTCTTGTCCTGGCAATCCTCACCGATGGAGGTGTGCTGGAAGATCTTGTTGCCACGACCAATCCTGGTCGGGCCCTTGATCACCACATGGGAGCTGACCCAGGTGTTGTCGCCGATTTCCACCTCGGCACCGATGACAGAAAAGGGGCCGATTTCAACCCCTTTACCGATGACGGCAGACTCATGGACGACGGCAGTATCGTGAATGATGGCAGTCTGGTCGATCACGTGTGTTAAACCTCGCGTTTGGCGCACATCAGCTCGGCGGTACAGACCACTTCACCGTTGACCGTGGCCACACCGGTGAACTTGGCGATACCGCGACGCTCTTTCAGGAACTCCACGTCGAGCACCAGCTGATCGCCGGGGCCAACCGGACGCTTGAAACGAGCGTTGTCGATTGAGGCAAAGTAATAGAGTTCGTTGGGGGACGGCTTGCCCACCATGGTAAACGCCAGGATACCGGTGGCCTGTGCCATGGCTTCCAGGATCAGCACACCGGGGAACACCGGCTTGGCCGGGAAGTGCCCCTGGAAGATCGGCTCGTTGAAGGAGACGTTCTTGATGGCGCGCAGGGTCTTGCGCTCATCGCTGATCTCGTAGTTTTCCACCTTGTCCACCATCAGGAACGGATAACGGTGGGGCAGCAGATCCATTATTTCCTGGATACCCAGGCTCTTCTTTTCAGTAGTCAAAACAGTACCCTATACCAATCGTGATTATTCTTGGTCCAGCTTCTTCTCAAGCTTGCTCAACCGCTTGTGCATCTCTTCGATACGCATCACCCGGGCGGCGGTCTTGCGCCACTCTTTATTGGTTTGCAGGGGGATGCCGGAAGAGTAGACACCGGGCTCGGTAATGGGTCGCATCACCATGGCCATGCCGGTAACGGTGGCCTGGTCGCAGATCTCCATATGCCCGTTAAAGACGGAGGCGCCGCCAATGATACAGTATTTGCCGACCTTGAGACTACCTGCCATCACGGTGGAGCCCGCCACGGCGGTGCCGTAGCCGATCTCGACGTTGTGGGCGATCTGGCACTGGTTGTCGATGATGACGTTGTCAGCGATGCGGGTATCTTCCAGCGCGCCGCGGTCGATGGTGGTGCAGGCACCGATCTCGACCCGGTTGCCGATGGTCACGCCGCCGAGCTGGGGGATCTTGATCCACTCGCCGCGCTCGTTGGCATAACCGAAACCATCGGCGCCGATCACTGTGCCGGATTGAACCAGACAGTCGGTGCCCATGGTGACGTCGTGATAGAGGGTGACGTTGGCCCACAACCGGGAGCGGGCTCCCAGTCGGGTATTCTTGCCAACGAAACAGCCCGGACCGATGCGCACATCATCCCCCAGCACCACGCCGGATTCGATCACCGCATTGGCCCCGATGGCCACTCTCTCGCCCAGTTGCACGTCCGCCGCGATCACCGCGCTCGGATGGATATCCGTGGCCGGCTGCGGCGTGGTGTCCAGCAGTTGGGCAACCCTTGCAAAACCCACGTAGGGGTCTTTGAGCACCAGGGCATTGGTGGGACAAAATGGCAGATCCGCTTCTGTGATGAGCACGGCGGTCGCCTTGCTCTGCTCCAGATAATGCCGGTACTTTTTATTGGACAGGAAGGTGATGTCCCCCTCCCCGGCCTTTTCCAGTGTCGCTACCTTGCGGATTTCCAGGGTTCCGTCGCCATGGACCTGGGCCCCCAGTTGCTGGGCCAGCTGTGCGAGAGTGAATGCCATCAATTAGTTGCTCTTGCTTACCTGAGAAATAACCTGGGCAGAGATGTCCAGCTTGCTGGCGGCGTACGGGGCGGCATTGCGCTCCAGCACCAGATCGTAACCATTGCTCTTGGCGATGGAGTCGATGGCAGCCTGCACCTTGGTCAGGATCTTGTTGCGCTCTTCGGACTGACGGCGACCGTTGTCCTGTTCAAACGCCTGACGCTTCTGGTTGAACTCCATCTGCAGCTTGGCCAGCTTCTCCTGGCTTTGTTTTTTCTGGTCGGCGCTCATGAAGGCTTCGTCCTTCTTGAACTTCTCGACCAGTTTCTGACCATCGGCTTCCAGCTTCTGCAGCTCGCGCATGCGCGGCTCGAATTCGCCTTTCAGCTTCTTGGAAACGGCTTCACGCTGGGGCAGCTTCTGGAAGACTTCGCCCATGTCGACCACGGCGATCTTGGTCTCGGCCAAGGCGGAGCCCATGCCGGCAGCCATCAGTGCAAAACTCAAACCAGCTACTTTCAACGCTTTATTCACACTTACTCCTTGTTCCCTCATGTGAGGGCTACCTGATTTACCTGATTATGCAAGTGGTACCCAGACCGACTTGTTACCTGGTGAGGCACGCAGGCTGCGCGTCCCATCATTGAATACCCCCACCATTGGGTGGGGGCAAGGTCCGTCCTTAGAAGGTACGGCCGATGTTGAATGAGAAGAACTCGGTCCGGTCGCCCTCGTACTGCTTGAGCGGACGGGCAATCGCGAACACCAGCGGGCCCATCGGGGAGAGCCACTGCAGCGACAGACCGGCCGAGGCGCGGTAGTTGGTCGGATCCGAATAGTCGGCCAGATAGTTGCAGCCGCTGAAGCAACGGTTGCGATACTGGTCATAGTCGAAGGTGGTATCCCACACGGAGCCGGCATCGATGAAGAAGCTGGTCCGCAGTTGCGGCTGATAGGTCTCGGACGCAAACGGCGTCGGCACTATCATCTCGAGGGAGGCGACCGCCAGGGCGTTGCCGCCCACCGAGCTGTCGGTGCCCTGGATGACGTCGTTGCCGCTCAGGTTGTAGTAGTAGAGCGCCTTCGGACCGACGGTGTTGCTCTTGAAGCCGCGCAGGGTGTCGAAACCACCGGCGAAGTAGTTCTCGAAGAACGGCAGTACATGATCATAGTTGCCGTTGCTGCCGTAGCCGTTGCCGTAGGAGGCACGCGCCTTGGCCATCAGCACCCACTTGTGATCCGCATCGAACGGGAAGTAGTGCGCGTCTTCGGCGTTGAGCTTGAAGTACTGCAGATCCATGCCCGGCACTGTGACCTTGGCGTTGACCCGCTGACGATCACCGGCGGTCGGGAACTGGCCCTTGTTGAGGGTGGAGCGGGTCCAGCCGGCGGTGACGTCGACGGTGTTGAACACCATGCGGTTGTCGCCATCCTTGTTCTTGCTGTACACCTTCCAGAACTCATCCACCTGCAGATAGGGGTTGGGCTGGGACAGTTTGTTGTTTTCGACCCCGAGGCTGAAGTCGAGACGGTTGTTCTCGTTGACCGGGAAACCACTGGAGAGGCGGAAGCCGATGGTGGTGTTCTCGTAGTCCACGATGTTGGCGTCGGCCGCACTGAACTGGTTGTAGTAGAGACGACCGCCCAGGCTGACCCCGTCCACGGTGAAGTAGGGATCGTTGTAGCTGAGGTCGACGCTCTTGGAGTACTTGTTGGTACTGGCGGAGATGCCGATCTTCTTGCCGGTCCCCATGAAGTTGTCCTGCTGCAGGCCCGCCTGCAGGCTCAGGCCAGATTCGGTACCGTAGCCCACACCGGCGTTGATGGAGCCGGCCGGCTGCTCCTTGACCTTGAAGTCCAGATCGACCTGGTCATCGCTGCCCGGCACCCGCTTGGTGTCCACTTCGGCGCTCTCGAAGAAGCCGAGGCGGTTGAGACGGGTCTTGGACTGCTCGACGCTGTCGGAGGAGAGCCAGGTGCCCTCCATCTGACGCATCTCGCGGCGCAGCACTTCGTCCTTGGTGGTAACGTTGCCGCTGAAGTTGATGTTGCGCACGTAGACGCGCGGGCCCGGCTCGATGTTGACAATGAGCTCCACTTCCTTGGTCTGGTCGTTGACCTGCGGGAAGGTGACCACTTTCGGGTAGGCGTAGCCGTAGCGACCGAGGAACTTGGAGAGCACCTCTTCGGTATGGGTCACCTGGCTGGCGGAGTAGATGCTGCCGGTCTCGATGGGGATGAGCCCCTTCATCTCGCCGCCGCGATCGATCAGATCGCCCTTGAGCTGGATGCCGGAGACCTTGTACTGATCCCCTTCCTTGACGTTGAGGGTGACGTAGACCCCCTTCTTGTCCGGGGTCATGGAGACCTGGGTGGACTCCTGCTGGAAGCGGATGTAGCCGCGGTCCATGTAGTAGGAGCGCAGGGTTTCGATGTCGCCGGCCAGCTTCTGTTTCTGGTAGCGCTGGTCGCCGGTGAAGTTCCACCAGGGCACGTCATCCTTGAGGGAGAGCTGGGCCAGCAGCTTCTCTTCCGGGAAGACGTTGTTGCCGACGATATTGATCTGCTGGATCTTGGCCGCTTCCCCTTCCACGAAGGTGAACTTGAGGTCGACCCGGTTGCGCGGCAGCGGGGTGACGATGGCCTTGACCTTGGCGGAGTACTTGCCCACGCCGTAATAGAAATCTTCCAGCCCCTTCTCGAGGGAGCTCAGCACGGTGCGATCGAGGGGATCACCCACCCGGATGCCGGAGGACTCCAGGCTCTGGGTCAGTTGCTCCTCCTTGATGTCCTTGTTGCCGGAGAATTCGATGCTGGAGATGGTCGGCCGCTCCTTGACCATCACCTGCAGTACCTGGCCGTCGCGGTAGACCTTGACGTCCTCGAAGTTGCCGGAGGCATAGAGTTTCTTGATGGCGTTGGCCAGCGCGACGGAGTCGACGGAATCGCCAACCCGGATCGGCAGGTTCAACAGGGCGGCACCCAGGGTCACCCGCTGCAGACCTTCAACCTGAATATCTTGCACCACAAAAGAGGCAGGGGCCGCCTGGGCCAGGAAACTGGCACCCAGCAGGCAACTCAACACCAATGCTTTTTTAACAGCCATTTTGTTCTTATGTGTCCTTGTTGATGCTCTGGCCTCAGAGGCGAGCGAAATCATTAAACAGCGCAATACCCATCAGTAACATCAGAATGGCGGCGCCAATCCGGAAACCCACTTCCTGAATTTTTTCCGATACCGGCTTGCCGGTGACCGCCTCGATGAGGAAGTAGACCAGATGGCCACCGTCCAGCACCGGCAGGGGGAACAGGTTGATGATCCCCAGGTTGACGCTGATGAGCGCCAGGAAGCCGAGGAAATAGACCAGTCCATAGTCGGCACTGCTGCCCGCCCCCTTGGCAATGGATATGGGGCCGCTCAGGTTGTCCAGCGAGACGATGCCACCGATCAGCTTGCCGATCATGTCGAAGGTCAGGGTGGTCAGGCTCCAGGTCTTCTGGGCGCCCTGCCACAGGGCTTGCAAAGGCCCATACTGTAACAGAATCCGATACTCATCCGGTAATGGAACCAGTTGCGGCGACAGGCCGACGAAACCGACCAGCTGGCCCCGCACCTTCTTGGCATCCGGGGTCAGGGTCAGGGTCAGCTCGCTGCCCGCCCGCTCGACGGTCACCTCAAGCGGCTGCCTGGGCGACTGCTGCACCTGGTGGACAAACTGGGCCCACTCGGTGATCGCCTCATCCCCTACCCGCTTGATGCGATCACCAGCCTGGAGGCCAGCCTTCTCGCTGGCGCTCGCGGCCACCACCGCATCGACCACCGGCAGCACCTTGCCGCCGAGGGGCACTATCCCGAGGCTCCCGATGGGGGACTCCTTGTCGGGATCAAACTTCCAGCCGGCCAGCTGCAGGGTCTTGTCCACTGCATAGCTGGTGTTGGCCGCCTTGAGCTTGAGCTGGACCGAGTCATCGCCAAGGTGGCTGATGAGGGCATAGGTCACGCTCTCCCAGTCACCTGTCTCCTCGCCGCCGACGCCGACGATCTCCATGCCGGGCTCCACCCCGGCCGCCGCCACGATGGAGGCGGGACGCACCTCGCCCACCACGGGTTTGACGGCGGGGACGCCGATCATGAACATCAGCCAGAGGGCGAACAGGGCAAACACGAAGTTGGCCATGGGGCCGGCTGCGACGATGGCCATCCGCGCCCAGACGCTCTTGTGGTTGAAAGCGTATTGCTCGTCACCGGGCTTGAGCTCGTCGACCCGGCCGTCCAGCATCTTGACGTAACCGCCAAGGGGGATCAGGGCCAGCACGTACTCGGTGCCATCCTTGCCAAGCCGGCGCCAGATCGCCTTGCCAAAACCGATGGAGAAGCGCTCGACCTTGACGCCGCAGCGGCGGGCCACCCAGAAGTGGCCGAATTCATGTACCGCCACCAGCAACCCGAGGGCGACGATAAAGGCACCAATGTTCCACAACACACCACCCATCAGCCCATCACCTCGCATTCATGCATGGTCCTGTCTCCGACATTCAGGGTGAAGGCAGCACAATGCCACGAAATACTTCTCATCAGCTAAGCTCCTCAATCAAATTGTGAGCACGGGCACGGGCCGCCCCATCCAGCGCAATCAAATCGTCCAGCGAGCCGACATCCGTGCCGCCCAGGGCGAGCATGGTGGCCTCATTGACTCTGGCAATATCCATAAAACCGATCCGCTCTGCAAGGAAAGCCGCTACGGCCTCCTCGTTGGCGGCATTGAGGGCCGTGGTCGCGGCCTGCCCCTGCCGGCAGGCACTCATGGCCAGCGCCAGGCAGGGATAGCGCTCATAGTCGGGACGGATAAAGCTGAACTCTCCGACACTGAAGAAGTCCAAAGGTTCCACACCGGACTCGACCCGAGCCGGATAGGCCAGGGCGTGGGCGATGGGGGTGCACATGTCCGGGTTGCCGAGCTGAGCCAGCACGGAGCCGTCCTTGTACTGCACCATGGAGTGGATGACCGACTGGGGATGGATCACCACCTGGATCTGCTCGGGCGCCGCGTTGAACAGCCAGCGCGCCTCGATATACTCCAGCCCCTTGTTGATCATGGTGGCGGAGTCGACCGAGATCTTGGCCCCCATGGACCAGTTGGGATGGGCGATGGCCTGGGCCGGGGTGACATGGGCCAGCTCGCCGATGTCGGTGTAGCGGAACGGGCCGCCGGAGCCGGTCAGCAGGATCTTGCTGATCCCCGCCCCCGCCAGGTCGCAAAAGCCCGGCTGGCGCTGGATGGCCTCGGGCAGGCACTGGAAAATGGCGTTGTGTTCGCTGTCGATGGGCAGCAGCTCGGCGCCGTGCTCGCGTACCGCCTCCATGAAGAAGGCTCCGGACATCACCAGCGCCTCCTTGTTGGCCAGCAGGATGCGCTTGCCGGCCCGCACGGCGGCCATGGTGGGCGCGAGGCCGGCGGCACCGACGATGGCCGCCATCACACTGTGGGCATCGGGGTGAGCGGCCACGTCGCACAGGGCGGCCGGACCGGACAGCACCCGGGTGGCGCTGCCGTGGGTCTTGAGTTGACCTGCCAGCTCGGCGGCAGCCGCCTCATCCACCATGACGGCGAAACGGGGGGAAAACTCGAGGCAGTCGCGCAGCATGGCATCCACGCTGCGGGCCGCCGTCAGCGCCAGCACCTGCCAGCGCCCAGGATTGTGCCGCAGTACCTTGAGCGTACTCTGACCAATGGAGCCGGAAGCTCCCAGAATCACCAGGTTATGCATCAAAACTCCCGCTGTATGACGAATGGATGGCACCTGCGGCCTGCCGGATCATCGGGCAGTCCATCAGAACTCCTGGCTGAGCAACAGGTAGCTGAGCAGGAATACCGGCAGGGCGGCGGTCAGGCTGTCGATACGGTCGAGAATGCCGCCGTGACCGGGCAGCAGGGTCCCTGAATCCTTGATGCCGGCCTCGCGCTTGAACATGCTCTCGGTCAGGTCACCGAGCACAGAGGCGAGCACCGCCAGCAGGGAGCAGAACAGCACTATGGCCATCTTGGCGGGCACGAAGCCCATGAACCAGGTCACCCCCACCGCCAGCAGGCTGGCGGTAAACAGGCCGCCACACATGCCTTCGATGGTTTTACCCGGGCTCACGGCCGGCGCCAGCTTGTGTTTGCCGAACGCCTTGCCGAAAAAATACGCGCCAGAATCTGCCGCCCAGACCAGTCCCATCACGAACAGCAGGATCCAGGCTCCCATCATGGGGTCGTGATAGAAGTTGTAACCACGGATGGCCACCAGGGACCAGAAGAAGGGCACCAGGGTCACCAGACCGAACAGGGACTTGAGCCAGATGGACTCCTTCCACAGCTTGGCGCTCTGGGGGTAGCGCAGCACCAGCAGCAGCCCCAGCAGCCACCAGCTGACGGCGGTCCAGAGCACGCCCATCACCAGCGGATGCAGGTGGGGAGTCCACAACTGCTCCACCGGCAGCCAGAACAGGCTGGCACCGAGCAGCAGGCAATAGACCAGCGGCAGCCACTGTTGCGGTTTGGCGGAGACAAAGCCGCTCCACTCGCGGCTGGCCAACAGAAATACCAGAGATGCCAACAGGGCAAAGAATTTCAACGGCAGAAAAAAGAGGGCTCCCAACACCAGGGGAACCAGTAGCAATGCGGTAATAATTCGTTGTTTTAGCAAAAGAAGCCTCTCTCTTGGGAGGGGGGTTAGCCGGTCTGTTGCTCGGCGATCAATTCCCGGATCTGTTCACCGGTGCAGCCAAAACGGCGCTCACGGGAGACGAAGGAGGCCACGGCCTCGCTGAACTCGGCTTCGCCGAAGTCGGGCCACAGCACCGGGGTAAAATAGAGCTCGGCATAGGCGAGCTGCCACAGCACGAAGTTGCTGATGCGATGATCGCCACCGGTACGGATCAGCAGATCCACCGGCGGCAGGTCGGCCATGCACACCTCGCGACCAAGCAGGGTTTCATCAATCTGGTCGGCCGACAATTCACCTGCCGCCACAGCCGTGGCCAGCTTGCGGGCCGCCTGGGTGATGTCCCACTGGCCACCGTAATTGGCGGCGATGTTGAGGGTCAGCCCCCTGTTGTTGGCGGTCAGCGCCTCCGCCTTGGCGATTTTGGCCTGCAGCCGTTCGCTGAAGCGGGCGGTATCACCGATCACCTTGAGCCGAATGCCGTTGCTGTGCAGCTTCTGCACCTCGCGGCCCAGCACCGTCATGAACAGCTCCATCAGGGCACTGACCTCCCCTTCTGGACGGCGCCAGTTCTCGCTGGAAAACGCAAACAGGGTGAGCGCATCCAGCTTGGCACGCGCGGCAAAGGTTACCGCCTCGCGAACGGACTTCACGCCGGCCTTGTGGCCATAGACCCGCATCTTGCCACGGTTCTGGGCCCAGCGTCCGTTGCCATCCATGATGATGGCCACATGACGAGGCAAGGACGAATTGGCACAATCACCTACGGCTGCCAAAAGCGACATTCATTTCTCCCACAAAGACAAAAGCGCCGTGCAGGGGCACTACACGGCGCTCGTAATATACCTGTCAGAGGCTTAGATTTCCATTAGCTCCTTTTCCTTCACGGCCAGTGCATCGTCTACCAGCTTGATGAAGGAATCGGTCAACTTCTGGATCTCTTCCTGGGCACGACGGTCGTCGTCTTCGGAGATCTCCTTGTCTTTGAGCAGGGCCTTCAGATCGGCGTTGGCATCGCGACGGATGTTACGAACGGCAACCCGGGCACCTTCCGCTTCGGCACGCACGATCTTGGTCAGATCACGACGGCGCTCTTCGGTCAGCGGCGGCAGCGGCACGCGCAGGGTCTGGCCGTTGCTGGACGGGTTCAGGCCCAGATCGGAGGTCAGGATGGCCTTTTCCACCGCCTGGATCATGGAGCGATCGAAGATGGAGATGGAGAGGGTGCGGGCATCTTCTGCCACCACGTTGGCCAACTGTTTCAGAGGAGTGGCGGCACCGTAATACTCCACCTGGATGCCGTCGAGCAGGCTCGGGTGAGCGCGGCCGGTGCGGATCTTGGACATCTGGGTCTTGAGCGACTCGACACTCTTGCCCATACGGTCCTTGGCGTCGTTTTTAATCTCGTTGATCACAGTGGTTTTCCTTTTGGCGAACGAGCCGTCTACCGGCCCGTATCTATCTTATTTGCTGGCGTCATGGACAAACGAGCCGGAGCTCACGCTTGTCTCACTTGCTGACATGGTGGATCAGGGTACCTTCCGGCTCACCCATGATCACCCGACGCAGCGCACCCGGCTTGTTCATGTTGAACACGCGGATCGGCAGATCGTGGTCGCGGGCCAGAGTAAAAGCAGCAAGATCCATCACTTTGAGTTCTTTTTCAAGAACTTCATCATAACTCAGTTCATGGTACAGCACGGCATCCGGATTCTTGACCGGATCATCCGTGAACACGCCATCCACCTTGGTGGCCTTGAGCACGACGTCAGCTTCGATCTCGATCCCGCGCAGACAGGCCGCAGAATCGGTAGTAAAGAAGGGGTTGCCGGTACCGGCGGAGAAGATCACCACCTTGCCGGCGCGCAGCTGGCTGATGGCTTCAGCCCAGACATAGGAGTCACAGATGCCTTGCAGGGAGATGGCAGACATCAGACGGGCATTCACATAAGCACGATGCAGGGCATCACGCATGGCCAGACCGTTCATCACGGTAGCCAGCATACCCATGTGGTCGCCCACCACGCGGTTCATGCCCGCCTTGGCAAGACCGGCACCACGGAACAGGTTGCCGCCACCGATGACCAGACCGACCTGAACACCCAGCTCAACCAGTTCTTTGATCTCTTGGGCCATCCGATCCAGCACTGCCGGATCAATGCCAAAACCCTCGGATCCTTGCAGGGCTTCACCACTCAACTTCAGAAGAACACGTCTGTATGCAGGCTTGGGATTGGTACTCATGTCACTGATTCCTGGTCATATAAAGACCGCGACATAAGTCGCGGTCTGGGGAAACGGAAAAACCGGTTCGATTAGGCCTTTTGAGCGGCCGCGATTTGAGCTGCTACTTCTGCAGCGAAATCGGTCTCTTGCTTCTCGATGCCTTCGCCCACTTCGAAACGGGTGAAGGAAACAACGTCAGCGCCTTCTTTCTTCAGCAGCTCGGCAACGGTCATGGAAGGATCCTTCACGAACGGCTGACCAGTCAGGGAAACCTCACCAGTGAACTTCTTCATGCGGCCTTCAACCATCTTCTCGGCGATCTCTTTCGGCTTGCCGGAGTTGATGGCGATGTCGATCTGGATTTCGCGCTCTTTGGCAACGACGTCGGCAGACACATCTTCCGGCTTGACGAATTGCGGGCTGTTGGCAGCAACGTGCATGGCCAGATCTTTGGCCAGCTCGTCGGTACCACCGACCAGCTTGGTGATAACACCGATGCGGGAACCGTGAACGTAGGTGCCCAGGTTGTCACCTTCAACCAGCATCACGCGACGCAGGTTCATGTTCTCACCGATCTTGGCGATCAGGTTGGTGATGGTCAGCTCTACGGACTCGCCGTTGCCGAAGTCAGCGGCTTTCAGCGCGTCAACGTCAGCAATCTTCTGGGTAGCGGCGATCTCAACGATTTTCTGACCCATGGCCAGGAAGCCGGCATCCTTGGAAACGAAGTCAGTCTCGCAGTTCAGCTCGATCATGACGGCAACGTTGCCTTCGGTACGGGCGAAGATCACACCTTCAGCGGCGATACGGCCAGCTTTCTTGGCGGCTTTGGCCTGACCGGATTTGCGCATGTTTTCGATAGCCAGTTCGATATCACCGTTGGCTTCTTCCAGTGCTTTTTTGCAATCCATCATGCCAGCGGCGGTGCGCTCGCGCAGTTCTTTTACCAGGGCGGCAGAAATGTTTGCCATGTCCAGTATCCTCGGTCTTGAATTGACAAGAAACAGGGGCCACAAGGGCCCCTGCTAACCAATTACATCAGCTTGGTTAATAAGGGCTTTGCAGTCCTTATCAATTACTCAGCTTCAACGAAGCCATCTTGTTCGGCTTGAACAACGATGTCCTGAGCGCGAGCTTCCAGTACGGTGTCAGCAGCAGCATTCAGGTACAGCTGAACGGCACGGATAGCGTCGTCGTTACCCGGGATGACATAGTCAACGCCGTCCGGGTTGGAGTTGGTATCAACGATGGAAACTACCGGGATACCCAGGTTGTTGGCTTCTTTGATAGCGATGTGCTCGTGGTCGGCATCGACAACGAACAGAACGTCAGGCAGGCCGCCCATGTTCTTGATACCACCCAGGCTCTTCTCCAGCTTTTCCATTTCGCGAGTACGCATCAGCGCCTCTTTCTTGGTCAGCTTGTCGAAGGTACCGTCTTGGCTCTGGGTTTCCAGATCTTTCAGGCGCTTGATGGACTGACGAACGGTTTTCCAGTTGGTCAGCATGCCGCCCAGCCAGCGGTGGTTAACATAGAACTGGTCGCAACGCTCAGCGGCTTCTTTTACGGCTTCAGACGCGGCACGCTTGGTACCTACGAACAGTACCTTGCCCTTCTTGGCAGCTACGGAGCTGATGAAGTTCATGGCATCGTCAAACATCGGAACGGTTTTTTCCAGGTTGATGATGTGAACCTTGCTGCGGGCACCGAAGATGTAGGATTTCATTTTCGGGTTCCAGTAACGAGTCTGGTGACCGAAGTGAACGCCGGCTTGCAGCATGTCGCGCATAGAAACTTTAGCCATTTTATACCTCTGTATTGGGGTTAGGCCTCCACACATCCCATATAACCGACCCGTTAAGGCACCCCGGCATATGTGTCGATGTGTGTGTGTTGTTTAAGTAAGGGTGATGGTACGGGGAGACAAGTTCCCCATTCCGGCGCGCTTTATACCATAACTTTGGTCAGGACACCACCAGCCGTACCGCTAAAAATGGATCCCTGCCGAGCAGGTTGCGGCACCGATTTGACGCTGTGATGACAATCACACTGGAAGTAAACGGGGGTTGGGGATAAAATTTTGGCCTGATTGCAAACGCATCTATTTTTCATTACCTGATTGCCGGACATCACAGGGTGCGCGGTCAGGTCCCAAGAGAGATCCCATGTCCATTAAAATCAAGACACCGGAAGAGATTGAAAAGATGCGCGTTGCCGGCCAGCTGGCCGCCGATGTGCTGGTCATGATCGCCCCCCACGTCAAGGCGGGCGTCACCACCGACGAACTGAACACCATCTGCCACAACTACATGGTCGACGTGCAGCAGGCCATCCCTGCCCCGCTCAACTATCACGGCTTCCCCAAGTCCATCTGCACCTCGGTGAACGATGTGATCTGCCACGGCATTCCGAACCACAAGAAGCTGCGCGAGGGTGACATCATCAACCTCGACATCACCGTCATCAAGGATGGCTACCACGGTGATACCTCCGCCATGTTCATCGTGGGCGAGACCACCCCGCTGCGCCGCCAGCTCTGCAAGGTGGCTCAGGAAAGCCTCTACGCCGCCATCAAGCAGGTGCGCCCCGGCATGTGCATCACCGAGATCGGCGCCGTGATCCAGCCCATCGTCGAGAAGGCCGGTTTCTCCGTGGTACGTGACTACTGTGGTCACGGCATCGGGGCCGAGTTCCACGAAGAGCCGCAGATCCTGCACTACCGCAACGGCGGCAAGCTGGAGCTCAAACCTGGCATGTGCTTCACCATCGAGCCCATGGTCAACAGCAAGAAGTACCACTGCAAGGTCAACCCGAAGGATGGCTGGACCGTGACCACCAAGGATGGCGGCGACTCCGCCCAGTGGGAGCACACCCTGCTGGTGACCGAGGATGGCTGCGAGGTGCTGACCCTGCGCCCGGACGACACTATCGACCGTCTCATCAAACACGGTTAACATCAAACCCCGGCCCCTCGCCGGGGTTTTGTTTTTATCAGCCGCAGGCCCCGCACTTCGGCCTGCGACAAGAGTGTGAGACGCCATGGACGCCAGCCTGCTTTCCCCCCATCTGCTGCCCGACGATCAGCTCACCCGCGAGAACTGCAAGGAGTACCTGAGCCGTTTTCTCGGCTGGCTGCACGCCCGCTTCGACGCCGGTGACAACATCATCGAACTGGTGGCCACCCGCTCCGAATACATGGACCAGCTGCTGACCCGGCTGTGGCAGAAATTCGGCTTCGACAAGACGGAGCTCACCCTGATCGCGGTGGGAGGCTATGGCCGCGGCGAGCTGCACCCCCACTCCGACATAGACCTGCTGATCCTCTACGAAGGGGACGAGCTGGACGAGGTGCTGGGGCTGCGCATCGGCGAGTTCATCACCCTGTTGTGGGATCTCAAGCTGGAGGTGGGCCAGGCGGTGCGCAACGTGCGCGAGTGCATCGAGCAGGGACGCGGCGACATCACGGTCGCCACCAACCTCATCGAGGCGCGCTACATCACCGGCCGCGAGGCGGGCTTCCAGCAGCTCAAGGAGGCTACCGGCCCCCAGCACTTCTGGCCGAGCGAGCAGTTCTTCAAGGCCAAGCGCGAAGAGCAGGCCCAACGCCATCAGCAGTTTCTCGGTACAGCCTACAAGCTCGAACCGGATCTCAAGTGCAATCCGGGGGGGCTGCGCGACATCCAGACCCTGGCCTGGGTGGCTCGCCGCCACTTCGGCGCCACCACCCTGTTCGAGATGACCAGCCACGGTTTTCTCAACCGGGCCGAGTATCGCGAGCTGCTCGACTGCCAGAATTTCCTCTGGAAGGTGCGCTTCGCCCTGCACATGGCCATCAACAAGGGCGACAACCGGCTGCTGTTCGATCGCCAGCGCACCGTGGCCCAGATGCTGGGTTTCGAGGGGGAAGGCAACGCCCCGGTCGAGCAGATGATGAAACGTTTCTATCAAACGGTGCGACGGGTCTCCGAGCTCAACGAGATGCTGCTGCAGCTGTTTGACGAGGCGATCCTCGGCAACACAGCCATGGACGTGCGCCGCCTCTCCGACGAGTTCCAGCTGCGCGGGCGCCTCATCGATGCGGTGGATAGCGAGCTGTTCGGCCGCGATCCCGCCGCCATCCTGCGCCTCTTCTACCAGATTGCCCAGCACCCGGAGATTGCCGGCATCCACTCCGCCACCTTGCGCCAGCTGCGCGAGGCGCGTCGCAAGCTCAACTGCTGGCTGCAGGACCTGCCCGAGTGCCGCCGCCTGTTCATGGCGCTGCTGCGCCACCCCAACGGCATCGGCCAACCACTCAGCCTGATGCACAAATACGGCATCCTGGCCGCCTACCTGCCGCAGTGGAACCTTATCGTCGGCCAGATGCAGTTCGACATGTTCCACGCCTACACGGTGGACGAACACACCCACCGGCTGCTCAAGAACATCCACCAGTTTCCCAACCCGGCCAGCCGCCAGACCCACCCGCTCTGCCACGAGGTCTTCACCCGGCTGCGCAAGCCGGAGCTGCTCAGCATCGCCGCCCTGTTTCACGACATCGCCAAGGGGCGACGTGGCGATCACTCCGAGCTCGGCGCCGTCGATGCGCTGGAGTTCTGCCAGCTGCACGGCCTGGATCGCTACGAGAGCCGGCTGGTCGCCTGGCTGGTGCGCCACCATCTGCTGATGTCGGTCACCGCCCAGCGCCGCGACATCTACGACCCGGACGTGGTCACCGACTTTGCCCAGAAGGTGCGCGACGAGCAGCACCTCGACCTGCTCTACTGCCTGACAGTGGCCGATATCTGCGCCACCAACGACACCCTGTGGAACGACTGGAAGGGCACCCTGCTGCGCGAGCTCTACTTCGCCACCCAGAAAGCCCTGCGCCAGGGGCTGGAAAACCCGCCTGACATGCGCCTGCGGATCCGTGAAAACCAGCGCCAGGCCAAGCAGTTCCTGGCCCAGCGCGACGTGCCGGAAGAGGCCATCAACCAGCTCTGGAGCGATTTCAAGGCCGATTATTTCCTGCGCCACACCCCGGAACAGATCGCCTGGCACTGCCGCAAGATCATCGAGCACGGCGACAACCCGGCGCCGCTGGTGATCATCGGCAAGCACCCGACCCGCGGCGGCAGCGAGGTGTTCATCTACTGTCGCGACACCCCGAATCTGTTCGCCACCGTGGCCTCGGCGCTGGATCAGAAGAACCTCAACATCCACGACGCCCAGATCATGAATTCGCGCAGCGACTACGTGCTCGATACCTTCGTGGTGCTCGAGCCCAACGGCGAGCCCATCAGCCCCAACCGCACCGCCACCATCAAGAAAGCACTGGAGAAGGCGCTGCAGGAGCCGGGCAAGCTGGTGCTGCGCAGCAAACCGCTGTCGCGCCGCCACCGCCAGTTCAGCGTGCCGACCCGGGTGGTGTTTCTGCCCCACAAGGGGGAAAACCGCCACACCCTGCTGGAGCTGACCGCGCTCGACACCCCGGGCCTGCTGGCCCGCATCGGCGCCGTGTTCCAGCAGTGCGGCCTGTCGCTGCACGCCGCCAAGATCACCACCATCGGCGAGCGGGTGGAGGACTTCTTCAGCCTCACCACCCTGGCTGGAGAACCCCTGACCCAGACCGAGCAGCAAGCGCTGGAGGAGCGGCTGGTCAATCAGCTCAACCCTGTGGAGAGTGCTGAAGGGTAGGCCCATGACACCCCGGACCGGCCTCACAAGACCCCGTTTATCAACCTGATTTTTCAGTCAGAACAAGTGGTTGGGCCACTCGAGTACAATAAATCGCCGTTCTTGTGAAGAAATCGGCCCGGGCCCTTAAAAACAGTTGGAAAAGTGTGATACAACAAACGGAATTTTTTAAAGGAAACCTGTCATGACCGAGTTGCAACAGATCATCGAAGCGGCCTTCGAGCGCCGTGATTCCATCACTCCCGGCTCCGTCGATGCCGCCACCAAGGCCGCCATCCTGCAAGCCATCGACCTGCTGGATTCCGGCAAGGCCCGCGTCGCCGAGAAGATTGCCGGCGAGTGGGTGGTGCACCAGTGGTTGAAGAAGGCGGTGCTGCTCTACTTCCGCATCAATGACAACGGCATCATCAAGGGCGACGATGCCCAGTACTACGACAAGGTTCCCCTCAAGTTCTCCGACTACAGCGCCGAGCAGTTCAAGGCCGCCGGTGTGCGCGTCGTGCCCCCTGCTACCGCCCGCAAAGGCTCCTTCATCGCGCCCAATACCGTGCTGATGCCCTCCTACGTCAACATCGGCGCCTTCGTCGATGAAGGCACCATGGTCGACACCTGGGCCACCGTGGGCTCCTGCGCCCAGATCGGCAAAAACGTGCACCTCTCCGGCGGCGTCGGCATCGGCGGCGTACTGGAGCCGCTGCAGGCCAACCCGACCATCATCGAGGACAACTGCTTCATCGGTGCCCGTTCCGAAGTGGTGGAAGGGGTGATAGTGGAAGAGGGCTCCGTCATCTCCATGGGCGTCTTCATCGGCCAGTCCACTCGCATCTATGACCGTGAAACCGGCGAAATCCACTACGGCCGCGTGCCGGCTGGCTCGGTGGTCGTCTCCGGCTCCCTGCCCTCCAAGTGCGGCAAGTACAGCCTCTACGCCGCCGTCATCGTCAAGAAGGTGGATGCCAAGACCCGCGCCAAGGTCGGCATCAACGCCCTGCTGCGTTCCATCGACGAGTAAGCGGTTTTGTTGTGATTTAAAAGGGCGCCTTATGGCGCCCTTTTGATTTTGGCGCCCCTGTCACAGGCAAGCCACACCGGCTCGGTTAAGATAGACGTGACAGGATCGTTTCAAACCGAGGAAGCCTGATGTACGAGAATCTGAAGAGCCTGGGGATCCAGGATCCCGCCTCCGTCGACAGCTATACCCTGCGCCAGGAGGCCAACCACGACATCCTCAAGATCTACTTCAAGAAGCAGAAGGGCGAGTTTTTCGCCAAGAGCGTCAAGTTCAAATACCCGCGCCAGCGCAAGACCATGCTGGTCGATTCGGGCACCCATGAGTACAAGGATGTCACCGAGATCAACGCCAATCTGAAATACGTGGTGGACGAGCTCGACAACCTGACCCAGGGCGTGCACGTGCAGGCCGACCCGGACATCAAGCAGAAGATCTTGCGCGACCTGCGTCACCTGGAAAAAGTGGTGCAAAACAAGATCAGCGAAATCGAGCGGGATCTGGAAAAGCTCTAAACCGGTCTGATGCAGCAAAGGCGCCCACGGGCGCCTTTTTCATTGGGTCACATCATACAGGCGCCATCAGGCCAGCCCCGCACATGCCCCACCGCCCAAACGCGGCCCAGCAAAAAGGGAGGCTTGCGCCTCCCTTTTCGGAACTCGGAATGAAAGCAGGGATTAGTTGCTCTTCATCCAGATGTCCATGTCGGTTTTCAGGTTGTCGGACTTGGTACCGAAGATGGCTTGTACGCCAGAACCTGCAACCACCACACCGGCGGCGCCCAGTTTCTTCAGACCGGCCTGGTCAACCTTGGCCACATCCTTCACGCCGACACGCAGACGGGTGATGCAAGCGTCCAGAGAAGCGATGTTCTCCTTGCCACCGAAGGCAGTGACCAGTGCGGCAGACATCTCGTCCTTGCTCTGACCAACGCTCTCTTCAGCAGTTTCGTCTTCACGACCCGGAGTCTTCAGGTTCATGGCACGGATGACCACGGTGAAGACCACGTAGTAGATGACGGCATAAACCAGACCCAGACCCACCAGCAGCAGCATGTGATCGGCACGCGGGGATTGCACCACGAAGTCGATGAAGCCGTTGGAGAAGGTGTGGCCGTGAACCACGCCCAGGGAGTTGGTCAGCACGTAGGCCAGACCGGCCAGCACGGCGTGGATGGCGTACAGTACCGGGGCGATGAACAGGAAGGAGAACTCGATAGGCTCGGTGATACCGGTCAGGAAAGAGGTCAGGGCGGCAGAGGCCATGATACCTACGATCTTGGCGCGGTTTTCCGGCTTGGCGGAGTGCGCGATGGCAAACGCGGCGGCAGGCAGACCGAACATCTTGAACAGGTAGCCACCGGCCAGCTGACCGAAGCCGTTGCCGGCAGCGCGGGAGGCGTCGTCAGCAGTCAGGAAGCAGGTCATGATGCCGTGTACGGTTTCGCCAGCGGCGTTGACACAGGTACCCGCCTGATAGAAGAACGGCACGTTCCAGATGTGGTGCAGACCGAACGGGATCAGGGAGCGTTCAACCACGCCGTAGATACCGAAGGCCAGTACCGGGTTCTGGTTGGCAGCCCAGTCGGAGAAGGCACCGATGGCGGCACCTACCGGCGGCCAAATCACGGACAGGATCACGCCCAGACCGATGGAGACGAAACCGGTGATGATCGGCACGGCACGCTTGCCGGCGAAGAAGCCCAGGTACTCTGGCAGCTGGATCTTGTAGAAGCGGTTGAACGCCCAGGCGGCCACGCCACCGGCGAGGATACCACCCAGTACGCCGGTCTCGATGGTCTCGACGCCCATCACGGGGGCCATCACCTTCAAGGTGGCGCTCATGATGCCGTAGCCAACGATGGCAGACAGGCCGGATACGCCGTCGTTATTGGTAAAGCCAAGTGCCACGCCCACGGCGAACAGCAGGGCCATCTGACCGAATACGGAACCACCGGCCTGCTCCATCAGCTGGGAGACAATTTCCGGCAACCAGCTGAAGTGGGCAGCACCCACCCCCAGCAGAATACCTGCAACGGGCAAGACCGATACTGGCAGCATCAGCGCCTTACCGACCTTTTGCAGATTAGAGAAAGCATTTTTTAACATGTGTGCGCTCCTGAATGGAATGTCTTACCGTAGACGCTTCAGTCCAATTTATAGACGACCAAGAACATCATCTCTCATCGGCATGAATTCGACGCGGGTTTGTTTATTTTGACCAGCTGAATATAACCCAGCAGATCGCAAATATCTTCCATCAGGGGGAAGCGAATAAAAAATTTGGAGGGGAGATCACAAGATAATTTCGGCGGGAATTTTCAGCTAATTACAGCTATATTTCGGCATCTTCATGCTAAACCAGAAATATGAAAAGTGCTGTTTCGCATTGTATTTTAGCCAATCAAAACAATACACCATGAAACGCAATGTAACTTAATGTAACCATTTGCTGTTTTTTCTATTTTAGTCTACCGATTAAAAAGGCCTCCAACAAGGGAGGCCTCAAATAAATATTATCTTTTAAAGACCGGACGATATTCAGCCTTTCTGGGAACGCTTGACCGCATCCACAAAGACCGATTTCGCCTTGGTCGAACCTGCCCGTTCCGCTTCGCTGACCAATCTCATCGCCTTGTCGATGTCACCGGCTTTCACCGCTTTCTCGATCTGGGATTGATAGAAGGCCTCGGTTTCGCTCAGCATGGGGGCACTGCTCTTGACTGCGCCGGCGGTCGCCAGGGGCACGACAAGCTTGTTTGGTGCCGTGTTGACTACCGGGGTGTTGGCATCAATCACATCCTGATAGACGGGCTTGTAATAGTTGCTCTCGGTTTTGACGCCACTCAAGTCCTCCACAGAGAGGCTGACCACGCCCCAGGGGGAGTGCGGAATGACGGGGTCTTTTTCACCATAATCAACCACCCCTAGCGACTTGGTCATCAGCTTGGAAGGGCTCAGAATGGTGGTTGTTTTGTCCAGACCACTCTGGTCTGTGTAGATCACCATGTAACTTTCGTTATTGGGGTTACCGACATAGGAGCGATCCACGGTAAACACGGCTTCCATGCGATCCCCCTGCAGCATGCGTGCAGGCTCGTACTTGAACACGTCGCTGCCCAACTTGCGGGTCACATTGAATTTGGAATCAAGCATCAAGACGGTCGGGTTGAACAGCGATTTGTCGATCAAGCCATCAACCGTGATGCGCAGGTCACCGGAGTTGACCGGCAACCGGAAGGCGGCGAAGTGGCTTTTCCCTTCGCTGAAAGCGTAAACGGGGGAGCTGCCATCAATGGGGATAAGCTTGGTTGCGCCCGGTTGTATGTCCTGAAACGGCAGACTGGAGACATCGCGACAGCAGCTGCCAACCGTAGCCAATTGGCTCATCGCAACGTCGCGATTTCCCATGATGGACTTGAACTCCTGAGTCGGCGCTACCGTCGTTTCCAACGTGGCGCACCCACCCAGCACAACAGAACAGAATACAGTCAAGGCTAATCTGGAATATCTCATCGCGTGACCCTAAGAAACGTGTTGTAAAAAAAGAGCCCCCGTCATGCGGGGGCACTTGCAGTCATGACGTCAACAGATTACCACCAAGCTTCAGCTTGAACACCGAAGTTCCAGGAATCGTCCTGTTTCACGCCATTGGCATCCGGGCGGAACTGGCCGTCAGAATCCAGGTAGGAAGCGTAGACACGGATTTCCGGACGGGCCCAGAAGCTGGAGCCAGCGGACCAGGCCTGAGCCAGGGTGTATTTCTTGCCGATGGTGCTGGTTTCAGTGCCATTGTTCGGCTTGTAGCTGTCATGGTGATAGCCAAGCTCGGCGATGGTCTTCATGGTGTCATTCCACTTGTACATCGGGCGAACGACAACGGAGAAGGTATCCTTGTCAGCGCTGTCATTGTCGATATCACTGGCAGTACCGTAAACCAGCTGGTGACCGAACTCGACCTTGTCGCCAACCGGCAGCACGCCCCAGTTGATGAAGCGCCAGCCATCGCCCTTGGCGGCAGATTGGCTCAGGCCGCTGCCAGAACCGCTACCGTAGTCAACAGCCTGAGAGGCATAACCGTCGGCGAAATACTGAACCACGGTCTTGTTGAAGCCACCCAGCATGGATTGGGTCAACTCGGCGGTCAGCATGTGGCCGTTTTTCTCGTAATCCTTGCTGCCCAGAGCCGCTTTCTGCTCATCGGTCAGGTTGCCGCGGGCGTAGTCATAGCCCAGCTCCAGGGAGCCGTCTTTCCACAGCGGGATACCAGCATAACGCAGGTCCAGTACGTCGGTATCAACACGTTTGTCGACACCAACACCACCTACAAACTGATCGTAATCTTCCCACGGGTCGTTACGCAGCCATGCAAAGGAGAGCTTGCCCGGACCAGCCTGGATGTTTTCTACACCAGCACCGGCACCAGACACATCCCAGTAGTAGAAGTCGGAGATGTGGATGTCGTGACGTTGATAGTAACGCTTACCGGCCCACAGGGTAGCTTCCGGCGCGAAGCCCAGCACGCCCTTGGCCTGGACGTTGAATTGACGCAGAGCAAAGTCGGCATCGCTGCCGCTGGTGCTTTCCCAGTCACGACCCTGCTGACCGGAAACCATTGCAAACATGGAGTCTACGTAGAAGGACTTGCCGTCCTTGTTGTAAGCCTCTTGACCCAGCTGAACTTCGCCGTAGGTCTCGGCTTCGTTGCCCAGACGACCGACTTTCTGTTTGCTGTAAGTTTGCAGGCTGCCGTTATCGGAAGTACCGACACCGGAACGCATGTAGCCGTGGAAATCAACGGCGAAGGCGGCTTGGGAAGCCAGGGCTGCGGTTACTGCTGCAGCGATCGGGAGCCACTTTGCTTTCATTTTCATTTTCCTTATTCCCGCTGTGAGGAGTGTGATCCTGAATATCCAAGTTCTTATCACCGTAAAAACGTTTGGGTGATAACCGAGGCCGATTATAGGTAGCCAATTTCGGGACAAACATGAGCTGATTCACAAAATGGCGACAAATCGCCCAGCATTGGCCGCAGAGGGTTTTATGGGATGGATAACTGTAGATTTATGCAATAATTCACTATTTACTATGGTTGAAATGCAAAAAGATCCACCATGAAACCGCTACCAACAATTAATTCGCTTCGAAGATTAAGTGATAAATATTCAAATTGATGACAAAAACATGACTGAAATCGCTTTCAATGGGGAACTTTTAAATTTGCGGCATGTCAGCTGGCGCCGAAATAAATCACTGAGCAAACAAGGAACGGCTTGAAAAATAACCGGAGAAATAGCGGGCAAATATGGTCAGTTGAGACTGGCCTGCCCCACAAAATAAATATCCCCGCCAGACGGACTGAACGGGGATCTATAAGTGATGAAAAAGAGTGGTCGCTAGAGTTTATTTAGCCAGTCATCGAGCCAGGCCAGCGCCACTTTTTCCGGTTCATCGTCGACGGTGGCATCTATTTCCAGGCGGGGCAGCAGAGGGCTGGCGCCAAGCTCCTGCAGCAGTCCATCGAGGTGGCGACCGGCGCCACAGAAGTGCTCATAGCTGCTGTCCCCCATGGCGATGAGGGCATAACGCCACCCTTTCATGTAGGGGGCCCGATCAGTCAGGGCAGTAGCCAGTGGTTGCAGATTGGGGGGAATGTCGCCCTGGCCGGTGGTGGCGGTGATGACCAGCAAGAATCGACTCGCATCCAGATCTTCCAGCTCGGCCTCCTCGAACACCCGACAACCGTGTCCCGCCTGTTCCAGCCGCGCAGCCATCGTCTCGGCCACCAGCATTGCCGCGCCGTACACGGTTCCCACCACTATATTTATCTGCGCCATCACGACCCCCTTTGACCAACATGGATGCCCAGCATGCCACAGCGCAGAGTCAGGCAACACCCCGAACGCCTCAGTAGTCGCTCTCGCTGGCAGGCCAGCCCAGTGCGGCAAACAGCTGCAGCACGTGCGACCCCAGCGGGGCCTGGATGCGCATCGGCACCTTCAGCACCGGATGCTGGAAGCTGAGGGTGCGGGCCACCAGCAGCAGGCGATCGCAACCATAGTGCTCGCGAAAGAAGCGGTTGTGGCGGCCATCGCCATGGGTGGTGTCACCGACGATGGGGTGGAACAGATGATCGAGGTGACGGCGCAGCTGATGCTTGCGACCCGTCTTGGGAAACAGGCGGACCAGGCTGTAGCGACTGGTGGGGTGTTTCTTGGAGACCGCATAGGGCAGCTCGACCTGATGCAGGCGACAAAACGCGGTCACCGCCTCCTGGGCCGGACGATCCGGATCGCTCATGGCATCGGCGATCTTGTCCAGTTGCTCCTTGAGGGGGTAGTCGATCACCCCCTGCTCCGGAGCCCAGCCTCGCACCAGCGCCAGATACTCCTTGTGGACCTGACGGGCGGCAAAGGCCTCGGTCAGGGTACGGGCCACGGCAGGATCGAGGGCAAACAGCAGCACCCCCGAGGTGGGTCTGTCCAGCCGATGTACCGGGTAGACGTGACGACCGCCGATGAGATCCCGGGTCATCTGCATGGCAAAACGGGTTTCGGCCTTGTCGAGCCAGCTGCGGTGCACCAGCAGACCGGAGGGCTTGTTGACCGCCACCAGCCAGTCATCCTGGTAGAGCAGGGTCAGCTTCATCTCACCGTCGTCTTGAGTGGTGCAATCATCTGAACTGCCGCCCGTCTGCGTTTTCTTCTGATGGCCCTGGGTCTGCTCGCTCATCATTGTTCGACCACTTTGCCGGAGAGCAGCAGATCGAAGCGGGCGATCAGGCGCAGCAGGGCTTCGACCTCGGCCAGCTCTTCCTTGTAGACTTCGCTGGCCATGGGATAGAGAGAGACGCTGCTGGGCAGCGGCGCCTGCAGCAGCACCAACTGCTCCATGCGCGGGATCAGCACGAACTGCAGCCACTGATCGAAACTCAGGGTATCGACGCAAAACGGCAGCTCGCTGGCCAGGGCCTCTTCCCCCGGATGGGTCGCTTGCCAACGTTCCAGACGTTGCAGTTCGGCGGTCAGTTCGCCCAGCAGGCCGGCTACCAGCAGATATTGATTCATTGCGCTCTCTTCCTCATCACCACGTCCCCGGTTCGCGGTTCAGTCAACAGCAAACCGGGCTTTGCAAAAAAGGGCGCTACTATACACCCTCCCCCCCGCTCTCTGCCATGCCCCCGGCGGCCATCAGTACGGGTCGCCGCCGGCCGCAACACGCCTCCCCGCTGGCTATCTTGTGCCAGCGCCTTATAATCGGCCCGCATCACCCTTAGCCGGATCACCTCATGTCCACCATCAATACTCTGACTGACTTTCTGACCCAGGCCGATACCCAGTTTCAGCTGTTCGACATGGGTCGCCAGGTGCGGCCGCTGGCGAGCGACACCTTCGTGCGCATCGAGCAGCAGCAGGAGCCCTATCCCTGGCCCCTGCAGCAGCACGCCTGGCTCGGCGTCCACTTCTTCCAGCCGGCCGAATCGCGCCACTACCTCTGGTTCCTCAAGTTTGCTCTCGACGAGCGCGGTCTGCTCATCTCGAGCGGCCCCAAACACTTCATGGATCAGGTGGTGGAGACTCTGGGCTACAAGCTGACCGGCGAGCTCGATGAGGAGAAGGCCCAGCGGCTGGCTGAGAATCCCTACACCTTCCGCCCGGCCGAAGCCAAGATGGCCAGCCTGCACGCCAAGCTTGCCCGCCAGCTGGAGCAGGCCCCGTCCGCCTATTACGACGGGCTCTGCCACTACCTGTCCGCCCCCTCCCCCGAAGGGTGGCAGACCCTCGGCGTGCAGGGCTTTGCCGATCTGGCGGAGCGGCTGCAGGATGAGAGCAACCTGGCGCTGGTGTGCAAGGCGCTGCCGAAGCTGCCGCAAGAGCCGCTCTACGCCCTCTGCCAGAGCCTGGAGAACGCCCCGCTGCCGCCGGCCGTACAGGGCGCCCTGTTCGAGCGCATCGGCAAGGAGCAGGAGTGCGCCGAGCCCAACGCCGAGACCCTGGCCTACCTGTGTCGGGCGCTGGCCTCCTGCAACGGCAGCAGCATGCGCACCAACAAGCTGCTGACCCTGCTGCAAACCCAGCCGAGCCCGGCCCTGCTGCTGGCCATCGCCGGCCGGCTCTGGCCCGATCTGAAGGATGCCGCCCTGCTCAGCCTGTTCCTGGAGCAGCTGGCCCTGCAGCCAACCCAGTTCTTCAATCAGGTATTTGCCGAACTGGTGACACTGCCGGCCCTGCGCAATGATATGCTGGCCAGACTGCGCGACCCCGAGCGCAGCGACGCCCTGGGCCAGGCCATCGGCCACCTGTTCGCCTCGGCCTGATGATAGCGGCGCCCCGCCCCCTGGCGGGGCGCCACCCGACACGGACACACCGCAAAAGGAGCCCGCGATGGGTGAAGTGCTCGCCATCTTGCTGCTGACCCTGGGTGCAGGTGCCTTCTGGCACCAGCGGCGCCAGGCCGAACTCGCCTGGCAATACATGCGCCGCTACTGCCAGCATCACGACCTGCAACTGCTGTCGCTGGCACGCAGCCACCGGGCGCTGGCCCACCAGCCGCTGCGCCTGCTCACCTATTACGAGTTCGAATTCTCCAGCGATGGCGAGAGCCACTACCTGGGGCAACTGCGCATGCAGGGGCTGCAGGTGGTCGGCGTTGACCTCCCGCCACATCGGGTACCCAGCCTGTAAATCTCCCGCCACGGGGCGAGCCTATACTGTTCTGGAATGTCTTTTCGGAGAGATGAGATGGAGTTCCTGACCCACGATCTGGCCGCCCTGTTTGCCCAGCTTGGGCTGGCCAACGACGAGCTGAGCCTGCACCGCTTCATTCACGAGCACCGCCTCGACAACCAGACCCTGCTGCCGGAAGCCCCCTTCTGGACCAGTGCCCAGGCCAATTTTCTGCGCGATGCCCTGTGGAACGATTCGGACTGGTCGGAAACCATCGATGAGCTGGACGTACTGCTGCGCCGGCACGATTGACCCGCTTCCCGCTTTTCAGCCCCGCACGCTTTGGTTAAGCTCTGTGCCCCGTCCAGCCCCAATATCCCCATGCCGTGCAGGAGCACTCATGTCAGCCCAAGAGATCATCCGCATCGCCAATGAACTGGCGGCCAAGGGCATCGCCCCCACCACCGCCATGGTCAAGGCCCGCCTCGGCCAGCCCGTTCCCATGGCCGAGCTGCTCAAAGTGCTGAGCCAGTGGAAACAGCAACCCGCAGGCGCCCCGGAAGTCGCCAGCCCGGCGCAGGAAGCCCCCGCTCCCGCCGCCGAACCCACCCTGCTGCAGCTTGCCGAACGGCTCGAACGTATCGAACGCAAAGTGGATCGGTTGACCGAGCTGCTGCTCCAGCAAGGGAAGCCGTGAGCCATGTACATCCTTGAACTCTGCTTTGAGTGCTATCGCGACACCTCGCTGGGTGAGGCCGAGCGGGCCATCGTCAACTACCTCGACATGCTGCGCTATCAGGGCCAGATCCTCGGTCGGGAGTTCCCCACCAGCATGCACGAGGGCTACTTCGTCAGCCGGGTGGTCTGCCCGGAGCAGGACAGCCTGCACCCCGACAACCAGAGCGAACAGGTCAAGCTGGCGGAGCAGGGCCTGCACCAGGCCGGGCTGCTCGCCCCCAAACTCCACCTGCAGGGGGCGGACCTGCTCTCTGACAGCACCGACCCCTGCGGCCATGATGGCGAGCGCCCCAGCTGGATGCTGCTCTATACCAGCTTCCTGCACACCTGCTCGCCGCTGCGCTGCGGCGATCACTTCGCCCCCATCCCGCTCTATCGGCTGCCGGCCGTCGCCAACGGCGACCACAAGCAGATCATCAAGTGGCAGGAGGATTGGGAGGCGTGCGATCAGCTGCAGATGAACGGCTCCATCGCCGAACATGCGGCGCTGCACGAAATCGGTGAGGTGGGCAGCCGGCTCCAGCGCCGTGGCAGCAATCTCGGCAAGCGGCTGGAAGCCCTGACCGGCATCCCCACCTACTACTACCTCTACCGGGTGGGTGGCCGCAGTGCGGCCGAGGAGAAGGCTCGCCCCTGTCCGGGTTGCGGCGGCGAGTGGGCGCTGGCCGAGCCCTTGCACGAGATCTTCGACTTCAAGTGCGATCCCTGTCGGCTGGTCGCCAACCTCTCCTGGGATTTCAAGGACTAAGCCCGGCGGTGAACCAGACAAAAACGCCTTGCCGGTCGGCAAGGCGTTTTTCATTGTGGCTAACGCCGCTTATTGCGGCAGGGTCTCCAGCCGCTCCAGGAACGCGGGCAGAGAAGGCGCCAGCACCAATCGGCGGCCCGAGTCGAGCCACTCCAGCCACACCTGACCACTCTCGTTGTCGAGCGATACCAGCGTCATCTCGTTGCGGGTGGTGGCAATGAACAGGGAGGGGCTGCGCTTCAACTTGCGCAGCATCAGCAGGTGGCCGATGAGGTTCTCCTTGAGCAGGTCGAGATCCGCCTCGTTCCAGGGCAGCACAAACTCGAGCCGCAACCCCTTGTAGAGGCAGGGCACAGGGCGACTGAACCAGCCACCAAACAGGGCCTGCGCGGCCGGGTGCAGGGTCAGCTCGAGCGCCTCGTTCATCGCCGTGAAATCGGCGGGCTCGGTGCGCCGATGCGGGCGCCAGGCGACCCGGCCTTCCTTGGGTTCATCCAGCTCGCAGGGGGAGCGCCAGTCCGCCTCCCACTCGCACAAGGGCAGCCCTCGCCTCGCCTCGCCGTCGCGCTGCCAGCGCAAAAAAAAGTGTTCCAGGGCAGACAAGACTTGATCCGACATCGAAATTCCCCACAATTGCTGCCAAAGTCCGCTATTGCACCATCAAAGCCATGAGCAGACAAGGTGAAGCGCGGATCGCCAGCCGGCACTCCCCGCCTTGCCACCCCAAGCGGGGCCCATGCCTCTGCCATCGCCCATTCAACGTTCGAGTCACACAGATGAGCAAACAAGATAGATACGCCGGCGCCAGCGCCCTGCAGGGGCTGAGTCTCGGCCAGCAATCGGCCTACATCAGCCAGTACACCCCGGCCCTGCTGCAGCCGGTGCCCCGCAGTCTGAACCGCGACGACCTCGGTCTTGATGGCGAGCTGCCGTTCCAGGGCTGCGACGTCTGGACCCTGTACGAGCTCTCCTGGCTCAATGCCAAAGGCAAGCCCATGGTCGCCGTCGGCGAGGTCTCGGTGCCTGCCACCAGCGCAAACCTCATCGAATCCAAGTCGTTCAAGCTCTATCTCAACTCCTTCAACCAGACCCGCTGCGACTCGCTGGAAGCGGTGCAGGCCATGCTGGTCAAGGACCTGAGCGCCTGTGCCGGCAGCGATGTGAGCGTCACCCTGTTCCCGCTGGCCCAGGCTCCGCACCACATTGCCGCCCTGCCGGGCGAGTGCATCGACGAGCAGGACATCGCCGTGGACTGTTACGAGTTCGATGCCGACCTGCTGCAAGGCGCGGCCGGCAGCCAGGAGGTGGAGGAGACCCTGCACAGCCACCTGCTCAAATCCAACTGCCTGGTGACCAGCCAGCCGGACTGGGGCTCCGTGGTGATCCACTATCGCGGCCCGCAGCTGGACCGGGAAAAACTGCTGCGCTACCTCATCTCGTTTCGCCAGCACAACGAGTTCCACGAGCAGTGCATCGAGCGGATCTTCACCGATCTCAAGCACTTCTGCGCCCCGAGCCAGCTGACCGTCTACGCCCGCTACACCCGCCGCGGCGGCCTGGACATCAACCCGTTTCGCAGCGACTGGGAAGTAGTGCCGGCCAACCTGCGCCTGATCCGGCAATAATCCGCAGTCACTGCCCCCGCCGCTCTGCGCCGCCAGCGCCCGGATAACGGGGTTGGCGCGCAATCTGTCAGTAAACTCTGGACGCACGGGGCCGGGCTTGGATAACATGCCCTCACTCCCGTGCTGCCCTTAATCCAATGAATCAACTGTTTTTTCTGGCAATGATGATGTCCTCCCTGTCCGCTCCTGATCTGGATCTGGCCAAGGAGCAGTTGTCCATCGATCTGCAACAGGCCCAGACCCTGGTGCTGACCGATCCTGCCAGATGCGTGCAGATCACCTCCGCCTTCCTTGCGCGCACGGCCAATAATCCCAAGCAAATCATCAGCAATCGCCAGGAGTACGGCTACCGTGAGCCGCTGTTGAGCTATGGCACCGCCGCCCAGGCCACCGGCGCCCACCTGCTCAAGGGGGAGTGCCTGCTGCAACTGGGCCAGTTCCAGGCCGCCCAGAAGTCTCTCGATCAGGGCATCGCCATGGCGGCCAAGGAGCAGCAGCTGGAGTTGCAGGCCCACGGCCTCTACCTCAAGATCCGCAGCCAGAACCTGCTGGAACGCTCCCACGGTGCCAGCAGCGGCCTGCTCGGTCAGCTGGAGACCCTGCTCAGCACCCCCAGCCTGAAAGAGAGCCAGCTGCAGGTTTACAGCCGGCTGTTGCGCACCAATGCCAGCATAGAGGCGCACCAGTTCGACGAGGCCAAACGCCAGCTGGCCGAAGCCCGCCGCTGGGCGGATCAGACCAAGAACCCGCTGGCCAGCGCCTGGGTCAGCGCGGTGAGCGGCGATCTCTACCACGCCCTCAAGCAGCCGCAGCTCTCGCTGGGCGACTACATCGACGCCCAGCAGCAGGCCAGGGGCCTGCAGGATCCCCTCTTCCTCGGCCTGCTGTCGAACCAGATAGTGAACCTCTATGAAGAGGAGCAGGAGCCGCAGAAGGCGCTGCAATATGCCAATGAGGCAGCCAACTACTTCCACGCCCTCGGCAATCCCTCCCTGCTGAGCGACGCCCTCATCGTGCTGGCCCGCCTCAACCGGGAGCAGGGCGAGATGAACATGGCGCTGGTCTACTTCTTCAACGCCCTGGACCTGCTGGACGAGGGCAACAACCGCACCCGCATCGCCAACCTCAAGTACGAAATCGGCAAAACCTATCTGGAAACCGGCAACCTGACCCTGGCCCGCAACTACCTCACCGCGGCCCGCCAGTCCCACGAGCTGGGGGATGACAAGGAGCCGCTGATCGACACCCTGCTGCTGCTGGGCGAGCTACACCTCAAGCAGAAAGAGGCGGGCATCGCCATCCTGCAGCTGGAGAACGCGCTGGCGCTGGCCAACCAGATAGGCGACACCCAGCGCCAGTTCGAGATCTTCCGCCTGCTCTCGGCCGCCTACGAGCAGAAGGGCTATCTGCAGCAGGCGCTGGAGAGCTACAAAAACTTCCACCAGCGCAGCGAGCAGGTCCGCCAGCAGCAGGTCGATCTGGAGCAGGAGGCGATCCGCGACAACTACGCCCAGGTGGAGCGTGAACAGCAGATCAAGGAGCTGGAGCAGCAGCTCAGCACCAGCAAGCATCAACAGGATCGCTACCTCTGGTCGAGCGTGATAACCGGCCTGCTGCTGACCCTGTTCATCTACCTCTTCTTCACCCTCTGGCTCAAGTTGCGGGTCGCCCGCCTGCAGGGCAAGCAGCTGGGCGAGGCGCTGCTGCTCGAGCCACGCACCGGGCTGGCCAACTGGCAGCGACTGATGAGCCGCTGGCCACGGGAGATGGCCAAGCGCCAGCAGCGCTCCGAGCGCTGGTATCTGAGCGAGCTGCCCAGCAGCGAATTTGACGACAAGCTGCACTACCTGCTGTTTCGGGTCCCCTTCCTGGTCAACAGCCTGGAGCAGCACGGCTACCAGGTGAGCCGCGAGATAGAGCAGGCCTTCGGTGCCTACGTCAACGGCCTCACCCCGCAGGATGGCCGCATCTACGACCTTCGCGAAGGCCATCTGCTCTATGTGGTGCCCCAGCGCCATGTGGAGGATCTGCACCGGCTGGCCCGCGAGCTGCTCGCAGCACTGGCCGAGTTCCCTTGCCAGCATCCGCTCGATCGCCACATCAGCCTCGGCATCGTCAGCCACCCCTTCCTGCCCAAGGCGGCCACCGCCCTCGATCATCACGGGCTGTTCGACCTCTGCTATCTGGCACTGGCAGGAGCCATTCAGCTCAGTGAAAAATCCCAGCAAAGCGTCTGGTTGGAGCTGGCTGCCATCGATTGCCAACAGGCCGCATTTTTTAATGGGGATGTGTGGCAATGCTGCTTGATGGCAATTGACAAGGGACTGGTAAAAGTAAATTCTTCTCATGAAAAGCAATGGGTTAATTGGCTTCAACTTTCACGGAAGAGAGTGCCGGTTGATCAGTGACGAATAGATAATCAACTGGGTCTGGAACTGGGTTCGACCGCTGTTGCTATCCAACACAACAACGATAATGACAACAGGGCGACCTGAATAATGAATGATATCGCTGCCGTAGCCGGACAACTGGCCAGACTCAGGGAATCCCTTCAGCAAAAACAGCTGGAGCTGGACGGCATTGTCTCCTTCTCCGATACCGAGCGCGCCCGCAGCATCCAGTTCATCGCCAAGCTGATGCAGGCCTGCCGCGGTCACGACCGGGAGCTGGACAACAAACTCGCCAAGCTCAAGCAGAAACTCGACGGCAACCCGCCGCTCTCCTCCCTCGACGCCGATCTCGCCATCATCGAGAAGCTGCTGCAGCAGCACGGCAACGCACTGGAAGAGTCCATCTCCCTGACCAAGTCCGCCATCGAACTCGGTTCCAAACAACTCAAGGCCATCAAGGGCTTCCCGGAAGATACCCGCAAATCCCTCAAGGAGTTTCTGGCGAGCCCGGATGGCTATGGCATCGGCGATCACCAGAAGAAGGTGATCCGGCTGCTGGAGTTCTACCAGCAGGCCATCAAGATCCAGCTGTTGCCCAGCCAGCCCCTGCTGGCCCAGAACAGTCAGCCTGAGGTGGTCACCGATCTGGCAGCCCCCGAGCCGGATGCCCCCTTTGACGTCAAGATCCACGCCCACATCGCCGACGAGCTGCAGCGGCTCATCACCGAGCTCGACTTTGCCGGTGCGGTGGGCGAGAGCCTGGCGGACATTCGCCGCCAGTTGCTCAATGGCATCACCCCTCCCCTGCTGGCCGAGATCTGCCTGCAGGTGATCGAGCTCATCATCGAGGGCACCCGCGAGGAACGCAAAGCCTCCCAGGCGTTTCTCAGCACCCTCAACGAGAGCCTTTCGGCCGTCCACTTCAGCTTCACCGAATCCCTCGACGAGGGGCGGGCCCTGCAAAGTGCCACCCTGGATACCCGCAAGGCCATCGACCAGGAGCTCAAAGCCATCGACCATACCCTGGCCAGCCATGACACCCTGGGCGACCTCAAGGAGGCCATCTCCGGCCACATGGGCGCCATCAGCCTGCTGCTGCAGGACAGGGAAGCCATGGCCGCCCGCGAACGCCACCTGCTGACCCGGCTCTCCACCATGGAGGCTAAACTGCGACTGATGAAGGAGGAGACCGCCGAGTACAAGAAGCGGCTCACCATCCAGAAACACAAGCTGTTCCTCGACAGCCTGACCCAGGTGCACAACCGGGCGGCCCTCGACGAGCGGCTCGAGCTCGAATACAAGCGCTGGCTGCGCTACGGCACCCCGCTGTGCCTGGCCATCATCGACATCGACCACTTCAAGAACATCAACGACAACTACGGCCACATGGCCGGCGACAAGGCGTTGAAGGTAGTGGCCAAGGCGCTGCAGGGGGCCCTGCGCGACACCGACTTCATCGCCCGCTTCGGCGGCGAGGAGTTCGTGGTGTTGCTGCCGAACATCAACCCGGACAAGTATCAGAAACCGCTGGAAACCTTGCGCCAGACCATCAAGAGCATTCCGTTCCGCTTTCGGGATGCCAGGGTCGAGATCACTATCTCCATCGGCGCCACCCTGTTCAGGGAGGGGGACCACACCACGGATGCGTTCGAGCGGGCCGACAAGGCGCTTTACAGCTCCAAGCACTCGGGGCGGGATCAGGTGAATCTGGCCTGACGAGCGCCTAAAAAAGCAGCAAACGCACTTTCCCCCTATTCCCCTGCCCCACCGCTTGCAACTACTATCAAATTCAAGGGATGCCACAGGGCATCCCGTTTTCTCCCCAGGGAAAAGCACAACGATAACAAGCGAGTGAAAGGGGAACATATGATTACGCACATCAATCCAGTCGGCAGCATGGACTTGCTGTCCCAGCTCGAGGTGGACCGCCTCAAGCAAACCGCCTCCAGCGATATCTATCAACTGTTTCGCAACTGCTCGCTGGCGGTACTCAACTCCGGCAGCCATACCGACAGCTCCAAAGAGATACTGGAGCGCTTCAAATCCTTTGATATTCATGTGATCCGGCGTGAGCGCGGGGTCAAGCTCGAACTGTTCAACGCCCCCGAACACGCCTTCGTCGATGGCGAGATCATCCGCGGCATTCAGGAACACCTCTTCTCCGTGCTGCGCGACATCCTCTATGTGTCGACCCAGCTGGAGTCGAACCGGCTGGTCAACCTCACCAGCTCCACCCACATCTCCAACGTGGTGTTCGCCATCCTGCGCAACGCCAAGGCGATCCTGCCCGGCGCCGACCCCAACCTGGTGGTCTGCTGGGGCGGCCACTCCATCAACGAGATCGAGTACCAGTACACCCGTGCGGTGGGCAGCGAGCTGGGGCTGCGCGAGCTCAACATCTGTACCGGCTGTGGCCCGGGCGCCATGGAGGGCCCGATGAAGGGGGCCGCCGTCGGCCACGCCAAGCAGCGGGTGCGCAATGGCCGTTACATCGGCCTCACCGAGCCCTCTATCATCGCCGCCGAGCCACCCAACCCCATCGTCAACGAGCTGGTGATCCTGCCGGACATCGAGAAGCGGCTGGAGGCCTTCGTGCGCCTCGGCCACGGCATCATCATCTTCCCGGGCGGGGTCGGCACCGCCGAGGAGCTGCTCTACCTGCTCGGCATCATGATGCACCCGGCCAACGAGCGGCAACCCATGCCCATCGTGCTGACCGGACCGAAAGAGAGTGCCGACTACTTCCGCGCCATCGATGACTTCGTCAAGGCGACCTTGGGGGAAGCGGCCACCAGCCTCTACCGCATCATCATCGGCGATGCCCCCGAGGTGGCCCGGGTGATGAAGGAGGCGATGCCGAAGATCCGCGAATACCGCAAATCGGTAGGGGATGCCTACTCCTTCAACTGGTCCCTCAAGATCGAGCCGGAGTTCCAGCTGCCGTTCGAGCCGGATCACGCCAACATGGCCAGCCTGGATCTGCACCGCAACCAGCCGCCCCAGCTGCTGGCGGCCAACCTGCGCCGTGCCTTCTCCGGCATCGTCGCCGGCAACGTCAAGGAAGGGGGCATCCGCGCCATCGAGAAGAAGGGGCCGTTCAAGATCCATGGCGACAAGGAGCTGATGCACCTGATGGACAAGCTGCTGGAGAGCTTCGTCAAACAGCAGCGCATGAAGCTGCCGGGCAGCCAGTATGTACCCTGTTACGAAATCGTGCGCTGACGGTCAGCACAGATGAAACGAGGGGCGCAACGCGCCCCTTTTTTATTGCTGCCAGCCCTTCGGCCATCAATCCCCCATCGAGCCTGCTGGTTTGTTACAATGGGGCGTTCCGACTGCCAAGAGTGCCCCATGTCAAACCCAAGGCCACACCTGCTCATCATCGATGCCCTCAACCTCATCCGCCGGCTGCACGCGGTGCAGGCTCAGCAGGCGCTGACTCCGGCCCAGGCGTTGATCGCCACCCGTGCCAACCTCATCAATACCTGCCGCAAGCTGCTGGCAGGCAGCGAGCCGACCCACGTCATCGCGGTGTTCGATGGCGAGGTGCACAGCTGGCGCAAGGAGGTCTATCCCGCCTACAAGGAGGGACGAACCCCCATGCCGGTCGAGCTGCGCGAAGGGCTGAACGAGCTGCAGGATGCCTTCTGGGAGTGCGGCGTCGATGCCCTGCTCTCCCAGACCGACGAGGCGGACGATCTCATCGCCACCCTGGCCAGCGGCATTGCCCAGCACGGCGCCAGCGCCACCATCATCTCCACCGACAAGGGCTTCTGCCAGCTCATCTGCCCACAGATCCGGATCCGCGACTACTTCAACAAGCGCTGGCTGGATGCCGCCTTCGTCGAGCAGCAATACGGGGTGACCCCGGCCCAGCTGGTGGACTTCTGGGCCCTGACCGGCATCGGTGGCTCCAACATCAAGGGGGTGCCCGGCATCGGCCCCAAGACCGCCACCCAGCTGCTGCAACAATACGGCGATCTCGCTGCCATGCTGACCGCCTGCCAGCAGGAGGACGCCGCCAAGCCTTTGCTCAAGCTGCGCCAGTACCGGGATGAGGCCCTGCTGGCCCAGCGACTGGTACGGCTGCAGCGGGACATCCCCCTTGGCTTCAACCTGCGGGAGATCCGTTATCCGCCCGCCCCGGATGCCTGATGACGCTATCTCGCCAAGCATGACCGGACTCACTCTCGCTGTTGACAAAAACAGATAGAATGTAAAGAAACATGGAGGGTTAGGTGGAGAAATGGTATAAAACCGCCGAATCCTCCCCCTCTGTTCCCTAGAAGTGGATACGTCTCATGTCAAAAAGAAAAATTACCGTCATCCCGGGCGACGGCATCGGCCCCAGCATCATCGAATCCGCCATCCAGATCCTGACCCACGCCGGTTGTGACTTCGAATACGAATACGCGGACGCCGGTCTGGTGGCGCTGGAGAAGCACGGCGAGCTGCTGCCCCAGGCCACACTCGACCTGATTGAGAAGAACAAGGTCACCCTGAAAGGCCCCCTCACCACCCCGGTCGGCGGCGGTTTCACCTCCATCAACGTCTCCCTGCGCAAGAAGTTCAACCTCTACGCCAACGTGCGTCCCGTTCTCTCCTTCAAGGGCACCCGCAGCCGTTACGACAACATCGACATCATCACGGTGCGTGAAAACACCGAAGGGATGTATTCGGGGGCAGGTCAGAAGCGCAGCGATGACAACCAGAGCGCGGAGGCGATGAGCATCATCACCCGCGAAGGGGCCGAGCGCATCGTCAAGTTCGCCTTCGAGCTGGCCCGTCAGGAAGGGCGCAGAAAGGTCACCATCATCCACAAGGCCAACATCCTCAAGTCCACCTCCGGTCTGTTCCTGGAAGTGGCCCGTGAGGTGGCCAGCCGCTACCCGGACATCCAGAGCGAAGAGATGATCGTCGATGCCGCCTGCATGAACCTGGTGATGTACCCGGAGCGCTTCGACGTCATGGTCACCACCAACCTGTTCGGCGACATCCTCTCGGATCTGTGTGCCGGTCTGGTCGGCGGCCTCGGTATGGCGCCGGGCGCCAACATCGGTGATGGCGCCGCCATCTTCGAAGCGGTGCACGGCTCTGCCCCGGACATTGCCGGCAAGAACATAGCCAACCCCACCTCGGTGATCCTCGCCTCCATCCAGATGCTGGAGTATCTGGGCATGCAGGACAAGGCCGAGCGCATTCGCGAAGCGGTGCGCGCCACCATCGAATCCGGCGACCGGGTGACCCGGGATCTGGGGGGCAACGCCTCCACCAGCGAGTTCACCCAATCCATCATAGATCGTTTGTAATTGGTGCCAACTTGTTGATTTAAAAAGGGAGCTTCGGCTCCCTTTGTTTTATCTCACGGCGCGCTCCCCCCTTTGTCGATTGGCTACTATGTTCAATAGATAAGGGATAAGGAGATCCATTATGCGCGCTATCGTTACCCTGTTGCTCATCAGCAGCAATGTCATGGCAATAGACAGACCGGTCGAGAATGCCTGGCCCCAGCTGCCGCCATCCACCCAGCCGGCCAGCCAGGTCTGGCAATCCACCCTGGATACCAATGACCTGCTCAAGGCTCCCAAACCCCTCTCCTTCGGGATGGATGTCGTCACCGACAGCAATGGCAACAGTCAGGTCACTCCCTATCAGAAGCTCAACCTGACCGCCGAGAAGAGCGTCAGCCTCTCCTTCGAACAGCACAAGCCCAGGATCAAGTTCAAGACCGCCGGCATGAACACCTCTCTCAAGCTGCGCAGCAACGGCGTCAAGCTGGAGTTCAGCCCGACCGATCGCACCATACCGCTCGACATCGAGCTCAAGCTTACCGATGGCGAATCCTCGCTGCGTTTTGACTATCGCTTCTGAACGCAAGCCGAATAAAAAGGCCGACAACCTTGGGGTTGTCGGCCTTTTTGTCAGCCCATGTCAGCCAGCCTTCACTCCTGGGGGGAGAGCTTGGAGACCCAGTACTTGTTGAAGACATGCACCGTGATCTCTTCGCGATCGTGGTAGAGCTGCTTGGCCTGAATGATGAAGCCGCCATCGATCTCCGCCAGCAGTTCACGCAGCACCTGGATGTTGTGCACCGCCTCGGCGTAGCGCTTCTTCATCGGCAGCTTGAGGTTGAACATGGCTTCTTGGCAATCGCCCTCGCGGAACCAGTCGGCGATCATGTGGGTCACCCGTGCCGGCTTGTCGACCATGTCACACACCAGCCAGTAGATGTTCTTCTTGCTGGGACGCCAGACAAAGCCGTCATCGCGGATGTGCTTGACCTGGCCGGTATCCATCAGGGATTGCGCCATCATACCGTTGTCCACCGCGGTCACCATCATGTCGCGACGCACCAGCTGATAGGTCCAGCCGCCCGGGCAGGCACCGAGATCCACCGCCTTCATGCCGGAGCGCAGCCGCACGTCCCACTCTTCCCGCGGTACGAACACGTAGAAGGCCTCTTCCAGCTTGAGGCTGGAGCGGCTTGGCGCATCGGCAGGGAAGCGCAGGCGCGGGATCCCCATGTGGAAGGCGGAGTTGTTGAAGGAGTAGGAGTAACCCAGCAACACGTGGTCGTTGGCCAGGAAGAAGGCGTGGAACACCGGACGGTTCGGGGTCTCCTTCTTGGTCAGGATCTCGTTGCTGCGCAGCGCCTGGCGCAGCGGCACGGTGAATTTGCGGCAGAAGGCGGAGAGCTCCTTCGCCTCGTTGGTGTCGGCCGTCTCCACCCGCAGATCACCGCAGATGGCGTAGTCGCGGGTCGCCTCGATGATCGGGGTGATCCGATCCGCCAGATCCAGCTCCTTGAGCTCGCAGGTCACCACCAGCATCTGGCGGATGAAAATGAGCTCCTTGAACGGCAGCTTGCGCGCCAGCAGATCGGCCTCTTCCTCACCGTAGCATTCGAAGATGATGTAGCCGCTGTCGTCCTTGACCCGGGCAAAGCCATAACACTGCATGTTAGTGGCTCGTTCGGTGATCTCTGCCGCCGCCTCTTTCTCAAAACCGGGGCGGCAATAAAGCAGCAGATTATTCATTCTTTCCTCCAAGACGACAGCCAGCCCACATCAGGGCCGCCCATCCCAACATAAAACAGAGGCCACCGGCCGGGGTGATGAGCCCCAAGCCCTTGCTGCCAAGCAGCACCATGGCGTAAATACTGCCGGAGAATCCCAGGATCCCCAGCACAAAGGCGGTGCCAGCCAGGTTGATCACCTTGCTGCGCACACCGCACCACCCCAGCACCAGCAGGGCCAGGGCGTGAAAAAACTGATACTGCACGGCGGTATTGAAGGCCGCCAGACGCGAAGGGTCGATGCCGGTGGCCGCCAGACCGTGGGCACCATAGGCGCCCAGCATGGTCGCCGTCAGGCCGAAAAAGCCCGCCAGCACCAGCCAATGTCGATGAAATTGCATCCCTTGCCTCCTTGTTGTCCCGCGCCAGCCTCAACCCCGCGCCGGGATGGTCGCAATGAAATCCTTGATCCGTTCGGCCGCCTGGCGCAGGTTGCCCTGCTCGTTCGCACCGCTGCTCTTACGCGGTTTGAAGCCATGATCACCATCGGTCAGCCAATGGACCGATACGGCGGATGAGAAGGGGAAATCAGCCAGTTCGGCACGGGTGCCGAAGGTATCGCGCTCCCCTTGCAACAGCAGGGTTGGCGTCTTGATCTGCTTGAGCACCTCGCCCCGCCAGCGGTCGGGGTTGGCCGGGGGGTGGAAAGGATACCCGAGAATGAGCAATCCTGCAGCATTCATCTCGTCCTCACTCTCCTGATAGAGTTCGGCCGCCATCCGCCCACCCATGGATTTGCCCGCCAGAAACAGTCTGGGATGGGCAAACGCCTTGATCATCTGGCGCCAGTGGTCGAGCAGGACAGGCTGCCGGTCCGGCGGACGACGCTTGCCATCCAGGGCACGCTTGCTCATGTAGGGAAAGTTGAAACGCACCACCTCGATCTCGGGCCCGGCCAGCAGCCGTGACAGCTCGGCGAGAAAGGCGTGCTCCATACCGGCCCCGGCACCGTGGGCCAGCAGAATGCGAACGGGGGCATCAACAGCCCCCTCCCGGATCACCTCATGCATCTGCCAGTCTGGCCCGGCGACGGGCCTCCTCCTGCTCCACCAGTTCCAGCATCCAGTCGCGGAAGGCGACTATCTTGCCCTGATCGGACTGCTGCTCCTGGCACACCAGATAGAAGGCGTTCTTGCTCACCAGCACCTGCTCGAACGGGCAGATGAGGCGACCCGCCTCTATCTCTGGCTGGGCCAGCACGCTGTGACCAAGGGCCACCCCCTGGCCGTGAATGGCGGCCTGGATCACCATGGTAGAGTGGCTGAAGATGGGCCCCTGATTGACGTTGGGGGCATCGATGTCGAGCTGGCGAAACCAGGCCTTCCAGTCGCGACGCGAGGTGTCGTGCAGCAGGGTGTGACGGGTCAGATCGTCCGGGGTGCGCAGCGGCTTGGGACCGGTCAGCAGCAGCGGTGAACAGACCGGGATCAGATACTCGGTGTGCAGCTTGTCGGCCCGCAGGCCGGGCCAGTTGCCGCGTCCGTAGTAGATGGCCACGTCCACGTCGTCGGTGAGCGAGCCCTCGTCCATGTCCACCGCCTTGATCCGCACGTCGATGTCGGGATGACGTTCACTGAACTTGACCAGCCGCGGCACCAGCCACTGGATGGCGAAGCTCGGCTGCAGAGAAACGGTGAGTGCGCCCTTGGCGCTGCGGGCCAGCAACTTGTCGGTCGCCTCCGAGATGGAGGTGAAGATGTCCTTGATATCGAGGAAGTAGCCCTGCCCCTCCTCAGTCAGCAACAGAGAGCGGTTCTTGCGGCGAAACAGCTTGATACCGAGGTACTCTTCCAGCGCCTTGATCTGGTGACTGATGGCGGCCTGGGTCACGAACAGCTCCTCCGCAGCGCGGGTGAAGCTTAAATGACGAGCCGCGGCTTCAAACGCTTTCAGTGCGTTGAGCGGGGGTAAACGACGAGACATGAGACCAGCCGACGATGAGTTTTTCTAATGGGCCGCATTATAATTTGTCGGTTGCGGGTCGACCAGTGAATAAACATAATTCGCTTCGCAATCCGTTGCCATATGGCTCACTTTTTCTCTTCCATGTTGGTTTACATGTGATTTTTGTGAGTCTCTGGAGTGCGATTGTGGTGTTGTGTTTCTTCCTCTGCGGGAAGAGGGGCTTAAATCGGACCGATTTAACCCAGTCTGTCATCTGAATGTGTTTGGCGCCTCCGGTTGGAAGGCGCCTTTTTTCTTATCCCTATACCTTGAACTGCCCCACCAGTTGCTGCTGCTTGTCGGCCAGCGCCGACAGCTCGCGACCATTTTCGGCGGAGCTGGCCGCCTCGGCCCGGATGGTGTGGCTCACATCGCGAATGTTGCTGACGTTGCGATTGATCTCGTCCGCCACCCCGCTCTGCTCCTGCGCCGCCCTCGCGATCTGCTCGTTCATCTGATGTATGGTGCCGACCGCGTGGATGATCTGCTCCAGCACGCTGACCGACAGATCGACCTTGGTCAGCGTCAGATCCGCCTGGCCGTGGCCTGTCATGATCGCCTTCACCACCGCCTCGGTGCCGGACTGCAGCTGGCCGATGAGGGTCTGGATCTCGACGATGGCGTTCTGGGTGCGGCCCGCCAGATTGCGCACCTCGTCCGCCACCACCGCAAAACCGCGCCCCTGCTCGCCGGCCCGCGCCGCCTCGATGGCGGCGTTGAGCGCCAGCAGGTTGGTCTGCTCGGCGATCCCCTGGATCACCACCAGGATGTCGTTGATGTTCTCGCTGTTGGCTGACAGGTGCTCCACCACCGGCTTGGCATCGCTGATCACAGCCATCAGCTTGCGCATCGCCTCCTGGGTGTCGGCCACCACGTACTTGCCCTCCTGCGCCGCCGTGTCGGCCTCGTTGGCAGCGGCCACCGCCGAGTTGGCGTTGCTGGCCACCTGCAGGGCGGTAGCGCTCAACTCCTCGAACGCGGTCGCCACTAGGTCCACCTCCTGATACTGAGCCTGCATGCCGGCACTAGTGCGCTCGGCGACGCTGGCCGCCTGCTCCGCGCTGGCCCGGGTGCCGGCAACGGTATCTATGACCTGGCTGATGGTACTCTGCAGCTTGTTCAAGAAGCTGTTGAACCACTTGGCCAGCTCGCCAATCTCGTCGTCACGGCGCAGCTCGATGCGCTGGGTGAGATCCCCCTCGCCGCTGGCAATGTCCTTGAGACGGGCCACCACGGCGCGGATGGGGGCCACTATCTGATGGGCCATCAGCCAGATGCAGATCAGCGCCACCGCCGAGATGAGGCCACCGATGAGCAGCTGGGTCATCACGCTGCGGCTGGCCTGGCCGGAGAGATCCTCCTGCAGTTGAAGGGCTGAGGCGAGCACCACGCTGCGCGGCAGCTCGATGTAGATGCCCCATTTCTGTTCCGTACCGCGCATCTTGACCGGTACGAAGGTCTGCAGCAGGTTGCCGTCCGGACTCCAGCGACTGGCCACCTGCCCCTGGCCCAGCCAGCCCTGCAAGGCGGCCGTCAGGGTCTGATACTGCTGACCGAGCGGACTGCCCAGGGTGACGTCGAAGCCGTCCACCCCGGCAACACGGCCCTGACTGCTCACCAGCAGCACCTTGCCCTGCCCCTCATAGAGCTCCTGATCCATCTCCTTGACCAGACTCTGCAGCGCGGTCAGCGAGATATCGACCCCGACCATGCCGAGCAGCTTGTCTTGCTCCAGCAGAGGCACTGTCACCGAGGTCATCAATACCTTTTGCGAGCCCACATCGTCCAGATAAGGCTCCAGCAGACAGAGGGCCTTGCTGCGAATGCTGCAGCGATACCACTCGTTCTCCACCCCGCCGGCCGCGGTCGGGCTCTCGTCCGCCAGCACGGATTCGTCCTGCACCTCGGGTTCAATCTTGCCGTCGACCCGCGCCCAGTAGGTGGAGAAACGCCCCTGATCGTTGGAGCCCAGCGCGCTGGAGCCGTGGTAGTTGCTGTCTTCGCCGTCGAGCTGGTCCGGCTCGAACACCGCATAGACGCCGAGCAGGTGATCGGAGGAGGCTGCCGCGTCATGCAGTTGCTGGTTGACGGCGGTACGCAGTGATTCGGAGGAGCCGAAATTGTCGGCCGCATTCTTGCGCTGGAACAGGATCCCCTGGCCCAGCAGGGTTGCCCGGAAGTAGGCCTCGTCCAGATAACTGGTCACCTTGGCCGCCTGCTCCGAGCCCATCGCCTTCATCCAGTTTTCGGCCGCACTCTGGGCTTCCGCCGTGGTAGAAGTCAGCACCTGATCCTGCATGTTGGCAGCACTGAAGAGAGAAGAGGCCACCAGGGCACCGGCACTGGCCAACAAACAACAACCGGCGATCAGGGTGATCCGCCCCTGAACAGAAAGAGAACTCATGCCACCATTTCCTAGCTTCATACTGATGTGATCAGTGTATCGGTTTTAGAAACAAAAACTTAACCTTATCACGCTAAATCCAGGGCAAGTTGGTTCACTTCGCCGGCCGCCGGCAGGCCGACCACCAATCCCAGTAGCCGAATGGGTTTGCCCTGTGCCCGCAGCAAACCTTCGTGCAACAGATCGTGAAACCGCTCCGGCTGGTAACCCCCGCGCCGGTAGACGGTGGTCTGCTGGAAATCGGCAAACTTGAGCTTGATCCCCTGCCCCATCAACTGCTCCTTGCCGTGGCTGGCCGAGAATCGCTGCTCCAGCTCGGGAATGAGCCTGCTCAGTACCTGCCAGCAGGCGGCCTCATCCAGCACGTCGCTGGCCAGGGTGGTCTCCACCCCTATGGTCTTGCGCACCCGCTGGGCCTGTACCGGCTGCTCGTCGTGGCCCCAGATCCGCCCGGCCAGCATCTCCCCGAGCTTGCCGAACCGGGCGATCAGCTCCTCATTGCCGAGCTGGCGGGCATCTTCGCAGGAGTAAAGGCCTAGCGACTCCAGCCGGTCCGCGGTCTTGCGACCGATGCCAGGCAACTTGCCAAGCGGCAGCTGACGCACGAACTCATCCACCTCCTGCGGGCGGATCACAAACAGGCCGTCCGGCTTGCGCTGCTCGGAGGCGAGCTTGGCCAGAAACTTGTTCGGCGCCACCCCGGCCGAGGCGGTCAGCCCCAGCTCGGCATTGATCGCGGCACGGATCTCGCGGGCCATCAGGGTGGCACTGCCGCCACAGCAGGGGCTCATCGTCACGTCGAGATAGGCCTCATCGAGGGAAAGCGGCTCCACCTGCTCGGTGTAGCGCAGAAAAATGGCCCGCAGCTGGCGGGAGACCTCCTTGTAGACCGCCATCCTGCCGGGAATGAGCACCAGCGGCGGGCAGAGCTTGCGTGCCAGCGCGCTCGGCATGGCGGAGCGCACCCCGAAGCGGCGCGCCACATAGTTGCAGGTCGAGATGACACCGCGCCTGTCCGCCGAGCCGCCGATGGCCAGCGGTACCTCGCGCAGGGCCGGATTGTCCCGCATCTCTACCGCGGCATAGAAGCAGTCCATGTCGATGTGAATGATCTTGCGCATACCACTGTACGAATAAACAGGTAACCTGCCTATGCTAACCCAGCCCTGCCATTTCTGCCATCGGCATGAAATGACAGGCCAATATAGACTCTTAAGGCACCATTTATAACCCATTGCAAAGGAGGATGAGATGAAGGGAGTCTGGAGTGGATGGGCCCTGGGGCTCTGTCTGCTGCTGCCGCAGCAGAGCAATGGCAAGGACAATCCGACCGCCGAGTGCAGCTGGTTGCACGAGCGCATCGAGGCGCTGGAGAAGGCCATCAAACAGGGGGACGAGCTGGGTACGCAAGAGGAGCTGGCACGCTGGCGGGCCGAATTCAACAAGAAGGAGTGCCAGCGCTACGACTACTGAGCGCTCGCCATAAAAAACGGGCTGACCCAAGGGTCAGCCCGTTTTGCTTTCGACATGGGTGCGAGAGCCCCCTGCCCGCTCAGATGATCCGGTTCTCGGCCAGCATCTTGCGACGGGCCTCTTCCTTGGCCATCTTCTTCTTGCGGTTGTCGCAGGGTTCCGGGCAATCACACTCTTTTTCGATACCTATGCTGCCAAGGCCGCCACAGGAGCCGGAGATGGTCTTCTTCTGGAAGATGTAGCCGATGGCCATGGCCACCACCACCACCAGAAACACCCCGAAGGTGATCAAAAAAATCTGCATGTTACCGCCCCTTATTTTCTAACCAGATACTGTTTGAAGGCATCGGAGTAAGACTCCTCGAAACCCTCATCCGTCTTGGTGATCACGAAAATGGCCAGCCCCCGCTCCTTGGCGTAGGCCAGGCTCTTCTCGGGTCCGAGCACCATGAACACGGTCGCCAGCCCGTCTGCGGTCATGCAGGAGGGGTGGATCACGGTCACCGACACCATCCGGTGCTGGATAGGCTTGCCGGTCATGGGATCGATGGTGTGGGAGAAGCGCTTGCCGTCCAGCTCGTAATAGTTGCGGTACTCACCCGAGGTCGCCACCCCGTTGTCGCCCGCCACTATCACCTCCTGCACCGAGCCGGCGTTGGCGGTCGGCTTCTCGATGGCGACGCGCCAGGGGTGCCCCTTGCCGTTGACGCCATTGATCCGCAATTCGCCGCCGATCTCAACCAAATAGTTGCGCGACCCCAGGGACTCCAGATACTCGGCCACCTTGTCGACGCCAAAGCCCTTGGCAATGGCGGAGAGATCCACGTAGAGATCCGGGATGTCCTTTTGCAGGGTATCGGCATCGACGGAGGTGATCACGTGCAGATTGCCGAGCCCGGTCTTCTGGCGGGTCTGGGTGATCAGCTCGTCAGACGGCGTCTTGGTCGGGCGCGCGTCGGGTCCGAAGCCCCACAGATTGACCAAGGGGCCGACGGTGACGTCCAGCGCCCCGCGGCTCTCACGGCCAATGTGAATGGCCTCGGTCACCACCCGCGCGGTATCGCGGGAGACCACCACGGGCGTCGAGCTGCGGTGCTGGTTGAAGCGCGACAGCTCGGAGTCCGGCCGGTAGGTCGACATCTGATCGTTCACCCGCTCCAGCAGTACATCGACCTCGGCCTGGAACTTGGCGGGATCGGTGATGACGTTGTCCGCCACCTTGATGGAGTAGTAGGTACCCATGGTGCTGCCGGTGATGTGAATTTCCGGCTTCGATTGGACCGTTTGTTCCTGACCGCACCCAGTCAAGAAAAAGGCTAGCCCGAAGGCTAGCCAGGTCTTTACAACACTGTGCATTGATTAACCACCAAAGTCATCCAGCAGGATGTTCTCGTCTTCAACGCCGAGGTTTTTCAGCATGTTGATGACGGCAGCGTTCATCACGGGAGGACCGCACATGTAGAACTCGCAATCTTCCGGCGCCTCGTGGTTCTTGAGATAGTTCTCGAACAGCACGTTGTGGATGAAGCCGGTGTAGCCGTCCCAGTTGTCTTCCGGTTGCGGATCAGACAGGGCCACGTGCCACTGGAAGTTGTCGTTCTCGGCCTGCAGCATGTCGAAGTCTTCGACATAGAACATCTCGCGCTTGGAACGGGCACCGTACCAGAAGCTCATCTTGCGCTTGGTCTTCAGACGGCGCAGCTGATCGAAGATGTGGGAACGCATCGGCGCCATACCGGCACCACCACCGATGAACACCATTTCCGCGTCGGTGTCCTTGGCGAAGAACTCACCGAACGGACCAGAGATGGTCACCTTGTCGCCCGCCTTCAGGCTGAAGATGTAGGAGGACATCTGGCCGGGAGGGGCAGTCCAGTTGCTGGGCGGCGGAGTCGCGATCCGCACGTTCAGCATGATGATGCCGAACTCTTCCGGATAGTTCGCCATGGAGTAGGCACGGATGATCGGCTCGTTGACCTTGGACTCCAGCTCGAAGATCTTGAAGCGATCCCAGTCGCCACGATACTCCTCGGGAATATCGAAGTTCTTGTACTGCACGTGGTGGGCAGGCGCTTCGATCTGGATATAACCACCGGCGCGGAACGGCACGCTCTCGCCATCGGGGATCTGCAGCTTGAGCTCCTTGATGAAGGTGGCCTTGTTGTCATTGGAGATGACGGTACAGTCCCACTTCTTCACGCCGAAGATCTCTTCCGGCAGCTCGATGTCCATGTCGGAGCGCACGGTGACCTGGCAGGCCAGACGCTCGCCATGACGGGCTTCGCCCTTGCTGATGTGATCCAGCTCGGTCGGCAGGATGTCGCCGCCGCCGGATTTCACACGCACCTTGCACTGACCACAGGAGCCACCGCCGCCACAGGCGGAGGAGACGAAGATACCACTGCCGGCGAGCACGCCAAGCAGCTTGCCACCCGCCGGGCTGGTCACAGCCTTGGCCGGGTCGCCGTTGATGCTGATTGTCACGTCACCGGCGGTCACCAGCTTGGACTTGGCGAACAGAATGACTGCCACCAAGGCCAGCAGGATCACGGTGAACATGACCACACCCAGAATAATTTCCATCTATATTTCCTTTCCGATTACAGGGAAATACCAGAGAAGGACATGAAGCCCAGCGCCATCAGACCCGCGGTGATGAAGGTGATGCCAAGGCCACGCAGGCCTTCCGGAACATCGGAATATTTCATCTTCTCGCGGATCCCTGCCATCGCGACGATAGCCAGCATCCAGCCTGCACCCGAACCCACGCCATAGACCACGGACTCAACGAAGTTGTAGTCACGCTGCACCATGAAGGAGACGCCGCCGAAGATGGCGCAGTTCACGGTGATGAGCGGCAGGAAGATACCGAGGGCGTTGTAGAGGGCCGGGAAGTACTTGTCCAGCGCCATCTCCAGGATCTGCACCAGGGCCGCGATCACCCCGATGAAGGTGATGAAGCTCAGGAAGCTCAGATCCAGACCGGATACCAGGGCACCGTCTTTGAGCACGTAGTTGTAGATCAGGTTGTTGGCCGGGACGGCAACGGTTTGAACCACGATAACGGCAATCCCCAGACCCATGGCGGTCTTGACCTTCTTGGACACCGCCAGGAAAGTACACATCCCCAGGAAGAAGGAGAGCGCCAGGTTCTCGATGAAGATCGAGCGAATCAACAGACTGATATAGTGTTCCATACCTTAATCCTTCGCCTCCACCTGCTTGGGATCCTTGGTGCGCACGCCCCAGATGATCAGACCAATGATGAAGAACGCACTCGGCGGCAGCAGCAGCAGGCCGTTGGGCACATACCAGCCACCATTGTTCACCAGCGGCAGCAGCTCGATGCCGAACCAGGTGCCGGAACCCAGGATCTCGCGCACGGTGGCCACGGTCAGCAGCACGGCGCCATAACCCAGACCGTTGCCGATACCGTCCAGGAAGGAGGGCAGCGGGGCACTCTTCATGGCGTAGGCTTCGGCACGACCCATCACGATACAGTTGGTGATGATGAGGCCGACGAACACCGACAGCTGCTTGGAGATGTCGTAGGCATACGCCTTGAGCACCTGGTCAACCACGATAACCAGCGAGGCAATCACCGCCATCTGGGCGATGATCCGCACGCTGTTCGGGATCTGGTTGCGGATCAGAGAGATGAACAGGTTGGAGAAGGCGGTGACCGCGGTAACGGCCAGCGTCATCACGAACGCCGTCTTCATCTGGCTGGTAACGGCCAGCGCGGAACAGACACCCAGCACCTGCAGTGCGATGGGGTTGTTGCCGAGCACAGGCGTCAACAGCAACTTTTTCATTTCGCTCTTGTCAGCCATTGTTGATTTCTCCTGCACGTACCTTGGCCAGGAAGGGACCGAAGCCCTTGGGGCCCATCCAGAAGTCGAAGGTGTGCTGTACACCATTACCAGTCAGGGTTGCACCAGACAGGCCGTCGATTTCATGCTCGGAACCAGCCGGAGCATGGCCCTTGATCACCCGCAGCGCAGGCTGACCGTTCTGGTCGAACAGCTTCTTGCCGACGAACAGTTCGCGCCAGGCCGGGTTCTCGATCTCGCCACCCAGACCCGGGGTTTCACCGTGGTCATAGTAGGTGATGCCCTTGATGGTCTGACCATCGGCCGCGACCGCTACGAACGCATACATGGTAGACCACAGACCCTGGCCGTAGATCGGCAGGATGATGTTGTCGACCTTGCCTTCGGCATCTTTGGCGAAGAACACCGGGACCAGCTTGGAGATCTGACGCAGGCCGGCCTTGTCGTCGGCCGGAGCCAGGCGAATGTTCTGGGCAGGATCCTTGGCGGCGACCTTGGTGTCGAAGTTGTCGGCATCGCCGTCAACGAATTCACCGGTGGCCAGATCCACCAGACGCGCTTCAATCTTGTCGCCATACAGCTTGGCCAGGTCACGCTTGGCCACGGCGCTGATGTCGACGCCGGCGACGGACAGGATGTTGCTTTGCTTGTCCAGCGCCTTGTTTTCCAGCTGGGCCGGACGCAGACCCACGGCAGCCACGGAGACCACGATGGAGCAGACCAGACACAGACCGGTCACTACGGCGAGAGTGCCGGTAGTAGAGTCTTTATTAAACGCCACGAGCGATCCTCCGCTTGATGTTCGCCTGTGCCACGAAATGGTCAAACAAGGGGGCAAACAGGTTGGCAAACAGAATGGCCAGCATCATGCCTTCCGGGAAGGCGGGGTTCACGACCCGGATCAGCACCACCATCACGCCGATCAGGGCGCCGTACCACCACTTGCCCTTGTTGGTGAAGGCAGCGGAGACGGGGTCGGTCGCCATGAAGGCCATACCGAAGGCGAAACCACCCAGCACCAGGTGCCAGTGCCACGGCATGTTGAACATGGGGTTGGTGTCGGAACCGATGACGTTGAACAGCAGGGAGGTAGCTACCATGCCGATCATCACGCCGGCGATGATGCGCCAGGAGGCGATGCGCATGTAGACGATCATGGCCGCACCCAGCAGGATCATCAGGGTGGAAACTTCACCGATGGAACCGGGCAGGTTGCCAAGGAAAGCGTCCATCCAGCTGATGCTCTGGCCGGTGGCACCGTTGATCAGCGCCATCTGGCCGCCCTGGGCCCACTGGCTCAGCGCGGTTGCGCCCGAGTAGCCGTCGACGGCAACCCAGACCGCATCACCGGAGATTTGACCCGGGTAGGCGAAGAACAGGAAGGCACGACCCGCCAGCGCCGGGTTCAGGAAGTTTTTGCCGGTACCACCGAACACTTCCTTGGCCAGCACCACACCGAAGGTGATACCCAGGGCAGCTTGCCACAGGGGCAGCTCGGGCGGCACGATCAGCGCGAACAGGATGGAGGTCACGAAGAAGCCTTCGTTGATCTCGTGCTTGCGCACCATGGCGAACAGCACTTCCCAGAAACCACCGACGATAAAGACGGTGATGTAGATCGGGAAGAAGTGGGCCGCACCGATCAGCATCTTGCTGCCGACGCCGGCCACCGCCGGATCCAGGGAGGCACCCAGCAGGGTAGCCAGGGCATATTGCCAGCTGCCGGCACCGGCGGCCGTGCCCAGATGGGCAATCGCGGCGATGGACTGGTTGCCGACGTTGTACATGCCCCAGAACATGGCCGGGAACACGGCCAGCCACACCATGATCATCATGCGCTTCAGATCGATCGCATCACGGACGTGGGCGGCATTGCGGGTCACGGAACCCGGGGTATAAAACAGGGTGTACGCCGCTTCGAACAGGGCATAGTACTTGGCGTACTTGCCACCCGGCTCGAAGTGATGTTCCATATTTTCAAGAAGTTGCTTGAAACTCATCGCTTAACCTTCCAGTTCAATCTTGGTCAGGCACTCACGCAAGATCGGGCCGTACTCGGTCTTGCCGGGGCAGACGAAGGTACAGAGCGCCAGATCTTCCTCATCCAGCTCCAGGCAGCCGAGCGCTTGCGCATTGTCGGTATCGCCGGAGACCAGATCCCGCAGCAGCAGGGTCGGCAGGATGTCGAGCGGCATCACGCGCTCATAGTTGCCGATAGGCACCATGGAGCGGTCACTACCGTTGGTGGTGGTAGTGAAGTTGATGAGCTTGCCCTTCACCAGGTGAGAGAGGGTGGTACGGGTGATGGAGAACTTGCTGGCGCTGGGATTGACCCAACCCAGGAACTCTTTCTCGCGACCTTCACCCAGCACGCTGACCTGATTGTGGTAGCGACCCAGGTAGTCATGGACCCCTTCAGCCTTGGCACCGCTCAGCAGGGAACCGGAAATGACGCGATTCTCGTCCGCACGCAGCTCGTTGTTGGTGAGCTGGCTGATGCAGGCACCCATGCGAGTACGCAGCAGACGCGGCTTGATGACGTTCGGGCCGGCCAGGGCGATCACCTTGTCAGTATGGATCTGACCGGTGGTGAACAGCTTGCCGTAGGCGATCACGTCCTGATAGTTGATGTGCCACTGCACTTTCTTGGCACCGACAGGGTCCAGGAAGTGGATGTGGGTACCGGGCAGGCCGGCAGGGTGCGGACCGACGAACACCTCTTCCTTGACTTGCGCCAGGGAAGCGTGCGGCAGGCTGCCTTCGCCCTTGCAGACATAGACGGAACCATCGGTCAGGCGGGTCAGCACGGCCAGACCGTCGAGGAACGCCTGGGACTGTTCCTTGATGATCAGCTCCGCGTCGGCGGCCAGCGGGTTGGTGTCCATGGCGGTGACGAAGATGGCACGCGGGGTGGAACCCACGGCTGGCACCTTGCTGAACGGGCGGGTACGCAACGCAGTCCATTGGCCGGACGCGACCAGGATCTCCTGCACCTTGCTGCGTTCGAGCTTAGGCAGCTCGGCACAGGCAAAATGCTCGAAGGTCACCTGCTCGTCGGACCCATCGATATCGATGACAACGGATTGCAGAATGCGCTTGGCACCACGGTTGATCTCTGAAACCACACCGGTGGCGGGGGCCGTGAATTTAACGCCGGGATTCTTCTTATCTTCGAAGAGCTCCTGACCTTTAATGACGCGATCACCTACTTTGACAAACATAGTAGGACGCATCCCCACGAACTCTTCGCCGAGTGTAGCAACACGGGTGATGGCCGGGCCATCGTAGATTACTTGCTCCGGAGCACCCAGCACGGGGATGTCCAGTCCTCTTTTAATTGTAATCATACTCACTTGCACTACCGTTAAGGGAAGACAGGTTGGTTAGCGCCGAGAAATACATCACGACGAGTTGTTGAATGAGCCCGTTGATGTTGCGGCAAGATGTCGAAGAAATAAACAAATCAGCAACATACAGAGTCATTCAAAAGCGCCTGAGTTTACCACCTATGGCAAGTTTCCTGCCATGCAAAATGGGGAAAATCCCCGCTCTATCACAAAATCATCGCAATTTAATCGCGTCGCTTTTTCTCGTGAAACCTCAGGCGCGGCCTCGAGTTAGCCACCATTACCCCAAAATGGGTAATAATTTTTATGTTCGAAAAAGGATTAGAAATCTTGATGGCGCGGTGGGAAGGCGACGTTCCCCTCATGAGTACGAAACGTCGCCGAAACAGGTTTTGAAATTGTTAACTGGTCGAAGATTGAGTAATCAATTCGTCAATAGTCTTAAGAGAGTCCGTTTTTGCTGACGCAGCTGGGGGTGCTCGGTGCCTGCTCCCGTTGTTGCCACTCCTGCTCGGTATAGGTATGCAGCGCCAATGCATGAATGGCCCCCGCCAGCTCGTCGGCCAGCACCGCATTGACCTGACGATGACGCCCCAGCAGGCGCTGTCCTTCAAACGCCTGGCTCACCACCACCACCTTGAAGTGGCTCTCCGAGCCCGGCGCCACCCTGTGCATGTAGCTCTCGTTGATCACTTCCAGGTGGCTGGGGGACAAGGCGGCGGCCAGCTTGGCCTCGATCTGTTGTTGCATGGTCACGAGCAAAACTCCCAAAATGGATGTCCGGCCATTGTAGCCAGGGTTGGCCGGATGACGAAATCGGGCGGTGCGGGAAAATCCCGCTTGCAGCCCTGCCGGGCTGGTGAAATTCTCCGCCCCCGCTAGAATAGCGCCACTTTGCGCCCCACCGGGGCCCGTTACATGACTCAGCTGGACAATTCGCCTATGCAAACCCTTCTCGACACGGCCCACTGTCGCCTGACCCTGTATCGCTATCCACGTCAGCAGCAGGATCCCTTGCAGGCCTGGGATGCCGCCGACGAGTATCTGATCAACACCCTGGCCGAGGAGCCCCTCGAGCAGGATGGCCCCGTCATCATCATGAACGACGGCTTCGGCGCGTTGGCCGCCTATCTGCACCCTCATACCCCTGTCTGCGTCACCGACTCCCACATCAGCGAGCGGGCTACCCTGGCCAACCTGGCAGAGAACGGCCTGGATCCCGCGGCCATCCGCCTGCAGGATGCGCTGGCTCCCCTGCCCGATGCCCCTGCACTGGTGGTGATCAAGGTCTCCAAGTATCAGGCGCTGCTGGAGCAGCAACTGCTGGCCCTGCGCGGGGTCGTTACCCCTGCCACCCGCGTCATCGCCGCCGGCAAGGCCAAGGACATCCACACCTCCACCCTGGCGCTGTTTGAGAAATACCTGGGGCCGACCCGCACCTCACTCGCCTGGAAGAAGGCGCGCCTCATTCACTGCAACCCGGCCGCAGCGCCCGCCGAGCGTCCCGCGCTGGCCAACCCCTTCCCCACGGTCTGGCCACTGGAGGGCACCGACCTGCTCATCCACAACCACGCCAACGTGTTCTCGCGCACCAGCCTGGATATCGGCGCCCGCTTCATGCTGGACAATCTGCCGATCCACAGCGCCCGCAAGGTGATCGATCTGGGCTGCGGCAACGGCGTGCTGGGGCTCTCCCTGCTGGCGCGTGACAGCGAGGTGGAGGTCACCTTCGTCGACGAGTCCCGCATGGCGGTCGCCTCGGCCCGGCTCAACGTCGAGCACAATCTGCCGGCGGCCCTGCCCCGCGCCCACTTTATGGTCAACAACTGTCTCGACGGCGTGCCTGCCGGTTCGGCGGATCGGATCCTCTGCAACCCGCCGTTCCACCAGTTGCAGGCCATCACAGACCACATCGCCTGGCAGATGTTCAGCGACGCCCACCGGGTGTTGCCCAAAGGGGGGGAACTCTGGATAGTGGGCAACCGCCATCTGGACTATCACAACAAGCTCAAGCGCCTGTTCGCCAACGCACAAGTCGTTGCGTCGAACAGCAAATTCGTTATTTTGAAAGCCATCAAACGTTAAACGCCATCAAACGCGAAAGGAAACCCATGATGAAAAAGTCACTCTTGCTGCTGGCCGCTCTGATGCTGGGTGGTTGTGCGACTCACTGGCCGGAGAGCGCCCTGCTCAATCCACAGGTGATCCCTTCCAACCAGCAGTACTACTCGGGCAACCGCATCACCCTGGAAGGGGTGGACAAGCGTGAAGCCGCCTACGTCTTCTCCATCAAGAAAAAAGAGAAGGCTGCGGTACTGGTCAACAGCAGCCAGCCCCTCAACAGCCTGCTGGCGGAGAAGCTCGCCGAAGGGCTGCGCAGCCAGGGCCTGGAAGTAGGCAACAGCGGCACCACCAACCTGACTCTGGCCATCTCCACTGCCGCGGTCACGGTAGAAGAGAAGACCTTCACCTATGTCACCAAGTCCCGCGTCAGCCTGCAGGTGATCGCCGACTTCCAGGGCAGCAAGCTGACCAAGCAGTTCAACATGTCCTCCAGCAAGGAAGGCCCGGGCGAGCCGAGCATGGCCGAACTGGAGTCCACCCTGAACCAGCAGCTAGGCAGCGTACTGCAGCAGATCATGGCTGACACAGCCCTGCGCGGTTATCTCAAGGGTCAGCCGAGCTGAACAAGGAGCGAATAGATGAAAAAACTCTGGTTACTGGCCATGCTGATCGCCCCGCTGGCGTTCGCCGGCCCCAAGGTCAGGATGGAGACCAACCACGGCAACATAGTGGTGGAGCTGGCCTCCAAGCAGGCGCCGCAGACGGTGAAGAACTTCCTGCGCTACGTGGCCGATGGCAGCTATGACGGCAGCATCTTCCACCGGGTGATCCAGGACTTCGTGGTGCAGGGGGGCGGCTACAATCAGCAGTTCCAGCAACTGCCCACCTTTGACCCCGTGGTCAACGAGTCCAAGGGCGGCCTGCCCAACAAGCGCGGCAGCATCGCCATGGCCCGCACCCAGGCGGTCGACAGCGCCACCCGCCAGTTCTACTTCAACCTGGTCGACAACAACAACCTCAACGCCAATGCCGGCGCCGGTTACACCGTGTTCGGCCAGGTGGTGCAGGGCATGGAGGTACTGGACAAGCTGGCCCAGGTGCAGACCGGTTACAGCCCCATCCTGCGTGCCAACGACGTGCCCACCAGCCCCATCATCCTGAAGAAGATGGTCCTGCTGGCGGACAAATAACGCGGAGCGGATCACAATCCGTCATCCCCGCGGTCCGGGTCGCCGGCGCCCCTTTCTATACTCTGGCCTTGCCCCGATATGCGGGGCCAGGCCCACGAGAGGAGAAGGAGGTTCCGGTGACTTGCAACGACTACATCGCCCAGCACGCCATCCCCCTGGCCCAGACGGTTCGTCACTTTCTGGCACGAGAAATCCCTTATCAGCAGCTGGAAGATCTGAGCTGGCAGCTGTTGTCCCACTGGCAGGATCTGCCCCATGTCCCCGCCGACAAGACCCCGGCCTCCGAGCAGGAGGGGGTATTCTGGCACCTGCTGCACAGCCTGCATCAATGGGATGAACAGCAGATCATCGCCGACGTCTGGTTGCGCCTGCAGCTGATGGAGTGCGCCAATTTCCTGACCACGGACGGGCCGCTGCCGCGCCACTGCATCGGCCTGCGCCCCTGAATATAGTGCCCTCCCCTGCCCGGCTTGCCTTGGCTATCCAACCCGAACCTGACAAAATGGCGCAATTTTCCCAGAGGAGTCAGGTATTTGAACACTGTCCGTACACCGAGCTGGCGCGCGTCGCTCGCCGTCTACCTTGAGACTCGGGTTCTCATCCTGTTTGCCATGGGGTTCTCTTCCGGCCTGCCGCTGCTGCTGGTGTTCGGCACCCTCTCGTTCTGGCTGCGCGAAGCGGATGTCAGCCTGACCGACATCGGCTACATGAGCTGGGTAGCGCTGGCCTATGGCTTCAAATGGTTGTGGTCACCGCTGGTGGATCGGCTCCCGCTGCCACTGCTCTCCCGCTGGCTGGGCCGGCGCCGCAGCTGGATGCTCTTCTCCCAGTTGCTGATCGCCGCCTCGCTGGTGGGCATGGCCTTCTGCGATCCCAAGACCCAGCTCGCCCAGCTGGCCCTGTTTGCCCTGCTGGTGGCCTTCGCCTCCGCCACCCAGGACATCGTCATCGATGCCTATCGCATCGAGTCGGCCCCCGAGCGGCTGCAGGCTGCCATGGCGGCCTCCTACATGACTGGTTACCGGCTGGCGATGATCATGGCCGGGGCCGGCGCACTGGCGCTGGCCGCCTGGCTCGGCAGCAACGACGGCTACGACTATCGCGGCTGGCAGCTCACCTATCTGCTGATGGCGGGGCTGATGTCCCTCGGCGTCATCACCACCCTGTTCTGCCACGAACCCGTCATTGATCTTGCCGCCCAGAATGAACAACAGGCGGCCCGCAAGACCCTGCTGCTCGCCCGCGGCTGGCCGGCTGGGTTGGCCGGTCTCGGTGCCTGGAGCTACGAGGCCATCTGGTGTCCGTTCGCCGATTTCTTTCGCCGTTACGGCGGCTCCGCCCTGCTGATCCTCGGGCTCATCGCCTGCTATCGCATCTCGGACGTGGTGATGGGGGTGATGTCCAACAGCTTCTATGTGGACATGCAGTTCAGCAAGACCGAGGTGGCCACCATCACCAAGGTGTATGGGGTTATCATGACGCTGGTGGGGGCCGCCCTCGGCGGCGTGCTGGTGATGCGTTTTGGCACCCTGCGCATCCTGTTCCTCGGCGCCCTGCTCACCGCCAGCACCAATCTGCTGTTTGCCCTGCTCAATGAAGTGGGCCACAACCTCGAGCTGCTGACCCTGATCATCTCGCTGGACAACCTCAGCGCAGGCATCGCCACGGCCGCCTTCGTCACCTATCTGTCGAGCCTGACCAACGTGGCCTTCTCCGCCACCCAGTACGCCCTGTTCAGCTCGGTGATGCTGCTGCTGCCCAAGCTGCTGGCGGGCTTTTCCGGCCGCTTCGTCGAGCAGTTCGGCTACAGCAGCTTCTTCATCAGCACCAGCCTGCTCGGCATTCCGGTGCTGATCCTGATCGTGTTGGTTGCCAAACGAGGAAGTGCCTTGTTACCGCAATCGGACAAATAGCAAGCGTTTGCGTAAAATTGGGGGTGATTAGATTCACACTTCCGAATAAAGTTCCCTGGTGCTGGTTTATCCGGTGAATTTATTTGGCTAGAATCCCTTCCGCTCCTTGTGGGCAGGCTACGGAAAACCTCAACTAACGCACAAGAGACCAATAAAATGGCCAAATTTACCAAGACTCTGATCGGTGCCGGTCTGCTGGCTGCCGCCGCTACCCCGGCTTTCGCTGCTGACTACAGCGGTGACATCCACAAGAACGACTACAAGTGGATGCAGTTCAACGTCATGCACACCATCGACCAACGTCCTTTCACTGCAGGTGCTGAAGATTACAACGACACCTACTTCGAAATGGAGTTCGGTGGTCGCTCCGGCCTGTTTGACCTGTACGGTTACGTCGACGTCTTCGATATCTTCGACTCCCGTCACAGCGACAAGCACAAAGGTCAGAACCTGTTCATGAAGTTTGCGCCGCGTATGTCTCTGGATGCGCTGACTGGTAAAGATCTCTCCTTCGGTCCGGTGCAAGAGGTTTACATCGCCTCTCTGAACAACATCGGCGACAACCAGATGGAAAACATGATCGGTCTGGGTGCTGATGTACAAGTGCCTTGGTTCGGCAAAGTGGGCATGAACCTGTATGCTCGTCACGCCACCGAAAACCAGTTCTTCACCGAAGAAGAGGGTGAGTGGAACGGTTACTGGTTCGCCATGAACTGGTTCAAGCCTTTCTACACCTTCAGCAACGGCAGCTTCGTCTCCTATCAGGGTTACCTGGACTACGCCTTCGACCTGGACACCCACAACCGTGCTGACCGTACCAGCGACAACCTGGCTACCTTCCACGGTATCTACTGGCACTCCGACCGCTACGCCGTCGGTTACGGCCTGAAGTACTTCATGGATGCCTACGGCACCAAAGACGGTTCCACCGCCTACGACGGTACCCCGTGGAAGAGCTCTGGCTTCAGCCACTACTTCTCCGTTACCTACAAGTTCTAATCGAACGGGTATCAGGGATACAAAAAACCGGAGCAGCTGCTCCGGTTTTTTTATGGCCAGATGGTAGCGAACAGGGAGAGCCGCGCCCTCCCCGGCCATCCATCAGTCGCGGAAATTCTGGAACTGCATCGGCTGGCCCAGCTCGGCGCCACGCACCAAGGCCATGGTCTCCTGCAGGTCATCGCGTTTCTTGCCGGTGACCCGCACCTCGTCGCCCTGAATGGCGGCCTGCACCTTGATCTTGGAATCCTTGATCAGCTTCACCAGCTTCTTGGCAACTTCCTTGTCGATCCCCTGCTTGAACTTCACGGTCAGGTGGAAGCGCTTGCCGGAGTGAACGCTGTCACCCACGTCCATGGAGCTGTTCTCGATGTTGCGCTTGAGCAGGGCACCGCGCAGGATCTCGACCATCTGCTTGAGCTGGAAATCGGCATCGGCCTCCAGTTTGACCTCTTCCTTGTTCAACTCGAAGCTGGCTTCAACACCACGAAAATCGAAACGGGTCGCCAGTTCACGATTGGCGTTGTCGACGGCGTTCAACACCTCGTTCATTTTGACTTCAGAGACAATATCGAATGACGGCATAGTGGGCTCCTCATGTTGCGCTATAAGGGGGCAAATCTACCAGAATTACGGCAAATTTGCTGATTTCGATGGGACTGCTCTGCTAGAATCCCCTGCGCACAGGAATGGCGAGACCCGTTAGAACCTGTTCAGTATCTGTCGCGAGAGGTCGTCCGCAAGGTAAATCGCTGCGCAGGAGCCCGCTTGTATCTGAATACATGGGCTTCCGGTTTCACATACGCAAGCCTCGTACAAGCCTTGATCACGACCTAGCAGCAAGATCATGAACCCGTTCCAGGTGTCCGCCAGGCGACATCTTCACTTATCCCCGGCAGGTGGTTGACTGGAATGCAGCCCCTACCTTGATTGAGTCTCTCCATGCCAAGCGGATCACGCGATTACAACCTGACACACAGTCGACACACCCCTTCCCCCCAATGGACCCTGCTGGGCTGCGGCGCCCTGGGCGGTGTGTTTGCCTCCCTGTTGACTCAAAGCGGCCAGTCCACCCGCGTCTTGCTGCGCGAGCGCCACCGCGCCACCCTGCACCCCGGCATCGACTTCACCTCGCTGGAGGGCAACACCCAGCTCATCAACATCGAGCGCGGCTTCGTCGACCAGCCGGGTCAGATCCAGCGGTTGCTGGTGATGACCAAGGCCGGCCAGGTCATCGAGGCGCTGACCCCGCTGGTGGGCCAGCTGGCGACCGACGTGCCCATCGTGCTGCTGCACAACGGCATGGGGATCGCCGAGCAGGTGGTCGCGCTGTTCCCCCACAATCCGGTCATCGCCGGCGTCACCAGCCACGGCGCCATGCAGAGCGGTCACTTTGTGTTCCGCCACACCGGCAAGGGCGAAACCTGGCTCGGCCCGGTCAACGAGGCGGCCAGAGCCCATGCCGCTCTCGCGGACGAGCTGGCGGCCGCCCTCGGCCAGGCCGGCTGGGATGAGCAGATCCAGGCGCGCCAGTGGCAGAAGCTGGCGGTCAACTGCGCCATCAACCCGCTCACCGCGCTCTACAAGCTCAAGAATGGCGAGCTGGCCGGTCCGCGCTTTGCCGATGCCCTGCAGCAGATCTGCGTGGAAGTGGCGGACGTGATGCAGGCCGAAGGCCAACCGACCGGCAGCGACGAGCTGCTGCGCCGGGTCATGACGGTGGTGGAGCTCACCGCCGACAATTACTCTTCCATGTATCAGGACATGGAGCAGGGGCGCGAGACCGAGATCGAGGCCATCACCGGCTTCCTGCTGGCCCGGGCCGCCTGCCACGGCATTGCGGTACCGGTCAATCAGGGTCTCTATCAGGCCATCAAAGAGAAGCAGTGAGCCCGAGGGCTCGCCAACGCAAGGAGCAAAGGATGAGCGTACTGGTACTGGTGGCCCCCGGGTCGGAAGAGATAGAGACGGTCGCCATCGTCGATACCCTGGTACGCGGGGCCATCGAGGTGGTGCTGGCCTCCTGCTGCCCGGCAGGGCAGCGCCAGATCAGGGCCTCCCGCGGGGTACAGCTGGTGGCGGATTGCCACCTCGACGAGCTGGCGGATCAGGAGTTCGAGGCCATAGTGGTGCCGGGTGGCCTGCCCGGCAGCGAGGTTATCCGCGATACGCCGCGCGCCATCACCCTGCTCAAAGAGCAGGCAGCAGCGCAGCGCTGGCGGGCAGCCATCTGCGCCGCCCCCGCCGTGGTGCTGCTGCACCACGATCTGCTGGGGGAGGCCCGCGCCACCTGCCATCCCGGTTTTCAGGCTCGCCTGCCCGCGGCGCAGCTCAGTACGGCGCGGGTGGTAACCGATGAGGCTCATCACCTCATCACCAGCCAGGGGCCGGGCACCGCCATCGAGTTCGCCCTCGAGCTGGTGCGGGTGCTGCGCGGTGACGAGGCTGCCGGTGCGGTGGCCGGCCCCATGGTGCTGCCCCCCTCCTCACCCATGCCCTGAGTAAATAGCCCTCTCGCAATGACAGAGCGCCCCTTGCCAATTGGCAAGGGGCGCTCTGCTTTGAGGCGAACTGCAAGCAGTCTGCCGGTTAAGCTCCGGCTCAACTGAGCATTTCGGGCCTGAGCTGCTCCATCAGCAGGTGGTTGTCGCTGTAATCCACCGGGATGGCCACCACCGCCGGCCCGCTCACCGCCATGGCGGCGCGCAGGGTCGCCCGCAGATCCTCGGCACAGGTGACGGCAAACCCGGCCGCCCCGAACGACTCGGCATAGGCCTTGAAGTTGATGGGACCAAAACTCACCCCTGAGCTGCGGCTGTACTTTTTCTCCTCCTGCATCGCCACCATGTTGTAGCCGTTATCGACCCAGATGATGTGCACTATGTTGGACTTGAGCCGCACCGCCGTCTCCAGCTCCATGCTCGACTGCATGAAGCTGCCATCGCCAGACACCGAGATGATCTTCTCCCCCGGGCGCACCATGGCTGCCCCGATGGCCCAGGGCAGCGCCACCCCCATGGTCTGCTGACCGTTGGAGATGAGCACCTGGCGGGCCCGGAAGCTGTAGAGGTAGCGGGCAATCCAGATGTGGAAGCTGCCCATGTCCACACACAGGGTCATGTCCTGCCCGATGATGTCCTGCAGCTCCTTGACGATGCGCAGCGGATGGATGGGGGTGCCCCCCAGCCGACCGGCATGTTCGGCCAGCTGATGGCGCTGGGCACGGATCTCGCCGAGCAGCGCGGTAATGGCCGGATCCCGCGCCAGCGGCTGATGCAGCATCCGGGTCAGCCGCGCCAGGTTGGCGCTGATGGAGCCCACCAGCTCCACCGCCGGGCAGTAGCTGCTGTCGATCTCCGCCGGCAGCGCATCGATGTGCAGCAGCTGGCGCTCACCGGTGCCGTTCCACAACACGGGATCGTATTCGATGGGGCTGTAGCCGATGCAGATCACCAGATCCGCATCCTGTAGCAGCTTGTCCCCCGGCTGGTTGTTGAACAGCCCCACCCGTCCGGCGAAGTCATCAAAATGGTGGGTATCCACCACCCCGGCCGCCTGATAGGTGCCGGTCACCGGCAACCGGCTCTTGTCGAGGAAGGCGCGCACCGCGAGGGAGTTCTCCGGCCGGCTGGCCAGCAGGCCGAGCAATACCACCGGCTTGCGAGCCCGCGCCAGCAGACTCAGCGCCCGATCGATGCCGCTCTCGTCGGCTGCTCCCGGCTCCGGGATGGCGCTCGGCACCAGGATGGCGCCGTCGGTCGGCTCGTTGATGATGTCCATCGGCAGGCTGACGAAGGCCGCTCCGGGCCGCCCCAGCTCGGCGCTGCGAAAGGCGTTGGCCATCACCTCGGAGAGGGCGGAGCCGGTGCCCACCTGGGCGCTGAACTTGGTGACCGGCCGGCACAGGCTGACGGTATCCAGGCTCTGGTGGGTTAGCTTGAGGCCATCGGCCCGCCGCACGGCACCGCCCAGCGCCACCATGGCATCCCCTTCCGAGGTGGCGGTGGCAAGCCCCGTGATGAGGTTGGCGCAACCCGGCCCCGAGGTCACCAGCGCCACCCCCGCCTTACCGGTCAGCCGGCCGACCGCGGCGGCCATGAAGGCGGCATTCGCTTCGTGACGCACCACTATGGTCTCGATGGGGGAGTCCTCCAGCGCATCGAATACCCTGTCGATCTTGGCCCCGGGAATGCCGAATACCTGCTTGACCCCCTGCGCCTCCAGATGGCGCACCACCAGTTCGGCCCCACAGGCCCAGTGTTGATTTTCCATGATGTCACTCCTTGTTAAGCGAAGGGCTCAGCCTTCGGCGGCGCGGATGGCGCGGTCCAGATCGGCGGGATTGAGGTCGGCCTGTTGAAAGGCCGGATTGCGAGGCAGCTCGATGTTGAGGTGTTGCACCACCGACAGCTGCAGCTGGCCGTGGCCCATGGCGTAGTCGAGGATGTGGCCGCCGCCCCGGCGATCCTCGGTGATGAAGTGCTCGTGATAGCCGGCCACGTTGATCCCCTGCACGAAGGGTGGGCAACGAAAACCCACCAGGGTGCCGCGCCGCTGGCTGAACGAGAACAGCGGCTGGGCCTCGATGGCCTCCAGCATGGGCTTGTAGGGGGGATGCTGGCAGGGAACTGTGCGCACCTGCGCCTGCTCGAACAGGCCGTCGAGTCGAAAGGCGACAAAGACGTTGTCGGTACCCACCAACCGATCCACCCACTGGTGGATCTCCTCGCGGCTCAGGGGATGATCGAAGCGGCGCTGCAGGCAGGGGCGAAAGTGGGTCATCACCGCAAACGGGGTCTTCTGCTCGGCGCGGGCCGGGCGGGCCGAGCCGTCAGCCTTGAGCTGGTGGATCTGGCGCTCGAACGCAATCAGCTCGCCGTCGAGCCGGTTGAAGGTCCCGAGACCGAAGTCACCGTGGCGCAGCAGGTCGGCCATGGTGGTCTCCCCCTCGTAAACCCCCGCCAGCAGGGCGCTCATCAGGGAGCTCTGGTAGACCTCGCCGCCCCCCTGGCGAGCCTGCCAGCGAGCAAACTGCTGGCTGATCTCGATGGCGCAGTCACATGATGAATTGGTTTCCATTTGGATTTCACCTCCAATCCTGTTAGGTTGGCAAATCAGGATTCAATAGTGACCAAGATCACAATTTGATACCAATATCCAAACCCATCAGCTTCGAGACGTACCAGATATGGAATTCCGTTACCTGCGCTACCTGGTGGCCGTGGCAGACAAACAGAGCTTCACCCGCGCCGCCGAGGCGCTGGGCATGGCCCAGCCGCCGCTCAGCCAGCAGATCCGCAAATTCGAACAGGAGGTGGGCACGCCGCTGTTTCACCGGCTGACCCGCAGTGTGGAGCTGACCGAGGCGGGGCTGAGCCTCTATCAGGATGCCAAGGGGATATTGGCGCAGACCGAGCAGGCCATGCAGAAGGCCAGACGCATCGCTCGCGGCCAGCTGGGTTCGCTGCGCCTCGGCTTTGCCGGTTCCACCGTGCTGCACCCGAGCGTGTTGCAACTCATCCACGACTTTCGCCAGGCCTGGCCGGAGGTCAGCCTGCACCCCATCGAGAACAGCATGCCCAACCTGGTGCGCGACCTAGTGAGCGAGGAGCTGGATGCCGCCATTCTGCGCCTGCCCTGCAGCAGCAGCTCGGCGCTGGCCCACCACCTGATCGACGAGGAGGAGATGCTGATCGCCCTCCCCCCGCACCACCCGCTGGCCGGCAGTGGCGCCATTCCTATCGAGGCGCTGGCGCAGGATCCCTTCATCCTGTTCCCCCGCGAGCTCGGGCCCGGGCTGCATGACGCCATCACCCAGCGCTGCCAGCGGGCCGGCTTCAGCCCCCGCCTCGGCAGCCAGAGTCCGCAGGTGATCTCTACCGTCGGCATGGTGCAGGCGGGTTTCGGGGTCGCCATCATCCCGCGCTCGGTCAGCGAGCTGCACCCCCACGGCGTCAGCTATCACCCCATCGCCGCCGAACCGCTCACCACCCGCATCAGTCTCGCCACCCGCCGCCATCCCCGTCAAAAAAGCCTGCAGCATCTGATTGGGCTGATCCCCGGCCACCATTGAAAGACAAACAAAAACCCCCATCGGCATAAGCTGATGGGGGTTTTGGCACCGTATTATTTCGCGAACAAATATTGGCCTGCTGAGTAATTCAACTCACCTTTATCGCCGGTTGAGATGAACAGAGTCGTTAATCAGACACTGTGCCATCTGCTTGCTCAGATCCTTGGGAAGAGCCAGCGTAATGTCAGATACGCCCAAACTCCGCTATCAGTGCTGAGGGTATTATTACTTGAGCTGATACCGCTGAACGTAGCTGGCCGCTAACTGCTTGGCTTCGGTTAAGGCTGCAGGCGTGAGTCGATCAGCGACCCCGTCTCTCCATTCAGCTGCATAGGTATCGCCATTAGCCACAGCCGTTGAAAACCAGGCATAGGCTTGGCGTGAGTCCTGCGCTACACCTTCCCCCATGAAGTACATTTTCCCGAGGCTAAACTGGGCAATGGTATTGCCTTGCTCCCCTGCTTTTTGCAACCAAATCATTGCTTGCTTATCATCCTGCGCCACACCTTTTCCCTCGCGGTACATTTCCCCGAGGTCGTTCTGGGCAGCAGAATTGCCCTGCTCAGCGGCTTTTCGATACCAAATTGCAGCTTGTTTATCGTCCTGCGCCACACCTCGGCCCATGTCGTACATTCTCCCGAGCAACCATTGAGCCGTATCATTTCCCTGTTCGGCTGATTTTCGATACCAAATCACTGCTTGTTTATAGTCTTTTACGACACCGAGACCATTGGCGTACATTGCCCCGAGGTTGTACTGGGCATATGCATCTCCCTGTTCGGTGCCTTTCCGAAACCAAATCATCGCTTGTTTAGCGTCCTGTTCTACGCCACGCCCCATTAAGTACATGAACCCAAGCTCTCCCTGAGCCTGGGCATCGCCCTGCTCGGCAGCTTGTTGCACTGCTGCCAGTGTCTCTTTGCTCCAATCTTTGGCATAGGCAGCAATCGACGTACAACTAATGGCGAATGTGAGCAATAGGTGTTTGATATGAGTCATGCGGTATAATTTTCCTGTTATCTCTATCCATAGAACCCCGGATTATCTGCACTCTTCCACCAAACTGATGACTGAGATTCGGAGTTTGTCTTTTCTTGGCAATGCATTACCGCACTATCTGTCCTCACCACAACGAGAACGCCAGGCGTCACTACGGTGAAACGGGATCGCTGTCGGTACGCGCCGCCCCTACCTGATAGGGATACCTGCCTTCCCGGCTGGAAATGCCTCATCATTGCACTGGGTGTATATCAGTTTTAGGCTGCGCTGCACGGTAGGCATCCATGATGGGAGCCCAATCCATCCCTCTAGGAACTGGGTATTGCTTGAATAGCTCACTATATTTTTTGTCAAAATCATCCATTCCATATTGGCGCGCTATCGGTACTTTCTGATCATACCAATCATCGCTCACCTCTTCGGCTATGCCGCGGACAAGCAGTAGGTCAGGGCTGAGCTGCAATCCCCCCCCGGTTAACATGACTTCGAAATAACCACCAGGAGCCAAACCAAAATAGAGACGATTTCGTCTATCGTAACGTCCTTCGACTAAATACACCTGACGCATTTTTTGCTCTAGATCGGTAGGTAAATCCACCTTGATGCGGTAGCGCTTACGATCATGGAAGGAAACCAACTCAATCACCGCTTTATCGGGGATGGGAACACCGTCGGTAGGCAGACCACCACCGCCCGCCCAATAGTAACGTTGCGCCTTGATTCGATCCGCAAGTAGACCTCCAGCTCCGCCACCTGCCAGACGATCGGAATAAACTTGTTTCCCTCCAAGATAAAACTCGGTCTTGGTGTTCTTAGTAAGGTCTATATTGCTGCCCGTACCATAACGCCAAGAAAAAGACTTGATCTGTGTATCCGCAGCACAAGCCAACAGAGGACAAAGCAGGCCAAGAACTAACATCCATCGCTTTAATATCATGACACCTTGTTCCCTATCAGTTTGCGCCTCTCTTTACTGATACTCGTTTCGTATTTATTGGTATTGGCCGGATTTGCGATGCCCTTGTTACTGGCACTGTGGTGTAGATAGTCACGACGCAAAGCGCGGTAAACATCGGGCGATAATTGATGAGCCAAGTTCTTGGCAACCTTCTGTTCGATGGCCGATAGGGCCCAAAGTTTATCCAGCGCCTTCAAGTCAGCCTCTGGCCGTTTAATAGAGAGTGGTTCAAGTTGCAATGCCCTATCATCCGGCATCCATGGTTTAAACGGTACCCCCACGGCACGGCCCGCCTCAACCATCATATGCAGCGGAATGCGGGAGTATTCCCCCTCAACGACCCTGCTCATCAGCACCTCCACATAGACCGATTTTTTGCCGGGGCCTGTGCTATTTTTCCCCTCGGGACGCCGGAAGGAGTAAGGCTTTAGGCTGATCGCTCCTAGCGGTGGCACGGCGCCACGAGGCAGGTTGGGGTTGATACATGTGACCCAGCCCAACGTTCGTTTCTCCTCGGCATACGCCTTGGCTTTTTGATAGGCACTGCTCTCGGCATCTGGTGTTGTAACAGTTTCCACACTCATGAAACGCTCCAATTCAATGCACTCGATCAGGGCTGGATCGCTGTTGGGATTACTCAAGCTCCAGCGGCTATAGTAACCGCCACCTATGTCAGAGTGAGCCCCCGGTAGCGCCAACTCAGTAAAGTGAGCGGGAGGACAGGTGCCTGCAGCATCTTCTGTAATACGTGATAGCGGGAAATATTTGCGCACTTCATCCAGCGCGGTGAGATGTACCACCCGCTCTGCGCAATCTGCTTTGAGCTGAACATTGACATTAGGGTTGTAAGAAGAAACTACGGTATCGAACAGGCCCACAAAGGTGAAGCGAACATCATCGCGGCTAGCCCAATCAAAACCCGCCTTAAGGCGAATATCCGGGCTATTCGCCATAGCTTTCACCAATGGATGATCGGATTTTTGGTCGATAGTATTGACGAAATGGCGAGCAGCAGCAGCGCCCCGACTAAAGCCAAACACATCGAATACGATTCGATGGATGCAGTCGATATTTGGTAAAACATCACGAAGATCATCATGGATACCCATCAGAATTGTATCTGTACAAGCTAGCGTCACTTTGCCAATGATGGATGTGTTCTCCCCACCAAAATCGAGATCAAATCCCTGGGTCAGGGTGTCATCCGAACGATATTCAGGGCCATTTTCTCCTGCGATTGGGTCGCGAGTACCAATACCACTGATATAGCTGTGAGCCACCAACGGGCCTGCTGCGATGTCATATTGCTCAAACAACTTGCCCACATTGGTCACATCATTGGCGGAGCTACCTTCAACCGGGCTTTGCCCCATCTGGCAGCCCTGTAGCTCCTTCTCCCGCTGCGCCGGATCTGAGCAGGTTTCCAGAAGCCACTGCTCAACTTTTTGCAACCCCGCCTGGGCATTGTGGGTGTTGTTACCCGTGCCGTCAAAAAACACCCCAATCCGCAAGATATTGATCTGATAGCCTTTCACTTCAATCACATAGGAGTGTTTGGTGAAAAAACGAGGAGGCTGGGCTTGTCCTGACTGATGTCCTTTCGGTAGCGGCTGTTCTGGCTCGGTGAGACAAAGGTCACCGGTGGTCACCTTGATATGCTCTCGTTTGACGTCGCAGTGCCCGAATAACTTGTCTGTATAGGCGGGTACCTGTGTGGTCTCACCCTCCTTGAGGGCTTCACGGGACTGCGCCGCCTTGAGCCAGGCTGGCGTCTCGATTTTTACTGTCACCGGGCCAACTGCAAACCCTCGCACCAAGGTGGGTCCATCCTGCAGGGTGACCGTCTCTGACTTGCCGGTTTCGTCAGTCAAAGTGGCCTTGAGCCCCTTGAACGAACGGTTGTGCTCATCGCGAATGTCTACCTCTATCCAGTTATCATAACGTTCGCAAGGGATACAGTGGGGATCTGCCGCCATCAGGATACTCCTGTCAATTCGTGATGTTTGTTCAGCCAGTTGGCTACCTGAACCAGCTCATCGTCAGTCAGCATCAATGGCCCCCGTATCTCTTCAAGAGCCAGATTGGCCTGCAAGGCCAAGGCGCCAGCCACCACACCATCGAGCACATCCTCTTGCAGCCCATCCTGATTGGCCAGTTTGAGTGTGGGTAAAATGGTCCCGGCCGGGTCAGGATGGCGCTCCATCATAGCCGTCATGGTCTGCCATAACCGCCGCCGCAAGATGTAGGCATGACGGTTCTCGTCGTAGAGTCCAGCCAGATGATGAGGCCGGATATGAAACCAGGGAGTTTGCAATGCAGGTTGGAACTGGGCATGGGGCGTGCGAGAGAAGGCTTTGCCATGGATCCAGAGCCCGGAACAGGGCCCCAGCACACTATCGCGTTCATCAGGGGTCATGGCGATGAGTATGGGCAAGAAAATGCGTGGGTCAGAGAAACGAAACCAGACGGCTTCTCCCTCGCGTATCGCTTCTATCAGGCTCTGCCAATGGCGGCGGATCAGATCCACTGATTGGTCGCTGCTCAGGTAGAAGCCGCGCAGGGCGGGATTGGCCATCATGAACTCAGTGGAAGGGGCAGGCAGCAACCAGGGCCCCAACGCAGAGTGCTCATCGAAAGCGGTACCGGCAAAAAGTGGATTGGCATTCTCTCCATCATAGGTATAGAAATCCGCCACGGCTGACTCTGCCTGGGCTCCATCGATGACGGCATACCTCTCACCCGCTTGCTCGCCAGCGAGCCAATCAAATAACGTCATAATACGGAAACCTCAATCAGTCGCTTGATCCTGCTGCGGTTATCCGATGCATTGTCAGAGGTTGGGATCGTATTGAGCAAGGTATCGAAATCACCGCTCGTGGAGGAAACAACTCGATCAACCCTTAGCCTGGTCTGCGTCGGAAACAGCATCTCAGCTTCTCCCTTGAAGTGCGCAGCGTCTCCCAGCAGACGACCACCGTGCCCGGCAGGCAAGCGGATCTTCAACAAGGTATCGTTGACCCAGGCCTTGTCCGGTGAGGTACTCATGAATCCTGGCTCAACAACGATATTGCCCACCCCAGTGAACTGCTCTTTCAGGGCTGCAAGCTCCGGCTTGTCCAGCGCCAGCCCCCGGTAAACGAAAGACAACTCAGGTGAGGCCGGCAATTTCGCCAGACCCGCCTCCACATCGGCAACATAGGCCTTCATTGCCTTATCAAATTCACCCGCAGATGTCGGCTCATCATTCAAATAGCTGCGACTAAGCAGGGTATCGATGGCCTCTCGCTGCTTGTAGGGGCGATCACGCAAATAGTTATTGAGCAATGTGTACCCCTGCGCCGAATAGTATCTGAGCGCTTCATCCGCTTTGGATATCTCTACCGTCGCCCACTTCTTTGCCGGCTTTTTACCTTCCCCTTTGGCCGCAACAGGTGGCGGCGGCGGTGGCACCATTGGGCCTCCGGCAAGCTGGGGTGGAGCGGGCGGTGGAGCCGGTGGCCCCCCGGCAGGCGGAGGGGGCACAGGTGGCGGGGCTGCTGGACAAGGCTTGGCCAGCGGCGCCATGGACTCCATGCTCTTGTGGATGGCCGGGGCTGGTAACGTTGCTGGTGGTGGTGTTGGCACCTCGACATTACCTGGTAGAACGGGAGCCTTGCCATCCCAGCCGGAACCTGAACCCGGACTGCCGCCCGAGTTCATCTTGATGGAGCCGCCACTGAGGGTAACGCCACCGGCATCAATCTTGACAAAACTGCCGCCCACCTTGAGGGTCAGCTCGGCCCCCGCTTCCATCACTATCTTCATGCCCGCCTTGTGATGTACCTCGCTTCCCGCTTCCACCAGCAGGGACTGCCCCAGCTTCTGATGCAGACTGGCATCCACCGTCAGCGAGTAGTCAGCCTTCACTTGGTCGCGTTTCTCCCCCTCCACCGTCAGGTGGTCGTTGGCCTTGATGCGGGTCACCCGCTCATTGTCGATGTCACGATGCTCGTCGTGTTTGATATGCCAGGCAGCGTCGTTCTCGATAAGCACGTTCAGGTCTTTCTGACCGTGGATGTAAATCTCTTCCTTGCCCGCCTGGTCTTCAAAGCGCAGCTCGTTAAAGCCCTCTCCCTGGTGGGTTTCGGTGCGCAGTACGGTGCGGGTCTTGTTAGCAGGCAGCTCGTAGGGCGGGCGGTTGGTGGCGTGATAGGTGCGACCGGTGACGATGGGCTGGTCGGGGTCACCTTCCAGGAAACTGACGATGACTTCGTGGCCGATACGGGGTATCGCCATCATGCCGTACTGGCCGCCGGCCCAGCCCTGGCTCACCCGCACCCAGCAGGAGCTCTGGTCGTTGGAGCTGCCATATCTGTCCCACGGGAATTGCAGTTTCACCCGGCCATGCTCGTCGCAGTAAATCTCCTCCCCCTCCGGGCCCACCACCATGGCGATTTGCGGGCCATCCACCATCGGCTTGTGAGGGGCCTCCGGGCTACCGATGCGCGCCCGCCAGGTGGTGCTGGCTTTCACCACCCCAAATTCGTTGTGATAGACAGTCGGGCCGCTGCCACCTTCTTCCTCCAGCGCTTGTGGCTGTTCACCGATATGGCGGATATGGACGATTTGCCAGTCGGTGTTGAGGCTGCCATTGGGGTGTTCGGTGAGCGAGAAGCTCTGCCCCGGCTGCAAGGTGGCGCAGTTGGACTTAGCCTGGCCGGCCACCGCATCATTGCGCAGCGCATCGAGCCTGTGCTGGGCAAAGGCCTTGCCGCTCGGGTCCGCTTTGTAGCGGCCCGGGTAGTCGAAGTGCTGGTAGGTATCCCGTTGATGCGCAAGCTCTGCGCCCTGTTTTTTGTGGGAGAGACCATAGGCCGGGGTCTTGAAGCTGTAATCTTTCAGCTCCACATCCGAGGGGCGCACCGCCTCCCGGTAGTGGAACTGACGGACATAAGGCCCCTGTTCCAGCGAGCGGTTGCCGAGGTTGAAGAAGAGCTCGGGGCCGGCAGTCAGGGCAGCCGCGTCGTCAGCAAACACGATGCGGTGCTTGCCCGCTTCAAACTCGTGGAAGTAGAACATCCCCTCTTCGGCGGCGAGGCGGTTCACGAAATCGAGGTCGCTCTCCCGATACTGGACGCAGTATTCCCGCTTGGCATGCTCGTTTTTCAGCGCAAACGCATAGTCGGTGATGCCGTGTTCTTGCAAGAGGATACTGAGGATTTCATCGGGCTTCTGCGCCTGGAAGATGCGGGAGTTCTGGCGAAGTGACAGCCGCCACAGGGCCGGCTGTACCATGAGCTGATAGCGGGTTCGGCGAAAACCGCTGTCCCCTTGCGCGAAGTCACTGACCACCCCGCACACTCGGCGCTGCAGCTCGCCGTTGTACCAGACCAGCAGCTCGCACGGCTGGTCCAGCACGGCGCCAAAGTCGATGTCAGGCTGGGCACTCGCCAGCTCCAGGCGCAGGTTGAACGGCCGGTTGAGCGCTTCATCCAGCGCAAACTCGGCCACCACGAAGGTGCTCTCGGGCAGGGCCCCCACCTTGACGGTAAATTGTAATCCCGTGCTGTCTGCCATGAAGCGCTCCTTAACCTGCCTGTCCGCTGCCCGAACCAATCACCACGCCGCCGCAGCCGACGGCAGTGCCGGTCACGGCGATGGGCTTGCCGCCACACCGTAAAGTACGCAGGCGACCAGAGCTGCTGCGCGGATAGAGGGGATTGTCGGATTTGTCGTAAGGGGCCAGCGGCTTGCCATCGATTCTGGCAACTGTCGATGGGGGAATCCCATCCTGATCGGTGAGCATGTCACCGGACGATGCAATGGTGGAACACATGACGACTGGCCTCTGTTGTGCTTTGCAATAAGGTCGGCTCGCAGCCATATGGCAAAACACAAAAGCTCCGACCGCATCCAGCTGAACGGGTCGGAGAAAGCTTGCACTGGCCTGACGACAGCTGACACTGCCATCACCAGGCCATGGGGTGCACTACAAGGAATAACGGCAATAAGAGATCGAGAATTAGGCCTCGATCGGTGCGCGCCAGTCATCCGCACCGGAAGTACCGGCAACGGTGTGCTCCCAGTCAATCTTGCGATAGGCCAGAGAGACCTGGATCAGCTGGGTGAAGTCAGACTTCGCCGGATCCTGGCAGTGCGGCATCTGGCAGTCGATGTCGACGATGGTGGCATCGGTCAGCACGGTAGAGAAGAAGTGCTCCTGCTTGCCCTCGACGGAGGTGCGGTACCACTTCAGGGTCACTTTCGGCAGCATCTCGCCGGAAGCCAGGGAGTTGTACATCAGCGGTACGGCCTTGTTCAGCGCAACGGTGAACTTGAACGGCTTGTGGACACGCTGACCAGCAGGCTGACCGGATTGCGGATCGGTCGGTACGGTGACGACGTGTTGGAACTCTTGTACCAGCATCTCGTCTTCGTGGCCCTGCACGAAGATGTTGCCGACGGAATCGGAAGTGAAAGCACCGGCGGTAATATTGCCCTGGGTTTTACCTTCGATGCTGATATAACATGGAGTTGGCATGAGTTTGCTCCTGATTGGTTGAACGGTAATGACACTCGACCGAACCAGTTAGCAGCGACCATGCCACTCTTTTTTATCCATATTTTTCAAAGCATTAACTAACAATCAAGCAAGCCGGCCTGATGCGTGGCGCAAAAAGTTGCAACCAGCAGGTTATTGCACCATAAATTCTTGCACATGCAGTGGAAAATCTTGCCATCTACGCAACGAGTTGCTTGCCACAAACAGAATTACTGCTCCTCATCCACATTAGCCACCAGCGCCATCTCCACGTTCAGCCTGACCATCCCCTGTTTCAATGCCCATGAGATGGCCTGGCTCTTGCTGCTCGCCCCCAGCTTGTTGACCACATTGTTCAGATGAAACGTCACGGTACGGGGCGTGATCCCGAGGATCTGGGCAATATCGCTCACCTGCTTGCCCTCCGCCGCCCAGCGACACACCTCCAGCTCCCGCAAACTCAACGCATCGTGCGGTGACTGCCCCGCCAGACAGACCCGGGCCACCGCCTCAAAGATATGCATGGAGAGCCAGCTGATAAAGGGCACAGCAGAGAGCCACTGCTGGCTGGTACGAGGCGTGCTGGTAATAAAGGAGAGCAGGCCGACATGACCGTTGGCACCGTGCCAGGGCAGGGTGATACCATCACGAATGCCGTACTCGCTAGCCAGTTGCATCACCTCGCGGCCCTGTTCATCACAACGCGCCTCATCGTTCACCACATCGGCCCATAGAATGGGCGTGCTTCTGGTCATGGCGCACTTGACGATCGGGTCGATGGCAAAGAAGCCGCTGCCGGTGTAGGTATCCACCCAGGCCTGCGGGCAGCCGTTGAAGATGATGACGTCCGGACGCTGGATGGTGCTGGGGAAGATCAGGGCAAGGCGAAAATAGTCGAATCCCATGCGGCCGCTCAGTTCGCGCAGCAGGGTCACGATGGCGCGCTCGTCAGCCGCCGTCTCGAACTGACCGATAAGCTCCAACGCGTGCGGGGTATTCATTTCCGGGGTATGAGGATCATGCACAAGATAAGGTAGCCAAACATGGAAACATACTGAATGTTAACAAGCGTCAATAGATGACACACCCCGGCACACAGGAAAATCAGAACTGTCCCACACTTTATGCTATCGAACCGTAATTTTTGTAATGAAATGCTACAGAAGAACAAGATTGTTCCACCAGTGACCAGTCATGACTCCTACGGATGTTAATCATTGAAACATTCGTCATGGCTGATCGCTCACTGGCGGACCAACAGTCCTCCACGCTGCCTGCATTACGCAACACCTGCATTACGCAACAAAAGGAGTCCAAGTTGTGGCGGATGAGCCAGCGAGACGGGATACCTACCGAACTGTGCGAATATCAGGGCCAACGGAGACGATCAAGACGCTGGTTGCCCGGTGATAGTCTCACAATGAACGCGAGCAAACAGGCAGGAAAATCGCAAGCGTCAGCCTTGGCCAACGGCCTGAAAAACGTGGATGAAGATGGCTTGCCCAATCAGAGGCAGAATGACAGCGGGAATTTGAATAGCAAAAAGGCCATCCTTTCGGATGGCCTTTTTGCTGAATAAATGGCGGAGGAGGTGGGATTTGAACCCACGGATGGTCGCCCATCGCCGGTTTTCAAGACCGGTGCATTCAGCCGCTCTGCCACCCCTCCGCGACAGTGCGGCGAATATTACCCATGGCGATCGCCCTTGTAAATCCCCTCACCGCTCGTTTGCCGATTTATTGGGCTAAATGACGTACAAAGCCGTCAATTTGAGCATAACCAGCGCTTTTTCAACCAGATAACTTGACTTGAAAACAGACTCACCCACTATAGTCAGCATCCCGAAATCCCCAGCAAGATGGACTTATGAAAATCAAACATGCCCTGCTTTGTGCCCTGACGGGTGCCACCCTGCTTGCGGCGCCGGTTCAGGCGAGCGAACTGACCAAGAGCGACGTGGAACAGATAGTGCGCGACTATCTGGTCAAGAACCCGGAGATCCTGGTCGAGATGTCCAACGCCCTGCGCGCCAAGCAGGAGAGCCAGCAGGCCGAGAGCGACAAGACCTTGATCAAGGCACATGCCAAGCAGCTCTATAGCAATCAGGACCCGGAAACCGGCAATCCCAAGGGCAGTCTGACCGTGGTCGAATTCTTCGACTACAACTGCGGCTACTGCAAACGCGCCCACCCGCTGATCAAGCAGCTGCTGGCGGAAGACAAGGACATTCGCTACATCTACAAGCAATTCCCGATCCTGAGCGAGACCTCCTACTTCGCCGCCCGCGCCGCACTGGCGGTACAGCTGGGTCAGCCCGACAAGTATCAGGCCTTCCACGAGAAGCTCTACGCCCATCAGGGCCCGCTGGCCGACGAGGCACAGGTGAAGCAGCTGGCAGAAGCAGCCGGCGTCAACTGGAGCAAGGTTGAAGCCAAGATCAAGGATGGCAGCATCGATCAGAATCTCGGCACCAACCGGGCGCTGGCCGAAGCCATGAGCATCTCGGGCACCCCGGCCTTCATCATCGGCGATCAGATCCTGCGCGGCGCACCGCGTGATCTGGCCAGCCTGAAAGGCTTCATCAAGGATGTGCGCGCCGGCAAGAGCATTCAGTAATCCCGCTCAGGCATATAAAAAACGCCCCGGCATGCCGGGGCGTTTTGCTATTCATGCTGCAAACTATCAGGCCTGATGAGCCGTCGCGAGAGGCTGTCAGCAAGGCGAAAAGCAGCGCATGACCCTTGATCACGGCTTCGCAGCAGGGCCATAACCGTTCGGGTTCTGGCTTTGCCAGCGCCAGGTATCCACCATCATCCGCTCCAGACCGCGCTCGGCCTGCCAGCCCAGCTCGGCACGAGCCTTGCGCGGCTCGGCCCAGCACTCGGCGATATCGCCGGGACGACGAGGCTTGATCTGGTAGGGAATGGTACGGCCGCTGGCCGCTTCAAATGCCTTGATCATCTCCAGCACCGAATAGCCCTGACCGGTCCCCAGGTTGTAGGTAAAGACCCCGGTATCCGACGCGATGCGCGCCAGCGCTTTCAGGTGACCGATGGCGAGATCCACCACGTGGATGTAATCGCGCACCCCGGTACCGTCCGGTGTCGGGTAGTCGTTACCAAACACCCCCAACTCCTTGAGCTTGCCCACCCCCACCTGACTGATATAGGGCAGCAGGTTGTTGGGAATACCGTTGGGATCTTCCCCGATAAGGCCGCTCTCGTGGGCACCGACCGGGTTGAAGTAGCGCAGCAGCACGATGGCCCAGCGGGGATCGGATTTGGCGAGATCCCGCAGGATCTCCTCCACCATCAGCTTGGAGCGGCCATAAGGGTTGGTGGCGCTGGTGGGGAAATCTTCCCGCAGCGGTACCGAGGCCGGATCGCCGTAAACGGTGGCCGAGGAGCTGAATACCAGCCGGAACACGCCGGCTTTTGCCATCTCTTCGCACAGCACCAGGGTGCCGGCGATGTTGTTCTGATAGTAGGTGAGCGGGATCTGGCTCGACTCGCCAACCGCCTTGAGCCCGGCGAAATGGATCACCGACTCGATCTGGTGATCGGCAAACAGCTGCTGCAGGCAAGTCCGATCCAGCACATCCCCTTTGACGAAGATGACCGGCTTGCCGGTGATCCGCTCGACCCGCTTGAGCGACTCGGGGGAGGAGTTGGAGAGGTTGTCCAGCACCACGACCTGTTGCCCGGCGTTCAATAACTCAACCAGGGTGTGGGAGCCGATATAGCCGGCGCCCCCTGTGACCAGAATTGTCATTTTTTATCCCGCGTTCGACTGAAACTGAGGTTGAGTCTACCCGCCTTGCTTCTTAGCGAAAAGAGCAGGGTGCCCATTACCTTCCCTCAATAGTCGACGCAAACATCCCCCCTGACGGTGCAGGAGCAGGCCAATACCACCCCACTCTCCAGATCCTGCGGGCTGAGAGTCATCACGCTCTGGCGCTCGATCTCGCCCTCCGTGGTGCAGCGACAGGCGCCGCACACCCCGGCGCGGCAGGCTGCCATCATGGTCTCCCCCGCCCCCTCCAGCGCCGCCAGCAGGGTCTGCCCCGGCAGTATCTTCACCTTCTTGCCGCTCTTTTTGAGGGTCAGCCAGAAGTGGTCGCTGCCGGCCGCAACTGGCGCCGCACTCGATGTTCCAGCAGGCAGGCCGAACGACTCCTGGTGCAACTGCGCTGCCGGCAGGCCGAGCCCGGCCAGCATTTCGCTCACTGCCTCCATGTAAGGGGTTGGGCCGCACAGATAGACGTGGCGACTCAATAGATCCGGTGCCAATTCCTTGAGCATCTCCGGGCTGAGCCGGCCAACCCAGGGATAAACCGCCGGCGCCTCGTCCCCTACTTTCTCCAGCACTAACGCGTGGCGCACGCCGGCATGGGCCGCGGCCAGCGCAGCCAAGTCGTCTGCGAAGATCACATCCTCTGGCGAGCGGGCACTGTGAATGAAGCGAATATCGGCATCCGGCCGTTTGGTCAGCTCGTCCCGCAGCATGGCCCACATGGGGGTGATGCCGGAACCGGCGCTCAAGAGCAGCGGCCGCTCGCAGGGCAAGGCCATCAGATTGAAGTCGCCGAACGGGCCATCAACCCGGATCTCATCCCCCACCTGCAGGGTCTGGTGCAGATGGTGGGAGACCAGTCCTACATCCTTGATGGTGACCTGCCAGAAAGGATCCCGCGGGCTGGAGGAGAGGGTATAGGCACGGCAGTGGGGCTTGCCGTCAATCTCGGTGTGCAGGGTCACACATTGGCCGGCCAGCACGGCAGGCAGGCTGCCCGTCTGAGGCACGAACTGCCAGCTCGCCACGTCGTGGGTATCCGCCCGGCGGCCGATGCACCTGAGGGTGAGGGTGAGGGAGGTCATCGCAAGGCTCCTCTTGTTGAAAAATGTAGGAAAGGGGTCGCTAAAAAAAGGCGAGCCATCAGGCTCGCCAAAGGCTTACAACATGCTGAGCGTGTAAGGCTGTCTCTTTGCTCAGGCCGCCAGGATCTCGGCCAGATCGGCTTCTGCGGTGGTGGTACCTTTCAGACCAAACTGCTCCTCCAGCACCTTGAGCAGGGCCGGGGTGAGGAAGGCTGGGGCAGTCGGGCCGGTGCGGATGTCCTTCACACCCAGCGCCAGCAGGGTGAGCAGAATGACGATGGCCTTTTGCTCGAACCAGGAGAGCACCAGGGTCAGCGGCAGATCGTTGACGCCGCACTCGAACGCTTCGGAGAGCGCCAGCGCCAGCTGGATGGCAGAGTAGGCATCATTGCACTGACCCACATCCAGCAGACGGGGAATGCCGCCGATGTCGCCGAAATCGAGCTTGTTGAACTTGTACTTGCCGCAGCCCAGGGTGAGCAGCAGGCTGTCCTGCGGGATCGCCTTGGCAAACTCGGTGTAGTAGGCGCGCTCGGCACGGTCACCGTCACAGCCACCGACCAAGAAGAAGTGGCTGATTTCGCCGGCCTTGACCTTGTCGATCACCGCCGGGGCAGCCTGCATCAGGGCGTTGCGGGCAAAGCCGATGGTGATGAAGTGCTCCAGCTCAACGTGCTTGAAGCCTTCCAGCGCTTGCGCCTTGGCGATCACGGCGGAGAAATCCTCCCCTTCCAGATGGGTCACGCCCGGCCAGCCGACGATGGAGCGGGTGAAGATGCGATCCGAGTAGTTGCCCACGTTCGGGTCGATGATGCAGTTGGAAGTCATCACCACCGCGCCCGGGAAGTTGGCAAACTCCTTCTGCTGGTTCTGCCAGGCGGAGCCGTAGTTGCCCACCAGGTGCGGGTACTGCTTGAAGAAGGGGTAGGCCAGCGCCGGCAGCATCTCGCCATGGGTGTAGACCTTGATGTCGGTCCCCTTGGTCTGCTCCAGGATGAGCTTGAGATCCACCATGTCGTGACCGGAGACCAGGATGCACTTGCCCGGTACCGGAGTGACGCGTACCTGAGTCGGCTCGGGGTGGCCGAAGGCGGTGGTTTCACCGAGATCCAGCATCTCCATGATCTTGAAGTTGAGCAGGCCAATGTCCATGGCGCACTTGAACAGCGGATCCAGATCGCTCGGATCCGTACCGAGCCAGCTCATGATGCGATGGAATTCGGCGGCCACCCCGGCATCCTGCTGATCCAGTACCCGGGCGTGCTCCATGTAGGCGGCAGCGCCCTTGAGGCCGTAGAGGCAGAGCAGGCGCAGCCCCATGGTGTCTTCGTTGACCTCGTTCTTGCCGCGGTTGACCGCTGTCTGCGGTGCCTGGGCCAGCTGTTCCAGCAGCTCGCTACCCGGCTCGAAACGGGCGGCTGCGGGTAGCGCATCGGCCTGCACCGCCAGCGGTGCCAGCTTGGCGGCCAGCTGCTGACGATAGGCCAGCGCCTGATTGACATAGGCCACGATGCGGGCGGAATCGAAGTTGACGTTGGTGAGGGTGGCGAAGAAGGCCTTGGGCACGAAGGCGTCGATCTCGCTGTCGACGATGCCGTGCTCGCGGGCGGCCAGCGCCCAGGCGCTGAGCCCTTGCAGGGTATAGATCAGCACATCCTGCAGATCCGAGGTTTCTGCCGTCTTGCCGCACATACCTTGTGCATAGGCACAGCCGTTGCCTGCCGGGGTACGAATTGTCTGTTCACATTGCACACAAAACATCATGCCTCTCCTAATTGGACATTTCAGTTGTTTGTTTTGTGGCGATTCTATTCCCCTCGTGGAAAACTTAATAGGCATTCAATTTGACAATTCAGTTTTCATTGATGCAGATCAAAAACAAAAAAAGCCGCCCAAACAGGGCGGCAAGCGGGTGGATAAAAGGAGAGACAACTCAGGTTTGCAACAGAACACGGTAAGGGAACGGGTCGGGCTGGCGTCTGGTCAGATAGCACCTGCCCTTGACTTCATCAAGCCGGCATACTTCGTATGCATCCGGCTTGGTTAACTATCAGGCTAAATAAGCACGCAGCATCCAGACCAGTTTCTCCTGCTGCTGCACATAGTCGGAGAGAATGGACGCAGTCCCTTCATCACCGGCATCGGCGGCCTGCCCCAGGATGCGGCGCTGGGCCACCAGCAGTTCGCGGAAACTCTCCAGCAGGGATTCGACGCAGGCACGACCGTCGTGCAGCCCCTTCTGCTCGGCAATGGCGGAAACGTTCAGGTAATCGCTGAAGCTGTGCAGCGGTACGCCATCCAGGGTCAGGATGCGCTCGGCCAGAGCATCGACCTTCAGCAACAGGTCGTTGTAAATCTCTTCAAACTTCAGGTGCAGCTCGAAGAACTGGTTGCCGCGGATGTTCCAGTGGAAGCCGCGAACGTTCATGTAAAGGATCTGGTAGCTGGCCAGCAACTTGTTCAGCTCGGCGGCCAGCGCTTGTGATTGAACGGTATCAAGACCAATCGGACTCTTCATGTTTCACCTCCAGATTTGACGACCTGGTCATCTTAGAACCCATCAGACTCGAAAGGTAATCGTTAAGACCTAACTGATTGATAGCGAGCGACTATCGTCCACGTTGCCGACTGGGTGAGGCGCACTCATTCAGGATGCCGCTCGATATAGAGGATCACCTCCCCCAGCTGGATGCCGAACTTGCTGATGGCGGCCCGGTTGATCAAACGATCCTGGTCGAGCAGGTACATCCAGTCATCGAAACTCACCCGCACCACGCTGCCGTCGGGCAGCGCCAGATCGAGCTGATAGCGCCAGTTGAGGGCAAAGCCTGCCGTCTTGCCTACCGCCTCCCCCACCACGTCGGCGGCCGTGCCGCGCCAATGGCCATCCGCCCCCTTGCTCAAAAACCAGGTGCGGGTCTGCTGGCGCCCGTCGTCAAAGTAGAACTGCTCGAACAGCTCCCCCTTGTCCCCCTGCCAGCGGCCGCGCATCTCTACCCGAAAACGGCTGGTCACCTCGCCGCTGCGATCGGTCACCAGACCGTGCGCCGTCAGCTTGCCATCGAAGAAGCGAGCGAGATCCCACTCGGGGCCCCGATCGCGATACTCCTCCAGACTGCTGCCACAGCCGGCCAGCAGCAGAAGAGGCAATAACAGCAGGTAGCGCCAGATGCAGATGTATTTCATGAATCCCTTTTGCATCAGAACTCTCCTCGCAGGCGGCGGGTAAGCGCCGGATCGCGGCTCCCTTGTGCCAGCCAGATGGCGAGGAAGGCCGCCGAAAACTGCGGATCGGCGAGGGTGCCGAGCGGCTTGTCCCGCCACCAGAAATGGCCCGCTCCCCCCTTGTCGACATAGAAGGTGAGCCGGTCACCCGCCCGAACATCGGGCCAGAGCGCGGCGAGCTGACCAAGCCACTCCTGGCGCTGCTGCTCGCTGCCAAGCCCCAGCCGCTGCCACTCGGCGGCGGTGGCACTCAAGAGATCTTCCCGTTCGATGGCTCTGGCGTAGGTAAGGCTGAGCGCCTGAGGATAGTGACCCGGCCGATAGCGGCCGTTCTCGCTGTAGAGGGTGGCGTCATAGAGCTTGAACCAGAGCCAGCTCATCTCGCCGCGCCCGACCGGGTGCAGCTGCTGCCAGGGAGTGATCAGGGCTTGCCCGGTCTGGGCGAAAGGGGTCAGCGGTAGGCTCAAGCCTGCCAGCAGCAGGCTAATTCCACCCCATGTGCCAATGGGCGGGATCTTCGAGTTCATGCCAGTCCATCTCCTGTTCCAGCAGCGTGTTGATGTCCTGCATCACCACCTGCTGCAGCTGCCCCTGCGCGTCGCGCTGACAGGCCACCACCAGATAGAAACGCTCGGTCAGCTCGTGCTGGCTCTCTTTGGTCCACTTGGAAAACAACAAGGTGTCGGTCGAAAAGGTGTTCATCTCGCTTCACCCTCCAGCTTGACCGTTACCCACAGGAGTACGGGTAACCACCACATCCAGATCACCGCCAGCAGTGCCGCACTGATCCCGATGCCCCAGGGTAAGTGTACTGCCCCCATGGCGGCGCCTGCCACATAGGAGGAGCTGCCGCCGACCATGCCGAACAGCCCCTGCTGCCAGCGCGGCAAGGGCCGCAGCCAGCGCAGGCCGTGGCAGAGAGTCAGGGCAAAGCCGCACCAGAGCAGCACCAGCCAGAGCGGAAAACCGGCGTTGAAATCAAACAGCCCGAGCTGCCAGAACAAGGCATCGAGCAGGCTGCCGGCAAGAGCGACCGGTATGAGCCGCCAGTCACGCTGGCAGCTGGGTGAGAAGAGAAAGTACAGCAGCAGCATTGCCAGCAGCGGGCCCGGCTGCTGCCACTTCACTGCCAGCAACCAGTAGAGGTTGAACCCCAGCAGATGGGCCCACTGCCACATGATCAGCGACCGCCGACGGGCAGATCCCCACTCCAGCCGAGTGGGCCCGGTTTGGCCGCTTCCAGCTGCACCAGGCTGATGGCGCGCTCCCAGAATCCCCCTTCGCAGTAGGCAAAATAGAAGTGCCACAAGCGAATGAAGTCCTGGCTGTAACCCAGGGCTGGCAGCTCGGGGGCCAGCGCCAGGAAGCGTTCGCACCAATCAGCCAGCGTGCGGGCGTAGTGGTGGCCGTGATCGTGCAGCCGCACCAGCTGCATGTCGGTCTCGCGCGCCAGCAGCCCCGCCATCTGGGAGACGCTCGGCAGGCAGCCACCGGGGAAGATGTAGCGCTGGATGAAATCAACCCCGCGCAGGTACTGGGCATGGCGTTGATCGGCAATGGTGATGGCCTGGATGAGCAGGCGGCCACCGGGTTTGAGCAGCCGCGACAGCTGGCGGAAATAGTCCGGCAGGAAGGCGTGGCCCACCGCTTCGATCATCTCGATGGAGACCAGCTTGTCATAGCGGCCCTCCAGCTTGCGGTAATCCTCCAGCAGCAAGGTGATGCGATCCTCCAGCCCCTCCCGCGCGATCCACTCCTTGGCATAGTCGTGCTGGGCCCGGGAGATGGTAGTGGTGGTCACCCGGCAGCCGTAGTGGCGGGCCGCATAGACGGCGAGGCCGCCCCAGCCGGTGCCGATCTCCAGCAGATGATCGTCTGGCCCCAGTGCCAGCCGCTCGCAGATGGTACGCAGCTTGGCCTGCTGTCCCTCTTCCAGGCTGGCATCGGCATGGGGATAGATGGCACTCGAGTACTGCATGTGGCTGTCGAGAAAGCCCTGATAGAGGCTGTTGCCGAGATCGTAGTGGGCGGCGATGTTGGAACGCGATCCGGTCAGGGTATTGCGGTTAAGCCAGTGACGCACCTTGTTGAACGGAAAGCTGAGCCAACCGAGGCGCCGCTCCAGACTGTCGAGCAGCGGCAGGTTGCGAGCCAGCAGCCGCACCAGTGCCACCGGATCCGGGCTGGTCCAAAGCCCCTCCACCCAGGTTTCCCCGGCGGCGATGCTGCCCCCCAGCAGCAGGCGGCGATAGAAGGCCGGATCCTGCACCACCAGCTCGGCGTGCAGGTCGGTGCCCGCCACGCCAAAACTGTGACGCTCGCCGCCATCCCACAGCAACAGCTGGCCGTGTTCGAGGCGCCCCAGCAGATTGAGCAGCAGTTGCCTGGCCCCCTTGTCGATGAAAGAGGCAGAGAGGGTTGATTGCACAAGTTCCATTAGCGGCTCTCCGGATGGCTAAAAATGGGTGTTCGTTTGATAAAAAGACGCAGGGCCTGCCAGTAGATCCCGAGCAGCACCTTCATGGTCATCCAGGGCCAGCGGGCCAGCAGGGCCGCCAGCCCCTTGCGCGACAGCGGCGCCCGGCGCAGTGCCAGGGTTGCGTCAAACAGCTTGGCTTCACCGGATACGGGGTGGCTCTCGATGTGGATCAGTGTCTCCTGCGCGGGCGGGCGAATGCGCCAGTGGTAGCGCATCGCCAGCCCCATGAAGGGGGAGACGTGAAAATCCTTGTCGTGGGGGGCCAGCGCCGCCAGATCCAGCAGGTAGCAGTGACGCTCGTTCCAGGGGGTGTTCGACACCTCTGCCAGCAGATAGCGCGCCTCTCCCTGCCGGTAGCAGAAGTAGAAGTTGACCGGGCTGAAGTAGAAACCGAGGCAACGCACGTTGCCAAGCAGCAGCACCCGCCCCTCGGGTTCGGCATCGCCACCCAGTTCGCTCACCTTCTGCCACACCGCCTGTTTGAGCGGCCCCTCGCTGCCGCGCAGGTAGTCGTCACGTCGAAACGAGAGCAACCCTGCTCGCTCCACCCCGAACCAGCGCCCGCGATCGAGTTGTGGCAGCTCGTCGAGATCCAGCCCCAGCATGAAGAGGCTGTAGGAGAAGGCATGGGCGCGCGGTGCGAAGCGGCGATGGCGCACCGACCCCTGCCAGATGGCGCTGAGGGTGCCGGTCATGGCCTCGGCAGTCGCCTCCTGGCCTGCCAAGACTGCATCGTTCATAGCTCGGCCCCGAACCGTCTGGCTACGTCCAGGGCGCTGCGCACCCCGTCTTCGTGAAAGCCGTTGTACCAGTAGGCGCCGCAGAAGTGGGTGTGCTGCTGGCCGCAGATCTCGGCCCGCCGCTGCTGGGCGGCGATGGAGGCCTGATTGAACACCGGATGGTGATAGACGAAGCGGCGCAGCACCTTGCTCTCGTCTACCTTGCCTTGCGGATTGAGGCTGACGCAGAAGGGCTCTGGCGAGCTCACCCCCTGCAGTATGTTCATGTTGTAGCTCACCAGCGGCCGCGCCCCGTCATCCCCCCCCAGCAGATAGTTCCAGCTGGCCCATGCCTTGCGCCGCACCGGCAGGCAGGAGGCATCGGTGTGCAGCCAGACATCGTTGGCCTGATAGGGCATGGCACCGAGAATGGCCTGCTCCCGCTCGCCCGGGTCCGCCAGCAATGCCAGCGCCTGATCGCTGTGACAGGCGAGGATCACCTCGTCAAACCACTCCTCGCCATGGCTGCTCTGGATCAGAACCCTGTCCGCCTGGCGCCGGATCCCCTGCACCGGACAGGCCAGGCGAATGTGAGCCTGCCAGCCGGCCGTCAGCGGGCCGATATATTCCCGCGAGCCACCAGGGATCACATACCACTGAGGCCGGTTGGCCACCTCAAGCAAGCCGTGGTTGGCGAAAAAGCGCAGAAAAAAGCTCAAGGGGAAGACGCGCATATCGGCCAGGGTCGATGACCAGATGGCGGCCCCCATCGGCAAGATGTAGTGGCGGGCGAAGTAGTCGCTGAACTCCCCCACCTGCAGAAAATCCCCCAGGGTCAGCTCGAGGCCGGCCCCCTGCTGTTGTCCATCGGCCAGCCAGGCCCGCGCCTCCCGGTTGAAGCGCAGGATCTCGGCGACAAAGCCGTAGAAGCGCGGACTCAGCAGGTTGCTGCGCTGGGCGAACAGGGTATCCAGGTTGTGGCCGTTGTACTCCAGCCCCTGCGGGCTTTTCACCGAGAAGCTCATCTCGGCCGGCTGGCGCGCCACCCCGATCCGTTCCAGCAACTTGAGGAAGTTGGGGTAGGTGCGGTCGTTGAAGACGATGAAGCCGGTGTCGATGGCATAGTGGCGCCCCGCCTGCTCCACATCGACCGTGGCGGTGTGGCCACCCAGGGTCGGCGCCGCCTCGAACAGGGTGATGTCGTGCAACTTGTGGAGCAGGAAACCGGCGGTCAGGCCTGAAATGCCGGAGCCGACGATGGCGATCTTTTTCTTCATGAAGGGCGTCCTTTCGATACGAGTGCGCGGCCAAGGCGCAGCCAGAGCCCCGTCGGCAGCGCACCGAGCAGGCGCAGCAGCCAGATGAAGCGGCGGGGAAAGTGGATCTGGTGGCGACCGGCGGCGAGCCCGTCCATGATGGCGCGGGAAGCCTCCTCCACCGTCACCAGGCAGGGCATGGGAAAATCATTTTTGGCGGTGAGCGGGGTCTGGACAAAGCCGGGGCGGATCAGGGTCACCCCAATCCCTTTGCCGGCCAAATCGAGGCGCAGGGTATCCGCCAGATAGTCGAGGGCCGCCTTGGAGGCGCCATAGGCCTCGGCCCGTGGCAGCGGCAGCCAGCTCACCGAGGAGCTGACGATGGCCAGCCTTGACCCAGCCCCGAGCAGCGGCAAGAAAGCGGCCAGGGCGTGGCCGGTGGCAACGAGGTTGGTCTCGATGACCCGGGCAAACAGGGCGCCGTCAAACCCCTCGTCCACCGTCATGTACTCGCAGTTACCGGCATTGAGGATCAGCAGGTCAACCCGTGGCAAGCCGGCGGCCGCCTCGCTCACGGCGTTTGCAGAGCGCCCGTCAAACTGCAGCGGTGTGATACCGTGGCGCCCCAGTGCCAGCAGCCGCTCGCCATCGCGCCCGCAACCCCACACCTGCCAGCCGGCGCGCCGATAATCGAGCGCCAGCTGATAGCCGATGCCGGAGGTGGCGCCGGTGATCAGCACCCGGCCGCTCATGCGCCCAGCCTCCCCTTGATGGTGCGCACCACGGACCCAAGCAGCGGCAACTGCTCGTAAAGCATGGCGCCAAGGTCAAAGTAGTCGCGATGCAGGCACACCTTGCCCGTCTCGTCGAACTCGAGGCGGGTCGCCCCCTCCACCGTCACCGGCGCACCACCACGCAATCTGGGATGGGAGAAGATCATGGTCCAGCCGAGCCAGGCCTGGCGCCCCTGCTGCAGTTGGCTGGTGATGACGAAACGGCAGTAGGCCAGGCGCTGATAGAGAGCGGAAAAATAGTCAGTGAGCGCCGCCAGCCCCTCGATGCGGTGAGCAGGGTCGGTAAAGACCACCTCGTTTGCGTAGACCTCGGGCAAACGGTGCAACTCATCTCGGTTTAGCTGCTGATAGAGGGCCACAAAGCGGGCCAGCGACTCATCCATGCTATTTCTCCAGGGCGCGAAACATCTCGATGGCTCTCACCCGGGCAACGGCGTGGTCCACCATGGGGGCCGGATAATCGCGCCGCCCCTTGAGTCGCAACCAGTCGTGGGGCTGGTGCAGATAGGCGGCAGGCAGATCAGCCAGCTCAGAGACCCAGGTACGAATGAACTCCCCTTGCGGATCAAACCGTTGCCCCTGGGTGGTGGGATTGAAGACCCGGAAATAGGGCGCCGCATCGGCGCCGGTCCCCGCCGCCCACTGCCAGCCACCGTTGTTGGCCGCCAGGTCGCCGTCGATGAGCCGGCTCATGAAGTAATCCTCCCCGAGCCGCCAGTGAATGTGCAGATCCTTGGTGAGAAAGCTCGCCACTATCATCCGCAGCCGGTTGTGCATCCAGCCGGTGGCGTTGAGGCAGCGCATCGCCGCATCGACGATGGGGTAGCCGGTACGTCCCTCACACCAGGCAGCGAAGGCATCCGGATCCCAGCTCCACGGCAGGGCCGATGTCTCCGGTTTGAAGGGCCGATTCATGGAAAGGGTCGGGATCAGCACCAGCAGGTGGCGATAGAACTCGCGCCAGATGAGCTCATTGAGCCAGACAAAGCCGGGCTGGGCCTTGGACTGGGGCCGGTAGCCAAGCCGCTGCTGGAGCGCCGCCACGCACTGGCGCGGGCTGATGATGCCGGCCGCCAGATAGGGGGAGAGCACCGAGGTGCCCGCGATGGCAGGGAAATCCCGGGTCTCGCCATAATCCAGCACCGCCTGCTCCAGAAAGTCATTCAGACGGCGGCTGGCCTCGGCCTCCCCCACCGGCCAGCGGGGGTCAGCCGCCAGCTCGCCGAGGGCGGCATCGACGAAGTCCCGCTCGGCCAGCGGCTGCCACGGCAACGGCTCGCCACGGGGCGCAGGAACGCGATGAATGACAAAGCCATCCTCGTCGAGGGCCTTGAGCCAGGCACGGCTGAAGGGGGTGAAAACCTTGAACATCTCGCCAGAGCCGGTCAGCACCCGCCCCGGCGGCAGCACGCAGCAGCCGTTGAGCCAGTGACAACCAATCCCCTGTTCTGCCAGCGCGGTAGTGACGGCCTGATCCCGGCGCTGCTCGTCGATCTCGATGGCCTGATTGGCGTAGAGCTGGGTCACGCCCAGCTCGCGGCAAAGGTCTGCCAGCGCCGCCGGCATCTCGGCAAAAGTCTCCACTCGCAGCAGATGGAGCGGGATGCCGAGCGCCGCCAGATCGCGGCCCAGCGCATCGACCTGGGCCAGCAGAAAGCGCTGACGGACGGGGGCCAGCTTGTGCTGCCGCCACTGGGTGGGGGAGAGGATATAGAGCGCGGCGACCGGTTCATCATTGGCGCAACCGTGACGCAAGGCCGGGTTGTCGGCCAGACGCAGATCATTGCGAAACCAGACCAGCTTCATGATTTTTTCCTCCCGCGTCCGCGGGCACCAACCGCCGCAGGTATGTCTGCCATCGCCTCGGCAAGGCCCGCCTGCCAGCCATGGGCTTGCAGCCACTCGCCATCGTAGAGGCGCCCCAGCTCGCCAAAGAAGCGGGTACCGGCGGGCCAGCCGGCGGCCAGATCCGGCTTGCCAAGGCCGGCCCCCAGCAGCACCAGCCAGGGGGTCACGGCACGCCCCTCCAGCAGACTGGCATGGCGCGGCTCCACCGCCCCCAGCAGTTGCACCTCATGGCCATGACAGATCAGCTCGTAGGCGGCCCAGACCAGGTCGAGCGGGCCGACCTGTCCCCAGCTCGCCAGGGTGACCGGTACGCCCTTCTCCTGCTCGATGAGGTGGCGGGCGAAGCGGGTATGCAGCCAGCCGAGCCACACCTGTTGCAACAGTTCGCCATCGGGCCGCTCGCGCCACAGCCCGAGCAGCCGTTCCACCAAGGGTTGCAGTACCCGGCTGCGCACCAGTTCGAACGGGTAGCTCGCCAGCAGGTCGTTGAGTTCGGCCTCGGCCTTGCGCTGATTGAAGGCGAGCAGCGCCTGACTGAACTGCTCCAGGGTCTGCTGCCAGTGATCGCTCACCGGCTGGGCCTGGGGTTCACTCAGGAGCCCCTTCACCTGCCCGATGCTCACCCCCCGCTCCAGCCAGCTCAGGATCTCGCCTATCTGGCGAATGTCCTGCTCGCTGTAGAGGCGGTGGCCCTTCTCGGTGCGGGCCGGTTGCACCAGCCCGTAGCGGCGCTGCCAGGCGCGAAGGGTCACGGCGTTGACGCCGGTGAGGCGGGAGACCTCGCGAATGGGGTAGATCCCCTCCTCCGGCGAAGGAGAAGCGGCGTGCGGTAAATCAGACATAACGGCATCCAACAAAGGTTGAGGGAGAGGCCCCGGCCATCAGTCGGGACCTGCACCGGATATTCAGAGCCCGTAGCGCAGTTTCAGCGTGTCGGGGTGCGGATTGAGGTACACCTGATCGGCGAGATAGGGGTTGGGGTATTCCCGCAGGTAGTGGCGGATCAGGGTGAGCGGCACCAGCAGCGGAAAGACGCCGGTGCGGTACTTGTCGATGGTGTCGCACAGCTCCTGCTTCTGGGCCGGGGTCAGCACCCGCTTGAAGTAGCCCTGCAGGTGCATCAGCACATTGGAGTGGCTGCGCCGGTTGGCCCGCAGGGTCAGCGCCGCCATCAGCCCCTTGATGTAGCTGTCGGCCACCTGCTGCAGGTCGGCCCTGGCCAGGTTGCCAAGCAGCTTGCCAAGTGCACGGTAGTGGGTGGTGGCGTGGGAGAGCACCAGGTACTTGTAGCGAGAGTGGAAGCGGATCAGCGCAGAGGCGGTGATGCCGCGCGCGCAGAGCTGCTGCCAGTCGTGGTAGGCGAAGACCCGCAGCACGAAGTTTTCCCGCAGGATGGGATCGCACAGGCGGCCATCCTCTTCGACCGGCAGCAGGGGATTGGCCTCCATCAGCGCCTTGGCAAACAGGCCGACCCCCTCCTTGGCACTCCCCTCGTTGTTGGCGCCATAGATCCGCACCCGCTCCATGCCGCAGCTGGGGGATTTGGCGCAGAGGATGTAGCCGGAGATGAAGTCGAGCTGGCGCGCCTTCTGCTCGCTGAAGGCGATGAGCTGGTCAGTGACATCGAAGCTGCCGTTGCTCGCCTCGGCACGGATCTCGCCGTGGCGCTTCACCAGCCGGATGGCGGCGCGGGGCGCGCCGAGACCAATGGCCATCTCGGGACAGACGGGGTGATAGTCAAAGTGGGCACCGAGATCCCGCTCGCAGAAGCTGGAACGCTTGTGCCCCCCGTCGAACCGAACCTCCTGCCCCAGCAGGCAGGCGCTGATACCAACCTTGATCTTGTACATGTCATCACTCCTTGTATAAGTCTGAATCAGTTATAGCAGTTATACAAAAAAACGGAAGTTGTATAACTATTGCAGACTGATACGGCGCAAGGGTGAAGGGTGGATCAACCGGAAATGAAAAAACCCATGACCGAAGTCATGGGTAAAAATGAAGACACTACAGGAAGGATGATTAGAAGCTGTACTTCACACCCAGGCTGGTGATGGAACCCTGTTGCAGATCCCACTTACGATAGGTGTAGTCGGCGGTGAGGGCCAGGTTCTGGCTCACCTTGTAGGCAGCGCCCACTTTGAAATCGTGCATGTCGTCGGTCATGTTGGCGTAGCGGTAGGCGGTGGAGAGTTCGACGGCGCCGATGTCGTAGCGCAGGCCGGCCTCACCGTACATGCTGCCGCTGTTCTTGCGGGTGATGACGTCCCAGCCGCTGTCTTTGACGTTGGCAGCCACCTGACGCTCCATGGTGTAGCCCATCAGGCCCGCTTCCCCATACAGGTTCAGACCTGTGCTGAGCGGGGTGTAGACACCCAGACCCAGGCTGGAGATGCCCATGCTGTCGTTGCCGCTGTTGCGGGAGGTGTACTCGCTGCCCAGACGACCGTAGAAGTTGGAGCCGAAGCTCTTGGAGAGATCTAGGTTCAGACCGCCGAAGTCGCGGTTGTTGCTATCTTTGCCGCCAATGTAGTCGGACTTGGTGTGCGCCCAGGTCAGACCGCCTTTGGCGTAGCTGAAGGCATCCTCAGCCAGAGCGGAAGTAGAAGCGAAACCGGCCAGAACCAGAACAGAAAGTGCAACTTTTTTCATTTTGATGACTCCATCGTTGAGCTAGTTGAGACCTAGCTGGAATGGGGTCATTGTGCAGAGGACGGGGAGAAATGCCGAGCGGCAAGCTGTTGCCAAACCATGTCAGATGTAAGCAACTGTTGCTGGCGGTTACCGGGTTAACAATCAAGACAGGCTCCACGAAGGAGCCTGTTGCATGAGGGATCAGCGGAACTCCACTTCCTCAATCTCGACCCGCACCAGGGGTTTGCCGGTGAGACCGGCCGGGCGCGGCACCTCCAGCACCATGGAAGGGCGCTGCTGGCCCTTGCGCAGATAGGACTCCGGCAGACGGTTCTCGCCAACCCAGAAGCGGGCCTCCTGCTTGGCCAGCTGGGCCCCCTGTTCGCTGAACAGGGTGATGCTGCCGTGCACCCGCACCACGTTGCGGGTGCCTGTGTTGCTTACCATAAATTGCAGTTGCAGGGGATCCGAGCCTTCCAGCTTGGCGAGCTTGACGCCGATCCCGTCCTTGACGGCCTGGGCCAGCAGATCCGGGTTGTTCATCGCCTGCTCGGTCAGCACCGGCACGGCCACCGTGCCCTGCACCGCGCTGCCGTCGGCGGCGGGCTTGAGCAGCAGGTATTCCCAGGTGAAGTCATCGTTGAGCTGCACCTGGCGACCATCCGGCAGGGTCACCTGGGTGAGCGGGGCGGCCTGTGCCAGCAGGGGCGACAAGCAGAGGGCAACCAGCAGACGGGACAAGGGTTTCATAGGGTGATGACTCGCGTCGATGGAAAAGGGCGTCAGTATAAAGAGTCCGCCGCACCTTGCCTATGACCGCACTCACGTTCCTGCCCTCGGTTGCCTAGACCACCAGCTCCTGACGCTCCTCCGCCGGCATCATGTCCAGAGTCACCAGATCGAACGCCGTGCTCTTGAGGGCGGTGAGGATATCAGGCTGCAGATCGAATGCTCGGGCTCGCAACCGGGCCGGTAGCCGTACCCGGGCCAGGGTGGTGGCCCGATCGCCCAGGGTATGGAAAAACACCTGCGCCTCCTCCAGCCCCATGTCGGCCAGCATCTGCTCCGCCATGTCCACCATCCGCAGATGACGGCGATCCACCAGCTCGGGATCGGAGAAGCGGTGGCTCAGGCAGCCGTGGGCGCTCTTGCCCCAGCGTCCCAGCTGACGCTTGTTGAAGCCGTAGCGAAAGTCCCTGTGGGTCATGCCCTGCTTGGCGAACAGCCAGAGGGTGTTGTCCGGCAGGCTGCCGAAGCGACGCAGATACTCCCGCAGCTCCTCGACCGGCGCGGGCAGCAGCATGGGCAGGTGGCTCCAGTCGGTTTCCAGCGCGGTGAGGTGACAGATGTAACGCACCGGGTCGATCACCTCGTTGAGGTGGCGCAGGTGATCGCAGAAGATCATCTCATCGGTCTTGATGACCCGCTGCTCGATGCCGTAGCGCTGGCAGTAACGTTTGGCGCGCGCCACTTCCTTGCGGCTGCGGGTCGGGCTGTCCAGGGTGATGGCGCGGATCCGGATGCCGCTGGCGCGGCACAGATCCATGCTGTAGCAGGACTCCAGTCGACCGGAGAAGGAGACCGCCAGTTCGCCGTAGCCAGCCAGGGTCTCGATAAGCGACTGCTCCCTGGTCTGAAAGGTCTGATCGTATCCTCGATTCAGCACAACGATATTGGCATCCATAACAACGGCACCGGATGATGAATTGGGCGCCATTGTGCAGTAATAATCCTGAATAAACCCTTAAAGAATGCGGATAAACTAGAATTTAATGATTATTTCATACCAATTATCATCATATTCATCCAGTTGCGTGTCATAAATCCGCAGTTTCGCCTGATGAACCTGGTGCATGCGCAGAAAACCCTCGGCCTGCTCGAGGGAGGCGAACGTCAACCTGCCCCCCTCGCTGTCGGTAAGGCACTGCATCTCTCCATCCACCTCGACGCAGAGCTGATAACCGCTGCCATCCAGACAGGCGATCAGCAGCCCCGCATCCGGATAGTGACTGAGCCAATTGCGAAACCTGCCGTGTTCCATAACTTACCCCGCGTTCCCGCCCGCTCAGGCCGGCAGGTAACCCTGTGTCACCAGCTGCTGGCGACAACTGTATGCATCGGTAAACACCAGGCCGCCGATCCCCTGCGTCTGCGCAGCTGCCACGTTGGCCGGGCTGTCATCGATGAACAGACACTGCTCGGCCCGCAAATCGAACGACACCAGCAGATAGCGGTAGATATCCGGCTCCGGCTTCATCATCCGTACCCTTGCCGACACCACCTTGCCGCTGAAGAAGCGCCAGAAATCCTGATGTTGCTCCAGCCAGTCGATGCTGGCATGGCCCATGTTGGAGAGTGCGTAGAGGGTGTGCCCCTCCCCGTGCAGTGCCTCTATCAGGCTCAGCATAGCGGGATCCGGCACAAGGGATGGCGGCACCGCCTGCAAAATGGCCAGATTCTCCGCCGTCGACAGGCCGGTTCGCGTCTGCGCCTGACGGGCCATGGTGTGCAGCGACAGGGTCCCCCGGTCCACTTCCAGCCAGTCGCCATGGTTGAACAGTTGCTCCGCCAGCTGCTCCGCCCCGTGCGGCCCCCGTACCGAGCGCACGATGCCGACCGGATCCCAGCTCACCACCACTCGTCCCAGATCGAAAATAATCGCCATTCTCACCTCCAGCTCTCTGCTTCATCACGACGGCAAGCGGGTCCATTCGACACACGCCTGCCTCCGCAGGCTCACGCCCCTACCCTGCCCCGTTCGCCACCCACGGGCAAGTTTTACTTGCATCGTACGGTCAAATCCCTTAATGCTTATGGCGTTACCTCAAGGACACACTCATGCACGCACCATTCTTTTTTGCTTTCTCGTTTATCCGGCCCTCATGAGGGAAGGCCAGTCGTCACGTGAAGCACTCGCGTAAACAGAAAGCAAAGACGAATCGAGCCTCCCCTAGCGGAGGTTTTTTTTTGCAGCCACCACAATCGATTACTTGGATAGGGAACCATCATGGCAACGCTCGACGAGATCAGACAAGACATCACCCAGTTGGATCAGGAGCTGCTCGCCCTGCTGGCCAAACGAAAGACCCTCAGCATCGAGGTCGCCCGCGCCAAGCAGGCCAACCCGCGCCCGATCCGCGATCCCCAGCGCGAGCAGGATCTGCTGGTCGCCCTGATCCAGAAAGGGCGCGGACTGGGGCTGGATGCCCAGTACATCACCCGCATCTATCACACCATCATCGAAGACTCGGTGCTCTCCCAGCAGGCCTATCTGCAGAGCCTGCTCAACCCGGAGCAGCAGGAGCCGATGACCAGCGTCGCCTATCTGGGGCCGCGCGGTTCCTATTCCAGCCTCGCCGCCCGCAAGTACCTGGCCCGCTACAAGGATCAGGTGATCGAGGTGAACTGCCAGAATTTCCGCGAGGTGCTGGACGCGGTGGAGTCGGGCCGTGCCGCCTTTGGCGTGCTGCCCATCGAGAACACCAGCTCGGGCTCCATCAACGAGGTGTACGACGTGATGCAGCACACCAGCCTCTCCATCGTCGGTGAGCTCACCTACCCCATCGAGCACTGCATCCTCACCGCCGTGCCCACCGAGCTGTCCCGCATCAAGGCCTTCTACGCCCACCCGCAGGTGTTCCAGCAGTGCTCCCATTACCTCAGCAAGCTGGAAGGGGCGCGCCACGAGATCTGCGACTCATCCTCCAGCGCCATGATGAAGGTGAAGGAACTGGCAAGCCCGGAGGCGGCGGCCATCGGCAGCGCGGCCGGCGGCGAGCTGTATGGGCTGGACGTTCTGGCCGAACAGCTGGCCAACCAGAAGGAGAACTACAGCCGCTTCATCGTGGTGGCGCGCAAGCCCATCGACGTGGCGCCGCAGATCCCGGCCAAGACCACCCTCATCATGTCCACCTCCCAGAAACCAGGCTCGCTGGTGGAGGCGCTGCTGGTGCTGCGCAACAACGAGATCAACATGACCAAGCTGGAATCCCGGCCGGTGCAGGGCAACCCGTGGGAGGAGATGTTCTACCTGGATGTCTCCGCCAACCTCAACACCCCGTCCATGCAGGCCGCGCTGATGGAGCTGACCAAGATCACCCGCTACATCAAGGTACTGGGCTGCTACCCGAGCGAAGACGTCAAGCCGACCACTGTGCCGCCGGTGCTGATGGGCGGCTGATCCACCAAGGTTGGGCCGGCCCGGGTATCTGCCGGCCGACACCGCCCATGAAAAAGGCGACCCTGCGGGGTCGCCTTTTTGTCGTCCATTCGCAGCGGACAGGCCGTCAGAACTGACCTGCCATCAGCTGATTGATGTTGTAGAGGGCGCGGGTATCGAGCTCCATCTCGGTGGCATAGGTGTTGCCACGGGGATAGGAGGCCACCACCCTGGCGCCGCGCACCATGCCCGCCACCGACACGTCCAGCGAGTTGGAGGTCTGGGTCAGGTCCTTGTAGCTGCTCTGGCCGCGCACCTGCTGGCCATTGAGCTGCTCGGCCAGCTCGCGGTAGGCATCCATCTTGGAAGCGCGAATGGCCTGCAGCATCTTCTCGGACTGGGAGGGGCCGGGCTGGATGTCGATCACCGCGTAGCCGACCGCCTTGAGTACCGGGAAATCATCCGGCTTGTTGTTGCCGCCGTAGTTGACCACCCGATTGCCGCCGCTGCACGCCGTCAGCAGCAGGGCCAGCAGGCATCCGAACAGGATTCTCATTGCGTCTACTCCTTGTCAGGGCGTCAGGTTGACCAGATGGCCGCCGGGACGCGCCTGGCTGTCACGCATCAGGTAACCGCGGTTGATTGAGGCCCGGCCAAACGAATTGTTGGCACCGAACAGGTATTTCTGCGGGATCATGCTCTGGGCCGTGGTCTCCACCATCTTGGTACGCAGGTCGATGATGCGGGCGTTGACCAGGATCCCCTTGCTGTTGCGGCTGAAGGTGCCGACCAGGATGCGGGAGATGGGCAACCGGGGAGAGAGATCCTTGTAGTTGCGGCTCAGCACGAAATCCCCCTGCGGGGTGACCTTGATGCTGCCGGTCAGCTTGAAGTCCACCACCACCTCACCACGACGGTTGAGCTCGTAGATAAAACTCTCCTCGATCTGCTGGCCCATCCAGTTGGTGTCCTGCAGGGTGTCGAGATCGACGAAGGAGGCGACCGCGATGGGCTCGGTCAGGGTGGTGAGCGACTTGCGCTCCATCAGCTGATCGGTCATGCGAGCCACCAGCCAGTTGAGTTCCATCCCCTGCGCCGCCTGGCGCGGATCACCCAGATCCCGGTTGATGGGGTCGGTGCCGCAACCGGCCAATGCCAGAGCGAGCGCCAACGCCGTGATGAGTTTGTTCATGGATACCTTTCCTGTATCTGCACCTGATTTGTTATCGGTTCGACCGGCCAAAGCTTGAGCCGGGAATGAGGCATGGATCTTGCTAAATATTCGCGGTGTGCTGTGCAACCGGCACGGCTCTGTGATCTGTATCGGCCGGCGACCTCGCTTCGACAGGGGTGAATCGCGCCGACCCGCATATTCAAGGTGTTTGTCATGAAATTACCGCTGCTGTTAACCCTGCTGCTGGCCAGTCTGTCGGCCCGGGCCGAGATCATCGAGGCGCAGGGCAGTGCCGCCATTCTGGGTGGGGACGAGGTCTACGCCCGCGAGCAGGCGACCCGCGATGCCCTGCGGCAGGCCCTGCTGGCGAGCGGCGCCGCCGTCTCCAGCATCCAGCGCCTGGAAAACGGCAGCCTGCGCTCCGAGCAGATCCAGATCCGCTCCGGCGGCGACATTCGCCAGTACCGGCTCAAGCGGGAAGAGGTGCGCAACGGCCGCATGTACATCACAGTGATGGCCGACATCCAGGCCGAGCGCCAGATCTGCCAGACCCAGCACTACGCCAAGGATTTGACGCTGGTGCGGCTGCGGCTGCGCTACCCCGAGCAGGCGAGCTACGGCGCCCTCGACGACATGCCCGCCAACCTGTCACGCCGCATGTTCGAGGCGCTGGCCAGCGCGCCGCAAGGGGTGGCCGTGCGCCAGTGGCTGGACGAAAACCTGCGCATCGATCCACTCCACCTGCAACAGGGGGATCGCAGCGCCCTCGAGGAGATCAAGGCGCTCAGCCTGCGTACCGACAGCCAGTACCTGGTGCTCGGCAGCATCGACGATCTCTCCATCGAGCCGCAGGGCAACCAGCTGACCAGCTGGTATGAAGATCCCATCCGCAACTTTCGCATGCAGCTCTATCTGTTCGACGGCATCAACGGCAGCCTGCTCGGCCGCAAGGAGTATCAGGGCCGGGCCAACTGGACCTTCGCCAAGCGGGATCAGGTAGGCAGCAGCAGCGGCCAGTTCTGGCAGTCGAGCTACGGTCAGGAGGTCAACTACCAGTTGCAGGAGGCGGTGCAGGATCTGGTGGCCCAGCTCAGCTGCGCCCCGGTTACCGCCCGGGTGGTCAGCCAGAATGAGCGTGGCCCCTACATCAATCTCGGCCGCCGCAACGGCGTCCGGCTCGGGGATCAGTTCCGCATCCAGCACGATGCCGATTTCATCGACCCCTACGGCAAGGCACGCATGCTGCGCAACCCGGCCGACGGCCTGTTCGAAGTGGTGCAGGTATTCGAGGATGGCGCCATCATCAGCAGCCAGAACAAATATTCGCCGTTTAACATCCAGATCGGCGATCTGGCAGTATTGGAATAAGAATCAAGGGTTTAAAAGGGAGCCGCTTCTTGTATAATGCCGGCCACAAGGTTCCCGTAGCTCAGCAGGATAGAGCGGTCCCCTCCTAAGGGACAGGCCACTGGTTCGACTCCAGTCGGGAACGCCATACAAAACAAGGGGTTGGCATCGTCATGATGCCAACCCCTTGCTCGTTTTTGGCCAAGGCCGCCGTTCGGCCGATGGCGAGTACGTCGGCAGCCCGTCGCCACCGACCCAGCCCGGACTAGCCTGCCAGCTCAGTGGAATAGTGTGCATCCCCTCCCAGCGGAACCAACGTGAGCCTGACACCGTGCTGGGCCAGCACCTCGCGCGCACTCTCGGGCAGTTGCCCGTCGCTGATGACCTGATCGATTGCTTCCCAGCCCACCACGTTGAAGGTACCCACCTTGCCGTATTTGGAGGAGTCGCAGATAAGTATTCGGGTCGCTGCAGCCTCCACCACGGCGCGCTTGACCGGCACCTTCTGCTCGCTGGGAGTGGAGATCCCCAGGGCATCCCAGGAGGAGGCCGACAAGAAGGCCACATCAAGGTGCAGATTGCGCAGGAAGTGGGCGGTCGCCTCGCCGGCGCAGGACTGGTTCTCCCGAATGACCTGCCCGCCGGTGTGGTAGAGGCGGCCACGGCCGTGCTCGATCAGGTAGGCGCACACCATGAAATCGTTGGTCACTATCATCAAGTCTTCCCGCGGCGCCAGCTCGCGGGCCAGCTCGAGGGAGGTGGTACCCGCATCCAGATAGACGGAGCTGCCCGCGGCCACCTGCGCCGCGGCACTGTGCGCAATGGCGAGCTTCGCCTCCTGCATCAGGCTGCGCTTGGTGGCGTGGGAGGGCTCGCTCTTGATCCGCTCGGAGAGGCTCACGCCCCCCGACACCGAGAGGACTCGCCCCTGCTCTTCGAGCTTCTGGATATCGCGCCTGATGGTCATGTGGGATACCTGCAGCCGTTCGGTCAGTTCCGTGATGCTGACGGCACCGCGCTCGGCCAGCAGGTGCAGGATCTGTTGCTGTCTCTCTACGGGGATCATGGGCAATCCGTAACGCTAAAACGAGCACCCATGTTACCCCAGCGGGATGGGAAATTTTGATAAAAAAGCAAATCAAGGCTCACAATTCACAACAAATCACATCTCAATCGCCACCAAAGTCACTCAATCGGCTCCAAATCGCTCTTAATAACAAAAATTAACACCATTGAAGTTAAATTTTGTGACACCTGCCTGATATTTCACCACCACAAGCCCCTACTATCGGTTCATTCGTTGTAATCGAGGAACTGACAGATGAGCAGACCCTATCACGTTGCCGTCATCGGCCTGGGTGCCATGGGCATGGGCGCCGCCCGCTCCTGCCTGCGGGCCGGGCTCACCACCTACGGCATCGATCTCAATGCAGAGGCGCGCAACCGGCTGCAACAGGCCGGTGCCGCCGCCGTCATGGCCGATGCCCGTCCGCTTGCCGAAACCCTGGACGCCGTCGTGCTGCTAGTGGTCAACGCCAACCAGGTGCGCAAGATCCTGTTTGGCGAGCACGGCCTCGCCGCACATCTCAAACCGGGCACCGGCATCATGATCTCCTCCACCATAGCCGCAGAAGAGGCCGCAAGCTTGGCTCGCGAGCTCGCCGCGCTGGATCTGCCGATGCTGGACGCCCCGGTCTCCGGCGGCGCCATCAAGGCCGAGGCCGGCGAGATGACGGTGATGGCCGCCGGCGCCGACGCGGCCTTCGACAAGCTGGCCCCTGTGCTCGATGCGGTGGCCGGCAAGGTCTACCGGGTCGGCAGCGAACCGGGCCAGGGCAGCACGGTCAAGATCGTTCACCAGTTGCTGGCCGGCGTGCACATCGCCGTGGCCGCTGAAGCCATGGCGCTGGCCAGCCGGGCCGGCATCTCGCTCGATCTCATGTACGACGTGGTGACCCATGCCGCCGGCAACTCCTGGATGTTCGAAAACCGCATGGCCCGGGTGCTGGCCGGCGACTACCAGGCCCGCTCGGCGGTGGACATCTTCGTCAAGGATCTCACCCTGGTGGCCGACACGGCGCGAGAGCTTCGCTTCCCGCTGCCGCTGGCGAGCACCGCCCTCAACATGTTCCTCGCCGCCAGCAACGCCGGCCACGGCAAGGAGGATGACAGCGCCGTCATCAAGATCTTCGACGGCATCACCCTGCCAGGCGCGGAGGAGGCACGATGAAACTGGGTGTGATTGCAGATGACTTTACCGGGGCCACCGACATCGCCGGTTTTCTGGTGGAAAACGGCCTCGCCACCCTCCAGCTTGCCGGCATCCCGCCGGCGGTGGATCTCAGCGGGATCGATGCCGTGGTGATCAGCCTCAAGAGCCGATCCTGCCCGGCGGGCGAAGCGGTACGCGACTCACTGGCGGCCCTCGACTGGCTCAAGGCGCGCGGCTGCCCGCGCATCTATCAGAAGTACTGCTCCACCTTCGACAGCACGGCGGCCGGCAACATAGGCCCGGTCACCGATGCCCTGCTGGCGGCACTGGAGAGCCGATTCACCCTGATCTGCCCGGCCCTGCCGGTGAACGGTCGCACCGTCTATCAGGGCAACCTGTTTGTCGGCGCCCAGCCGCTGGCCGAATCGGGCATGCGTCACCACCCCATCACCCCCATGACCGACAGCAACCTGTTGCGGCTGATGGAAGGGCAGGGTTCAGGGCGCGCCGGACTGGTGCCCTTCACCACCATAGCGCAGGGCCCTGATGCCATTGCCGACGCCTTCGAGCAGCTAACACAAGCTGGTGTGCGTTACGCCGTGGTCGACACCCTCACCGAGCAGCACCTGCTGGATATCGCCGCGGTCGCCATCGAGATGCCGCTGGTGACCGGCGGTTCCGGGCTCGCCATCGGCCTGGCCAGGTTGCTCGGCAACAGCAATCCGGCCGCCGCCCGCGCCGCGGGAAGACCGCTCGGCACCCGCGCCGTGGTGCTGTCGGGCTCCTGTTCCGAGATGACCAATCACCAGGTGGCCCGCTATCGGGAGGCGGCGCCTGCTCTCCCCCTCGACGTGGTCGCTTGCCTGACGCAAGCCGACTACCCGGCCGAGCTGGCCCGCTGGGTGCTGGATCAGCCTTCGTCACCCGCCCCCATGATCCACGCCACCACCAGCCCGGATCGGCTGGCCGAGATCCAGGCCCGCCATGGCCGCGACGCGGCGAGCGAGGCGGTGGAGCAGTGCTTTGCCCGCCTCGCCGTACTGCTGCGCGCCGCCGGCATAGACAGCTTCATCATCGCCGGCGGCGAGACCTCGAGCCGGGTCACCCAGGCCCTCGGCGTCGCCGCCTTCCACATAGGCCCGCAGATCGCCCCCGGCGTGCCCTGGGTGCGAGCCACCGACGCCCCCCTCTCGCTGGCCCTCAAATCGGGCAACTTCGGTGACGAGACCTTCTTCAGCCGGGCACAGGAGTTTTTCCATGACTGAACAGGCACTGCGCGACACCATGGTGATGCTGGGCGCATCCCTTTTCCAGCGAGGCTATGCCACCGGCGGCGCCGGCAACCTCTCCGCCAAACTGCCGGACGGCACCCTGCTCGCCACCCCGACCGGCTCCTGCCTCGGCCGGCTCGATCCTGCGCGTCTCGCCCGGGTGAGCATGAGTGGCGAGCACCTGGGGGGCGATCGCCCCTCCAAGGAGGTGGCCTTCCACCTCGCCATCTACCACAACAAGCCGGACTGCCAGGCCGTGGTGCACCTGCACTGCACTCACCTGACCGCCCTCTCCTGCCTGGAGGGGCTGGATCCGGCCAATGTGATCCGCCCCTTCACCCCCTACTACGTGATGCGGGTCGGCCAGCTGCCGCTCATTCCCTACTACAAGCCGGGGGATGCCCGCATCGCCGAGGAGCTGGGGCGCCGCGCCCCCGAAGGCAACGCCTTCCTGCTGGCCAACCACGGCCCCGTGGTGACCGGCAAGGACCTGGTGGACGCGGTCAACAACATGGAGGAGCTGGAGGAGACGGCCCGCCTCGCCCTGCTGCTGCACGGCCAGCGGATCCGCTACCTGAGCGAACCCGAGATCAACGAATTGAGGAGTCTGAAGCCATGAGCCAACTCTGGTCCGTCCCTCTGACCCGATACAAAAACAACGCATTGAGGAGCATTACATCATGAGCAAGTTTGCCGCCAACCTCACCATGCTGTTTACCGAGCTGCCGTTTCTGGAGCGCTTCGCGGCGGCCCGCGAGGCCGGCTTCGCCGCGGTGGAGTTCCTGTTCCCCTATGAGTGGCCAGCCGCCGAGCTGGGGTGCCAGTTGCAACTGCACGGCCTGACCCAGGCGCTGTTCAACATGCCGCCGGGCAACTGGGCGGCGGGGGAGCGCGGCATGGCCGCCATCCCGGGGCGGGAGGCCGAGTTTCGCGCCCATCTGCCAAGCGTGCGCGACTACGCCCTGGCACTGGGGTGCCGCAAGGTACACGCCATGAGCGGCATAGTCGACCCCGCTCATAGCCTCTCGGCCCACCGCCAGACCCTGATCGACAACATCCGCTTCGCCGCCGACTTCCTGGCCGAAGACGGCATCAAGGTACTGCTCGAGCCTCTCAACGATCGGGATGTACCCGGCTACTTCCTGGCCCACCAGCTCGACGCCCTGGCGCTGGTGCAGGAGATAGACAGGCCCAACGTGGCAGTGCAGCTCGATCTCTATCACGCCCAGATCATGGACGGAGATCTCACCCGTCTCATCGGCAAGCTGGGCCCGGCCATCGGCCACGTCCAGATCGCCTCGGTGCCGGATCGCCACGAACCGGACGAGGGGGAGATCGCCTACCCGCACCTGTTCAAGGTGCTGGAGCAGGCGGGCTACCACGACTGGATCGGCTGTGAATACAACCCCAGAGGCAACACCCGGCAAGGCTTGACCTGGCTGGCACAACAATAACGACCCTACACACGAACGAGTCTGAGGATAGCAAGATGCAGATCATCATCACCGGCGGAGGCGGCTTTCTGGGACAGAAGCTGGCCCGCGCCCTGTTGCACAGTTCCTTACCCTTCAGCGAGCTGCTGCTGGTGGACATTCAGGAGCCACCAGCCCTGGCCGACCCGCGAGTGCGCTGCCTGCAGGCGGATCTGACCGCCCCCGGGGTGGCCGAGTCCCTCATCAGCGAACGCACCGCCGTGGTCTATCACCTCGCCGCCATCGTCAGCAGCCACGCGGAGCAGGACTTCGATCTCGGCTGGCAGGTCAATCTGGACACCACCCGCAGTCTGCTGGAAGCATGCCGTCACGCCCGCCCAGGCATCCGCTTCGTGTTCACCAGCTCGCTGGCCGTCTACGGCGGCCCGCTGCCCGAGCTGGTGAACGACGGCACGGCGCTGACCCCCACCTCCTCCTACGGTGCCCAGAAGGCGATGGGGGAGCTATTGGTCAACGACTACAGCCGCAAGGGTTACGTCGACGGCCTGGCGCTGCGCCTGCCAACCATCTGCGTGCGACCGGGCAAGCCGAACCGCGCCGCCTCGTCGTTTGTCAGCAGCATCATCCGCGAGCCGCTGCAAGGAGAGAACGCCCTCTGCCCGGTGAACCCGGAGCTGCGCCTCTGGCTCTCAAGCCCCGCCACCGTGGTGGCCAACTTCCTGCTGGCCGCCACCCTGCCAAGGGGGGATGCCCGCAGCATCAACCTGCCCGGCATCAGCATCACCGTCGGCGAGATGCTGACGGCGCTGACCCAGGCGGGCGGCCAGGCGGCGCGGGATCGGGTGCAGTTTGCCGCCGACCCGGCCATCGAGCGCATCGTGGCCAGCTGGCCGGGACGCATCGACAACCAGCGTGCCACCGCCCTCGGTTTCATGGCAGACAGGACGTTTGCCGAGATCATCGACAGCTTCATCACCCATGACATGCAGGAGGCATCATGAGCGACATCCCAACCCCCATCATAGGTCTCATCATCGCCGTCTTCGTGCTGGTGTTTCTGGTCATCCGCACCCGGGTGCACGCGCTGATCGCCATGCTGGCGGCGGCCTGCATCGCCGGGATCACAGGTGGCATGAGCATCGACAAGACCCTCACCGTCATCACCCAGGGCTTTGGCTCCACCCTCGGCAGCATCGGCATCGTCATCGGCCTGGGGGTCATGATGGGTCGCCTGCTGGAGGTGTCCGGCGCCGCCGAGCAGATCGCCTACAGCTTCATCAAGTGGCTTGGCAAGCGGCGTGAAGAGTGGGCGCTGGCCATCACCGGCTACATCGTCAGCATCCCCATCTTCGTAGACTCCGCCTTCGTCATTCTCTATCCGGTGGCCAAGGCACTGGCGAAAAGCGGCAAGCGCTCCCTGCTCACCCTGGGGGTGGCGCTGGCGGGCGGTCTGGTGGTGACTCACCACACTGTGCCGCCGACCCCGGGCCCGCTCGGTGTGGCCGGCCTGTTTGGGGTGGACATAGGCGCCATGCTGCTGATGGGCATGGCCCTGGCCATCCCCTGCGTGGTGGGCATCGTCTTCTACGCCCAGTGGCTCGACAAGAAGTACCCCGAGTTTGCCCAGCAGGTACAAAAGACCCCGGACGAGCTGCAGGTCACCTATGAGCAGTACCTCAAGGAGAAGGAGGGCAAGACCCTGCCGAGCCTGACCCTGTCGCTGCTGCCGATCCTGGTGCCCATCGTGCTCATCTTCCTCAAGGCCATCTTCACCACCCTCGCCACCCTGGAGGGGATGGACGGCCTGATGGCGAACCCGCTGGTGCAGGGCATCAACTTCATCGGCACCCCCATCATAGCGCTGGCCATCAGCGTGCTGCTGGCGGTCTACACCCTGGTGCCGCACATGGACAAGCACGCCACCGCCGCCCGCCTCGAGGAGGGGCTGCAATCCGCCGGCATCATACTGCTGGTGACCGGGGCCGGCGGGGCGCTGGGGGCCGTGCTGCGCGACAGCGGCGCGGGCCAGCAGTTGGCCGAGCAGATTGCCCTGCTGCCCATCTCCCCCATCCTGATCCCCTTCATCGTGGCGACCCTGGTGCGCCTCATTCAGGGATCCGGCACCGTGGCCATGGTGACGGCGGCCTCCATCTCGGCCCCCATCCTGGCGCAAATCCCCGGGGTCAACATGCTGCTGGCCGCCCAGGCCGCCACCATGGGGTCGCTCTTCTTCGGCTACTTCAACGACAGCCTGTTCTGGGTGGTCAACCGCATGATGGGGATCTCGGACGTGAAACAGCAGATGATCGTCTGGTCCATCCCGACCACCATCGCCTGGGCCATCGGCGGTACCGGCGTCGCCCTGCTCAACCTGCTGTTCGGCTCCGGCGGCACCTGGCTGGATCCCTTGCTGCCCCTGCTGGTGCTGGCGCTCATCATCTGGGGCGTGCGTCGCCAGCAGTTGCCCGCCATCAGCAGCGCGGTGACCGACAGCAAATAATCGCACTGCCACACCACCGGGGTATGGCCACCAGGGAGGGCCGGTCTGCTAGACTGGCCCTCTTTTTGTTCATTCATCTGCAAAGGAGTGTCGGATGTCTGCTGCTTCGTGGTGGGACAAGTCCACCGGGCTGGCGCTGCTGACCATAGTGCTGTGGGCCTCGCTGGCGGCGCTCACCTCCCGGGTCACCAGCGTGTCGCCGCTGGTGCTGGTGGGGCTGGTGCTGTTTTTCTGCGGGGTGGGAGCCCTGCCGTTCTGGCGTCAGTGGCGGGCTCGTCCGGTCAACTGGCTGGTGACCATCAGCGCCCTGCTGCTCTACCACCTGCTGCTGTTCATGAGCTTTCGCCACGCCCCCGTGCTGGAGGCGAACCTCATCAACTACCTCTGGCCGCTGTTCATCATTCTGTTCACCCCCTTGCTGCTGCCGGGTCACCCGCTGCACGGCCGTCACCTGCTGGCCGGCGCCCTGGGTCTGGCCGGCTCGGTACTGGTGATGGTGAACGGCGAGCTGCAGCTGCAACAGGCCTATCTGCCGGGCTATCTGCTGGCACTGGGGGCCGCCATCGTCTGGGGTGCCTACTCGGTGCTGTCGCGCCGGCTCCCGCCGGCCCCGGCGGTGATGACGGCGGCGGCCTGCCTGCCAGCCGGGTTGCTGGCGCTGTTGCTGGCCCGGCTGCTGGAGGGACCGCTGCCGGTGGCTCAAATTCCGGCCGGTGACTGGGGCCTCATCATAGGGTTGGCACTCGGTCCCATGGGGGCGGCGTTCGTCACCTGGTATCTGGCGCTGCGAGACGGGGATCCGCGCCGGATCGGAGCGCTGGCCTATCTGACGCCGCTGCTGAGCACCATGCTGCTGGTGCTGCTCAACGGCGAGCAGCTGACCCCCCGCCACCTGCTGGCCGGCGCCCTTATCATGGGTGGCGCCCTGCTCGGCATGCTGGGCAAGCCCCCTGCCCGCCAGCAGCAGGAGGCCCCTGCCCTGCGGCCGTAAGCCAGCCCTCTCGACAGTCAGTCCGGGCCGCCGGGTTGACTGTCATAAAAGCGCCATCTCTGCTGCTTAAGCTCACGCCGACGCCCATCGCCGTGGTTCAACAAGCAGGAATGCTGCCGTGAAAATTGCCCATTACGCCTCCCTCTCTTCTCTCGCTCTGCTGCTGGTCGCCGCCGTGCAGGTCGCTGCCCTCTGGCACGGCTGGCAACAGCTGAACCAGGCCGAGCAGGCCCAGCACCAGCACGAACGGCTGCAGCAGCGGCTCACCGGTACCCTGCAGGGCACCCTGCGCGACTACCTCGCCAGCGGCGATCCGCTGCGGCTGACCGAGGCCGAAGGGGTGCGCAAGCAGGCGCTCGCCCAGCTCTCCCAACAGAATGGGGCGCTCACTGCCCCGCTGCGCACCCTGCTCGAGCAGATGGGAGCGCGCATCGACAGCGACTATCTGGCGGCGGGCAAGCTCTCCGGCAACAGCCAGTGGCTGCTGCAAAATGCCGAGAACGAGCTGACCGATCAGGCCAGGGCGCTGCTGCGATACGGTCAGCAAGGGGCGACGGGGAGCGACCCGGCCAGTGCCGAGCGCTATCGCCAGCTGGCAGGCGACCTGCTGGCGGCCCTGCCGGCGCTCGCTCACCTGCGCCAGAACTACATGGAGCAGGCCAGCCCCAAGCTGCTGGAAGGGTTGCAATTCGAGCTGGCGGCCCTGCAAAAACAGGCCGAGCAGCTGGCGGCCCTGCCGAGTCTGGCGCTTTTCGAGGCGCCTCCCGCCGACGAGTTCACCCTGGGGGAGCCGGAGCGCAAGGAACTGGGGGATCTCCCCAAGGCCGAGCTGATCTCGCTGCTCAAGCGCTACCCGCAGGAGCTGGAGAACAGCCGCAAGGCGCTGCAACAGCAGCAGCAGGCACGCCAGGCGGTGCAGCAGGACATTGACCAGATGCTGCAGGCCACCGGCCAGATGGGCAGCGAACTGGCCGCCGCCCGCCAGGCGGTCAACCAGCGGCTGGCCGCCATCCTCGGCAGCCTGGCGCTCTGTCTGGTGCTGGTCGCCCTGCTGTTTGCGCTGGTGCAGCGCCGCTGGCTGGTCAGGCCGCTGCTACGCCTGCGCGCGGCCTTCCTGCAGCTCGACGAGACCGGGCAGGCCGAGACCCTGCCAGAGGGGCGCGAGCGCAACGAGCTGGCCGACATCGTCGCCAGCTACAACCGCCTCATCCTGCGCCTGCAACAGGATCAGCAGCAGAAAGAGGGCCAGCTGTCGGCGGTGTCGCAAAGCCTGCAGGGAATGGTCAACCAGGTGCAGGAGATCCATCACAGCACCCGCACCACGGAGCAGGCGGTGGACGAGAGCGATCTGATGATGAGCGAGCTGAACCAGCTGGCCGGCGAGGTACACCAGGTGGCCGCCGAGATAGCGCAGCACGCCCAGCACAACGAGCACTCCATGAGCCAGAGCGAGCAGCTGGTGGGGGGCATGTTGCAGGCCACCGCCCAGACCGGGCTCGCCATCGACGAGAGCGGTGGCGCCCTGGCCCAGCTCAAGCGCTCGGTGGAAGATGTGACCGCCATCGTCGATGTGATTGGTCACATCTCCCAGCAGACCAATCTGCTGGCGCTCAATGCGGCCATCGAGGCGGCCCGGGCCGGGGAACAGGGGCGCGGTTTCGCGGTGGTGGCCGACGAAGTGCGCCACCTCTCCGCCGATACCCAGCGCTCCCTCGGCCAGATCACCGAGATCCTGACCAGACTGACCCAGGCGGGGGATCAGCTCGGCACAGTACTGGCGCGGATCACCGCAGAGGCCGCCGCCCAGCGTCAACAGGCGGAGCAGCTGCGCCAGACCACCCAGGCGGTGCGGGAGATGGCGCGCAGCACGGCGGTCATCGCCCTGCAGGGGGCCGACAACGCCAAGAGCCAGGAGCACAAGCTGGCCAGTTTTGCCGATCTCATCGGCCGCATCAGCCAGCACGCCCGCCAGGGCAGCCGCCTCTCGGTGCAGGTGTCGGAGCACATCCACCACCAGGCCAGCCAGATCCCGCGCATCCTCGGCCACCAGGCCTGAGCCGCGCCGGTTCAGCCGGCGCCCCCAACCCGGCCCCTGCCATCGCGCAGGGGTTTATCTTTTTTTGTGGCACAAAATTATCTGTTATCCGCAGGTTAACGAGGAAAGATCCCTCTGCACAGTGCGATCCGTCCGGATCGGCCGGCAATTTCATCTGAAAACGTTGTCATCGCCGTTATGAGCGGGCTGGAAGTGTCCACAACGAGCGTCATGATTATTTGCACTCGGTCATATTTTTGAAACTTGGTGGGAACTTTCCATTGATATTTCGCACCGCGAACGTACTCTTGAGCTGTCCGATAGCCAAGTATCGGAACACAAAAAAACAAAATATGTGATGAACAGAACTGCACCCACCGCAGATGTGCCAAGACGTCGCGGCCGCAGCCGACATACTCGAACTTTTTGCCCTTCGGGGTCTTGATTGCAATGCCAATACCGAGCGGCGGGCACCTGCCTGACTGCCGGACAAAAAAGCTAAGTCCATAAAATCAGGAGCAATACAAAATGGAAAAAGTGATCTTCAAACGTGCCGCATTGAGCGCAGCCGTCGTTGCTGCCATGCTCGCCCCCGGTATGGTGTTGGCTGCCGACGAAGCAGGTCCCGCCTATGCAGCCGCCGCCAGCAAATTCTATGAAGAAGGCAAACTCAACGGTGGCCTCTTCTACTTCCAGCGTGATCGTCAGCGTATCGACGGCGACCCCACTGCCAAGAACAAAGAAGGCAAGTACCAGTCCAACCTGAGCCACGCCACCACCCAGGCCTCCCTGAACTTCAACTCCGGCTACGCCTGGGACGTGGTGGGTATCGATGTGGGCGGTTTCGGTGCCTATGACCTGGCCGTGACCGAGAACCACCCGGTCAACCAGGAGAACGAATTCTCCTTCGCCGGCAACAAATGGGGCGAAAACTACAAGGACGGTTCCCCGGAAGGCGGCTTCAGCCTGGCCAACGCCTCGCTGAAATTCAAGGCGCTGGACGGTGCCCTCACCGCCAAGGGCGGCCTGACCCAACTCTACGTACCGGGCGTGATCGGCGTGAACTGGTCCTATCAGCCGGGTACCTACCGTGGTGGCCAGATCGAGGGTAACTTCGGTGGCCTCTACCTGACCTACGCCATCGCCGACGAGTACAAATCTCCCTGGTACAAGGAGACCCAGAAGTTCTCCCGCGCCAAGGCATGGATGGATCCGTTCGCCGATGAAAACGTCATCGACTACATCCAGGGTGTAGCGGCGCGTTACACCTTCGAAAACGGCACCTCCATTACCGGTTCTTACGGTAACTCCGAAAACTACATGGACAGCTACCACTTCAAGCTGGCCCACAAGTTTGACGTGCTGGGCGGCCTCTCCACCAGCTACCAGTTCTACGGCTCCGACACCGAGACCTATCAGAAGGGCGGTGCCGACATCGAGACTTACGACGGCCTGGCATGGCAGCAAGCGCTGACCGCCGCCTGGGGCATGGGCCCGTACGGCTTCCGTCTGGAAGGTCTGTGGACCAAGGCCGAGGGTAACGAAGGCAACTACCTGCCCCGTCTGACCCGTGGCTACGGCAACTCCCAGGGCGCGAACGAGATCTGGTGGGACTCCCGCTCCGACTGGAACGCCAACAACGAAAAAGCGCTGTTCTTCGGCGTGACCCGCTCCCTGGATGACCTGGTGGGCGCACCTGGCTGGTCCGTCGGTGTCTCCGGTGCCTACGGCTGGGATATCCAGAAAGGCGACGGCACCAAGGCCACCAACGGTGAAGATACCGAATGGGCAGCCAACTTCGACGTCATGTACACAGTGCAGGATGGCAAGCTGAAGGGCACCCTGTTCAAGCTGCACTACACCGATTACAACAACGACATCAGCCAGGGCGGCGGTTGGACCGAATACCCCAACATCTTCGCCTCCGAGAAAGACGTCAAGTTCCACATCATCATGCCGTTCACCATCCTGTAAGCAGGTGGTTGAAGTTAGCAAACCGGGCCGATTGGCCCGGTTTTCTTTTTTCTGATCAGCGGGTTAACATGCAAAGCCGCAGGCGCTTCTGCCTGCCCCGTCACCACAAGGATGCGACCATGTCCCGCTTCGTTCTGATCACCGGCTGTTCCAGCGGCATCGGCCTGGCCGCCGCCAAGGCGCTCGGCCAGCACGGCTACACCGTCATCGCCTCCGCCCGCAAGGCCGAGGACGTGACGCAGCTGCGCCAGCTGGGTTTGCTGGCGGTCGAGCTGGATCTGGCCAACGAGGCCAGCATAGAGAGGGGCGCGGCCGAGGCACAGGCACTGGCCGGTGGCCGCCTGTATGGCCTGTTCAACAACGGCGCCTACGGCCAGCCCGGCGCGCTGGAGGATCTGCCCACCCAGGCGCTGCGCGAGCAGTTCGACACCAACCTGTTCGGTTGGCACCACCTCATTCGCCAGTTGCTGCCGGCCATGCTGGCGGCCGGCGAGGGGCGCATCGTGCAGAACAGCTCAGTGCTGGGGCTGGTGGCCATGAAGTATCGCGGCGCCTACAACGCCAGCAAGTTCGCGCTGGAAGGGTATACCGATACCCTGCGCCTGGAGCTGGCAGGCAGCGGCGTGCAGATCAGCCTGATCGAGCCGGGCCCCATCGACACCCGCTTTCGGGCCAATGCCCGCGCCGCCTTCCTGCGCCACATAGATCCCGCAACCAGCCGCCATCAGGCCGCCTACCAGCAGACCCTGAGCCGGCTGGAGCGCGAAGGGGGTGCCCGCGGTTTTACCCTGCCAAGCGAAGCCTGCATCGCACCGCTGTTGCACGCACTCGGCAGCCCGCGCCCAAAACACCGCTACCCGGTCACCTTACCGACCCGGCTGTTCGGGGTGCTGCGCCGCCTGTTGCCAAGCCGCCTGCTCGACCGGATCCTCGCCAAGTCGGCCTGACGGCAACCGCTTCGCCCCCCCGGCACGCCCGCACACTACTGGCAACCAGAGGCGACGACGAGCATCGTCGCCTCTCGTCTCATCTCCACCAACCGGCATCAGAGTGGCTTGAATCAGCCAAGCCGCCACCCCTGGCCGTCCCCGCTCAGTAGTGCTGGCCGTTGCTGTAATAGCAGCTCTTGACGATGGGCAGCACCTGCACCACCACATAGGTCTGCTCCCCCAGCACAGCTTTCAGGTGGCGGGTGATCAGCGCCGCGGCCGCGTCCTGCAACTCCTGCGGGCGTTCGAACCAGACCAGCTCGACAAACGGAAAGCCGGCCTCGCGCTCCCCCTCGCGCACCCAGTGACTGTCGATGCACTCCAGGGTGACGAACTCAGGTTTGCCCCCGGTGAGGGCGCAGAGATCCGCCAGCAGAGGGGCGCTTATCTGCTTGAGGGTGTCGACGGAGACGGCCCGAAAACGAAGGTGGGGCATGGGAAAACCTCTTGGCTGTGACAAATGAGGACTTATCATAGGGGTTATTGTGACGAAGAGAAGCCATCCGCTGACATAAGGTGCCCAATGAGACTCCATCGCCTGCTGCTCCCCTTCCTGCTCTGCTTGCTGCTGCCGCTGAGCGCCTTTGCCGACCCCGCCTTCTATAAGGTCAGCAAGGGCGATCAGCAGCACTGGCTGCTGGGCTCCATCCACGCGGGCAAGCCCTCGCTCTATCCGCTGCCCGACCCCATCGAGCGGGCCTGGCTGCAGAGCCGCGCCCTGGTGCTGGAGGTCGATCTGACCCACATCAGCCAGCAGCAGTGGCAGGAGATGGGGGCCATCACCCGGCTGGTGGACGGCAAGACCCTCAAGGAGCACATACCGCTCGACCTCTACCGGCGTACCATCATCGCCGCCGGCCAGAACGGCCTGACCGAGAACATGCTGGCCCCGCTGCGCCCCTGGTTCGCCGCCATCACCCTCACCCAGGCGGCGCTGGAGCGCACCGATTTTCGCAGCGCGCTCGGGGTGGATCAGCACTTCGCCAAACAGGCCACCGACGGCGGCAAGCCCATCATCGGCTTCGAGACCCTGCTCGAGCAGCTCGGCTACCTCGCCAGCGTCGGTGACAACCAGACCCTGATGCTGGAGAGCACCCTGGACGAACTGCCCGAGCTCGAGCGCGGCTTTGGCGAGGTGATGAAGGCGTGGGAAGAGGGGGACGAGGCGACCCTCATCAACCTGCTCAAATCGGAGATGGCACCGCCCAAACTGCAGGCCTGGCTGGAACAGACCCTGCTGGCGGAGCGCAACCACAACTGGCTGAAGAAGTGGTCCACCCTGCCCAACGAGAGTTTCATCGTGGTAGGGGCGCTGCATCTTTACGGCGACCAAGGGCTGCTCGCCCTGCTGGAGCAGCAGGGCTGGCGCATCACCCCGCTCACCGAGCCAGGCCCGCGCAAGCCTGCCCGCCAATAGGCGCCGACGGGGCCACACCGGCCCCGTCAGGGTCTTGAACTGGGAGGAGGCTCACAGATCCGGCTGCCGATTAAATAACCACAAGGGGACTTGATCGAGATCATCTCTTTGCTCCCAAAGAGGTATCTATCATGCCTGTCATCAATGGGATGACAGGAGTGCACGAGATGGATTTTTGGATGAACCTGATGTTCGGCAACAGCGTGGGACTGATGTCCATGTTGGTGATTATCGGTACCTTCCTGCTGATCAGTTCCTACGCGGCTTATTTCATCTACAAGGTGATGAACGCCAAGCCGCCGAAAGAGGGCCAATAAGCCTGCGTCAGGCGATCCCCGATCGCCTGATCCCGCCCTCACCTCCCCCTTTGCTCAGGGTCTGAGCAGACCCGCGCCACTGCCGCGCCCGCCACTTTCAGATCCGCCCCCGCCCGCTATAATGGCCGCTCATTCCACCTGCGGGGAGCCTGCCGTGTCTCAAAACGACGAACTCTCACTGTTTCGTAATGAAGTGGCCGATGTGCGCCCCATTCGCAACGACCATGTCCGCCTCCAGACGGCCAGCAGCCCGACCGACGCCCAGCTGGCGCGGCGCCAGGCCGCCACCGCCGAACAACTCGCCCTGGATCACCTCAGCATGGAAGCGGTCGAGATGCTCGACCCCCACGCCATCGTCGGCTTCAAGCGCGACGGGGTGCAGGAGGGGGTCTACAAGAAGCTGCGGCTCGGCAAGTACGAGCTGCAGGCGAGCCTGGATCTGCACCAGAAGACCCTGAACGAAGCGCGCCAGAGCCTGGTGCAGTTCATTGCGGATTGCGAGCTGCACGACATCCGTTGCCTGCTGATCCTGCACGGCAAGGGAGAGCGCAGCACGCCGCGCGCCCTGCTGAAGAGCTATGTCAGCGCCTGGTTGCCGCAACTGCCGGCGGTGATGGCCATGCACAGCGCCGAGCGTCGTCACGGCGGCGGTGGTGCCCTCTACGTGCTGCTACGCAAGAGCGAGCGTAAGAAGGCGGAGAACCGCGAACGCCACCAGAAGCGGCTCGGCTAGCCAGCGCCCGTCATCTGGTCAGTCATCCTAAGCCAGGGTGGTAAAACGCACGAGGGCAGTGTTAGCATCGATCGGCCCCGAGCATGCCAGGTACGGGGTGCACGCCATCAGGGACGATAACAAGGACAATCCCATGTCATATCAGAAACTTGAACAACATCAGCAGCAGCTGCACCGGCTCTCCCACCTCTCGGCCATCTGTGGCTGGGATCAGGCCGCCATGATGCCGGAGGGGGGCAACGAAGCCCGCGCCGAGGCCATGGCCGAACTGGGACTGCTGATCCACCACAAGCGCACCGCCCCCGAACTGGGCGACTGGATTGCCAAGGCCGAGAGCGAGCCGCTGGACGAGATCCAGCGTGCCAACCTGCGCGAAATCAAGCGCCACTGGCAGGATGCAAGCCTGCTGCCCGGGGATCTCGTGGAGGCGCTGTCGCTCGCCGGCAGCAAGTGCGAGCACGCCTGGCGCCGCCAGCGCAAGGAGAACGACTGGGCGGGCTTTGCCCCCAACCTCACCGAGGTGGTGACGCTCTCGCGCAAGGTGGCTCGCCTGCGTGCCGACGCGCTGGGGGTACGCCCCTACGATGCCATGCTGGCGCTCTATGAGCCGGGCATGACCAGCGCCCGGCTCGACGAGATCTTCGGCGATCTGACCGGCTGGCTGCCCTCCCTCATCCAACAAGTGAGTGAGCAGCAAAAGAGCGAAACCATCCTGATCCCGCAAGGCCCCTTCCCCATCGCCGCCCAGCAGGCGCTCGGCCAGCAGGTGATGGGGCTGCTCGGCTTCGATTTTGCCCATGGCCGGCTCGATGTGAGCAGCCACCCGTTCTGCGGCGGGGTGCCGACCGACGTGCGCATCACCACCCGCTACAACGAGCAGGAGTTCGTCTCCAGCCTGATGGGTATCGTCCACGAAACCGGCCACGCCCGTTACGAGCAAGGCTTGCCGCGCCAGTTGCTGGGCCAGCCGGTGGCCGAGGCGCGCTCCATGGGCATTCACGAGAGCCAGAGCCTGTTCTGCGAGATGCAGCTCGGCCATGATCCCGCCTTCCTGGCGCTGCTGGCGCCGCACATTCGCGCCCACTTCGGCGAGCAGGCGGCGTTGGCACCGGCAAACCTGGCCAAGCTCTACAACCGGGTCGAGCCCGGCTTTATCCGGGTCGATGCGGACGAGGTGACCTACCCGGCCCACGTCATCCTGCGCTACGAGCTGGAGCGCGACCTTATCGAGGGGCGCATCGAGGTGGCAGACATCCCCGCGCTGTGGGACACCAAGATGCAGCAGTGGCTGGGGCTCTCCACCCAGGGTAACTACCAGAATGGCTGCATGCAGGACATTCACTGGACCGACGGCTCGTTCGGCTACTTCCCGAGCTACACGCTCGGCGCCATGTACGCGGCGCAGCTGCGCTTCGCGCTCGAGCGGGAGCTCGGCAGCATGGGCGAGCTGATCGCGGCGGGCCGCCTGCCGGAGATCTTCGCCTGGCTGGGTCGCCACATCTGGTCCCAGGGCAGCCGCTACAGCACCGACGAGCTGGTCAGCCGCGCCACTGGCGAGGCGCTGAATCCGCACTGGCTGCGCAAACACCTCGAGCAGCGCTATCTGAAATAAGGGGCCGGCTCGCCCGCCAGCTGATAACAAACGGGGCCTCGCGGCCCCGTTTTTCATGGCGGCGTGGCGCCTCAGCGCCCGTCCGGCACGCCAATAAACTCGCGCAGCTGCAAGATGTTGCCCTCGGGGTCAAACGCATTGCGCACCACGAAGCCTGGGCCTGACCACTGCTGCGGCAGCAGGCCGCCACCGAGATCGGCCGCTTTCGCCTCCGCCCAGGCGAGGCTAGGCACGGTGAAAAACAGCTTGATAGCGCCCTGCTCGCGCAGCTGCGGCGGCGTGGTGATCACCACCTGCTCAGCATAGGGAGCGGGGATCGCGTGCAGCAACAGCTGGATGTCGGCGTTTTCTTGCACGATCAGCTCGTCACTCTGGCTGCGGATCTCCATCTGCAGCAGGGTGCGATAAAAGTGGCTCAGCAGGCCGGGATCCCTGGCGTAGATCAGGGCGCCGGCACGTGCGGGTCCTGGCATGGCTCTCTCCTCCTTGGATGTTGTCAGCCCAGATTCGCACACTTGCCCCCTCAAACCGATCTGTTTTTCATACCGTGCACACGGCATCGGCTTTATTTCAATTGCTGTCCGTTTCTGGCTAGTCATAGCCTTCGTTCCTGCTTAGTCTCTCACTCATCCGGGCCGCCGTGCCCACCCCGTTTTCGGCACAAGGAGCCACCGATGCCAACAGATCACGTCATGACGATGCCGCCGGCCCCAGAGGATGAGTCAGGCCTGCCGCTCAGCGCCGAGCAGTGCCATGCCGCCCGCCTGGCCCGCGATGCACGTTTCGACGGTCGCTTCTTTACCGGCGTGCTCTCCACCGGCATCTACTGCCGGCCTGTCTGTCCGGCGCGGCCACCGCACGAGCACAACGTGCGCTACTTCCAAAGCGCCGCCGCAGCGGAGCAGCACGGCCTGCGCCCCTGCCTGCGCTGCCGGCCTGAGCTCGCGCCCGCTGCGCCCGGCGATCTGCCGCCGATGCTGGCACGCCTGCTGGCCCGGATCGATCGCGGCGAGCTGGCGGAACGCTCGCTCACCATCCTGGCGGAACAGGCCGGCATCAGTGAGCGCACGCTGCGCCGCCAGTTCGAGCAGCACCTCGGCGCCTCACCGAAACAAGTGGAGCAGACGCGCCGGCTGCTGCTCGCCAAGCGGCTGTTGACCGAAACCCGGCTGCCCATCACCGACATCGCGTTTGCGGCAGGCTTTGCCAGCATTCGCCGCTTCAACGACGCCTGGCAGCAGGCATACGGGCTGGCACCGCGGGCGCTGCGCCGTCAGAGCGAGCCAACCGGCGACGACGCCGCCCTGCCGCAGTCTGCGCCACAGACCGAGGAGGGGGCGATGCTCACGCTGCAACTGCCCTACCGCCCCCCTTACGACGTGGCGGCCATGCTGGCGTTCTACCGGCTGCGCGCCATTCCGGGGCTGGAGCGGGTAGATGGCGAGGTGTATGAACGCCTGCACCGGGTCGGCGATCGGCTCGCACGGGTACGCATCAGCCAGGGCAAGGGGCACAGCCTGCAGCTCAGCGTCCATGATCTGCCGCCCGCCGCGCTGCCTGATCTGCTGTATCGGGTGCGCCGGATGTGGGATCTCGATGCCGACATGCAGCGCATCGGTGCGCGGCTCGGGCAGGATCCGCTGCTGGCGCGCCTGCAGGCACGCTGGCCGGGGGTTCGGCTGCCCGCCGGCTGGGACGAGTACGAGGTGATGCTGCGCGCCATCGTCGGCCAGCAGGTGTCGGTCAAGGGGGCCATCACCATACTCGGGCGGCTGGTGGCACGCACCGAGGTGCAATTCGGGGTGGCGCAGTTGCCCACCCCCACCCAGCTGTGCGAGCTGAACCTGGACGGTATCGGCATGCCCGGCAGCCGGATCCGAACGCTGCAGGGGCTGGCACAGGCGCTGGCCAGCGGCGAGTTGAGCTTGACCTGCGCCAGCGATGAACAACTGCTGGCGCTACCCGGCATCGGCCCCTGGACGGTGGCTTACTGGCGGCTGCGCTGCGGGCTGGATCCGGATGCCTTCCCCGCCTCGGATCTGGTGCTGCAAAAAGCGCTGGGGGGCGGCACCAAGTTGCCGGTGAAAGCGGTATTGGCCCACAGCGAAAGGTGGCGACCCTGGCGCGGCTACGCGGCGAGCTGGCTGTGGCATGCCATGAGCGAGCAGCCAGCACTGTTGACCGAATCGGCACTGCTGACCGAGCCGACACAAGGCGGCGCAGCAAGCGACAACCAAGCAGAGGAGACAACTCCATGATCCGCTATGACATCTTGCCCAGCCGCTGCGGCGATCTGCTGGTGGCCATCGACGAGCGCGGCCTGCTGCACGTGGACTTTGTGGCGGGACTGCGCACACTGCCCGACATGCGCGACTGGCAACAGGACAAGACGGCGCTGGCCCCTTTTCTCGCGCAATTTGAAGCCTACTTTGCCGGCCGCCTGCAACGCTTCACCCTGCCGCTCGCACCAAGAGGCACGGCGTTTCAGCAAGCAGTCTGGCAGGCGCTGTGCGACATCCCCTACGGCGAGACCCGCAGTTACGGCGACATCGCCCGCGCCATCGGCAAGCCCAATGCGGTGCGGGCGGTGGGCGCCGCCAACGGCCGCAACCCGCTCTCGATCATCATTCCGTGCCATCGGGTGATCGGCCAGAACGGCAGCCTGACCGGCTATGCGGGGGGACTGGAGATTAAAAAGGCGTTGCTGCAACTGGAGAATATCAGTGAAAGATAATGCAATACCTGTAAACCATAGACACTATCTATCATAAAACAATATCCACTGCAGATTTACGATTTCATCGATTTTTCTAACCCGAGTATAGTGGCAGAACCATATTTATTAAGGAGAGATTAAATATGGAGCAGCTACTATCTGCCTTTAGACAGGGCAACGTCATTCTTTTTGTAGGGGCCGGGGTATCGATGAACCTTGGTCTTCCATCATGGTCAACCCTGCTCGACAAGATCGCCAAGGATCTCGGCTATGAGCCTGAAATATATAAATCTTTTGGCGACCACTATGCGCTGGCAGAATATTATCGATTACAAAAAGGCAGCATAGGCCCTTTAAGAAGCTGGATGGACAGAGTTTGGCATTCACCTGACATTGATATTTCAACATCCAAAGTCCATGAATACATTGCCAAAGCTAACTTTCCGATAATATACACCACCAACTATGACCGCTGGATAGAGCATGCCCTTGCATATTATGGCAAGCCATTTACCAAAATCGCATCGGTATCAGACTTTACCAGGATCAAAAGTGACAAGGTACAAGTTGTAAAATTCCATGGTGATTTTGATGATGACAAGTCCATTGTCATTGATGAGACCAGCTATTTTGAGCGGCTTGAATTCGAAACACCACTGGATATAAAACTGCGTTCGGATGTGCTGGGTAAATCAGTGCTGTTTATCGGGTATAGTTTGGCCGATATCAACCTGCGGCTTTTATTTTACAAACTTTCCAAATTATGGAAAGCCAACCGGGCGGGTGATGCCCAGCCGAAATCGTATATTTTCTCGGCCAGGTCGAATCCGGTACAAGAGGCCGTCCTTGAGCAATGGGGGATCAGCATGATCTCATCTGAAAAAGAGAACCCAGGAGAGGCATTAGAGGCGTTTCTGAATAAATTCCAATAATTGAAAATCTTGAAGGCACCTCCCCACACCGGCAATCCAGCAGGGGCGCCATCCCTGTACATGCTGCTCGCACCAAGCTTGCTCTGTGCAGTATCGAAGGGGCTGTGCGGCCACCTCACCACCTCCGATAACACTCTCCATGGGTATCAACCCACAAGCCGATGCCTGTTCCTCTGCCCAGCCCTGTCTTAGCCGCAATGTGCGCCCAGAACGCCCGAGCCGTCTACCTCATACAACTTCCTCTGCGCCGGCACCACGGGCCCATCGACCACAGGACGCACGTTGGACAGCCGCCACGCAAAGTAACCCGGCTCCCAGCCCCCGGAGCAGGCGGCCAACACCTCATCGGGTTGCCACTCATGGGCCTCCTCGATATCAACCAGGGCGACCGCTCGACCGGCCGGATCCACAGGATGATCGGCGCTGAGGTATCGGCCATTTTCAACGATCAGCAGGTCGCGAATGGGCAGTGAGGGAGGCAACCACGAGCGAACCTCGAGCGTCTTCTTGCCCGAAGCAATATTGGCGCCATGGGGCGCCACGATGGAGAGTGCGAGCATAGGTCCTTCCTTGCAGCTTGCTGGGGATCCCTGGCACAGGATGATAACTCAAGGCAAAACGGGTCACACAACCCCAGCCATGTGCATGGAACCTAGCGGCATCGTGCTCCTCAGCGTTTCAAACTCCCCATCACGTGCATTTCACAGCGGTGACAGTCAAAGCGCAGGCGGAAGGTCTCCTTGCCCATCTTAAGCTCCAACGGCTCTGCCTTGAGGCCCGGCACCTCGTTCGGGCAGAGGTTCTGGCTGTAACGGATACAGTGTTTGGTGATCATCAGCACCACTTCCCGCTCCTCCTTGTTCGCCTCATAGGCGGGGGCGATGCGCTCCACCCCGTGCTCGCGGAAGAACTGCTCGGCCGCGCTGTTCAGCACGTTGCCAAGGTAGGAGAGACGGTGCTGGGGATAATGGATATCCCGCAGGGCGATGCGCCGCTCGGGGCGCTGGTAGCCGGCCAGACGGGCAGCCTCCAGCGCGGCGATGCCATCCCGGCGCAAACCGTTGAGCATGGATGCGGCAATGAATAGCGGGTGAGTAAACGCCAACTCAACCTTGCGCGCCACGAACAGGGTATTGCCGAGTTTGCCGAGCTGATCGCGCGCCTGTTGCAGTGCCCGCTCCGGGTTGTCGGCAGGCAGCTTGTCGCAGGGGAGTGCGACGGCGGCACTGATGCCCTGCTCGTCGGTAAGCGTAAGGCGCAAGCCCTCATCGCACTCAGCAAGCACCATATCGACCCGGATGCGGCGATCGGCGCTGGTCTTCTCCAGCATCTTGCTGAACGCCTGATCGTGGTTGCGGTAGATTTCCGTGCCTACCTTCAAGCCCGGCATGCGCTCTGACAGGAGTAACTGCTTACCTTCCACCTTGTTGAGGCGCATCCCCACCAGCTCGTTGTTCTGCTTGAAGAAGCCAAGGCCATCGCCGTTGTTGAGGGTGACCTGCTTGCCGTCGATCTCGATGCCATCCTTGTTGACTCTGGTGACCCGGCCCAGCGGCTCGCCCACGTATTTCGGGCTCCTGGTGGAGTCGATACCGGGCTGGCGGCCATGGAGGAAGTAGTCAGTGCTGCCGCGGTTGAAGCTCTTTTTCGGATCCGGTGTGAAGCTGTAGCTGCAACGGCCGGCCGAGGAGGCAACCAGATCGCTGCGGTGCTCCAGAATGGCGTCGAGCTTCTGGCGATACCAGGCGGTGACGTTCTTGACGTAATCGAGCCCCTTGAGACGCCCTTCAATCTTGAAGGAGCGGATCCCCGCCTCGATCAGCGCCTCCAGGTTGTCGGTCTGATCCATGTCCTTGAGGGAGAGCAGGTGGCTGTCGGCCACTAGCACTTCACCGTCCGGCTTTTGCAACGAGCAGGGCAGGCGGCAGAGCTGGGCACATTCGCCGCGGTTGGCGCTGCGGCCGGTGCGGGCATGGCTGATGTTGCACTGACCGCTGTAGGAGACGCAGAGCGCGCCGTGGATAAAGAACTCCAGCTGCACATTGGTCGTGGCGCTTATCTCGCGGATCTGCGCAAGGGACAGCTCACGCGCCAGCACCACCTGGGAGAAGCCCACATCCTGCAGAAATTTCACCTTCTCCGGGGTGCGGTTGTCGGTCTGGGTACTGGCGTGCAGCGCGATGGGGGGCAAGTCGAGCGCCAACAGCCCCATATCCTGCACGATCAGCGCATCGGCACCGGCTTCGTAGATCTGGTGAGTCAGCCGCCGGGCCTGTTCCAGCTCGTGATCGTGCAGCAGGGTGTTGAAGGCGACAAAGACCTGGGCACCGAAGCGATGGGCATGGCGCGCCAGCGCTTCGATATCCTCAATGGAGTTGCCCGCCGCGCTGCGGGCGCCAAAGGCGGGGCCGCCCATGTAGACGGCATCGGCGCCGTGGTTGATGGCTTCGATGCCGTAGGCGAGGTTCTTGGCCGGAGCCAGCAGCTCCAACCGGTTGTGGTGGCTTAACGGGTGCTTGTTCTGGTGCATGGTCTCGGGATCAGGGCGGACAGCAAATGGGCGCCACTCTAGGGCATTGCCCCCCTCCCTGCCTTGATCCCGCTTAAGATCACCGCAAAATACAGGATTGGATCAGAGCACCACCTTCAAGGCCAGCCCCAGCAGCACCAGACCGCTCACCTTGTCGATGACGAAGGACTTGGCCTTGAGCCAGGCCAGCACGGGACCACGAGAGAGCACCAGCGCCACCAGCACATACCAGACGGCGTCGATCCCGCCGGCGGTCAGCATCATGATGCCCCCCTCGCGCCAGCCGGTATCGGCATGCACAAACTGGCTGAACAGGGCGATGAAGAAGACCGCGAGCTGGGGGTTGAGAAAGGCCACCATAAAGCCTTCAAAGGCGCCTTGCCGACCGCGCAGCTGATGCACCTCTTCACTCGCCTCCCCCTTGGCGGGTTTGGCCAGCAACGCCTTGACCCCGAGCCAGGCGAGAAACGCGGCGCCGCCGTAACGGATAACATCAAACAGCAGCGGGGTCTGGGTGATCAGGATGGCGAGGCCCAAAGCCGTGATCAGCGCATAGATGCCGACTCCGAGGCCGTGGCCAAGGGCGGTGGCCACACCGTGCCCCTGCCCTCCCTGCACCGTGTTGCGGATAATCAGCGCCAGGCTCGGCCCCGGGCTGATGGCGCCCATCACGCAGATTGCGGCCAGTGCCAGCCAACTCGTCAATTCCATGGTGTTCCTTGTCTCAAGCGGAATATGAATGTCTGCGCTCAGGGTAAAGGGCCCCTGGTTATGCCAGAAGTGAAAGTTGGGAATAGAACCCATAGCCAATGGCTATAGGCCAACACAAGCGTCTGTTGCTAGCGGGGCGGGTTCAACACCTTGCGGCTCGCCGCCACCGTGCGCTGCAGGTGCTCGCGCAGGAAGGGATAGGCCAGTTCGCGAAACCACTTGTGGGCCGGATCCTGATGGTGGCGCTGGTGCCACAGCAGATGATACTGCTGGGTGCGGCTGACAAACGGCAGATCACAAAAGTGCAGGGCGTGCTCGCAGGAGAGCTGCCAGGCGATGTGAGCCGGGGTGGTCAACAGGCAGTCGGTGCGCAGCAACACCTCTACCGCCGCCTGAAAAAAAGGTACCCGGGCAAACCAGCGCCGACTCAGCCCCTGGGGTGCCAACACCTGTTCCACCGGGCTGTCCTTGTCACCCCCGCCGCTCACCTGCAAATGGGGCCAGGCGAGGTAGTCATCCAGGCTCAGCGAGCGCCCCGCCAACGGATGGTGGCTGCCCATCAACACCACCAGCCGGTCTTCCCCCTGATGCAGGCCGCGGATCTGATCCGGCACCAGTTCGGTGATGGTGGAGACCATGTCCAGCTCGGATTGCCACAGTTGCGGCAGCAGGCGCTTGTCCCACAGGCTGTACTCCAGCGCCGCCAGCGGCGCCTCCCTGGCCAGCGCCGCGCAGATGTCCGGCAGGATATGTTGGGCCACGTAATCGGAGGAGGCGAGCCGGAACACCCGCTCGCAGCGACTCGGGTCAAAACCGGGAGCCTCGTAGAGTCGCTCCAGCGCACCGAGGGAGTCCGCCAGCTGGGCGGCCAGCGCCTCGGCCCGTGGCGTCAGCAGCCAGCGCTGCCCCTCCCGCACCAGCAGCTCGTCGCCAAACTCGCTGCGCAGCTGGCCAAGCTGCTTGCTGATGGAAGGCTGGCTCAGGTGCAGCAGCTCCGCCGCCCGGCTGATGTTGCGGGTCTCCAGCAGCACCTTGAGGGTGGGCAGCAGGTTGAGATTGGCTTTGTGCAAGGGGTGGTTCCATCCAGTGGCGAAAGCCCTATCTTAGGGCAGCCAAGCCCTGTGGTTTAAGCGAAATTTCCCGCCGGCCCCCGCAACCTGACGCGACCCTGCAGCCAGATAACCATGACCACAAGATGACAGTGGTTGCCCCGTGCGGCATAATTGCGCGATTTTCCGCCCGCGGGCGATCCACTTGAGAAGCGGTAACAAGATGAAATACGCCAATATCACAGGCTGGGGCAAATGCCTGCCTCCCTCCGTACTGACCAACGACGACCTCAGCACCATCATGGATACGTCGGATGAGTGGATCTACCCGCGCACCGGCATCAAGGCTCGCCGCATCTCCCACGTCAGCACCTCCGATCTGGCCACCCTGGCCGGGCGTCGTGCGCTGGCCTGCGCCGGACTGGAAGCCAGCGACCTCGACGGCATCATCCTGGCCACCGCCACGCCGGACAACCTGCTGCCGAGCGCCGCCTCCGCGGTGCAGAAGAAGCTGGGCGCCACCAATGCCGCCGTGTTCGACCTCAACGCCGCCTGCACCGGTTTCGTCTACTCCCTCTCGGTCGCCACCTCGCTGGTACAGACCGGCATGATGAAGAAGGTGCTGGTGATCGGCGCCGAGCGACTCACCTATCTGCTGGACTGGGCCCGTCGCGATACCGCCGTGCTGTTTGGCGACGGCGCCGGCGCCGTGGTGATCGAGGCGAGCGAGCAGGAGAGCGGTCTCATCGCCAACAAGCTGGGCTGTGACAGCGAGGCGCGCGAGATCCTGCACGTGCCGAACTTCGGCACCGACCGGGTGCGTTTTGCCGACATCGACGGCCTCTTCACCTTCAACTTCGAAGGTCAGGAGATCTTCAAGCGGGCCGTACGCGGCATGGGCGAAGCCACCAACACGGTACTGGCGCAGGCCGGCATCGCACCGGAGCAGATCGACCTGATCGTGCCGCACCAGGCCAACATCCGCATCATCGAGACCCTCGCCAAGCGCATGAACGCGCCGATGGAGAAGGTGATGGTCAACATCGAGCACTATGGCAACACCTCCGCCGCCACCGTGCCCATCGCCCTGTGCGAGGCACTGGAGCAAGGCCGCGTCCAGCCGAACAGCTATCTGCTGACCGCCGCCTTCGGTGCCGGCCTGACCTGGGGCGCCGCCATCATCAAATGGGGCAATCGCGTTACCCCCATCAAGGCGTGCGAGGCCGAACTGCCACCGTGCGACAAGAGCGCGCTCGAACTCATCGCCCATGCCGTGGAAGGGTGCCAAAAAGCCCACGCCAACGAGGCATAAGCCGCCCGCACAACGCCGAGAGCCTGCCATATGCAGGCTCTTTTTCGTTCTCCCCTCCTTCCTTATTGTGCAGATACGCCATTCCCCGCCAGCAAGGGGCTGCAAGCCGCCAAACGCCCCCTCCATATTCCATTTTTCTCAGTAACACCAAGCAAGAAAGAGCAATTTGTAACCAGGCTATTTTTTTGCGCTAACCTTACTGAGTTATTGATAATTAGTGGGTTGCGCTTGGCTCATTCGGTCTGACTGAAATGACGGCTCACCCTCTTCACATTCAAGAGCAGGGGCGAGTTTGCGTATGACAGACAACACACGGGCACACACCTTAGCCTTCTGGGAGCCGGTCAGCTGGGCTTGCGGCCTTGGCCTGGGCCTGTTCAGCACCCTGCTGTTGCTGCTCGCGGGCAGCCCCATCCCTTACCTGCTGGCCAACCTGGCGGCTGCACTGGCCGCCACACTCTGGAGCGCCCGCCACTACCACGCCAAACCCGCCGACAAAGAGAGTGAGGCGAAGCAGACCCATCCATTTGCCGATAACGGACTCAACCACTCCATCATCGGGCTCGAGCAGGTATGTGAAAAAGCGGTGCCTATCTGGTCGCAACAAATTGAAAACTCTCGCCAGCAAACCGAAGGAGCCATGATCGACCTCACCCAGCGCTTCGCCGGCCTGACCACCAAACTGGAAGAGGCGGTCGCCGCCTCCCACAATGCCGCCGGTGATCTGGGTGGTGAAAAATCGGCCGGCATGGCCGCTGTGCTGGCCCAGAGTCAGGCCCAGCTCAATCAGGTCATTACCATCATGCACTCCACCCAGGCCAACCGCGATGCCATGCTGGCTGAGATCAAGACGCTCACCGCCTACACCATAGAGCTCAACACCATGGCGCTCGACGTGGCCAAGATAGCCTCCCAGACCAACCTGCTGGCCCTCAACGCCGCCATCGAAGCGGCCCGGGCCGGTGAGGCTGGTCGTGGTTTCGCCGTGGTGGCTGACGAGGTGCGCACCCTGTCGCGCCTCTCCAGCGAGACCGCCCAGAAGATGACCGACAAGGTCGACACCATCAATGCCGGTATCGGCCGCGCCTTCCAGATTGCCGAGAGCGCTGCCGGGCGCGACCAGGTTGCCGTCAGCGATGCCGAGCACGCCATCGAGCAGGTACTGGAACGCTTTCGGATGGCCACCACCAGCCTGGCAGAATCCGCAGCCCTGCTGCAGAGCGAGAGCAGCGGGATCCATCGCGAGATCTCCGATGTCATCGTTTCGTTACAGTTCCAAGATAGGGTCAGTCAAATCCTCAGCCATGTGCGTCAAAACATGGACAGCCTCAACGACCACCTGGTCTCGTCACGCAACAGAACACACCAGTCAGGCCCCATTAGGATCGATGCGGAGAGCTGGTTGGCGGACATGGAGCTCTCATACGCCACCGATGAACAACGCAACATTCATCATGGTCGCCAGCACCAGGCGGCAACCCCATCCAGCAATGCTGATGTCACTTTTTTCTAGGAGAGAGATATGCCCAAAACAGTCCTGATCGTGGATGACTCGGCCACCATACGCCAGGTCGTCGGCATGACGCTCAAGGGAGCCGGTTACGAGGTGATGGAGGCCAGTGACGGCAAGGATGCCCTCAAAAAGCTCGACGGCAAGAAGATCAACCTCATCATCAGTGACGTCAACATGCCGAACATGGACGGCATCAGTTTCGTCAAGGAGGCCAAGAAGCTGGCCAGCTACAAGTTCACTCCGGTGATCATGCTGACGACAGAGTCCCAGGACAGCAAGAAGCAGGAGGGGCAGGCGGCGGGAGCCAAGGCCTGGGTGGTCAAGCCGTTCCAGCCAGACCAGATGCTGGCAGCCGTGGCCAAGCTCATCATGCCCTGAGTCGGGAGGCGTTCATGCCGCTGCATATCGAAACGGGTGAGCACAAGTGTGTCGTGACCATCTCGGGCGAGATGACCATCTACACGGCGGCCGAGCTGAAACAGGCGCTCACACCCCTGCTCTATCGCCAGCAGGAGCTGGAACTGGATCTCTCCCAGGTCAGCGAAATGGACAGCGCCGGTTTGCAGCTGCTGCTGGCGGCCAAGAAGACGGCGCAGCAGGGAGGCTATCCGCTGCATCTGGTCATGCACAGCCATGCCGTGCTAGATGCCCTTGAGCTGTGCCAGCTGGCGGCCTTCTTCGGTGATCCCACCCTCATTCCCCACGCCGATCACGCCTAACCGGTTCTGCGGACAAGGAGTCATTCGTGAGCATCAATCTTGATCAGGCCCTGCAAACCTATATCGCCGAGGCGCGCGAGCTGCTGGAGGAGATGGAGTCCGCGCTGCTGACCCTGGAGAACGACCCGGACAATGGCGAGCTCATCGGTGCCATCTTCCGGGCGGCGCACACCATCAAGGGTTCCGCCGGCCTGTTCGGCCTGCAACCCATCGTCAGTTTCACTCACATCGTCGAGGACCTGCTCGATCAGGTGCGCAACCAGCAGCTGGCGATCAGTGAAGCGCTCATCAAGGATCTGCTGGAGAGCCGGGATCACATCGAACGCCTCGTCAGCCTGGTGGCTGAACAGGGGGAAGCCCTAGGTGCGGATGAACAGGCTCAGGATGAGTTGCTGCGGCGCAATCTGGCCCGTCACCAAAGCGGCAACCAGACCACGCTGCCGGAGCGGACCCAGCCTGCCGATGCCGATCCGGTCAGCAAGGAGGAGGGTCATGTCAGCGCTACTTCCCTGTGGCACATTTCCCTGCGCTTTGGTCCTGACGTGCTGCGCAACGGCATGGATCCCACCTCTTTCCTGCGCTACCTCGGTACCATGGGCACCCTCTGCGCCATCGAGACCATTCACCATGCCCTGCCGGAGTGGGAATACTTCGATCCGGAGAGCTGTTACCTCGGCTACGAGATCGATCTGGACTCCCAGGCCGACAAGAGTGCCCTGAGCGACGTGTTCGAATTCGTGCGAGATGACTGTCTCATCAGCATCTTGCCGCCCCACAGCAAGATCGCCGAGTACATAGCGCTCATCAGCGCCCTGCCGGAAGACAACGAGATGCTGGGGCAACTGCTGGTCAAAACAGGCGCACTGACGGCCAGCGAGCTTGCGCTCGGCCTGCAAGCCCAACATGAGCAGCCGCAGGCCGACACCAACAAGCTGGGGGAGATCCTGATCGCCCAGGGTGCCGTCAACGAAGTGGTGGTGGACGCCGCGCTCAAGAAACAGAATCAGAGCAAGGAGAACAAGAACAAGGAAGGACGTTATGTCCGGGTCCACGCCGACAAGCTGGATGAGTTGATCAATCTGGTGGGAGAACTGGTCGTGGCCAGCTCCGGCGCCAACCTGCTGGCCCAGCGTTCACGGGACAGCCAGCTGCAGGAGGCCAATTCCACCATTGCCATGCTGGTCGAAGAGATCCGCGATGGTGCCCTGCGCCTGCGCATGGTGCCCATCGGCGATACCTTCAACCGCTTCCAGCGGGTGGTGCGGGATGTCAGCCACGAGCTGAACAAGGACATAGCGCTGGTGATCACCGGCGGCGACACCGAGCTGGACAAGTCTGTGGTGGAGAAGATCGGCGATCCCTTGATGCATCTGGTGCGCAATGCCATGGATCACGGCATAGAAGCGGCCGAGAAACGGCTGGCGGCCGGCAAGCCAGCACGGGGCACCCTGACCCTCAACGCCTATCACGACTCCGGCAGCATCGTCATCGAGATCCAGGACGATGGTGCCGGCCTCAACAAAGCCAGGATCCTGCAAAAAGCGCAGGAGCGGGGGCTGGCAGCCGCCAATGCCACCCTGTCGGATCAGGAGATCTACCAGCTCATCTTCGAGCCCGGCTTCTCCACCGCGGAGGCCATCACCAATCTCTCCGGACGCGGGGTGGGCATGGATGTGGTCAAACGCAATATCCAGGCCCTGCGTGGCAGCGTCGAGCTGGACAGCAAGCCCGGCCTCGGCACCCGGGTACAGATCCGGCTGCCGCTGACCCTGGCCATCATCGATGGTTTTCTGGTGCGCGTCAGTACCACTTACTACGTCATTCCCCTCGACATGGTGATCGAGTGCGTGGAGCTGACCCAGAGCGCGCTGGCCGATACCCAGGGGCGCAACTACATAAATCTGCGTGGTGAAGTGCTGCCATTTGTCCGGCTGCAGCACTACTTCGATGTCGAGGGAACCCGTGGCCGCCGGGAAAATATCGTGGTCGTCAGCCATGGCGGCAAGAAGTCAGGGTTGGTGGTCGACGAGCTGCTAGGGGAGTTCCAGACCGTCATCAAGCCGCTCGGCAAGCTGTTCCAGCGCCTGCAGGGGATCAGCGGCTCCACCATTCTGGGTGGCGGCGAGGTAGCCCTCATTCTGGATATTCCCTCTCTGATCCAGCATGCCATCGACCAGGAACTGGGCCAACTGAGCCAGTACGCCATTCCACGTCTGCAATCCCAACCAAGAGTCAATTAACATCAGGAGCCTGACATGTTCAAAAACTCCACCATCAAACTACGACTCACCATTCTGCTCTGTCTGCTCTGCGTGCTGCTGTTCGGCGTAGGTGTGCTTGGGCTCTACAACATGCATAGCAGCAACAAGGGGCTGCAACGGGTCTACAACGACCGGGTGGTGCCGCTCAAGCAGCTCAAAACCATCTCGGACAACTACGCCGTCGCCATCATAGACAATGTCAACAAGGCCAATGCCGGTCTCGTCAGCGCCGAGGAGGCGTTGCAGCAGATCCAGCATGCCCAGCAGCAGATCAAGCTGGAGTGGCAACACTATCAGGCCACCAAGCTGACCGCAGCCGAACAGAAGCTGTCGGCCGAGGCCAACAGCCTGTTCAATACCGCGGATCGAGACATCACCAGGCTGGAGGCCTTTCTCTCAAATCAGCATGGTGTCATTGCGGATACGCTCAATGAGTTTGACGGCAAGCTATATAGCTCCATCGACCCCATCGGCAGCAAGATAACCGAGCTGGTCAGCCTGCAGCTCGACGTTGCCAAATCAGAATACGAACAGGCCCAGGCCTGGTATGACGTCATGCTGCTTACCATGATGGCTGTGGTCGCCGCCGGCATGGTGGCTGCAGCCTGGTTTGGCATCGTCCTCATTCGCAGCATCATCTCTCCCATCAACCAGGCCCTGCAGGTTGCCAACCACCTGGCGGACGGCAATCTCGACGTCACCATCGACATCGGAGCCCACGATGAAGCCGGCCAGCTGTTGCTGGCCATGCAAAACATGGTCAACAAGCTGACGTCCCTCATTACCGACATAGAAACGCTGGTGACCGCCGCCGTCGAACAGGGGGATTTCAGCTACAAGATTGAACTGGACGGACGGCAGGGTTACATCAAGCGCCTCTCCGAACTGCTCAATCGTCTCTCCAACGTGACCGACACCAGCCTCAACGACGTGATGCGCATTGCCACCGCCCTGTCGCAGGGTGACCTCACCCAGAAGATCGAGCAGCCCTACCCGGGAATTTTCGGTCAGACCAAGGATGGCCTCAACAGCACCATCGCCGCGCTGACCGCCATCATCGAGGAAGTTCGCAACGCCGCCGACAACCTGACCAACGCCTCCAACCAGGTCAGCACCACGGCCCAGTCCCTCAGCCAGGCCACCAGTGAGCAAGCGGCCAGCGTGGAAGAGACCAGCGCCTCCATCGAACAGATGAGCGCCAGCATCAATCAGAACACGGACAACGCCAAGGTGACCGACAACATGGCGAGCAGCGCCGTACTGGAGGCCACCGAAGGGGGCCGTTCGGTACAACAGACGGTTGCCGCGATGCAGCAGATCGCCCGCAAGGTCAGCATCATCGACGACATCGCCTACCAGACCAATCTGCTGGCGCTCAATGCCGCCATCGAGGCGGCCAGGGCCGGTGAACATGGCAAAGGCTTTGCTGTGGTCGCCGCCGAGGTCCGCAAGCTGGCCGAACGCAGCCAGATCGCGGCGCAGGAGATAGGCGAACTCTCGTCAAGCAGCGTCGATACCGCCGAGAAGGCGGGCAGTCTGCTCGACAAGATCGTGCCCTCCATTCGCAAGACCTCGGATCTGGTGCAGGAGATCAACGCCGCCTCCGGGGAGCAGGCCAGCGCCGCCAACCAGATAAGCCTGGCCATGAGCCAGCTCAATCAGGTGACCCAGCAAAATGCTGCCAGCAGCGAGGAACTGGCCGCCACTGCAGAAGAGATGAGCTCCCAGGCCAACGAGCTGCAGCAGACCATGGACTTTTTCTCCCTGCAAGGCAGCGGCCGCTCACCCAGACAGGTCGAAAACCTGCACAAGGGGGTGCCTCCCAGAGGCAAGTTTGTGATGCCGGCCCAACCCCAGTTGCATGGCAATGTGGCTGCGCAACCGCAGGTTGACGAAACCGATTTTGTCCGCTTTTAACCGGAGAGCCTCATGAGCATGTCTACCGAAGTGGTCGCCCAGCCCGGCACGCTGGTACATGACAATCAGGGTGATGCCCAGTACCTGACTTTTCTCATCAACGGCGAGATGTTTGCCATCAACATTCTCGGGGTCAAAGAGATCATCGAATACGGCAACATCACCCCCATCCCCATGATGCCGAGTTTTATCCGGGGTGTGATCAACCTGAGGGGCGCCGTCGTCTCTGTGGTGGATCTCAACGCCCGTTTTGGCAATGCCCCCTCCAGCATCACTCGCCGCAGCTGCATCGTGATCATCGAGAACGTGCACCCGGACGACCCGGAACACGGCAATCAGGACATTGGCGTGGTGGTGGACTCCGTCTCCGAGGTACTGACCATCCCCTGCAACGAGATTGAGCCGCCACCAAGCTTCGGGGCCCGCATCCGGGCCGACTTCATCAGCGGCATGGGCAAGGTCAACGGCAAGTTCGTCATTCTCATCAATACCGAGAAGGTGCTCTCCATCGACGAGATGGCCCAGCTCAGCGAACTGACCCAGCAGCAGGAACGGCTGCTGGAACAAAAACCACAAACGCCATGACAACAACATAAATCCGCGTTTCGCTCCACCACACAGCAATGACATGTCGCACAAGGATAAGGCCCATGACTCAATCACTCTTTGGCAATCTGTTTGGCAACGGCAATGCTCATGCCTTGCTGCAGGAACAACTGCGCCAGTTGACTGGTGCAACCCGCACCCTGGCTCAGGGGATCCAGCAAGGCAAACAGTCCGCCCAGCTAGAGCTGGACACACTCACCGGCCCTCTCAAGGAGCTCTGCCAGGAGTTCAATGCCGTACTGGGGCTGCTGGGAGATCGCCTTGGCAGTGCGCTCGCCGCCCGCGAGGCCAACCAGGCGCTCTACGAAGAAAACCTGCGAGTGCGCAAGGCGCTGGATGGTGCCTCGACCAATGTGATGATCGCCGATACCAATTTGAACATCGTCTACATGAATGAAGCCGTGCTGGCCATGCTGGGACTGGCAGAGTCGGATATTCGCAAGGATCTGCCGAGCTTCGACGTCAGGCACCTGATGGGCAAGAACATCGATACTTTCCACAAGGAACCCTCCCACCAGCGCAACATGCTGGCCAAGCTGGACAAGACCTACCGCACCCAGATCACGGTCGGAGGCCGCACCTTCTCCCTGATCGCCAACCCCGTTTTCAATGACGGTGGCGAGCGGCTCGGCTCCGTGGTGGAGTGGGCCGACCGTACCAAGGAGATCGCCATCGAGAATGAAGTGAAAGCCGCCAATGCCGCCGCCAAGCAGGCGGCCGCCGAAAGTCTGCGAGTCAAGAAGGCGCTCGACGGGGCCAGCACCAACGTGATGATTGCCGATACCGACCTCAACATCATCTACATGAACGAAGCGGTCAGGGAAATGCTGGGCCAGGCCGAAACCGACATCCGCAAGGAGCTGCACCACTTCAACTCGGCCAACCTGATGGGCGCCAACATCGACAGCTTTCACAAGAATCCGGGCCATCAACGCAGCATGCTGGCCAAGCTGAACAACACCTATCGTACCCAGATCATGCTGGGGGGACGCACTTTCGCCCTCATCGCCAACCCGGTATTCAGCGACGATGGCGAGCGGCTGGGCTCCGTGGTCGAGTGGTCAGATCGCACCAAGGAGGTCGCCATCGAGCGGGAGATGTCGGAAATCGTCCAGTCCGTCATCAATGGCGAACTGCACCGCCGCATGGATCTCACCGGCAAGAGCGGCTTCTTCCAGAACCTTGGGGAGGGGATAAACCGTATCGCCGAGGTGATCGACACCAGTCTCAACGACGTGATCAGGGTGGTTCAATCACTGGCGCGCGGGGATCTGACCCAGCACATAGAGGCCGATTATCCCGGTGTATTCGGCACGACCAAGGACTCCCTCAACCAGACCATCGTCTCGCTCACCAACATTGTCACCGAGGTGCTGGGGGCATCCGACAACCTCTCCAGCGCCGCCGAGCAGGTCAGCGCCACCGCCCAGTCCATCAGCCAGTCCAGCAGCGAGCAGGCTTCCAGCATGGAGGAGACCAGCGCCTCCATCGAGCAGATGAGCGCCAGCATCAACCAGAACACCGACAACGCCCAAGTTACCGATGGCATGGCCAGCAAGGCGGCAAAGGAGGCTGTAGAAGGCGGCGAGGCGGTCAAGCTCACGGTCGATGCCATGAAGCAGATTGCCAAGCGCATCGGCATCATAGATGACATCGCCTACCAGACCAATCTGCTGGCCCTCAACGCCGCCATCGAGGCGGCCCGGGCAGGCGATCACGGCAAGGGTTTCGCCGTGGTGGCTGCCGAGGTACGCAAGCTGGCGGAGCGCAGCCAGGTAGCGGCCCAGGAGATTGGCGAGCTGGCCTCAAGCAGCGTCGACATGGCGGAGAAAGCGGGGCGCCTGCTCGATCAGATGGTGCCCTCCATCAACAAGACCTCGGATCTGGTGCAGGAGATCAGTGCCGCTTCCGCCGAGCAGTCAACCGGCGTCAGCCAGATCAACATCGCCATGAACCAGTTGAGCCAGGTGACCCAGCAGAACGCATCCTGCAGCGAAGAGCTGGCCGCCACCGCCGAGGAGATGAGCAGCCAGGCCGAACAGCTGCAACTGGCGATGGAGTTCTTCACCCTGGAGCGGCACAAGCTCAATGCCGGCCAGAAGGTGGCTGCCACCCGTACCGGCCCCCGCGGCCGCTTCATGCTCGAGAACAGTGCCACAGAGGGTAGTGGCAACCTGCCCCGGCCCCACAATGACGGTGACTTTGTTCGCTTCTAACCCGGATGCGGGTGAGTGGAACTCACCCGCCCCCCGTTTGTATCGGGAGTCCTTCCGTGTATCAGACCCAGTTGCATGATGATGAATTTGCGCAGTTTCAACGCTGGATCCACCAGACGGCGGGGATCGATCTGTCGCCGGCCAAGAAGGCCCTGGTCGCCAGCCGATTGTCAAAACGGCTCTGTTACTATGAGCTGGAGAGCTATGGCGACTATTTCAGCCTGATCATGCACAACCGCGGCAGTGAACTGCAGATTGCGCTCGATCTGCTCACCACCAACGAGACCTACTTTTTTCGCGAACCCAAGCACTTCGAATTTCTCGGTAACAAGGTGCTGCGCCAGTTGCCAAAAGAGCGGATGGTTCGGATCTGGAGCGCGGCCAGCTCTTCCGGCGAAGAGCCCTACAGCCTGGCCATGACCCTGGCCGACCATCTGGAGCTGGGTAACTGGGAAGTGATCGCCTCGGATATCTCGACCCGGGTGCTGGAACAGGCGAGAACGGGGCTCTATCCCATCGAACGGGCCCACAACATCCCGCTGCCATTGTTGATGAAGTACTGCCTGAAGGGCGTCGGCTTTCAGGAAGGCACCTTCATCATCGATCGCAAGCTGCGCGAGAAAGTGCAGTTTTACCATATCAACCTGAATCAGGAGTTGCCTGACATCGGGCTGTTCGACGTCATCCTGATCCGCAACGTGATGATCTATTTCAACCGGGAAACCAAGGGACAGGTGCTGCAGCGGCTGGTGCCGCGCCTGAGAAAAGGGGGCTATCTCATCGTCAGTCACGCCGAGAGCCTGAACGGCCTGCCCCACGGCCTGCAACTGGTATCCCCTTCCATCTATTTGAAACCTTGAGTTTTTCAGTATGAAAGAGGTCATGCTGCAACCGGGCGAGTTCTTCTTTGGGCAGGATGACGCCATCATCCGCACCCATCTTGGCTCCTGCGTGGCCATTACCATGTGGCATCCGGAGCAGAAGCGAGGTGGCATGTGCCATTACATGCTGCCCAGCCGCGGCCACAGCGCACCGGGTCTGGACGGTCGTTATGCCGATGAGGCAATCCAGCTGTTTATCCACGAAATAGGCAAGCACCCCGCCCCCATCCATGAATACGAGGTCAAGCTGTTTGGCGGCGGCAACATGTTTATAGAACAGCAAACACTCAACACCATGAATGTGGCCATCAAGAACATCAAGGCGGCCTGGCAGCTGACCCAGCACCTGGGCCTGACCATCAAGGCCCACCATCTTGGCCATGCGGGACACAGAAGTCTGATTTTCGAGCTGGCCAACGGCAATGTCTGGGTGCGTCATCATCGCTTGCCACACCGCTAAGGGGACGGGAATGAAACAGATAAGAGTCATGCTGGTGGATGATTCCGCCGTGGTGAGGCAGGTGTTGCAGGCCATTCTCGAGCAGGAGCCCGATATCAAGGTGATTGCCACCGCCTCCGACCCGCTGTTTGCACAAGAGAAACTGAAGAAGGAGTGGCCAGACGTGATCGTGCTGGACGTGGAGATGCCACGTATGGATGGCATCACCTTCCTCACCAAGATCATGGCCGAGCACCCCACCCCAGTGGTGATCTGCTCCTCCCTGACCGAGAAGGGGGCGGAAACCACGCTGCAGGCGATGGCCGCCGGCGCCGTCGACATCATCACCAAGCCCACGGTCGGTCTGAAAAGCTTTCTGCAGGAGTCGGCGCAAGAGCTGGCCATGGCGGTGCGCGCCGCTGCCCAGGCCAATGTCAGACGCCAAGTCAGAACCCAGTCCACCACGGTCGCCCCCAAGCTCAATGCCGACGCCATCATGGCGCCGGCCAGCCAGCATGCCATGGCCCAGACCACGGAGCGGATCGTGGCGATCGGCACCTCCACCGGCGGCACCCAGGCACTGGAGGCCGTGCTGACTACCCTGCCCCGGGTCTGCCCCGGCATCGTCATCGTGCAGCACATGCCGGAGAAGTTCACCGCCTCCTTTGCCGAGCGGCTCAACAACCTGTGCCAGATAGAGGTGCGGGAGGCCAGGAGCAATGATCGGGTGATCCCCGGGCTCGCGCTCATCGCCCCCGGCGGCAAGCACATGCTGCTCAAGCGCAGCGGCGCCTACTATCACGTCGACGTGATGGACGGCCCCCTCATCAACCGCCACCGTCCTTCGGTGGACGTGCTGTTTCGCTCGGTGGCCAAGTTTGCCGGCAGCAATGCCACTGGCATCATCATGACCGGGATGGGAGATGACGGTGCGCGCGGGCTGCGCGAGATGCTGGAGGCAGGTGCCAATACATTTGCCCAGGATGAGGCCTCTTGCGTGGTCTTCGGCATGCCCAAGGAGGCCATCAAGCTCGGCGCCGCCCGCCATGTCCTGCCGCTGCAGGATATCCATCACGCCATCGTGGGACGCTAGCAGACAGATGAGGTGACACAGCCCGGTCTGACCGGGCTGTGTTGTTTCAATGCGGCATGTCGTCGAGCAGGTCGAACAGGCGATCAATCTCCGCCGAGGTGTTGTAGTGCATGCAACCTATTCGCAGCACACCGTCGCTCACCCCCAGCTGCTCCACCAGCGCCAGCGCATAGAAGTGGCCGGCCCAGCTGCACACCTGATGCTGCCCCAGAAACTCGGCCATCTCGGCTGGGCCATGACGGCTTGAAGTGAGGGCGAAGGTAGGAGTACGCCCCTTGCTGCCCTGAATGCCGTGCAGGGTGAACCAGGGGCGCTCGGCCAGCCTGGCCAGCAGATGCTCGCTGAGCTGCCGCTCATGGGCCTGGCTGCGGGCAAATGCCAGATCGAGGCGAGCTTCCAGCTCATGCTCGGCGCCGTCCAGCCCGGACAAGGAGGCCAGATACTCTACGGTCGCTTCTACTCCGGCCAGCGCCTCCCAGCTCTGGGTACCGGTTTCCCACTTGTAGGGCGCCACATCTTTGGCCGGTTCAACCTTGTAGGGGGTGAAATGCGCCAGGTGGCGATGCTTGCCGAAGAGGATGCCGAGGTGCGGGCCGAAAAACTTGTAGGCGGAGCAACCGAGGAAGTCGCAATCCCAGGCCTGCACGTCGATGCGCTCGTGGGGCGCAAAGTGCACCGCATCTACGTAGAGCAGGGCACCCACCCCGTGCACCGCATCGGCGATACGCGGAATATCGACCAGAGTACCCGTGGTGTTGGAGGCCGCCGTCACCGCCACCAGCCGGGTTTTGGGCCCGAGCAGGCTGAACAGATGCGCATAGTCCAACCCCCCGGTCGTCACATCGACTCTTGCCTGATGCACTACCACGCCGCGATCCGCTGCCGCTTGCTGCCAGCTGGAGACGTTGGAGTAGTGATCGAGCGCGCTGACGATGATCTCGTCCCCCCCCTGCCACTCTCTGGCCAAGGCACGACTCAGCGCAAAGGTCAGGGTGGTGAAGTTGGCGCCGAACACTATCTCTTCAGCCTGCTCCGCCCCCAGCAAGGCCGCCACCGCCAGCCTGGCCCGCAGGGCCTGCTGCTCGGTCGCCCTGGCCGAGAAAAAGGGGCCGCCCAGATTGGCGTTGAAGCGGCCGAGGTAATCTGTCATGGCCGTGAGCACGGCGTGTGGTACCTGGGCCCCGCCGGGGCCGTCAAAAAAAACGGGGGTTTTGCCTTCAACCAGCTGATTGAGAGCGGGGAACTGGCCGCGCAACACGGCGATATCGAGAGCCTGCATAGGAGAAGTCCACAATCCATGTTAACAGTTGAATAACATGGCGAGAGTAAAATGCGGCAGCAGCAATGTCCATCAGTGAAGCGGTCAGCCATCACACTTACAAAATAAGGTGAATTTTTCAGTATAAAACGCTGCCTGATGGCAACCGGCTGGTGCGACACCTCGCCTCGCCACCATCGTGATCAATGCCAGACAGCAGCAGGGAAGTCGTTGATAAGCGTGAAAAATGAGCGACAAATATCAAAAAATGACCGAATGATACTTTTTTGTCGCCAGATATGCCCGCAAGGGGTTCACAAAGAGCGAAGATCTGATAGTATGCGCCTCGCACTTGGGGAGGGGTTCCCGAGCGGCCAAAGGGATCAGACTGTAAATCTGACGGCTCTGCCTTCGAAGGTTCGAATCCTTCTCCCTCCACCATTCAAGTGCAACAATCAGGAAAATACCCCGTGGAGGGGTTCCCGAGCGGCCAAAGGGATCAGACTGTAAATCTGACGGCTCTGCCTTCGAAGGTTCGAATCCTTCTCCCTCCACCATCTTCCTGAACAATTTGTGTAGTACCCCTGTGGAGGGGTTCCCGAGCGGCCAAAGGGATCAGACTGTAAATCTGACGGCTCTGCCTTCGAAGGTTCGAATCCTTCTCCCTCCACCATCATTCAAGAAAACCCGGCCTAGTGCCGGGTTTTCGCTTTTCATGCATCTATTCATTTGACACTGTCAGATCTGACAATTGCCTGTGGGCCCGCTTTTGGAAACAGTATTGCCATATCGTTCAAGGACATGACCATGTTTGAGATCTGGGATGAAGCAGGGCAGGCGAAAGGATTGAACCTGCAGCAATTGCAACAGCGGCTGACCAGCTACCGGGGTGAGGTGATGGTGCGTTATATCAACCGCATCGGTTTGCCGACCACCCTGTTTCTGACCGTCGACAAGGGTCTCGCCTATCAGCGTTTCAAGGCAGACACCCCCCTGCTCGACTGGGACTGGCTGGCACAGGCCATAGAGCCAGAACAGCGCAAAACCCCATTGCTGCCGCTTGAGGCCGTTGCCCGCTGATAGTCAGCGCCCGCGATACCGTTACATGTAGAAATGAACTCAATATCGGTATTTATTTTAAAAATTCTGTCCAAGACTTTTACCACAAGCTACTCACTATAGCTGGCCATGCGGCGGGATATATCTTCTCAACCAAGCAGCACATTTCTTTAATTCCAACCATCATCCCCCCCACTCATCATGCCCCCTGCGAAATATCCCGCCAAACTATGAACCAATGAAAACAATCTTGATAAAATACATCGAAAGCTCGCCATCAATATTTTTGGTCAGTCACCAAGTCTGTTTCTCATAAACATTCTATTTTCCCCTCCCCTGCTGGCCTGGTTGATGACCCCAGAGGGAACGCCACCCAAGCCCTGCCGACTTTGCTCTGCTAAGGTGGTGAGCAAGGCAGGCCAGCTAGCGGGTAATCCAATGAATGGCAACCCTCACCAACACCTTGGCATCAGCAGTTTGAGCGCCCAATTTTTACCAAATCATGCTGACCTGCCATACAGCGTTGACATACTTGTTCAAGCCGACATTTAGGCGCTGTTATTTAATGCCAGCAACCGGTTAGCTTCTCTGCATTATCACATGCAGTCAGGAAGTATTGATTTTATATAAAAAATATATTTCATTGAGGCACATAAATATATCCACCCGGCTAACTCACCCATATTATCAGAGAATTCCTACAGAACATTCCGCGCTCCCTCCGCTATTATCCACGGCCATATCCGTCAACAGGTGAGTGCCGTGTTTGCATTTCAAGAAGAGTACCCAATGAGTGACATGGCAAGCATCCCGGTGGCCGAGCTTGCTGTGCCCTTCTATCAGCCGATCATAGGGCGGGATCATCAGGTCAAGGGCTATGAGGTGCTGGCCAGACGCTGGGATCCGGCTCAGCTGAGTTATCAGGGCATCGACTTTGCCTCCCTCAGTGAGGAGCAGTCACTGCATCTGGACATCGTCATGCTCAGAGCCGTCATGCGGGATCTGCCGACCCTGGCAAAGGCGGGCTCCTATCTGCTCTCCATCAACCTCAACCCGACCCTGAGCAGCCCCACCTATCAGAACCTGTTGTTGCTGGTGCTGATGCAGGCGCGCAAGCTGGGGATCGAGATCTGGTTCGAGGTGCTGGAGCACGCCCCACTGCACCCTCCGCATCGGGCGCTGATCGAGGTGCTGCGTGAGCACGGTGCCCACATCGCCTGCGACGATTTTGGCACCCAGGCCTGCAACTTCCAGCGAGTGATGGCGCTACCCTACGAGATCATCAAGCTGGATCGCTCCCTGCTGCTGCAAGCCAGCAAGACACCCCATGCCCTGCGCATGCTGACCGGTCTGGTGGAGTACCTGCAGCGGCTTGGCATCAAGGTGGTGTGCGAAGGGGTCGAAACCCTGCAGCACATCGAGACAGCCAACCGGCTCGGCTGCGACTATCAGCAGGGCTACGCCTACGCCATGCCTTCCCCCCTCTCCCGCTGGGCCTGAGCGGCCCATTTTACCCGTCGACTCGCGCCGGGGATGATTCCCTGCCAAATTGCATGATGCGGTGAGGGCGAGTACAATCTCGCACCCCGTTTATCCGGCCGATGCCGGGTATGCCGTGACCGGGTGTGCGGTGTGAGTATCCACTCCCGGCGCAGCTCAACCCATACGACGCCATCAGGTGGCGCCGTCCTGATTTGCAATCAGACATAAGAGTCCGACATGTTTAAACCAGAATTGCTCTCCCCCGCAGGTTCCCTCAAGAACATGCGTTACGCCTACGCCTATGGCGCCGATGCCGTCTATGCCGGCCAGCCCCGCTACAGCCTGCGGGTGCGCAACAACGAATTCGATCACGAGAACCTGCAGCTCGGCATCAACGAAGCCCATGCCCTCGGCAAGCAGTTCTACGTGGTGGCCAACATCCAGCCCCACAACTCCAAGCTCAAGACCTTCATCCGCGACATGCGCCCCGTGGTGGAGATGAACCCGGATGCGCTGATCATGTCCGACCCCGGTCTCATCATGATGATGCGTGAAGCCTTCCCGGACATGCCCATTCACCTCTCGGTGCAGGCCAACGCGGTCAACTGGGCCACGGTGAAGTTCTGGCATCAGATGGGCCTGACCCGTGCCATCCTCTCTCGCGAGCTGTCGCTGGACGAGATCGAAGAGATCCGCATGCAGGTGCCGGAGATGGAGCTAGAAGTGTTCGTCCATGGGGCGCTGTGCATGGCTTACTCCGGCCGCTGCCTGCTCTCCGGCTACATCAACAAGCGCGACCCCAACCAGGGTACCTGCACCAACTCCTGCCGCTGGGAGTACAAGGTGCACGAGGGTAAAGAGGACGAGGTGGGCCAGATCGTCCACCGCCAGGAGCCGATTGCCGTGCAGAAAGTTGACCCGACCCTGGGTGCCGGCAAACCGACCGATGCACTGGTGCTGCTGGAGGAATCCAACCGCCCGGGCGAGTACATGAGCGCGTTCGAGGACGAGCACGGCACCTACATCATGAACTCCAAGGATCTGCGCGCCGTCGAGCACGTGGAGCGGCTGACCAGGATGGGCGTCCATTCGCTGAAGATCGAAGGCCGTACCAAGTCCTTCTACTACTGCGCGCGCACCGCCCAGGTCTATCGCAAGGCCATCGATGATGCGGTAGCCGGCCGCCCGTTTGACCGCAGCCTGATGGGCACCCTGGAAAATCTGGCCCACCGCGGTTACACCGAGGGCTTCCTGCGCCGTCACAACCACAGCGAATACCAGAACTACGACTACGGCTACTCTGTCTCCGACACCCAGCAGTTCGTCGGCGAGATCACCGGTCGCAACGGCGACATGGTGGAAGTCGAGGTGAAGAACAAGTTCCTGGTGGGCAACAGCCTGGAGCTGATGACCCCGCAGGGCAACCTCAGCTTCAATCTGGAGCAGATGCAGAACCGCAAGGGCGAGCTCATCGACACCGCGCCGGGCAACGGCCACGTGGTCTACGTGCCGGTACCGAAGGAAGTGGACGTTAACTACGGCATCCTGCTGCGCAACCTCGGCGAGCGCGAGGACACCCGTCAGCCCCACTCGGCCGCCTGAGATGTCCCTCCTCATCACCGACAAGTGCATCAACTGTGACATGTGCGATCCCGAGTGTCCGAACCAGGCCATCAGCCTTGGCGAGGAGATCTACGAGATCGATCCCAGTCGCTGCACCGAGTGCGTCGGTCACTACGAGAAGCCGACCTGCATCAGCGTCTGCCCTATCGACTGCATCATCTGGGATCCCGCCCATGTGGAGACCGAAGATCAGTTGATGGAGAAGTTCGTGCGGATGCACAGGCAGTAACACCGGCATCAGCATCTGCGCCACATGGACTGCATCCTCTGGGACCCCGTCCATGTGGAAACGGAAGAGCAGCTGATGGAGAAGTTCGTGCGGATGCACAGGCAGTAACATCGGTAATCCGGTAATCCACAGGTATAAAAAAAGCCCCGCATGCGGGGCTTTTTCACGTTTGGCGCTCACGGCACCTAGACGTATTCCATAAAGACACGGGAGGTGAGCTTGGTGATGAGCTCGTAGGGGATGGTGCCGATCTGGTCGGCCACCCGCTCCACCGGCAGCCCCTCACCCCAGAGCACAGCCTCGTCGCCGGCCTTGTCGGTGGCGCCTGGGCCGAGATCCACCGTGGTCATGTCCATGGAGACCCGCCCCACCAAGGGCACGATGCGGCCGTTGACCAGCACAGGCGTGCCGTTGGGGGCCATCCGTGGATAGCCGTCGCCGTAACCGATGGCAATGACCCCGAGCCGGGTATCGCGATTCGACACCCAGTTGGCGCCATAGCCCACCGGCTCGCCCGCCTTGTGATCCCGTACCGCAATCAGTTGTGTCTTGAGGGTCATCACCGGTTGCAGATCGTAATCCGCCGCCACCGTATTGGGGAAGGGCGAGACGCCGTAGAGAATGACGCCCGGGCGCACCCAGTCGCAGTGGGAATCCGGCCAGGCCAGGATGCCCGCCGAGTTGGCCATGGCCCGCTCGCCCTTGAGCGGCGTAGTCAGCTGGCTGAACAGGTCGATCTGCTCGCGGGTGGTGGGCTGCTCCAGCTCATCGGAGCGGCTGAAGTGGGTCATGATGTTGAACGGCTGCACCACGTTCTTGCACTTGCCGAGGCGCTCGATAAAGGCAGGCATCTCGTCGGCCCGTACCCCGAGGCGGTGCATGCCGGTGTCGAGCTTGAGCCAGGCTACCACGGGGGCGGGCAGCTCGGCCTGCTCCAGCGCTTCGAGCTGCTCCCAGGTGTGCACCGCGGTCTGCAGGTTGTTGGCCGCCAACACCGGCAGGTCAGCCGCGCTGAAGAAGCCCTCCAGCAGCACGATGGGCTTGACCACGGCGCAGGAGCGCAGCATCAGCGCCTCTTCGATGCGGGCCACCGCGTAGGCGTCCGCATCCACCAGGGTGCGGGCGACCGGCAGCAGGCCGTGGCCATAGGCGTTGGCCTTGACCACGGCGATGATCTTGCATTCGGGGGCGTGGCGTTTGACCACGGCGAGGTTGTGGCGCAGGGCCGCTGTATTGATTTGGGCGATAGCCGCTTTCATCTGTTTTCCCTTACGAGGGCATGATAACGCGCCAACGCGTCAGGCACCGGGTGGTGTCAGCCCTCAAATGTCATCGTCTAAGGCCGGACCGGCAGAATTGTCGAACCGGGAAAACTGTTTATGGAACTCTCTTTACCATCATCAGGGTGACGCACGCAGAGCGGGTCACCTGATGATCAGTAGTCATCATCAAACGCCGGACCCGCATAGTTGTCAAAACGCGAGAACTGACCCTGGAAGGTAAGCCGCACTCTTCCTATCGGGCCGTTACGCTGTTTGCCGATGATGATCTCGGCGATCCCCTTGTCGGGGCTGTCGTCGTGATAGACCTCGTCGCGGTAGATGAACATGATCAAGTCCGCATCCTGCTCGATGGAGCCCGATTCCCGCAGGTCCGAGTTGACCGGGCGCTTGTCGGCGCGCTGTTCCAGGCTTCGGTTGAGCTGTGAGAGCGCCACCACCGGGCACTGCAGCTCTTTCGCCAACGCCTTGAGGGAGCGGGAGATTTCACCGATCTCCAAAGTACGGTTGTCGGAGAGGCTGGGCACCCGCATCAGCTGCAGGTAGTCCACCATGATCATGCTGATGCCGCCGTTGTCCCGCGCCACCCGACGGGCGCGCGAGCGCACTTCGGTCGGGGTCAGGCCGGAGGAGTCGTCGATGTACATCTTGCCCTTCTCGAGCAGCAGCCCCATGGTGGAGGAGAGCCGTGCCCAGTCCTCGTCGTCGAGCTGACCGGTCCGCACCTTAGTCTGGTCAATGCGCCCCACGGAGGCGAGCATACGCATGATGATCTGTTCGGAGGGCATCTCGAGGGAGAAGATCAGCACCGGCTTGTCGGCGGTGAGCGCCGCGTGCTCGCACAGGTTCATGGCAAAGGTGGTCTTGCCCATGGAGGGACGGGCCGCGACGATGACCAGATCCGAGCGCTGCAGGCCGGCGGTCATCTTGTCCAGATCGTTGTAACCCGACGAGACGCCGGTCACCCCGTTGTGGGGGGTCTTGAACAGCTCCTCAATCTTGTCGACGGTCTGTTCGAGGATGAGCTTGAGCGGCTGGGGGCCCTCGTTGGCGCTGGTGCGCTGCTCGGCGATCTGGAACACCTTGCTCTCGGCAAGATCCAGCAGATCGTTGGAGGTACGGCCCTGGGGCTCGTAACCCGCTTCGACTATCTCGTTGGCGACCGAGATCATCTCCCGCACCACCGCCCGCTCACGCACGATCTCGGCGTAGGCGCTGATGTTGGCGGCACTCGGGGTGTTCTTGGCGATCTCCACCAGATAGGCGAAGCCACCGGCCTCTTCCAGTTGCTCGGAGCGCTCGAGCTCCTCCTGCAAGGTGATGAGGTCAATGGGGTTGCCCGCGTTGGAGAGGCGGGTCATGGCCTGGAAGATCAGGCGGTGCGGGCGGCTGTAGAAATCCTTGTCGATCACCCGTTCGGCGACCCGATCCCAGGCCTCGTTGTCCAGCATCAGGCCGCCCAGTACGGACTGTTCGGCCTCAAAAGAGTGGGGAGGTACTTTCAGCTGTTGTGTCTTGGCGTCTTTTTTCGCCGTCACTTGCTCTGCCATACACATAAAAACCGCAGCGGGAAGGGGACGGGAATTTTACAAAAGAAACCCCGCCATCGCGAGCGCAAATACGCGCTATTCACTTCTCTGTGGCCCAACCGCCCTCCTGTTGGTTGCTGCCATCGCCTCCTGATGACCGTTGCCGCGCAAAACGGGGCTCAAACCACGATAAAGGGCCAGACCAGGGTCAGTTCACCCTTGCTCTGTCTGGTTTTGCTGCGCAGTTTGCGCTCCTTGCGGCTCAACCGTCTGTTTTTCATGGGACACACTCCTGCCATTGACACCCACACGACGTGGTTCTTCGTTCATGAATAATTCATGCCAATCATGGTACATATCGGCCCAAGCTGCGACACATTTAGGGACATGCAGCCTGCCATGCGCCTCGCTGAGCTTGCCAAAGCAGAGCATGCCCCACCCACAGACGAGAGTGAAAAGAGTCAAAATGAAAAAGATGCTGACCCTGTTTGCCGTGATCCTGGCCATTGGCCTGGGGGCACCTCACGCCGAAGCCAAGAAGTTTGGCGGCGGCAAATCCTTCGGCAAGAGCTACAAGACGGCGCCGGCCCAGCCCGCCGCCAAGCCGGTCGACACCAAGAACCCCACCGTGGGCGCCCAGACCCCGCCGAAAAAGAGCGGCATGATGGGTGGTCTGCTGGGTGGTCTGCTGGCCGGCGGCCTGTTCGCCTACCTGCTGGGCAGCGGCGCCTTCGAAGGCCTGCAAGGGATGGACTTCCTGCTGATCGCCCTGCTGGCACTGGGCGGCGTGTTCCTGTTCCGCACCCTGCGCAAGGGCAAGATGGCGGCATCGCAGCAGCAACAGACGGCCTATGCCGGCTATCAGCCGCCCCAGAGTGCGGCTCCCCAGCAGTTCGAGCAGAACCACAGCGCCCCGCAGGCCACCGGGTTCGCCGACAGTGACGTGCCGTTCCGCCTGCCGCCAGGTTTTGACATGAACGGTTTCCTGGCCGGCGCCCGCGATCACTACCGCACCCTGCAGGAAGCCTGGAACAAGAACGATCTGGAGAAGATCCGCGAATACGTCAGTCCCGAGCTGTTCGAGCAGCTCAAAGCCGACCGCGCCGAGCTGACTGGCGACCAGCACACCGAGGTGATGTACGTGGACACCCAGCTGGTGCGCGCCGACTACGGCAGCGACTGGGCCCAGGTGAGCGTGCGCTTCAGCGGCCGCTACATGGATCGCCAGGAGCAGGTCGAGGAGGACATCAAGGAGGTGTGGCACCTCGAGCGCAACCTGGCCAAGGACAATGCACCCTGGCACATCGTCGGCATCGAGCAGCTGTAAGCTCGACCAGCCAGTGATGACGGATAAAGGCGGCCTGCGGGCCGCTTTTGCTTTTTGGTGGTCGCTGAAGCCCCTTGTGGTGGCTAGGAGATTGAGGTGTGATTGTGTAGTATGTCCGACCTTTTTTTGTTCAATTGAACCTTCACGAGGCGTGGTACATGGTGTTCCCCTTTCTGCGTAGCAGCAACATGCCTCGTCTCCTGGCCAGCCTGCTCTGCTGCGCCACCCTGATCCTCATCTCCCTTGCCACCCTCTACTGGCAAACCTGGTCGATGACCCGGCAGCAGGCCCAGACCGCCGCCGAGCGCGCCATCACGCAGATCGACAGCGCTCTCTCCCATTCGACCCAGGCGGCCAGGGCGGCCCTGCCACTGGCCAGCCGCCCCTGTCGCGAGGTGGCCCGCGAGCTACGGGTGCTGGTCGCCACCTCCCCCTATGTGCGCTCGATCAACCTCTCCCGCAACGGCCGCCTCTACTGCTCCTCCATCTTCGACGAGATCGATCTCGAGGACCGGCTGCAGGACGATCGCCACGAGCGGCTCAGGCTGGAGGCCGTGACCCGGCTCGGACGCAAGCCGTCGCTGCTGTTTTATCACCTGAGCGAGGGGAGCAACGCCGTGGTGGTCGCCATCAACCCCTATCACCTGAGCAAGCCGCTGCAGTGGCGCCTCGCCGGGGCGAACAGCTGGGTACAGATAGGCGAGCAGTGGCTCGACCTGCGTGGCAAGGTGCATGATGGCCAACCCCCCAGGCTGCGGGGCTTCAACTACCGGCTCGACTCGGCGGCATTCAACTACAGCCTCAATCAGGGATTTCCGCTGAGCGCAGTGCTGACCACCACCCTGCAAAAACAGAGCACCATCATACTGCTGATCCTGCTCCTGGGAGGGCTGGCCGGCCTCGCCACCTACCGCTGGTGGAGCCATATCTCGACCCCGACCCAGGAGCTCAGACGCGCCATCATCAAGCAGGAGTTCATCCCCTATCTGCAACCCATCGTTGTCAGCCAGAGTGGCCAGCTGCACGGCTGCGAGGTGCTGATGCGCTGGCAGCATCACAGCCAGGGGCTGATCCGGCCGGATCTCTTCATCCCGCTGGCGGAGGAGAGCGGCCTCATCATCCTGATGACCCAGACCCTGATGCAGCAGGTGCGGCTGCAGTTCGCCCCCCATGCGGCAGCGCTGCCACCCCGCTTCCACTTCAGCTTCAACATCTGTGCCCGTCACTGCCAGCAGCTGAGCCTGGTGGATGACTGCCGCACCTTTCTCGCCGCCTTCGCCGCCAACGAGGTCACCCTGGTGCTGGAGCTGACCGAGCGCGAGCTCATCACCCCCAACCAGCTCACCGGGCAGCTGTTTGACGAGTTGCGGCAGATGGGGGTCAGGATAGGGCTGGACGACTTTGGCACCGGCCACTCCAGCCTCACCTACCTGCAGCAGTTTCACGTGGACTATCTCAAGATCGACCAGAGCTTCGTCGCAATGATCGGCACCAACGCCCTCTCCCGCCACATTCTCGACAGCACCATCAACCTGGCGACCCGGCTGGGGTTGAAAACCATCGCCGAGGGGGTCGAGACCCGGGAACAGGCCGACTTCCTCACCGAGCGTCACGTCGACTACCTGCAGGGCTATCTCTATGGTCGCCCGCTCACCCCGCAACAATTTCTGCAGCGGCTGAACATCATTTCGGCCCCCTGAATCCCGCCCGGGTACGGCAGGGTTGCATCACCCGCCGTGCTGATGGAAAATCCCCGCCGCGCCCCTGTCCTGCTGCGCAAAATCACGCAAACGTTTATTTGCTTTATTAATGTGCAGTAGCTCAAAGGAATCAGCTCTGTTTATTTCCAATTATTACTTTTTGCCTAGAATCGCCACACTCCTGTCATGCAGGAACGATATACAGGACTATAACAACAAGAGGAATATTACCGATGAAGAAGACGCTACTGGCCGTCACCGTCTCTATTACCCTGTTCGGGCTGACCGCCTGCAATTCAGAAAACAGCAGCAAGGAACATATTCCGCTGGATCTGACCATTGCCCACATCAATGATACCCATGCCCACCTCGACCCGACCGAAAATGCCCTGGCGATCCAGCCGAGCGGGCAGGAGCTGTTCAAGTTCAACGCCAAGCTGGGCGGCTATCCGCGCCTGAAGTTCAAGCTGGACGAGCTGCGCAGCCAGGCGGCCAGCGAAGGCCGCAACTTCATGGTGCTCAACGGTGGTGACGCCTTCCAGGGCACCCTCTACTTCACCCAGTTCAAGGGGGAAGAGGAGTCCCGACTGCTCTCCGACATGGGTATCGATGCCATGGTGCTCGGCAACCATGAATTCGATCTGGGCAACCAGGCAATTAAAGACTTCGTCTCACGGGTGAATTTCCCGGTATTGGCTTCCAATATGGTGAAATCCAGTAGCGCCACCCTGAAGGACAGCGAGAATATTCACGAATATGTCATTAAGGAAGTCAATGGCGAGAGCGTAGGTATTTTCGGACTGGTGCTGGAAAATATGCATGATATTTCCTCACCGGACAAAGACACCCAATTCCTGCCGATGATTGAGACCGCCCAGAAAATGGTCGATACCCTCAAGTCCAAGGGTGCCAACAAGATCATCATGGTCACCCATATCGGTCTGCAAAATGACCAGGCGGTCGCCAAGGCCGTCAACGGCATCGACCTGATCGTCGGCGGTCACTCCCAGACCTTCCTCGGCGACATCACCGAGCTCAACAGCATCGGCTACACCGCCCACAACCAGAACCCGGCCGACGACAACACCTATGCCCAGATCGTCAACAACCCGGACGGCGGCAAGACTTGTATCGTGCAGGCCGGCGAATGGGCCAAGGGCTACGGCCTGGTCAACGTCTCCCTGAGCAAGGAAGGCGAGCTCACCAAGTGTGAAGGGCGCAACACCCTGATGACCGGCGACGACTTCACCAAGGAAGTGGCCAAGAAGAAGGTGCCGCTGAGCGGCACCGAGCAGACCAACGTGGTCGACTTCATCAGCAAGTCCCCGGTCATCGAGATCGTGCCGGAAGACACCGCCATGCGCGACGTGATCGACACCGAGTACAAGCCGGCCGTGGCCGAGCTCGAGGCCAAGATCATCGCCGACGTGCCGACCAAGCTGCCCCACGTGCGCGTGCCGACCACCCCGGACGGCGCCGGCCTGATCGATCCCCTGGTGGCCGAATCCCTCTACTGGAAGCTCAACAAGCTCAACACCAAGGTGGACTTCACCATCCAGAACGCCGGTGGCGTGCGTGCCGACGTGAACGCGGGCCCGCTCTCGGTCGGTTACGTGATGGGGACCCTGCTGCCGTTTGGCAACAAGATCGCCGCCTTCAACCTCAAGGGCAAGGACGTGCGTGCCACCCTGGAGTACGCCGTTGACTACTCCATCGGTCTGGAGACCGGGATCGCCGCCTCCAGCGGTGCCTTCCCCTACGTCGGTCACCTGAGCTACACCTACGACGGCAAGCTGGCCAAGGGCTCCCGCATCACCAAGCTGGAGATGCTGGACGCCAACGGCCAGTGGCTGCCGCTGGATGACGAGAAGGTCTACCGCGTTGGTGCCAACACCTACATCGCTTCCGGCAAGGATGGCTACAGCGGTCTGCTCAAGCGCGAAGAGCTGCCCAACAAGGGTGACTACGTCGACTCCGGCGTGGGCGAGAACGAGATGTTCATGGAGTACGCCGAGTCCCAGGGCACCCTCAATCCGCTGCCCTATGCGACCGTGACCTACTACAAGCCCTGATCCGGCTCACAAGCTGTTGCAACGGCGCCTGAGGGCGCCGTTTTTATGGCATACTCCCCGCCAATCGATGCCGAGGAGACCCTTTGATGGCGAAGTACGACAAGATTTCCCCCGAGACCCAGCAGGAGGCGATGAAAATTGCCCGCGCCAACCAGAAACCGGGACAGACCAAGGAGCAGACCCAGCTGATCGCCCAGGGGATCCAGAAAGGCATAGACGAATACAAGAAGCAGATGAAGGCGCGGGCCCGCGAGGCCAATCGCCAGAAAAAACTGCAGGCCAAGGCCAAACCGTCTCACCCAGCGCAGCAGGATGAGGAGCAGGACGACATCGTCGAACTGGTGGAAGTGACCCGCCAGCATCCCCTGCCCTGGCTGCTGCTGGGATTGAGCTGGCTCGGCTTTGCCGCCTGGTACTGGCTGCGCTGAGACGCCACCGGCAAACCTTTGCCTGGGATCTTCTTCACAGCCCGGGCCCTTGTGGCTGGTCATCCCGGCTGCGGGCTGATTAAATCCCGCCACTGCTGTTTACCCCCTTTTTCAGGATACCCGTTATGAACCCGGCTCCCCTCTATCTGTTGGCCCCCCTGGTGCTGTTTATCGTGACCCTGCTGCTCTATCGCATCTCGCCGCTGCGAGCGGTCGCGGCCGGCAGTGCCCGCTGGTTCATCCTGCCCGCCTTCACCCTCTTCATTCTGCTCATCATCATCAATGGTGCGGCAGACCCGAGCCTGCGCAACCCGGCCTTCCACTGGCTGATGCCGGGGCTCGGCTTTGCCCTCAGTCTGTTTCCGGCCCTGCCCAAGGCACTGGTGCCGCGCCTCGCCATCAAGGAGGGAGCCTTCGCCGCCCTCGGCCTGATGCTGATGAGCCTGGCCATGGTCTACTGACCGGCTGGCCGCTGCCGTTGCCATGACTCAAGGGGCGCTCTGTGACGAGGGCCCCTTGTACAAACAATGGCTTGCAGGCATCTTGGTGAAAGGATCGCCAGCAAGGAGGCCAGATGGACAATCCGCCTGATTTCATGGCGCAGTGGGATTACAAGGACCCCGCCGCCAGTGCCCTGCGTTTTCATGCTCTGCTGCCCGAGGCGCGCGCCGCCGCCGATCTGCAGTACGAGCTGGAGCTGCTCACCCAGATAGCCCGCACCCATTCGCTGCAACGCCAGTTTGCCGAGGCGCACCAGCTGCTCGACGAGATAGAGCCCCGCCTCACCGAGGCGACCCCGCGGGCCCGCCTGCGCGCCTTGCTGGAGCGCGGCCGCACCTTCAACTCCGCCGGCGACAAGGCCAGCGCCAGGACGCTGTTTGAACAGGCGTGGCAGCTTGGGCTCAAGCACAAGGAGCTCTATCTCGCCATCGATGCGGCCCACATGGTGGCCATCGCCGCCCCGCTGGAGGAGCAGAGCCGCTGGCATCAGCTGGCGATGGAGCTGGCGGAGCGCAGTCAGGATCCAAAGGTGCGCGGCTGGCTCGCCACCCTCTACAACAATCAGGGTTGGACCCTGTTCGAACTGGGCCGGCTGGAAGAGGCCCGCCAATGTCAGCAAAAATGCCTGGCCTGGCACGAGCAGCACCACAATCAGGCCAAGGCCTTTATCGCCCGCTGGAGTCTGGCCCGCCTGAGCCGGGCCCAGGAACAACACGAGCAGGCCCGGGCCGAGCTGACCCAGCTGAAGGACGACATGGCTGCCGCCGGTGCTCCCGAGGATGGTTATGTGTTCGAAGAGCTGGGGGAGAATGCGCTGGCGCTGGATGATCCGGCCGCCGCCGAATACTTCGCCCGTGCCTGGTTTCTGCTGTCGCAGGATCGCTGGCTCAAGGCCAACGAGGCCGAGCGGCTGGCCAGACTCAAGGCGCTGGGCAAGCTCTAGTCAACCATCGTCAGAAACGCAGCGGGGCGGCCAATGGGCCGCCCCGCACGCTTCATCCCCCGAGGGGGTAGCCTCAGGACGTCAGACCAGGCTCGCCTCTTCCCAGCTCTGTTTCTTGCGATAGATGGTGGAGGGGCTGATCTCCAGCAGGGCCGCCGCCTTGGGAATATTGCCGTCACAGCTGGCGATGGCCTGCTCTATGGTCTCTTTTTCCACCAGCCAGAGCGGGCGGATCGGGGCATTGGACATCACAGGCTCGGTGCTGCCGACCGGCGCCGGTGTGGATACCGCCAGCGGCAGGCCACCCCTGCTGCCGTTGAGGGGCGGCGGCAAGATGTCAGGGCTCACCAGCTCGCGGTCGTTGAGCACCACTATGTTGCGCACCACGTTCTGCAGCTCGCGCACGTTGCCGGGCCAGGGGTAGTCGAGCAGCACCCGCGCCGCCTCGGCATCGAAATCCTTGAAACGCTTGCTCTCTTCCTTGGCGTAACTCTGCAACAGGTTGCGCGCCAGCAGCAGTATGTCCTCGCCCCGCTCGCGCAGCGGCGGCAGGCTCAGCGGGATCACGTGCAGCCGGTAGTAGAGATCCTCGCGAAAACGCCCTGCTTTTACCTCCACCAGGGGATCCCGGTTGGTGGCGCAGACGAAGCGCACGTCCACCGTCTCCAGCTTGCCGCTGCCGACCCGCTGCAGGGTGCCAGTCTGGATGAAGCGCAGCAGCTTGCTCTGCAGGTCGAGATCCATCTCGCAGATCTCGTCGAGGAACAGGGTGCCGCCGTCAGCCAGGCTGGCCGCCCCCTTGCGATCCCCCTGGGCGCCGGTGAACGACCCCTTCACGTGACCGAAGATCTCGCTCTCCATCAGGTCGTGGGGGATGGCGGCGCAGTTGAGGGCGATGAAGGGTTGCTCGCGACGCGGGCTGCACTGGTGGATGGCCTCGGCGCACACCTCCTTGCCAGTACCGCTCTCGCCGGTGATGAACACGGTCGCCTTGCTTGGCGCCGCGCTCTCGATGATGCGATAGACCGCCTGCATCGGCATGGAGGCGCCGATGAAACCGGCAAACGAGCTGCGCTCGAAGTTCTCCCGGTACTGGGCCACCAGCGAGCTGAGCTGCTGGTGCTTGAAGGCGTTGCGAACGGTAGCGCACAGCCGCTTGCCGTCAAACGGCTTGGTCAGAAAGTCGAAGGCACCGAGCCGCATCGCCTCCACCGCCACGTCCACCGAGCCGTGGGCGGTGATCACCACCACCGAGCAGGGCAGCTGCTGTTCAGTGATCTGCTGCAGAATGTCCATGCCGGACATGTCGGGCAGCTCGAGATCCAGCAGCACCACGGGGGGCGGGCTGCTCAGCAGCTGGGCCAGGGCCTGCTGGCCACAGTCGGCCCGCAGCACCTCATAGCCATCCTGGGCCAGATACTGTTCATAGACCACTGCCAGACTGCGGGTATCTTCCACCAGCAGGACTCGGGGTTTGCTTTCCGCCACGGCGCCATCCTTGCAATTGATTTTGTTGTCTATTTCGCCATCTTAGCACAGTTGGCGACTCTCTCTTTTATCCCGCCATTCGGCAGGATATACAAGCAAAAACGGCTCCCTAAGGAGCCGTTTTTTCAACGCGGGCCGTTTACTTCTTGGCATTCTCGCCATCGGCAGCCGGCTTCTCGATGGCCAGCAGCTCAACGTCGAACACCAGCACGGCGTTGGCCGGGATGGAGCCTGCACCGTGCTCGCCATAGGCCAGCTTGGACGGCAGGAAGAACTTGAACTTGGAACCAACCGGCATCAGCTGCACGCCTTCGGTCCAACCCGGGATCACCTGGTTGAGCGGGAAGGTGGCCGGCTCGCCGCGATCGACGGAGCTGTCGAACTTGGTGCCATCGGTCAGGGTACCGGTGTAGTGTACCTTGACGATGTCGGTGGCCTTCGGCTTGACGCCGGTACCCATCTTCTCGACCTGGTATTGCAGGCCGGATTCGGTGCTCTTCACGCCCTCTTTCTTGGCGTTGGCGGCCAGGTACTCTTCACCCTTCTTCAGGTTTTCCACCGCATCCTTGTCAGCCTTGGCCTTGGTCAGCTCGTTGATCTTGGCATCGTATTGCTGCAGAACCTTCTGGATATCCTCGTCGGTCATCTTGGCTTCTTTGCCCAGACCGTCGGTGACGCCCTTCAGGATCACGGCATTGTCCAGCTTGATGCCGAGCTCCTGCTGGCGCTCCAGGGTATTGGCGATATAACGACCCATGGAGAGGCCAATTGCATAGCCGGATTGCTCTTCAAAGCTCTTGGCTTCAGCCTTGGGGGCCTCTGCCGGCTTGCTGGCTTCTGCCTTGACCTCTGCGGTATTCGCAGCAGTCTTCTCGTCTTTTTGGCAAGCAGTCAGACCTACGGCAACCGCCGCAGCCAACAGGGACACCTTCAGAAAATTGTTCATCAGTTTCTCCAAAACTCTAAATACCGCTCTCGGTTCCTTCGTGAAATGAGAGGTTTATCGTGATAAGCGCCTTATACTAACGCCGTGATCGCAGGTAACGAAAGCATGAGACAGGAAAAATGATAAAAAGTGCCATTTATCTCGTCGCGGTTTGCCTGATACTGACAGGCTGCGAACAGAGCTCATCGCCGGACCGGCAACTGACCCTCGCCAGCCAGGGGCTGCTAAGCGCCGATCTGGCCAGTGACGGCAAGCAGGCCATCGTCTCCAGCCTGGGCCAGGGCACGGTAGTGTGGGACCTGGAGCAGGACAAGGAGCGCTGGCGCTGGCGCCAGTCCGACAATCCGGACGACTTCGTCATCATTACCCGCTTCTCGGCGGACAACAGCCACGCCGTGACCGCCAGCCTGAATACCTTCGGGATCTGGCGCCTCAAGGATGGCCAGTCCCAAGGCTACTATTCGCTTCCTGAATCCAGGCTGAGGGACATCGCCCTCTCCGCCGACGGTCGCCAGGTGCTGATCGGCCGGGAAGACGGCAAGGCGGAGGTGGTGGACACCCGCACCGGCCGCAGATTGCAATTCCTCGGCCACACCGAGCAGGTCAACACAGTCGACATCTCCCCCAACGGCCGTTACGCCCTCACCGGCGGCAACGACTACAGCGCCTACCTGTGGGATACCCGCTCAGGCCAGGTGGTGTGGCGCTTCAACCACGCAGGCCGGGTGGTGCTGGCCCGACTCGACCCGAGCGGACGGCTCGCCTTCACCGCCGACAGCCGCCAGGCCAGCATCTGGGATCTGACAACCGGCAAGGAGCTGAGCCGGCTGCAGTTCGACCACCGCTTCGAGGTCTACACCACGGCGCGCTTTGCCAACGACGGCAAGTGGCTCATCACCGGCGCCCCCTCCCGCCAGCTCTCCCTGTGGCAGGTGAGCGACGGCAGCCTGCTGCAGAGCTGGCGCGTCTCGCCCCATCCCAAGGTGAAACCGCCGAGCGCAGTGGTCTACGGCGTGGCTTTGCGCGACAATAGCCACCTTGTCAGTGCCAGCTCCAGCGGCCTGGCCGAAATCTGGACTATCAAGTAAGGACCAAAAGGCCCATGAGTCAGCAATTAAACGATCGCCTCGAAACCCTGGAAAGCCGCCTCGCCTTTGCCGAATACACGGTGGAGCAGCTCAACGAGGAGGTCACTACCCAGGGGCGCGAGCTGGATCGGCTCAAGCATCGGATCCAGCTGCTGGTGGACAAGCTGCAGAGCGTGCAGCCAAGCCAGATCGCCAGCATGGCCGAAGAGACCCCGCCGCCGCACTACTGAGTGCGCAGCCATAAAAAAACCCGCGCCAGGCGCGGGTTTTTTTATCATCGGCCATGCCGTGATCAGTGCTGATGGCCCTTGCCACCGCAACCGCCGCCACCGCAGCAGCCGCCGTGACCATGGTCGTCGCCGTGGTCATGACCGTGATCGTGGCCGTGATGGCCACCGCCGCAGCAACCGCCGTGCTCATGGTCGTGACCATGATCGTGGTCGTGGCCATGATCGTGACCGCAACCACCGGCACCGTGCACGTGGCCATGGGCCAGCTCTTCGGCAGTCGCGGCGCGCACGTCCTTGATCTCGACCTTGAAGCCCAGGGTCACGCCGGCCAGCGGATGGTTGCCATCCACCTTGACGAACTCTTCGGACACTTCGACCACGGTCACCGGACGGTGACCTTCGTCGGTCTCGGCCACAAAAGTATCCCCTTCAGACACTTCCATGCCGTCGAACAGCTCGCCCGGCACTTCTTGCACCAGGTTCTCGTCGTACTCGCCATAGGCCTGGCTCGGCGTCAGGGTGACGTCGAACGCCTCGCCCACGCTGCGCCCTTCCAGCTCGGCTTCGAGGCCGGAGACCAGATAACGGGTACCGTGCAGATACACCAGAGGCTCTTTACCGACAGTGGTGTCGATGACTTCACCGTGTTCGTCGGTGACCGTGTATTCCAGCGTAACCACGCTCAGGGGAGCTACTTTCATGTCAGGGATCCTGCGGATAGAAAAAAACGGGCCCAGAATACCTCAAAAAGGCAGACAAGCATATGGTGGGCCCGGCTCAGTCGTGATGAAAAAGCCAGCAGGGGATGGCAATGCAAAGCCACCCGCCATCCCGTTGGCCGGCACTCATGGGAGTGAGCAGCGCGCTGGCCCGTGCTGGCCGGCGGCCGCCATCAGTCCGAGGGGTAGGCACAGTCCGTGCTCTGCCCCTCCATTATTCCGGGCGAAACACCCCGATCACCTGCTCGGTCTCGCGGGTCACCTTGGCCACCTCGGCCTCGGTCTGCACCTGGGTGTCCCCGCACTCGACGCAGGTCACCTTCTCGACTCCATGCTCCATATACAGCATCATGGTGTCCATTTTGCCGCACGCCGGGCAGACAGCCCCGGCAATGAAGCGTTTTTTACGTCTGGTTTCCATTTTCGTTACCTCCGGGCAGCATCATATCAGGGTTTTTACATGCATCACGCCATCGAACATCAGCATTTTTTCACCCCCCATCTGCAAGTCGGCGTTCGCAAGCGCGTGCCGGCAGGGCAACTGCTGCGGATTGCACGGGGTGCGGCGCTGCTGCGACTCGGCGCCCATGAGCTGCTGCTGACGGCGGGAAACCACTTCTGGCTCTGTGCCGATGCCCTGGCCGCGTTCAGCCCGCTGGCCGGCTGCCGTTACGATCTGCTGACCTGCTCGGTGCGTGTCGACCAGCCCGCCCAGGCGGGCTGGCTGCAACCCGGCCCGCTGCTGGATCCCCTGTTCGACAGCCTGGCCGACTGGCAGCGCCCCCGCGACTGGCACGGCGCCTACGGTCACCGGCTGCAGGTGCTGCTCGACGAGCTGCAGGGCTGCCCCATCCAGCCGCAAGCGGATGTTGCGCTGCAGACCGCCTGGCAGGGGTTGGCCGCTGGCCAGGCTGGCGGCAACGAGGCATGGCAGCAGGCGCTGGCGCAGCGCGGTCTCAGCGAACCGGCACTGGCGGCCGATGCCCTGCGGGCGCAGTGGCAGCTGCTGCAGGCGGTGCGTCTGCTCAAGAGCGGCAGCAAGGCTCCTCAGGTGGCGAGCAAGCTCGGTTACGAGGATGAGCGCGCCCTCGATCACGCCTGCCAGCAGTGGCTCGGCTGCCCGCTGGCAACCCTGCTCGCGGTCTGACCGCCCCCTCGCAGCTCGGCCCCCGGCGCTTCGCACCAGGGCGGATCGCCGCAATAAATGGATGAAATGAGTCCAGTTTTACGGCAAACGGTCGTTAATAACGGAAGGGCCATTTCTCCTATAATCCTTTATGCTAGGGGCCTGAATCGACTGATACCGTTTTGACTCACAGGACATCTGCCATGAAAAGCAAGGCCAACCAATCCCAGGGCATGTTGCTGTTTCATCTCTCGGCCAAGCAATCCTTCGCCATCGGCACCCTCAAGGTAAAAGAGATAGTGCCCTACACCCAGCTGACGGCCATGCCGCACTCGCACCCGACCGTGCTCGGCGCCGCCAGCATGCGTGGCACAACCATCCCGGTGATCGACATGGCCATGGCGGTGGGTTATCGCCCGATCAGCCAGGAAGAGATGCCGCACTGCTTCATCATCATCACCGACTGCCGCCGCACCCTGGTGGGCTTTCTGGTGCGCGGCATCGACAAGATCACCGAATGCAACTGGCGCGACATAGCGCCGCCCCCCGCCTCCCTCGGTCACAACGTGTTCGTGACCGGCGTGACCCGGGTCAATGACCAGCTGATCCAGCTGCTGGACGTGGAGCTGATCCTCTCCCGGGTCTACCCGGACGACCCCAGCCACCTCTACCCGGTGCTGACCGACGTGCAGCGGGAGCGGATCAAGCCGATGCGGATCCTGCTGGTGGATGACTCCTCGGTCGCCCGCCGCCAGCTGATGGCGGCGCTGGACTACATCAACATCCCCTACGAGGTGTGCACCAACGGCAAGGATGCGTTGACCCTGATGCAGACCCGGGCCGCCCAGAAGACCCCCATCGACATCCTGGTGAGCGACATCGAGATGCCGGGGCTGGACGGCTACGAGCTGGCCTTCGAGGTGCAGAGCGACGCCAAGCTGGCGGGTGCTTACATCATCCTGCACACCTCGCTCTCGAGCGAGATAAGCGTAGAGCGGGCCCACCAGGTGGGTGCCCACGAGGCGCTGACCAAGTTTGAAGCCAACGAGCTGATCCAGGCCATGCTGCGCGGTGCCGAGCACCACGACAGCCTGCCGGCCTGATCCCGACGGCGGGCAGCCCGGCTGCTCGCCGTTTCCTTTTCTGTCCCGGACCCAGCATGCTGATCGAGAGCCACTTTCACGCCCCCTGGTGGGCGCGCAATCCCCACCTGCAAACCATCCTGCCGAAGTGGCTGCGCCGCCAACCGCCCCGCTTCGTGGCCGAGCGCTTCGAGCTGGCGGACGGCGACTTCGTCGATCTCGCCTGGAGCGGCGAGATCAGCCGGGATGAGCGACCGCTCATCGTGCTGTTTCACGGGCTGGAGGGAAGCATTCACTCCCACTATGCCAAGGGGCTGTTCGCCCACCTGCAACGCCAGGGCAACGAGGCGGTGCTGATGCACTTTCGCGGCTGCAGCGGCGAGCCGAACCGGCTGCTGCAGGCCTATCACTCCGGTGCCATCGAGGATGCCCAGGCGGTGATCGCCGAGCTCGGCCGCCGCTTTCCCGGCAAGCCACTCATCGCCATCGGCTATTCGCTGGGGGGCAACATGCTGGTCAATCTGCTGGCGCGCGCCTGCCCGCGCGAGCTGAAGGCGGCGGTGGTGATCTCGGCGCCGCTGCGGCTGGACAGCTGCGCCGAACGGGTCAATCAGGGCTTCTCGCGGGTCTATCAGCGTTATCTGCTGGGCACCATGCGCTACAACCTGCAGCAGAAGATCCGGCGACAGGCAGCTGCCAGCGCCCGCTGGCAGCCACAGCAGGTGCGCGCCATCGCCACTCTGCGCGACTTCGACGAGCAGGTCACGGCGCCGCTACACGGTTTTGACAGCGCCGATCACTACTACCAGCGCTGCTCGGGCCTGGGGATGCTGGCGCAGATCCCCATCCCCACCCTGGTGATCCACGCCGCCGACGATCCCTTCATGACCGAGGCGGTGATCCCGCAGGCGGAACAGCTCTCCCCCATGGTGCGTTACGAGCTGAGCCGGCGGGGCGGCCACGTGGGCTTCCTGCACGGTACCCCCTGGCGGCCAAGATTCTGGCTGGAGGAGCGGATCAGCCAGTGGCTACAGGAGCAGATTCAAGGTACAGGCCGGTAGCCATGGCGGCCACTCTCTCACCTCATCGACTGGCGGCCAGATAAATCCCTTGCGCTGGCCGACCACAGATAGACAATACCCGCTCTCTGGTAACGGAAGATAAAACCATGATAATCCCCTGGCAAGAGCTGGATGCAGACACCCTCAACAACCTGCTCGAGCACTTCGTGCTGCAGGAAGGCACCGAGTATGGCGAACAGGATGTCAGTCTGGCCGACAAGGTCGACGATGTCAGAGCTCAGCTGCAGCAGGGCGTGGCGGTAATCGTGTACAGCGAGCTGCACGAGAGCGTGAACATAGTGCCCAAGGCGACCCTCGACAGGGCGCAGGTGGACGACCTACCGCAATAGCCTGCCCATCGCCGTTGCGGGCCTGCCACCCTGGCCGCCCTTCTCCCTGTCTGTTCCCGCCGGATCTCCCTGCACCCGATAAAACAACATGGCCCTGCGCAACTGCGCAGGGCCATGTTGACTGACATTGCTGCCATCTTGCCGGATCTTGTTCATGCCGGTTCTGCAAACACCTTGCGCCCCTGGCGCGGCCTGCCCTCGCTCCCCGATAGCGGATAACGACAAGGGTGACCGCAATAATTAAGCGCCTGGCCATATCGACAAAATAGAATAAATAAAGTGAAACGGTTCACAATATTAAATTATGATGACAAAACTCGCCCTCACCATAAAAATAGTGAGAGCAATATCTCGCTTCAGCCAATATCCAGCAGATTAATCCGCCACACAGCTGATTATTGATGGCGGCCCAATATGACAAGATATTATTTCATTACCGATTCGCCACGGCCGATGGCGTAATAATGGAACCCATGATCTTTCATGCGACCTGGATCAAACAGATTGCGACCATCCACGATCAGGGGTCGCTTCAACGCCTGCTTGATGGCGGCAAAGTTGGGGGCCTTGAAGTGGTTCCACTCGGTGCAGATCACCAGGGCATCCGCACCAAACAATGCGGCCTCCTTGGTACCCATCAAACGCAGCTTGTCGCAGTTGCCGTAGATCTGCTGGGCCTCCTGCATCGCCTCGGGATCATAGGCCTGCACGGTCGCACCGGCCTGCCACAACGCCTCCATCAGGGCCCGGCTCGGCGCCTCGCGCATGTCGTCGGTGTTGGGCTTGAACGCCAGACCCCACAGGGCGATGGTCTTGCCGGCCAGGGTCTCCCCTTCGGAGCGGAAGAACGCTGACAGCAGCTGAAACAGCCGCGATTTTTGCAATTCATTGACCCGCTCCACCGCCCGGATCAGCGGCGTGTCGTACTCCAGCTCCTGGGCCGTGGCCAGCAAGGCTTTGACATCCTTGGGAAAACAGGAGCCGCCATAACCACAACCCGGGTAGATGAACTGATAGCCGATACGCTGATCCGAGCCTATCCCCTGGCGCACCATCTCGATGTCGGCGCCGACCCGCTCGGCCAGTCCGGCCATCTCGTTGATGAAGCTTATCTTGGTGGCCAGCATGCAGTTGGCGGCGTACTTGGTCAGCTCGGCGCTGCGCACATCCATGAACAGGATGCGGTCATGGTTGCGGTTGAACGGCTCGTAGAGCTCGCGCATCAGCTGGCGGGAGGCCTCGTTGGCGGTGCCCACCACGATGCGATCCGGCCGCAGGCAGTCCTGGATGGCGGAGCCCTCTTTCAGGAATTCGGGGTTGGAGACCACGTCGAAGGCGAACGACTGATCCCGCTGCTGCAGGATGCTCTTCACCCTGGCGGTCACCTTGTCGGCGGTGCCCACCGGCACGGTCGACTTGTTGACTATGATGACGGGCCGGTCACGATGCCGGGCGATGGTTTCGGCCACCGTCAGCACGTGGCTGAGATCGGCGGAGCCATCTTCCCCCGGTGGCGTCCCCACCGCCAGAAACTGCACATCACCGTGTTCGACGGCCTGTACGGCATCCGTGGTGAACACCAGGGCGCCGCTCTTGATGTTGCGCTGCAGCAGGGTGTCGAGCCCGGGTTCATAGATAGGGACATGACCGTCCATCAGGGCAGCCACCCGCTGTTCATCGACATCGACACAGATGACCTGGTGACCGACGTCGGCCAGCACGGTGGCCTGAACCAGGCCCACGTAGCCACTTCCAAATACAGTAATGTTCATATTGATACAACCAGAATGTCAGAGAATTTGTAATTTGGAAAAACAGTAGGTTTGGGGGGTTATAAATATTTATCACACTACCTAAGATGTCCGCACCAGTTAATTGTTACCAGCTGTTTCTGGACCATTGCAGGCCCGCTTTTATATCCGTATGTTGAGTAAAACAGTTTGGGGGAGCCCAATTTAATGGGCACTGATTAATATTCTTTGTTGGATCTCATATGCAAGATTTTCTGCCATTTTCACGGCCAGCCATGGGCGATGCCGAGATAAGTGCTGTCTGTGATGTATTGAAATCGGGCTGGATCACCACGGGCCCGAAGAATCATGAACTGGAGCAGCAATTCTGCCATACCTTCGGTTGCCAGCATACCGTCGCCCTCTGCTCCGCCACCGCCGGTATGCACGTCACCCTGATGGCGCTGGGCATTGGCCCGGGAGACGAGGTGATCACCCCCTCCCAGACCTGGGTCTCCACCATCAACATCATCACCCTGCTGGGGGCCGAGCCGGTCTTCGTCGACGTGGATCCGGATACCCTGATGACCAGCGCCGCGCTGATCGCCCCGCTCATCACCGCCAGGACCAAGGCCATCATCCCGGTGCACTATGCCGGTGCCCCCCTCGACCTGGACCCCATCCTCGAGCTGGCCGGCCGGCACGGCATTCCGGTCATCGAAGATGCCGCCCACGCGGTCGGCACCCGTTATCGGGAGCGCTGGATCGGCGCCAGCGGCACCGCCATCTTCTCCTTCCACGCCATCAAGAACATGACCTGCGCCGAAGGGGGCATGCTGGTGACCGACGACAAGGCGCTGGCAGACAAGGTGCGGATGCTCAAATTCCACGGTCTGGGAGTGGATGCCTTTGATCGCATGAGCCTGGGCCGCAAGCCGCAGGCGGAGGTGATCACCCCGGGCTTCAAGTACAACCTGGCCGACATCAACGCCGCCATCGCCCTGGTGCAGCTGGCACGCCTGCCCGAGCTCAACGCCAAGCGGGCCGAACTGGTGGCCCGCTACCAGGAGCGGCTGGCCGGCCTGCCGCTGGCACCCCTCGCCGTGCCGGGCTACCCACACCTGCACGCCTGGCACCTGTTCATGGTGCGGGTCGACCCCGAGCGCTGCGGCCTCGATCGGGATCAGCTGATGCAAGCGCTGCAGGAGCGCGGCATCGGTACCGGCCTGCACTTTCGGGCAGCCCATACCCAGAAGTACTACCGCGAACGCTACCCTACCCTCAGCCTGCCCCATACCGAGTGGAACTCCTCACGCCTGTGCACCCTGCCACTCTTCCCGGACATGACGCTGGCCGACGTTGACCGCGTGGTCGCGGCCCTTATCGACATATTGGAGTAACCAAACGTGAACAACACTGACATCAAGCTGGTTTCGGTGGTCATCCCCGTCTACAACGAGGAGGCCAGCCTGCCCGTGCTGCTGAGCCGGGTCACCGCCGCCTGCGATCAGCTGTCGCAGGATTACGAAGTGATCCTCATCGACGACGGCAGCCACGACGGCTCCACCGAGCTCATCAGCGAAGCCGCCGCCATTGATGGCAGCAAGCTGGTCGGGGTGCTGCTCAACCGCAACTACGGTCAGCATGCCGCCATCATGGCCGGCTTCGAGACCGCCAAGGGGGATCTGGTGATCACCCTGGATGCGGATCTGCAGAACCCGCCGGAGGAGATCCCCCGCCTGGTAGAAGCCGCCATGCAGGGCTACGACGTGGTGGGCACCATGCGCCGCAACCGCCAGGACTCCTGGTTTCGCAAGACCGCCTCCAAGCTCATCAACAAGTCGGTGCAAAAGGCCACCGGCGTGCACATGAGCGACTACGGCTGCATGCTGCGCGCCTATCGCCGCCACATCATCGACGCCATGCTCTGCTGCCAGGAGCGCAGCACCTTCATCCCCATCCTGGCCAACAGCTTCGCCCGCCGCACCATAGAGCTGGAAGTGGGCCATGCCGAGCGGGCCCATGGAGAGTCCAAATACGGGCTGATGCACCTCATCAACCTGATGTATGACCTGGTCACCTGCATGACCACCACCCCGCTGCGTCTGCTCAGCATCGTCGGCAGCGTGGTGGCGGGCATCGGCTTTACCTTCTCCATCCTGCTGATCCTGATGCGCCTCATTCTGGGCGCCGACTGGGCCGCCGATGGCGTCTTCACCCTCTTTGCCATTCTCTTCACCTTTGTCGGCGTGCAGCTGCTGGGCATGGGGCTGCTGGGAGAGTACATAGGCCGCATGTACACAGACGTGCGCGCCCGTCCCCGCTACTTCATCCACCGGATCGTGCGCACCGCCACCACCCCTTCGCAACAGGAAGCTGAACAATGAAAGTCGTCGTCTTTGCTTATCACGATATCGGTTGCACCGGCATCGAGGCCCTGCTCGAGGCAGGCTACGAGATCCAGGCCGTCTTCACCCACGCCGACGATCCGGGCGAGAACCGCTTCTTCGGCTCGGTCGCCCAGCTCTGCGCCGAGCACAACCTGCCGGTCTACTCCCCCGAGGACGTGAACCACCCGCTCTGGATCGAGCGCATTCAGGAGCTGGCGCCCCAGGCCCTCTTCTCCTTCTACTACCGCAACATGCTCAAGCAGGCGATCCTCGACATCCCGACCGTCGGCGCCTTCAACCTGCACGGATCCCTGCTGCCCGCCTACCGCGGCCGCGCCCCCATCAACTGGTGCCTGGTCAACGGCGAAACCCAGACCGGCATCACCCTACACCAGATGACCGCCAAACCCGACGCCGGCGCCATCGTCGCCCAGCAGGCGGTGACCATTGCCGACGACGACACCGCGCTGACCCTGCATGGCAAGGTGCGCCTCGCCGCCCGGGCGCTGCTGGAGCAGGAGCTGCCCAAGCTGCGCGCCGGCGACATCCGCCTCACCCCGCAGGATGAGAGCAAGGCCAGCTACTATGGCCGCCGCACCCCGGCCGATGGCGAGCTGCACTGGCACCGCCCGGCCCGCGAACTGCACAACCTGGTGCGCGCCGTCACCCAGCCCTACCCGGGCGCCTTCAGCTTCGCCGGTGATCGCAAGCTGACGGTGTGGAAGAGCCACTGGCTGGCCCAGCAGAGCGACAAGCAGCCGGGCACCATCCTGAGCCAGGAGCCGCTGCGCATCGCCTGTGGTGAAGGGGTGCTGGAGATCGTGGCCGGTCAGGCCGAAGGGGGTCTCTATGTGCGCGGCGCCCAGCTGGCCCGTGAACTGGGGCTGGTGGAAGGGATGAAGATCGGCGCCAAGGCGAGCAATGCCCTGCGCAAGGCGCGGCTGACCCGGGTGCTGATCCTCGGCGTCAACGGCTTCATCGGCAACCACTTGACCGAGCGCCTGCTCCAGGATGGCGGCTACGAGGTGTATGGCCTCGACATCGGCTCCAGCGCGGTGGATCGTTTCATCGGTCACCCCAACTTCCACTTCGTGGAGGGGGACATCAGCATCCACACCGAGTGGATCGAGTACCACATCAAGAAGTGCGACGTGATCCTGCCGCTGGTGGCCATCGCCACCCCCATCGAGTACACCCGCAACCCGCTGCGCGTGTTCGAGCTCGACTTCGAGGAAAACCTCAAGATCGTCCGCTACTGCGTGAAGTACAACAAGCGCATCATCTTCCCCTCCACCTCCGAGGTGTACGGGATGTGCGACGATCACAGCTTCGATGAAGACAGCTCCCGCCTCATCGTCGGCCCCATCAACAAGCAGCGCTGGATCTACTCGGTCTCCAAGCAGCTGCTGGACCGCGTCATCTGGGCCTACGGCAAGAAAGAGGGGCTCAACTTCACACTGTTCCGTCCCTTCAACTGGATGGGGCCGCGTCTGGACAGCCTGGACTCTGCCCGCATCGGCAGCTCCCGCGCCATCACCCAGCTGATCCTCAACCTGGTGGACGGCACCCCGATCCAGCTGGTGGACGGTGGCGCCCAGAAGCGCTGCTTCACCGACATCGAGGACGGCATCGAGGCCCTGTTCCGCATCATCGAGAACAAGGGGAACCGCTGCGACGGCCAGATCATCAACATCGGCAACCCGGACAACGAGGCCAGCATCCAGCAGATGGCCGAGATCCTGCTCGCCAAGTTCGAGGCTCACCCGCTGCGTGACCAGTTCCCGCCGTTCGCCGGCTTCAAACTGGTGGAGAGCAAATCCTTCTACGGCGATGGCTATCAGGACGTCTCCCACCGCCGGCCGAGCATCGCCAATGCCCGCCGCCTGCTGGACTGGGAACCGACCATCGAGATGGAAGAGACCATAGGCAACACCCTCGACTTCTTCCTGCAAGGGGCGGTCACCACGGGAGTCGAGCATGACTGAGGTAGGTCTGCGGATCGACGTCGATACCTTCAGGGGGACCCGTGACGGGGTGCCCCGCCTGCTGCAACTGCTCGACAAGCATCAGGTCAAGGGGAGCTTCTTCTTCTCGGTCGGACCGGACAACATGGGGCGCCACTTGTGGCGCCTGCTAAAACCCCGCTTTCTGCTCAAGATGCTGCGCTCCAACGCAGCATCCCTCTATGGGCTGGACATCCTGCTGGCCGGCACCGCCTGGCCCGGCAAGTCCATCGGCAAGCAGCTCGGATCCCTGATGCGCGACGCCGACAGCGCCCGTCACGAGGTGGGGCTGCACGCCTGGGATCACCACGGCTGGCAGGCCAACACCGGCCGCTGGGACGAAGCCGAGCTGATTCGTCAAACCCGGCTCGGGGTGGATGCACTCAACCAGATCCTGGGGCGCGAAGTGGACTGCTCCGCCGCCGCCGGCTGGCGGGCCGACCCGCTCACCACCCAGGCCAAGGAGCAGTTCGGCTTTCGCTACAACAGCGACTGTCGCGGCAGCGGCCTGTTCCGGCCCCTGCTGCAGGACGGTCGCCCCGGCACCCCGCAGATCCCGGTCAACCTGCCCACCTTCGACGAGGTGGTGGGCCATCAGGTGACGGTCGACGGCTTCAACCGTTTCCTGCTAGATCAGCTGGCGACCCCGCCGGCGCAGGGCCCCCACGTCTACACCATCCACGCCGAAGTGGAAGGGATCGTGATGGCGGATCAGTTCGATGCCCTGCTCGGCGAAGCCAGGGCGCGCGGCACCCGCTTCGTGCCGCTCGGGGATCTGTTACCATCCGACCCGACCACGCTGCCGACCGGCCGGCTGGTACGCGGCACCCTGCCCGGGCGGGAGGGCTGGCTCGGCTGCAAGGCCGAGGCCTGAGATGCCTGAGATAAATGACGCCACCTCGGGTGGCAGGACTAACCATCGCGCTAATCACACCATGCAACAGAGGATGTCATGACGTTGACCAAGTGGGCCCTGCCCCTGTTCTTTCTCTTCTTTTACCTGCTGCCGCTCGACCAGCGGCCGCTCTGGAGCCCGGACGAAAACCGCTACGCCGAGATAAGCCGGGAGATGGTGAGCACCGGAGACTGGGTGGTCCCCCACTTCCTGGGCCTGCGCTACTTCGAGAAACCCATCGCCGGCTACTGGTTCAACAGCATCAGCCAGCAGCTGTTCGGTGACACCAACTTCGCCGTGCGCTTCGCCTCGGCGGCCGCCACCGGCCTCAGCGCCGTACTCATCTTCTGGTTCGCCCTGCAGCTTTGGCAGTGCCGGCGCAAGGCGTTCCTCGCCGGGCTCATCTATCTGTCGCTGCTGATCGTCTACGGCATCGGCACCTACAGCGTGCTGGACGCCATGGTGACCCTCTGGCTCAACGCCGCCATGGTGAGCTTCTACATCATCCGCAAGGAGGGCTCCCTTGCCAGCCGGGTCGGCGGCTATCTGCTGTTCGGCCTCGCCTGCGGCATGGGCTTTCTCACCAAGGGCTTCATCGCCCTGGCGGTGCCCGTGGTGGTCATAGTGCCCTACGTTATCTATCAGCGCCGCCTGCTCGAGCTGGTGCGCTTCGGGCCGCTGGCCATCCTGAGTGCGGCCCTGCTGGCAGCCCCCTGGGCCATCGCCGTGCACCTGCGCGAGCCGGACTACTGGCACTACTTCTTCTGGATTGAGCACATCCAGCGCTTCGCCGCCGACAACGCCCAGCACAAGGCGCCGTTCTGGTACTACCTGCCCATGGGGCTGCTCGGCACCCTGCCCTGGCTCGGCCTGCTGCCCGGCGCCCTGCGCAAGGGCTGGCAGGAGCGCAAGATAAACCCGGAGACCCTCTACCTGCTGGCCTGGGTGGTGTTGCCCTTCCTCTTCTTCAGCGTGGCCAAGGGCAAGCTGCTCACCTACATACTGCCCTGCTTCGCCCCGCTGGCCATGCTGATGGCCGCCAGCGCCGTCGATCTGCTCAAGGAGGGGAAAGAGCGGGCCTTCAAGGTCAACGCCTGGCTGAACGGCCTGTTCGGCCTCATCTGCCTGATCGTGCTGGCGGTGCTGGCCTTCTCCCCCCGCCACGCCGTCTACGGCGAGGAGGATCACGGTGCACTGGCGGTGGCCATGGTGATCTTCGCCGGCTGGAGTCTGCTTGGCTTCGTTCAGCTCAAGGCCATCAACCAGCGTTGGACCCTGAGCGCGCTCTGCCCCATGGTGCTGGCCATCGGCCTGCCCTGGGCACTGCCGCAATCGCTGATCGACTCCAAGCTGCCGGAGCGCTTCATCGAGGCCAACCAGGCCGTGCTGATGAAGTCAGGCACCCTGCTGGCCAACGACGTCGGGCTGGCCTCCTCCCTCGCCTGGGGCACCCGGCGCAGCGAGATCAACCTGTTCGACAGCAAGGGGGAGGTCCATTACGGCCTCGGCTACCCGGATGCAGCGGGGCGCTACGTGGCCCGCGCCGACTTCCCGGCCTGGCTGGCACAGGCGCGTAAAAATGGCCAGGTGGCCCTGTTGATGAAGACGGATCGCGACGGCAACACCGGGCCCGTGCCCCCCGCCGACGAGACCATCGTCAGCCACCGGCTGACCCTGCTCATCTACCACGGGGCCCAGTGATGGACATACTGCTGCTGTTGCTGGTGTGCCTGCTGACCTGCAGCGGCCAGATGCTGCAAAAACAGGCGGTCATCAGCTGGCAGCGCCGCCCCTGCAACCACTGGCAGAAGCTGCGTTCCCCCTGGCTCATCGCCAGCGTGGCGGCCCTCGGCAGCGGCATGCTGCTCTGGATCTACCTGCTGCAGCGGCTGCCGCTCGGCATGGCTTACCCCATGCTCAGCATCAATCTGGTGCTGGTGCTGGTGGGCTCCAGACTGTTCTTTCATGAGCAGATCAGCTACCACAACTGGCTGGGGGTGGGCGCCATCATAGTGGGCGCCCTGCTGCTGGGAGGTTTGCTATGAGCGACGGCCATCAGCAGGCGCTGAAGGGGTATCTCTACGTGCTCGGCAGCATAGTGCTGGTGACGGTGGCCCAGCTCGGCATGAAGTGGGGGGCGATCCAGTTGCCGGCCTGGCAGCCGGATCTCGCCCTGATGCTGGCCCATCCGCTGCCGCTGCTGGTAATCCTGGCCGGGGTGGGCTGCTACGCCCTGTCGCTGCTCTGCTGGCTGGCGGCGCTGCACTCCACCCCGCTCAACATCGCCTACCCCCTGCTCAGCACCAGCTATGCGCTGGTCTACCTGCTGGCGGTCAACATCCCGCTCTTCGGCGAGCCGCTGGAGCCGGGCAAGGCGCTCGGGGTGCTGTTTATCCTGCTGGGGGCCGTGCTGGTGGGGATCAAGCCTGCGGCCGGCAACAAGCAGGCAGACTAGTTTTTCTCTTGTTTGTCGCAAGGGCTGCCATGGCAGCCCTTTTTTTTGTCTGCCGCCGATGCTGGCACGCCAGCGAAGCAGTTGCGCGGCGGTACTGTCAGACCGCACACTTGACCGTACTCGGAACATGCCCTTATAACGGAAACTCCCAAGGAAGAGAGAATTCTATGTCGGCCAAGCATCCCATCATTGCGGTTACCGGTTCGTCCGGTGCCGGCACCTCCACCTCCACCATCGCCTTTCGCTCCATGTTTCATCAGCTCGGTTATCAGGCGGCCGTGGTGGAAGGGGACAGTTTTCACCGCTACACCCGCCCGGAAATGGACGTGGCGATCCGCAAGGCGCGCGAACAGGGGCGCCACATCAGCTATTTCGGACCCGAGGCGAACGACTTCGGCCTGCTGGAGAGCTTCTTCCAGGAGTACGGCCAGAACGGCAGCGGCCAGTATCGGCGCTACCTGCACAGCTTCGACGAGGCGGTGCCCTTCAACCAGATGCCGGGCACCTTCACCCCCTGGCAGAACCTGCCGAACGACACCGACCTGCTGTTCTACGAGGGGCTGCACGGCGGCGTGGTCACCGAGGATCACAACGTGGCCCGCCACGTGGACTTTCTCATCGGGGTGGTGCCCATCGTCAACCTGGAGTGGATCCAGAAGCTCATTCGCGACACCTCGGAGCGCGGTCATTCCCGCGAAGCGGTCACCGACTCCATCGTCCGCTCCATGGACGACTACATCAACTTCATCACCCCCCAGTTCTCCCGCACCCACATCAACTTCCAGCGGGTGCCGACGGTGGACACCTCCAACCCCTTCAGCGCCAAGGTGATCCCGAGCCTGGACGAGAGTATGCTGGTGATACGGTTTCGCGGCATCAAGCAGGTGGACTTCCCCTACCTGTTGTCGATGATCGACGGGTCCTTCATGTCGCGGATGAACACCATTGTGGTGCCGGGCGGCAAGATGGGCTTCGCAATGGAGCTGATCCTGCGCCCGCTGATCCAGCAGCTGCTCGAAACCGGCAAGATCACCTGAGCCAAGGAGCTGACGATGCGGTTAGCATTTATCTCTGTGGGATTGGCCGCCCTGCTGGGTGGCTGCAGCAGCGGCCCCGCTGCACCGACCCTGGAGGCGGGCACCATGGTGGTGCGCCCGGCGGCCAGCTGGCCGTTCGGGGCGACACCGCGCTATGCGCTGGCCGAGCAGTTCCAGTATGCCGGCGACAGCGCCGAGGGCTGGCTGGAGCCGGTCCAGCAGGCGGTCAACCAGGCGCTGGGCAGCAAGGGGTGGCAGAGCGTGCCCCTCGACGAGGCCGACCTCTGGGTCGCCATCGGGGTGGCCGGCAGCAAGGATCTGAGCGACGGCGAGATCTTCGCCCGCCTCGGCATGACGCCCGGGCTGCAGGCCAAGGCCGATGCCCGCAAGGGGACCCTGGCCATAGTGCTGCTCGACCGGCGTACCCAGCAGGCGGTGTGGAGCAGCGCCATCTCCCTGGCCAGCGACGTGGCCATCGCCGAAGGGGATCGCCAGCAGCTGAGCCGGCAGCTGGCCGCCAAGATGCTCGACTCCCTGCCCACCCGCTGATCCCTTCCTTTAAATGCAAAACGGCCTGCATCAAGCAGGCCGTTGCGATCACACCATGACAGTCACTTGCGCTGGCAAGTCAGCAGGGTTACCCCTTTCTGGCTGAGGATGGCCTGCTTCTCCTGGTTCCAGAAGGTGGTGACACCGTCGGAATACTTGGCACCGGACTCCGCCTCGACCCGGCCCAGCTTGTGGTAGACGCCGGCATAGGGGAACTGCACCATGTCGGCCTGGGCGTCATAGGTCACGGCCAGCATCTCTTCACCACACTGGTACTGGCTGAACTGGTATTGGGTCGGCTGCGGCATGCTGCAGGCCGCCAGTCCCAGCAGGGGGAGCAACACTATCATTTTTTTCATTGCACTTTCCTTATGTCATGGCGTTATTCGATCGGAATAATCACGGCTATCAGGCTTCAACAATTTGATAACTATGGGTAATTTCTACCGCTTTTTCCAACATCAGGGAAACTGAACAATATTTTTCCATCGACAGATCCACCGCGCGGGCCACCTGTTTCTCGGCAAGCCCCTTGCCGGTCACCACGAAGTTGAGGTGGATCTTCTCGAACACCCGCGGTACCGAGTCAGCCCGCTCTCCGGCCAGCTCCACATGACAGGCGGTCACGGATTGACGCGCCTTCTCCAGAATGGAGACCACATCAATTGAGCTGCAACCACCCACCGCCAGCAGGATCATCTCCATCGGGCTGGCACCCTCGCCGGGGTTGGCGCCGTCCAGGATCACCTGGTGACCGGACTCACTCTCGCCCACAAACTTCATGCCTTCCACCCAGCTGACCTTGGCTTTCATTTCACTTTTCCTCTTGATGACGACAGATCTGACCGACATAGCATACCCCAGACGGCGCGACAGCGGCACATATCCGCCATTTTCACGAACTTCCGGGCTAACTAGATCAAAATCAACATCTGATGCCCCCAGCTTCCTTACAATGGCGAACGGAGCGCAGCAGGGGTTGCAAGGGGAGCTGGCAAAAGCCCTCAAAGCCTTGTCAGCACAGACAAAGGCTCTTATCCTACTGCGACTAATACAAGGAATGGCAAGGTTGGCAGCTTGCCCGGACGCACGAGTCCATAAAAAGACACTACAGAGGAATTCTCATGGTCATTGGCAAACCGCAAAGCGATCCCACCCTGGAATGGTTCTTGTCGCACTGCCACATTCATAAGTATCCCGCCAAGAGCACCCTGATCCACGCGGGTGAGAAGGCGGAAACCCTCTACTACATCGTCAAGGGCACTGTGGCCGTCTTGATCAAGGACGATGAAGGCAAGGAGATGATCCTCTCCTATCTGAACCAGGGCGACTTCCTGGGCGAGATGGGTATGTTCGAGGAGAACGAGAATCCCGAGCGTTCCGCCTGGGTGCGTGCCAAGGGCTCCTGCGAAGTGGCCGAGATCTCCTACAAGAAGTTCCGCCAGCTGATCCAGGTCAACCCGGAAATCCTTATGCGCCTCTCCGGCCAGATGGCCAAGCGGCTGCAGCACACCAGCCAGAAGGTCGGCAACCTCGCCTTCCTGGACGTGACCGGCCGGATCGCCCAGACCCTGCTGAACCTGGCCAAACAGCCGGATGCCATGACCCACCCGGACGGCATGCAGATCAAGATCACCCGTCAGGAGATAGGCCAGATCGTCGGCTGCTCCCGCGAAACCGTCGGCCGGATCCTCAAGATGCTCGAAGAGCAGGAGCTGATCTCCGCCCACGGCAAGACCATAGTGGTGTTCGGCACCCGCTGATCCCCGCTACTGGCGGCCCCGCACTGGGTCGCCGGATAAAGAAGGCTGCCACGGCAGCCTTTTCTGATCGCCTCCCCTATAATCCCGAACGCCCCTGCCAGCACGGCTTTCGCCAAGAGAGATCCTATGCACCTTCAATGCCCCATTTGCCGCAGCCCCCTTCAGCTGCATGACGCCTCCAAGGGGCGCTACTGCGCCAACAAGCACCACTTCGATCCCGCCCCGGAAGGCTATCTGGATCTCATTCCTGGCAAGAAGAACCCCAAGGACAGCGACAGCCGCGCCCTGATGCGCGCCAAGCGCCACTTCCTGGAGCAGGGCCACCAGCTGCCGCTGGTCGAGGCGATGGCCAGCCTGCTCGCCTCCCTCGAACCACGCGAGCTGATCCACCTGGGCTGCGGCGAGGGCTACTACTGCCGCGCCCTGGCCGAACGGCTGCCGGGCTGGCAGTTTGCCGGCGTCGACATCGCCAAGAACACCATCTTCGCCGCCAACAAGGCGCAGCCGGAGGGTCAGTTCGTCATCGCCGATCCGGCCCGCGCCCCCATCATGCCGGGTACGGCCCAGCTGCTGCTGGTCAACGATCTCAAGGTCAAGACCGAGCTGCTGGTCAACTGGCTGGCACCGGGCGGCTACCTGCTCTACCTGCAGCCGGGGCCACGCCATCAGTGGCAGCTGAGGGTCAGCCTCAACCCGGTCAGCATGGAGCACCCGCTGAGCTGGCCGAGCCTGGCCGGCCTCGACCCCATGGGTCAGCTGCGCTGCCAGTTCAGCATGCAGATGGATCAGGGCCTGCGCGAGCACATTCTGGAGACCAGTCGCCTCGGCTGGCGCGCCAGCGGCGAGCAGCGTCACGCCTTCACCCACCAGGGGCCGGACGCGCTGGAGCAGGATCTGCTGCTGAGCCTGTGGCAAAAGCCGCTGTAAGCGCATTCATCCCATGAAAAAAGGCCCTGATGGGCCTTTTTTATTGCGCGGAGATGTCGTTACAGCTTGATCCAGGCATCGCTCCAGGCCGTGCCCTTGCCGGGCTCGTAGGCCCAGGCCGCGCCGGCACACCAGCCGGTGTAGGGATGGGGTTTGCACTGGTAGTTGCCCCCCAGGTTGCTCACCTTGTCACCGGCTTTGTAGGCAGTGCCCTCCTGGTAAGGCGGGTTGCCATCCGGCGGCGTGGTACCGCCGCTGCCCTTGATCAGGATCTCGTGGGTGGCGCTGCGGCTCAGCCCCTTGTCGTCGGTCACCTTGAGCACGAAGCCGTAGCGGGTGTCACTGGCCGGGGTCGGCGGCAGGGTGGCACTCAGGGTGGACTGGGTCAGATCCGAGGCGCTGGCCCCGGCCGGCAGGGTCCAGGCGTAGCTGAGGGGCTTGCCTTCCGGATCGCTCGAGCCCTGGCCGGAGAGCAGCACGGTGGCGCCGCCCAGCGCCTCGCTCGGGCCGCTGATGCTGGCCACCGGCGGCAGGTTGGTGCCACCACCGTTATCCTCGATCACCACCTCGGGGAAGAAGTGCTGCACGCAGCGGCTGTAGTCACGCTCCTTGAACGCGCTGAAACGGGTCTGGTAGCCCACCAGCTTGCAGGCGTAGCTCTTGCCGCCGTTGGGGTTTCCCGGCACATAGCTCCAGTCGTTCTCCCAGTAGATGGGCAGGGCGCCGGCACCAGCCTCGTCGAACACCTTCATGTTCTTGCAGCCGAGCACCTCGTCGGCGGGCACCGGCACCCCCAGATACTGGGCCTGGGCCTGGTAGTAGGTGATCCGGTTCTGGGACTGGGCATGTTCGGCCGCACCGCCGCACTCCACCCCGCCGTTGATGATCTGGGTGGTCACCCCGAAGCCCGGCACCAGGCCGTTCTGCCGATCGTGGGCATTGGGCTGCCAGGTGCCGTCGACCACGTGCAGCATGGAGGGCTTGGGCGGCTGCGGATAGACGAAGAAGAAGACGGCGCTGGCCAGGTTGAGCCAGGTGTCCGCCACTTTTTCCGGGTTGTCCAGCAGGGTGCGCACTGTGCCGAACATGGCCTCGGAGAAGGGGCCGTAGTTGTAGTTGTACGACAGCTGCTTGGCACCGCGACCGAAGTAGCTCTTGAACTCGCCGTTGTCGAACTTGCCGCACGGCCACTGCTGACCCTGCCACACCTCGGGGTTGCACTCGGCGTTGTAGCCGCCGCGCATCTGCTCGGTCCAGCCCATCTCCCGTACCCACACCAGCCCCTGGCGCCACTCGGGCTCAGGTCGCCAGTTCTCGTGGCCGCCGGTCTCCTGGGCGAAGTGGGCAAACATGGTGGCCAGCGACTTGCGGCAGATGGCCTCGGCGTTGCGCCCGTCGCTGTAGTCACCACAGAAGGCCGGGAACTTGGCCACCGCCTGCAGGAAACCGCGATAGGTGTACTCCGGCGCCCGCAGCGGGAACAGGAAGTTGAACTGCGACTCGCTGAGCAACCCCTCCACCCGTTTGACGTTGGCGGGGTTGAGCGGCAGACCGGGGGCCACCGCCTCGACCACGGCATTGTCGCGGGTGGCGATGGAGGCCTTGACCGCCGTCATGGCCGGGAAGTCGGTGAGCGCCTGCTCCCTGGCATCCAGCTCGCTCTGGCTCAGGTAGACGGGGCTGCCGTCGGCGGTACCGCTGCCGCCCTGCTCAGGCGGAGTGACCCCCTCTCCGCCCGCGGGGGGCGTCACCTCACCCTCCCCCATCAGCGCCCACGGCGAGTCCCACTCGTTGGCCACCTGCACTCCCGGGCTCTGGCCCGGATTGGCATACCACTTGGCCTCGTAGATCTGGCCGTTGAAGCTGACCTGGCTGCCGCCGGCATAGCCCTGATTGATGTCATAAGGGGTGGCGGCCCACAACTGGCCACTCAGACAGAGCGCGGCCAGCAGGGTGGCCACAGAGGACTTTCTTGTCATCATATTTACCTCTTGCTAGAGAAGGGCGGGGCTTGGCCCCCGCCCATGGCACCTCGCGTTGCGCGAGGCGAAAAGGGATCAACGCGTCGCCAGCGGCATGCCGTTGACCGTGTAGCCGAGCCCGGCCGGCGCAGCCGCAAGCTGGGCTTCAGCCTGTGACTGGTTGCGGCACAACACGCTGGCGCTGCGCGGCTCGCTCGCGGTCGGCACATTGACATGGAACTTGTTCATCACGCTGGCGTTCAGCCTGTGGTTGGCCAGCTTGAAGCGCAGCAGGCCGTCGCGGGTCTCCACCTGCAGCTGGCAGTCGCTGTTGCCGAGCCGCTCGCCGTCATCGCCATAGGCAAAGCCGTAGGCGCCGTGCAGCGCCGGGTAGAGGTAGCTCGGCAGCTGACCCTGCGGGTCGTAGTAGCCGACCAGGGTGGTCACCGGCACGCCGAAGGCGGCAGGCTTGCGATCTACCGCCAGATCCGCCGGCGCCCCCTCGTTCCAGCGGCTGCCGTCGGAGGTGTAGCTCTTCTTGAAGCCGCGCGAGACGGTGATCTGCTGGCCGTTGATGAAGAGGGTGCTGTTGTAGCCGGCATTGTGGTCGATGCTGATGATGCGGCCGCGATTGACCGTCGAGGCGGCCGGCAGCTGGATGTTGCGGGTCCAGTTGCCATCCCACATGGCCACCTTGACCAGATCGTACTCGGCCAGCAGGGCGGCCAGCCTGACCTCACCCAGGTCGCTCACCGGCGCGGTGATCTGCTCGGCGAGAGTGACCCGGTGGCGGTAGGGCTCCATCTTCGCCTGGCTTTCGTTCCACTTGCTGAAGCCGGTGGGCGAGCTGGCGTCAAACACCGCCTTGCTCTCGAGGAAGCGCTGGATGATGGCCGCCGAGTTGGGGGTGTAGAGGGTGAAGCGGTTGAAGCCGGAGAGCGGCTCGCCGCCGGCCATGGCGTCGAAGCCGAACTTGCGGCCATCAAACGGGGCCTGGCACTGGCCGTCCAGGCAGGCGCTCTGGCCGCTGCGGCTCGCAAAGAAGTTGGGGATGAAGCGGTTCTTGTCGCCATCCCAGCCCCAGGTGGCGTTGATCTGGTCGGCGCTGCGGTGCACCGAGCCGGCAAAGCCGCCCACATAGTGGCCGAGGCCGTAGTTGTGGCCCACCTCGTGGCTGAACTCGTTGCCAAGGGAGGCGTCCAGGGTGACGATGCCGCCCCCGCCGGAGCCGCCGTGCACCTGCACCCCGTTGGCGTACTTGCCGCGGCTGTTGTGGGCCGCCAGCTGGGCCACCACGTAGGGGTGGCTGTTCTCCCCCTCCCCGGCGGTGCTGTTGATGCCGTAGTTGGCATTGTCGATGCCAAGGGAGACCAGCTCCTTGCCGATGCGCTGGCGCATGGTGCCGCTGTGCCAGCCCCCCTCGCTCGGATCAAAGTCGGTGAGCAGGGTGCCATCTGGCAGCATCACTTCCGGCAGCGCCAGCGGCGCATACTGGCTGACGACGAGGCGGCTGGCGGGAATGGTCTGGAAGTACTCCCGCTGGGCCTCTTTATCTTTGGCAAAGGCGAACTGGTCGCGAGGGCTGGTCAGCATGCCGATGTCGATGGTGTGAATCAGCAGCTCCCCCGGCGCCCCCACCTTGAGGTCGGTCAGCTCACCGCTCAGATCCCCCTGGCTCAGGCGCAGGGTGAGGCCGGGCATGATCCACTCGGCCGGCAGCACGGCGCTCCAGGCGTCGCTCGCATAGGTGATGCCGTTGTTTTCCAGCTCACCATCGCGGATCCACTGGCCGCGCACGAACTTGAACTGCTGGCTCTGGCCACGGGAGAGGGTCACCTGACGGCCGCTGAAGTAGACGGTGGAGTTGTAGCCGGCATTGGAGGCGAGGCGCACCATCTTGCCCTCCAGGCTCGCATCGCGGGGCAAGAAGATGTCGCGCACCCAACGGCCGTCGGCGGTCTGGATGGTGACCAGGGCATGGGGCTGCAGCTTGCCGAGCAGGAAGGCGCCGCTCGGATCGCTCAGCTTGGCCAGCTCGCTGCTGCTGTTGATGACGGTACTGGTGCCGGGGCCCGGGATGAAGTCGACCCCCTCCTCCGGCGTTCCTTCCAGGTAGTAGGCGGTCTTGGGCAGGCGGGAAGGCGGCTCCAGCGTGAGGCTGCCGAGCAGCTTGCCGGCGCTGTCGCGGGCCTCGAGCGCCAGCGGCGCCTCGTTGCCGGCCTGCAGCGGGCGCACCAGCAGCAGGCTCTTGCGCAGGGCGGTGAGACGGGGCTGGTTGTCACCCTCCCGCGGGTGGGCGGGCAGGATCTGGCTCTGGGCAAACTGGACCCCGGCCAGCAGCGAACCCTGCAGATCGTTCTGCGGCCGGGTGGTGTCAAAGACCAGTGGCGTGGGTGGCTGAACGGCGGCCAGCAGCGGGCCGCTTGCCAGGGCTGCGCCGATCAGGCAGGCAAGACGTGTGGTGCATGTGGTCATGGTGGTGCTCTTTTGTTGTTATGGGGGAAAAGGAGGGGCATGCCTGGCATGCCCCTGTGGATGGTGAATTACTTGCAGCTGGCGGCGCCGATGTCCTGCCAGACGTCGTGCTTGCCTGGCTCGTTGCCGCGGGTCCAGTACTGGGCCTTCCACTGGCGACCGTTGTGGCTGGTCACGTCACCGGCGTTATAGGCAACATTGGCATCCCAACCCAGCTGCACCTGGCTTATCAGCTTCCACTGATCGGCGGTGCGGCTCGGCTCATTGCCCTGGGTCCAGTATTTGGCCTGCCATACCAGCTGGTTGTGGCTCACCTTCTCGCCACCGTTGTAGGTGGTCGCAGCCTTCCAGGCCGGCCAGTTGGCGGCATCCGGATCGGTGGCGTTGCAGTCGCCACCACCGCTGACCGGGGTCACGGTGAGGCGGGTAGCGGCCTGGGCATCCAGTGCGCCGTCGGTCACGGTGACCGTGAGGTCATAGCCGGTCTCCACGGTGACGCTGGGGCCGGTCACCACCAGGGTCTTGCTGTTCTGACCGCTGGCGGTGAGCCCTGCCGGCACGCTCCACTGATAGCTCAGGGTGTCGCCGTTGGGATCGCTGGCGTTGGCGGTGATGCTCACCTGCTTGCCGGCCTGCACCGAGACCTTGTCCTGCACCGTGACGACCGGCGGCAGGTTGGGTTGCGGCGCCTTGTTGGTCACCACTACCTGATCCTTGGCGCTGAGGTTGTGGTCATCGGTCACGGTCAGCTCGAACACCAGATTGACGTCCTGGCTCACCGCATCGACGGCCACCTTGGCCTTGGCCTGGCTGGCGTCGCTCAGGGTCGCCTTGGGACCGGAGATCTGGGCCCAGCTGTAGCTCAGTACCGCCCCTTCCGGATCGCGGGAGGAGGAACCGTCCAGCACCAGCTCGGCCGGGCCGGTCACCGCGAGATCGGTGCCGGCATTGGCCACCGGCGGCTTGTTGACCGGCGGTGTGCTATCGCCGTGGCCCAGCCCCTCGTGCATGGCGTTGAGAATGTCGCCGTTGTCGGCGTCGATTTCCCAGGCGAACATGCCGCCGAGCTGGTTGGCCAGCACGTACTGCCCCTTGGCCTTGACCGAGCGCTCGTCATCGAAGGTGATGAGCTCGCCGGTGGCAGCCTTGAACACGGACGGTGCCTCGGCCACTTCGTCATAGCTGTACTGCCAGTCGCCGGCCATCTTGCCCTTGGCGATGCCGCGGTAATCGATGACCCCCTTCTCCCAGATCCCTTCCGCTTCGGTGCCCGCAATCGGGCCGGTGGCGGTGCCGGTGAAGGGGTTGTTGCCCTGATACCCGCTGACGCCGGTCCAGCCTCGGCCATACATGGCGGCCCCCACCACCACCTTGCCGGGCTCGACGCCCTGACCCAGCAGCGCCTTGACCCCCTTGTCGGTGGTGTACTTGGTGTTGGGATCCCAGCTCGACTCGTAGAGCGCGGTCTGGTGACCCAGCCCGGTGTTGGTCCAGGCGCCGTTGAAGTCGTAGCTCATCAGGAAGATGTGATTCATGTATTGCTGGGCGGCGCGATAGTCCACCTTGGCAATCTTGTCGCCGCCGGCACTGATGGCGGAGGTGAGCTCATAGGTGCGGCCCGTCTCTGCGCTCAGCTCGTCGAGCATGGCGCGCAGCTCCTTCATCAGCAGCACGTAGGTCTCGCCATCGGAGGGGCTGCCGAGGTTGGGGTTGGCCCCGAGGCCACCCGGGAATTCCCAGTCGATATCCACCCCATCGAAGAATTTCCAGGTCTGCAGGAACTCCTTCACCGACCCGACGAAGGTGTCGCGTTTGGCCTTGTCACCGAAGAAGAAGAAGGGGTCGGAGAGAGTCCAGCCACCGATGGAGGGGAGGATCTTCAGGTCCGGATAGGCCTTCTTGAGCGCCATCAGGTTGCCGAAGTTGCCCTTGTAGGGTTCATCATAGGCGGTGAGATTGCCCTGCCCCATCTGGATGGCGGCCCAGGGATCGTGGATGGAGACCTTGAAGTCCTCGCGTCCGGCACAGGAGCGCTGCAGCGCCTCGAAGCTGCCTGAGATCTCTTTGAGGCTGTCGTTGATGCCGTTGCCACCGCAGATCGGGGTGAAGCCGTAGAGGATGTGGGTCAGGTTCTGGGCCGGGATCTTGTCCACGGTGAACTTGCGACCATAGACCCCCCACTCCACGTAGTAGGCCCCCATCACCTTGCCGGTCTTGTTGACGTAGGGCTTGTTGTTCTCCTTGAGCGGCGCCTTGAGCGGCAGCAGGTGGCTGCCGTCGGTGTCGGCCACCAGGATCTCTTTCTTGTCGGAGAGGGTACAGCCATCGGCGTTGCACAGGGCCACCTGCATCTGGTAGCGGCCCCCCTGGGTGACCTTGAAGTTGGCGGTGCCGGAGGCGGAGGCGGCGCCGGACCACACCTCCTTGCCGTCGAGCAGCACCTTGGCGGTCTGGCCGACATCACCGGACCAGAGGTTCCAGCTCACGCTGACCGGGGCACCATCCTTGTGAACCGTCACCAGCTTGTTGTAGGAGGTGGCGGCCTGGTCCACTTCGACGATGGCGAACTTGGTTTCGCCCCAGCCGATGGTGGGTTTGCCGGGGGCGGCAGCGAAGGCGGAGGAGGCACAGAGCCCCCCGACGATCAGTGCCAGTACGGAGGGTTTTGGACTTAACATAGTTGAATATCCTTATTTCGTTCTTGGAATAGATAACGAAAAAGGCAACGCAACCTGACAGGTAACGCAGACAACATCGCACCATGGCTTGGCCCATGGACGAAACAACCTGTGGTGGCCCCGCTATCCTAGGTACTGCTGACCCTTAGACCGGAAGCTTTGCGTCCCGGACTTTCGTCCGGTTTGCCTTTTGCACAACTTGATTTGCGATAAAAATAATCGCGACCTGACTATAAGGGAGTCAAAGGAGAGAGGGCAAACCCCTGATTGATTATTAATAAGTCACTTTTTACCGGTTTTGAGCCTCAAACGAGAAGAAAAGGCACATTTCCGGGTCGGAAAGTGCCGATCTTGCCACTTGGGGGCCGCCGATTAAAAATCGGACGAATTCCCGGATTCGTGATCACCATCAAGTTTGGCCGGCCGCAAGATGCTGTTCATCAGCGCCCGCAACTTGAGCGGTTTGACCGGTTTGCTGATGTAGCCGTAGCCGTGTTCCCGGATCTGCGCCTGCAGCTCGCTCTTGCGATCCGCGCTGATGATGATGCCGCCGATATGGTTGCCGTGGGCCAGACGCAGCATGTGCAGCGCCTGCAATCCGGTCTTGCCGTCGTCCAGATGGTAATCGGAGAGCACCAGCTGCGGCAGGAAGCCGCCGGCGATAAGATCCTCCGCCTGGGCCTGGCTCTGGGCGCACACCACCTCGCAGCCCCAGCGCCCCAGCAGTGACTGCATGGCGATCAGGATATCGCTCTCGTTGTCGATGCAGAGCACCCGGATCCCCTCCAGCTGGCTGTCGCGCTGGGCGGGGGCCGCCACCTGCGTCGTTGCGACAGGACGGGTCGCCAGGTTGAGGGTGACGGCAAACACCGAGCCCGCCCCCGGCCAGCTGCGCAGGGTCAGGTTGTGGCCGAGCACCAGGGCGATGCCGCGAGCGATGGCAAGGCCGAGCCCCAGCCCCTGCTCCCGCGCGGTGCGGGAGTGATCGAGGCGGGAGAACTCGTCGAAGATCGCCTCCTGCTTGTCGGCCGGAATGCCGGGGCCGTTGTCCCACACCTCGATGCGCACCTTGTCGCCGAGCCGGCGACAGCCGAGCAGCACCCGGCCGCCCGGGTTGTAGCGAAACGCGTTGGTGAGGAAGTTTTGCAGCACCCGCCGCAGCAGGCGCACGTCGCTGTAGACCGCGAGGCTGCTCTCCACCACCGAGAACTGGATCTCCCCCGCCTGCGCCAGCACCCCGAACTCCGCCTTGAGGTTGTCGAACACGTCGCGCAGGACGAAATCCAGTTTCTTGGCCTTGAACTTGCCCGCTTCGAGGCGCGAGATGTCGAGCAGATCGGTGATGAGATCCTCGGTCGCCCCCAACGCATCGTCGATGTGGCGGGCGATGCGGGCCGGCTCGTCCGCCGGCGGCAGCATCTCCAGCAGGGAGGAGGTGAACAGCTTGGCGGCGTTGAGGGGTTGGGTCAGATCGTGGCTCACCGCCGCCAGGAAGCGGCTCTTGGAGTGGTTGGCCCGCTCCACCTGCTGGTTCACCAACAGCAGCTGACGGTTGAGCTCGGAGAGCTCGTGGGTGCGCTCGGCCACCCGCGCCTCCAGGTGTTCGTTGGCCTCGCGCAGCACCCGCTCGGCGTCGCGAAACGGGGTGATGTCGGTAAAGGTCATCACGAAGCCGCCCGCCGGCATGGGGTTGCCCTGCATCTCGATCACCCGGCCATCGGGGCGCTCGCGGGCCGAGATGTGCTGACTGCCCCGCTGCATGAAGGCGACTCGCCGCGCCACCTGGGCCTCCACATCGCCGGGGCCGCACAGCCCCTGCTGGGCGTTGTAGCGGATGATCTCCTCGATGGGGCGACCCACCTGGATGAGGCCGGGGGGATAGTGAAACAGCTCGATGTAACGCCGGTTCCAGGCCACCAGCTTGAGCTCCCGGTCCACCACCGAGATCCCCTGCCCCATGTGTTCGATGGCCCCCTGCAGCAGGCCGCGGTTGAAGCGAAACACGTCGGAGGCCTCGTCCACTATGGTGGCGATCTCTTCCAGCTGCATGTTGCGCCCCTGCAGGGCCGAGGCCAGCACCAGCCGCGCGGACGAGGTGCCGAACACCCCGGCCAGCAGCCGCTCGGTGTGGGCGATCAGCTCGGCGGAGGCCTGCATCTGGGGCGCCAGGGTGCCGCCCCGCTCGCCGGCGAAGCGGCCGAAGGCGCGCTTGACCCGGCTCGAGCCGACGAAGCGGGCCGCCAGCATCTCCAGCTCCTTGACCGAGACCCGCGCCTGATAGAGCGCCGTGGTGTCGCGGCTCGGCTTGCCGACGAAGTTGGCCGCCTGCAGCCGCTCGCTGACCGCCGGACGGGAGAGCAGGGAGCCCGCCACATAGCCGACCAGGTTGAGCAACAGGCTGAGGAAGATGCACCAGGCCCCCAGGCTCAGGTCGCGCACCGCAGGCCAGTCGGGCGGCGCCAGCAGGATCGCCAGCGGCGAGCCGGCCAGCAGGCCGCTCTCCGCCAGCAGGGTGGCGAACCAGAGGCTCACCCCGAGGGCGAGGCCGAGATAGACCCCCTTGCGATTGCCGTGCCGCCAGTAGAGGCCGAGCAGCAGGGCCGGCGCGAACTGGGCCACCGCACCGAACGACAGGTAGCCGATGCGCGACAGGCTGGTGAGATCCCCGAGCCAGAGGTAGAGCCCCCAGGCCGCCAGCAGGATCAGCAGGATGGCGCCGCGGCGCACCTGCAGCAGCAGGCGCACCAGCCGCTCGTCCCGTCCCTGCTGCCAGAAGCGGCGCAGCAGCACCGGCAGCACCAGATCGTTGCTGACCATGATGGCCAGCGCTATGGTGCAGACGATCACCATGCCGGTGGCCGCCGAGGTGCCGCCGAGAAACGCCAGCAGCGCCATGCCGTCGAACCCGAGCGACATGGGGAGGCTGATCACATAGGTATCCGAGGCCATGCCGGCCCCCACCCACTGCTTGCCAGCCAGCGCCAGCGGCCAGATGAAGAGCCCCATCATGAACAGGTAGAGCGGGAACAACCAGCGCGCCCAGTGCAGATCCTGGCCCTGGTTGTTCTCCACCACGGTCACGTGAAACTGGCGCGGCAGGCAGATGACGGCGCACATGGCCACCAGGGTGTAGATGGCGAGCTCCAGCAGGCTGCCCGGCGTTACCGCCACCACCGCATCGAGAAAATCGCTGGCCACCAGAGTGCGGGCCTGGCTCGGCTTGCTGAGGATGAGCCAGAGCGCGAAGCTCCCCACCGCCATGAAGGCGAGCAGCTTGACCACGGATTCGAAGGCGATGGCCACCACCATGCCGCGGTGGTGCTCGGTGGCATCCAGGTGGCGGGTGCCGAACAGGATGCTGAACAGGGCCAGCAGCAGGGCCACCCCGAGCGCCAGCCCGGCGGTATTGCCGGTGGGGCCGGCGGGCACCGGGTTGGCCATCAGCAGATCCAGCCCGGTGACGATGGCTTTGAGCTGCAGCACCAAGTACGGAAGTATGCCCATGATGGCGATCAGCGCGATCACCATGGCCAGGCGCTGGGACTTGCCGTAACGGGCGGCGATGAAGTCGGCGATGGAGGTGATGTGTTCGCGCTTGGCCACCAGGATGAGGCGGGCCAGCAGTCGCCAACCGAACAGGAACACCAGCATGGGCCCCAGGTAGATGGGCACGGGCGACCAGGGCGACTCGCTGGCCTGGCCCACTGTGCCGAAGAAGGTCCAGGAGGTGCAGTAGACCGCCAGCGACAGGCTGTAGAGCAGGGGCTGGCCCTGGAGGCGACGCCGTTTGTTCTTGTCCGCCACGTAGGCGATCAGAAACAGCAACCCCAGGTAGGAGAGCGACAATCCGATCAGCAACCATCCCTGGTGCATCTGTAACCTCTTGTCCGTGTTGAAGATTCAAGCGCAGCAGCAGCCAGTCTAGAGAGCTGCCCGGAAAATGTCATCTCCTTATTGCGACGAAAATTTATCGTTTTTCAATAAAAAACGGTTGAATAAATATCGAAAAACGATAAACATCTGGCTGTGTTTATTGATAAATGATAACTCGGCGCTACGCGTGGCCCACCCTTTCACTCAAAGAGGTAAGCGATGAAACACAACAAGCTCGAACGCATGAGCAGCCTGATCGAATGGATCCTGCTGGCCACCCTGCTGGCCACCCCCGTCCTGACGGTCATGGGGGTCTGGTCACACCTGATCGGCGGCAGCGACTACCTGCAGCAGGAGCTGCAAGAAGCGCTGAATGTGGAAGATAGTTCGGTGCTCGGCAAGGTGCCCCTGACCACGAAATCGCTCCCGCAGGCCAGCACCCAGCCCGCCGTTGCCGACTATCCCCTCACCCTGGGAACCCGCCTGCTGGGCACCCTGGTGATGCTGCTACCGGATCTGGTGTTCATGCTGATGTTGTGGCAGCTGCTCCAGCTGTTTCGCGGCTACCGGCAGGCCATGCTGTTCACCTTCAGCCAGATCCGTCGCTACCAGTGGATCGGCCTGCTGCTCTGCGTCAGCTTCGTCACCAAGATCGGCACGACGCCGCTGCTGGACATAGTGCTCACCCTGCCGGGACCCGAGCTGCACGGCAAGATCAACATCAGCTCGTCGGACTTTCAGCTGCTGCTGGCCGGGCTGATCGTCTCGGCACTGGCCCTGGTGATGCGCGAGGCCAAACTGCTGGCCGATGAACAACAACTGACGGTGTGAGGATCCCATGCCCATCATCATCCGACTCGATGCCCTGCTGGCCGAACGCAAGATGACCGCCCGCGAGCTGGCCCTGCGGGTCAACATCACAGAGGCCAACCTCTCCATCCTGAAAAACGGCCATGCCAAGGCGGTTCGCTTCTCCACCCTGGAGGCGATCTGCCGCGAACTGGGCTGCCAGCCCGGGGATCTGCTGGCCTTCGAGGAGGAGCGTTGATCCCCTATGAGTCGCCATCTCACCCTGTGTGCCCTGTGGTTGCTGCCGCTGTGGGCCTGCGCCGCCGATGGCACCAGCGGCCCTCGCTACCTTGTAGAGCAGGGCAGCCGTGCCAATGAGTTGCAGATACGCCTCACGATGCAGGGCAATCCCCCTTTTACCCTGCTCCCCGCTCGTCAGTTGCCGGGCAGTTCCGCGCCGGTTTCACCCAAGCTGGTCTGTCTTGCAGACAACCAGCCGGTGACCCTCAACCAGCCCTTCTCCTGCCAAGAGGTAGGCTGGCAGGTAACCCTCACTCCGGCGCCAGCCCTGGGGGCCGATGCCTCGGCCCAGGCATCGCTGCTGTTTGCCCCCAATCGGTGGCTATTGACCGAATGGGGCAATCTGGTACGCCAGCAAGGGAGTCGCCAAGGGGAAGTCTGTCTGCCGGATGGCAGTTGCCAGCCGCTGCCGGACCTCAACCAGCCGCCGCTGATCCTGCCATTTGGTCTGGCCACAGTGCCCGTCACCGAGCGGGATCCCTGGCTGCAGCTCAGCCATGACGAGATGGCCAATCAGCTCGATCTGCCGGCCCTGCAGCAACAACTGAACGAGATCATCGACTATCTGGCCTTCCAGCTCGATGTCACCCCGCCCACTCACCCGTGGCGGCTGGTGTGGCTGGGGCGGGATGTGGCGACCCGCTCCCTCGGCGGCGCCGCCGGGGATCAGGTGTTTGTCGCCAACTACCCCACTAGGGATGGCAAGCCGACGCCACAGGCGCCACTGCGTCTGCTGCGCACCTCCGCCCACGAGGCGGTGCACATCCTCAGCACCGCGCCACAGCCCACCTGGGTCAACGAGAGCCTTGCCGAGTACCTTGCCATCAAGGCGCTGCGCCGCTTTCGGCTGCATCAGGTCACGGCGGTCAACGAGCTGGCCGAACGAGGCAAGCAGTTGCCCCATGGCGAGAGCGGCCTCTATCGGGCGGCCTGCGAGGTGATGGCAGGGGATCGCTCCTACTACCCGCTCTTTTACGTCAAGGGGAGCGCTTTCTGGGAAACCCTGGACAGGGAGCTGCAGCACAATGACGCCACCCTCGCCCGGCTGCTGCCCCAGTTGGGCTGGCTGGCGGATGGTCGCTTTGATACCGCATCCAATGAGCTGCTTGCTGGCACCATAGGCTCGGATACCTGGCGCCGCCTGAGCCGTCACTATCTTGGCGAAGCGCGGTAACGCCGCACGCCGCAACGAAAAAGGGAGAGCCATGGCTCTCCCTTTTGCTGCGTGATGATTCAGACGGGTCGGTATCAGGCCGGGACATGCCCCTGCCCAGACGGCGCAGCTGGGCGCAAGCGCAGCACGAACACCGGCAGCACCACCAGCACCATCAGGAAGAAGATGCTGCCCCCCAGCGGTTCGTAGAGCAGACCGCACAGGGTCATCAGGGCGGCCACCGTCATGCCGAGCCCCAGCGCCGCATAGAGCGCCTGGGTCGGGATCAGCTGCTCGGCCGGCAGCTGGCGGGTCATGAAGCGCACGGCGCCGAGGTGGCTGACGCAGAAGGTGACCGCATGCAGCAGCTGGCCCGCCACCAGCACCAGGATCTCGGTGGAGGCACCAAGCAGGATCCAGCGCACCACGCAGCCCAGCGCCCCCACCAGAAACAGGGCCTGGGCGCCGAAGCGGTTGAGGAAGCGCTTGTCGGCGGCGAACATGCCGATCTCCGCCACCACCCCCAGCGCCCACAGATAGCCGATGGTGGTGCCGCTGTAGCCTGCCGCCTTCCAGTGAATGGCGCTGAAGCCGTAATAGGCGGCGTGACTGCCCTGCAGCAGGGCCGAGATCAGCAGGAAGCGGCGCACCTGGGGAGACTTGAGGGTATCGAGCAGGGAGGCCTTGGCCCGCTCGCCCTGAATGTCCCGCGGCGCCGGGTGCAGCGGCAGCCAGCTGAGCAGCAGCATCAACAGCAGCCCGGCCACCATGGTGTGCAGCACCCACTCGCTGCCAAAATTCCCCACCAGGGCCCCCACCAGGGTCGAGGCGACGATGAAGGCAAAGGAGCCGCACAGGCGCACCTTGCCGTAGTCGAGGTGCGCCTGCACTACCATGCGGGTGGCCAGCGCCTCCCCTACCGGCATCAGGGTCGGGTAGATGAAGTTCGCCACCAGGGTCAGTCCCACCAGCCACCAGAGATTGTGGCTGAGATAAAAGCCGAGGAAGGCCAGCAGACTGAGCAGGCAGAGCAGGCGGGTGACCGGCAGCAGGTGCCCCGCCCCCTTGATCTGCCCCATCACCATCAGGTTGCCGGCAAAGCGGATCGCCATGCCGGCACCGAGCAGCAGGCCTATCATCTCGGCGCTCACCCCGATCCCCTCCAGCCAGAGCGACCAGAACGGCAGATAGGCACCATAGACGAAGTAGAAAGCACCAAAAAACAGGGCTAACCAGGAGAAGGCGGGCATAGATCCTCGGCAAGGGGGAAGATGGGGCACAAATGATAACCGATTTGCCGGTGGGGATCCTGCGATCCCGGGCGGGAAGCCGCGCAGATAATAGTGAAAAACATCAATAAAATTGAACTATTGGCGCAAGACCGGTGTCTATCGAGTAACACCTCCTCCTGGTTAGTGTTGCAATCCTTCCACCCGCCACCGGCGGGTTTCTTTTTGGCCGTTCGCTTGCGCCATGAAAAAGGGGCCCGCAGGCCCCTTGTCGTGATGGGTATTCATCAGAACACGTACTTGACCCGTGCACTCAGGTTGCGGCCCGGCTCGGTCTTGTTGCTGGTGCTGGCACTGGCGCTCTGGCCGGTGATGCTCTCGTAGTTGACGTACTCCTTGTCAAACAGGTTGAAGACGCCCACGTTGAACTGCAGATCCTGCACCGGCTTGAACTGGGCGTAGATGTCCACCACGCCCCAGCCCGCGCTCTTGATGTTGTCGTTGCCCTTGGCATCCTTGCCCACCTTGCTCATGTCGTCGGCAAAGCGCAGGGCGGTGTTGATGTTCCAGTTGGCCTGCTCCAGTCGTACCCCCAGGGTCCCCTTGAGCGGGCTCAGGCTGTTGATGTAGTTGCCGTCGCCATCCTTGCCCTCGATGTAGGAAAGGTTGCCCCAGACGTTGACCAGATCGTTCAGCCAGTAGTCCGCCTTGGCCTCGGCCCCCTTGGTGGTGGCCTTGTCCAGGTTCTGGTACTGGTAGACGGCGGTGCGCCCTTCGGTGCTCACCTGGCCCAGCTCGATGAAGTCGTCGTACTTGTTGTAGAAGGTGGCCACTTCATAGCTGAAACCGCCGGCGCTGCCGCGCACCCCCAGATCGATGCCGTCGCTGCTCTCGGGTTTGAGGTTGGTGTTGGGCTCGATGCGATAGCCGTACGCCTGGTGGTTCAGGGTGGAGAAGGCGTTGTCATACATGGGGGTCTTGTAGCCGTGGCTGTACTGGGCGAACAGGTTGGCCGCCTCGTGCGCCTTGAATACCAGTCCCAGCTTGGGCGAGAACTCCCCTTCGGAGAAGCGTTTGAGATTCTCGCCCGTGTAGGCGGGATCCTGATCCGGGTTCATCCGGTAGTAGTCATAGCGGGCCCCCGGTGTCAGCACCCAGCGCTCGCCAAACTTCAGCTCGTCGAACGCCCACAGGGCGCCGTGCTCTGTGGTGGTGGAGGGGAAGCTCAGCTCGCTGTAGCCTTCAAAATCCCCCGCCACGGTCGGCGCCTTGAAGCGGGTCCGCTCGTTGTCGGTGTGCTCATACTCCAGGCCCCAGGCCAGCCGCTGGCTATCCAGCGCCTTGCTGAACTTCACCTGGGCGCCCAGGCTCTTCTGCTCGAAACCGTTGTGATCCAGCGAGTTCTTGGTCACATAGGGGTTGGTCGGCCGCACCGGGTATTTGGAGGAGGCGTACTGATCCATGGTCTGCTTGGTGCGGGCGTAGTAGATCTTGCTGTCGATGCGATCGACCCAGGGTGCCTGCAGGGCGATGCCATGATCCAGCACCAGCGACAGGTTGTCGGTATCCTTGTCGGTGATCGGCTGGTTGAAGACAGAGCCCGCCTTGGTGAGGTCGACCGCGTCGGGATCCTGACCCTCGGTGAAGTAGTCGACGGTCAGCTTGAGGAACTGGCTATCGCTCAGGTTCCACTTGCTCTTGAACAGCAGCGCCTGGCTGACGATGTCGAACTCGTTCTTGTCGCTGTCGTAGTTCTGGGTCACCCCGCCGTCACGCCAGGTGTAGCGCAGCAGGTTTTCCAGCTCGCCGGTACGCAGGGCACCGGTAAAGCCCGCCATCTTCTGGTGGCTGCTGGAGGCATAGCCGGAAGTGGCGTCCAGATAGCTGTCGCGCCCCTTGAGGAAATCCGCCGCATCCTTGGTGGTGATGGCAATGACGCCACCCAGCGCATCGGAGCCGTAGGCGGCCGAGGCCGGCCCCTTGACCACCTCGACCTGCTTGATCATGTCGGTGTCGAAATAGCTCTGGCCCACGCCGCCGTTCTTGTAGGCGTCGTTCTCGCGCACGCCGTCGCGCACTATCTTGACCCGGTTCTCACCCATGCCGCGAATGATGAAGGTCTGGGCATCGCCGGCACCGCCGAGGGCGGTGACGCCCGGCTCGTAACGGAACAGGTCGGCGACGTTGCTCACCACCTGCTCTTCAATCTGTTCGGCGGTAATGACCGAGATGGGACCGGAGACATCTTCCAGTTTCTGCTCCATCCGGGAGCCACTGACCACCATGACGTCATCTGCTTTCTTGTCCGCCGCAAAAACCGGGGAAGCGAGGCCGGCCGCCACGGCAAGGGCGACCAGCGATAGGGTGTTGTTATGGGCCACTGCAAATCCTTATTGAGAACTGTTATCAAACAGCAGGCATCTTACTCACCTCTCAACAAAGATCAATAATAAACGAAATCATTCTCATTTTCTTTTGTCGTAATTAGGTTCTACACTACGCCCCTCTGTTTTCCCGCCCGCCATGCTGCCATTGTATGGTGCAGGCACCTCATCGCTGCGAGACACCCATGACCCGACTTCTGCCCCTGCTCACCCTGCCCCTGCTGCTGGCCGCCTGTGCCACGACGGCCCCCGTCAACGATGCCGGCACCCTCTATCACTATCAGCTCAAGGCCACCCAGGGGGATGCGCTGACCCTGGAGCAGGCCCTGGCCCGGGTGGCGGATGCCGACATAGTGCTGGTGGGCGAGCTGCACACCCACCCGGCGGTGCACCTGCTGCAGGCCAGAATGCTGGCGGGTCTGGCCGACACGGCGCAGGCAGACGGCCGCCCCCTGGTGCTCTCCATGGAGCAGTTCAGCCGCGCCGATCAGCCGGTGCTGGATGCCTACCTGGCCGGTCGCATCGGCGAGGCGGCCCTCATTCGCGACGGCAACGCCTGGCCCAACTACCCGAGCGACTATCGCCCGCTGGTGGAGTTCGCCAAGGCGCACCACCTGCCGGTCATCGCCGCCAATGCCCCCAAACCGCTGGTGAGCTGTGTCGGCCAGGAGGGGCCGGCCTGGCTGGATCAGCTGCCCGCCAACCGTCGCAGCCAGCTGGCCCGCACCCTCACCCTCGGCGATGATCCCTATCGCCAGAAATTCATGGCCTCGCTCCATCATGGGGATGCCGACGGCAACGCCCGCCGCTTTGCCGCCCAGACCAGTTGGGACGACACCATGGCCGAGAGCATGGTGGATTACCTGCGCAGCCACCCGGGCCGGCGCATCATGCACATCGCCGGCAACTTCCACGTGGAGGGGGGACTGGGGCTGGCCAGCCGCATCGCCAGCCGCAACCCGGATCTCAAGGTGGCGCTGGTCGTGCCTGAGCTGACGGCGCCGCAAGCGGGCAAGGAGCAAGCGGCGGCAGCCGGTCGGGTGGCCGACGTGCGGGTCGGCATCGCCCCCCTGCCGGAACGCTGGCTAAATGCCGATGAAATGAAGCAAGATATGGGCGCACTGCATCAATCCCGCAGTCGTGACTGCAGCCAGTGGCTGCAACCCTGACCTTGCGTCTGAGGAGCCCAGTGGCTGCCACCCTGACAAACAATTGCCCAAGGATTTCATATGGATGTGTTACTGGTCATCGACATGCAACAGGGGCTGTTCACCCAGCCTCGCCATCAGGACGCCCAGGTCATCGCCAATATCAATCGATTGGCCGAGCGCGTGCGGGCAGAACAGGGTCGCGTCATCTATGTGCAGCACGATGCCCCCGGTTCCGAAGTGGATCCCGCCAGTCCGGGCTGGCAGCTGCACGCCGATCTAGCCCCAGAGGGGCATGACAGCCGGGTGCGCAAGACCGCCTGCGACAGCTTTCTCGATACCGAGCTCGGTTTCCTGCTGGCGGAGCAGCCGGTAGACAGGCTGCTCGTCTGCGGCTGTGCCACCGATTTTTGCGTCGATACCACATTGCGCAGCGCCGCCGCCCGCGGTTTCGAGGTGGTGGCGGTGGCCGACGCCCACACCACGGCGGACCGGCCCCACCTGAGCGCGGAGCAGATCATCGAGCACCATCACTGGATGTGGCGTCACCTCAGCCTGCCAAAAGGCAGAAGCGTGACCCTGCTCACGACGGATGAGCTGCTCGGCGCCACCCAACCCGAGCCGGCATGTTAATCTGCCCGCTTTGAAGCGATCACCCGATTGGAGTCTTGTGTGCGTCTACTCTCTGCCGTTGCCTTCACGCTGCTGTTGCCGGCAATCACCGCCTGCTCCGGCTTGCCGGGGCGCCAGCCGGATGGCCCGGCCCCCCTGTTCAGGACCCACATCAACGAGGAGGGGAGCAAGCGCTTCACCTTCGAGGCCGCCCCGCTCGATACCCTGCCCACCCGCCTCCAGAACGATGACGGCAGCAGGCTGAGCAGGAACAAGAGCCTGCTGGAGCGGCGCGAAGCGCTGCAGGATGCCCAGCTCACCCAGGCACTGACCGAGCGCAAATACTGCCGCGAAGGCTACATAGTGCTCAGCCAGACCTCCTGGAAGATCCGGGGTGAATGCAACGAGACCGCCACCCGGGCCGACCGCGACGCCTTTCCCAACAAGGCCTCCTGGCAGGATTGAGGGAAAACCGTCCATAAAAAAACGGGCAGCCCCAGGGCTGCCCGTTTTGTCATCCTGGCGATCCGTGCGGCTCAGACCGGTGCATCGGCCGGGCTGGTCAGCTCGGCGCCATTGTCGATGCGCTTGTGCCCTTCCACCAGGTGGACGAAGTCCACCAGCTCGTCGCCGGAGACCCGGAACGCCTGGCCGAAGCCCTTGACGAACAGCCCCTGCTCGGGCTTGAGACGAAACAGCACGAAGTCCTTGAGATTGGAGAGCCCTTTGACTATCTCGCCAAAGCGCCCTTCCAGCGCCGCCACGGCCTTCTCCCAGCGCACGTCGTCGCGGGCCACCACTTCGGCCAGCGCATCGAAGGTGAGGCGTTTGCGGGCAAACAGCTCGCGGGCCCCGTTCTCGTCCTCGATCAGCATCAGCGACACCTTGGGTACCTGTTGCAGGTTGCGGGCGTGGCGGGCGATCTCGGAGATGAGCACATAGTAGCCATCTTCCTGCAGCACGAAGGGGGCATAGCTGGCATTGGGGTTGCCTTCACTGTCCACCGTCGCCAGCTGCAGGGTGCGGCAACCGTCGCGAAACTCGCGGATCTCCGGTTGCAGGCGGTTCTGCAGACGCTCCTGACGTTCACTCATGCTTTGACTTCCTCTTGATACTGGTGGCGCAGGGCCATGAAGCGTTCCACCTGGGCCGGCAGCAGCTGACGCTGTTCGTCACGCCCCAGATAGACCTTGAAAATGCAGCGACCACTGTGGCCGAAGAACTGGAAGGAGTGCCCCTCCTTGCCCATGAACAGCTTGCTGACCAGGGCGATACCGACCACGTTGTCGAGCTTGAGGTGGCCGTGCATCTCGCCGTCGCGCCCCATCAGGTTGTAGTAGCCACGGGCGCTCTTGCCGCGGGGGAAGGGGGCCTTAACCTCGAAGATGGAGCCGTCGGATTCGACGATGGTGGTCACCTGGCCCCAGTCGGCCAGATCCGCCAGCAGGGCTTCTGCCTGCTCGGCGGGCACCAGGGTAACCAGCTCGGCCGGCAGGTGGCGCACCACCTCCCATTCGCTGACGGCCAGCTCGGCGGCGATGGTGGACGGGTGAGCGCCGGGATCTTGTGCCAGCAGCCCATGAATGCGTTGTGCAATGCTCATCGGTTCTCCCTTGGGATGCCTGCGGCATCCCTGTTCTGTCATGGCGGATACTGTAATGAAGGCCCCAAACCAATGCAATTGATAATCGCTTTCATTCTCAGTGCATTTTTTTCGACGGCTTGATATTCTCGGCGGCAATCCCACTTCATTCACCCTTCGGAGGTTAGCATGGGCCGTCGTTTTGCCCTCGCACTCAGCCTGCTCGGCTGCTCAGCCCTGTCCCTGCCCACTCTGGCGCAGGAACGTATCGTCAGCATAGGCCCGGCCACCACTGAACTCATTCTGGCACTCGGGGGCGAGCAGAGCCTCATCGCCACCGACATCAGCAGCCCGGAGCCGAAAAACCTGCCACGGGTCGGCTATCACCGCGCCCTCGCCGCCGAAGGGATCCTGAGCCTGGCGCCGACCCGGCTGGTCGGCAGCGACGAGATGGGGCCGCCGCCCGCCCTGGAGCAGCTGCGCCGGGCCGGGGTCGCGGTGGACGTGCTGCCCACCGCCCCCACCCTCGCCAACCTCAACCAGCGCATCGATACCCTGGCCACCCTGCTCAAGGACCCGGCCGCCGGCACCCGTCTGAAGGCCGAAATCCAGACCCAGAGCGAGCTGCTGGCCGCTCAGGCCAAGCAGAACAAGCCGCTCAAGGTGGTCTTCCTGCTGTTGCACAAGGGCCAGCCCACCAGCATCGCCGGCGGCAACACCACCGCCAGCGCCCTGCTCACCCTGGCCGGCGGCATCAACCCGGTGGCCCAGCTGCAAGACTACAAGCCCGTCTCCACCGAATCCCTGATCGAGCTGCAGCCCGATCTGGTGCTGGTGAGCGGCCGCGACTGGCAGCAGTATCAGGATCCTGAAACCGTGCTGAGCCAGGTGCCCGCCCTTTCCGCCACCCCGGCCGGCAAGAACAGGGCCATCCATGCCATCGATGGTCACGCCCTGCAAGGGGGGCTCAGCCTCACCTCGCTGCAGCAGGCCAGCCAGATCGCCAAGTGGATCAAGCTGGGTTCATGATGCGTCTGCCACTGCCCTGGCTGCTGTGCCTCACCGGCGGCGCACTGGCTCTGTTGCTGGTCGGGTCGCTGGCCACCGGTCCCATGGCCCTCTCCTTTGGCGAGAGCCTGCGCGCCCTGTTCGCCGGCCAAGGGAGCGGGATTGAGGCCCACAAGTTGCTGATCGTGCAGGAGATCCGCCTGCCACGCACCCTGCTCTGCATCGCCGTAGGGGGGATTCTCGGCCTCTGCGGCGCTGTGATGCAGGGGCTGTTTCGCAACCCCCTGGCCGACCCCGGCATCATAGGGGTCTCCGGCGGGGCGGCGCTCGGCGCGGCGCTGGCCATCGTGCTGCTGGCCCCCCTCGGCCAGCAGTGGCAGAGCCTGCTCGGCATCGGCCTGCTGCCCCTGCTCGCCTTTCTCGGCGGCGCGCTGACCACCACCCTCGTCTATCTGCTCGGCACCCGGGAGGGGGGCACCTCGGTCACCGTCATGCTGCTGGCCGGGGTGGCCGTCACTGCCCTGTCCGGCGCCGTGATCGGCCTGCTCACCTATCTCGCCGACGATCAGATGCTGCGCAACCTGAGCCTGTGGCAGATGGGGTCGCTGGCGGCAGGCAAGCCGGTGGACGTGGCGCTGGCGCTGCTGACCCTGGTTGCCCTGCTCATCCTGTTCTTGCGCGATGCCAACCCCCTCAACGCCCTGCTGCTGGGTGAAGGGGAGGCCCGCCACCTCGGCATCCAGGTGCAGTCTCTCAAGCGGCGGCTGATCCTGCTCACCGCCGCCGGGGTCGGTGTCGCGGTGGCGGTGGCCGGCATGATAGGTTTCGTCGGTCTGGTAGTGCCCCACCTGGTGCGGCTGCTGGCCGGCCCCAACCACGTCCGGTTGCTGCCGCTCTCCGCCCTGCTCGGGGCCGCCCTGCTGCTGGGCGCCGACATGCTGGCCCGCACCCTGCTGGCGCCGGCCGAGATGCCGGTCGGCATCATCACCGCCCTGCTGGGCGCCCCCTTCTTCATCTGGCTGCTGGTCAAGGGCCGCCGCACCCTTTAACCGGAGGACTCATCTTGTCAGCTTCATCGACCCTGCTGCACTGTCGCCAGCTCAGCCTCAGCCGGGGCGGCCGCCCCATCCTGGACAGGCTCGACCTCAGCCTGCAGGCGGGCAGCCTCACCGCCCTGCTCGGCCCCAACGGCGCCGGCAAGAGTTCGCTGCTCAAGTGCCTCACCGGCGAGCTGGAACATGAGGGGGAGATAGATCTGTTTGGCCGGGAGCGGCAGGAGTGGGCCGGCAACGAGCTGGCCCACCGTGTCGGCGTGTTGCCGCAGAGCTCGTCCCTGAATTTCCCCTTCCTGTGCGAAGAGGTGGTGGCCATGGGCCGACTGCCCCACAGCGAGCCGGCCAGCCGGCGCGACGAGATAGTGCGGGCCGCCATGACCCATGCCGGGGTGGATCATCTGGCCGGCCGCCTCTATCCCGGTCTCTCCGGCGGAGAGCGCCAGCGGGTACAGTTCGCCCGGGTGCTGGCCCAGATCTGGCAGGCCCCGGAGGAACCGCAACAAGCGCGGCTGCTGCTGCTGGACGAACCCACCTCGGCGCTCGATCTCAAGTATCAGCACCAGCTGCTCACCATGGCGCGCGCCCTCGCCGCCCGCCATACCGCCGTGCTGGTGGTGCTGCACGACCTCAATCTGGCGGCCCGTTACGCCGACCGGCTGGTGATGCTGGAGCAGGGCAGAGTGATGGCCGACGGCACCCCGCGCGAGGTGCTGACGCCTGATCTCATCGACCGGCTCTACGACTACCCGGCCCGGGTGATCACAGACCCACAGGGGATGTATACCGTCGTCCTGTAGGGCGATTTCTCGCTCATACTGCAAGGGTGTCAATCACGGATGCTTGCCCCATGCCTGCTCGTCTGCTGTTGCTCTTGCTCCTCTCCCCTCTCTGCGTTGCAGCCCCCCTGCGTCTGGTCGTCCAGGAGTTTGCCCCCTACAGCTTCATGGGCAGTGACAACCAGCCGACCGGCGCCATGGTGGACATGGTGAAAGAGGCGTGCAGCTACTGGCCTGAGGGGTGCCAGATCACGCTGCGCCCCAATCTGCGGGCCAGAAAAGAGCTGGATCTGGGGGAAGTGGACGGCATGTTTCCGCTCGCCTGGAGCGATGCCAGGGCAAAGACGCTGAGCTACTCGGTACCACTGTGCAAGGCGAGCTGGGGCATCTTTGCCCACGTCGACGAAATTGACGCACCGCTGACTCTGGCTCGCCTTGGTCACGCACGGATCGGGGTGACCAGAGGCTCGTTCAGCGAGACCTTGCTGCGCCAGCTGGACGACACCCTGCACCAGCAGGGGATCCCCCCGATGCAGCTGGAACTCAACGTCAACGATGATTATGCGAACCTGCTCAAGATAGAACGACAGGGGCGCTACAACCTCTACTTCTCCAACCTGGATGTGGCCCTCTATCGACTCAACCTCAGTGGCGCCTCGAAGATCAGGCTATGGCAGAAGAGTCACGAGGCGAACTACTACATCGCCTTCAACCGCCAACGCATGAGCGAGGCGCAGCTGGCAGCCTTCAACCAGATCCTGACCCGGCTGGAAGCCCAGGGCAATCTGCTGCGGCACAGGGTGCACTGGGGCCTCTCCTCACCGCTGCCCGATCATCGGCTGCACACCCTTTTTCCACCCGGCTCACAGAGGCCTCACGCCAACTGATAGCGACCCGGCTTGTGGTTGAGTATCAACACCAGGTTACAGATGATGGCCGCCACCACGGAGAGGGCCAGGATCCAGGGCTGCACCACGAAGAAGGAGGCGATGACGATGGTGCAATCCAGCCCCATTTGCAGCTTGCCGGCGCGGATACCGAAGCGATCCTGGATAAACAGCGCCAGGATGTTGAAGCCGCCCAGGCTCGATTTGTGGCGAAACATGATGAGCAGCCCCATGCCGATCAGGGTGCCGCCGATCAGCGCCGCGTAGACCGGTTCAATCTTGCCTATCTGCAGCACGGCATTGAGGTGATCCGTCATGAAGGAGACGGTCGCCACCGAGACGAAGGTGTTGAGGGTGAAGCGCGGCCCCATCCTGAGCCAGGCCAGAGCATAGAAGGGCAGGTTCATGCCGAAGAACAGCAGGCCGAAGCTCAGCCCGGTCACCTGCTGCAGCAGCAGTGCCAACCCGGCGGTGCCGCCGGTGAGCAGGCCCACCTGATGAAACAGAAAGATGCCGAGGGAGACGAAGCCGGCGGCGGTCAGCAGGGCGATGATGTCTTCATAGAGGGGGTGCGCAGTACGAGCGGACTGCGCCGAGACGGGGGTGTTGTCCATAACCGGTATCCAATAGCGAAGTAAAAGAGTGTCTGTTGCCCATATCGCGGGCGCGAGCCCTGTCCACAGGGCTTCGTTATGGGATTCAGTCTATTTTTTGCGACCATGATCACAATAGTCGCCGCCCACGCCCCGTTTTGGTGCCTGTCATTCTCCATTGACAGCCGCTGCACCAAGATGCAGCATGCCGCGCCTGAGCCGCCCCCACCTTGACGAAAAGGGCGGTTTGCCATGGCACAGACGCGCCGGCTCTGCTACAACGCGCGCAGCCTCAACTCCAGCACCACCATCAGGAGCCCCATGATCTGCACAGGACCCCAGCCATGAAGTATCTGGTCACCGGCGCCGCCGGTTTTATCGGTTTTCACGTCGCCAGACGGCTGTGCGAGGCGGGTCATCAGGTGGTGGGGCTGGACAACCTCAACGACTACTACGAGGTGAGCCTCAAAGAGGCTCGCCTGGCGATGCTGACCCCCTTCCCCCACTTTCGCTTCGTAGAGGGCGAGCTGGCGGACCGGGCCGGCATGGCCGCCCTGTTTGCCGAGGGGCAGTTCGAGCGGGTGATCCACCTGGGTGCCCAGGCGGGGGTGCGCCACTCGCTGGAAAACCCCTTTGCCTACAGCGAGAGCAACCTCACCGGCATGCTGACGGTGCTGGAGGGGTGCCGCCAGCACGACATCCGGCATCTGATCTACGCCTCCTCCAGCTCGGTCTACGGCATGGGCGAGCAGTTGCCGTTCAGTGCCGATCAGCAGGTGGACCACCCGGTTTCCCTCTATGCCGCCACCAAGAAGAGCGGCGAGCTGATGGCCCACGCCTACTCGGCGCTCTACGGCCTGCCCACCACAGGGCTGCGCTTTTTCACCGTCTACGGCCCCTGGGGCCGGCCCGACATGGCCATCGCCAGGTTCACCCGAGCCATCCTGGCGGGCGAGCCCATCGACGTCTACAACCAGGGCAATCTCAGCCGCGACTTCACCTTCATCGACGACATCGTCGAGGGGATCCTCGCCGTCGCCGAGCTGCCACCCCGCCCCAACCCTCACTGGCACGCCGGCGAACAGAGCCCGGCAGAGAGCGCCGCCCCCTACCGCATCCTCAACATCGGTCATGGCCAGCCGGTGCGGTTACTCGACTTCATCGAGGCGCTGGAACAGGCACTGGACAAGCCCGCCATCAAGCGGATGCTGCCGATGCAGGCGGGCGACATGCACGCCACCTGGGCCGACAGCGAGCCCCTTCACACCCTCACCGGCCTGCGCCCCGCCACCTCCATCGAGGAAGGGGTCGCCGCGTTCGTGCGCTGGTATCTCGACTACTACCAACCCGCGGAGCTGGAGTAGCCATCCCGACCGGACACTGGGTGCGCCCTGCCACGGCCGGCTGAAAATTGTTTGATGAGTTAATGGAATGGCGCCGCACCACCTCCCCCCTTAGGATGGGGATGTGAGGCGGATGGCGGTTTGCCGGGCACCGGCTGGGGTATACTGGCCGCACTTGGTGCCACACGGGCACGCATCCGCCCCCTCACCATGATGAGAAGGAGTCACCTCATGATCCGTATTCTGCTGTTGCTGGGCGCCGCCCTGTCTGCCTACGGACTGCAACAGAGCCATACCCTGATGCCGCTGCTGAGCCTGCTCGGCCTGCTCTCGCTCTGGGTGGCGAGCGAAATTCGCCTGATGTATCGCCAGCTGCCCGCCGCCGAGCCGGACGAGCAGCCCTATCATCTCGACGTCTGAGGGGGCCAGGGGCAACTGATTTAGCCACCTCTTTATCGCCACCGACCACCTGGATGCACGGCCAGCCCCTGATAGGACTGCATCGGTCATTGGTTCCATATCGTTTTGATCTCTGGATACCCGGATCAATAACAACAGGATCCACTGGATTAATGGCAGAACGGGCCATGTTCCCCTATATCTTCTGTACCCCAACAGGAGAGAATCCATGTCGAGCCTCAGCGAAAACAGGCTGTTTTTGCTGCTTTTTTTATCGCTGTTGCTGGCCGGTAACGTGCAGGCAGCGGCGCAAAGCAGGGATTTCAGACAGGCCCCCAAGGCGCTCAGCGCACTGAAGCAAGGGCAACAGGCACAGAGTCAGGGCAACCTGACCCAGGCCATCCACTTCTACTGCGCCGCCGCCACCACGGGTAACCCGGAAGGTTATTTTCGCATCGGCCGCCTGCTCGCCACCGGCCCGGGCTCGGTTCGCAACCCCCGCATGGCCAACGCCTACCTGGCCATGGCGATCCGTCTTGGCAACCAGCAGGCCATCCGTTACTACAACAGCCGGGTCGGCAATGCCGTGATGGGGGATCAGTGCGGCAGCGGCGTCGGCGGATCCGGCGGTTACTTCGCCGCCATCCCCACCACCCCTTTCAATCTGGAGGCCTATCTGGCCCGCCAGTCGCCCGCCAAACAGAAGCTGGCCAACATGCTGCGCCACGCCGCCAAGCGCCACCGCATCGACGAGCGGCTGGTACTGGCCATCGCCATCGCCGAATCCAACCTCGACAGCCGCGCCGTCTCCCCCAAGAATGCCCAGGGGCTGATGCAGCTCATTCCCGAGACCCAGCAGCGCTTCGGGGTGACCCGCCCCTTCGATCCGGAGCAGAACATCAAGGGAGGCGTGGCCTACCTCAAGTGGCTGCACACCCATTTCGATGGCAACTGGACCCTGATGTCGGCGGCCTACAACGCCGGCGAAAAATCGGTGGAGCAGTATGGCGGCATCCCCCCCTATCAGGAGACCCAGCAATATGTGCGGCGGGTGCTCTACTTCGCCGGCCACAAGCAGCCCTGAACCCGACTCCCTGCCGGCCTGCTATTGACAAAAGCCACCGCCTCATTTGCGCAATCGTTTGCCTTCCGATAGGATCCGGCGCTTTCTCGCACGTATTACAGGTAATCCATGAATTTCATCAAACGCTGCTCGCGCCTGCTCACCCTGTTTGCCCTCTTCTCCTCCGCCGTCGTGGCGGCCAATCCGGCCCCCGCCCCCATCCTGATCCAGGGGGCAATGGACGTCGAAGTCGAAACCCTGGTGGCCGCCCTCAAGGAGAAGCAGGAGCTGACCGTGGGTGCCTGGACCTACTGGCAGGGCACCCTCTCGGGTTACCCGGTGGTCATCTCCCGCACCGAGGTGGGACTGGCCAATGCCGCCGCGGCCACCACCCTCGCCATGGAACACTTCCGGCCACGTCTCGTCATCAACCAGGGCACGGCGGGCGGCCACGATCCGGCGCTGCACCGGGGCGACATCGTCATCGGCACCAAGAGCTTCAACATGGGGGCCTACCGCAGTGACCTGGCGCCCGCCGAGCAGGGCGTCGATCCGAGCAAATGGCACAACTTCGAGGTCACCATGCGCCTGCGCGACAACGGCAAGCTGGTAGAACACACCGCCTTTGCCGGCGATCCCGAGCTGGTCGGCCGCGCCCTCGGCATGGCCGACGGTTATCGACACGGCCGGGTGGTCCCCGGCATCATAGGCACCGCCGACGAGTGGAACCGCCAGGTTGCCCGCATCAACTGGCTGCACCAGACCTACCAGACCGCCGCGGAAGAGATGGAAACCTCCTCCGCCGCCCTGGTGGCGGAGGCCTACAAGGTGCCCTTCGTGGGTATCCGGGTGCTCTCCAACAGCGATCTGCACGGCGAGGAGTTCGATCCGCAAACCGCCATCCACTGCCAGCAGTTCGTCATCGATTACGCAAAGGCGCTCATCAACGGCTTCAACAAAGCCTGACATGCCAGAGAGGCCGCCACTGTGGCGGCCTCTTTGCCCTACAACACCCATTCTGCAGCATTACCCGCTTTTTTCTCGGCAGACTGACCTCAGCCGGCAGGTAACACCTTGCGCCCATAGTGGCGGTAGTAGCCCACCAGATTGCTGACCAGAAACAACCCCTCCATCAGCGCCGCCACGGGCGACCCCACTAGCAGGTTGTTGACCAGCCAGCAGAGGGTGCCCAGCAGCATCCAGCGCCGCAGCAGGCGATCATCCGGGCAAAACGCAGCCCGGGTCTGCAGCAGACTGGCCAGCAACCCCAGCAGGGCGAGCGGCCCCTGATAGGTGGCGAGCACCGCGAGGCAGGACAACCCCATAAAGAGCCACATCAAGAGGCGGCGCGTGGCCAGCATGCTGACCACGAAGCGCAGACTCGCCAGCCAGAGCAGCAGGGCGGCAGACCACTGTCCCAGCAGCGCGAAATGGGCGCCATTGAGGGCGCAGGAGAGCGCCAGGCAGGCCAGAATGGCCCGGCGCGCCCGCAGCTGAAACGACAGCAGATCCAGCAGCAGCGCCAGGCTCACCACCAGTTGTGACCACAAAAACAGCGACATCATCCCCACTCCAGGCTTGTTCGAGGGGCCCAGCATGGCGGGGATGGGCGAGGCGCGGCATTAACCCGTGTTAATGCGCCGGCGGATCCGCGACAGGGTGACCGGGCTGATGCCGATATAGTTGGCGAGCTGCACCTGGGTGAGCCGCGCCGACCAGTGGGGGAAGGTGCGGCAGAGCTCCTGGTAGCGCTCTTCGGGGGAGTGGAGCAGCAAGAAGGCCTCCTTGCACTCCTTGTAGCACAGCTGTTGGCGCAGCAGGGCCATGCAGACCGGCTGCCAGGCGGGTTCGTCCAGCAGGGCGAGCGGCACCCGCACCAGTTGCAGCGCCGTGACGGCCTCCAGCTGGTAGCGGGCAGGCGACCCGCTGAGCCAGCTGTCGTAAAGCAGGCAGAGCTCCCCTTCGAAGTAGAACTCCTTGCAGCGCTCCTGCCCGTCCCGGGCGTAGTGGCAGGCGCGGGCGATGCCCCGCTCGATATAGAAAGCCGACTCCTGCATTGCCCCCTGAGCCAGCAGCGGCTGACCCGGCTGCAAGGTCAAACGAGGCAGGCGGGCGGCAAGCGGCTCACCGATGGCGGGCGCCAACCCCATGGCGACGAGGGTGGCCGCCAGAGACGGGGCTGAAGGCAGGCTGGTCATGCAAACTCCGGGGCAAACTGGGCCTTCATCATGCCAAGTTTGGCAGCCCGTTGCAGCAGGCTGTGATGGCCCCGGCAAAGGGGATGGCCGGCCGGGTGCCACCTTTGCCCCCCCTCGCCCATTGGTTTACAATCGACGGGTTTTTTGGAACCCGGTTGGCGACCCGCCGACCTGGCCCCACCACGACATCAGTCTGTTAGTGCCAAGACATTAACCTGCTGAAAAGGAAGAGAATTAGCCAATGGCTCAATTTATTTACACCATGAACAGGGTCGGCAAGGTAGTGCCGCCCAAGCGTCATATTCTCAAGAACATCTCCCTCTCCTTCTTCCCGGGCGCCAAGATCGGCGTGCTGGGTCTGAACGGCGCCGGTAAATCGACCCTGCTGCGCATCATGGCAGGCATCGACACCGAGATCGAAGGGGAAGCCCGTCCGCAGCCCGGCATCAAGATTGGCTACCTGCCACAGGAGCCCAAGCTGGATCCGGAGCAGACCGTGCGTGAAGCGGTCGAAGAGGCGGTCGGCGAGGTAAAACGCGCCATGGCCCGGCTGGACGAGGTCTATGCGGCCTACGCCGACCCGGATGCGGATTTCGACAAGCTGGCCCGCGAACAGGGCGAGCTGGAAGCCATCATCCAGGCCCAGGGCGGCCACAACATGGAAAACCAGCTGGAGCGCGCGGCCGACGCCCTGCGCCTGCCGGCCTGGGATGCCAAGATCAAGCACCTCTCCGGTGGTGAGCGCCGCCGTGTGGCCCTGTGCCGCCTGCTGCTGGAAAAGCCGGACATGCTGCTGCTGGACGAACCGACCAACCACCTGGACGCCGAGTCCGTGGCCTGGCTGGAGCGCTTCCTGCACGACTACGAGGGCACCGTCGTTGCCATCACTCACGACCGTTACTTCCTCGACAACGTGGCCGGCTGGATCCTGGAGCTGGACCGCGGCGAAGGTATCCCGTGGGAAGGCAACTACTCCTCCTGGCTGGAGCAAAAAGATGCCCGTCTGGCGCAGGAAGCCAGCACGGAAGCGGCTCGTCGCAAGTCCATCGAGAAGGAGCTGGAGTGGGTTCGCCAGAACCCGAAAGGCCGTCAGGCCAAATCCAAAGCCCGTATGGCCCGCTTCGAAGAGCTCAACACCAACGACTACCAGAAGCGCAACGAGACCAACGAGCTGTTCATTCCGCCCGGACCGCGCCTCGGCGACAAGGTGGTGGAAGTGGCCAACCTGCGCAAATCCTATGGTGACCGGGTGCTGATCGACGATCTGTCGTTTGCCATTCCGAAGGGGGCCATCGTCGGCATCATCGGTCCAAACGGGGCCGGCAAGTCGACCCTGTTCCGCATGATGTCGGGTCAGGAGCAGCCGGATTCCGGCGCCATCACCCTGGGTGAGACCGTGGTGCTGGCCTCTGTCGATCAGTTCCGCGACAGCATGGACGACAAGAAGACGGTGTTCGAGGAAGTCGCCGACGGCCAGGACATCCTGCGCATCGGCAACTACGAGTTCCCGAGCCGGGCCTACATCGGCCGCTTCAACTTCAAGGGCGCCGATCAGCAGAAGCGGGTCGGCGAGCTCTCCGGTGGTGAACGCGGCCGTCTGCACCTGGCCAAGCTGCTGCAAACTGGCGGCAACGTGTTGCTGCTGGATGAACCGACCAACGATCTGGACATCGAAACCCTGCGCGCCCTCGAGAACGCCCTGCTGGAGTTCCCGGGTTGCGCCATGGTCATCTCCCACGACCGCTGGTTCCTCGACCGCATCGCCACCCACATCCTGGACTATCAGGACGAGGGCAAGATCGAATTCTTCGAAGGCAACTTCACCGAATACGAAGAGTGGAAGAAGAAGACCTACGGCGCCGAGGCGGTCCAGCCACACCGCGCGAAATACAAGCGCATCGCCAAGTAAACCGGCAAATGCGACAAGGGGAGCCCAGGCTCCCCTTTCTTGTGCCCGATGGCTTACAATCCAAGACGGATACCTTTTATGCATGGATGTAGCAAGATGACGACCCAGCCCACCACAGAGAAGAAACTGACCATCCAGATCCGGGTTGAACCGGGCTGCCTCGGGCCGGACGGCAAGGCGCACATCGAGACCTTCTGTGCCGCCGCCGCCAGGATCTTCGCCGCCGTGGAGCCAGAGCTGGTGAACTGGACCCTGCTGCCCCGCTATGACAAGCAGCTGCCGGAACAGGAGTTCTTCATCGACGGCCGCAAGCTGAGCGAGGAGCAGGCCAGCCTCTTCCTGCGCCGCCTGGGGCGGGAACTGGGAGAGGTGCAGGACAAGCTCGACTCCGTGCTGGCCCAGCTGGTGGAGCGTTACTTCAAGACCCTCTGACCCGACCCCTGCCCCTCAAAAGGTTCTCCAGCGAGAACCTTTTTTATTTTCGGCGGGGAAAACGTTTGAATTTTTGCTCTATTCATTGATCCGCCTCGCAGATCCGGGGTTTGTAAACGGCGCCGCCTGTGTAAAAATGTGCGCGCTGTCACGGTATCAGGACGAGTCTGGTTGTTTAACCACCAGAAAGCGGGCGTCACTCCCCCATGGAGGATGCCCCTCCCCTGCTGCTTATTTCACGTCACCTATTGGAATCCAACATGAATCAACCACACCAGGCCCCCGCACAGGCCGCCGGGCAAGGATTGCTTGAGCGTCTGTTTGCCCTGAAGGGCCATGGCACCAACGCCCGCACCGAAGTGATCGCCGGCATCACCACCTTCCTGACCATGGTCTACATCGTCTTCGTCAACCCGCAGATCCTCTCTGCGGCGGGCATGGACACCCAGGCCGTGTTCGTCACCACCTGCCTCATCGCCGGCATCGGCAGCATCCTGATGGGCCTGCTCGCCAACCTGCCCATCGCGCTGGCTCCCGCCATGGGCCTCAACGCCTTCTTCGCCTTCGTGGTGGTGGCCGGCATGGGTTACTCCTGGCAAGTGGGCATGGGCACCATCTTCTGGGGCGCCATGGGCCTGCTGATCCTCACCCTGCTGCGGGTGCGCTACTGGCTCATCGCCAACATTCCGCTCACCCTGCGGGTCGGCATCACCGCCGGCATCGGCCTCTTGATCGCCCTGCTCGGCCTGCACAACGCCGGCATAGTGGTGGCCAGCCCCGCGACCATGGTGACGGTGGGCAACCTCACCTCCCTGCCCTGCCTGCTGGGGCTGCTCGGCTTCTTCCTGATCTGCATCTTCTCCGCCCGCGGCGTCCACTCCGCCGTGCTGATCGCCATCGTGGTGACCACCACCCTGGGCTGGCTGTTTGGCGACGTCACCTTCAAGGGCTTCGTCTCCATGCCTCCCAGCATAGAGCCGGTGTTCGGCCAGCTGGATCTGATGGGGTCGCTCGACATCAGCCTGGCCGGGATCATCTTCTCCTTTATGCTGGTCAACCTGTTCGACTCCTCCGGCACCCTGATCGGCGTCACCAACCGCGCCAAGCTGGCCGATGACAAGGGGCACTTCCCGCGCATGAAGCAGGCCCTGCTGGTGGATAGCGCCAGCTCCGTCGGCGGCGCCTTCATGGGCACCTCCTCGGTCACCGCCTTCATCGAGAGCAGCTCAGGCGTCGCCGTCGGCGGCCGTACCGGTCTGACCGCCATCGTGGTCGGCCTGCTGTTCCTGCTGGCCATCTTCTTCTCTCCGGTGGCCGCCATGGTGCCGGCGTATGCCGCCGCCGGCGCCCTCATCTACGTGGGCGTGCTGATGTGCTCCGAGCTGACCCGGGTGAAGTGGGAAGACCTGACCGAAGCGGTGCCGGCCTTCATGACCGCCGTCATGATGCCGTTCAGCTTCTCCATCACCGAGGGGATCGCCGTGGGCTTCATCTCCTACTGCGTGATGAAAGCGGGCACCGGCCGCTGGCGCGAGATCAACCCTTGCGTGCTGGTGGTGGCCCTGCTGTTCGTGCTCAAGTTTGTCTGGGTCGACAACCACTAAGCCGCGACGCACAAATACTGCGCAAACAAAAATGCCCGTCAGCGACGGGCATTTTTTATGGCTGATGAAGGGGCGCTCAGCGAATGCCGCGCGCCTCGCGGATCCACTCCCAGGCCTGCTGGATCTCCTGGGTCTTCTCCTTGGCCATCTCCATCATCTCCGGCGGCAGTCCCTTGGCGGCCAGCTTGTCCGGGTGATGCTTGCTCATCTCCTTACGGTAGGCGCGCTTGATCTCCTGATCGCTGTCGCTCTCACTCACCCCCAGCAGTTGGTAGGCATCCTTGAGCCTGTCACGGGAGGGCGCCTCCTGCCGATACTGCTGACCACCCTGCCCGCCATTCTGATACTGACCGCCGTGGGCCCGATTGAAGAAGTTCATCTGCGCCTCGGCCATCGCCAGGATGCGGGCCAGCTCGATGCGGCTGAAGCCCAGCTCGTCGGCGATGGTGTGCAGGATGGCGCGCTCGCTGGCCTCGACCTTGCCATCGGCGAAGGCGGCCTGCAGCTGTACCTCGAGGAAGAAGCGCAGGATATCGCGCTGGCCCTGGCTGGCCTGGCGAAACTCGGCCAGGGTCTCCCGCAGCGGGAAGTCCGCCTCCTTGCCCTGGCGAAACGACTCCTGAGCCCGAGCCCGCTGCTCCCCTGCCAGCCGCATCCGGTCCATCAGGTTGGAGGCGACCCGGATCTCCTGCTCGGTCACCTGGCCGCTCGCCTTGGCGATGTGGCCCATGACGGCGAAGGTGGCGTGGAAGAAGACCGCCTGTTGCTGCTGGGTGGGGGCGCGGCGAAAATTCAAGCCCATGCCCCGATCGAAGCGATGGCCGATCCAGAGGCCAAGCAGGGCACCAAAGATGTTGCCGAGCAGAAAACCGAAGAAGGCGCCAAGCACCTTACCCCAAATACGCATGGTTCAAGACCTCGTGAAATTAATGAGTGCGTCCTTGCAACTGATCGTCCAGCTCGTGCAGCCGCTGGGCCGTCCCTATGTCGCGCCACTCGCCGGCCAGCAGGCTGCCGCCCACCCGACCTTTCGTCATCCACTCCCGCAGCAGGGGCGCCAGCTTGCGTGCCCCCGCCGCCAATCCGGCAAAGGCGGCGGGATCATAGAGCCCGACGCCGCTGAAAGTCAGCGCCGGGATATCAACCACCTTGCCCGCCTGCAGCGCAAAATCCCCCGCCGGATGCTGCGGCGGGTTGGGCACCAGCCAGAGGTGGGCCAGCTGGTCGCCAAGGGGCTGGCTCACCAGGGTGCGATAGTCCAGGTCGAGCCAGGTATCACCGTTGATCACCAGAAAAGGATCGCAGCCCAGCAGCGGCAGCGCCTGTACGATGCCGCCGGCGGTCTCCAGCGCGCTCTCCTCGGCCGACCAGTGGATGGAGACCCCGAGCGCACTGCCATCGCCGAGCGCCTCTACCAGCTTGTGACCGAGCCAGGCGTGATTGATGACCAGGTCGGTCACACCGGCCGCCTTGAGTTTTTCGATATGGTGCACGATGAGCGGCTTGCCCCCCACCGCCAGCAGTGGCTTGGGCAGGCTGTCGGTGAGCGGGCGCATCCGCTCGCCGCGCCCGGCGGCCAGGATCATCGCCTTCATGACGCCACTCCGCTGCGGGCCAGCCCGGGCAGCACCACCTGCTCCAGCCACTGGCCGAAGCGGGCCAGCACCGGATAGGCGGCGCCATGGCTGCGGCAGACATCCACCACGTAGCCCAAGGTGCGGGGAATATCCTTGAGGTAGCCGGACTTGCCGTCGCGGTGGTAGAGCCGGGTGAAGATGCCCGCCGCCTTGAGGTGGCGCTGCATGCCGGTGAGGTCAGCGGCGCGACGAAACGCGGCGTAATCGAGCCCGCCCAGCAGATTGGCCTGCTGCAAAGTGTCGAAGCCGAGTCGCATGCCCTGCTCGATCACCGCATCCGGCCAGCGCACGTAGCAGTCTTTCAACAGCGAGACCAGGTCATAGCTGAGCGGCCCGATGACCATGTCCTGAAAGTCGATCACCGCCAGCTCGCTGTCGGCCGGCGTCTCGCCGCCGCACACCATCAGGTTGCGGCTGTGAAAATCACGGTGCATCACCCCCTGGGGCTGGGCCAGGTTGTTCTCGGTAAGGCAGGCGAAGGTCTCATCGAGCAACTGCTGCTCTTCATCGCTCAGGGTCAGTTGCAGATGGTGACCCAGCAGCCACTCGGGGAAAATGCTGTTCTCCCGCGCCATAAAGGCGGAATCAAAAGGCTCAAGGTCCAGCTCAACCGCACCGAGACGGGGCAGCAGCGCGATGGCCTTGCCGTACCAGGCCTGCACATTGTCTGCGTTCAGGCAGCTAATAAGTTGGATATCCCCCAGATCCGTCACCGCCAGCAACCCCTGCTCGTAGTCCACCGCCCGCACCTCGGGGGCCAGCAGGCCGCCTGCATGCAGGGCCGAGGCATTGCGGACAAACTCATGATTCTTTTCGGTTTTAGGGTTGGCATCCACCCAGATCAGGCCACCGCCACGGTGGTAGCGGCGAAAACTGGCGTCACCGGAAATGAGAGTCAACTGAAGGCTGGCATCACCGGAAATCCGGCGCGCCCAGTGCAGCAAGAGGGAATCGCGATCGTGCATAAGTCGGGGACCAAATTGGAAAGCAGCACTTGGCTGTTAGCCCTAGCCGCAATAATGCTTTATCATTGCCGGCTAACATAAAGCAATGACATGCAATGTCAACTCGATGAATCCTGTCGTAAAATGCATGTCTTGAATCAGCCGTAGCTACCACGGATTGCGCGAGTCTTTCACATGACAAAACGGACACTGGGATACTCCTATCCCATCGCCCTGACCATCAGCCTTGTTCCTGCCCTGACCCCTGCCATCGTGCAGGCAGCGCCGCTGACGCCGCCTCCCGCCACCGGGATCCTGGACGGGCTCTGCTATGACTATGTCCCCAAGATTGAAAAACTGGCGCCCGGCACCGACGCCAATGCCCAGCCCGTGGAGGTGGATGCCGATCGCCTCGAAGCCAAGCAGGGCGGCACCGCCGTCTATCAGGGCGACGTCAAGGTGCGCCAGGGCGTGCGCAAGTTCGATTCCGACTACGCCGAGCTCGATCAGAAGAGCCGGGACGTCATCGCCATCGGCAACATCTATTACAACGACGGCCAGATCACGGTCACCAGCGACAAGACCCTGAAATCCAACCTGGATACCAAGAATTCCGAGCTGGAAGAGGGCAAGTATCAGGTGCATGGCTCGCCGGTGCGCGGCTCTGCCGACCGGGTCACCATGACCAACAACAACCAGAACATCACCCTGGAAGGGGCCCAGTACACCACCTGCCCACCGGGCCAGGAAGTGTGGACCCTGAAGGCCGGCAGCATCGACATCGATCAGACCGAGGTGTTCGGGGAGGCCTGGAACGCCAGCCTCTGGCTCTACGACTACCCGGTGTTCTACTTCCCGTACATCAACTTCCCCATCAAGGATGAGCGCAAGACGGGTCTGCTCTACCCGGGTTACACCCAGAGCTCCAAGAACGGCATGGACATCACCCAGCCGTTCTACTGGAACATAGCCCCCAACTACGATGCCACCATCACCTCCCGTTTCATGGACAGACGGGGCCTGATGGAGCAGGTGCAGTTCCGCTACATGCCGGATCCGGCCCACGTGGGCAGCCTCTACTTCGAGAACCTGGCCAACGACAAGCAGTACGACGAGACCCCGAGCCTCAACCAGGCCATGTCCGACGGTCACCGCTACCTGCTCAACGCCAACCACACCTCGCTGTTTGCCGACAACGCCATGAGGGTGTCGCTCGACTACACCAAGGTGCGGGATCGGGATTACAACTACTTCAACGACTTCTCTCCCAAGGTGGGTACCCAGGTCGAGAACCAGTTGCAGCAATCCCTGATGGCCGGTTACTTCCAGCCCAACTGGAACATCAACACCGAGGTGCGCACCTACCAGATCCTGCTGGCCAGCGCGCAGCAGCCCCACGAGCTGATGCCGCGCATCGACCACAACTACTACCAGCAGGGCAGCTGGTACGATCTGGCCTGGAACACCGAGATCACCAAGTTCGGCTACAACAATGCCCAGGCCATCGCCCAGAACCAGGGCGGCGCCTACACCGGCACCCGGGTCTACACGGCCCCGACCCTGACCATGCCGCTGATCAACGAGGCTGGCTACTACCTCGACAGCCAGTACAAGCTGATGTACACCCGTTACGATCAGGAAGTGCCGGACAACATGAGCCAGACCTTCGTCAGCCGCTTCACCCCTGCAGGGGCCAACGGGACCACGCTGGATGAAGGGATCATCACCCGCACCCTGCCGTCGTTCCGCCTCAAGGGCGGCATGACCTTCGAGCGCAACCAGAACTGGTTCGGCGGCGATGCCAACCAGACCCTGGAGCCGGAGTTCCAGTACCTCTATGTGCCCTACAAGGATCAGGACAACATAGGGGTCTATGACTCCACCACCATGCGCCAGGACTACTACAGCCTGTTCAGCGACCGCCGCTACGCCGGCCTGGATCGCATCAGCGACTCCAACAGGATCTCCATCGGCCTCACCAGCCGGGTATATGATGAGGTCGGCGATGAACGAATTCGGCTGGCCGTTGCCCAAGCTTTCGATTTCGTTGCGCCCAGGGTCAAGCTCTATCCCAGCGAAACCCTGACCACCAACACCCGCTCCCCGCTCTCCTTCGAGGGGGATGCCAAGATCAACGAGCAGTGGTTTGCCCATGCCGGCGCGCAATATGATATGGACCAGAGCCGGCTCAGCTCAGCCAACAGCGCCCTCGAATATCGCCACGAGAAGCTGATCAGCCAGCTGAACCACCGTTTCGTGCGCGACGCCAACTACGATCTCGAAAACCGGGGACAGGTCACCGACCTCAACCAGATCGGCCTGCTGTTGACCACGCCGCTCAACGATCAGTGGCACCTGTACGGGGGCTACTACCAGGAGCTCAACCAGAGCGTGAAGTCTGATCGCAAGGTGGGCCTGAAGTACGACTCCTGCTGCTGGAGCATCAACTTCAACCTGGAGTGGGTCAACACTCCGGACAACGTGACCCTGCGTCCGACTTCGGAGCGCAGCCTGGGCATTCAGTTTGAAATGAAAGGATTGGGTAGCGTGGGTACCGGCACCAAGGGCACCTCCCTTGACACCGAAGCACTGCCTTACATTCGTCCGTTTAACCTGCGAGACCAATAAGCGGTCTGGCAAACGCCTTGAGAGATGGATATGAAGAAGACGTTGATTTCCCTGCTGACTGCAGGCCTGTTCGGAGCCATGAGCCAGGGTGCCTTCGCCGCCCCCGAGCTGATGGACAAGGTGCTTGCCGTGGTCAACAAGGACGTGGTGCTGGCCAGCCAGCAGGAGGCCCTGGTCCAGAAGGTCAAGATCTCCGCCCAGGAGAACGGCCAGTCTCTGCCCGATGACGCTACCCTGCGCAAACAGGCGCTGGACCGCCTGATCCAGGAGAGCCTGCAGTTGCAGCTGGCCGAGCGCCAGGGCCTCAAGATCAGCGATACCCAGCTGGAGCAAGCGATCCAGAGCATCGCCGCCGACAACAAGATGACCCTGGATCAGCTGCGTGCCCAGCTGGATCGCGAGGGGCTGACCTATGCCCAGTATCGGGAAGAGGTGCGCCGCGAGATCCTGATGAACGAGGTGCGCCGCAACCAGGTGCGCCGCCGCATCAACATCTCCGAGCAGGAGGTGAAGCAGGTAGTGGATATCCTAGCCAAGCAGGGTCAGCAGCAACAGCAGTACCATGTCGGCCACATCCAGGTTGCCCTGCCGGACAACCCGAGCGCCGAGCAGCTCAACGCCGCCAAGAGCAAGATTGAGCGCATCCTGGCCGCCCTCAAGCAGGGCGCCGACTTCCGCAAGATGGCCATTGCCGAGAGCAGCGGACCCAAGGCGCTGGAAGGGGGTGACTGGGGCTGGATGAGCCCGCAAGAGATGCCGACCCTGATGGCCGAGGCCGTGCAAGGTGCCAAGAAGGGCGACATCGTCGGCCCGCTGCGCTCCGGTGCCGGTCTGCACATCATCAAGGTGTTCGACAGCAAGGGCCAGCAGCAGGTGGTGCAGACCGAAGTGCGCGCCCGCCACATCCTGATCAAGCCCTCCATCATCCTGAGCGAAGAGAAAGCCAAGGGGATGCTGGACGGCATCCTGCACGACATCAAGAGCGGCAAGGCGAGCTTCGCCAGCTTGGCAGAGAAGTACTCCGAGGATCCGGGCTCCGCGGTGCAGGGTGGCGAACTGGGCTGGTCTGATCCCAACGTCTACGTGCCCGAGTTCCGCGACATGGTCAACCGCCTGCAACCGGGCCAGATCAGCGAACCCTTCCGCACGACCCACGGCTGGCACATCGTCCAGCTGGAAGAGCGCCGCAGCCAGGATGCCACCACCAAGGCCCAGGAGCAGCGCGCCTATCAGCTGATCTACAACCGCCGCTTCACCGAAGAGTCCCAGGCCTGGCTGGACGAGCTGCGTGACGAGGCCTACATCCAGATCGAAGGCGCCGGCAGCTGATGACCTGTCGTCGCCTCGCCATTACCCCGGGTGAACCGGCCGGGATCGGCCCGGATCTGGTGCTGCAGATTGCCCAGCAGGATTGGCCGCACCAGCTGGTGGTGATCGCCGATCCGGCGCTGCTGCACGAACGGGCCGCCCTGCTGGGGCTGCCCGTCGAGCTGCTGCCCTATGATGCCGGTCAGCCGGCACAACCGCAGCGGGCGGGCACACTCACCGTCTGCCCGGTTCCCCTCGGCGCCGCCGTGATACCGGGCAAGCTGGACGAGGGCAATGGCGCCTACGTGCTGACCACCCTGCAGCGCGCCTGCGACGGCAACATGAGCGGCGAATTTGCCGCCGTGGTGACCGGGCCGGTGCACAAGGGGATCATCAACCAGGCTGGCGTGTCGTTCAGCGGTCACACCGAGTTCTTCGCCCAGCAATCCAACACCGCCGACGTGGTGATGCTGCTGGCGACCGAAGGGCTGCGGGTCGCGCTGGCGACCACCCACATTCCGCTGGCCTATGTGGCGATGGCCATCACCGAGGATCGCCTCGGCAAGGTGATCCGCATCCTGGATGCGGATCTCAAAGCCAAGTTTGGCATCGCCAAGCCCCGCATTTACGTCTGCGGCCTCAACCCCCACGCCGGGGAAGGCGGCCACCTCGGCCGTGAAGAGATTGACGTGATCGAACCCGCCCTGGCCGGCCTGCGCCAGGAGGGGATCGATCTGGTCGGCCCGCTGCCGGCCGATACCCTGTTCCAGGAGAAATACCTCAAGGATGCGGATGCGGTACTCGCCATGTACCACGACCAGGGGCTGCCCGTGCTCAAATACAAGGGCTTCGGCAGTTCGGTCAATATCACCCTTGGACTCCCTTTCATCCGCACTTCGGTGGATCACGGCACCGCACTGGATCTGGCAGGCAAGGGCCTGGCCGACTCCGGCAGCCTGATCACCGCGATCAACCACGCCATCAAGATGGTAGAGAAAAAAAGATATGAGCAGTAAGGTGCACATGGGCCACACGGCCCGTAAGCGTTTCGGTCAGAACTTCTTGCACGATCGCTACGTGATCGACCAGATCGTGGCCGCCATCAATCCGCAGCCGGGTCAGAACCTGGTGGAGATAGGCCCGGGTCTGGCTGCGCTGACCGAGCCGGTCGCCGCCCAGATGGACAAGATGACCGTGGTCGAGCTGGACCGGGATCTGGCGGCGCGCCTGCGCGAGCACCCGACCCTGAAGGATAAACTCACCGTCATCGAAGCCGATGCCATGCGTTTTGACTTCAGCACCCTGATGGGGAAAGGCAAGGGGCCGCTGCGCATCTTCGGCAACCTGCCCTACAACATCTCCACCCCGCTCATCTTCCACCTGTGCGAGTTCGCCGATCGGGTAGAAGACATGCACTTCATGCTGCAAAAGGAAGTGGTGCTGCGTCTGGCCGCCGGCCCGGGCAGCAAGGCCTATGGCCGGCTGAGCGTGATGACCCAGTACTACTGCCAGGTAGTGCCTGTGCTGGAAGTGGGCCCTGGTGCCTTCAAGCCGGCGCCCAAGGTGGATTCTGCCGTGGTCCGACTGATCCCGCACAAGAACCCGACCATAGTCGCGAAAGACATTCGTTGCCTGAACCGGGTCTGCACCGAGGGCTTCGGCCAGCGTCGCAAGACCATTCGCAACAGCTTCTCCAACTTCATCACGGACGCCCAGCTGACCGAACTTGGCATCGATGGCAACCTGCGCCCGGAGAACCTCTCCCTCGAGCAGTTCGTCATGATCGCCAACTGGCTGGCGGATCAGCCAAAGGCCTGATCCCGTGGCAACCCCGCACATCCTAGTCCGCCCATACCCCTCGTATGTGGCGGATAGCAAAGACCCTTACCAGTTCCACTATCTCATCGAGATCGAGAACCTGGGGCCCGGCCCGGCGCAACTGCTGCGCCGGCGCTGGCTCATCACAGATGCCAATGGCAAGATGCTGGAAGTTGAAGGCCCCGGCGTGGTCGGCGAGCAGCCGGTCATCGCCCCCGGCGAAACCTTCCGCTATCAGAGCGGCGTGCCGCTGGCCACCCCGCTCGGCGTGATGGAAGGGAGTTATACCCTGCAAGACGAGTCGGGGCAGCAATTCGAGGTGCCCATCGCACCCTTTACGCTGGCCGTCCCCCACATTATCAACTGAGGTTTCATGGCGAACTGTTTTGTTGGCGATATCCAGGGCTGTTACGACGACTTGCGCCGTCTGCTGGATCTGGCCGAGTTCGATCCCGCTAACGACGTACTCTGGCTGTGCGGCGATCTGGTCGCCCGCGGCCCGGACTCCCTCAACACCCTGCGCTTCGTCAAAGGGCTGGGCAACCGTGCCGTCACCGTGCTCGGCAACCACGACCTGCACCTGCTGGCAGTCGCCGATGGGGTCGCCCCGCTCAAGAAGAAAGACAGACTGCAGGAGCTGATGGACGCCCCGGATCGGGACGAGCTGCTGGAGTGGCTGCGCCACCGCCCGCTGCTGGCGGAGCACCCCGACCTGCCCATCATGATGGTGCATGCCGGCATCTCCCCGGCGTGGGACGCCCGCACCGCCCGCAACTGTGCCCGCGAGGTGGAGAGCCTGCTGCGCGGTGATCAGTACCAGTGGCTGTTGCACAACATGTATGGCGATCAGCCCGATGGCTGGCAGGACGATCTGGTCGGGATCGAGCGCTACCGCTACATCATCAACACCTTCACCCGGATGCGCTTCTGCTATTTCGACGGCCGGCTCGACTTCAAATGCAAGAAGGGCCCCACCGAGTCGACACCGGGCCTGCGCCCCTGGTTCGAGCAGCGCGAGCACCATGTGGATGACCCCATCCTGGTGTTTGGCCACTGGGCGGCCCTGATGGGCAACACCGGCAAGCAGGATATCAAGGCGCTCGACACCGGCTGCGTCTGGGGCAACAGCCTCACCCTCTGGCGCTATGAAGATGATGCCCTGATCGCCACCCCCTGTCCCACTTACGCCAAGTGACGATAAGAGGCTGGGTCTGAGTGATCAGGACCTCACTATAAAGATGGTGCCCTGATCACTCCCCTCTCCCACCACACCAAGCAGGTGGCAGGCAATAAAACAAAACGGGCCCGGTATTGCCGGGCCCGTTTTTTATGGTGCACAGCTCACCCTAGAGCTTGCGTCCCAGTCGTTTCTCGATCTGCTGTCGTTCCCACTCGGGGCCGAACAGCTTGAAGGGCTGGAACAGGTTGATGGCATGGGAGATCAATCCCAGCCCCCAGCCCAGTGCCGGCCACCAGGCCCAGATATAGCCCGGGTTGCTCAGATAGTTGATGACAAACAGCCCGCATATTACCAGCAGGTAGCTGGCGATGTGGTAATAGAAGCCCTTGAGCCCCTCCACATAACGCATGGCGGCCCGCTCCTCTACCGATACCCGGATCTGATCCCGTTCCATCGTGTCACTCCCTCTCATCTCATGCTCCTGTTGGCTTGTACCGTCAAGTTGCGCCACCTCGAGCTCAAAGACGGCGGCCAGGGCCTTGAGGGATTCCAGTCCGGGCTGCTGACCCTGCTCGATCCGCTGAATGGTGCGAACGCTCAGGCCGGTAAAGGCGGCCAACTGCTCCTGTGACCAGCCCCGCTGCAATCTCAACTTCCTGACGATCATCTCGAACTCCTTGTGGTTGATTGACGGGGCCAGCATAGGGGCCAGAGGGTGGCATGGGCCACGACAGCAGCCTGACACCAACCTGACTTTCCTTTTAATTCAGTGCATTGGATAAAATAGAGAGGGCAGAAACCCCATCTGTCCTCCCCATAACGCCCCCCTCTCGATGACCTGACAGCAGGGCGACAGAGGCGCTTCTAGCAAGATAGCGCCCTGCTCTTCGGGGAGTCGAGCTTATAGCGCCTGCATCAGCTCGGCGGCAATTTCAAAGGAGCGCAGCCGCGCCTGATGATCGACGATGGGACCGTTGAACATCAGCTCGTCGGCCCGGGTTTCCGCCAGCAGCGCCTTGAGGCCGTGGCGTACCTGATCCGGGTTGCCCACCAGCGAGCGGGCCAGGGTCTGCTCCATCGCCACCAGCTCGCGCTCGGACCACTCCTCGCTCAGTTCGACGACGGGCGCCGGCAACTTGCCCGCGTTGCCGCGATGCAGGCGCAGGAACTGCTGTTGCAGGGTAGTGAACTGGAAGCGCGCCTCCCGCTCGCTGTCGGCGGCGATCATGTTGATGCAGACCACCGCATGGGGCTTGGGCCAGCGGGCGGAGGGGCGATACTGGGCGCGGTAAATTTCCAGCGCCTGCAGCAACATGGCGGGGGCGAAGTGGGAGGCAAAGCCGAACGGCAGCCCCATGGCCGCCGCCAGCTGGGCGCTGTAGAGACTGGAGCCCAGCAGCCAGATGGGCAGATGCAGCCCCTGGCCCGGCACCGCCTGCACCGCGCCCACCTCGTCGCCAAAGTAGTCCATCAGTTCGCGCACATCCGCCGGGAAGTCATCCACCTCGCCGCTGCGCTGGCGTCTGAGCGCCCGCATGGTGCGCTGATCGGTGCCCGGTGCGCGGCCAAGGCCGAGATCGATGCGATCCGGATAGAGTGACGCCAGGGTGCCGAACTGCTCGGCAATGACCAGCGGCGAGTGGTTCGGCAGCATGATGCCGCCGGCGCCGATGCGCAGGGTATTGGTGCCGCCGGCCAGGTGGCCGATCAGCACAGAGGTGGCGGCACTGGCGATGCCCGGCATGTTGTGGTGCTCGGCCAGCCAGTAGCGGTTGTAACCCCAGCGCTCAGCATGGCGAGCCAGATCCAGCGAGCGGCGAAACGACTCGGCCGGCTGGGAGCCTTCGGCCACGGGCACCAGATCGAGCACGGAATAGGGGATGGCAGACATGGGTCACTCCATTGATTCACAGACCAGTAACAAGGGGGGCAATGTAGCACGGGATACCTGAATGAATCACCTGATCGGCCGGCAAAATTGACGGACACGGGTTCCGGGAGCACCAGCAGGGGGGAGTTTCTCTCTGTCACATCCCGATCTCTCTGAATGGGTTATTGTGTTTATTGTCATCCTGCAGGCACACTGCAGGTTGATCGTCTCTGCAATCGCCCGTGTGACAAGGATGTGTCCATGACAACTGCCAGGCCAGGTCGTAAACCCTTCTATGTGCATATCGCCACCCTCTTCATCCTGCTGTTCACCCTGCTCGGCAGCGCCCTCATCGCCTTGCAGTTCCAGCAAGGGGCCCGCCAGGGGTTGGAGCACGAGCGACAGAACTTTCTGCAGTATCGCCAGCAGCTGGCCCTCGCCCTGCAACTGAACGAGCGGCCGGCCCGCATGTCGCTCAGCCTGCTGCGCAGCGGCCAGCTGGCCGCCATGACAACGTTGACCGACCGTCTGGCCTACCTGCCGCAACTGGCGGAGGTGCTGGCCAACAGCCCCAGCTATGGGGCCGTCTATGCCGGCTACGAGGATGGCGACTTCTTTCTGGTGCGCAAACTGACCGAGCGGGCCAAGACCCAGCTGGGGGGCGTGCCGGCCACCAGCAGCCTGCTGGTGCAGAGCCTCAGCCAGGGCAAGGGGGAGTTTCTCTATTTCGATCAGCGGCTGAGCCTGCTCGAGCGGCGCCCCATGCCGAACTACCGCTACGATCCCCGCAGCCGCGACTGGTACAAGCAGGCCCGCTGGCGCGCGGGGATCGCCACCACCAACCCCTACCTCTTCTTCACCACCAAGGAGCCTGGCATGACCCTGGCGGTGGAGAGCGACGACAGACGCGCCGTGATCGGGCTCGACACCAGCGTCGAGGGACTGTCGGCCCTGATCGGCAAGCTGCAGCTGCCCGCCCAGAGCCAGGTGATCCTGTTCGATGAGTACGCCACCCTGCTGGCCGCCGATCCCAGACACCTGCCCAGCTTCGAGCAGCTGAGCCAGCTGCCCATGCTGGCCAGCCTGCCCCATCCGGCCCTGGCGGACCTGCAGCAACGGATCATCAGCCAGCCTACCCTGCTGAGCGACCCGGCCGAGCTCAACCTGACTGCCGCCGATGGCAGCGACTGGCTGGTCAACCTCTCCCCCCTCGGGAGCGACTCCCCCTTCCATATCGCCCTGCTGGTGTCGGCTGACCTGCTCTATCAGCAGGCCAGAGACGAGGCCCTGGTCAATCTGGGCTGGGCGCTGGCGGGCCTGCTGCTGCTGCTCCCGGTGATCTGGCTGGTCTCGCGGCGTACCGCCACCCCGCTGCTGGCGCTTACCAAGGAGGCGGAGCGGATCCAGCACTTCGATTTTGGCGAGAGTCGGGTCCCCGAGTCTTCCATCCGCGAGATCGACGATCTGGCACATACCATGTCCGGCATGCGGCTGACTCTCGGCAACTTCATGAACATGGGACGGGCGCTGGCGGCCGAACACCGCTTCGACTCCCTGCTCAGCCGCATCCTGCACGAAACCATCGCCGCGGTGCAGGCCGAAGGGGGTTGTCTCTACCTGGCTCAGGAGCAGGGGATGGTGGCGGTGCAGGCGCTGTGGCGCAAAGCGCCGCTGCCGGCCGGGCAGATCCGCTGGCAGCAGGCCCTGTTTGGCGAGCTGGCCCGGGGCGATCGGCTCAGCCTCGCCATCGACCAGCAGGGCTGGCAGCAGCATCTGGCCGACTGGGGCCCCTTCCCCGGCCCCTGCCAGCTGGTGGCCGAGCCCCTGCGCAACCATCGCCAGGAGCTGATCGGCTGCCTGCTGCTGATCCTGCCTGACTGCTCGGCCCGTGAACTGGCCTCGCGCATCAGTCTGATCGAGGCGCTGGCGGGCACCTCGGCCTCTGCCATCGAGAATCAGCGCCTGCTGGAGGAGCAGAAACAGTTGCTGGAGTCCTTCATCGAGCTGATGGCCGGCGCGATCGACGCCAAGAGCCCCTACACCGGCGGCCACTGCCAGCGGGTGCCGGAGCTGACCCGGATGCTGACCGAAGCTGCCTGTGCCCAGCAGCAGGGGCCGTTCGCCGAGTTCCGGCTCAACGAGGAGGAGTGGGAGGCCATCCATATCGCCAGCTGGCTGCACGACTGCGGCAAGGTGACCACCCCCGAGTTCGTGGTGGACAAGGCCACCAAGCTGGAGACCCTTTACGATCGGATCCACGAGATCCGTACCCGCTTCGAGGTGCTCAAGCGCGACGGCTACATCGAGGCGCTGGCGGCCCGCCTGCCGGCGTCGGAGCGGGAAGCGGCCAGGGCGACGGTGGCGCCGCTCTGGAGCACCCTGGACGAGGAGTTCGCCTTCGTCGCCGAGTGCAACCTGGGCGGCGAATGGATGGCACCGGAGAAGCTGACCAGGCTGGATGCCATCGCCAGCCGCACCTGGCTGCGCACCCTGGACGATCGGCTCGGCATCAGCCGGGAGGAGCTCAAGCTGCGCCAGGGGGAGCCGGCTGCACCGCTGCCCTGCGTCGAGCCCCTGCTGGCGGACAAGACCGCCCACCTCATCCCCCGCCCCGTCCACGATCAGCTGGACGAACGCAATCCCTGGGGCTTCAAGGTGCGGGTGCCGACCCATCTCTACAACCGCGGCGAGCGCTACAACCTCGCCATCGGGCGCGGCACCCTCACCGAGGAGGAGCGCTACAAGATCAACGAGCACATCATCCAGACCATTCGCATGCTCGAACGTCTCCCCTTCCCCCGCCATCTGCGCAGCGTGCCAGAGATTGCCGGCGGCCATCACGAGCGGATGGACGGCAAGGGCTACCCGCGCCAGCTGCTGGGCAGCCAGATGAGCATCCCCGCCCGCATCATGGCCATCGCCGACATCTTCGAGGCGCTGACCGCCAGCGATCGCCCCTACAAATCGGGCAAGACGGTCTCCCAGTCGCTGGCCATCATGCAGAGCATGGTGCGCGAGCAGCACATCGATCCCGCCCTGTTTGCCCTGTTCGTCAGCAGCGGCATCTGGCGCGATTACGCCGGGAGATTCCTCGCCCCCGAGCAGCTAGATCAGGTGGATGAAAGCGCCCTGCTGGCCGGGCTGGCCTAGGGCCGGGTCATATTTTCTTACATTTGCGGACTGGCCTGAACGCCCCCGGCTGGTTATAACGGTGCCCCTATAGCGAAGGGGGAGCAATAGACTCCCCCTCACTCTTTGTCACACCACACTGTTCAGGTTATCTATGTCAAAACATCTCATCATGCTGGGCGCGCTGACGCTCTCCGGCTGCTCCCTGTTGTCTCTCCCCGCCCCCACCGTCACCCCGGTGCACCTAGCCGATGCCAGCCAGCGCGGCTTCTACATCGAGTGCAGCAGCATGACGGCCTGCTTCCAGCAGGCCAACCAGACCTGCCCGCAGGGCTACCAGGAGACGGATCGCCGTCAGCAGACGCTCTACAGCACCCAGTACACGGCGGGCAGCTATGACGACGAGAAGAAGGTCTACAAGGCTGGCAAACCCTATCGCATGGCCAACACGGTGCACTCTCTGACCATCCAGTGTCCGGTCGATATGGGCATCACGCCGCGCTGATCCGCGCTTTGCGGCCGGCACGAGGCTGATGGCCCCGGCCGGCCGCTACCCACCCTTTTCTTGTTTCATCGAGCACAACTCTCTTATGTCACCCCGAATTTTCCTGCTGGGCAGCCTCTTGCTGTCCGGCTGCGCCCTGCTGCCGGCGCCCGCCACCGTCACCGAACTCGCTTCAGCTAATCCCGCACTGCAACGCTTCCAGATCGAGTGCGCCGCACTGGAGGAGTGCCAGCAGCAGGCGACGCTGAGCTGCCCGCTCGGCTATCAGGAGACCGATCGCCGCCAGCGCATCTTCACTTCCCATCAGATGAGCATGGGGGCCGCCGATCCGATGACGGGGTTTCGCCCAAGCTTCCCCCAGAGCAGCACCTTCACCACCCATACCCTGCTGGTGCAGTGCCCCCGCAAGCCGGCACAGCCCCACCCGCTGGGACGCTGACAAAAAAGGGCCCGCAGGCCCTTTTTTCCGATGTCGCCACGCTCAGCGCATCCCCTCGGCGTGCTGGCGGGCCAGCTCGTCGCTCATCAGTTCCCGCATCCTGAATTTTTGCAGCTTGCCGGTTACCGTCATGGGGTACTCCTCCACGAAACGGATGTATCTTGGAACCTTGAAATAGGCGATGCGGGCCGACAGGAACTGCTTCAGCTCCTCCTCGCTGGCCTCCTGGCGGGGCCTGAGCTTGACCCAGGCACACACCTCCTCGCCATAGCGCTCGCTGTCGACCCCGAACACGGCTGCATCCTGCACCGCCGGATGATCATAGAGCCGCTCCTCGATCTCGCGCGGGTAGATGTTCTCGCCACCGCGAATGATCAGCTCCTTGCTGCGTCCGACGATCCGCACATAGCCCTCTTCATCCATGATGCCGATGTCCCCCGAGTGCAGCCACCCTTCCTCATCTATGGTATCCGCCGTCTTGACCGGATCCTGCCAGTACCCCTGCATCACCCCGTTGCTGCGACAGCAGATCTCGCCCCGCTCGCCGATGGCCACTATCTCTCCGCTGGGGTCGACCAGCTTGATCTCGGTGTGACCGATGGCGCGGCCGACCGTGGTGACCCGCTTGTCCAGCGGCGCATCGATGGCGGTCATGTGATTGATGGGACTGCACTCGGTCTGGCCGTAGGCGATGGTCACCTCGGTCATGTGCATCAGGGTCTGCACCTTGCGCATCAAGGGCTCGGGGCAGATGGCACCGGCCATGATGCCGGTGCGCAGGGAGGAGAGATCGAACTGGTCAAACTCCGCCAGCTCCAGCTCGGCGATGAACATGGTCGGCACCCCGTGCAGGGCGGTGCAGCGCTCCTCGCTCACCATCCGCAGGGTGGCCGCCGGATCGAAGGCTTCGGCCGGAAACAGGGCGCAGGCCCCCACACTGATGCAGACCAGATTGCCGAGCACCATGCCGAAACAGTGGTAGAGCGGCACCGGGATGCAGAGCCGATCCTGCTCGCTGAACGCCATGCCTTGCGCCACCTGGCGGCCGTTGTTGAGGATGTTGCTGTGACTGAGGGTAGCCCCCTTGGGGTTGCCCGTGGTGCCCGAGGTGAACTGGATGTTGATGGCGTCATCGGGTTTGAGGGTGGCGGCCACTCGGGCCAGCCAGGCCGGATCCTGCCGGTCGCCCAGTACCAGCACCTCGGGGAAGTTGAGCATGCCGGCGCTTTGCTGCTCCCCGAGCCGGATCACCATCTCCAGGCTTGGCAGCCGGGATGATGTCAGGCGGCCTGGCGGACAGCTAGCCAGCTCGGGGGCCAACTCGCCCAGCATGGCGAGGTAGTCGCAGCCCTTGAACGCGCTGGCGCAGATGAGGGCCCGACAGCCCACGTTGTTGATGGCAAAGGCGAGCTCGTAGCTGCGGTAGGCGGGGTTGATGCAGACCATGATGGCCCCTATGCGGGCCGTTGCGAATTGCACCAGGCACCACTCGATGTTGTTGGGCGACCAGATGCCGACCCGATCCCCTGGCCGGATCCCAAGCGCCAGCAGGCCCAGCGCCAGCCGGTCTATCTGGGTCAGGTATTCCCGGTAGTTCCAGCGGATCTGCTGGTGGCGCACCACCACGGCGGGCCGCTCGGGGAAACGTTCCGCCACCTCTTGCAGGTAGGCGCCTATGGTCTGGTGAAGCAGCGGCTGATCGCAAGGACCGGCCCGGTAGCTGAGCAGTGAGGTCATGGGGTGACTCCTGGCCACATAGGTTGGTATTGCCTACTGCTCGGCTGGCGTGTTTTTTCAGCTTGTTACATTAATGTAAATTCAGGCCTCATAAAAGACTCACTTTGGTCTAATAGCGGCCATAAAAAAACGGCCAACCGAAGTTGACCGTTTACAGACGCGGGGCAGATCAGAACAGCAGGTGCGCCACCCCGGCGATGACCGGCAGGGTGATCAGGGTGCGCAGCAGGAAGATCACGAACAGCTCCCACAGCTTGACCGGGATCTTGCTGCCCAGCAACAGGGCACCCACTTCCGACATGTAGATGAGCTGGGTGACCGACATGGCGGCGATCACGAAGCGGGTCATCTCGCTCTCGATGGTGGAGGCCAGCACCGCCGGAATGAACATGTCGGCGAAGCCCACCATGATGGTCTTGGAAGCGGCTTCCGCCTCCGGCAGTTGCAGCAGTTCCAGCAAGGGAACGAAGGGGGCCCCCAGCCAGTTGAAGATGGGGGTGTGCTCGGCCAGCATCAGGGCACAGGTACCCACCGCCATCACCACCGGCAGCACGCCAAACACCATGTCCAGGGCATTCTTCACCCCTTCCCGCGCCACGGCGCCGAGATCCGTCATGCTGTCGGCCTTGGTCAGGGCCCGCTCATAGCCATAGCTCAGCACGCTGTGCTGATGGGGAATCGCCTCCTGCTTGCGGCACAGAGGAGTACCGTCGCTGTAGACATCCTTCTTCCAGGAGAGCGGCGGCAGGCGCGGCACCACGATGGCGGCCACCACCCCGGCCAGGCAGACGGTCAGGTAGAAGGGCACGAACATGTGCTCCAGCTTCACCTGGGAGATCACCACCAGGCAGAAGGTGATGGAAACGGCAGAGAAGGTGGTGCCGATGACGGCGGCTTCCCGCTGGGTGTAGAACTTGCCTTCGTACTGTTTGCTGGTCAGCAGGATGCCGACGCTGCCATCCCCGAGCCAGGAGGCGAAGCAGTCCACCGCGGAGCGGCCCGGCAGGCGGAACACGGGGCGCATGATGCGGGTCATCATGGTGCCGACAAACTCCAGCAGACCGAAATCGAGCAGCAGCGGCAGCAACAGGCCGGCGAAGATGAAGACGGAGAACAGCACCGGCAGCAGATCGTGCAGCACCAGGCCACCGGTCGCACCGGAACGCAGCACCTCGGGACCGGCCTCGAAGAAGGTCAGCAGCACGAAGATACCGCCAAGCACCCGCACGCAGGCCCAGAAGGGAGAGACGTTGAACAGGCTGTTGAGGAAGGGGCGCTTCACCAGGATCGCCGGCTTGAACAACCAGGCGATCAGGGTCATCAGCATGGTGGTGGTGATGATGGCGCTGACCATGGCCACCAGATAGTCGGCAAACACCCTCTGTACCAGCTTCGCCAGTACGGCTACCGGGATGGTGACGTTGCCGTCATAGAGAACGGGGGTCATGAACAGCAGGATCCCGATCAGTGACGGGACCAGGAACATCAGCACGTTGCGACGGGTATTGAGCGCAGGTGCTTGCAGAGTCTTTTCCAGCATGGTTTACAGCCTTAATGTTACTTTTCCTTAGCCAGGCGAACCTGCATACCCATGCTCTCACCCGACAAAACGGGCGCAAGAATACTCCAAAAAAATGCACAAACAAGCTTTTAATGGATCATTTCAAGCATAAATATTTTTACAGGCAAACCTTCCATAAGAATGTACCCAAACAGATGCGCATATCAATTCATTACAAATGGTTAGCACATTGTTTCGTTAAGGTTACATTCAGGAGCGCAGTATAATCAGTTGCGGTTGGCAGGCAATAAGTGACATAAGAAATATATCTATATGGTGATCCAGTCGATCCCCATAAAAAAACCGGAGCCTGGCAAGGCTCCGGTTTTTCAGCGGCGGGTGGCTGCACTGCGCTCACCCGCAGGATGAGGGTCAGTCACGCACGTAGATGACTTCCACGCCATCATCGTCTTCGTCGTCCCAGTCATCGTCGTCCAGCGACTCGTCAAACGCCTTGGAGGCAGCCAGCGCATCCGCTTCGGCCTTGGCCAGCTGGTTCTTGTGGTAGTCGTCCCACTTGAACTCCACCTTCTCGATGGCTTCCTTGGCATCTTCCGCCAGCTGACGGGGCATGGTATCCAGCAGATCAAGGATGTCGTAGCAGACCTTCTTGGTCCCTTCCTTGCTGATGGCGGTGATGGCGTAAACCGGCCCTTCGTGGTTCAGGGCGGCCTTCACGCGCTCCATCACTTCACCTGCCTCTTCTTCTAGGATCAGGTCCATCTTGTTGAACACCAGCCAGCGTGGTTTGCTCGCGAGCTCCGGGCTGTACTTCTCCAGCTCGCGGACGATGGTCACGGCATTCTCGGCCGGATCGGAGCCATCCACCGGGCAGATATCCACCAGATGGACCAGCACGCGGCAGCGCTCGAGGTGCTTGAGGAAGCGGATACCGAGGCCGGCGCCTTCGGCAGCACCCTCGATCAGACCCGGAATGTCGGCAATGACGAAGGAGCGGGAGTTCTCGCCACGCACCACGCCGAGGTTAGGCACCAGGGTGGTGAAGGGGTAGTCGGCCACTTTCGGACGGGCCGCAGAGACGGCGCGGATGAAGGTGGACTTGCCGGCGTTGGGCAGGCCCAGCATGCCGACGTCGGCCAGCAACAGCAGTTCCAGCTTCAGGGTACGTACTTCACCCGGGGTGCCGTTGCTCTTCTGGCGCGGCGCACGGTTGACCGAGCTCTTGAAGCGGGTATTGCCAAGACCGTGGAAGCCGCCCTTGGCAACCAGCAGCTTCTGCTCGTGGTGGGTCAGATCCCCCAGCAGTTCGCCGGTATCTTCATCGGTCGCACGGGTACCGACCGGCACGCGCAGGATCTTGTCCTTGCCGCGACGACCGGTACAGTTGGCGCTCTGGCCATTCTCGCCACGCTCGGCGGCATGGAAACGCTCGAAACGGTAGTCGATCAGGGTGTTCAGGTTTTCATCGGCAACCAGATACACGTCGCCACCGTCACCGCCGTCACCGCCGTCCGGGCCGCCGTTCGGAATGTACTTCTCCCGGCGAAAGCTCACACAACCGTTACCACCGTCACCGGCATCGACTCGAATCTGGACTTCATCAACAAACTTCATAGGTAACCGTCACCTTAATTCGAAAAACCGATACGCCATTATAGTGGTACAGACCCCTGCGGGCGATACGCATCTTGCCAGTCGCCCCTTCAGAGCCAGGGTCGGCTGCGTGCCGTTTTTTCGTCAACTACATCAGAAAAACAAAAGCCCCGCCTGTTGGCGGGGCTTCGGATCCTTGCGGTCCGTAATTACTCAGCAACGATGCTTACGTACTTACGGTTCAGCGGACCTTTGACTTCGAACTGCACCTTGCCGTTCGCGGTAGCGAACAGGGTGTGGTCCTTGCCCAGACCAACGTTCTCACCAGCGTGGAACTTGGTGCCGCGCTGACGAACGATGATGCTGCCAGCCAGAACTGTTTCGCCGCCGAAACGCTTCACGCCCAGGCGTTTAGCTTCTGAATCGCGGCCGTTGCGGGATGAACCGCCAGCTTTTTTGTGTGCCATCTATCGTACTCCTCTAATTAAGCGCTGATGCCAGTGATTTTGACTTCAGTGAACCACTGACGGTGGCCCGCTTGCTTACGGTGGTGCTTACGACGACGGAACTTGACGATAGTCACTTTCTCGCCACGGCCGTGAGCCACAACTTCAGCTACAACCTTGCCACCTTCAACGAAAGGAGCACCTACTTTAAAAGTGTCGCCTGCAGCAACCATCAGCACTTCGTTGAAGTCGATGGTAGCGCCAGTCTCAACGTTCAGCTTTTCCAGACGAACGATTTGACCTTCGGCCACACGGTGTTGTTTTCCGCCGCTTTGGAATACCGCGTACATTTGATTAACTCCGTAAAGGCGTGTCTTTTGCTCAAGGCCAGACACGCGCAAAAACCTATAACAATGGGCGGGCATTCTACGCAAATCGATTTGCTCAGGCAAGGCCAATTTAGCAAAAAGTTTATTTTGTGCGCATATCTGCCGCCGTGAATAAACGCTTAACTGTAACCCATTGTGAAATCGTGTAGAATCCCCGCCATTGCTAAAATCGCAGTCATCACTGCCGTCACGTTACGAGACTTATGGACCAACAGACTATCCGTGCGCTCTGTGCCGCCGACATGACGGCGGTCAATGAACTGATCCTGGCTCGACTCCAGTCCGATGTCAGCCTGATCAACCAGCTGGGTTTCTATATTGTCAGTGCAGGCGGGAAACGGATGCGCCCCATGCTGACCGTCATGGCCGCCCGCGCACTGGGATATGAGGGTGAGGATCACCTGAAACTGGCTGCCATCATCGAATTCATTCACACCTCCACCCTGCTGCACGACGACGTGGTCGACGAATCCGACCTGCGCCGCGGCCGGGAGACCGCCAACGCCATGTTCGGCAACGCCGCCAGCGTGCTGGTGGGTGACTACCTCTACAGCCGTTCCTTCCAGATGATGAGCGAGCTCTCCAACCTGCGGGTGATGGAGATCCTCTCCGAGGCCACCAACACCATCGCCGAAGGGGAAGTGCTGCAGCTGATGAACTGCAACGACCCGGATACCACCGAAGAGAGCTACATGACGGTCATCTATTGCAAGACCGCCAAGCTGTTCGAAGCCGCCACTCGTCTCGCCGCCGTGCTGACCCATCAGCCCGCGCCCATCGAGCAGGCGATGACCGACTACGGCAAGTATCTGGGCACCGCCTTCCAGATCATCGACGACGTGATGGACTACTGCTCCCAGAGCGACGAGATGGGCAAGAACGTGGGCGACGATCTGGCCGAAGGCAAGCCGACCCTGCCGCTGTTGCGTGCCATGGAAGTGGGTAGCCCGGAAGAGCGCCAGCTGGTGCGCGACGCCATCGAGCACCGCAACGGCATGGAGCACCTCGACCGGATCCTGGCCATCCTCGACCGTACCGGCGCGCTGGAGTACTCTCGCATGCGAGCCCGGGAGGAGGCCGACAAGGCCATCGCGGCCCTCGCCATCCTGCCTGACTCCCGGCACAAGCAGGCACTGGAAACCCTGGCCCACATGGCGGTGCAGCGCAGCGCCTGATGCCAGCCGGCAGACAATAAAAAAGAGGCCCTCTGGCCTCTTTTTTATTGTCTGGCAAACACAGCCAGGCTCATCCTTTAACGCGCCAGCGCCCACAAGATGACGGCCCCGGCCACCACCAGACAGCCGCCGATGCGGCGCAACTGCTCGGCCGGCTGATCGCTCAGCAGCCGCAACATCTGCTGCCAGGCGCGCGGCATCAAGAGCGGCCCCAGCCCTTCGAACAGCAGCAGCAATCCCAGCCCCACCAGGATGGATGTCAGCATACAACCTCCTTTCTCGTCTGAATGCGCCCCAACCACAAGCGCTTCACACACAGCCCCCCCGCTGCCAGCCGATGACCGGCAAACAAAAGGGCCTGAATCATCAGGCCCTTGGGTCAAATCACGACGTGCTTACTGCTTGCTGCCGTGCGGCGACTTGAGGTAGCGGAAGAACTCGCTGTCCGGCTTGAGGACCATCAGGTCATTGCCACCGGCGAAGCTCTTGCGATAAGCCTCCATGCTGCGCACGAAGCTGAAAAACTCGGGGTCTTTCTTGTAGCTGTCGGCATAGATCTTGGCGGCCTCGGCATCCCCTTCACCACGCAGCTGACGAGCATTACTCTCGGCATCGGCGATCATGACGGTCACCTTGCGGTCGATGTCGGCACGCAGGATCTCGGCCTGTTCGCGGCCCTGGGAGCGATGCTCACGGGCTACCGCGGTCCGCTCGGCACGCATCCGCTGATAGATGGAGCTGGAGACTTCCACCGGCAGGTTGATCTGCTTGATACGCACATCCACCACCTTGATGCCGAGCTCGGAGGAGCGCGCCATCTTCATCAGAGCATCTTCCATCACGGTACTGCGCTCGCCAGAGACGATGTCCTTGATGGTGCGATTACCAATTTCGGAACGCAGACCGTTGTTGATCTTGCGCTTGAGCAGGTCTTCGGCCTGGATCTTGTTCCCACCGCCGGTCGCCAGGTAGTACTTGGAGAAGTCCTCGATCTTCCACTTCACGTAGGAGTCGATGATGAGGTCCTTCTTCTCGGAGGTGACGAAACGATCCGCCTGCCCTTCCAGGGTCTGGATACGGGCATCCATCTTGCGAACCTGGTCGATGAGCGGCACCTTGAAGTGCAGGCCCGGCTCGTACAGACGCGGCTCGCCGGATTCAACCCGCTTCACCTTGCCGAACTGCACCACGATTCCCTTCTGGCCTTCATCGACGATGAAGACCGAAGAGAAGCAGACCATGGCGGCCACAGCGATGACACCAATAGCTAGCTTTTTCATCTATCAGTTTCTCCCTGAGCTGAAACGGTCGCCGCTGCGCAGCGGGGTCGGCGTGGAGTTGGCCCCTTCGTTGGACGGCGGGGTCTGTTCTACCACAGGCGCACCTGCCGGACGAGCCGGTTGCACCGCATTGGCCTTGCCGGAGAGCTTGTCAAGCGGCAGGTAGATCATGCTGTTGTTGCCAGCCGGCATGTCGACCACCACCTTGTTGGCCTGCTGATAGAGCTCTTCCATGGTTTCCAGGTAGATACGATCACGGGTCAGCTCGGGCGCAGCCTGATACTGGGGCAGCAGCTCGTTGAAGCGAGCGACTTCACCCTTGGCCTTCAGCACGATCTGGGACTTGTAGGCTTCAGCCTCCTGCTCCAGGCGCTTGACCTGGCCGCGGGCCTTCGGCTCCACTTCACGGGCATAGGCTTCGGCTTCACGAATGAAGCGCTGTTCATCTTCCTGAGCGGAGATGGCGTCATCGAACGCATCCTTCACCTCTTCCGGCGGACGCGCCGGCAGGAAGTTGACGTCGACGATCTGCAGACCCATGTGATAGGGCTCGATGATGCTGTCGATCACCTGCCAGGTCTCCTGACGCACCTTCTCACGACCCGTGGTCAGCACGTCGTCCATCCGGGTATGACCCACCACGTAGCGCAGGGCGCTGTCGGTCGCCTGACTCAGGCTCTCGTCGGCGTTGGTGACGCTGAACAGGTACTGCTCGGGATCGACCACGCGATACTGCACGTCCATCTCGACCCGCACCACGTTCTCGTCCTGGGTCAGCATGAAGCCGGAGGCCGGCAGGGAACGGACCGACTCCACGTCCACCGGGATCACCCGGTCGATGAAGGTCGGTTTCCAGCGCAGGCCCGGATCCACGTTGTGGGAGTACTCGCCAAAGCGCAGCACCACGCCACGCTCGGCTTCGCGAATGGTATAGAAGCCGCTGACGACCCATACCACTACCGCCACCACCAGGGCGATGGAGAGGCCGAACTTGCCGACGTCACCACCACCCGATTTGCCGCCACCCAGCAGACCACCAAAACGGCGGCTCACCTTGCGCAGCATCTCGTCCAGATCAGGGGGTCCCTGATTCTTGCCGTTGTTCCCCCAGGGGTCACGGTCTTTGCCGTTATTACCAGGCTCATTCCAAGCCATCAGCGTCTCCATTAATACATGCGGATGGATATCATCTCTATCGGGCCATCAATCGTTGATGAAGCCAGCAAACATTCATCTCATCGACGAATCAATGCCTGATAAAGCGTTGTAAACTCTCACCTTCTTGCTTCACGAGGCGGTTCCAGTCAGCCAGTTGCAGGCGGACTTCCAACACAAAATCCCCCTCCTCGCTGAAACCTTCCTGCTCGATGCCCTTGAGGCGATAGAGCGCACTGCGCAATCTGGCGGCCGAAGGGGGCAACTGCAGGGTGTGGTGCACCATGGAGCCGGCCAGCAGCTCGGTCAGGGCAACAAACAGATCGTCACACCCCTCGCCGGTCTGGGCAGACAGCCAGACCCGCACCGGGCGCCCCTCTTCGTCCCGCTCCAGCCCGACCGGGTGTTCACCCAGCTTGTCGATCTTGTTGCAGATCATCAGCTGGGGCCGGTCATCGGCTTCGATCTCGGCCAGCACCTGCTGCACCGATTCGATATTCTCCTGCATCTGCTCGTCGGCACAGTCCACCACGTGCAGCAGCAGATCCGCTTCGCGGGTCTCCTGCAGCGTCGCCTTGAAGGCCGCGACCAGATCATGGGGCAAGTGTCGAATAAATCCAACTGTATCCGCCAGAATCACATCACCCACATCCCGGATCACCAATTTGCGCAGGGTCGGATCCAGGGTTGCGAACAATTGGTCGGCAGCATACACGCTGGCAGCTGTAAGTTGGTTGAACAAAGTGGACTTTCCGGCGTTGGTGTAACCCACCAGAGAAACGGTCGGCACCTCGTTGCGGTTGCGGGCACGACGTCCCTGTTCCCGCTGCTTGGCCACCTTGTCGAGCCGGCGCAAAATCGCCTTGATGCGTTCACGCAACAGGCGGCGATCGGTTTCCAGCTGGGTTTCACCCGGGCCGCGCAGGCCGATCCCCCCCTTCTGACGTTCAAGGTGGGTCCAGCCTCGCACCAGGCGAGTAGAGAGATGGCGCAACTGGGCCAGTTCGACCTGCAACTTGCCTTCGTGAGTACGGGCACGCTGAGCGAAGATATCGAGGATCAGGCCGGTCCTGTCCACTACCCGGCACTGGAACAGACGCTCCAGGTTGCGCTCCTGGGCAGGGGTCAGGGCATGGTTGAAGATGACGACGTCGGCGTCCAGCATCTGGACCTGGGACGCGATCTCTTCAGCCTTGCCGCTGCCGACAAAAAATTTGGCACTGGGCGCACTGCGGCTGGTGGTGATCACCCCCAGCGCATTGACCCCGGCCGAGCTCACCAGCATCTTGAGCTCTTCCAGATCCTCCCGCTCACCCTCATCACTGAAGTTGACATGTACCAGAACGGCCTGTTCGCCGGCTTCATAACGGTCAAACAAGCGCTTGCTCCTTGACAGGAATCATGATGAATCTGGGTTGACGAGTCGCCTCGTCCCGGGATATCACGCCTCGGCTTCACCCTGCTCTTCGCCAGCCGCGCCCTGGGCGTGCTGGTGATGGTTGACGGCACGGGCCGGCACCACGGTGGAGATGGCGTGCTTGTAAACCATCTGGCTCACGGTGTTCTTCAGCAAAATGACAAACTGGTCAAACGATTCGATCTGACCCTGCAGCTTGATGCCGTTCACCAAATAGATAGAAACAGGAATCCGCTCACGGCGCAGCGCATTCAAAAACGGGTCTTGGAGAGATTGCCCCTTAGCCATCTTCTTTTCCTTATAGTTTGTTGTTTTTAAACACCGGATATCAATATAACAACCTGATTATACAGGAGTGTCAAGCCACTCCGGCACGGGCGACGACCCTTGCCAGATTGCCAGACTCACCAGATTCCAACCAGGTCACATCAGACCAACCGCGCAACCAGGTCATTTGACGCTTGGCCAACTGGCGGGTGGCAACAATTCCGCGATAGCGCATCTCATCATACTCCACTTCCCCCGCCAGGTAGTCCCACATTTGGCGGTATCCCACGCAGCGGATGGAGGGAAGATCCGGGGTGAGATCGCCCCGTTGGTAGAGGCCCCTGACCTCCTGTTCAAAGCCACCCTGCAGCATCTTGTCAAAGCGCAGCTCGATGCGCTGGTGCAGCACGGCGCGATCGCTCGGTGCGATGGCAAACTGCAGCACCCGGTAGGGCAACCCCTCCCCCTGCACCTGGGTCAGCTCGGTGAGGGTCTTGCCGCTGATGCGGTAGACCTCGAGCGCCCGGCTGAGCCGTTGCGGGTCATTGGGATGGATGCGGGCCCCGGCCACCGGGTCGATGCGCACCAGCTCATCGTGCAGTGCCTGCCAGCCAAGGCGGGCGGCTTCCTCCTCGATGCCGGCACGAATGACGGGGTCGGCGGAGGGCAACGGAGATAGTCCCTCCAGCAGCGCCTTGAAATAGAGCATGGTGCCGCCCACCAGCAGCGGAATGCGGCCGCGATCGGCGATCTCTTTCATCTCCCGCAGCGCATCGCGGCAAAAATCGGCCGCCGAATAGCTCATGGCGGGATCCAGGATGTCGATCAGCCGGTGCGGCGCCTGCGCCAGTTCGGCCGGCGTAGGCTTGGCGGTGCCGATATCCATGCCGCGATAGATGAGCGCGGAATCCACGCTGATGATGTCGCAGGGCAGTGCCTGGCACAGTTCGATGGCGAGATCCGTCTTGCCGGAGGCCGTCGGCCCCATCAGAAAAATTGCAGTCGGCAAGTCAGCCACGTGAAAAACTCCCCTTGCATGGTCGCCCCCCCTTGGTGGCGCACCTGCAAAAAACTGGTTTATGGATTCAAGAGGGCATTTCCCTCAATGGCCATCGGCGAACTCGGCCAGCACGCTCGCCAGTGACAGCGGGCGCACCATGCGAACGTCTGCCAGTTGGTCACTGAAATCGGCAACAAGTTCCGTCAGCAAGCGGTTGGCCGTGGCAAAATCATATACTTTTTCGCGACTTATCCCCTGCTCCACCAGCCATTGGCATAGTACTTCAGCCTGCTGGCCAGCATCACTGTCAGATCCGCTCTCGATCAGTTGCAGCAATTCGGGTAATAAGCGCACCAGATCGGTCTGGCGCAGCAGCGCCGGCACCCGAGTCAGGATCATGGTGTCGCGCCCGCCGCTTTTCAACTCCAGCCCCATCCGTTTGAGCAAACGCTCCTGCGTTTCCACCAGCGCGACCAGGTTTTTCGGCAGCTTGAAGGAGACCGGCAGCAGCAGCGGCTGGGCCGCCAGCCCCTGGCCCCAGGTTTCCAGCAGCCAGTGGCGCAGCAGCAGGCGCTCGGCCCGCACCAGCGACAGCAGGGCCAGCCGGTTGTCTCGCTCCAGCAGCAGATAGGCCTGCTCCACCAGGGTCAAGGCCCGCCACGCCCCCGCCTTGGCCGCCACGGCGGCAACAGGCATGGTTTCAGCCTCTGCCAGCGGCGTGTCCTGCACCGTCGGCAGGGTGGTGAGCAGCGCGCCCATGCCGCGCATCGCCTCCCGGCTGGGGGGCTCGGGCGGCTGGTAGTTGCCCGCTCTCACTGCACCACTTCCTTCCCGCACTTCCCGGGCCGGGGCCCGGTAGTTGTGCTCGGCGCCATACCACTCGGCTCTGGGCGCCTGACCCGGATACTCGATAGGGGCACTGACCGGCAGCTCGACCAGGGTCTCGGCCAGGGGTTGGTCGCTCCCGTCGCTTGCCGCCCCTGGCTGGCGCAGGGCGGTAAAGAGCGCCTGAAAGATGAAGTCGTGAATGAGGCGCGCCTGATGGAAGCGCACCTCGTGCTTGGCCGGATGGACGTTGACGTCCACCTGACGCGGATCCAGCTCGATGTAGAGCACGTAGGCCGCGAAGCGATCGGTCGGCAGCAGTTCGTCATAGGCCTGGCGAATGGCGTGGTTGATGAGCTTGTCGCGCATCATGCGGCCGTTGACATAGGTGTATTGCAGATCGTTCTGCGGTCTGGCGCCGGCGGGCGTGGCCAGCCAGCCCCACAGCCGCACGTCGCTGTGCTCGCTCTCCACCGCCAGCGCGTGGTGCATGAAGGGAGAGCCGCACACCGCGGCGAGCCGGCGCTCCTGCTCCGCCACCGTGTTGGCGGCCTTGTACTGGCGCACCACCTTGCCGTTGTGGCGCAGGATCAGGGTGACGTCGAAGCGGGAGAGCGCGATGCGGCGCACCAGCTCGTCAATGTGGGCAAACTCGGTCTTTTCGCTGCGCATGAACTTGCGCCGGGCCGGGGTGTTGAAGAAGAGATCCACCACCTCCACAGTGGTGCCCACCGGGTGGGCCGCCGGCTTGACGGTGACGCTCATCTCGCGCCCTTCGGCCTGGGCCTGCCAGGCTTCGGACTGCTCCGCCGTGCGGGAGGTAAAGGTGAGACGGGAGACCGAGCTGATGGAGGCGAGCGCCTCGCCGCGAAAGCCCAGGCTGTTGATCCCTTCCAGATCGTCGAGAGTCGCCACCTTGGAGGTGGCATGGCGCGACAGCGCCAGCACCAGCTCATCCTTGGCGACGCCACCGCCATTGTCGCGAATGCGAATAAGCTTGGCACCGCCCTTGTCGATGTCGATCTCGACCCGGTCAGCGCCCGCATCCAGGCTGTTTTCCACCAGCTCCTTGACCACGGAGGAGGGCCGCTCCACCACCTCACCGGCAGCAATCTGGTTGGCCAGAATCGGCGGCAATATACGGATTGGCATCGCTTACTCCTGCTGGTTGAACGGGATGGCAGTGGCAACCGCACCGGCTGGGCGCCACGCCGCCGTATCACAGCCCATGCTCGTCTGGCTGGCCAGCACAGGGGACAAGGTACGGATTGGCATCGCTTACTCCTGCTGGTTGAAGGCACGGGTAATCGGCGGGGCTCGATGACGGTTCACCGGGCCCGCCCCTGCCACCGGCAGGGACGACCCCGGCGTCTCATCCAGCGCTATTTTTGCGGAATATAGAGCACCTGCCCTATCTGGATGTCCCGCGACTTGAGCTTGTTGATCTCCACCAGCCGCGCCTGGCTGACCCCGTATTTCTCGGCAAGCCGGGAGAGGCTCTGCCCGCGGGTGACCACATGACGGAGCATGCTGGCCTTGTCATTGCTCTGCACGCTGGTCACCGGGACGCTCGGCTCCTTGGCTGCCACCACGTAGGGCTTGATCACCCCGGCGCCGGACGAGGATCCACCGACGCTGCTGACCGGCGCCCCGCCGTCGCTGCTGCGGTTCGGTTCGGTGGCCGGCATCCGGTTGGTCACCACCTGCTGCACCGGCTGCGCCGCCGGTTTGCTGACGGCGACCGGCTTGCTGGCAGGGGCGGGTCGGCTGACCGCGGCCTGCTTGTTGCTGGCCTGCCCCTTGCCGGTGAGCATGGCGCCCTTGGTCGGGTGAGCCCGGTAGTAGTTGCGGATCCCCTCGAAGATGGCACGGGCCAGTTGATCCTGATAGCTGGAGGTCGCCAGCAGCTTCTCTTCGGCGTGGTTGGAGATAAAGCCCGTCTCCACCAGCACGGAGGGAATGTCCGGCGCCTTCAACACCGCCAGGCTGGCGTGCTCTGGCGCCTTCTTGTGCAACCTGGCCACCCGGCCCAGCGAGCGCAGGATCTGGCGGCTGACGTCATAGCCCTCGGCCCTCGACTTGTCCATGGAGAGGTCGAGGAAGGTCTGCGCCAGGTAGGGGTTGGGATCGGATTCGGCCAATACCTTGCCAACGCCGCCAAGCAGCTCACCCTGTTTCTCCTGCTTCTCCAGCCAGCTGCCCATCTCGCGGTTGGCACGGTTGGTCGACAGCACCCAGACGGAGGCGCCGCGCGGGGTCGAGTTGTGGAAGCTGTCGGCGTGCACCGACACCAGCAGGTCGGCCTTGGCCTTGCGGGCAATCTCGGAGCGCTTGTTCAGATCGACGAAGTAGTCGCCGCGCCGGGTCAGCACGGCGCGCATGCCGGGTTCGCGGTCGATGAGGGCGGCCAGTTTCTGGGAGACCGCCAGGGTCACCCGCTTCTCGTAGGTACGGCGCGGACCGATGGAGCCCGGGTCTTCCCCGCCGTGGCCCGGGTCGATGGCGATCACCACCCCCTTGCCCTTGCCACCCACCGGTGCCGCCTGAGCGGTGGCGGAGGACTTCTCTTCATAAGGCAGGTCGATCACCAGCCGGTGGCCGTAGGGGCCGGCCGGCGCCAGCGGAAAGACCACCGGCTTGATGGCTGAACTCAGGTCCAGCACCAGCCGCAGCCCGCCTTTTTCCAGCGGCGAGCTCTCGCGGATCTTGCGCACCAGCTCGCTCTTGTTCTCGATGCGGGCCAGGTTGGTGACGTTGCTCGCCCCTTTCAGGTCAATCACCAGCCGGTCCGGACCGGTCAGGGTGAAGTAGTTGTAATTGGGGGCGCTGCTCATGTCGAGCACCACCCGGGTGTTGTCCGGCGATGGCCACACCCGCACGCTCTTGAGCTGATTCGCCCAGGAGGGTAAGGCCAGCAGGGAGAGGGCAATAACAAGGATCAAGCGCACGTAGATGACAACCGTTCCAGAATGGCTTCGCCAATAGCAGTGCGGGCGTCAATCTGCACCTCGCGCTGCTCGTTTGCATAACTCAGGGTGATCTCGAGATCCGGCGCAGGCAGCCAGCCGTCGCCCTTTTCCGGCCACTCCACCAGACAGAGGGTGTTGGCGCCGAAGTAGTCGCGGATCCCCATGAACTCCAGCTCTTCCGGGTCGGCCAGCCGATAGAGATCGAAGTGGTAAAGCTGCCAGTCGGCCAGCTCGTAGGGCTCCACCAGGGTGTAGGTCGGGCTCTTGACCTTGCCCTCATGACCCAGCCCCTGCACCCAGCCACGAGTCAGGGTGGTCTTGCCGGCCCCGAGGGCCCCGTGCAGGAAGACAGTGGTCGCCTGCTGGCAGGCGTGGGCCAGACGGCCACCCAGTGCCACGGTTGCTGCCTCGTCCGGCAGTGTCATCATCAACTGTTTTGCCATGTTCTTCTTTAGCTTGTTATGGTGTCGGGATTAACCAGTCGACGGATAAAGGGCAGCAGGTCTGATGCCAGCATGCCCCGCTCTCCGTCTACAGCGGCCAGATCGGCCGCTTCCCCGTGGATCACGGCGCCCAGTCGGGCTGCCTCGGCGGCAGACCAGCCCTGGGCCAAAAGGGCGGCGATTATACCAGATAACAGGTCGCCCATGCCGCCACTGGCCATGCCGGGATTGCCCTCGTTGCAGAGCGCCATCCCCTTGCCGTCGTGGATCAGCGTCCCCGCCCCCTTGAGCAGCACCACACCGCCGAAGCGCTGCTGCAGACGCTGCACCGCGGCAAAGCGATCCGCGGCGATCTCGGCAATGGTGCAGCCCAGCAGGCGGGCCGCCTCGCCCGGATGGGGCGTGAGCACCCAATTATCCTGATGACGGGGACATTGCGCCAGCCAATTCAATCCATCGGCATCCAATACCAGTGGCACCCGCTCGTTAACAAATGACTCAAAATGGCGCCGACCCCACTCATCCTGACCCAGCCCTGGTCCCACTACCCGCACCGAGGCCCAGCTTTCCTCCCCCCCGGCCTGACTTCCCATCAATTCGGCCTGATAGAGGCTGGCAGGCAGGTGATCAGGATGCTGGCACACCCGCACCAGACCGGCACCGGCCCGCAGGCAGGCGCGCGCGGCCAGCACGATGGCCCCCTGCATCCCCGCATTGCCCCCCACCAGCAGCACCTTGCCGTGGGAGCCCTTGTGGGACGAGCGCTGGCGCGGCGTCAGCCTGGCGCGCAGAGAAGGATAATCGACGCGCTCGGCGGCCGCCTGCCACTCGGGTGGCGCGGTGACGCCGAGGGTGTCGCAGTCGAGTCGACCGACGCAATCCACCCCGTCGGCGGTGAGCATGCCCTGCTTGATGCCGATGAAGGTGAGGGTACGGCTGGCGCGCACCACGGCTCCCATGGCGCAGCCAGTATCGGCATTGAGGCCGGAGGGGAGATCCACCGCCAGCACGGGCACCTGCAAGCCATTGATTGTTGCGACGATCCTTGTCATGAGCGGTGACAGCCGGATATGGACACCGGTGCCAAGCAGTGCATCTATCACCAGATCCGGGGCCGGCAGCCGGTCGAGCTCCCGCTCCTCGGGCGACACCACTGTGCCCCCCATCGCCAGCCACTCGTCGGCTGCCCGCCTGGCATCCCCCGTCAGCTCGGCGGGATCCCGCACGGCAATCACCTGAGGCTCAAGACCAAGCTGTCTCGCCAGGCGGGCCAGCACGTAGCCGTCGCCACCGTTGTTGCCGGGGCCGGTAAAGATCCACCAGCACCGGCTGTGCGGCCAGTGGTGGGTGGCGTAGGTCCGCAGCGCAGCGCCGGCGCGCTCCATCAGGGCATAGAGGCGCAGCCCCTCGCGTTCGGCCCACTCCCGCTCCAGGGCACGGATCTGTTCAGTCCGCCACAGTGATTGTGGTAAGCTCTGTCCCTCTTTCCCGCTGATAGCATCCCCGATGACCTGTTCCATGACGGCTCCTGACTCTCATCCATTGATCCGGTCCGGCGGGCACCGGGCTCATGATGCAGTATGACGGCGGCAAACGCCCCCATCGGTTAACCTTGGCAGCAAGCCCCCAGAGATGCGATACAGCATGACAGTACACTCCCATCCCGGTGCACGCTCAGGCCGCCCGCCAGCAGGACCGGCAGCGCCATGACCACGGCCGAACTCCATCAACTGGCCCAAGATATCAAGCTCTGGGCGAGCGAGCTAGGATTCGACCAGGCCGGCATCACAGACACGGATCTCACCCTCGAAGAGCCCAGGCTGCAAGCCTGGCTGGACGCTGGCTATCACGGCAGCATGGACTACATGGCGCGCCACGGCATGATGCGGGCCCGTCCCCACGAGCTGCTGCCGGGTACCTTGCGGGTGCTGTCGGTGCGGATGAACTATCTCCCGTTCGAGGCGGGCTTCGCCGCCACCCTGCGCGACCCCACCCTCGGCTACATCAGCCGCTATGCCCTGGGTCGCGACTACCACAAGCTGCTGCGCAGCCGGCTCAAGCAGCTGGGGGAGCGCATCGAGCAGCGCTGCGAGGCGCTGGGCTGGCGCCCCTTCGTCGACTCGGCCCCCATTCTGGAGCGGCCGCTGGCGGCCAAGGCCGGCCTCGGCTGGGTGGGCAAACACTCGCTGCTGCTCAACGAGTCGGCGGGATCCTTCTTCTTTCTGGGGGAGCTGCTGCTCAGCCTGCCGCTGCCGCTGGATGCCCCGGTGGAGAAAGAGCAGTGCGGCAAGTGTGTGGCCTGCATCAACATCTGCCCCACCGGCGCCATTGTCGCCCCCTACGTGGTGGATGGCCGCCGCTGCATCTCCTATCTCACCATCGAGAACGACGGCCCCATCCCCGAAGAGTTCCGGCCGCTGATGGGCAACCGCATCTATGGCTGTGACGACTGCCAGCTCATCTGCCCCTGGAACCGCTACGCCAATGCCAGCCCTGAGCCCGACTTCAGCCCGCGCCCCAATCTGCACCGCCCGCCCCTCTTGACCTTGTGGGGCTGGAGTGAGAGCGAGTTTCTCAAGCACACGGAAGGCAGCCCCATTCGCCGCATCGGCTATCAGCGCTGGCGCCGCAACCTGGCGGTGGCCCTTGGCAACGGCCCGGCCAGCCAGGAGGTAGTGGTGGCCCTGCAGCAGGCGCTGACTGAAGCCGAGCCCATGGTGGCCGAACATATCGAGTGGGCGCTGGCGACCCTGGCCCGGCGCCAGCAGGATGACAACAAAAAGACCCGCTTGCTGATCCGCTGCATCGAAAAAGGTCTGCCGGATCACGCATAGACGATCTGCCCCTTGCCGGATCCAGGTCATTTTTTCATGCTCTGCCGACGGTCGATGGTCGGCACAACAAAAGGAACAAGCTGATGCAGATGTTGGGAGTGGATATCGGTGGTTCGGGGATCAAGGGATGCCTCGTCGACACCGCAACGGGCGAGCTGATTGGCGAACGCCACCGGCTGGTGACGCCGCAGCCGGCCACCCCGGCCGCCGTGGCGCATACCCTCAAGGCGCTGGTGGAACACTTCGACTGGAAGGGCCCGGTGGGCTGCGGCTTTCCCGCCACCATCCACAACGGCATCGCCAAGAGTGCGGCCAACATCGACAAGAGCTGGATTGAGACCGACGTCGCCCATCTGTTTGGCGACGTGACCGGCCAGCCCTGCCACGTGCTGAACGACGCCGATGCGGCCGGTCTGGCGGAGATGCGCTACGGCAACGGCCGGGATCGCCAGGGGGTGATCATCCTCATCACGGTCGGCACCGGCATCGGCACCGCCGTGTTCGTCAACGGCCAACTGCTGCCCAACACCGAGCTGGGTCACCTGATGCTGGAAGGGATGGTGGCCGAGCACTACTGCTCGGACGCGGTGCGCAAGCGCGAGGATCTCTCCTGGGGCCGCTGGGGCAAGCGCTTCAACAAGTACCTGGCCCGCCTCGAGTTTCTGTTCTCCCCCGACCTCTTCATCCTGGGCGGCGGCAGCGCCGCCAAGCTCGACAAGTTCATCGACAAGATTGAGACCCGGGCCCCGCTGGTGGCGGCCGCCAACCTCAATCAGGCCGGTATCATAGGCGCCGCCCTGCACGCCGCCGAGCTGACCGCCGCCCGCCAGTCGGCATGAGCCCGTCGTGAACAACAAACAGCAGAGGCCCGGCATTGCCGGGCCTCTGCTGTTTTCCCCGCACATTTTTCACTATGCGCCGCACACCTCGACAGCGGCCATCCCCTAGAGGTCGTCGAGCCGATGGGCGCCGTGCACCAACCGGGTCAGACGGGTCTGCTCCTGCGTGGCCAGGCCATCGAGCAGCCGCACCGTCTCCTCGGTCGGACACTCCCGGGCCAGATGGCTGAGCTCACCGATGAGTTTCTCCTCCTGCCGGCACACCAGCTGCACTATGTCCTGGGTCTGGGCCGTGGCGGGCAGGCTCAAGCGCCGGATCCCGGGCAGCAGATCCTCGCTGAAGCCCAGCTCCAGCCAGGTCTCCTTCACCCCTTCGCCAAGTTCGCTCAGGTAGTCATCCAGCTGGGTACCAGCCGCCTCCTCCCGCTGCTGCAGATAGGCCAGCAGCAGCCGGCTGCGCTCGCCATCCACCTGGGTCATGAGACGCCCGTAACAGAGTCCAAGCTGGTGATGCACCTGCTCCAGATAGAGCAGCAAGTCTTTGATTTGTTGAAATCGCATCAGGTTGCCCTCCTGTATGTCGTGCCCATTCAGTATAAAAAACAGGCTATTGCAAGCCAAGCCAAAGCACGGCCCTTGTTGTGCTGCATCAAGAAGCCGGCCAAGAAAGCAGCGATCGACACAAAATGGAATGATTTGTGCCAACCCGGAGGGAGTAAAAGGATGAGCAGCTGAATCCGTCTCACGACTAATAAAGGAAGTGATAATGGTGCATTTGCCATCTGATATTCGGCAATCCTACTACACTGCCAAATACAATATTGATGTGAACCGGATCACCGTCGGCGTTAGTCAACCAGTGGCAATCCTTAGCATTTTTTTAGACGTCTAGATGTATAAATGCGCGTTGACATGGCCATCCAGACATCTTAGCATCATCCTCCATGATGACAGAGCAACCTAGTGAAACCTCTGCCCAATTCACCCGCCTGTAGCGCCCTGTGCTTTAAGGCTGTTAGCACGGAAGAATCCATGATTAAGTTGATCGGTCTCAACAAAGTCTACGGTAAAGGCAGTGATGCCGTGCACGCCCTGCGTGATGTCAGCCTGCATGTGCCGCAAGGAAAAATTTTCGGGGTGATCGGTGCCTCCGGTGCCGGCAAGAGCACCCTCATCCGCTGCGTCAACCTGCTGGAGCGCCCGACGGATGGCCAGGTCATCGTCGACGGCCAGGATCTGGTCGCCCTGAGCGAGCGGGATCTGACCCAGGCCCGCCGCCAGATCGGGATGATCTTCCAGCACTTCAACCTGCTGGCCTCCCGCACCGTCTCCGCCAACATCGCCTTTCCGCTGGAGCTGGCGGGCTGGAGCAAGGACAAGATCAAGAATCGGGTCACCGAGCTGCTGGCGCTGGTCGGGCTGGAAGCCCGCGCCCACGCCTATCCGTCCGAGCTCTCCGGCGGCCAGAAGCAGCGGGTCGCCATCGCCCGGGCGCTGGCCCCGGCCCCCAAGGTGTTGCTGTGCGACGAGGCCACCTCGGCCCTCGACCCGCAGACCACCCGCTCGATCCTGACTCTGCTCAAGGAGATCAACGTCAAGCTGGGGCTCACCATACTGCTCATCACCCACGAGATGGACGTGGTGAAGGGGATCTGCGACGAAGTGGCCATCATCAGTGACGGCCGTCTGATCGAGCAGGGCGAAGTGGCCTGGTTCTTCAGCAATGCCAAGACCCAGCTGGCGCGGGATTTCATCCACTCCACCATCCACCTGGAAGTACCCCAGGAGTATCAGGATCGGATGAGTAGCGACCGGGTACCCGCCAGCTATCCGCTGGTGAAGCTCGGCTTTACCGGCAGCACGGTCGACACGCCGCTCATCTCGGAGGCGAGCCGCCGCTTCAACATCGACATCAGCATCCTGAGCGCCGACATCGAGTACGCCGGCGGCGTCAAGTTCGGCTTCCTGCTGGCGGAACTGTTCGGGGATGAGGCCCAGTGCGAGGCTACCCAGCAGTTCTTCATCGACAACCATATTCAGCTGGAGGTAATGGGTTATGTCCGAAGCAATGATTAATCTGCTGTTCACGGCTCTGGGCGACACCCTCATCATGGTGTTTGCCTCCGCCCTGTTTGGCTGCCTGCTCGGTCTGCCGCTCGGCGTGGCGCTGCACGTGACCAAGGCCGGCCAGATCCTGGCCAACCCGCTGCTCAACCGTACCCTGGGCATGGTGGTCAACGTGGGTCGCTCGGTGCCCTTCATCATCCTGCTGGTGGCCATCATCCCGCTGACCCGGCTGATCGTCGGCACCAGCATCGGCACCATCGCCGCCATCGTGCCGCTGACCGTCGGTTGCATCCCCTTCATCGCCCGCCTGGTGGAAGGGGCCCTGATGGAGGTGCCGGACGGCCTGCTGGAGGCGGCCAAGGCGATGGGCGCCAAGCCATTGCAAATCATCACCAAGGTGCTGCTGCCCGAGGCCCTGCCCGGCATCCTCAACAGCGTCACCATCACCCTCGTCACGCTGGTGAACTACTCCGCCATGGCTGGTGCCATCGGGGGCGGTGGACTGGGCGATGTGGGTATTCGCTACGGCTATCAGCGCTTTGACCCGACCGTCATGCTGGTGACCGTCGTGATCCTGGTAGTGCTGGTTCAACTCATCCAGAGCGCGGGTGAGCGCCTGGTCAACAAATGTGATCATCGTTAATCGTCGATTTCTGACAGGAGGTTTTATGAAATTTGGCATCAAATCCGTTGCGGCTGCCCTGCTGGCTACCCTGGTACTGGCCGGTTGCGGTCAAAAGGAAGAGAACAAGACCCTGAAGGTGGGCGCCATCGCCGGCCCCGAGACCGAACTGGTTGAAGTGGCCGCCAAAGTGGCCAAGGAGAAATACGGTCTGACCGTCGAGGTGGTCAACTTCTCCGACTACGTCACCCCGAACGTGGCCCTGAACGATGGCAGCGTTGACGTCAACGCCTTCCAGCACAAGCCCTATCTGGATGCCCAGATCCGTGATCGCGGCTTCAAGCTGGTGCCGGTCGGCAACACCTTCGTCTACCCGATCGCCGGTTACTCCAAGAAGATCAAGGCCCTCTCCGAGCTGAAAGATGGTGCCCAGATCGCGGTGCCGAACGATCCGACCAACCTGGGCCGCTCCCTGATCCTGCTGGAGAAGCAGGGTCTGCTGAAGCTCAAAGAGGGTGCCGGTCTGGAAGCAACCGTGCTGGACATCGCCAGCAACCCGCGCAACTTCAAGATTGTCGAGCTGGAAGCAGCCCAGCTGCCGCGCTCGCTGGAAGACGTGGACTTGGCCATCATCAACAACACCTTCGCCGGTCAGATCGGCCTGACCCCGACCGAGAACGGCCTGTTTGTTGAGGACAAGGAGTCCCCCTACGTCAACCTGATCGTCGCCCGCGACAACAACAAGGACGACGAGAAGGTCAAACAGTTCGTACAGGCCTTCCAGACCGACGACGTCTACAAGAAAGGGCTGGAGCTGTTCAAAGGCGGCCTGGTGAAAGGTTGGTAATCACTCACTCGGCAAAAAAGGCCACGCAATGCGTGGCCTTTTTTATTGCTGCCGCTATCATATCGGCGAGCACGGCAACACGAACATATTCATCACATGAAAAAATGGTATCTGGCCTACTGCAAGCCAAAAGAAGAGGCCCGCGCCCGCGCCCATCTCGAAGCCCAGGGGATCGAGTCCTACTATCCCATGGTGGAAATTGAAAAACTGCGGCGGGGCAAGCGAGTCCCGGTGCGGGAGCCCATGTTCCCCAACTACCTGTTCATCTACGTGGATCTGGAAGAGGTCACCCCGGTCACCCTGAAGTCCACCCGCGGCATCAGCCGCATCATCCACTTCGGACGGGAGTGGACCGCCATCAACAGCCAGCTGGTCTATCAGCTGATGAGCCGGGACGACAGCGACGAGGCGCGCGCCAGTTACGCCAACCTGCCGACCCAGGGCGACAAGGTATTGATAGAATCCGGTCCGCTGGCCGGCTTCGAGGCCATCTATCTGGAGCCGGATGGCGACAAACGCGCGATCCTGCTGGTGAGCCTGCTCAATCAGGAGACCAGCAGCAGCTTCGACAACCAGTCCTTCCGTCGACTAGACTGACCCGCCAGGCCAGAGCAACCATCTCTTGCCAGCAAGGCTGAAAAGAAACGGGGCAGGCCAAGCGGCCTGCCCCGTTTTCATGCTCTCTCTTAGCCTCAGGCATCCAGCTCGAAGCGGCTGATCACCGCCGTCAAGCGGCCGGTATCCTGCGCTAGCCTGGCCACTATCTCCTCCCCCTGCTGGCTACGCTGGCTCGACTGCCGGCTGAGCCCGGCGATCTCCTCCACCGTGCCCGCCACCTCCTGCGCCACCCGCGACTGCTGCTCGGTCGCGGTGGCGATGGCCCCTAGCTGACCCGACAAGTCCTGCACCAGCTGCAACATGGCGTCCAGGGTAGCGGTCACCGAGTCGACGGCGCCGCGCCCCTCCTCCACCAGCCGGGTACCGCTGCCGACCGTGTTGACGGTCTGGCGGGTCTGCTGCTGGATGCTGGCGATGGTCTGGCTGATCTCCTCGGTGGACTGGCTGGTGCGGCTCGCCAGCAGCCGCACCTCATCGGCCACCACCGCAAAACCGCGCCCCTGCTCGCCGGCCCGCGCCGCCTCGATGGCGGCGTTGAGCGCCAGCAGATTGGTCTGCTCGGCGATGGTGGCGATCACCTCAGTGACGCGTCCCACCTGCTCGCTCTGGCTGCTGAGCTGGCCCATCGCCTCGTTCGCCTGGGCAATCATGGCGGCAATCTGCTGCATGGTAGCCGTCATGCGGGCCAGCTCGTGGCCCCCCTGGCGGGTCTGCTGTTCGGCCTGCTGGGCGGCCCGCGCCGCTTCGGCGATATTGCCCGCCACATCCCGGGTACTGACCGACATCTGCTCGATGGCCGCCGCCACCGTATCGACCCGCTGATTCTGGCTCGCCAGATCGGTAACGATGGCGCGGGTGGTGCTGCTCACCTCGCCGCAGGCCCCGTCTACCTGCCCCACCGCCCCCTGGATCTCCCCCACCAGCTGGCGCAGCTGGCCGGACATCTGGTTGATGGAGCCCGTCAGCCCGCCCAGCTCATCCTGGCTCTGCACCGGCAGGGGACGGGCCGGCAACCGACCATTGGCCACCTGATCGGCCCGCAGCACCAGGCTGGCGATGTCCCGGGTCAGGCGCCGGCTGAACAGCAGCGCCACCAGGGTACCCAGCACGATCACGGTCAGGGTGGCCAGCAGCAGGGTGCGATTGATGGCCTGACCGGCACTGGTCATCTTCTGGCCCATGCTCTGTACCTCGGCACGGGTCTCTGTCACCTGGCCGGCCAGCTGGGTCGCCAGCTGGCCGAGTGCGGGCTCAATCTCGGTCGCCATCAGGTAATTGGCCTGATCCCAGTCCGGGGCCTGACGCTTCTCGATCACCTGGCCCACCAGCTCGGCAAAGGGGGCCGACATCTCCTCGAACAGCGACCAGATCCCTTTCTGCGCCTCGGTAAAGTTGGCCTCTTGCTGTTTCAGCTCGGCCACCCGCTGCTGGTGGAACTGGTAATAGTCCTGGTATTTGGTGCGATAGTCCGGATCCCCCGAGATGAGGAAGTCACGCAGGGCGGAGAGCGCATTGGAAAGGCCGTTGTAGGCATCCCCCACCTGCTTGAGCAGCAGGCGACGATCGCCGGGCAGCTGATCCTGCGGGGTCGCCACCTCTTCGTTGGCAAAGGACTGCAGCTGATCGAGGGCAGACTCTGCCAAAGGCCCCGCCTCCTGCAACATCAGGGTATGGGCGGGCAGATTTTCGTCGGTCTGGGCGATATCCCACACCTTCTGTTGGCTGGTCTTGAAGGCCTTGAGCGAGCGGGCAAGCTCGGCGGTGAACTGCTGATGCTCGATCACCTGCCAGGCCCCCTCCCACTCCTGTTTGAGGCGGTCGGCCTGCGCCGGATCCTTGCCCAGGATGAGATAGGCCCGCAGGGAGGATATGGTCGCCACCAGCGCCTTCTGGCTGGCCTCATCCCGTTGCAGGGCGGGCAGGGCCTGCTCCATCAGAGCGCTGCCGGCCTGTCCGATGCGGCCGAGCTGGTGGTAGACCAGGCTGGAAGAGAGGATCACCAGCAGATTGATAAAACAGAAGCTGAGCAGCAGCTTGCTTGAAATTTTCATGAACGTCCTTGTTTCTTTGCGGGCATCCTGCCCGATATTCACTCCCCGAGCAGCGCCGGTAGCCGTTCACGCCAGGAGTCGTGCCATCCCATCAACTCCTCGCGCGGCATGGGCCGGGCAGAGAAGAAGCCCTGGCACACGTCACACCCCAGCCGCGCCAGCAGCCGCCAGGTGAGTTCATCCTCCACCCCTTCGGCGACGGACTTGAGCCCCAGTTTGCGGGCCAGCTCGATGCTTGACTCTATTATGGCCAAGCGAGAGGGGTCCTCAAAGCAGTGATCGACGAAAGAGCGATCCAGCTTGAGTTCGGTGAAGGGCAGCAGGGCCAGCTGCTGCATGGAGGAGTAGCCGGTACCGAAGTCATCGATGGAGAGGCCGAAACCGTGCATGCGCAGGCGCGTCAGCACCTCCAGCGACTTGCCCAGATCCTGCACGAACGCGCTCTCGGTCACCTCCAGGGTGATGAGCTCGGGATTGATGCTCCAGCGCTGGCACTGGTTGATCAGGGTGTTGCACAGATCCCCCTCGATCAGCGAGGTGGTGGAGAGGTTCATCGAGAGGTTGAGGGATAGCCCGGTCTGCTCCCACAGGTGGCCATCCCGCAACGACTTGCTGATGATCACCTCGGTCAGCCGATCGATGAGGCCATTGTGCTCCGCCAGCGGAATGAAGCGAGCCGGCGAGATGAGGCCGTACTCCGGATGTTGCCAGCGGGCCAGCGCCTCCATGCCGACCCACTGGCCGGAGCCGAAGCTCACCTTGGGCTGATACCAGGGCAGCAGCTGATCCTGCTCCAGCGCCAGGCTCAGCTCATCCAGGGTCAGACGGTGGCCATCTTCCTCCTGGGCTCGCTCCTGCTGCGGGCGCCAGGCCCCGATCAGCTGGCTTATCTGCTGCTGGCTGGAGGGCTTCTCGATGCGTCCCAGCACCTGCAAGCCATAGGCGGCGCTCATGCGCAGCACGGCCTCGACCACGTCATCCTCCAGCGCGCTGGAGAGGATGATGCCGCCGCGAAAGCCGCCGAGGGAGAGGCGGCGCAACAGCGCCATGCCATCCATGCCCGGCATGCGCAGATCGCAAAACAGGATGTCGACCTGATGACGCTGGCACATGGCCAACGCCTCCACCCCGTCCTGCGCCTCCAGCAGGGAAGCGTAACCGAGCCCGCGGATCTGGTGCATCAACGCCTTGCGCTGGAAGGCGTGATCTTCCACCACCATGATCACCAACTCATGCTGTGTCTTGTTCATCGAGCCATAATCCAATTTCACCTGTAATAGCCTTCATCAGCGCCAGCACCGTCTGGCTCAGTTCGCTGAGCTCGTCCAGCTGCTTGAGGCGGGCCGCCGCTTCGAGCCGGGCCGCCTCCTCCGCCAATGCCTGCTGCCCCACCATGCGGGCAGCCCCCTTGATCCGATGCGCCGTCTCCACCAGGGCATAGGTATCCTGCCTGGCCAGTGCCTGCATCATGTCATCTCCGTCCTGGCGATTGGAATCCAGGTATTCCCGCGCCATGCTGCGCGCCACCGCCTCATCGCCAAACAGCGAGATCCAGCGCTCCCCCTGCTCGCTGGCAGGGGCAGGGGCCTGGCTGGGTTCCTGCGCCTGGCTGCTCACCGGCAGCCAGCGCATCAGCACCTGCCGCAGCGTATCCAGGGTATAGGGTTTGAACAACATGTCGTTCATGCCCGCCTCCTGCATCTGCAGGCCGGCCTCTTCGGAGGTGTCGGCCGTCACCCCGATGACAGGGGCCGATACCCCCTGCTCTCGCAGCGCCCGGGTCAGGCTGTAACCATCCATCGCCGGCATGTGGCAGTCGGTCAGCAGCAGGGCGAATCCCTGCCCCTGCCAGGTGCGCAAGGCCTTGTCGCCGTCATCCACCACCTCGGCATCCACGCCGAGAATGGCCAGCTGGCGGGCCAGCAGGGCGCGGTTGATGGGGTGATCATCGGCCACCAGCACCCGCCCCTGCAGCTTGGGCGCATTGGCTTCCACCGGGCTGATCGCCGCCTCCCCCAATAACTGATGGCAAGTCTCCAGCAGCAGGTCGGGATAGAGCGGCGATTGTCCCAGCCGCCACCAGGCACTCGACCCCATGCGACCGCGCAGGGCCTCCTGCGGGGAGAGCACTATGCCCTTGAGGGTCGATCGCTGTAAATGGCCCAGCCAGTCGCTGCCGAGCGCCTGCTCGAGCCAGTTCTCCTCCGCCAGCAACAGGCCGTTGAGGGGCTGCTGCCACTGCGGTGGATCCAGACGATGCAGCCTGGCCCCCAGCCGCTGCATGGCGCTCTGCAAGGCAACATCTTCGCCAAACAGCCACCACTCCTGGCCGGCCAGCGGCGGGGCATCCCACTGACACTCGCTCAGCGGGAACTCGAAGGTGAGCCGGGTGCCGTGCCCCGGTTTGCTCTCGAGCGTCAGCGTGCCCCCCATCTTCTGGGCCAGCTGGTGGCAGATGGCCAGCCCCAGCCCGGTGCCGCCGAAACGTCGGGTTATGTCGGACTCCACCTGCTCGAACGGGGTGAACAGGCGATCCTGCTTCTCTTCGGCGATACCGATGCCGGTGTCGCTGACCGTGATGGCCAGTCGCTCGGCCTGCAGACCCACCTGGATGCGGATCTCGCCCCGCTCGGTGAACTTGACCGCATTGTTGAGCAGGTTGGAGAGCACCTGACCCACCCGCACCGCATCGATGCGGGCCTGATCCGGCACCTCGGTGCCCCAGTCCAGCGTCACTCTGAGCCCCTTACCATGGGCCAGGGTGGCATGGCCGCGGATCACGTCACAGATGACGGAGGCAAGCCGGCACTCCTGATAATGGAGCTGCAGCTGGCCCGCCTCTATCTTGGAGAAGTCGAGCACATCGTTGACCAGATAGAGCAGGTTGTTGGTGGAGGTCACCACGTTGCGCAGCAGGTAACGCTGATCCTCGTTCAGCTCGCTCATCTGCAGCAGCTCCAGCATGCCATGCATGCCGGAGATGGGGGTTCTGAGCTCGTGGCTCATGGTGGCGAGGAAGCGGCTGCGCACCTGCATCGCCTGCTCGGCATAGGCCCGCGCCTCCCTCAGCTCGTGCTCCTGGCGCTTGAGGGCCGTGATGTCCTGGATCACCCCGTTGAGGATCAGGTGCCCCTCCTCCTGCGGCACGAAACTGCCGCGCACCTGCAGGTAGCGCGCCCCCCCAGGCCGCTCCACCTTTACCTCGAGATCGAGAGGGGCCAAGGTCTGAGCATGGTTGGCCACCTTGCTGACGAAGTCCTGCAGCGCCTCCTCGGTAAAGCCGAACACCTCCCCCCCCGACTCGGCCGACAGCATCTCCTGCCGGCTGGCCCCCAGGATCTCGCTCGCCCCCTGCGAGGCATAGAGGAAGCGTCCCTTGCCGGGTCCGATCCAGAGGTACTGATAGACGATGCCTGGCATGCTGTCGGTGATCTGGGTGAGGCGGGTCTCCGCCTTGCGGGCCCGCGCCTCGGCCTCCTTGATGCGGGTCACGTCGGTCAGCACGGTCAAGACACCGAGCATGTCTCCATCCGGGGAGGTGTAGGGGCGCTTGGTATAGATGACGTGGAACATGGCGCCATCCTGGCGGCGGCTGTTGCCCGCCCCCTCCAGTTGTGCGCCGCTCTGCCACACCTCCTGCTCTTCTTTCAGTACCCGAGCCCGCTCTCTGGCCGGCATGCGGTCCAGATCGTCGCCCCCCTCCTTCATCGGGTCGCCGATGAAGGCATCCCGATAGGCCCGGTTGCACAGGGTGATGCGCTGCTCGCGATCCCGCAGCACCACCATGTTGGGCAGGGAGTTGAGCAGGGTCTGCACAAACGTCAGCTGCTCGTTCAATTTGTGCTCGGCCAGCTGGCGCTGCACTATCTGGCGACGCAGGGTCCGGTTCCAGCCCATGAACAGCAGCACGCAGAGCAGGAAGGCCCCCAGCCCTAAGGCGGACCAGAGCGCCACCGTGGTCGGATTGATGCCGGTCTGGATGGTCAGAGTCAGCCACTTGTGCTCCAGCTTGGTCATCTCTTCCGGCCGGATGGAGAGCAGCACCTTGGTCAGGATCTGCTGCAACATGGGATCCTGTTGATGCACCGCCATGGCGACCGGCACCCTCAGCTCGTTGCCGGAAAACACCACCTGGTAGCGGTTGTTAAACCCTTTCTGCAGTGCCTGCTCCAGGGTGGTCATGCTCATCAGCACATAGTCGACCTGGTGTCCGTCCAGCAGGGGCAGCAGCTTGGTATCGCTGCTCACCGCCACAGGGCTGGCGCCTACCTCCTTGAGCACCAGCTCCTCCACCGAGCCGCCGACGATCCCCACCCGGCGCCCCTTGAGCTCGTTGAGACTGGCCAGCTCTTCACTCCCCTGCCTGGCGGCAATCACCCGGTGGATGAAGGCGTAGTCGGGGGTAAACAGGGCGTACTGGCGCCGCTCGGCAGTCGGGGTGATGGCCGGAATGAAATCCAGCTTGCGCGCCTGCAGCAGGTTCTGGGTTTCGGCCCAGCTGCTGGTGGGTACCAGGCTGAAGTGCAGGCCGGATCGCAGGCTCACCAGCTTGAGCAGGTCGGCGATGAAGCCCTTGAGCTGGCCATTGCCATCGATCTCGCTCACCGCCGGCCAGTCCGGTGCCACCCCGAAACGCAGGGTCGGGTGGCGGGCTAGCCAGTCCAGTTCGCTCTGGTTGAACACTATCTGGCGAGGGCCGTTGGCCAGCTCATAGTCGACGATACCGCCGGTCTCCAGAATGCGGCGGCGCTCATCCAGCGACATATCGTTGAGGGCCAGCTCCAGCAGATCGCGCAGCCCCTGATTGTCCAGCCTCACCGCCATGGCCAGCGAGGTATCCGTCACCCACTCCGGGGTAATCACCCTGAGCCCGGTCTGCGGCTGCAGGCGCTGCAGTCGCATCAGCGAGGGCAGATCGGAGAGATAAGCATCCGCCAGCCCCTTCTTGACCATGAAGACGGCTTCGTCGCTGCTGTCCGCCTCGGTCAGCTGGGTCATCCCGAGCTGGGTCAGCTCCTCGCAGGAACTGAAGCCGTGCTCGCACACCCAGCGCAACTGGCGTGCCGCGGCCAGGGTCGGCTCCCCCTCCTCCCGCGTCAGCAGGACGGCGCGCGGCAGGGTCATCAGGTCCGAGGTAAAGCGCATCTTCTCCTGACGCGACTGACTGGGCGTCACGCCGATCAGCATGTCCACCTCCCCATCGAGCAGCGCCTGCTGGGCATCGGCATAGTAGGGATAGGTCTTGTAGCGCACGGTCAGCCCCAGCCTGCCGGCAATCTGGTTGGCAAAGTCGTCGAGCGGACCGTTGAAGCCGCCCCGGCCATTGGTATAGATGTAGGGGGGCCAGGCCATCGAGGGCATGCCCACTACCAGGTCATTGCGCGAGGCGAGCCACAGCCGTTCCGTCAGTCCCAGCTGATCCTTGTCCAGAGAGGTTTCTGCCGTAGCCACATGGCTCCAGCAAGCAAACCAGCACAACAGAATGGCGCGATAACAGAGGCGCAGCATGGATGACTCCTGAACAGATCGGAGAGCGATCATAGGGATTTTGGCAAAATGTGCGAATAAAAATTCGTAACAGAACTCGTGCGGATACGAAAAATGGCAGGCTAATGCCTGCCATTTTTATGCAAGAAGGGGGCCAGGCCCCATATCATCAGGTTATTCGATTCCCGAGTCGGAAGCCGGTTTGATACTCCTGCTCACGGATGTGGGCGATCTGCACATTTTGCCCTTCCAGACCTATGTCTTTGAGCAGGGCGGGCGACAGGTGCAGATAACGGGTGCGGCGTTCCAGCCGGGTGATCCGTTTCTGGACCAGAGTTTCGACGGTGCGCAGCAGGGTCAGTTCGATAGACATAATATTCTCCAGTTGAACGTGCGGTTCCCCCGGAGAGAAGAGATCACCCTGCGGGACAACCGCGGGTGATGAAAAAGCAGGTGTTACCTGTTTCCTCCACGCGGCAGAAAAAGAGCACGAGTCTTCGCGCTGCTGATGCAGCGGTCGAACGCAACGTTTAGCATTGAATGTTGCATATCCGTCTCCTTACCGTGTGAAAGTTGAACAAGTTGCCACAGTCTAAAAAAAGACCGAATTTTATACAAGAACCTTACCCCCCATATGGGGAGGTGAGCCATCTATCAATACTCATCCGGAACAGAGAGCCTGACGCCATCTCGCTCAGATCCCGGACAGCAGCCGAAACTCCTCCAGCGCATAGGTGTCCGTCATGCCGCTCACGTAGTCGAGCAGCAGCCGCACCCGGTAATACCACTCCTGCTCGGCTTCCTCGCCAAAACGAGGATCCCGGCTGGCCACCGCCAGTCGATAGGCCTTGAGATGGCGGGCCGACAAGCGATGGTAAAGCCGGCGGGCAAAGAACAGCTCGCTGCCCCCCTGCCCCGCCAGCAGGCGCTCAAACTGGCTGGCCGGCAGGGCCAGCAGGCAGGCGTAGGTGGAGAGCACGCCGCGCAGGGCGGCGTAGCCCTCCAGCTCCAGCGCCTCCACCTCGGGACGCATGAACACCAGCTCGCGAGCGACCCGCTTGAGGATGTCGAGCACCCGCGCCGCCGGCGCCTGGCCGTGCAGCAGGGCCTGAGGATAGGCGCCGCTCAGGATCTGGGCGTGCTCGCTCACATAGGTGCTGGCGGCCAGCGCCACCAGATCCCGGGTCAGCTGTTGGCGGAAATGGGTAAAGAAGCCGCGATCCGAGTCGACGGCCGCACTCAGCAACGCCGCCATGTAGTCACCGCCATCCGCCTCCCGCAGCGCCAGCAGCAGCTCGCCGAGGCCGAGGATGCGCCGATCCACCGCATCCTCCAGATCCGCGATGCAGTAGGAGATGTCGTCCGCCGCTTCCATGATGTAGACCAGCGGGTGACGACAGCCGGCGGCCAGCCCCAGGCTCTGGCCGAGGGCGCTGTAGAGGGGTTGTTCGCTGAAGAAGATGCCGCGCTTGCTGCTCCAGCCGTGATGCTGGCCATAGTAGGGGGTTGCCTGCCGGCCTGCCGGCGGTTGCTGCGGATATTTGCACAGTGCCGCCAGTTGCCCCAGGGTCAGATTCAACTCGTGCAGGCTGTGTACCAGCCGCAGGCTCTGGGCATTGCCGTCAAACACCAGCAGATCCTGGCGAAGCTCGGCCCACTGCGGGCTGGGCGCCTTGCCCAGCGCAGCGGCAAACAGGCCGTCCAACTCCTGCGCCAGCCACTGGCTCATCACCTGCTCGCCAAAGTGGCCGAACGGCGGGTTGCCGACGTCGTGCAACAGGCAGGACATCTCCACCAGATTGACGAAGGCCCCCTCGCACACAGCGCCTGCCGGCAGGGCCGCCAGAACGCGGCGGCTGATCTGGCGACCGGTCTCCTGTACTTCCAGCGAGTGGGTCAGTCGGCTGCGCACCGAGGCTTTCACGTCGAGCGGGAAGACCTGGGTCTTCTGTTGCAGCCGGCGCACCGGCGCCGCCTGCACGATACGGGCGCGATCCTGCTCGGTCGCCTCCAGCAATTCTTCGTCACCCCAGGGGTGGATCCGCTCGGGGGTAATCAAACGGCTATACATGTTGCAGCTCCTTGCCAGCGCAGCGCGTTTATGAGAGCAACCAGCGCCGCAGGCGGGCGATATCGCCCGGGTACTCCCGGCGCAGCGTCTCAATCCAGTCTTCCACGTTCTCCCACCAGGCAGGATGATCCGGGCTCTGGATCAGCTGGGCCGTCTGCTGCAGCCGGCGCAGGCCGATGGAGCCCGCCGCCCCCTTGATCTTGTGCGCCTCCTCCACCACGCCGGCCTGATCCCGGGCAATCATGTTGGAGTCGAGCACCGCCATGTAGTCGGGCATCATCTTCTCGAACAGATCGACGCTGGAGAGCAGCACCGGCTTGCCCACGGTATCGGCATAATCGGTGAGGAAGGGCAGGTCCAGCAGCGCATCCTGGCTGACGGTGTCGGCCTGCTCGTCCGCCTCGTCCCCGGCCAGATCGGCAAACAGGTGGCCAATCACTTCCCGCACCGCCTTCGAGCCGAGCGGCTTGTTGATCACATCCTGCATGCCGTGATCCCGGTAGTACTGGCGATCGCCGGTGGCGTTGGCGGTGAGTGCCACCATGGGCGGCAAACTTTCGCCGTAGCGGGCGAGCAGTTGTTCCGCCACATCGAACCCCGTCATGTCCGGCAACTGGATGTCGAGCAGGATCAAGTCAAAATCATCCGGGTTGGCCATGGCCAGCGCCTGGGCGCCATCGCGCGCCACCTTGACCTGATGGCCAAGCTTGCTCAGCAGGGCGCAGGCCACGGTCACGTTGAGCTCGACGTCCTCCACCAGCAGGATGTCGAGGGACGGCATCTCGGGCTCGAGAGCGGCAACCTCTCCTGCGATACACTCCACCTCCAGCTCGGCGGTGAAGCAAGCACCCTCGCCCGGATCGCTGTCCACGTAGAGCTGGCCACCCATCGCCTGCACCAGCTGGCGGGAGACCGCGAGGCCGATGCCGGTGCCGGTGGCGTGCTTCTTGCCCTGTACCTGATAGTACATGGCGAAGATTTTCTCCTGCTGGGCCCGTGGAATGCCGATGCCGGTATCCTCCACCTCGAAGTGCAGCGCCAGCTTGCCCGGCGCGTCGGCGGCATGGGCGAGGCAGCGAACCGTCACCCCGCCTTCGTCGGTGAACTTCACCGCATTGCCCACCAGGTTCCACAGCACCTGGCGCAGCCGGGTGCCGTCCGCCATCACGAACTGCGGCACCTCGCCATCTCGATCGAAGTGCAGATAGAGCCCCTTCTGCTCCGCCTGGATGCGCGACAGCGTCTCCAGCTCGTCGAGGAAGGCGGGCAGATCGATGCGGGTCGGCGCAATCTCCAACCGACGCCGATCCAGTTTGTCCAGATCGATGATGTCGTTGAAGATGTTGCCGAGCGTCACCGCGCTCAGGTGAATGGTCTTGAGCTGCTGATGCCGCGTGGGATCGAGCGGCGTATCCATCAGCATCCGGCTCAGGCCGACGATGCCGTTGAGCGGGGTACGCAGTTCGTGGCTGATGGTGGAGATGAAGGTGGTCTTGTCGCGGCTCGCCTTCTCCAGCTTGTCCTGGTACTGCTTGCGCTCGGTGATGTCGCGGCCAAAGCCAAGCAGGCCGAGCCGCTTGCCGAAGCGGTCGAAGAAGGGCACCTTGCGCAACTCGAAGTAGGCTTTGCGGCCGTCCGGGTACTCCAGCCACTGCTCATAGGTGAGCGGCTCATTGCTGGCGAAGACTTGCTTGTCGGTCTCCACCACCTTGCTGGCGATGTCGTGCTTGTAGACGTCAAAGGGAGTCAGCCCGATGAGTTCGGCCTCCACCTTGCCGGTCAGCTCCTCCATGGCGCGGTTGCAGCCGGAGAACTGCTCGTCTTCGTTGCGGTAGTAGACCAGATCGGGGGAGCAGTCGATGAAGGAGCGCAGCAGGGCGGTGCGCTCGCCCAGGTGCAGCTGGGCCTTCTCGCGCTGGAACACCTCGTTCTCCAGATCCTCGATGGCCTGCTGACGCAGGGTCTCGGCCCGGTTGGTCTCGGCGATCTGGGCGTTGAGGCGACTGATGTTTTCCTGCAGCTGGCTGTTGAGCTCGAGATCCCGCTCGCGCATGTCCTGCAGCTTGCGCACCATGCGGGTCAGCCGCTGGCGGGAGTCCTCCAGTTGATCCACCACGATGGAGAGAAAATAGACGGCCCAGGGGGTGACCAGCAAGCCAAAGAAGACCGAACGCACCAGGTCGACGATATCCACTGTGCCGCGCAGAAACAGGGTGACCCCCATCTGGATGGAGACGGCCAGCACTATGATGCCGGTGGCCAGGAACATGCTGAATCGCACCAGCCCCAGCTTGGTCATCAGGTCGACGTAATATTGCGCCCAGGATTTTATTTGTTTCATCTTATTGTTTTCTCCCCGATATTCGCCGAACAGAATACCAGCACGACGCGCCGAACTCTTCTGCCATCGCACGATAAATTATCGATTAACCTCCTCCTTGCGCTGGGGTAGCATGCCGGAATCAATTCGGTCAGCCCTCATTAAGCCAGGCTGGCTATAATGCTCGGCCGTTCAATCAACCAACTGATATTTCAGGAGCCTCATCGATGCGCAATCTCACCCTGCTGAGTCTTGGCCTGCTGGCAGCCAATGCCGCCCACGCCGACCTGGGCGAGATCCCCAAGCAGTCCGGCTGGTCCGGTTTTCTGCTGGGCGGGGTCAACGCCGTCAGCTACAAGTCCAACTTCTACGCGGGCGATGACAACCACAGCCGTATCAATGATCTCGGTTCACCCGACAGTGAAAGCGGCCTGACCCCGCTGCTCAACGCCGACATCCGCTACACCTTCGCCGATACCCGTACCCAGATTTTCCTCGGCAACCTGATCCAGGACGCGGTGCGCTTCGACTTTACCCAGCAGCTCGGTCTGCGCCAGGAGATGGGTGACAAGGGCATAGTTGCCACCTCGCTGGTGTTCAACGTCATGCCGGTGGAGCTGTGGAGCGACCCCTTCGCCACCGGCGTGGATCGCAGCTCGACCGACCTGAAGTCAAAAGGGGCCCGTTTCGCCTGGGACAAGATCTGGGGCAGCAACTTCTACGGCAACCTGACCACCCGGGAGGTGGACATGGACGAGGAGCGCAGTGGCCAGCAGTATGATCAGAGCCACGGCACCCACTACGCCGGCATGCTGGATCGCAACGGCAAGGTGCACGACATGGAGCTCTCCTACCAGTTCCACTTCGGCGGCAACCAGCTGCTGGAGCCGGCCATCCTCTACAAGGAGGCTCGCCTGGACGGCAGCGCCGAGAGCTTCAAGAACACCGGCCTGAAGCTGACCTACGCCAAGCGCGGCCCCCAGTGGTCCATCGTCAGCAACCTCTACACCGGCAAGCGCAAGTACGACGAGGCGAACCCCATCTTCGGCCAGCATGCCGACGCGGACGAATTTGCCGTCAACGGTACCTTCTTCTGGCACAACCTGTTCGGCGTCAAGGCCCTGGCCGCCACCTTCACCGCAGCCTACTCCAATGCCGACTCGGACATCGACTTCTACGACAGCCAGTCCACCCGTTTCAGCACGGGTCTGCTCTACAACTTCTAACGGCGAGCAGCACCAACAAACGAGGCCACCCCATGGGTGGCCTCGTGCATTGCTGACGGCGGAAAAATCAGATCCCGAGGGAGTCCAGCAGATCGTCGTGGTCGTTGGCCACCGGGGCGGCGGCCGGAGCCGGCTGGGCAGCCTCGCGCTTGGTCTGGGCGATCAGGGCATCCGGATCCAGCTCTTCCTGATCCATGCCATCGTTGTGGATGCGGATGAACTCGGTCTTGTCCATCGCCAGCTCCAGATAGAAGATGTTGTTGCGGGCGGTGAAGAAGGTGACCCGGCGCGACTCCGGGCTGTCGAGATTGGTATCGACGCTCAGCATCACCTGCTTGTTGAGGGCCAGCATCTTGGGCTGGTTCTGGGTGATGTGGGTCTGCAGATCCCGGCCCACCTTGACGGTGAAACTGCCGACGATCTGGTTCATCAGCTCGCCCATGACGTTGCTCACCTCGTCCGAGGTGTGGGAGATGGCGAGATCTTCCTTGGATAACCCCATGCTGAGCATATAGCTCTCGTACAGCTCCATGGCGGCGGAGGCGGAGAAGTTGATCACCACCAGGCCGGAGAAGCCGCCGTCAAACAGCACGAAGCAGCCGATATCCGGCTTGAGGCAGGTTTTGCTGATCCGCTGCACCATGCCGGAGAAACGCACCTGACTCTGGGTTGCCGCACTCAATACATCCGTCACCGAATGGCACAGGCTCAACAGCACGTCCTCTGTGGTCAATACGGTATCATCGTCGGCTCTTGTCACTATCATGGGACCTTCCTGAACATCGAAAATGGGCTTATCTATACCATAACTCTAACAGATAGCGCGGCCCGGGCGTCGAAATAGCGAGCCGCCTCTCACTTGATTCAACTGTCAGTTTCAAGGGGAGTGAATCCGGCCAGATTGGCCAGCTTGAGTCGCCAGCCGGCGGCTTCCCGCTGCAGGGTCGATTCATCATAGGGCAAGGAGGGATGAGCCCCCCAGATGGGGCCAGGCCAGGCCTTGTCGGTACTGAAACGGGCCACGTGGTGCAGATGCAGCTGGGGCACCAGGTTGCCGAGCGCCGCCACGTTGATCTTGTCCGGGCGCAGCGCCTGCTCCATCAGGGTCGCCACCGCGCAGGACTCCTGCATCAGCTGCTGTTGCTGCGCTGGTGCCAGGTGGTGAATTTCCCGCAGATTCGCCACTCTCGGCACCAGGATGAGCCAGGGATACTGGCTGTCCTTGGCCAGCAGGACGCGGCAGAGAGGCAGATCGCCGAGCAGGCGGGTATCCGCCTGCAGGCGACTGTGCAATTCAAACATGAAGACCTCGTTGCAATAAGATGGGCGCTAGACACGATGAGAGCCCCCACGTTACTGCAACGGACGGCAAACTTAAAGCCGCGGCACGGCCCAGCTGACAAAGCGCTTGCGCAGGGCCGGATCCGCCTTGAGGAAGAGTTGCTGCAACTGCCCCTCCAGCTCGCTGGCCGCTACCGGCGCAACCTCGCTGGCAACCACGGCCGCAGGAAGTGCAGAACCAGAAGCCGCCGTCAGCGCCGCCTTGCCACCGCGCTGGTTGTATTCGGCCAGCTTGGCACGCCAGTCCATGCCGATCAGCATGCCGCTGGTCACCAGCGCATCCTGCTCGCTCGCCATCACCTTGCCATCGGCCTGCAGCCCCATGACGGGAGACTTGGCATACTGCGCCATGCTCCGTTCATCCTTCGGCAAGTTGGCGACCAGCTGTAATTGTTGCTGGCTGGCCTGATAGCGCAGCACCTGAGGTGCGGAGCGCAGCTGGCGGTCATTCTCGCTGCTGCTGCGACTCGGGATCACCCCTTCATAACGCACCAGCAGCTGCTGTTCCCCATCCGGCAGGGTGGCGTGCTGTTCGTCGTGCAGGGTGCCGGCGCTCACCGCCAGGATCTGGAAATCCGCCGGCACCGTCACCTCAACCGCAGCGTGCGCCGAGCCTGCGCCCAGCATCATGTTCATGCCCAGTGCGGCGCACAGCAGCGACACACCATTTCGATATCGACAACCCTTCATCTTCGTTCATCTTCCTGTTCGCGTTGATGGGCGCAGGCTAGCAGCCGAAGATGACAGAAAAATAACGGCAGTTCAGAGCAGGTAGTGCGGCCGCTCGACAAACCACTGGGCCAGCACCTGCTTGAACAGCCGGATCTTGCGCGGCACCCGCCGCTGCTGGGCATGCAGGATATGAAGCGGGTGCAGACCGCTGTGCCAGCCGTCGAGCACGGTCACCAGCTCCCCCGCCGCCAGCAGGGCATCCACCGCAACCAGCGGACACTTGGCATAGCCCAGCCCCGCCCGGGCCAGCTGCAGCGCAGTGCTGTAGTGATTGGCCCGCACCTTGCCCTGCACCAGGATGTGCGCCTCCTCCCCCTCCCGGCTGAAGTGCCACTGCTCCCAGGCCGGGTTGCTCCCCATGAGCAGGCAGGCACGCCCGCTGAGCTCATAAGGGGTGGCAGGCTTGCCCTCCCGTGCCACCAGTGCAGGGCTCGCCACCACCACATCCCTGAGCCGGCCCAGCGGCATGGCCACCAGGTTGTCGGGCACCTCGCTCATGGCGCGCAGGGCAATGTCATGCTCACCCTGGCTCATGTCGACCATCTGATTGGTGAAGTTGAGCTCGACCGCAACCCCGGGGCAGAGCTCGGCAAAGCGAGCCAGCAGCTCGCTCACCATGCGATCGCCGGCGCTGATCGGGCAGGTGAAGCGCAGCCGGCCGCCATCCTCCTCGGTCAGGGCCTGGATATCCTGCTCCGCCTGACGGGCCAGCGCGAAGATCTCCCCCGCCTGCTGGTAGAGGATCGAGCCCGCCTCGGTCAGGCTGAGCCGGCGGGTGGTGCGTTGCAGCAACTGGGCATTGAGAGAGGACTCCAGCGCACTGACATGACGGCTCAGCATCCCCTTGCTCACCCCCAGCGCATCGGCGGCGGCGGAGAAACTGCCCCTTTGTACCACTTCGTAAAAACTGGCCAGATGGGCGATATCCATCATTAGCTCCAATTTGGAAACAATGGGTTTATTTTACGCGCTTTTTCACCTTTTTTAGCGCGCTAAAATCAACGCATCCCAACCAGGAGTGACTGAGATGAAGATTGTGATTGTGGGTGCCTCCGGCACCATAGGTTCTGCCGTCAGCGACTTGCTTGCCAAGGATCACCAGATAATCCGGGTCGGCCACAGCCAGGGGGATGCCAGGGTCGACATGCGCGATCCCGCCTCCATCAGGGGGCTGTTTGCCAAACTGGGGCAGTTCGATGCACTGGTGGTGGCCAGCGGCAGTGCCGCGTTCAACGCCCTGACCGAGATGACCGATGAAGAGTGGCAGCTGGGGATCCAGAGCAAACTGATGGGCCAGATCAACCTGACCCGCGCCGCCATCCCCCACCTCAACGACAAGGGCTCCATCACCCTGATCAGCGGCATCCTGAGCGAGGAGCCCATCAACTGGGGCGCCAGCGTCACCACCATCAACGGCGCCGTCGAGCACTTCGTCAAGGCGGCCGCCTGCGAGCTGCCGCGGGGCCTGCGCATCAACGTGGTGAGCCCGACCGTGCTGACGGAGTCGATGGAAAAATACGCTGACTTCTTCCCGGGCTTCGTCCCCGTGCCCGCCGCCAGGGTGGCGCAGGCCTACCAGAGATCGGTACTGGGCGTACAGACCGGCCAGGTGTTCAGGGTCAACGGCTGATCGCCGCCCTTCTGCCGCCCAGCCGACACGGCAACAAAAACGGGCCCCGTGATGGGGCCCGTGCCATTACTGCCAGCACGCCGACTTGTAGTTGGCTGATGGCAAACGTTTGTTTTTACGGCAGTAAAAAAGGCGGTACGCCTCAGTCGATCAGCCCGTACTGCTCGCGCAGCACCTCGATGATCTCCTGCTTCGGATTGGCGCTGCGTACCAGCGGCTGACCGATGATCTTCTCAGCAATCCCCACGTAGGTGTTGGAGATGTCCATCATCACTTCGGTCGGCAACTTGTTGTCGCGGGCCAGGGCGAAGCGCTCCGGCATGCGGTGCTTGTTCAGCAGGATGTCCGGGTCCGGGAAGTGATTGAGCAGCCACTGGCGGAAGCCCTCTTTCGACTTCTCGACGATCTGGCCGTCGCGCAGCGCGGCGCCGTCCCAGATGCGGGAGCTGTCAGGGGTGCCCACTTCATCCATGTAGATGAGTTTTTCGTTGCCGGCGGCATCCTGGACGTAGCCAAACTCGAACTTGGTGTCGACGAAGACCTGATCCAGCTCGGCCAGCGCGTCGCTGATGACGTTGAAGCCTTCCTTGAGCAGCACTTCGTAGCGATCGATGTCAGCCGGCTTGCTGAAGTTGAAGCCCTGGTAGTGGCGCTCGATGTCGGCACGGGAGACGTTGACGTCATCGGCTTCCGGCACGCCGTCCAGCCCTTTCAGCACGCCCTTGGTGGAGGGGGTGATGAGGATCTCGGGCAGCTTCTGATCCTTTTTCAGTCCTTCCGGCAGGGTGATGCCACAGAACTCGCGCTCGCCATCCTTGTAGGCACGCCACATGGAGCCGGTGATGTATTGACGGGCGATCGCCTCGATCATCACGGGGCGGGCTTTTTGCACGATCCAGACGAAGGGATGGGGGATGTCCAGGATATGGCTGTCAGCCAGTCCCTTCTCCTTGAACAACTTGAACCAGTGGCTGGAGATGGCGTTGAGCGCAGCCCCTTTGCCCGGCACACCGTTGAGCCCGTCCACACCCTGCCAGATGCAGTCGAAGGCCGAGATCCGGTCGCTGATCACCATGATGGCGAGCGGCGCATCCGCCGGCACGTCGTAACCCTTCTCGCGGATAAGGCGGGCACTGTCTGCGGCGGTCAGCCAGTAGACGCTGCGCACTTTACCGGAATGGACAGGTTTATCGGTACGGATCGGCAAATCGTCGTTCACCGCCAATACTTGGTCTGCAAGACTCATGGCTAATAACACTTCCTGTTTGTGGGGGGTTAACATAACAAAACAGGGGCACAAGGCCCCTGTTTCTATTCTGTTTTTGCAGCTTGGTCAGCCAGGCCCTTGGCGAATGCCTCGGACAGGCTGATGTACATCTGGGAGATGACGCCGGACGACACGGGTTTCTTGTCCTTGTCGAACAGGGTAATGGAGGTCTTGCCCCCCGCCATCTCGCCAAGCTGGAAGCGATACTTGTCTTCGTCCAGTTTGAACGGCTCGCTGCCCTTGGCCTTCCAGAATTCGCTGCCCGGCTCGTCGTACTCCACGTCGATCCAGCCCAGCGACTGCTGGGTATCCTTGATGGTGAAACCGTAAGCCGGCAGCACCTGATTGAGACGACGCCACACCTGGTCAAACGAGCCATCAACGATCCAGGCGCTCAGCTCGTTGTTGTCCAGACCCAGCTCCAGCCCCATGCCATCGTTGGCCTTATGCTGCTCGCGGGACTTGAGCTGCTTGTCGTAGTAGAGCGAGAACTGGTTGAGGGCCCTGGTCGCGTAGCGCTGGGCATCGGCCGGGGTCAGCTCCTTGCTGGTCTCGCCATCGATGGTCTCCTCATGATCCAGTACCCGGACCGACATGTTGACGGCGTGGCGCTGGGGATCGTTGCGCAGGGTGAACTGGTAGCGCTGGCGAATGACGAAGTCGTCGTCCTCTTCGCTCCAGCCGTCGAGCGCCTTGGTGTTGTCAAACCAGCCGGTTTGCAACACGCCGGCCTGCTGGTCCAGCTTCTCGGTGGTGACCTTGTACTGGGCGAGGAAGTTCATCAGGAAGGCCCAGGTATCGCGCTCCACGCTCTGGGAGGTGCTGAGAGCGTAGAAGGCCATGGTAGGTTCACCGGCATTGGTTACCACCTGGCTGCCCGGTACCACGGTCAGCAGCTGGGCGGGCGGACGCACATCCACCTTGGCCCCCAGGGCGCCGTCACGGCTGCTCTCTGGCAGGGGCGGAATGTCGAAACTGCTGTTAAAGGCGGGGGTACTCAACCCGGCCGGCACCAGGAAAGCACGGCCTTCAAGGCGGGCATCCTCGTACTCGAAACCACGGTTGGCCATCTTGCGTTCCTGGGGTGAGCTACAGGCTGCCAGCACGGCAACGGTCGCCACGCTCAGCACCAGGCGCACTGCATTTCCCTTTCCATTTGCTTTAAACACTCGCCATCAACTCCGCAGTCGTCAGTGCTCGCGCCATCGCCCGCTCGCCCTCGGCAGTGAGGTCGGTGAGCGGCAGACGCAAGGTGGCCGTCGCAATCAATCCCAGCTGGGCGCAGGCCCATTTCACCGGGATGGGGCTCGGTTCGCAGAACAGAGTCTGATGCAACGGCATCAATCGATTGTTGATGTCATGCGCCCGCCCGGCATCGCCGGCCAGCGCAGCACGACACATGTCGGCCATCTGGGCCGCTGCAATATTGGTGGTGACCGAAATGACACCGTCACCGCCTTGCAGCATAAAATCACATCCACTGGCATCATCGCCACTATAAAGTGCGAATTGCGCACCACACAGCTCACGCAGCAGCGGTGTACGGCTCAGATCCCCGGTCGCCTCTTTCAGGCCTATGATGCCGGGCACCCTGGCCAGTCTGGCTACCGTTTCCGGTTTGAGATCGCAACCGGTACGACCGGGCACATTATAAAGAATTTGGGGCAGACCACTAGCCTCGGCGATCGCACAATAGTGACGATAGAGACCTTCCTGGGTGGGTTTGTTGTAATAAGGTGTGACCGAGAGACCCGCTACCACGCCGGTTTCGGCGAAGCGCTTGGCCAGGGCGACGGCATGGGCGGTATTGTTGGAGCCGCAGCCGGCGATGACCGGGATGCGTCCGGCGGCCAGTGCCACGGTTTTCTCCACGACGGCAATGTGCTCCTGCTCGCTCAGGGTCACCGACTCCCCCGTGGTCCCCACCGCGACGATGGCGCTGGTTCCGGCGCTGACATGATACTCGACCAGATTGGCAAGACTGGCCCAATCGACTTCACCTGAAGCCAGCATGGGGGTAACGAGGGCAACAATACTACCGCGCAACATGGATATTTCTCCCGATTTTCAGGGGCGTTATGGTAAAGCTGCCCCCTTGGAAAAACAAGGGAGGCCACGGCCAAGCCGTGTTACCATCCGGCACAAACAGCCGTGCGCAAGCGCCGGAAACTGGCGCCGGAACCGGGCCGCCACTACCCGGCAGGACGCTTGCCACAACGAGATTCTCAGCAGGGTCGCCACGCGGCCGCGCGGGCCAGATCCCTTCGGTCGACGTGCCCGCCGCCCGCATTCGCCACCCGCTAATGGACGAGAGAAGATTTATGACTCATTACCTGGTCGTAACGGCCATCGGCACGGACAGGCCTGGCATCGTCAATGAGGTCACCCGCCACGTCAGTGGTTGTGGCTGCAACATTGTCGACAGCCGTCTTGGCATCTTCGGCAATGAATTCACCTTCATCATGCTGCTGTCCGGTGACTGGAACAGCCTGATGCAGCTCGAGATAAGCCTGCCCCTGCGCAGTCAGGAGTGGGATCTCATCACCATGATGAAACGCACCGAGCGCCACCAGTCGCTGCAATACGACATCAGCGCCAACGCCGAGATCCTGATCCGGGACCAGCCGGGCATCGTAAGCCAGTGCACCCAGTTCTTCAGCGATCACGGCTGGGACATCCAGGCCATGCAGACCATCACCCTGGAACAGCAGCCGTTCAACCTGCTCAAGGCCAGCTTTCAGCTCAATCTGGCCAAGCAGGGAGAGGCGGCCGGCTCGCAGGCGGCCTTCGCCGGATTCTGTCGTGAACTGGGCGCAGAATCGTTCGAATTCATCGTCAACAACAAACACGCCTGACGGCTCATCAAGGAGATCCCATGCAACCTTTATCCGCTGGCAGCCTGGCCCCCGACTTTTCCCTCTCCGACCAGGACGGCAACCAGGTGCGCCTGGCCGACCTGCGCGGCAAGAAAGTGCTCGTCTATTTCTACCCCAAGGCGATGACCCCGGGCTGCACCACCCAGGCCTGCGGTCTGCGCGACGTCAACGCCGAACTGGCCGCCCTCAATGTGGTGGTGCTCGGCATCAGCCCGGATAGCGCCAAGCGGCTGAAAAAATTCGAGGAGCGCGACAACCTGAACTTCCGCCTGCTGGCCGATGAAGATCATGCGGTGGCCGATGCGTTTGGCGTCTGGGGCCCGAAGAAGTTCATGGGCAAGGAGTATGACGGTATCCACCGGCTCAGCTTCCTCATCGACGAAGAGGGCAAGATTGCCCACCGCTTCGACAAGTTCAAGACCAGCGATCACCATCAGGTGGTGCTCGACCTGATCAAGGGCTGAACCACAGATACCGGTACTGCTGATATGAAAAGGGCCTGCAAGCGCAGGCCCTTTTTTATTCGCATGTCGCAGCCCTTCCGCATTGCAGGCGGGGCGCGCGATACCGCCCTTTCGGTCGCCTGCCCGAATGAGGGGCGGCAACCTTGTTGTTTTCCATGGCGGGGCAGTGTGCATCCATAGCGGGATGCCTTGGTGACGGGTCTTTCGGCGCAAGCCAAATGACGCCCTTATTGTTGCGCCTACGAGCCAGAAAGCAAGGTGCCGGCCGTTACATTTAATTAACCAACCCGCGCCTGCGCTGATTTAGCGCCCCGCAATCTCGCCAACCTCCCCTGCCAGATCAAAAAATTCATCCTATATATGGGTTAACGTGACCCCAGTTTCATTTTCCAGTGAGAAAAGCCCATGAACATGAGCCACACCGAACGTCTGATCCTGAGCAACCAGTACGAGATCCTGGCCAAACTCAATCCGGAGAAGGCGGCGTTTTACCAACGGGCCAGCACCATCATCGAGCGCGGCTACTGCCTGCAGATCCTCGAACTGGAGAAGAGCTTCGGTCATCTGGATCTCGCCACCTGCCAGGAGGTGATCGACACCCTGGAGTTGCACCATGCGCTGGCCATCTCCTGGGGCAACCTGGACGCAGCCGATCAGGGCGAGATCAATGCCAGCCGACTGGAGTTCAACGGCTACAGCCGTAGCCAGGAGCGGGAGTTGGCCGACTACGTCTGCTTCCTGCTGGAGGTGGACAAGCGCTTCCCCGAGCTCAAATGCCCGTGCGACGAGCTCTCCAGCGACATCGCCATGCGTGACAAGTACCAGCGCATGCTGGCGGTCTGGCGCCAGTGCCCGCGCCAGTACAAGCTCTCCATCCAGGAGATCCGCAAGGTATTGGCGGCCTGATCCGGCAGCCATGAAAAAGGCGCCGCGAGGCGCCTTTGTCCGGTTGGCAGGCCCGTGGGGCCTCACTCGTAGAGGAAGGATTTGTCCAGCTGCTTGAAGGCGGCGTTGAGGGTATCGGCCAGCTCTTCGTATCTCGGTTGGGCCACCAGCTGGCGCTGACCGCCCTGTTCGTTCATCTTGCCGTTGATCTCGCGATACCAGCTGGCAAGGGAGGGCGGCAACCGGGTATCGGCACGCTGGCCAAGCCAGTAGTAGCCCTGCAGCGGCAGGCTGAGCAGAAACAGCACCGAGGTCATGACGGAAGGCCAGTAGTGCTGCTCGCCAAACTGGAACTGCAGCATGACGCTGAGCACCGCCAGCGCAGGAATCACCTTGAGGGCAAACTCGGTGGCCTTGATCACCCGATTCTCCGGGAACATGGAATTAAGCTCGGGACGGCGGGGCCAAAGGGTCATATAATGACGGCCTTGCTGTAACTTAGTTCCAAAAATGTTCATGCTCATGCTACCTCCGAGCTCTTTTTGAACGTATTAACGGCAAAACCACGACAATATTTGATGCGCAATAACAAAGGTTGAGGATGACTTTGTTATTTTTCAACAATCGGGTTATCCTTTGTACGCCCAATTTTTGCGCCAACGGCCTGCCGTTGAGCCGTCAGGGACGTCTGGATTTCGGGTCTTGTATCACTATACAAGGGGCAAGCAACAGATTGCCAACCCTCATAAGGATAAGTTGAAAGTTTTTGGACATAGCGCGTCCAACGCATCCTCCTACACAACCCAATCTGCGATAGGATTTATTCATGAGTAAGCTGGTTCTTGTTCTTAACTGTGGCAGCTCTTCCCTGAAGTTTGCTGTCATTGACGCAACCACCGGTGATGACCTGCTGTCCGGCCTGGCCGAGTGCTTCAACCTCGACGACGCCCGCATCAAGTGGAAACTGAACGGCGAGAAAGGCAGTGCCGATCTGGGCGCCGGTGCCGCTCACCAGGAAGCGCTGGACTACATCGTCAACAAGATCCTGCCGCTCAACCCGGAGCTGTCCAAGAACCTGATCGCCATCGGCCACCGTGTCGTACACGGCGGCGAGCGCTTCACCTCCTCCGTGCGCATCTGCGACGACGTGATCGCCGGCATCGAAGCCGCCGTACCGTACGCCCCGCTGCACAACCCGGCTCACCTGATCGGTATTCGTGAAGCCCGTCGCGTGTTCCCGGCGCTGGCCGAGAAGAACGTGGCCGTGTTCGACACCGCTTTCCACCAGACCATGCCGGAAGAAGCCTTCCTGTACGCCCTGCCGTACAAACTCTACAAAGAGAACGGCATCCGTCGCTACGGCGCCCACGGCACCAGCCACTACTACATCAGCCTGGAAGCTGCCAAGCAGCTGAACAAGCCGGTGGAAGAGCTGAACATCATCAACTGCCACCTGGGCAACGGCGGCTCCGTCTGCGCCATCAAGAACGGCCAGTCCGTCGACACCTCCATGGGTCTGACCCCGCTGGAAGGCCTGGTGATGGGTACCCGCTCCGGCGACATCGATCCGGCCATCATCTTCTTCCTGCACGACAAGCTGGGCATGAGCGTTGATCAGATCAACACCATGCTGACCAAAGAGTCCGGCCTGCAGGGTCTGACCGAAGTAACTTCCGACTGCCGTTTCGTTGAAGACAACTACGACAGCAAAGAAGAAGCCAAGCGTGCCATGGACGTTTACTGCTATCGCCTGGCCAAGTACATCGGCGCCTACGCCGCCGCCATGGACGGTCGTCTGGACGCCGTGGTCTTCACCGGTGGTATCGGTGAAAACTCCGCCCCGATCCGTGAAATCACCCTGAACAAACTGGGTCTGCTGGGCTTCGACGTCGATCACGACGCCAACCTGAAGGCTCGCTTCGGCAAGGGTGGCGAGATCACCAAGGCTGGTTCCACCAAGGCCCTGGTTATCCCGACCAACGAAGAGTGGGTCATCGCCCACGACGCGCTGGAACTGGTCGGCGCATAATTTCGCTGTAGAGCAAGGCCGCCCAAGGGCGGCCTTTTCCTGATCCCAAAAATGAACAAGGGGTATAAAGTGGCACGCACTATTATGCTTATCCCGGTCGGCACTGGTGTCGGCGTAACTTCCGTGAGCCTTGGCGTCGTTCGCGCCATGGAGCGTCACGGTGTCAATGTCAGCTTCTTCAAACCGGTCGCCCAGCCGCGTCCGGGTGAAACCGGTACCGAGCGTTCCACCGCCGTGATCCGCGCTGCTGCCAACATCAACCCGCCCGAGCCGTTCGCCCTCTCCTACGCCGAGAACATGATCACCTCCAGCAACACCGACATCCTGCTGGAAGAGATCGTGGCCCGCTTTGAAGAGCACGTGAAGGCCAGCGGTGCCGAAGTGCTGGTCATTGAAGGCATGGTGCCGACCGACAAGCAGCCGTTTGCCAACAAGCTGAACTACGACGTCGCCAAGGCGCTGGACGCCGACATGGTGTTCGTGACCCACCCGGGCAACGACTCCAGCCAGAAGCTGAAAGAGCGCATCGAGCTGGCTTGCTCCAACTTCGGTGGCGTCAGCAACCCCCGCATCGTGGGCTGCGTCATCAACAAGGTAGGCGCCCCGGTTGACGAGCACGGCGTGACCCGCCCCGACCTGACCGAGATGTTTGAAGCCCATCACCACGGCGCCGACACCGCTCACAACCTGGAAGTACTGCAGGTATTCGGCAAGAGCCCGCTGCGCATCCTCGGCTGCATCCCCTGGAACACCCAGCTGATCGCCCCGCGCGCCAAGGATCTCGCCAAGCACCTGGCTGCCAAGATCCTGCACAAGGGTGAGCTGGACAGCCGCCGTCTGCAGACCGTGACCTTCTGCGCCCGCTCCATCCACAACATGATCGAGCACTTCCGTCCGGGCAGCCTGCTGGTGACCTCCGGCGACCGTTCCGACGTCATCGTCTCCGCCTGCCTCTCCGCCATGAACGGCGTCAAGCTGGGCGCCCTGCTGCTGACCGGCAACTATCACCCGGAACCCCAGGTGATGGCGCTGTGCCAACAGGCCATGGCTACCGGCCTGCCGATCATGATCACCGGCACCAACACCTGGCAAACCGCCGTCAGCCTGCAGAACTTCAACGTCGACATCCCGGAAGATGACCGCGAGCGGATCGAGCTGGTGCAGGACTATGTGGCCGGCCACATCGACAAGCACTGGATCGAGTCTCTCTCCGCCAAGTCCACCCGCTCCCGTCGCCTGAGCCCGCCGGCCTTCCGTTACCAGCTGACCGAGCTGGCCCGTCAGGCCAACAAGCGCGTCGTGCTGCCGGAAGGGGAAGAGCCGCGGACCATCAAGGCTGCCGCCATCTGTGCCGAGCGTGGCATCGCCCGTCCGGTGCTGCTGGGCAACCCGGAAGAGATCCGTCGCGTCGCCGAACAGCAGGGCGTGGTACTGACCGACCGCGTCGAGATCATCGATCCGGTTGCCGTGCGCGAGCGCTATGTGGCCCGTCTGGTCGAGCTGCGCAAGAACAAGGGCATGACCGAAGTGGTTGCCCGCGAACAGCTGGAAGACAACGTGGTACTGGGTACCATGATGCTGGAGCGCAACGAGGTCGACGGTCTGGTATCCGGCGCAGTGCACACCACTGCCAACACCATCCGTCCGCCGATGCAGATCATCAAGACCGCCCCGGGCTCTTCCCTGATCTCCTCCATCTTCTTCATGCTGCTGCCGGATCAGGTACTGGTCTACGGTGACTGCGCGATCAACCCGGATCCCACTGCCGAGCAGCTGGCCGAGATCGCCATCCAGTCCGCCGACTCCGCTGCCGCCTTCGGCATCGAGCCACGTGTGGCCATGATCTCCTACTCCACAGGCACCTCCGGCGCCGGCGCAGACGTAGAGAAGGTGCGTGAAGCGACCGAACTGGCCAAGGCCAAGCGCCCCGACCTCATCATCGACGGTCCGCTGCAATACGACGCGGCCATCATGGAGAACGTGGCTAAGTCCAAGGCACCGAACTCTCCGGTAGCAGGCAAGGCCACCGTGTTCGTGTTCCCGGATCTGAATACTGGCAACACCACCTACAAGGCGGTACAGCGCTCCGCTGACCTGGTCTCCATCGGCCCCATGCTGCAAGGCATGCGCAAGCCGGTCAACGACCTGTCCCGCGGCGCCCTGGTTGACGACATCGTCTACACCATCGCCCTGACCGGTATCCAGGCAGCCCAGGCCGAGTAATCGTCCGAGGCTCTGCCTGCTGAAAAACCCGCCGCAAGGCGGGTTTTTTTATGGCTGACTTGGGGAAATGTTGATCCGCAAGATCAAATCGGGATCCTGTCAGGATCCCCTGCTCGGCGACGGGTGCCAGTCCTGCAAGGGCGGCGGGATAAGCAAACACTCACACCCGCCAGAGTCGATTGCACAATTGCGCCCCAGAGCAGATCAGATCCAAATATCCTTTTAAGATCAGCACACTAACGCCAGACACACCGCTAATCTACAGAGTTTTCCACAGCTTTTGTGGATAGTTTACCGATCATTTGAAAGAAAATGACAGACTCGTGTCAGCCCTCCACTCCGCCAGATGCCCACAAGAAAGGGGCTCCGAGGAGCCCCTTTAATCTGCCTGCTGCCAAGCGATGGCTCAGGGACGCAGCGCCTTGTCGGCGCGGGAGATGCCACACACCCCGGAGCGCACCACTTCGACAATCTCGTTGGTCTGGGCGGCAGTCTTGATGAAGGCATCCAGCTTCTCGCTGGTCCCCACCAGCTGCACCGTGTAGAGCTCGGGGGTGACGTCGACGATCTGGCCACGGAAGATATCCGCCAGCCGTTTCAGCTCGTCACGACCGCCACCGGCGGCGCGCGCCTTGACCAGGGCGATTTCCCGCTCGATGTGCTCCCCTTCGCTGAGATCACACACCTTGAGCACGTCCACCAGCTTGTGCAGCTGTTTCTGGATCTGCTCCAGCACTCGCTCGTCACCCATGGTGACGATGGTCATGCGCGACAGGGTGGGATCCTCGGTGGGGGCCACCGTCAGGGTCTCGATGTTGTAGCCGCGCTGGGAGAAGAGGCCCACCACACGGCTCAGGGCGCCGGATTCGTTCTCCAGCAGAACGGAAATTATATGTCTCATCAGGTTCTCTCCGTCTTGCTCAGCCACATCTCGTCCATGGCACCGAACTTTATCTGCATTGGATAGACGTGCTCATCCGGGTCGACCGAGATGTCCATGAACACCAACCGATCCTTCATGGCGAAGGCCTTCTCCATGGCGCTCTCCAGCTCCGCCGGATCGCTCACCGCGATGCCGACGTGGCCATAGGCTTCCGCCAGCTTGACGAAGTCGGGCAGGGATTCCATGTAGGAGTGGCTGTGGCGACCGCCGTAGAACATCTTCTGCCACTGCTTGACCATGCCAAGGGCGCGGTTGTTGATGGAGATGATCTTGATGGGCACCCCGTACTGCATGCAGGTAGAGAGTTCCTGAATGTTCATCTGCACCGAGCCGTCGCCGGTGACGCAGCAGACCACGGCATCCGGGTTGGCAAACTGGGCGCCCATGGCGGCCGGAATGCCGAACCCCATGGTGCCGAGGCCACCGGAGTTGATCCACTGGCGCGGCTTGGCGAACGGGTAGTAGAGAGCAGCAAACATCTGGTGCTGACCCACGTCGGAGGCCACGAATGCCTCCCCCTTGGTCACCTTGTAGAGGGTCTCGATCACCTGCTGCGGCTTGATCAGGGTGGGGTGGGTCTCGTAGGCCAGGCAGTTGCGCGAACGCCACTGGCCGATCTGGCTCCACCAGTCCGCCAGCGCCTGCTTGTCGTTGTCAAAACCGCACTCGCGGATCACTTCCAGCATCTGCTCCAGCACGGTTTCCACTGAGCCGACGATGGGCACATGGGCCTGCACCGTCTTGGAGATGGAGGTGGGATCTATGTCGATGTGGACTATGGTGGCGTTGGGACAGAACTTGGCCACATTGTTGGTGACGCGGTCATCGAAGCGGGCCCCCACGGCGAAGATGAGATCCGCGTTGTGCATGCTCTTGTTCGCTTCGAAGGTACCGTGCATGCCGAGCATGCCGATGAACTGCGGATGGGTGCCGGAGAAGGCCCCCAGCCCCATCAGGGTGGTGGTCACCGGCAGGTTCAGCAGCTCCGCCAGCTTGGTCACCAGGTGATCCGCATTGGCATTGATGGCACCGCCGCCGACATACATCACCGGGCGGCTCGCCTCCACCAACAGCTTGGCGGCACGCTTGATCTGGCCCTTGTGACCCGACTTGGTCGGGTTGTAGGAGCGCAGGGAGACCGTCTCCGGGTACTCGTAGGGGAATTTCTCTTTCGGGTTCTGCACGTCTTTGGGCAGATCCACCACCACCGGCCCCGGGCGGCCGCTGGCGGCAATGTAGTAGGCCTTCTTGATGGCGGCCGGAATGTCGCTGGCTTTCTTGCACAGGAAGCTGTGCTTCACCACCGGGCGGGAGATGCCGATCATGTCGGTCTCCTGGAACGCATCCTCCCCGATCATGCTGGTCGGCACCTGGCCGGACAGGATCACCAGGGGGATGGAGTCCATGTAGGCGGTCGCGATCCCTGTGATGCAGTTGGTGGCGCCGGGACCCGAGGTCACCAGCACAGTGCCCACCTTGCCGGTGGAGCGGGCGTAGCCGTCCGCCATGTGCACCGCGGCCTGCTCGTGCCGCACCAGGACATGCTCCATCTTGCCGTTTTCAAAGAGAGCGTCATAGATGTCGAGCACTGAGCCACCAGGGTAGCCGAAAACGTGCTCAACTCCCTGATCTTCCAGCGCTCTAACCACCATCTGGGCGCCTGATAACATCTCCATGATAAAGCCCTCCAGGCTTTGCTCCGTTAAGCGAAAGCTATCGGCAGTCCGCTGCTTCCCGGCACCGCCGGCCCGTGCGTTGTTGTTGTCTGAATACGGACCCGGCGAGTTCGGCGCTGTCGATAGTAGAAAAATAGGTTTTTTCCATCATTCACCCGCAAAGCGGGTGAAAAACCAACTTAACCCGCTTGTGAACGCTTGTCCACGGCTTTGTCTGACCACAACAGTCATAAATTTCAAACAACTATTAACATTCAGTGACTTGCTGGAAAGGGTGGGAACAATGCGGGGAAGATGGGTGGTAAGCCAGCGGATCATGCTGCAACAGCCGCCAAAAGCGGAAAAAAATGGCCCACCGCCAGGGTGGGCCTTGGTGGCAGGCTGCGGATCAGTGATCCTGTTCCGGCTCCGCCAGCCAGATCTGCTGATCCGGATCCGTCTCTTCGCAGACCGAGATGCTGACCCCCATGTCCAGCAGCTCGTGCAGGGTGAGATTGTCCGCCAGGTTCATGGTGTCGCCGTTTTCGTTGGTAAAGCGCATGGTGTCCGTCCTCTCCTTGGTGGGATCCCTCTCAGTCTAGTCAAAGGCGCTGACTTGCGATAACCAGCAACTACTGAGTGCACTCCCCTCCTCCAGCTCGCTCAGCCGATCGCACACCTCCTCCGGAAACAGGGTTCGGGCCCACAGCCGGCGGGAGAGATCCGCCACGCTCTCCTGGGCGCCGGCGGCGAGCCAGCCGGCCAGCTCCCCCGCCACATCGGGGTAGCAGATCTGGCCCGGGGCCGTCGCATCCAGCCAGGCCCGCACCGCGTTGGCATCGAGCGCATCCATCAGCCGCGCCAGCCCCATCAGTTCCAGGGTCTTGCTGTTGGTCAGCTGCTCGAACTGGCCTCCCAGCGGCTTGACCAGCAGCTTTTTGCCAAGGGAGAGCGCCTCCGAGGCGAGCTCGAAACCACCGTTGGTAATGACCCCGCGACAGCCGGCCAGCACCTGCTTGAACGCCTCACGGGCTTGCGGCTCGAAGCGGATGTTGCGCCACTGGCTGGCACTGCGAATGGCCGGATGAAAGCAGACGAAGCGTTGCTGGTTGAAGCGCGACAACAGGGCCGCGATCGCCTCGGTCTGCTCGAACGGCAGATAGACCAGGATCTGCTGGTTGTCGGGCCCCTGGCTGATGGGATCTATGATGGGCGGCAACAGGGGTTGGCCAAAGTGAAACCAGTGCAGCCCGAGGGACTGGCGCACCGGCGCGAAGTGGCGCATCAGCTGGCGGTTGAAGCCGCTCTCCCCCCAGCGTGGAATGGGCCAGTCGAAACTCGCCTGATGGCTGATGGTGAGGCTCGGCTTGTCCCAGCGGCGAGCGGCATGGGCGCTGATAGGCTCGAAATCGCTGATGACGAGGTCGTAGTCACGACAATCGAGCGCTCGCATGTCGCGCCAGAAGCGCAGGGGCGAGAGCCCCTTGAGGGTGCGCCAGTTCGAGATGGCCCCCTCATGGCTGACGAAGGTAATGCCGGGAAAGGTGCGGTAGTCGCCGAATTCGGCCATCTCGAAGTAGCCGTCCGCAGGACGGCCGCTGAACAGATAGTCCACCGCGAGACCTCGGGCCCGCAAGGCCCGCGCCAGGGTACGGCTGCGACTGATGTGGCCGTTGCCGGTCCCCTGCACACCGAACAGTATCTTCATCCCTGCCCCCACATGAGCGCCAGCAGGGCGCAGCCACCGCCGAGCAGGGCGCCGGCTACCAGGTCACTCAGATAGTGGACCCCCAGCAGCAGACGGGATGCCCCCACCAGCGCGGCCCAGACGAACAGCAGCGGCGCCCAGAGCGGGAAGCTGGCCGCCAGTACGGTTGCCATCAGGAAGGCGGCGGCGGTGTGACCCGAGGGCAGGCTGTAGCGGTCGGAGGGGGTGATGAAGACCGGCAGCCCCACCGGGCGCTGGCGTTTGAGGGCATTCTTGAGCAGCAGGTAAAGCGGCAGCTCGAGAGCGAAGGCCAGCAGTGCCAGCTTCACCAGCTCGCGTTCGGCTTCCCCCTGCCACCAGAGCAGGGCCGCCAGCACGGCGTAGAGCGGGCCGTCACCGGTACGGGAGATGAGCCTGCTGATCCTGGCCTGTGGCCGGTTGTAGGCGTGGAGCAGGCAGATGCGGCACACCTGCAGGTCCCATTGCTGGATCTTGTTCATAACCCCTCCTTCCCTAGCGTCTCAGAGCAGACTAGGGCGGCGGGGTGACACTTGGTTGACGTTCAAATAACAGATTTATGAAAAAAGGGCCGAATGGCCCTTTTTGCTACCAGCGTGGCAAATGATCAGTTCAGGGTGCCGCGCAGGCCGTTTTCCATCAGGCGGCAGTTGTGATCCGCCAGGCGAGCCATGAAGTGCTCGTCCACGGTCAGGCCGAACACCTGCTCGTAGAGATCCTTCATCACGAAGGGCTGCCACATCATGCTGAGGAAGGAGATCTTCAGCATCTCGGGATCCAGGTTGTCACCCAGCTCGCCGTTGTTCTTCATGGACTCCAGCAAGGCATCGAACTGGGGCAGCTGGCGTTCCAGCAGGCGGTTCAGCACAAAATCCCGACCCGGACTCTTCTCGGTCGATAATGCGCTGGAGATGGCGGAGGTCAGCTCGCTGTTGGGCGCCATCACCTGGTAGTAGGTGTTGAGCAGATCGTTGAGGCTGCGGTTGCCGGTCTCGTCGTGCCAGGCCTGGTCGAGCGGCTCGGCCACATCCCCCAGCACCGCCTTGTAGAGGCCCTCTTTGCTGCCGAAGTAGTAGTGGATCATGGCCAGATTGGAGCCAGCCAGCTCGGCGATCTCGCGGGTCGTCACCTTGCTGTAGGGGGTGTTCAGAAAACGCTCGCGAGCGGCACAGAGCAACTTGTCACGAATGTCAGAACGTCCGACCGGACGACCAGGTCTACGTTTTTCCATTTAATACCTCGGATAATTCAGCAGAAACTGACAAGTCGATCTGATTGTACAGATGATCGAGTACAGCAGGAATGACCAGATAATCGGGCAAGGGCCGAATATGGGACAAGTAAATTTGCACTCCTTTACAATCCGATTAAATAAACCAGCGAAATGAACCGGGTGCGTACGGTTGACACAGCATAAAAATCTCGATATTGGTAAAAGCGTTATCGACTGCAAGGATTGATTCATCATGCGTATTGCCGCTCCGCTACTACTAATCTCCCTAATCGCGACCTCTCGCGCGGGATCCTTGTAGCCGGGCTCAGGCATAGCCGGAATTTACAAAAACCCGTGCACCCTGCACGGGTTTTTTTATGCCAACGCAGGATGCACGTCACCGAACTTAGGAAGAGGGAAGTCACATGTCAGATCGGGTCATCATATTCGACACCACCCTGCGCGATGGTGAGCAGGCCCTGGCGGCCAGCTTGACGGTCAAGGAGAAGCTGCAGATCGCCCAGGCACTGGAGCGGCTCGGTGTCGACGTCATGGAGGTGGGGTTCCCGGTCTCCTCCCCCGGCGACTTTCAATCGGTGCAGACCATCGCCCGCCACATCAAGCAGAGCCGGGTCTGTGCCCTCGCCCGCGCCCTGCCCAAGGACATAGACGCCGCCAGCGAGGCCCTGCGGGTCGCCGAAGCGTTTCGCATCCACACCTTTATCTCCACCTCCTCCATCCACGTCGAGAGCAAGCTGAAGAAGAGCTTCGAGGACGTGCTGGAGATGGGGGTCAGCGCCATCAAACACGCCCGCCGCTATACCGACGACGTGGAGTTCTCCTGTGAGGATGCAGGCCGCACCCCGATAGACAACCTGTGCCGCATGGTGGAGGCCGCCATCAAGGCCGGCGCCCGCACCATCAATATTCCCGATACCGTGGGCTACACGGTACCGACCGAGTTCTCCGGCATCATCCAGACCCTGTTCAACCGGGTCCCCAACATCGATCAGGCCATCATCTCGGTGCACTGCCACGACGATCTGGGGCTCTCGGTGGCCAACTCCATCGGCGCCGTGCAGATGGGGGCCCGCCAGATCGAGTGCACCATCAACGGCATCGGCGAGCGGGCCGGCAACTGCTCGCTGGAAGAGGTGGCGATGATCCTGAAAACCCGCGCCGACCTGCTCGGGGTGCACACCAACATCCGTCACAACGAGATCCACCGCACCAGCGCTCTGGTCAGCCAGCTCTGCAACATGCCGGTGCAGCCGAACAAGGCCATCGTCGGGGCCAACGCCTTCTCCCACAGCTCCGGCATCCACCAGGATGGCGTACTCAAGGCGAAAAACACCTACGAAATCATCACCCCGGAGAGCATCGGCCTCACCCAGAACAACCTCAACATGACCTCCCGCTCCGGCCGCCACGTCATCAAGCACCGGATGGAGTCCATGGGCTACGCCGAGAGCAGTTACGACCTCGACGATCTCTACGCCAAGTTTCTCACCCTGGCCGACAAGAAGGGGCAGGTGTTCGATTACGATCTGGAGGCCCTCGCCTTCTTCAGCCAGATCCACGAAGAGCCGGAGCACTTCAAGCTGGAGTACCTGGGTGTGCAGAGCGGCAGCTCGGTGATGGCCACCGCCTCGGTGAAATTGAAGGTGGGCCAGGAGATCGTCAGCGAAGCCGCCACCGGCAACGGCCCGGTGGATGCGGTCTACCAGTGCATCAACCGCATCACCGGCTACGAAATCAGCATCGACAAGTACGAACTCAAGGGCAAGGGGGAAGGCAAGAACGCCCTCGGCCAGGTCGACATAGTCGCACAGTACAAGGGCCGCAAATTCCATGGCATGGGCCTGGCCACCGACATCATAGAGTCCTCCGCCCAGGCGTTGATCCACGTGATCAACAGCATCTGGCGCGCCGATCAGGTGGCCGAACAGATGGAACGCAACGTCGCAAAAACAGACAAGATCAATACGGAGAGCGTGTGAGTATGAGCAGTTATCGGATCGCAGTATTGCCGGGTGACGGCATTGGCCCGGAAGTGATGGCCGAGGCCGTCAAGGTGCTGGAAAAGGTGCAGGCCAGGTTCGGCTTCACTCTCGACTACGAGCGCCATGACGTGGGCGGCATCGCCATCGACAACCACGGCACCCCGCTGCCCCAGAGCACCATAGCCGGCTGTGAAGCGGCCGACGCCGTGCTGTTCGGCTCTGTCGGTGGCCCCAAGTGGGAGCACCTGCCCCCCAACGATCAGCCGGAACGCGGCGCCCTGCTGCCCCTGCGCGCCCACTTCAAGCTGTTCTGCAACCTGCGTCCGGCCCGCATCTACACCGGCCTCGAGCAGTTCTCGCCGCTGCGGGCCGACATCTCGGATCGCGGTTTTGACATCGCCTGCGTGCGCGAGCTGACCGGCGGCATCTACTTCGGTCAGCCCAAGGGGCGTGAAGGGGAAGGCCCCACCGAGAAGGCATTCGACACCGAGGTGTACCACCGCTTCGAGATCGAGCGCATCGCCAAGATAGCGTTCGAATCGGCCCGGGTGCGCAAGGCCAAGGTCACCTCCATCGACAAGGCCAACGTGCTTGCCTCCTCCATTCTGTGGCGCGAGGTGGTGACACAAGTCGCCAAGTCCTATCCGGACGTGGCACTGAATCACATGTACATAGACAACGCCACCATGCAGCTCATCAAGGATCCGTCCCAGTTCGACGTGCTGCTCTGCTCCAACCTGTTCGGCGACATCCTCTCCGACGAGTGCGCCATGATCACCGGCTCCATGGGGCTGCTCCCCTCCGCCAGCCTGAACGAATCGGGCTTCGGACTGTTCGAACCGGCCGGCGGCTCGGCTCCGGACATAGCCGGCAAGGGGATCGCGAACCCCATCGCCCAGATCCTCTCCGCCGCACTGATGCTGCGCTACAGCCTCGGCCAGGAAGCCGCCGCCCAGGCCATCGAGCAGGCCGTGGCCCAGACCCTGGCCGAAGGCTACTTCACCGCCGATCTGCATCAGGCGAGCGCCAAGCACCCGGTACAAAGCACCGCCGACATGGGCAGCCAGATCGCCGCGCGCATCTGACGCCACCAAATAACAAGGAAGAGAGCAATGTCCAAGACCCTCTATCAGAAAGTGTTCGACGCCCACGTGGTGCGGGAAGTGGAAGGGGAAACCCCCCTCATCTACATCGACCGCCACCTGGTGCATGAAGTGACCAGCCCGCAGGCATTCGACGGCCTGCGCGCCATGAACCGCCAGCTGCGTCGCCCGGATCTGACCTGGGCCACCATGGATCACAACGTCTCCACCACCACCAAGGACATCGCCGCCTCCGGCGAGATGGCCCGCATCCAGATGGAGACGCTGGCCCATAACTGCAAGGAGTTCGGGGTTCGCCTCTACGATCTGAACCACAAGTACCAGGGGATCGTCCACGTGATGGGTCCCGAGCTCGGTATTACCCTGCCCGGCACCACCATCGTCTGCGGTGATTCCCACACCGCCACCCACGGCGCCTTCGGCTCGCTCGCATTCGGCATCGGCACCTCCGAGGTGGAGCATGTGATGGCCACCCAGACCCTGAAACAGGGCCGTGCCAAGACCATGCGCATTTCGGTCAACGGCAAGCTGGCCGAAGGTATCAGCGCGAAAGACGTGGTGCTCGCCATCATAGGCCGGGTCGGCCACGCTGGCGGTACCGGCTACGTGGTGGAGTTCGCTGGCGAGGCCATCGAAGGGCTCACCATGGAAGGGCGCATGACGGTGTGCAACATGGCCATCGAGCTTGGTGCCAAGGCCGGCATGATCGCCCCCGACCAGACCACCATCGACTACATCCGCGGCAAGGAGTTCGCCCCCAAGGGCGAGGTGCTGGAGCAGGCCATCACCTACTGGCAGAGCCTCAAGAGCGATGCCGATGCCAAATTCGATGCCGAAGTGGTGCTGGACGCAGCCGACATCGCCCCTCAGGTGACCTGGGGCACCAACCCGGGTCAGGTGATCGCCGTGAACGAACCCATTCCGGCGCCGGAATCCTTCAGCGATCTGATGGAGCAGCAATCCGCCCGCAAGGCGCTCGCCTACATGGACCTGCAGCCGGGCCAGAAGCTCTCCGACGTCGCCATCGACAAGGTGTTTATCGGTTCCTGCACCAACAGCCGCATCGAGGATCTGCGCGCTGCCGCCGCCATCGCCCGCGGTCGCAAGGTCGCCGCTGGCGTGCAGGCGCTGGTGGTGCCGGGCTCCGAGCAGGTGAAGGCCCAGGCCGAGGCCGAGGGGCTCGACAAGATCTTCATAGAGGCTGGCTTTGAGTGGCGTCTGCCCGGCTGCTCCATGTGTCTCGCCATGAACAACGACCGGCTGCAACCGGGGGAGCGCTGCGCCTCCACCAGCAACCGCAACTTCGAGGGGCGTCAGGGCCGCGCCGGCCGCACCCACCTGGTCAGCCCGGCCATGGCCGCCGCCGCCGCCGTCACCGGCCACTTCGCCGACATTCGCGCGCTGTAAGAGGGGTTGAGGATGAAAGCATTCAAACAACACGGACGGCCCTTCGCCGTCACCGGCCGCTTCGCCGATATTCGTGCACTGTAAGAGGGAAGATAGATGACAGGATTCAAACAGCATAAAGGGATCGTCGTTCCCCTCGACAGCGCCAACGTCGACACCGACGCCATCATTCCCAAGCAGTTTCTGCAGAAGGTCAATCGCATCGGTTTTGGCAAGCACCTGTTCCACGACTGGCGCTTCCTGGACGATGCCGGTCTGCAGCCCAACCCCGAGTTCGTGCTCAACCAACCGCAGTTCGCCGGCGCCAGCATCCTGCTGGCCCGCGAAAACTTCGGCTGCGGTTCGAGTCGCGAGCACGCCCCCTGGGCTCTGGCGGACTACGGCTTCAAGACCATCATTGCCCCGAGCTTTGCCGACATTTTCTACGGCAACGCCATCAACAACGGCATGGTGCCGGTGCGCCTGAAGGAGGAGGAGGTCGACGCCCTGTTCCAGCTGGTCGCCGCCCAGCCGGGCATCGAGATCGAAGTAGATCTGGAAGCCAATCAGGTGCGGGCAGGTAGCCTCACGTTCGGCTTCGAGATCGATGAGTTCCGTCGCTACTGCCTGCTCAACGGGCTGGATGCCATCGGCCTGACCCTGCAGCACGAGGCCGCCATCAACGCCTTCGAGGCGAAACAGCCGAGCTGGATTTAAGCAGCCAATTGCAAAAAACGAGTAGAATCAACAGGGAGCCTTGGCTCCCTGTTTTATTGTCAGGCCTAGGTGCACGCCATGGCCCGCCACTTCTGCATACCCGACGAGACACCTGGATGAAGATGACACTCGCCCTCCCCCTGCTCTGCGGCCTCTGGCTGGCGCTGCCGGTCTGCGCCGGGCAGACCTATTTCAACAGCAGTGGCGGTCAGCTCAACGTCGGCTGGCAGGACAAGGACGGAAAGGTGCAGCAACTCACCTATCGGCTGGAGGCAGGCAAGCTGCCGCCGCTCATCGCCTATCGGTCGGCCCGCATGCAGGAGGACGTGCTGCAGAGCCTGCTGCAGCAGGGAGTGGCCGAGTTCCCCGCCGTGCAGTTCTCCCTCTCCCGCCCCGAGATGGAGCTCAGGCTCAAGGGTCGTCAGCCCGAACAGGTAGCCAAAGCCATGAGCTGGCTCACCCAGCAGCGCGACAAACAGGAGGCAGAGTGGCTCAAGCTGCACTATTTTCAGCCGTTCACCGCCCCCGACGGTGCCGCCGCCATCAAGCAGGATCACGTGCGCATCGCATTGGAGAGCCGCAGCGAACTGGCGCCGCTGGCCGAACAGCTCAAGCAGCAGGGCAGCACGGAAACCGAGGCGCGCCAGAAGACCACGGCCCACATGCTCGACTTCGTGCAGGCCATCCCCTATCAACTGCTCGACAGCCAGTCGGGCCGCCAAGGCAAGGGCTTTCTCAGCCCGCGCCAAGTACTGGAGCAAAATCAGGGCGACTGCGACAGCAAGGTGACACTGATGGCCGCCATGCTGGCCCAGCTCTTTCCCGAATTGAAACAGGCCATGGTGTTCGTACCGGGTCACGCCTTGCTGGGAGTGGCCCTGCCGGCCAAGCCGGGCGAGGCCACCTTGAGCTGGGAAGGGGAAACCTACCTGTTGATGGAACCCACCGGCCCGGTCCAGCTGGCAATGGGTCAACTGGCGCCGACCAGCAAGACCTTCATCGACAGCAAGCAGCTCAGCGTGCAGCCGGTTCGCACCGACAAATAGGTGGTGGACGTCATGAAAACAAGGGGGGACAGGCCAAAATGAAAGCGACCAGCGTAGGGCTGGTCGATGGAGGCAAGGAGGTGGATGGCTCAGGCGAGGGACTGGAACTCGATGGCCAGCAAGAGCCCGTCCTCCTCTTCCAGCACCCTGATGATACGGGCCTGCGCCTCGAAGGGGGGCAACAGGTTGTTGTTGGTGGCCAGGCTCACCCGGATGGGTTGGGTCGTATCGAGCTGGTGCTCCGGCACCGAGATGCCCATGCCGTTGGCGCTGAGATCCCGGCAGACCCCCTCCAGCACCTGCTGCTGCTGGAAGATGGTGACGGGAGCATTGATTATCATGCGCTGGAAGGCGCGTCTTTCCTTGGTGCTGGTGATCACGCAAACATCCTCTGTTGAGCTGATCCGTCTCGCTGGCCCGCAGAAACAATTGTGCTGGCCTCCCCCCAAGAACGTTAATACAATGCGGTGCGTTTCTCAAACGGGGTGCGGTCTACCGCTGAGATTATACCCGTGAACCTGATCCAGATAATGCTGGCGGAGGAATTTGAGGCATGGCGCTCGTTTTTGCGCCCTCATCCGCTGGCACCTCATTGCTAAAGGGAGTGCCACCCATGAAAACCCTGCTGCTGGTCGCCACCGGCCTGCTCTCCGCTCAGGCCTTCGCGGCGGATACCCTCACCGTCTACACCTACAGCTCCTTCACTGCCGAGTGGGGCCCGGGTCCCAAGATCAAACAGGCCTTCGAGAAGGAGTGCGGCTGCACCCTCAATCTGGTACCGCTCGAAGATGGCGTGGCCATCCTCAACCGGTTGCGACTGGAGGGCAAACACAGCAAGGCCGACCTGGTGCTGGGGCTGGACGATGCCCTCGTCAGTGAAGCCAAGCAGAGCGGCCTGTTCGCCCCTCACGCCACCAAGCTGGATGGCCTCAAGGTGCCCGGCGGCTGGCAGGATAACACCTTCGTCCCCTACGACTACGGCTACTTCGCCTTCGTCTACGACAAGGAGAAGCTCAAGCTGCCCCCCAAGAGCCTGAAAGAGCTGGTAGCGCGGCCCGACCTCAAGATCATCTATCAGGATCCCCGCACCTCCACCCCGGGCCAGGGGCTGATGCTGTGGATGAAGTCGGTCTACGGTGACCAGGCCCCCGCCGCCTGGGAGCAACTGGCCAAAAAGACGGTCACCGTCACCAAGGGGTGGTCAGAGGCCTACGGCATGTTCCTCGATGGTGAGGCGGACATGGTGCTCTCCTATACCAGCTCACCCGCCTATCACCTGATTGCCGAGCACAAGTCCCAGTATCAGGCCGCGGCGTTTGAAGAGGGGCACTACCGTCAGGTGGAAGTGGCCGCCAAGCTCAAAAATGCCAAGCAGGGCAAGCTGGCGGATCAGTTCCTGCAGTTCATGATAAGCCCCGCCTTCCAGAACGAGATGGCGACCGGCAACTGGATGTATCCGGTGATCGACACGCAACTGCCCAAGGGCTTCGAGCAGATGATCACCGTAGCTAAGCCGCTCGCCTTCAGCTCTGACGAGGTGGCCGCCAATCGCAAGAGCTGGATCCGCGAGTGGCTGCAAGCCGTTACCCAGTGAGTCGTCTCTTCGTGAAACCAGAGACGCGTCTGCTCTGGTGGCTGCCGGGCAGTGCCGCCACCGTCCTGATCCTGCTGTTGTCGCTGGGGCCGCTGGCGGCCCTGTTGTGGCAGGCCGGGGGGCTAGCCCCTCGCACCCTGCTGGCCGATCCCTACATGCGCCACGTGCTGGGCTTCAGCCTCTGGCAGGCGCTGCTCTCCACCCTGCTGAGCCTGGGACTGGCCATTCCGGTGGCCCGCGCCCTGGCGCGGCGCCGCTTTCCGGGGCGCACCCTGCTCATCAAGCTGTTCGGCCTCTCGCTGGTACTGCCGGTCATCATCGCCGTCTTCGGCATCGTCGCGGTGCATGGCAAGCAGGGCTGGTTGCCGCAACTGCTGCACGGGTTCGGGCTCGCTCCCGGCAACTACCTCTACGGCCTGTTCGGCATCCTGCTGGCCCACGTCTTCTTTAACATGCCGCTGGCCGCGCGTCTCTTGCTGCAGAGCCTGGAGAGCATCCCCGAATCCTCCTGGCGCCTCGCCAGCCAGCTCGGCATGCGCTCCTCCCATATCTTCCAGCTGCTGGAGTGGCCGCTGATCCGGGCCCAGCTGCCAGGGCTGGCCAGCCTCATCTTCATGCTCTGCTTCACCAGCTTCGCCACCGTGCTGGCGCTGGGGGGCGGCCCCAAGTCCACCACCCTGGAGGTGGCCGTCTATCAGGCGCTGCGCTTTGACTTCGATCTCGCCACCGCCGGCGGACTGGCGCTGGTCCAGCTCATCCTGACCGCCGCCCTGCTGATGCTGCAGCACAAGCTGCAGAGTAGCCCGGCCAGCCGGATCACCTCTCATCGCCCCTGTCTGCGACCGGATCGTCATCAGCCGGGCAGCGGCCTGGTGGACGCCCTCGCCCTTGCCATCGGGCTGGCGGTATTCCTGCCCCCCTTGCTGGCCATAGTGGTGGCCGGCCTCAATCCCGGCCTGCCGGATGCCCTGACCTCAGGCAAGTTGTGGCTGGCCAGCGGCCAGTCGCTGCTGATTGCGCTGGCGGCGGGCAGCCTGGCCACCCTGCTCGGCAGCGCCCTGCTGCTCACCAGCCGCCATCTGCGGGTTCGGGAGCACAAGCGGCGGGCCGCCGCCCTGTGGGAGACCAGTGGCTCGGTGATCCTGATGATCCCGGCGGTGGTGCTCTCCACCGGCCTCTTCATCCTGTGCATGCCGTTTGCCGATGTCTTTGCCCTCGGCCCCTGGCTGGTGGTGCTGGTCAACGCCCTGATGGCGCTGCCCTATGTGCTGCGTACCCTCTCCGCCCCCATGCAGCTGGTGGTGCGCCAGTACGACCGGCTGGCCGACAGCCTGGGGGTACACGGCCTGCATCGCCTGCGACTGGTGGAGTGGCCCCTGCTGCGCCGTCCGTTGGGCCAGGCAGCAGCGCTGGCCATGATCTTGTCGCTCGGGGATCTCGGCGCCATCGCCATGTTCGGCAGTCAGGAGCTCACCACCCTGCCCTGGCTGCTCTATCAGCAGCTCGGCAGCTACCGGCTGACCGAGGCGGCCGCCACCGCCCTGCTGCTGCTCACCCTCTGCTTCTCCCTGTTCTGGTTGGTAGAGCGGGGGCTTGGAGGAAAGCATGCCGACCATTGAGAGACAAAAGACCCGGCGCTACCGTCTCGGCGGCTGTGCTGGCCGCTCAAACGCCCCCCTTGAGAGGAAAACATGCTGAACATTGATACGCTGGTGACCAGCTACCCGGACTGGCGCGTCAGCTTCAGCGCCACCTTGCCCAAGGGGGAGATCTCCGCGCTGATCGGTCCGAGCGGGGCAGGCAAGTCGACCCTGCTCGGCATGATCGCCGGTTTCGTACCGGTAGAATCCGGCACCCTCACCTTCGACGATCAGGATCTGCTGCCGCTGGGCCCAGCCGCACGGCCCGTGACTACCCTGTTTCAGGATCACAACCTGTTCCTGCACCTGTCGGTATTCGACAATATCGCCATCGGCTTGCACCCCGGCCTGCGCCTGAACGCCGCTCAGCGGGCTCAGGTGAAGGATGCCGCGAACCGGGTCGGCCTCGGCGAGATGCTCACGCGCCTGCCGGAGCAGCTCTCCGGTGGCCAGCTGCAACGGGTCGGGCTGGCCCGCGCCCTGGTACGCGGCAAGCCGCTACTGCTGCTGGATGAGCCCTTCTCGGCGCTCGATCCGGCCCTGCGCCGGGAGATGCTGGCGGAGGTGGCCAGGCTCGCCTGCGAGCAAGGCATTACCGTGCTGATGGTCTCTCACAACCCGGAAGATGCCCAGCTCATCGCCGATCAGGTATTGTTCGTGGACGAGGGGCGCATCGCCCTGCAAGGCAAACCCGACATACTGCAAAACAGCGATCACCCCGGGCTGCTGCGCTACCTTGGCCGCGCTCTAGCGCCATAGTGAATGGCTAACAAGCTGATGGTCTCCCACTATCAGGCCGGAGGATGCCCTGCTGATTTCGCCGATCAGGTATTGTTCATCGACGAGGGGCGCATCGCCCTGCAAGGCAAACCTGACATACTGCAAAACAGCGATCACCCCGGGCTGCTGCGCTACCTTGGCCGCACAAAGGAGCTGTGACCGGTGACGGGATCAAAAAAGGGGAAGCCGGTCGGCTTCCCCTTTTCATATGAGGATGGATAGTCAGATCAGAGGTTTTCCTCGGCGAAGGAGGCGAGCTTGCTGCGCACCACCCCGTTCAGGAAGATGTTGGCACTGCCATCGAAGTCTTTGAAACGTTCGACTATGTAGGTCAGACCCGAGGTCACCGGGCTCAGGTAGTTGGAGTCGATCTGGGCCAGGTTGCCAGAGCAGACAATCTTGGTGCCCTCGCCGCAGCGGGTGATGATGGTCTTGATCTGGGATGCGGTCAGGTTCTGGCACTCGTCCAGCAACACGAAGGTGTTCTGGATGCTGCGCCCGCGCATGAAGTTGACCGATTTGAACTGGATGTTGGCCTTCTCCATGATGTAGCTCAGCGACCCGCTCATGTTCTCGTCCTGCTTGTGCAGCACCTCCAGGGTGTCGGTGACCGCAGCCAGCCAAGGCATCATCTTCTCTTCTTCAGTGCCGGGCAGGAAGCCGATGCTCTCGGCAATTTCCGGAGTATTACGGGTTACGATCACCTTCTCGTAGATCCCCTTCTCGATCACCAGCTCCAGGGCGGCAGCCATGGCCAGCAGTGTCTTGCCGCAGCCCGCCGGGCCGGTCAGGATCACCAGATCGATGTGCGGGTCGAGCAGCGCATCGAGCGCCATCCCCTGATAGACGTTCTTCGGATGCACCCCCCACGCCTTGCGGGACATCAGCCGCTCGCGCCCCAGATCCTTGATGCGGATCTTCTGGTTGTCGTGGCTGAGTACCCGGGCGGCGAAGAAGTTCTCTTCATCGATCAGGTACTGGTTGACGTGAACCCCCTCCAGCAGCTTGGCATCGATGACGTGGACGGTATCGCGGCCATGGGTCTCGCTGTCACACTCGCCGACCCGCTCCCAGAAGCTGCCGGGCACCGTCTGGAAGCCCTTGGCGAGCAGCCGGATGTCATCGATCAGCTGGTCGCTGCGATAATCCTCGACGTGGGCAAGCCCGGCCCCCTTGGCCTTGAGGCGCATGTTGATGTCTTTGGTGACCAGCACAACCTGCCGCTTCAATTCGTGCTTTTGCAGGTAGAGGGCCGCGTTGATGATGCGGTTGTCGGCCTCCTTGTCGGTGAACACCTCGGCATCCTGGGGCAGATGGTGGTCACTGAAGATGGAGATGTGGCCGCTCGCCTCGCCGGCCAGCGCCACCCCCTGCACTATCTGCTCGGGTGTCGCGTCACGGAACACGTCCTCCAGCGCCCGGATGGCGATGCGCGCATCACGGCTGACATCCTTGTGGCGATCCTTGATGTTGTCTAGCTCTTCCAGCACCGTCATGGGGATGAGCACGTCGTGCTCTTTGAAGGAGTAGATGGCGAGGGGTTCGTGAAGCAGAACGTTGGTATCCAGGATAAACAGCTTTCGGTCCGTATTGTCCATAAGCATCCTCCTTGGCACTGAAGGTGCCACGTGTGTGAATCTCAGATGTCATTGAAACCACACAGCCGTGACAGTTTTATTACCTCCAACGCTACGCCCGATTTTACCATCACGCAACAAATCACTTGGGCACCCCGCGTGTTTGCGCAGAAAAACAGCAGCTGGCCTTTACTGGCCCTCAAGGGTTCAACTGCACTTGGAGTCGCCGCAGTTAAGGCAGGTCATGCAGCCATCTTTCTGCACCAGCGCCTTGCTGTGGCACTTGTAGCAGAGCGCCGCACCGGGGGGAAAACCACTCCCAGCCTGCTGCTCGTCGGCTTCTTGCGCGGCTTGGATCTCCGCCTGCTTGCCGGCCAGAAACGCCTGCTGGTGCTCATCCAGCCCGGCCCCCTTGAGCATGCCGATCTCGGTGAGGTGGGTCTCGATCACGTTGCCAATTTCGGCGATAAGGGACGGTACGTACTTGCCCTTGTTCCAGTAGCCGCCCTTGGGATCGAACACGGAGCGCAACTCCTCCACCAGAAAGGTGACATCACCCCCCTTGCGAAACACCGCCGAGATGATGCGGGTCAGCGCCACTATCCACTGGTAGTGTTCCAGGCTCTTGGAGTTGATGAAGATCTCGAATGGCCGGCGGGTCTCGTGCACCGTCCCCTCATTGAGCACTATGTCGTTGATGGTGATGAACAGAGAATGCTCGGAGACATGCTCCGGTGTCTTCAGCTTGTAGGTGGTGCCCATCAGCCGCTCCGGCCGCAGCACTGTCTCGTGCATCTGTACCACGGCATCCTGCTGGGCCGGCTCTGCTTGCGGCTCATCCCGGGTTTTCACCCGGTAGGCGACGATTTTCCCGTCGATCTTCTTGACCATGAACTCGTCCTCAAAATTTGCCGTAATAGCCTTCCTTCAAGGCGTCGTAGAGGTTGGCGGCGGTATGCAGCTCGCCATCGTATTCGATCTCCTCATTCCCTTTCGCCGTGACGACTGAGCCATCCTCCAGGGTGAACTCGTACAGAGTTTTCTCCAGATCCTTCTCCTTCACCAGCACGCCCTGGAAGGCTGCCGGATTGAATCGGAAGGTGGTGCAGCCCTTGAGTCCCGAATCCGAGGCGTAGAGGTAGATGTCCTTGAACTGTTCGAACGGAAAGTCGGTCGGCACATTGGCGGTCTTGGAGATGGAGGAGTCTATCCAGCGCTGGGCCGCCGCCTGAATGTCCACGTGCTGCGCCGGCGTGATGTCGTCGGCGGTGATAAAGTAGTCCGGCAGCCGGGTCGCCTCATCCTCGGCATAGGGCATGGCCGCCGGATTCACCAGCTCGCGGTAGGCAAGCAACTCGTAGGAGTAGACATCCACGCTCTCCTTGCTCTTCTTGCCCGGCTTAATGACGTTGCGGCTGTAGTGGTGGGCAAAGCTCGGTTCGATACCATTGCTGGCATTGTTGGCGAGCGAGAGCGAGATAGTGCCAGTCGGCGCTATGCTGCTGTGGTGGGTGAAACGCCCCCCCACTTCGGCCAGCTCGGCAACCAGGGCGGGATCCACCTCGGCTACCTGCTGCATATAGCGGCTGTAGCGCGCGTGCAGCACCTTGCCCTTTACCTTGTCGCCCGGCTTGATGCCGTCTGCCGCCATCTCGGGGCGCAGTCGCAGCAGCTTGCCGGTCACTTCGAACTCCTGCTCCATGATGGGGGCCGGGCCCTTCTCCTTCGCCAAGGCCAGGGACTCGCGCCAGCCGGTCATGGCCAGCTCCTGGGATACCTGTTCGGTAAAAGCGATTGCGGCAGCAGAGCCATATTTTATCCGCAGCATGGTGAGGGCAGAGCCGAGGCCGAGAAAGCCCATGCCATGACGGCGTTTGCTGATGATCTCCTCGCGCTGCTTGGCCAGCGGCAGTTGGTTGATCGCCACCACGTTGTCGAGCATGCGGGTGAAAATGGCCACCACTTTGCAAAATGTGGGCCAGTCGAAGGCCGCCTGTTCGGTGAAAGGATCGCGCACGAAGCGGGTCAGGTTGACGGATCCCAGCAGGCAGGCCCCATAGGGAGGCAGCGGTTGCTCGCCACAGGGGTTGGTGGCCCGGATCTCCTCGCAGAACCAGTTGTTGTTCATCTCGTTGACCTTGTCGATCAGGATGAAACCGGGCTCCGCATAGTCGTAGGTGGAAGTCATGATGACGTTCCAGAGCCTGCGGGCCGGCAGGGTCTTGTAGACCTTGCAGGCGACCTGTCCCAAGGCGTTGAACACCACCCCTTCCCTGTTCGGCCAGTCGGCCCAGACCACCTGGGCGGGATCATCCAGCGCAATACCATCCTGCCCCACCTCCCTGGCGGTGTAGGGGAAGATAAGCTGCCAGGAGGCATCCTCTTTCACCGCCTTGACGAACTCTTCGGTGATGAGCAGGGAGAGATTGAACTGGCGCAGGCGGCCATCCTCTCGTTTGGCCTGGATAAACTCGACCACATCGGGGTGACGGATATCCATGGTGCCCATCTGGGCGCCACGACGCCCTCCCGCCGACGAGATGGTGAAACACATCTTGTCGTAGATATCCATGAAGGAGAGCGGGCCAGAAGTATGGGCCCCGGCGCCGGAGACGAAGGCCCCGCGCGGGCGCAGGGTCGAGAAGTCATAGCCGATGCCGCAACCGGCCTTCAGGGTCAGCCCTGCCTCGTGCACCTTGCTGAGGATATCGTCCATCGAATCCTCGATGGTGCCGGACACGGTGCAGTTGATGGTGGAGGTAGCGGGCTTGTGCTCGAATGCGCCGGCATTGGAGGTGATGCGACCAGCAGGAATGGCACCATGGCGCAGGGCCCACAGGAAGGGCTCATACCAAGCATCAGAGTCATGCTCCTGCGCGGCGAGAGCACGGGCAACCCGCCGGTAGGTGTCATCGATGGCACCATCGATGGGAGTGCCGTCCTTGCTCTTGAGCCGGTACTTGCTGTCCCAGATCTCGAGGGAAGTCTCCTGCAGAGGAATATGACGAGAGCCGCTTTCGCTCTCTCGCACCGGATGTGATTTAGCCATGTTCAATCAACCTCCTGGATATGCCGCGACCTCATGACAGCAACAGCCATTACTACATATAGCCAACGTGAAAGATAAAATCACAATATATAGTAATTATTTGCGCTTTCTGGTCATGCCTGCCACAAGCAAATGCCCCGGCCAGCAGGGTACTGGTCCGGGGCATTACATCGCGTCATTTAATTGCCCGGGAAGCTTGCTTCCCGTCGCTGATCAGGGCTTCTTGACGTATACGGTCGGGGTGTCACCAGCCATATTCAGATAGAACTCATAGACACCATCCGCATCCGGTGAGAACTTCATGTCCTCATACTTGGAGCAGGGATTGACCGGTACGGCTTCGCCACCCAGCACGGCAACGCCATCGCTTGGGCTCTTGTAGCCGAAGTTGGTGCCACAGCTCCAGCCGGAGTCGGCAAACTTGAACTTGTAAGGAGCCCACTCTTTCTTGAGCGTTCCCTTGGCCATATAGAGCTTGTCGGCCACCTTGACCACCTTGCTCGCGTCGGTTGCCATCCAGTCGTTCATCTCCCCGCGCAGGTAGATGGACTTGCCACCGAAATCGCTGTTGTCCGCCGCCTGCTCTGCACCGCCATTGGATGCGCAACCGCCTAATACCAGGGTTCCCGCCGCCAGCATCATCGTTACTGTTCTTTTGAACATGTGTCCATTCCTCAGATTATTGTGATTCCTTGGCCCATCGAACGTGGGCTGACGAATTAAAGCAGAGCGGGCATCGCAAGAAAGGTAGAGGCATCACATTCCGTGCTTTTTCTGCTCAACAATTGAATTGATGGACAAATATCAGCCCCGTAATGGGCAAACCGCACAAGAAGCAATGTGAGTAAAGAGGTTGCAGATCGAACAACTGAACCGCACTTAGGGGAGAAATCGCTGAATTTCAGGCAATAAAAAAGCCCGCTCAGATGAGCGGGCTTCTTTAATTGGGTGCCTGGCAGTGTCCTACTCTCGCATGGCGAATGCCACACTACCATCGGCGCTACAGCGTTTCACTTCTGAGTTCGGCATGGGGTCAGGTGGTTCCACTGCGCTATTGCCGCCAGGCAAAAATCTTCAATCTGAAAAAGCTGATTTAATTCTTCGTTCTCGGTATCTGCTACAAGCCTTCGAACACTTCTTGGGTGTTGTATGGTTAAGCCTCACGGGTAATTAGTATGGGTTAGCTCAACACGTCGCCGCGCTTACACACCCCACCTATCAACGTTGTGGTCTCCAACGGCCCTTTAGGACCCTCAAGGGGTCAGGGATGACTCATCTCAGGGCTCGCTTCCCGCTTAGATGCTTTCAGCGGTTATCGATTCCGAACTTAGCTACCGGGCAGTGCCACTGGCGTGACAACCCGAACACCAGAGGTTCGTTCACTCCGGTCCTCTCGTACTAGGAGCAACTCCCTTCAATCATCCAACGCCCACGGCAGATAGGGACCGAACTGTCTCACGACGTTCTGAACCCAGCTCGCGTACCACTTTAAATGGCGAACAGCCATACCCTTGGGACCGACTTCAGCCCCAGGATGTGATGAGCCGACATCGAGGTGCCAAACACCGCCGTCGATATGAACTCTTGGGCGGTATCAGCCTGTTATCCCCGGAGTACCTTTTATCCGTTGAGCGATGGCCCTTCCATTCAGAACCACCGGATCACTATGACCTACTTTCGTACCTGCTCGACCTGTCCGTCTCGCAGTTAAGCTGGCTTATGCCATTGCACTAACCTCCTGATGTCCGACCAGGATTAGCCAACCTTCGTGCTCCTCCGTTACTCTTTGGGAGGAGACCGCCCCAGTCAAACTACCCACCAGGCACTGTCCGCGAGCCCGATTCAGGGCCCTGCGTTAGAACATCAAACATACAAGGGTGGTATTTCAAGGACGGCTCCAGCGCAACTGGCGTCACGCCTTCAAAGCCTCCCACCTATCCTACACATGTAGGTTCA